>CAWFLD010000020.1:0-224698 GCA_963816555.1 uncultured Alphaproteobacteria bacterium | reverse complement strand
GCCGGGAACACAAGCTTGCGACCGCCGACGCCATCATCTTCGCAACCGCCCGCGCGAAGGGCGCTACCTTGCTGACCTGCGACGCGCATTTCGACGGGCTGCCCGGCGTCACCCTGATCGAGAAGATCAAGGCCTGAAATTCGGGGTGTCGTTCGCCGCCGGTTCCCCGTTCGGCTTCCAGACCATCACCGCCTCGATGACGGGCAGCAATTCGGCCATGGCAAGCGGCGATCCGGCCATTGAGCGCAGCGATGGACAGGTCCGCCCCATCGATGCGCCCGTCCGAACGGATGGTCTCGATCCGGTAGCGGCGACACGTCCCGCTCAGCCCGCACCCCACCGCCGCGGCTGACCGCCCAAAAATGGCTACCCGCCGGGACGCTCTGAGCGGTCGAACTGGGGTTTTTTACTTCGCCACTCCTGGCGAGAATTCAGGCGGCGTTGACAATGGCGACCTCGCTGGAGCAAGTCCGGGGTCCGAGCGCTACTTCTGGCGTTGCTTTCGTGCAGCGTAGCGCACGTCCCGTGCCGCCTTGCGGACCGCTTCATCTTCCACGGTCTGGCGCGCGAGCCTGTTCTTGTGGGCAATTCGGACCTCTTCGTCGGCTACATCCTGAGCTGCCTGTTCAGCCGCCCGCTCGGCCTCTTCCAACTCCAGCCTCTTCCGCTCCTCCTGCTTGGCGGCCTGCCGCTCCGCCCTGGCGGCAGCGGCGGCCGCGCGCTCTTCGCGTTTCCGCTCGACTGCCGGGTCATTCTGCTTCGCCTTCACCTTCTCCAGAAGGGAGGCCTTGGCCGCGCTGGCAGCAGCGCGGCGTTCCTGAAAAGTCTTTTCGTTGTGTTTCAAGCCAAGCTCGCCAATTTGGTAGATCAATCGGAACGGAACCAGTCCTTGCCAGGGATGCTCATGCCCCACGACAAGATGCCATACCACCCCTACGAGGTGTTGGCGTGGAACCGTTCGACGCAGATATAAGATAAGAGTTTGCCTCAGAATTTCACCCCGCATAGCAGCGGAGAAAGCATGCGAAAGATCCTCAGCCGAACGAAACCGCTTGACCCGACCGCCCACGATCCGTGGAATGCGCAGTCTGGCCTGCTGCCGGTTTGATGGACGCGTAGTTAGGCTACTCCCACCTTCCCCTCGGCCTTCTGGACCGGATCAACCACTACCTGGTCATAGCGGCGCGGGAGCTGGAAGGCCGCAGCGCCAGCCCTTCGGCCGGCGTCATCGACAGCCAAAGCGTGAAGACCACCGAAAGCGGCGGTGAGCGGGGCTTCGACGCCGGCAAGAAGATCAACGGGCGGAAGCGACACGTGATCACCGACACGCTCGGCCTGATGGTCGGCCTCGTCGTTCATGCCGCTGATGTGCAGGACCGCGACGGCGCCCCCGCCGTCCTCGCCTCGATCAGGCGGAGCCATCCCTGGCTCCGTCACGTCTTCGCCGACGGCGGATACGCCGGTCCAAAACTGCAAGGCGAACTCGACAGGCTCGGCGACTGGACGCTCGAGATCATCAAGAGATCCGACACAGCAAAGGGCTTCGAGGTTCTTCCCCGACGCTGGGTGGTCGAACGGACATTCGCCTGGCTCGGACGGTGCCGCCGCCTCGCCAAGGACTGGGAGAAAACAATCGAGAGCTCCCAGGCTTGGACCACGATCGCCCACATTCCGATGCTCACCCGGAGGCTCGCGAGGTACTGCTATCCCTCATGATATTCCGAGTCTAGACACTGAAGCTCGACTTTGTACATCACGCGGCGAAGCAGAGGGCTTCAGCCATACGCACGAGGCGGTCGGGCGGGATTCTGTGCCGTTCCGGGTTTGGCGGTGAGTGTCGGTAAATGTCGCCGACCCACAGGGCGAGACGGACCGCGCCGATGGCGTCGGTGAAGGTGAGGCTGGTCTTTCGATACCATGCTGGCCGGCGTGGGGAACGCTCGATGGGGTCAGCAGGTCGCACGCCCACAGCGAGACGAGGCTGTAGAGGCCGAGCAGGGCGGGCGTGGTCCGGTTGATCGCCTTGTCGGACCATTGCCGCTGGGTCTCGACGCCCAGATGGGCGCGAGTTTCGGCGAAGGTGACCTCGACCTGCCATCGCCGGACGAAGAGCGCGATGATCTCGGCGGGATCGAGCGTGGTGTCGGTGCTGAAGAAGGCTTGCGGGGCACGCTTGCCTTCGGCATCCTGATGAGCACCCAACGGACCGGCCTTGGCGGCGTGCCGCGGCGGTACCACAAGGCGGTGTCCGAGGTGATCTCGAGCGTCTTGTTTTCCTTGCGGCCGTACCAGGAGGACACGGTGATCCTTCGCCAGGGCGTGGCAGGGTTCGAGAGCAGCGTCTTCAACTTCGGTAACTCGAGCCCCCTTGGCGCCGGCCGCCCGACCGTGTGCGCATCGCGCTTGGGCGGAGGGGCGAACAGGTTGGCGTTTGAGCCGCAGCGGGCTGATGAGGGTTGCTCGGCTGTCGAGGGCATGCGCCAGCTCATGGACGGCGAAGCTGCTGTCGCCGACGAAGACGATGTCGCGGCCGGGCAACCAGCGGCAGAGCTGGAGCGCACCCTGGCGGGCCCAGTCGGTCAGCAGCTTGTGCCTTCGGCCACGCTGGTGGTCGGAGCGCTCCGACGGAGCGAGCAGGGTCAAGACTGGCAGGGCCTTTACGACGCCTGCCCAGGGAACCGGCGTCAGCACCATGAAGCTCAACCAGCGCAACCCGCGCTTGACGAAGTGGCCATGGCTGGAGCGCACAGGGTCGCGATAAATGCCGCGCGCGGTGATCCTGCGCCCCCACCGGCGCTCGATGGTGTCGTCCATCCCGATCACCACCGGACCATCCGGCACGAGGCGGTCGATGACCATGACCAGCAGGCGACGCGCCATGGCGCGGGTATCCCAGCGGGCGCGGTTGAGGAGCTGATGGTAGCTCGAGAAGTTCTTCGCCTCGGCGCGCCCCGTCATCCTGAGGCAGGCGCTGACGGTGCGCTTGCCCGGCGCCAGCACGGCGCCCATCACCAGGACGAGCACGTGCTCCCAGCTGGGAGCCGTGAAGTACGGGCGCAGCGTCTGCAGCCAGTCGCGCAGGATCTGGGGAACGGGATCGGCCGGTGACGGCGGAAAGACAGGATGATGTTGCATCCCATGCTTCGAATCCTTTGCCGCCCCGCACGCAAGCCGGTACGCCGCGGCGAAATGAATCAGCCGGCTCGCGGCATTCCTGCGTATGATCGCCCCATGCAGCACGACGATATCGCCGCCCGCATCGAGGCCTTCGACGACGCCAATGGTGGCGGCGTCGGCTTCTATGAGGACAAGGGCGCCTACCACCTCTACCTGTTGGCGACAGAGGCGCCGATCGCCCGGCTCAAGCCGACAGGCAGCGGTGACGAGGTCCGGCTGGGCTACTGGTCACACCGCCGCAAATGGGAGGACGTCGACGACATGGGCGGTGTCGTCCTGCCCCTCGACGACGCGCTCGAGTTCATCGCCAACGAGGGCATCTTCTGGACCTGGACCTGACGAAAAAACGTACAAAGTCGAGCTAAGGTCTTCAGCCAGGGCGCCAGGGCGGCCATGTTGGCCGGCGCCGTGTCCTTCGCCGGACCTGCCTGCACCGGCGCAGCCGCCGGAACACGCTCGTCTTCGGGGGAAATCTCCGCAGCAAGCGAAGGAACACCCTCGGCACCCGCCGCCTCGAGCACGCGCGCAGGCTCATGCAGCGATGCCTTTCGACGAATGGGTTCCCCGGCGTCGAGGCTGTCCATGAGCGCGCGGTACTTCAGGCGCTCCGCCCACTGGATGCCGTCGCGGTCGAAGTCGTCCATCACCTGGTCGAGGATCGCACACAGGGCGCCGCGCGCATCGGGCCCCAGGCCCGAACGCCGCAGCGTCTCGAATGCTTCCTCGATGACCGGCACGAGTGCCCACGCCCTTCGCCTCGCATCCTGCGCCTCCCTCGTCCTGAGCGAGCACCGGATGTCCGTTTTCCCGAGGCGGGGGACGAGGTCCGAAGGAACCGTCCTGCGGAACCAGAAGACTGTTCCCCGCCGCTGGAGGAAGGGTGTGGAATTCCTTGGCAAGGCACAAACGCCCCACGAAAAGTGTGACAGGACGCTGTGACAGAACGGGAGCCGATCAGGCCGATCTGAGCAGGAAAATCAATGACTTAGGGGATGGCGGAGAGGGAGGGATTCGAACCCTCGGAACGCTTGCGCGCTCAACGGTTTTCGAGACCGCCCCGTTCGACCACTCCGGCACCTCTCCGTCGCTTCGACACCATGCCTGTCGGGGGCGCGCCCTACCTAATCGGTATCGACCCGGGAGACAAGAGGGGTTCTCACGCTCTTCCCGTTCTCCCCGGCGCAGAAACGCCGCGAGGCTCGTCAGGCCGTTCGCGCCCCGTCGGGCGATCGCATGGAGCGAAGCCGAGGTGCCGCAGGCGAGGTGTCGCAGCCGTTGTGCGGGCCCGCCGGGCTCCCGCCCGCGGCGCGGGAACCGCCCCAGAGGGAAGCGCCCAGAGAGGGACGTGGCCGGCAGGACGTGCATCCGCAGCGCGCGCATCGGCTGCGGAGCCAGACGTCCCGCGCGTCGGGACTGCGGGGACGGGGTGGCGGCCAGAGCGGGCCGTCCGGCTTGCGAGCCGCGTGCGGCGCCGGCCGGGCGCGGCCGTCACGACGCGCCTCGCCTCGCCTCGCCTCTCTTCGCCTCCCGTCTCTCCTCGCCTTCCGTTCTCTTCGCCTCCCGCCCCGTGGCGCCGAGCGTCGCCGTCAGGGCAACTCTTGGCCTCCCGTTCTCGTGGCCTCGCGTTCTCTTGGCCTCCCGTTCTCCTCGCCTCCCGTCCCGCGGCGCCGACCGTCGCCGTCGGCGCAACAATATGTTGCCGGCCCGCCCCGTCGACAGCGGGCGCCGGGAGGGCGATATCAAGGGTGGGACACGGCCGGGGCCGCGGATGCGGACCCTGCGCTCCACGCACTCCAGGAGGGCGAGCACCATGCAGCTCAAGGGCATCCACCACCTGACGGCGGTCACCGCGAACGCCAGGGGCAATTTCGACTTCTACACGAACACGCTCGGCATGCGGCTCGTGAAGAAGACCGTCAACCAGGACGACGTGACCGCCTACCACCTGTTCTACGGCGACGGCGCGGGCAGCCCCGGCAGCGACATCACCTTCTTCGACTGGCCGGCGGCCCGCGAGCAGCGCGGCAGCCGCACGGTGACGCGCACCGCCTTCCGGGTCGGCAGCGCGGCGAGCCTCGAGTGGTGGGCGGCGCGCTTCGCCGAGCACGGCGTGGCGCACGGCGAGATCGCCGAGCGCGCCGGCCGGCAGGTGCTCGACTTCGAGGACCCGGAAGGCCAGCGCCTGTCGCTCGTCGACGACGGCGGCGCCGGCGAGGCGCATCCGTGGGAGAAGAGCCCCGTTCCCGCCGAGCACCAGATCCGGGGGCTCGGGCCGATCACCATGACGGTGCCGGAGCTGCAGCCGACCGACATCGTGGCGGAGCAGCTGATGCTGATGCGCCCGATCCGGGACCTATCCCGACCCGGAGAGCCCGGAGCACACGGTCCACGTCTTCGCGATGGCCGAGGGCGGCGCGGCGGCCGAGCTGCACGTCGCGGTGCGGCCGGACCTCGAGCCGGCGCGGCCCGGCGCCGGCGGCGTCCACCACGTCGCCTTCCGCTCCGAGGACGGCGACTACGACGGCTGGGCCGACCGGCTGAAGCAGGCGCGCGTGCCGTTCAGCGGCAAGGTCGACCGGTACTATTTCCGAAGCCTCTATTTCCGCGAGCCGAACGGCGTGCTCTTCGAGATCGCGACGGACGGGCCGGGCTTCGACGCCGACGAGCCGGCCGAGACGATGGGCGAGCGCCTGGCGCTCCCGCCCTTCCTCGAGCCGCGCCGCGCCGAGATCGAGGCGGGGCTGAAGCCGCTATAGGCGGCGCTTCACGCCAGCTCCGCGACGAGCAGCGCCGTCAGCCTCGCGGCCGCCTCCTCGGGGCGGCCGTCATTGACGATGGTGACGACGCGGAGTTCCGCCGGCAGCGCCACCCGGCGGGCCAGGCGCTCGGCCGTGTCGGCGCCCTGCTCGCGGCCGCGCGCGGCGATGCGGGCGCGCCGCAGCTCCTCCGGCGCGTCGACGTTGACGACGAGGAGACGCCGCCAGCGCGCCGCCGCCTCCAGGAGCACGCTGCGCGACAGGTTCGCCACGGCGACCCGGCCCTCGCCGATGGCGCGGTCGAGCGAGGCCGGCAGCGCGTAGTCGAGGCCGTGGGCGCGCCAGTGCAGCGAGAAGCCGCCGCCGCCGAGCGCCTCCTCGAAGGCCTCCCGCGACACCGCGTCGTGGTCCTCGATGCGCGGGTCGGCGCTGCGCGTGACGATGCGGCGGACGAAGACGACGCGCGGCTCGGCGCTCAGCGCCTCGCGGGCGAGCGAGATCAGCGTGTCCTTGCCGGCGCCGGAGGGGCCGACCACCGCAACGAAGCTGCCCGGGCCCCCGATCGCCGTCACGCCACCCGCCTTCCCTCGCGCCACACGCCCTTCAGCGCCGGCAGGTCGCCGTCGTGGCGCACCCGGATGAAGTCGCCGCGGCGCCCCGGCGCGATCGCGCCGCGGTCGTCGAGGCCGACGGCTTCGGCCGGCCCGCGGGAGACGAGGCCGACGGCGTGCGGCAGGCTCATGCCCGGCACGAGGGCGGGCATGAGGAAGACCGCCATCAGAAGGCTCATCGGCACGTAGTCGGAGGAGAGGATGTCGAGCAGGCCGGCCTCCGCCAGGTCCGCCGCGGCGACGTTGCCCGAGTGCGAGCCGCCGCGCACGACGTTCGGCGCGCCCATCAGCACCTTCAGGCCGGCCGCCCGGGCGGCGCTGGCCGCCTCCATCGTGGTCGGGAACTCGGAGATGACGACGCCCGCCTCGACGGCCTCTTCGACATGCGCCACGGTCGCGTCGTCGTGGCTCGCCAGCGCGATCGCGCCGCCGCGGCAGCGCGCCACCACGGCGGCCCGGCTCTCCGCGGCGAAGCGGTGGTGCCGGTCGAGCCGCTCGGCGATGAAGCGCTCCATCTCGGCGTCGGAGAGGCCGAACTTGCCCTGGTAGTACTGGCGGTACTTGTCGACGCTGGCGAACTGGCGCTGCCCCGGCGTGTGGTCCATCAGCGAGATCAGCCGCACCACCGGGTCGGCGAGATAGGGCTCGATCTCGGCGACCACGTCGGGCGTTCCGATCTCGCAGCGCAAATGGATGAAGTGCTCGGCGCGCAGCCGGTCCTCCTCGCGGCCGCGGGCGATCGCGGCGGCGAGGCTCTGCATCTCGTTGCCGAGCTTGCCGACATCCTCGTCGGTGCCGGCGCGCAGGGCGTCGAAGACGGTGGTGATGCCCGAGCCCGCAACCTGCGCGTCGTGCGCCTGGACCGCCGCCATCGGGTTCCACCTGACGCCCGGCCGCGGCGCGAAATGCGTCTCGAGATGGTCGGTGTGCAGCTCGACGAAGCCCGGCAGCAGGTAGTCGCCCTCGAAGTCCTCGGCCCCGGGCGGCAGCGCGCCGGCCGCGCCGAAGCCCGAGATCCGGCCGTCCTCGACGCGGAGGTCGCCCTCGACGATCTCGTCGGGCAGCACGATGCGGGCGTTGCGGACGGTGATCTGGCTCATCGGCTCAAAACTGCTCCAAGCGGACGACGCCCGAGCCGAGCCTGCGCCGGATCGGATGCGCGTCCTTCATCGCGAACGGCGCGCCAGGGGCCGGCTCGACGAAGACGCAGAGCCGGTCGACGACGAGCGAGCGCCCGATGACCGGCTCGAAATGCTCCGCGAGCGCCGCCTCGACGCGCTCCGCCCGCTCCGCCGGCACCGGCCCGGTGAGCGTCAGGTGGAAGCGGAACTCGTCCATCACGTAAGGGTAGCCCCAGCGGCGCAGGTTCGCCTCCTGCGGTCCCGTCAGCTCCGTCGCCTCGCGTCGCCGGGCGAGCTCGGCCTCGGCGGGCGGCGCGCGAAAGCGGTCGAGATCGGCGACGACACGTGCGGCGAGGTCGTTCAGCGGCTGCGACGGCACCGCCGGCACCAGCGCGAAGAACCGGCCGAGGCGGCGCAGCGACAGGACGGGTATGCGCACCGCCCCGACCTCGCCCGCGAGCTCGTCCACGGCGGCGGCGAGGTCGTCCTCGCCGAACCCGTCGGCCAGCACGAAGGGCGCCTTCAGCGTGGCGTGGAAGCCGTAGCGCGCCGGCGCCGCGACGAGCGCCGCATGCTCGTCGTGCGGCATCAGGTCCGGCGGCTCGACGGCCTCGCCGGTCACGGCGTCGCGGCCGAGCCATTGCGCGGCGAGCGCGTGCAGCGGCTCGTCGGGATCCGGGGCGTAGTAGACGGCGTGGCGCATGAGCGGGCGTTTCAGATCGCAACCTTGCGCAGCTGCGCGGAGATGATGTCGACGATCGACACCGTCACGATGACGACGAGGATGATCGCGGCCGTCTCGGCATAGAGGAAACTGCGGATCGATTCAAAGAGCACCTGGCCGATGCCGCCGGCGCCGACGATGCCGAGCACGGTGGCCGAGCGCACGTTCGTCTCGAACCGGTAGAGCGAGAACGAGATCCACAGCGGCAGGACCTGCGGCACCACGCCGAAGACGATCTCCTGCAGGCGGGTCGCGCCGGTCGCCTTGATGCCCTCGACGGGCCGCGGGTCGATCGCCTCGACGGCCTCCGAGAAGAGCTTCGACACGATGCCGGTGTTGTGGACGAAGAGCGCGAGCACGCCGGCGAACGGGCCGAGGCCGACGGCGGTGACGAACAGGACGGCGAAGACGAGCTCGTTGATGGCCCGCGTCGCGTCCATCAGCCGGCGCACGGGCTGGACGACCCACATCGGCGCGATGTTCGACGACGACAGGAGCGCGAAGGGAATGCCGAAGACGATCGACAGCACCGTGCCCCAGACCGCGATCTGCACGGTGAGGACCATCTCGTCGACATAGGTCTTCCAGTGCCGGAAGGCGGGGTGCAGGAAGCCGCCGGCATATTCGGCCATGTTCCCGGCGTCGGTGAACAGGTGCGGCAGCCGGAACATCTCGGCCGGGCCCCAGCTCCAGACGAGCACGAGGAGGAGCCCGCCCCACACCACGACCGGATAGATGCGCTCGGAGAGCGACCTGGGCGGCAGCGCGATCGCTGTCTCGCGTGTCTGGGTGACGGCGGCCATGCTTCTTCGGTCCTTGAGGGATCGGGGCGGGCGCCGGGCCGGAGACCCGGCGCCCTCGGTTTGGCGGTTTCCCGCGGCTCACGAAGCCTGCGGGACGCTCTCCATCATCTGCTGCACGTCCTTCTTCTGGGCCTGCAGCTTGTCGAGCTCGGCCTTCTTCTCCTCGTCCGACATCGTCTCGTCGGCCTGGATCTTGGACATCTGCTTGGTGATCTCCATGATCCGGATCGGGTAGAGCTGCGCGTCGGAGGACGGCTTGAACGGCGCCCAGCCCAGGCCCTTCAGGACCTCGCGGGCGTGCGTGATCTCCTCCGGCGTGCCGATGCGGCCGTAGGTCATGATGAAGTAGTAGATCTTCTGCTTCAGCTCGTCCGAGATGTCCTTCTTCCACACCAGCGGGTCGGACGGGATGAGCGGCGACTGCCAGATCACCTTGACCTTCTTGCGGGCCTCGGGGTTCGTGACCTCCAGGCGGCGCAGGTTCTCGGTGTTGTTCGTGGCGACGTCGACCTGGCCGTTGGCCACGGCCAGCGCGTTCGCCTCGTGGCTGGCGTTGCGGACGGTCTTGAAGCAGTCCTGCGGCGTCACGCCGTTCTCGGCGAAGATGAAGGTCGTCGGGACGAGGAAGCCCGACGTGGAGTTCGGGTCGCCGAGGCCGAAGTCGAGCGACTTGTCGCAGGTCATGACGTCGTCGAGCGAGTTGATCTTGTCGTTGTCGGCCTGGGTGAGCAGGACCGACCAGTAGCCGGGGTTGCCCTCGACGTCGACGGTCTGGGCGAAGATCTGGCCGCCCGAGCGGTCGACCGCCTCCATGGCCGACTTGTTGCCGAACCACGCCGCCTGGACCTTGCCGAAGCGCATGCCCTCGATGACGCCGGCATAGTCGGAGGCGAAGAAGGCGTTGACCTTGAGGCCGGTCCCCTTCTGCATGTCGGCGAGGAAGGGATTCCACACCGTCTTCAGGTTCTGGCTCGACTCCGTCGAGATGATGCCGAAGTTGAGCTCGTCGGTCTGGGCGAGCGCCGGGCCCATCAGCCCGGCGGTGATCGCGGTGGCGGCAAGCGCCTTCGCTACGAAGTTCATGTCGTTCTCCCCGTTTGTCGGTTGACCATTCGTGTCGTGAGGGCCCGGCCGCCTGGCCGGGCGATCAGGCTCCCGCCAGGACGACGCCCCGGGCAGGGTTCCGGATCGGCACCACGGTCGCTGGCGCGTCGGACAGCACGAGCTCTTCGCTGGCTTCGCCGTAGAGCTCGCGCAGAAAGTCGGAGGTCAGGGCCTCGCTCGGCCCGTCATAGGCGATCTGGCCGTCCCGCATCGCGATGGTGCGCGGGCAGTAGCGGCGGGCGTACTCGACCTGGTGCAGCGACACGAGGACGGTGATGCCGTCCTCGCGGTTGACGCTCGCGAGCGTCTCCATCACGCGCTTGGCCGAGCCGGGATCGAGCGAGGCGATCGGCTCGTCGGCGAGCACGATGCGGGCGCCCTGCACCATGGCGCGGGCGATCGCCGCGCGCTGCTGCTGGCCGCCGGACAGCGTCGAGGCGCGCTGCCGCGCCGTCTTCGCGATGCCGACCCGCTCGAGCGCCGCCATGGCCTTGAGCTTCTCGGCGCGGGTGAACAGGCCGAGCGTGCCGCGCCACGTCGGCACGTGGCCGAGCAGGCCGGTCAGGACGTTGGTGAGCACCGACAGCCGGTTGACCAGGTTGAACTGCTGGAAGATCACGCCGACATGGCGCCGCAGCGCCCGCGCCTCGCGCGTCAGCCGGCCGCCGTGCTGCACGAGCTGGCCGCCGACCTCGACCCGGCCGGAGCCGGAATCGCCGGGCACGAGGCCGGCGATGTGGCGGATCAGCGTCGACTTGCCGGAGCCCGACGCGCCGATCAGGGCGACCATCTCGCCGTCGTCGAGGGCGAGATCGATCTCCCTCAGCGCGCGCGTGCCGCCCCGGAACGTCTTCGATAGCTTGCTGATCTGGATCGCCGCCACGCCTGTCCTTCCGCGGTTCGCCGGAGCCACAGTCGAGCAAGGCTTAACGGCCGTGCGTGACAGCCGCTTCTCAGGCGCATGGCGTTTGCGTGACGCGGAGTTCCGTTACGGCACATGACATTGCGTCGCTTGACGGCGGAGCGGCCGGCGGCTGATGTCGCATTTCACCAGACGAGCGGAGCGAAAGGGGCCGCGACAACCGGATGCGCCACCTCTACCACCCCTCGGCGAGCGATCCCGCGATCGCCGCCGACAGCTACTGGGCGGCCAGCGCGCCGCCGCTCGCGGCCGACGTCACGCCGCTGTCCGGCACGCAGAGCTGCGACGTCGCGGTGATCGGCGGCGGCTATACCGGCCTGTCGGCCGCCTACCACCTGGCGCGCGACCACGGGCTCGACGTGCGCGTGCTCGAGCGGGCGGAGCCCGGATGGGGCGCGTCGGGCCGCAATGGCGGCTTCTGCTGCTTCGGCTCGTCGAAGGTCTCCTACGAAACCATCGCCAAGCGTGTCGGCGAGGCGGAGGCGACGCGGTTCTACCGGACGCAGCGCGAGGCGATCGAGCTCGTCGCGGAGCTGACGGAGCGCGAGGAGATCGACGTCCAGCGCACCGGCCATGGCGACGTCGAGATCGCCCACAAGGCCGGCGAGGTCGAGGGGCTGAAGGCGCATCTGGCGCTCCTGCGCCGCGTCCTCGGCGTCGAGGGGCGCCTCTACGGCAAGGAGGAGCTGCGCGAGGCGGGCTTCGCCAGCCCGCAGGCCCACGCCGCCGCCACGACGCCGCTCGGCTTCGGGCTGCACCCGCTGCGCTACGCCCGCGGCCTTGCCGCCGCCGCCGCCCGGCACGGCGCGAGGATCCACGGGCGGAGCGGCGTCGAGGCGTGGGAGAAGGACGGCGAGACCCACGTGCTGCACACGCCGGGCGGCACGCTGCGGGCCCGCCAGGTGGTCGTCGCCACGAACGGCTACACGACCGAGGACCTGCACGCCGGCATGGCCGGGAAGGTGCTGCCGGCGCTCTCCAACGTCATCACCACCCGCCCGCTGAGCGAGGCGGAGCTCGAGGCGCAGGGCTGGACCTCGCACACCATGGCGTCGGACAGCCGCAACCTGCTGCACTATTTCCGGCTCCTGCCGGACAAGCGGATGCTGCTCGGCTCGCGCGGCGGCCTGTCGGCCGATCCCGGCACGGAAGCCGCCAAGCGCGCCGACATGCGCAAGCGCCTCGGCATGCTGTTCCCGGAGTGGAAGGACGTCGAGATCAGCCATTTCTGGCGCGGCTTCGTCTGCATGGCCGCCGACCTGACGCCGCATGTCGGCCGCCTCCCGGACGACGGAAGCGTCATCCACGCGCTCGCCTATCACGGCAACGGCGTCGCGATGTCGAGCTGGTCCGGCCGCGCCGCCGCCCGGCTCGCCGCCGGCCAGCCGCCCGAGGAGGTCCTGCCGGCCGTGATGCGCAAGCCCCTGCCGCGCTTCCCCCTGCCCGGCCTGCGCCCCCTCTACCTCCGCGCCGCCTATGCCGGCTTCTGGCTCAAGGACGAGGTGCTCTAGGCGGCGGCGCGGCCGGCGAAGGCCGTGAGGTCGATCTCGCGCATCGCCAGCCGCTCGCGCAGGCGGGAATTGTGGAAGATGCCGAGGATCGCGGCGCCGGCGGCGCGGCGGTCCTCGATCAGGCCGCAGACCCGCTCGACGTTCTGCGCGTCGAGCGAGGCGGTCGGCTCGTCGAGGAGCAGGACCGGGAAGTCGGCGACGAAGCCGCGGGCGATGTTGATCCGCTGCTGCTCGCCGCCGGAGAAGGTGGCCGGCGGCACGCTCCACAGCCGCTCGGGGATGGATAGCCGGCTCAGCATCTCGGCCGCCCTGGCGCGCGCCTCCTCGGCCGCCACGCCCCGGGCGCGCAGCGGCTCGGCCACGATGTCGAGCGCCGGCACGCGCGGCAGGGCGCGCAGGAACTGGCTGACATAGCCGATCGTGTCGCGCCGCAGCTGCAGGATGCGCCGCGGCGCGGCCGTCGCGACGTCGGTCAGCCGGCCGCCTTCCACGACGACGATCTGGCCGGCATCGACCCGGTAGTTGCCGTAGATCATGCGCAGCACGGTCGACTTGCCGATGCCGGAGGGGCCGGCGAGGGCGACGCATTCGCCCGCTGAGAGCGAGAACTCGAGCCCGCCGAACACCGGCAGGCCGAGCCCGCCCTGCAGGTGCAGCTCGAAGGCCTTGCCGAGGCCGGTGACGATCAGGCGGGTCTTCGGGTCGGAACTCATGGCTGCAGCACCGAGGAGACGAGGAGCTGGGTGTAGGGCGCCGCCGGGTCGTCGAGCACCTGGTCGGTGAGGCCCGCCTCGACGACCTGGCCGTCGCGCATGACGAGGATGCGGTCGGAGATCAGCCGCGCCACCGCGAGGTCGTGCGTCACCATGACCGCCGACAGGCCGAGCTCGGCGACGAGGCCGCGCAGGAGGTCGAGCAGCCGCGCCTGGACCGAGACGTCGAGGCCGCTCGTCGGCTCGTCCATGAAGACGAGGCGCGGCGCCGTCACGAGGTTGCGGGCGATCTGCAGGCGCTGGCGCATGCCGCCGGAGAAGTCCGTCGGGCGGTCGTCGATGCGGTCGACGGCGATCTCGACGCGGGCGAGCCAGTCGAGCGCCTCGTCGCGGATCCGGCCGTAGTTGCGGGCGCCGATCCCCATCAGCCGCTCGCCGACATTGCCGCCGGCCGAGACGCCCATGCGCAGGCCGTCGCGCGCGTCCTGGTGCACGAAGCCCCAGTCGGAGCGCATCAGCAGCCGACGCTCGGCCTCGCTGAGGCTGAAGATGCCGCGCATCCGGCCGTCGCGCATGCGGTATTCGACCGTGCCCGCGGTCGGCACCATGCGGGCGGAGATGCACGACAGGAGCGTCGACTTGCCCGAGCCCGACTCGCCGACCACCGCCAGCACCTCGCCGGGCCACAACTCGAACGACACGTCGCGGCAGCCGACGCGCGCGCCGTAGAACTTCGAGACGCCGCCGACCCGCATCAGCGGCAGGTCGTCCTCCGTCCGGGGCTCCGTCATGCCGCCTCTCCCGTGTGGCCCGCCGCGCGGCGCTCCTCGCAATGGTCGCTGTCGGAGCACACGAACATGCGCCCGCCCTCGTCGTCGGTGACGATCTCGTCGAGATAGACGTCGCCTGCGCCGCACAGCGCGCAGGGGCGGTCGAAATGCTGCACCTCGAAGGGATGGTCCTCGAAGTCGAGGCTCTCGACCTCCGTGAAGGGCGGCAGCGCGTAGATCCGCTTCTCGCGCCCCGCCCCGAAGAGCTGCAGCGCCGGCGAGCCGCCGAGCTTGGGGTTGTCGAACTTCGGGATCGGCGAGGGGTCCATCACGTAGCGCCCGTCGACGAGCACGGGATAGGCGTAGGTCGTGGCGATGTGGCCGTGCCGGGCGATGTCCTCGTAGAGCTTGACGTGCATCAGCCCGTATTCCGACAGCGCGTGCATCTTGCGCGTCTCGGTCTCGCGCGGCTCGAGGAAGCGCAGCGGCTCGGGGATCGGCACCTGGTAGACGAGGATCTGGTCCGCCGTCAGCGGCGTCTCCGGCACGCGGTGGCGCGTCTGGATGATCGACGCCTCCGTCGTGCGGGTCGTCGTCGCGACGTTCGCGGTGCGGGCGAAGAAGGAGCGGATCGACACCGCGTTCGTCGTGTCGTCGGAGCCCTGGTCGATCACCTTGAGCGTGTCGTCGGGGCCGATGATCGAGGCCGTCACCTGCACGCCGCCGGTGCCCCAGCCATAGGGCATCGGCATCTCGCGGCTGGCGAACGGCACCTGGTAGCCGGGGATGGCGATGCCCTTCAGGATCGCCCGGCGGATCATCCGCTTCGTCTGCTCGTCGAGGAAGGCGAAGTTGTAGCCGGGAGCGGTCATTCCGCCGCCTCCCGCTCGTCATCGGCCTCGTGCGCCTTGCGCATCTTGCGCAACAGCTCGAGCTCCGCCTGGAAGTCGACGTAATGCGGCAGCTTCAGGTGCTCGACGAAGCCCGTCGCCTGCACGTTGTCGGAGTGCGAGATGACGAACTCCTCGTCCTGCGCCGGCGCGCCGCCCTCCTCGCCGAGCTCCTGCCACCTCAGCGAGCGGTCGACGAGCGCCATCGACATGGCCTTGCGCTCCTGGTGGCCGAAGACGAGGCCGTAGCCGCGGGTGAACTGCGGCGCGACCTTGGCGGAGCCCTTGAACTGGTTGACCATCTGGCACTCCGTCACCTCGATCCGGCCGATCGTCACGGCAAAGCCGAGCTCCTCGGCGAAGACCTCCACCTCGACCTCGCCCATGCGGATCTCGCCGACGAAGGGGTGCGTGCGGCCGTAGCCGCGCTGCGTCGAGTAGCCGAGCGCGAGCAGGAAGCCCTCGTCGCCGCGCGCCAGCGCCTGCAGCCTGAGGTCGCGGCCCGCCGGGAACTTGAGCGGGTCGCGCGTCAGGTCGCCGACCTCGTCCGAGGCCGCCTCGCCGTCCTCCTCGATCAGCCCCTCGTGGCCGATCATGTCGGTGACGCGCGGCGCCGCCCCGGGCGACGGCTCGGCCGTCTCCGGCGCCTCGACCGCCTCCTCGCCCGTCAGCTCCGGCTCGAGCAGGCGGTGCGTGTAGTCGAAGGTCGGCCCGAGCAGCTGCCCGCCCGGCATGTCCTTGTAGGTCGCCGAGATCCGCCGCCGGATCCGCATCGCCCCCGTGTCGACCGGCTCGGAGTGGCCGAGCCGCGGCAGCGTCGTGCGGTAGGCGCGCACGAGGAAGATCGCCTCGATCAGGTCGCCGCGCGCCTGCTTCACGGCGAGCGCGGCGAGCTCGCGGTCGTAGAGCGAGCCCTCCGCCATCACCCGGTCGACCGACAGCGACAGCTGCCCGACGATCTGCTCGAGCGTGATCGAGGGCACGTCGCGCGCGCCCCGCCGCCGGTCGGCCAGCAGCCGGTGGGCGTTGCGGATCGCCTTCTCGCCGCCCTTCACCGCGACATACATGTCAGGCCGCCTCCATCGTCTCGATGCGGGTGGATCGGGGCAGGCCCGCGACGTGGCCTCTCGCGCAGAAGACGAGGTCGACCCCGAGCGGGAAGGCGTCGCGCATCGCGATCCGCTCGCGCCACCAGCCGGGCGCCAGGCCCTCCGGCGCGAAGGCCGCCTCGCGCGCGATGCCGGGCCCCGCCAGCCGCACCGGCACGCCGCCGGCCAGCGACGGCAGGCCGAGCACCACCGTGGCGCCGAGGTCGGGGTACTCCGCCGTGCCCTGCCGGAAGGCGGAGAGGGCGGGAAGCCCCTGCGGGCTCGCGGCGAAGGCGAAGTCGGCCTCCTCCGGCGCATCGACGACCGGCGCGCCGGTGTGGAAGGCGAGCCAGCGCCGCACCTCGTCGAGATCGCGAAGCGGGGAGCCGAGCCAGACCGGCGTCTCGTGGTCGATCAGGGTCAGCGCCACCGCCGCGAGCTCCGGCGTCAGCGGCGCCGGCGGCCGCGGCAGCACGCCGAGCGGCTGCACCGTCCCGGGCCGGGCCATCGCCTGCATGACCGCCCGGAAGGCGCGCTGCGCGTCGAGCACCGGCTCGGCGAAGCCGCCGGAGAGGGTGGAAGCGCTCATCGGCATCGTCCTTCCCGTGTGAGGGCTGGCATCGCGCTCAATCCTCCCCGCGCACCAGGGTGAAGAAGTCGACCTTCGTCGCCGCCGTCTCGGCGTCGCGGCGCGCGTCCTCCGCCGCGATCGCCGCGCGCAGCGGCGCCAGCACGTCGCGCTCGATCTCGCCGCGGCGCGCCTCGTCCTGCCACAGCGCGTCGAACAGCGCGGCGTGCCGCGCCTTCTCGGCGTCGCGGCCCATGATCCAGGCGAAGCCCGTCTGGCCGGTCTCGAGCTCGAGGGCGCAGCGCGTCACCGTCACCTCGCCGAGGTTGAACGGCGCGCCGCCGCCGCCCGTGCGGCCGCGCACCATGACGAGGCCGGCCTGCGGCTCGCGCAGCCAGCTCCATGCCGGCTGGCCGGCCATCGCCGCCCATTTCTCCGCCAGCATCGGCGCCGGCGCCTGCGCCAGAACGGCCATCGCCGCCTTGCGCTCCGCCGTCGCCCGCTCCGCCTCCTGCTCGATCATCGCCCGGATCCGTCGTCTCGCCGTCGCATCACTTGTCTATAGAACTATACAACCTGGTAGGCCAGATGTATGACGCGCGGATGACGAGCGGCACGGACATGCGCATCCGGCGCGGCGGCGTCGCCCTGTGGCGGCAGATCGCCGACGTCCTGCGCGAGGAGATCGAAAGCGGCATCCATCGCGCCGGCACCCTGCTGCCGGGCGAGGTGGCGCTCGGCGAGCGCTTCGCCGTCAACCGCCACACGGTGCGGCGGGCGCTGCGCGAGCTGGCCGGGCAGGGCCTGGTGCGGCCGGAGCGCGGCCGGGGCACCGTCGTCGGCGGCGGCCGCATCGACTATCCGATCGGCCGCCGGACGCGCTTCTCCGAGATCGTCTCGGCGCAGGCGCGCGAGCCGGAGGGGCGCTTCCTCTCCTCTTGCACGGAGGCGGCCGCCGATGAGGTCGCCGCGGCGCTGGCCTGCGCGCCGGGCGATCCGGTGCTGCGGCTCGAGACGCTGAGCCTCGCCTCCGGCCAGCCGATGAGCCTCGCGACCCACTGGTTCCCGCTGCCGCGCTTCGAGGGCCTGGCGGAGCGCTACGCCGGGACCGGCTCGATCACGAAGTCGCTGGCCGCCTGCGGGGTCGCCGACTATGTGCGGCGTGAGACGAGGATCACGGCGCGCTCGGCGACGCCCGAGGAGGCGACGCTCCTTGCGGTGCGGGTCGGGGCGCCGCTGCTCGTGAGCGAGGCGCTCAACACGGCGCCGGACGGCACGCCGACCCACGTTTCGCGCGCGCGCATGGCCGGCGAGCGGGTGCAGCTGGTGGTCGGCGAGGCAAGCTGACGTTTACGGAAACGTCACGTCTTACGCTACGACACGATTTATCGCCCGCCTCGGGCTCCCTATATTGCGTGGACAGGCGGCCGATGAGACGAATGGTCCCGTCCGAGAACAGGAACAGGGCGCGCCGCCGCCGGGTTTTCGCCTTCAGGAAGGGCCACGCCATGCTGCGAACGTTCCGTCGCGACTACATCACCAAGCCGATCTTCCGCTGGGCGCAGACGGCCCTGCCGTCGATGTCGGAGACCGAGCGCGAGGCCATCGAGGCCGGCGACGTCTGGTGGGACGGCGAGCTGTTCACCGGCAATCCCGACTGGCAGAAGCTGCTCGACACGCCGCAGGCGCGCCTGAGCGACGACGAGCAGGCCTTCTTCGACGGCCCCGTCCAGGAATTCTGCGCCATGATCGACGACTGGCGCATCACCTGGGAGGACGGCGACCTGCCGGCCGAGGCCTGGGAGTTCCTGAAGAAGAACAAGTTCTTCGGCATGATCATCCCGAAGGAGTATGGCGGCCTGGGCTTCTCCGCCTACGCCCATTCGGAGGTCGTGCGCACCGTCTCGACGCGCTCCGTCGCCGCCGCCGTCTCGGTGATGGTCCCGAACTCGCTCGGGCCGGGCGAGCTTCTCATGCAGTTCGGCACGAAGGAGCAGCGCGACCACTGGCTGCCGCGCCTCGCCGACGGGCGCGAGGTGCCGGCCTTCGGCCTGACGAGCCTCGAGGCCGGCTCCGACGCCGCCGCGATGATCGATTCCGGCGTCGTCTGCCGCGACGAGTTCGACGGCGAGGAGGTCGTCGGCATCCGCCTCAACTGGAAGAAGCGCTACATCACGCTGGCGCCGATCGCCACCGTGCTCGGCCTCGCCTTCAAGCTGCGCGATCCCGAGGGCATCCTCGGCGGCGAGGAGGACCGCGGCATCACCGTCGCGCTGATCCCCACCGACCTGCCGGGCGTCGAGACCGGCCGGCGCCACCTGCCGGCCATGCAGTTCTTCCAGAACGGCCCGACCGAGGGCCACGACGTCTTCATCCCGCTCGACCACATCATCGGCGGCGAGGCGCAGGTCGGCAAAGGCTGGAAGATGCTGATGTCGGCGCTCGCCGCCGGCCGCGGCATCTCGCTGCCCTCGCAGGCGGCCGCGGCCGCGGCGGCCGCCGCGCGCCTGACCGGCGCCTATGCCCGGATCCGCAGCCAGTTCGGCATCCCCGTCGGCAGGTTCGAGGGCGTGCAGGAGCGGCTGGGGCCGATCGCCGGCACCGCCTACCTGATCGACGCGGCGCGCCGCTTCACCTGCGCCGGCCTCGACCAGGGCCACCACCCCGCCGTCGTCTCGGCCATCATGAAGGCGCACGCCACCTACCGGATGCGCGAGACGCTGACCGACGCGATGGACATCCACGGCGGCAAGACCGTCATCGACGGGCCGCGCAACTATCTCGGCCACTTCTACCGCGCCATTCCCGTCGGCATCACGGTCGAGGGCGCCAACATCCTGACGCGCAACCTGATCATCTTCGGCCAGGGCTCGATCCGCGCCCATCCGTGGCTGATCAAGGAGATGAACGCGCTGCAGATCGACGACAAGGCCGAGGCGCTCGACGCCTTCGACCAGGCCTTCTGGGGCCATGTCGGCCACTCCGTGAAGACCTTCTTCCGCGCCTGGGGCCGTGCCCTGACCGGCGGCGGGCCGAAGCCCGACGCGGGAGCCGTGTCGCACCACTATGCCAGCCTGTCGCGCTACTCCGCCGCCTTCGCGATCAGCGCCGACATGGCGCTCCTGACGCTCGGCGGCGCGCTGAAGCGCAAGGAATCGATCTCGGCGCGGCTCGGCGACGTGCTGTCGGAGCTGTTCCTGCTCTCCGCCGTCCTCAAGCGCTTCGAGGACGAGGGGCGGCAGGCCGACGACATCCCCCTCGTCGACCTCTGCATGGAGCAGGGCTTCGCGCGCATCGAGACGCGGCTCGACGAGATCTTCCGCAACATGCCGGCGCGCTGGGCGGCCGGCCTCCTGCGCCTGGTCACCCTGCCCTACGGCCTGCGTCGCCGCGGCCCCTCCGACAGGCTCGTGCAGCAGTGCGCGCAACTCATTCTGGAACCGTCGGCGACCCGCGAGCGTCTGGGTCACGGCCTCTATATCGGCCACGAGGACGGCGAGATCGGCCGGCTCGAGCACACGCTGAAGCTCGTGGTCGCCGTCGAGCCGATCCGCCAGAAGCTCAAGAAGGCGCGTCTCGAATGGCCGGAAGGCCTGGAAAAGGGCGTCATCACCGAGGCCGAGGCGCGCAAGATGGAGGCCGCCGAGGCGGCGATCGCCGAAGTCTGCACCGTCGACGACTTCGCGCCGGGCGAATTGTCCAAGGGCGCGCGCCCGAGATCCGCGGTGGCCCACGCCGCGGAATGAACACCACCGGTCCCGTGCCGCACGGGACCATGAGGAAGGAGACCGAGGACCGTGCCAGCAGCCGAGCGTGACACGGGACGCCCCGTCTACATCGTCGACGGCGCCCGCACCCCCTTCATCAAGGCCCGCGGCGAGCCCGGGCCCTTCACGCCCGTCGACCTCGCCGTGCAGTGCGGCCGGCCGCTCCTCCTGCGCCAGCCGATGGCGCCCGAAAGCTTCGACGAGGTGATCCTCGGCTGCGTCAACGTCATCGCCGACGAGATGAACCCCGCCCGCGTCGCCGCGCTCAGGCTCGGCATGGGCGAGAACATGCCGGCCTTCACGGTGCAGATAAACTGCGGCTCCGGCATGCAGTCGATCGACACCGGCTACCGCTACATCCGCGAGGGCCACGCCAACCTCATCCTCGCCGGCGGCGCGGAATCGCTGTCGCACTCGCCGCTCGTCTACTCGCGCGACGCGGTCGAGTGGTTCGCCGACCTCGCCCAGGCGAAGTCGGCCGGCGCCAGGGCGCGCGCCGCCGCGCAGTTCCGCCCCGGCATGATGAAGCCGGTGGTCGGCCTCGAGCGCGGCCTGACCGACCCGATCGTGGAAATGAACATGGGCCAGACGGCGGAGATGCTGGCCCACATCTTCGACATCTCGCGCGAGGAGGCCGACCGCTACGCCGTCGAGAGCCACCAGCGCCTCGCCCGCGCCCAGGACGAGGGCTGGCTGAAGGACGAGGTCGAGCCCGCCTTCGCCAATGATGGCACCGTCTACGACCACGACGACGGCGTGCGCCGCGATTCCTCCGTGGAGCGGCTCGCCAAGCTGAAGCCGGTCTTCGAGCGGCCCTACGGCAAGGTGACGCCCGGCAACTCCTCGCAGATCACCGACGGCGCCTCCTGGGTGGTGCTCGCCTCCGAGGAGGCGGTGAAGGAGCACGGCCTGACGCCGCTCGCGGTGATCCGCGACAGCGAGTGGTCGGCGCTCGACCCCTCGATCATGGGCCTCGGCCCGGTCATGTGCTCGAGCGCGATCCTGAAGCGCCACGGCATGGGCCTCGACGAGGTCGAGCTGTGGGAGCTGAACGAGGCCTTCGCCGCCCAGGTCATCGCCTGCCTGCGCGCCTGGGGCGACGACGAGTTCTGCCGCAAGGTGCTCGGCACCGACGGCGCGATGGGCACGATCGACCGCGACCGGCTCAACGTCGACGGCGGGGCGATCAGCCTCGGCCATCCCGTCGGCACCAGCGGCAACCGCATCGTGCTGCATCTCGTGAACGCCATGAAGCGCATGGAGCTGAAGCGCGGCATCGCCACCGAGTGCATCGGCGGCGGCCAGGGCGGCGCCATGCTCATCGAAGCGGCCTGAGGGAGTACGCGACAATGACAGGTATCGTCTGGGGCGCCCTCGAAGAGCGCAACCTCGAGCTCGGGCCGACCGCCAACGTCACCGAGGACCGGTTCGAGCACTGGCGGCTGGCGCGCGACGCCGACAACGTCGCCTGGCTCGTCATGGACAAGAAGGGCGCCTCCGCCAACACGCTCTCGGCGGACGTGCTCGAGGAGCTGAACACCGCGCTCGACGAGATCGAGCGCGACCGGCCGAAGGGGCTCGTGATCCGCTCGGCCAAGCGCTCGGGCTTCATCGCCGGCGCCGACATCGGCGAGTTCCGGCACCTGAAGACGGTCGACGAGGTCGCGCAGAAGATCGGCCAGGCGCACGAGGTGGTCGACCGGCTCGACAGGCTGGCGATCCCGACCGTCGCGGTGATGCACGGCTACGCGCTCGGCGGCGGCCTCGAGCTCGCGCTCGCCTGCGACCGGCGCATCGCCATCCACGGCACCAAGCTCGGCTTTCCCGAGGTCATGCTCGGCCTGCACCCGGGCCTCGGCGGCACGGCGCGCTCGACCTTCCTCATCGACCCGACCCAGGCGATGACGATGATGCTGACGGGCAAGAGCCATCCCGCCCGCCGCGCCAAGCGCATGGGCCTCGTCGACGAGGTCATCGAGGAGCGGCACGTCCTCAACGCCGTGAAGGCGGCGGTCTCCGGCTCGCTCGAAAGCCACGCCCGCTCGTTCCGCGACCGCACGCTGTCGAGCTATCCCGCCCGCCGCTTCGCCGCCTCCCGCATGCGCGCCCAGGCCGCCGAGAAGGCCCCGCCCGAGCACTACCCCGCGCCCGAGGCGCTGATCTCGCTCTGGGAGGAGCACGGCGGCGACTTCGAGGCGATGAAGCGCGAGGAGATCAGGTCGTTCGCCAGGCTCCTCGTCAGCGACACCTCGCGCAACCTCGTCCGCGTCTTCTTCCTGCGCGAGCACATGAAGGCGCTCGGCAAGGGCAAGGCGAGCTTCGGCCACGTCCACGTCGTCGGCGCCGGCGCGATGGGCGGCGAGATCGCCGCCTGGTGTGCGCTGCGCGGCCTCGACGTCACCCTGTCGGACATGAAGGTCGAGGTGCTCGGCAAGGCCGTCGGCCACGCCCACGAGCTGTTCACGGGCATCCTCAAGGAAGGCGCCAAGATCCGCGACGCGATGGACCGGCTCGTGCCGGACCCGAACGGCCACGGCATCCGCCACGCCGACCTCGTCATCGAGGCGGTGCCGGAGAAGGTCGAGATCAAGCGCAAGGTCTACGAGCAGGTCGAGCCGCAGCTCAAGGAAGGTGCGATCCTCGCGACGAACACCTCCTCGATCCGCCTCGAGGAGCTGCGCGGCCACCTGAAGGATCCGTCGCGCTTCGTCGGCCTGCACTTCTTCAACCCCGTCTCGCGGATGCAGCTCGTCGAGGTCGTGCGCCACGACCAGGCGAGCGAGGATGCGCTGGCCAAGGCCACCAGCTTCACCACGCTGATCGACCGCCTGCCGGCGCCGGTGAAGAGCGCGCCGGGCTTCCTCGTGAACCGCGCGCTGATGCCCTACCTCATGGAGGCGCTGCTGCTCCTCGACGAGGGCAAGTCGAAGGAGACGATCGACCGCGCCGCCGAGGAGTTCGGCATGCCGATGGGCCCGATCGAGCTCGCCGACCAGGTCGGCCTCGACATCTGCATGGACGTCGCCGGGATGCTGCGCGGCAGCATCGACCGGCCGCTGCCGGAGACGCCGGCCTGGCTGAAGGACAAGGTCGAGAAGGGCGAGCTCGGCAAGAAGACCGGCAAGGGCCTCTACGAGTGGAAGGACGGCAAGGCGCAGAAGAACGACAAGGGCGGCACCTATGATCGCGAGATCACCGAGCGGCTGATCCTGCCCATGCTCGACGCCTGCGCCACGTGCTACCGCGAGGGCGTGATCGACGACCTCGACGCGCTCGACGGCGCGATGATCTTCGGCACCGGCTTCGCGCCGTTCCGCGGCGGCCCGATGAAATATGCCCGTGACCGCCGCATCTCCGACGTGACGGCGAGCCTGAAGCGGCTGGAGAAGAAGCACGGCGAGCGCTTCTCGCCCGATCCCGGCTGGGCGGCGATCGACAAGCACTTCGCGCATGAAGGCGAGGATCGGGGCGAGGAGAAATCCGGCGGCCCCGCCGAGGCCCCGGCCGCGGCCCGGGCGTAAGGCTCGCCATGCAGACGAGGCGGCACGGCGACGCCGAGAGCGTCGTCGACGCGATCATCGACACGGTGGGCCGCGAGATCGTGCTCGGCCTGCCGCTCGGCCTCGGCAAGGCGAACACGATCGCCAACGCCCTCTACGCCCGCGCCACCACCGACCGCTCGATCCGCCTGACGATCTTCACGGCGCTGACGCTGGAGAAGCCGTGGGGACGCAGCGACATCGAGAAGCGCTTCATCGACCCCGTCATCGAGCGGACGATGGGCGGCTATCCCGACCTCGCCTACGCCCGGGCGATGCACGAGGGCACGCTGCCGCCGAACGTGCAGGTCAACGAGTTCTTCGTGCAGGCCGGCCGCTGGCTGTCGAACGAGGAGATGCAGCGCCACTACATCTCCGCCAACTACACCCACGCGGCGCGCTACGCCCTGAAGCAGGGCGTCAACGTCTTCGCGCAGGCCGTGGCGAGCTGCGAGACGGCCGGCGGCCGCCGCTACAGCCTGTCCTCGAACGCCGACATCACGCTCGACCTGCTGGCCGCCCGCCGCGCCGGCGAGACCGGCATCATCCTCGTCGGCGAGGTCAACGACGAGTTCCCCTTCATGGGCGGCGACGCCGAGATCGGCGAGGAGGTCTTCACCGACATCCTCGACACCGGAGAGGGCTTCCCGCTCTTCGCCCCGCCGAAGGAGCCCGTGTCGCTCGCCGACCACGCCACCGCCCTGCACGTCGCGCGCATGGTGCCGGACGGCGGCACGCTGCAGATCGGCATCGGCTCGATGGGCGACGCGGTGGCGCAGGCGCTGATCCTCCGCCACCGCGAGAACCGCACCTTCCGCGAGGCGCTCGACCGGCTCGGCAGCCGCACGAATGTCGCGGAGTTCCACGCCGAATCGTTCGCCAGGGGCCTCTACGGCTGCAGCGAGATGCTGGTCGATTCCTTCCTCGACCTCGTCGAGGCGGGCGTCGTGGCGCGCGAGGTGAAGGGCGCGCTCGTCCATTCCGGCTTCTTCGTCGGCCCGCGCGCCTTCTACGAGCGCCTGAGGCGCATGACGCAGGCCGAGCGCGACCGCTTCCACATGACGGCGATCTCGTGGATCAACGAGCTCTACGGCAGCGAGGCCGAGAAGCGGCGCGACCGCACGCAGGCGCGCTTCTGCAACAACGCGATGATGGCCACCCTGCTCGGCGACGTCGTCTCCGACCAGCTCGAGGACGGGCGCGTCGTCAGCGGCGTCGGCGGGCAGTACAATTTCGTCGCCCAGGCCTTCGCGCTGCACGACGCACGCTCGATCATCACGCTGCGCGCGACGCGCCAGCAGAAGGGCGAGACCGTCTCGAACATCCGCTGGGCCTACGGCCACACCACGATCCCGCGCCACCTGCGCGACGTCGTGGTGACGGAATACGGCGCCGCCGACCTGCGCGGCCAAAGCGACGGCGACACGATCGCCGCCATGCTGTCGATCACGGATTCGCGCTTCCAGGACGAGCTTCTCGACACCGCGAAGTCGGCCGGCAAGATCGGCAAGGACTTCCGCATCCCGGGCGAGCACCGGCACAACACGCCCGGGCGCATCGAGGAGGCGCTGGCGCCGCTGCGCGACAAGCTGCCGCCCTTCCCGTTCGGCACCGACTTCACCGAGACCGAGCAGCGCCTGCTGCCGGCGCTCGGTCGCATGCGCTCGGCGAGCGGCTCCAAGCGCGCCCTCATGAAGCTCGCCTGGGCCGGCTGGCGCGGCCCCGCCCCGGACGCGGAGGAAGACGAGGCGCTGGCGCGCATGGGCTACGACCGCCCGAAGACGTCGAGCGACCGCCTCTACCGCGCGGTCCTTCTCGGCGCGCTCAGGGGCTAGGGCCTGGGCAAGACCATCGCCGCGACCTCCGCCCGGAAGACGCGCAGCCGCTCGAGATACGCCGCCACGAAGGCGGCATCGGGCAGCGGAGGCTGCGCCAGGGGATCGTCGGAAGGGTAGCGAAAGACACTGACCCAGGGCGTCAGCCGTGTGAAAGCAGAGGCCGCATCGCGCAGCGGATGCGCGTCTGGAAGAAGCTCGGCCAACCGTCCGATATCGTGACCGAGAGCGCCCCTGGGGAATGATATGCCTGCGTGCAGGAGAAGCGCCTTGACCAGCTTCTCCGCAGCCTGCTGGCAATGATAGGCAGCGACGGCGAGATGAGGCTCCGGGTCCGGCGCAAGCATTCGTCTCACCGCCTCGATGTCGGCGTCTGCAACATCGAGCCAGCCTGCGACCGAGGAGGTCATCTCGTCATTCCGCCGGCTCGATCTCGGGAATCCTGCCGATCAAGGCGACGCCGTCCTGGGCGATGCCGCGACTGACGCTGTTCGGCTCGTCCTTCCGCGCGAGAAAGACGGAGCGACGGAGGGGATAGACCTGAATGGTCACCCTCGGAATGTCCCGGACCAGCTCCCAAAGATTGATCGGCGTGAACTGCTGCGGTGCGATGTCCTCCGGCAGGATGACGGCGAGATCCCAGTCGCTCTCGGGGCCGGCGTCGCCGCGCGCCCGGCTGCCGAAGAGGATGACGGCATGGGCATGCGTCGCCTCCGCGAGCCGCTTCGCGGCGATCTCGATCTCCGGCAGGACGGTGACGTCGGCCATGCTCGCGGGGCCCGCTCACTTGGGTGCACCGGAAGTATAGGACCGCAGGCGCCTCCGGACAAAGCGTGGCGGTCGGCGCGGCCTTTTCAGGAGGGGCCCGGGGGCATAGATAGAGCCTTCGTTCCAAGTACCCGGACACCGCCTCTCCATGGCCCCGCCGCTTCTCCAGCTTCGCGACATCCACCTGACCTTCGGCGGCACGCCGCTCCTCACCGGCGCGGAGCTGTCGGTGGAGCGGGGCGACCGCGTCTGCCTCGTCGGGCGCAACGGCTCGGGCAAGTCGACGCTCCTGAAGATCGCCGCCGGCATCGTCGAGGCGGACCGGGGCGAGCGCTTCGTGCAGCCCGACGCGACCGTGCGCTACCTGCCGCAGGAGCCGGACTTCGCCGGCTACGCGACGACGCTCCAATATGTCGAGGCGGGCCTCGGGCCGGCCGACGAGCCCTACCGGGCGCAGTATCTCCTGTCGGAGCTCGGCCTCGCCGGCGACGAGGATCCGGCGGTGCTGTCCGGCGGCGAGGCGCGTCGCGCGGCGCTCGCCCGCGTGCTCGCGCCCGAGCCCGACATCCTGATGCTCGACGAGCCGACGAACCATCTCGACCTGCCGGTCATCGAATGGCTCGAGAGCGAGCTCGCCTCCCGCAAGTCGGCGCTCGTGCTGATCAGCCACGACCGGCGCTTCCTGGAGAACCTGTCGCGCGCCACCGTGTGGCTCGACCGCGGCCGGACGAACCGCCTCGAGGAGGGGTTCGGCGCCTTCGAGGCGTGGCGCGACAAGCTCCTCGAGGAGGAGGCGCGCGACCAGCAGAAGCTCGACCGCAAGATCGCCATGGAGGAGGACTGGCTGCGCTACGGCGTCACCGCCAGGCGCAAGCGCAACGTGCGCCGGCTCGGCCAGCTGCACGACCTGCGCCAGCAGCGACGCGACTATCGCGGCAGCCAGGGCAACGTGACGCTCGAGGCGACCGAGGCGCAGAGCTCGGGCAAGATGGTGGTCGAGGCGAAGTCGATCTCGAAGCGCTTCGGCGACTACACGGTGGTGGACAACTTCTCGACCCGCATCCTGCGCGGCGACTGCGTCGGCATCATCGGCCCCAACGGCGCCGGCAAGACGACGCTGCTGCGCATGCTGACGGGGCAGCTCGAGCCCGACTCGGGAACGGTCCGGCTCGGCACCAACCTCGAGATGGCGACGCTCGACCAGAAGCGCGAGAGCCTGAAGCCCGAGACGAGCCTGCAGGACGTGCTGACCGGCGGCTCCGGCGACAAGGTGATCGTCGGCGGCCGGGAGCGTCATGTCGTGGGATACATGAAGGACTTCCTGTTCTCGCCGGAGCAGGCGCGCACCCCCGTCACCGCGCTGTCGGGCGGCGAGCGCGGCCGGCTGATGCTCGCCAAGGCGCTGGCGACGCCGTCGAACCTGCTCGTGCTCGACGAGCCGACGAACGACCTCGACCTCGAGACGCTCGACCTCCTCGAGGAGATGGTCGCCGACTACCAGGGCACCGTCGTCCTCGTCAGCCACGACCGCGACTTCCTCGACCGCGTCTCGACCTTCGTGATCGCCGCGGAGGGCGACGGGCACTGGCAGGAATATGCCGGCGGCTATTCCGACATGGTGGCGCAGCGCGGCCGCGGCGTCGGCGCCCGCCGGATCCGCGAGAAGGAGAAGGCGGAGCGGCCGAAGCCGGCCGAGCCGAAGGCGCCGGAGAAGAAAAGGACGGCCAAGCTCTCCTTCAAGGACAAGCACGCACTCGAGACGCTTCCGAAACGGATGGAGGAGCTGCAGGCGGAGATCGGCACGCTGACGCAGAGCCTCGCCGCGCCCGGCCTCTTCGCCAGACAGCCGCAGAAATTCGCCGAGGCCTCGAAGACGCTGGAGGCCCGGCAGGCCGAGCTCGAGGCGGCCGAGGAGGAATGGCTGCGGCTCGAGATGCTGCGCGAGGAGATCGAGGGCTGAGGGCACGCGCGCCCCGCCGCCGGACGCTGCGGCACCCCCTGCATATCCGGGCAACGGCACCTTAACGACTTCGCTGTTATCTAGACCGACGGCAATAAGAAGGTTGCGTCGGTGGACTTCCAGCACGTCACTCTCGACGAGATCGTCGACATTGTGGATGCGATCGCGGCGAGCGTGGCCGTGGTCGATCTCGACGGCACGAGACCGGCCGGGATCCTGGCCTGCAACGTCCATTTCCGGAACATGCTGGGAATGCCGCGGGAGGCCGTCTCGTGCGGCCACTTCCGCGAAGCCGTGCCCGACGAGGTGCGGTCGTCCCTCTGCTCGCTGATCGAGGACTGCGCGAGCAGCGTCCGGTCCTGCGAATCCCTGCAGGCCTTCGCGGCGGGCGACGACAGGCGCTGGTGGCGCATCTCGGCGCAGCCCGTGCTGGATACCGACCGGCGCCCGACCGCCGTGCTCCTGACCTGCATCGACGTCACGGAGACGGTGGACCTGGAGGACAGGCTCGCCACCGCCAAGGCCCGCCTCGGCGCCATCATCGAATCCGCCTATGACGGGATCGTCTCGATCGACAGCGACCATCGCATCGTGCTGTTCAACGCCGCCGCCGAGGCGATGTTCGGCTACCGCGCCGACGAGGTGCTGGGCCAGCGGATCGAGATGCTGATGCCCGAGCGCTTCCGCGACGATCACGTGCAGCATGTCGGCCGCTTCGCCCGCTCGCCGGAGCTGTCGCGGACGATGTCCGAGCGCATCGGCGAGATCACCGGGCGCCGCAAGGACGGCAGCGAGTTTCCCCTCGAGGCGGCGATCTCGAAGATGAGGGTACGCGGCTCGCTCGAGTTCACCGCCGCGATGCGCGACGTGTCCGAGCGCGTGCGGCTGATCGAGCAGCTCGAGCGCCAGGCCAAGCGCGACCTCCTGACCGGCATCTACAACCGCCGCGCCTTCTACGACCGCGCCGCCGAGCTGATCGCGCTGTCCCGCCGCAACGGCCAGCCTTTGGCGGTCGCGATGGGCGACATGGACCACTTCAAGAGGATCAACGACCGCTTCGGCCACGCCGCCGGCGACGCGGTCCTCAAGGTCAGCTCGCGCATCGCGCAGGACGTCTTCCGCGCCTCGGACGTGCCGGCGCGGATGGGCGGCGAGGAGTTCGCCGTGCTCATGCCGGAGACCGAGGAGCACGAGGCCGCGATCATGCTCGAGCGGCTGCGCCAGGCCATGAACCGCGCGTCGGGATCGCCCTACTGGGAAGGCCGCACGCCGATCCCCTTCACGATGAGCATCGGCGTCGCCGCCTGGCGGCCCGAGGAGGCGACGATCGACGAGGCCCTGCAGCGCGCCGACAAGGCGCTCTATGCGGCCAAGCGGGCCGGCCGCGACTGCGTCAGGAGCTGGTCGGAGCTCGCCGCCCACCGGCTCGAGAAAGCGAGCTAGGCGGCCACCTCGGCCGCGTCGGGGAGGCGCTGGCGCAGCGTCGCCATCTCCGCCCAGGGATCCGCCTTCAGCTCGCGAATTCGTTGCGGAACCGTTTCGATCGTGAAGCGCGACGGGTCGAGCTCTTCGCTCACCTCGCCCCAGTCGAGCGGCGTCGCCACCGTCGCCCCGTCCCGCGCCCGCGACGAGTAGGGCGCGACGGAGGTCGATGTCGGGTCGTTCCTCAGATAGTCGACGAAGATCCTGCCCTTGCGCGCGGCGATCGACGACTTCGCGAGGTAGCGCTCGGACGCCTCCTCCGCCATGCGGTCCGCCACCGCCTTGGCGAAGGCCTTCGCCTCGCTCCACGTCGTGCGCCGCTCGAACGGCACGACCACGTGCAGGCCCTTGCCGCCCGACGTCTTGCAGAAGCTCCGGAGCTTCAGCCCCAGCATGAGGGCGCGCACCTCCTGGGCCGCCCGCACCACCGCGGCGAAGGGCGTGCCCTCGCCGGGGTCGAGGTCGATGACGATCATGTCGGGCCGGTCCGGCCGGTCGATGCGCATGTTCCAGGGGTGGATCTCGAGCACGCCCATCTGCACCAGCGCGACGAGGCCCTTCACGTCCCTGAGGTAGAGATAGGGGCCGGATTCCTCGAAGCCCGGCACCAGGAGCTCCGACAGCTCCGCCGGCACGCCGGAGCCGGGATGGCGCTGGTAGAAGCACGTCTTCTCGCTGCCGGCGGGGCAGCGCACCAGCGTGATCGGCCGGTCCTTGACGTGCGGCAGCATGAACTCGGCGATCCCGACATAATACTCCGCCAGCGCCCGCTTCGTGACGCCCTGCCCGGGGTAGAGCACCTTGTCGGGATGGCTGATCCTGACGCCGGCGATCTCCGTCTCGTCGCTCATCTCCGCGCCTCCCGAAGGTCCCGCATCAGCCGCGCCGGCTCGGCCTCCTGCACCAGCTGCTCGAAGGTGCACTGGCGCGGCGCCTTGTCCGGCCGCCAGCGCATCAGCTTCGTGCCGTGGCGGAAGCGGCCCGCCGTCACCTGGTCGTAGCGCACCTCGGCGACGAGCTCCGGCTTGAGCGGCTGCCACTCGGCCGACCGCCCGTTCGACCAGCGCGAGGGCCCGCCGGGCGCCTTGCCGGTGAAGCCCGGCTCCGCCACGAGCTTCGTGAGGCTCTTCGTCAGCTTCGCCCGGTCGGACGCGGGCACCGCCGCGAAGCCGACATGGTCGAGCCTGCCCTCGTCGTCGTAGAGCCCGAGCAGCAGCGACCCGACCTCGTCGGAGCCCGTCCCGTAGCGGAAGCCGCCGATCACGCAGTCCGCCGTGCGCACGACCTTGACCTTCAGCATCGCCCGCTCGCCCGGCTCGTAGGCGCCGTCGAGCCGCTTGGCCACGACCCCGTCGAGCGCCGCGCCGGTGTGGGCGAGCCAGTCGCAGGCGACGGCGCGGTCGCGCGTAAAGGGCGACAGCTCCAGCATCTCGTTGCCGGCGGTCTCGTGGAACGCCTCGAGCCGCTCGCGCCGCTCCCGCAGCGGCCGGTCGAGCAGCACCGCATCGCCGTCCTGAAGCATGTCGAACAGCACCAGCCGCGCCGGCGTCTCGCGCGACAGCTTCCGGATGCGGCTTTCGGCGGGGTGCAGCCGCATCTGCAGCGCGTCGAAGGACAGCGTGTCGCCCTGCGGCACCACCAGCTCGCCGTCGACGACGAAGCGGTCGACGCCGACGGCCTCCACCATCGCGGCGACCTCCGGGAAGAAGCGCGTCAGCGGCTTCCCCGACTTCGCCATGAGCGCGATCCCGTCGCCGTCGCGGAAGGCGAGGCAGCGGAAGCCGTCCCATTTCGGCTCGAACTGCCAGCCCTCGCCCTCCGGCAGCGCCTCGACGCGCTTCGCCTCCATCGTCGCGGTGTCTCTCGACAGGCTCTTGGCCATATCGCCGCCTCTTGCCTCGTGCGATCCAGAACAACTCCGCCGGCCGGGCGGCAGGTTCCGCTTCGGCACGCCTATGGTCTTCTTCTCGGTTTCGTGGTGACTTGGGGTCCCCGCGACGTTCCCCATTCCCCCCTCGACAACATGACCCACCTCTCGCACGGCCCCGACGCCGCAGACCGGCGGCCGGGCCCCCTCCTGAGGCAGCTGCGCCTCGAGACGAGCGAGGCGCATCTGCGGCTCGAGACGGATCTCGCGCTGACCTCCGGCGACCTCGGACGGGTGCGTTACGAGGCCCTTCTGGCGCGCCTGCACGGCTTCCACGCGGTCCACGAGCCCAGGCTCGACCGGCTCTTCGAAGGGGAGACGTTCTGGCCTCCGCGCCGCCGGCTGGAACCAATCGAGCATGATCTGCGTCTTCTAGGCCGAACGACCGGCGAGATCGCGCGGCTGCCGCAGGCCCCGGTCCCGCCGATCCTGAACCGCAACGAGGCATTCGGCTGCCTCTACGTCTTCGAAGGGGCGACGCTGGGCGGAAAGGTGATCGCACGTCATCTCGCAAAGCAGGGTGATCTGCCGGAGGGGTGTGTCTCGTACTTCTCCGGGCGGGGCCCGCAAACCGGCGCCATGTGGCGCGAGACGTGCGAGCTCCTCGAGCGCCAGGTTCCAGCGGAGGGCCGCGGCGAGGTCACGCGCGCCGCACGGTCCATCTTCACCGCCCTCCACGACTGGCTGATGCCCACTATCGGAACGGGAGACGTCCGGACGTGACGGAGATCGTGGCAAATCTCGATGCGTGCGCACGCGAGCCCATCCACATCCCCGGCAGCATCCAGCCGCACGGCCTGCTGCTGGCGCTCGAGCCGGACGGGCTGACGGTGACGGCCGCGAGCGCCAATGCCGGCGACCGGCTCGGGCGGCCGGGCTCGGCGGTCCTCGGCGCGTCCCTCCGGGACCTGCTGCAGGAGGCCGGCGACGAGGCCGCGGCGATCGTCGAGGCCTCCCGCGACGCCGGCACGCCGACCGCGCGGGGACGCATCAGCCTCGGCGACGAGGTCTTCGACGTCGCGGCGCACCGCTCCGAGGGCCTGGCCATCCTCGAGCTCGAGCCGGTGGCGACGGAAGGACGGGGCGATCCGGAGCGCCTCTACGCCGATCTCGGCACCTTCCTCGACGAGATGCGGAGCCTCGACGAGCCCGCCGATCTCTGCGCCCTCGCCGCGCGCAAGATCCGCGAGCTGACGGGCTACGACCGCGTCCTCGCCTATCGCTTCGACCGCGACTGGCACGGCACGGTCATCGCCGAGGACGGCAACGGCGTCCTGCCGAGCTATCTCGGCCTGCGCTTCCCCGGCTCCGACATCCCCGCCCAGGCGCGCGAGCTCTACCGCCGCAACCGGCTGCGCCTCATCCCCGACGCCTATTACGAGCCGAGCCCGATCGAGCCCGACCGCAACCCGCTGACCGGTGGCCCGCTCGACCTGTCGCAGTCGATGCTGCGCAGCGTCTCGCCCGTCCATGTCGAGTACATGCGCAACATGGGCACCGGCGCCTCGATGTCGGCCTCGATCCTCTCCGACGACGAGCTGTGGGGCCTCGTCTCGTGCCACAACGCCGAGCCGAAGATGGTCCCGATGCGGACCCGCGAGGCGGTCGGCTTCATCGCCCGCATCCTGTCGATGCAGATCGCGATGAACGAGCGCAGCCGCGAGACCCGGCAGCGCGTCGAGCAGAAGACCATCCTGTCGCGGCTCCTCGCCCGGATGGCCGAGGCGGAAGAGCTGGCGGAGGGGCTGACGGCCGACGCCGCCGACCTCCTCGCCCAGGCCGACGCCGACGCCGCGGCGATCGCCCACGACGGGCGCATCATCCGGGTCGGCCCCGCGCCGGAGCACCACGAGATCGAGCGGATCGTGGCGTGGCTCGAGGAGAGCCGGGGCGAGGACGTCTTCGCCACCGACCAGCTGTCGCAGCACATGCCGGAGGCCGCCGCCTTCGCCGGCACCGCCAGCGGCCTGCTCGCCGCCTCGATCTCCTCGCTCCACCCGAGCTACCTCATGTGGTTCCGCGGCGAGATCGTGCGGACCGTGCAGTGGGGCGGCGACCCGCACAAGCCGGCGCAGGGCGACGGCACCCGGCTGCACCCGCGCAACTCCTTCGACGTGTGGAAGGAGCAGGTGCGCCTGACCGCGCGCCCCTGGCTGCCGAGCCACGTCGAGGCGGCGGTGGAGCTGCGCAACGCCATCATCCGCATCGTGCTGCGCCAGGCGGAGGAGCGGGCGCGCCTGACGGGACAGCTGCAGGCGACGAACAAGGAGCTCGAATCCTTCTCCTACTCGATCTCGCACGACCTGCGGGCGCCGTTTCGCCACATCGTCGGCTACAGCGAGCTCCTGCGCGCCCACATGCCCGACCTCGACGAGCGGGCGCAGCACTATCTCGACACGATCACCGAGTCGGCCGTCTCGGCCGGGCGCCTGGTGGACGACCTGCTGCGCTTCTCGCAGCTCGGGCGGACGAGCGTGCGCCGCATGCCCGTCGACCTGGAGAAGCTCGTCGCCGAGGCGATGCAGTCGCTCGAGGAGGAGATCGGCGACCGCACGATCGAGTGGCGGGTGGACACCCTGCCGGAGGCGACCGGGCGATGCGGGCCTGCTGCGGCAGGTCCTCTACAACCTGCTCGGCAACGCCGTTAAGTACACGCGCCAGGCGAGCCGGCCGCGCATCGAGGTGAGCGGCTGGCGCGACGGGCACGAGACGGTGTTCCGGGTCGCCGACAACGGCGTCGGCTTCGACATGGCCTACGCCCACAAGCTGTTCGGCGTCTTCCAGCGGCTGCACCACGCGGAAGACTTCGAGGGTACGGGCATCGGCCTGGCGATCGCGAGGCGGATCGTCGAGAGACATGGAGGCCGGATCTCGGCCGAGGCAGAGCCGGGGGCGGGCGCCCGCTTCACCGTGGCCCTGCCGGACAGACTGGAGGACGATGACGATGAGTGACCTTCGCCCGATCCTGCTGGTGGAGGACAATCCCAAGGACGTCGAGCTGACGCTGGCGGCCCTGGCCAAGTGCCAGCTCGCCAACGAGATCGTCGTGACGCGGGACGGCGCCGAAGCGCTCGACTACCTGAGGGCCGAGGGCGGCCACCACAACCGGCCGCCGGGCGATCCCTCGGTCGTCCTGCTCGACCTGAAGCTGCCGAAGGTCGACGGGCTTGAGGTGCTCGAGAAGGTGAAGTCGGACGAGAGCCTGCGCCACGTGCCGATCGTCATGCTGACCTCCTCGCGCGAGGAGAGCGACCTCGTGCGCAGCTACAAGCTCGGCGTCAACGCCTTCGTCGTGAAGCCCGTCGACTTCCAGGAGTTCTTCAACGCGATCCAGGAGCTCGGCGTCTTCTGGGGCATCCTCAACGAGCCCCCTCCCCATGTCATCGGAAACCGCGCCTGAGTCCTGCCCGTGGAAATGCCTGTTCATTCACCTGCCGACGGCCGCTCGGACGAGCGCACGGTCCGCGTGCTGCTCCTCGAGGACAGCCGGCCGGACTACGAGCTGATCCTGGAGCATCTCAAGCGCGACGGCGGCAGCTTCGAGGTCACCCACGTGACGACGCGCGCGGAGTTCGAGACGGCGCTCGAGCGCGACGAGTTCGACCTCGTCCTGTCCGACTACTCGCTGCCGGCCTTCGACGGCCGCACCGCGCTCAACCTCACGCGGCGGCACCGCCCCGACCTGCCCTTCATCCTGGTGTCCGGCGTCCTCGGCGAGGAGGTCGCCATCGACTCCATCAACGAGGGCGCGACCGACTACGTCCTCAAGCAGCGCATGTCGCGGCTGCCCTCGGCGGTCTCGCGGGCACTGGCGGAGGCCTATGAGAGGAAGGAGCGGCGGCGCGCGGAGGAGCACCTGAAGCTTCTCGTCGGCGAGCTCAGCCACCGGGTGAAGAACACCCTCGCCACCGTCTCCTCGATCGCCCACCAGACGCTGGCGCGCAGCGCCGACCTCAAGGATTTCGAGAACGCCTTCCTGGGGCGGCTGCAGGTCCTGTCGGACGCCCACGACCTCCTGTTCCAGGCGAACTGGGGCGCGACCGACCTGCGCAAGGTGCTGGAGCGGACGCTCAAGCCCTTCGAGGAGCGGCCGCAGGATGGCGTGCGGCTCGACGGGCCGTCGATCATGATCCCGCCGCGGTCGGCCGTGACGCTCAGCCTCGTGCTGCACGAGCTGGCGACCAACGCCGCCAAGTACGGCGCGCTGTCGGTGGACGACGGGCAGGTGATCGTGAGCTGGGGCCTCGAAGACAACGGCGACGGCTCCCACACCGTCAATCTCAGCTGGCGCGAGGAGGGCGGGCCGCCCGTCGCGCCGCCGACGCGCCGCGGCTTCGGGCGCACGCTGATCGAGCGCGGCGCGGCCTACGAGCTCGACGGCGCCTCGTCGCTCTCCTACCCGGAGACCGGCGTGCAGTGCGAGATCAGCTTTCCCGTCAGGTGAAGTTCGGCTCGGCCTCGCCGAGGACGCGCCGCATCGCGTCGCGTATGTCGCTCGCGCCGTAGGGCTTGCCGAGCTTGACGCAGGCGCGGAACGCCTCGGGCAGGCCCTGCACGTCGGTGTAGCCGCTGCAGAAGATCAGCGGCACGCCGCGATCGCGCAGCCGCTCGGCCACGGGGTAGACCTCCTCCCCGCGCAGATTGATGTCCAGGATCGCGAGGTCGGGGGCTTCGGACTCGCTGACCTCCATGGCGGCCTGCAGGCTGCCGATGGGGCCGATGACCTCGCACCCGGCCTCCATCAGGACGGTCTCGAGATTGAGGGCAACGAGCAACTCGTCCTCGACGACGAGCACGCGAACGCCCTCGAAGGTCAAGCTCTCCACCGCGACGTCGGACCTCCCCTCCTGTGCGGCGGTTCCCGACCACCGCCGCGCAGTTCCCGTCGCACCCGCCCGGGAGCTGCCCTGCCGCATCCTGTTCCGACCATAGACCAGGCCGGGGCCGCGTCCACCACAATCGGCGCCGGTCGTGCCCGCCATGCAGCAGTCTGGCAAATCTGCCACAGGGCTCCCGTGCCGCTGCCACAATACTGCCACAGGTGTCGCACCGGAGCCGGAAAACCCTTCCGAAAGATAAGAAGATTGTTAAGCCGCGCGTGACAGACTGCGCGAAATCGCCGGCCCCTGCATCCGCGCACGCTGCGGCGCCTCGACAGTCATCCCAGAGGGCGATCAGCTGATGCCTCTAGTTGTTATCCTCGACGACCAGATCACCAACCAGCACATCTTCGCGAAGATCGCGTCGTCCATCAGCCCCGAGATCGAGGTCCAGACCTTCGGCGATCCTCAGGCGGCGCTGCACTGGGTCGGGAGCCACACGCCCGACCTCGTCATCACCGACTACAAGATGCCCGGGATGAACGGCGCCGCCTTCATCAAGAAGCTGCGCGAGCTGCCGGATCTCGAGGACGTGCCGGTCGTGGTGATCACGGTCTTCGAGGAGCGCTCGTTCCGGCTGCGCGCGCTCGACGCGGGCGCGACCGACTTCCTGCAGAGCCCCGTCGACCACCAGGAATTCGTCACCCGCGCGCGCAACCTGCTCAAGCTGCGCAAGCAGCAGCTCATGCTCGCCGACCGCGCGGTCACGCTGGAGCAGCGGCTGGCCCACAGCGAGCGCTCGCTCGAGGAGGCGGTGCGCGATTCGAGCGAGCGGCTGGGCCAGGTCATCGACGCGGTGCCGGCGATCGTCTGCGCCACCGATCGCGACAACCGCTTCATCTTCATGAACGCCTACCAGAGCGAGATCCTGGGCGTCGAGCCGACCGCGATGACGGGCCGGCGCATCGAGGAGCTGTTCGGCGAGGAGTACGCCACGCGCAGCCGCGCGCTCGACCGGCTGGTCTTCGACAGCGGCCGCGCGATCAGCTCCTTCGAGGAGGAGATCGTCGACCAGTCCGGGCGGCGCCGCGTGTTCCTGACGACCAAGTCGCCGCTCAAGAACTCGGGCGACGAGATCGTCGGCGTCGTCACCAGCGCCCTCGACATCACCGAGCGCAAGGCGAGCGAGCGCCACCTGCACTACATCGCCCACCACGACGCGCTGACCGGGCTGCCGAACCGCGCCATGCTGCGCGAGCGGCTGCGCCGCGAGGTCGTGCGCGCGCGCCGCGGCGACCGCCGCCTGTCGCTCCACCTCATCGACCTCGACAGCTTCAAGAGCGTCAACGACGTGCTCGGCCACTCCGCCGGCGACAAGTTCCTCGTCGCCGTGGCGCGCCGCCTGCGCCCGCTCGAGCAGGACGGGTTCATGGTGACCCGGCTCGGCGGCGACGAGTTCGCGATCCTCGAGGCCGACTCCACGGAGGCGAGCTCGACCGCGCTCGCCGAGCGCATCGCCACGCTGGTCGCCGAGCCGACCGTGATCTCCGGCCAGCGCATCTCGACGACCACCTCGATCGGCATCGCCGTGCACCCCTCCGACGGCGCCGACGTCGAGGAGCTGCTGCGCAACGCCGACCTCGCGATGTACGCCGCCAAGCGCGCCGGCGGGAACCAGCACCGCTTCTTCGCCGCCGAGCTCGACATGCCCCATCTCGGCAATGCCGTGCTCGACGCCGAGCTGCGCGACGCCATCGAGCGCGAGGAGTTCCTGCTCCACTACCAGCCGCAGGTGTCGATCAAGACCGGCGCGATCGTCGGCGTCGAGGCGCTGATCCGCTGGCAGAAGCCGGACGGCACGATGGTGCCGCCCTACGGCTTCCTGCCGCGCGCCCAGGAGAACGGCCTCATCATCCCGATCAGCGACTGGGTGCTGCGCGCCGCCTGCAAGCAGTTCGTCGCCTGGCGCGAGGCGGGCGTGCCGCCCGTGCGGGTCGGCATCAACCTGTCGCCGGTCCAGTTCCGGAGCCAGACCCTCCCCCTCCTCGTCGCCCACGCGATCTCGGAGACGGGGATGGACCCGCATCTATCTCGACCTCGAGCTGACCGAGAGCATCATGATGCAGGACGCCGACTCGGTGGCGGCGCAGCTCAGGCAGCTCCGCGAGCTCGGCGTGCAGATCTCGATCGACGATTTCGGCACGGGCTTTTCCTCGCTCAGCTACATCAAGCGCTTCCCGGTCCACCGCCTGAAGATCGACCAGTCCTTCGTCCGCGACATCGGCCGGGACCCCAGCGACGGCGCGATCGTCCGCGCCATCATCAGCCTCGGCCAGACGCTGAACCTGCAGGTGATCGCCGAGGGCGTCGAGACCGAGGACCAGCTCGAGCACCTGCGCGCCGACGGCTGCGACGAGGCGCAGGGCTATTTCTTCGGCAAGCCGATGCCCGCCGACGACATCGCCCGCATGCTGCGCGAGAAGCAGCCGAGCCTCGCGGCGGGGATGTGAGGCGATGCCGGGCACCAGCCACCGCCCTGCCCCCGTGCGGGCCCTCGCCTGGATCCGCAGGCGCCTGAAGGAGCGGCCGGATTCCGAGCACGAGATGATGCCGAACCGGCTCGTCTTCGCGGCCGTGGTGCTCATCTACCTGCACGTCACGACGAAGCTCGGCAATCCCGGCACCGCCCGCATCCTGGAAGCCAGCGAGGCGGCCTTCGTCGTCTATCTGGGCCTCTGCGCCGTCATCTTCGCGCACATGATGGCCAACCCCGGCGTCTCGCACGCCCGGCGCATCGTCGCCATGGTCGGCGACTTCGCCATGATGTCCTTCGTGGCGGCGGTGGCCGGCAGCTCGAGCGGGTTCCTCTACCCGTTCTATCTCTGGACCGTCTTCGGCAACGGCTTCCGCTTCGGCGTCCGCTACATCCACGTGTCGATGGTGGTGGCGCTCGCCTCCTTCGCGGCCGTCCTCTCCTACACCGGCTTCTGGGGCGAGAACCTGGGGCTCTCGATCGCGCTCCTCGTGACGCTGCTGATGCTGCCGCTCTACGCCGCCGTGCTGATCCGCAAGATGGCGGAGGCGAAGCGCCAGGCCGAGGAGGCGAACCGGGCCAAGAGCCTGTTCCTGGCGAGCGTCAGCCACGAGCTGCGCACGCCTCTCAACGCCGTCATCGGCCTCAGCGACCTGCTCCGCGAGCAGCCGCTGCAGCGCCAGCACCGCGAGATGGTGGCGACCATCGCCGGCGCCGGCCGCACGCTGCTCGAGCTCATCACCCAGGTGCTCGACTTCTCGCGCATCGAGGCGGGCCGGATGCCGGTGAACGTCGCCGACGTCGATCTCTACACGCTGCTGCACCAGATCCGCGCGATCCTCCGCTTCCAGGCCGAAAGCAAGGGCATCGACCTCGCCATCGAGGTCACCGCCGACACGCCGCGCATGGTCCGCGCCGACCGCCGGCACCTGCAGGAGCTTCTCGTCAACCTCGCCTCGAACGCGGTCAAGTTCACCTCGGAAGGCCACGTCGTGATCGGCGTGCAGCCGGTCGAGAGCACCGACGGCCAGGTCCGCCTGCGCTTCGAGGTCAGCGACACCGGCATCGGCATCGCGCCGGAGGCGCACGGCCGGATCTTCGAGAGCTTCACCCAGGCCGACGAGACGATCATCGACAGCCATGGCGGCACCGGGCTCGGCCTCGCGATCTGCAGGCAGCTCGTCCAGATTCACGGCGGCCAGATCGGCCTCGACAGCGAGATCGGCCGCGGCAGCACCTTCTGGTTCGAGCTGCCGATGACGCGCTCCGCCGAGGCCGCGCCGGAGATGGCCAACCCGAAGGTGATCCTGCTCGGCCGCGACGAGGAGCTCGCCGAGCGCCTGCGGGCGCAGGGTTGCCCCGTCGAGGTCACGGCGACCGCCGAGGCGGCGGCCGCCACCTTCCTGCACGACGACGAGACGGAGGCGATGCCGCCGCTCCTCGTCGTCGACGAGGACGCCCTCGACGCCCCGCTCGACGCGGCGACCGCCGCGCTCATGGAGGCGATGCCGGCGAAGCCGCACGCCATCCTGGTCCGCGCCGCCGGCAGGCCCGGCGGCCTCCTCCCCGGCTCGAGCCGCAGCGCCTACGCCGCGGTCGTCGCCCGTCCGCTCGACGCCGACGAGCTGCACGCCGCGATCTCGCTCGCCTCCGGCACCTCGGAGGAGGATGCGGACGGGGCCTCGTCCGGGGCGGCGGAACCGGCGCGGAAGCTGTCGATCCTGGTGGCCGAGGACAACCGGACCAACCAGATGGTCATCGCCAAGATCCTCGAGAAGGCGGGCCACACCGTCACGCTCGTCGACAACGGCGAGCAGGCCGTCGACACGCTGCGCTCCGTCAGCTTCGACATCGTGCTGATGGACATCAACATGCCGGTGATGAACGGCATCGAGGCGACGAAGCTCTATCGCTTCGCCGCGCTCGGCCAGAAGCGCATCCCGATCGTCGCGCTCACCGCCGACGCGACCGACGAGACGCGCGCCCGCTGCACCGAGGCCGGCATGGACGGCTGCGCCACGAAGCCGATCGAGGCGCGCGAGCTGCTGCGCCTCGTCGCGGGGCTCGTCGCCGAGGAGGATGACGGGCGCGAGGCGGGCGCCGATGCGGAGCAGGCGGCGGTCGTCGAGGAGACGGACGGACGGGTCGTCGCGCTGCGCGACCACCCCGACTTCGAGGAGGGGGTGCTGCGCGTCGAGGCGCTGCGCGACCTGGAGCGGCTCGGCGGCCCCGAGTTCGTGCCGGAGCTCGTGCGCCAGTTCCTGGGCGACGCGCGGCGGCTGATCGACGAGGTCGACGCGGCCCGGCGCGCGGGCGACGTGACGGCGGCGCGCGAGGCGCTGCACGCGATGCGCAGCGCGGCCGCCAATGTCGGCGCCCAACGCATCTACCAGACCTGCCTGACATGGCGGCGGACCACCGCCGAAGAGCTGCGCGAGGACGGCGAGGCCCGCGTCGCCGAGCTCCGGGCGGAGCTCGCGCGCGCCCGCGTGCTGCTCACCCGCTATCTCGGCGAGGCCCCCGAGCCCGTCCCCTTCACGAAGTCGGGCTGACGCCGCCGGTCACTCGCCGGTCACTCGGCGGCGAGGCTCGTCTCGTCGGTTGCGGCGCGCGTCAGCCGGCGCACCTGCGCCTGCTGCAGGAGCTCCATCCGCCGCAGGTCGGCGGCGGGCAGCCGCATCATCGTGTCGACCCAGATGTCGGTCACGTCGCGCAGCTCCTCGATCGTCACCGGCGCGACCCGCTGGCGGACCCGGAAGAGCGCCTGGCGCACCGAATGGTCGCGCTCGCCGGCCCCGATATACTGGTCGACCACCGCCTCGCCGTCGCCGTCGTCGGCGACCATGTCGACGACGCCCATGTCGCGCATCTCCTCGGCCGAGTAGATCCGGCCGCTGGTGATCATGCGCTCCGTCAGCGCCAGCCCGATGCGCCGCGACAGGAAGCTGTAGGCGCCCATGCCGGGGAAGGAGTGGAAGAGGATCTCCGGCAGCCCCATCTTCACGCTGCGCTCGGCCACCAGCACGTTGCAGCACAGCGCGCCCTCGAGGCCGCCGCCCAGCGCGTCGCCCTGGATCAGCCCGACCGACACCACCGACGAGTTGAAGCCGGTCGCGATGCCGTGCACGGCGGTGATGCAGTCATAGGCGTAGCGCCGCACGACCTCGCGATCGCCGTTGCGCACGCACTGCGTGAGGAAGCCGAGGTCGCCGCCCATGTTGTAGATGCCGGGGACCCGCGATCCCTGCACGTAGTAGTGGATCGGATGGCCCGCCGACGGCGCGTGGCCGGCGATGTAGGCCTGCATGGCGTGATGCAGCACGTTCAGCTCGCGCAGCAGGCCCGGCGTGAAGCTCGGCGGCCCGTCCGGCCTGAGGTGGCACCACACGGTGCGCCGCCCGGCGTCGAAGGAGACCTCGATTTCCTGAAATTGCAGCCTGGCGAAGTCCGGGACCTCGTCCGCCGGCTCGGGTTCGTACGGATCCGCGGCATGCAGCCGATGCAGATTGCCGCCTCCCGTCGCCGTCCGTGCCGCGCCGTCGCCCAGCGGACGGCGCGTTGCGTCGCCCTTCACACCCAGCTCAATCGACATGACTTGGCCTCACGCATCAAGACAGCCGCATCGCTGTCCAACGTCCAGAGCGTCCCATAAAATTAACGGGAAATTAAGGATGTTTCGGAGGTTTCGTACAGAAAGGTTAATTTCTGCGGCTTCTGCACCGCCGGTTTGAACAAGTGCCCGCCGTACTTCTTGCCGGCCCCGGCCTCGCGCGGAGGGCACGCCGTCTCCGGTTCTTCACGCCGTCTCCGGTTCTTGCCGCCGCCCGGATTACGCCCGCGCGGAAGAAGACGTAGACCTTGAACCTTCGCCGCCGTCGCGCGTTCGCGTCCTTATCGTGAGGCTTCCGAAGTGCGAGGAGCCCGCGCGGGGAAAACGGGGGGCCCTTGCAGCCGAGCGACGGAGCACAGCCGCGGAGACGGCCGGAGGACGGAGCGGCCGCGCGTCGCCGCGCCGCCGCGTGCTGCGCAGGCGCGCTCTGCCTGCTCCTCGCGGGCTGCCAGGGGCCGCAGTCGATGCTCGACACCGCCGGCCGCGAGGCCGCGGAGATGGCGGACCTGTTCCGGGTCCTGGTCGCCGCCGCCACGCTCATCTGGGTCCTCGTGCTCGGCACCGCCCTCTTCGCGACGAGGCTCTCGCCCGGCCCGGTCGACCCCCGCATCGCCAACGTCATGGTCGTCGGCGGCGGCATCCTCCTGCCGACGCTCGCGCTCGGCGGCCTGCTCGCCTGGTCGAGCTGGACGATGGCGGGCCTGCGCGATGCCGACGGCGCCGGCCTGCACGTCGACGTCGCCGGCGAGCAGTGGTGGTGGCGCGTCGGCTACCGGACGGCAGGCGGCGAGCGGATCGTCAGCGCCAACGAGATCCGGCTGCCCGCCGGCGAGACGGTCTCGCTGTCGCTCGACGAGCCCCGACGTCATCCACTCCTTCTGGATCCCAGCGCTCGCCGGCAAGATGGACATGATCCCCGGCCGCACGAACACGCTCGTCCTCGAGCCGACGAAGCCCGGAATCTATCGCGGCCAGTGCGCGGAATATTGCGGCACGTCGCACGCGCTGATGGCCTTCTCCGTCGTGGTGATGGAGCCCGACGCCTTCGCGGCGTGGCTCGACGGGCAGGCCGCGCCGGCCGCGAACGCGGCCTCGCGCCGGGCGGGACGCTCTTCATGGCGAACGGCTGCGGCGCCTGCCACGCCGTGCGCGGCACGGAAGCCCAAGGCAGCGTCGGGCCCGACCTCACCCATGTCGCGAGCCGCAGGACGCTCGGCGCCGGCATCCTGCCGATGAGCGAGGCGGCGCTCGCCGACTGGATCGCCCACACGCGCCGGATCAAGCCCGAGGCACGGATGCCGCCCTACGACATGCTGCCCGACACCGACATATCGGCCATCGCCGGCTAGCTCGCGGGGCTCGAATGAAGCTCGATCCCGCGGCGGCGGAACGCCACAACCGGCAGCAGGACGACGTCGGCCTCCGCGAGGCGCAGGCGAAGCGCCTGCTCGCGGCGTGGAAGACGCCGACGGGCTGGCGCTACTGGTCGGCGGTGAACAACTCCGAGGTCGGGATGTGGTACACCGCCACCGCCTTCGCCTTCATGCTGTTCGCGGGCGTGCTGGCGCTGATCGTGCGCGCCCAGCTCGCCGTGCCCGACAACGACCTCGTCTCCGCCGAGTTCTACAACCAGGCCTTCACGCTGCACGGCACGGCGATGATGTTCCTGTTCGCGGTGCCGATCTTCGAGGCGGTCGCGATCATGATCCTGCCGGAGATGCTCGGCGCCCGCGACCTGCCCTTCCCGCGGCTGTCGGCCTTCGGCTACTGGTGCTTCCTGCTCGGCGGCATCTTCGTGTGCGGCTCGATCTTCTTCGACGCCGCGCCGCAGGGCGGCTGGTTCATGTACCCGCCGCTGACGACCGACATCCGCCAGTCGGGCATCGGCGCCGACATCTGGCTGCTCGGCCTGTCCTTCATCGAGGTCGCCTCGATCGCCGCCGCGGTCGAGCTGATCGTCGGCGTGCTCAAGTGCCGCCCGCCCGGCATGCGCATCAACCTGATGCCGCTCTACGCGTGGTACGTGCTGGTCGTGGCGGGCGATGATCCTCTTCGCCTTCCCGCCGCTGATCGCGGGCGACCTGCTGTTCGAGCTGCAGCGCATGCTCGACTGGCCGTTCTTCGATCCCGCCCGCGGCGGCGATCCCGTGCTCTGGCAGCACCTGTTCTGGATCTTCGGCCACCCGGAGGTCTACATCATCTTCCTGCCGGCGATCGCGCTCGTGGCGATGATCGTGCCGACCTTCGCGCAGCGGCCGATCTTCGGCTATTCGTGGATCGTGCTGGCGGCGATCGGCACCGGCTTCGTGTCGTTCGGCCTGTGGGTCCACCACATGTTCGCGACCGGCCTGCCGCAGATCTCGCTGGGGTTCTTCTCCGCCGCCTCCGAGGCCGTGGCGATCCCGACGGGCGTGCAGATCTTCGCCTTCCTCGCGACGCTGCTGGCGGGCCGGGTGATCTACTCCGTGCCGATGCTGTTCGTGACGGGGGCGCTCGCGATCTTCGTGATCGGCGGGCTGACCGGCGTGATGGTCGCCGTCGCCGCGCTCGACTGGCAGGCCCACGACACCTATTTCGTGGTCGCGCACCTGCACTACGTGCTGATCGGCGGCATGCTGTTCCCGGTCGTCGGCGGCGTCTACTACTTCTACTCCTTCGCGACCGGCAAGCTCGCTCTCGCCGCGCCTCGGCAAGATCGCCTTCTGGCTGATGTTCGTCGGCTTCAACGTCGGCTTCTTCCCGATGCATTTCGCCGGCCTGAGGGGCATGCCGCGCCGCGTCTTCACCTATCCCGGCGGCCTCGGCTGGGAGCTGCCGAACCTGGTCTCGACGGTCGGCGCCTTCGTCTTCGCCGCCGGCTTCCTGGTCTTCGTCTGGGACGTGCTGCGGCCGAAGGGCCGCGAGCCCTACGCGAGGCGCAACCCGTGGAACGCCGGCACGCTCGAATGGTGCGGCCAGATGCCGGACGAGCCGTGGGGCGTCCGCTCGATCCCGTGGATCGAGAGCCGCTATCCGCTGTGGGAGCAGGAAGGCTTCCTGAAGCGACCTCGACGAGGGCCGCTTCTTCCTGCCGGACGCCGAGGAGGAGAAGCGCGAGACGCTGATCACCTCGATCATCGACGCCGAGCCGATCCAGTGCCTGCGGGTGCCCGGCCCGACCTTCAAGACGTTCTGGGCGGCGATCTTCACCGGCGGCGTCTTCATCTTCTCGACCTTCCACATGTGGGTGCCGTCGGCGATCTGCGGCGTCCTCGCGCTCGGCGCCATCGTCTACTGGCTGTGGACCGGCACCGCGCTGATCCCCGAGAAGCGGGAGAAGCATGTCGGGCTCGGCATGACGCTGCCGCTCTACATGAGCGGGCCGCGCTCGGTCGGCTGGTGGGCGATGTTCATCACCATGATCGGCGACATGGCGGCCTTCTTCAGCCTGGTCTTCGGCTATTTCTTCTACTGGACGATCCACTCCGACTTCCCGCCGCCGGGCGCGGCCGGCGACGGGGCTGGCCTGCTCCTGCTCGCGGCCCTGCTGCTCCTCGGCGGGTGGTTCGCCACCACGCTGTCGCGCAGGCTGCTGAGCGCCGGACGCGAGGCGGCCTTCGCGCCGCTGATCGTGCTCGCCGTGCTGCTCGCCGCCGGCGGAACCTTCGTGCTCCTCTCGGCCCCCGTCGCGATCGGCCTCGAGCCGAGCGCCCACGTCTACGACGCGACCGTCTGGGTGATCGTCATCTGGGCGGCGGCGCATGCCGGCGTCGGCATCCTCATGCAGCTCTACTGCCTCGCCCGCTTCGCGGCGCGCAAGCTGACGCCCGAGTTCGACATCGACATCTGGAACGTCGCGCTGTTCTGGCACTTCGTGGCGGTGACGGTCGTGGTGTCGGTCGCCACCCTGGCCGGCTTTCCGTACCTGGCTGGAGGCTGAGCACGATGCGCATCACCGACGAGCCGCAGCCGCGGCGCGACGACCGGCTCCTCGGCCTCGCCGCCGCCCCGACGATCTGGGCCGCGCATTTCCTCGTCTGCTACGTCTTCACCGCGATCTGGTGCGCCAAGCTGCCGGAAACGGGGCTCGCCACGCCGCGGATGGTGATCGCGGCGGCGACCGCCGTGGCGCTCGCCGCGATCGGCCTCGTCAGCCTGCGGGTCCACAACCAGTGGGGCTTCACCGTCGAGGAGGAGCCGCGCCACGACGACGACACCGTCGCCGCGCGGCACGCCTTCCTCAGCCGCGCGACCTTCCTGCTCTGCGCCCTGAGCGCCGTGGCGACGGTCTACGTCGCGATCCCCGCCCTCTTCCTCTCGACGTGCCGGTGACGCCATGCGACGCGGCTCATTCGTCCTCGCCTGCCTCATCCTCGCCGCCGCCTGGGCCGGCCCGCTGCCGCAGATGACGACCGGCAGCTTCACCGCCCACATGGTGCTGCACGTCGCCCTGGTCGCGGTCGTCGCGCCGCTGATCGCCTTCGGCCTCGCCGGCACCGCCTACGACCCGACGGGCCACGCGCCGTGGCTGTTCGCGCCGCTGACGGCGCTCGTCATCGAGTTCTTCGTCGTCTGGGGCTGGCACGCCCCGGCGCCGCACCTCGCCGCGCGCGCTTCCGACGCGGGCTTCGCGGCGGAGCAGGCGAGCTTCCTGTGCGCCGGCCTGCTCGTCTGGCTGTCGGCCTTCGGCGGCCCGGTCCGCGACCGCGCGCGCGCCGCCGCCGGCGTGGCCGCGCTCCTCCTGACGTCGATGCACATGACGCTTCTCGGGGCGCTCTTCCTGCTCGCGCCGCGCGTCCTGTGCCGGCCGCCGACCGGGCTCGACGAGATCCTGAACGTGACGCCGCTGCAGGATCAGCAGCTCGGCGGCACGCTGATGCTCGCCGTCGGCGGCCTCGCCTATCTCGCCGGCGGGCTGGTGCTCGCCCGCCGCCTGCTCAGGGCGCCGGCGGCTTCCCCGGCGCAGGAGCACGGCGCATGAGGATCCGCGACGCCTTCCGCGACTGGCGCGAGCCCGGCAATCTCCGCCGCGACCTTCTCAAGCTCGTCGTCCTCGGCGCCGCGGCCGGGATCGCCGTCGGCCTCTTCCTCGGCCTCGGCCTCTTCAACATCGCGGCGAGCTCGGGCCACTGGAAGATCACCGACATCGTGCTGCACACGGTGATGCGGCAGTCGGTGAAGTTCCACGCGCTGGGGATCGAGACGCCGCCGCTCGACGACATGGGCCTCGTGCAGGCCGGCGCCGGCCACTTCGAGACGGGCTGCGCGCCCTGCCACGGCTCGCCGGCGGCGCCCCGCAACCCGGTGGCGCTGGAGATGACGCCGCATCCGCCGGACCTCGCGCGGAAGGTGCCGGACTGGGAGCCGGGCCAGCTCTTCTGGATCGTCAGGCACGGCGTGAAGTTCACCGGCATGCCGGCCTGGCCGGACCGGCGCCGCAGCTTCGAGCACGGCGAGGGCCGCGACGAGGAGATCTGGGCGGTGGTCGCGTTCCTGCAGCGCCTGCCGGGCATGGGCGCGGAGGAGTACGGGCGGCTGGCGCTCGGACCGGCGGCCGACCCGCGGGGCATGGAGGCGGCTGCCCGGCTGCGCGGCCTGAGCGACCCGATCCTGCCGCTGATCGAGAACTGCGCCCGCTGCCACGGCTACGACGGCAAGGGCCGCGGCAGCGCCCTGATCCCCCGCCTCGACCTGCAGCGCGAGGCCTACCTGCTGGCGTCGCTGCGCGCCTACGCGGACGCGACCCGCTCGAGCGGGATGATGCAGCTGCAGGCGAGCGGCCTGTCGGACCTCGAGATCCTGACCCTCGCGAAGTTCTACGCGCAGCAGCCGGCCGGGACGCCCGATCCCGGCTCGTCCTTCCTCTCCGCGGATCTCGTGGAGAGGGGCCGGCGCATCGCCCTGCACGGCGTGCCGGAGCGCAACGTGCCCGCCTGCGCCTCCTGCCACGGCCCGGGCCGCACGAAGCACAACCCCGTCTTCCCGAACCTCGCAGGCCAGCGTCACGAATACGTGAGGCGGCAACTGGGGCTCTGGCACGACGAAAAGCGCGGCGGAACGCCCTATGCGCACCTCATGGAGGCCGCCGCGCGCAATCTCACGCCGGAAGACATGGACTCCGTGGCCGCCTACTACACCGCGCTTTCCCCCGCCGACGACTGAGTCGGGTCCGGAACGGAACCATCAGCAGCAGCCGGCGTTTGCGGGCATATGCCGCATTTCCGCCACAACAGGTCCTTCCGACCTGACGCAGCGGCAAAGGCATGCATCAAGCTGCGGCGAACGTAGCACTGCTCCAGGCCCCGACCTCGAGCTATCATGGCAAGAGAGAGAGAAACGTGAGCGACGCACCCAGTTTCGCACGACCCGGCAAAGGCATAGCCGCCCACTTCCACCCGCCGGTCTTCTACGGCGCGAGCGCCATCATCTTCTTCTTCCTGGCGATCGGGCTCGTCTTCCCGGACCGGGCGGAGTCGATCTTCTCGAGCATCCAGTCGCACATCCTGGACGGCTTCGGCTGGCTCTACATCCTGGCCGTCGGCGTGTTCGTCATCTCGATGCTCTACATCGCGCTCAGCCGCTTCGGCCAGCTGCGGCTGGGCACCGACGATTCGGAGCCGGAATACAACTACCTGACCTGGCTCGCCATGCTGTTCGCGGCGGGCATGGGCATCGGGTTGATGTTCTACGGCGTCGCCGAGCCGGTGATGCACTACTCCAACCCGCCGACCGGCGAGGCCGGCACGATCGACGCCGCGCGCAACGCGATGCGCTACACGTTCTTCCACTGGGGCTTCCACGCCTGGGCCATCTACTCCGTGGTCGGCCTGTCGCTCGCCTATTTCTCCTATCGCTACCACCTGCCGCTGGCGGTGCGGTCGGGCCTCTACCCGATCTTCAAGAACAAGATCTACGGGCCGATCGGCGACGTGGTGGACGTGTTCGCCATCGTCGGCACGCTGTTCGGCGTCGCCACCTCGCTCGGCCTCGGCGTGATGCAGGTGAATGCCGGCCTGCACTACCTCTTCGGCATCCCGAACGCGACGTGGATGCAGATCGTCCTGATCGCGATCATCACCTCGATGGCCACGACGTCGGTCGTTTCCGGGCTCGACGTCGGGATCCGGCGGCTGTCGGAGGCGAACCTGATCCTCGCCGTGCTGCTGATGCTGTTCGTGCTGGTGGTCGGCCCGACGGTCTTCCTGCTCGGCGCCTTCCCGCAGAACATCGGCGACTATCTCGGCCACTTCTTCCAGCGCACCTTCACGATCTACGCCTACGAGCCGAACAAGTGGATCGACAACTGGACGCTGTTCTACTGGTCGTGGTGGATCGCGTGGTCGCCCTTCGTCGGCATGTTCATCGCCCGCATCTCGCGGGGCCGCACGGTGCGCGAGTTCGTCCTGTCGGTGCTGTTCATCCCGCCGCTCTTCACCTTCCTGTGGATGACGGTCTTCGGCAACACCGGCATCGAGCTCGACATGGGCGCCGCCGCCGGCAAGATCGCCGAGGAGGTGAACTCCGACATCGCCACCGCGCTGTTCCAGTTCTTCGAGTTCCTGCCCGGCACGGCGATCACCTCGGGCCTGGCGATCCTTCTCGTGACGATCTTCTTCGTCACCTCGTCGGACTCCGGCTCCCTCGTCGTCGAGACGCTGGCCGCCGGCGGCAAGGAGGATGCCCCGGTGCTGGCCCGCGTCTACTGGGCCGTGCTCGAGGGCGTGTGCGCCGCGCTCCTGCTGATGGCCGGCGGCCTGACCGCGCTGCAGACCATGACGCTGATCTCGGCCCTGCCCTTCGTGATCGTCATGCTGATGCTGGTCTACGGCCTGATGAAGGGCATGAGCGCCGACGTCGCCCGGCTGCAGCCTCGCCTCGGGCCGGCCGCGGCCTTCCCCGCGACCGAGCTGCCCTGGACGACCAGGCTCGGCCTCATCCTGCACCAGGCGAGCCGCGAGGACATCGCGCGCTTCATCTCCGAGACCGCGCGGCCCGCGCTCGAGGAGGTCGCCGAGGAGATGCGCAAGAAGGGGCTCGACGCCCAGGTCGCCGAGGACAACGAGGAGGGCGTCGCGCCTCTCGGTGGTGTCGGCCGAGGTGCGCAACTTCCTCTACGGCATCCACCCGCGCCGCCACCTGATCGCGGCGTTCACGGCGGGCGAGCTGAGCCGCGGCGAGACGAAGCGGCCGCACCACTGGTGGGCGCGCACCTATTTCGGCGACGGCAGCCGGGGCTACGACGTGATGGGCTTCACGAAGGAACAGCTCATCACCGACATCCTGGCCCAGTACGACCGCTACCAGACCATGATGCATTCGCATCGCACGGCGCTCTACCTGACCGCGCCGGAGCCCGAATACGTGGTCGACGCGCTTCCCGAGGGCTCTCCCGCCGAGTGACCCTCCCCCGAGGCGGGGCCTGCCGGCCCCGCCTCTCCGTCTGCCTCTGCCTCCCCCTCGCCTTCTCACTCTCCACCCTCCACGACGCCTCCGGCGGAAAATCCGGGCAGCCCATGCCCGCACCGGCGGCACCTGCCCGATTGACGGGCCGATCGCGGCGAAAGCCGCACATCATGCGAAAAACCACAGGAACTTCCGCAGGATCGGCGACACGAGGGCCGGTCGCGGCGGATTGACCCCGGCGCGCCTTCAGGGGCAGCATGACGGTCGGAGTTCGGGAGGGTTTGATCCTGCAAAGCGTGACGAGCGAACCGACGGCGCAGGGCGCCGTGCCACATGCGTCGGCCGCCCCCGCGGCCGGCGAGCCAGCGCCCGTGGCGATCGCGCTGCACGGCGTGAGCAAGGTCTTCGGGACGGGCGCGGACGCGTTCCGCGCCGTCGACGAAGTGTCGATCGACATCCGACAGAACGAGTTCTTCACGCTGCTCGGCCCGTCGGGCTGCGGCAAGACGACCCTTCTCCGGCTGATCGCGGGCTTCGAGCATCCCTCCACCGGCGAAATCCGCCTCAACGGCCGCGACATCTCGCCGCTGCCGCCCTACGCGCGGCCGGTCAACACCGTGTTCCAGAGCTACGCGCTGTTCCCGCACATGACGGTGGCGGAGAACATCGCCTTCGGCCTCGAGATGCTGCGCCGCCCGAAGGCGGAGGTGCAGGAGACGGTCGACCGCATGCTGAAGCTCGTCCGGATGGAGCATCTCGCCCGGCGCCAGACGAGCCAGATCTCGGGCGGCCAGCAGCAGCGCGTCGCGCTCGCCCGGGCGCTGGCGCCGCAGCCGGAGGTCCTGCTGCTCGACGAGCCGCTCTCGGCGCTCGACTACAAGCTGCGCAAGGAGATGCAGATCGAGCTGAAGCGGCTGCAGAACGAGACCGGCATCACCTTCATCTTCGTGACGCACGACCAGGAAGAGGCCCTCACCATGTCGGACCGCATCGCGGTCATGAGCGAGGGCAACATCCTGCAGATCGGCAGCCCGCGCGAGATCTACGACCAGCCGTCCGAGCGCTTCGTGGCGGACTTCATCGGCGAATCGAACTTCATCGAGGGCGAGATCGTCTCCGCCGACGCGGGCGGCGCCGAGGTGCGCCTGCCCTCCGGCGCGACGATCCGCGCCGGGCTTCCGGAGGGCCACCGGCCGACGGGACGCGTCTCGGTCGTCGTGCGGCCGGAGCACGCCACGCTCACCGCCGACACGGCTTCCGCCGCGCTGAGCGGCACGCTCGACAACGTCGTCTATTTCGGCACCGACACGCACTACCACGTGCGGCTGTCCGACGATTCCGAGTTCATCGTGCGCCTGCAGAACCGGCGCGGCGCCGAGGCGAGCTTCCAGCCGGGCCGCGAGGTCGGGATCGAGATCGGCGAGGGCTCCGCCCAGGTGCTGAGGGACTGAGGATGGCGGAGACGACCGCTCCGGAGCCCGAAGAGGTGGCGGCACCGCCCCGGATCGAGGCCCACCACGCCGAGGAGGCGGCCCGCGCCGAGCGCCGCTCGCTGCGCGCCAACTGGCTGCTCGTGTCGCCGGCGCTCGTCATCCTGATCTTCGCGGCCTCCGGGCCGCTCTTGATCATGCTCGTCTATTCCTTCCTGACGGCGGGCGACTATGGCGGCATCGAGTGGCACTTCTCGACGAAGGGCTGGTTCCAGGTCCTGTTCCAGCGCGACATCTTCGACGACACGATCAGCTTCGCCGACGCGCACCTGTCGATCCTCTGGCGCTCGCTCAGGCTGTCCTTCCTGACGACCGTCGCCTCGGTGATCTTCGGGTTCCCGACCGCCTACTTCATCGCGACGCGGCCCGACCGGCAGCGCTCGCTGTGGCTGTTCCTGGTCACCATCCCGTTCTGGACGAACCTCCTGATCCGCACCTTCGCGATCATGGAGCTGATCCGCAACGAGGGGTTCATCAACATGATCCTCCTCAAGACCGGGCTGATCCAGGCGCCGATCCAGATGCTGTTCACCGACTTCGCCATCATGATCGGCATGACCTATGTCTACCTGCCGCTGATGGTGCTGCCGCTCTACGCCTCGATGGAGAAGCTCGACTTCCGCCTGGTCGAGGCGTCCTACGACCTCTATGCCGGCCGCTTCCAGACGCTCAGGCGGGTGATCCTGCCGCTCGTGAAGCCAGGCCTCGTCGCCGGCTCCATCCTCGTCTTCATCCCCTGCCTCGGCGCCTACGTGACGCCCCGCGTGCTCGGCGGCGGCAAGAACCTGATGCTCGGCAACCTGATCGAGCTGCAGTTCGGGCAGGGGCGCAACTGGCCGCTCGGCGCGGCGCTGTCGATCACGCTGCTCGTCATCGTGATGGCCGCGCTGCTCGTCTATGTCCGCAGCGCCACCCGCTCGGGAGCCTCGCATGGCTGAGGGACGACGCGTGAAGCCCTTCCGGATCCGGCACATGCCGGGCTTCCCGACGATCGCCGTGATCTGCTTCGTCTGCCTCTACGCGCCGATCCTCACCCTCGTCGCCTTCTCCTTCAACGACTCGATGTCGATGAGCGACTGGGGCGGCTTCTCCTGGCGCTGGTACCTCTCGGCCTGGAACAACGAGCGCGTGCAGGACGCCTCGATCCGCTCGCTGATCATCGCCAGCGTCGCCGCCGTGGTCGCCACCTGCGTGGCGACGGCGGCCGCGCTCGGCACCACGCGCACCAAGCCGTTCCGCGGCATGACGACGGTCTACGTGCTGATCAACCAGCCGCTGATGGTGCCGGAGATCGTGACGGGCGTGGCGCTGCTCATCTTCTTCGCGACCATCAAGGTGTGGACCGGCTATTCCGGCCTCGGCTACCTGATCGTCGCGCACACCGCCTTCTGCATCCCCTTCGCCTACCTGCCGATCCGGGCGCGGCTCGAGAGCATGGACTCGACGCTCGAGGCGGCCGCCGCCGACCTCTACGCGACGCCGTGGATGGCCTTCCGGCGGGTCACGCTGCCGCTCCTGTCGCCCGGCATCCTGGCCGGCGGCATGCTGGCCTTCGTGATCTCGCTCGACGACGTCGTCATCACCGAGCTCGTCAAGTCCGGCGGGCAGGACACGCTGCCGACCTACATGCTCGGCCAGCTCAGGCGTATCGTGACGCCGGAGATGAACGCGATCTCCGCCGTGTTCCTGGCGATCTCGATCGCGCTCGTCACCGTGTTCTTCTTTCTCAGCCGCGGAAAGAAGCAGAACGCCCCGTAGGGCACCCAAGAACCAAGAAGCAGAGGGTTAGACAATGAAGTGGACAACAGCGGGCGGGCTCGCCGCCATGGCGCTTCTCGCCTCGACCAGCCTCGCCTCGGCCGACGGCAAGCTGAACATCTACAACTGGGGCAACTACACCAATCCCGACCTCATCAAGAAGTTCGAGGAAAAGTACAACGTCGACGTCACCGTCACCGACTACGATTCCAACGACACCGCGCTCGCCAAGGTGAAGGCGGGCGGCTCGGGCTTCGACATCGTCGTGCCGTCGAACAGCTTCATGCAGATCTGGATCAAGGAAGGCCTCCTGCTGGAGAGCCGTCCCGACCAGATGGAGAACTTCAAGAACGTCGACGAGCGCTGGGTGGACGTCTCCTGGGATCCGGGCCGCCACTATTCGGTGCCGTGGCAGTGGGGCTCGACCGGCATGGCGGTGAACACGTCGATCTATGACGGCGACATCAACACCTCGAAGATCTTCCTCGACCCGCCGGAGGAGCTCGTCGGCAAGATCAACGTCGTGCCGGAGATGGCCGACGTCATGGCGCTGGCCATCATGTACGAGGGCGGCGAGTACTGCACGGGCGACAAGGAGATCCTCAAGAAGGTCCGCGACGACCTGATGGCCGCGCGGCCGAAGTGGCAGTCGATGGACTACGGCACGACCGAGAAGCTGGCGGCCGGCGACATGATGGCGAGCGTCAACTGGAACGGCTCGACCTTCCGCGCCCGCAAGCAGAACCCGGACGTGAAGTACGGCTATCCGAAGGAAGGCTACCCGCTGTGGATGGACAGCGTCGCCGTCCTGAAGGACGCGCCGAACCCGGAGAACGCGAAGCTCTTCCAGAACTTCATCATGGACCCCGAGAACGCCGCGATGATCTCGGCCTTCGCCCGCTACGCGAACGGCATCAAGGGCTCCCAGAAGTACATGCCGGAAGACATGCTCGACGCGCCCGAGATCAACGTGCCCGACGAGTTCGCCGATGCCGGCCACTTCAGCGGCACCTGCGACCCGAAGGTGCAGCAGATGTACACGCAGATCTGGACGCAGCTCCAGAAATAGGCCAACTGCGTGCGGAGGGGCCGGCTTCCGGGCCGGCCCCTCCCGCCACTCCCCACGCGACGCGCCGCCGACGCCGGCGCAAGGACGCCCTCCATGAGCCCGAACCCGATGATGCGCGGCTTTCCGCCGGAGATGCCGCGGCAGGTGACGCTTGCGAACTGGCGGCTGCCGCCGTTCAACCGCTGGGCCTTCCACCACGTCAACGAGATCGTGCCCGCCGCGACCATCCCCGCCGAGCCGCGCCTGGCGGTCGAGCTGCCGCGCGCGCCGCAGGCGATCGGCCGCATCGCGTTCGAGGGGACGGACGGCGAGGAGCAGACGGTCGCGGGCTTCCTGCAGCAGTCCTGCACGGACGGCATCGTGGTCCTGCAGCGCGGCCGTCTCGTCCACGAATGGTACGATTCGGGGTGCACGCCGGCGCAGCCGCACATCGTCTTCTCGGTCTCGAAGTCGCTGACGGCGATCGCCGCGGGAATCGCCGTCGACCGCGACCTGCTCGACCCCGACGCCCAGGTCACGCAGTACGTGCCGGAGGCGGAGGGCTTCGCCTATGGCGACGCGACGGTGCGCCACGTCCTCGACATGACGGTGTCGATCGCCGAGTTCGACGAGAACGACCCGGCGAATGCGAGCTTCCTGCTCTACCGCCAGGCGACCGGCTGGAACCCGCGCGGCCAGGAGTCGGGGCCGAGCGACCTGAGGAGCTTCCTCGTCGCGCTCGGCAAGGGCAGCCAGCCGCACGGCCACGCCTTCCGCTACGTGTCGCCCAACTCCGACATGCTCGGCTGGATCCTCGAGCGGGCGACGGGCCGGCGCTTCGCCGACTTCTTCGCCGAGGAGGTGTGGCAGAGGATCGGCGCGGGCCGCGACGGCTACGTCACGGTCGACCGTCTCGGCGCGCCGCGCACCGCCGGCGGCGTCTGCGTCACGACGCGGGACCTGGCGCTGTTCGGCGAGATGATGCGCTGCCGCGGCGTGGCGAACGGCCGCCAGGTGGTGCCGGGCTGGTGGATCGACGACATCCGCGGCGGCGGCGATCCCAAGGCCTGGGCGCGCGGCAACTACGCCGCGTTCCTGCCGCAGGGCGGCTATCGCAGCAAGTGGTACATCCTCGACCGCGACCGCCCGGCCTTCTGCGCGATCGGCATCCACGGCCAGTGGATCTACGTCGACCCGGAGGCCGACCTCGTCATCGCCAAGGTCTCGTCGCAGCCCGAAGCGCAGGACGAGGCGCTCGATCAGGCTCATATCCGGGCGTTTCGGGCGATCGCCGAGCGTCTCGGCTGACGTCGCGGTCCTCTTCCGCCGCGCCTTCCTCGCCGGCCCGCGGCTCCTTCTTGAAGGTCGCGACGCGGTAGAGATAGTAGGCGGCGATCAGCACCACGACGCCCGTCGAGACCGGGTTGAGCCAGCCCGCGATCTTGTCGTACTCGCCTTCGAGATAGTAGCCGGCCAGGGCCAGGAAGGCCGTCCACACGGTCGTGCCGAGCGTCGTGTAGAACAGGAACTTCGGCAGGCCCATCTCGGCGAGGCCCGCGGGCACCGAGATGAAGGTCCGCACCGTCGGGATCAGCCGGCCGACCAGCACCGCCCAGCCGCCATAGCGGTCGAACCAGGCGTCGGCCTTGTCGACGTCCTTGCGCGACATGGTGAGCCAGCGCCCGTGGCGGCCGGCCCAGTTCTTCAGCCTCTCCGTGCCGACCCAGACGCCGACATAGTACCAGAGGAGCGCCCCGGCCAGCGCGCCGACGACGCCGGAGGCGACGACGAGGAAGATGTTGAGGTCGCCGCGTGCCGCCTGGAAGCCGGACAGCGGCATGATGAGCTCGGAGGGAATCGGCGGGAAGACGTTCTCGGCGAACATCAGGAGCGCGATGCCGAGATAGCCGGCCTTCTCGACGAAGGTGGTGATCCAGTCGAACATGATGCCTGGTCTCAGCCCTCGAGGACGAGGGTCCGGCCCTCGACCCGGTGGCGGCAGTCGCCGACACAGGAGAGCGCGGCGATCCTGCCGCTCTCCTCGGTGGAGACCTCGGCCTGGCCGCCTCCGTGGAAGTGGATCTGATACACGGTGAGATGGCCCGCGTGCATGAGGCGATAGTTCTTGATCGAGGCGAGATCCGCGATCGCCACCCGATCGATGTCCGCCGCGGTCACGCCCGGAAAATCGGTGCCGCCCTCGAGGCTGCTCATGCTCCACTCCTTCCTGGCGCCGCGGGTCCGGCGCTTCTCCCGGTCTGGGGGAAGAATGCCGCCACGGGGGCGCGGTTCCGCGGCCGTGCCCTCCCGCACCCTTTCGGCAGGCCTCGCGGTCGGCTAGAGACTGTGTGATGTCGCGCCGCCCGCTATCCGAGGAATACCTGACCACGAAGGAGATCGCCGATCTCCTGCGCGTGAAGGAGCGCAAGATCTACGAGCTCGCGGGCGACCATGCGCTGCCCTTCACGCGGGTCACCGGCAAGCTGCTCTTCCCCCGCCGGATGATCGAGGCCTGGCTGTCGCGCAACACCGAGCTCGGCACGAGCCTCGCGCCGATGGTCGACCCGCCGCCCGTCGCCGTCGGCAGCCACGACCCGCTGCTCGAGTGGGCGCTGCGCGACTCGCGCTCGCAGGTCGCGACCCTGTTCGACGGCAGCCTCGACGGGCTCGACCGGCTGGCGCGGCGCGAGGCGATCCTCGCCGGCATGCACATCCACGAGCCCGGCGAGGGCCGCTGGAACGTCGACACGGTCTGCGCCGCCCTGCCGGCGGAGCCGGTCGTCGTGGTCGAGTGGGCGTGGCGGCAGCGCGGCCTCGTCGTCCCGCCGGGCAACCCGCACGCCCTGCGCGATGCCGCCGACCTGCGCGGGCGGCGGGCGGTGCCGCGCCAGAACGAGGCGGGCGCGCAGCAGCTCCTCAACCTGCTGCTCGCCGAGGCCGGCCTGCCGCCGTCGGAGATCGACTTCCTGCCCGCGGTGCGCAGCGAGGCGGAAATCGCGCTCGCGGTGCTCAACGGCCGCGCGGATGTCGGGCTCGGCCTCGAATGCGTGGCGCGCGAGCACGGGCTGGGCTTCGTGCCGCTGGTGCGCGAGCGCTTCGACCTCGTGATCTGGCGGCGCATGTGGTTCGAGGAACCGATGCAGAGGCTCCTCGCGTTCGCCCGGACGGCCCCGTTCGCGGCACGCGCGGCCGAGCTCGGCGGCTACGACGTGTCGGGCCTCGGCCGCATCCACTACAATGGGCCGTGACCAGGTATCGGAAAGAGGAGGAAGAGATGAAGCTCAGCGCACGCAACGTGATCTCCGGCAAGGTCGTCTCGATCAACAAGGGCGCCGTGGCGGCGTCGGTGAAGGTCGATATCGGTGGCGGCCACGTCATCACCTCGACGGTGACGGTCGAGGCGGTCGACGACCTCGGCCTGACCGAAGGGGCCGAGTGCTCGATCGTGATCAAGGCCTCCGAGGTGATCCTGGCGACCGGCGTCGCCTGAGGCGGACGCCACGCAGGCAGGGCGGCCGGCGCGGCTTCACGAGAGCCGTGCCGGCGTCGCCCGGTCAGCCCGGCGGCGGCAGGAAGCCGTGCGACGCGAGCATGGCCCGGGCGGGCGCGGAGAGAACGAAGTCCGCCAGGTCCCGCGCGGCGGCGGGCGCGGCGTTCAGGACCGTCAGCCCGTAGTCGGCGCCGACCGACAGCGCCGGCGGCACGTCGACGATCCGCAGCGCCGGCATCTCGGCCTGCGCGAGCCGTGCGTTCGTCCGGTAGGTGAGAAAGACGTCAGCCTCGTCCGCCGCCATCACCGCGGCGTAGGGAGACCTGCCGCCCGCGGGCGGCGCCATGCCCGGCCCGCCGGTCAGCCGCCTGGCCTTGGCGTCGAGGACGGCACCGGCTCCGGGCGCCAGCCGCTCGGCCTTCCGGAACATCTCCAGCGCGTAGTCGCCCGACGGATCCGCCAGCGGCGTCGAGATGCCGATGCGGATCGCCGGGTCGAGCAGGCGGTCGAGCAGCCCGTCCGCGGCGAGGTCGAGGCCGGGACGGACGAGCGCACACAGCGTGTTGCGCGAAAAGCACCGGGCCGGCCCCGCGAGGCCGGCCTCGTGCAGGGCCTGCGGGTGGCCCATGTCGGCGGAGGCGAAGACATGCGCCGCCTCCCCCGCCTCGATGCGCCGCCGCAGGAGGCCGGACGGGGCGAACACCGTCTCGACGGCCACGCCCCGCTCGGTTTCGAAGCGCCCGGCGATCTCGCCCAGCGCCGCCCGGAGGCTGCCGGCCGCGAAGAGCACGGGCGGCGGCAGCCCGGTTCCGGTGCTCATCTGAGCCGCCGCGATGCGGGCGGCGGCACCGCGGGCCGAGCCCCCGTCAGCCGCCCTTCTTGGCGTTCGGGAAGAACAGCTGCTGGCCGTCGAGCTTGTAGCCGGCGATCGTCTCCTGGCCCTTGTCGCTGAGGATCCAGTCGACGAACTGCTGCCCGAGCTCGGTCTTCACGTCCGGGCAGTGCTCCGGGCTCACCCGCATCACGCCGTACTGGTTGAAGAGGTCCGGGTCGCCCTCGACCAGGATCTTCAGGTCGCCGCGGTTCTTGAAGGAGATCCAGGTGCCGCGGTCGGTGAGCGAGTAGGCGCCCATGCCGGCGGCCGTGTTGAGCGTCGGGCCCATGCCGGAGCCGGTCTCGCGGTACCAGTCGCCGCTGGCGTCCTTCGGGTTGACCTTGGTCTCCTTCCAGAGGCGCATCTCGGCCTTGTTGGTGCCCGGAATCGTCGCCGCGCGAGGCGAAGGGCGCCTTGGCCTCGGCGATCTTCTGCAGCGCGTCGGAGGCGTCCTTCATGCCGGCGATGCCGGCCGGATCGGATTCCGGCCCGACGATGACGAAGTCGTTGTACATGACGTCGGAGCGGTCGACGCCGTAGCCGTCCTCGACGAATTTCAGCTCGGCCGGCTTGGCGTGGACGAACAGGACGTCGCCGTCGCAGTTCTGCGCGTTCTTGATCGCCTGGCCGGTGCCGACCGCGACGACGCGCGCCTCGATGCCGGTGTCCTCCTTGAACTTCGGCAGCAGGTAGTCGAACAGGCCGGAGTTCTGGGTCGAGGTCGTCGACTGGACGATGATGAACTTGTCGTCCTGCGCCTTGGCCGGCGACAGCGCCGCGAGGCCGAGGATACCGGCTGCCGCGAGCCCGAGCAGGGCGCGACGTGTGAGGCTCGTGTGCATGAGCGTCTCCTTCGTCTTTTTCGGTTGGCTCAGATGACGATCTTTCCCGCCACGAAGTCGGCGGCCGGCTGCGAAGCCGGCTGGCGGAAGAAGCGGAAGGCGGCCGAGTGCTCGACGCAGGCGGCCGCGGTGCAGGAACACGACGTCGTCGGCGAGGCGCCTGGCCTGGCCGAGATCGTGCGTGACCATGACGATCTTGGTGCCGCGCGCGGCGGCGGCGAGGACGAGCTCCTCGATGGCGAGGACGGAGGCCGGGTCGAGGCTCGCCGTCGGCTCGTCGAGGAACAGGATCTCGGGCTCGACGGCGAGGGCGCGCGCCAGCGCCAGGCGCTGCTGCTCGCCGCCCGACATCACGCGGGCCGGCGCGCCGGCGAGATCGTCGAGCCGCGCCAGCTCGAGCGCGCGGCGCACGAGCGGCGCCCGCTCGTGCCGCGGCACGCCGTGGATCTTCAGCGCGTAGGCGATGTTGGCGGCGGCGGAGCGGCGCAGCAGCACCGGCCGCTGGAAGACCATGGCCTGGCGCCGGCGAACCTGGCGGTCGGCGGGGCGGCCGGCGAAGGTGACGCGGCCGGCCGTCGGGCTGATCAGCCCGTGCAGGACGCGCATGAGCAGGCTCTTGCCGGCGCCGTTCGGCCCCATGATCATCGTCCGGGTGCCGCGGCCGAGCTCGAGGTCGATGCCGTCGAGCAGGCGGCGCCCGCCCGTCTCGAAGACGAGGCCCTCGCCGCGGATCGGCAGCCCGCCCGGCTCGCGGTCCGCCGCGGGACCGGGCGCGTCGCCGCCGCGATCGGCCACGTCATGCATGGGCGAGCTCCGTCTGGCTGCGCCGCACCAGCATGACGGCGGCGTTGACGCCGACGGCGATGAGGATGAGCAGGAAGCCGAGCGCCAGGGCCAGCGGCAGGTCGCCCTTCGACGTCTCGAGCGCGATCGCCGTCGTCATGACGCGCGTCACGTGGTTGATGTTGCCGCCGACGATGATGACCGCGCCGACCTCGGCGACCGCGCGGCCGAAGCCGGCGAGCAGGCTCGTGGCGAGGCTCGCGCGGGCGTCCCACAGGAGCGTGCCGACCGCCTGCACCCGGCCGACGCCGAGCGAGCGCAGCTGCTCGTCGTACTCGGAATTGAGGTCGCCGACGGTCTGGTTGGCGAGCGCCGCGATGATCGGCGTCACGAGGATCGCCTGCGCCACGATCATCGCGCCCGGCGTGTAGAGCAGCTCGAGCCACGCCGAGCGGCCCGGCGCGGGACAGCGAAAGATAGACGAAGAGCCCGACCACCACGGGCGGCAGGCCCATCAGCGCGTTGAGGACGACGACGAGAAGGCTGCGGCCGGGAAAGCGGAACACCGCCAGCGCCGCGCCGAGCGGCATGCCGACGAGCGCGGCGATCGCGACGGCGCTCAGGCTGACGCGCAGGGACAGGGCGACGATCTCGAGGAGGTCCGGGTCGCCGGACACCAGGAGCTGCCCCGCGAGCACGAAGGCGTTCGCGAAGTCCTGCACTTGCCTCCCTCTCGTGGCGTGGATCTGCCCGAAGCTAGCGTCCTGCCATGACGTTTGTCGATGCGGCGTACGGGGAGAGGCCGAACTGGCGGAGAGTTCGCAGTGTTTTGCAGGTATCCGCAGTGTGTCCGGGGAAGTCGTTGCCCCGCTTCAACTTCCGCCGGGCGTGTTCGACGTCCTTATCGCCGTGTTAACCGCGGGGGGCGTTCAGTCGGAGCAGAAACGCGCAGGGGAGGTTGACCTCCGAGTCGAATGCCGTCGAAGACCCAACAGATGCCTTCTTTCATCCGACGCCGCCGGGCGCGGGACAACGAGCTGGGACTTGAGCTGGCAAGGGGTGAGACCGGGCTGGAAGCGGCTCTGCTCGCCCCGTCGTCTTCCGGCGTGCCGCTTCAGATGCGCGGCATGCAGCCGGAGGTGGCCATCAGCACGGCGCGCGACATCGCGATGGAGCTCGGCATGGACATCGCCGTGATCGACAAGGCCGGCGCATGGAACGAGAGGCTCGCCGAGGAACAGCGCGAGTACATGGCTCGCGCCGCCGCCTCGACGGCCACGGGACTGGGCGTCGCATTCTCCCCGGCCGGCGTCACGGGATGCGGCAGCACCGCCTGAGCCGGCGCGGGCGCTAGCCCTGCGGCACGAGCTCCAGCACCGGCTCGAAGCCCTCGAACTGCGGCCCCCCGACATAGAGCCCGCTTGTTCCCGCCCGCGTTGCGGTGCGCGGCGCGGAAGGCTTCCGACCTCGTCCAGTCCTCGAAGGCGCTCTTCGACGACCAGATCGTGTGCGAGGCGTAGAGCGTGTACTCCTCCGTCTCCGGCCCCTTGAGCAGCCGGAACTCCACGAAGCCCGGCACCTTGTCGAGATGGCTGTCTCGCGACCGCCAGACCTCCTCGAAGTCGGCCTCGCTGCCGCGCTTGACCCGGAATCGGTTCATCGCAAGGAACATGGTGGTCTCCCTTTTGTGGGCCCGCGTCCTCAGCGGGCGCTGAAGCGGATGGGCACTGTGAAGCTCATGGTCGAGCGCCCCGTCTCCGCGGGGATCCGCGGGAAGGGCGCGGCGCGGCGCACGGTGTCGAGCGCCGCCTGGTCGAGGAGGTCCTCGCCCGAGCTGCCGCGCAGCCGGACGTCGCGCAGCCCGCCGTCCTGGCCGAGCGTGAACATGACCGTCGCGGTGCCCTGCAGGCGCTGCCGCGCGGCGGCGGCCGGATAGCGCTTCGCCCGCTGCAGGCTCGCCAGCACGCGGCCGGAATAGTTCGACAGCGCCGCCCGGCCGCCATCGGCCTCGCGGCGGCCGCCCGTCCCCTGCGCCGCGCCGCTCGGCGCCGAGGCCTGCGCGCCGCCCTGCTTCGGGCTCTCCCGCTCGGCCGCGCGCGTGGTGCCGCGACCGGCGCTCGGCGCCTGCCGCTGCGGCTCCGGCTGCGGCTCAGGCGTCTCCTGCACCACGCGGCGCGGCGGCGGCGCGTCGTGGGGCACGTCGTCGGGCCGGAGCGGCGGCACCGGCACCGGCGCCTGCCCCTCGATCGGCTCCGCGTCGCTCTCGGCGCCGACGGCCTCGGCCTCGACCGGCTCGAGCGCCGCCACCTCCTCGGGCGCCGCAGGCTCCGCCGCGGCCGGCGTGGCCTCGGTCGCCGCGGCCGGCGCGGACGGCGGTGTCACCGGTTCGGCGGGCGCGGCCGGGGGAGACGGCGTCGCCGCCGGCACGGCCTCCGCAACCTGCGCCGGGGCCGGCTCGGGCGCCTCGCTGCCCGCCACGGCCTCGGGCTGCGCGGCGGCCGGCACGGCCTCCTGCGCCTCGACGGCTGCCGCCGCGGGCGCCTGCGGCGCGGCGGGCGGCGTCGGGACCGTGCTCTGCGGCGTCTCCGCGACCGGCGTGGTGGTCGGCTCCTGCGGCACCGCGGCACCGACCGGCTCCGCCGCGGCGATCTCGGCGGCCGGGCTGGCGGCGGGCGCGGAGGATGTCCGCACCGCCTCGGTGGCCTCCGGTGCGGCGGCGGTGGCGTCCTGCGCCTGCGGGGCGACCGGCTGCGCCTCGGCCACCTGCGGCGCGGCCGGCACGCTCGCCGTCGTGTCCGGTGCGGCCGTCTCCGACACGGTCTCGGCGGGCACTTCGGGCGCCGTGGGCACCTCGGGCGCCTCGTCGGGCACGGCCGCGACCTCGGCGGGGGCTGTCGTGGCGTAGCCGGCCACGGCGGCCGGCGCGCCGTCGACCGGCTCGGCGGCCGCGCTGTCCGTCGCCTCGGCGGGCGGAACGGACGGCGCCTCCTCGACCGCGACCGGCGCCGCCTCGGCCGCGGCAGCATTCTGCGCCTCGACCGGTTCGGCCGGTGCCGTTTCGGCGGCCGCAACCTGCTGTGACGGCTCCACTGCCTGCGCGGCGGCGGGGCGCGGAGCCTCGGCCGAGCTGGCCTCCGGAGCCGCGTCGGGAGCCGCGGCCTCGGCCGTGTCCTGCGCCGGCACGGCGGCGGCCTCCTGCGGCGCCGCGGCCGCGGGCACCTCGGCATCCGACACCGAAGCGGCCTCTTGCGCGGGCGCCGCCGCCTCGACCGGCTCCGCCGCGGGCGCGGGTGTCGGCTCTGACGCGTCGGGCACCGGCGCTTCGGCAGGCTGCGCCGGCTCCGCCGGAGGCGCAGCCTCGGCGACCTGAGGTGCCGGCGGCTCCTCCGCCGCGGCGACCGTCTCTTCCGGCGTCTGCGCCGGTGCGACCGGCTCGGACGCCTCGGCCGTCACGGCGCGCGGCTGTTCGGCGGGCGCGGCAGGGCTTGCCGGCTCGGGCGACGGCGGCGCGGCGGGTTCTGAGGGCGCGGCCGTCGGGGCGGTCTCCGCGACCGGCGGCACGGGCGGCGCCTGCTCCGCCGGCACCGGCGGCTGCGGCGGCGCGGGCTCGACCGGCGCGGCCTCCTGCGCGCTCTCCGCGGCGTCGGTCGCGACCGGCGTCTGGCCCGGCTCCGTGGCCGCGTCCGTCGCCGCGACCGCCTCCTTCGTCTCGGTGAACGAGGCGACCGGCACGCCCCACACCGCCGTCTCGCGCCCCGCCGAGCGCTCCATCTCGGCCGCTCCGTCGTCGAAGAACCAGGCGAAGAGCGCCACGTGCACGAGCAGCGAGAGGACGATCGCGGCGGCGAAATAGGAGGCGCGCATCGCCTAGCGCGCTCCCTGGCGCAGGGTCACGAGCCGCAGGCGCGTCACGCCGCCCACCGCGAGCGCGTCGAGGATGCGCGACAGGTCGCGCGAGGGCAGCTCGCGGTCGAGCATCACCGACAGGGGCGCCGCGGCGTCGCGCTCCGTGTCGCCGCGCACCGCGCGGGCGAGCGTCGCCGCCGTCACCGGCTCGCCGCGATAGGCCATGCGGCCGTCCGCCGCGACGAACAGCACGGCGGCCGGCGAGCGCGACACCGGGCTCTCGCGCGTCGTCACGGGATCGAGCTCGACCGGCGAGGGCGGCGTCATCGTGCCCGCGATCAGGAAGAAGATCAGGAGCAGGAACACGACGTTGATCAGGGGGACCACGCCCTCGTCGCTCTGGCGCCGCGCGGCCGGCTCGTCGAAGCGCATGATCGCTCCCGTTGCTGCTTCTAGCGCGCCAGCGAGACGCTGCCGACGCCCGCGGCCGTCGCCCGCTCGAGCGCGGTGACGATGTCCTGCGACCGCGCGTCGGCCGACGGCCTGACGATGACCGGCATGCGCTCGCCGCCCGCCAGGGCATGCAGCCGGTCGCCGATCTCGGCCGCAGTGATGCCCTCGCCGTTCAGGCGCAGGGCGCCGTCCGCCCCGACGGTGAGGAGAACCGGCCGCGCCTGGGCCGCCTGCCGGGCGCCCTGCGAGCCGGCCAGCGAGACGTCGACCACCGAGTACTTGGCGAAGGTCGAGGCCAGCATGAAGAACATGAGCAGCAGGAACACGACGTCGATCAGCGGCGTCAGGCTCAGCGTGCGGCGCGGCGGGCGGGTGTCGTTAACCTGCATGCGCGAGGCCCGGCACGCGCGACGGCGCCGCCTCCTGCCCCTGCTGCAGCATGCGCGGGTTGTCCTCCGCGGCGGTCAGGACCTGCGACGACAGCGATTCCATGAGCCGCTTCTCGCGCTCGACGCTGCCGTCGAACCAGAACAGCGCGAGCGCCGCCGGGATCGCCACCGACAGGCCGACCGCGGTCGTCAGCAGCGCCACCCAGATGCCGCCGGCCAGCGCCGAGGGATCGACCTGCGAGCCCGCCGTCTCGAGCGTCTGGAAGGCCTGGATCATGCCGAGCACCGTGCCGAGCAGCCCGAGCAGCGGCGCCGCCTGGGCGATCGCCTCGAGGATGCGCAGGTAGGAGCGCAGGCTCGCCAGCTCGTTGAGCGCGGTCTGCTCCACCTGCTCGCGCACCAGCGCGTCCGGCCGGCGCTCGAGCACGCCCTCCATCGCCGTGGCGACGACGTTGGCGAGCGGGCCCTTCACGGTGCGGATGCCGCGCGCGGCCTCCGTGACCCTGCCCTGCTCCCAGGAATAGACGGCGCGCTCGACCCGCTTGCGGGTGCCGCCGCCGACCTGGGCGAACTGCCAGACCTTGGCGAGGATGACCGCGAGCCCGACCACCGAGATCAGGATCAGGATCGCGACGACCGGGCCGCCGAGCGCGACGATCTGGATGAGGCCGGACAGCATGCCGCCGCTCGCAGGTTCGCTCATGCTCACTCCGAGCTCTTGTCGCCCGCGGACGCATCGCGCGGCGGCCGCCTCGCCCGCCGGCTGCTGCTCGGCCACCGGCACGGACGACACGAAGGGCGCGTCGGTGCGGCTCGACAGCTCGAGATTGGCCAGGCAGTAGGCGGGGCTCAGGCCCTCGCCCTGGCATTCCGTGACGTCGTTCAGCAGGACGCGGCCGATATTGCCGCACTGCATGCCCTGCACGTCGAACTGCTGCACCCGGATCTTGCCGGCCGGCAGGTCGCGCGTGCGCAGCAGCAGGAAGCGGTCGACCCGCTCGTCCTTGTCGAACAGCACGGTCTCCACCGACATCAGGTCGACGGGCGTCGACATGCGGTTCGTGAAGACGAGGATCGTCCGGCAGCCGCTGTCGGTCTCTTGCAGCCGGTTGAGCTCGATGGATATCCTCGGGTCGGCAACCGCCGAGCCGGCACTGGTCAGGAGGAGGAGAGAGGAGACCAGAGCCGACCCGACGGCCGCCCACGGTCGCCATGCACGCCCTGCTCGATCGGTCCTCAGCGCCGCTCGCCCCGATGACGGTAGAGGACTGGTCGAGTGATGTGGCATCTTTGACATGGCTCCCGTATCCCGTTCTCTCAGTTGAGGCCCAGGCCTTCGCCCTCCGCCACGCCGAAGCGCAGCGTCACGGCGAACTTGGCGTTGAAACCCTCCTCGTAGACCGCAGCCCCGCCTCCGGCGGCCGCGTTGAGGTAGTTTACATAAGCCTCATCCAAGAGATTGTTCAATCGAAGGTCAAAGCGCAGCCGGTCGTTCGCCTCGTAGGATGCGAACAGGTTGACCAGCGTGTGGGGGTCGACGGCGGCGAGCCTGTCGTCGCTCACGCCCAGCGTGTGCTCGACCTCGCCGCCGAAGCTCAGCCGCTCGTCGAGCATGCGGAAGCCGAGCCGCGCCATGCCTGACGCCGGCGGCACCGAGACGAGCGGCGTGCGGTCGGTGACGTTCTCGCCGTCGACGATCGTCAGGCTCGACGAGCCGAAGATCCAGCCGGCGTCGTAGGCGAGCTCGAACTCGCCGCCCTCGAGCCGCGCCTGCGAGATGTTGGTGTAGCGGTAGCACTGCGGGACGTAGTAGCCGCCCGGCACCCAGATCGGCGGCAGCGTGGCGAGGTACGGGCACTCCGGATCGCCGCCGAACGCGCCCGGCGCCAGCGTCTCGAGGCCGATATAGTCGTCGACGTCGTTGCGGAACCAGGCGGCCTTGACGCGCAGCCCGTCGCCCGGCGACAGCACGTCGTTGCGCTCGAAGTTGAGCCCGATCTCGATCGTCTTCGCGGTCTCGGGCCTGAGCCGCGGGTTCGGCAGGAACGGGAAGACGACGCCCGAGGGATGCAGCCCCTCGATCAGCGTCTCGTTGACGCTCGGGGCCCGGTAGCCTTCCGCGTAGGTCCCGTAGAGCTGCAGCCCGTGCAGGAACTGCTCCTCGAACGGCTTCACCCCGACCGTGATGCGCGGCGACAGGCGGTCGCCGTCGGTGTCGACGTCGTCGCCGTCGAGCGAGAAGCCGTCGTAGCGCGCCGCCGCGATCACCTCGAGCCAGTCCGAATACTCGATCCGGTCCTGCACGTAGGCGCCCCAGGCGGTCCGCTCGCCGCCGGGGTTGTAGAGCGCGCCGCCGCCATAGGTGTCGAACGTGTCGACGTCGTCGTGGAAGACGTCGCCGCCGGCGGTGACCTCGTGGTGCAGCGCCGAGGTGTCGAAGCGGGCGGTGTCGTAGACGTCGAAGCCCGTCGTCACGAGCTCGAAGCCGCGCGTGTTTCCGGCCGGCACGAGGACCGGCAGGCCCGTCACCTCGTCGTACTCGTTGGTGTCGACGCCGTTGGTCTGGCCGATCTTCGTCTGGTTGACGTAGCCGCTGGCGTGCAGGTCGACGAAGGCGAGGCCCGGATCGTCCCACACCCACTGCGCCGTGTAGGTGTTCTCCGTCAGGTCGGTGTCGCGCTCGGCCGCCGTCGGCTCCTCCCAGTTCTGCGAGTTGCCGATCCAGCCCAGCTTGATCTCGTGGAAGTCGGCCGGCCGGAACGACACCTTGGCGAGCCCCGCCAGCACGTCGTAGGCGGAGTTGTCGACGGTGTCGCCGTTGCCGTCGGTGTAGTCGCCGAAGTCGCGCCAGACGATGTTGCCGATGACGTCCAGCCGGTCGGTGATGCGGGCGGCGGCCGTGCCGCTCATGACGAGGCCGTCGCCGTTCGTCTCGTAGCGCGCCTTGAGGGAGCCCGCGGCCCGCTCGCCGGCCTTCAGGAAGTCGCCCGCGTCCTTCGTCTCGAAGGCGACGACGCCGCCGATCGCGCCCGAGCCGTAGATGTTGGAGACCGGGCCGCGCGCGACGGACACCTCGTTCAGCATCTCCGGCTCGATCCACACCGGGCTCTGGTTGCCGTGGTCGTTGCGCTGGAAGTTGTTGCGGGCGCCGTCGAGGATGACGGCGACGCGGCCGAAATCCTGCATCCCGCGGATGTTGATCGTCGTCGAGGTGCGGTTGGCGTCCTGCGACACCGCCACCCCCGGCACGCCGAGGAACAGGTCGGCCCCGTCCGTCGGCTGCAGGATCTGCATCTCCTCGTGCGAGACGACCGACACGCCGGCCAGCGCCTCCGACCAGGCCTGTTCGGTGCGCGCCTCGATCACCGTGATCTCGTCGAGATGCACGACATCCGCGACATCCCCTTCCTGGCCGTAGGCCGACGTGGCCGCCATCGCGGCGGACGTCGTTAGCGCGATACGCAGACGACTGCGCCTCATCCCCATAACCCTTTCACTCGAGCCGAAACTGGCGGCTAGCTACTCGGACACGGGCCTTTGGCTTGCTGTTTGACCGTCGAAATCGCCCTTTTCGTGGGCCCCTCCGCAACCGGTCGCTTGCCATCTATGATAATATGACTATTACAGTCAAGTTATCTCGGGCACGAATTTTGATGCGAGACGGGGAGACGCGAATTGCAGCCGACCAAGCCATGTGACGGCCCGCCCGGCGACGCGCCGAAGCGGGAAGAGGACGCCGGCGAGCCGCGCATCCTGCGCTCGGAAGCCCTGCTGGCGGGGCACCGCCAGGTGGTGATCCTGCACAACAACGAGCAATACGTCCTGCGCGTGACGCGGCAGGGCAAGCTGATCCTCAACAAGTGAGGCCCGCCATGATCCCGCGCTTCATGAACCCGCGCTTCATGTTCCCGCGCCCGCGCTCCGCCCGCCGCCTTCGATCGCTCGCCCTCGCCGCCGCTCTCCTCGCCGCCGCGCCGCCGTCCGCGACGGCCGCGGAGGGCGAGACCGCGCGCGTCGTCGCGCTCGGCGGGTCCGTCACCGAGATCCTCTATGCGCTCGGCCTCGACGACCGCATCGTCGCCGTCGACACGACGAGCCTCTATCCGCCGGAGGCGAAGGCGGAGCATCCCGACGTCGGCTATCTCCGCGCGCTGTCGGCCGAGGGCGTCCTCTCGGTCGGGCCGTCGCTGATCATCGCGGAGGCCGATGCCGGCCCCGCCGAGGCGGTGTCGCTTCTCGAGCAGGCCTCCGTGCCCTTCCTGAAGGCGCCCGCCGTGCACGATCCCGCCGGCGTGGCGGGGAAGATCGCCTTCGTCGCGAAGGCCATGGGCGAGGAGGCGAAGGGCCGCGCCCTCGCCGAGGCGGTGACGGCGGATCTCGACACGATCACCGGCGCGACGGCCGGAATCGAGAACCGGGCGCGCGTCCTCTTCGTGCTCAGCGCGGCGGGCGGCCGCATCATGGCGGCCGGCGAGGGCACCTCGGCCGACACGATGATCCGCCTCGCCGGCGCCGCCAACGCCGTCTCGGGCTTCGGCGGCTACAAGCCGCTCAACGACGAGGCGATCCTCGCCGCCGCGCCGGAGGTGGTCGTGATGATGGCGCAGGGGCCGGCGGCGGACGATCGCGGCGAGGTTCTGTCCCTGCCGGCGCTGAAGCAGACGCCGGCCGGCCGCGACGGCCGCCTCGTCACGATGGACGGGCTCTACCTCCTCGGCTTCGGCCCGCGCACGGCGCACGCGATCCGCGACCTCGCGCACGCCATCTATCCCGACCGCAGCCTGCCGTCGCTGCCCGAGCGGCCGTGGACGGCGGCGCGGGCGGAGGCGCCGGCGCAATGACCGCCGCGACCTCCGCCACGACCGGCCGCATCGCCGGCGACCGCAGCGGCCGTGCCGTGCTCGGCGCGGCGGCGCTCGCGGTCCTGCTCCTCGTCACGGGCTTCCTCTGCCTGTCGCTCGGGCCCACCGGCTTCGTGCCCGGCCAGGTCGCGCGCACCGTCCTCGGCGCCGCCGGCCCGGACGGCATCCCCGAAATCATCCTCTGGCAGATCCGGCTGCCGCGGATCGTGCTCGGCGCCATGGTCGGCGCGGCGCTGGCGGTGTCCGGCGCCGTCATGCAGGGGCTGTTCCGCAATCCGCTCGCCGATCCCGGCCTCATCGGCATCTCGGCCGGGGCCGGGCTCGGCGCCGTCGCCTATGTCGTCGTCGGCTCGCCGCTCGTCCTCGTCCTGCCGGCGGCGCTGTCGGTCTACGGCCTGCCGCTGTCGGCCTTCGCCGGCGGCCTCGTCTCGACCTTCGTGCTCTACCGGATCGCGACGCGAGGCGGCCGCACCTCGGTCGCCACGATGCTGCTCGCCGGCATCGCGCTCGGCGCGCTCGCCGCGGCGCTGACCGGCCTCCTCGTCTACATGGCCGACGACCGGCAGCTTCGCGACATCACCTTCTGGAGCCTCGGCAGCCTCGGCGGCGCGACGTGGGAGAAGGCGATCACCGCCGCGCCGTTCCTGCTGGCGCTGTTCCTCGCGACGCCGCTGCTCGCCGACGGCCTCGACGGCCTGCTGCTCGGCGAGGCCGCCGCCCGCCATCTCGGCATCGGCGTCGAGACGCTGAAGCGCACCGCCATCGTCGCGGTCGCCGCCGCGGTCGGCGCGTCGGTCGCCGCGGCGGGGCCGATCGCCTTCGTCGGCATCGTCGTGCCGCACATCCTGCGGCTGGCGCTCGGGCCGCGCCACCGCGGCCTGCTGCCGGCCTCGGCGCTGATGGGCGCGACGCTGCTGCTCGCCGCCGACGCGGTCGCGCGCACGCTCGTCGCCCCGGCCGAGCTGCCGATCGGCATCCTGACGGCCGTCCTCGGGGCGCCGCTCTTCCTGTGGCTTCTCCTCAAGCGCCGCCTGCTGGTGGACCTGTGACGCTCGCCTTCGACGACATCGAAATCGTGCTCGGCGGCCGCCGCGTGCTGCGCGTCGGCCGGCTTCGCCTCGAGCCGGGCCGCCTGACGGTCGTCGTCGGCCCGAACGGCGCGGGCAAGTCGACGCTGATGCGTCTGGCGAGCGGCGAGATCGCGCCGCGGCGCGGCCAGGCCACGCTCAACGGCCGGCCGCTCGGCGCCTGGCCCCCCGCCGAGCTCGCGGCGGCGCGCGCGGTGCTGCCGCAGGCGACGACGCTCGCCTTCCCCTTCACCGTCTACGAGGTGGTGAGCCTCGGCCTGACCGCGGCCGGCCGGCTGGCGCCCGCGGAGCGCCGCCGGCGCGTGTCGGCCGCGCTCGCGCGCGCCGGCCTCGCCGACCATGCCGGGCGGACCTATCAGGAGCTGTCGGGGGGAGAGCAGCAGCGGGTGCAGTTCGCCCGCGTGCTGTGCCAGCTGCCGGAGCGGCCCGCCGCGGACCCGGCGTGGCTGATGCTCGACGAGCCGACCTCGAGCCTCGACCTGAAGCACCAGTTCGCCATTCTCGACGAGGCGCGTCGCCACGCCATGGAGGGCGGCGGGGCGCTGGCGATCCTGCACGACCTCAACCTCGCGAGCGTCTACGCGGACCGGCTGATCGTGGTGTCGCGGGGGGAGATCGTCGCCGACGGGGCGCCGGCGGAGGTGCTGACGGACGCGATGGTGGAGCGCGTCTTCGAGGTGCGCCTGTCGCTCGCGCGAGGCGCCGGCGGGCGGCCCTTCGTGCTGCCGGAGCGGCTCGCGACCGGCACCTGAGGCCTGGAGCCCGAAGCGGCGCACGCGCGCCGGCGGAAGGGCTCCGGCCTGGCGGGGAGGCCCCGCCCTACTGGATCGTCGCTTCCTTGACCGCCTGGAGCGCCGCCTCGCTGCGCGGCTTCGGGCGGGTGCTGAGGAGGTCGGCGAGCGTGTACTGCTCGAGCACCTCGATGAAGGCGCCGATCGCCTCGTCGAGGATGCGGTTGATCGGCGCGATCGGCCGGATCGGGCAGGCGCCGATGTCGCCGCCCAGGCAATCCGCCTCGATGCGGGTCTCCTCGGTGGCGTTCACCACCTCGCCCAGGCGGATGTCCTCGGCGGCCTTGGCCAGGCGGATGCCGCCGCCGCGGCCACGCACCGTCTCGATGACCCCGCAATGGACGAGCAGCGGAATGATCTTGAACAGGTTGTGCTCGGTGATCTGGTAGGCCCGCGCGATCTCGGGGACCTTCACCAGCTTGCCTTGCGCCTGGCCGCAATGGATGAGGATGCGGAGCGCGTAGCCGGTCTGCTTGGTGAGCCTCATGCTGTTCCCTGGCGTAACCGGAGTCCGGGTGAGTCGAAACTGAACGCTGGCACTCTACACCACCCGACGGGCCGAGACGATTCCGGGCCGCCGGGTGGCCGGACCGCCGGCGCCACCGAAGCGGCCGCGACGCCCGCGATGCAGTCGCCGCGCGATCGGTGGATGCGGTGCCGAATGTGGGTTTTTTGCCCGGCTGTTGCAAGCGCGGTCCTTGCCCCTCCGGCTGCCGCGACCCACTCTTTGACTCAAGGAAAGAAACACCGGGAAACCAGGAAGATGTTCGGCGCCATACAGAAGATGTTCCGCCAGCTCGGCACGGCGGACGAGAAGGAAGGCTTCGCCGACGGCGATCCGCGGGTCGCGACCGCCGCGCTGGCCGTGCATGCGATCGCCATAGACGGCGTGGTCGACGACTCCGAGCGCAGGAAGCTGCGCACGGTCCTCTCCGAGCAGTACCACCTCGACGCCGAGGAGACGGAGGCGCTGATCGAAGAGGCGCGCCGCCGCAACCTCGAGGCCGTCGACCTCTACACCTTCACGAGCGTGCTCAAGCGCAGCCTCGACGAGGTCCAGCGCGTCGAGATCGTGGAGATGCTGTGGCGGCTCGTCTATGCGGACGGCGAGGTGCACGAGTTCGAGGACAACCTCGTGTGGCGGGTCGCCGAGCTGCTCGGCGTCTCGGCCCGCGACCGGATGGTGCTGCGCAAGCGGGTCGCCGAGGACTGAAGCGGCGGCCCGGCGGCACGATCCGCGGGTACGGCGGGCGGGCGCAAAGCCCGGGCCATGACCTTGAGATCGTGTTGCGGGGCACAATATCCGCGCGTAGACTCCTGTCCACGCGCGACACCGTGCCACGCCAAGGAATCATGACCGACCAGATCCTGATCGTCCTCCACCAGGCGACCTCCTCCCCCGGCCGCATCGGCCAGGCCCTCACCCGCCGCGGTTACCAGCTCGACATCAGGCGCCCCGTTCTCGGCGACCCGTTGCCCGACACGATGGCCGAGCACAGGGGCGCGGTGATCTTCGGCGGCCCGATGAGCGCCAACGACGAGCACGACTTCATCCGCCGCGAGACCGACTGGATCGGCGTCCCCCTGAAGGAGCAGGCCCCCTTCCTGGGCGTCTGCCTCGGCGCGCAGATGCTGATCCGCCACATGGGCGGCGAGGTCAGGCCGCACCCGGACGGCTGTGCCGAGGTCGGCTACTACCCGCTGCACCCGACGGACGAGGGCAAGGCGCTGATGGAGTGGCCGGAAACGGTCTACCAGTGGCACCGCGAGGGCATGGAGCTGCCGAGCGGCGTCGATCTCCTGGCCCGCGGCGACCTGTTCGAGAACCAGGCGGTGCGCGTCGGGCCGGCGGCCTTCGGCGTGCAGTTCCACGCCGAGCTGACGCTCGCCATGATGTATCGCTGGACGACGCGGGGCGCGGAGCGGATGACGATGCCGGGCGCGCAGGGGCGGCGTGCGCATTTCGAAGGCCGTGCCGTGCACGACGTCCACATCCTGCGCTGGCTGGAGAATTTCCTCGACCTCTGGATCGCGAGCGATCCCCGCGAGGCGGCCGAGCCGCTGCGCGCCGCCGCCGGCTGAGCCCCGCGGGGCGCTTTCCCCCTCCGGAACCGCCGGCCGCTGCGTCACCGAGCGGCCGAGCCGCCGGCGCCTCAGCTCGCCAGCGCGAGCAGGATCGCGACCGCCAGCAGCACCGCGATCGCCAGCGTCGGCGACGCGCCGAGGCCCGGGCGGGCGCTCGCCCCGGGCGCGCGCGGCCGGCCGCGGCCTCCGGATCCCGACTCGATCCGCCGGGACACGGCGCGGAACCTCGCCTTCAGGCGGTCGGCCTCTGCTTCGGGGTCTCGGCCGGGGCGCTCGCGGGGGGCGGGACCGGACATGGGCGGGAACCTCCAGGGCACTTCGCGGCGGCGCGAGGCCGCCAGACGCATCGTTGCGCCAGAGATGGGCAGTGGATCCGGCCGAATCCAGCCCGTGCGCCCCCCGATGGACCGACAGGGTTAGCGATCGACGAGGGATTCGCACGCGATCCCGTCGCCGTCGCGGTCGTGCCGCGCCCAGTACCCCGGCTGCCCCCGCAGGGCCGGGGCGAGCCCCACCTTCGCCGCCCGCTCGCAGCTCGGCGCCGCCATCAGGTGGCGCACCGTCAGGATCGGCGGCCACGGGCTGAAGATCTCGATCGCGAGAAACGAGGCCGCAAGCAGCGCCGCCGCGGCGGCGAGGATGGTGCTGGCGCGGAAGGGGCGCGGGTTTCCGTGCTGCCGGCGCCGGGGGACGGCAGGATGCGAGGTGACCCCGGCCGGAGCGACGGAATGCCGGTCAGGGTGCGTGTGCGGTCCGACGAAAGCCATGACGACACCTCCCGATATCGCGAAAGCGTCGCGCCGGGACATTGAAGTTACGTTTACGGAAACCGCCGGATTGGCCGAATGTCCGACCTGCCGCGCAGGACGGCGGCGAGTGTCACGGGAAGATCACGCCCGGAGGGAAAACGCCTGCGCCGGAGCCCTGATACGGCCCGGCAATGCAGTGCGGGAGACGGGAATGGTGGAGCCGAGGGGGATCGAACCCCTGACCTTCGCATTGCGAACGCGACGCTCTCCCAGCTGAGCTACGGCCCCGTCCCTGGGTGAGACGCGATTTAGGGTGGCACGGGGTGGTCTGTCAAGCCGGCTCGCGTGCGCTTGCGGTCCGGGTTGCGGGCGACGCTCAGGAAGGTTAGAGGGTCATCGACCTCTACCGGCGGCCGGATCTCCAAATGCGCGCAATTCTCGACGTCATTCTCCTCGCCCTGCAGATCTACGTCTACATCCTGATTGCGGCGGCGATCTTCTCGTGGCTCATCGCCTTCAATATCGTCAACATGCGCAACCAGTTCGTCGCCACGATCGGCGAGGCGCTGTGGCGGATGACGGAGCCCGCCCTGCGCCCGATCCGGCAGGCGCTGCCAAATCTCGGCGGCATCGACATCTCGCCGATCATCCTGCTCCTGATCATCTTCTTCATCCAGCGCGTGATCGTGCTCTATCTCTACCCCGCGGTCTTCTGACCGGGTGGCCGGCTGGTGGCGCGAGACCGCGCGCGGCGTGGCGATCGAGGTGCGGCTGACGCCCAAGGGCGGCGCCGACCGGATCGACGGGCTGCGCGAGGCCGCTGACGGCGGCACGGCGCTGTCCGCCCGCGTGCGCGCCGCCGCCGAGAAGGGCGCGGCCAACGCGGCGCTGGAGGCGCTGCTCGCCAGGGCGCTGGGCGTGCCGAAGACCGAGGTGTCCGTCGTGTCGGGCCACAGGTCGCGGCTCAAGACGGTCGAGGTTGCGCGTCCGGCGGCCGAGCTCGGCGACGCGCTGGACGCAGTATCGAAGGCGAAGCTGGGAGGAAACAGCTCATGACGGCACGGAAGATCGACGGAAAGGCGACCGCCGCAGACATTCGCGCCGACGTGGCGCGGGCGGTCGAGGGCATGAAGACGGCGCACGGCATCACGCCGGGCCTCGCCGTGGTGCTGGTCGGCGAGGATCCGGCGAGCTCGATCTACGTGCGCAACAAGAACAAGCAGACCGTCGAGGCCGGCATGAACTCGTTCGAGCACAAGCTCGACGAGACGACGGGCCAGGACGAGCTGCTGGCGCTGATCGACAAGCTCAACAACGACCCGGCCGTCAACGGCATCCTGGTGCAGCTGCCGCTGCCGAAGCAGATCGATTCCGCAGCCGTCCTGGCGGCGATCGACCCGGCGAAGGACGTCGACGGCTTCCACGTCGTCAATGCCGGCCTGCTCGCCACGGGCCAGGACGCGCTCGTGCCGTGCACGCCGCTCGGCTGCGTCATCCTCGCCAAGCAGACGCTGGGCGACCTCTCGGGCCTCGACGCGGTGATCGTCGGCCGCTCCAACATCGTCGGCAAGCCGGTGGCGCAGCTTCTCCTCAAGGAGAACTGCACCGTCACCGTCGCCCATTCGCGCACGAAGGACCTGCCCGGCGTGTGCCGGCGCGCCGACCTGCTGATCGCCGCGGTCGGGCCGGCCCGAGATGATCAAGGGCGACTGGGTGAAGCCCGGCGCGACCGTGATCGACGTCGGCATCAACCGCATCGAGGGCGAGGGCGGCAAGGGCCGCATCGTCGGCGACGTCGCCTATGACGAGGCCGCCGAAGTCGCCGGCGCGATCACGCCCGTGCCCGGCGGCGTCGGCCCGATGACCATCGCCTGCCTGCTGCGCAACACGGTCGAGGCGGCCGCACGGCAGCACGGCGTGGCCTCGCCCTTCGCAGGCTGAGGGACGGCCGGCCCGGCAGGGCCGCGGCTCTCCGGGACCGGCTCTAGTCGAGACCGCTGCGGCTGCTGCCGGGGATCAGCCACGGCTGGCTGCGCGGCGGCACGCCGCGGCCGCCGAAGCTGCGGCTCTCGATCTTCGGGCGCAGCTCCTCGGGCGAGGCCGGGGCGGGAAGCTTCGGCCTCTCCGACCGGCCGTACTGGCCCTCGGCCAGGCGGTCGTGGCGCCGGCCGTACCGGCCCTCCCAGCGCGACACCGGCAGGGCACCGGAGGTGTCCTTCTCGAAGCTGACCGTCGGCAGCTCCGACAGGCGCGGGGGCGTGCCGCTGCCGCGGGCGCGGCCGGGCAGCGCCAGGTAGCGCGAGAACACCCAGCCTTCCGCGTCGCGCCAGCCGACGCGGCACCACTCGCTGTCGGCCTCGCAGCCGGCGATCTCGACGGCGCCGCGCTCCGGGATCGTCGTCACGACCTCGTAGCCCGTGCCGGGGCCGGTCCGCATGTTGACGGCGGCCGTGGTCAGCCCGTCGGCGGCGAGCGCCGGGGTCGCGGCGAGGATGGCGAGGGCGAGCGTCGCGGCTCGCGGGATGGCGGTCATGGGCGGTTGGTCCGTTGGCGCCGCCGGCGCCCCTTTTCGGCACGACGGCTCGACTGTTCGATTCCCAAGATAGGTGGGACCGCCGCCGCACGAAAAAAGGGGCGCGTGCGCCGCGCCCCTCCCGGTCACGAGATGGTGTGCGCCCTCAGGCGGCGGAGGGCTCGAAGCCTTCCTTCTTGGCCCGCTCGATCGCGTCGATGATCAGCTGCTTGGCCTCGTCGACGTCGGCCCAGCGCACGACCTTGACCCACTTGCCGCCCTCGAGATCCTTGTAGTGCTCGAAGAAGTGGTTGATCTGCTCGAGCGTGATCTCCGGCAGGTCCTTGTACGAGGTGATGCGGTCGTAGCGCCGCGTCAGCTTGTGCGCGGGGACGCCGATGATCTTCTCGTCGAGGCCGGCCTCGTCCTCCATCAGCAGCGCGCCGACGGGGCGGCAGTTCATGATGGCGCCCGGCACGATCGGCCGCTGGTTCGGCACCAGGATGTCGATCGGGTCGCCGTCGTCGGAGAGGGTGTGCGGGATGAAGCCGTAGTTCCCGGGATAGCGCATCGGCGTGTACAGGAAGCGATCGACGAACATGGCGCCCGCCGCCTTGTCCATCTCGTACTTGATGGGCTCCCCGCCGACGGGGACCTCGATGACCGCGTTGATGTCTTCCGGCGGGTTCTTCCCGATCGGAACGGCGTCCAGACGCATAATGTGTCCTTGTTCTTGCTAATCAGAGCTATTGCCACCCGAAGGCGAGCTTCTCGAACTGCCGGTCGGCAAAGTTCTCGTAAGCGCGGGCCACCGTAGCGCCCCCGAGCCTGCGGTAAAAGTCGCACGCGCCCTGATTCTCGGCGAGCGCCCAGACGATCGTGCCCTTGAGGCCGATCTCGGCGTTGCGGCGGCGCGCCCGCGTGAAGAGCTGGCGGCCGAGGCCCAGCCCCTGGTGCGTCGGGCGCATGTAGAGCTCGTAGATCTCGCCGCGATAGGGCAGCCGCGGCACGCGGCTCGGCCCGTGCGTGGCATAGCCCGCCACCTCGCCGTCGAAGACGAGGACGCTCAGCGTGTCGGCGCGCCGCGAGGCGAGCCGGTGCCAGTAGGCCGGGCCGCGCCGCGACAGGATCTTCTCGAGCGAGATGGCGGGGAGAAGCCCGCCATAGGCATTGCGCCAGGCCTCGTCGTGAACGTCCGAGAGCCGCTGCGCGTCGGCGGCCCGACCGGGCCGCACGTCTATGAGATCCGTTCCCATGCACCGAAGGTAGCGCTCCGCGTGGACTCGGACAACGGATGGTCGCGTGCGGACGTGCGCCGCCGGGCCGATCCCCGTCCGGCCTGCGGATTGCGGGGACAAGTGGCGGAAAGTTCCTTAGCCGGCGAAGAGGCCGCGGTCGCTGGCGAGGCGGGCGGCGATCGCGGCCACCGCGTCGAGGCTCGGCGTCTCGATGCCGGCCGTCCGCGCGAAGGCCTGCGGCGCCAGCACGATCTCGCCGATCTCCATCGGCCGGTGCTGCTCGTAGTCCTGCAGCAGCGAGGGTTTGTGCCGCGGCATGGCGGCGAGGACGCTGTCGGCGTCGACCTCGCTGTCGAGCGGATAGCCGTGCGCCCGGCAGATCTGCAGCCCCTCCCCCATCACCCGGCGGTAGAGCTCGGCCAGCCGCGCGTCGCCGCGCACCTCGGAGGAGAGCGTGCCCGTGGCGAGCGCGAGGGTCGAGCCGCTCATGTTCAGGAGAAGCTTGCGCCACAGCGTCTCGCGGATGTCGCGCGGCGGCACCGACCCGATGCCCGCCTCGACGAGCGCGGCGCGCAGCGCCTCGACCGGCGCGTCGCCGGGATCGACGATCGACTGGATCCACAGGTCGTTGCGGTGCGGCGTGTTGTTGAGGATGACGCCCGGTCGCTCGATCTCGTTGGCCGACCAGATGATGCCGCCGACCACCTGCTCCGGCGTCATGTTGCACAGGAAGCGCTCGCGCAGCCGGAAGACCGGCAGGTCGGGCGGCGCCGGCAGGCTCTCGTCGAGGCCGACCGGGTACCACCAGGTCATGCCGTTCTGCGGGAACACCACGCGCGTCTCGGGCGTCAGCAGCGGCACCAGGCTGTCGGCGACCGCCTCGAGGCCGGTCGCCTTGACGCCGACGATCACCGCGTCCTGCGGCCCGAGCTGGGCGGGATCCTCGCTCGCCGTCACCGGCGCGCGGATCTCCTCGTCGCCCGTCTTCATCGTCAGGCCCTCCGCCAGGATCGCCTGGAGGTGCGGCCCGCGCGCCACGACCGAGACGTCATGGCCGGCCCGCGCGAGCCTGACGGCGAAGTGCCCGCCGGTCGCGCCGGCCCCGAAAACGCAGATTCGCATGCGAAAACGCCCCGCTGACTGTTCGATTGCGGTGCAGCATCGTGCGGTTCGCGGCCGGGAGCAACCTTCGGGCGCCGGTTCAGCCGAGGAAGCCTCGACTGAACCACGATGCCCCGGAGCCGCCGGTCAGATCAGAGGTTCTGGCCGCCCGAGACCTCGATGCGCTGGCCGGTGATCCAGCGGTTGTCGTCGGACAGGAGCGAGGCGATCGCCGGGCCGATGTCGTCCGGCAGCCCGGCCCGGCCCATCGCGGTGGTCTGCGCGACGAACCGGTTGGCGTCGGCTACGAGAGCGTGTCGCGGTTCACCCGCGAATATGCCCGGATGTTCGGCGCCCCGCCGAAGCGCGACGCCGAGGCCTTTCGCGCGAGCGCGTGACCGGGCCGGCTTACGCCAGGGCGGCCGAGCGCGACTTCTCGGCGCGCTTGCGCTCGTTGGGGTCGAGCAGCGCCTTGCGCAGGCGGATCGTCTCGGGCGTCACCTCGACGAGCTCGTCGTCGCCGATCCAGGCGAGCGAGCGCTCGAGCGTCATGCGCACCGGCGGCGTCAGCCGCACCGCCTCGTCCTTCGACGTGGTGCGGATGTTCGTGAGCTTCTTGCCCTTGAGCACGTTCACCTCGAGGTCGTTCTCGCGGGTGTGCTCGCCGACGATCATGCCCTGGTAGACCTTGACGCCGGGGTCGATCATCATCGGCCCGCGGTCCTCGAGGTTCCACAGCGCGTAGGCCACGGCCTCGCCGGCCTCGTTGGAGATCAGCACGCCGTTGCGCCGGCCGGCGATGTCGCCCCGGTAGGGCGCGTACTGGTGGAAGATGCGGTTCATCACCGCCGTGCCCTTGGTGTCCGTCATCAGCTCGCCGAGATAGCCGATCAGGCCGCGCGTCGGCGCGTGGAAGACGAGGCGCTGGCGGTTGCCGCCGGACGGCCGCATCTCGACCATCTCGGCCTTGCGCTCCGAGAGCTTCTGCACGACCGCGCCGGTGAACTCCTCGTCGACGTCGATCGTGACCTCCTCGATCGGCTCGAGCGCCTGGCCGGTCTCGGGGTCGCGCTGCACGACGACGCGCGGGCGCGACACGCCGAGCTCGAAGCCCTCGCGGCGCATCTGCTCGATCAGGATCGCGAGCTGCAGCTCGCCGCGGCCCGACACGACGAAGGCGTCGGCGTTCTGCGTGTCCTCGATCTTCAGCGCGACGTTGCCCTCGGCCTCCTTGAACAGGCGGTCGCGGATGACGCGGCTCGTCACCTTGTCGCCCTCGGTGCCGGCGAGCGGGCTGTCGTTGACCATGAAGGTCATCGACACGGTCGGCGGGTCGATCGGCTGGGCGTGGATCGGCTCCTCGACCTCCGGCGCGCAGAACGTCTCGGCGACCGTGCCCTTGGTCAGGCCGGCGATCGCGACGATGTCGCCCGCCGAGGCCTCCTCGACCGCCACGCGCTCGATGCCGCGGAAGGCGAGGATCTTCGACACGCGGCCCGTCTCGACCTGGTGGCCGTCGCGGGCGAGCACCTTGACCGTCTGGTTGGCCTTCAGCGTGCCCGACGTGATGCGGCCGGTGATGATGCGGCCGAGATAGGGGTTCGCCTCGAGGATCGTGCCCAGCATGCGGAAGGGCCCCGGCTCCGTCGCGGGCGCCGGCACGTGCCTGAGCACGAGCTCGAACAGCGACGCCATGCCCTCGGTGGGCTCCAGGCTGTCGCTCATCCAGCCCTGCTTGCCCGAGCCGTAGAGCACGGGGAAGTCGAGCTGCTCGTCGTCGGCGTCGAGCGCGGCGAACAGGTCGAACACCTCGTTCAGCACCTCGTCGACGCGGGCGTCGGGCTTGTCGACCTTGTTGATCGCGACGATCGGCTTCAGCCCGACCTTCAGCGCCTTGCCGACCACGAACTTGGTCTGCGGCATCGGCCCTTCGGCCGCGTCGACCAGCACGATCGCGCCGTCCACCATGTTGAGGATGCGCTCGACCTCGGCGCCGAAATCGGCGTGGCCGGGCGTGTCGACGATGTTGATGCGCGTGTCCTTCCACACGACCGAGGTCGCCTTGGCGAGGATGGTGATCCCGCGCTCGCGCTCGAGGTCGTTGGAATCCATCACCCGCTCCGCGACCTTCTGGTTGTCGCGGAACGTGCCCGACTGCTGCAGGAGCCGGTCGACCAGCGTCGTCTTGCCGTGGTCGACGTGGGCGATGATGGCGATGTTGCGAATATCCATGGGGGTATGGGCCCGTCAGAAATACGAAAAGGCGCGGGCGCCGTCCTGCGGCCCGCGCGCGAAGCTTGTCGGCAGCTATATACGCGTCCGGCCGGCCTTTCGCAATTGCGAGGGGGCGCGCCGGGCCGCCGGAGCCCCCCGGATGCGGCGGGCGGAGCGGCGCCTCAGCCGCCGGCGTAGGCGTTCATCGACTTCGCCATCTTCACGTCGAGCTCGGTCAGCCCGCCCGCGTCGTGCGTCGACAGCGTCACCTCGACCGTGTTGTAGACGTTGAACCACTCGGGATGGTGGTCGAGCTTCTCCGCCCTGAGGGCGACCCGGCTCATGAAGCCGAAGGCCTCGTTGAAGGTCTTGAACTTGAAGGTCCGGGTGATCGCGTCGCGGCCCTCGACCGGCTCCCAGCCGGCGAGCTCCTCGAGCGCCGCCGCCCTCTCCGCGTCCGTCAGCTTCGTCGCCATGCGATCCTCCCGGGGTTTTGCGTGCTGAGGTCCTTCGTGCCGTTCGCCAACACTAGGGCAGCCGGCGGGACAGGCAACGTACCGCCCGGAACCGCGGCCTTGCGAAGCGACGCCACTTGGCGTTACGCTGCGTCATCGTGTCGTCACACGACGCGCTCCGAGGATGGACGGCGTCAAGCACTTGCGCCGCCTTGCACCGATGGGGAGCCGCGCAGGCGGCACGGCACCGAGGAGCATGTCTCCGAAGGGAGTGAAACGGCTTCCAAGGTTGGCGCCGGCCTTCCGGATGACGGAAGGGCGGGAATCCGTGCGCCCGGTGCCGGGAAGTTGAACTGCTCCGATCCCCTGCCATCCGCTATCATCTGCGACCGAAGGCCTTGCCGTGACCGAAGGCCTTGCCGTGACCGAAGGCCTTGCCGTGGGAGGGGCGCCATGAGCGCAACGATCGAGGACGCGGTGCGGGACTATCTCGAGGGCATGTGCCGTGCCGACGAGGCGCGGCTGAGGGCCGCCTTTCATCCGGCCGCCGCCGTCGTGGGCCACTACGAGGGCGCGCTGGAGTGGCTCTCGCTCGACGAGTTCGTGGCGAGCTGCAGGGCCGCCGGAGCGCTGCCCGCCGACGCGGACTACCACTGGAAGGTCCTGGCGCGCGACGAGACCGGAGACGTGGCGACCGTGAAGCTTGAGGACGACTATCTCGGCGCCCGCTTCACCGATTACCTGACCCTCATCAACCACGAGGGGCGGTGGCAGATCGTGAACAAGACGTACCACCTGCACGGCGCGCCCTAGCCGCCCTCCAGCGGATATTCCTCCTCCACGACATACGGGCCGCCGCCGGTGCTGGCCTTCGCCGAGTACAGCACGAAGCTTGTGACCTCGAACGGCATCGACATGAAGCCGCCGCGCTGCTCGAGATAGCCGGCGACGGAGCCCGCCTGCACGCCGCGCAGCCGGGCGAGCGTCACGTGCGGCGTGAAGCGGCGCCCCTCCGGCGGCAGGCCGACCATCTGGATCAGCCTCTCGTGCTCGGCCTGCAGCGCCGCGAGCGGCGGCGAGGGCTGCACGGCGGCGAAGATCGAGTGCGGCTTGCGCCCGCCGAAGGCCTCGATGCCGCACAGCGTCAGCGTGAAGCGCGGCCGCCGCACGCGGCGCAGCACCTCGTGCACCTCGTGCGCGGTGCTGTTCTCGATGTCGCCGATGAAGCGCAGCGTCAGGTGGTAGTTCTCCGGGTCGATCCAGCGCGCGCCGGACAGGCCGCCGCGCAGCGTGGTGAGATGCGCGGCGACGCTGCCGGGGATCTCGATGCCGGTGAACAGGCGGGGCATGAAGCTTCCCCTCGGCAGGTGGCGGTCCGAAGCTGTCGGCCGGAAGCTGCCCGTGGGCAGCCGGCCGCCGGACGATGGCTTACGGCGCCGGATTCTGGTGGAGAAGATGGATGGCGTCGACCCGTTCCTCGATCTCGGCCGTCCATTCGAGGCTTTCGGCGTCGATGTCTGTGGAAAGCTGCTCGCGCGTCGTCGCGCCGAGGATCGCCGAGGTGACGAAGGGCCTCGTCATGGCGAAGCGGATGGCGAGCTGCGCGGGGTCGAGGCCGAGCTCGCGGGCAAGATCGACATAGGCCGCGATCGCCACGTCGGCACCGGGCTTCTCGTAGCGCTGCATCCGGTCGAACAGCGTCTTCCGCGCGCCGGCCGGCAGCGCGCCGTTGCGGTACTTGCCGGTCAGGCAGCCCTGGCCGAGCGTCGAATAGGCGAGGAGCCCGACCTGCTCGCGCATCGCGATCTCGGCGAGGCCGACCTCGAAGGTGCGGTTGATCAGGCTGTAGGCGTTCTGGATCGACTGGATGCGGGCGAGGCCCTGCGTCTGCGAGGCCGCGAGATAGCGCATCGTGCCCCACGGGCTCTCGTTCGACAGGCCGACATGGCCGATCTTGCCCTCGCGCTGCAGCTCCGTCAGCGCGCCGAGCGTCTCCTCGATCGGCACCTCGTCCGCCGGCTGCTCGGCCACGCGGAACACGGTCGGGTTCGAGCCGAAGGCCGAGACGTTGCGATCGGGCCAGTGCACCTGGAAGAGGTCGATATGGTCGGTCGCGAGCCGCTTCAGCCCCTTCTCGACCGACTCCCGGACGTGGGCCGGCGACAGGTTCGCCGGCTTGCCGTCGCGGAACCACGCGTTGTCAGTCCGCCCCACGACCTTCGAGGCGAGCACCACCCTGTCGCGCCTGCCGCCCTTGGCGAGCCACGAGCCGATGATGCGGTCCGTCGCCCCTTGCGTCCCGGCCTTCGGCGGGATCGGGTAGAGCTCGGCCGTGTCGATCAGGTTGATGCCGCGCTCGACCGCCATGTCGAGCATGGCGTGCGCGTCGTCCTCGGCGACCTGCTCGCCGAAGGTCATGGTGCCGAGCGAAAGCGCGCTCACGCGGATGTCGGTCCGGCCGAGCTGGCGGTATTCCATAGGTCCTGGGATCTCCGTCGGGGGTGTTCTAGTTCGCCTGCCCGGCCTCGCCGGCGTCGGACCTGATCCGGTCGATCAGCTCCTCCACCTTGGGCAGGATGTTCTTCACGATCACGTCGACGCCCCTGGCGGTCGGGTGCAGGCCGTCGTCCTGCTTGAGGCTGTCGTCGAGCGCCACGCCCTCCATGAAGAAGGGGTAGAGCAGCGCGTCGTGCTTCTTCGCGAGCTCCGGGAAGATCGCGTCGAAGCTCTTCACGTAGTCCTCGCCGAGATTGGGCGCGGCGAGCATCCCGGCGACGAGCACCTCGACGCCCTTCCCGTCGAGCCGCGTCAGGATCTCGTCGAGGTTCCTGCGGGCCAGGGCGGGATCGATGCCGCGCAGCATGTCGTTGGCGCCGAGCTCGAGGATCACGCCGTCCGTGCCGTCCGGCACCGCCCAGTCGAGCCGCGCGAGCCCCGCCGCCGTGGTGTCGCCGGAGACGCCGGCATTGGCCACGGTCACGTCGTAGCCGGCCTCCGTCAGCGCCGCCTGAAGCTTCACGGGGAAGCTCTCGTCCTGCGCGAGGCCGTAGCCGGCCGTCAGGCTGTCGCCGAAGGCGACGAGGTCGATCGTCTCGGCGTGCGCCGGGCGGGCGAGGGCGAGGAAGGCCAGAAGGAGGGCTGCGACGTATCTCCCCGTGTCATTGCAGCGCAAGGCCGGCAGCCCATATGCACGGGGTCGCCTGAAGCCGAGCGTCTCGAGGAGCGTCGTTCCGTGTCCCATCCCGCCATCTCCGTGGAGAACGTCCATCTGAGCCTCGGTGACGCCGCGGCCCGGGTTCACGTGCTGCGCGGTCTTAACGTGAATATCCGGCGCGGGGAAGCGGTCGGCATCGTCGGTCCGTCGGGCTCCGGCAAGTCGACGCTGCTGATGACGATGGCCGGGCTCGAGCGGCCGGACGAGGGCCGCGTCGTGGTCGACGGCGAGGATTTCGGCGCCCTCGACGAGGACGGCCTCGCCCGCTTCCGCGGCGGCAATATCGGCCTCGTCTTCCAGTCCTTCCACCTCATCGCGAACATGACGGCGCTCGAGAACGTCGCCGTCCCCCTCGAGCTGTCGGGCACGTCCGGCGCCTTTGCGCGCGCCGAGGCGGCGCTCGCCCGCGTCGGCCTGTCGCAGCGCATGGGCCACTACCCGACGGCGCTGTCCGGCGGCGAGCAGCAGCGCGTCGCGCTCGCCCGCGCGCTCGTCACCGAGCCGAAGATCCTGTTCGCCGACGAGCCGACCGGCAACCTCGACGGCCGGACGGGCCAGCAGATCGTCGACCTCGTCTTCGCCCTTCGCGCGGAGCACGAGGCGACCCTCGTCCTCGTCACGCACGACGAGGATCTCGCCGCCCGCTGCGACCGCGTGATCTCGATGCGCGACGGCGAGATCGTCGCCGACGAGGCGGCCGCCAGCAGGGCGGCCGAATGAGCGCGGCCACGGGGGACCGCGCCGCAGCCCGGCCGGCCGGCGCGGCGCTGCCGCTGCCCCTGCGGCTCGCCCTGCGCGAGCTGCGCGGCGGTCTCAGGGGCTTCGCCGTCTTCATCACCTGCATCGCCCTCGGCGTCGCGGCGATCGCCGCCGTCGGCTCGATCTCGCGCGCCCTGACCGACGGCATCGCGGGCCAGGGCCAGGTCATCCTCGGCGGCGACCTGTCCGTGTCGCTCGTCCACCGCGAGATGCCCCCCGGCCAGCTGAAGGACCTGGCGTCGCTCGGCCGCGTCTCCGAGGTCGCGACGCTGCGGGCGATGGCGCGGACGCGCCGCCGGCGACGCCTCGACCCTCGTCGAGCTGAAGGCGATCGACGGGGCCTATCCTCTCTATGGCAGCCTCGAGGTGGACGGCGCCGCGGACGCGGCCGCCGCGCTCGCGCCGCGGGGGGACCGCTACGGCATCGTCGCCGAGCGCGGTCTCGCCGCACGGCTCGGGATCGGGATCGGAGACACGCTGGAGATCGGCCGGCAGGGCTTCGTGCTCACCGCGCTGCTCGACAGGGAGCCCGACCGGCTCTCGGACGGGGGCATCGGCTGGGGCCCGCGCGCCATCGTCTCGCACGCGGCGCTGCAGAAGACCGGGCTCATCCAGCCGGGCAGCCTCGTTCGCTACACCTACCGGGTGGCGCTGCCGGGCCGCCCGTCCGATTCCCGCGTCGCCGAGATCGCCAAGCGGCTCGAGGACCAGGCGCCGGAGGCCGGCTGGCGGGTCGAGACCCGCCAGAACGCCGCGCCCCGCCTCAAGGAGTCGATCGGGCAGTTCACGATGTATCTCGTGCTCGTCGGCCTGACCGCGCTGATCGTCGGCGGCGTCGGGGTGGCGAACGCCGTGACCGCCTATGTCGACCGGCGGCGCGAGGGCATCGCGACGCTGAAGAGCCTCGGCGCGAGCCGCCGCGTCGTCTTCCTCACCTATCTCTCGGCGATCCTGGGCCTCGCCGCCGGCGCGATCCTGATCGGGCTCGCCATCGGCGCGGCCGCGCCGCCGCTCGCCGGCCTCTTCATGCCCGCCAGCCTGCCGATCGACAGCTACGGCCCCTTCCCCGCCGAGCTCGCCAAGGCGGCGCTCTACGGGCTGCTCACCGCGCTCGCCTTCGCGCTGTGGCCGCTCGGCCTCGCCCGCGAGGTGCCGGCCCGCGCGCTCTTCCAGGGGCGGGGGCAGGACGGCGGCATCTGGCCGGCGCGCTGGCTCATGGCCCTGCTCGCCGCCGTCGTGCTCTCGCTGTGCGGCCTTGCGATCCTCTTCGCCGCCGACCGCTTCCTCGCCGCGATCCTCGTCGGGGCGGCGGCGGTCATCTTCGTGGTGCTCCGGGCGGTCGCGTCCGGCATCATGCGGCTCGCCCGCGCCATGCCGCGTCGGGGGCCGCTCGCCTGGCGCATGGCGCTCGCCGCGATCCACCGGCCCGGCGCCGTCACGCCGAGCGCCGTCCTGTCGCTCGGCCTCGGCCTCACGCTCCTCGTCGCGGTCGCCCAGACCGACGGCAACCTGACCCGGCAGCTCACCGTGGCGCTGCCCGACAAGGCGCCGAGCTTCTTCTTCCTCGACATCGCGCGCGACCAGGCCGACGCCTTCCGCAAGGCCGTCGAGACGACGGCCCCCGGCACGCAGGTCGAGGAGGTTCCGATGCTGCGCGGCCGCATCGTCGCGCTGAAGGGCACGCCGGTCTCCGAGATCGAGCCGCCCGCCGACGCGGCCTGGGTGCTGCGCGGCGACCGCGGCCTGACCTACTCGGAGACGCTGCCGGAGAACGCGAAGCTCGCCGAGGGCACGTGGTGGCCGAAGGACTATTCCGGCAAGCCGCTCGTCTCCTTCGCCGCCGAGCTCGGCAAGGAGCTCGGCCTGAAGGTCGGCGACACGATCTCCGTCAACGTGCTCGGCCGCACGATCGAGGCGGAGATCGCCAATCTGCGCACGGTCGACTGGGAATCGCTGTCGATCAACTTCGTGATGGTGTTCTCGCCCAACTCCTTCGCCGGGGCGCCGCACATGGTGCTCGCCACCGCGACGGTGCCGGACGCCGCCGAGCGCGACGGCAGCGAGGCGGAGATGATGCGCCGGGTGACCACCGACTTCCCGACCGTGACCATGGTGCGCGTCAAGGAGGCGCTGAACTCGATCAACGACGTGGTGCGCAAGCTCGCCTGGGCGATCCGCGGCGCGTCGGGCTTCACGCTGCTCGCCGGCATCGTCGTGCTCGGCGGCGCGCTCGCCGCCAGCCACCGCCACCGCATTCACGATGCCGTGATCCTGAAGACGCTCGGCGCGACGCGCGGGCGGCTGCTGTCGGCCTATGTCCTCGAGTTCGCCCTGCTCGGCCTCGTCACCGCCGCCTTCGCCGTCCTCGCGGGCACGCTCGCCTCCTGGGCCGTCGTGTCCTTCGTGATGAAGCTCGATTTCGTTGCGTTTCCATGGGTCGCGCTCGCCGCGGCGGCCGGCGCGCTCCTCGTCACGATCGGCCTCGGCCTCGCCGGCACGTGGCGCGTCCTCGGCCAGCGCCCCGGCCCGTGGCTGCGCAACGAGTGACAGGGCAGCAGCAGGAGCAGCAGAAACCCAGCGTTTCCAAGGGTTACAATGTCGTAACCATGCTTCGTCTCCGCCTTGCGGTCGGGAACCCGACCCTCCATATTGCGGGCAACCGGTGGTTCAACATCCTCAAGGGGAACTCGATGGCAGAATGGAACAGGCAGGCCGCACAGCGTTATGGCGCTGCCGCCGGGGCCCGGGTCGAGATCGACCAGGGGCTTCGCAGCTACATGCTGCAGGTCTACAACTACATGGCGATCGGGCTCGCCGTCACCGGCGTCGTGGCCTATGGCGCCTTCGCCATGGCGGTGCAGCAGACCGCTGACGGCGGCCTGGCGCTGACGAGCTTCGGCAACGCCATCTTCTACAGCCCGCTCAAGTACGTCGTCATCTTCGCGCCCCTCGCGATGGTGTTCTTCCTCTCGGCGCGGATGCACAAGATGAGCCTGTCCGGCGCGCAGCTGGCCTTCTGGGCCTTCGCCGCGCTGATGGGGCTGAGCCTCTCCTCGATCTTCCTCGTCTATGCGCACGGATCGATCGCGCGGGTGTTCTTCATCACCGCCGCCTCCTTCGGCGCGCTCAGCCTCTACGGCTACACGACGCAGAAGGACCTGAGCGGCTGGGGCTCGTTCCTGTTCATGGGCCTGATCGGCATCGTGCTGGCGTCGATCGTGAACATCTTCATCGGCTCGACCGCGCTGCAGTTCGCGGTGTCGGTGATCGGCGTGCTCGTGTTCGCCGGCCTCACCGCCTACGACACGCAGCAGATCAAGGAGATGTACTACGAGGGCGACAGCCAGCTCGTCGCGGGCCGCAAGGCGATCATGGGCTCCCTCAGGCTCTACCTCGACTTCATCAACCTCTTCGTCATGCTGCTGAGCCTGTTCGGCGACCGCCGCTGACGGTTTCGCGAAAGCGAAGAGCGAGAGATCAGAGGCCCCGGCGGCATCCGCCGGGGCCTTTTTCGTGGCCCGCGTCCAGTGCGTCCCTCAGGCCTTGGTCGCCACGTAGATGTGCTCGTCGAGCAGCCGGTGGCGCTCCCGCGTCTTGAGGTCGAAGCCGACGGGCTCGACCGTGAAGCCGACCGCCTCGAGCTTGTCCTTGAAGTCGCGCCCGTAGAGGCGCTTGTGGTCCCAGCCGCAGATCACCTCGACGTCCTCGGGCGACATCTCCGCCGGCGGCTCCCAGGTCTCGTCGGCGTCGGCGATCGGCACCGAGAAGAACCCGGTGCCGCCGTGGCGCAGCACCCGGAAGCACTCCTCCATCGCCCGCCGATCGTCCGGCACGTGCTCGAGCACGTGGTTGCAGATCAGGAGATCGAAGTGCCCGTCGGGAAACTTGATGTCGGTGATGTCGACATAGGCGTTCGCGTTGCGGCGCTTGAGGATGTCGCCGCCGACATAGCCCGGCTCGTCCTTCAGCCGCCGGAACAGCGGCCATTCCGGCGCGAGATGCAGGATGTTGCGGCCCTCGAGCACGACGCCGCGCTCGGCGAAGATCAGCGCCAGCAGCCGGTCGCGCGGCCGCGAGGCGCAGGACGGGCAGCGGAACTCGCGCTCGCCGCCGCGCCGGGCGCTGACGAACATGCCCTCGTAGCCGCAGCACGGGCAGTGGCGCCGCGTCCGCTTCTCGAAGAACTGCATCGGGTCGCGGCGGGCGCCGCGCAACCACTCCTGAATATGCATCGTCCGGCGATCGCCCCGTCGTGATGGCTCGCCCCCGGGCGGAGGCCCGCAAGGAGGAGGTGCACCATAGTGCAGGCCCGTGCGGCCGGGCAACGCCGCCGTCCCGCCTCCGCCGGCCACGCGCGACTGGACCGGACGGCGCGCGCCCACTAGGAATTTGTCGCATGGACCGGAAATCGCGCAGCCACGGAGACCGCACCATGATCGCCGTCATTTTCGAGGTCGAGCCGCACCCCGAGCGCCGCGACGACTATCTCGCGCTCGCCGCCGAGCTGAAGCCGCTGCTGCAGGAGATCGACGGCTTCGTCTCGGTGGAGCGCTTCGAGAGCCTGACCCAGCCGGGCAAGCTCCTGTCGCTGTCCTTCTGGCGCGACGAGGCGGCGGTCCAGGAATGGCGGCGCGTCGCGGAGCATCGGCGGGCCCAGTCGCTCGGGCGCATCCGCCACTTCGCCGACTACCGGCTGCGGGTCGCCGAGGTGTCGCGGGACTACGGCATGACCGACCGCGAGCAGGCGCCGGCCGACCTGCGGGCCGCGCACGATGCCGCCGACAGCCCCCTGACCCTCTAAATCTCCAAACCTCTGACGCCCGACGAGACCACATGGACAGCGACTCCCCCTCCGCCACGACCGTCCGCGACGTCGCCGCCGGCGACATGGCGGCGATCACCGAGATCTACGCCGAGGCCGTGCTCCACGGCACGGCGACGTTCGAGCTCGTCCCGCCCGACCAGGCGGAGATGGAGCGACGCATGCGCAAGCTCGTCGAGGGCGGCTTCCCCTATCTCGTCGCCGAGCGGGAAGGACGGGTCGTCGGCTATGCCTATGCCGGGCCCTACCGCGAGCGGCGCGCCTATCGCTGGACGCTCGAGGACTCCGTCTACATCGTGCCGACGGCGCAGCGCCTCGGCGTCGGCAGCGCCCTGCTCGGCAGGCTCGTCGAGGAGTCGGCCCGGCGCGGCTTCCGCCAGATGGTCGCGGTGATCGGCGATGCGGACAACGCCGGCTCGGTCGCCGTCCACGCCCGCCACGACTTCAAGCATGTCGGCACGTTCGAGGCCGTCGGGCGCAAGCACGGCCGCTGGCTCGCGACGGTGCTCATGCAGCGCTCGCTCGGCATGGGCGAGCTCGCCCCGCCGCCCGAGGAGGACTGACGCGCCGAGGTGGCCGCCGGCCCGGTTGACCAGGATCATTTCGCCGCAGCGTGCGCGCCCTAAGCTCTCCACGTTTCCGGGTAGGCTGTTCCGCAGCCTGGCCGAGGCTGCCCTCCGCGGCGGCCGACACGGGACCCGGGCAGCACGCAGAGGAGGAAGACATGACGAGACTGGGACTGGCCACCGCCACCGGACTTGCGCTTCTCTTGGCGACCAACGGCACGCCGGCTTTCGCGCAGACGCAGACGCCCTCCGCTTCGGAGCAGGGCGACACCGCCGCGGGCGCGGCCCCGGCCGACGAACAGGCGCCCGCCGCGAGGAAAGACGACCGTGACGGCCGCGGCTGGGGCAACTGGTACGACATGATGCGCCGCTGGGGCGGCGGCCCCGGCATGATGTGGGGCTGGAACGGCGGCCCCGGGCCCGACCAGGACCAGGACGATTCCGGCGGGTACGGCCGGCCCGGATACGGCCCCGGCTACGGCCCCGGCTACGGCCCGCGCGGCTGGGGCGGCGGCCCGGGCATGATGCAGGGCTGGAACGGCGGGCCCGGGCCCGGGCCCGGCATGATGGGCCCCGGCGGCGGATACGGCCGCTACGGCATGCACCGCTGGGGCGGCGGCCCCGGTGCCGGCTGGGGCGGCGGCTGGGGGCCCATGCACGGCATGATGCCCTTCATGATGCTGTCGATGCTCGACACCGACGGCAGCGGCACGATCTCCTATGACGAGATCGAGCGGTTCCACCGACGGATGTTCGACTACATGGACGCGAACGGAGACGGCGAGCTGTCGCCCGACGAGATCCAGTCCTTCATGAGCGGCGGCTGATCCCGCCCCCGGAACGAGCCGCCCCGCCGGCCCCCCGCGCGGCCGGCGGGGCCACGCGGCGATCTTCGCCCCGGGGCGCACGTTCAGGCGTCGACCAGCTGCAGCTTCCTGTCGATGACGCGCAGCACGTGGCGCAGCTCGTGGCCGCGCTTGAGGATGAGCCCGGTCGGCGCGACCACGGAATAGGCGCCCTGGCGGCGCGCGTTCTTCGGGGTCTTCTCGATGCGGTAGAGCGGCGCCTCGCTGGTGCGGCGGAAGACGGAGAAGACCGCCTTCTCCTTCGTCGCGTCGATCGCGTAGTCGCGCCATTCGCCGGCGGCGACCATGCGGCCGTAGACCGAGAGGATCTCGCTCAGTTCGCGGCGGTCGAAATGGATGGGGTGGGAGGTTCGCTTCGGGTGGGACTGTGACGTCTCGGCCGCCGCGGCTTGCGCGCCCCGGCGGCCGATGAACGCTATCGGTTCGCTATCGCTCATTGGCGCCTCCCGTCGATGACGATTTCACGACGGCATTGTCGTCGCCATGGGCGGGGCTGGCAAGCATCGATCCCGCCCCGGGCCCCCGGGCGGGTCCGGGGCAGGTGAAGAAATCACAGTTTTGCCTATATCCGGCCCAGCGCCCGCCCGAATACATCAGCATATAGGTATTGTTGCCTCTTGGCCTGGTTCGGTGAGGCTTCGGAACACCCCAGCCCCCCAGCCCCCCGGGGTCGAGCCGGACCAGGCCTCCCTTCGATATCTTCTCCTAGGTTGGCAGAAGACCGGCGCCTCCCGCAGGCGCCGGTTTTCACGTTTCAGGGCCGCCACAGCCTCTTGAAACGCCGGCGCCCTACCGCCTATCTCCGCCCGCGAGACAACACTCCGCGCGACGGAAGGAACGGGCGCCCATGGCCGATACCGAGAATGCCGCACCCGAGGCGGCGACCTCCCACCAGTTCGAAGCCGAAGTCGACCGCCTGCTCGACCTCGTGGTGCACGCGGTCTATTCGGACCGCGAGCTGTTCCTGCGCGAGCTGATCTCGAACGCCGCCGACGCCTGCGAGAAGCTGCGCTTCGAGGCGCGCCGCAACGACGCCCTCATGAAGGACGATCCCGACCTCGCCATCACGGTTCGGCCGGACGCGGAAGCCGGCACGCTCGAGATCGCCGACAACGGCATCGGCATGAGCCGCGAGGAGATGGCCCAGAACCTGGGCACCATCGCCCGCTCGGGCACGCGCGCCTTCGTCGAGGCGCTGCAGGCCGGCGAGGACGCCAAGAACCTGATCGGCCGCTTCGGCATCGGCTTCTATTCCGCCTTCATGGTGGCCGACCGGGTCGAGGTGCTGAGCCGCCGCGCCGGCGAGAGCGAGGGCTGGCGCTGGAGCTCGACCGGCCGCGGCGCCTTCGAGCTCGCCCCGGCCGACGACGCGCCGGCGCGCGGCACCCGCGTCGTCCTGCACCTCAAGGAGGACGCCAGGGCCTTCACCGAGGAGCAGCGCCTCGAGCACGTCATCCGCTCGCATTCCGGCCACGTGCCGGTGCCGATCCGGCTCGCCAAGGCCGAGGAGACGCGCGAGCTGACCGACGGCAGCGCGCTCTGGCTGAAGCCGAAGTCGGAGATCTCGGAGGAGGACTACGCCGACTTCTACCGCCATGTCGGCGGCCAGTTCGACGAGCCGGCGATCACCGTCCACTATTCCGCCGAGGGCCGGCAGGCCTATCACGTGCTGCTCTTCGTGCCGACGGAGCGGCCGTTCGACCTGTTCGACCCCGAACGCAAGGGCCGCGTGCGGCTCTACGTGCGGCGCGTCTTCATCACCGACGACGCCGACCTGATGCCGAGCTACCTGCGCTTCGTGCGCGGCCTCGTCGATTCCGACGACCTGCCGCTCAACATCTCGCGCGAGATGCTGCAGGAGAGCCCGATGCTCTCGCAGATCAAGAAGGGCATCACCAACCGCATCCTCTCCGAGCTCAAGAAGCGCGCCGAGAAGGAGCCCGAGGGCTACCTGAAGCTCTGGGAGACCTTCGGCACCGTGCTGAAGGAGGGGCTCTACGAGGACTTCGAGCGGCGCGACGAGCTGATGAAGCTCGCCCGCTTCAAGACGACGAAGTCCGGCGACGGCTGGCGCTCGCTGGCCGAGTATCTCGCCGACATGCGCGAGAACCAGACGGCGATCTACCACGTCACCGCCGACAACCCCGCGCAGGCCGCCGCGAGCCCGCAGCTCGAGGGCTTCCGCGCCCGCGACGTCGAGGTGCTGCTGCTGTCCGACCCGGTCGACCATTTCTGGGTGCGCATGGCCCCGGACTTCGAGGGCAAGCCGCTGCGCTCGGTGACGCAAGGCTCGGCCGACATCGCCGACATCCCGCGCGCCGACGCCGCCGGGGACGAGGAAGAGGCGCCGCAGGACGAGATCGGCGCGCTGGCGGCGCTCGTCAAGCAGACGCTCGGCGACGTCGTCGGCGAGGTGCGCGCCTCGGAGCGGCTGGCCGAGAGCCCGGTCTGCCTCGTGACGAAGGAAGGCGCGCTCGACCGCCGGCTCGAGCGGATGATCCGCCGGCAGGAGAACGAGACGATGCCGGGCACCGCGCCCGACCTCGAGCTCAACCCGCGCCACCGGCTGATCCGCCACCTCGCGAAGGAAGCCGCCTCCGGCGCCTCCGAGCGCATGTCGGACGCCGCCTGGCTCCTGTGGGACGAGGCCGCGATCCTGGAAGGCGAGGCCCCCGCCGATCCCGCCGCCTTCGCCGCCCGCCTGACGCGCCTCCTGCTGCCGCAGGAGGGGTGATAGGAAGGGAGACCCTGAGGGAGAGGCCGGAGCCGGCCCCGGCTCGCTCCACTTGCCCGTTTCCTGCGAAGCGGTAGACTCACGCCATGAACGCGCCCGCGAAAGTGCCCGAGATCCGCATCCCCCTCGGCGTCGGCTCCTACACCGCGCCCGAGGCGGCGCGCCTCGTCGGCACCTCGTCGCGCAACGTACACCGCTGGCTGGCCGGCTACAGCTATACGCAGGCCGGCGAAACGCACCGGGTACCTCCCCTCTGGGCGACGGAATGGCGGGAACTCGACGGGCAGCTCGAACTCGGCTTCCGCGATCTGGTCGAGCTCCGGTTCGTAAAGGCTTTCCTCGAGGCGGGCCTGGGCCTCAAGACCATCCGCCACTGCCTTGAGGTGGCTCGCCTGCACGTGAACGACGATCGTCCGTTCTCGACGCGCCGCTTCCTGACCGATGGCCGCACGATCTTCCTGGAAACGATGCGCGACGGATCTCCAGGCGAAGCACTCGACCTCAAGCAGAGCCAGTACGTCTTCAGGAGACTGGTCGAACAGAGCTTCAGGGATCTCGACATCGAGGACGACGTGGTTGCCCGCTGGCGCCCCTATCGCGGCAAGCCCTCGATCGTCATCGATCCCGGCCGGGCGTTCGGCCAGCCCATTGCCGCGGCATCCGGGATCCCGACGTCGACGCTTGCCGACGCGGTCGAAGCAGAAGCCTCCATCGAGCGCGTTGCGCGCCTCTTCGAAGTGCCGCCCTCCGTCGTCAGGGATGCGGCCGCCTTCGAGCAGAGCCTGAAGGCCGCGTGAAGGTTCTCGTCGACGAGAACCTCTCCCCCGCCCTTGCGCGCGCCCTTCACGAGCTTTTCGAACCCGAGCATGCGGTCGTGCATCTGCGCAGCCGTTTCGGTCCCGGCGTGACCGATCGTGAATGGATCGAGGCCCTGAGCGCCGAGGGTGGCTGGATCGTCATCTCCGGCGATCGCCGCATCACGAAGAACCGCGCCGAGTACCATGCCTTCCGGGGCTCGCGTCTCGTCGGCTTCTTCCTCTCGAAGGGACTTCAGAAGGCGAAGGTAACCAAGCAGATGGAGCGCCTGCTCGCCCTCTGGGAAACGATCGAGACGCAGGCACGCATCGTCGAAGGTGGGGCGATGTTCGAGCTGCCGATGAAGAGCACGCGCCTGAAGCAGCTGTGACCGGCGCCGACGGAGCCTGAAGCCTCGCCCCTGTCCCGGACCTCAGAACTCGTAGTCGCTCCAGCCGGCGGCGGCGAGGCCGTAGTCTTCCTGCATGCCGAGCTTGGCGCCCTCGAGGCCGATGTCGAAATAGTTGCCGAAGCGGGCGAAGGGCTGGCCGTCGTGCACCGCGATCGCCCAGAGGCGGTTCCTGTCGCGGCGGCCGACGAGGAAGATGCGCACCTCCGGCGTCTCCTGCATGCCGGGGCCGCGCGGATCGCGGCGCGTCAGCACGGCGACGCGGTTGCCGACCTGGCGCACCAGGAGCGTGCCCGCGATCTCCGCGAAGCGCCGCGGCGGCGCCATGGCGACGGCCGTCTCGGAGACGATCTCGAACTGGCGCTCGGTGGACGGGCGAAGGCGCTGCACGATGTCGCCCAGGCTCTGGCCGCGGAAGCGGTCCTCGGCGCCGCCGGACTGCGCGATGTCGCGCACCGGGTCGTAGTCCCAGGCGAGCGTGCCGCCGGCGGCCGGCAGGAGCGCACCGTAGCTCTGCCCCTGCGTCTCGAGGAACGGGTCCTCCTCGAGCATCAGGAGCGCGAGGCGGAAGACGCTGTCGCTGTCGAAGCCGTGGACGAAGAGCAGCCGCGCCTCGTCGGGCGCGATCTTCCACAGCGGCAGGTGCAGGACCGTCAGCGCGTGCTGGATCTCCGGCAGGTCGCCGGGCTGCGGGTCGCCGTAGTCGAGCCCGTCGAGCGCCGCCGGCGAGAGGTTGCCGTCGAGCCCGAAGCGCGAGGCCAGCAGCTGGCGCCTGTCGACGCGCGGCCGCCCGCGGGCCTTCTCCATCTGCCGCGCCGCCTCGCGCGCGCTGCCCACCGCTTCCGCCGCCACCCGTGCCATTCGACGCTCCGTCCCCCGAGGCCCCGAATCAGCCTCCTCTTCGGCGCAGAGGGTACGGGAGCGGTATTGTCCCGCGCAACTCGCAGTTACGCCGCGGCCGTTTTCTCGGCGCTGAAAGAACCGGCCGAAGCACGACTGGCGACCACGCGGCAGGGAGGCCCGGCATTAGTCTGTGCCCGGAGCCTGCGTCGGGCATCACGGGGAATGCGGGGGGATTCGTTTCTTGGCCGTGACCGTCCGGCCGCGCGCCCGGCAGGCAGACGCGCCGGGGTCACATCCTGGCGGCGCCGAGGATCGCGCCCGGCTCGTCGCGCGTGCCGGCCTGGACGAGCACGGCGCAGTGCCCGCCGCCCGGCGGCACCGGCGCGGTGAAGCTCTCGGCCTTGCCGGTCCAGCGGCCGAGGCGGACGATCTTCCGGACGACGTTGTGGTAGGTGATGGTGCGCCCGGCATTCTCGCCCCGCTTGATCGCCACCGTTTTGGTCGGGTCGAAGACGACGAGCAGGACGCTGGCCGCGCCGTGCGGCTCGCCCGCGCCGACCCGCGCCACGATCCTGTCGCCCTTCATCGCCGCCTCGATCTCGACGGAGGGGCGGGCGGCGTCGGTCTGGCGGATCGCCTGGTCGATGGCGGAGCGGTCGGAGCCGACCCGGTGGACGAGGCCGTTGACGACGGCCTGCGGCGTGTAGACGGCACGGTCGCCGCGCGCGTGGGCGTAGGCGCGCTGGCGGGCGGAGAAGGCCGGCTCGGCCAGCGTGTCCTTCCAGCCGATATAGTCCCAGTAGTCGACCGGCAGGCTGAGCGCGAGAACGTCCTTGCGGTCGGCCAGCTCGCCGAGAAGCTTGTCCGCGGGAGGGCAGGACGAGCAGCCCTGGCTGGTGAACAGCTCGATCACCGAGAGGCGGTCGGCCGCGGCAAGCGGGCCCGCCGTCGAGAGCAGGAAGAGGATGACGCAGGCGATACGGGACATCGGGGTGTTTTCGTCCTGTTGTTGCCGTCTCCGGTTACGCCTCCGCCGGGTCACGCACCACTCAATTCGGGGTGACGCCCGCGTGCGCGGCGGCCGGGCCCGGAAAGGCCGTCCTGGGCCGGCAACACTGGTCCTGCGCGCTCGCCGCCGTCAATGGCGGCCGGGCCGGACAGAGAAAGGGCCGGGACCCTCGCGAGGTCCCGGCCCTTCCCGTGTCGCGTCTCTGCGAACGTGCCTTCGGTCAGGCGGCGAGGCGCCGCAGCACGTAGTGCAGGATGCCGCCGTTCCTGAAGTAGTCGAGCTCGTCCTCGGTATCGATGCGGCAGAGCAGGTCGACGCTCTGCTTGGAGCCGTCGGCCTTCTCGATCTCGGCCGTCAGCGTCGCCCGCGGCCGCACGTCCTCGACGCCGCGGATCGTCACCTTCTCGTCGCCCTCGATGCCGAGCGACTGCCAGGACTGGCCGTCCGTGAACTGCAGCGGCAGGACGCCCATGCCGATCAGGTTCGAGCGGTGGATGCGCTCGAAGCTCTCGACGATGACGGCGCGGACGCCCAGGAGCAGCGTGCCCTTGGCCGCCCAGTCGCGCGACGAGCCGGTGCCGTACTCCTTGCCGGCGAAGACGACGAGCGGCACGCCCTCCTGCTTGTAGCGCATGGCGGCGTCGTAGATCGGCATCTCCTCGCCGTCGGGCTGGTGCCTGGTCACCCCGCCCTCGACGCCCGGCACCATCTGGTTCTTGATCCGGATGTTGCCGAACGTGCCGCGCATCATCACCTCGTGATTGCCGCGCCTGGTGCCGAACTGGTTGAAGTCGACCGGCTGCACGTTGTGGTCGAGCAGGTAGCGGCCAGCCGGGCTCTGCGCCTTGATCGAGCCGGCCGGCGAGATGTGGTCGGTCGTGATCGAGTCGAGGAAGAGGCCGAGCACGCGGGCACCCTCGACGTCCTCCGGCTTCTTCGGCGTGGCGTCCATGCCGACGAAGTAGGGCGGGTTCTGCACGTAGGTCGACTGGTCGTCCCACGCGTAGGTCAGGCCGCCCTCGACCTTCGTCTCCTGCCAGTGCTCGTCGCCCTTGAAGACGTCGGCGTACTTCTCGGCGAAGAGCTCGCGGGTGACGTTGGTGCGGACGAACTCGGCGACCTCCTTGGCCGACGGCCAGACGTCCTTGAGGTAGACCGGGTTGCCGTCGGTATCGGTGCCGAGCGGCTCGCTCGACAGGTCGACGTTCAGCGAGCCGGCGATCGCGTAGGCGACGACGAGCGGCGGCGAGGCGAGATAGTTCGCCCGGACGTCGGGGTTCACCCGGCCCTCGAAGTTGCGGTTGCCCGACAGGACCGAGCAGGCGACGAGGTCGCCGTCGTTGACCGCCTTCGAGACCGCCTCCGGCAGCGGGCCGGAATTGCCGATGCAGGTGGTGCAGCCGAAGCCGACGAGGTTGAAGCCGAGCGCGTCGAGGTCGGGCTGCAGGCCCGCCTTGTCGAGATAGCCGGCGACGACCTGGCTGCCCGGGGCGAGCGAGGTCTTCACCCACGGCTTCACCTTGAGGCCCTTCTGGTGCGCCTTGCGGGCGAGGAGGCCCGCCGCGACCATCACGCTCGGGTTCGAGGTGTTGGTGCACGAGGTGATCGCCGCGATCACCACGTCGCCGTGGCCGATGTCGTAGTCGGTGCCCTCGACCTTCTGGCGGTGGCCCATCTTGTCGGCGCGCTTGAACTCGGTGTCCATCGCCTTGGCGAATTCCTGCTTCGCCTGCGCTCAGCAGCACCTTGTCCTGCGGGCGCTTCGGGCCCGCGATCGACGGCTCGACGTCGCCGAGGTCGAGCGCCAGCTTGTCGCTGTAGACCGGCTCGGCGTCGCCGGTGGAGCGGAACATGCCCTGCGCCTTGGCGTATTCCTCGACGAGCGCCAGGCGCTCCTCGCTGCGGCCGGTCTCGCGGAGATAGCGAAGCGTCTCCTTGTCGACGGGGAAGAAGCCGCAGGTCGCGCCGTATTCCGGCGCCATGTTGCCGATCGTCGCGCGGTCCTCGAGCGGCAGGTGGTCGAGGCCGTCGCCGTAGAACTCGACGAACTTGCCGACCACGCCCTTCTTGCGCAGCATCTGCACGACGGTCAGCACGAGGTCGGTCGCGGTGACGCCTTCCTTCAGCTTGCCGTCGAGCTTGAACCCGATGACCTCGGGGATGAGCATCGAGATCGGCTGGCCGAGCATCGCCGCCTCGGCCTCGATGCCGCCGACGCCCCAGCCGAGCACCGCCAGGCCGTTGACCATCGTGGTGTGCGAGTCGGTGCCGACCAGCGTGTCGGGATAGGCCACCTCGGTGCCGTCCTCGTCCTTCGACCAGACGGTCTGGGACAGGTACTCGAGGTTCACCTGGTGGCAGATGCCGGTGCCGGGCGGAACGACGCGGAAATTGTCGAAGGAGCCCTGCGCCCACTTGAGGAAGCGGTAGCGCTCGCCGTTGCGCTTGTACTCGAGCTCGACGTTGCGCTGGAAGGACTGCTGGTTGCCGAAGGAATCGACGATCACCGAGTGGTCGATGACGAGGTCGACGGGCACGAGCGGATTGATCTTCTCCGGGCTGCCGCCGAGATGCTTCATCGCGTCGCGCATGGCGGCGAGGTCGACGATCGCCGGCACGCCGGTGAAGTCCTGCATCAGGACGCGGGCGGGCCGGAACGCGATCTCGCGCGTCGAGGACTGCTTCTCGAGCCAGCCGGGCATGGCCTCGATGTCGTCCGTGGAGACGGTGCGGCCGTCCTCGTGGCGCAGCAGGTTCTCGGTGAGGACCTTGAGCGTGTAGGGCAGCCGGGAAATGCCCTTGAGGCCGTTCTTCTCGGCCTCGGGCAGGCTGTAATAGGCGTAGGACTTGTCGCCGACCTTAAGGGTCTGGCGGGACTTGAAGCTGTCGGGCGAGCTTGTCACGGGCGTGTACCCCCTTCCTTCGAAACGTCTGATGGATGAAGCGGGAGCGCGCTAGAGCGCTGAGCCGGCAAGAGCTCGAATGGCCCAGGCCGGCCTCGGGGGGTGCCCCGATTGCCCTGCCTTATAGGGCATCTGTGGCGAACGTGCCAGATGGGCAAGAGCGCAGCGGGCGGATGGGCAAGGGCGCAGCGGGCGGATGGGCAAGAGCGCGGCGGGCGGAGGCCCTGCCTCACGCCGTCGCGTGCGGGCGATAGGCCTTCAGGAAGACGCGGATGGCCGACCGGACGACCAGCTCCACGCGCTCGGCGCGCGCGCCCTCCTCCAGGGGATAGCCGAACAGGAGCGGCCGCACGAGCCCCGTCTGGCAGAGGTCGAGAAACTGCAGCGCGGCGAGCCACGGGTCGTCGCAGTCGAGGTCGCCCGCCTGCGTCTTGCGCTCGAGATAGCTGCCGAAGGACGCGATGTTGCTCGACGGGCCGCGCTCGTAGAAGCCGCAGCTCAGCGTCGGCATCTGCTCGGCGATGCCGATCACCGTGCGCATGGTGGCGATGACCTTGGGGCTCGAGATGTAGCTCGCGAAGCCGCGTCCGAGACGCTCGAGCTCGTGTTCCACCGGCGCCGCCTCGTCGAACTCGAAGAGATGCTCGAACAGCGCACGCTTGTTCTCGTCGATCGTCGCGACGAACAGCGCCTCCTTGTTCTCGAAATAGGCGTAGAGCGTGCCCTTGGAGACGCCGGCGGCGCGGGCGATCTCGCCCATGCTGGCGCCGCTGAAGCCCATGTTGAGGAAGACCGTGCTCGCCCCCTGCAGGATCTGCCGGCGCTTGGCGGGATCCTTCCCCGCGCCCGTCCCCTCGTCCGCCGGGAGAGATTCGAGCTGCACTGAAACGTTCATGTCGATGGGCTTCCCTGTCGGGGCTTCTCTGTCGCGTCCCGCCGCAGACCGCAAGACGAATCGTTAACCGTCCGGCGGCCGGTTGACCGAACCGTTCGGTTCGACCTTGAAATAGGCGCCCGTCCGTTCTAGGTCAATCATCGAACCGAACGGTTCGGTCGAGTGCCGCCCCGCACGCCCGAGAGTCTTCCCAGTGAACAAGCACGTCTCCACACCCGATCACGATCGCGCGCATCCCGTGGCCGAGGCGCCGTCGCGCCCTGCGGCAGCGCCGGCCGAGAAGGCGCCCGACCGCGCCGCGGCGGAGAAGGCGCCGCCACGCAAGCGCAAGGGCGGCCTGAAGCGGCTGCTGCTGCCGCTCGTCCTGATCGCCGTCCTCGGGGCCGGCGCCTATTACGGCCACCACTGGTGGACGGTCGGCCGTTTCATGGTCTCGACCGACGACGCCTATGTCGCCGCGGACGTGACGACCCTCGTCGCGAAGGTCGGCGGCTACGTCTCGGAGGTCCCGGTGCCGGAGAACGCCCATGTCGAGACGGGCGACGTCCTCCTGAGGATCGATCCCGGCGACTTCGAGCTCGCCGTGCAGGCGGCGAAGGACAAGATCACCGCCCAGGACGCCGCGATCGCGCGGATCGGCAAGCAGGTCGAGGCGAGCCGGGCGGCGATCGACCAGGCGCAGGCGCAGGTCGAGGCGGCCCGGGCCGAGGTGACGCGCACCGAGGCCGACTTCGAGCGCGCCCAGACCCTCGTCAAGAAGAACGTCGGCTCGCAGCAGGCGCTCGACGCCGCGCGCGCCGCCCGCGACAGCGCGAAGGCGCAGCTCACGGGTGCGCAGGCGGGCCTCGCCCAGGCGAAGGCCGCCCTCGCCGTCACCAGGGCCGAGGGCGACGAGGCGCAGGCGGCGATGGCGCAGCTGAAGACCTCGCTCGCCTCCGCCGAGCGGGACCTCTCCTTCACCACGATCCGGGCGCCGTCCGACGGCGTCGTCGGCAACCGCGCCGTCGAGATCGGCTCCTTCGTCGCGGCCGGCACGCGGCTGATGGCGCTCGTGCCGATGCAGTCGCTCTATGTCGAGGCGAACTTCAAGGAGACGCAGATCGGGGGCCTGCACGAGGGCCAGGAGGTGGACCTGAACGTCGATGCGCTGCCCGACACGGTGCTGAAGGGCCGCGTCGAGAGCATCGCCCCCGCCTCCGGCTCGGTCTTCTCGCTCCTGCCGGCGCAGAACGCCACGGGCAACTTCACCAAGGTGGTGCAGCGCGTGCCCGTGCGCATCGCGATCGTCGACCCCGAGGCCGCCAGGGTGCTGCGGCCGGGCCTCTCGGTCGTCGTCGACGTCGACACCCGCACCGGCGGCCCCGGCACGCAGGCGGCGCAGGCCGGGCACTGACCATGGCCGACGCCGCCGCACCGCAGGCCGAGCCGCCGCTCGACAGGAGGCGCTTCGTCGCCTTCCTGGCGATGGTCTTCGGCATGTTCATGGCGATCCTCGACATCCAGGTCGTCTCGGCCTCGCTGGCGGAGATCCAGGCCGGGCTGTCGGCCTCGCTCGACGAGATCTCGTGGGTGCAGACGGCCTACCTGATCGCCGAGGTCATCATGATCCCGCTGTCGGGCGTGCTGGCGCGGGCGCTGTCGACGCGCTGGATGTTCACGATCAGCGCCGCCGGCTTCACGCTCATGAGCTTCATGTGCGCCACCGCGACCTCGATGGACCAGATGATCGTCTACCGGGCGCTGCAGGGCTTCATCGGCGGCGGCATGATCCCGAGCGTGTTCTCGGCCGCCTTCTCGATCTTCCCGCGCTCCAAGCAGCCGATCGTCTCGCCGATGATCGGCCTCGTCGCGACGCTCGCCCCGACGATCGGCCCCACGGTCGGCGGCTATCTCACCGAGTACATGTCGTGGCACTGGCTGTTCCTGATCAACATCTTCCCCGGCATCGCGGTGACGATCGCCGCGGCGACGCTGATCGACTTCGACCGGCCGCAGCTGCAGATCTTCAGGCGCTTCGACTGGACCGGGCCTCCTGCTGATGGCCGGCTTCCTCGGCGCGCTCGAATACGTGCTCGAGGAGGGCCCGCGCGACGACTGGTTCTCGGACGCGACGATCCTCGGCCTGAGCGTCGTCACCGCGGCCTGCGCGATCGGCTTCTTCTGGCGGGCGCTGACGGCGGAGCATCCGATCGTCGACCTGTCGGCCTTCCGCGACCGCAACTTCGCGACGGGCTCGACCTTCTCCTTCGTCCTCGGCATCGGCCTCTACGGCCTGACCTACATCTACCCGCAATATCTCTCGATCATCCGCGGCATGAACGCGCTGCAGATCGGCGAGACGATGTTCGTCACGGGCATCTTCATGTTCATGACCGCCCCGGTCAGCGGCATGCTGACCCGCCGGGTCGACCCGCGCTTCATGCTGGCCGGCGGCCTCGTCCTGTTCGGCGTCGGCACCTGGATGGCGAGCCACATGACGGCGGAATGGGACTTCTGGGAGCTGTTCGCCCCGCAGTTCTGCCGCGGCGTCGGGCTGATGTTCTGCATGGTGCCGATCACCAACCTCGCCCTCGGCACGCTGCCGCCCGAGGCGATGAAGAACGCGTCGGGCCTCTTCAACCTGACGCGCAACCTCGGCGGCGCCGTCGGCCTCGCCATCATCGCGACCCTCTACAACGACCGCACCGACCTGCATGTCGAGCGGCTGAGGGAAAGCGTGAACTGGAGCCGCCAGCCGGCGACCGAGTACCTGAACGGCGTCGAGCACGCGATGGCGCCGCTCGGCAGCGACGCCCACACCGCCGCCCTCAAGCAGCTCTCCCTCATGGTGCAGCAGCAGGCGGCCGTCATGTCCTTCGCCGACCTGTTCTGGCTCCTCACCGTGATGTTCGGCCTCACCGCCTGTGCCGTCGTCTTCATGAAGAAGCCCGCGGGCGGAGCGGCCGCGCCGGCGCACTGAGGCAGGAACCGACGGCGCCCCCGGGTGTTGCAGACGCACGCCCCGAGGTCTCGCCACGGCGGCGGCGCGGCACCGGTCCGCGCCCTGCCCGCCCCATTCGCTGACGCCCAACTCGCTGAAGCCCAACCGCTCACGCCATGTCGCTGATCGCCCTGTTCAGGACCGCATTCGTCGGCTGGTGGAACGACCGCTGCCTCCGCATGGGCGCGGCGCTTTCCTTCTACACGACCTTCTCGCTCGCCCCGCTCCTGCTGATCGCGAACATGACCGCCGGCCTCTTCCTCGGCGCCGACACGGTGCGCAGCGCGATGATCTCCGAGTTCACGAACTTCATCGGCAAGGATCCGGCGACCGCGCTCGACTCGATGCTGACGAAGGCCGGCGACTTCGGCAGCGGCTTCCTGTCGACGGGCACCGGCATCATCCTCTTCATCATCCTCGCCACCGGCGCGATCACCGAGCTGCAGGACAACCTTCACGAGATCTGGCGCCGCGAGCCCGACGCCAAGCCGATGACGCTCCTGGTGCGCAGCCGGCTCGTCAGCCTGGCGCTCGCCGCGGTGGTCGGCTTCCTGCTCCTCGTCTCGCTCGCCATCTCGGCCGGCGTCACCGCCGTCTCGAGCGTCATCGCGCCGCAGCTCGGCCACGTCACCTGGCTCGGCGCGGCGGCCCACCTGATCCTGTCGCTCCTGGCGTCGACGGCGCTCTTCGTCGCGATCTTCAAGATCCTGCCGGAGTTCACGGTGCCGTGGCGCGAGGCCCTGGTCGGATCGGCCATGGCGGCGGTGCTCTTCGAGATCGGGCGCTACGTCATCGGCTTCTACATCGGCCGCGCCGGCATCGCGGCGACCTACGGCCCGGCCGGCTCGCTCGTCACCATCCTGCTCTGGATCTACTACTCCTCGCAGATCCTCCTGTTCTCGGCCGAGTTCGCGAAGGCCTACGGCGAGCACCGGGAGGCGGCAAGGGCGGAGTGATCTGGCCCCTTGCGCTTGCGGCCGCGATCCGCTTTGTGGCCGGAAAGCATGAGGGCACGGGTCCAGATGAGATTGGTGGCGAGCGGCCTCGCCTGCCGGCGCGGCGGGCGCGACGTGTTCGGCGGCATCGGCTTTTCCGTCGGCTCGGGCGAGGTGCTCGAGCTGCGCGGGCCGAACGGCGTCGGCAAGTCGTCGCTCCTGCGCGTCGTCGCCGGCCTCGTCGACCGCACCGCGGGCGAAATCGTCGCTCGAGGGCGGCGACCCGGAGCTGACGCTCGCCGAGCAGACCCACTATGTCGGCCATCTCGACGCCATCAAGGCGCCGCTGACGGTGGCGGAGAACCTGCGCTTCTGGGGCGAGATGCTGGGCGCCGGCAGGCCCGACATGCGCGCCGCGCTCGCCGCCGTCGGCCTCGACGCGCTGGCGCATTTCCCGGCCTACACGCTGTCGGCCGGCCAGCGCCGCCGGCTGTCGCTCGCCCGCCTGATCTGCGCGAAGCGCCCCGTCTGGCTGCTCGACGAGCCGACCACCGCGCTCGACCGCGCCTCCCGCGGCACGCTGTTCGAGCTCGTCACCGAGCATGTCCGCGGCGGCGGCATGGCGATGATCGCGACGCATGACGAGATGCCGATCGAGACGCGGCTGCTCGAGATGAGGCGCGCGGCATGACGGGGGCGCTTCTCAGCCTGTTCCGCCGCGAGGCGGCGCTCGCCACGCGGGCCGGCGGCGGCGCGACGATGGGCGTCGTGTTCTTCCTGATCCTCGTCGCGCTGATGCCGCTGTCGCTCGGGCCCGACCTCGCCCTCCTGTCGCGCATCGGGCCGGCGCTCCTGTGGCTCGGCGTGCTGCTGGCGACGCTGCTCGGCCTCGACCGGCTGTTCAAGGCCGACTACGAGGACGGCTCGCTCGACCTCCTGACGATGAGCGAGGTGCCGCTGGTGCTGACCTGCCTCGTCAAGACGCTCGCCCACTGGGTGACGACCGGGCTGCCGCTCGTCGTCGCCGCGCCGCTCCTCGGCATCATGCTCAACGTCGAGCCGAAGGGCCTCGCCGTCGTCGCCTTCACGCTGTTCGTGGGCACGCCGGCGCTGACCTCGATCGGCGCGATCGGCGCCGCCCTGACCGTGGCGCTGCGGCGCGGCGGGCTGCTCGTGCCGGTGCTGGTCCTGCCGCTTTCCGTGCCGGTGCTGATCTTCGGCATCTCGGCGACGGAAGCGGCCCTCGTCGGGCCCGTCCCGGTGGCGACGCCGCTCAGCATCCTCGCCGCCCTTTCGCTGTCGAGCCTCGTGCTCGCGCCCTGGGCCGCCGCCGCGGCCTTGCGGCTCGCGCTCGAATGATATGAAATCCTGCATGTGTCGGCGAGGGCGCTTGCGGCACGTCAAACTGTGGCCGCATAGAAGGCGCTACACTGGACGCGTGCTAGAGTGTCTCCAATGAACATCCTGTCGCTCGCCAACCCGACCCGCTTCATGAAGTTCTCGGCCCGGGTGCAGCCCTGGCTGTGGAGCTCGGCCGCGCTCGTGCTCGCGGTGGGCCTCTATTTCGCCGTCTGGGACTCGCCGGTCGACTACCAGCAGGGCGAGACCGTGCGCATCATGTACATCCACGTGCCGGCCGCCTGGCTCGCGATGTTCTGCTACACGATGATCGCCGCGTCCTCGCTCGGCACGCTCGTCTGGCGCCATCCGCTGGCCGACGTCTCGGCCCGCGCCGCCGCGCCGATCGGCGCCGCCTTCACCTTCCTCGCCCTGCTCACCGGCTCGCTCTGGGGCAAGCCGATGTGGGGCACGTGGTGGGTCTGGGACGCGCGGCTGACCTCGGTGCTCGTCCTGTTCCTGCTCTATCTCGGCCTGATGGCGCTGTGGCGCGCCTTCGACGATCCCGCGCGCGCGGCGCGGCCGGGCGCGATCCTCGCCCTCGTCGGCTTCATCAACGTGCCGATCATCAAGTTCTCCGTCGACTGGTGGAACACGCTGCACCAGCCGGCCAGCGTCTTCCGCCTCGGCGGCCCGACGATCGACACCTCGATGCTCATCCCGCTCCTGATCATGGCCATCGGCTTCACGCTCCTGTTCCTGGCGATGCACGTCGCCGCGATGCGCAACGAGATCATGCGCCGCCGCGTGCGCGCGCTGCGGGTGCGCACCGCCTCGCAACTCAGCCTGGCGGAGGCGGCCGCGTCATGAGCCACATGGATTTCGTCGTCCTCGCCTATGCGGCGACCGCGATCGTCGTCGCCGGCCTCGTCGTCTGGCTGCGTCTCGACGGCGCCGCGCAGCGCCACGCGCTCGAGGAGCTCGGCGAGACGCCCGGACAGGAACGCCGCCGCAAATGAGCGAAGACACCGTGGAAAGCCGGCCGCGCTGGGGCCTGCGCATCGCCCTCGTCGCGCCGCTCGTCGTGTTCCTGGCGCTGGCGGCGCCTGTTCTTCGTCCGCCTCGGCGCGGGCGACCCCTCGATCATCCCCTCCGCGCTGATCGGGCAGGAGGTGCCGGCATTCGACCTGCCGCCGCTCGAGGGCCTGCGCCGCGCGGGCGGGCCGGTGCCGGGCTTCGCCTCCGCCGATCTCGAGGACGGCAACGTCACCGTCGTCAACGTCTGGGCGTCGTGGTGCGTGCCGTGCCGCGAGGAGCACCCGGTGCTCGAGGAGCTGGCGAAGGACGACCGCTTCCGCCTCTACGGCATGAACTACAAGGACAAGACCGAGAACGCGCGCCGCTTCCTCGGCACCCACGGCAATCCCTTCGACGCCGTCGGCGTCGACGCCAACGGCCGCACCGGCATCGACTGGGGCGTCTACGGCGTGCCGGAGACCTTCGTCGTCAACGGCAAGGGCCGCATCACCTACAAGCATGTCGGCCCGCTGACGCCGGAATCGGTGCAGCAGAAGCTGATGCCGGAGATCGAGAAGGCGATGAAGGGCCCCGCGGCGACCGGCTGAGGCCGCCGCGGCCCGCCGCCGCGCTCAGCCGTTGCGGAAGGCGTAGGAATAGCCGTTGATCGCCGGCGCGCCGCCGAGATGGGCGTAGAGCACCTTCGAGCCCTTCGGGAAGTAGCCCTTGCCGACGAGGTCGATCATCCCCTGCATCGACTTCCCCTCGTAGACGGGGTCGGTGATCATCCCCTCGAGCCGCGCGACCAGCCGCATGGCGTCCTTCGTCTCCTCCGACGGCACGCCGTAGGCGGGATAGGCGTAGTCCTCGATCAGCACGAGGTCCTGGTCGCCGATCTCGCGGCCGAGCTCGACGAGGCCGGCCGTGTTCCGCGCGATCTCCATGACCTGCGCCCGCGTCTGGTCCGGCGTCGCGGAGGCGTCGATGCCGATCACCCTGTCCGCGCGGCCGTCGGCGGCGAAGCCGACGAGCATGCCGGCATGCGTCGAGCCGGTCACCGTGCAGACGACGACGTAGTCGAACGCGAAGCCGAGCTCCTTCTCCTGCGCCCGCACCTCCTCGGCGAAGCCGACATAGCCGAGCCCGCCATATTTGTGCACCGAGGCGCCGGCGGGGATCGGGTAGGGCTTGCCGCCTTCCGCCTTCACCTCCTCGATGGCGTCCTCCCAGCTCTTGCGGATGCCGATGTCGAAGCCGTCGTCCGTCACCCGGCTGTCGGCGCCCATCAGGCGGCTCAGGAGGATGTTGCCGACCCGGTCGTAGACGGCGTCCTCGTGCGGCACCCAGCTTTCCTGCACGAGGCGGCACTTCATGCCGAGCTTGGCGGCGACGGCGGCGACCAGCCGCGTGTGGTTCGACTGCACGCCGCCGATCGAGACGAGCGTGTCGGCGTTCGAGGCGAGCGCGTCGGGGACGATGTATTCGAGCTTCCGCAGCTTGTTGCCGCCGAAGGCGAGGCCCGAGTTGCAGTCCTCGCGCTTGGCGTAGATCTCGACGTCGCCGCCGAGATGGCCGGTCAGCCGGTCGAGCTTCTCGATGGGGGTCGGGCCGAAGGTCAGGGGATAGCGCTCGAACTTCTCAAGCATGGCGTCATGTCCGTGTCTGGCGTGGCGATGAAGGCCGGAAGGCTAGCAGGGAACGCCCGGAAGGTGCTTGCAAAGTCCCGGGCGAATGTGAGCAGATCGCGTCATGCCTTGGCCACTCACCCTGAATTGACCCGCAGCTATGCTCCACAAATGAAAGAAGCTTCCACCGAGCCGGAACTGGATCGCACCGACCTGCGCCTCCTGCGCCTGCTGCAGGCCGACGGGCGGCTGACCAACGCCGAGCTCGCCCAGCGGGCGGGCCTCAGCCCCGCCACCTGCCACCGCCGCACGCAGCGCCTGTTCGCGGCAGGCTTCATCAGCCGCGTCACGGCGATGGTGGCGCCGCAGAAGGTCGAGCGGGGCGCGCTGGTGATGGTCGGCGTCGTGCTCGACCGCTCGACGCCGGAGAGCTTCGCCGCCTTCGAGGAGGCGGTCGCGCAGCTCGCCTTCGTGCTCGACTGCCATCTCGTGGCCGGCGACTTCGACTACTTCCTGAAGATACGGGTGCGCGACATCGCCGACTTCAACCGGATCCACGGCGACAAGCTGATCGCCCTGCCGGGCGTGCGCCAGACGCGCACCTTTTTCGTCATGAAGGAGGTCGTCGACAACGCGCCCCTCGCCTTCTGACGTGCTGCGCCGCCGAAGCGCCATTGCCAAGGGCCGCGCCGGCGCGGCATCCTCGACGGCGATGACAGACGAGCTTCCCGATTTCGAGCATGTCGTGCCGGACGGCGACAACGTCACCCGCGCCGTCTGCCGCCGCTGCGGCTATGTCGACTACCGCAACCCGAAGATCGTGGTCGGCTCCGTCGTCCGCGCCGCGGGCGGCATCCTGATGTGCCGGCGCGCGATCGAGCCGCGCTCGGGCTTCTGGACGCTGCCGGCGGGCTATCTGGAGCAGCACGAGACGCCGGAGGACGGCGCCCGCCGCGAGGCCTGGGAGGAGGCGACCGCGGACATCGCGATCGAATCCCTGCTCGCCGTCTACGCCATCCCGCGCCTGTCGCAGGTGCAGCTGATCTACCGCGCGACGCTCTCCGGCGACTACGCGGCCGGCCCCGAGAGCCGCGAGGTCACGGTGTTTCCCTGGGAGGAGATCCCCTGGGACGACATCGCCTTCCCGAGCGTGCACTGGGCGCTCGGCCACGAGCGCGAGGCGGCGGCCGGCGCCGCGACGCCCTTCGCCAACCCCGACGGCGCGACCGGCGATCTGATGCCCGGCAACCGCCAGTGGCGCGAATGAGCGAGGACCTGCCGCAGACGCTTCGCGTCCAGGCTGAGGTATGCCGCAGGCTCGGCTCGCCCTTCACGGCCGCGCTGCTCGACGGGCTGGCGGAGAGGCTGCGGCCGGGGACGCCGCTGACGGACCGGCTGTTCGACTGGCCGGGGGATCCGCAGGCCGACGCGCTGGCGCTGCGGCTCGCCGGCGCGCTGCACGCGCTCGTGCTGCAGGGGCGCGATCCGGCGCTGAGCGCGCAGTATCCGCCGGCGGCATGGCAGGCCGACCGGCTGGGCGACGCGGCGCTGGAGGCCCTGGCGCGGCACGCCGCCTTCGTCGACGGATGGATCGACCAGCCGCCGCAGACGAACGAGGTGGCCCGCTCGGCGATGCTGCTGCCGGGCCTCGTGACCGTGGCGGCGGAGACGGGACTGCCGCTGTCGCTCCTCGAGATCGGCAGCTCCGCCGGGCTCAACCTGCTGCCCGACAGGTGGCGCTACCGCTACGGCGACCGCGAGGCGGGCCCCGACGGCGCGCCGTTCACCCTCGCGCCGGACGCGTCGGGGACGGTGCCGGTCGATCCCTTCCCGCGCATCGCGAGCCGGGCGGGCTGCGACAGGAATCCGCTCGACGCCGCAAGCCGCGAGGACCGGCTGCGCCTCGAGTCCTATGTCTGGGCCGACCAGGCGGACCGGCTCGCCCGCCTGCGCGCCGCGCTCGACGCCGCGGCCGCGGCGGGCCTCAGGGTCGAGCGGGCGGACGCCGCCGGGTGGCTGGCTACGCGCCTGCACGAGCCGCCCCAGGGGACGGCGCGCGTCGTCTTCCACACGATCGTCTGGCAATATCTCGCGGACGGCACCCGCCGGCAGATCCGCGAGACGCTGGAGGCCGCGGGCGAGCGTGCGACCGCGGAGCGGCCGCTCGCCTGGCTGCGCCTCGAGCCGGCGGGCGCGGGCATCCCGCCGGACCTCACGCTGACGCTGTGGCCCGGCGGCGCGCCCCGGATCCTCGCCGGCGGCGACTGGCACGGCCGCTCCATCGACTGGCACTGAGGCACCGGGCCGCCGACGCGCCGCGACCGTGGGCCGCGGCGCGCGGAGCCGGGCTACATGCTGCCCAGCACCTCCTTGCACCTGGCGACCATGTCGTCGTGGCTCATGCCGCCGGCCATCGCGTCGCCGCCCATCGCGTCACCCGACATGGAGTCCTTCTCCATGCCCTCGCCGGACATCGAGTCCTTCGCCATCGAGTCCTTGGCCATCGCGTCGTCGCCCATCGTGTCCATCGCGCCGGATTCCTTGCCCATGGCGTCGTCCGACATCGAGTCGCCGCCCATCGCGTCGTCCGACGCCATGCTCTTGCACTCGGCGATGAACTCCTCGCGGGTCATGCCGCCATACTCGTCCGACATGGAGTCGCTCTGGGCGAAGGCCGGAGCGGCCGTGCCGAGCATCAGGGCGGCGCCGAGCAGCCCGGCGAAGAATGCGTTCTGGGTGGTCATCTGAGGTTCCCCGTCCATCGTTTGCTGGATGCCCGGAGCCCGCGGCCCCGAGCCGGGCAGACGCTAGCCCCGGCGGCGGGGCCGGCGCTCATCACTCCGGCTCACAAGTGGTGGCGCGCGGCGTGAGGCCGGCGCTCCGCCACGCCCGCGCGGGCGCGATTTCGCCCGCCGCCGCACGGTCACGGCGGCGCACGGACCGTTGATTCCGCTGCGGCATCTGCCGTGCCGGAAGCCGTACGCGCCGGTCGCGGGTTTGCCAGCGGCCGGCATCGTCACCATGTTTGGGACAACACGCTGATCGCCCAAAAACGCGCTGATCGCCCAAGAGGACGGACAGGGATGAACAAGGACAGCTTCACCGGCGCGGCCGCCCAGGACCCGCGCCTGATCGCCGAACGCATGAAGATGGTCGCGAACGAGTTCTGGCCGCGGCTGCGCCGCGTCGCCGCGCGCGTTCCCTTCACGCACGATCTCGTCGCCGCCTATTACTGCGTCATGGACCCGGAGACGCCGACATCGGTCCGCGCGATCCTGCTCGGCGCGCTCGCCTATTTCATCCTGCCCTTCGACACGGTGCCGGACTTCCTGATGGGCATCGGCTTCCTCGACGACGGCGCCATCCTGATGGCGGCGCTCTCCTCGGTCGCCCAGCACATCAAGCCGGTCCACCGCCAGGCCGCCGCCGAGGCCCTCGCCGACCCCGACAGCCCCGTCACGGTGTGACGGTCACCTTGGCGTGACGATCACCTTGCCCTTGACCTCGCGGGCCGCCAGCGCCGCGATCGCCTGCGGGGTGTCGGCCAAGGTGTAGCGGCGGTCGACGCCGACCCGGATGTGGCCGTGCGCCAGCCAGTCGAGAAGCTGCGCCGCGTTGGCGCGGAAGGCTTCGGGCTCCTCGCTCGCGAAGCGGCTCCAGAACACGCCCTGCATGTCGCAGCCCTTGAGCAGCAGGAGGTTGAGCGGGATCTTCGGGATCTCGCCCGCCGCGAAGCCGACCACGAGGTGCCGCCCCTTCCAGGCGCAGGCGCGCAGGGCCTGTTCGGACCGCTCGCCGCCGACGGTGTCGTAGACGACGTCGGCGCCGCGCCCGCCCGTCAGCTCGCGGATGCGCTCCTTGAGGTCCTCGCGGCTGTAGTCGATCGTCGCGTCGGCACCCTTCTCGCGGCAATAGGCGAGCTTGTCCTCGCTCGAGGCGGCCGCGACGACGCGGGCGCCGAGGATGCGCCCGATCTCGAGCGCCGCCGAGCCGGTGCCGCCCGAGGCGCCGAGCACGACGAGCGTCTCGCCGGCCTGGAGCCGCGCCCGGTCGGAGAGCGCGTGCAGCGCCGTGCCGTAGGCGATCAGCACCCCGGCCGCGGCCTCGAACGAGACCTCGTCCGGCAGCGGGAAGACGCGGCTCGCCGCCACCGCGACGCGCTCGCGGGCGCCGCCATGGCCGGGATAGGCCATGACGCGGTCGCCGGCCGCCAGCCCCGCGACGCCCTCGCCGACCTCCAGCACCGTGCCGGCGATCTCGCCGCCCGGCGAGAAGGGCAGCTCGGGCTTCGTCTGGTAGCGGCCGCGGATGATCAGCGTGTCGAAGAAATTGAGGGCGATCGCCCCGACCTCGACGACGACCTCACCCGGGCCCGCCCGCGGCGGCTCGACGTCCCGCAGGACGAGGCTCTCGGGCGGCCCCAGCTCCTCGCACAATATCGCCTTCATGCCGACGATTTCCCTCCCGGCTTGCGGTTCGCGCCGCCACGGTGCCATAAGATGGCGGTGCCCCCGACAGCGTAAACGGAGTGTTCACCTCCATCGTCCAATTGTTGGGGCACGTCAAATTGCTGCCGTCATTCCTCGGCACCCGATCACCGCTTCGGCGTCCGCCGCAGGCACGAGGCCTCTATCGGGAATGGCGACCCGAGACTCCGCGCCGGGGCCCGAGCGCGCCGGCGATCCTTTGAGAACGCGACCACTGGTGGGTGAAGATGACGCTTGCACGACTGGCTCTCGCGGCCGTGGCCCTGACGTTTGGTGCGGGATCTGCGCTGGCGCAGTCCGCCACCCCGACGCCGCTGGGGCAGTTCAGCGACTGGGCGGCCTATTCCGCCACCAATGACGGAAACAAGGTCTGCTACGCCCTCTCGCAGCCGAAGAAGAGCGAGCCGCAGGGCGTCAACCGCGACCCGATCTACTTCTTCGTCACGTCGCGCCCGGCGCAGGACGTGAAGAACGAGGTGTCGATCATCATGGGCTATCCGCTCCAGCCGAACTCGACGCCGACCGCCGACATCGACGGCACCGCCTTCGACCTGTTCGCCAAGAACGACAGCGCGTGGGTCGCCAACGCCGCCGAGGAGCAGCGCCTGGTCGGCGCCATGAAGGCCGGCCTGCAGATGGTCGTGAAGGGCACCTCCACCCGCGGCACCAACACGACCGACACCTACTCGCTCTCCGGCGTCACCGCCGCGCTCGAGCGCATCGCCAAGGAATGCCAGTAAGGCATGCCAGCAAGGCATGCCGGCAGGGCGCGACGCGCGCGCTGCCGCCTGGCGTGACGGGGTTCAAGTCCGGCCCGGGCCGCACTATGTTTTGCGGGCCGGCGACGCCCATGATAAGCGTTCGCCCCTGGTTTTCCCGGTGACGTCATGACCCTGAGCCTCGACCTCGCGCGGCGCAATCCCAATGCGCCGTCCGTACCGCCCGCGGATGCGTCCGCACCCCTCCTGCCCTCGCTCGTGGGACTGCCGCGGCCGCAGCTCGCCGCGCGGCTGGTCGAGGCGGGCGTGCCGGAGAAGCAGGCCCGGATGCGCGCCACGCAGCTCTGGAAGTGGATCTACGCCCGCGGCGCCAGCGACTTCGCGGAGATGACGGATCTCTCGAAGGACCTGCGCACGTCGCTTGCCCGCGACTTCACGCTCGCGCGGCCCGAGATCGTCACCGAGCAGGTGTCGAGCGACGGCACGCGCAAATGGCTCGTGCGCTTTCCCGGCCGCAATGCCGGCGAGGCGCCCGCCGACGTCGAGATGGTCTACATCCCCGAGCACGACCGCGGCACGCTGTGCGTCTCGAGCCAGGTCGGCTGCACGCTGACCTGCCGCTTCTGCCACACCGGCACGCAGCGCCTGGTGCGCAACCTGACGGCGGAGGAGATCGTCTCGCAGATCCTCACCGCGCGCGACCGCATCGGCGACTGGCCGGGCGCCGAGCGGCCGACCGACGGCTTCGTGCCCGACGTCGAGCGGGCGATCTCGAACGTCGTGCTGATGGGCATGGGCGAGCCGCTGTACAATTTCGACAACGTCAAGCAGGCGATGCTGATCGCCGCCGACGGCGACGGCATGGGCCTGTCGAAGCGCCGCATCACGCTGTCGACCTCGGGCGTCGTGCCGATGATCGAGCGCGCGGGTGCCGAGATCGGCGTCATGCTGGCGATCTCGCTGCACGCGGTGCGCGACGAGCTCAGGGACGAGCTCGTGCCGCTCAACAAGAAATACCCGCTCGCCGAGCTCCTCGAGGCCTGCCGCACCTATCCCGGCGTGTCGAACGCCAAGCGCATCACGTTCGAGTACGTGATGCTGAAGGACAAGAACGATTCCATCGAGGACGCCAAGGAGCTCGTGCGCCTGCTCAGGGGCATCCCGGCGAAGATCAACCTGATCCCGTTCAACCCGTGGCCCGGCAGCCCCTACGAGTGCTCCGACTGGGAGCGCATCGAGGCCTTCGCCGAGGTCGTGAACCGGGCGGGCTACGCGAGCCCCGTGCGCACGCCGCGCGGCCGCGACATCATGGCCGCCTGCGGCCAGCTCAAGTCGGAATCGGAGCGGGTGCCGGCCTGGAAGCGCCGGGCCGAGGAAGAGGCTAGGCCGCATTGAGGGACCGAGCGAGGTCCGGCCGCCCCGTCGACACCGCGCGGCGCACCCCCATTCTCGGGCGCCTCGTCGCGATCATCGTCGCCTACATGGCCGCCTGCCTGATGGCGGGCCTCGTGCTGCTGCTCGGCGCCGCCATGCCGAACGGCCTCGTCGTCACGCAGCTCGACATGGCCGGCAACGTCGTCTCGTCGAGCCTGTTCGTCGTCGGCTTCCTGAGCGTCTTCGTCGCCGCGCTGGCGGCCGCGCCCGCGGCCTGCGGCATCGCGGTCGGCGAGATCTTCGTCGTGCGGAACTTCTTCTTCTACACGCTGGGCGGCGGCCTCGTGGCCGGGCTCGGCTACTACCTCGCGGCGGCGCGCGGCATGGTGCCGCTCACCGACATCGAGCAGCGCACCTCCGAGACGATCCTGCTGACGGCGGCGGGCCTCGTCGCCGGCTTCTCCTACTGGGCGGTCGCCGGCCGCAACGCCGGCATGACGCGGTCGCTGCGCTACTGAAGCCGCCTTCAGAAGAAGATCTCGACGAAGATCAGCACCATGCCGAGCCAGCCGGCCGCGAAGGCGAGCGTGCGCAGCCACGGCACCCCCATCGCATAGACGACGTAGTGGACGAGGCGCGCCCAGAAGAAGAGCGCCGCGCCGAACGCCGTCAGGCCGCCCGCCTGCCCCGTCAGCTCCGCCACGAGCACGAGCGCCGCGAAGGGCGCCAGGTTCTCGATGTGGTTGGCGTGGGCCTTGCGCGCCCGGACGGCCCAGGCGGCCTCGGCCGGCGGCTGGTCGGGATAGCCGACCGCGTCCGAGAGGCCCCAGGCCTGGATGCGCGCGAGGATGTAGGGAATCCAGAAGACCAGGCACAGCCCGGCGCTCAGCCCGAGATAGACGAGGCCGGTCGACATCGGCAGCGGCATGATGACCCCCGTCGCTTCGCTTCCCCTAGGGGAAGCCTAGCACCGGCGGGCCCTCCGGTCACTCGCTGCCGGCGGGGTGCCTGACGGCCCAGTCGAGCGCCTGCTCGAGCCTGTCGTTGCCCCAGAAGAGCTCGCCCTCGGCCACGAAGCTCGGCGCGCCGAAGATGCCCTTCTCCTGCGCCTCCTCGGTGCGGCGCTTCAGCCGCGCCTTGTTGTCGTCGCTGCGCGCCCGGGCGAGGCTGTCGTCGGGGTCGGCGCCGAGCGCCGCCACGATCTCGCGCAGCGTCTCGTCGCTGCCGATGTCGAGGCCCTCGCCGAACTCGGCCATGTAGACCGCCTCGGTGAAGCTCTCGCCCCAGCCGTCGTCGAAGCCGACGAGCGCGAGGCGGGCGGCGGTCAGGCTGTTCTGCGGAAACGGATCGGGCCGCACGAGCGGCAGCTCGGCCTCGGCGCAGGTCCGCTCCATGTCGCGCCACATATAGGCGCCCTTCGCCGGGAACAGGTTGAACGGCGAGGACGTCCAGCCTTGCGCGGCGAAGATCGGCCCGAGCAGGAACGGCCGCCACGCGATCTCGACGCCGCGCGCGTCGGCGAGCTCGGTGATGCGCATGACGGAGAGATAGGAATAGGTCGAGGCGAAGTCGTACCAGAATTCGAGCCTCGGCATGTCGTCGCTCCTTTCGCGGGCGGGGCCGGGCGCCCTCCACACGCGAGGAGCACCGGGCGGCGTCGTTCGACAACGTCGCCCGGCTTCGTCGGGTTCGGCAAGAAGCTCAGGCGGGGAGGCTCAGAACTCCTCCCAGCCCTCCTCCTCGGGCGCGCTCGAGGCGGCCAGGGCGAGATTGCCGCGGCTCGCGGGCTTCGCCTGCGCGACCGGCCTCGGAGCGGGCCTTGCGGCGGCCGGGCGCTTCGCGGCCGGGGCTGCCGGCGCGGCCGGACGGGCCGCCGTGCGCTCGCTGCCGGAGACCTTGAAGCGCTCGATGCTGCGGGCGAGGCCGTCGGTCTCGCGGGCCAGGCTCTCGCTCGCCGCCGTCGTCTCCTCGACCATGGCGGCGTTCTGCTGCGTGACCTTGTCCATCTCGTCGGCCGCGATCGACACCTCGCGCAGGCTCTCGGCCTGGTCCTTCGCCTTGGCCGCGATCTCCGACACGAGCCGGCTCATGCGGCCGACCTGCTCGACGATCTCCGACAGCGACGTGCCGGAGGCGCTGACGAGCTCGACGCCCGTCTGCACCTGGCCGTTCGAGCGCGAGATCAGCTCCTTGATCTCCTTGGCCGCCTCGGCGGAGCGCTGGGCGAGCGCCCGGACCTCCTGCGCGACCACCGCGAAGCCCTTGCCGGCCTCGCCCGCCCGCGCCGCCTCGACGCCCGCGTTCAGGGCCAGCAGGTTCGTCTGGAAGGCGATCTCGTCGATCACGCCGATGATCTGCGAGATCTGCTTCGAGGATTCCTCGATGCCGCTCATCGCCTCGATCGCCTGGCCGACGATGTCGCCGCCCTTCGCGGCGTTGACCTTCGCGGTCTCCGCCGCCTGCTGCGCCTCGCCGGCGCCCTGCGCGGTCTCGTTGACGGCGCCGGTGACCTGGCCGAGGGCGGCGACCGTCTCCTCGAGGCTCGCCGCCTGCTGCTCCGTGCGCTGCGACAGGTTGTTCGACGCGCTCGTGATCTCGCCGAGGCCCGAGCGGATGGAGTTGATGGCGCCGACCACCGAGCCGACCGTCTCCTCGAGCGACGAGACGGAGCTGTTGAACTGCTGGCGGATCGCCTCGTACTGGCTCGCCACCGGCCGCTCGAGGCGCACCGTCAGGTCGCCCTGCGACAGCCGCTCGAAGCCGCGGCGGATCTCGCCGACGAAGTCCTCCAGGGCCTCGGTCTGCTCCTGGTCCTGGGCGGCCTGCCGGTCGCGCTGGGCCTGCTGCTGCCGGCGGATGTCCTCGCCCTCGGCCTCGAGCCGCTCCTTGGCGAGCGCGGCCTCCTTGAACGACTGGACCGCGTCGGCCATCTCGCCGATCTCGTCGCGGCGCCCGACATAGGGCACCTCGACGCCGTTGTGGCCCTCGGCGAGCTCGCGCATCACCGCGTTGACGCGCCCCAGCGGCCGCGAGATCGACCGCGCGATCGGCCAGGCGCAGGCGGCGAGCACGAGCAGGATGCCGGCGAGCCAGGCGAGCGACTTGTAGAGCTCGTGCATGAAGACGACCTGCAGGTCGTCGACATAGACGCCCGTCGCGATGACCCAGCCCCACGGCGCGAACAGGTTCGAATAGGCGAGCTTCGGCGACGGCACGTCCTCGCCGAGGCGCGGCCAGACATAGCTCGTGAAGCCGCCGCCGTCCTTGGCGCTGGCGATCAGCGCGCGGCTCTGGTGGAAGCCGTTGGCGTCGGTGTCGTCCCACGACGACTGCCCCTCGCGCTCGGGCTTGGGATGGACGACCATCAGGCCGTCCTCCTGCATCACGAAGAAATAGTCGCCTTTGCCGTAGCGGATCGAGCGGATGGCGGACGCCGCCAGGCGCTTCGCCTCGGCCTCGGAGATCTCGCCCTTCTGGGCTTGCTCGGCGAAGCCCTTGGCGATGGTCGTGGCCGTGTCGACCTGCGACACGAGCATCTGCTCGCGGTCGGCCCGGATACGCTCCTTCAGGGAGAGCAGTTGCACGCCGATCGCCGCCGTCGAGACGAGCGCCGAGACGGCGATCAGGATGAGAAGTTTCTTAGGGATGGTTAGACGCACGATCGGATTCCCCCGCTGCCAATGGAAGAAGAAGTAGATCGAGAGCTCTTAAAAATTGCTCTCGCATGTGCGTCGAAAGACGGGGAATGATGCACTGCACACGTACGGATGCGGGTGCGGCCGGATCCAGGCCCGGGTTTCCGCGTTTGCCGGAGGACGAAGACCGGTAGATCGCCGGCCGCCGGCGTCTCGAAGGACGGGAAGCACAGGATGAGCGACGATCCGCGCCCCGGCTCGCTCGCGGCGGCCCGCCGCATGGCGGCCGACTGCACGCGCTGCGACCTTCACAGGGGAGCGACCCAGACCGTGTTCGGCGAGGGGCCGGCGCGCGCGCCGCTGATGCTCGTCGGCGAGCAGCCGGGCGACCGGGAGGACATCGAGGGCCATCCCTTCGTCGGGCCGGCCGGCAGGCTGCTCGACGAGGCGCTGGCGGACGCCGGGGTCGACCGCAAGGACGTCTACATCACCAATGGCGTCAAGCACTTCAAGTTCGAGCCGCGCGGCAAGCGGCGGCTGCACAAGAAGCCGGATGCCGGCGAGATCCGGGCCTGCCGCTGGTGGCTCGACATCGAGCGCGAGCTCGTCCGCCCGCAGGTCGTGGTCGCCATGGGCACGACGGCGATCCGGTCCGTCATGGGCAAGGCGATCGCGATCTCGAAGCTGCGCGGGCAGGCGCACGACCTCGACGGCGGCGGCCGCTTCGTCGCGACCGTGCATCCCTCCTACCTCCTGCGCATGCCGGACCGGCAGCGCGCCGCGCAGGAATACGACCGCTTCGTCGGCGACCTCGCCGAGGCCGGCCGCCTCGTCGCCGAGGCCTGACGACGACACTCGCCGGGAACCTGCGCCGGCGACCCCTTTCGCGTTTGCACTCGCCGCGCCGAGGCGGCATAGAGCGGCCTGGGATCACGAGCGGCGCCCGACCGGCGGCCGCACCACCGCGAGGCTCGACGAGGCGCAATGGCAGGGCAAGAGGCCGCCTGGACGGATGGCGCCGCCGCGTCCGCGCCCGGCGAGGCGCGTGTGGCGGCGGGGCTGACCGCCGTCGCCGCCTCCGGCTGGCGCGCGTCGCTCCTGCTCGTCCTGCTGTGCGCCGCGCTCTTCCTGCCGGGCGTCTTCCAGATCCCCGGCGTCGACCGCGACGAGACGCGCTTCGTGCAGACCTCGAAGCAGATGGTCGAGAGCGGCGACTATGTCGACCTGCACTTCCACACCGTCAGCCGCTACAAGAAGCCGGTCGGCATCTACTGGCTGCAGAGCGCGGCGACGCTGGTGACCGGCTACGGCGCCGACGCGCCGATCTGGGTCTACCGCCTCGTGTCGCTGATCGGCATGACGATCGCCGTGCTGCTGACCTTCCATCTCGGCAGGCGGCTCGTCGGGCCGGAGGCGGCGCTCGCCGGCGCGGCCTTGCTGGCGGCGTGCGTCATCGTCAACGTCGAGGCCCGGCTGGCCAAGACCGACGCCGCCCTCCTCGCCACCGTCATGGCCGCGCAGTTCGCGCTGGCGCGGCTCTACGCCAAAGGCGGCCGCCTCGCCGGCGAGGCGCGCGAGGCCTTCTTCGGCTGGCCGCTGCTCTTCTGGGTCGGCATCGGCGCCGGCGTGCTCATCAAGGGGCCGATCACGCCGATGGTCTCGGGGCTGACGATCCTCACGCTCGCGGTCGCGGACCGCCGCGCGGGCTGGCTCGGCCGGCTGCGCTGGCTGCCCGGCATCCTCGTCGCCGCGGCGATGGTCGTGCCGTGGCTCGTCGCGATCAACCACGTCTCGCAGGGGCGCTTCCTGCAGGAGGCGCTGGGCCACGACATGCTCGGCAAGGTCGCCGAGGGGCAGGAGACGCACGGCGCCCCGCCGGGGCTGCACTTCCTGCTGTTCTGGGTCATCTTCTGGCCGGGCGCCGCGCTGGTCGCCGCCTCGGTCCCGGCGATCTGGCGCAGCCGGCGCGAGCACGCCACGCGCTTCCTGCTCGCCTGGATCATCCCGGCCTTCCTCGTCTTCGAGATCGTGGTGACCAAGCTGCCGCACTACACGATGCCGACCTACCCGGCGATCGCGCTCCTCGCCGGGGCGGCGCTGACCTCCGGCCGCGCCTGCGACGACAGGAGCTGGGCGCGGCTCTTCATGATGGCGTCGGCCGTCGGCGGCATCCTCGTGGCGATCGGCGCCACCGGCGCCCTCGTCTATCTCGAGGGCGTCTGGTCGCCGCTCGCCATCCTCCTGGCGCTCGTCGTCCTCGCCATCGGCTTCATGGCCGCCCGCGCCGCCGCGCACGGCCTGTTCCGCTCCACCGCAGCGCTGCTCGTGGTCGAGGCGCTGCTCGTCTACGCCACCGTGTTCGGCACCGTCGCGCCCCAGCTCCGCAGCGTCTGGGTCGCCCCGCGCATCGCCGCGGCGGTGAAGGCGGCGGCGCAGTGCGAGCATCCGCAGGTGCTGGCGGCCGGCTACAACGAGGCGAGCCTGATCTTCGCCATCGGCACCGACATCCGCTTCGGCGACGGCAAGGCCGCGGCCGACTTCCTCGCCGCCGACGGCTGCCACGTCGCCATCGTGACGGAGCGGCAGTTCGAGCCCTTCGTCGCGCGCGCCAAGGCGCTCGGCTACAATCCGCAGATCCACGAGACGCTGTCGGGCATCAATATCGGCAATTCGAGATGGCTGACCTTCCAGATCGCCACGCGGCCGGAATGAGCCGGCACGGCCCCGGCGCCCGCGCCTCGGCGGCCGCGGCGCGCCTGCGCGCGCTCGACCTCGCGACGGTGCGCGGCAACGCCGCCCGGCTGAACGCCCATCTGCGGCGCAGCTTCACGCGCCGCCCGCGGCCCCTGCACGGCATCGACCCGCCGGTCTGGGCGCGGCCGGCCGACCTCGCGGGCTTCGGGCTGATCGCCGCGTTCGTCGCGCTCCTCTTCCTCGATCCGCTGGCGCACGACTGGGCGATGTCCTACGACCGCAGCGTCCGCGGCTTCTTCTACTGGGTCACGCGCTACGGCAAGGCGGACTGGTTCCTGTGGCCGATCGGCCTGGCGCTGCTGGCGATCCTCATAGCCTCGGGCTTCCAGTGGCCGCTCCGGGTGCGCGCCGTGCTGCACCACTGGGGCATGCGGCTCGGCTTCGTCATGGCCTCGGTCGCCATCCCCGGCCTGCTCGTCACGCTGCTGAAGGTCGTCGTCGGGCGGGCGCGGCCGGGCGTCCCCGGCAGCACCGGGATCTTCGACATCACCGGCTTCGCCTTCGACGCCCATTTCCAGAGCTTCCCGTCCGGCCACACGACGAACGCCATCACGCTGGCCATCGCCCTCACCGCGCTGTGGCCGCGCTACTGGGCGTTCTTCCTGTCCTTCCCGATCGTCATCGCGACGAGCCGGGTCATGGTGCTCGACCATTATCCGAGCGACGTCATGGCGGCCTGGCTGTTCGGCTCCGCGGGCGTCCTGTGGATCCGCAACTGGTGCGCCAGGCGCAAGCTCGTCTTCCGGCCGCGCGCCGACGGCCGCATCGTGCGCCGCCGGGTGCCGCATATTGAGCGGGCGACGGGGGCGGCGGTTCATGCTATGGCCGCACCGCTGTTCACACCGATCGAGGCCGGCCGCGCCGGCCCGGGGTCCGAAGACTGATGCCGCACATCTCCGTCGTGGTGCCGGCCCGCAACGAGGCGGGGGCGCTGCCCGATCTGATCGCCGAGATCCACCAGGCCCTCGCGGGCGAGGACCACGAGGTGATCGTCGTCGACGACGGCTCGACCGACGACACGCCGCGGATGCTCGAGGAGCTCGCCGCGCAGGATCCCGCGCTGCGGACGATCCGGCACGGCACCTCCTGCGGCCAGAGCGCGGCGCTCTACACCGGCCTGCGCGCGGCGCGCGGCGAGCTCGTCGCGACGCTCGACGGCGACGGCCAGAACGACCCGAAATTCATCCCCGAGCTTCTCGCCCCGCTCGCCGACCCGGAGGTCGGCCTCGTCGCCGGCCAGCGCGTCGGCCGCAAGGCGTCGTGGTCGAAGCGCTGGGGCTCGAAGCTCGCCAACGCGGTGCGCGGCTGGATGCTGAAGGACGGCACGCGCGATTCCGGCTGCGGCCTCAAGGCCGGCCGCCGCGCGGCGCTGGCGGGCCTGCCCTATTTCGACGCCATGCACCGTTTCCTGCCCGCGCTGGTGCTCGCCGACGGCTGGCGCATCGCGCATGTCGACGTGGTCGACCGGCCGCGCCTCAAGGGCACGTCGAACTACGGCATCTGGGACAGGCTGGCCGTCGGCGTCCCGGACCTGTTCGGCGTCGCGTGGCTGACACGCCGGCGCCGGCGGCGGCAGCCCGTGCGGCACATCTGAAGGACGACGACGAATGAACGCCGAACACGTCTGGCTCGGGGTCGGGTTTATCGGCCAGATCTTCTTCTCGGCCCGCTTCCTCGTGCAGTGGATCGCCAGCGAGCGGGTGCGCAAGAGCATCATCCCGAACGCCTTCTGGTTCTTCTCCGTGCTCGGCGGCGCGACGCTTCTGGCCTACGCGATCTACCGCCAGGACCCGGTGTTCATCGCCGGCCAGGCCGCGGGCCTGCTGATCTACGCGCGCAACATCTACTTCATCCTGCGCGAGGCGCGGGCGGACGACGGCACGCTCGATCCGGCGGGTCACTCCTGAGGATCCTCGCCGGAGCCGCCGCCGGTCTCGACCCGGCGGGCGACTTCGACGAGCGCGCCGAGCCGCACCACCATGCGGTGCGCCTCCTCGGCGGCGGCGTCGAGCTCCGCCTCCACGGCGTCCCGCTGGTGCTGCTCGGTTTCGCCGGCACGGGCGGGATTGGAACTTCCGGGCTTACCTGACATGGCGGGCAGGAGAGCAGGGAGCGCTTGAACCTCCCGTGATTCACCCGTTCATCCCGCGTTCATCGCCCCGGCCCATCCCCCAGCCCACCCCCAGGAGACCACCAGGTGAGATCGACCCGCACGACCGTCCTCGTCTCGCTCGCGCTCCTGGCCGCGACCGCGCTCGTCCAGTTCCTGATGGGGCGCGTGCCGATCTGCGAGTGCGGCGAGGTGCTCCTGTGGTACGGCCGGCCCGACGGGCCCGGCAACTCGCAGCACATCAGCGACTGGTACTCGTTCTCCCACGTCATCCACGGCTTCATCTTCTACGCGGCGCTGTGGCCGTTCCGCCGGCGGCTGTCGCTCGGCACACGCCTCGTGCTGGCGCTCGGCATCGAGTGCTCGTGGGAGATCGTCGAGAACACCGACTGGATCATCGACCGCTACCGCGAGCAGACCGTGTCGCTCGACTATCACGGCGACTCGATCCTCAACTCGATGTGCGACATCCTCTTCATGGCCGCCGGGTTCTTCCTGGCGTGGCGGCTGCCGGTGCTCGCGACGGTGGCCATCGCGGTCGGCCTCGAGATCTGGGTCGGCCTCACGATCCGCGACAACCTCACCCTCAACGTGCTGATGCTGCTGTGGCCGCTCGAATCCGTGAAGCACTGGCAGGCGGGCGGCTGACCCGCGGCGCAGGTGCGGCCGCCGCGGCGCGCTTGCGGCCCCGCGGCGGGCGTCCTATAAGCCGCGGAAAGCCCAATCCCGGCCCGCGCACCGCGCCGGCCCGTTTCCCCGGGGGACATGATGTCGGACGTCAAGAAGGTCGTGCTCGCCTATTCCGGCGGCCTCGACACCTCGATCATCCTCAAGTGGCTGCAGACCGAGTACGGCGCGGAGGTCGTCACCTTCACCGCCGACCTGGGCCAGGGCGAGGAGCTCGAGCCGGCCCGCCGCAAGGCCGAGATGCTCGGCATCGAGCAGATCTACATCGAGGATCTCCGCGAGGAGTTCGTCCGCGACTTCGTCTTCCCGATGTTCCGCATGAACGCGCTCTACGAGGGCGTCTACCTGCTCGGCACCTCGATCGCCCGGCCGCTGATCGCCAAGCGCCTCGTCGAGATCGCCCACGAGACGGGCGCCGACGCGATCGCCCACGGCGCCACCGGCAAGGGCAACGACCAGGTGCGCTTCGAGCTCGCCGCCTACGCGCTCGACCCCGACATCAAGGTGATCGCGCCGTGGCGCGAGTGGGACTTCAAGTCGCGCACCGACCTCATCGAGTTCGCCGAGAAGCACCAGATCACGGTGACGAAGGACAAGCGCGGCGAGGCGCCGTTCTCGGTCGACGCCAACCTCCTGCACTCCTCCTCGGAGGGCAAGGTGCTCGAGGACCCGAACGAGGCGCCGCCGCCCTACGTCTTCCAGCGCACGCGTGTCGCCGGAGGAGGCGCCGGACCAGGCGACCGAGATCGAGATCGGCTTCAAGGCCGGCGATCCCGTGTCGATCGACGGCCGCGAGATGACGCCCGGCCTCGCTGCTCGGCGTGCTGAACGAGCTCGGCCGCGACAACGGCATCGGCCGCGTCGACCTCGTCGAGAACCGCTTCGTCGGCATGAAGTCGCGCGGCATCTACGAGACGCCGGGCGGCACGATCCTGTCGGTCGCCCACCGCGCGATGGAATCGATCACGCTCGACCGCGGCGCCGCCCACCTCAAGGACGAGCTGATGCCGCGCTACGCCGAGCTCGTCTACAACGGCTTCTGGTTCGCGCCCGAGCGCGAGATGCTGCAGGCGCTCGTCGACAAGAGCCAGGAGAAGGTCGAGGGCACGGTGCGGCTCAAGCTCTACAAGGGCAACGTCATCGTCACCGGCCGGGCGAGCGAGCAGTCGCTCTACGACGACGCGCTCGTCACCTTCGAGGACGACCGCGGCGCCTACGACCAGCGCGACGCGGCGGGCTTCATCCGCCTCAACGCGCTGCAGGCTGCGCACGCTCGCCATGCGCGACCGGCTGAAGGGCTGACCGCCCGGCGGCAAACTTCGCGGGTGCGCCTCCGAACCGAGCCGCCGCCCCGGCGTTGAACGGGCGACAAGACTTGTCGCTTCGGAGAGCGCGGACATGACTTTCAGAACGATCGCACTGGCCTGTTCGGTCGCGGCGGTGCTCGGCCTTTCGGCCTGCGACGACGGCGACCAGTCGCAGGACACCTCGCAGGCCGAGCCGGCGGAGCAGTCCTCCGCGCAGCAGGCGGCACCGCAAGAGGCACCCGACGAGGCAACCGACGAGGCTCCCGCTGAGGCGCCGGCCGACGGCGCCGGGCAATCGGCCTCCGCCGGCGCGGACGCCTCGGGCGCGTCGTCGGCGACCGCGCCGCAGGACATGAACGGGCCCGTCCAGGAGCCGGAGGCCGAGGACGCCGCCGACGCCGAGAAGGTCGGCGAGGTCGATCTCGGCGACGGCTCGCCCGCCCTTGCCGCGATCGCCGGCAAGTGGGCGCGCTCGCAGGACCAGTGCGAGGCGCAGGCCCTGACGATCTCCGAGACGGCGGTGAGCGGCCCCAAGGGCGACTGCGAGGTGAAGTCGAGCGACGTGAAGAACGGCGTCCTCACCATCGAGCTCTCCTGCGACGGCCGCGACGAGACGTGGAGCGTCGACGGCAGCCAGGACGAGGCGAAGCCGCGCAACGTGACGCTCGACCGCGGCGCGGGCGAGCGCGTCGACCTGGAGCGGTGCGAGACGCTGCCGTGAGGACAGCGGCCTACTCGGCCGCGGTCCGCACGTCCTTCTCGACCTCGCGCACGGCGCCGGCGAGGCGCTTGGCCGGCGGCCCGACATAGCCCGCCGGGTCGGTGGCCGACATCAGCTCGTATTTCGCCGGGTCGAGGCGCTCCTCGCGCGCCTGGGCGCGCCTGAGGCCGACATGGGCGGCGATCGAGACCAGCGCCATCGCCGGGATGACGGTCGTCATCGCGGCGACCGGGTCCGGGAACAGGCTCGCCACCATCGAGCCGAACAGGCCGCCGCCGATCTGGATGAAGCCCATCAGCGCCGAGGCGGCGCCGGCGATCAGCGGGAAGTTCGCCATCGCCGCCGTGGTCGCGCCCGGCATGATCAGGCCGATGCCGAAGGCCCAGATCGCCACCGGGCCCCATCACCGTCAGCACGCCGGGCTCGGCGACCCGCAGCACCACGACCATCAGGCACGCCGCGACGCCGACGAAGCCGAGGCCGACCGGCACCAGCGCCGCCGCGTCCCAGGTCCTGAGCAGGCGCTGCGTGATGAGCGAGGCGACGATGTAGGAGCCGGTCTGCAGCATCATCGTCAGGCCGAACGTCGCCGGCGCGAGGCCGACCTCGTCGATCATCACGAAGGGCAGGATCGAGGCGAGCGTGTAGATGCCGCCGAGCGTCGCCCCGATGACGAGGGAGGCGCGCATGAAGGAGGCGCTCGAGACGAGCGCCGCGTAGCTGCGGGCGAGGCGCCCCGGCCGCGCGAGGCTCGGGTCGGGCGACGGATGCGTCTCGGGCATCGCCGCGGCGAGGGTGACCGCGATGGCGCCGTAGATCAGCATGACGACGAAGAGCGAGTGCCAGCCGGCGAGCGACAAGAGCGTGCCGCCGAGCGTCGGCGCCAGCGCCGGCGCGACGCCGAGCATGATGCCGATCAGGTTGAGGATGCGGGCCGAGGCCTGCCCGGTGAACTGGTCGCGCACCATGGCGCGCGAGATCGATATGCCGGCCGCCGCCCCGATGCCCTGCACGGAACGGGCGACGAGCAGCCAGCCGATCGAGCCGGAGAAGGTCGCGATGGCGCTGCCGACGAGATAGATCGCGAAGAAGACGATGGACACGCGGCGCCGCCCATAGGCGTCCGACAGCGGCCCGCAGAGCAGCTGCGCGAAGGCGAAGCCCGCGAAATAGACGGTGAGCGTCAGCTTCACCGAGGCGGGATCGGCGCCGTAGGCGGCCACCAGCGTCGGCATGGCCGGCGTGTAGAGCGCCATGGAAATCGGCCCGAGGGCCACCAGCAGGGCGCCGATCAGCGCCATGCGCATCTCGCTCATGGCCGGGCTCACGCCGCCCCTCCCTTCGCCGAAGACAGGTTGTCGCGCATCAGCCCGAGCGCCCGGCGCAGGACCTGAAGCTCCTCCGCCGGCAGGCCGTGCGTCGCCTCGCGGCGAACCGCGGCGGTGGCGTTGCGGATCTCGGCGAGCGTCGGCACCGCCTCGCCGGTGACGACGACGATCTTCGCGCGCCGGTCGGAAGGGTCCGGCTCGCGCCGCAGGAGGCCGCGCCCCTCGAGCCGGTCGAGATAGCCGACGAGCGTCATCGGCTCGACGCCCATCCGCTCGGCCAGCGCGTTCTGGCGCAGGCCGGCATACTGGTGCGCATAGGACAGCGTGCGCGCCTCGCCGGCGGTGAGGCCGAGGCCGGCGCTCTCGAGCGCGCGGTCGATATGGGAGCGGAACAGCCGCGTCACCTCGACGAGCGCGAAGCCGAGCGGAAGATCGGGCGAATGGACGTTCATGGCAGTCCTTATAGTAAGGCAGCCTTATTAAATGACCGGCAGGCCGATCCGGTCAAGCGCGGCGGGCGCATGGCTGTCATGGCCGCGCGCCGGGCCTCCTCTCGAAGCGTCATGCAGCCGCGACCGTTCCGTCATCCGGATGCGAACGGCCCGTCACGCAAGCCGCGTAAGGAGACGGCGCTGAACTTCAACCGGAGGGGGAACAAGCAGATGACTCGTCCCGTGATTTCGACCACCAGGCGCCGCTTCCTGGCCGGCGCCGCCGCCGGCGGCGCGCTCGCCGCGAGCCCCGGCGGGATCTTCTTTCCGCGCATCTCGCGCGCGGCCGACCGCCCCGCGCTCGCGCACGGCCTGCAGTCGGGCGACATCGGCGCCGACAGCGCCGTGCTGTGGACCCGCACCGACCGGCCGGCCAGGGTCGTGTTCGAGTGGTCGACGACGGAGAGCTTCAAGGACGCCCGGGCCCTGCCGGCGGTCGACGCCCTGCCCGACACCGACCACACCGTGAAGATCCTCGCCGAGGGCCTGCCCGCCGACCAGGAGATCTTCTACCGCGCCCGCACGATGGATCTCGCCGAGATCAACGTCGAGGGCGAGCCGCTGGTCGGCCGCCTGCGCACCGCGCCGCAGGGCCTGCGCGACGTCTCCTTCACCTGGTCGGGCGACACGTGCGGCCAGGGCTGGGGCATCGACGAGAGCCGCGGCGGCATGAAGGCCTATGCGACGATGTACAAGCACCGGCCCGACTTCTTCATCCACTCCGGCGACAACATCTATGCCGACGGCCCGATGAAGGAGGAGGTCGAGCTGCCGGACGGCACGATGTGGAAGAACATCGTGACGCCGGAAAAATCGAAGGTCGCCGAGACGCTCGACGAGTTCCGCGGCCAGTACAAGTACAACTTCATGGACGCCAACGTCCGCGAGCTCTACTCGAACGTGCCGGTGCTGACGCAGTGGGACGACCACGAGGTGATGAACAACTGGTCGGCCTCCAAGCCGCTCGCCGACGACGACCGCTACCAGGTCAAGTCGATCGAGCAGCTCGCCGCCCGCGCCGCCCGCGCCTTCCACGAGTACATGCCGATCGCCACGCCGCTGGCCGAGCCGCAGCGCGTCTACCGCAAGGTCGGCTACGGCCCGCTGCTCGACGTGTTCTTCCTCGACATGCGGACCTATCGCGGCCCGAACAACAGGAACATGCAGACCGAAGAGGGGCCGGAGACGGTGTTCCTCGGCAGGGACCAGCTCGACTGGCTGAAGCGCGAGCTGACGGCATCGAAGGCGACGTGGAAGGTGATCGCCGCCGACATGCCGATCGGCCTCGTCGTCAACGACACGCTGAAGGACGGCACGAAGTGGACGGAAGCCGTCGCGCAGGGCGATCCCGGCAAGCCGCTCGGCCGCGAGCTCGAGATCGCGGGCCTTCTGTCCTTCATCAAGCACGCCGGCGTGAAGAACACCGTGTGGCTGACGGCCGACGTGCACTACGCGGCGGCGCACCACTACAACCCCGACAAGGCGAAGTTCCAGGACTTCGCCCCGTTCTGGGAGTTCGTCTCCGGCCCGATCCACGCCGGCACGTTCGGCCCGAACGACCTCGACGACACGTTCGGCCCGGAGCTGAAGTTCGTGAAGGCGCCGCCGGAGGGCAAGGCCAACCTGGCGCCGTCGGAGGGCTACCAGTTCTTCGGCCACGTCAACATCTCGGCCGACACCCGGGTCATGACGGTGACGCTGCGCGACACCGACGACAACGCGCTGTGGTCGATCGACCTCGACCCCGAGATGGCCTGACGGCCGGCGGGCAACGACAGGGTCCCCGGGGGCGGCGCTCCCGGGGACATGCCGTCGTCTCTCGCGCGGCGCCCGGCCGCGTTTGCCTGCCGCGGCCGTTCGTGATCGGCTTGGCGGATCGAAACGGCAGGAGGCAGGCGATGGCCGACAGGATCGAGAAGGCCGATTTCGAGGTGTCGGGCGTGCGCCGCTATCTGGAGCCGGGGCCGATCGTCCTCGTCTCGTCGGCCGCCGGCGACGAGCGCAACGTCATGACGCTCGGCTGGCAGACCGTGATGGAGTTCGCGCCCTCGCTCGTCGGCTGCATGATCTCCGCCGGCAACCATTCCTTCGGCCTGGTCCGCGACTCCGGGGAGTGCGTCATCAACCTGCCCACCGCCGCGTTGATCGACGAGGTCGTGGGGATCGGCAACACGTCCGGCCGCGACGTCGACAAGTTCGCGCGCTTCGGGCTGACGCCCGAGCCGGCCGACCGCGTCTCCGCGCCGCTCATCGCCGAGTGCCATGCGAGCTTCGAGTGCGTGCTGCAGGAGGCCGCGCTCGTCGACAGCCACAACTTCTTCGTCTTCGAGGTGGTGAAGGCGCATGTCGCGCCGGAGCCGGCGCATCCCCGGACGATCCACTACACCGGCGGCGGCGTCTTCATGCTGTCGGGCGAGACCGTCGACAAGAGCGACCTCTTCCGGCCGGACATGCTGGTCTAGCCGGGGGCAAGGCGGCGACCGCCATCTTGATCTGCCTCACGGCGCTCGCCACCTCAGCCTCGTAGGCTCACGCCTCCAGAACGCTCCCGCGGCCACCCCGAGTCACGCGTCATGTCATGGTCTTTCCCGATCGGCCGGCTGTTCGGCAGCGAGGTCCGGATCCACGTCACCTTCTTCCTGCTGCTCGCCTGGATCGGCATCGCCCACTACCAGACGGGCGGCATGCCGGCGGCGATCGAGGGCGTGGGCTTCATCGTCGCGATCTTCGCCTGCGTCGTCGCGCACGAGTTCGGCCATGCCATCGCGGCACGCCGCTACGGCATCAGGACGCCCGACATCACGCTGCTGCCGATCGGCGGCCTCGCGCGGCTCGAGCGCATGCCGGAGAACCCGCGCCAGGAGATCGTCGTCGCGCTGGCCGGGCCGGCCGTGAACGTCGTCATCGCCGCGCTGCTCATCGCCTTCATGAACGCCCGCTTCGACGTCCAGGCGCTGCAGCGGCTCGAGGATCCGGGCGTCGGCTTCCTCGTGCGGCTCGCCTCGGTGAACATCTTCCTCGTGCTGTTCAACCTGATCCCCGCCTTCCCGATGGACGGCGGCCGCGTCCTGCGGGCGATCCTCGCCTTCTGGTATCCCCGCCCCCAGGCGACGAACCTCGCCGCCAGGGTCGGCCAGGCGCTGGCCTTCGTGTTCGGCTTCTTCGGCCTGATGGGCAACCCGATGCTGTTGTTCATCGCGATCTTCGTCTACCTCGCCGCCACGGCCGAGGCGCAGTCGGTGGGCCTGCAGGACGTGTCGCGCCATCTCGGCGCCGGCGACGCGATGATCACCCGCTTCGAGGCGCTCGGCCCGAACGCCACCGTCGCCGACGCGGCCGAGCTTCTCCTGCGCACGACGCAGCACGAGTTCCCGGTGCTCGACGGCGGCCAGCGGCTGCGCGGCATCCTGACGCGCAACGCGATGATCGAGGCGCTGTCGGGCTCGGGGCCGCGCACGCCGGTGATCGAGGCGATGACGCAGGTGCCGACCGTGCCGCTCGGCGCCCGCCTCGAGGAGGCGCTGCGCCTGCTGCAGGGCCGCGGCGCGCCGGCGGTCGGCGTCGTCGACGGCCAGGGCCGCCTCGCCGGCTACCTCACCTCGGAGAATGTCGGCGAGCTGATGATGGTCGAGAACGCGGGCCTCGGCCTGCGGCCGCGCCGCCCGGGCGCGACGCGCGGGCCGCTCCTGCCGCAGTAGCGGCGGCGCCTCAGTCGGCTGCGTCCTTCGCCAGCGCCTCGAACGCCTCGTCGGCCACCCAGTGCGAGACGAGGTCCTCGCGGCGCGCGCCGATCGCGTCATACATGGCCTGCGCCTGCGTGTTCCACGTGCGCGACACCCACCAGACATAGGCGAGCCCGCGTGCCTTCGCCTCGCGGCACACCGCGCCTATCAGGCGCTTGCCGATGCCGCGGCCGCGCACCTCGCTGTCGACATAGAGGTCGACGATGTGGAGGCCACGCGCGGCATAGGCCGCCTCGTAGGCGACGTGGCACGAGGCGAAGCCGACGACCTCGCCGTCGAGCTCGGCGACCCACGTGTCGACCCAGGCATCCGGGCCGACCATGTCGCGCAGGATGGCGTCCCGCGTCAGGTGCTCCACCGGGTCGCCCTGGTGCAGGCTGAAGGCGCGGGACAGGGCGGCGAGCGCCTCGGCGTCCGCGGCGGCGGCGCGCCGGACGCGCGGCGCGCTCACGTCGCCGGGCCCGCCTTCAGGTCGGCCGCCAGGCTCTCGATCGCCGCCTGCACGCCGCCCGCGCCGTGCGGGATGCCGAGCGTCTTGAAGGCGAGCTCGACGGCCGACAGCGTGCCGAGGATCGTCGGCGCGTTGCAGTAGCCCATGTGGGCGATGCGGATCGCCTTGCCCTTGAGGTCGCCGATGCCGATGCCGAGCGTCACGTTCGTCGTCGTCGTCAGCCAGTCGCGCAGGGCCGCCGGGTCGCAGGCGTCGCTCGTGAGGATCGTCGTCACGGAGTTCGAGCGCTCTTCGGGATCGGCGATGCTGAAGGCGATCGCGTCGGACTTCGCCCATTCCGTCACCGCCGCGCGGACCGCCCGCGCCAGCAGCCTGTGGCGCTGCCAGACGTTCTCGAGGCCCTCCTCCAGCAGCAGGTCGAGCGACTTCCGGAGGCCCAGCATCAGGTGCACCGGCGCGGTGCCGCAATGCTTCTGGTAGGGGATGTCGCCCATCCGCTCGGTCCAGTCCCAGTAGCGGGTGCGCAGGTCGGCGGTCTTGTGCACCTTCAGCGCCTTCGGCCCGGCCGCGACGAAGGACAGGCCGGGCGACATCATCAGGCCCTTCTGCGCCGCCGCGACGGCGACGTCGACGCCCCAGGCGTCCATCTCGAAGGGCACGCAGCCGAGCGAGGCGATGAGGTCGACCATGTAGAGCGCGGGATGGCCGGCCGCGTCGATCGCCCGGCGCATCGCCAGCACGTCGTTCTGGACGCCCGAGGCGGTGTCGATCTGCACCACGAGCACGGCCTTGATCTCGTGGTTCGTGTCGGCCTTCAGCCGGGCCTCCAGCGCGTCGGGATCGACGGCGGCGGTCCAGCTGCCGGGCAGCGTCTCGACGTCGACGCCCATCACGTCGGCCATCACGCCCCAGTTGTGCGCGAAGCGGCCGGATTCGCAGACGAGCACCTTGTCGCCGCGCGACAGCACGTTGGTCAGCGCGGCCTCCCACGAGCCGTGGCCGTTGGCGGCGTAGATGAAGGTCTCGTGCTCGGTGCGGAAGACCTTCTTCAGGTCCTGGAGGCAGCTCTGCGTCGTCTCGACGATCTCGCCGGCATAGATCTCGATGACCGGGCGGTGCATGGCCCGCAGCACCTCCTCCGGAACGGGGGTGGGGCCTGGAATGGCGAGAAACAGGCTGCCGGTGGCGAGCGTCATGGTGGTCTCTTCGACTGGTGGAGGATGCGGCGGGATCCCGGCGCGGGGAGAGGCCCGACGATAACCGATCCGTCGCGGCGGGGGAATTGGGCTCGAGCCGGACGAGACGCCGCCCGGGCGGCACGGATTCGCGCTTTCGCGGGAACGGGCGGGTGCCTGCGGGCGCCCGGGACCGTCGTCGGCCCCTTTCGCCTCAGGCGCCTTCCTTCTCGCCCTCCGGCTCGATCGCGTAGCGGTTGAGGAGCGGGATCTGGGCGGCGGCGAAGAGGAAGGTGAGCGGCATGATGCCGAACACCTTGAAGGCGACCCAGGTGTCGGTCGAGAAGTTGCGCCAGACGATCTCGTTGATCACCGCGAGGACGAGGAAGAACACCGACCAGCGGATCGTGCAGATGCGCCAGCCCTCGCGGGTCATCTCGAAGACCGAGCCGAAGGCGTATTTCAGGAGCGGCTTGTCGAAGGCGAGGCCGAGCCACAGGATGCCGGCGAAGGCGACGTTGGTCAGCGTCGGCTTGAGCTTGATGAACGTGTCGTCCTGCAGCCACAGCGTCAGGCCCCCGAACACCAGCACGAAGGCCGCCGTGAAGAGCGGCATCACCGGCACCTTCCTGAGGATCAGCCAGGACGCGCCGAGCGCCGCCACCGTGGCGATCATGAAGCCGCCGGTCGCCCAGAAGATGCCGATCTTCCAGTTGAGCAGGAAGAAGACGACGAGCGGCCCGAGCTCGAGCAGCGGCTTCAGCCATTCCGGCTGCGCCTGGCCGGCGGTGGTGGTCGTCGTCTCGCTCATCGATAGCTCTCCGCAGTCGGATGCCGCTTCACGTTCGGCATCGATATCTTGCTGCGCCGCATGGGCCTGTCCCGAAAAGTCTGCAACTTTTCGCGACCATGCTCTAGCGCGACTTTGCGGCCCGAACGGGACGCGATGCCTCTTATTCCGCGACGCCCGCGATCGCCCGCGCGAAATCGCCGGCGTCGAACGGCTCGAGATCCTCGACGCCCTCGCCGATGCCGATCGCGTGCACCGGCAGCTCGTGCTTGGCCGAGATCGCGACCAGGATGCCGCCGCGCGCCGTGCCGTCGAGCTTCGTCATGACGAGGCCGGTGACGCCGCAGACCTGGCGGAAGATCTCGACCTGCTGCATCGCGTTCTGGCCCGTCGTCGCGTCGAGCACGAGGATCACGTCGTGCGGCGCCGTCTCGTCCTGCTTCTTTATGGTGCGGACGATCTTGGTCAGCTCGTCCATCAGGTGCGACTTGTTCTGCAGGCGCCCGGCCGTGTCGATCAGCGCGATGTCGGCGCCTTCCTTTCGGGCCGTGTCGAGCGCCTCCCAGGCCACCGCCGAGGCGTCGGAGCCTTGCGCCTTCGCGACGACGGTCGCGCCCGTGCGCTCGCCCCACACCTTGAGCTGCTCGATCGCGGCGGCGCGGAACGTGTCGCCGGCGCCGAGCACGACGCGCTTGCCGTCGGCGCGCAGCTTGGCGGCCATCTTGCCGATCGTCGTCGTCTTGCCGGAGCCGTTGACGCCGACCATCAGCACGACGTGCGGCTTGTGCGACCAGTCCGGCGCGAACGGCTTCGTCACCGGCGCCAGCACCTTCTCGACCTCCTCGGAGAGCACCGCGCGCACCTCCTCGGCCGAGACCTCCTTGTCGTAGCGCCGCCGCGCCAGCTCCTCGGTGATCTTCATCGCCGTCTCGACGCCGAGGTCGGCCTGGATCAGCGCGTCCTCGAGGTCCTGCAGCATCTCGTCGTCGAGCTTGCGCTTGCGCACGAGCCCGGTGATCGACTGCCCCAGCGCGCTCGAGGAGCGCGACAGGCCCTCGCGCAGGCGCCGGAGCCAGGACTTCTTCGGCCCGGCGGGCGCCGGCTCGACGGTCGGGGCGGGCGCGGGCGCCGGCTCCTCGGGCGTCAGCTCGTCGTGGTCGGCCTGCGTCTCGAGCTCGATCGCGCCGGGGCTCGCCTCGGGCTCGACCTCGGCGGCCTCCGCGGGCGCGGTCGCGGTGTCTTGGGCCACCGCTTCGGCCACCGCCTCGGGCTGCCGCACCTCCTCGACGCGCGCCTGGGCCTCGCTCGCGGTCTCCGTCACCTCCGGCGCGCGCTCGGGCCCGCCGGCCGGTTCCTCGGCCTCGTCCGCCAGCTCGCCGCGATCGGCCTGCGTCTCGAGCTCGGCCTCCTCGGCCGGCAGGTCTTGCGCCGGTAGGTCTTGCGCCGGCAGGTCTTGCGCCGGCACTTCCTGCCCGGCCGGCCGTTCGTCCTCGGCCGCCTCCTCCGGCGCCGCGGGCCCGGCCGGCGTCTCCGCCTCCTCGCCCTTGCCGCCGAACAGGCGGCCGAGCCAGCCGCGCTTCTTCTCGTCCGCGCTCATGAAGCGGTTGCCTCCAGCGTCTTGCCGTCATGGCCGGTGATGGTGGCGGCGACGATCTCGCCGGCCGCCACGCCCTCGATCCGGACCGGCGTGAAATGCTCGGTGCGGCCGCGTCCGCCGCGCTCGGCGAGCACGTCGCGTCTCCGGCCGACCTCCCCCTGCATATGGGCACGAAGCCGCCGCGCGCCATGCTCGCGCAGCGCCGCCGCCCGCTCCTTCACCAGCCGGCGGTCGAGCTGCGGCATCCGGGCGGCCGGCGTGCCGGCCCGCGGCGAGAACGGGAAGACGTGCAGCCGCGAGATGCCGCAGGCGTCGACGATCGAGAGGGAGCCCCTGAACATCTCGTCCGTTTCCGTCGGAAAGCCGGCGATCAGGTCGGCGCCGAACACGATGTCCGGCCGCAGGCTGCGCACCTCGTCGCAGAAGCGGATGGCGTCGTCGCGCGAATGGCGCCGCTTCATGCGCTTCAGGATCATGTCGTGGCCGTGCTGCAGCGACAGGTGGAGATGCGGCATCAGCCGCTCCTCGTCGCGCAGCGCCCGCATCAGTTCGCCGTCGACCTCGACGGAATCGATCGACGAGATCCTGAGCCGCCTCAGCTCCGGCACGTGCCGCAGGAGCGCGCGGACCAGCGTGCCGAGGCGCGGCCGCCCCGGCAGGTCGCCGCCATAGGACGTCAGGTCGACGCCGGTCAGCACGATCTCGGCATAGCCCTGCGCCACGAGATCTCGCGCCTGCCCGACCACAGCGCCCATCGGCACGGAGCGGGAATTGCCGCGGCCGTAGGGAATGATGCAGAAGGTGCAGCGATGGTCGCAGCCGTTCTGCACCTGCAGGAAGGCCCGCGTGCGGCCTTCGAAGCCCTCGAGCAGATGGCCCGCCGTCTCCTCCACCGCGAAGATGTCGGCGACCCGCACCTTCTCCTCGGCGCCGAGGCCGAACGGGGCGTAGCTCTCCGCCCTGGTCTTCTCGCGGTTGCCGAGGACGAGGTCGACCTCCTCCATCGCCGCGAAGGTCTCCGGCTCGGTCTGGGCCGCGCAGCCGGTGACGACGAGGCGCGCGTGCGGGTGCTCCCGGCGCAGCCGCCGCACGGCCTGGCGCGCCTGGCGCACCGCTTCCCCGGTCACGGCGCAGGTGTTGACCAGCACCGCGTCGTCGAGGCCGGCCGTCTCGGCGGCCGTCCGCATGATCTCCGACTCCACGATGTTGAGCCGGCAACCGAAGGTGACGATTTCGACCATTCCGTCCCGCGAGGAGAGAAGATGCGGCCATGCGCCCGGGCCCGGGCGCTTCGGCCATGGCCCATATACGCGCCGAGGCGGCCGGCCGCAAAGCGAGCCCACGAAAAACCGCCGCCGGCGGGGCCGGCGGCGGCATGTCGTTCGCGGGGCGTTGGGCGCCTCGGCGCGTCACATGAAGTACCAGAACTCCCAGACGGTGACCGGCTGGCCCTTCGCCTCGTTCTGCGCCTGCGTGTAGGAATCGGCCATGGCCGAGCTCCACTCGTTCTCGCTCAGGATGCCGTTGTGGTCCTTGTCCATGGCGGAGAAGCGGTTGAAGTCGTGCTGCCCGTCCTGCTTCGTCCACTCCTCGCGGCTGACGCGGCCGTTGTGGTCGGTGTCCATCGAGGCGAACACGTTGCCGCCGATGCGGGCCGCCTGCTCCTCGCCGGAGGCGCCGGCACCGTTGCCCGTGCCGCTGACGCTGGCCTGCATGTTGCCGGAATGGTCGGCGCCGGTCGTGTCGCCCGACTTCGTGTCGCCGCTCTTCTGGTCGCGCAGGGCCTGCTTCGACAGGTCCTCGCGGTCGTGGAACGACTTCTGCGCCCAGGCGGCCGCCTCGTCGCGGTCGACGTCGCCGCTCTTGTCGGTGTCGGCGTCGCCGAACGACTTCTCGGTGTACTCGCCGATCGTCGGCAGCGTCCCGGCCTTCGAGGACGACGTCGAGGTCGAGCCGGAGGCCGAATCGTTCATGGCGGTCTGGTCGCCCGAGTTCGACTGGCTGCCCTGCGTGCCGCCGGCCTCGGTGTCGGCGCTCGCCTGAGTGCCGGTCGACCGGTCGCCATCACCGTTCTTGAAGGCCTGCTTCAGGAAGACGACGCCGGAGCAGTTCTTCCACTCGGTGCGCGAGATCTCGCCGTTTCCGTCCCGGTCGAGGCGGCCGAACTCGTACTCGGCGGCCTTCTGGGCCTCCTGCCTGGTGACCGTGCCGTCGCCGTCGGTGTCGACGGCCTTGTAGTTCGTGTCGCACGCGCCGTAGTCGGGATTGCCCGCGGCCTGCGCGGCACCGATACCGGCGCCCAGCGCGGCCAGCATGGCGGTGGTCTGCATCAGGCGTTTCATGGTCGCATCTCCTCTGGTCGTTGAAAGCGGGGGGCTTGTCGCCCTCTCGCGCTGTCAACGAGGCCCTCGGAAGAGGCGTTCCGGTATCGTCGGGAAGGTTACCTTCGCTCAGGCAGGTATGGATGAAGACTTCGTGTCCGCTTCATCTTCATATTCGTAGGTCACCGGCCCGGTCATGACGATGTGATCGTCGTCCTGGCGCCAGAGCACGTGCAACTCTCCTCCCGGAAGCTCCACGTCGACCGAGCGGCCGGTGAGGCGGCGGCGCACGGCGGACACGGCGGCGGCGCAGGCGGCCGAGCCGCAGGCCTGCGTCAGGCCGGCGCCACGCTCCCAGACCTTGAGACGCAGCCGGTCCGGCGCCGTCACCCGCGCGAGCGACACGTTGACCCGCTCGGGAAACATCGGGTGGTACTCGATCATCGGCCCCACGGCGCCGAGATCGACGGCGTCGAGGTCGTCGACGAAGAAGACGACGTGCGGGTTGCCGACATTCACGGCGGCCGGCGAATGCAGGATCGGCGCGCCGCGCGGGCCGACCTCGAACTCGATGAAGCGCGTGTCCGCGAAGTTCTCCGACAGCGGGATCTCGTTCCAGGCGAATCTCGGCCGCCCCATGTCGACCGAGATCAGGCCGCCCTCCTCGCGCCGGCAGGCCAGCAGCCCGCCGCTCGTCTGGAAGTCCGCGGTGTCCTTGCCCTCGCGGCGCATCACGTAGTCGGCGATGCAGCGCGTGCCGTTGCCGCACGCGCCGGCGCGCGAGCCGTCGACGTTGAAGATCTCGACATAGGCGTCGGTGCCCTCGCTCTGCGGCGGCACGAGGACCATCGCCTGGTCGAAGGACAGGCCGTCCTTCCCCGCCAGCGCCGCGACGACGGCCTTGGGGCTCTCGGGCAGGTCGCGCAGGTCGACCACGGCGATCTCGTTGCCGAGCCCGTTCATCTTGTGGAAGGGAACGATGGTCATCGCGCGCGTCCGGGTGAAGCTTGAGACAGCCCCTATATGCGCCTTCGCGGCCGGCGTGGCCATAGGTCCGGCCGGGCGGATCGCCCGTAGGGCCGGGGGCACGGAGGATCGCCATGACGCAGAGATACGGAAAGGGCAGCCGGGTTGCCTGGAACTGGGGCAACGGCACGGGCGAGGGCAAGGTGGCCGAGAGCTTCACCGGGCGCGTCACCCGCACCATCGAGGGCAAGGAGATCACCCGCAACGCCTCCGACGAGAACCCCGCCTACCTGATCGAGCAGGAGGACGGGGCGCGGGTGCTGAAGTCGCACAGCGAGCTGACGCCGGCCTGACGCTCCGCCTCAGCCGGCCGCGTCCCGCACCTCCCCCTCGTCCCTTGCGAGATCGGAGCGGACGAGGGCGGCGACGAGGGTCGGGAAGTCCTTGCGCGCCACGAGCTTCGACAGGCCCTCGGCGTCCTCCGGCAGGCCGAGCGCCTTCGCGGCCTTGAGCGCCTTCCTGTCGGCGAAGGGGAAGATCTCGTCCCAGGCCGCCTGCACCTCTCGGAAGAACACGTCGGCGCCGACCTCGCCGATGCCCTTGAAGGCCTTGAGGCGCTTGCGGATCTCCGCCGGGTCGCGGCCGGCCGCCTCGCGCAGCTTCCTCAGGTCGCCGCCATAGTCCCCGACGAGCAGCCGGGCCGTGTCCTCGAGCATGCGGGAGGTCGACTCGTCGTAGCGGGCGTAGCCGGATTCGTTCAGCACCTTCGTGCGCGCCGCCCAGCCCGCCTCGATCATCTTCTCCGGCGTGCGCCACCCTTGCGCGAACAGCGCCTTCGCCGCCGAGGTCGCGATGTCGGCGCTGATGCGCGCCGAGAACAGGAGCGACGCGACGAGCCATTCGAACAGCGGCGAGGGCGTGCCCTTGGCGATGTCGATGCCGATCTCGCCGCAATAGGTCTCGCCGTGCCGGTCCATCAGCTCCCGGACGATCGCCTTCCGAGTGTCGGTCATCTTCCGATCTCCCTTCGCGCTCTCTTCCAAACCCTCGCCCCTCGCCTCTTGCTCCGCCTCCGGCCACGGCTCTTGCCCAGGGTTCTTGCCCACGGTTCTTGGCCGCGCCCGTTGCCCCTGGCCGCGAACGGCCGGCACAAAGGCCTGTTCCCAAAACGCATTTCAGCTGCTATAGGGATGCCCATGTCGCGCTTTTTGGGCGCCGCCGGCTTTGAAATTCTGGCTGGGCGCACCCATATGTGTTTGCGTGACATGAGATGTGCGCGCTTCAGACGCCGCACACGGGCCGCGTAGTGGACGCCGACCAGGGACCCTCCCAAGCGTCAGCCCGTCACGGAACCCAACGCAATCGACAGCCCAGGCCGCGCGGGGTGTCTCCACCCAGACGCGCGCCACGAGTCCGTCCGGACCGCCGGCGCTTGCGACGGCACGACATCTCGTGCCGGAACAGAAAGAGATTCTTTTTTGACCCTGTTTTCCGACCTCGGCCTCGCCGAGCCGATCCAGAAGGCGCTCATCGAGGCGCAGTACGAGCAGCCGACGCCGATCCAGGCGCAGGCGATCCCCCACCTGATGGAGGGACGCGACCTGATCGGCATCGCCCAGACGGGCACCGGCAAGACGGCGGCGTTCTCGCTGCCGATCCTGCATCGCCTGTTCTCCGGCGAGGAGCGGCGCCATCCGGTGCCGAAGCGCTGCAGCGTCCTCATCCTGTCGCCGACGCGCGAGCTTGCCGCGCAGATCCTCGACAGCATCAACACCTACGGCAAGCACCTGAAGCCCTCGACGGCGATCGCCATCGGCGGCGTCTCGATCAACCGGCAGATCAAGCAGCTGTCGCGCGGCGTCGACATCCTCGTCGCCACGCCCGGCCGCCTCGCCGACCTGATGGGCCAGCGCGCGGTGATGATCGACCGCGTCGAGATGTTCGTCCTCGACGAGGCCGACCGCATGCTCGACATGGGCTTCCTGCCGGAGATCCGGCGCATCGTCTCGGCGCTTCCGAAGGAGCGGCAGTCGCTGTTCTTCTCGGCCACCATGCCGAAGCCGATCGAGGAGCTCGCCAACACGCTGCTGCGCGATCCCGTGCAGGTCGCGGTGACGCCGGTGTCGCGCACCGCCGACCGCATCGACCAGCGCGTCGTCCACGTGCCCCGCGCCGACAAGACGAGGCTCCTCGCCTCGATGCTCAAGAGCGAGCCGATCGACCGGGCGCTGATCTTCACCCGCACCAAGCACGGCGCCGACCGGCTGGTGCGCACGCTCGGCCGCGACGGCGTCCAGGCCGAGGCGATCCACGGCAACAAGTCGCAGAACCAGCGCGAGCGCGTGCTCGCCGCCTTCAAGAGCGGCAACGTGCGGGCGCTCGTCGCGACCGACATCGCCGCCCGCGGCATCGACGTGCAGGGCGTGAGCCACGTCTTCAACTTCGACCTGCCGAACGAGCCGGAGAGCTACGTGCACCGCATCGGCCGCACGGCGCGTGCCGGGGCCGACGGCTGCGCGGTGTCGTTCTGCGACGCCGAGGAGCGGCCCTATCTGCGCTCGATCGAGAAGCTGATCGGCATCCGCATCCCGGTCGAGGGCGAGACGCCGGCCGAAGCGGCCGCGGCCGCCCCGGTTGCGAACGGCAACGGTAGCGGCAACAGCAACGGCAGGTCGGGCGGCAACGGCAATGGCCGCGGCCGCAACGGCGGACGCAGCGCCGCCGGGACGGGCCGCGAGGACACCGGCCCGGAGGCCGGCGCGCCGAAGAAGCGCCGCCGCCCGCGCCGCCGCAAGTCGGCCGACGCGCGGTTCACCCCGCCGGAGGCGGTGAACGATATCTCGAAGATTCCGTTCGTGGCGCAGAACCCCCGCGTGGGGCAGAGCGGCCGCGACTGATCCGGATTGGCGAAACGGTAGAAGGAGATCTCGCCCATGGCGAAGGAAGAAATGCTCGAATTTGACGGCACCGTCACCGAGATGCTTCCCGACGGGAACTTCCGCGTGAAGCTCGACAACGAGCACGAGGTGCTGGCCTACACCGCCGGCAAGATGCGCAAGTTCCGCATCCGCACGCTCGTCGGCGACCGCGTGGTCGTCGAGATGTCGCCCTACGACCTCGACCGCGGCCGCATCAACTACCGCCACAAGACCGGCGGACCGGCTCCGGCCGGCGGCGGCCCGCGCCGCGGCGGCAGCGGCAAGCGCCGCTGACGCGTGCCCGGTGGGGCCGGGGCGCCTCGCGCTGCCCCGCCCCCGGCACCTCTCCACGCCCCGCGGCGCCGCAAGGCGCCGATCTGTCCGCATGCGCCGACCGGCCCGCGTGCCGGCCTGCCGGCATGCGCTGACCTGCCCGCGCCTCTTGCCCGCGCCTCTTGCCCGCCCCCCTCGCCCGCCGGCACCGACTTGCCAAGGGCCGACTTGCCAAGGCCGACTTGCCAAGCCGGCACGGCTTGCGCCACGCTCCCCCCTTCGCGGCCCGAATAAGAGGCGAGGGAGGAAAGTCATGCTCACACCCATCTGGGGCCTGCCCGAAGGCACCGTCGGATTCGAGGCCGCCGGCCACGTCACCGACACGGACTACAAGGAGCGGCTGATCCCGGCGCTCGACGCCGCGATCGACCAGCACGGCAAGATCCGCTTCCTGTTCCTGCTCGGCGCCAAGTTCGAGGGCTACGACCCGATGGCGATGTGGGACGACACGATGTTCGGCATCCGCCACATGAACGACTTCGAGCGCATCGCCATCGTCACCGACAACCAGATGATCGGCGGGATGGTGAAGACGATGGCGCCGATGCTGCCCACCGAGACCAAGGTCTTCCCGGTCGGCGAGATCGACAAGGCGAAGGAGTGGATCGCCCAGTAGCCCCGGCTACGGGCGCCGCGGGCCCGCCTCTGCGTCGCGGGCCGCGGGCCTGCTCACTCGCAGAGCCGGTAGCCGTGCGAGCGCTGCCTCAGGTCGAGGTGGAAATGGCTGCGGTGGGCGGTGTTGGTGCCGGGGCCGAGCACGGTGGTGAAGCGCTCGCAGGCGGCCTTCCGGATATGCTTCTGGAAGGCGGCGAGGTGCGGCTTCTCCGCCGGGTCCCTCGAGCCGATCGGCACCGTCTCGTCGTCGAAGACGAAGCCCGACACGTCGATGGCGTTGCCGAAGGCGTGCTCGCTGATCTTGCCGTCGGGCCGCCCGTTGCGGTTGCGGCAGACATAGGAGCCGGCGACGAGCAGGCTCTTCGGCTTCTCGTGAAGCTCGCTTTCCGCGGCCGGCACGACCTCGTCGCGCAGCCATAGCGTCAGCTCCTCCGCCGTCCGGCAGTTCAGCGTGGCGGCGGGCTGAAGCGCGATCCCGTCCGCGCGCGTCAGGCGGATGGCGCGGCCGATGCCGCAGCGCTCGTCCCGGATCGGATCCTCGAGCTGCCACTCCGCCGGCAGCTTCTTCAGCCTTATGCGGCAGGCGGCCTCCGCCAGCGGCTCGGTCGTGTCGACGATCAGGGGCCGCGCGGGCTTCGCCTCGTCGCGCGCCTCCTCCACCTGCTCGGGAAGCTCGGGCGGCACCGGCACATCGGCCTCGTCGTCCTCGGCAGCGCCGGTTTCCGTGTCCGCCGGCCCTGCGGCGCCGGGCGGCCCCGGCTCGGGTGCCGCCGGCACCTCCACCTCGTCCTCGTGCTCGTCCGCCTTCGTCCGCGGCTCCGGCACCGCGGGCTTCTCCGGCGGCACCGGCGCGGTCGCCTCCGGCGGGGCCTCGGCCGGCTTCTCCGGTGGCTGCGGCGCCGTCACCGCCTTCTTCTCGGGCGGCGGCTCGGGCGGTGTCGGCGCGGCGGCCACCAGGAACGTCGCAAGCCCCAGGAGGAGCCAGGGTCTCATTGCACGAACTCCACGGTGGCGCCGGGATCGACGAGACCGGCGAGCTCCTTGGCGTCCCAGTTCGTCAGCCGCACGCAGCCATGCGAGAAGGTCTTGTCGATCTTCGCCGGCTCGGGCGTGCCGTGGATGCCGTAGGTGGGCTTCGACAGGTCGATCCAGACGAGGCCGACGGGGTTGTTCGGTCCCGGCGGGATCTTGAGCTGCTTGTCGTTGTCGCCCTGCTGGAAGTTCTCGTCGGGCTTGTAGTAGTAGGCCGGCTCGATGGCGATCGCGTTGACGTGCACCGTGCCGGAGGGGCTCGGCGTCGCCTCGCTGCCGATCGTGGCGGGATAGGCCGTCACCAGCCGTCCGTCCGCATCGTAGGTGTAGAGCTCGGCCTCGGTGCGGTTCGCCGTCATGCGCACGACCTTGCCGGCCGGGTGCTCGCCCTCGGGCTGGGCGACGAGCAGGCGCTCGCCGACATGGTCGAAGCGCGCGCCCTTGTTCAGCGCCTGCAGCAGCTCGATGTCCATGTGGAAGCGCTCGGCGAAGAGCTCCGCCGGCGAGGTGTAGCCGAGCCAGTCGAGCTTCGCGAGCTCGGCGTAGTCGTGCGGAAGCGGCTTGAAGGGCCGGTCGAGGTCCTTCTCCGTGATCGTGTAGATCTGCATGACCGGCTGGCCGTCGCGCTGCAGCGCCGCCCAGACCTCGTCGTCGAGCACGCCGTCGGTGGGCAGGCCCTTCATCTTCTCGAAGGTGCGGATCGCCTTCGCGGAGTTCTCCCCGTCATAGCCGTCGATCACGCCGGGCGAGGCGTTCGCCCGGTCGAGCAGGACCTGCAGCTTGACCGCGACCAGGCTCTGGCCGGCCGGCAGGCCGCTCTCGGGCGTGAACCGCGCCATCTCCACCAGCGTCTGCCTCGTCTCGAGCGGCTCGTCGGCGATCGCCGCCACCTCCGAGGGCGGGGCGGCGTCCGGGCCGGCGCCCGCCGCGAGGGAGGGGGCGGCGTGGATCGCGAGGACCAGCGCTGCGGCGAGAGAGGCATGCTTCATTCTTCGGTTCCCCGGCGTTGGACAATGGGGAAGAACGCGCAGCCTCGTGATCGGGGTTCCCGCCACGCGCCGGAACCGGCAGAATCCCGGCCACGTTTCCTTGGCGTCACAGGAAGCCACGCGAGGAAGCGCCATGCCCCCGACCGACGACGCCGCGACGAGCGGCCGCGAGACGGCCGACCTCATCAGTTCCGACAAGGTGCAGGGCACGGAGGTCTACCGGCCGAACGGCGAGCACATCGGGCATATCGAGCGGCTGATGATCGACAAGCGGGCCGGCACCGTCGCCTACGCCGTGATGGCCTTCGGCGGCTTCCTCGGCCTCGGCGAGAAGCACTATCCGCTGCCGTGGTCGCTCCTCACCTACAATCCGAGCCTCGGCGGCTACGAGATCAACGTCGCCGACGAGCAGCTGCGCGGCGCGCCGACCCTCGACGCGCACGAGGAGGACTGGACGAGCCGCGACCGCGACCGGGCCATCCACGACTACTACGACGTTCCGGGCTACTGGGTCTGAGGCAACGTTCGTTCCGGAACATTCGTCCCACTCGTCTGTTGTTGAGCCACAACCCCGAAAGCCGCGGCAATTTCTTCCGCGGCTTGTCTGAAAAGAGGCAACGACATGCTGGAATGGGCACTCGTATTTCTGGTCATCGCCATCATCGCCGGCGCGCTGGGCTTCACCGGCATCGCGCGCGGCGCGGCGGGCATCGCGAAGATCCTGTTCTTCGTCTTCCTGGTGATCTTCGTGCTGATCCTGATCTTCGGCGGCGTGGCCGGAACGGCATTGTTCGGCTAGCCCGCGCGGCCGGGACGGCCCCGACCTCCCGGACCGGACGACGCGCCGGTCGCCTTCCGGCGACCCGGCGACAGACCGACACGTCGGCCGGCCTTTGCGCCGGCCGGCCCGCGCCTCTAGGATCGGCCGCGAATTTCAGGATTCGTGAGGCGCGTTCCCTTGGCCAAAGCCATCTCCATCGTCCTGGGCCTCGCCATGCTGGCCCACATCATCCGCCCCTTCGGCCTGCCCGGCATGAAGCGGCGCCAGGACGCGTGGAAGATCGCGATCCTCGCCCTCTTCCTCATGATCGTCGTGGTCAGCCTGCGGCCCGAATGAGCGGCGCTCCGCCCGGCCGGGCGGCGGCGGGCCACCTCGTGCTAGCGCAGCGCCAGCAGGTGGCGCTGGCCGGATCGCTGCCGGCCCGGCTCCTCGCGCATCTCGGTCTTCGGGGCCGAGGCCTCCTCCTGACCGCCCGCGAAATGGGCCCACACCGCGTGATGCGACACGAGGAACATCGCTGGCCCCGTGCGCCCCATCGCGTTGATCGTCTCGAGGCTCGGCGGCTCGTCGGCGGAGGTCTCGCGGAAGCCGCATTCGGCCCGCCCCTGATAGATGTCCCCACCGTTCGAGAACTCGACCGTCAGCTCGACCTGCCGGCCGTTGCGCCTGGCTTCGGGGAAGCGCAGCGCCACGTGCTCGGCGTGGACGTCGACGGCGACCTCGCACGCGTCGATCAGCCGGTCCGCCGCAAGCGCGGGGGCGACTGAGAACAGGGCCGGAACGACCGCAACAATCAGAAAGATTCCCCTCATGGGGAGAAATGTTAGTGCCATCTCACTGCTCCGACTGTGCCGTTTCTGTCACAGTCTGCGCCCGGATCGCAGCGCAGCGGGGAACAGGATGAAGCGCAAGACGTTAATGGATCGCTAACCATAGGCGCGCCCTGTGCAAAAAGCACAGGCAGCCCGCTTTTGCGGCATCGAACGCCCCGATGCGCAAATTCTGCGCGCGACCTCCCGGCCGGCGGATTCGCCGCGCCGCCGCCTCATGCCCGTCGTGAAACCCGTGATTCGCTGGAAGGCCGGAGGCCCGCCGGGCGGCGCCTATTCGGCCGCCTCGTCGCGCGCGTCCTCCGCCGGCAGGTCGCCGGCCATGCCGGTCGCCGACGTGTCGTCTTCCCCGGCCGGCTCCGGCAGCGACGGCGCGTAGGCCTCCGCTCCCGTCAGCATCCGGCAGATGCGCGAGATGGTCGTGCGCAGCTCGTGGCGGTGCACCACCATGTCGACCATGCCGTGCTCGAGCAGGTATTCCGCCCGCTGGAAGCCTTCGGGCAGCTTCTCGCGGATCGTCTGCTCGATGACGCGCGGGCCGGCGAAGCCGATCAGCGCGCCGGGCTCCGCGATGTGGACGTCGCCGAGCATCGCGTAGGACGCGGTCACGCCGCCGGTCGTCGGATGGGTGAGGACCACGATGTAGGGCAGCCCCTCCTCGCGCAGGCGCTGCACGGCCACCGTCGTGCGCGGCATCTGCATGAGCGACAGGATGCCCTCCTGCATGCGCGCGCCGCCGGAGGCCGCGAACATGACGAAGGGCGTGCGGTCCTTGAGCGCGGTCTCGAGGCCGGTGACGACGGCCTCGCCCGCCGCCATGCCGAGCGAGCCGCCCATGAAGGAGAAGTCCTGCACCGCGGCGGTGACCGGCAGCTCCTCGAGCGTGCCCTTGGCGACGTGCACGGCGTCGCGCGCGCCGGTCTTGGCGCGGGCGTCCTTCAGCCGCTCCGTGTAGCGCCGCTCGTCGCGGAACTTCAGCGGGTCGGCCGGCACCTCGGGGGTCTCGACCGTCTCGTAGGTGCCGCCGTCGAAGAACGACTTCAGCCGCGCCTCGACCGGCATGCGCATGTGGTAGCCGGAATTCGGCACCACGTAGTCGTTCGCCTCGAGGTCCCGGTGGAAGACCATCTCCCCGGTGTCGGGGCACTTCACCCAGAGATTGTCCGGCACCTCGCGCTTGGGGCCCCAGATGCCCTGGATCTTCGGGCGGACGACGTTCTGAATCCAGCTCAAGTTGTAACTCCCGGGTCAGGCCGTGCGGGCCGGCTCCGTCGCCGCCTCGCGGACGCCGGCGGCGAGCGAGGCGACGAGGTCGGCGACGGCGCGGACGCTGTCGCCGGTCGCCCGGCCCTCGCCGTCGAGCGAGCCGCGGACGGCCTCGACGAGCGCGGAGCCGACGACCACGCCGTCGGCAGACCGGGCCACCGCCTTCGCCTGCTCCGGCGTCTTCACGCCGAAGCCGACGCAGACCGGAAGCTCGGTCTTCGCCTTGATGCGGGCGACGGAGGCCGCGACCGCCTGCGGGTCGAGCGCGCCGGAGCCGGTGATGCCGGCGACCGACACGTAGTAGACGAAACCGGCGGAATTGCGCAGCACGTGTGGCAGTCGCTTGTCGTCGGTGGTCGGCGTGGCGAGGCGGATGAAGGCGAGCCCGGCGCGAAGCGCCGGCAGGCACAGTTCCTCGTCCTCCTCGGGCGGCAGGTCGACGACGATCAGGCCGTCGACCCCGACCGCCACGGCGTCGGCGAGGAAGCGCTCGTTGCCGTAGGAATAGATCGGGTTGTAGTAGCCCATCAGGACGATCGGGGTGTCCTGGTCGGTCTCGCGGAAGCGCTCGACGAGCTCGAGCGTCTTCACCATCGTCTGGTGCGCCTTCAGCGCCCTGCAGGCCCGCCGCCTGGATCGCCGGGCCGTCGGCCATCGGGTCGGTGAACGGCATGCCGATCTCGATCACGTCGGCACCCGCCTTCGGCAGCGCCTTCACGATCTCGAGCGAGGTCTTGAGGTCCGGGTCGCCGGCCATGACGAAGGTGACGAGCGCCGCGCGGTTCTCGGCCTTCAGGCGTCTCGAAGCGCTTGACGATGCGCGCGCCGGGCATGTCGCCGCTCACAGGTCCCACCCCATCATCTTGCCGACGGTGAAGACGTCCTTGTCGCCGCGGCCGCACATGTTCATGACGATGATCTCGTCGGAGCGCATCTCCGGCGCGAGCTTGATCACCTGCGCCAGCGCGTGCGCCGGCTCGAGCGCGGGGATGATGCCCTCGAGACGGGTGCAGAGCTGGAAGGCGTCCATCGCCTCGTCGTCGGTCACCGGCACGTAGGTGACGCGGCCCGACTCGCGCAGCCAGGAGTGCTCCGGCCCGACGCCCGGATAGTCGAGCCCGGCCGAGATCGAGTGGCCCTCGAGGATCTGCCCGTCGTCGTCCTGCAGCAGGTAGGTGCGGTTGCCGTGCAGCACGCCGGGGCGGCCCGCCGTCAGCGAGGCGCAGTGCTCGGTCATGCCCTCGTCGAAGCCGCGGCCGCCGGCCTCGACGCCCCAGATGCGCACGTCGGGATCGTCGAGGAAGGGGTGGAACAGGCCGATCGCGTTCGAGCCGCCGCCGACCGCGGCGACGAGCGCGTCGGGCAGGCGGCCCTCGCCCTCCATCTCCTGCAGCTGGCGGCGCACCTCGGTGCCGATCACCGACTGGAAGTCGCGCACCATCTCCGGATAGGGGTGCGGGCCGGCCGCCGTGCCGATCAGGTAGTAGGTCGACTCGACGTTCGTGACCCAGTCGCGCAGCGCCTCGTTCATGGCGTCCTTGAGCGTGCCGGCGCCCGAGGTGACCGGGCACGACCTCGGCGCCGAGCAGCTTCATGCGGAAGACGTTGGGCTTCTGCCGCTCGACGTCGGTGGCGCCCATGTAGACGACGCAGGGCAGCCCGAAGCGGGCGCAGACGGTGGCGGTCGCGACGCCGTGCTGGCCGGCGCCGGTCTCGGCGATGATCCGCGTCTTGCCCATGCGGCGGGCGAGCAGGATCTGGCCGAGCGTGTTGTTGATCTTGTGCGAGCCGGTGTGGTTGAGCTCGTCGCGCTTGAAGTAGACCTTCGCGCCGCCGAGCTCCTCGGTCAGCCGCTCCGCGAAGTAGAGCGGGCTCGGCCGGCCGGCATAGTGCTTCGACAGGTTGTCGAGCTCCTCCGCGAAGCCCGGATCGGCCTTCGCCGCCTCGTAGGCCTCCTGCAGCGACAGGATCAGCGGCATCAGCGTCTCGGCGACGAAGCGGCCGCCGAACATGCCGAAATGGCCCTGCTCGTCGGGCCCGGACCGGAAGCTATTCGGCTGTGCTGCCGTGGTCATTTCAACTCCTTCACCGGCATCTCCGCCGATTCCGCGGCGCGCACCGCGGCGATGAACTCTGCGATCAGGGCCGGGTCCTTGCGGCCCGGCGCCGTCTCGACCCCCGATGACACGTCGACGCCGTCCGGGCCGGCGATGGCGATGGCCTCGCCGACATTCCCCGCGTTGAGGCCGCCCGACAGCACCACCGGCAGCTGCGTGCCGAGCACGTCGAGCAGGCTCCAGTCGAAGCTCGTCCCGAGGCCGCCGGGCCGGGTCGCGTCGCGCGGCGGCTTGGCGTCCACCAGCACCCGGTCGATCGAGCCGAAATAGGGCGGGATGCGGGCGACGTCCGCCGCCCCACCTATGCCAAAGGCCTTCATGACCGGCAAGGCGTAGCGGCGCCTGAGCTCGGCGCAGCGCTCCGGCGTCTCGCTTCCGTGCAGCTGCAGGAAGTCCGGGCGCAGCGTCGCGACGATCTCGTCCAGCGCGGCGTCCTCGGCGTCGACGGTGAGCGCGACGATGCTGAGGCGGTCGCGGCAGATCCCGGCGAGGTCGCAGGCCAGCGGAAGATCGACGTGGCGCGGGCTCGGCTCGAAGAAGACGAAGCCCGACGAGGTCGGCGCCGAACTCGCAGGCGGCCTTCACGCCCGCCTCGTCCGTCATGCCGCAGATCTTGATTTCGAGATGCATCACCGACGCGCTTCGGATCTCACCGGCTCGAGAGCCCACGGAACATGCGCAGGCCCGGCATGCGCTCACGCGCGGTCGAGTGCCGCGCCTCGCCCTTCACGGGTCAACGCATCCGCTAGGTGGCATGGTTCCGCGCGCCTGTCCATGGGCGCGCGCGTGGCGTGGCGCCTCAGCGCGGCGCCGGAAGCCCCGGCGGCGTCGCCGTCGCCTCGTGGTGGCGCGCCTCGACGTCGCCGGCACGCGCCTTCCAGCGGCGCGCCTCGGCGCGCGACGAGCGCGCCTCGCTGCGCCAGTGGCCCTGGCTGACCCATGCGGCGATGCCGCCGACCAGGACGCCGAGGAGCAGCACCGCGAAGACGAGGAGGAACAGCGGCACCGTGATCGCCAGCGCCGGATCGTCGGGCGAGAAGGGGTCGAGCGAGACGAGCGCCATGTGCCGGTTCGCCACGGCGAACACGATCAGCAGCACCGCCAGCGGCACAAGGAGGATGAGCTGTAGGAAGCGACGCATCCCTGGTTCTAGCCCTTTCTCTTGGAGCGGGAAGCCGGCTAGTGGCCGGCCTCGTCGTTCAGACGCTCCCGCATCTCCTTGCCGCTCTTGAAGAACGGCACGTATTTCTCGGAGACGGAAACCTTGTCGCCGGTGCGCGGGTTCCGGCCGGTGCGCGCGGGTCGGTTCTTGACCGAGAAGGCGCCGAAGCCGCGCAGCTCGACCCGGTCGCCACGCGACAGCGCCTCGCAGATCTCGTCGAGGATCGTGTTCACGATCAGCTCGACGTCGCGCTGATACAGGTGTGGATTGGCCTGCGCGATTTTCTGCACCAGCTCCGACTTGATCATGACGCCCCCGAAATCATGCTTATTCTTCAATGAGTTGAGGGTGCCAAAGGGCGACGACCCCGTCAAGGCTGGCGGCGTTGGCCCAGAGCCCGCCGGAAAGCTGCCGCGCGACGCCGTCGAGCCCGACCAGGCGGGCGAGGCCGGAGGCCGCGGAGAAGCCGAACTCGGAGAAGCCGCGGTCGACCTCCCAGTCGCGCACCTTGAGGTCGGGATCGACGCCGCGGGCGCTGCGCAGCCAGGCGCGCGCCGCCTCTTCGTCGCCCACCTCGTCGACCAGCCCGAGGTCGAGCGCCTGGGCGCCGGTGTAGACGCGGCCGTCGCCGACCCGGCGCGCCGTCGCCTCGTCCATGTCGCGGCGCTCCATGACGAGGCCGAGGAACCAGTCGTAGGAATCCATGATGACCGAGCGCAGCGCCTGGCGCGCCTCGTCGCTGGTGTCGGTGAAGGGGTTCGGCTCGGCCTTCAGCGGCGCGCTCTTGATGGTGTTCATCTCGACGCCGATGTTGTCCATCAGCCCCGTGACGTTCGGCCACTGGAAGAGGACGCCGATCGAGCCGGTGAGCGAGGTCCGGTGCGCGACGACATGGTCGCCGGCGAGCGCCGTGATGTAGCCGCCGGAGGCCGCCGTCGTGCCCATCATGGTGACGACCGGCTTCTTCGCCGCGACGGCGCGGATGGAGTTGTAGAGGTCTTCCGAGGCCGTCGTCGTGCCGCCCGGGCTGTTGATGTAGACGATCAGCGCCTTGACCGCGTCGGAATCCGCGATGCGCGAGAGCATCTTGGCCCGGTCGCGGTCCTCCACGATCAGGCCCTCGACGGTGACGCGGGCGATCTGCGGCGCGCTGCTGCGCACCGAATCCGGTCCGGCCACGAGCACGCCGATCACGATCAGCGCGACGGCGGCGAGCACGAAGGCGAGGGCGCGCCACACGGACAGCCCGCGGCGCAGCCGGCGCCGGTCTACGAGATAGTCCGCGTCGAGCGGCATGGGAGGTGGTCCCCAGTGGTCGAAGTCGCCGGCGACCTTAGATCAACATGCCCCCGGGCGAAATCGTCCGGGGGCACAAAAGTTGAGCGATTTCCGCGTCCCCGCCGCGGCGGGGACCGGCCGGATCACTCCTCGTCGGTGTCCTGCTGCTGCTGCTTCAGCGCAGCGCCCAGGATGTCGCCGAGCGAGGCGCCGGAGTCGGTCGAGCCGAACTGCGCGACGGCTTCCTTCTCCTCGGCGATCTCCAGCGCCTTGATCGACACGGCGACCTTGCGGGCCTTGCGGTCGAACTGGGTGACGCGGGCATCCACCTTCTCGCCGGGCGCGAAACGCTCGGGCCGCTGCTCGGAGCGGTCGCGGGCGAGATCGGCGCGACGGATGAAGGAGGTCAGGTCGGTGCCGACGATCTTCACCTCGAGGCCGCCCTCGCGGACGTCCGTGACCTCGCAGGTCACCACGGCGCCCTTGCGGACGTCGCCGGCTTCCTCGGCCGAGAACGGATCGCCGTCGAGCTGCTTGATGCCGAGCGAGATGCGCTCCTTGTCGACGTCGACGTCGAGCACCTGCGCCTTGACGACGTCACCGCGGTTGAACTCCTCGATGACCTGCTCGCCCGGACGGCTCCAGTCGAGGTCGGAGAGGTGGACCATGCCGTCGACATCGCCCTCGAGGCCGATGAACAGGCCGAACTCGGTCTTGTTCTTGACCTCGCCCTCGACGACGGTGCCGACCGGGAAGCGCTCGGCGAACTCGTCCCACGGGTTGGCCAGGGTCTGCTTCAGGCCGAGCGAGATGCGGCGCTTGACCGGATCGACCTCCAGGATCATCACCTCGACCTCCTGGGAGGTGGAGACGATCTTGCCCGGATGGACGTTCTTCTTGGTCCAGCTCATCTCGGAGACGTGGATCAGGCCCTCGACGCCCGGCTCGAGCTCGACGAACGCACCGTAGTCGGTGATGTTCGTGACGCGGCCGGTGAAGCGCGTGCCGACCGGGTACTTCGCCTCGACGCCCTCCCACGGGTCGGCCTCGAGCTGCTTCATGCCCAGCGAGATGCGCTGCGTCTCGTGGTTGATCTTGATGATGCGGACCTTGACGGTCTGGCCGACCTGCAGGACCTCGGTCGGATGGTTGATGCGGCGCCACGCGATGTCGGTGACGTGCAGCAGGCCGTCGATGCCGCCGAGATCCACGAACGCGCCGTAGTCGGTGATGTTCTTGACCACACCCTCGACGACCTGGCCCTCCTCGAGGCTCTGGACGAGCTCGGAGCGCTGCTCGGCACGCGTCTCCTCGAGCACCGTGCGGCGCGAGACGACGATGTTGCCGCGGCGGCGGTCCATCTTGAGGATCTGGAAGGGCTGCGGCGTGTGCATCAGCGGCGTCACGTCGCGCACCGGGCGGATGTCGACCTGAGAGCGCGGCAGGAAGGCGACGGCGCCGTCGAGGTCGACGGTGAAGCCGCCCTTGACCTGGTTGAAGATCTGGCCTTCGACCTTCTCGTTGGCCTCGAACGCCTTCTCGAGCTTCTCCCAGCTCTCCTCGCGGCGGGCCTTGTCGCGGCTGATGACGGCGTCGCCGAGCGCGTTCTCCACGCGCTCGAGATAGACCTCGACCTCGTCGCCGACCTTCAGCGAGCTGTCACGGCCGGGCACGCCGAACTCGCGCAGCGGCACGCGGCCCTCGGTCTTCAGGCCGACGTCGATGACGGCCATGTCCTTCTCGATCGCGACGACGGTGCCCTTGACGACACTGCCCTCGGCGAGGGTGGAGGTGGTGAAGCTCTCTTCGAGCAGCGCGGCGAAATCTTCGCGCGAGGGATTGGTCTGGGTATCGGTTACAGCCACGTTGGCTCCATCGTTCGGTCGGTTGAGCCGGACCCGCGACGAAGGCTACAGGCACGGCTTCTGAGGTTGTACATGCGTCCGGCCGCCGGAGACGCGCGCCGAACCCGCGCGCAACGACGATATCCGGCCGACGGCTATTGCGGTGTCCCGGAGCCCCGCACGGCCGGCAGGCCGCCCCGGGGCGATCCTCGACCGCAGCGCAAATAGGGCGCACCTCTCGGCGCACCCGGCGTCACGTGTGAGCGCTGATCAGTTCGACAGCGGCCCGAAACGCCGTCTCTATATCCAACTCGGTGGTGTCGAGCAAGTGCGCATCCGGAGCCTGGAGCAGCGGCGCGACCGTGCGCCTCGAATCGCGCTCGTCGCGCCGCCGGATGTCGTCGAGCACCTCCTCGTAGCCGATGTCGGCGCCCTGCCCGTGCAATTCCTGCCAGCGGCGGGTCGCCCGCGCCTCGGCGCTCGCGGTCACGAAGATCTTCACGTCGGCGTCCGGGCAGACGACCGAGCCGATGTCGCGGCCGTCGAGCACGGCGCCCGGCGGCCGGTGCGCGAACTCCCGCTGCACGTCGAGCAACGCCGCGCGCACCGCCTCGTCGGCGGCGACCTTCGAGGCGGCCTCGCCCATGGCGCTGGAGCGCAGCAGCGCGGGCTGGAGCGTCGCGGGATCGAGGTTGCGCGCCGCCGCCTCGCGGGTCGCCGGATCCTCGAGGTCGCCGCCCTCGGCGAGGATGCGGTAGGCGACGGCCCGGTAGAGAAGGCCGGTGTCGAGATGGCTGAGCCCGAAATGGGCGGCGATCCGCCGGCCGAGCGTGCCCTTGCCCGACGCCGCCGGTCCGTCGAGCGCGACGATCATGCCCCCTCCCGGCCGATCTCGGCGCCGATGCCGCGCATCAGGTCGACGAAGCCGGGGAAGCTCGTCGCGATCATCCGCGAGTCGTCGATCGTCACCGGCCTCTCCGTCGCGAGGCCCAGCACGAGGAAGCTCATGGCGATGCGGTGGTCCATCTCGGTCATCACGGTGCCGCCGCCGGGCACGCCGCCCCCGCCGGAGCCGCGCACGATCAGGTCGTCGCCGTCGATCGCATGGTCGATGCCGTTCGCCGCCAGGCCGGCGGAGACCGCGGCCAGGCGGTCGGATTCCTTGACGCGCAGCTCCGCCAGGCCGCGCATCACGGTCTCGCCCTCCGCGAAGGCGGCGGCGACGGCGAGCACCGGGTACTCGTCGATCATCGTCGGCGCCCGCTCGGCCGGCACCTCGACGCCGCGCAGGGCGCTCGCGCGCACGCGCAGATCGGTGATCGTCTCGCCGGCGGCCGCGCGGGGATTCTCCTCGACGATCTCGGCGCCCATCTCGCGCAGCGTGTGCACGAGGCCGAAGCGCGTCGGGTTCGTCATCACGTCGCGGATCAGGATCTCCGAGCCCGGCACCAGGAGCGCGGCGACGAGCGGGAAGGCGGCCGACGAGGGGTCGGCCGGCACGAAGACCTCGCGGCCGGTGAGCTCCGGCCGGCCGTGGAGCGCGATGCGGCGGCCGGCGCCCTCGGCAGTGATGTCGAGGCGGGCGCCGAAATGCGTCGCCATGCGCTCGGTATGGTCGCGCGTCGCGCTCGGCTCGACGACCGTCGTGATGCCGGGCGAGTTGAGGCCCGCGAGCAGCACCGCCGACTTCACCTGCGCCGACGGCACCGGCAGCTCGTAGGTGATCGGCACCGGGTCCTGCGCGCCCCTGAGGACGATCGGCAGCCGGCCGTCATTGCTTTCGACGACCTCCGCGCCCATCCGCGTCAGCGGGTCGAGCACCCGGCGCATCGGGCGGCGGCGCAGCGAGGCGTCGCCGTCGAAGGTGGCGGTGATGCCGTGGCCCGCGACGACGCCGAGGCAGAGCCGCACGCCGGTGCCGGCATTGCCGAAGTCGAGCGGGCCCTGCGGCTCCAGCAGCGCGCCGAGGCCGGCGCCGTCGATCTCCCAGATGCCGTCGTCGCGGCGCACGACGCGCGCGCCCAGCGCGCGCATCGCCTGCGCCGTCGCCAGCACGTCCTCGCCCTCGAGCAGGCCCTGCACCGTGCTGCGGCCGGAGGCGAGGGTGGCGAAGATCAGCGCGCGGTGCGAGATCGACTTGTCGCCCGGCACGTCGAGTTCGCCTTGCAGGACACCGGACTTCGATGCGATCAACGGGTCTGAAGTCGGCGCGTCGGGCTGCCGCATCGGGGGAACCTCCGGGCGAGGGACTGACTTGGAACGGCGCGGGCCCGCGGCCCGCGTTCGCGCCCCTCCTAGCACGGAGGCGCGCCGGCTTGGTAGAGCGCCGGAGGACGCACGGTCCTTTGGCTTTGACAGGCCCGCAGCGAGCGTCTATGGGAAGCGCCGCTTTTTCTTGGGCCTTCTGGGCTTTTTGCGGCAAGGCAATCTAGCGATGGCAAAACCCGAACTTGGTACCAAACGGACCTGCACGGAGTGCGGGACGAAATTCTACGACCTCAACAAGTCTCCGATCATCTGCCCGAAATGCGGGACGGAGTACGACGTCGCCGTGAAGCCGACGCCGACGCCGACCCGCGCGAAGCCGCAGAAGGCGGCGCCGAAGCCGGCGCCCGTCAAGCAGGACGAGGACGAGGTCGAGGAGACGGACGACGAGACCGTGGCGCTCGAGGATGTCGACGCCGAGGCGGAGGACACCGGCCGCGCCAGCGCCGACGTCGAGGAGGACGAGGATCTCCCCGATCTCGAGAACGACGATGACGACGATTCGAGCGACGACGCGACGAGTTTCTCGAGGACGAGGACGACGACGACGACGTCTCGGGCCTCGTCGAGGGCGACATCGAGGACGACGAGGACTGATCGTCATTGCCCGGTTGCAATCGGGCGAAGAATAGCCTAGATCGTGCCGCGCGCCGCTCGCGGCACGAAGGCGACCCCCAAAGTCGCCGATCCCGCGCCGGAGCGCGGCAGTCTACGGGGCCATAGCTCAGTTGGGAGAGCGCTTGAATGGCATTCAAGAGGTCGGGGGTTCGACTCCCCCTGGCTCCACCAGCTTCCCTTGAGAAACGGACCGTTTCTCCGAAAGGCCGTCCCCTGCGGGGCGGCCTTTTCGTTTGCCGGCGTGCCGCTGGCTCCTCGGCGCGTCCTGGACCCCGCCTCCGGACGCCCACGCATGAAAAAGGCCGCCCTGAGGCGGCCCTTGCTCGGATCGCGGCGCTGGCGGAGCCGGCGCTATTTCATCATCGGAGCGGTCGGCGACGATCTCGCCACCGGCATTGGTGAAGGCCTCGGCCGGCACGGTCTGCACGCCGCCGTCGGGACGGCGCAGGATCACGGTGTCCGGCGTGCCCGAGCCGCTGGCGACCACGTCGTCGATCTCGCCGAGCGGCTGGCCGTCGTGGTCCACGACCTTCATGCCGATCCACGAGGCCGCGGCCGGCTCGTCCGGGCGGTCGGGCGCCACCGCCTCGTTGAGCGGCACGGTCACGCCGGAGGCCGTCGTGTCCTGCAGGTTCGGCGCGCTGATGCGGTCCGCGCCTTCCGTGGGCGGCGAGCCGTCGAACAGCATCTCGTCTTCGGGGGCCGGCGCGGGGGCCATGCCCTGCGCGGCGGCGGCGCCTGCGAACGAGACGGCGAGGGCGGACGCGAGAAGGATGGTCTTCATGTTGCTGCTCCCGGTGGGCGCGGGCGTCAGGTGAGCACGAAGGCGTAGATGATCCAGATCGCCAGCACCGCCACCACCGCGGCGACGCCCGAGACGATGTGGACGGTGTTGACCCGGCCGCTCACCGAGCCGCCGCGGGCTTCCGCGGCGGAGCGCTCGATCGGCGCCTCGTCGTGCGCGTCGTGCTGACTGCTCATGGTTGCCTCACCTGTCGTGACGACGGGCGGCGCCCCTCACGCGGGCCGGCATCAGCCGCCGCTGCCGTGCGTCGGAATCGTAGAACCGGAACGCGAAATGCGCGGCGAGCAGACGCCAGAAGAAGGTTGAGCACCAGAACGGGTAGGAAGGTCATCGTCGTCTCCTGACATGATGCGGCGCCGCGCATGGCGTGCCGCATACCTGTTGAGGGGAGAACGACCGACATGGCCGGCGGTTCCGCAGTGCGGTAGCGAGACCGTCAGGCGCGCCTGTCGATCGAGGGGTTGGACTCGCGTTCGGCCGCCTCGCCGGCCTTCTGCCCCGGCTTCGGGCCGCCCTTCGAGACGCCCACCATCGCCGGGCGCAGCACCCGGTCGGCGATCGTGTAGCCGGACTGCACGACCTGCACGACGGTGCCGTTCGGCACGCTCGGATCGGGCACCTCGAACATCGCCTGGTGAAGGTTGGGGTCGAACTTCTCGCCCTGCGGCTCGAGCTTCTTCACGCCGTGGCGCTCGAGCGTCTTCAGGAGCTCGCGCTCGGTCATCTCGACGCCCTCGAGCAGGGTCGACACGGCCTGGCGGTCCTCCTCGGGCACCGCCTCGATGGCCCGCCGCATGTTGTCGGCGACGCCCAGCACGTCGCGCGCGAAGCCCGTCACCGCGTAGGTCCTGGCGTCGCGCACCTCGCGCTCCGTGCGCTTGCGAAGGTTGTCCATCTCGGCGGCGAGGCGGATGAGCCGGTCCCGGAGGTCGGCGTTCTCGGCGCGCAGGACATCCTCCTGCGACGGCTCGACGGCCTCTTCCTCGGCGACCGAGGGGCCGGTGTCGGGCTCGACGGCGCTCTCCATGGCCTCCGGCGACTGGGCCTCGTTCTCGTTCGCGGGGTCTTTCTGATCAGTCATCAGCGGTCTCGTCATGTCGAAAAGGAAAAGCCTGAAACTTGAGCCACGCATATCAGGACGGCGGCCGCGAAAATCAACCGCCGCGTGCGCCGTGGCAGGCCGCACGCGTCCGACGGCCCGCGAGGCATCGCGGGCGGGCCCGGCCGGCTCAGTCGAGCAGCCGGCCCATCACCTGCGCGGTGTAGTCGACCATCGGCACGACGCGGGCGTAGTTCAGCCGGGTGGGGCCGATGACGCCGAGCACGCCGACGATCTTCTGCTCGGAATCCCGGTAGGGCGCGACGACCACGGAGGAGCCCGACAGCGAGAAGAGCTGCGTCTCCGAGCCGATGAAGATGCGCACGCCCTCCGCCTCGTCGGCGAGCGTCAGGAGCTCGACGATGTCCTTCTTCTTCTCGAGGTCGTCGATCAGCACGCGGATCCGCTCGAGGTCCTCGAGCGCCCTCAGGTCCTCGAGCAGGTTGGCGCTGCCGCGCACGATCAGCGTCGGCGGCCGCTCGCCGGCGACGCCGGCCCAGGTGGCGAGGCCGCCCTCGACGAGGCGCCGGCCGAGCGCGTCGAGCTCGGCCTCGACGATGTCGGCGGACCGCTTGATCTCGCCGCGCACCTCCTCGAGGGGCCGCCCCTGCATGCGCGCGTTGAGGTAGTTCGTCGCCTCGACGAGCGTCGAGGACGGGATGTCCTCGTCGAGCGTCAGCACGCGGTTCTCCACCGTCCCGTCGACGCTGACGAGGATGACGAGGAGCCGCCGCGGCTCCAGCCGCACGAACTCGATGTGCTTGAGGCGCAGGTCGTTCTTGCCGGCGAGCACGAGGCCGGCGCCGCGCGACAGGCCCGACAGGAGCTCGCTCGCCTCGGTCAGCACCGATTCGAGCGAGCGGTCGGGATGGCCGGAGCGGATGCGGCCCTCGATGCTCGAGCGGTCGGCCTCGGTCAGGTCGCCGAACTCGAGCAGCGCGTCGACGAAGAACCTGAGGCCGATCTCGGTCGGCAGCCGCCCGGCGCTGGTGTGCGGGGAATAGATGAGGCCGAGGGACTCGAGGTCGCTCATCACGTTGCGGACGGAGGCCGGCGACAGGTTGCTCGCCAGGCTGCGGGAGAGGTTGCGCGAGCCGACCGGCTCGCCCGTCTCCAGATAGCTCTCGACGATTCGGCGAAAGATCTCGCGCGATCTCTGGTTGAGCTCGGCGAGCGCCCGCATCGGCCGGTCGGGGTTAAGCGTGTCGCGGTTCACCCTGTTCATCTCGCTCATTGGCCTTCATATGTGCGGTTGTCCCCGGCCCCCGTCAAGCGCAGCCCGCACCACTGGCGCGCCGGATACGGAGCGGTTAGGTTCGCGCGGCCGCGACAGCCAACCACAGAAAACGGCAGGATATTTCAGCCATGCGACCTTCCAAGCGCGCCCCGGACGAACTGCGGCCCGTGCGCCTCGAGCGCGGGGTCTCCCGCCACGCCGAGGGCTCGTGCCTCGTGAGCTTCGGCGACACCGAAGTCCTGTGCATGGCCAGCCTCGAGGAGCGGGTGCCGGGCTGGCTGCGCGGCGGCGGCCGCGGCTGGGTGACGGCGGAATACGGCATGCTGCCGCGGGCGACCAACGAGCGCATGCGCCGCGAGGCCGCGACCGGCAAGCAGGGCGGCCGCACGCTGGAGATCCAGCGGCTGATCGGCCGATCCTTGCGCGCCGTGGTCGACCTCGAGGCGCTGGGCGAGCGGCAGATCACGATCGACTGCGACGTGCTGCACGCCGACGGCGGCACGCGCACCGCCTCGATCACCGGCGCCTGGGTGGCGCTGCACGACTGCCTCGCCTGGATGGAACGCCGCTCCATGGTGTCGCGCCCGGTGATCAGGGACCACGTCGCCGCCGTCTCCTGCGGCATCCACGACGGCACGCCGGTGCTCGACCTCGACTACGCCGAGGACAGCCAGGCCGGCACCGACGCGAACTTCGTGATGACCGGCGCCGGCAATCTCTGCGAGGTGCAGGCGACCGCCGAGGGCGCGACCTTCTCGGAAGACGAGCTTCTGTCGCTCCTCAAGCTCGCGCGCCACGGCATCGGCCGCCTCGTCGACCTGCAGAAGATGGCGATCGGGTGAGGCTCGCATGCGTCGCAAGCTGACCGAGCCGAGGCTCGTCATCGCCAGCCACAACGAGGGCAAGGTCCGCGAGATCGGCGAGCTCCTGGCGCCGTTCGGCGTCGACACCGTGTCGGCCGGCGCGCTCGACCTGCCCGAGCCCGAGGAGACCGGCACGACCTTCGAGGAGAACGCCGAGCTGAAGGCGCGGGCGGCCGCGGAGAGATCCGGCCTGCCGGCGCTCGCCGACGATTCCGGCCTCGAGGTCGACGCGCTCGACGGCGCGCCCGGCATCCACACCGCCCGCTGGGCCGGCCCCGACCGCGACTTCGCCATGGCGATGCGCAACGTCGAGGAGAAGCTGCAGGCCAAGGGCGCGACGACGCCCGAACGCCGCACGGGGCGCTTCGTCGCGGCCCTTGCGCTCGCCTGGCCGGACGGCCACGTCGAGACGGTGCGCGGCGAGGTCGAGGGCACCATCGTCTGGCCGCCGCGCGGCGACAGGGGCTTCGGCTACGACCCCGTCTTCCTGCCCGAAGGTTACGAGCGCACCTTCGGCGAGATGGACGCGGGCGAGAAGCACGGCTGGACGCCCGACAAACCGAAATCCGAGGCGCTGTCGCACCGTGCGCGCGCCTTCGCAGAGCTCGTCGAGGGCTGCTTTGAACGATGACCGCGACGCCGGCTTCGGCGTCTACGTGCACTGGCCCTTCTGCGCGGCCAAGTGCCCCTATTGCGACTTCAACTCGCACGTCCGCCGCGAGGTGGACGAGGCTGCCTATGCCGAGGCGCTGACCCGCGAGATCGCCCACATGGCGGCGCTGTCGCCCGGCCGCACCGTCGGCTCGATCTTCTTCGGCGGCGGCACGCCGTCGCTGATGAGCCCGGCGACGGTCGGCCGCGTGCTCGACGCGATTGCCGGGGCCTGGACGGTCGCGCCCGACGTCGAGATCTCGCTCGAGGCGAACCCGTCGAGCGTCGAGGCGGAGCGCTTCGCCGGCTACAGGACCGCCGGCGTCAACCGCGTCTCGCTCGGCGTGCAGTCGCTCGACGACCGGCAGCTGCAGTTCCTCGGCCGGCTGCACGACGCCGCCGAGGCGCGCAAGGCGATCGAGGTGGCGCGCTCGAACTTCGAGCGCATGTCGTTCGACATGATCTATGCCCGGCCGGGCCAGAGCGTCGAGGACTGGCGGACGGAGCTCGAGGGCGCCATCGCCCTCGCCGTCGACCACCTGTCGCTCTACCAGCTGACGATCGAGCCGGAGACGCCGTTCGCCGCCCTCCACCAGCGCGGGCGGATCAAGCTGCCCGACGAGGATCTCGGCCGCGCGCTCTACGACACGACGCTCGAGGTGACGGACCGGCACGGCCTGCCGGCCTACGAGATCTCGAACCACGCCCGGCCCGGCGCCGAGTGCCGGCACAATCTCGTCTACTGGCGCTGCGGCGACTATGCCGGCGTCGGCCCCGGCGCGCACGGGCGGCTGACGGTCGACGGGCAGCGCCTCGCCACCGCGACCGAGAAGACGCCCGAGCGCTGGCTCGCCTCCGTCCGCGAGCACGGCCACGGCCTCGTCGAGCGCGAGGCGCTCTATCCCGAGGAGGTCGCCGACGAGCTCCTCGTCATGGGCCTCCGCCTGCGCGAGGGCTTCGACCTTCAGCGCTACGAGCGCCTCGTCGGCCACCCGCTGAAGCCCGGCCGCATCGCCGACCTCGTCGGCTACGGCCTGATCGAGCAGCCGACGCCGGACAAGCTGCGCGCCACGCCCTCGGGCTTCGCCGTGCTCAACGCCGTCGTCGCCGACCTCGCGGCCTGATGCTGGATCGCAACGACGAATAGGCAAAACGGGCAAGTTGTAAATCTCGGACCGATTGCCCATGCTTGGCTTCTCCCGCTGCGGGATGTCGCCATGCTTGCGCCACCGATCGGCCCTCGGGCCGGACACACCAAACGCCTCGGGAGCGCTCCCGTGGGCGCCGCGTCACTGATAGGCCTCGTCGCGCTCGCCGCTCTGGCGGGCCCGGCACTCGCCGGTCAGAGGGGCGCCATGGCGATCGACGCACCCGATCTTCACGGCACGATGCCGCTCTACCAGAAGTCCTTCGCCTTGGTCATCGGCATCGACCGCTACACCGGCGGATGGCCGCGGCTGACCCATGCCGTCTCGGATGCCGAGGCGGTCGCAAAGGAGCTGGAGCGCCAGGGCTTCGAGGTGATCCTCAAGACCGATCTCGGATCGGACAAGCTTCAGCGCACGATCGCCGACTTCGTCTACGAGCGGGGCCACAACGCGGAGGCGCGACTCCTGATCTGGTATGCCGGCCACGGCCACACGATCGGCGAGGAGGCTTATCTGGTGCCCGCCGACGCGCCGCTGCCCGGCACCGCCGACTGGCAGTTCCGGCGCACCGCCCTCTCAATGCGCGACTTCGGCAAGTTCATGCACGAGGCGCGCTCGAAGCACGTGCTCGCCATCTTCAATTCCTGCTTTTCCGGCAGCGTCTTCGAAACGTCCCGCGCACTTGAGAATCCCGCGATCACGCGGGCGACGAGCCTGCCAGTGCGCGAGATGATCTCGTCCGGCGAGGCCGACCAGACTGTCAGCGACGACGGCACGTTCCGGAAGCTGTTCGTCGACGCCCTGCGAGGGCTCGAGCCCACGGCGGACGCCAACCGCGACGGCTACATCACCGGCTCGGAACTCGGCCTCTTCCTCGCAGACAAGGTGACGAGCCTGACCCAGAACCGCCAGTCACCCCGCTTCGGAAAGATGCGAGCCTACGGGCTCGACCGCGGCGATTTCGTCTTTCAGATCGACCCGGACACGCGGGATCCGGAACCGGCCGCGTCCGGCGATACGACCGTCGCCGCCCTGCTGGGCCCGGAGCCGGCCGCACAGCGCGCGACGGCACCCTCGCTTGCGCGGCCCGAGGAACCCGAATTGCAGCCGCTTGCGATGGTAGGCGGCCAGACTGTGCTCCTGATGGAGGACAGGCTCGCCCTGTCGATGATCGGCACCCCGTTCGGCGCCCGAAGCGATCTCGTCGGCGTTGCCGTAAATGGCCAGGCCCAGGGCATCGGGCTCGGCGGCTCGGTGGCCGCCCAAGCCGGAGATCGCGCCTGCCTCCTCACGCTGATGCAGATCTTCGCCGGCGAAAACAAGGCCCAGTTCCTGGTGCGGTGCGACGCCGCGACCTCGTTGAACCAGGCAGGACGGCCGTCCATGACGGTGAAGCTCGACGAGCCCCCCTCGGTCTCCGAGGACTTCGCGATGAGCGGCGGACAGAGCCAGGTCCTGCAGCCGGGCTCGGTTATCATCTCCGTGCTCGGCACGCCGTTCGGCGCCCGCAGCGACCTTGTCGGGGTCGTCGTCAACGGCAAGAGGCAGGGCATGGGCGTCGGGCAGCAGGAGCAGGTGAAGCTCGGCGACAAGAGCTGCACGCTGACCGTCTCGACGATCCACAAGGGCCGGAACAGCGCCGACTTCTTGTGGCGGTGCCCGTAGCGCCTCCGCAGCCGTCATCCGTCACCATAGGGCTGCGCCTCGAGCGCCAAAACGAAGAGGGGCCGGCATGTTGCCGGCCCCTCGACGTGTCGGGCGAGTGCGGGCGGAAGCCTATTCCGCCGCGTCCTTCATCGCCGGGGCGGCGTTCAGCACCGTGGCGTCGACGTGGTCGGCGAACTTGGCGAAGTTCGCGCGGAACATCTCGGCCAGCCGCTGCGCCTGGGCGTCGTAGGCGGCCGGATCCTTCCAGGTCGAGCGCGGGTCGAGGATGCGGGGATCGACGCCCGGCACCTCGGTCGGCACCTCGAACCCGAAGACCGGGTCGACGCGCATCGGCGCCTTGTTGAGCGAGCCGTCGAGCGCCGCCGTCAGGAGCGCGCGCGTCGCCTTGATCGGCATGCGGTGGCCGTGGCCGAAGGCGCCGCCGGTCCAGCCGGTGTTGACGAGCCAGCACGACGTGCCGTGCTGCTTGATCTTGGCGCGCAGCAGGTTGCCGTAGACGCTGGGATGGCGCGGCATGAACGGCGCGCCGAAGCAGGTCGAGAACGTCGCCTCGGGCTCGGTCACGCCCTTCTCGGTGCCGGCGACCTTGGCGGTGTAGCCGGACAGGAAGTGGTACATCGCCTGGCCCTCGTCGAGCCGGGCGATCGGCGGCAGCACGCCGAACGCGTCGGCCGCCAGCATGATGATGTTCTTGGGATGGCCGGCGAGGCCCTTCGGATCGGCGTTCGGGATGTAGTCGATCGGGTAGGCGCAGCGCGCGTTCTCGGTCAGGCTGCCGTCGTCGAAGTCGGGCACGCGCGTCGCCGGGTCGAGCACGACGTTCTCGAAGACGGTGGCGAACTTCTCGGTCGTGCCGAAGATCTCGGGCTCCGCCTCGCGCGACAGCCGGATCGTCTTGGCGTAGCAGCCGCCCTCGAAGTTGAACACGCCCTCGTCGTTCCAGCCGTGCTCGTCGTCGCCGAGCAGCGTGCGGTTCGGGTCGGCCGAGAGCGTCGTCTTGCCGGTGCCGCTGAGGCCGAAGAACAGCGCGACGTCACCGTCCTTGCCGTAGTTGGCGGAGCAGTGCATCGGCATCACGCCCTGCGGCGGCAGCAGGTAGTTGAGCGTGCCGAACACCGACTTCTTCATCTCGCCGGCATAGGAGGTGGAGCCGATCAGCACCTCGCGCGTCTTCAGGTTGACGGCGATCACCGTCTCGCTGCGGACGCCGTATTTCTTCGGGTCCGCGCGGAAGCTCGGCAGGTCGATGATCGTCAGCTCGGGGACGAACTTCGCGAGGTCCTGGAATTCCGGCCGGCGCAGCATGTAGCGGATGAACAGGGCGTGCCAGGCGTACTCGCAGAAGACGCGGACGCTGATGCGCGACTGCCGGGCGGCGCCGCCGTAGAGGTCCTGCGCGTAGAGCTTCATGCCCTTGGCGTGCTCGAGCATGTCGGCCTTGAGAAGGTCGAACGCCTCGGGCGTCATCGCCTGGTTGTTGTCCCACCAGATGTCGTTCTCGGTGAACTCGTCGCGGACGATGTACTTGTCCTTGGCGGACCGGCCGGTGTGGGCGCCGGTGATCGCGGCGAGGGCGCCGTGGGCGGTGACGTCCGCTTCCCCGTTCGCCACGGAGGCCTCGAAGAGCCGGGCCTGCTCCCAGTTCCAGCGAAGCTCGGAAAGACCCTCGAGCCCGAATACCTCCGCACCCTTCGAGGGGTTGCGTGTTCCTTCTTCCTTCACAGCCTTTTCCCTATCGATGCTGAGCTTCTTCGATCTTCTGGGGCGCCTGCCGCGCCGGAACGCCGGCGGCTCCGCGGGGAGCCGATCACAAACTATTGTAGGTGAACGAGAAAGAGCAACATGCAGTTCGCTCCCACGCCACCGCCGGTTCACGCTGCTTCGCCGCGTGCCTCCTTCGAGAGAGCCACGAGAACGGGGCGCAAATCTGACGCCTGGGCGAGACCGCGGCGGAAGTCGAGCCGCGCCGCGCGCTCGCCGCAGACGAGGTCGAGGCCGAGCGCGTCGAGGCCGGTCAGCCGCCACGGGCCCGGCCGCTCGCCGAGATAGTGGGTCGCGTAGAGCTCGAGCGCGTCGGCATGGTCGGCGTTCATGTGCTCGACGGCGCCGGCCTCCATTTCGGAGAGATCCGCCAGGTCGTCCGGCACCAGGAAGTCCGACGCCGCAATCTCGTGAATGCGGCCGAACCCGGCGACGAGATGCGCCTTGGCCGCCTCGAGCCTGTAGAAACCGAAGTCGGCGAAGCCGGCATAGCCGGTCGCCTCGGGGTGGCGGGCGAGGAAGCGCCGCGCCGCCGCCTCGCGGTCGTCGGCCGGCACGACGCGGCCCGTCACGGTCACGCGGGCGCCGGCCAGCGGGTCGCCGCCCTCGCCGCCCGGTGCGACCAGGAGAAGCGTCGCGCGCGTCGTCGCGCTCGATGTTCTGCGTGTGCAGCGCCAGCCGCGACAGGAGCATCAGCGGCTCGCCGCGCGGGGTCGTGGCGGCGGTGACGAAGGAGGCGAAGGGGTGGCCGCTCTCGCTCAGCGTGCCGAGCGCGCCGGTCTTCGCCGTGCGCATCACGCGGCGGGTCGCGGAGACGGGATCGAAGGGGCTATCGGGCGTCATGCGCTGCAACCTCTGCTTGACTTTCCCTTGACTGATGCACCCGAGACACTGCACACGTCATAAACCAAACCGTGACGCCCTTCTAGCGAACCGCATGTGCCGTCGCCACATTCCTGCTTCGACCCACCGCTAGGTGGTGGCCGAGCAGATGTCAAAGAACGAAGCATATCCATGCCGACAATCGCCCTCGTCGACGACGACCGCAATATCCTGACATCGGTCTCCATGCTTCTGGAGTCCGAAGGATACCGGATACAGACCTACACGGACGGTGCGTCGGCGCTCGACGGGCTGGCGGACACGCCGCCCGACCTCGCGATCCTCGACATCAAGATGCCGCGCATGGACGGCATGGAGCTCCTGCGCCGGCTGCGCCAGAAGACCGAGATGCCGGTGATCTTCCTGACCTCCAAGGACGAGGAGATCGACGAGCTGTTCGGCCTGAAGATGGGCGCCGACGACTTCATCCGGAAGCCGTTCTCGCAGCGCCTGCTGGTCGAGCGCGTGAAGGCGGTGCTGCGCCGCTCCGCCTCGCGGGAGCCGGGCGGCGGCGAAGACCGATTCCTCGCGGGTGCTCGAGCGCGGCCAGCTCGTCATGGACCCCGAGCGCCACACCTGCACGTGGAACGGCGAGAACGTCGTGCTGACGGTCACCGAGTTCCTGATCCTGCATGCGCTGGCGCAGCGGCCGGGCGTGGTGAAGAGCCGCAACGCCCTGATGGACGCCGCCTATGACGACCAGGTCTATGTCGACGACCGCACGATCGACAGCCACATCAAGCGGCTGCGCAAGAAGTTCAAGGCGGTCGATCCGGCCTTCGACATGATCGAGACGCTCTACGGGGTCGGCTACCGCTTCAAGGAAGGCTGAGGAGCCGGGACCGCAGGGGCGTCATGACAGCCGAACCCGATGTGGACGACCCGCCGGCGGATCCGCGCCCGTGGCGGACCGGCTTCCGCGCGGCGGCGCGCTTCGTGCGCGACAACGCGTTCTCGAGCCTGACGCGCCGCATCGCCATCATCAACCTGGCCGGCCTCGTCGCGATGGTCTCGGCCATCCTCTACCTCAACCAGTTCCGCGAGGGCCTGACCGACGCCCGGGTCGAGAGCCTGCTGACGCAGGGCGAGATCATCGCCAACGCGCTCGCCCAGGCCGCGACCGAGCGCGACACGAGCCCGCGGCAGGTCGATCCGGAATCCTTCCTCGACCTCGATTCCGACAACAACTTCAACGCCAGCGGCGAGCAGATCGGCGCGCTCGAGTTCCCGCTCAACCCCGAGGAGATCGCCCGCATCCTGCGCCGGCTGATCCAGCCGACGCGGACGCGCGCGCGCATCTACGACCGCGACGGCTCGCTGCTCCTCGATTCCCGCTACATCCTGTCGCGCGGCCAGATCCTGTCCTACGAGCTGCCGCCGCCCGACGCGGAAGGGCCGGGCCTCATCACCCGCATGTGGAACGCCGCGCAGCGCTGGTTCCGGCGCGGCGACCTGCCGGTCTACAAGGAGCTCGGGCCGAACGAGGGGCGCGGCTACTCCGAGGTCGACGCGGCCCTCAACGGCAGCCCAGCGAGCCTCGTCCGCGTCAACGACAAGGGCGAGATGATCGTCTCGGTCGCGGTGCCCATCCAGCGCTTCCGCGTGGTGCTCGGCTCGCTCCTCCTGTCGACGCAGGGCGGCGACATCGACGCCATCGTCCGCGCCGAGCGCATGGGCATCCTCAGGATCTTCCTCGTCGCCGCGGCCGTCACGGTGGTGCTGTCGATCCTGCTCGCCGGCACGATCGCCGGCCCCGTGCACCGCCTGGCGGCGGCGGCGGAGCGGGTGCGCTACGGCCGCCGGGCGCGCGCCGAGATCCCCGACTTCACCGACCGGCACGACGAGATCGGCCACCTGTCGCGCACGCTCAGGGAGATGACGCGGGCGCTCTACGCCAGGATCGACGCGATCGAGGCCTTCGCCGCCGACGTGGCGCACGAGCTGAAGAACCCGCTGACCTCGCTGCGCAGCGCCATCGACACGCTGCCGCTGGTGAAGAAGGAGGAGGACCGGAAGCGCCTGCTCGCGATCATCCAGCACGACCTGCAGCGCATCGACCGGCTGATCAGCGACATCTCCGACGCCTCGCGGCTCGACGCCGAGCTCGCCCGCTCCGACGCCGAGCCGGTCGAGATCCGCGACCTGCTCAAGGCCGTCGTCAGCATGTCCAACGACCTGCGGTCACCCGGCGCCCCCGAGGTCGTGCTGGAGGTCGCCAAGGCCGACAACACGGCCTACTACGTCAACGGCCACGCCACGCGCATCGGCCAGGTCATCAACAACCTGATCGACAACGCCCGCTCCTTCTCCCCCGAGGGGGGCGTCGTGCGGGTCAAGGCGCGCCGCCTGCGCCAGCAGGTCGAGATCGCCGTCGAGGACGAGGGGCCCGGCATCCCGCCCGACAATCTCGGCCGCATCTTCGACCGCTTCTACACCGACCGCGGCGAGCGCGAGATCTTCGGCAGCCATTCCGGGCTCGGCCTGTCGATCTCCAAGCAGATCGTCGAGGCCCACGAGGGGCGCATCTACGCGGAGAACCGCATGTCCTCCGACCCCGTCCCGAAGGTGCTCGGCGCCCGGTTCGTGGTGCGGCTGCCGGCGACGACGTGATGGACGGCCTCAAGCTCGTCCTCGGCACCGCCGTCCTCGTCGGCCCACGCGCGGTGCTCCTGCGCGGGCCGTCGGGCGTCGGGAAGTCGAGCCTGGCGCTGGCGCTGATCGGCCGCGACGGGCCGCACGTGCCGGTGCGCCTCGTCGCCGACGACGCGGTCCACGCGCGCGCCTTCGCCGGCGAGGTGCTGGTCGTGCCCCCGGCGGCGACGCGCGGCCTCATCGAGATCCGCGGCGTCGGCCTGCGCCGCCTGCCATCCGTCGCCCGGGCCGCGCTCGGCCTCGTCGTCGACCTCGTCTACGAGCCCGAGGACAGGCTGCCGGAGCCGGATGCGTGCGGCACCGCGATCTGCGGCGTCGATGTGCCGCGCATCGCGCTCGATCCCCGGGAGCCGGCGGCCGCGGAGGCCGTCATGGCGGTGGCCCGGGGCCTCTGGGAGGGCGTTCGTCCGCCCGTCGTGGACGATCCCTTCGTCGCCCGGCCATCTCCGACTTGAATCCTCGTTCCAGCCGGTTCAAATTGCCGCCACCGTGCAGATAACCCCAATAAGGCCGCCTCGAAGCGGCGCCGGCGGCCAAGCCCGCCCCTCCGGAGCCGACGCCCCCTAAATGATCGGTCTCGTCGTCGTCACACATGGCCGCCTCGCCGCCGAGTTCCGCGCCGCGCTGGAACACGTCGTCGGCATCCAGGAGGCCTTCGCCACCGTATCCATAGGTCCCGAGGACGACATGGAGCAGCGGCGGGAGGAGATCGTGCAGGCGGTGGACGAGGTGGATCGCGGCGACGGCGTCATCGTGCTGACCGACATGTTCGGCGGCACGCCGTCGAACCTCGCGATCTCCGTCATGCAGTCGGCCCGGATCGAGGTCGTGGCGGGCGTCAACCTGCCGATGCTGATCAAGCTCGCCAGCGTGCGTGGCACGGCGGACCTCGCCTCCGCCGCGATCACCGCGCGCGACGCCGGCCGCAAGTATATCAGCGTGGCGAGCGAGGTTCTGTCCGGCAGCGCATGAACGGAATGGACGACACGGGCGACCGCCTCGCCCGCACGGTAAGCATCTGCAACAGGCGCGGCCTGCACGCGCGGGCCTCGGCCAAGTTCGTGAAGTGCGCCGCCACCTTCCCGGCGCAGGTGACGGTGACGCGGGATTCGCAGACCGTCGGCGGCACCTCGATCATGGGCCTCCTCGCGCTCGGCGCCGGGCCCGGCTCGCAGATCGAGATCGCCGCCAGCGGCGAGCAGGCCGCCGAGGCGCTGGAGGCGCTCGCCGCGCTCGTCGAGAGCGGGTTCGGCGAGGACCAGGGCTGACGACCGCCCCGCGCCTCCGGCTCGCCGGAATATCCCCCTCGCACGGAGGTGCGCCCATGCCCGTCGACACGCCCGAGGACCTCGCCGCCGCGTTCGCGGCCGCCTGGAACGCCGGCGACGCGGCCCGGCTCGCGCGCCTCTTCGCCGAGGATGCCGATTTCGTGAACGTGGTCGGGCCTGTGGTGGCGCCGGCGGCGCGACATCGAGAAGGCCCATGCCTACGGCTTCGACCGGATCTTCCGCGGGGCGACGCTCACCTTCGAGACGGTGGCGGTGAAGGAGATCGCGCCGGAGGCCGCGACGGTGCACGGCCTGTGGCGTCTCGAGGGCCAGCAGGCCCCGGACGGGACGCCGGCCGGCGCACGGCGCGGCGTGCTGCTCCTCGTCGCGCGGCGGACGGCCGAGGGCTGGGTCGGCGTCGCGGCGCAGAACACCGACATCGTGCCCGGCGCCGACACGCTGCTCGCCGGGAGCGGCCGCCTGGGCGGCGCGAGCTACGCTCGCCATTGAGGCCGGGCCGCGGCGCTGCTATAGACGCGGCCACTAGCCATTCCGACATAAACATACCCTTATATGGGCATCGCGCCCGCGACAGGAACGAGGACAGGATGACGACAGATTCGAAGGTGAAGGACCTCTCGCTCGCCGGCTGGGGCCGCAAGGAGATCGAGATCGCCGAGACCGAGATGCCCGGCCTCATGGCGACCCGCGAGGAGTACGGCGCCGTCGCAGCCGCTGAAGGGCGCCCGCATCGCCGGCTGCCTGCACATGACGATCCAGACGGCCGTGCTGATCGAGACGCTGAAGGCGCTCGGCGCCGACGTCCGCTGGGCCTCGTGCAACATCTTCTCGACGCAGGACCACGCCGCCGCGGCGATCGCCGCCGCCGGCACGCCGGTCTTCGCCGAGAAGGGCGAGACGCTCGAGGAGTACTGGGAGTACGTCGACCGGATCTTCGACTGGCCGAACGGCGAGGTCGCCAACATGATCCTCGACGACGGCGGCGACGCGACGATGTACATCCTGCTCGGCGCGAAGGTCGAGGCGGACGCCTCGAAGATGCCCAAGCCCTCCAACGAGGAGGAAGAGGCGCTCGTCAAGGTGATGAAGAAGCGCCTCGAGCGCTCGCCCGGCTGGTTCGCCAAGGTGCGCGACTCCATCAAGGGCGTCTCCGAGGAGACGACGACCGGCGTGCTGCGCCTCTACGAGATGCAGAAGAAGGGCGACCTGCCGTTCCCGGCGATCAACGTCAACGACTCGCGTCACCAAGTCGAAGTTCGACAACAAGTACGGCTGCCGCGAGTCGCTCGTCGACGGCATCCGCCGCGCCACCGACGTCATGATGGCCGGCAAGGTCGCGGTCGTCGCCGGCTACGGCGACGTCGGCAAGGGCTCGGCGCAGTCGCTGCGCGGCGCCGGCGCCCGCGTCATCGTCACCGAGATCGACCCGATCTGCGCGCTGCAGGCGGCGATGGACGGCTTCTCCGTGACCACGATGGAGGACGCCGCGCCGCGCGCCGACATCTTCGTCACCGCCACCGGCAACAAGGACGTCCTGACCGTCGACCACATGCGGGCGATGAAGGACATGGCGATCGTCTGCAACATCGGCCACTTCGACAACGAGATCCAGGTCGGCGGCCTGAAGAACCTCAAGTGGACGAACATCAAGCCGCAGGTCGACATGATCGAGTTCCCGGACGGCAAGCGCATGCTGCTGCTGTCGGAGGGCCGCCTCGTCAACCTCGGCAACGCGACCGGCCACCCGAGCTTCGTCATGTCGGCGTCCTTCACCAACCAGACGCTGGCGCAGATCGAGCTGTGGCAGAACAACGGCCAGTACGAGAACAAGGTCTACGTGCTGCCGAAGCATCTCGACGAGAAGGTCGCCGCGCTGCACCTCGACAAGCTCGGCGTCAAGCTGACGCAGCTCAGCTCCGAGCAGGCCAGCTATATCGGCGTCTCCCAGGAGGGCCCCTACAAGTCGGAGCAGTATCGCTACTAAGCGATCGGCCGATGCGGATCACGGTTGGTCTGGCTGCCCCGAAGCAGGTAGATTGACCATGATTCGAGGCGGGGCCGGCTCGCGCGCCGCGACGTGAGCGGCGCGCCCGGCCGGAAGGGGACGGAATGACGCGAGAGAAGCCAGGATCGAAGGCTTCGGGGCTGGCGGCGCGTTGCGCCGTGCTCCTCGCGTCGACCGTTCCCCTGCCCGCCCACGCCCAGGGCGGCGCAGAGCTTCGGCGGGCGATCGCCGAGCCGATGCGCGACATGTTCCAGGGCCCGCCGCAGGGGGAGATGGTCACGCTCTCCCTGTTCCTCGGCACGCTCGCCTTCGCCGTCATCGCCGCCGTCGCGCTGGTGCGCACGAGGCGCGCCCTCGCCGAGGAGCGGACGGCGCACGAGGAGGTGCTGGGCGACACCAAGGCCCGCGCCGACCGCGCCGAGAGCCTGCTCGAGGCCGAGCAGCAGGTGCTCGTCGTCTGGGATTCCGCGAGGGCCGAGCCCGACATAAGGCTGCACACCGGCGACGCCAGGGACCTGCCGCAGGAGCGCCGCGACGTCCTCGCCTTCGGCAAGTGGCTGACGCCGCAGGGCGCCACCGACGCCGAGCGCCTCGTCGAGCGGCTGCGCAGCCGCGGCGAGGGCTTCAACGTGATGGTGCGCACCCGGGCCGGCGGCTACGTCGAGATGGACGGCCGCACGGTCGGCGGCCGCGCCGCGCTGAGGATCCGCGACCTCGCCGGCCAGAGCGCCGAGCTCGCCGCCTTCCACGACCGCCACAAGACGCTGAGCCGCGAGGCGGAGGCGCTGCGCACGGCCCTCGAGGCGCTGCCCGTGCCGGTCTGGCTGCGCGGCCGCGACCAGGCCCTCAGCTTCGCCAACCGCGCCTGCCTCGCCGCGGCCGGCGCCGAGAGCCTCGAGGATCTCGTCACCCGCCAGAGCCCGCTCTTCGGCGCCGCCATGGCCGAGATCGAGCGCACGAGGCGCGAGCGCGGCTCCGGCGAGGGCCGGGTCCTCGTCCGGCAGGACGGCGAGCGCCGGATCTACGCGGCGCACGAGGAGAACACCGCGCTCGGCAGCGTCGGCTTCGCCCTCGACGTGACCGAGCTCGAGGCGGCGCGGCAGGAGCGCGAGCGCCAGGAGAAGGCGCACGCCTGGACGCTCGACAAGGTCGCGACCGCGGTCGCCGTGTTCGACGCCGACCGCCGCCTCGCCTTCCACAACAAGGCCTTCCGCGACCTCTGGCCGCTGCCCGAGGGCTTCCTCTCCGAGCGCCCGAGCCTCGGCGAGCTGCTCGACCGCCTGCGCTCGGCGCGCCGCCTGCCGGAGCAGGCCGACTACCGCCAGTGGCACCGCAAGATGGTCGCGGGCGAGGAGACGGCCGAGGGCGTCGGCGCCGCGATCTCCAAGCCCGCCGTCTGGCACCTGCCGGACGGGCAGATCCTGCGCGTCGTCAGGAGCCCCAACGCCGACGGCGGCGTGACCTTCCTGTTCGAGGACCTGACGCGGACGCTCGACCTCGAGACGCGCTTCGTCGCGCTGACCCACGTGCAGCACGAGACGCTCGACAGCCTGGCCGAGGCGATCGCCGTGTTCGGCAGCGACGGCCGCCTGAAGTTCCACAACCCCGCCTTCGCCGGCATGTGGCGCCTCGACCCCGGCGCGCTCGAGGGCGAGCCGCACATCGAGACGCTGATCGGCTGGACGCATCCGCTCTACGACGTCGAGGAGGACTGGAACGAGCTCAAGGCCGCCGTCACCGGCCTCGCCGACCAGCGCCAGCCGGTGACGCTGCGCATGAACCGGCCGGACGGCACGGTCATCGACCTGCGCGCGGCCCCCCTGCCCGACGGCGCGACGCTCGCCGTCTTCACCGACATGACCGACACCGCCCGCGTGGAGCGCGTGCTGCGCGACCGCAACGAGGCGCTGATGGCGGCGAGCCGGGTGAAGAACGAGTTCGTCCACAAGGTCAGCTACGAGCTGCGCGCGCCGCTGACCAACATCATCGGCTTCACCGAGCTGATGAACGACGAGACGACCGGCACGCTGAACAGCCGCCAGCGCGAGTACGCGGACTACATCCTGTCGTCGTCGAGCGCGCTGCTCGCCATCATCAACGACATTCTCGACCTCGCGACGATCGACGCGGGCGTGCTCGAGCTCGAGCTCTCCGACGTCGACGCCCGCCGGGCCGCCGAGGCCGCCGCCGCCGGCCTCGCCGACCGCTTCAAGGAGGCGGGCGTCCTGCTCGAGTTCGACATCCCCGCCGGGATCGGCACCTTCACCGCCGACGAGAAGCGCCTGCGCCAGGTGATCTTCAACCTCCTGTCGAACGCGGTGGGCTTCAGCGACACCGGCCAGACCGTGCGCCTGTCGGCGCGGAGGCAGGACGGCGAGATCGTCTTCACCATGACCGACGAGGGCCGCGGCATTCCCGACGAGGTGCGCCGCCTCGTCTTCGAGCGCTTCGAGAGCCATGCCCTCGGCACCGGCCACCGCGGCGTCGGCCTCGGCCTGTCGCTCGTGAAGAGCCTCGTGGAGCTGCATGGCGGCCGCGTCGAGCTCGACAGCGAGGAAGGTCGCGGCACCACCGTGATCTGCCATTTTCCCGTGACGCCGCCCGCCCGCGCGAGCGAGCCCGGCGGCGACCAGGTCCGCCGGCTCGACGAGGCGCGGCCGCAGGCGCCGGCCCCGCAGCCGCGCCTCGAGGCGGCGCCGACGGCGGGGCGCAAAGAGACCTATTGAACGCCACCTGCGACAGATGACGAACGAAGACACTTCCCGCCTCGAGCGCCGGCTCGCGGACGAGCAGGCGACCGCGAGGCTCGCCGGCCAGATCGCCTGCCTCGCCGGCCCCGGCGACCAGATCCTGCTGCACGGCGAGCTCGGCAGCGGCAAGACCGCCTTCGCCCGCGCCTTCCTGCGCGCGCTCGCCGACGACGACGCCCTCGAGGTGCCCTCGCCGAGCTTCACGATCGTCCAGAGCTACGAGCTCGCGCACGGCCGGGCGTCGCATCTCGACCTCTACCGGATCGGCAGCGAGCAGGAGCTCGACGAGCTCGGCCTCGCGGAGCTGCGGGCCGGCATCCTGCTCGTCGAATGGCCGGAGCGGGCGCCCGGCGCCTTCGCCGGCGACGCGCTCGAGATCGACCTGTCGCTCGACGCGGCCGAGCCCGAGGCGCGGCACGCGACGCTCGCGGCGCGCGGCGACGGCTGGGCCAGGCGGCTCGCCCGGCTCGAGGCGATCGAGGCGCTGCTCGAGCGCAGCGGCCTGTCGGCGGCGCACCACCGCCCCCTCGCCGGCGACGCCTCGACGAGGCGCTACGAGCGGCTGCGGCTCGACGGCCGCACGCTCGTGCTGATGGACGCCCCGGCGGCCCCCGATCCCGGCGTCGGCCAGGTCCCCTACAGCCGGCAGGTGCACCTGGCGGAGAGCGTGACGCCCTTCGCGGCCGTGGCCGGCGCGCTGCACGCGACACGGCTTCTCGGCGCCGGACATCCTGGCGGCCGACTTCGACGCCGGCCTGCTCGTCGTCGAGGATCTCGGCGGCGAGGGTGTTCTCGATTCCGCGGGCAGGCCCCTCGCCGAGCGCTACATGCTGGCGGCCGAGCTCCTCGCCGAGCTGCACGGCATCGCCTGGCCGGCGCACCTCTCGGCCGGCGGCGCCGAGCACGACCTGCCGCCCTTCGACCTCGGCGCCCTCCTCGCCGAGACGATGCTGATGCCGCAATGGTTCGCGCCGATGGTGCTGGGCCACGGCCTGTCCGACGAGGCGGTCGCGGAGCTTCGAGGCGGCGTGGCGCACGGTGCTCGCGCCCTACGCCGCGGGCGAGCGCGAGACGAGCCTGACCTTGCGCGACTACCACTCGCCGAACCTTCTCTGGCTGCCCGACCGCGAGGGAACGCGCCGCATCGGCCTGATCGACGTGCAGGACGCGCTGGCCGGCCCCGCCGCCTACGACCTCGCCTCGCTCGCCATGGACGCCCGCGTCGACGTGCCGCCGGAGCTCTTCGAGGGCCTGCTGCAGCGCTACCTCCTGGCCCGCGACGCGCTCGGCCACGAGGTCGACGAGGCCACCGTCCGCGCCGACGTCGCCGTGATGGGCGCGCAGCGCACGACGAAGATCCTCGGCATCTTCACGAGGCTCGCCAGGCGCGACGGAAAGCCGCGCTATCTCGCCCACCTGCCGCGGCTCGACGCCTATCTCGAGCGCGCCCTCGCCGAGCCGCTGTTAGAGCCGGTGAAGGAGTGGTACGAAGAGCACCTTCCCGCGCGCCTGCGCCGGAGCGCAGATCCCGCACGACCCGCCTGAGGACAGAATGAAGCCGGCTCGATATCCGCGCATCGCGATGGTTCTCGCCGCGGGGCTCGGCACCCGCATGCGCCCCCTGACGGAGACGCGGCCGAAGCCTCTCGTCGAGGTGGCCGGCAAGCCGCTGATCGAGCACATGCTCGAGCGGCTCGCGGCGGCCGGCGTCGACCGCGCCGTCGTCAACGTGCACTACCTCGCCGACCGGCTGACGGACTATCTCGAGGCCCGTTCCGCGCCGCCCGAGACGCTCGTCTCAGACGAGCGCGACGAGCTTCTCGAGACCGGCGGCGGCGTGAAGAAGGCGCTGCCGCTGCTCGGCGACGAGCCGTTCTTCCTCGCCAACACCGATTCGATCTGGATCGAGGGCGCGACGCCGCTTCTCGAGCGCGTCGGCTGCACCTGGGACGACGACAGGATGGACGCGCTGCTCGTGCTGGCGCAGACCGTCAACGCCTGGGGCTACTGGGGGATGGGCGACTTCTGCCTCCTGCCCGACGGCCAGATCCGCCGCCGGCCGGAGCGCGAGCTCGCGCCGTTCGTCTACACGGGCCTCGCGATCCTCTCGCCGCGCCTGTTCGAGGGCGCCCCGGACGGAGCCTTCTCGCTCAATATCCTGTTCGACCGCGCCATCGAGGCCGGGCGCCTCTACGGCGTCCGCATGGACGGCCCGTGGATCCACGTCGGCACCCCCGACTCCGTGACCGAGGCGGAGCGGGTGATCACGGAAAGCGTGCTTTAGGCGGCGGCCCGTCCGCTGGCAGAGCCCCGATCGGCGTACGACCTCCCCATCTTCCACTCCTCCCGGCGAAAGCCGGATCCATTTGACACGAGACGTGGCCGGTGAAGCCGGAAATGAGGCAAAGCGCGGCCGCAGAGCAAGCGGCTCCACCCCCACCTGGCCCTTCGAGCCGGCGTCCCCCGTCGGGAGGGAGGTGGCGTGCGCGCCGGGCGGCAGAGCACCCGCCCTGCACGAGCGGAGCGAGCACCCTCCCCTTGAGGGGGAGGGTCGGGCGGAGCCCGGGGTGGGGTGAGGCGGCAGGCGCGGAGCAAGCGGCTCCACCCCCACCCGGCCCTTGCGGGCCGACCTCCCCCATCGAGAGGAGGTGGGAGCGGCTCGTTGAGCCTCCCCGATCTCTCTCGGCGGCCCGTCCAAGCAGACAGGGCGGATCGGATAATCGCGTCATCCTCACACCTTCCCCGCCGAATCCCGTAGACTCGCCCCCGCATGACCGAGACCGCCTCCCCCCGCATCCTGACGATCCCGCCCACGGCGAGCTTCCTGCCGACGCTGGCCGACGCGCTGGTGGCGGGCCGCCTCGTGCCGCCCCCCGAAGGCGGCGGGGCGCACCGGCTGGAAGACCATCTCGTGCTGCTGCCGACGCGGCGCGCCTGCCGCGCGCTCTCGGACATCCTGCTCGACCGCGCGGGAAGCGGCACCGTGCTCCTGCCGCGGATCCGGCCGATCGGCGACGTCGACGAGGTCGACCTGGCGCTCGACGGCGCGACCTCGACCGACCCCGCCGCGCTCGACATCCCGCCGGCGATCCCGCCGCTCGCCCGCCAGATGCTGCTGACCCGGCTCGTCCTCGCCTGGGGCCGCTCGACCGCGAAGAGCCTGATCGTGCCGGGCCGCGACGAGCCGGTGTCGGTGCCGGTCGCGCCGGGCGACGCGGCCTTCCTCGCCGCCGACCTCGCGACCCTGCTCGACGACTTCGCGGCGGAAGGCCAGGACCTGTCGGTGCTCGGGACGCTGGTGCCCGAGACCCACGCCAACTACTGGCAGATCACGCTTCAGTTCCTGAAGATCGCGACCGAGATCTGGCCGGCCATGCTCGACGAGCGCGGCATGATCGATCCGGCCGCGCGGCGCGACGCGCTGCTCATCGCGCAGGCCGAGCGCTTCGGCCGGTCGCCCCCCGCGACGCCGGTGATCGCCGCCGGCTCCACCGCGGCGCTGCGGGCGACCGCCACGCTGCTCGGCGCCGTCGGCCGCCTGCCCTACGGCGCGGTCGTGCTGCCCGGGCTCGACACCTTCATCGACGACGAATCCTGGGCGGCGATCGACCACGAGCAGGAGCCGCTGCCGGGGCACCCGCAGTTCCGCCTCAAGCGCTTCGTCGCCGGGCTGCGCCTGGAGCGCCGCGACGTCGGCCGGCTGGTCGAGCCGCCGCGGGCGAGCCGCGAGCGGCTGATCTCGGAGGTGTTCCGGCCCGCCGCGACGACGGAGCGCTGGGCGCTCATCGAGGAGGCGCTGTCGCCGCTCGAGATGCGCGGCGCGCTCGACGACCTGACCCTCGTCACCGCCGAGGGCGAGCGCGACGAGGCGCTGGCCGTGGCGCTGATCCTGCGCGAGGCGCTGGAGGTGCCCGGCCGCACCGCCGCCCTCGTGACGCCCGACCGGGATCTCGCCCGCCGCGTCTCCTCCGAGCTCAGGCGCTGGGACGTGACGGTCGACGACTCCGCCGGCGTGCCCCTCGGCGACACGCCGCCGGGCACGCTGCTGCGGCTGATCGCCGACGCCGCCGCGCACGACTTCTCGCCGGGCACGCTGGTGCCGCTCCTGCAGCATCCGCTGACGAGGCTCGGACTTCCGGAGGCGGAGATCCGCCGGCTCGCCCGGCGGCTCGAGCTGATGGTCCTGCGCGGGCCGCGACCGGGGCCGGGGCTCGACGGGCTCGCCGCCGCCGCGCGCGAGCGCCGCGGCGAGGACCGCCGGCAGGGCGACGAGCCGGAGGCGCAGTGGGCCGAGATCTTCGCCTTCATCGACCGCCTGAAGGCGGCGGCGGCGCCGATCGCGGCGCTTCGGGACGGATCGGCGAGCCTTCTCGGCGTCGTCGAGGCGCATGTCGCGGTCTTCTCCGCGCTCGCCGCGCTGCCGGAGGGCGAGGCGCCGGCGCCCGCCGAGGCGAACGCCGCGATGGCGCAGTTCGTCGCGGAATTCCTCGAAGCCGCCGAGGACGGCCCGGACCTCACGCTGCGCGAGTATCCGAGCGTCCTGTCGGCGATGACGAGCGGCCGCAGCGTCCGGCCGATGCGGCCGGGCCACCCCCGCCTGTCGATCCTCGGCCCCATCGAGGCGCGCCTCCTGAACGCCGACCTCGTCGTGCTCGGCGGCCTCAACGAGGGGACGTGGCCGCAGGCCTCCGGCACGGACGCCTTCCTCAACCGGCCGATGCGGATCGACGCCGGGCTCGAGGCGCCCGAGCGCTTCATCGGGCTGGCCGCGCACGACGTGGCGCAGCTTCTGGCGGCGCCCGAGGTGGTGGCGACCCGGACGACGAAGGCCGGCGGCCAGCCGACCGTCCCCTCTCGCTGGCTGCAGCGCCTCAAGGCGGTGATCGGCACCGAGCACTACAAGGCGCTCGAGGCGCGCGGTCGGCGCTATCTCGACTGGGGCGGGGAGATCGACCTCGCCCACGGCATGACGCCGCTGGCCGAGCCGCGCCCGGCGCCGCCGCGGGCGCTGCGGCCCGCCCGCCTGCGCGTCTCCGAGATCGAGACGCTGATCCGCGACCCCTACGCGATCTACGCCCGCCGCATCCTGAAGCTCGAGCCGCTCGACGCGCTGGAGCAGGCGCCGGACGCCGGCCTTCGCGGCTCGCTGATCCACGACGCGTTCCGGGCCTATGTCGACCGCGTGTCGGCCGGCGGCCCGGCCGGCCCCGAGACGCTCGTCGCGATCGGGCGCGAGCTCTTCGCCCCGCTGGCCGCCTTCCCGGAGGTGACGGCCTACTGGTGGCCGCGCTTCCTGCGCCTCGCCGCCTGGTTCGCCGCGACGGACGCGGAGATGCGCGCCGACGCGGTCGAGCGCCTGACCGAGATCGGCGGCGAGCGCGACGTCGAGATGCCCGAGCGCGTCATCCGCCTCGCCGCCCGCGCCGACCGCATCGACCTCCTCAGGGACGGCACGCTGCGCATCGTCGACTACAAGACGGGCAGCCCGCCGAGCACGAAGCAGATCCAGTCGGGCCTCGCGCCGCAGCTGCCGCTCGAGGCGGCGCTGGCCCGCCGGGGCGCGTTCGGCGAGGCGCTGGCCGGCCGGGAGGTGGCGGGGCTGGAGCACCTGCAGGTCACCGGCCGCACGCCGCCCGGCGCGCGCTGCCCCTTCGAGCCGAAGGATTCCGGCGTCGCCGAGATCGTCGAGCAGAGCTGGGCCGGGCTCCTGGGCCTGCTGATCCGTTACGAAGACGAAACGACGCCCTATCTCGTGAAGCCGCGCGCCGCCTTCGCCGGGCGCAGCACGGACTACGACCACCTGTCGCGCATCGGCGAGTGGAGCGTGTCGGGCGGAGGCGACGACAATGGCTGAGAAGCTCGTCGTTCCCGAGCGCATCAAGCAGCAGCAGCGCGAGGCCTCGGCGCCGGACGCCTCCGCCTGGGTGCGCGCCAACGCGGGCGCCGGCAAGACGCACGTCCTGACGCAGCGCGTGCTGCGCCTTCTGCTTGCGGGCGCCGACCCCGCCCGCATCGTCTGCATCACCTACACGAAGGCGGCGGCCTCCGAGATGTCGAACCGCGTGTTCGAGCGGCTCGCCTCCTGGACCACCGCCAGCGACGAGGAGCTCGCCGGGCACCTGCAGGAGGTCGAGGGCCGGCCCGTGAAGCGCGCCGAGCTGAAGCGCGCCCGGCGGCTCTTCGCCGCCGCCGTCGAGACGCCCGGCGGCCTCAAGGTGCAGACGATCCACGCCTTCTGCGAGCGGCTGCTGCAGCAGTTCCCCTTCGAGGCGAGCGTGCCGCCGGGCTTCGAGGTGCTCGACGAGCGGGCGCAGGCCGAGCTTCTCGCCGACGCCCGCGCCGCCGTGCTGCGCGGCCTCGTCGAGGGCGCGCCCCTGCAGCGGGCGATCGCCAGGCTGAGCGCGCGTGCCGCCGACCAGACCTTCGAGCAGCTCCTGGCAGAAGCCGTCGGCCGCCGCTTCGAGCTGCGCGACTGGTTGAACGACGCCGGGGCGCGCGAGCCCGACGCCGCGAGCGAGGTCGAGGCGGCCATGGCCGGCCTGCGGCGCGAGCTCGGCCTGGAGCCGGGCGAAACGGAAGACTCCCTCCTGCGGGAGATCCTGGAGAACGCGGATCCGGCGCGCGCCGCGTGGCAGGGCGTGTCCGACACGATGGTGGCGTTCGCCGGCAAGAGCATCCAGAGCCTCGGCCGGACGCTTGCCGAGGCCTGTTGCGCGGCAGACGACGAGGCGTGCCTCGACGCCTACCGCAACGTCTTCCTGACCGGGAAGGGCGAGCCGCGCACCCGGTTCATGACGAACGACTTCCGGGCCGAGCATCCCGATCTCGCCGCTCGGCTCGAGGCGGAGCTCGCGCGCGTCTGCCCGCTGATCGGGCGGCTGGCCGTCGCCCGGCTGGCCGCCGACACGGAGGCGCTGTTCACCCTCGCCGACGCCATCATCGGCCGCTACGAGGCGCTGAAGGCGGCGGGCGGCCTGATGGATTTCGACGACCTCGTGCGCCGCGCCGCCGACCTCGTCACCCGCACCGATGCCGCCTGGGTGCTGTTCAAGCTCGATGGCGGCATCGACCACGTCCTCGTCGACGAGGCGCAGGACACGAGCCCCATCCAGTGGCAGGTGATCGGCGCGCTCGCCGAGGAGTTCTTCGCCGGCGAGGGGGCGTCGAGCCGCACCCGCACCGTCTTCGCCGTCGGCGACGAGAAGCAGTCGATCTATTCCTTCCAGGGCGCCGACCCCAAGCGCTTCCAGGAGATGGAGCGCGAGTTCCACCGCCGCGCCGAAGGTGCGAAGCAGACGTGGAAGTCCGTCTCGCTCGCTCTGTCCTTCCGCTCCGCGCCGCCGGTGCTCGCCTCCGTCGACCGCGTCTTCGGCGTCGGCCCCGACGGCTCGGGCCTCTCCTTCGGCGCCGAACACCAGCCGCACGAGGCGATCCGCGCCTCGGCCCCCGGCCTCGTCGAGATCTGGGAGCCGGAGCTGCCGCCGGAGCAGCCGCAGCCCGAGCCGTGGGACGCGCCGCTCGACGCCGAGCGCGCCGACAGCCCGGCCGCGAAGCTCGCCACCCGCATCGCCCGGACCATCAGGCGCTGGCTCGACGGCAAGGAGACGCTGGCCGACAGCGGCAAGCCGATCCGCCCCGCCGACATCATGATCCTGGTCGCCCGCCGCGACCCGTTCTCGGCCAACATGATCCGCGCGCTGAAGGCCCACGACATCCCCGTGGCGGGCGCCGACCGGCTGGTGCTGACGAGCCATATCGCGGTGATGGACCTGATGGCGCTCGGCCGCTTCGTCGGGCTGCCGGAGGACGACCTGAACCTCGCCTGCCTGCTCAAGAGCCCGCTCGTGGGCCTGAGCGAGGAGGAGCTTCTCGACCTCGCCGCCGGCCGCCGCGGCACCCTCTGGGGCGCGCTCGCGGCGCGCTCGGCCGACAGCGAGCGCTTCGCGAAGGTGCGCGAGCGGCTGGCGGAGTGGCGCGCGCGGGCCGGCTACGAGCGGCCGTTCGAGTTCTATGCCCGCATCCTCGACGCCGACCGCGGCCGCGAGGCCTTCCACCGCCGGCTCGGCGCGGAAGCCTTCGAGGCGCTCGACGAGTTCCTGGCCCTGTCGCTGTCCTACGAGCGCGGCCACACGCCCTCGCTGCCCGGCTTCCTGCGCTGGCTCGACCTCGCGCCCGCCGAGATCAAGCGCGACCTCGACCAGGGCCGCGACGAGGTGCGCGTGATGACGGTGCACGGCGCCAAGGGCCTCGAGGCGCCGATCGTCTTCCTGCCGGACACCTGCACCCTGCCGCGCGAGGCGCGCGTCGGCCCGATCTTCGCGACGCCGCACGGCGCGCTCGTCTGGTCGCCGTCGAAGAAGACCGACGCGCCGCTGACGGCTGCCTTGCGCGAGGCCGCCGTCGCGAAGCAGCGCGAGGAGCACCTGCGCCTCCTCTACGTCGCGATGACGCGGGCGAAGGACCGGCTCTACGTCGCCGGCTATGTCGGCGCCCGCGGCCGGCCGGAGGGCTGCTGGCACCACCTCGTCGACCTCGCCCTGCCCGAGGAGCTGGCGCCGACGGTCGAGACGCCCGAGGGGAGCGTCCGCCGCTTCGCGACCGGCACGGCGAACCCCGCCAGGCCGGCCGAGGCGCCGCCCGTGCGCACGCCGCTGCCGGACTGGCTGCGCCGCGACGCCGCCCGCGAGGAGGCGCCGCGCACCCTCGCCCCGTCGCGCCTCGTGGCGCATGAAGAGGCGGCGCCGGGCGCGGCCGCGGAGGAGCGGAAGGCCGCGATGCGCCGCGGCCTCGCCCTCCACCGCCTGCTCGAGAGCCTGCCGGAGGTCGCGCCGGCCGACCGGCCGGCCCGCGGCGCGAAGGCGCTGCGGCTTCTCCTGCCGGACGCCGCGCAGGATGTGCGCGACGCGCTCCTGGCGGAAATCATGGCGATTCTCGACGATCCCGCCTTCGCGGAGGCCTTCGGCCCGGGCAGCCGCGCCGAAGTGTCGCTCGGCGGCGAGGTGCCGCATCTCGGCCGCGTCTCCGGCCAGATCGACCGGCTGGTCGTCACCGATCACAAGGTGCTGATCGTCGACTACAAGTCCGACCGCGCCGTGCCGGGCACGATAGCCGAGGCGCCGCCGGCCTACCTGGCGCAGCTTTCGGCCTATCTGAGCCTCGTTTCCGCGCTCCATCCCGGGCGGCAGGTCGAGGCGGCGCTGCTGTGGACGGCGGCGCCGCGGCTCGATCCGGTGCCCGCCGCGCTGATCTCCGCGGCCCTGCCCTCAGCTTGACGGGGCAGGCCGGCGTACATAGCTTCCGGGCAACACACCAGCAACCGTGGGGCCGATTCCGTTTCCGGGCCCGGCCCTCTTTCCCATGAGGATGACGACCATGGCCAACACCGCAGCCGTGACGGACGCGAATTTCGAGAGCGATGTCCTGAAGTCCAGCGAGCCGGTGCTCGTCGACTTCTGGGCGGAGTGGTGCGGCCCCTGCAAGCAGATCGCCCCGGTCCTCGAGGAGATCGCCGGCGAGATGGGCGGCAAGGTCAAGATCGCCAAGATGAACGTCGACGAGAACCCGCAGGCGCCGGCGACCTACGGCGTGCGCGCGATCCCGACGATGATCCTCTTCAAGGACGGCCAGGCCGTCGGCACGCAGGTCGGCGTCCAGCCGAAGAGCCGCCTCGTCTCCTGGCTCAACGACTCGATCTGAGGCCACGCGCGGCGGCAGCGCCGCTGCGGACTCCTTCCGAAGGGCCGGCTCGCCGCGAGCCGGCCCTTTTTCGTGGGCGACCGTTTGCGTGGGGGCCCTTTCGTCTCCGGAGAACGCGGACTTCGCGGGGCCCGGCGTTTCCGGAGGGCGCCCGCCGCCCTATCTTCGGGCTTCCCCGCCGGGATGCTCTCCCCCCGCGTCCCGCACCTCCCCCTGCAGTCTGAGGAGACACCATGCGCCCGCTCGGCAATTCAGGTCTCGAGATCGCGCCGCTCGTCTTCGGCGGCAACGTGTTCGGCTGGACGATCGACGAGAGGACGAGCCACGACCTGCTCGACCGCTTCGTCGACCGCGGCTTCAACGGCATCGACACCGCCGACGTCTATTCGCGCTGGGTGGAAGGCCACGAGGGCGGCGAATCCGAGACGATCATCGGCAACTGGCTGAAGGCCAACAAGGGCAAGCGCGACAGGGTCTGCCTCTTCACCAAGGTCGGCTCCGACATGGGCCAGGGCAAGCGCGACCTCTCGGAAGCGTGGATCGTGAAGGAGGTCGACGAGTTGCTCCGGCGCCTGAAGACCGACCATATCGACCTCTATTTCTCGCACTGGCCGGACCCGACGGTGACGCACGAGGAGACGCTCGGCGCCTACCAGAAGCTCCTGAAGGCCGGCAAGATCCGGGCGATCGGCGCGTCGAACTACGACGCCGACCTGCTCGGAGAGGCGCTCCAGGTGTCGAAGGACAGGGACCTGCCGCGCTACGAGGTGACCCAGCCCGAGTACAACCTCTACGACCGCAAGGCGCTCGACGGCCCGCTGCTCGACCTGACGCGCAGCGAGAACATCGGCGTCGTCACCTATTTCAGCCTCGCCTCGGGCTTCCTGTCGGGCAAGTACCGCTCGAAGGAGGACCTGAAGGGCAGGACGCGCGGCAGCCGGGTCGAGAAATATCTCGACGACCGCGGCATGAGGATCCTCGCCGCCCTCGACGACGTCTCGGGCGCGCACGGCGCGAAGCCGGCGGAAGTCGCGATCGCCTGGGTCGTCGCGCGCGACGGCGTGACCGCGCCGATCGCCAGCGCCACGAGCCGCGACCAGCTCGACAGCCTGTTCCGCGCGACCGAGCTCGAGCTGACCTCGGAGGACATGGCGCGCCTCGACGAGGCGAGCGCCTGAGGCGGCGCGATCGCCTAGGGGCGGAGCGGGTCGCCCGCCCGGCGTGACGGCGGCGCCCAGGCCGCGGCGAGGTCGGCGACGAGCCCGGCCCGCGGCACCTGCTCCCAGCCGCCGGGGCCGCCCCTGAGGTAGAGGACGAAGCTGACGCCCGAGCCCGCCGTCGCCGCGGCCTTGGCGAACTCGTCCGGCACCACCACCGTGCGGCCGTAGGCCGGCCGCTCCGGCACGTCGACATCCGCCAGCACGCGGTGGACGAGCTCGGCGCAGAACACGCGGTCCGCGGTGCGCGCGTCGAAATTGAAGTCGAACGGGCCGCCGACCGCGGCGAAATAGGCCGTGAGAGCCGTCCGGCGCCGCTCCGGCCGCGCGAGGCACGGCCGGACCACGGCCACCCTGTCGGCGTCGAGGATCCCCTCCGCCGCCGACAGGTGGACGCCGTCCTTGTCGGCCTCGATGAAGGACCGGCCCGCGCGAATGGCGGCGTGGTGCGGCACGACGCGCGGATCGTCCCACACGCCGGCCGCCCGCAGCTCCGCCTCGGTCCCGAGATAGGCGGCGGCGTGGGCGAAGAGGCCCGGCAGGGCGTGGTTCGAGAGGCGGCCGCGGTGGCTGTTCAGCACGATGTCGAGCGGCTTCAGGTGGCCGAGCAGCGCGGCGCGGGCACCGGGCTCTCCGGCCAGCGCGCCGGGGCGCCACACGACGCTGCCGATCGTCCGCCCGACGAGGGGCGCCGCGGGGTCGGCCGCGGCCACCAGCAGCGGCGGCCAGCGCTCGACGTCGACGCAGCACGCAGCCAGCGGATCGGCCGCGGCGGCATCGCCCGGCGCGCCCCCGGCGCCGGGAAGCCCGACGCAGCCGGCGAGCGGCAGGAGCAGCGGCAGGAGGAGTGCCGCCAGCGCGACGCGCGCGGCCATCGCGACCCCGTCCCGTCCGGCCGCGACGTAGCTCGCCATTTTCGCCTCGATATCGACCATCTCACCCAGAAGCCACGGCCGCCGCGGCAGGACAATGACCGGCGTCAACCGCCGGCCGCCGGGGCTCAGTCGAGGGCGCGCAGGGCCTCGCGCAGCCCGTGCCTGTCCTCGCCGAGCTCGAGGTCGATCTCGGCGTGCATGCGGCGCCAGATCGGCAGCGCATGCGCGAGCAGGGCGGCGCCGGCCTCCGTCAGCTTCAGCCGCCGCATCCGCCGGTCGGCGGCATCCGGCACCGCCTCGGCGAGGCCGCGCCGCTGCAGCGGCTTGAGCGCGGCGGTCAGCGTCGTCCGGTCCATCGCCAGGAGCTCGGCCACCGCGGCCATGGTCGGCGGCTCCGGCCTGTTCAGCGACATCAGGAGCGAGAACTGTCCGTTCGTCAGCCCCACGGGCCGAAGCGCCTCGTCGAAGCGGCGGGCGAGCGAGCGAGCGGTGCGCTGCGCCTGCAGGCACAGGCAATGGTCGCGGACGTGCAGTGTGGTCTCGTAGGGTACGGCGGGCTTTGACATGGACCTTATATGTTGATATCAACCTAATCCGTCAAGGCGAGTGGCCGGCGGCGTGCGGTGCCGTGCGACGGGATCGCCGGGCGGGACGGGCCGGCCGCCGTCCCGACATGTCGTTCTTGCGGCGCCGGGGACCGCAACCCGACACGCCCCGCGCCCCGCGTGCACGTCTCCGGACCCAGGACAGCATGGCCTCGAGCCGGACCCGGATTGGCCGGCACCCTCTGAGGGAGTGACACGAGATGGCGAGAGCCCACGGCAGGTTCGTCTGGTACGAGCTCATGACCACCGACGTCGCCGGCGCGCAGGACTTCTACACGCGCGTCGTCGGCTGGACGGCGGTCGATTCCGGCATGCCCGGGATGGACTACACGATCTTCAAGGCGGGCGAAGCCGGCGTCGCCGGCATGATGGCGCAGCCCGAGGCGGTGCGGGCGACGGGTGCCCCTCCGGGCTGGCTCGGCTACGTCTATGTCGACGACATCGACGCGATGACCGAGCGCCTCGCCGCGGCCGGCGGCACCGTCCACCGACCGCCGACCGACATTCCCGAGGTCGGCCGCTTCGCCGTCGTCGCGGACCCGCATGGCGCCGTGTTCTGCCTGTTCAGGGATACCGGCGAGATGCAGGGCACCCGGCCGGAGCCCGGCAGCCCCGGCACGATCGGCTGGCACGAGCTGATGGCCGGCGACCTCGGGACGGCCTTCGATTTCTATGCCGGCCTGTTCGGCTGGCAGAAGGTCCGTGCCGTCGACATGGGCGAGATGGGGATCTACCAGACCTTCGGCCTCGACGGAGAGGCCTTCGGCGGGATGATGACGAAGCCGCCGCAGGCCAGCGCCTGCTTCTGGCTCTATTACGTCCAGGTGCCGGAGATCGACGCCGCCATCGAGCGCGTGAAGGCCGCCGGCGGCAGTGTCCTGTTCGGCCCCGTGGAGGTGCCCGGCGGATCGATGGTCGCGCAGTGCCACGACCCGCAGGGCGCGATCTTCGCGCTGCTGGCGCCGCCGGCCGCGGCCTGACGGGCGGCCACGCCGCCGCTTCGCCACGGTGCCGGCTGCGCCCCCGCAGCCGGCATGCGCGTCTCGCCCCATGGTGCGCAAGGGCGCGCCGTCTTGAGGGAGATCAAGCCGGCACCGCGAACATTAGAATATGCTAATTCGTGTCGGCCCACAGAGGCCGGAGGCAGCGGGCATGTCCCGCCACCCGACACGGATGAGGCACCCATGAGACGTTTTCTCTTCACCCTCGCGCTCGTCGGCGGCACGGCTCTGGCCCTGCCCGCCGCAGCCCAGCAATATGGCTACGGCCCCGGCTGGGGCTCCCAGGAAGGCCCCGATGTGGGGCGGCCCGATGATGGGCTGGGGCAATCCCGGCTACATGATGGGCCAGGGCGGCGGCTACGGCCGCGGCATGTGGCGCAACCCCGACGCGCCGGGCCGCGGGCGCTTCACGATGATCGACGCCGACCAGGATGGACGGGTGAGCGCCGAGGAGGCGTCCTCCGCGGCCGACCAGGTGTTCACGGCGATGGACGCGAACGACGACGGCCAGCTCACCCGCGAGGAGTACATGGCGGTGCGGATGGGCCCGCAGAACGGCTGGAACGCCGATCGTCAGGCGGCGCGGCAGGAGGCCAAGTCCGGGCGCTTCGACACCATGGACACGGAAAAGGACGGCACGGTCAGCCGGGCGGAGTTCATGGCCGGCGCCAAGGCGCATTTCGAGGCCGCCGACGCGGACCACGACGGCACGGTCACGCCGTGGGAGTTCCGCCGCCGGGCGTGGAACTGAGGAGCCGCCCGGGGCTCCGCACGCGAGGCCGGCGGCACCGCCGCCGGCTCATTTCAGGACCAGCGGCTCCCAGCGGACATTGGCGTTCTCCAGCGCCTTCGCATCGGCGTGGCCCTTGATGAAGCCCTCGATCTCCAGCGCCGCGATGACGTAGGGCGGCACGTAGAACGCCGCGTTGTCGGGCGAGATGCCGCGGACGACCAGCTCGTTGTCGACCTGGCAGGCCTCCGCCGTCGGGCGACCGTGCGCGCTCAAGGTCACGTAGCATTTCGGCTGCCCCGCGCAGGCCGCCAGAAGTAAAGGCGCGGTTAAGATCGCCAGTCGCCGGAGCATGATGTCTCCCCCCGACGGCAATCTCTGCGGTCATGGTTAACGGTTGCTTAAAGCGGGGCTCTTCGCGCGCGGGTGACGGGGCTCTTCACGGCAAGCCCGGACCGCGTTGCGGCCGGCCCGGCGCGGGAGCGTGGGAGACCTGCCGGCCGACTGGACGGTCGCCGTCCCCCGGGAAGACCGACGCGACGTCCGGGTCGGTCGTCAGGCGCCGGCGAGGACCGGCACGCCGTTGAGCACGACGCGGCCGGCCGCGACCCCGTAGACCGCGATGCTGCGGCCCTTCGGGCCCGTCACGACCACCCGGGTGCCGACGAGGTCGAACGCGTAGCTGCGGCCGTCGCAGATCGCGGGCGTTGCGAAGAGGCTGCGGCTCGACTCGTCGAAGGAATCGAGGTCGATCGTCCGGCAGTGGTCGATCCGGACGCGCTGGAGCCGGCCGCGCGTGCGGTCGTGCACCACGGCGTTCAGAGCGTAGCCCGACGCGTCCTCGACGAACTCGAAATTGGCGCCGAGCACCGTGCCCGCCGCCGGCTCCGGCCGCGGCCCGGCGGCCGGCCCGAACGGGATCGTGGCCACGGCGGTCCGCCCGGCCTGCGTCCCCGCCGCCGCATAGGGCGTCGCCCAGTCGCTCGCCGTGTCCTGGCAGGCGGCGAGCGGCAGGAGCAGGGCGGCCGCGGCGAGCGCGGCGGCCGGCGTGCCCGGTCGCGAAAGACGGCCGGCCCCGGTGAGCCCGCCCGCGAGGATCCCCATGAATGCGCCGCTCATGTCCTTGCCTCGTCCATGGCACGCTGGATCGCGTGACCCGGTTTCCCCCTCCGAAGGCGACGGGCTCAGCGTGGAGCCTCGTCCCCCGTCACCGAGGACTCCTCGAGGGCGGGCTCGTCCTCGACCATCAGCGGCACGCCGTTGAGGACGAGGTGCGTGGCCGCGATCTCCAGGACGTCCTGCTCGCGGGCCCCGGCGACCGCCACGAGCCTGCGCCCGACGACGTCGAACACGTAGCGCCTGCCGTCGCAGAGGGCGGGGGTGCCGAACAGGTCCTCGTTGAAGGAATCGATGTCGATCGTGCGGCAGTGGTCGATCCGCACGCGGTCGATCAGGCCGCTGTCGTGACGCTCGACCACGGCATTGAGGTCGAAGCCCTGGTCCGTCTCGGCGAACTCGAAGCTCGCGCTCATCTCGACGAGCGAGGTGTCCGCGGGGGCGCTCGCCGGCGGCGAGCCGAACGGGATCGCGAGGCCGGCGGCGGCGATGAGAAGCGTGGCGGGCATGACCCCCTCCAGGTTTCCGGATGGAGAGATGAGAGGGGCGTGGCACGCCCCTCCCACGCTCGTGTCAGCAGGACTGGGGGACCAGGCTGTAGTGGTCCGCCTCGAGCAGCTTCCTGGTCTGGAGGTACACGGCCGGGTTGCGACGCTTGATGATGACCGCGCCGTCGGCGTAGTCGCCGTGCCAGGACGTGCTCTCGCCCTTCACCTTCTTGCCGCGTGTATTCACCTGATACAGCGCAGGAACGTACTGGACGAGATAGCACTTGTCGCGGTTGGGCGTGACTTCCTCCGTGTAGGTCCGGGCATTGGCCGCGGACGCGACGATGCCGAAGCCCACGACGGCAGCCGTGGCAATGAGGATCTTGCGCACTTTCTTACTCCCTGTCTCAGACTATAAGGTTTAGTGCACGGATCATTAACCCTCAAAAACGACATAAACTCAATAGGCTACAGACACACCTGATTCTATCGGCGATATATTGCAGTTATATACCAGTATTAATGTCTTCGCATATCCTCTTGATTCTCATGCGGAGTCGGACGGCCGGGCTTTGCCCGGCGCGCCACGTGGCATGCCAGATACATACCCCGTTTGGGGTACAGAACAGGCTTCGCTATACCGGACTTGCTGTCGCCGAGGAACGTATCACGACCATGTGAACACGATAGTTCCTGTCGCAACCGCAACAGTCTCGTGCATACGCACCGAACATCGGCAATTTATGCTGGCGATGCCTCTACGGCAGTCCGAGCGAGCGGAGGAAATCGTCGACCCCGGCGGTGTAGGTCTCGTCGATGCCGAGCTCGTCGTTGATCGCCATGTGCCGCTTGGCGACCGGCAGGACCTCCGCCCGTCCCCCCGCCGTCTCCACCTGCTGGGCGAAGCTTCTGGCGCCGGCGCAGGAGTACCGGCTGAGCGTCGAGCAGACGAGCAGCATCGGCACCGGGTCGCCCGACAGGCGGGCGACGGGCGATGCCGCCTTCCAGAGGGCGGGGTCGCCGCCGAAGGCGCGGTCGTAGAACGAGGGGTGCCGGGCCCGCATGATCGCCTCGATGTCGTAGCCGCCGCCGTCGAGCGAGACGGTGCCGAGCCAGCGCTGCGCCCCCTGTTCGACGGCGATCTCCGGGTCCGCGCCGAGCAGGGCGACGAGGTGGCCCCCCGAGGAATGCCCCATCAGCACGAAGCGCTTCGGGTCGCCGCCCCACTCCACGGCCTGGTTCTGCGCCGCGGCGAGGGCGCGGGCGACGTCCTTGGCCTGCTCCAGCGGGTCGGCCTGCGGCGCGAGCCGGTAGTTCGCCGAGACGAAGATGATGCCCTCGGCGAGGAAGCGGCGCGCCTTGTTCGCCACCACGCTGCGCTCGCGCTTGTCGCCGAGCCGCCACGCCCCGCCATGCACCATGAGGATGACCGGGGCGCCCTCGATCACGTCCGGCAGGTAGACGTCCATGGTCTGCGCCGGGTCGGGCCCGTAGGCGAGGTCGCGGACGATCTCGGTGCCCGGCGGAAATGCCCGGGCATTCGGCGCGCCGGGGAGAGCGTAGGCGAGGGCGAACAGGAGGCCGGCGAGGATCGCGCGCCGGCTCATGTCTCGAATGGCGGTCGGCATGGCTCGCTGTGCGGTCGTGGACGGGGCGGCGAGACTATCACGACCGGCCCGTGGGGAAACCGCCCGGGCATGCGGCACGGTTGCCTCGGTCGGCAGTCGAACGTAGCGTAACGGCAAGATCGGCGCCCGGCAGTCGGGAAGAGCGCAGTAGAGATGAGGGACGCGCCCCGTATTGATCTGCTCGTCGGCCAGCTCTACGAGGCGGCCGCCTCCGGGGACGAGGCATGGGCGGCGTTCGCCGGCGTCCTGAGCGAAGTCCTCGGCGGCAGCGCCGTCGTGATCGACGACAACGCGATCGCGCACGGGCCGGACAAGCTGCTCGTCACCTGCCGCTTCGACACCGGGCGCGTCCTCCTGCACTTCGCCGAGTTCGGCGACGCGGCGAGCAATATCGGCGTGAAGGCGCTGATGGAGGGGCCGGTCGGCGCCGCCTTCGACATGCAGGCCGGCATCGACCCCGACGTCTGGCGCGCCGACCGCTCCGTCGCCTCGATCCTGACGCCGCAGGGGTTCACCGAGGGCAAGCTCCTGGTGCTCGAGCGCAACGAGGCGCGGCTGCGCGACCTGCTGGTCTACCGGCCGGAGCGCCGCGGCGCCTATTCCTCCGCCGAGGTCCGCCTGATCGAGGCGCTGGGGCCGCATCTGCGGCGGGCGCTGGCGATCCGGAGCCGGCTGCGGGAGGCCGAGGAGGGCGCGCGGCGGGCCCGCGAGACGCTTCTCGGGGTGGCGCCCGGGATCCTCGTCGTCGGGCGCGGCGGCCGGATCCTCGACGCGACCGGGCTGGCCGAGCGGGCGCTCGCCGACGAGACGGCGCTGTTTTCCGCGCATGGCCGCCTGCGCGCCCGCGACGCCGCGGCGGACGGCAGGCTGCGGGCGCGCTTTTCCGGCGACGGCCAGCCCTTGCCGGTGCCGCTGGTCGTTCCCGCCGGGGACGGGCGGCACGTGGCGCTGCGCGAGCTTCCCGCCGACGTGGCGGCCAGCCTGCCGGCGGCCGCCGGGGCGGCCGGCGCGGCCGCGCTGCTGGTCGAGCCGGTGGTGCAGCAGGTCGAGCTGTGCCCCCGCGTCGTCGGCTCGGCCTTCGGCCTGACGGCGGCCGAGGCGGAGATCGCGATCGAGCTCTCGAAGGGCGCGACCGTGGCCGAGGTCGCCGAGCGCCGGCGCTCCGCCGTCAGCACCGTCCGCACGCAGGTGAAGTCGGTGCTGCGCAAGACCGGGTCGCGCCGCCAGGGCGAGCTGATCGCGAAGATCCACGCGCTGCGGCCGGCGGTGGCGCCGCGCCAGCGGCGCGCGTGAGCCGGAGCCGCCGGCCCGCCGTCAGTGGAAGTTGCGGCCCTTCGGCATGGCGGTCGCGACCAGGCGCAGCTCCTCGTTCCCGTTCTGCGGCGCAGGCGGGGACCCGGCGATGCCGAGCATCCTCTGGCGCTTGTCGGTGCGGCTCGTCTTGTCGCGCATGTCGATGCCGGGATTCTTGATCGCGTCGGCGCGCGACAGCGTCTCGACCTCCCGGCCCTCGTCGCAGAGCTGGGTGAGCATGTGCGAGAGATCCTCGATCCTGCGCGCCACGACGTGGATCACCTCGCCCTCCTTCTGCAGCTGACCCGTCACGGAGACGAAACGACCGCCCAGAACCTGCGGCCGGAAGCGCTCGAACGCCTTCGGCCAGACGATGACGTTGGCGACGCCCGTCTCGTCCTCGAGCGTCATGAAGATCACGCCCTTGGCGCTGCCCGGCCGCTGCCGCACGAGGACGAGCCCGGCCACCGTCACGGTGCGCCCGGAGGCGGTGTCGCGCAGCCTCTCGTGGCGCAGCGCCTTCCGCCCGTCGAGCGCGTCGCGCAGGAAGGAGACCGGGTGCGCCTTCAGCGACAGCCTGAGGAAGCGGTAGTCGTGCACCACCTCCTCGCCCGGCGGCATCGGCGGCAGGCCGACATCGGGCTCCTTCTGCAGCGTGCCGAGCCCGGCCTGCTCGAAGAGCGGCATGCGCTCGGCCGCGCCGGCGGGGTCGAGCCCCTTCGCCGCCCACAGGGCGGTGCGCCGGTCGAGGCCGAGCGAGGAGAAGCAGTCGGCGTCGGCCAGCCGGGCGATGGTCGCGGCCGTCAGCCCGCTCCGCAGCCACAGGTCGCGCACCGAGTCGTAGCCGGCGCCGCGCCTCTCCACGAGCATCCGCGCCTCGGCTTCCGACAGGCCCTTCACCTGCCGCAGGCCGAGCCGGATGGCGTGCGTCGCCAGGATGTCGCCCGCCTGGTCGGCGTGCAGGGGATGGATGGCGGGCGGGGCGGATGATGTGGCTTCGACCTCACCGCCTCCGCTCGTCCCGGCGGAGGCCGGGACCCAGGGCGCCCTGCTCATGTGCTCCCCGTGTGGCTGTGGATCCCCGCTTTCGCCGGGATGAGCGGCCGGGGGAATGTCGTCCCCCACGGCCGGCGCGATCGCGCCCGGCTCGAGCGTGCAGTCCCAGCCGGAGAAGTTGACGTCGACGGGGCGGATCTCCACCCCGTGGTCGTGGGCGTCGCGGACGATCTGGGCGGGGGCATAGAAGCCCATGGGCTGGCTGTTCAGGAGGGCTGCCGCGAAGGCGTCGGGATAGCGGCACTTGAGCCAGGCCGAGGCGTAGACGAGGAGGGCGAAGCTCGCGGCGTGGCTTTCGGGAAAGCCGTACTCGCCGAAGCCCTCGATCTGGGAGAAGCAGCGCTCGGCGAACTCGCGCTTGTAGCCGCGCTTCACCATGCCCTCGACCATCTTCTTCTCGAAGGTGCCGATCGTGCCGACCTTGCGGAACGTCGCCATGGCGCGGCGCAGCTGGTCGGCCTCGGTCGGCGTGAAGCCGGCCGCGACGATCGCGATGCGCATCGCCTGCTCCTGGAAGAGCGGCACGCCGAGCGTCTTGCCGAGCACCGCCTTCAGCTCGTCCCTGTGCCCGTGCGCCTTCGACGGCGAGGGATAGCTCACCCGCTCCTTGCCCTCGCGCCGCCTGAGATAGGGGTGCACCATGTCGCCCTGGATCGGGCCGGGCCGGACGATCGCCACCTCGATGACGAGGTCGTAGAACGTCGTCGGCTTCAGCCGCGGCAGCATCGACATCTGGGCGCGGCTCTCGACCTGGAAGACGCCGAGGGAATCGGCCCGGCAGAGCATGCGGTAGGGCGCGTCCTCCTTCGGGATGCCGGCGAGGCCCAGGTCGCGTCCGTAGCGCTCGCGCACGAAGTCGAGCGCCTTGCGGATGCAGGTCAGCATGCCGAGCGCCAGCACGTCGATCTTGAGGATCCCCAGCTCGTCGAGGTCGTCCTTGTCCCATTCGACGAAGGTGCGGTCGGCCATCGCCGCGTTGCCGACCGGCACCGTCTCGTCGAGCCGGTCGCGCGTGATGACGAAGCCGCCGACATGCTGCGACAGATGGCGGGGAAAGCCGACGATCTCGCGGGCGAGGCGGATCATGCGCCTGAGGCCGGGGTCTGCCGGGTCGAGGCCGCGGCGCTTCAGGTCCATCTGCCCGAAATCGTGGCGCGACACGCCCCAGACCTGGCCGGCGAGGCCGCCCGTCACGTCCTCCGACAGGCCGAACGCCTTGCCGACCTCGCGGATCGCCGAGCGGGCGCGATAGGTGATGACGGTCGCGGCGATGCCGGCGCGCTCGCGGCCGTAGCGCTGGTAGATGTACTGGATCACCTCCTCGCGCCGCTCGTGCTCGAAATCGACGTCGATGTCGGGCGGCTCGCGCCGCTCCGCCGAGACGAAGCGCTCGAACAGCACGTCCATGCGCTCGGGGTCGACCTCGGTGACGCCGAGGCAGAAGCACACCGCCGAGTTCGCCGCCGAGCCGCGGCCCTGGCACAGGATGCCGCGCGAGCGGGCGAAGCGGACGATGTCGTGCACCGTCAGGAAGTACGGCTCGTACTGGAGCTCGGCGATCATCTTCAGCTCGTGCGCGACGAGCCCCTTCACCTTCTCCGGCACGCCCTCGGGATAGCGCTTCGCCGCGCCCTCCCAGGCGAGGCGGGCGAGCTCCTCGGCCGGCGTCGCGCTGTCGCCCGTCGGCTCGTCGGGATACTGGTAGGCGAGCTCGTCGAGCGAGAACGAGAGCCGGTTCATCAGCGACACCGTCTCGGCCACCGCTTCCGGCAGGTCGCGGAAGAGCCGCGCCATCTCCTGCGCGCCCTTGAGGTGCCGCTCGGCGTTGATCTCGAGCCGCCGGCCCGCCGCGGCGAGCGTCACCCCCTCGCGGATGCAGGTGACGACGTCCTGCAGCTCGCGCCGCTGCGGCACGTGGTAGAGCACGTCGTTCGTGGCGAGAAGCTTCGCCCCCGTCTCCTCGCCCAGCGCCGCGAGCGCGCCGAGATGGCGCCGGTCGGCGCCGCCATAGCCCATGCGGGCGGCGAGCCAGACGTCGTCGGGGAAGGCCTCGCGCAGGGCCCGCAGCGGCGCCGCGAGGCCGGGGATGCGGGCTCCGGCCACGGGCGCGAGCGCCAGGCACAGCCCGGCGCCGTGCTCCAGGAGATCGGCGAGCACGAGCTCGCATTCCCCCTTCCTCGCCCGCCGGTTGCCGAGCGTCAGCAGGCGGCAGAGCCGGCCATAGGCCGCGCGGTCCTGCGGCCAGGCGAAGATGTCGGGCGTGCCGTCGGAGAAGACGAGGCGCGTGCCGACGCGGAACGGCAGGCCGATGTCCTTCGCCGCCGAATGGGCCCGGACGATCCCCGACAGCGTGTTGCGGTCGGCGACGCCGAGGCCGGAGAGCTTCAGCTCGCCCGCCTGCCGCACGAGCTCCTCTGCATGCGAGGCGCCGCGCAGGAAGGAGAAGTTGGTGGTGGCGCAGAGCTCTGCGAAGGGCAGCATGATCGTTACGGGTTCGTTCCGGAATGAAGGGTTTTCACGCGACGGTGCCGTCCTCTCCGCTCATCCCCGGCGAGCGGCACTCCCGGCGGCGTGCCCGGGGCCCGTCGTGAAGCCGGAAGCCCCGCCTGCGCGGGAGACGAGCGGCCGGGGAGGCCGCCGGGGACGGTTCGTCGCGTCGCCAATGTCTCACGCGAAGAGCCCGTGCAGGTACCAGCGCGGCTGGCCCGTCTCGCGGCCGTAGAGGCCGGCGCGGTAGAGCCAGTAGCGGCGGCCGGCGCGGTCCTCGACGCGGAAATAGTCGCGCGTCAGCGCCTCCTCGCCGCCGCGCCACCATTCGGGCGAGATGCGCTCCGGCCCCTCGCAGCGCACGACCTCGCGCTGCACGTGGCGCCAGCGGAAGCGCATGGGCGGCCCGTCCGGCACCTCGGCGATCGCCTCGACGGGCTCCGGCCGGTCGAACAGCCGCAGGGGCCGCTCCGGCGTCCGCTCCGGGTCGGGCTCCGGCAGCGGCCAGGCGACGGCGCGGGAGGCGCCGCCGCGCGCCGCCGCGCGCTCCGGCAGATGGCTGTCGCCCGGCACGAGCCGGACGAGCCGCGACGCGCCGAGCCGCGCGCCGAGCCGGTCGGCCAGCCGGTCGACCTCGTGGCTGAGCGCGAGCCGGCCCTCGAGATCGACCTGCTCGTCGACGAGCCCGTCGGTCTCCTCGACCGAGAGGCGCACGAGGTCGAGGCCCTCGCCGGTGTCGAGCCCCTGGTGGAAGGCCTCGATCCGGCTCGCGAAGAGCCGGCCGATCGTCTCGGGATCGCGGCTCGGCCGGGCGAGGCCGAGCTCGACGGGAAGGACGGCGCCGTCGGTGCGGTAGAGCGAGAGGCTGAGCCGCCGCGCGCCCTGGTCGTGCCGGGCGAGCGGCTCGGCCAGGCGGAAGGCCAGCGCGGTCACGACCTGGTCGAGCGCCTCGAGGTCGCGCAACGGCTCGGCGAAGACGCGCTCGGCGGAAAAGACCGGCGCGGGCCGCAGCGGCGAGATCGATTCCTCGGCGCGGCCCAGCGCCCGGTCGAGCGCGTCGAGGAGGCCGCGCCCGAAGCGGGCGGCGAGCGGCGCGCGCGCCATCCCGGCGATCTGCGCGACGCGCTTGAGGCCGAGCCGCTCGAGCGCCGCCGCCGTGTCGTCGTCGATCGCCAGCGCCCGCACCGGCAGCGGCAGGAGCGCCCGCTCCGTCTCCGCGGACGCCACGACGCCGCCGCCGCCATGCGACGCCACCGCCCGGGCGGCCGCGGGGGTCGCGGCGATGGCCGCCAGCACCGTCAGGCCGCGCCGCTCGAGCCGCGCCCGAAGGTCGGCGAGAAGCCCTTCCTCGCCGCCGAAGAGATGGGCGCAGCCGGTGATGTCGAGGACGAGGCCGAACGGGCCGTCGCGCCCGACGAGCGGCGTGTAGCGGGTCGCCCAGTCGGCGAGGGCGCGGGCGGCCGCCTCGTCCGTCTCCGGCTCGGGCTCGAGCATGTCGAGGTCGGGCCGCCGCGCCCGGGCGTCGGCGAGCGTCAGGCCGGGATGCAGCCCTCGCGCCGCCGCCACCCGGTCGACCACGACGAGCCGCATGGCGTTGTGCACCATGTCGGCGACGACGAGGGGGCGCGCGTCAGCGGCCGGCGTGCCGGGCCGGGCCGGGCGCCGCCGCTCGATCGGCAGGCGCGGCAGGCTCAGCGAGAGATAGCGGCGCGTGGGATGCGAAGGATCTGGCATCGGACCTCCAGCTCAGGGACCAGTCGCCGCCCCGGCCGGCGCGGTTGCGCTCGAGCCCGAGGCGCCAGGAGGGCGGGGAAAGGACGAAGGCGGACCTCGACGGCCCGGGCACCGGCGAGACGCGCCAGCGCGTGGCCGCCGCGCTCGCCTCGTCCCCCGCGCCGGGGCGGACGAGAAGGGCCGCGACGCCGCTGCGCGCGGCCCGCAGGGAGAGCCGCCGCGTGGCGGTCAGGTCGAGCGCCTTCGGGCTGCCGGCGACCTCGAGGATGACGGCGGCGAGCGCGGCGCAGCCGAGGCCCTCCTCGCACGCCCACAGCGCGTCCGACGGCCGGTCCGCCTCGACGAAGAGGATGCGGCCGGGATCGAGGCCGAAGGCGGAGAGGCCCGGCCCGTAGGGCCTGCCCCACTCGCCCTCGACATGCGGCAGGGTGACGTGGAGCAGCGGCCGCGACGGCCCCAGGCAGCGCCGCCAGCGCCAGCGCGAAGCCGAAGGCGGAGGGCGCCTCGGCCGGGGCGCTGCGGATCTCGTGCAGCGCGCCGCGGGCGAGGCCGCCGCCGAGCGCCGCGTCGAGGCCGGCCACGCCGAGCGGCGCCGGTGGCGCCGGCATGTCGGCGACGCCCTCCGATTCGAGATGGGCGATCGTCTCGCGCAAGGCTTCGATTCGCACGGCCGACACGGTATGAAGACTCCCCGGGGCGCGAGGAAGACTCTGTCGCCCCGCCATATGTTCCTGTTTTGTTCTATATGGATTCCACCGGCCGCGGAGGGAGTCAATCGCGCAGATGCGGCCCCCCGCTTTTCCACCCCTCGCCCACAGGGCCGGGCGCGGGCATTTTCCCCGCTGCGCCTGAAAACCGCGCCCGTCGGTCCACAGCCGGACGCGCCGGCCGTTCGACGCCGGGGTCGTCGTCCCCCTCGGCCCGCGAAAAGTCCCGCATGTCCGCCGCCTGCGGCCCCTCTCGCGTCGGCCACGCGTCCCCCGGAAGGACACAGGCCCGGTTCCGCCCGCAGCCCTTGCAAGGGCCGCCGCGGACGGCCACCTTGTCTCCTGCCCGGGGCCGGCGACGGCCCGCCCCGGCGCCCCCCACACAGAGATCTCCCGGACGACGCCCATGGCCCTGCGCCCGCCGAAATCGATCGCCAAGGTGGTCAATCCCGAGACCGGCCTGTCGATGATGGAGGTCGAGATGCGCGCCGAGACGGCGAGCTCGCTCGGCCATCACGGGCGCAAGGTCGAGGCGGCGCTGAAGCGGCTCGAGACGGCCGGCGAGGAGACCCGCGAGGAGCACCTGCGCGGCGCGGCCCGCGAGGTCTGGGCCTATTTCGTCCAGCGCGAGATGTGCGGCATGCGCGACCACCGGCTGATCATCCGCGAGATGGGCATCCCCGACGCGGTGCTCCGCCGGATGGGCATCTCGGGATAGCCGGGCCCCTCGGGCGATCGGCATTCGACGGGTTCACGCTCACCTAGTCGGTGCGCCTGTGTCCTCCCGCGCCGCCATGCCTGCCGCGATCTTCGATGTGGTCGCGACACCGGCTGTCCGGCCACGTTGTCGGAACGGGTGGACGATGGCAGAGTCAGCCGTCGGCCTCGGTGCCGACAGTGCTCCAGTTCCGCTCTCGGGACGTCGTCAAGTCGCGCGGAACGACGTCCCGATGGCCCGCTCCCGGAGGACGACCAGCATGCCCGCGCAGTCGGGAGACGTCGGGACGGCGAAGCAGCGCCTGAGGCGGATCGGCGGCGGTGCCCTGCTGCTCGGGGTCGGGCTCGTCGCCCTCGCCTATCTCTTCGTCGCGGCGGGGGTCGTGGCGAAGGTCGAGGTTCCCGCCGTCGCCACCACCGTCATCTCGCTCGGCCTGGCGATCTACGTCGTCGCGGAGCTTCTGCCCTTCCTCAAGAGCCTGAAGATCGGCGGCGCCGAGATCGAGCTCGTGGGCAACCTGCAGGACCAGATCAACGAGCTGAAGACGAGCGAGGCCGAGACCCGGCGCGCGCTCGTCGCGGCGATGCCGGCCGCCAGGTCCCTCGCGGCCGCGCCCGCCGCAGCGCCCCTTCCCGCCGCGCCGGCGCTCCAGCGGCCCGTGAAGCGTGCCGACGACCGCAACTTCGGCCGGTTCGGCGGATCGCCCAGGAACGGCGGCTTCGAGCTCGACGCGCGCGTCGACGCGATCGGCGACCGCTGGGCCCGCCTCGCGCTGACGGTGACGGCGCCCCCCGGCGCCACCGCCGCCGACGACGCCGCCGAATTCTACCTCCACGAGGGCAGCTTCCGGCAGCCCCGCGTCCTCGTCCTGTTCCGCGACGGCAGGGCCGAATACTCCGCCGTCATCTGGGGCGGCTTCACCGTCGGCGTGTGGATTCCGGCGCACGATGTCGAGCTCGAGCTCGACCTGGCAACGCTGCCGGGGGTGCCGGACTTCATCCGCGACCGGTGACACGCTCCGGTCCGGATGTTGCCGGCCGCGGCAAGTGCTCCTAGGCTTTGATGCCGCGCCGAACCGGAGGTCTCCGAATGTCCCGTTTCCCGCTCACCGGCGGCTGCCTCTGCGGCGCCGTGCGCTACGAGGTGACGGCCGAGCCCCGGAGCGCCTCGACGTGCCACTGCCGCATGTGCCAGCGCCAGTCGGGATCCGCCTTCATGGGCTTCTTCACCGTGCCGGCCTCCGGCCTGCGCCTGACCGGCGAGATCAGGCTCTACGAGAGCCCGCTCGCGACGCGCGGCTTCTGCCCCGCCTGCGGCTCGAACCTGACCATGACCTATCTGCACGAGCGCGACGCGGTCGGCATCACCATGGGCACGCTCGACGATCCCGCCGCCGTGCCGCCGGAGCTGCACTGGGGCGTGGAGTCCTGGGTGCCATGGCTCCGGATCGGCGACGAGCTGCCGCGCCTGCGGACGGAGGACGACCCCGAGTTCGTCGCCGCCCGGCGCGCGGCCGGCGAGGCGCCGTCGTGAGCGACAGGGAGCCGGGCGACGGGCTCGCCGGCCGGGCACGCGACCATTTCGCCGCGGCCGAGGCGCCGCGCCACGACCGGGCCGAGATCTGGGGCCGGCGCATCGGCCGCTTCCTCTCGCTCGTCGTCACCGTCGGGCTCGCGATCTATCTCGTCGCCACCTATCTGTGAGGGACCATGAAGCGGATCGCCCGTCTCGCGCTCGCCGCGCTCCTCCCCGGCCTCGCCTTGCTCGGTCCCTTGCCCGCCCCCTTGCGCGCGGTCGCGCAGGAGCAGGAAGCGCCCGGCTTCGCCGCGCTGCTCGACGAGGAGGACCAGGGCCGCTTCGCCCGCTTCGACGACGCGCTCGGCCGCGCCATGGTCGAGGCCGTGAAGGGCGGCGACGCCGCCGACCTGAAGACGGTCCGGGCGGCGATCGCCGGCGAGCCGCAGCCCGCGCCGTCGGACGAGATCGCCGGCGACTGGCGCTGCCGCACGATCAAGCTCGGGGGCAACCTGCCGCTCGTCGTCTACTCCTTCTTCAAGTGCCGCATCGAGGCCGGCCCGGAGGGCGTGCGCTTCACCAAGCTGACGGGCTCGCAGCGCACCTCGGGGCGGCTCGTGGCGCTGCCGGGCGACGAATGGGGCTATGTCGGCGCCGACCACTACGCCGACGAGCAGCCGAAGGACTACGGCGCGATGCGCGAGCGCAACTCGGTGGGCAAGCTGATCCGGACCGGCGAGGACCGGATGTGGCTCGGCATGCCGGAGCCGCATTTCGAGAGCGTGTTCGACGTGCTGGAGCTGGTGAGGAAGGGTTGAGATGAGCGAGGCCGGTTCGACCAGGGGCCGCCCCGGCGGCCTGCCGGGACCCGACGAGTTCGAGCGGCTCGCCGCGGAGGCGTGGGAGCGCATCCCGCAGGAGTTCCGCGACCTGTGCGGCGACGTCGTGATCCGCGTCGTCGACTTCCCCGACAGCGACGTGATGCGCCAGATGGAGCTCGAGTCGCCCTACGACATCCTCGGCCTCTTCGAGGGCATCGGGCTGGCCCACGGCATGGGCGACTTCACCGGCCGCATGCCGAACATGGTGACGCTCTACCGCAAGCCGATCCTCGCCTACTGGCAGGCCTACGACGAGACGCTCGAGGACCTCGTCGCGCACGTGCTGATCCACGAGATCGGCCACCATTTCGGCCTGTCCGACGAGGACATGGAGGCGCTCGAGGACGAGGCGGCGCTGGAGGAGGGCGGCTGAGCGCCGCACGACGTTCCGCAACGCCGCGTTTTCTGCTACGCAAGCTTCCAATTGCCGTCTTCTGCCTTGGAACGAGGGGACATGAGCACCGCCACGGCCCGCACGCTTCATCTGCCGCGCATCGTCGCGATCGGTCTCATCGTCGTCGGCCTCGGCGTCACGGCCTGCGGGCGCAAGGGCCCGCTCGAGGTGCCGCCGAACGCCAAGCCCGAGGACATCCGCTCGCCGAAGGCGAAGCCGCTGCCGCCCGAGGAGGGCAAGCGGCCGGACAGGCCGTTCATCCTCGACGGGCTGTTGATGTAGCCGGAGCGTCCAAGCCTTGCATCATTTCGAGTATCGCGGCGGGCGCCTGTTCGCCGAGGACGTCGACGTGGCCGACATCGCGGCCGCGGTCGGCACGCCCTTCTACTGCTATTCGACCGCCACGCTGGAGCGCCACTACCGCGTGCTGACGGACGCCTTCGCCGGCACGCCGACGCTGCTGTGCTACGCGATGAAGGCGAACTCCAACCAGGCCGTGCTCGGCACGCTCGCCCGGCTCGGCGCCGGCATGGACGTCGTCTCCGAGGGCGAGCTGCGCCGCGCCCGCGCCGCCGGCGTGCCGGGCGACCGCATCGTCTTCTCCGGCGTCGGCAAGACCGACGAGGAGATGGCGCACGGGCTGCGGGAAGGCATCCTCTGCTTCAACGTCGAGTCCGAGCCCGAGCTCGAGCGCCTCTCGGAGATCGCGGTCTCGATGGGCCTCGTCGCGCCGATCTCGGTGCGGGTGAACCCCGACGTCGACGCCCGCACCCACGCCAAGATCGCCACCGGCAAGGCCGAGAACAAGTTCGGCATCGCGTGGGAGCGGGTGCACGCCGTCTACGCCCGCGCCGCCGAGCTGCCGGGAGTCGCGGCGACCGGCATCGACATGCATATCGGCAGCCAGATCACCGAGCTTCAGCCCTACGAGGCGGCCTTCGCGCGCCTCGCCGACCTCGTGCGCCTGCTGCGCGCCGAGGGCCACCGCATCGACCACGTCGATCTCGGCGGCGGCCTCGGCATCCCCTACCGCGACGGCGTCGAGCCGCCGCCCGCGCCGTCGGCCTACGCGGAGGTGGCGCGGCGCCACCTGAACGGCCTCGACTGCCGCATCGTGATCGAGCCGGGCCGCATGATCGCCGGCAATGCCGGCATCCTCGTCACCTCCGTGATCTACGTGAAGGACGGCACGGCGAAGAGCTTCGTCATCGTCGACGCGGCGATGAACGACCTGATCCGCCCCACGCTCTACGAGGCGCACCACGAGATCCTGCCGGTCGCCGAGGCCGCCGCCGGCACGCCGCGCCACAGGGTCGACGTGGTCGGCCCGGTCTGCGAGACCGGCGACTACCTGGCGCTCGACCGCGACCTGGCGGAGGTCGCGCCGGGCGCGCTGCTCGCCATCATGTCGGCCGGCGCCTACGGGGCGGTCCAGTCCTCGACCTACAACACGCGCCGCCTGGTGCCCGAGGTGCTGGTGCGCGGCGGCGAGTTCCACGTCGTGCGCCGGCGGCCGAGCTACGAGGAGCTGATCGGCCTCGACAGCGTTCCGCCCTGGCTCACGAAGGCCTGATTGGCGCCACCTTTCCTCACCATCATATTCCGCTAGGCTTTCGCGAGATGCCGGCGAACGCGTCGCCGTGATCGCACCGGGGCTCCGAAGGGATTGCGCCGCATGACGACCGACCCCGCTTCCGAGGGCAGAGAGCGCCGGATCCGCCGTGCCGTCGCGCGCGCCCGCGCCGCTATGATGTTCGAGCGCGCCTGGCGCGAGCTGCTGTGGCCGAGCGCCGTCCTCGGCATGTTCCTCGTCGTCTCGTGGTTCGGCCTGTGGATCGGGCTCGACCCCCGCCTGCGCTACGCGCTGGTCGCCGCCTTCGCCGCCGCCTTCCTGGCCTCGCTCCTGCCGCTCCGGCGGCTGCGCCGGCCGAGCCTCGAGGAGGCGCGCCACCGCGTCGAGCGCACCTCCGGTCTCGCCCACCGGCCGCTCGTCGCGCTGTCCGACCGCCCGAGCGGCGAGCCGGGCGACGCCGGCGACCGGCTGTGGCAGGCCCACCAGGCCCGCGTCTCGGAAGGCCTGCGCCGCCTCGCGGCCGGCGCCCCGGAGCCGCGGCGCGCCGAGCGCGACCCTTACGCCTTCCGCGCCGTCGTCCTCCTGCTGCTGGTCGTGTCGTTCCTGTGGGCCGGGCCGGACTGGCGCCACCGCATCGTCGCCGCGCTCGACCCCGGCGCCACGCCGGCGGTCGCCGCGACCGCCCGCCTCGACGCCTGGATCTCGCCGCCCAACTACACCCACAGCGCGCCGATCATGCTGACCGGCGACACGCCCGGCGAGGCGCGCGATCTGGTCGTGCCGGCAGGCTCGACCCTCACCGTGCGCAGCAGCGCGCCGGACCTCGCGGTGAGCCGCAACGGCGAGCCGGTGACGCCGGCCGACGCCAAGGACGGAGAGACGAAGGAGGGCGAGGCTTCGGGCGCCGACGGGATCGAGACGGTGCTCGCCTCGGATTCGCGGGTCGTCGTCACGATGAACGGCGGCACCGCGGCGGAGTGGACGATCAGGGTCACGCCCGACGCGCCCCCGAAGGTGACGTTCGCCAAGCCGCCGAGCGAGGCCCAGAGCGGCGCGCTGCAGCTCGCCTACAACGTCTCCGACGACTACGGCGTCGTTTCCGGCCATGTCGAGATCGTGCCGGTCGACGAGACGCTGGAGGGCGAGAACGTGCTCGTGCCGGCGCCCGACGTGCCGCTCGTCCTGCCGCGCAGCGCCGCGCGCGACGGCTCCGCACAGACGACGCGCGACCTGACCTCGCACCCCTGGGCGGGGGCGGAGGTGAAGCTCACCCTCGTCGTCACCGACGCCGCCGGCCAGGAGGGCCGCAGCGAAACCGTCGAGATGACGCTGCCGCAGCGGCTGTTCCGCGATCCGCTGGCGCGCGCCATCGTCGAGCAGCGCCGCAAGCTGGCGCTCGACCGCACCGCGCGCGACAAGGTCGCCTACGCGCTCGAGGCGCTGACCCTCGAGCCGGAGAAGCACATTCCCGACACGCGCGTCTTCCTCGGCCTGCGCTCCGCCTACTGGCGCCTCGACGCCGCGCGCGACACCGACGTCGACGCGCTGCGGACGGTCGTCGACCAGCTGTGGGAGGTCGCGCTGCGCCAGGAGGACGGCGACATGTCGCTCGCCGCCGAGAACCTGCGCCGGGCGCAGGAGAACCTCGCGCGCGCGCTCGACGGCGACGCCTCCGACGAGGAGATCTCGCGCCTGATGGACGAGCTGCGCCAGGCGCTGAACGAGTTCATGCGCGAGCTCGCCATGCAGGCGCAGAACATGCCGCAGTCGCCGATGGACCCCAACGCGCGCATGCTGAGCCAGCAGGACCTCAACCGCATGCTCGACCAGATGGAGAACATGGCCAAGCAGGGCTCGCGCGACGCGGCGCGGCAGATGCTGAGCCAGCTGCAGAACATGCTGGAGAACCTGCGCTCCGGCAACATGGCGATGAGCCCGCAGCAGCAGCAGATGGGCGAGATGCTCAACCGGCTGAACCAGATGATCCAGCAGCAGCAGCAGCTGATGGACAAGACCTTCGACGCGCAGCGGCGCGGCGAGCAGGGCAACGGCCGCGGCGACGAGATGAGCCAGCTGAGCGAGCAGCAGCAGGCGCTGCAGCAGCAGCTGCGCGAGATGATGAAGAAGCTCGGCCAGCTCGGGCAGCAGGGCCAGGACGGCCAGCAGGGTCAGCAGGGCGAAGGACAGCAGGGACAGCAGGGCGGCCCGTTCGGCGAGGCCGACGACGCGATGGGCGAGGCGGCCGGCCAGCTCGGCCAGGGCCAGTCGAACCAGGCGCTGTCGGAGCAGGGCCGGGCGCTGGAAAGCCTGCGCCGCGGCGCCCAGTCGCTGTCGCAGCAGATGCAGCCGGGCCAGCAGGGCCCCGGCATGGCCGGGCAGCCGATGGGCCCGAGCCGCGGCCGCGCCGATCCGCTCGGCCGGCCGGTGCGCACGGAAGGCCCCGACTTCGGCGACGGCGTCGAGATCCCCGACCAGATGGACGCCGCCCGCGCGCGCCGCATCCTCGAGGAGCTGCGCCGCCGCCTTTCGGACCCGCTGCGGCCGACGATCGAGCACGACTATCTGGAGCGGCTGCTCGAGCGCAACTGAGCCCCTGCCCCGGACATAAGGAAGGGCCGCGCGGCGAACGCCGCGCGGCCCTTTTTCCGTCTGCGCCACCGCCGGGGCGAGGCCGTCACTGCCCCTGCTTCTGGCCCGTCGTCTGCTGCTGGCCGGAGGCCTTGTGCTGCGGGCCCGACGGCGGCGAGTTCTCGCCGAGCTTCACCCCGTCGACCTCCGTGCCGTAGAGCGACATCGGCGTGTCGTGGAACTGCTTGCGGGTCTCGTCGACCGAGCCCGTGAAGCGGGGATCCTGCGGACGATCGTGGCTGTCGACGAAGGCCGCCACGTCCCACGCCTCCTTGTCGGTCAGCGTGCCGCCCTGGCTGAGCGGCATGTTCGCCTTGACGAACTTCGCGGCGTTGCTGATCGAGCCCATGCCGGCGCCCCAGTTGAAGGAGTCCGGGCCCCAGAGCGGCGGGAACACCGTCGTGCCGTCGGCCGTCTTCTGCCCCTCGCCGTTCTCGCCGTGGCACAGCGCGCATTTCTGGGCATAGACCTCCTGCCCGTGCGCCCGGTCGAGGCTCTCGGGCTTCGGCAGGTCGGGGTAGCCGCGGCCCGGCATGTCGGCGCCGACCGGCGCGCCCTTGGCCAGGAAGTAGGCGTAGCTCTGCAGGCCGACCAGCACCTTGTCGCCGAGCGGCGGCGGCGTGCCGTTCATGCTGTAGCGGAAGCAGCCCTGCAGCCTTTCCGCGAAGGTGTTCACGTGCTTGTTCTTGCCGCGATAGGCGGGATAGGCGACGAAGGCGGCCCAGAGCGGGGCGGAGTCGGCCTTCCGGCCGTTGTCGAGATGGCAGTTCTCGCACTGCAGCGCATTGCCCACGAACTCGCCGGCATTCGCCTGGGTGTTGCGGAAGACCTCGGCGCCGAAGCGCACCATCTTGCCGAACTCGTTGTCGGGGATCTCGTCGCGGCCGGGCGGCGTGAAGGCCGCCTTCTCCACCTGACCGCCCTGCGGCGCCGCGGGCGCGGCGGCGGTCTGCGATCCCTGCGCGGCCGGAGCGGAGGCCGGCTCCGTGGCCGCGGGCGCACCCTGTGACGCCGGGGCCGTCTCGCCGCCGCCGGCGGCAGCGGACGTGCCTGCCGCCTGCGTCTCTGCAGCAGCCTGCTGCTGCCCGGGGGCAGCCTTTTGATCCCCGGCAGCCGGCTGCTGGGCCGGCGCCTGGGCAGGGGCGGAGGCGGATTGCTGCTGCCCGGCGGCGCCCTGCCCGGCGGCCTCCTGCGGCGCGGCCTCCTTCGCGGGCGCCGTCTGCTCGTTACCGCCAGCGGCGGATTTCTGCTCGGGCTCGGCCGACGCGTTCCGCTGCGATCCCGCGGCCGGCTGCTCCGCGCTGATGAAGTTCTCGTGCCGCGGCAGCATGTAGCCGACGAAGCCCGCCAGGCCGACGAACACGACGACGGCGGCCCAGTTCTGAAGGTCGGGGCGTTGATCGCTCACTGTGCGCCTCCCTGCTGCTGCTTTTGCTTTTGCTCCTGCTGCGCCTGCGGCTGTGGCTGCTGCGCCTGCGGTTGCTGCGACTGCTGCTGCGCCTGCGGCGTGCTGCTGCGCCTGATCGGCGCCTTGGCCCGCCGGCTGCAGGCTCGCGTAGTAGGCGGCCGCCGCCGCGATCTGGTCGTCGCCGAGCCGGCCCGCGATGCCGGCCATCAGGCCGAGCGGGTCGTTCTTGCGCTTGCCGTCCTTCCAGTCGTGCAGCTGGTTCACGATGTAGGTCGCCGACTGGCCGGCGAGCTCGGGGAAGGTCGGGCCGACGCCCTGCCCCGCCGGTCCGTGGCACTGGCCGCAGCCCGGCACGTCGTTCGACCAGTCGCCGTTCTGCGCCAGCGCCTGGCCGACCGCGACGGCCTTGTCGCCGGGCATCTCCTCGCCCTCGGCCTTCGGCGCGCTCGCCTGGGCATAGTAGCTCGCGACCGCCTGCATCTCCTCGGGGCTCAGGGCCTGGGCGATCGGCTGCATCGTGTCGTTCTGCCGGCTGCCGTCGGCGAAGCTCTGCAGCTGGTGGAGGAGATAGGCCTTGTTCAGGCCGGCAAGGCGGGGAAAGCCCGCCGAGGGCTGGCCCGCGCCGTCCTCGCCGTGGCAGGCGGAGCAGGGCGTGGCGCCGTTCTCGGTGCCGTTCATGACGATGTCGTGGCCGTCCGCCGCCAGGGCGGACGGGGCGGCGGCGAGGCACGCCACGGCGGCGGCGACGCAGGTGGAGCGCCACGGCCTCGTGCGTCTTCCGGTGCGGAACGTCGGACGCGCCTGCCGCGCGGCCGCTTCTGACGGCGTTGTCTGCCTCATGTCTCCCTCGCGCTGCGGTTTCTCTCTGCGCCACCGCACGGGTTCGCGCGGCCGCCCCTTCGGGCCTGCAGCCTCTTCCTTAAGCAGGCCTTAAGAGACGGGTTCCCGCCGCGGGGGCGCGACCGATCCGCACAGGGCCGCGCGTTCCTCGGGATCACGAGGCGACGGCGACGCTTATCCCGCGAAGGTGCGGTTCCGTTCGGAGGACGATCCGGAGGCCGAAGGACGCGAGCGCCGGCTACTCGTCGGCCGCCGTGCGCTCCAGCGCGGCGTTCACCCGCGTGGTGATCTCGGCGAGGGTGAAGGGCTTCTCGACCACGTCGACGACGATCTGGTCGATCCCGTGCGCCCGCTCGCGCTGGTGGGCGTAGCCGGTCATCAGCATGACCGGCAGCTCCGGCCGCTCGCGCGCGAGGTTCAGCGCCAGGGCGATGCCGTCCATCACCGGCATCTGGATGTCGGAGAGCACGAGGTCGACGTCCTTGGCCTCCTCGCGCAGCTTCTCGAGCGCGTCGGCGCCGTCCTCGGCCTCGAACACGGTGTGTCCGGCACGCTCCAGCGCCCGCCGCACGAAGGCGCGGACGGAATCATCGTCCTCGACCACCAGAAGAGCAGCCATAGCGCCTATTCCTGCGTTCCATCGGCCCGGCCTTCCACTATGCCGACGAACGGCAGCTCGCGGAAGGCGTGGGCGACGTCCATGCCGTAGCCGACGACGAAGACGTCGGGGCACTCGAAGCCGACATGGTCGGCCTCGATGTCGGCGCTGCGCTTGCCGGGCTTGTCGAGCAGCACGCAGGTGTGGACGCTGCCCGCCCCGCGCGCGACCATCAGGTCCTTGGCGAAGGCGATGGTGCGGCCCGATTCCAGGATGTCGTCGACGAGGATCACCGAGCGCCCGCGCACGTCCGTCTCGACGTCGCGCAGGATCGTCACCTGGCCGCGCGAGCTCGTGCCGGCGCCATAGCTCGACAGGCTCATGAAATCCACCTCCGGCGAGACGCCCGCCTCGTAGAGGGCGCGCAGGAGGTCGGAAGCGAAGATGAAGCTGCCCTTGAGGATCGCCACCACGAGCAGGTTCGGCAGGTCCATCGCGGCGATCTCGCGGGCGATCTCGGCGTTGCGCCGTGCGATCTCCTCGACCGGGAACAGCACCCGGATCGTGTGGCCGCGCCGTACGATCTCCGTCACGGCCGGATGCCCGCCTGCTTGATGCTCCTGTCGACGAAGCGCAGCTCGACCGCGTCGGCCTCGGCCGGCGGCGAGGCGAGCCGTGTCTTGAACGGCAGCTCGCCGCCCTTCTCCAGCACGCGCTGCAGCGGCTCGATCGTCCAGTTGTAGAGCTCGTCGCCGGAGGCGCTTCGCAGCACGAAATGCAGCGCAGGCACCTCGGTCTCACCGTCACGAATGTTCAGAATCTTGCCTTCCACGACCAGCGTCGGCACTCCGTCCTCGATGGTGCGCTGCGGCGCGAGCGCATCGAACTGGAGACCGCGAATGTTCACGTTCATGCCGAGCGCGCGGTAGACCCTGGCGGTCTCCGGCAACGACCGGACGATGTCCTCGCGATATTGCACAGCGAGCACCGACATGGCCAGTGTCGCGCCGATGACGAACCCGTACATGGTGCGCATGGCGCTGCCGCCACCGCTCTGCGCCCGCGCCCTGGCCCGGCGGGCCGCGCGCGCGGCCGCCAGCTCGCGCGGATCCGCATTCTCGTAGCGCCGCCGGACCGGGGGCAGGGGCTCCTCGGGCCGGTGCTCGTGCTCGTCCTCGACCATCTCGGCGGCGACGAGCTCGGCGTCCTCGGCACGCTCCGGCACCGCCGCGGCCGGCTCGCGGGGCGCCGGGACGGACGCCTCGGGCTCGCCGAGATCCTCGGCGGCATCCGCCTCGTCAGCGGTGAAGTCCTCGGAAACATCGGCGTCGTCGCCGGGCGCGCGGGCGTGCCAGCGATGGCCGCAGCGCGCGCAACGCACCTTCCGCCCGCCGACCGGCATGGCCGTCTCGGCGATTTCGTAGGAGGTCTCGCAACTGGGGCAGGTGAGCTTCATTTCGCGCGATCGATCGGCATGGTTACCGGTTTCATAAACAGGCCCGATTATGATTAATGGCGCGTTAAGGCCGGGCCGCTACCGTGCCGGTTCGTCGTGGCCCGGCAGCCGTCGCGAAGGACCGGCGGACCGGCCGCGGCGCCGGCCGGACCGCGGTCGGGCCCCGTCCTGCGTGCAGGGAGGCGGCGCGGCGGACGACGGCTCCGCAGGCGGCGGGGCGGGATTCGAGGCTCTTTCGGAGGTTGTTGGTGATCCGTCTCGAGAATGTCGGATTGCGCTACGGGATGGGCCCGGAGATCCTCCGGGACCTCTCCTTTCGCATCGATCGCGGGACGTTCCAGTTCCTCACCGGCCCCTCGGGCGCCGGCAAGACGTCGCTCATGCGCCTGCTCTTCCTCTCGCTCAGGCCGACGCGCGGCCTGATGACGGTGTTCGACCACGACGTCTCGACCCTGTCGCGCGGCACGCTGCCGACGCTGAGGCGGCGCATCGGCGTCGTGTTCCAGGACTTCCGGCTGCTCGACCACCTGACGACCTACGAGAACGTCGCGCTGCCGCTGCGCGTCATGGGCAAGTCCGAATCGGACTATCGCACCGACGTGGTCGAGCTGCTCGGCTGGGTGGGTCTCGGCGACCGCATGCATCTCCACCCGCCGGTGCTGTCCGGCGGCGAGAAGCAGCGTGCGGCGATCGCCCGCGCGGTGATCGGCCAGCCCGAGCTGCTGCTCGCCGACGAGCCGACCGGCAATGTCGACCCCACGCTGGCGCGCCGCCTGCTGCGCCTCTTCATGGAGCTGCACCGCCTCGGAACCACCGTCCTCGTGGCCACCCACGACATCGCCCTGATGGACCAGTACGACGCCAGGCGCCTCGTGCTGAACGAGGGACGCATGCACATCTATGATTGAGCGGGGACCACGAGGCGGCATGGCACTTTCGCTCGACATCGAACGCGACGAGGCCGACTACGCGTCCGAGGCGAACCTGCGGCCGATGGGCCCGATCGTGCCGGCCGGCAACGTCTCGAGCCACGCGCTGTTCGTCGTCGTCGCGATCATGGCGTTCCTCGCCTGCATCACGGTCGGCGCCGTCGTCATGATCGCCGGCGCCGCCGCCCAGTGGAGCTCCGATGTCGGCAGCGAGATCACCGTGCAGATCCGCCCGACCGACCGGACCGACGACGCCGTCGCGGCGGCGCTCGACGTCGTGTCGCGGACGCCCGGCATCCTCTCCGCCCGGGCGATGAGCCAGGGCGAGATCTCGGAGCTGCTCGAGCCGTGGCTCGGCGGCTCCGTCGACTTCGAGGAGCTTCCGGTGCCGCGGCTGGTGGTTGCGACGATCGACCGCACCAACCCGCCCGACGTCGCCGCCCTGCGCGGCAAGCTCGCCGAGGCCGCCCCTTCCGCGACGCTCGACGACCACGATCTCTGGCAGAGCCGCCTGAAGGTCATGGCCGACACGCTGGTCGTCGGCGGCCTCGCGACCGTCGGCCTCGTGCTCGTCGCGACGGTGCTGTCGGTCGTCTTCGCGACGAAGGGCGCGATGGCCACGAACCGCGACATCGTCGAGGTCCTGCACCTGGTCGGCGCCAAGGAAGGCTTCATCGCCCGCCAGTTCGAGCGCCATTTCCTGCGGCTCGGCATCAAGGGCGGGCTCGCCGGGGGGGCGCTGGCGCTCGCCTGCTTCGGGGGCCTGCGCTGGCTGCGGTCGGAGTTCTCCGCGACGCCGGCCGGCGACCAGATCGACGCGATGTTCGGCGCCTTCGGCTTCGGCTGGGACGCGGTGCTGGCGATCGGCTTCACGGTTCTGCTCGTCGCCATCCTGACCGCGCTGACCTCGCGGCTGGCGGTGTTCAGCTTTCTTAAGGTCTTCGACTGATGAAGTGGCGGGAATGGCCAATCGGGCGTCCGCCGCCCCATATCAGCAGAGCTTGCCGTGCCTAGGCCGCATTTTTTACTATCGTAGGACGACATGGCGGACATCGACCACAACTGGGCAGCATCGGAGGGGAGAGGCGCGCGGCATGCCGCAACGGAAAGGCACGACGCGGCACCCCGGAGGCGGAGCCTGATGCGGTTCGTTTCGCTGGTCCTGGCGGGGGCTGCGTGCATCCTGGTCCTGGGCTTCTTCAGCTTCGTGAGCACGGTCACGGAGCTCGAGAAGCCTGTCCTGCCGGAGAAGGCCGATGCCATCGTCGCCCTGACGGGCGGCGCGGCGCGCATCAGCGACGCGCTCGAGCTTCTCGACCAGGGTCGTGCCCGCCGCCTGCTGATCAGCGGCGTCAATCCCGAGACGACGCAGGAGGAGCTCGCCCGCTTCGAGCCCGGCCGCGACCGCCTGTTCCACTGCTGCGTCGACCTCGGCTACAGCGCGCTCAACACCGCCGGCAACGCCAAGGAGACGCGCAACTGGACGCGCAACCGCGGCTATCGCTCGCTGATCGTCGTCACCAGCGCCTACCACCTGCCGCGCAGCCTCACCGAGATCCGCCGCGAGCTGCCCGACGTCTGGCTGATCCCCTACCCCGTCGTCACCGACCAGTCGCACCTGCGCGACTGGTGGCGTGACGGCAAGACGACCCAGCTCCTCGTCTCGGAATACGCCAAGTATCTTCTCGCCGTGGCCCGGCTGCGCTTCGGGCGCCCGGCGACGGCCGCCGAGGCGGCGACGCTAGAGGCCGACTGAGCCATGGCCGGCGAGCCGTCACCGCGGCCGGGCGCGCTCGTCGTCGCGCGCTCGATCCTGTTCAACGTGCTGTTCTACGTGAACATCACGGTGCAGATGATCGTCTTCCTGCCGGCGCTGCTCCTGCCCCGCCGGATCGGCCTGCGCTGCGTGCACATCTGGGCGAGGAGCTGCGTCTGGCTCTTGCGCGTGGTCGGCGGCGTGAAGCTCGAGGTGCGCGGCGACAGCTCGCGGCGCCACGGGCCGCTGCTCATCGCCTCCAAGCACCAGTCGGCCTTCGAGACCTTCGCGCTGATCGCCTTCCTCGCCGATCCCGCCTTCATCCTGAAGCACGAGCTCAACTACTTCCCGATCTTCGGCTGGTGGTCGATCCGCATGGGCATGATCCCCGTCCGGCGCGGCAAGCGCTCGGCGGCGCTGCGCGAGATGACGCGGGTCGCGAAGGAGACGGTGCGCGACGGCCGCCAGGTGGTGATCTTTCCCGAAGGCACCCGCACCGCGCCCGGCGCCGTGCCGCACTACAAGGTCGGCATCGCCCACCTCTACGAGACCTGCGAGGTGCCGTGCGTGCCGGTGGCGCTCAACACCGGGCTGTTCTGGCCGCGGCGCCGCTTCGTGCGCCATCCCGGCACCGCGGTGATCGAGTTCCTCGAGCCGATCGAGCCGGGCCTCGAGCGGCCCGACTTCATGGCCGAGCTCGAGGCGCGCATCGAGCGCGCGAGCGACCGGCTGCTGCTCGAGGCGGCCGAGGGCGACGCGCCGCCGCCGCTGCCGGCGGCGACCACCGCCCGGCTGTCGGAGCTGCGCGCCCAGGCCGCGGCCGGCTGAACGATTCCCGCGGCTGGCAGTTTCTCCCGGAGGCGGGGTTGCACCGCTCCGCCGGGCCCATGTTAGGGTCTGCGCTCTTTACCCCTAGCCGAGAGAGAGACATGGCAGAAGAAGGCATTCAGGGCGTCCTCATCGAGGAGCTCCAGGGCGTGACCCATCTGCCGGACGGCAAGGTGGCGGTCATCGTCCGCAACGCGGGCCAGCAGATCGGCCTTGTGTTCGAGCCGGACGATGCGGGCGAGCTCGCGGAGCTTCTGACGTCGGCGACCGCCGCGCCGGGCTCCGACGGATCAGAGCCCGCCCAGTGACGTAGAGACCCGGACGGCCGCGGGCCCTTCACAGGCCGGTGGCCCTCCACCCCCGGGCGAGCCCGGGTCTTCGCCGCCCGGCGCGGGCGGCGGACAGGGAAGATGTGCGGCCGGCACAGGCGGTATCGCCCGCGGCGAACCCGGATCAGGTGCTGCCGGAACCGGTCTTCAGGAAAACGAGGCGACGAGCGGGACGTGGTCGGATGGCCGCGGCCAGTCGCGCGCGTGCTGCATCACCTCGACGCGGGAGCAGCTGCCGGCGATCGCCGGCGACGCCCAGATGTGGTCGAGGCGACGGCCGCGGTTCGACTTGCGCCAGTCCTTGTTGCGATAGCTCCACCAGGTGAAGAGCTTCTCGGGCGGCGGCACCTTCTCGCGCACGACGTCGATCCAGCCGATCTCGTTCTGCACGCGCGTGAGGCCCTCGGTCTCGACGGGCGTGTGGCTGACGACCTTGAGGAGCTGCTTGTGCGACCAGACGTCGTCCTCGAGCGGCGCGATGTTGAGGTCGCCGACGAGGATCGCCCGCTCGGTGTGGCCGATCTCCTCGGGCGCGCTGCGGAACCAGTCGATCATCTCCTCGAGGAAGTCGAGCTTGTGCCGGAACTTCGGGTTCTTCTCGGGATCGGGCTCGTCGCCGCCGGCGGGGATGTAGAAATTGTGCAGCCGGATCGGCGTGTCGCCGCCGTCCGCCAGGTCGACGGAGATGTGGCGGCAGTCGTCGATGTCGCAGAAGCCGCGGGCCGACTGCGCCGCGAAGGGAATGCGCGAGACGATCGCCACGCCGTGATACCCCTTCTGGCCGCTCACCGCGATGTGCTCGTAGCCCCGCTTTCGCAGGGCCGCGGAGGGAAAGTAGGCATCGGGGCACTTCGTCTCCTGCAGGCAGATGACGTCGGGATTGCGCTCGTCGATGAGGCGCTCCACGAGGTCGATGCGCAGGCGGACGGAGTTGATGTTCCAGGAGGCGATGGTGAGGGGCACGACGTGGCGGCTCGCTGGCGGGATGAGGCGGGTCGAAGCTGCCTAAAGCCTGGCGCTGCCGCGGACAACCGGCTTCTCCGGCCGCCGGCGCAAAAAAGAAGCGCCCGGTCCTCGGGGGGAAGGACCGGGCGCTGTCCGCATTCTGTGCGATGCGGCCGCCGAGAGGGACTTCGGCGGGGGCGATCGGCGTCCGGCTGAGACGGGGGCACGACCTTGAGGGCGCCGTCGCTTATGGCAGAGAAATGGTCCTGCCATCGCTTTGGTTCAAGGCGGCGGCCGGCGGTCACGAGAACGTGACAGCGCGGCGCGACGGGCCCTTCAGGCGCCGCTATTTCGTGTTCGGGCCGCCGATGTCCTGGGTGCGCTCGTCGATGATGTTGAAGAGCTTGTCGTCGACCCGGGCATTGGCCACCGTGTCGTCGAGCTCGACCGTCGTCGTCAGCCCCTGCACGTCGGTGATCGACCAGCGCTCGAGCGTCACGCGCTGCGGATCGAACATCAGCGCGAGCTCGCCCGCCGCCTGCGGGCCGGTCGACTGCAGCACCACCGTGGTCAGCTCGTCGCTCGCATAGACCTCCTCGACGTCGGCGTCCCTCAGGAGGTCGACGTTGTTGTCGAGGATCAGCTTGAGCGGCGTCGTCGCCAGCGGATACTTGTCGGTCGTGTCGAGCTTGCGGTCCTGGATCGCGACCCAGAAGCCGTCGGCGATGATCTGCAGATGCGCCGGCGCGGCATATTCGAAGCGCAGCCGGCCGGGCTTCTCCATCGCGAAGCGGCCGTGCGTCACGCTGCCGTCCGGCGCCTGCTGCGTGAACGCGCCCTGCAGCGTCACCGTGCCGCGCAGCCAGGTGTTGAGCTGCTGCAGCGCCTGCAGCTGCTCCGTGCTGAACTTCGCGGGGTCGGTGCGGGCGAGGCCGGGCGTGGCGGTGGCGACGGTGGCGAAGGCGAGCGCGGCAAGGGTGGCGAGAAGGCGCGTCATGGACGTCCGGTCCTGTTGGCTGGTCGTGTCGGTTGGAGATGCGTCGACGGTCCGTGTCGCACGCACGTCGGGCGGAAAGGTGGCCGCCCGACGCACTCCAGTCCCGCCGCCAGCGGGCCGGCGGTCGCTAGCGGACCATCACGTCGTAGTTCGGGGCGGTGTATTCCCTGCCGCCGTAGCCGATGTTGCAGCCGGAGAAGCCGGGACGGATCTTGCCCGGGTGATCGCCGCCGTTGAACTCGGCGCGGCAGGCCCCCAGCGGCTGTCCGTTCGCCTCGCGGCCGGCCGGCGCCAGGTTGGGCGGCAGCTGGCCGGAGGAGAACTGCCCGAACCACGGGATGTGGCCGACCCACACCTGGTAGGTGTTCACCGTGTATTCCTTGCCGCCATAGCCGATGTTGCAGCCGGAGAAGCCGTAGCGGATCTTGCCCGGGTGCACGCCGTTCTGGAAGCTCGCGCGACACAGGAACAGCGCCTGCCCGTTGGCTTCGTGGCCGGCCTGCTCCGTTCCCCCCGGAATGGAGCCGTTGGCGGCGTTCACCCATCCCGCCTGCGCCGCGGCCGGCGCCAGCAGCGCCGCCGACAGCGCGGCCAGAGCGGCGCCGCGCGCCGCCGTCATCTTCAGCCGCCCCAGCCGGCCGATACGTCCTGCCCTCATGTCGTCCCCCAGTCGCGCTCGCGTGGCTTCCGGCCGGAAGCCCTGCGGCGGACCATTCCGCCACTTTCGATGCGAGTGGAACAACCATCATCGGCTTCTTCATCAAGAGCAAGCGCGTCTTCAGGTTCAAACGGACGAATCTTCCGGAAATACCGATATATCGGCAGACGTGCCGGCGTGAGGACCGGCAAACCCGGATGGAAGCCGCAGGTCCCGCCGCCGCGACGGCAGCGACCCGCCGGGCCGCCGGCTAGTCCGCCGCGTCGGCATCGCTGCCCGCCAGCACCTCGCGCTGGCCCTTGGCGTTCGGCCGCGAGATGATGCCCTCGTCCTCCATCCGCTCGATCAGCGTCGCCGCGCGGTTGTAGCCGATCTGCAGCCGGCGCTGGACGTAGCTCGTCGAGGCCTTGCCGTCGCGCATCACCACCTGCACCGCCTTCTGGAACAGGTCGTCGGCCTCGTTCGACTGGCCCATGCCGGTCATGTCGAAGACCGACCCGCCGTCGCCGTCGCCGCCCGACTCCTCCTCGGTGATGCTCTCCACGTAGCTCGGGCTGCCCTGGCTCTTCAGGTGCCCGACGATCTCCTCGACCTCGTCGTCGGAGACGAAGGGGCCGTGCACGCGCTGGATGCGGCCGCCGCCCATCATGTAGAGCATGTCGCCCTGGCCCAGCAGCTGCTCGGCGCCCTGCTCGCCGAGGATCGTGCGGCTGTCGATCTTCGAGGTGACCTGGAAGGAGATGCGGGTCGGGAAGTTCGCCTTGATCGTGCCGGTGATGACGTCGACCGAGGGGCGCTGCGTCGCGGTGATGATGTGGATGCCCGCCGCGCGCGCCATCTGCGCCAGGCGCTGCACCGCGCCCTCGATGTCCTTGCCGGCGACCATCATCAGGTCGGCCATCTCGTCGACGATGACGACGAGATAGGGCATCGGGTCGAGCGGCATCTCCTCCTGCTCGTAGACGGGCTCGCCCGTCTCCTTGTCGAAGCCGGTCTGGACGCTGCGGACGATCGTCTCGCCCTTCTTGCCGGCCTCGGCGACGCGGGCGTTGTAGCCGTCGATGTTGCGCACGCCGAGCTTCGACATCTTGCGGTAGCGGTCCTCCATCTCGCGGACCGTCCACTTGAGCGCGACCACCGCCTTCCTGGGGTCGGTGACGACCGGCGACAGGAGGTGCGGGATGCCGTCATAGATCGACAGCTCGAGCATCTTGGGGTCGATCATGATCAGCTTGCACTGCTCCGGCGACAGCCGGTAGAGCAGCGACAGGATCATCGTGTTGACCGCGACCGACTTGCCCGAGCCCGTCGTGCCGGCGATCAGGAGATGCGGCATGCGCGACAGGTCGGCGATGACCGGCTCGCCGCCGATCGTCTTGCCGAGGCAGAGCGGCAGCCGGGCCTTCGACTTCTCGAACACCTCCGACGCCAGCAATTCGCGCAGGTAGACCATCTCGCGCGTCGAGTTCGGCAGCTCGATGCCGATCGCGTTGCGCCCCGGCACCACCGCGACGCGCGCCGAGATGGCGCTCATCGAGCGGGCGATGTCGTCGGCCAGGCCGATGACGCGCGACGACTTGGTGCCCGGCGCCGGCTCGAGCTCGTAGAGCGTCACGACCGGGCCCGGATGGACGTTGATGATCTCGCCCTTCACGCCGAAATCGTCGAGCACCGTCTCGAGCATGCGCGCGTTCTGCTCGAGCGCCTCGTGGTCGGCGCCGGCGCGGTTGCGGTCGACCTTCGGCTCGGCGAGCAGGTGCAGCGGCGGCATCTCGTAGTCGCCCTGCGGCAGGAGCGTGCCCTGCCCGTCGGTGCGGCTGCGCTTGCCCTGCTTGAGACGAGCCTTGGAGGGGCGCACGCGCGACGGCGCGTAGGGATCGGCGGCGACCGCGTTGTCCTCCTCCTCCTCGTCCTGCCAGTCGGGCTCGGCGTCCCGCGGCGCGGGCGCGCGGCCTCCGGGGCGGGCGCTCCAGCCGTCGATCTGCGGCTCGACGCGGTGCTCGGGTGCGAGCGGCTCCGTGTCGTCGATCTCGCGCAGCACCCGCGACAGGCTCGGCCGCGGCTTGGCGCGCGACATCCTGCGGCGCAGCGAGGCGCGCAGCGACAGCCACCAGTGGGTGAGCGCGCCGATCGACACGAAGCGGCCGCCCTCGTCTTCCTCCTCCTCGTCGCTCCAGTCGTCCTCGGCCGGCGCCGCGCGGCGCGGGGCCGGGACGGGGCGGCCGGGCTCGTGGCGCACGGGGTGGCGCCGGAACAGGCCGGTGACCGGCAGGTCGCAGGCATGGCCGACGAGCAACATCGCGGCGAGCGCGGCGACCGCGGCGACCGCGATCTCGCCCCACTGACCCGCCAGCGGCGACAGGAGATAGCCCGCCGCCTTCAGCTCGGCGTCGCCGGCATAGCCGCCGAGGCCGGTCGGCAGCGGCCAGTTCGCGAAGGGCGGCACGGCGGCGAAGGCCGCGGCGGCCAGGAAGCTGCCGCAGATGCCGGCGATCGCCCGCTTGCCGATCAGGCTGACGGGCCGATCGCGCATCAGGCCGTAGGACCACACGATGAGCGGGAAGAGCAGGATGGGCGAGGCGAGGCCGACCATCTGCATCAGGAAGTCCGACACGACCGAGCCGGGGAAGCCGAGCAGGTTCGTCGGCTCCTGGTTGCTCGCGTGGCTGTAGCTCGGGTCGGCGACCGACCAGGTGGCGAGCGCCAGCCCGGCGGCCGCCACGGCGGCCAGCAGCACGGCGCCCAGCGCCTGGGTCGTCAGCCGCTCGAGCACCTCGGCGAGGCGCCGCAGGAAGCTTCGTTCGTCGGGATAAGCGTGTGTCGCGTCCATGGGCCATCCGCTGCGGGCACTCTCCGCACGATGCCCCGCACCGGAGACGCTAGAGAAGCTAGGTTAAGAGGGCTTTAACCAAGAACGCGCGCCTCGCCTCGGACGAAAA
>CAWFLD010000019.1:0-65709 GCA_963816555.1 uncultured Alphaproteobacteria bacterium | reverse complement strand
GCTCGTGACGCTCACGCTCAACCCGGTCGAGAACATCTGGCAATACCTGCGCGCCAACTGGCTCTCCAACCGCGTCTTCGACACCTACGACGCCATCATCGACGCAGCCTGCGAGGCCTGGGTGAAGCTACTCGACGAGCCAGACGCCATCACCTCGATCGGGATGCGGAAGTGGGCACACGTCGGTCATAAGCCCATGAATCCGCTGGTATCATATTCCCAGCAAAAACAACGGCTTCAGGACACGCGAACAGGCCGCCGAACAGCCCGCGGCGAGGCACGTTCCCACTCCAGACCCTCGACCAGAAGGGCGAACTGCGTCGCGCTCAATTGCACCTTGCCGTTGCGCACCGGCGGCCACCCGAACTTGCCCGTCTCGAGCCACTTCGTCGCCAGCACCATGCCGCTGTGGTCCCAGACGAGGAACTTCAACCGGTCCGCCCGCTTCGCCCGGAAGATGAAGACGTCGCCGCTGTACGGATCCGCCTTCAGCGCCTGCGCCACCAACGCAGACAGGCCGTTTATGCCTTTGCGAAAGTCGACAGGCTCACTCCAGACCCAGACCCCTCGGCGCGCCGTCGACCCGGATCACACGCGGCCCCGCAAGGCCGACAGCACGGCCACGGCGAGGGCGGGATCGACGCCGCCGCGGATCGCCACGCGGCCGGCGCGCAGATCGACGTCGATGCTGCCCGGCACCGTCCGCTCAGCCGACACGGCCGAATCCCCGACCTCGACCGGGATGAAGCCGGGCTCGATCGGCGGGGAGCACATCACGCCGCCTGCCGGCGCCACGCTGTCAGCAGCCCCCGGTTCACCCCGTTGCGCCGCGCCACGTCGGAGATGTTCGCCGCGGGCGCCGCGCTCTCGGCGACGATCCGTGCCTTCTCCTCGCCCGACCACGAACGCCGCTGCCGGCGGCCCGTGATCACCTCGATCCGCCGATAACCGCTGACCTCATCCCTGGCTTCAAGTCTGGCATCGCGCCTGACCGCATCTTCCATCCGAACCTCCGAAACCAAAACGGAGGCCGAAGTAGATACCGCTCGTCATCCTCAACAAGGTGGGGCGCTCGTGACACTCACGCTCAACCCGGTCGAGAACATCTGGCAATACCTGCGCGCCAACTGGCTCTCCAACCGCGTCTTCGACACCTACCACGCCATCATCGACGCAGCCTGCGAGGCCTGGGTGAAGCTACTCGACGAGCCAGACGCCATCACCTCGATCGGGATGCGGAAGTGGGCACACGTCGGTCATAAGCCATGACCGCTGGTATCATATCCCAGCAAAAACAACGGCTTCAGGACACGCGAACAGGCCGCCGAACAGCCCGCGGCGAGGCACGTTTCCACTCCAGACCCTCGACCAGAAGGGCGAACTGCGTCGCGCTCAGTTGCACCTTGCCGTTGCGCACCGGCGGCCACGCGAACTTGCCCGTCTCGAGCCACTTCGTCGCCAGAACCATGCCGGTGTGGTCCCAGACGAGGAACTTCAGCCGGTCCGCCCGCTTCGCCCGGAAGATGAAGACGTCGCCGCTGTAGGGATCGGCCTCAAGCGCCTGCGCCACCAGCGCCGAGAGGCCGTTCACGCCCTTGCGGAAGTCGACAGGCTCACTCCAGACCCAGACCTTCGGCGCGCCATCGACCCGGATCACACGCGGCCCCGCAAGGCCGACAGCACCGCCACGGCGAGGGCCGGATCGACGCCGCCGCGGATCGCCACGCGGCCGGCGCGCAGATCGACGTCGATGCTGCCCGGCACCGTCCGCTCAGCCGACACGGCCGAATCCTCGACCTCGACCGGGATGAAGCCGGGCTCGATCGGCGGGGACCACACCACGCCCGCCTGCCGGCGCCACGCTGTCAGCAGTCCCCGGTTCACCCCGTTGCGCCGCGCCACGTCGGAGATGTTCGCCCCGGGCGCCGCGCTCTCGGCGACGATCCGTGCCTTCTCCTCGTGCGACCACGAACGCCGCTGCCGGCGGCCCGTGATCACCTCGATCCGCCGATAACCGCTGACCTCATCCCTGGCTTCAAGCCTGGCATCGCGCCTGACCGCATCCTCCATCCGAACCTCCGAAGCCGAACCGGAGGCCGATGTAGATACCGCTCGTCATCATCAACAAGGTGGGGCGCTCGTGACGCTCACGAAGAGTCGCGGCGAGGTGCATCCGGCCCGATCGGACATGGAACTGCTTCTTGACGTGCAGGTGGCTGAAAGCCTGTCTGTGTCGGGCGACCCGCACCTCCTGTTCCAGGCGATTTCGAACCTATTCGACAATGCAATCAAATACGCCCCCTCCAGCAGCACGATCGCGCTGTCGGCGAAGCAGGACGGCAACGAGCACGTTGATGTCGCCGTGACAGATTGCGGGCCGGGGATTCCGGAGGAGTATCATGGCCGGGTCACGGAACGGTTCTATCGGGTGCCGGGGCGGGAATCCGATCGAGGTATCGGCTTTGGACTGGCCATGGTCGCCGCTGTCTCCCGCATGCATGGGGCAGAGCTGCAATTACAGCCCGAAGAGCCGGGACTTCGGGTCATACTCCGATTGAAAGCGCCACATGTCGCGCCCTTCGGGAAGAACACATTGAGCCGAGCGGGCGGCGTTCGGCGGGCGGACGACATTCGACCTCACGATCGCCTGAGCAGGCTGCACGAATGTCTGCTTTCGATCCGCGCGGACGCCGAGGTGTATGACCGTCGTGGGGCGCCCAGCCGTCCGGCGGTGCCTGGAGGGAATGGCCGTGGACTGACGGGCGGCCGGAGGCGAGCGGGGTACAGAAAACGGGCGTCGGGGTTGGTTCAGTGCCCTTACACCCGAAGTGCCGGCTCCATCGGTCCGCCGCTGGTCGACCAATGAACCCAATCGAGAAAATGCCGGACAATCCCGGCAACATACTCGCCCGCTTGGAGCCAGAAGAGAGCACTCAGCACGATATTCGCCAGCGCGAACAGGATCAGCCACTCTCTGCGGCTACTCCGCTTTGCGTACCCGAGCCAAGACAATCCAACAGCAAGGAGCGGTGGCCCCATCAAGAGCGGGGTCAGCGCAAAGATCCAAAGTAGCCGCCCGGAGTTCGAACGTTGGCGCTTTCTGGAGAAGATCGCCAGCGAGACGCCCGGCTGAGCGTCTGGCCTCAAGCACTACCGTCTCAATCTGAGCGACGCCGCCGCAAACGGTGCAGCGACGGCCAACGCTGTTCAACGGTCCACCGCACGAAGCGCACTTAACGGCACTGGCACTCGGTGCTGGAGCACGCAACATCATAGGCTCCATTACTATCGGTTCGCCAGGAGCCGCATGTAGCGGAGGTTCATGGCTTTCGCGGTCTGATACGCATCGACCGCCGACCAGATCCACACCACCCAGCCAAGAAGAACGAACCACAGGGCGATCATAAGCACGAACATACCAATGCCCTTGCCCGCTTGCCCGTTGTAGATCTGCCCTAAGCCAGCAACTAGCAGAGACAGTAGTAGCGCCACGCCGGCAGACTTGGGGGCTGCCGGCCCGTCCAGAATGAATGAACGATCTCCCGAAGGTGCGAGATTGTTGGTGACCTGCACAATTGTGGCGCCTTCGGCCGCCGCGACTTTTTCTCCACCGGTCGAAGGCGATGGTGGAGCGCTCCGTCTCTGCTCAAACAACCCACCGAGAATCGGATCGTTAATGGCGGGTCTCCAGTCTTCATCACCTACTGGCACCACGTTCGTTGAGCCGCTGACTCTTCGCTCTTCTACGTAGCGTTTGATCTCGTGCCCCGTGTAAGGACCGTAGCTCTGGCCGTCGGCGTGCAGGTGCCAGCTTCCGTCAAGTGGATGTGGTGGGGCTACAGGTGTCGTGGCGCCCCCTAATTCTCCAATCTGAGGGAGATTGGCCTGCGTACACTCCGCATCGTTCATCACTTCCTCCAGCCCCGTGCCCTTTGCTCATCAGATTGTCGAAAAAACCGTGCGAGAGCAACAAGAGACCGAGAAAAAGACTAAGGCGCGGTGCCGTCCTGTCACGGAGCGCCAACAAGCCGGGCCTGAAGCAGGCCGATCGTGCCTCGGCCGTACATCTGGCGCTTGACCATTTTCAGCTATGTGATTTGGCCCTCGACCTTTCGGTTGGACCACAGGAAGGCCAGGGTGCCACGAAGGGCAGCATCCTCTTTGATGAGCCCCCGGGAAGGAGGTGACAAGCGCACACCGGCTACTTCCGCTTTCGAATGCGGTCGTCAACCGCTCGAACGACCGACATGGGCGCTAACGAGCCGCCTTCGCTCCTCCCGTCACCCCCTCACACCCACACCGCCGTCCGCGCGCCGCCGGCGTCGGCCGGTGTTGGGGATGCCGCGCGGCTCGAGCAGCAGGGCCTACACCTCGGTCGACGGACAGGGGGCGCCGAGCTTTCGCTCGTTCCTGCGGGGGCAGGCTCCCTGGTTGGACGACGGGCCCACCGGGCGGTGTGGGTAACGGCTGTCGCCGGGACGGACGGCTGTGGATATGGCGCCCCGTGCCGCAGGCGCCATGCCGCACGGACTGCCGCATTGGTTGCATTCTAGGCGATCGCGAAAGGTCCGGCTCAGGCTCGCGCCCGAAAACCTGTCCCTCCAGCATCGCGACAAGGTCGCGGAAACCTTTCGGGCGCGGAATCCGGTACGCGATCACAGGACGTGAGCGACGGTGGGCTATGGTTTGGTTTTCCCGGGAGGGCAGAAGATCCTTCCTTTCGGATGTGCGCGGGAACGTCGCGTTGATCTTCGGCCTCGCGGCGCCAGTGCTGTTCACGGCGGCGGGGGCGGCGATCGACTACTCGATGGCGTCGAGCCAGCACGCCTCGTTGCAGGCGGCGGCCGATGCCGCGGCGATCGCGGGTGCCCGCGAACTGGCCTTCGCAGGACGTTTCGGCGACCGGGTGAGCGAGGTCGTGTTGGCGGTCGCTCGCGCCAATTTGCCGGAGGGAAAGTCGGCCGCCATCGTGCCGTCGCCGACCCCGGACGGCAAAGGCGTCAAGGTCGACCTCACCGAACCCACCGTGACCTATTTCGCGAACTCTCGTGACGGCCGTGCCGGATGAGGTCTTCGCCACGGCCACGGCCGCGACGCTGGGCGAGAAGGTCTGCGTCATCGCGCTCGGCGACAGGGTGAACAAGGCGATCAACCTCAACAGGAGGTCGCAGGTCACCGCAGTGGACTGCTCGGTCTATTCCAATTCGACGTTGCGCGAGAGCATCGACGCGAGGGACACGTCGAGGCTCGTGGCCCAGTCCATCTGCACGGCGGGCGGCTATGGCGGGATGCTCGCCAACTATTCGCCCGAGCCGCTGACCGATTGTCCGCCGCTGCCCGACCCGCTCGAGAGCCGGCCGGCGCCGGAAGTCGGCGACTGCACCGCAACGAACCTGATGATCCGCGACAGGACGACGACGCTCGGCCCCGGCACCTATTGCGGTGGCATCGCCATCGGCGGCAGCGCCAGGGTGACGCTGCAGCCCGGCGAGTATGTGATCAAGGACGGCAAGCTGAAGGTCGACGGCACCGCCACGCTCTGGGGCCAGTATGTCGGCTTCTACTTCACGGGGAACGCGTCCTCCTTCAGCTTCACGAAGGAGGCCACGGTCGACCTCTGGGCGCCGAAGCACGGGCCGATGGCGGGCATCCTGTTCTGGCAGGACCGTGAGGCGGTGAGCCAGCAGAAGTTCACGATATCCAGCGACTACACCCGCACGCTGGTGGGGACGATCTACCTGCCGCGAGGACGGCTGGTGGTCAATTCCGATAGTCCCGTCGCCGACCGCTCCGCCTACACCGCGATCGTGGCGCTCGGCATTGACCTCGATGCCGGTCCCGAACTCGTGATCAACGCGAACTACGGCGACACGGACGTCCCCGTGCCGACCGGCGTGGGACCGACGGGTACGACGCGGTTGGCGCGGTAGCCGACCGGACACGTACGAACGCGAATACATCGGGGCCGGTCGCCTTCGGGGACTGCCATCCTGCTCGATCACCCATTGGACACGAACGTCGGCTTCCGAAACCCTCGAATGAGGCGTTGAACGGCGTGAGTGGGCGCGCAGCTGATCGCGACGCCCGGAAAACAAGACCGGTGATGGCTCAGCGAAACTGTCAGTCGGTGTACAGACCGGTGCCGCGCTTGCGGATCTGGCTGCCGATGATCACCCGCTGGATCTCGGAGGTGCCCTCCCAGATACGGTCGACGCGCACGTCGCGGTTGAGGCGCTCGACGGGATTTTCGCGCATGTAGCCCCGCCCGCCATGAATCTGAACCGCCTTGTCGAGGATGCGGCCCGCCATTTCCGAGGCGTAGAGCTTGACCGCGCTCGCCCGCGCATGGGCGACCTTGCGGTCGACGCCGCTGTCGATCTCCCAGGCGATGCGGTAGATCATGCTCTTGGCCGCCATGATCTGCACGGCCATGTCGGCCAGCATGAACTCGATCGCCTGGTTGTCGCGGATCGGCTTGCCGAACTGCACGCGCCGCGTGCGAAGTCGTTGCGACAGCTCGAACGCCCGCATCGCAAGCTGCCGAGGCAGTTCGCGGCGATCTGCAGCCGCGCCTCGACGAACCAGTCCTTGGTCAGTTCGAGCCCTGCCCGACCCCGCCCAGCACCTTGCTCCTCCGGCACCTCGACGTCCTCGAAGAGGAATTCGGGATGGCCGTAGGCCTAGGTGTGGGTGAAGCGGGGGTGGCGCTTGACCTTCACGCCCGGCGTCTCCTTGTCGACGAGGAAGAGGGTCGGCTTGCGTGGGATCGCCGTCGGCGATGCGTGCACGAGCATGTAGTCGGCGGCGTCGCCGGAGGTGACGAACCACTTCTCGCCGTTGATGACGAACCGGTCGCCGTGCCGGTCGGCGCGGTGGCGACGCGCCCGTGTCGGAGCCGGCCTCGGGCTCGGTGACGGCGACGCAGGCGCGCCGCTCGCGCGGCGACAGCTCGGCACGAGATACTCCTCGATCTGCTCCCGGGTGCCGTCCTTGAGCGGCACCGGCGGATGCCCAGACGGCGGCCCACAGCGCCCCGGTCGCCTTGCCGAGCTCCTCGCTGATCACCGTCTGCTCGAGCTGCGAGCAGCCCTGGCCGCCGACCTCGGGGGAGTGGTTGATGCCGTTCAGGCTGTGCCGCGACGACCTCGCTGGCGCAACCGCTCGTCCGTCTCGGGCGGCAGGCTGCCCGTCCCGGTCGAGCTCCTCCTCGAGGGGGAAGAGCATCCCCTCGGCGAAGTCGCGTGCGCGGGTGCGCCAGGCGACGGCGCCGTCAGGCAACTCGAAATTCATGAGCCTCACTCCGTTCGCCCGCCATCAGCGCGTCGGCGGCGCGGATCGCGGGGCCCGATATCAGGGGATTGACGTCGATCTCCGAGACCGCGTCGCGCAGGTCCCACGCCAGCACCGAGAAGCGCGAGAGGATCCCGCAGAGCTCGTCGATGTCGCAGCCCGGCGCGCCGCGATAGCCGTCGAGCAGCCGCCTGAGCTTCAGGGAATCGAGCAGGCGCCGGGCGGTCGCCGGGCCGAACGGCGCCAGCGCCGTCCGCCGGTCGTCGAGCAGCTCGACCAGCACGCCGCCCGCACCGACCATGACCACCGGCCCGAAATGCGGGTCGACGACCATGCCGAGCGCCAGCTCGACGCCCGCGCGGCGCCATCGCGGCGATCGTCACGCGCGGGCCGAGCCGGGCGGCGAGGTCGCGATAGGCGGCCGCGACGGCCTCCTCCGTCGCGAGGTCGAGCACGACGCCGCCGACCTCCGACTTGTGGGCGATGCCGGGCTCCGCCGTCTTGGCCACGACCGGCAGCCCGACCGCCCGCGCCGCCTCGACGGCCTCCGCCTCGCCGGCCACGACACGCGTGCCGACCGTCGGCACGCCCCAGGCGGAGAGGCAGTCGAGCGCGTCGGCCTCGCCGATGCCGCCGCCCTGCCGGAGCCTGCGCCAGCCAGGCGGCGCGGTCGCCGGCACGCGCCTCGGGCAGCGCTGCGGGCGGCGTCCTCCGGCCGCGCGCCAGGAAGTCGCGCCAGCGCATGGCGCCGCGCGCCGCGATCAGCGCGTTCTCCGTGCCGTCGAGCACCGGCACGCCGGCCTCGGTCAGCGCCAGCGCGATCGCGTCGTGGCGGAGCTGCGTGTAGTTCGTCGCCAGCGCCACCGGCTTGTCGGTCGCCTCGGCCACCGAGCGCGCGGCGGCGGCGAAGCCGTCGCTCAGATAGTAGGAATCGCGGATGTCGGCGGCGAAGATGCCGAGCCCGGTCGCGGGATCGGCGACGAGATCGGCGAAACACGCGCCGAACTGCACGTCGTAGTCGCGACCCGTCCCCCATGCGTCGAGCGGGTTCTCCGGCAGGAGGCCGGGCTCGAGGCGTGCGGCGAGACGGGCCTTCGTCGCCTGCGAGATCTCGGCCCACGGCACGCCGTGGCGCTCGGCGAGGTCGATGAAGAGCTCGCGCTCGCCGCCTGAATCGTGGATCGTCGCGAGCCCGCCCGGCGCCGCCCGCCGCCCGGTGGACATGAGAAGCAGGGTGGCCGCGAGCGCGTCGAGCGTCTCGACGCGGATGACCCCGTAGCGGTCGAACAGCGCCTCGAAGGCCGCGTCGCTGCCGGCCAGCGCGCCGGTGTGCGTCAGCGCCGCCCGCGCGGCGGCCTCGGTGCGGCCGGCCTTGAGGACGACGACGGGCACCTGGCGCTCGGCCGCCCTTTTCAGCGCCTTTTCGAAGCCGGCGGGATCGCGTGCGGTCTCCATGAAGAGCCCGACGACCTTCACCTCGGGGCGCTCGACGGCGTAGTCGAGATAGTCGGCCACCGTCGCGCCGAGCTCCTGTCCGGGCGAGACGGCGAAGGACACGCGGAGGCGCGGGTCGTTGTGCAGGAGCGCGCCGAAGACGCTGCCCGAGTGGGCGACGAGCGCGACCGAGCCGGGCCGCCGCGTGCGGCTGCTCGGGAAGCCGCAGATCCAGACGCCGTCGGCGTCGTTGTAGAAGCCCATGCAGTTGGGACCGCAGACCGGGACGCCGGCCTCGCGCGACATCGCGGCGAGCCGCGCGGAGAGCGGCGGGTCGCGGTCGCCCTGGAGGTGGCCGGAGGCGAAGATCACCGCCGCCCGCGCGCCGGCCGCAACCGCCTCGGCGAAGCTCGCCTCGAGCCGGTCGTTGCGCACGGCGAGCACCGCGAGGTCGGGCGGCGCCGGCAGCTCGGCTAGGGATCCGACGCACGGATAGCCCTCGATCTCGGCATAGTTCGGGTTGACCGCCGTCACGCGGCCGCCGAAGCCGCCGCGCCGGATCGCACGCATCATGTCGCGACCCGGCGTGTCGGGCCTGGCGCTCGCGCCGACGAAGGCAATCGAGCGGGGCGAGAGGAGAGGCGCCAGTCGGTGTTCGGTCACGTCGTTGCGTGTCCTGGAGCTCTTTCGGGGTGGTGCCGGCAGGCGGGCGCGGGCACCTGCAGCGGCGCCCGCGCGGGTCTCGACGCGCTCAGCCGAGCTGGAAGCGGTTCCACTCGTCCTCGTACTCTTCGGAGTATTTCGCGGCCTGCTCCTCGTCGATGATCAGCATCTTCTCGACGTTCTCGGGCGCCGTGGTCATCCACTGGCGCTGCTCGGCGCTGCCCTGCTCGGCGGCCGAGCCGAGGGTCGGGCCGTAGAGGCCGAACTCGACGAGCTTCTTCTGCTGCGGCTCCGCGATGGCGAAGTTGATCGCCTCCATCGCGAGCTTGGCGTTGGGCGAGCCCTTGACCACGACCCAGGCGTTGCCCCAGGCGATGCCGTCGTCATAGGTCATGGTGACCGGCGCGCCCTCCTTCATGACCGAGAGGATGCGGCCGGACCAGGCCGAGGACATGGCGAGCTCGCCGGTCGACAGGAGCTGCGGCGGCTGGGCGCCCGAGGACCACCACACCGAGACGTGCGGCTTGATCTCGCGCAGCTTCTCGAGCGCGAGGTCGACCTTCTCCTTGGTGACGGGATAGACCTCGTCGCGCGGCGTGCCGGCGGCCAGGAGCGCGGCCTCGTAGTTGTAGTAGAAGGGCTTGTAGAGGCCGCGCGGCCCGGGGAACGTCTTCACGTCCCAGAAGTCGGCCCACGACTTCGGCCCCTCGTCCTTCGGGAAAGCGTCGGTGTTCCACGCGATGACGGTCGCGCCCGACGAGGTGAAGATGCCCTTGTCGGTCACCCATTTCGGGTTGAGGTTCTTCGCGTTCGGGATGAGCGACATGTCGAGCGGCTCGAGATAGTCCGGCGCCCTGGAAGATGAAGCGGCCGCCCACGTCCACGAGGTCCCACTCGGGCGAGCCGGCCTCCACCATGGCGCGGATCTTCGCGTAGTTCGTCGGCGAGTCGTAGACGAACTCGGTGCCCTTCTGCTTCGCGAAGGGCATGAGGAGCGCGTCGCGCTCGAGGTCGCTCAGCGCGCCGCCCCAGGACGCGAAGGTGAGCGGACGGCTCTGGGCGCTGGCGCGGGCGATGCCGAGCGGTCCCTCCAGCCGTGATCCCAAGGCCAGGCCGGCGCCGGCGGTGCCGAGCGCGAGCAGCTTGCGTCTGGTCAGCATGGCAGTTCCCCTGTTTCTCGTTTTCATCGTTCAGCATCGGGCAGGATCGAGACGCGGTCGCGATCCCATCCGATCTCGGTTCCGTCGAGGCTCTCGGGCAGGTCGCCCGCGAGACGGCGGCACCAGAGCTCCTGTCCTCCGGCGAGCCGGAAGCGACATGCCGTGAGTTCGCCGAGATAGACCTGCTCGACGACGTCGGCGCGCAGGCCGCCGGCCTTCGGCCGCACCATCTCGGGGCGGATCAGCGCGAAGGCCGTCTCGCCGGTCGCGATGCCGTCGGCGGCGCGGCCCTCGACCGGCGCCTCGAGGCCCGGCACGGCGAGCGTCGCCCAGCCGCCGGCGATGCCGGTCACCTTGCCCTCGAGCAGGTTCGACTCGCCCAGGAAGCGCGCCACGAACGCGTCGACCGGCCGGTCGTAGAGGTCGCGGCCCGAGCCGATCTGGACGATCCGGCCGGCGCGCATCACGGCGATCCGGTCGGACATGACGAGCGCCTCCTCCTGGTCGTGGGTGACGTAGAGGGTGGTGCGCCGGCGCTCGCGCTGCATGCGCTCGGATCTCGAGCTGGACCTCCTTGCGCAGCTGCCGGTCGAGCGCGCCGAGCGGCTCGTCCATGAGCAGGATGTCGGGCTCGATCACCATCGCGCGGGCCAGCGCGACCCGCTGCTGCTGGCCGCCCGAGAGCTGGCGCACGGGACGCTCCGCCATAGCCTTCGAGCCGCACCTGGCGCAGCGCCTCCGCGACCCGGCGCTGGCGCTCGGCGCGCGGCACCCGGCGCACCTGGAGCGCCGTAGGCGACGTTCTCGCCGACCGTCATGTGCGGGAAGAGCGCGTAGTTCTGGAACACCATCCCGATGTTGCGCCGGCGCGGGCGGCAGCCCCGTGACGTCGGCGTCCTTCAGCAGGATGCGCCGCGCGGCTCGGCTCGAGATAGCCGGCGATGATGTTGAGGAGCGTCGTCTTGCCGGAGCCCGACGGCCCGAGCAACGTCAGGAACTCGCCGTCGGCGACCTCGAGATCCGTCGGCATGAGCGCGTGGACCTCGTCGAACGACTTGGCGATTCCCTCGAAGCGGACGGAGGCCATGGCGTCAGCCCCTCCGCACGAGCTGGGTGGCGGCGGCGCCGAGGAGGGCGAGACCGATCATCACGGTGCCGGCGACGGCGAGGACGGGGGTGAACTCGATGCGGATGGCCTCCCAGATGCGCACGGGCAGCGTCGTCGTCGTCGGTCCCGTGAGGAAGATCGACAGAACGACCTCGTCGAACGAGGTCACGAAGGCGAAGACCGCACCGCCGAGCACGCCCGGCATGATCGCCGGCAGCGTCACGGTGCGGAAGACGCGGAACGGGCCGGCGCCGAGGCCGGCCGCGGCCATCGGCAGGCGCGGGTCGAGCCCGCGCAGCGACACGCCGACGTTCAGCACGACATAGGGCAGCGACAGCATGGCGTGGCCGATGACGAGGCCCGTGACCGTGCCGACGAGCCCCGTCATCCGCCCGACCGAGTAGAGCGCGACGGCGAGCACGATCACCGGCACGATCACGGGGCCGATGAAGAGCGCCATCACGAGCGCCCGCAGCCGCCCCCTGAGCCGCGCGATCGCCATCGCGGCGCTCGTGCCGAGGACGATCGAGAGGAGCGCGGCGCAGACGGCGACCTGCAGGCTCGTGAGCAGCGAGCGGCGCCACGAGACGTCGGCGAAGAAGTCGCCCCACCAGCGCATCGACCACGACTCCGGCGGCAGCCGGATGAAGCTCTGGTCGCTGAACGCCGCCGGCACGATGGCGAGGATCGGCAGCACGAGGAAGATCGCGAGGGCGAGCGCGAAGGCGTTGAGCGCGACCCGGCCCGCCATCACCTGCCCTCCGCCAGCGAATAGGGCGAGACGAAGCGGGAGGCGAGTCCGAGCACGACGAGCGTCGCCGCGACGAGGATCACCGACGCCGCAGAGGCGAGCTCCCAATCGAGCCGCTCGTTCACCAGCGAGTCGATCAGCATGGACAGCGTGATGCTCGACGATCCCCCGAGCAGGGCCGGCGTGATGAAGAAGCCGAGGGACAGGAGGAACACGAGCACGGCGGCCGTCGCGACGCCGCTCATCGACAGGGGCAGCAGCACCCGGCGGAACGTCATGGTCCGCGAGGCGCCGAGCCCCTCGCTCGCCCGCATGAGGCCGGGATCGATGCGCACGAGGGCGGAGTAGATCGGCAGCACCGCATAGGGCAGCAGCACATGCACCATGCCGATCAGCACGCCCGTCTGGTTGAACAGCAGCGACAGCGGCTGGTCGATCGCGCCGATCGCTTCGAGGAACCGGTTGATCGGCCCCTTCCGCTCCAGCAGCATCATCCAGGCGAAGGTGCGCACGAGCACGCTGATCCACAGCGGGAACAAGACGCACATGAAGAGCACGGCGCGCCAGCGCCGCGACAGGCGCACGAGCGAAAAGGCGATCGGATAGGCGATCAGCACGGCCAGCACGGTCACCACGACGGCGACGATCGCCGTGTTGGCGAACACGCGGAGATAAACGTCGTAGCCGAGGAGCTCGCGATACGGCGCGAGCGGGCCCTTCGGCGACTGGAAGCTCATCGAGACGAGCTGGACGAGCGGCAGGAGGAAGCTTCCGACGAGCATCAGGAGCGCCGGCAGGAGCAGCAGCGCGGTCGCGGCACGCGGACCGCGGATCGCCGCAAAGGCCGGGCGTGATGCCGCGACGTCGCTCATCCCGCGGCACCTTCAAGGGGCGGACCGGCGGCGGCACCCGGAAGACGGGAGCACGCGGTGCGGGCGGTGGCAGGCCGCTGGCCGTCTCGGCGAGCGCCGCGGCAGGCGCCGGCTGAACTCAAGACGCGCTTCCCCTCGTTCGCGGACAACAAAAAGGTTGCCGACATTCTTTGTGTATATAAAAAAATGGGCCTATATTTTTGTCAACGTCAATCCCGGTGACCATGAGCGCGAGGGCCGTTTTGATGCGTGACGACAGGACGGCCGATCGCCGCGACTGGCCGGACGACGGGTCGGCGGAGGCCGAAGGCGAGGCGCCGATCCGCTATCTCGGCCGCGAGATACGCGGCCTGCGCAAGGCGCGCGGCCAGACGCTGGCGGTCCTCGGCCGCAACAGTGGCCTGTCGGTCGGCTATCTCAGCCTGCTCGAGCGCGACCTCGCCACGCCCTCGATCAACGCGCTGCACGCCATCAGCCGCGCGCTCGGCGTCACGATCAGCTGGTTCTTCGATGCCGGCCAGGCGCCGGAGGCCGAGCGGGAGCACATCGTCCGCCACAACCGGCGGCGGCGCCTCGACTATTCCAGCGGTATCGCCGACGAACTCCTCAGCCCCTCGCTGAACGGCTCCCTCGAGCTCCTCTCCTGCCGCTTTCCGCCCGGCGCGACGAGCGGCGAGGCTCCCTACACCCACAACGGAGAGGAGGCGGGCGTCGTGACCCGCGGCCGGCTCGAGCTGTGGATCGAGGACCGCAAGTTCGTCCTCGAGGCCGGCGACTCCTTCGGCTTTCCGAGCAACCTCCCCCACCGCTACCGCAATCCCGGCCCTGGCGAGGCGGAGGTGATCTGGGCCATCACGCCGCCGACCTTCTGAGGACCGCGATGAGCGCTGCGCACAGGAACCTCTGGGAAGACACCGCCGTCGCGGCTCCTGACGTGCCGCGGCTCGAGGCAGGCACGCGGGCCGACGTGCTGATCGTCGGCGCCGGCTATCTCGGCCTGTCGGCGGCGCTCCACCTCGCCGAGGCGGGCGTCGACGCCGTCGTGCTCGACGCCCATGTGCCCGGCTGGGGCGCGTCGGGCCGCAATGGCGGCCAGCTCATTCCCGGGCTCAAATACGGGCCGGAGGAGCTCGAGCACAAGTTCGGCCGGGAGCGCGGCGAGCGGCTCTGGCGGTTTGCCGGGTCGGTCGCGGACTTCGTCCTCGAGCTCGCGCAAAAGCACGCCATGGCGGCCGAGGCACGGCGCACCGCCTGGCTGCAGGGCGCCCATTCCGACGCGGCCCTCGACAAGGCGAAGGCGCGCGCCGAGGCCTGGGCGACGCGCGGCGCCGATGTCGGGATGCTCGGCGCCGCCGACACCGAGGCGATCTCGGGTGTCGGCATCTATCGCGGCGCGCTGATCGACCGGCGCGCCGGCTCCGTCCAGCCGCTGAGCTATGCCCGCGAGCTCGCCCGCGCCGCTCTCGCCGCCGGCGCCAGGATCCACCGCGACGCGACCGTCACCGACCTCGTCCGGCGCGAGGGACGGTGGCACGCCTCGACCGGGCACGGCCCGACCGTCGAGGCCGACACGGTGCTCGTCTGCACCAACGCCTATTCCGGCGGCGCCGTCGTGGGCCTGCCGCAGTCGATCGTCGCCGCCACTTCGCTGCAGATCGCGACAGCCCCCCTGCCCGATGCCGCGCGCCGCCGCATCCTGCCCGGCGGCGAGGTTCTCTCCGACACGCAGCGCCTCATCCGCTACTGGCGGCTCGACCGCGACGGCAGGCTGCTGCTCGGCGCCCGTGGCCCCTATCGCGAGCCGGGCCCGGCGGGCGACTGGGCGCATCTCCGCCACGACCTCGCGAAGCTCTTCCCCTATCTCGGCGACGTCGAGGTCACGCATCGCTGGGGCGGCCGCGTGGCGGTCCACCCCGACTTCCTGCCGAAGCTCCACGCGCCGGCGCCGGGCATGTTCGTCGAGATCGGCTGCCAGGGCCGCGGCGTCGGGTGGCAGTCGGCGATGGGCGCGGAGCTCGCGCGCCTCGTCACCGAGGCCGGCCACGATCCGGTCCTGCCGCTGTCCCCGATCCGGCCGATCCCGGCGCATCGCCTGAAGGCCGTGACGGTGCCCGCGGTGACCACGCTCTACCGCGTGCTCGACCGCCTCGGCTTCGCCTGAGGGACATCCCGCCATGGCGCACGAAACGATCCGCCTCGAGACGCGCGACGGCATCGCCCTCCTGACCTTCGACCGGCAGCACGTGCTGAACGCCTTCGACCCCACGCTCGTGCACGAGACCCTGGCGGCGATGGAGGCGCTCGGCCAGGACGACACGGTGCGGGCGATCGTCGTCAACGGCGCGGGGCGTGCCTTCTCGGCCGGCTTCGACATGAAGGCCTCGGCGAAGCTGCCGCGGCGTAGCCCGCAGGAGTGGCGGCGCGCGCTCGAGCTCGACTTCGACTTCATCATGGCCTTCTGGAATTCCCCAAAGCCGACCATCGCGGCGGTGCACGGCCCCTGCATCGGCGGCGCCTTCGAGCTGGCGCTCGCCTGCGACATGACGCTGGCGGCGGAAGGGACGCGGTTCGGCGCGCCGGAGGTCCGCTTCGGCTCCGGCGCCGTCGCGCTGCTCCTGCCGTGGATGACGGGGCCGAAGCAGGCCAAGGAGATCCTGCTCAGCGGCGAGGACCGGCTCGACGCCGGCCGCGCCCTCGCGCTCGGGATCGTCAACCGCGTCGTGCCGCCCGACCGCCTGCTCGACGAGGCGATGGCGCTCGCCCGCACGGTCGCGACGAGCGACCACGCCGCCGTCGGGCTGACGAAGCAGGCGATCAACCGCACCTACGAGATCATGGGCATGCGGCAGGCGCTCATGGCCGCGCTCGAGATCGGGATCCATATCGAGTCCGCGCGGGAGCGAGCAGCGCGCCGAGTTCGACCGGATCCGCCGCGAGGAGGGCCTGAACGCCGCGATCGCGTGGCGCGACGGCCGCTACGCCCCGCCCGGCGGCGCCGGAGCCTGACGACCGGAAGAAGGAGACGCCACGCCATGCAGGACAAATCCAAGGACGCCGGCAACGACGAGTGGCTGCAGCGGGTCTACACGACGGGCGACGAGACGGCGCTGGCCGGCGTCTACGACGAGTGGGCGAAGGACTACGACGCGCATCTGCAGGGCTTCGGCTACCGCAACACGGCGCTCTCGGTCGGGCTCGTCTGCAGGCACGTGAAGCCCGGCGACGGCGAGATACTGGACGCCGCCTGCGGCACCGGGCTGATCGGCGAACATCTTCACACGCTCGGCTACGACGCTCTCGTCGGGATCGACCTCTCGCAGGGCATGCTCGAGACGAGCCGGACCCGCGGCGTCTACGCCTCGCTCGCGCAGATGAAACTGGGCGACAGGCTGGACTTCGAGGACGGCCGCTTCGCCGCGATCCTCGCCATGGGCGTGCTGACGATCGGCCACGCCCCGCCCCGCTCGCTCGACGAGCTCGTCCGCGTCACCCGCCCCGGCGGCACGCTGATCTTCAGCCTGCCGCTGCCCGCCTATGAAGATGGTGGCTTCAAGGAGAAGATCGCCGAGCTCGCCGCGGCCGGCGCATGGTCCCTCGTGGAGGCGACGCGCGACTACCGCGTCCTTCCCGGTTCCGCCAGCGAAGGCGAGATGCTGTCCCGTATCCACGTGTACCGGCGAGCCGGCTGACGTGTGAGCTCCTCCCGTCCTTTGGGTGCGGCAGCCAAAATACGGCGGCCAGATACGGTCCCTTTTCGGCCCCCGACGAGCTCCTGAAGGCCACGGCGTCGACGAGGCCGGGGTTTCCATCAGCAGGAAGAAATCAGCTCCATGCGGCCGAGGTTCGGGGGAAGGTCGAGACAAGCGTCCTATGTCGAATTCGTCAGGCTTGCCAGGAGCGTCCCCATGTCCTGAGCACGAGCCCAACCGTCAATTGCGACTGCACCGTCTCTATCTGCAGCCCACCACGCCGCGGCGGAGGATACGCGAACGTCAGCCAGCCCCAAGCCACGAAGCACGCCGCGGATGCTCATCTCCACGTCGTGTCGCTTCGACTGCAGCAGCTTGCGCGTCGTCAGAAGAGCCCGCACCTCCTGCGCCGCCAGCGACTTGCAGTGCACCGGCCGGAACCAGCCCAGCCGCATCAGCTGGGCAATCCCCCGCGCGTCCTTGCGGTCCGTCTTCACCGGCATCGCCTTAAACGCATCCCGCACATGGCGCGTCTCGATGAGCTCAGCGGCGAGGCCCGCCTCCGTCATCGCCTTGTGCAGCCACTGCGACAGAGGGCCGACTTCGAGGCCGATCCGTCCCAGCGGCACGTCGTGCCCGACAAGCCACCCGATCAGCGCCTGCGGCTCGCTCGCCACCTTGTCCTCGCGGACGATCCTGCCCTGGCCGTCCACGATGCACACGCTCGAGGATTTCAATGACACATCGATCCCGGCATAATGCTCCATGGTCATTCCTCATGATGCTTCGCGCGCGAAAGCCCGACGCCGTTGTTGACAAACACCATCATTGAGGGATGACCGCCCCGGCCGAAAGCCCCAGCCGCGGCGCCAGCCCGTTACCCCATCTAGTCGGGATGCACGTCCACGCTGCACCGCGTGATGGCGAAGATCCGCAACCAGTCGAAGCCCGAACTCGACGCCCTGCTCGGCGAGCCAGGCCTCCTGCAGCTTGTAGGCCTGCCACTCCGCCTTGCCCCAGCAGCTCCACGCCCGGCTCGTCAGCTGCACGTGGTGGATCAGCTCGTGCAGCAGCGTGCCCCGGTCCCGCACGTCATCCGGCCGCCAGGGCCGCACGAGATCGATCGCCCGGCGCTCGACGTCGTAGGCCGCCCGCAGGCGCCGGTCGACGACGACGCGCCTGTCCTCGTATTCGATCGTCTCGCCCGTGCTGCAGAAGCGGATCGCCGGTGGGTCAGCGAGGGCGGGGCCCACGTCATAGCCGGCGTTCCTGCCGATCCAGCCGAGGAGCGCGCGCACCTGGCCTGGGGAAGGCCGGCGGTCGGCGCCCGGGGGCGCCCGCTCGCAGGCAGGGACCTCGTCCCGCGCCGCGGCCGGCGCCGGAAGGCCCAGCGCGGCCGCGACCGAGAGGGCGGCGCAGGCGCGCCGCGCGACCCGTCTCACTTCTGGATGGACTCGATGTAGAAGGTGAGCGCCGTGATGCGGGCCCGCACGAGCGGCTCGCTGCCATAGCCACCGGCGCTGTCGCCGAACCCGAGCTCCTCGTCGCTGAAGGCCGAGCCCCAGACGGGCATCTGGACCGTGCCGTGGCCGCGCGTCTCGGTGCGCCCGTCTATGATGTGGAACACCTTGAGGAACGGGAACTGGCCACCATTGCGCTCGGCGATCTTCGTGAGGTTGGCGGGGCTGACCGTCAGGAACCCCGCGACGGGGCCGCTGCCCTCGCCGTTCTGGCCGTGGCATGCCGCGCAGTGGGCCGTGTACAGGGCCTCGCCGAAGGCGGTCTCGCCGTCCTCGGCGGCCCATCCGGCCTGGACCGACCCGGCCAAAGCCAGTCCCGCCGCGCAGAGGCCCAGTGCGAATGCAGACGTGCTAGATCGTGCCATTCTCTCCTCCCTCTCCTGATGCCGCGCCGCCAACGGCGGCGACAGGCTCCCATTACCGAGGGGAAGGGCTGCACGATCATTGATTCATCTCAATAGCGCGAACCTTCTGAGTCTGGTGCAAACCTTTCCGGCAGGTCGGTTTTCGCCAAACGACTTGCCATTATAATGGATGCACATTCGTCTGGATCGATATATTGTCGATTTTTTGCGGGCTTTTACAGGCTTGGGCAATTCCCCAGGCCGCGAGACTGCCGGCGCCGGACGCATCATGCACGTCCCGACACGCGGCTCCGCCCCCTCTCCATCCTCGGGCGTCATGCCGGGACCCGTCCCGGGCATCCAGTCCAGCTCTCCGCCTGCCGGGCCGCAGATGCATCCCTCGGCGCGCGTCATGGTTCCCGGCCTTCGCCGGGATGAGCGGTGCCGACTTGCGGCACCCGACGTCTCCGCCGGCGCGGAGCGGCAGGCAGGCTAGCCTGTCAGCTGTCCATCTTGAGGGCGGCGATGAAGGCTTCCTGGGGGATCTCGACCTTGCCGAACTGGCGCATGCGCTTCTTGCCCTCCTTCTGCTTCTCGAGGAGCTTGCGCTTGCGGGTGGCGTCGCCGCCGTAGCACTTGGCGGTGACGTCCTTCCGAGGGCGGCGATCGTCTCGCGGGCGACGACGCGGCCGCCGATGGCGGCCTGGATCGGGATCTTGAACATGTGCCGCGGGATGAGGTCCTTCAGCTTCTCGCAGAGCTGGCGGCCGCGCGGCTCGGCCTTGGAGCGGTGGACGAGCATGGCGAGCGCGTCGACCGGCTCGCCGTTGACGAGGACGCTCATCTTCACGAGGTCGCCGGCGAAGTAGCCCGTCATCTGGTAGTCGAACGAGGCGTAGCCCTTCGAGATCGACTTCAGCCGGTCGTAGAAGTCGAACACGACCTCGTTCAAGCGGCAGGTCGTAGACCAGCATGGCGCGGCTGCCGACATAGGAGAGGTCCTGCTGCTGGCCGCGCCGCTCCTCGCAGAGCTTGAGGATCGCGCCGAGATAGTCGTCCGGCGTCAGGATCGTGGCGCGGATCCAGGGCTCGGAGATCTCCTCGATGTTCGTCGGGTCCGGCATGTCGGCGGGGTTGTGCAGCTCGAGCACCTCGCCGTTCCTGAGCTTGATCTCGTAGACGACCGACGGCGCGGTGGCGATCAGGTCGAGGTTGAACTCGCGGGAGAGCCGCTCCTGGATGATCTCGAGGTGCAAGAGGCCGAGAAAGCCGCAGCGGAAGCCGAAGCCGAGCGCGGCCGACGTCTCCATCTCGAAGGTGAAGCTCGAATCGTTGAGCCTCAGCTTGCCCATGGCGGTGCGCAGGTCCTCGAAGTCGGCGGCGTCGATCGGGTAGATGCCGCAGAAGACGACGGGGATCGACGGCCGGAAGCCCGGCAGCGCCTCGGCGCACTGGCGCTTCTCCTCGGTGATCGTGTCGCCGACATTCGTCTCGGCGACCTCCTTGATCGAGGCCGTGAGGAAGCCGAGCTCGCCCGGGCCGAGCTCGCCCCAGTCGACGAGCTTGGGCGTGAAGACGCCGACCTTGTCGACGTCGTAGGTCGCCTTGGCCTTCATCATGCGGATCTTCATGCCCTTCTTCAGGACACCGTCGATGACGCGGATGAGGACGACGACGCCGAGATAGGGGTCGTACCAGGAGTCGACGAGGAGCGCCTTGAGCGGCGCCTCGCGGTTGCCCTGCGGCGGCGGCAGGCGGTGGACGATCGCCTCGATGACGTCCGGCACGCCGACGCCGGTCTTGGCCGAGATCTCGAGCGCGTCGGAGGCGTCGAGGCCGATCACGTCCTCGATCTGGCTCTTGACGCGCGGCACGTCGGCGGCCGGCAGGTCGACCTTGTTGAGGACCGGCACGATCTCGTGGTCGACGTCGATCGCCTGGTAGACGTTGGCGAGCGTCTGCGCCTCGACGCCCTGGCTGGCGTCGACGACGAGGAGCGAGCCCTCGCAGGCGGCGAGCGACCGGTTGACCTCGTAGGAGAAGTCGACGTGGCCCGGCGTGTCGATCAGGTTGAGGACATATTTCTCGCCGTTCTTCGCGGTGTAGTTGAGGCGCACGGTCTGCGCCTTGATGGTGATGCCGCGCTCGCGCTCGATGTCCATGGAATCGAGCACCTGCTCCTTCATCTCGCGCTCGGTCAGGCCGTCGCAGAGCTGAATGATGCGGTCGGCAAGCGTCGACTTGCCGTGATCGATATGGGCGATGATCGCGAAGTTACGGATGTGGGCGAGATCTGTCATGGCGCAGTCGATTAACACTCGCGAAGGGGGCCGCCAAGCGGGATCAGCACGGGCTCCCGGCGAAGCCCGGCGGCGGTGTAGACTGCCGGCCGGTCCGCCCGCGGACACCGGCAGAGATTCCGACAGAGATATAGAGACCGCCTTGCCCGAATTCACCTCGCCGCAAATCACCTTGCCCGGCTTCATCGCCCGCGCCGCCGGCGCGGCGCTCCTCGCCCTCGCCTCGCTGCCCGCCACGGCCGCCGCCGAGGCGCCCCGCATCACCGCCGACGACGTGCAGGAGGTGGCCGGGCCGTTCGACTTCCCGTGGTCGCTGTCGTTCCTGCCGGGCGGCGACATGCTGCTCGGCACGCGGCCGGGCCGGCTGTGGCGCGTGACGCGAGGCGGCGAGCGCACGGAGATCGCGGGCGTGCCGGAGGTGCTGACCGGCAACCACGCGGGGCTGCTCGACGTCGTGCCGGCGGCCGACTTCGCGGAAAGCCGCACGGTCTATTTCGGCCATGTCGAGGGCACGGAAGAGGCGAACACGGTGAAGCTGTCGAGGGCGCGGCTCGAGGACGGCCGCCTCGTCGACCGCGAGACGATCTTCACGGCAGACCCAGAGACGGACGGGCTCGACGAGTTCGGCGGCAAGATCGCGCTCGACGGCGAGGGCCACCTCTTCGTCTCGCTCGGCTTCAAGTTCGACAAGGAGCGCAGCCAGGACCTCGGGCAGCACTGGGGCAAGATCCTGCGGCTGAACGCCGACGGCAGCGCGCCCGTCGACAACCCGTTCGCCCACGTGCCGGGGGCGAAGCCGGAGATCTGGAGCTTCGGCCACCGCAACCCCGAAGGGCTCGCCTTCGACGCGGAGGGCCGGCTGTGGTCGCACGAGCACGGGCCGCAGGGCGGCGACGAGGTGAACAGGATCGAGCCCGGGCGCAACTACGGCTGGCCGGTCGTCACCTACGGCATCAACTACGACGGCACGCCGATCGGCATCGGCACCCACGCGCCGGGCATGGTCGACCCGCTGCATGTCTGGGTGCCGTCGATCGCGCCCTCGGGCCTGGCGGTGGCAGGCGACGGCACGCTGTGGCTCGGCGCGCTGGCCGGCATGGCGCTCGTGCGGCTCGCGCCGGACGGCGACGGCGGCTTCGAGGAGACGCGCTACCTTCACGGCGAGCTCGGCCGCATCCGCGACGTGCGCTTCGGGCCGCAGGGCGACCTGTGGTTCGTCACCGACGATCCCGAGGGGCACCTCTACCGCATCCCGGCGGAGCGGCTTGCGGTCCCGAAGTAGAGGCAGCGCGCGGGGCCCTCGCGAGCCCGGCGCGAGAGAACGTCCTCAGCCCTTCAGCAGCCCCTCGGAGACCGCGAGGTCCTTCAGCGTGACCTCCGGCCGGGCGCCGACATGGGCGATGACCTCGGCCGCCGCCATGGCGCCGAGGCGGGCGCAGGTCTCGGCGTCCATCTTGCGCGACAGGCCGAACAGGAAGCCGGCGGCGAACAGGTCGCCGGCTCCGGTCAGGTCGACGATCTTGTCGAGCGGCTTGGCCGGCACCGAGACGCGGCTGCCGTTCTGGATGACGACCGCGCCCTTCTCGCTGCGCGTGACGACGGCGCTGCGGGCGTCCTTCTCGAGCGACTCGAGCGCTGCGTCCGTGTCGGCCGTCTCGTAGAGCGAGTGCAGCTCGCTCTCGTTGCCGAACAGGAGGTCGACCTTGCCCGACTTGATGAGCTCGAGGAACTCGCCGCGGAAGCGGTCGACGCAGAAGGAATCCGACAGGGACAGCGCGACCATGCGGCCCGCCTCGTGGGCGATGTCGGCGGCCTTGACGAACGCCTCCTTCGCCGCGGGCGGATCCCACAGATAGCCCTCGAGATAGGTGATGGCCGAGGCCTTCACGAGCTCGGGGTCGACGTCGTCGGGGCCGAGGCCCTGGCTCGCGCCGAGGAAGGTCGACATGGTGCGCTCGCCGTCCGGCGTCACCAGGACGAGGCAGCGCGCGGTCGCCGTGCCGTCGTTCGACGGCCTGGTGTCGTAGGCGGTGCCGAGCGCCCGCAGGTCGTGGGTGAAGGTCTTGCCGAGCTCGTCGCCGGCGACCTTGCCGATGAAGGCGGTCTTCGCGCCGAACGAGCCGAGGCCGGCGATCGTGTTCGCCGCCGAGCCGCCCGAGGCCTCGATGCCGGGGCCCATCTTGCCGTAGAGCGCCTCGGCCTGGTTCTGGTCGATCAGGTGCATCGTGCCCTTCGCCAGCCCTTCGGCCACGAGGAAGTCGTCTTCGCTGCGTGCGATCACGTCCACGATCGCGTTGCCGATGCCCAGGACGTCGTAACGCGGATCTGCCATGGGTGCCCTTTCCGTTCTGTGTCTCTTGATTGATCGCGGCGCACTATAGAGAGGCCTGAGACAAGGGCAACCGGGCCTTGGTGCGGCGGCGCCGGGCCACTATGTCTGGCCGGCGCCGTCACGGAAGAAGGCCCCGCCATGCTCAAGGATGCGCTCGACGCGCTCGCCGACGTCTTCTCGCCGCCGTTCCGCGCGGTGCTCGTGCGCACCTTCGCGCTGACGCTCGCCGCCCTGGTCGGGCTCGGCGTGCTGGTCTTCGGCGTCTTCGCCCACTACGTGGTGCTGCCCTGGGAGTGGGCGCAGTGGATCCTCGACATCGTCACCGGGCTCGGGCTGGCCGTCGGGCTGTTCTTCCTCGTCGCGCCGGCGAGCTCGATGGTGGCCGGCATGTTCCTCGACGAGATCGCGGCGGAGGTCGAGCGCGAGGCCTTTCCGCTCGTCGGCGAGGGCCGCGCCATCCCGTTCGCGCGCTCGATCGTGCTGTCGCTGCGCTTCTTCGCGGTGACGCTGGCGGCCAACATCATGGCGCTGTTGCTGCTTCTGGTGCCCGGCGTCAACATCGTCATCTTCCTCGTCGTCAACGCCTACCTGCTCGGACGGGAATATTTCGAGCTCGCCGCGATGCGCTACCGCCCGGCCGACGAGGCCAGGTCGTTCCGGCAGCGCAACGGCGGGCAGGTCTTCGCCGCCGGCCTGCTGATCGCCGGCTACGTCTCGGTCCCGATCCTCAACCTGACGACGCCGCTCTTCGCGACGGCCTTCATGGTCCGCTACCACCGCCGCCTGAGCGGCAGCGAGCAGGCGCGGCCGGCTCAGACCGTCTTGTCGGGATAGCGGCAGACCGCGGCTATGGGGCAGCGGCCGCACTCGGGCCTGCGCGCCTTGCAGACGTAGCGGCCGTGCAGGATCAGCCAGTGATGCGCGTGCAGCCGGTAGGGCTCCGGGACGACCGCCATCAGCCCCTTCTCGACCTCCAGCGGATCCTTGCCGGGCGCCAGGCCCGTCCTGTTCGCGACCCGGAAGATGTGCGTGTCGACGGCCATGGTCGGCTCGCCGAAGGCGACGTTGAGCACCACGTTCGCCGTCTTGCGCCCGACGCCCGGCAGCGATTCCAGCGCCTCGCGGTCGCGCGGCACCTCGCCGCCGAAGCGCTCGACCAGCGCCTGGCTGAGCGCGACCGTGTTCTTCGCCTTGTTGCGGAAGAGGCCGATCGTCTTGATGTGGTCGCGCACCTCGTCCTCGCCGAGCGCGACCATCTTCTCCGGCGTGTCGGCCACGTCGAAGAGCTTCGCGGTGGCCTTGTTGACCCCCGCGTCGGTCGCCTGCGCCGACAGCACGACCGCGACGAGCAGGGTGAACGGGTTGCGGTAGGACAGCTCGCTCTCCGGCTCGGGATTGGCCGCCTGCAGCGTGGCGAACAGGCGCTCGATCTCGTCCGGCGACAGGAGCGTGGCCGGGATCGCGCGCTTTTGACCGGCCGCGGGGGCCGCCTTGCGGCGCGGGGAGGGGTGCGGGCTCTTCATGGACGCTCTATATTCGCTCCCCATGGCCCCTGACAACGACGACGCCCCGGCCGCCGGGCCGGAGCACATGATCTTTTCCGCGGTGATCACCCCGCACCGCTCGCTCTCGCCGCGCGGCTTCGCGCTGCTGATGGCGACGATCGGGCTCACCGGCTTCGCGACCGGCCTCGTCTTCTTCGCCATCGGGGCGTGGCCGATCATCGGCTTCATGGGGCTCGACGTCGCGCTCGTCTACTACGCGTTCCGGGTGAACTACCGGGCGGCGAAGGCGCGCGAGACGATCATCGTCACCGGCAGCCAGCTCGTCGTGCGCCGCGTCTCGGCCCGCGGCGTGCGCGCCGAGTGGACGCTTCAACCCCTACTGGACGAGGCTCGCCGTGCGCCGCGACCACGAGGGCGAGGTCGAGGCCATCGCGCTCGTCTCGCACGGCACCCGCGTCGGCATCGCCGACTGGCTGTCGCGCAACGAGCGCGAGAGCTTCGCCACCGCCGTCCAGGCGGCGCTCGCGGAGGCGCGCGGCGGCCCGGCGTGAGCCGGTCCGGAATCGGGTGGCACGGCGGCGCGGCGTGATGTTCACTCGGTCGCGACGATGGCAGACAGACGAGCGGGTGAAACGATGCTGGACCTCATCAGCCGGGACGACGAGGCGGCCCGGACCGGGACTGTTTCCCGTGAAACGACGAGCGACTACGAGCTCGTCCGCCGCACGATCGAGTTCATCATGTCGGGCTGGCAGGCCCAGCCGCAGCTCTGCGAGATCGCGGCGCACCTGAACGCCGACCCGGTGCGGCTGCAGCGCCTGTTCGGGCGCTGGTGCGGCCTGACGCCGAAGGGCTTCCTGCAGGCGGTGACGCTCGACCACGCCAAGCGCCTCCTCGAGCAGGAAGCCACCGTGCTCGACACGACCTACGAGACGGGCCTCTCCGGCCCCGGCCGGCTGCACGACCTGTTCGTGGTGCACGAGGCGATGACGCCCGGCGAATACCGGGCGCGCGGCGCCGGGCTGACCATCACCTACGGCTTCCACGAATCGCCGTTCGGCGAGGCGCTGGTCATGACCACGCCGCGCGGCCTGGCGGGCCTCGCCTTCACCGACCGCCGCGAAGGGCGCGACGCGATCCTCGACGACATGACGCGCCGCTGGCCCGCCGCGACCTACGTGCGCGACGAGCGCGCGACGGCGGCGACCGCCCGGCGGATCTTCGACACGGGCGCGTGGTCGCCGGACACGCCGCTGCGCGTCGTCCTGATCGGCAGCGACTTCGAGGTGCGGGTGTGGGAGACGCTGCTCGGCATCCCGTTCGGCGGTGCCACCACCTATGGCGACGTCGCCCGCCGCATCGGCCGGCCGACCGCCGCCCGCGCCGTGGGCGCCGCGGTGGGGCGCAACCCGATCTCCTTCGTGGTGCCGTGCCACCGCGTGCTGAGCGGCAGCGGCAAGCTCACCGGCTATCACTGGGGCCTCACGCGCAAGCGCGCGATGCTCGGCTGGGAGCGGGCGATCTGCACGCCGGACGAGGCCGGCGAGACCCGCCAGATGCGATCGACCGCGGTGACGGGCCGTTAGGCATCGGGACCGAGAGACGTCGCGGCCCCGAAACGCCGCCTCTTCTTCGATTGTTTGTCCTTCATCCAGGGAGAAACGATCGGAGGATATCGTGATCACCAATCTCTCGAAGTTCAGCCGTGCCGTTCTGCTTGCCGGATCGTGCGCCGGATTTGCCCTCTGCGCCCCCTCCAGCGTCCATGCCCAGGGCATCGGCGCGGGCGCCGGCGCGGGTGTCGGCGGAGGCGGCGGTGTCGGCGCCGGGGTCGGGGCATCGGTCGGCGGTGACAGCGGCGTCGGCGCCGGAGTGGGTGCCTCGGTCGGCGGCGGCAGCGGGGCCGACGCCGGGGCGGGCGCCTCGGTCGGCGGCGGCAGCGGCGCCGACGTCGGGGCGGGTGCCTCGGTCGGCGGCGGCAGCGGGGCCGACGTCGGGGCGGGCGCCTCGGTCGGCGGCGGCAGCGGGGCCGATGTCGGGGCGGGCGCTTCGGTCGACGGCGGCGGCAGCGGCGGCGGACGTCGGCGCGGATGCCTCCGTCGGCGGAGGAAGCGGCGCCGATGCGGGTGTCGGCGTGTCCATCGGCGGCGGAACGTCGAGGGGAAGCGCGACCGGCACCTCGGCAAGCGCCGGCGGGTCTGCGGGCAGCGCTCCGGGCTCGACCGGAGCGGCGGGCGTCGAGGGCGTCTCGGCCCAGGCCATGGCCAATCAGGACCTGACCACGCGCGACATCAAGCAGAAGTGCCAGGACATCCTCGCGCACCCGGGCGGCTACGACCACGAGCTCGTCGGCATGTGCCGGCTCGCCCGGCAGTAGGGCCCGCGCGGAACCGCGCTCGCCGGCCCGGCGTTCGACGACATACCTGAAGACCTTCCGGGGTCTTCGGCCCCGGAGGGTTGCCTGCTTCATCAACGGAGGCGGCGGACGCCCTTCCTCGCGAGGAGACAGACGATGCGACGTGCAGTGGTCCTGACGGCCGTGCTCGGGAGCATGGTGCTGCTGACGGCCTGCGCCAACACGATCCGCGGCGCCGGGCGCGACATCGACCAGGCCGGCCAGGCGACGCAGGACGCCGTCCGCGACATCACGGAGTAGCGGGGCGCGCCGCTTCAGTCCGCGAAGTCGATGCGCTCGGCGACCGTCGTGTCCTCCGACAGGCGGTAGAGGATCGGGACGCCGGTCGGGATCTCGCGGCCGACGATCTCGTCGTCGCCGAGCCGGTCGAGCACCTTGACGATCGAGCGCAGCGAGTTGCCGTGGGCGGCGACGAGCACGCGCTTGCCGCGCATCACGTTCGGCAGGATCTCCGTGACGTAGTAGGGCAGCGTGCGCGCCAGCGTGTCCTTCAGGCTCTCGCCGCCCGGCGGGGGCACGTCGTAGGAGCGCCGCCAGACGTGGACCTGCTCCTCGCCCCACCTGGCCCGCGCATCGTCCTTGTTGAGGCCCGACAGGTCGCCGTAGTCGCGCTCGTTGAGCGCCTGGTCGCGGGTCGTCGGCAGGCTTTTCACGCCCATCTCCTCGCAGACGAGGTCGAGCGTGTGCTGGGCGCGCACGAGGACGCTCGTGTAGGCCATGTCGAAGGCGATCCCGTGCTCCTTCAGGCGGCGGCCGGCGAGGCGCGCCTCCTCGATCCCCTTCTCCGTCAGGTCGGGGTCCTTCCAGCCGGTGAAGAGGTTCTTCAGGTTCCACTCGCTCTGGCCGTGCCGAACGAGGACGAGGAGGCGGTCCATGTCGCGTTTCTCTCCGGATTCTTTCGCGTGTCAGTCGGTGATGCCCAGGACGTCGGCCATCGAGTAGTGGCCGGGCTTGCGGCCCTTGCCCCAGAGCGCGGCCTTCACCGCGCCGCGCGCGAAGATGCCGCGGTCCTCGGCGATGTGCTGCAGGACGAGCCGCTCCGCCGGGCCGGCGAACACGACGCTGTGCTCGCCGATCACCGAGCCGCCGCGCAGCGAGGCGAAGCCGATGTCGCCGTCCCTGCGGGCGCCGGTGTGGCCGTCGCGGGCGCGGGCGCTGTGCTCCGACAGGTCGACGCCGCGCCCCTCCGCCGCCGCCTCGCCGAGCAGCAGCGCGGTGCCCGACGGCGCGTCGACCTTGTTGCGGTGGTGCATCTCGAGGATCTCGATGTCGAAGGAGACGTCGAGCGCCGCGGCGACCTTCTTCGTCAGCGCGGCGAGCAGGTTGACGCCGAGGCTCATGTTGCCCGAGCGCACGATGACGGCGTGGCGCGAGGCCGGCTCGAGCTTCGCGATGTCGTCCTCCGACAGGCCGGTCGTGCCGATGACGTGGACGATGCGCGCCTGCGCGGCGAGCTCGGCGAAGGCGAGCGTCGCCGCCGGCGCCGTGAAGTCGAGCACGCCGTCGGCCTTCGCGAAGACCGGCAGCGGGTCGTCGACGATCCCGACGCCGAGCGCGCCGACGCCGGCCAGTTCGCCGGCGTCGCGCCCCAGATGCTCCGAGCCCTCGCGCTCGATCGCCCCGGCCAGCACCGCGCCGTCCGTCTCCGCGATGGCGCGCACGAGGTTGCGCCCCATGCGCCCGCCCGCGCCGACCACGATCAGCCGCATGTCGCTCATGCTGCGGTTCCTCTTTCCGCTTCCGTCAGGCGTCGTCGCTGCCCGAGAAGACAAGCAAGGGGCACGGCCTGCACCCTCCCCTCGAGGGGGAGGGTCGGGCGAAGCCCGGGGTGGGGTGAGGCGGCAGGCTCGGCGCAAGCGGCTCCACCCCCACCCGGCCCTGCGGGCCGACCTCCCCCATCGAGGGGGAGGTGGGGACACGGCACGCGCAGCCGGAGCCGGCTCCGTCGGCGGCCCGCCATCATGCCGGGTCGTAGCCCTCGACGACCATGAGGTTGACGTCCGCCGCGTCGCCGCGCACCTCGATGGCGTGCTGGTATTCCGGCGAGCGGTAGCAGGCGAGGGCGGTGTCGTAGTCCGCGAACTCGATCACCACGTGGCGGTCGCCCGCGATCTCGCCGCTCATCATCTCGTGGCGGCCGCCACGGACCAGGAAGCGCCCGTTGTACTTCGCGAAGGCCGCCGCGTTGGCCGCGACGTACCTCTTGTAGCCCTCCGGATCCTTCACCCGGACGTGCCCGATCCAGTATCCCTTCGCCATCTCACGCTCCCTGTTTCGCTTCGCGTCTCACGCCGATTCGATCTCGGCGATCATCTTCCGTGCCGCTGCCAGCGGGTTCTCGGCCTGCACGATCGGCCGCCCGACGACGAGATGGCTCGCGCCCTCGCGGATCGCCTTGCGCGCGGTGGCGACCCGCTTCTGGTCGCCGGTCGCCGCGCCCTCCGGCCGGATGCCGGGGACGACGATGCGGAAGTCGGGGCCGACGAGGCGGCGCACCTGGCCGACCTCGGCCGGCGAGCAGACGAGGCCGTCCATCCCGGCATGCTGCGCCTGCTGGGCGCGCCGCTGCACGAGGTCGCCGAGCGGCAGCGCGTAGCCGCTCTGCGCGAGATCCTCCTGGTCGAGGCTCGTCAGCACCGAGACGCCGAGCAGCTTGAGGTCGGTGCCCTGCGCCGCCTCGGCGGCCGCCCGCATCGTCTGCGGATAGGCGTGGATCGTCGTCATCGCGACGCCGAGCCGGGCGATGTTCTCCACCGCGTTCGCGACGGTGTTGGGAATGTCGAGAAGCTTCATGTCGAGGAAGACGTGCTTGCCTTCCCGCGTCAGCTCGCGCGCCAGCGGCAGGCCGTCGCCGGAGAAGACGAGCTGCATGCCGATCTTGTACCAGCGCACGGTCGGGCCGAGCTGGCCGACCAGGGTGCGCGCGGCGGCGACGTCCGGCAGGTCGAGCGCCACGATAAGCCGGTCCTGCCCCCTGATCGCCATGCCGTCACGTCTCCCGCGAATGCCGTTCCGCGGCCAGCAATAACGATGGGCGAAGATGCTGCCAAGCCCGCTTTCAGACCCGCTTGCGGGCCTTGCGCGCCGTCAGGCGGAGGGGCGGGTGTAGACCCAGACGGTGGCGGGCGGGAAGTTCATCAGCACGCGCCGGCCGCGCCGGACGTCGTAGGAGCCGAGCTCGGCCGGCGCCGGCGGCTTCAGCGCATAGGTGAACTGGATGATCGGGGCGCCGGGCTCGGCGCGGTCGAGGCAGGTCTCGATCAGCGCCACGCGCTGCTCCATCGGCTTCGTCAGGAGCGGCAGGCCGGTGACCACGGCCGCGACGCCGGCTCTCGCCGAGCTCGTCGAGATGGCGGCCGATCGCGTAGGCGTCGCCGCGCACGATGCGGGCGCGGGGGAAGCGGCGGCCGAGCATGCGGGCGAAGTCGCGGTTCGCCTCGACGAGGATCAGCCGCTCTTCCGCCACGCCGTGGTCGATCAGCGCCTTGGTGAAGACGCCGGTGCCGGGGCCGAGCTCGACGACGGGCGCGGTGCCCTCGGGATCGACCTCCCCGGCCATGGCGCGGGCGAGCCAGCGGCCGCTCGGGCTGACGGCGCCGGTGCGGAGCGGATTGCCGATCCATTCCCGCACGAAGACGAGCTCGTCCTGGATCAGTGCCTTGGGATCACGCGCGTTTTCCAGTGCCATCTCGCCCTCTTGTCCTTGCTCTCGTGCCGGCCGGCGTCAGCCGCTCAGGCCGTCCCAGAACTCGCGTACCTTTGCGAAGAAGCCCTCGGACTCGGGATGGTTCGATTCCGTCGACGAGGCGCGCTCGAACTCCTCGAGGAGCTCCTTCTGCCGGCGGCTCAGATTGACCGGCGTCTCGACCAGCGACTGCACGTAGAGATCGCCGTGATGGGTCGACCGCAGCACCGGCATGCCCTTGCCGGCGAGCCGGAACTGCTTGCCGCTCTGGGTGCCCGGCGGGATCTTCACGCGCGAGCGGCCGCCGTCGAGCGTCGGCACCTCGATCTGGCCGCCGAGCGCGGCGGTGGTGATCGAGATCGGCACGCGGCAGAACAGGTCCGCGCCGTCGCGCTGGAAGATGTCGTGCGGCCTGATCGACAGGAAGATGTAGAGGTCGCCCGGCCGGCCCGCCGCGCATGCCCGCCTCGCCCTCCTCGGCGAGCCGGATGCGGGTGCCGTCCTCGACGCCCTTCGGGATGCTGATGGAGAGCGTGCGCTCCTTCGTCTGGCGGCCGGTGCCGCCGCAGCCCTGGCAGGGATCCTCGATCACCTCGCCGCGGCCCTGGCAGGAGATGCAGGCGCGCTCGATGGCGAAGAAGCCCTGCTGCGCCCGGATGCGGCCCGAGCCGCCGCAGGTCGGGCAGGTCTTCGGGCTGGTGCCGGGCTTGGCGCCGGAGCCGGTGCAGATGTCGCAGGTGACGCTCGTCGGCACGCGGATCTCCGCGGCCTTGCCGTGGAACGCCTCCTCGAGCGTGATCTCCATGTCGTAGCGCAGGTCGGCGCCGCGCTGGCGGGCGTTGCGCGCGCCGCGGCGGCCCATCATGTCGCCGAACAGGTCGTCGAAGATGTCCGACATGGAGGAGGCGAAGTCGTTGCCGAAGCCGCCGTGGAAGCCGGGCCCGCCGCCGCCGTTCTCGAAGGCGGCGTGGCCGAACCGGTCGTAGGCGGCGCGCTTCTGGGGATCCTTCAGGGCCTCGTAGGCCTCGTTGATCTCCTTGAAGCGGTGCTCCGAGTCGGTGTCGCCCGGGTTCTTGTCCGGGTGGTACTGCATGGCGAGCTTGCGGAAAGCCCGCTTGACGTCCGCGTCGCCCGCGCCGCGTTCGATGCCGAGCGTTTCGTAATAGTCGCGCTTTGCCATGGCGTCAGAGGACCTCACGAGCGATCAGCACGATGGCCTGTGCCACCGGCGCGGCCGGAAGGTCGCATCGTCCCGTTTTCAATTTGTTAACCATCGATTCCCGGTCTCGGCCGGGGTCCGAGCAATAAAATCGGCCGGCCAGGCGTCGGTCGCGCCGCCGCCTGCCGGTCGATGCCGCAGGGCCCGCGCTCGGGAAGAGCGCGGGCCCTGTCGTTTCGTCCTGCCGGATCAGGCCGACTTCTTCTGGTCGTCGTCGACTTCCTCGAAGTCGGCGTCGACGACGTCCTCGCCGTCCTGGCCCTGCTGCTCGGCGGTGCCCTCCTGGCCGGCGGCGGCCTCGCCGCCCTGGGCCTGGTACATCGCCTCGCCGAGCTTCATCGCGGCCTGGGCCAGAGCCTGGGCCTTGGCGTTGATCGCTTCGGGATCCTCACCCTCGAGCGCGGTCTTGGTCTCGGCGATCGCGGACTCGATGGCCTGCTTGTCGGCCTCGCCGAGCTTGTCGCCGTGCTCCTGGAGCTGACGCTCGGTGGAGTGCACGAGGCCCTCCGCCTGGTTCCTCGCCTCGACCAGCGAGCGGCGCTTCTTGTCCTCCTCGGCGTGGCTCTCGGCGTCCTTCACCATCTTCTCGATGTCGGCGTCGGAGAGACCGCCCGAGGCCTGGATCCGGATCTGCTGCTCCTTGCCGGTGGCCTTGTCCTTCGCCGACACGTTGACGATGCCGTTGGCGTCGATGTCGAAGGTCACCTCGATCTGCGGCATGCCGCGCGGCGCGCTCGGAATGCCGACGAGATCGAACTGGCCGAGCAGCTTGTTGTCGGCCGCCATCTCGCGCTCGCCCTGGAAGACGCGGATCGTCACCGCGGTCTGTCCGTCCTCGGCGGTCGAGAAGGTCTGCGACTTCTTCGTCGGGATCGTCGTGTTGCGGTCGATCAGCCGCGTGAACACGCCGCCGAGCGTCTCGATGCCGAGCGACAGCGGGGTCACGTCGAGCAGCAGCACGTCCTTGACGTCGCCCTGCAGAACGCCCGCCTGGATCGCGGCGCCGATCGCGACGACCTCGTCCGGGTTGACGCCCTTGTGCGGCTCCTTGCCGAAGAAGTTCTTCACGCTCTCCTGGATCTTCGGCATGCGCGTCATGCCGCCGACCAGAACCACCTCGTCGATCTCGCCGGCCGACAGGCCCGCGTCCTTCAGGGCCGCCTTGCAGGGGCCGACCGTCTTCTGCACCAGATCGTCGACCAGCGCCTCGAACTTGGCGCGGGTGAGCTTCATGGTCAGGTGCTTCGGGCCGGTCTGGTCGGCGGTGATGAAGGGCAGGTTGATCTCGGTCTGCGTCGCGCTCGACAGCTCGATCTTGGCCTTCTCCGCGGCCTCCTTCAGGCGCTGGAGGGCGAGCTTGTCGCCGCGCAGGTCGATGCCCTGCTCCTTCTTGAACTCATCGGCGAGATAGCCGACGAGCCGGTTGTCGAAGTCCTCGCCGCCGAGGAAGGTGTCGCCGTTCGTCGACTTCACCTCGAACACGCCGTCGCCGATCTCGAGGATCGAGATGTCGAACGTGCCGCCGCCGAGGTCGTAGACCGCGATCGTCTTGCCGTCCTTCTTGTCGAGCCCGTAGGCGAGGGCGGCGGCCGTCGGCTCGTTGATGATGCGGAGCACCTCGAGCCCGGCGATCTTGCCGGCATCCTTGGTCGCCTGACGCTGGGCGTCGTTGAAGTAGGCGGGGACGGTGATCACGGCCTGGTCGACCGTCTGGCCCAGATGGGCCTCGGCCGTCTCCTTCATCTTCTGCAGGATGAAGGCGGAAATCTGCGAGGGCGAATACTTCTCGCCGCGGCTCTCGACCCACGCGTCGCCGTTGTCGGCCTTGACGATGTGGTAGGGGACGAGGCCCTTGTCCTTCTCCGTCATCGGATCCGCGAAGGTGCGGCCGATCAGGCGCTTGATGGCGAAGAAGGTGTTCTCCGGGTTCGTCACCGCCTGCCGCTTGGCCGGCTGGCCGACGAGCCGCTCGGCTTCCTCGGTGAAGGCCACCATCGAAGGCGTGGTACGCGCGCCCTCGGAGTTCTCGATCACCTTCGGGTTCTTCCCGTCCATGACGGCGACGCAGCTGTTCGTCGTCCCAAGGTCGATACCGATTACTTTACCCATATCTCGAACCTTTCTTCTGGCAGGCCGTCCGGGCCCTCATGGAGGCGCCCGGCCCAGTGTTGACTGGTTTGACAGGGGTCTGGAACGGCCCCCCTCGAAATAACGATGATGCCCGGCGGCGCCACATGGGCCGCGAGGCTGTCGGCTATATAAGAAGGGCATTTTTGGGCCGCAAGACGCCGCCTCCACAACCGCGGGCCGCCCCTTCCGCCTCCCGTCTTCCCGGCCACCGCCGATCATGACGCGCCGCAGCGTGCGCGGGCCCCGCCCCCGCCCGTTCCGCCACGGGCGGATCCGGACACGCCGTTGCGGCCGCAGCGGAAAGGGAATAACTTAGAACAATTCTAAAATCGGAGTCTGAAGGTGAAGTTTTTCCCGACACGACCGTCCGTCGCCGAGCTCGACGAGCGCGAGATCCTGGCGCTGGCCATCACCGCCGAGGAGGAGGACGGCAAGATCTACGCGAGCTACGCCGCCGCCCTGCGCGACGAGTTTCCCGCCAGCGCCGCCATGTTCGACGAGATGGCCGCGGAGGAGGACGGCCACCGGCGGGCGCTGATCGCGCGCTTCCGCGAGCGCTTCGGCGAGACCATCCCGCTGGTGCGCCGGCAGGACGTGCGCGGCTTCACGACGCGCCGGCCCTTCTGGATGCGCCGGCCGCTCGGCGTCGCCGCGGTTCGCGCGGAGGCCGCCTCGATGGAGCAGGAGGCGGCGCGCTTCTACGAGAAGGCCGCGGCGCAGGCGCGGGACGCGGCGACGCGGAAGCTGCTCGGCGACCTCGCGGCGGCAGAGCGCGGCCACGAGAAGACGGCGCTTCACGCCGAGGCGCGCCACCTGACGGACGAGGCGCAGGCGAGCGAGGGCGAGACGGAGCGCCGCCAGTTCATCCTGCAGATCGTGCAGCCGGGCCTGGCGGGCCTGATGGACGGCTCGGTCTCGACGCTGGCGCCGCTCTTCGCCGCCGCCTTCGCGACGCACGACACCTGGCAGACCTTCCTCGTCGGCCTCGCCGCGGCGGTGGGCGCCGGCATCTCGATGGGCTTCGCCGAGGCGCTGTCGGACGACGGCGCGATCTCCGGCCGCGGCAGCCCGTGGATCCGCGGCCTCGCCTCCGGCCTGATGACGGCCGCCGGCGGGCTCGGGCACACCCTGCCCTACCTGATCCCGGACTTCATGCTGGCGACGGTGCTGGCGATCGCGGTGGTCATCGTCGAGCTGGCGGCGATCTCGTGGATGCGCTGGCGCTACATGGACACGCCGCCGCTGGCCGCGGCCACGCAGGTGGCCGTGGGCGGCGCGCTGGTCTTCGTCGCGGGGCTCCTGATCGGCAGCGCGTGAGGCGGAAAACGGGGCGGAATCCGATTCGAGCGGTTTCTCTTCACGCCCCGTTAAGCCCTTGAAATAGAGTCGCTTTCGGAGTCCCGATTCGTTCACCGTGACTCAAACGGGAACGAATCCGGGACAAAAGGATCAACCGCCTGTGAGTCCTGCAGGATTCCGGCAGGTCGATTCGGAACCAATTCGATCGGGGCGGGCCGGAATCGCGCCTGATTCCGCCGGTCGCGACGCCGGCGTCGGACCCCCATGTCAAGCGCAAACGACTCACGCAAAAGGGAAAATCGGCGGGAGGCAGGCTCCCGCCGACGCATGACGGCACTACCCGCGCAGGGTGCCGCCCGTCTTCTTCTGGACCGCCTCGACGATCTTCGACGAGATCTCCTCGAGCTCCTCGTCGGTGAAGGTGCGCTCGCGCGGCTGGAGCGTCACCTCGATGGCGACCGACTTCCTGCCCTCGCCGATCGAGGCGCCCTCGAAGACGTCGAAGACGCTCGCTCCCGCGACGAGGTTGCGGTCGACGCTGCGCGCCGCCTTCAGCATGTCGCCGGCCGGCGTGGCCGCGTCGACGACGAAGGCGAAGTCGCGGCTGACGGGCATCAGGTCGGAGGCATCGAGCGCGGGCCTGGCCCGGGTCGGCCTGGCCTTCGGCCGCGGCAGCCGGTCGAGGAAGACCTCGAAGCCGACGACGGGCCCGGCGATGTCGAGCGTCTGGAGCGTCGCGGGATGGATCTCGCCGAACTGGGCGAGGATCACGCGCGGGCCCAGCCGCACCGTGCCGGAGCGGCCGGGGTGGTACCAGGACGGCGCGCCCTGCTCGATCTGCACGGAGTCGACCGGCGCGCCGAGCTGCGCCAGCACGTCGAGCGCGTCGGCCTTGGCGTCGAACACGTCGACGGGCGCGGCCTTGCCGCCGTTCGACCAGTGCCGCCCTGCCCCGCCGGGCCTGGCGCTGCCGCGGCGGATGCCGGCGGCGAGCGCCTCCTGGTCCTCCGGGCGGTCGCCGCGATAGGTGGCGCCGACCTCGAACAGGGCGACGTCCGGGAAGCCGCGGTCGGCGTTCCTCTGGCCGGCGAGCAGCAGCTCCGGCAGGAGGCTCGGCCGCATGTCGCTCATCTCCGACGAGATCGGGTTCGACAGGGCGAGCTCGGGCTTGCCGCCGCCGAACGCCTCGGCGTGCTCGCGCGCGATGAACGACCAGGTCACCGCCTCGACGAGGCCGCGGGCGGCGAGCGTGCGCCGCGCCAGCCGCTCCCGCGTCTGCAGCAGCGTGAGCACGGGCTTCGCGACGCCGGCCGGCCGCGACAGCGGCACGGTCGGCACGCGGTCGACGCCGACGATGCGGGTGATCTCCTCGACGAGGTCGGCGAGCTCGTGCACGTCGGGCCGCCAGGTCGGCACGGCGACGCGGGCGTTCTCGCCCTCGCCGGTCATCCAGAAGCCGAGATCGTGCAGGATCTCGCGCATCTCCACGAAGGAGATGTCGAGGCCGGTGAGCCGCTCCACCTCGGCCGGCTTGAAGACGATGATCTTCTGCGGGTCCGGTATCTCGCCGGCGAGCACGGTCTCGCTCGCCTCGCCGCCGCACAGCTCCATCACCATGGCGGTCGCCATGTCGAGGCCGGGCAGGGTGAAGGCGGGGTCGATGCCGCGCTCGTTGCGGTAGCGGGCATCCGAGTTGATGCCGAGCCGGCGGCCGGAGCGGGCGATGTTGCCGGTGTCCCAGAGCGCCGACTCGATCAGCACGTCGGTCGTCGTCTCGTCGCAGCCCGATTCCTCGCCGCCCATGATGCCGGCGATCGATTCGATGCCCTTGTCGTCGGTGATGACGACGACGTCCCCGTCGACCTCGTAGGTGCGCTCGTCGAGGGCGAGCAGCGTCTCGCCGGGCCGGCCGCGGCGGATCACCAGGTCGCCCGACACCTTGTTGGCGTCGAAGACGTGCAGCGGCCGGTTGCGGTCGTAGGTCATGAAGTTGGTGATGTCGACGAGCGCGTTGATCGGCCTGAGGCCGATCGACTCGAGCCGCCGCTTCAGCCAGTCGGGCGACGGCCCGTTCTTCACGCCGCGCACCAGGCGCAGCGCGAAGGCGGGGCAGAGGTGGCGGTCGGCGCCGAGGTCGAGCGTGACGTTCACCGGGCAGGGGAAGCTGCCCTGGATGCGCGCCGGCTCGGGCGTGCGGATCGTGCCGAGGCCGGCGGCGGCGAGGTCGCGGGCGATGCCGGAGACGCCGAGCGCGTCCGGCCGGTTCGGCGTGATCGCCACGTCGAAGACCGGGTCGTCGAGGCCCAGCACCTCGGCGAAGGGCACGCCGACCGGCGTGTCCTCCGGCAGGTCGATGATGCCGGAATGCTCGTCCGACAGGCCCATCTCGCGCTCGGAGACGAGCATGCCGTTGGAATCGACGCCGCGGATCTTCGTCGGCTTCAGGTCGATGCCGGTGCCGGGGATGTGGGTGCCCGACGGCGCGAACACGCCCTTCATGCCGGCCCGCGCGTTCGGCGCGCCGCACACGACCTGCAGCCTCTCGGTGCCGGTGTCGACGATGCAGACCCTGAGCCGGTCGGCGTTCGGGTGCTGCTCGGCCGAGACGACATGCGCCGTCCGGAACGGCGCCAGCGCCTTCGCCGGGTCCGTCACCTCCTCGACCTCGAGGCCGATCAGCGACAGCTTCTCGGCGATCTCGTCGATCGAGGCGTCGGTGTCGAGGTGCTCCTTGAGCCAGGAGAGCGTGAACTTCATCGCGAGAGCCCTCCGGCGAGCGAGGGAAGGTCGAGGGCCTGGAAGCCGTAGTGCCTGAGCCAGCGGAGGTCGCCGGAGAAGAAGGCGCGCAGATCGGGCAGGCCGTATTTCAGCATGGCGATGCGGTCGATCCCCATGCCCCAGGCGAAGCCCTGGTAGCGCTCGGGATCGAGCCTGCAGGCACGCAGCACGTTGGGGTGGACCATGCCGCAGCCGAGGATCTCCAGCCAGTCGTCGCCCTCGCCGATCTTCAGCTCCTTGCCGGAGCGGTCGCAGTTGATGTCGACCTCCATCGACGGCTCGGTGAAGGGGAAGTGCGAGGCGCGGAAGCGCATCTTCACCTCGTCGACCTCGAAGAACGCCTTGAGGAACTCCTGCAGGGTCCACTTGAGGTGGCCGAGATGGGCCTTCTCGTCGATCACCAGGCCCTCGACCTGGTGGAACATCGGCGTGTGCGTCTGGTCGTAGTCGCAGCGATAGACGCGGCCCGGCACGATGACGCGGATCGGCGGCTCGTTGTGCAGCATGGTGCGGATCTGCACGGGGCTCGTGTGCGTGCGCAGCAGCATGCGCGAGCCGTCCTCCTTCTCGGGGAAGTAGAACGTGTCCATCTCCTGCCGCGCCGGGTGGTCGGCCGGGATGTTGAGCGCCGTGAAGTTGTGGAAGTCGTCCTCGATGTGCGGGCCTTCGGCGATCTGGAAGCCCATGTCGGCGAAGATCGCGGTCAGCTCGTCCATCACCTGGCTGACGGGATGGATGCGGCCGCCCGAAAGCGCGCTGTCCTGCACCGGCAGGGTGACGTCGACCCTCTCGGTCGCCAGCCGCCGCTCGAGCTCCTCGGCCTTCAAGGTGGCGCGGCGGGCGGAGATCTCCTCGTTGAGGCGATCCTTCAGCCCGTTGAGCGCCGGCCCCATGACCTTGCGCTCCTCGGGGCTCATCTTGCCGAGCCCTTTCAGGAGCTCGCTGACGGAGCCCTTCTTGCCGAGCGCCTCGACGCGCACCTCTTCGAGCGCGGCCTCGCTGCCGGCGCCTTCGATACGTCGTTTAAGGTCGGCCTCGAGCTCGTCGATCCCGGACATCGATCACGTCTCCCGTCTCTCCCCTGTCGTCAGCGATCTCGCCGGCCATGGGGAAGACAGGGCGCGAACCTTCCCGAAAACCGGCACCGTCCGCGTGGGGTGTCTTCCACGCGGACGGCTGGCCCCGGAAATGCCGGAGAGAAGGGTCGCCTCAGGCGATCGCCTGCTTGGCCTGCTCGACGAGCGCCGCGAAGGCGGCGGGCTCGTGAACGGCGATGTCGGCAAGCACCTTGCGGTCGATCTCGACGCCGGCCTTTCCGAGGCCCTCGATAAATCGGCCGTAGGTCATGCCGTTCTCGCGGGCGGCGGCGTTGATGCGCTGGATCCACAGGGCGCGGAACACGCGCTTCTTGGCGCGGCGGTCGCGATAGGCGTACTGGCCGGCCTTGTCGACGGCCTGCTTGGCGACGCGGATCGTGTTCTTGCGGCGGCCGTAATAGCCGGAGGCAAGCTTGAGCGTCTTCTTGTGACGCGCGTGGGCGGTGACGCCCCTCTTCACACGTGACATGACGGGTTCTCCTTAGTCCTGGCTGGGCGTCGCCGCCGACTTCTGGCGCTTTTTGCGGGCATAGGGCATGAACTGGCGCACGATGCCGGCATCCGACTCCGACAGCACGAACGTGCCGCGGGCGGAGCGGATGAACTTCGTGGTGCGCTTGATCATGCCGTGCTGCTTGCCAGCCTGCTGCGCCTTGACCCGGCCGGAGGCCGTCATCTTGAAGCGCTTCTTGGCGCTCGACTTCGTCTTGAGCTTGGGCATTTTGCTCGTCTCCTGAAACATGCGCCCATGCCGAAAGGGCGGCGCCATCGGGTGGCGCAACCTGCTTTCGAGACATGGAAAGCCTTGAGCATTCTGAGCAGCCACGGCATGCCCTTGGTAGCCGGGCGGCTCGCTGAGGCGCGCTTTATAGCGGCGCGCGGCGCGAAAGGCAATCGGCCCGCGTGCACCCGATCGTCGGCGGACGACACGGGTCCGGACGGGCGCGACCGGGGGCAGGCGACGGGGCCGCGCGGTCAGCGCGGCGCCAGCACCATGATCATCTGGCGGCCTTCGAGCTTGGGCTCGGCCTCGACCTTGGCGAACTCCTCGGTCTCGCCCTTGACCTTCTGCAGGACCTGCATGCCGAGCTCCTGGTGGGCCATCTCGCGGCCGCGGAAGCGCAGCGTGACCTTGACCTTGTCGCCTTCGTCGAAGAATCGCTTCATGGCCCGCATCTTCACCTCGTAGTCGTGGGTGTCGATGTTCGGCCGCATCTTGATTTCCTTGACCTCGACGGTGCGCTGCTTCTTGCGAGCCTCGGCGGCCTTCTTCTGCGACTGGTACTTGTATTTCCCGAAGTCGAGAATCTTGGTGACCGGCGGCTGCGCGTTGGGCACAACCTCGACGAGATCGAGACCGGCCTCGGCCGCAATGTCGAGCGCCTCCTGGGTGCTCACCGTTCCGTGGTTCTGGCCCGTGTGGTCGATGAGCTGTACCTTCGGAACGTCGATCTCTCCGTTGACGCGCGGCCCTTCCTTCTGGACCGGAGCGGCTTTCATGGGACGGCGTGCGATCGCTGTAGTCTCCTCTGTTGCGGCGCCGGCAACCAGGCTTCTAACCGGCAAGGCAAAAAGCGCTCCCGACATGGCTGTCGGAGCGCACGGCATTAAGATCGTTCGGCAGCCGGGGCAAGTCAAGGTTCCCGGCACAAGGTTCCCGGCGGCTCGCAAGCCGCTTGAATGCGTCAGCCGCCACTCATATCGTCGCCGTCCCTTCGGGAGCATCAACGAAGAGCGCGAAAAGCAGCGGAAGGCGGCAGGCAGCATGACACAGGACAGGGCGGGCGGCACGAAGCGGCCGAGCTTCACGGACCAGGACGCGCTCGATTTCCATTCAAAGGGGCGGCCCGGCAAGCTCGAGATCGCCGCCACCAAGCCGATGGCGACGCAGCGCGACCTGTCGCTCGCCTATTCGCCCGGCGTCGCCGTGCCGGTGCAGGCGATCGCCGAGGATCCCGACCGCGCCTTCGACCTGACGACCAAGGGCAACTTCGTCGCCGTCGTCACCAACGGCTCGGCGATCCTCGGCCTCGGCAATCTCGGCGCGCTGGCGGCCAAGCCGGTGATGGAAGGCAAGGCGGTGCTCTTCAAGCGCTTCGCCGACATCGATTCCATCGATCTCGAGGTCAACAGCCAGAACCCGCAGGAGATCATCGACTGCGTGCGGCTGCTCGGCCTGTCGTTCGGCGGCATCAACCTCGAGGACATCAAGGCGCCCGACTGCTTCATCATCGAGGAGGCGCTGCGGCCCGCCCTCGACATCCCGGTCTTCCACGACGACCAGCACGGCACCGCGATCATCGCCACCGCCGGCCTGCTCAACGCGCTCGAGCTGACCGGCCGCAAGCCCGAGCACACGAAGCTCGTCTGCAACGGCGCGGGCGCCGCCGGCATCGCCTGCATGTCCCTCCTCAAGTCGCTCGGCTTCCGGCCCGAGAACGTCATCCTCTGCGACACGCGCGGCGTCATCTACAAGGGCCGCGAGGACGGGATGAACCGCTGGAAGGAGATGCACGCCGTCGAGACGAACGCGCGCACGCTGGACGAGGCGCTGCAGGGCGCCGACGTGTTCTTCGGCCTGTCGGTGAAGGGCGCGGTGACGCCCGACATGGTGCGCTCGATGGCCGACAACCCGATCATCTTCGCGATGGCGAACCCCGACCCCGAGATCACGCCGGAGGAGGTCGCCGAGATCCGCGACGACGCGATCATGGCGACCGGCCGCTCCGACTACCCCAACCAGATCAACAACGTGCTGGGCTTCCCCTACATCTTCCGCGGGGCGCTCGACGTGCGCGCGACCTCGATCAACGACGAGATGAAGATCGCCGCGGCGAAGGCGCTCGCCGCGCTCGCCCGCGAGGACGTGCCGGACGAGGTCGCCGCCGCCTATCGCGGCCAGCGCCCGCGCTACGGCCGCGAATACCTGATCCCGGCGCCGTTCGACCCGCGCCTGTTGAGCTCGGTGCCGCCGGCGGTGGCGAAGGCGGCAATGGAATCGGGCGTCGCGCGCAAGCCGATCGACGATTTCGACGCCTACCGCCAGCGCCTGTCGGGCCGCCGCGATCCCGTCGCGGCGATGCTGTCGCAGGTGCACGGGCAGAACCGCCGCTCGACCAAGCGCGTCGTCTTCGCCGAGGGCGAGGAGGAGGCGGTGATCCGCGCCGCCTCGGCCTTCCAGCAGGCGGGGCTCGGCCAGCCGGTGCTCGTCGGCCGCAACGAGGAGATCGAGCGCACGATGGACCAGATGGGCCTCGGCGCGCGCGAGGGCATCGAGATCGTCAACGCCCGCACCTCGCAGCGGCGCCACGCCTATGCCGAGCGGCTCTACGTGCGGCTGCAGCGCGAGGGCTTCCTGATGCGCGACTGCATGCGGCTGATCAACACCGACCGCAACGCCTTCGCCGCCTCGATGCTGGCGATGGGCGACGCGGACGCGCTGGTCACCGGCGTCACGCGCAACTATGCCGCCGCCGTCGGCGACGTGCGCCGGGTGATCGACGACAAGCTCGGCCACCGCGTGATCGGCGTCTCGCTCGCCGTCGCCCGGGGGCGCACGATCGTCGTCGCCGACACGGCGATCCACGAGATGCCGGAGGCCAACGAGATCGCCGAGATCGCGGTGCAGGCGGCCGGCGCGGCCCGCCGCCTCGGCTTCGAGCCGCGCGTGGCGCTGCTCGCCTACTCGACCTTCGGCAATCCCGAGAGCGAGCGCTCGGACAAGATGAAGGAGGCGGTGCGCATCCTCGACGGGCGGCGCGTCGACTTCGAGTACGACGGCGAGATGGCGGCCGACGTGGCGCTCGATCCCGAGCTGATGTCGGCCTACCCGTTCTGCCGGCTGACCGGGCCGGCGAACGTGCTCGTCATGCCGGCGATCCACTCCGCCTCGATCTCGACGAAGCTCCTGAAGGCGCTCGGCGGCTCGATGGTGCTGGGGCCGCTGCTCGTCGGGCTGGAAAGGCCGGTGCAGATCGCCCCGCTCGGCGCCACCGACTCCGATCTCGTCAACATCGCCTCGATCGCCGCCTACGACATCGGCGGCTGAGGGCGCACGCGTCCGGGCGGAAGCGCCCGGGCGCCCGCCCCCCTGTTGCCCGCCCTATTGCGCCGGGATGCAGGTGACGTCGCCTTCCTCGCAGTCGAGCTGCTGCGACAGGCGCGCGCTCTGCCGCCTCGTCTCCTCCGCCAGGCAACTCGCCACGACCTGCGGATACATCGACCCGCCCTCGACGCCCGCCGCCTGGAAGTCGCACCAGGCGTCGCGGAAGCCGATCCAGGCGCGCTCGGCCGTGCGCAGCGCCGCCTTGTCCTCCTTCGACAGCCGCGACACGAGGCGGTCGTAGGCGGTCTGGAGCTCGCCGTCGGCCGCCTCGAGATCGGCGGCCGCGCACTGGTTCATGTCCATCTGGGTCTGCGGGTCGGAGCAGTCCGGGGCGGCGTGCGCGGCGCCCGTCCAGAGGACGGCGAGGGCCGCGGCTGCAAGCAGGCGTCTGGTCATGCGTCGGTCCCCGTTCGCGTGCCGCCGGCGACGGCCGGCCGTCAGTGGGTGCGGCCGCCCTGGCGTTCCCGGGGCTGGCCGAAATGGCCGAAATAGCGCGGGTTGATGCGGGACACCGGCAGGATGATGATGACGTCCGTCGTGCCGAACTGGTGGTCGACCACCGCGCCGTCCCCGACATAGGCGCCGAGCCTGAGATAGCCCTTGACCAGCGGCGGCAGGGCCGACAGCGCCTGGCGCATGTCGATCGCCTCGGCGGGCATCCGGTTCATCGCGACGTAGCGCGACGGCACCGCGCGGACGTTCCATTCCTCGGGCGCGGCCGCGTTGTGGTGCAGGAAGGAGAGCGGCAGCGCCATGCGGTTCGGATCGCAGCCCTCGAGGCTCGCGCAGCCGAGCATCACGTCGACCTCGTAGTGCTGCACGTAGGCCCAGATGCCCTGCCAGAGCAGCTCGACGGTCCGCTTGTTGCGGTAGGACTTCATCACGCAGGAGCGGCCGAGCTCGAGGAAGCGCTGCGGCCGCTTGCGCTCGACGAGGTCCTCGATGTCGAACTCGCTCGCCGTGTAGAAGCCGGAGAACTGCTCGGCGACCTCCTGGCGCAGGAGCCGGTAGGTGCCGACCACGGCGGGGCCGCGGCGCGAGCGCCGGCCGGGAATCGACTGCGGGTCGGCCTCGTGGTCGATCACCAGGAGGTGGTCGCAGATCGCGTCGAAGCCGTCGACGTCGCGCCGGCGGAGGAAGCCGGCGGCGTTCGGCTGCGCCGACATCTCCTTGTAGAACACGTTGAAGCGCAGGCTCTGGGCGAGCTTGATCTCGCGCTGGCTGCGCGCAAGCCGGACCTCGAGCGAGCCGATGCGGCCCAGCGTCGCCGGCGGCGGCCCGAACGCAGTCCGATCGAAGGAGGAAACGAAGGCGGGTGGCGCAAATCGCCGCATGAGGAGAGTCGGGCGGAACTTGTCGGAAAACTTCATTTCGCATCCAGCCGCGCGAACGCCGAGGGAACGTGCATCCCAGGCGCCGGCGGTGCCCCCTGATCGTCCCGGGCGAATCGGCCCTCCACCCGCGATCACTGGTTTAAGAGCATAGTTTATCAACGGAAATGTGACAATCGCGGGCGCCCGCGAATTGGGCATCCGCCTGTGCGCTCGCCGCCGACGACCCGGCCCAGGCAGGCGGCCAGCCGCTCCGCCGAGACCGGCTTCTCGAGGAAGGCGTCGATGCCCGCCGCCGTCGCGGCGCTGGCCTGCGCCTCGGTGAGGCCGGCGCTCATCGCGACGATCGGCGTGGGCGAACGGCCGAGCCGCTGCTCGCGGTTGCGGATGGCGGCGGCGGCCGCCGCGCCGCCCAGGCCCGGCATGTTGAGGTCGACGAGCGCGAGGTCGAACGGCACGTCGCGGCCGCTCCTGGCGATCGCCTCGTGGCCGTTGCCGACCCGCTCGACGCTGTGGCCGAGCCGCTCCAGGCTCGACCGCAGGATCATCGCCGTCACCTCGTCGTCCTCGGCGATGAGCACGCGGAGCGGACGGAGCGGCGGCGCGGCGGGGCCGGCCGGCTCCGCCGCGGGGGCGGGCTTGCCGGTCAGCTGCGCCACCAGCGAGGCGCGGCGGATCGGCTTGATGAGATAGGCGGTGCCGCGCCGCTTGAGACCCGGCAGCGCCTCGCGCTCGCCGGGCGACAGCATGACGATCGACCGCTCGCGCGGCAGCACGTCGTCGAGCGGCTCGAGCATGTCGAGGTCGACCAGGATGTCGGCGCTGCCGGCCCCCGCCTCGAGCGCCCGGCGGGCGCGCCCGGCGCGGGCGAAGCTCGAGACGCGGGCGCCCTCGTCGCGCAGCGCCAGCGCCACCGCCCGCCGGGTCGTGCTCGAGGCCGAGGCGAGGAGGATGGGGCGGTCGAGCAGGGCCGGCGGCGCGATGTCCGGCGCGCCGGCCGCGGCGCGGAGCGGCAGCGACACGGTGAAGACGCTGCCGCGGCCGCGGCGGCTCTCCAGGCCGAGCGTGCCGCCCATCGCCTCGACGAGGCGGCGGCTGATGGCGAGGCCGAGGCCGCTGCCGCTGATGCCCTGCGAGCCGTCGGCACGCTCGAACTCGGTGAAGATGCGCGCCTGGTCGGACGGGGCGATGCCGGGGCCGGTGTCGCGCACCGCGATCTCCAGCCGGCCGGCCGCCGGGCGCGCCTCGACGAGGATGCCGCCGCTGCCGGTGAACTTCACGGCGTTGCCGACGAGATTGAGCAGGACCTGCCGGACCCGCGCGGGGTCGCCGACGATCTCCGCCGGCACCTTGCGGGCGACGAAGCCGGCGAGGGCCAGCGACTTCTCCTCCGCCCGCGGCCCGAGCAGCTCGCACACCTCCTGCACCAGGGCGTGCAGCGAGTAGCCGCGCTCCGCCACCGCCAGGCGGCCGGCCTCGAGGGCGGCGTGGTCGAGCAGGTCGTCGATCAGCGCGAGCAGGGCGCTGGCGGAGCTGCGCACCGACGTCGCGTAGCTCTGCTGCTCCGGTCTCAGGTCGGTGTCGAGCAGCAGCTCCATCATGCCGATGATGCCGCCGATCGGGGTGCGGACCTCGTGCGTCACCGCGGCGACGAGGCGCGACCGGGCGGCTGCGGCCGCCTCCGCCTCCGAGGCCGCGAGGCGGGCTGCGTCCTCGCGCGCGTGGCGCTCGCTCACGTCGTGCAGCACGATCTGGGTTTCGATCGGCCGCCCCGCCGCGTCGCGCATCGCGGTCTCGTCGCGGGCGAACCAGCGCGGGCCGGCAGCGGTGAGGAGGCGCAGGTCGCCCGAGGGCCCCTCGGCCTCGCCGGAGGCCGGCATCAGGCGGCGCGGCGTGTTCGGCGTCCCGGTTTCGTCGTCGGTCCCGAAGGCCTCGCGATGGGCGCGGTTGGCGTAGACGATGCGGCCTCCCGCATCCTGCCGGCAGATCGGCTCGGGCCGGGCCTCGACGATCTCGCGGTGGCGCGACAGCTCGTCGGCGAGGCGCCAGTTGCGCGCCTGGAGCGCGGCGGCGCGCGCCTCGGCCGCCGCGGCACGCGCGGAGGCGCGCCCGAGGGCGCCGGAGAGCGCGAGGAGCGCGATCGCCGCGGCGAAGACCGCGTAGCCGAGGAGCCACGGCGCGGCCGAGGGAGCGGCGCGCGCGACGAGCGGCAGGGCGAGGAGCGTGAGCGCCCCGAGCACCGCCGGCATGCGGTGCCAGGAAGCGGCGGCGGGCGCCGGGGCGTCTTCGTCGATCGCGGCTGTGGCGTCTTCTGGCATCGGCTCGACCGTTGCGATTGATCGGGCGAGCCTAGCCGACAGGCACTTACGGGTGGCTTAAGACAATAGGCGAGCGGCGGCCCCGCCTGTCGATCGCCTCACGCGGCGGCGACGAGCCCGGTGCCGGCGCCGCGATAGGCGACCGCCTCGGCGACGTGGATCCGCCGCACGAGGTCGTCCCCGGCAAGGTCGGCGAGCGTGCGCGCGACCCGGAGGACGCGGTGATAGCCCCGCGCGGAGAGGGCGAGCGCGTCGGCCGCCTCGCGCAGCAGCGCGATGCCCGCCGGGTCCGGCCGCGCCACCTCGTCGAGCAGCTTGCCGGGACAGGTGCCGTTCGTCGTCCAGTCCGGCAGGCCGAGGCCGACATAGCGGTCGCGCTGGATGTCGCGCGCCTCCGCCACGCGCGCGGCGACGGCGGCGCTGCCTTCGGCGTGCGACGGGGCCATCAGGTCGGCGGCCGTGACGGCGGGGACGTCGAGCCGCAGGTCGATGCGGTCGAGCAGCGGCCCGGAGACGCGCGCCTGGTAGTCGGCGGCGCAGCGCGGTCCGCGCCGGCAGTGGCCGCCGGGCTCGGAGGCCTGGCCGCAGCGGCACGGGTTCATCGCCGCGATCAGCTGGAAGCGCGAGGGATAGGTGATGCGGTGCATGGCCCGCGCGATCACCGTCTCGCCGGATTCGAGCGGCTGGCGCAGGCTGTCGAGCACCTGCGGGTGGAACTCGGGCAGTTCGTCGAGGAACAGGACGCCGCGATGGGCGAGCGAGGCCTCGCCCGGGCGCGCCTTGACGCCGCCGCCGACGAGCGCGGCCATCGAGGCCGAGTGGTGCGGCGCGCGGAACGGCCGCTCCGCCGACAGCCGGCCGCCCGACAGGGCGCCGGCGACGGAGTGGATCATCGACACCTCGAGCAGCTCCGCCGGCGACAGCGGCGGCAGGATCGAGGGCAGGCGCTGCGCCAGCATCGACTTGCCGGCGCCGGGCGGGCCGACGAACAGGAGGTTGTGGCCGCCGGCGGCGGCGATCTCGAGCGCCCGCTTCGCCGTCTCCTGGCCGCGGATGTCGGAGAGGTCGAGCGGCGAGGCGGCGGTCTCGCGGACCGCCGGGCGCGGCCGGGCGAGGAGCTGCGAGCCCTTGAAGTGGTTGACGACGGCGATCAGGTCGCCCGGCGCCAGCACGTCCATCTCCGGGCTCGCCCACGCGGCCTCGGCGCCGCAGCCTTCGGGGCAGATCAGGCCGAGCCCCATCGCGTTGGCGCCGATCGCCGCCGGCAGGACGCCCGCCACCGGCGTGACCCGGCCGTCGAGCGCGAGCTCGCCGAGCACGCACCAGCGCCGCAGCGCCTCGGCCGGCACCGCGCCGATCGCCGCCATCAGGCCGAGCGCGATGGCGAGGTCGAAATGGCTGCCCTCCTTCGGCAGGTCGGCGGGGGCGAGGTTGACGGTGATGCGCTTCGGCGGCAGGGCGAGGCCGATGGCGATCAGGGCGGAGCGGACGCGCTCGCGGCTCTCCGCCACCGCCTTGTCCGGCAGGCCGACGATGGAGAAGGCCGTCATGCCGGGGGCGACCTGCACCTGGACGTCGACGCGCCTGGCCTCGATGCCGACGAAAGCGACGGTTGTCACGCGTGCGACCATGCCCGAGCCCTCCTGAACGGAGGGAAGTGTAGCAGGAAGTCGGGCGGGCGCAAGAACAGGACGTGAACAAAGACGCGTCGGGGCGGGCGGCGGCCGGGCGCCGGCCGGGCGCCGGATCTTGCGGGACCTGCGACGATCGGAGCGGTGCAACCGGGAGAACGTTTCTTATATTAGGGATGCCTGATGTGCGGGCAGGGACGGCGCGGGACAGGCTCCGGCGCTCCTGCTGGCTCCGCACCGGCCACCCCAACCCATACGAAGGATGTCAGATGTCAGTGCGAATTGGCGAAACCGCCCCGAACTTCCAGGCCGAGACGACCGCCGGCCCGATCGACTTCCACGACTGGATCGGCGACGACTGGGCCTTCTTCTTCAGCCATCCCGCGGACTTCACCCCCGTCTGCACCACCGAGATGGGGCGCACGGCGCAGCTCGCGGACGAGTTCGCCAGGCGCGGCGTGAAGCCGATCGGCCTGTCGACCGACACGGTCGACGAGCACCGCGAATGGATCGCCGACGTCAACGACACGCAGCACACGACGCTGAACTTCCCGATCGTCGCGGATCCGGACCTCAAGATCTCGAAGCTCTACGAGATGATCCACCCGGCGGCGAGCGCGACGCAGGCGGTGCGGTCGGTCTTCATCATCGACCCGGACAAGAAGATCCGCCTGACGCTGACCTATCCCATGAACGTGGGCCGCAACTTCGACGAGATCCTGCGGGTGATCGACGCGCTGCAGCTCGCCGACGCGCGGAAGGTCGCGACGCCCGCCGACTGGGTGCCCGGCGGCAAGGTGATCATCCCCACCTCGGTCAAGGACGACGAGGCGAAGCAGCTGTTCCCGAAGGGCTGGGAGGAGCTGCGCCCCTATCTCCGCGTGACGGAGCTCTGAGGGCCCGCCCGCCTCGCGGCGGAGTCAGACGCAAAGGCCCGCCGTCCCGGCGGGCCTTTTTCATGTCCGGCGTTCAGCCGAACAGGTGGCGCTCGCCGAGCTCCTCGGCGCGCTTGCGCTCGAGCTCCTGGTTGTAGCGCCTGAGCGCGTAGGCCTCGGTGAGGTAGCCGACGATGTGGCGGTTCCTGGCGCTCTCGACGACGGGCAGGCTCTCCTCCTCGGCCGAGCCGAAGAGCTTGAGCGCGCGGCGCACGTTCTGCATCGGCAGGAGGAAGCCGTCCGGCGCGGTGGCGAGGTCGCCGGCGGTGCGCTCGTCGTCGTCCTCGACGGAGGGGTCGTGCACGGCCGAGAGATCGACCATGCCGGCATATTGCGCGTCCTCGTCGATCACGAAGACGCGCTTCACGCTGCCCAGCGGATAGGTGCGGCGCAGGGCCTGCAGCGACATGGTCGCGGGCACGATCTTGGGGTCGCGGCGCATCAGCCGGCGCACCGTGAGGTTCTCGATCCAGCCGACGTCGTGGGCGCCGTGGATCTGCACGCCGCGCAGGTGGAAGCGCCACGTGGCGAAGGAATAGCCGAAGCGCTGCCGCACGATCATCGTCGCCACGACCACCGCGGCGAGCACGCCGAGCGTGACCTCGAAGTCGCCGGTCGCCTCCTGCACCAGCATCACCATGGTGATCGGCGCGCCGACGATCGCGGCCGCCACCGCGCCCATGCCGATCAGCACGTAGCCGCTCTCGTCGAGCGGCAGGGACGGGAACAGCCAGGCCGCGCCGGCCGCGAACAGGGCGCCGTAGAGGCTGCCCAGGAACAGCGACGAGGAGAACAGGCCGCCGCGGAATCCCGCGCCGAGCGAGGCCGCCGAGGCGATGATCTTGACGACGACGAGGACGGCGAGCACCGGCACGGTGTAGCCGAGATGGATGTTGTGCTGGACCGCGCCGTAGCCGCTGCCGAGAACCTGCGGGAAGGACAGCGCGATCGTGCCGACGATCAGCCCGCCGGCGACCGGCCGCGCCCAGGCCGGCAGGCGCGAGCGCCGCATCAGGCGCTCGGCGAGCGTCACGGCGCGCATCGTCCAGATGCCGAGGAAGGCGGCGCCGATGCCGATCGCGGCGATGAACGGGTAGTCGTAGAAGCCGAGCCCGGTCATCTCGTGCGTGGCGAAGATCATGTGGCCGCCGACCGCCCAGTCCGTCATCAGCCCGGCCGTGATCGCCGACAGGCACACCGGCGCCATGGCCGCCAGCGTGTAGCTGCCGATGACGAGCTCGAAGGCGTAGAACGCGCCGGCGAAGGGGGCGCCGAAGGCCGCGGCGATGGCCGCGGCGGCGCCGCAGCCGACGAGGATGCGCAGGTCGGCGCGGCGCAGGTTGAAGGTCTGGCCGCTGACGGACGCCATGGCGGCGCCGACCTGGGTGTAGGCCGCTTCCATGCCGACCGAGGCGCCGGCGGCGTTCGACAGGAGGGTGGAGGCGGCGAGCCGCAGGCTGTCGAGCATCGACATCTTGCCGCCGTAGAGGGCGTTCGCCTCGATCGGGTCGACGATGTCGCGCGCCCGGAGGCGGCGGCCGAGAATGCCGAAGACGCCGAGCGCGAGCCCGCCGAGGACGGGCACGGCGAAGGGCTGCCACGTGCCGAGCCCGACGCCGGCGCTGAGGTGGCCGCCGAGCGGCAGGCCGAAGAACAGCGTGTGCAGCAGGTAGACCGTCCAGTGCAGCAGGATGACGCCGCCGGCGATCGCGATCGACGCCGCCATGCCGAGCGCGGCGATGGCCATCGAGTTGTCGCGGATGTTGCGGCTGGCGAGCAGCCGCAGCAGCGTCACGCGCAGGCGCAGCCATCGCCGCAGACGCACCGGCAGCGGCCGCGGCCCGCCCCGGGGGCCGGCGTGTCGTGTCGAATAGGCCGCAGCGGGGCGTTCGGTCATGGTGTGGCGGCGATGTGCGGGCGGCGCAGGCGGGCCGGGGTGGATGACGGCGTGGTGGTGGCCTCGCCAACGACGACGGAGCCCGCGACCGGCAGGAGTGCTGCCGGGCCGGGCGACGCGTCACGATGTTTATCGCGAGAGAGTTAAGACTAGGCGACGAAAGAGCCGAAAAAAGGGCGCCGAGCGTACGCCTGCCCGCTTTCCCGTAGGGTCAGTCGAGCCGCCCCGCCGCCACCGCCGTCATCACGATCGCCAGGCCGAGGAAGATCAGGTTGATGCCGACGAGCAGGCCGATCGCCCAGGCGGCGGTGCCGGGCCAGCCGGACAGGATGATGAGGGCGAGCAGGATGTCGACGACGCCGGACGCGATCATCCAGGCGCCGCTGCCGCCGACCGTAGCGCCGGAACTGCAGCGCGATCATGATGCTCATCGTGCCCTGCACGAGGAACAGGACGACCAGCACCATGGTCAGGGTGAGGGCGCCGGCGAAGGGCTGGAACAGGAGGACGAAGCCGAGCACCAGGGCGAGGATGCCGGTCAGGAGCGACATCCAGAAGCCCGGGCTCGCGCGCCGGGAGAAGGTGGCGGCGACGCGGATCGCGCCGCCGATCACGAAGAGCCAGCCGACGAGCACGGTGATCGCCAGCGTCGCGACCTGCGGCACCAGCACCGCCAGCAGGCCGAGGACGATCAGCACGACGCCCTCGACGAGGTACCACTTGCGGTGGAGGCGCATCGCCTCGCGCGCCCGCGCCGCCAGCTCCCCTTCGAACTCGGGACCGCTCATCGCCTGCATGGCACCTTCTCCGTTCCGGTATGTCTTCAGGGGCTGCGGGGCCGTGGCCGGCCCGGCACGGCCGTCAGTGGCTGCCTGCCACCCGGCAGATCGCGATGTCCTGCGCGAACGCGTCCTCCTCGGTCGGCTGGCCCGTCCAGGTGCCGCGGTGGAAGGTCGCGTCGAGGCCGGCCTCGCGCAGCATGGAGGCCATGAACGGCTCGGTGAAGGCGATCGCGGCCAGCGGCCGGTTCTTCTTGTCGTAGCGGGCGTGGTCCGACAGCTCGAACGCGAAGGTGCGGCGCGCGGTGCCCTGCTCCACGCCCCTCGCGCCCGGCCCGTCGAACAGGAAGCACGAGACGAGGAGCTTCGTGGCCGGCGACATCACCGCCCGGATGTTGGCGAGATGCGCGCGGATGTCGTCCTCGTACATGTGGGTGAAGACGCTGAGCAGGATGATCGTGTCCGGCGCCTCGCCGCCGAGCGCGGCGTCGTAGCGCGGCGCGCCCTTGGCGCCGCCGGGATTGTACTGGTCGTTCTTCACGTCCTCGTGGACGAAGGTGTAGCGCGGCTGGAGCGGCGTGAAGTTCTCGCGCAGCCAGGCGATCCTGTCCGGCGTGATGTCGAGGCCGACATAGCGGCCGCGGAAGCCCGAGGCGAGCAGCCCGTAGGCCAGACGCCCGTAGCCGCAGCCGAGATCGAAGACCAGCCCGTCATGCACGTTCAGCCCGAAGTGCGCGAGCTTGCGCACCTGGCTCCTGCCCTGGTTGAGGCCCTCCTCCGCCGACTTGTTCATGAAGACAAGCTCTTGCGGCGGAAGCGGCACGCCTCCGGGACCGACGTCGCTCACGTGTGAACTCCTTGCTGGCTTCTGTTGCCCTTGGGATCCGGCGGGATCAGCCCCGCCGCCGCTTCTCGATGCTGTCCCAGATCATCGCGGCGATGTTGGGGCCGCCGAGCTTGGCGACCGCGCGGATGCCGGTCGGCGAGGTCACGTTGATCTCGGTCAGCAGGCCGTCGATGACGTCGAGGCCGACGAACATCAGGCCGATCTCGGCGCAGCGCGGGCCGACCCGGGCGCAGATCTCGCGCTCGCGCTCGGTCAGCTCGGTGAAGGCCGCCGCGCCGCCGCGCACCATGTTGGAGCGCAGGTCGTTCTCGGCCGGGATGCGGTTGATCGCGCCGGCGAACTCGCCGTCGACGAGGATGATGCGCTTGTCGCCGTGGCGCACGTTGGGCAGGTAGCGCTGGATGACCCACGGCTCGCGCCAGGTCGTGGCGAACATGTCGTAGAGCGAGCCGAAATTGAGGTCGTCATGGGTGATGCGGAACACCGCGCCGCCGCCATGGCCGTAGAGCGGCTTCATGACGATGTCGCCGAACTCCTTGCGGAACGCCTCGATCTCGGCCTTGTCGCGGCTGATCAGCGTCTGCGGCATGAGGTCGGGAAACTCGGTGACGAAGAGCTTCTCCGGCGCGTTGCGCACGGCGACGGGGTCGTTGACCACCATCGTGCCGGGCTTCAGCGTCTGCAGCATGTGCGTCGTCGAGATGTAGTGCATGTCGAAGGGCGGGTCCTGCCGCAGATGCACCACGTCGAACTCCGACAGCTCGCGCCGGCGGAACTCGCCGAGCGTGAAGTGGTCGCCCTCGACGTCGCGCACCTCGACCGGCGCGACCCGGGCGGACACGCGGCCGTCGCGCATGGCGAGCGTGTCGGGCGTGTAGTAGCTCAGCGCATGGCCCCGCGCCTGCGCCTCGAGCATCAGGGCGAAGGTCGAGTCCCCCTTGATCGAGATCTTCTCGATCGGGTCCATCTGCACGGCGACATTGAGGCTCATCACCTCTCCTTCATCAATCGTCTTCGTCGAACGCCGCCTGGATGTGGCGCGGCGGCCTGAAGCCCGGCCAGATCACCACGTCGAAGCGCATCGTGTATCCGGCATAGTGCGGGTTCGCCGCAAGCCACCAACGCGCGCCGGCGACGATCCGCCGTCGATTCCTCGTCGTCAGGGCGAAATGATCGCCATCGCGCCGCAGTTTCACCTCGACCACCGCGATCGTCGTGCCGCGGACGGCGACGATGTCGAGCTCGCCCACCGGCGCGCACGCGCCGTCCGAGCGTGCGGAACCCCTTGAGCAGAAGCAGCGCGACCGTGGCGCCCTCCGCCAGGTGGCCGTCACGCTCCGCGCGTCGGCGGCTCTGCGTCTGCGTGGTCGCCTCCCTCGTCCGGGCCGTCACCGGCCGCACCGATCCGCAGCGCCCGCTGGTAGAGGTCGCGGCGCTTGAGCCCCGTCTCCGCCGCGAGCCGGCTCGCAGCCTCCTTCACCCCGACCTCCGTCGACGAGCGCCCCGAGCCGCGCCTCGACGTCGTCCGCCGAGGCTGCCCGGCCGGCGTCCGCGTCGGACGGCGCGATCATCAGCACGATCTCGCCCTTCGGCACGGCCTCCGAGAAGGAGGCGGCGAGCGCGCCGACGGGCCCGCGCGTGACCTCCTCGAACCGCTTGGTCAGCTCGCGCGCGACCACGACCTCGCGGTCCGGGCCGGCGATCTCCGCGAGCTCCGACAGCGTCGCGGCGATCCGTCGCGGCGATTCGTAGACGACGGAGGTCGCGTCGAGCGCCGCCAGCGCCTGAAGCCGCGTCCGCCGCTGGCCGGCCTTGGCCGGCAGGAAGCCCTCGAACCAGAAGCGGTCGGTCGGCAGGCCCGCCACGACGAGCGCGCCGAGCAGCGCCGAGGGACCCGGCACCGCATGCACCTCGTGCCCGGCGGCGACCGCCGCGCGCACGCAGCCGGTAGCCCGGATCGGAGAGCAGCGGCGTGCCGGCATCGCTGACGAGGGCGACGACCTTGCCGGCCTCGAGATCCTCCACGATCTGCGCCGCCCGCGCCGCCTCGTTGTGCTCGTGGTACGAGACAAGGCGTGCGCGGAAGCCGAAATGCTCCGACAGCTTGCGCGTCACCCGCGTATCCTCGCAGGCGACGATGTCGGCGGCGGCCAGCGTCGCGAGCGCCCGCAGCGTGATGTCGGCGAGGTTGCCGATCGGGGTCGCCACGACGTGGAGCCCCGGCGCGGGCCGCGCCTCGCGCCGCAGGAGCGCGGCGACGGCGGCGATCTCCGCCTCCCCGCGCCGTCGCCCGCGTCCGGCTCGCCTCGCCGCCCTCCCCCTCGGGCCGCACCTCGGGCGGGGCCTGCCGTGTTGATTCCCGGGTTCCACCGTTTACCATGCGGCTCATCTTGAGGGGCGGCCGCACGCGCGTCCAGAGCCGGCTGCCTTTGCGCTACGGGGGTGTATCACGGTGTCTGATCGGGCAACACGCGGTCTTTCGCGGATCGGCGGCGCTTTTCGCTGCCTGGCCGCGGGTCTCGGGGTCCTGGCGCTCGCCTCGTGCGGGCAGAGCTTTCCGCTGGGCCCGAACGCGGGCCCGCAGGAGCCGCCCTCGGCGGCGCTCGGCGCGGGCGAGGTGAAGGTCGCGCTGCTGCTGCCCTTCAGCGGCGACAACGCCAGCGCGGGCCAGGCGCTGATGCACGCCGCCGAGCTCGCCATGTCCGAGGTGCCGGACCCGCAGATCCAGATCCTGCCTCTCGACACCGCCGGCACGGCGCAGGGCGCCGCGGCCGCCGCGCAGCGCGCGGTGCAGGAGAACGCCCGGCTCATCATCGGCCCGCTGACCGCCGCCGCGGTGCAGGGGGCGGGCCAGGTGGCGCGGCAGGCGAACGTGCCGGTGATCGGCTTCTCCACCGATTCGAACGTCGCCGCCTCCGGCGTCTATCTCCTGAGCTTCCTGCCCGAGGCCGACATCGAGCGGGTGGTCTCCTACACCGCCCGGCAGGGCAAGCGGAACTTCGCGGCGATCCTGCCGACGGGCACCTATGGCGACATCGTCGACGGGGCGCTGCGCCAGTCGGCGCCGCGGGCCGGCGGCCGGGTCGTCGACATCGCCCGCTACAGCGACGCGAAGAGCCTCAAGCAGGCGATCGCCGAGGTCGCGGCGGTGGCCGGCGGCGCGTCGCGGCAGGCCGACGCGGTGCTCGTGCCGGAGGGCGCGCAGGCGCTGTCGACGATCCTGCCGGCGCTCGAGGCGGCCGGGCGTCTCGCGCGACACGGTGCAGCTCGTCGGCTCGGGCCAGTGGAACGATCCCGCGGTGTGGCGCCTCGAGCCGGCGGCCGGCGGCTGGTTCCCCGGGCCGGACCCGGCGGGCTTCCAGACCTTCAGCGAGAAGTACCGGGCGAAGTTCGGCTCCGCCCCGCCGCGCATCGCCTCGCTGTCCTACGACGCGGTCAGCCTGGCGGCGGCGCTGGCGCGGATCGGCGGGCAGGACGGCTTCAGCCAGCAGGTGCTGACGAACGGCGACGGCTTCGCCGGCATCGACGGCGTGTTCCGCTTCAAGAGGAACGGCCTGAACGAGCGCGGCCTGGCGATCCTCGAGATCCGGAACGGCAAGCGCCGTCATGCGCGAGCCCGCGCCCGGCACGTTCGGCGGATAGCGAGCGCCGCGCGGAAGACCAGCGGCCGGAGGTGGACGCACGGCGGCGCGGCGGTGCAGGATGCCGCCCGTCGCCCGCGAAGGTCCTCCCGCTTGATCGATGCCGTCTACCGCTTCGTCTATTTCTGGGGCCACAGGGCCGCGAGGATCGTCTGGCGGGTCGACCCGCCCGCGCGTCCACGGCGCGCTCGTGGCGATCCATCACGGCGGGCGCATCCTGTTCGTGCGGACCTCCTACGCGGCGGAATGGGGGCTGCCCGGCGGCGGTATCGCGGCGGGCGAGACGCCGCTTGCCGCGGCCGCGCGGGAGCTTCGCGAGGAGATCGGCTGGTCGGTCGACCCGGCCGAGCTGTCGCCGGCCGGCGAGGTCGACATGGTGTGGTGGGGCCGCCGCGACCTCGTCAGCCTCTTCGAGCTGCGGCCGGACGCGATGGCGCCGCTGCACCTCGACAACCGGGAGGTGGTCGAGGCGCGGCTGATGACGCCGGCCGAGGCGCGGGGGATGCGGCTGCAGCCGCATGTCCGCGCCTATCTCGACGGCGAGGCCGTCACTCCAGCACCGCCTCCTGCAGCCTGAGGACGTGGCCCGCGAGGTAGAGCGAGCCGCAGATCAGGATGCGCAGCGGCCCCTCCTGCCGCGACAGGCCGCGCAGCGCCTCCTCCACGCCCGGCTCGACGCGGACGGTCAGCCCGGCGCGGGCCGCGTGCGCCGCGAGCTCGGTCGGCTCGAACGCCGCCTCGGTGTCGGGGATCGGCACCACCACCGCCTCGCGCGCGAGGCCGGCGAAGGGCACGAAGAAGCCGGTCGGGTCCTTCGAGGTCAGCATGCCGGCGATCAGCACCAGCGGCCGGGCGCTCTTCTCCTCGAGCTCGGCCATGGCGGCGGCCAGCGCCTCGCCGGCGGCCGGGTTATGCCCGCCGTCGAGCCACAGCTCGGCCCCCTCCGGCGCCGCCTCGACGAGCGGCCCGGCGGTCAGCGCCTGCAGCCGCGCCGACCACTCGACCTCGTTCAGCCCGCGCATCACCGCGCCCTCTGTCGACCTGCGGCCGGACCTGGCGCAGCGTGGCGATGGCCGCGCCCGCGTTCTCGATCTGGTGGCGGCCGGACAGGCGCGGCAGCGGCAGGTCCATCAGCCCGTGGTCGTCCTGGTAGACGAGGCGGCCGCGCTCCTCGACCGCCTGCCAGTCCTGCCCCGAGACGAGCAGCGGCGCGCGCAGCTCGGCCGCCTTGCGGTCGAGCAGCTCGCGCACCTCGGGCTGCTGCGCCGAAACGATGCACGGCACGCCCTTCTTGATGATGCCGGCCTTCTCCGCCGCGATCTTCAGGATGGTGTCGCCGAGATAGGAGGCGTGGTCCATCGAGATCGGCGTGATGACGGTCGCGGCCGGCCGATCGACCACGTTCGTCGCGTCGAGGCGACCGCCGAGGCCGGTCTCGAGGAGCAGGTAGTCGGCCTCGTGGCGCGAGAAGATGAGGAACGCGGCGGCGGTCGTGATCTCGAAGATGGTGATCGGCTCGCCGCCGTTCGCCGCTTCGCACTCCTCGAGTGCGGCGGACAGTTCGGCCTCCGGCACGAGGCCGATGCCGCCGAGCCGCACGCGCTCGTGGAAGCGCACGAGATGGGGCGAGGTGTAGACGTGGACGGCGGCGCCGTCGGCCTCGAGCATGGCGCGGAGATAGGCGAGCGTCGAGCCCTTGCCGTTCGTGCCGGCGGCGTGGACGACGGGCGGCAGCCTCTCCTGCGGATTGCCGAGCCTTTCGAGGATCGTCCACATCCGGTCCAGCGACAGGTCGATGATGCGGGGATGAAGGTGCGACAGGCGGTCGAGAATGACGTCGGATGCGTGCCATGGTTCGGGTGCTTCACTTTCGCCTGAGGATGTGGCGGGACGGGGGGATTCTAGCCGATCGGAAGACCGCTCCGCGAGGGGATCCCGCCGACCCGCACGGTTGCCCGCGACAGCGGCGGAAAAAAGAAGGAATGCTGATCGATCCGGCGTGCCGGGCCCGGCGCGATGGCGCGCGGGTGCCGGCGCGATCGCGCGTGCGGGATTCGTTGAAGGAAGACTCACGGCAGTCGACATGACTTGCGGCCTTCCGTGTGGGCGCAGGCCGGCGCTACCGGTCGATGGCACAATATCGCGGCAGCCACAATGACGGCACCACCAAGACTGAGATCACTGCGACACCACGTGCTGCATCCGGCTGAGCACCGGCTCGACGACCCAGGGCATCTGCATCCGCAACCAGAAGACCTTCGCCGCCGCACGTCTTCGATTGGGGCGACATCGGGCTCCCCGTCTACAAGATCCTGCCGGACGGCACGCTCGACGGCGTCTGGACGATCGCCGACACCGATGGCGCCGTGCACGAAAGTGCTGACGCCGATCCGGTGACGGAGCGGCCGGCGGCCAACGTCATTCACCACAGGCACCGCCCGCCGATGGCGCCTCCATTCCTGAGGTGACACGAAGCGAATTTTCACATTCCGCTCCTACCAAGGGGCGCATGGGGAACGAGAGAAAGCGCGTGGACGCGGCGACGCTGGGCGAGTTCAGGCCGCCATCGCCGGGCAGCACCAGGCGGCCTGCTTCGCCCGCGGCTGGAGGCGGCGCGCGGGGCGCGGATGAGCGGCTACCGCCGCACGGTGCTGTGCGGCGGTATCCGGGCGACGCTCGCCATCTACAAGGTTTTCCTCCTGGCCGACTGGCTGCTCGTGCCGGAAGGCTTGCGATTCGCGACCATCCTGCATTTCGCCGTGGTCACCCAAGTCACCCTAATGACCGGCGCGCGCTCTACCACCGCTATCTGGGGGCGGCGGCGAACGCCATGTTGGCGGCGAGCATCCCGTCCTCATGGTGGCGCAGATCATGACGGTCTATGCGCTGAGCGAGAGCCGGTGGCGGGAGCATTACCAGTCCCTCTGGCGGTGATGATCGCCGTGTATTCGAACGTGAACCTCGCTGGTTCCCGGGAAGATGCACCGCAGTGTGGGGCGTCCGGCATGACCAGTAGCGGCTACGGGTCGAGCCGGACTGAGGATACTGCCGATGGCTTCGTCGACATACCAAAAGGCATGTCGCTCGGCACGCCAAGCCAGCGGGCCCCGGCTCGGAAGAAGCGGAACGCTTCTGCGCAACCATGTCCGCCGGGTCTTGGAGAGAACTTCAGGGTCTGTCTCACGACAATCCGCAAGGACCACCCGATGTGCTGCACGTGGGCACCGCAATAGGCGAAGGAGAGGTCGGAGCGGCCGCCGTTCAGTGTTTCACCACCTCGTCGGCAATGACGACTTGAGGATCAGTTCCCCCAGGGGGGAACCTTGTGATGGGATCCGACCCGCGGCCTGAAGCGACGCAGAACAACTGCGCCTTCCGTGCAACACCACGTGTTTGTTCGCCGGGACCGCTCCCGCTGAGGTTCTCTCGCGAAGACATCCACCGTATCCCTTTCGGGTGGAATCGATGGGTAAGGCTCGGGGTTGTTTGGATGGCAGGGGCGGAACGCAGAAGGGGCTGGCGTCTCGCCTCGGCGATTCTTGCCTCCACCGCGTTTCTGCCGATATCACTGCACGCCGAGGACGGCGCCGCGCTTAGGGACGGAAAGCTTGTTCTGGGCCCCCTAGATGTCACCGCGGGCCTGGTGGTCGCCGAAGAGTTCAACGACAACATCTTCGCGAATCGCCTCAACCGGGTCCGTGACCTCATCACGATCGTCTCGCCAGCCATCGACGTGACGTACCGTCACGAGAGGGGCCGGATCAGCGCCGGCGCCGTCGGCGAGTTCGGCTTCTACGCCGACAACCCGGACGAGAACTACGAAGACTACCGCGTCTACGCGGACTCGCTCTTTCGCCTGGGGTCGAGCGCGATCTTCACCGGCGGCGTCAGCCACGAGCGCGACCACGAGGAGCGCACCTCCCCCGACGACGTCTTCGGCCAGGAGCCGACCGTGTACCAGCGGACGAGCGCCTACGGTGCGGCACGGTTCTCCGTAGAGGACGATCTCACGCTGAATCTCGGCGCGACTGCCAGCCGCTATGACTTCGAAGACGTGCCGGGGGCGATCGGCGTGATCAACAACGACGACCGCGACCGCACGATGAGCACGGCCGGCGGCAAGATCGCCAAGGGCCTGACGTCTCAGACGAGCGTGTTCGCCAACCTCGAAGGCGACTTCCGCAGCTACGACACCGCCGTCGACGACAACGGCTACGCCAGGGACTCGAACGGGGCACGGGTGTCGCTGGGACTGGCCCACCGGTTCAGCGATGTGCTGGAGGGCGAGGCCTATGCGGGCTGGATCTACCAGGACTACGAGGACGCGGCCTTCAATTCAATCTCCGAGCTCGATTACGGCGGCCGGCTCAGGTGGCGCCCGCTGCAGGGCACCGAACTTCTTGCGACCGCTGGGCGCAGCCTGCAGGAGACCACGCTGGCCGGTGCGCCGGGCTACCTCCAGACGGCCTTCGCCATATCTCTCTACCAGTGGCTCCGTCCGGACGTTCGGTTCGACGCGGGGGCGAGCTACTATGACAACCGATATCCCCAGATCGGCCGCAGCGACCACATCACGAGCTATTCTGCCGGCATCAGGAAGTACCTGACGCCCTTCGTCTATGTCGGCCCGACCGTCGCCTTCACCTCGCGGGATTCCTCGACGATCAGCGAAAGCTACGAGCAGACCTCGATCATGCTGCGGCTCGGCCGCACCCGCGATCCCGCCTATGACGGCGAAACGGCCACGACGCCCTTCTCTCCGGAGGGCGCCTTCGCGGGGATCTATGCGGGCGTGCAGGCCGGGCTTCTGGACTTGGCGACGAAGCAGAGCGGTCCGCGCGGCAACGGCGGATCGCTGAATGCCGACTTCGGCGACGACGGCGCCCCGCTTGGCGGCCTCTACGTCGGAGGCGGTGTCGACGTCGGCGCGTGGTACTTCGGGCTCGAAGGCGAAGCGAACGTCGCCGATGCCGAATGGCACCATCAGCGGCTGCCGGGCGGCCGCGTGTTTTCGGCGGAGCGCAGCGGGTCCTACAGCGTGTCCGGCCTCGTCGGGCGCAGGATGCCGGGCGGCAACATGGTCTATGCGCGCGCCGGCATCGTCAGCAGCGAGTTCGAGACGGCCTACCAGACGCCCAACAATCTCTTTCGGGAGTCCGGCTGGCAGTGGGCCCCGACAGTGGGCGTCGGGGCGCAGATGGCGCTGACGGCCCGGCTCGCGCTGCGGATGGAGTACAACTACGCTGCCTTCGACGACTTCCTGATCGGTCCCTCCCGTCAGCCCGACGCGTTCCGCCACGACGAGAGCGGTGCGAGGCTCGGCCTGTCCTACAGGTTCGACGGCAGCCCGGTGGAGGCGCCGCCTGCAATCGAGGGGCTCGACTTCAGCGGAGTTTACGCCGGCGTGCAGGCTGGGCTGGGTACGGTCGCCTCCTCGGTGGTCGGCGATCGCGAGGCCGGTAGCGTTCTCAGCGCCGACTTCGGCGACACCGGCCTAACGGGCGGCGCGTTCGGCGGCTACGGCATGCGGTTCGGATCCTTCTACGTGGGCGGCGAGCTGACGGCCGAACTCAGCGATGCCGACTGGGATCACGAGCGCGAACCCACGGGCCGTTCCTTCTCGCTGAAGAAGTCGTCGACCATCGGCGGCGGCCTCCTTCTCGGCCACGTCGTCAACGACCGGGCGCTTGTCTACGGACGGGCCGACATCGTTCGCTCGACCTTCGACCTGGACTTCACGACGACCCAGAACGCCGTTGCCGACACCGTCTCCGTCAATGGATTGCGGCTCGGCGTCGGGATGGAGTTGCCGGTGACGGCGTCCACCAGCCTGCGGTTCGATTATTCGCACACGAGCTACGAGGACCTGTCGCTCAGGGTCTCCCCGGTGCCGGAACCGAACGGTACGCGCCCGACGAGAGCCTCTTCCGCATCGGCGCCATGATACGGCGTTGAGAGACGGCCGGGGCCCTTCTCTTTCGGAAAGCTTCAGCCCCTGCTGCCATGCCCTCTGGGCCCCAACTCCCCCCTTCGACACCGGCGCGCCTTGCTGACCTTCCGGTTACACTCTCGCCGGTCTCGCCAGCGGGTTTTGATTCATCGCAAAGCCTAGATGTGTTTCTTTGGAGTAAAGAAGCAGCATGTACTCGGCACCTCTTCGGGTTTAGGGAGCGATGCGAGATGCTTCTGCCAGGTCGTACTGTCGTCCGCGCCTTTGTGCCGGTGATCTTGGCTGCCGCGCTGGTCGCGGCGCCGGATATGAGCGCTGCCCAGCGCTATCAGGGCAGCCATGGCCAGGCGGGCGGCGGTCATTCCGGATCGGGTACCGGCGGCCACGAGGACGACCCTCACTCGAGCGGTGGGGGCGAGGAAGGCAGCGGCCACTCCGGCGCCAGCGGACACGATGACGCAGACGGCTGCGGCGGCGGCGGAGGATGCGAGGACGAGAGCGGCGAGCATGAGGACGGCCACGAGCCGGGCGGGCCGCCGGATCACGCCGGCCCCCGCGGTGGCCGCGAGTCCGGTCACGGCACCGGCCGAGGCGGCGTCTCGCTCCAGGATGTCTTTCGCAGCCTCGACGAAGAGCAGCCGGGCTCACGCGGCTTCGGCCGCGTGAACGGCGGCACCAACTGGCACGAGAACAACTCATCGGACAACGGCGGGGACAGTGAGCGCCCCGAAAGTGCGGACCATCGTTAGGCTTCGCGAGCCTCGCGGCACGGCACCTCGTTCCGCGCCGAGCCGCAAGGGAGCCTTGCGTGGCGGCGGAGATGCCGGCCACGCGGCCCCAGGTGCCCCTGCGACATCACGAGACGGCAGCAATTCCGGAGATGAGCTCGGCCTGTCCATGGACACGCGTGCTCTCACCATTCGTCGGCAGCAACTAGGGAGGTTTCCGAGATGCCGAGTTTCAGAGGTTACATGACAACCCGTTCCTGTGCGGCGCTGGTGGCCGTCGCGATCATCGGCATGTCCGGCGGCGCGATGGCGCAGCAGCAGCGTCACGGAGCGGATGCCGGAAGGAGTGGTCAGAGCGACACGCGTGGCGGAGGCCAGTCCTCGCGTGGCGCGGGTGGTGCTGGCGGTGCCGGCGATCTCGGCGGTGTCTTCCGCAGCCTCGACGACGAGGCTGAGCGCGCTTCGGGCGCGGTCGCACGGAGGACACACCCGATCCGGCCGTGCCGGCACGCAGCAGGGGGCGGGAGAAGGCTCGCAGAGCAACCCGACCGGTGGCTCCAAGCCCGCCGCGGCCGGCACCGGCAAGGGAATGGCACGGCCGGGCCGCCACGGCGACCGACGCCGGCGAGACGCCTCGGAAGGGCACGAGTGGCGGCGGTTCCAAGCCCACCACCGCCGGTACGGGCAAAGGAGGTGGCAAGGCCGGCAGTGCGACGGCGACCGAAACTGGTCACGGCGCCGGCAAGGGTTCCAGCGCCGGTGGTGCCGGCAGACCTGCCGATGCCGGCGAAGGCGACGAGGAGGATTCCGATCGTCCGGCGTGGGCTGGCCCAAATCCGACGGAGGACAAGCCGGGTCGTCCAAATGCCAACCCCGGCGTCTCCAAGGGCGACACGTATGGCGACCTCTACGTTGTAGTGCGTGACGAAGACGGGGTGCCGGTGCTCGTCGACGGCTACCTGCAGCTCAAGGATGCAGAAGGCAACGTCGTCGCGTATCTGAAGGATGGGGAGTTCTACGCCGAGATCGGCGGGGTTCTGCTGACCGACCCGGAGGTCGAGGCCCTCAACCTGGCGGAAGTCGAGCTCGGCCGCCTGAATGTTGGACGTTCGCCGACCGAGGTCCTGAAGTCCCGCTACGAAGAGGTCAAGTCCAACCTTTCCGCGGCGGTTTCGATCAGCCTGGACGCATCGGGCCGCCTGGTGATCGAAGCGGCGGACGGGACGACGAACCGTGGACGCGCCCCTCGAGAACCTGGCGCTTTACGTGGATCTGATGACCAACGGCGCACTGTTCACGGACAACCCCGCACTCCAGACCCTGCTCACGACAGCGGTCTCGGCTTCCTGGTCGACGGCACCTTCGACAGCAGCGACCTGGAGGTGGCGGCGAGCCTTCTGGCGGCGTCCTCCGACAAGGCTGGTGAAATCATCATCGACGAGGTCGTCTACATGAACGACATTCTAGGTATCGAGGGGACGCTCGACGGCGGCTACGTCGACTACTCGACGTTCACCTACGACCGGGCCAGCGTCTATCAGGACGTCACTGTCGAGGTTCTCGTGGCCCAGACGGATGCCGACGGGAACACGACCTGGGTGCCGCAGACGGTGAATGTCTACGACGCGGTCTTCGACGGCGAAAACGTCACCGGCGTCAGCGCCTCCGGCTTCACTCAGGCCACCGACGACGCCCGCGCAGTCATCGAGTTCATCCACGAATACGCGGTTCCGGCGACGGAGCTCTGAGCATCCGTGAAGCCGCAGCGAAACGGAGGGGCGGCCGCTCGGCCGCCCCCTCTCGCTTGTAGGCACTCGTTGGGCCACGTCACAGGGCGCCAGCTACGCCTCACGCCGGCGAACCTCGCCAGTCGCGGAAGGCGATCTCACGTGGCGCCACAGCGGGGCGAAACCGGCTTGCGGGCGTGCGCCAGGATCTCCTTGCGCAACTCCTCC
>CAWFLD010000018.1:0-51940 GCA_963816555.1 uncultured Alphaproteobacteria bacterium | reverse complement strand
TCGCCGGGATGGATGACGTCGTCGATGATCGCCGCCTCCGCCGCGAGATAGGCCGAGGCCTGCTCCTCGGCCTCGCGCAGGAGCTCGCGCCGCCGCTCGTCGGGATTGTCGCTCGCCGCGATCTCGCGACCGTAGGTCAGCTCCACCCCCGCCGCCGGCCCCATCACGTCGAACTGCGCCGTCGGCCAGGCGACGATGGTGTCCGGCTCCATCGTCTTGTCCGCCGAGGGCGAGGTAGGCGAGGCCGATCGCCTTGCGCACGATCACCGTGACCTTTGGCACCGAGGCGCCGATGACGGTGTTGAGGAAGCGCGAGGCGAGCGAGACCATGCGCTGGTTCTCGAGGTCGGGCCCGACGATGAAGCCGGGGCAGTCGGTCAGGAAGACGAGCGGGATGTGGAAGGCGTCGCAGATGTCGACGAACTTGCGGCCTTGCGCGTCGCCTTGTCGTCGAGGGCGCCGGCCCAGTGCATCGGGTTGTTCGCGATGATGCCGACCGTGCGGCCCTCGATCCGTGCCCACGCGGTGATCAGGTTCGGGCCGTAGGCCTTGCGGTAGAAGAACAGCTCGCCCCCGTCGACCAGCAGCCGGACGAGCCGCTCCATGTTGTAGGCGCGCCTGTGGTTCTCCGAGACGATCCCGGCGATCTCCGCTTGGCCCTCCGGCTCGTCGATTTCCGCCGGCCGCGGCTCGGCGCGCGGCGGCAGCTCGTCGCAGTTCTGCGGGAAGAAGGACAGGAACGCGCGGATGGCCAGCAGCGACTCCCGGTCGTCGGCGCCGAGATACTGTCGACCTGCCCCGTCACCTTGGCCGACTTCGCGGCGCCGCCGATCTCCTCCGGCGTGACGCTCTTGCCGATGCCGACCTTGACCACGGGCGGCCCGGACATGCCCATGAACCCCGTGCCCTCGACGATCGTGACGAAGTCGGACTGCACGGCCGTGAAGGAGGGGCCGCCGAAGCAGCCGCCCATCAGCGCCGGCGACCTGGGGCACGCGCCCGGACAGGTGGAAGTGCTCGCGGAAGCGATGGCCGATGCCGCGGCGGTGGCGCCGTGTTCTCCTGGAGCGGCCGGCGCCGGCCTCCATCAGCGCGATGAACGGGACGCCGTGCTTGAGCGCGAGCTGGCGGATCCGTGCCGTCTTCGCTTCCGCCGCGCGCCGCGCGTGCCGCCGACGACCGTCACGTCCTCGGAGGTCACGTAGACCGTCCGGCCCCCGATCGTGCCGTGCCCGGCGACAAGGCCGTCGGCCGGCGTGCGGTCGTGGAGGCTGGGATGCTGGCTGCGGGCGAGGAGGCCGATCTCGACGAAGGAGCCTTCGTCGAGCAGCACGTCCAGGCGGGCGCGCGCGTCGAGCTTTCCGGTCCCGGCCAGCTTTTCCAGCCGCTCCGGCCCGCCCATCCGACGGGCCGCCCCGCGCCGCCGCTCCAGATCCCCGAGTGTTCCTCGTCCATCGTCCCCCCTCGGTCCCACGCCCGGCGGGTTGGCTCCACCGTGGAATGAAACACCATTCACACGACACTGATTGACCCGATGTATCCCTACAGCACGCTTCACGGGCTCTGCAACTCGCCTTTGATCGAACGGGAGCAGCGGCGCATGCGCGGACGGAAATCCTTTCCAACGGTCACCGGAACGGTCTGGAAGCTGGCAGGCTTCCGGTGGGCAGCTGGGTCGCCCGGGGTGACGTGGCGCTGTTCGTCGAATCGATGAAGATGGTAGATCTCCGGTGGAGGTGCCGGCGGTGGACCGTGACGGAGCTGCTGGTCGGGCGAGATCGACCTCGTGGAGGACGGGGCAGGCCGTGGCGCGTCTTCGACCACTGAGCGCAGTGCTCGCCCCGCATCCCCCTCCGGTCGTCCCGGCCGCGGCTCGCTCAGCCGGCGGCCGCGGCGAGCGGCTCGATCCCGGCAGAACCGCCGTTGAAGAGATCAGTGGATCTCCCCGCAGGCCTGGCGTCGCCGACCAGACGGAGCCGATGAAGATCATGTGGGCGCCGATCGACCGCGTCGGCGATCTTGCAACTGAGTTCATGAGTCGCGGAATTTATGGCCGGCGCGCCCGTCTCGAGGGTGCTCCAGTCGAAGAGCTCGAAGCGGTCCGGGCCCCCGGCACGACAGGAAGCGCCGCGCCAGGCGAGCTGGCCGGCTCCCGAGCACGTCGACGAGAGCGCCCGCACTCGGCGATCGCCTGCATAGGAGGTGGCGCTGCGGTTGACGCAGACGGAGAAGCGTCGGTGGCTCGGCGCACACCGAGCATACCGCCGTGGCGAGCACGCCCATGGTGCCCTCCGTGGGAGGTCGAGACGATGTTCGACCGCGGCCGCCAGATGGCGCATGCCAGACCGGAAATCCTTGGGAAGTGACCTGCTTTCTGCTCGACGCGCGTACCCTGCCTTCGTCACGGGCCGAACGGTCGGGGTGGCCGGTCGACCGATGGGATCCCGCGGTATCTGCCCGCCGGCCCTGCCACGCCGGCTGGCGAGGCGGCTCCGTCGCGGCAAGCGGCGGCGCGTGCCGTTCATCGGCGAGCCTCGCCTCCATTTCCTATCGCGTGCGCTCGCCCGGCTTGTGGCCGCTGAAAATCTGAGGCAATAATTGACCCGAAAGAAGATTACAATACTCGGCACGATTCCAGAGCCCTTGCCGGACAATCGGCACGACGGCGCGGCGGCGGTGACGAGCGGCAAGGGGGTGAATGGATTTCCAGCTTTCCGAGCGGCAGCAGGAGCTGATGGAGGCGGCGCGCGAGGCCTACGCACGCAAGCTGCGCGGCGCCGACAGCGGCGGCCACACGCCCGGCCGAGGTGGCGGAGCTGCGCCGATCATGTCGGAGCAGGGCCTGCTGGGGCTCAACATGCCGGAGGAGTTCGGCGGCCTCGGCCTGCCGCTCCTCGACACGCTGCTGATCATCCAGACCCTGCAGCAATGCGCCCCGCTGCTCGGGGCATCGCCCACCGCAGCTCGACCGGCGCGGTCGGCGCGATTGCGGAGTACGGCACGCAGGCGCAGAAGGAGCGCTTCGTGGGGCCGCTCTGCCGCGGCGAGATCGGCCTGTCGATCGGCATCACCGAGCCGGAGGCGGGCTCGGCCGCGACGGCGATGAAGACGCGCGCGCAGATCGACGGGGACGAGGTCGTCCTCAACGGCAGCAAGCAGTTCGTCAGCTTCGTCAACCACAACCAGTTCACGCTGGTCTACTGCCGCTTCGGGACGAGCGGCCGGGCGAGCGACATCGGCGCCGTCATCGTGCCGCACGACGCACCGGGCTTCAGCCACTCCTCGGGCACGCTCAACATGGCGGACGAGCTCCTGTTCGAGCTCTATTTCGACGATTGCCGGGTGCCGAGGGAGAACGTCCTGCTCGACGGCAATGCCTTCGGCAAGCTGATCAGCGTCTACAACGCCGAGCGGCTCGGCAGCATCTCGCGCATGCTCGGCTCGGCTGAGGCCTCCTACGAATACGCGCTCGCCTACGCCAAGGAGCGCCGGCAGTTCAATCGCGAGATCGCCGACTTCCAGGGCATCCAGTGGATGCTGGCGGAGATGCGGGTGAAGCTCGACGCGGCGAAGCTCCTGACCTACCGGGCCGCCGCGAACGCCGCGGCGACGGGCCTGCCGAACCCGACCGAGACCTCGATCGCCAAGGTGTTCACGGCCCAGGCGGCCAAGGAGATCTGCGACGACGCGATCCAGGTCCTCGGCGCCAACGGCTACACCAAGGAGTATCCGCTGGCGCATCGCTATGCGGAGGTGCGGGGCGGCTCGATCTACGGCGGCACGATGCAGATCCACAAGAACATGATCGCGGCGGCCATCCTCGATCGCCGGATCAGCCAGTGGAAGCGCGACTGAGGGAGCCCGTCCATGGAGATCGACCGCAGCCTGATCGGATCCGTCTTCGGCCCCTTCGTGGTCGACGTGGAGCGCGGGGCCGTCGTCAAGTTCGCCGAGGCGATCGGCGACCCGAACCCGATCTTCCGCGACCCCGCCGCGGCCCGCGCCCACGGCTACGCCGACATCGTCGCGCCGCCGACCTTCCCCGTCAGCTTCCTGCCGCCGGAAGAGCCGGAGTGGACACGGCATCTCGACCGCCGCCGCGTCCTGGCGGGCGAGCAGTCCTTCCGCTACGTCCGGCCGATCGTCGCCGGCGACCGGCTGACCTGCGACATCCGCTTCGTCGAGGTCGTCGACAAGCAGGGGAGGTCCGGCAGCATGGAGCTCCTGGTCCAGGAGGCGCGCGGCAGGGATGCGGACGGGCGCGACGTGTTCTTCCACCGGCGGACCATGGTCTATCGCGGCGCCGACAGCCGCATCGCCTCGACATGAAGACGCCCGCCACGACCGTGGGGGCGAGGCGCTGCGCGACCTCCTCGCGCGCCCGGAAGGGGCGTGGCCGCGCCGTGAGTGGGCGCTTCTCGACGTGCGCGAGGCCGGCGAGGCGGAGGCGGGGCACATTCCCGGCGCCACGAGCCTGCCGCGGCGCCTGATCGAGTTCCGCATCGCGGAGCTCGTGCCGCACCGGCGCACACCGATCGTGCTCTACGACGGCGGCGGCGAGACCCCGTACGGCCCGGACCGGCGCGCGGCCCTCGCCGCCGCCACGCTCGCCGGCCTCGGCTACCGCGATCTCCGGTGCCTCGAGGGTGGCCTCGCCGCCTGGCGGGCCGTCGGCGACGTGGCGACCGGCACGAACGTGCCCTGCAAGCACTTCGGCGAGCGCATCCTCGAAGAGGAGCGGATCCCCTACGTCACGCCGGACGGGCTGGCCGCGCGGCTGGCGGCGGGCGAGCGCCCCGCCATCTGCGACGTGCGGACCGTCGAGGAGTTCGCCGGCCACCACCTGCCCGGGGCGCGCGCGACGCCGGGCTTCGACCTGGCGCTGCACCTGCCCGGGCTCAAGGCGGAGAACGGAAGCGTCGTCGTCAACTGCGCCGGCCGCACCCGCTCGATCATCGCCACCGCCACCGCCCGGCTCCTGGGCTTCGACGACGTCGTCGCGCTCGAGAACGGCACGATGGGCTGGCGGCTCGCGGGCCACCCCGTCGAAACGGGTGCCGGCCCGGCCGGTGCCGTTCCGCCCGCACATGGCGAGACGACGGAGCGGGCGCGGGCGCTCGCTCTTTCCGTCGGCGCGACGGAAACGGACGCGGCCACGCTGGCTGACCGCCTCGACGGGGCGGACATCCCTCATGTCTTCGACGTGCGCTCGCTCGACGACTTCCGGCGCGGCCACGTTCCCGGCGCGGTCGCGCTGCCGGGCGGGCAGGCCGTGCAGCGGGCGGACGACTTCGCCGCCGTGCCGGGCGCTGCGATCGTGTTCGTCGACGGCGGCGACGCCCGCGCCTTCCTCGCCGCCTACTGGTATCGCCGCATGGGCTTTCCCCGCGTCTCGGTTCTGCAGGACGGCATGCCCGCCTGGCTGGCGCAGGGCCTGCCCGCCGAGAGGGAGCGCCGCCGCGCGGTCGAGCAGGCGCTCGCCCCGCTCCGCGCCGCGGTGGCCACCGTCGATGCGGCGGATCTTCGTCGCCGCCTGCGCGGCGGACACGACCTGCGCCTCGTCGACGTCGGCACGAGCCGCCACTTCGCCGCCGGCCACGTCCCCGGCGCGACCTGGCTGCCGCGCGGCTGGCTCGAGGACGGCATCGGCAACGTCGCGCGGCCGGAGGACGACATCGTCGTGACCGCCCGCGACGAGCGGCAGGCGCTCCTCGCCGCCGCGACGCTGCGCGACCTCGGCCACGCGCATGTCCGCATCCTGTCCGGCGGCACCGCCGCCTGGGCCGCGCTCGGCGAGGCGCTGGCGACGGGCCTCGACGGCCTTGCGGCCGCGCCCGGCGACGTCGTCGATGCGCCCTACGACAAGGGCGAGGCAGCCATGCGCCGCTACCTGGACTGGGAAGTCGGCCTTCTGCGGCCGGCGGATCAGGGCCGGGGCACCGGCGGCACGACGTTTCGAAGCTAGGGAAGACCGATGATCGGAATCACATCCTTCGGCGCCTACGTTCCGCGCCTCCGGCTGGCCCGCCGCACGATCGCCGAGGCGCATCGCTGGAACCAGCCGGGCGCGGCGGCCCGCGCCAAGGGCGAGCGCGCCATCTGCAACTGGGACGAGGACACGCTCACCATGGCCGTCGAGGCGGCACGCGACTGCCTGCGGCCGAATCCCGGATCGGCGCGCTCTATCTCGGCTCGACCACGCTGCCCTTCCAGGACCGCCAGAACGCGGGGATCGTCGCGGCGGCGCTCGATCTCGGCGAGGTCGCCGGCCTCGACATCGGCGGCTCGCAGCGCGCCGGGACCTCGGCCCTCCTCACCGCCCTGAAGACGGCGGAGGGCCGCACCGACGGCGACGAGATCCTCGTCGTCGCCTCGGACCACCGCCGCACCAGGTCCGGCTCGCCGCACGAGACGCGCCACGGCGACGCGGCGGCCGCCTTCACGGTCGGCCGCGAGCGCCCGATCGCCGAGCTCGTCGCGTCGGAATCGGCGAGCATCGACTTCGTCGATCACTACCGCGGCCAGACCGAGGAGTTCGACTATCACTGGGAGGAGCGCTGGGTCCGCGACGAGGGCTTCCTCAGGATCGTCCCGGAGATCGTGTCGCGGGCGCTGGAGAAGGCGGGGCTCGCCGCGGAGACGGTGGACCACCTCGTGATGCCGACCACCCTGCCCGCGGCCGCCGAGAAGGTGCGCGACCGCCTCGGCTTCGGCGCCGAGAGCCTCGTCGACCCGCTCCTCGGCACGGTCGGCGAGGCGGGCAGCGCGCATCCCCTGCTCGTCCTGGCGGACGTGCTCGAGCGCGCCGCGCCGGGCCAGACGATCGTCGTCGCCTCGTTCGGCCACGGCTGCGACGTCCTCGTCCTGCGCACCACGGAGGCGCTCGCCGGGAAGGCCGGCAGGGGCGTCAGCGGCTGGCTCGCCCGCGCGCCGCGAGGAGGAGGACTACGGCCGCTACCTGTCGTTCAACGGCCTCGTCGAGCGCGAGCTCGGCATGCGCGCCGAGGTCGACCACCAGACGGCGCTGACGCAGCTCTACCGCCGCCGCGACATGCTGTTCGGCCTCGTCGGCGGCGAATGCCGGACCTGCGGCACCAGGCAGTTCCCGCGCAGCCGGGTCTGCGTGAACCCCAACTGCAACGACATGAACTCGCAGGATCCCTTCCGCTTCGCGGACATGCCGGCCCGCATCGTCACCTGGTCGGCGGACCACCTGACCTTCACGCCGGACCCGCCGGGGCACTACGGCCTCATCCAGTTCGACGGGGGCGGCCGGATGTTCGCCAACTTCACAGACGTCGACAAGGGCAGCCTCGAGGTCGGGCAGGAGATGCGGATGATGTTCCGCGTCAAGGAATACGACGAGAAGCGCGGCTTCCGCCGGTACTTCTGGAAGGCCGTTCCGGCCGACGACCAGGCGGCGGCGCAGCACGAGAGCGGGAGGGCTTGAGCATGGCCAGCGGCATCAAGGACAAGGTCGCGATCATCGGCATGGGCTGCTCGAAGTTCGGCGAGCGGTGGGACAGCGACCCGGAGGACCTCATCGTCGAGGCCTACCAGGAGTGCATCCGCGACGCCGGCATCGAGACGCCGATGATCGAGGCGGCGTGGCTCGCCACGGCGATCGAGGAGATCCACGCGGGCAAGGGCGGGCTGCCGCTCTCCTTCGCCCTGCGGCTGCCGAACATCCCGGTGACGCGGGTGGAGAATTTCTGCGCCAGCGGCTCGGAGGCCCTGCGCGGCGCCGCCTACGCGGTCGCCTCCGGCGCCTGCGACATCGCGCTGGCGCTCGGCGTCGAGAAGCTCAAGGACACCGGCTATGGCGGCCTGCCGCAGCGCAGCCGCGGCGTCCTGAACTCCATGTGGTGGGCGAACTACACCGCGCCGGGCGCCTTCGCCCAGCTCGCCGCCGCCTACCGCGCCAAGCACGGCATCCCCGCCGACGAGCTCAAGCGGGCCATGGCGCACGTATCGGTGAAGAGCCACGAGAACGGCTCGAAGAACCCCAAGGCGCACCTGCGCAACCGGATCACCGAGGACCGCGTCGTCAACGCGCCGATGGTCGCCGAGCCGCTCGGCATCTTCGACTGCTGCGGCGTCAGCGACGGCGCGGCCTGCGCCATCGTGACGACGCCCGAGATCGCGAAGAGCCTCGGCAAGCACGACCTCGTGACGATCAAGGCGCTGCAGCTCGCCGTCTCGAACGGCGTCGAATTCGGGCTTCAACACCTGGGACGGCAGCCACTTCCTGACCGCCCGGATCGCCAGCCAGCGCGCCTACAAGGAAGCCGGCGTCAGCAACCCGCGCGAGGAGATCGGCCTCGCCGAGGTGCACGACTGCTTCTCGATCACCGAGCTCGTGACGATGGAGGACCTCTACCTCTCCAAGGAGGGCGAGGCGTGGCGCGACGTGCTCGACGGCTTCTACGACGCCGACGGCGGCCTGCCGTGCCAGATCGACGGGGGGCTCAAGTGCTTCGGCCACCCGATCGGCGCCTCGGGCCTGCGCATGGTCTACGAGATGTACCTGCAGCTTCTCGGCCGCGCCGGCGAGCGGCAGGTCGCCGACCCCAAGCTCGGCCTCACGCACAATCTCGGCGGCGCGCCGCACCAGAACGTCTGCTCGGTCGCGATCGTCGGCCGCTACGAGCGCTGAGCGGGCATCGGCGCCCCGCGGGCCGGCGTGGCGGCGGTCAGACCGTGAGGGGCGGCGCGTGCCGCTCCTCCATCAGGCGCACCAGCGCGTCGATCCCCTTCTCGATGACCTCGAGGCGCTGGGTCGGGTTCACCGAGACGCGCACCGCGCGCGGCGGAACGCCGTCGGCCGAGAAATTGTCGGCCGGCACCACCGAGACGCCGGCGCGGCGCGCGGCCTCCGAGAACTCGAGCGAGGTCCAGTGCGGCGGCAGCTCGATCCAGACGTAGAAGCCGGCGGGATGGGCCGTGTGCGGCGTCGAGCCGAGCCGCGCGCCGATCGCCTCGTGGCACTCCGCGAGGGCGACGAGGTAGCGGTCGGCGATGGCGTCGGCGGTGCCGTTGTTGATCAGCACGGCGGCCGCCTCCCCGAGGATCGGCGAGTTGGACAGCGTCAGCGCGTGCAGCGTGTTGGCCAGGCGCTCGAACAGCCAGCCGGGGCTCGCGACATAGGCGACGCGCAGCGCCGGGCTGATGCACTTCGACAGGCCGTTGACGTAGATCACCCAGTCCGGCGCGAACTGCGCCAGCGGCGCCGGCCTGTCGCGCAGCGCGCCGATATGGCCGTCGTCCTCGATCGCCGTGACCTGGTGGCGCTGCAGGATCGCCGCGATGGCGCGCCGGCGCTCCTCGGGCATCATCGCGCCGGTCGGGTTGTGCACCGTCGGCTGCAGGTAGACGAGCCGGGCGCCGGTCTCCACGATCGCCTCCTCGAGCGCGGCGGGCACGAGGCCCTGCTCGTCGATCTCGACGCCGTGCAGCGGCCGGTCCAGCAGGGTCGCCAGCGCCTTCAGGCCGGAATAGGCGAGCCGCTCGGTCAGCACGACGTCGTCGCGGCCGGTCATCGCCGTCAGCGCCACCATCAGCGCCTGCTGGGCGCCGTTGCACACCATCACCCGCTCGGGCGCGACCTCGAGGCCGGCGCGCGCCATCCACGTCGCGCCCGCGGCGCGGTGGGTGAGAAAGCCGGGGGCCGGCGGATATTTGTGCAGGGGCAGGAGCATCGACCGCGCCGCGACGTCGCCGAGCGTTGCCGTCACCGCCTCGGCCAGCCCCTGCGACGCGGCCGCGTAGCAGGCGAAGTCGATCGTGCCCGGCTGGCGCTCCGGCAGGTAGTTCGGCAGGGCGCCGTCGGCGGGGTTCTCGCGCACGAAGGTGCCGCGGCCGACCTCGCCGGTCACGAGCTGGCGCGCCTTGACGATGTTGTAGGCGCGGCCGACCGTTCCGACGGTCACGTTCAGCCGCTGGGCGAGCTCGCGCTGCGGGGGCAGCTGCGCGCCGGGCCTCAGCGCGCCGCTGTCGATCGCCTCGGTGATCGCGCTCGCGAGGGCCAGGTAGCGGGGCCCTTCGACCCTGCCGATGTCGGGGGTCCACATGCTCGCTAACGTCTCCAGCTTTCAGGCTCCCGGTTCGATTCGAATAAATTGTACCCGTCACGATAGGGTACATTGACAGCATTATCACCGGGACGCATTATCATTCCAATACGCACAAAGTCGCGGCGGTCGTCCGGCCCGCGCTCGGATGCCTCTCGCCGGCTGCCGAGCCGCCGCAGGAATTCGGGCAATGGTGCAATAGCAAAACGGCCGCCCGTCTTGAAGCTTCCTTCCGCAGCGTCTGCCCTTCCGGCGCCGTTGCCAACATCCAAAGAACGAAAGGGAGGTTGTCCGGCGTGAATAATCCCTTCATCGGCCGCACCTACGCACAATCGCTCGCCGAGCTGAGCGAGCGGCACGGCACGCGGGACGCTCTCGTCTTTCGCGACCGGCGCTACGACTTCGCAGACGTGAAGGCGCAGGCGGATGCAATGTCCGCCCGCCTTGCCGGGCTGGGCCTGGAGCGCGGCGACAAGATCGCGATTCTCATGCCCAATCGTCCCGAATTCGTGTGGTGCTGGCTCGGGGCGGCCCAGATGGGCGTCGTCGCCGTGATGATCAACACGCGCCTGCGCATCGACGAGATCGCCTACCAGCTCGCGCAGTCGGACAGCCGCGCCGTCTTCGTGCCGGGCGACGGCGCCTTCCGCGACTTCCTCGGCGAGCTGTCGACCCTGGCGCCGGCGATCCGCGACGGCAGGCCGGGCGAGCTCGCCTCGCCGGCCCTGCCGATGCTGCGCTGGGCGATCTGCTGCGACCGGCCGCCGGACGGCTTCTCGGGTGTCAGCGACTTCTCGGGTCCGGCGCCGGCGGACCTGCCGCTGCCGCCGATGGAGGAGGACCCCGCGCAGCCCTCGATCATCGCCTACAGCTCCGGCACGACGGCACTGCCCAAGGGGGCGATGATCGGCCACGCCGTCTGGCGCAAGGCCTGGGACATCGGCATCCGCGTCGACTTCACGCAGGACGACTGCCTGTACATGGGCATCCCGCTGTTCGGCTCGATGGCCACCATGAACGGCATCCTGCCGCTGTGGGTGCGCGGCGCGAAGGTGGTGCTGGGGGAGCAGTTCGACGCCGGCGACTGCCTCGCGGCCATCGAGCGGGAGAAGGTGACGGCCATGCACCTCCTGCCGCCGATCATCCGCCAGCTTCTCGCCCACCCCGACCTGCACCGCCGGGACCGCTCGTCGCTGCGGATCGGCTTCGTCCTCAGCGTCGACGCGGCCGTGCTCGACGCGGCGACCGACGATCTCGGCATTCCCGGCATCATGACCGGCTACGGCCTCACCGAGACGACGACGGTGCTGACGCGCAACCGCTGGGACGACCCGCGCGAGATCCGGCATGCCACGCAAGGCTGGGCCCTGCCCGACATCGAGCTCAAGACGGTCGATCCCGAGACGCTGGAGGACCAGCCGCCGAACGCGCAGGGCGAGATCTGGGCGCGCGGCTACTGCAACATGATCGGCTACTACAAGAAGCCCGAGGAGACGGCCGCCGTGCTGACCCCCGACGGCTGGTTCCGGACGGGCGACGTCGGCACGATCGACGAGGACGGGCGCCTGACCTTCATCGGCCGGCTGGGCGACGGCTACAAGTCGCGCGGCTTCAACGTCGCCCCCGCCGAGATCGAGTACGTCCTCGCCACCTGCCCGGGCGTCGACGGCTGCGCCGTGGTCGGCGTTCCCCTGCCCGGCGAGGGCGATGTCGGCATCGCGTATGTCGTGCCGACGCCCGGAACGGCGCTCGAGCCCGACCAGGTCGTGGCCTTCCTCAAGCCGAAGCTCGCCAGCTACAAGATGCCGGCGCACGTCTTCATGGTGGACGAGCTGCCGCTGACCTCCGGAACCGGCAAGGTCCAGAAGTTCAAGCTGCGCGAGGACGCCAGAGCGCGGCTCGGCCTGGCCGACACGCCCCTCGCCGCCTCCGGCGCGGCGCCCGCACGCGCCGAGCCGGCCGCCACGCGATGACGGCCGGAAGCGGCCAGACGGGAGAACGGCAGATGGATCTGGTGACGGTCGACCGTCCGGACGCCGGCATATGCCGGCTGACGCTCAACCGGCCGGAGAAGCGCAACGCGCTGTCGGCCGAGCTGCGGGCGGCGATCCTCGAGCGCCTTGCGGCCGCGGCCGCCGACGATGCCACGCGCTGCATCGTGCTCGCCGGCGCCGGCGGAAGCTTCTGCGCCGGCGGCGACCTTGCGAGCCTCGAGGGCACGACGCCCGCCGCCGGGCGGCGCCGGATCCGCGCCGGGCACGGCCTCGTGAGGGCGATGCTGGAATGCGACACGCCGATCGTGGCCGCCGTCGAGGGCTTCGCGATGGGCGCCGGCGCGGGCCTCGCCATGGCGGCCGACACGGTCGTCGTCGATGCGGGCACGACGATCGGGTTTCCGTTCCTCAAGGTCGGCATCGGCCCGGATTTCGCGGTCAGCCACCTGCTGCCGCGCCGCGTCGGCCCACACCGCGCGGCGCAGCTCCTGATGCGCGCGCAGAACGTGACGGGCGAGACGGCCGTGCGGATCGGCCTCGCCGACGAGCTCGCCCCGACCGGCGGGGTCGCCGACGTCGCCCTCGATGTCGCGCGGGAGTATTGCGCGCTGCCGCCCCACGCCCTCGCCCTGGTCAAGCGGCAGACGGCGCTCGCGCCGCAGTCGCTCGAGGCGGCGATGGAGAGCGAGGAGACGCTGCAGGCGCTGTGCTTCGCCGGCGGCGAGTTCGCCGAGGGCGTCGCGGCCTTCCGCGAAAAGCGGCGGCCGCGCTTCTAGGGCCTGCTCTGCAGGGCCGGACGGTTCCGCACGGCAACCATGCGGCCGGGGGAGACGCCTCAGCGCCCCTCCGCCGTCTCCGGCACCCGGCTGTAGACGAGCGCCACGCCGAGATAGATCGCCGCCATGATCGCGAACATCACCCGGTAGCCGGTCTCGCTCGCCGTCGTCCCGGCGGCACCGGGGAACTGCGACAGGAGCAGCGCGGTCAGGAACTGGAAGGCGAAGATGCCGCTGATCGCGAGCACGCCGATCGCCGAGACCACCCGGCCGGCGAACTCCACGGCGAAGAGGCTCTGCGCGTGGGCGAGCACCACGACGAAGAAGGTCGAGGACACGATCGCCATCACGCACAGGGCCGTGGCGACGAGGGCCGAGGAGCCGCCCGCCAGGGCCAGTCCGACGAAGGCGGCGCAGACGCAGAGCGCGCCGCCGGCGACGACGGGTCGCCGCGCGTTCACGAAGCGCTCGATCGGCCCGTAGGCGAGCACGCCGAGGCTCATCGCCACCACCATGGCCGTCAGGGCGTGGCCGCGCTCGATGGTCCCGAGCCCGTGGACGTCCTTGAGATAGGGCGACGCCCAGAGCCCCAGGAGGACCTGGTTGGGGCTGTAGAGCACGGGCGCGACGACGAGGATCGGCCGCAGGCTGCGCGAGCGCAGGACCATGAGGAAGCCGCGCCAGCCCTCGGCCAGCGTCATCGGCGGGCCCGACGGCCGCGTCCGCGCGCCGGGCGGCACGTCGCGCACCACCAAGGCCGCGAGCCCGGCCGCGAACAGCGTGGCGAGGCCCATCCCGACATAGGCGCTGCGCCAGCCGAAGGTCTCGATGACGTAGGCGAAGGGCGAGGTCGCCATGATGCCGCCGATCAGCCCGAGGAACAGGAAGCGGCCTGTCAGCGTGGACAGGGCGGCCGGCGGCGCCCAGCGCGAGAGCAGCGACAGGCTGCCCATGAGGGCCGCAGCGAAGCCGAAGCCGATCATGACGCGGCCGGCCAGCAGCACGCCCCATTGCTGCGCGCCGGCCACGACGAAGCAGCCCGCCACGGCGAAGAGGCTCATCCCCGGCGCCATCAGCCGCGTGCCGAAGCGGTCGAGCAGCACGCCGGCGGGGATCTGTCCCGCGCCCTGCGCCACGAACATCGCGCCGATCACCAGGCCGAGAATGTCGGGCGGCAGGTCGAACTCGCCGGCGAAGACGGTCGCGAGCACGCCGCCGGAGGAGCGGTGGAACTGGCCCATCGCGAAGAGCAGCGCGAGCACGAGGAACATCGCCACGAAGCGCCCCGACCTCGCCTCGGACGGCGCCACTCCGGAACCCGACTCCAACGGCGCCCCCTCCCCCGCGGCGCGGCCCGGCGCCTCGCTCGCTCTTGAACCATTGTTGGCAGATTGTATCATCGAAGATCAATGCAATATGGTGATGCGACTCACCACAAGAAGCGGCTTCGACGGCGGCAGGCAGGTCGAAGCGCCCGGAGGAGAGCGATGGCCGCAGTGACGGACGAGCCGGGCGCCGCCCTGTCCCCGATCGAGGACGTGATCGAAGACGCCCGGCAGGGGCGGATGATCATTCTCGTAGACGACGAGAACCGCGAGAACGAGGGCGATCTCGTCGTGCCGGCCCGTTTTGCCGACGCGGCGGCCGTGAACTTCATGGCGCGGCACGGCCGCGGCCTGATCTGCCTCGCGCTGGCGCGGGAGCGCGTCGAGGCGCTGGGCCTGCCCCTGATGGCGCGGGGCAACGAAAGCCGGACCGGCACCGCCTTCACCGTCTCGATCGAGGCGCGCGAGGGCGTGACCACCGGCATCTCCGCCGCCGACCGCGCCCGCACGATCGCCGCTGCCGTCGATCCCGCGGCGACGCCCGCCGATCTCGTCTCGCCCGGCCACGTCTTCCCGCTCGTCGCGCGCGACGGCGGCGTCCTCGTGCGCGCCGGCCACACCGAGGCGGCGGTCGATCTCGCCCGCCTCGCCGGCGCCGGCGACTCCGGCGTGATCTGCGAGATCATGAACGACGACGGGACGATGGCGCGGCTCCCCCAGCTCATGGAGTTCGCCCGGCGCCACGACATCCGGATCGCCACCATCGCCGACCTGATCGCCTACCGCCACCGCAGCGAGAGGCTCGTCACGCGGGTGATGCAGCGCACGCTGGAGAGCCGGCACGGCGGCACGTTCGAGGTCGTCGTCTACCGCAACCTGATCGACCAGGTGGAGCACGTGGCGCTCGTGAAGGGCCGGGTCGACGACGGCCGGCCCGTGCTCGTCAGGGTGCACGCGGTCAATCTCTTCGACGACATCGTCGGCGACACCTCGTTCTCGCACGGCGGCGGCGTCTACGCCGCGATGCGGCGGATCGGCGAGGAGGGGCGCGGCGTCGTCGTGCTGATGCGCGAGACCCACCGGAGCAGCCCGTCCGAGGTGCTCGCCCGCATGGACGAGGACGCCCGGATGAGCGGCAGCGACATCCGCGACTACGGCACCGGTGCCCAGATCCTCAGCGACCTCGGCGTGCGCGAGATGCTCCTCCTCAACAGCTCCACCAAGCCGATCGTCGCGCTCGAGGGATACGGGCTGCGCATCGTCGGCCGCGTCACGGCCTCGGCCGGGCCGGACGCCTGAGGCGCGCGGACGGCGCCTTCCCGGGTGCATCGCGGTGCCGAGACGGATTGCCCCGCCGCCGACGGGTACAAACGCCAAAAGTGATAGTGACAATCATTCATGATCGTGCTTATTTTGCACGAGACATAAGGGCCGACGCGCATCGTGGCGCGGGGGCCGAGAGAACACGACACGGGACAGGGGGACGGCGATGGGTGGCAGGATGTCGGGCCGGACGGCGATCGTGACGGGGGGAGCCCGCGGGATCGGCCTGGCGATCGCGGAGAGGTTCGCCGAGGACGGCGCCGCCATCGGGCTGTTCGACCTCGACGAAGCGGCGGTGAAGGAGGCGGCCGCCTCGCTCGAATCCCGGTTCTCCGTCAAGGCCATCGGCCTCGCCTGCGACGTGACCGACAAGGCCTCGGTGGACGCCGCCGTGGCCGAGGTCGCCGGGCACTGCGGATCGGTCGACATCCTCGTCAACAATGCCGGCGTGACGCGCGACAACCTCGTGCACAAGCTGTCCGAGGACGACTGGGACACGGTGATCGGCGTCCACCTCAAGGGCGCCTATCTGTGCACCTCGGCGGCCCAGAAGCACATGGTCGAGAACCGCTACGGCAAGATCGTCAGCGTCTCCTCGACCTCGGCGCTCGGCAATCGCGGCCAGCTCAACTACTCGACCGCCAAGGCGGGCATCCAGGGCTTCACGCGCACCCTCGCCCTCGAGCTCGGACGCTTCAACATCAACGTGAACTGCGTCGCCCCCGGCTTCATCGACACCGAGATGACCCGCAAGACGGCCGAGCGGCTGGGCTTCTCGCCCGAGGACTACAAGGCGCAGCGGGCCAAGAACATCGCGATCGGCAGGGTCGGCGTCCCGCGCGACGTCGCCAACCTCGTCTGCTTCCTGTGCAGCGACGAGGCCTCGTTCGTGAACGGCCAGGTCATCTACGTGAGCGGCGGTCCGGAGACGAGGCGGTGATGCTCGCGACGTCAGGCGAAACGGCAAGAACAAGGGGTCTTCCAGTGATCGATCCGGTAGACGCGCTCGAGCGCGACGACATCAGGGAACTCGGAGCGCTCGCGATCGAGAACTTCCGGCCGCGCGGGCGCGACTACGACGCGCGCAGCGTGCTGCCCGACGAGAACATCCAGGAGCTGTTCGAGCGCGGCTGGCTGGCGACGACGCTGCCGAAGGAGATCGGCGGCAAGGGCAGCAACCTCGACAGCGACGAGGATCCCGCGACCTACCTGCAGGCGCTCCGCGTCATCGCGCGGGGCTGCAGCGGCACCGCCCATTGCTACCAGGTGCACAACCACACCGCCTGGGCGGTCAACCAGCTCGGCACCGACGAGCAGCGCGAGCGCTTCATCAAGCCGATCTTCGAGAAGCCGTATCTCGGCTCCTTCGTCGGCTCGGAAGCCAAGCGCAAGCACATGTACATGATGAACACCACCGCCCGCCGGGTCGACGGCGGCTACGTGGTGCGCGGCGAGAAGAACTACGCCACGAACGGCAGCGGGCTCGGCTTCGCCGTCATCTTCGTGGCCATCGAGGGCGTCGAGAACTACCTCGACAACCACCAGATGGTGATCATCACGCCGGACATGGAAGGCGTGACGATCGACACGGACTGGTACCGCCCCTCCGGCATGCGCTGCGCCGACAGCCCGGTGATCACGCTCGACGACGTGTTCGTGCCCGACAGCCACGTCCTCGGCGCGCCGGGCGACTACCCGCGCCAGCGCTGGCAGGGCAAGTTCCACCTCGGCTTCACCGCGAACTATCTCGGCACGACCGAGGGCATGTACACCTGGTACCGCGACTACGTCGTCGGCCGGGGCCGCGGCGGCGCCGACCTCATCCAGATGCGCACCGGCGAGATGAAGATCGCCCTCGACGCGGCCGCCTCGATCTTCCACGACGCCATCCGCGCCTTCAAGACGAAGTCGGTCGTGGAGGCCGAGCTCCTGGCGATGAGCGCCAAGTCGACGGCGGCCCACGTCGCCTTCGAGCTGTCGCACAAGATCATCCACGCCGCGGGCTCGACCGCCCTCTTCGACGAGTTCCCCCTGAGCCGCTACCTGCGCGACCTCGAGACCCACGTGCTGCACGCGGGCCACGACAGGACCGCCCAGATCATCGGCCAGTCGGAGCTCCAGCAGGCCTTCGATTCCACCCTGCAGCGCTGAGGACGGCCGATGGGCGGCACGGACGCAGCGGGCCGGGAGATCCGCGCCGGCGACACGTTCGAGCTCCGCAAGGAGCCGGTGACGACGCGCCAGCTCGTGATGTATGCGGGCGCCTCGGGCGACTACAACCGCATCCACTACGACCAGCCCTTCGCCGTCGAGGCGGGGCTCGGCGGCGTGATCGCCCACGGCATGCTGACCATGGGCTTCGCGGGCCAGTGCGTCACCGACTGGGCCGGGCCGGATCGTCTCGTCCGCGAGATCACGGGACGCTTCCTGAAGCCCGTCCGGCCGGGCGACGTGGTCGTCGTGGAGGGCGTGGTCGAGGCGGTCGAGGGGACGCGCGTCCGCGTCGTCCTGACCGGCCGCGTCGGCGACGCGCAGGTCTTCGCCGGCTCGGCCGAGGTGGCGCAGCCGGACACGTCGGGGGCGGCCGGCGGATGAGCGCGCCGCAGCCGGCCGTGGCGCCGCCGCCGCCCGCGGTCGCGGCGCTCGAGCGCGCCGCCGCCGTCTCCCGCACGCGCCTCGATGGTCGCCACACGGTCTGGCGGACATGGGGCGATGCAAGGGGCGATGCACGAGGCGAGGCACAGGGCGAGGCAGGCGGCGAGCGCCCTCCCCTCGTCATGCTGCACGGCGGCTTCGGGTCGTGGACGCATTTCCTGCGCGTCATTCCGCGCCTCGCCGAGAGCCGGCGCGTGATCTGCCCGGACATGCCGGGCTACGGGGATTCCGACGATCCGCCGGAGGGCGACGTCCTGCAGGCGCTGGCGGCCGCGCTGGCCTCGGGCCTTCGCGACCTTCTCGGTCCCGGCGCCCCCGTGGACATCGTCGGCTTTTCCTTCGGGACGGTGGTGGCCGGCGCCCTCTGCGCCCGGCTTGCCGGCTCGGAGGGCATGCCGCGGCCGCGGCGCCTCGTGCTGCTCGGCCCCTCCGGCATCGGCCTGCCGTTCAACGCCGTCGAGGGCCTGATGAGCCTGCGCGAGGGCATGGACCGCGACGCCCGCCGCGAGGTCCACCGCAACAATCTCGGCCGCGTGATGCTGTCGCGGCCCGCCCTCGTCGACGACGAGGCGGTGCTCATGCAGGAGCGCAACGTCGCCGCCACCCGCACCCGCGGCCGCCGCTACGCCCAGTCCGACGCGCTGTGCCTCGCGCTGGCGGAACGGCCGGTCGAGGCGCTCGCGACCGTCTGGGGCGAGCACGACGCCTATGTCCGCGGCCTCGAGGGATACACGGAGCGGCTCGAGAGCCTCTACCCCGCCGTCACGCTGCGGATGATCGCGGAGGCCGGCCACTGGCTTCCGCACGAAGCCCCGGAGGCGACGGCGGCCTTCATCGAGGGCTTCCTCGACGACGCGAACGGCAACAGGGAGACGGCCGCATGAAGACCGTGCTGGTGGCGAACCGGGGCGAGATCGCCTGCCGGGTCATCGAGAGCTGCCGCAGCCTCGGCCTGCGCACCGTGGCGGTCCATTCGGAGGCGGACGAGGCGGCCCGCCACGTCACGCTCGCCGACCGCGCCGTCGCGATCGGCCCGGCGCCGGCGCGGCTGAGCTATCTCGACGGCGCCGCGATCCTCGCGGCGGCGCGTGCCGAGGGCGCCGACGCGGTCCATCCCGGCTACGGCTTCCTGTCCGAGAACGCCGAGTTCGCCGCCTCCGTCGAGGAGGCGGGCCTCGCCTGGGTCGGGCCGCGCCCGCAGACCATCGCCGCCATGGGCGACAAGGGCGAGGCGCGCGCGGCGGCGAAAGCCGCCGGCGTGCCGGTCCTGCCGGGCTCGGGGGTGCTCCGGCGGGAGGACGACGGCCGGCTCGCTTCGGTCGCGGACGAGGTCGGCTATCCGCTCCTCGTCAAGGCCGCGGCAGGCGGCGGCGGCATCGGGATGAGCCGGGTCGACGAGCCGGGCCAGCTCGCCCAGGCCGTCGAGCGCACGCGCGTCCAGGCGGCGCGCGCCTTCGGCAGCGACGCGGTCTATCTCGAGCACTACGTCGCCCGCGCCCGCCACGTCGAGATCCAGGTCTTCGGCCTCGGCGACGGCCGCGTCACGGTGTTTCCCGAGCGCGACTGCTCGGCGCAGCGCCGCTTCCAGAAGATCGTCGAGGAGAGCCCGGCGCCGCTCCTCGACGCGCCGACCCGCACGGACATGCAGCAGGCGGCGATCGCGCTGGCCCGGCGCGTCGACTACCGCAGCGCCGGCACGCTGGAGTTCGTCTTCGACCCCGCGACGCGGCGCTTCTATTTCCTCGAGATGAACACGCGCATCCAGGTCGAGCATCCCGTGACGGAGATGGCGACCGACGTCGATCTCGTCGCGCTGCAACTGCGGCTGGCGAGGGGCGACGAGCTGTCCGACCTGCCGGAGGTGGTCGGGCCCGGCCCCAGCCCCTTCGCGATCGAGGCGCGGCTCTACGCGGAATCCCCCGCCAAAGGCTTCCTGCCGCGGCCCGGGCGGATCGAGACCCTGCGCTTCCCCGATGCGACGCCCGACCTGCGGATCGATTGCGGCCTGCGCTCGGGCGACGCCGTGACGCCGCACTACGACCCTCTCGTCGCCAAGGTCATCGCCCGGGGCACGACGCGGCAGCAGGCGATCGACAGGCTGGTGGCCGCCCTCGCCGCCACGACCCTGACCGGCATCGAATCGAACCGCGACTTCCTGCTGGCGCTGCTGACCGACGAGCGGTTCGCCGCCGACGGCGTCCACACCCGCTTCGTCGACGAGAACCCGCAGATGGCGGCCCCGGCCGCTGCCCCGGCCGGGCACCAGGTCTCCGCCTGACGGCCTCGCGCCGACGCGCCTATGCCGGAGCGGTCCCGCCGCCCGCGAAGGTGGCCAGGCGCCTCGTCAGCACGTCCTCGTCGGCTTCCAGCTCCTTCAGGAAGTCGCGCGCCACGTCCATCGCGTGCTCGACATGATCGGCGGAGAGGCGGGCGGAGAGATCGGCGTCCCGCGCTGAGATCGCCTCGAAGAGCTTCTGGACCTCCTCCGCGGCCTTGGCGCGCCGGCCCGGCTGCGAGATCGTGATCGCCCGCAGCGCGTTGATGCGCACGTTCAGCGCCTCGAACATCTCCCAGGCGATGTGCTTTCCCGCCGCCGCGAACATCTCGCGGTAGAAGGCGGTCGTGGCGCGGAGCGAATCGAGCGGCGCGCCCGAGAGGGCCGTCCGGAGATCGTCGACGCAGCGCTCGAGCTTGGCCAGCGCCTCGGGATCGGCGCTGCGGGCGCAATCGCGGGCGGCGACGCTCTCCAGCAGCGAGCGCAGCTCGTAGATCTGCTCCACGTCCTGCGGGCGGATGGGCGCCACGATGGGCCCCTTGTGGAGCGTGACCTCGACGAGGCCCTCGGCCTCCAGGTAGCGCAGCACCTCGCGCACGACGGTGCGGCTCACGCCCAGCTCCTCGCAGAGGATCCGCTCCGTCAGCCGCTGGCCCGGCACGAAGCGGAAGTTGAGAATCGCCTGCCGCATCGAATCCTGCGCCAGCTCGCGGAGCGATTTCTTTGGTCGCTCGACGCGCATGGATGTCGCCTGCCCCGTCATCGTCCTCTTCCCGCTGTCAGCGGCAGCAACGCCGTTGCCACCTCAAATAAGATTGTATACCATCATACGGCATACGAAAGAAGCCGCACTCCCGCCGGTCCGGCAGCCATGCGGACAGCGCCAACGCACGAGGGCCTTCTAGTCCCTCGAACAGGGGATCGAAAGACATGGGGAAGATCATGATTGATCGTCGCAGGTTCATGGGCAGCGCGGCCGCGGCTGCAGGGCTCGTCTTCCTGCCGGGGAGCCTGAAGGTCGCCCGCGCGGCCGACGGGCAGATCGTGTTCGTCAGCTGGGGCGGGACGACGCAGGACGCCCAGACCAAGGCCTGGGCCGAGCCGTTCACGAAAGAGACGGGGATCAAGGTCCTGCAGGACGGGCCGACGGACTACGGCAAGCTGCGCGCGATGGTCGAGAGCGGCAGCGTCCAGTGGGACGTGGTCGACGTGGAGCAGGATTTCGGCGTCTATGCCGGCAACAACGACCTCGCCGAGCCGCTCGATTTCAACGTGATCGACCGCAGCGCGCTCGACCCGCGCTTCGTGACCGACCATGCGGTCGGCAGCTTCTTCTTCGCCTACGTGCTCGGCTTCAACAACGCCAGCTTCGGCAGCGGCAAGCCGCAGAGCTGGGCCGACATGTTCGACCTGAAGAAGTTCCCCGGCAAGCGCACCTTCTACAAGTGGTCGGCGCCCGGCAATCTCGAGATCCCGCTGCTGGCGGACGGGGTCAAGCCCGAGGACCTCTACCCCCTCGATCTCGACCGCGCCTTCGCCAAGCTCGACACGATCAAGAGCGAGATCATCTGGTGGGCCAGCGGCGCCCAGTCGCAGCAGCTCCTCGCCTCGGGCGAGGCGCCGATCGGCATGTTCTGGAACGGGCGCATCCATGCGCTGCAGCAGGACGGGCTCGACGTCGGCATCTCCTGGGAGCAGAACCTGACCGCGGCCGACCTGCTCATCATCCCCAAGGGATCGCCGAACAAGGACGCCGCGATGAAGTTCCTGGCGCTCGCGGTCAGCCCGGAGGCGCAGGCCGAGATGGCGAAGCTGTCGGGCTACGCCCCGATCAACACGAAGGCCGCCGACCTGCTCGACCCCGACATCCGGGACTCCCTGCCGAGCCAGCACGCGGAGCAGAACGTCACGCTCGACATCGAGTACTGGGCGAAGAACCGCGAGGAGATCGGCTCGCGCTGGTACGCCTGGCAGGCCGCCTGACGCAGAACAGAGCCGGCCGCGGCGACGCGGCCGGCAGCTTCCTTCCGCCCCGAACCGCTCCGACCGCCCGACATGACCGAAGCCACGACCGCCGAGCCAGAGGCGCAGGACCTGAACGTACGCGACGCCGGCAGCGGCAAGCCGCTCCTCCTCCTCCACGGGGTGGGCGGCAGCCTGCACGACTGGGAGGCGGTGCTGCCGCATTTCCGCGACCGGTTCAGGACGGTGCGGCTCGATGCGCGGGGGCACGGGGGCTCCCACAGCCCCGCCGGGAACTGGCGGCTCGACGACTTCACCGACGACGTGGCGCGGGTTCTCGACGAGCGCGGCATCGACCGGGTCTCGATCGCCGGCTACTCGATGGGCGCGCTGATCACCCAGGCCTTCGCGCTGCGCTTTCCCGACCGGGTCGAGCGGCTGGCGATGATCGCGGCCACCACCGGGCGCACCGCGGCCGAGCAGGCGCAGATCAAGGAGCGGCTGGCCTTCATCCAGTCCTTCGCGCCGGGCGAGTATTTCGACGCCTACGCCAGGCGCCGGTGGTTCACCGAGGCGTTCGTCCGCGAGGCGCCGGAGGTCGTCGCGGGGTGCCGCACGCGGCTCGAGGCCGTCGACCCGGAGGGTTACGCCAAGGCCTACCACGTGCTGACGGAGAACGATCTCGCGGACCGGCTCCACGAGATCAGGGTGCCGACCCTCGTCATGACCGCCGAGAACGACATCGGCGCGGGGCCGAGGGTCGCCCGGCTGATCGCCGACCGGATCGCGGGAGCCGAGCTCCTGATCGTCCCGCGGCTCAGGCACCAGTTGCTGCTCGAGGCGCCGGACATCGTGGGCGGCGTGCTGCGGGAGTTCTTCTCGAGCTGACGCCGGGCCGCGCCGCGTCTATTTCATCGGCGAGAAGTCGGTCGGCAGGAGGATGCGGTTCTCCATCGTCTCGATCGTCGCCGTCAGCTTCCGGAGGAAGGCCTGCCATTCCGGCTTCGCCGCCAGTTGCCGGCGGCGCTCCGCGCGATCCTCGAGGTCCCGGTAGCCCCACATGTGCACCACGTGGTTCAGGGGCCCGATCTCGGTGACGAAATAGCCGATCAGGTTGCCGAGCGTCGGCTGCTGGATCTTCAGCCCCTCCTCGCGGACGAGCCTCAGATAGTCTTCCAGCATGCCGGCACGGATGCGGTAGATGCGCTCTTCGATGATCAAGAGGAGGCTCCCGGACTGGTTTCGGGTGAATGCGGACGCCGGGGCCCTGTCCCGGGTCACGCGGCGGCGAAGAGGTGACTGCTCGCGGCCTCCCACGAGACGCCGATGTTCTCGTTCGGCGCCAGCACGGGCAGGCCCGCCTCCTTCGGCCGCGCACGGACGGTCAGGGCCTCGCCCCACGACGTCTCGATCTCGACCTGCACGATCTCGCCGAGGAACGTCACGTCGCGGATCCGGCCCCGCAGGAGGCCCGCTTCCGCTGCGGCCAGCGAGATGTGCTCCGGCCGGATCATCAGCCTGGCCTCGCGCCCCGAGGAGAAGGTGGCGTGCGGCTGCACCCCCGACAGGCGCGCGCCGTCCGGGAACTCGACGATCGCGCCGCCGCCCTCCTGCCCGGCGACGCGCGCCGACAGGAAGTTCGAATTGCCGATGAAGCCCGCGACGAAGCTCGTCGCCGGGTTGTGGTACAGGTCCTCGCCCCGGCCGATCTGCACGATGCGGCCCTTTTCGAAGAGCGCGATCCGGTCCGACAGCCGCAGCGCCTCCTCCTGGTCGTGCGTCACGTAGAGGATCGTCACCCCGGTCTGCTGGTGGATGCGGCGGATCTCCGTCTGGATCTCCTCGCGCAACTTCTTGTCGAGTGCGGACAGAGGCTCGTCCATGAGCAGCACCGGCGGGTCGTAGGCGAGCGCGCGGGCGAGCGCGACCCGCTGCTGCTGACCGCCCGACAGCTCCGCCGGCGAGCGGTCCTTCAGCCCCTCGAGCCGGACGAGCGACAGCATCTCCTCGACCCGGGCGTCGATCTCCGCGGAGGCCCGGCGCCGCACGCGCAGGGGAAAGGCGACGTTTTCTCCCACGCTCAGGTTGGGAAACAGCGTGTAGCGCTGGAAGACCATGCCGATATTGCGCTTGTGGGACGGCGTCGACAGCAGCGACTGGCCGCGCAGCGAGATGTCGCCGGCGCTCGGCTGCTGGAAGCCGGCGAGCGCGTAGAGGGTCGTCGACTTTCCCGAGCCGGAGGGCCCGAGAAACGTCACGAACTCGCCCTCTGCGACGTCGACGGACACGTCCTCGACGGCGACCACGGACCCGAAGGCCTTCCGCAGTCCGCGGATGGAGAGAAAGTCCGTTGTCATCGTGAAATGGATCTCCGAAGGAGCGCCGCCAGCAGCATGAGGAAGACGGTGAAGAGCACGAGAAGGGTGGAGGCGGCCGCGATCACCGGCGTCAGGTCCTGGCGCAGCGTGCCCCAGATCCGGACCGGCAGCGTCTGCAGCGTCGGGCTCGCCATGAAGATCGCGACGACGACCTCGTCCCACGAGATCAGGAACGAGAAGATCGCCGCGCCGAAGAGGCCGAGGCGGATCGACGGGAGCGTCACCCGCAGGCGGGCCTCCCACTGGCTCGCGCCGCAGAGGACCGCCGCGTCCTCGATCGAGGTGTCGAAGCCTTCGAGCGAGTTCGAGATCGTGATGACGGCGAAGGGGAAGGCGAGCACCGTGTGCGCCAGGACGAAGCCCACGAAGGTGCCGTTGAGGCCGATGTGGAGGAAGAAGGCATAGAGCGCCACCGCGAACACGATGACCGGCAGGACCATCGGCGTCAGGAAGAACGCCCTCAGGACCTCGCGGCCCCGGAAGCGGCCCCGCACGAGCGCGAAGGACGCCAACAGGCCGAGCAGAACCGAGAGGCACATGGTGCAGAAGGCCACTTCGGCGCTCGTGACCGCCGACGCGATCCATCGCGGGTCGGCGAAGAGCTCGCGGTACCATTGCAGCGTCCACGACGGCGGCGGGAAGACGAGCCACTGCGAGGAGCCGAACGAGAGCGCGGCGATGAACAGGACCGGCAGCAGCAGGAACAGCGCGACGAGCGCCGTGAAGCCGATGAGGGCCCACCGAAGCCCGCCGAGCCTTTCGAAGGTGAGGAGCATCAGGCCTCTCCCGCGCCGATGCGGCGGCTTCCGATGAGGCGGATCTGCAGGGCGTAGATCGCCAGCGTCACCACCAGGAGCACGAAGGCCGCCGCGCCGCCGAGGCCCCACCTGAGCAGCGACTGGACGAGCTGGGCGATCAGCTCGGCGAGCATCATGTTGGACGTGCCCCCGAGCAGGGCCGGCGTCACGTAGTAGCCGAGCGACATGACGAAGACCATGAGACTGCCGGCCAGGATTCCCGGCAGGCAGAGCGGCAGCAGGATGCGGTGGAACGCCTGCCAGCGGCCGGCGCCGCACAGCGACGCGGCCTGCAGGATCGCCGGGTCGATCGTGCGCAGCGTGGCCTGGAGCGGCAGGATCATGAAGGGCAGCATGATGTAGACCATGCCGATCGTCACGCCGGTGAGGTTGTTCACGAGGGCGAGCGGCTGGTCGACGAGGCCGGTGGCCATCAGGATCTTGTTGACGACGCCGGTGCGCTGCAGGAGCACGAGCCACGCGTAGGTGCGGGCGAGGAGGTTCGTCCACATCGACAGGAGGATGACCGAGAAGACGACGGCCGCCCAGCCGCGCGGCATGATCGCGAGCGTCCATGCGACGGGGAAGGCGAGCAGCAGCGTCACCGCGGTGACGACGGTCGCGACCAGGAAGGTGTTGAAGAGGATCCGCGCATAGGTCGGGCCCGCGATCAGCTCCGCGTAGTTCTGCAGGCCCAGGGTCGGCTCGGTGATGCTGCGCAAAAGGAGCATCGCCACCGGCACGACGAAGAAGACGAGCAGGAGCGCGAGCGCAGGGACAGCGAGGTGGATGTTGCTGCGAACGCGCGCCGTCATCATCTTGCGCTCACCGCATCACGAAGGGATCTGGGATGGGCGCGTCGGAGACGCGGATCCACACCGCCTTGGTGCGCGTGTAGTCGAGGGCCGCGTCGAGGCCGCCCTCGCGGCCGTAGCCGGACATGCCGTAGCCGCCGAAGGGCACGATGGGCGAGACGGCGCGATAGGTGTTGACCCAGACCACGCCGGCCCGGATCGCCCGGATCATCCGGTGCGCCCGTGTCAGCGAGGCGGTGAACACGCCGCTGGCGAGCCCGTAGGGCGTGTCGTTGGCGAGCGCCACGGCCTGCTCCTCCTCGTCGAAGGCGAGGACGCTCAGGACGGGGCCGAAAAGCTCGCGCTCGACGCTCGGGATGCTCGTTTCGTCGCAGTCGACGATCGTCGGCTCGTAGTAGAAGCCCTTGTCGAACGCCTCGGGGCGGCGGCCGCCGACGAGGAGCCGTCCGCCGGCCTCGACGCTCCGCTGCACGACGTCCTCGATGAGGCTGCGCTGCCGCTCGGTCGCGAGCGGCCCGACCTCCGTCGCCATGTCCTTTGGGTCGCCCATCCGGATCGCCCTCGCCTTCTCCACGAGGCGCTCGACGAGCGCGTCCTTCGCGCCACGCTGCACGATCAGGCGCGACCCCGCGGTGCAGCTCTGGCCGGCGGCCGCGAAGATCCCCGCGACGACCGCGTTGGCGACGCTGTCGAGGTCGGCGTCGTCGAAGACGATGACGGGCGACTTGCCGCCGAGCTCGAGCGTCGTCGCGGCCAGGTTCTCCGCCGAGTGCCGCACCATGTGGCGGGCCGTGGCGGGGCCTCCGGTGAAGGCGATACGCGACACGAGCGGGTGCGAGGCGAGGGCGGCGCCGCAGTCCGCGCCGAAGCCGGTGAGGATGTTGACCGATGCCGGCCGGGAAGCCCGCCTCTTCGACCAGCCGCGCGAACGCCAGCAGCGGCGCCGGCCCGTCCTCGGAGGCCTTGATCACGATCGTGTACGCCGGCGGCGAGCGCCGGCCCGAGCTTCACCGCGGACAGGAAGAGCTGCGAGTTCCACGGCACCATGGCGGCGACGACGCCGATCGGCTCGCGCCGCAGGTAGGTCTCCATGTCCGGCTTGTCGATCGGCAGGCGGCGCGCCCTCGATCTTGTCGGCCAGGCCGCCGTAGTAGCGGTAGTAGTCGGCGCAGTAGGCGATCTGGGCTGAGGTCTCGCGGATGATCTTGCCGGTGTCGCGGGTCTCGAGCTCGGCAAGCTCGGCGGCGTGCCCGGCCACGAGGTCGCCGAGCCGGCAGAGAAGCCGGCCGCGCCGGCTGGCGGTCATGCCGGCCCACTCCGGCGAGTGGAAGGCGCGGTGCGCGGCCCGCACGGCCCGGTCGACGTCGCCGGCCTCCGCCGCCGGCATCAGCGCCCACGGCTCGCCGCTGGCCGGATCGATGCTCTCGAAGGTGCCGCCCGCGCCATCTCCGAAGGCGCCGTCGACATAGTGCTGGAACTGGCGCAGACCCATGACCATGGCCCTCAGGCGGCTTCGCGCTGCTGGAAGGCGGGCGCCACCGCCTCGATGAAGCGCCTGAGCGAAGCCTTCTTGCGCTCGAAGCTCATGCAGGCCGTCGATCCAGAAACTGAACTGGTCATAGCCCATCTGCCTCTACGCGCTTGAGCCGGTCGATGACGCGCGTCCGGCGTCCCGATGACGATGTTTCGCAGCATCTCCTCCGGCGCGTAATCTGGTTCGCGGCGATTTCCTCCTGGCTCAGCGGCTCGATGAAGCCGTCGCGGATCGGCCGCTCGTTCTTGAACCAGGCGCCGAAGTAATTGAAATACCGGCTGTACTCGTGGCTGGCGCGAACCGCGTCCTGCTCGTCCTCCGCGACGTAGGCGTGGTGGAGCAGCATGATCCGCGGGCGCCTGGCCTCCGGATGCGCGGCGCAGGCCGCGTCGAACCGCTCCTTCAGGCTCGCCACCTCGTCCTCGCCCTCCACAGAGGCGTGACCTGGACGTTGCAGCCGTTCGTGACGGCGAATTCGTGCGAGTTGGGATCCGCGCCGCGATCCAGATCGGCGGACGCGGCTGCTGGACCGGGTGCGGAAGCGCCGTGGTCGACGGGAAGGACCAGTAGGCTCCCCTCATGCGCGTAGTTGCCGCGCCAGAGCCGCTTGCATCGGCCGGCACGAGCTCGCGCATCCGGAGCCCCGCCTCCATCGGCGTGAGGTCCTTGCAGAGCCGCTCGTACTCGAAGGAGTAGGCGCCGCGCGCGATCCCGAGGTCCAGCCTTCCGCCCGTGGCCACGTCGCATGGCGGCCTCGCCCGCGAGCTTGATCGGATGCCAGAAGGGGGCGACGGCCGTGCCGGTGCCGAGCCGGATGCGCGACGTCCTGGCGCCGAGATAGGCGAGATGGATGAAGGGGTTCGGCGAGATGGTGAACTCCATCCCGTGGTGCTCGCCGATCCAGGCCGTTTCGAAGCCGCCCGCCTCGGCGATCTGGACCAGCTCGTTCACCTCGTCGAACAGCCGGGCGTGCGTCCACCTCGTCGGAGATGCGCTCCATGTGGACGAACAACGAGAACTTCATGCGTGCCTCCCGGCTGCGGATGGTCAGGTGGATGCGAGGCGGGTGACGGCCCCCGCTTCCGTGTCGCCGACATAGATGCCGAACCCGTCTTCCCGGCGCTCGCGCACGTAGCGCGCGAGCATCGTGCGGACGGCGAAGTCGGGGGATGCCTCAGCGCGATCTCGTCGAGCGGGACGAAATCGGGCTCGGCCTCGGGCGCCACCGAGATCGCCTGGCCGCGATAGTAGATGTGATGGTCGCCGTTCGCGGGATCGTGGAAGACGGCGAAGACGAAGCCGATGGAGACCTTCGAGCCCCTTCGCGCGCAGCATGCCCAGCAGGCCCGCGCCGTCGCTTCGCGGAGCCGCAGCCGCGGGGCGTTCGGCGGCGTCGGCACGCCGGTGCCGTCGGCCGGCAGGTACAGCCGGCCCTCGTGCTCGATCAGCATGCCGATGCGGGTGCGGCCGGGTGCGTCGGCGGCCTCCACCGCCTTCGACGCCAGGCCGAAGCGGACATAGGCGCCCCGGCAATAGCCGAGCGGCGTGAGCGGGGCGTGCTCGAAACCGGCGACCCGCCCGATCAGCACCACGTGGTCGCCCGCATCGACGAGATCGTGGGTGACGCAGTCGAACCACGCGACGACGCCCTCGATCAGCGGGCTGCCCGTGTCGCTCAGCCGCCACGAAACGCCTGCGAACTTCGTTCCGCGACTGGAGGCGAAGGCGGCGGACACCGCCTCCTGGTCCTCGGCGAGGACGTTCACGGCGAAGCGGCCCGCCGCGACGAAGGCCGGATAGCTTCCGGCGTTCTTGGAGAGGCAGACGAGCAGCAGCGGCGGGTCGAGCGACACTGAGGTGAAGGAATTGGCGGTGAACCCGCGCGGCCCGCCCGCCTCGTCGATCGTCGTGACGACGGTGACGCCGGTCGCGAAGGCCCCGAAGGCGTCCCGCAGGCTGCGCTGGTCGACCGCCATCGCGTCACACCTCGATCCGGGGCGGGACGGCGCGGGCCGTCTCGTCGAGCATCGTGCGGATCAGCTCGCTCGCCTTCCCGGGATTCTGCAGGATGATCATGTGTCTCTCGCCGGGCAGGACCACCGCCCGGCCGTGCGGCGCGTCCGCCGCCATCGCCTCGGACATGGCCGGCGTCGAGTGGGGGTCGTCCTGCCCCGTCACGAACAGCGCCGGCGCGGAGATCGCGCCGAGACGGCCGTCATAGCGGTCGTCGCTCTCCGCGAAGACGCGGTAGGCCCGGGCATAGCCGACGGGATCGGCCGACAGCAGGCTCCGCCGCACCTCGCCCGCCATGCGCGTGTCGCCGTCCGGCACCGGATCGCCGAACCAGCGGGCGATCGCCGCATCGACGGTGGAGGCCGGCCCGTCCCGCTCGAGCGCGGCCGCCCGGTCGAGCGCGGAGGCGCGCGCGTCGGCGGAGCGGCGATAGACGGCGTTGAAGGCGACGAGGCCGGCGACACGGCCCGGATGCTCGACGGCGAGGCCGGTCGCGATCAGCGCGCCCATCGAATGGCCGACGACGACCGCCCGCTCGATCCCGAGCGCATCGAGAAGGGCGCGGAGCTGCTCCACGTAGATCCCGAGGTCGCTCCCGGCGGGGGGCGCGTCGCTCCCGCCATGCCCGTACGTGTCGTAGGCGATCGCGCGGTTGCCGGCGCCGAACGCCGCCAGCTGGTCCGCCCACATGTCGGCGTCGAGACCGACGCCGTGGACGAACACGACCGCCGGCCCGTCGCCGCGCTCCAGGAAGGCCGTGCGCAGGCCGCCGAGGGTCGCGTGGCGGCGGGGCTCAGACATCGGTCCCACCGAGCTCCTCGAGATCCTGGTAGCGGTCGCCGATGCGATGGTGGGGACGGCCGCCGACGGATGCGCCGAGCGCGACCACGACCTCGTCCCGGTCGGGCGCGTCGGGAATGGAGAAGTTCACCGTGAGGTAGTGCGAACGCATGCCCTCGTCGGCCTTGTGCATCAGCGGGATCATGATCGGCGCGCCCGGACCGCCGCGGACGTTGGTGAAGCTGAGATAGCTCTTCGCGCCCACCGCCTTCCGGAAGTGGTTGCCGAAGCGCAGCGTGTGGATGAGCGCCGAGGCGTGCTCGACCTCGCCGCCCGTCCCGACGACCGCCGCCTTGCCGTAGCCCTCGACCGCCTCGCCCGAGCCCGCCCAGGCGAGGACCTCGCCCGTCAGAAGCCTCCCGAGCTCCGGAGCGATCTCCCGGATCTCCGGCCTCAGGTCCTCCACGAAGCCGCGGCCGGCCCACGGATTCGCAAGGACGGCGGCGACCCCGAACAGGCGCAACGGCACCGGCGCGGCCCTGCCGCCCTCGATGAGCGTGTCTTCGGAGAAGCGGACGATTTTCCTGAGCTGCATTGGATCCCGACACCGTTTTGAACGCTGCAGAAGATACTATGGTATACCGTATTACGCGTCAACGACCTCAGGTGCCTGTTGCGGGTTGGGCCGGCCTGTCCGACGGGTCTCAGTGCTCGTTGTTGAAGGAATGAAGACCGCCTGCTCCCTCCCTTCGCGAGGCCGGGTTCCCCCATGGACGCTCGCGCAGCCGTGCACTGGTCACGCAGATGCAGGTCGCTCCTGCAGTGGCGACCGCTCGTGATGCTTCGAGAAGGCGCTCGCGAGCGACGGCATCAGCTCGCATCGGGCTGCGGAAGATGCGACAGCCGTGGGCTCGTTGGGACTCCATCACCGGGGCGGGCTTCAGTCTCTGATACTCGCTCTCGGTGGGCCGCCCTGCTGACGAGACCGGGCCCGTCGCTTGATCTGCTCCGCGGCCTGTCCAGGCGTCGCGCACGGTTGGGCAGGCAAGGCTGATACGCGCTGCGGGATCGCGCCGTAACGTTACCGAACAGGTTCAGGCCGGACTCGCCACCGTCGCGGGTCGGGCCGGAACTACGATGCGAGGCATGCAGCCCGCAGACCAAGGCGATGGGTCAGCCCAGCAGCGTTCCCGCCGAAACACGATGTCGATGACGAAGAGCAGCCACCGACTGGGTGTCGTTCTTGGACGACTGAACAGCTGTGACGCAAAGCGCATGCTTCACCGACCGATCCGTTTCTGGCTATCGGAGGCGGGGCGCGGATATCCCTTCTCTTGCGGAACCTACGAAGACGCGAAGGACGGCAGTACAGGACATCTCAAGCCGACAGACGGAAGATCTTTGTCTGTTCGAGGTCCTCGCCCAGCCAGGCCCTGATCGCCGCCTCGCGCTCGCAAAGGAAGACGCGGCTCGCCGTCATTCTGCACCATCGGCAGGTCGTGGCCGGGCACGAGAACGCTGCCCTCCCGGCGCGCCAGAACTCCCATATCTTCTCGATCGAGGCGGCGCTGACGGCCGGGTCGTAGGTCATGTCCGTCGTCGCGCGAGACAAGCTCCGCACGATTCTTTGCGGCATCTCCGGTGAAAACGACGTCCTTCTCCGCGCCGGTCAGCACGAAGATCAGGTGACCCGGGGTGTGGCCGGGCGCGATGTGCGCCTGGATCCCGGGCAGCACCTCCTCGCCGTCCTCCGCCCGCGACACCGTCGGCCAGGTCTGGAGCTTCTCGACATAGAGCTCCGGCACCGGCGACTCGCCCCACGGCTCCTTGACCGACCAGTCAAGCTCCTCGCGACCGATGACGATCCGCGCATCCCGGAACAGCGTCCAGTTTACCGAATGGTCGTAGTGGGAATGGGTGAGCAGCAGGTCGGTCACGTCGCTCGGCTTCAGCCCGTATTCGGCGAGGCGCCGGATCAGCGTCGCGCGGATGCCGAAGGCGCCGACATCGACGAGCGCCACCCGGCCATGGCCACGCAGGAGCACGATCGAGCTCCAGCCAAGCCCGCCGTGGCAGACCGACTTGCCCGGGTATCCCTCCACGACGATGTCGATCTCGTAACCGTCCAGCTCGAAGCTGCGCATCGTGTCTTCCATCCTTCCTTCATCTGGCGGCGACGCTCAGGGGACCGCGCCCCTTCCGGCCTCCGCCGCGACGGCGCCGGGCCTACAGACGCCGGGCCGTCGCGTGCTCGTCGTCGATCGTCTGCTCGACGCCCGTCTCGACCATCGTCCGCGTGGCGTCCACCGTCGCGTAGGTCCAGAAGATCCGCATCGGGCCGTCGCTCTCGTTCAGGAACCGGTGCGGCAGCCCGGCCGGTATCCACGTGGTGTCGCCGGCCTTCAGATGGTGGCGGACACCGTCTATCTCGGCGACGGCCTCGCCTTCCAGGACCATCACGCTCTCCTCGCAGTTGTGGAAGTGGGCGCCGATGCGTGCGCCCGGATCGAAGGCGGTGATGCCGTTTATCATGGCCGTCGAGCCGCACCCGCGCGTGACGAGCGGCACGGTTCGTGCGCCGTTGCCCCGGTCGTTCGCGGGGAGCTCGGAGGGCCTGAGGATCGCCGGTGCCTTCCCGCTCATGCCGTCCTCCCTCGCATCGCCGCTCCCGTCTGGCGCGTGCCCGCCGCGTTCATCGGCCTTCTCCGCCCGCGATCGCCCTCACCTGGTCGAGCGTCTCCGCATCGAACATGATCCCCTCCTCCCGCTGGCGGCGCAGGCGGCCGATCTCCCGCTCGCCCGGCAGCATGACCGGCGTTTCGGGATCCACCGCCGGCGTGTCGTGGATGATGCCGGCGAAGTCCTCCATCCGGCCGCCGAGCCAGTCGGCGCCGCCGAGCCTCTTCGCGTCGATCAGCACGAAGGCATGGCCGAGGTCCTGCGGCGCCTCCGGGTCGTCGACCCAGGACTTGACGTGCGTCAGGTACGCGGCGCCCGACAGCACGCCGGTCAGCATGTCGACGGCGAGCGACAGGCCGTAGCCCTTGTAGCCGCCGAAAGGCAGCAGGAAGCCCTTGAGCGCGGCGTTCGGATCCGTCGTCGGGCGGCCGTCCCGGTCGGTCGCCCAGCCCTCGGGAATGGCCTCGCCGGCCTTCGCCGCGTTGCGGATCTTGGCCCGCGCCACGACGCTGATCGCCATGTCGAGGATCATCGGGTCGCCGGCAGGATTGGGAAAGCCGAAGCCCATCGGGTTGTTGCCGAGACGCGCGTCGCGGCCCCCCGTCGGGGCGATGGTGGTCGAGGCGTTGCTCGCGATCAGGCTGGCGAAGCCCTGCTGGGCGGCGAGCCACGCATAGGGCGCGACCGGGCCGAAATGGTTCGAGCCGCGGCAGAGCGCCACCGCGACGCCGGTCTCGCGGGCGGCAGCGAGCGCTTCGCGCAGCGCGCACATGCCGACCGCCGGGCCGAGCCCGTTGTCGCCGTCGACGCGGATGATCGCCGGCGCCACCTGCTCCGGCACGATGTCGGCCGTGGGGTTGATGCCGCCGGTGCGCAGCCGTTCGCCATAGGAGACGACGCGCATCACGCCGTGGGTGTGGATGCCCATGAGGTCGGCGAGCACGAGGACCCCGGCGGTGTCCTCGGCCGGCGCCTGCGGGACGCCGAGGGCGCGAAGCGCGGACGTGGCGAGGGCCTTGAGTTCCTGCTCGCCGATGCGCTCACGGGCGGAGGCGCGGACAGTGCCGGCGGTGGCGTTGGGGCTGGTCATTTCGATCCTTCTCTGGTGAAGAGGAAGCGGGTCCCGCGAGGCACCGCGCGCAACGAGGAGTGAGAATGCTGGACGCTGTCTTCCCGCCGCCGTCGAGCTGCGACTGCCACGCCCACGTCATCGGGCCGAAGTCGCGCTACGGGCTCGCGTCGCCCCGCGCCTACACCCCGGTCGACGCGCCGGTCGAGGCGCTGCAGGCCATGCTCGAGCGGGTGGGCATCGAACGTATCGTGCTGGTGCAGACGAGCATCTTCGGCACGGACAATTCCTGCATGCTCGACGCGATGAAGGCGCTCGGTGAGCGCGCGCGCGGCGTCGCGGTGCCCGGGGAGGCCGCCGAGGGAAGTGCGCTCGACGCCATGCACCAGGCCGGTGTGCGCGGCATCCGCGTGAACCTCGCCTCGCTCGGCATGGACGACCCGGACGAGGCGCGGCGCCGGCTGACGGTCACGGCGAGACAGTGCGCGCGCAACGGCTGGCATCTGCAGCTCTTCACCTCGTCTGCGACGATCGCGGCACTCGCGGGAGACCTCGCGGCCCTGCCGGTGCCCGTCGTGCTCGATCATTTCGGTCTCCTGTCGCCGGCCGAGGAGGACAGCCCGGCCGAACGGGCGATCCTGTCGCTCCTCGAAGACGGCACGTCGTGGATCAAGATCTCCGGCACCTACCGGCTCGATCCGCCCGACCTCGACGCCCGCCTCGCGGCCCTGGCGCGGCGGCTCCACCGCGCCAATCCCGAGCGGATCGTCTGGGGCTCCGACTGGCCGCACACGCCGGCGCATCCCGGGACCGCGGCGGCCGACGACACCGAGCTGCCCTACCGCGAGCTCGACGACGGCCGGCTGCTCGGCACGGTCAGGCAGTGGTTCGCGGAGCCGCGCCAGTGGCAGGAGATCCTGGTAGACAACCCGGCGCGGCTCTACGGCTTCTGAAAGGTCCGGGCGCGCCTTGCGGCGCGCCCGGACCCCGCAGTGTCACTTGTCGACGCCGCCGATCTTGCGCAGGGCCTTCATGGCATCCGGGCCGACGGCGTCCTCGCCGAACTTCTTCCAGACCGGCTGCACCGCCTCGACCCACTTCTGGCGCTCCTCGTCGGTGAGCTCGTGGATCGGCTTGCCGAGCTTCTCGACCTTCTCGTAGGCCGCCTTGTTCTCGGCGCCGGCGTTCTCCCAGTTCCATTCCGTCGCGACCTTCAGGGCGTCCTTGATGCCCTGGCGGACGTCGTCCGGCATCCCGTCCCACCACTGCTTGTTCGCGCCGACGATGTAGAACGAATAGTAGTAGCGGATCTTGGTGAGCTGATCGATCATCTCGTCCAGCCCGGCGCCGACGAGCGCGTTCGGCGTCGGCTCGACCGCATCGAGCACGCCCTGCTGCATGGCCGTCGGCACCTCGCTCCACGACATCGCCACGACGTTGGCGTCGACGGCCTCCCAAGTCGCGATGTCGACCGGGATCGACTGCACGCGGATCTTCACGCCCGCCATGTCCTGGGGCGTGGTGATCGTCTTCGAGCCGGTGTAGCCGAGGTCGCGGGGGCCATTCATCCAGATCGCCACCGGCTCGACGTTCTTGGCCTCCATGTCCTCGACGATCGCCTTGCGGACCGTCGGGTCGTCCATCGCGTCCTGGATCTGCTGCGGCGTGGACAGCAGGAAGGGCAGCGACAGCGCGTTCACGTTCGGCGCGATCGGCGCGTAATGCCCCGAGGTCGGCGCGATCAGGTCGGCGCTGCCGAGCTGCAGGCCCTGGAGCTGCGTGTTCTGGTCGAACAGCGAGCCGGAGTGGTGCAGCTCGACATTGACCTTGTCGCCCAGCCGCTTCTCGATCTCCTTCTTGAGGAGCTCGAACGTCTTCCCCTTCACGCCGACAGCGTTGTTGTCGTTCGACATGACCACGTGGGTCTGGGCGTCGGCGACCGTGATGCCCGTCAAGGACGCGGCCGCGGCGAGCGCGACGGCGGCGGTGACGGAAAGCCATTTGGATCGTTTCATCGGGTTCCTCCCTTGTTGTGGCCGCAGACGATGCGGCTCTTGCGGTTCGAGGTTCAGCCGAACATCAGGCTCGGCAGGAAGAGCGAGATCGCCGGCACATAGGTGACGAGCAGCAGCACCGCGATCGTCACGGCCATCCACGGCAGCGCGGCGCGGAAGACGTCGAAGACCGGCTGGCCGGAGACGGTCGAGCCGACGAAGAGGTTGAGGCCGACCGGCGGCGTCACGAGCGCAAGCTCGATGTTGACGATCACCACGACGCCGAAGTGCACCGGATCGATGCCGAGGGCGGTCGCCGCCGGGAACAGCACCGGAATGAACATCAGGATGACCGGCACGCCCTCGAGGAAGAAGCCGATCACCATCAGCACGAGGTTGACGAGGAGCAGGAACGCCCAGGCCGGCATGTCCATGGCGATCAGCGCGTTGGAGACCGCCTGCGGCACGCCGAGCTTCGTGAGGAAGAAGGCGAAGAGCAGGGCGTTGGTCGCGATGAAGAAGATCATGCCGACCGCCGGCGCAGTCGCGACCAGCGTGCGGACCGCCCCCCAGAGCGAGATCTCGCGATAGACGAACAGGCCGATCACCAGGGCGAGCGTCGCCGCGATGACCGACGCCTCCGTCGGGGTGAAGATCGCGCCGCCGGAATAGGACACTATCCCCAGATCGAAGTGCGGCAGGCCGTAGATGCCGACGATGATGATGATCGGCAGGGTCAGGGCCGGCCCCGCGCTCTTGAAGGCGGTCCAGCGCTCGCCCCACGATGCCTTCGGCCGCGGCTCGATCTTTTCACGCCTGGCGCGGTAGCTCGCCATGCCCATCATGCCGAAACCGTAGATCAGACCCGGCAGGATGCCGGCGATGAACAGGCGGGTGATCGAGGTTTCGGTGATGAAGCCGTATAAGATCATCGGGATCGAGGGCGGGATCAGGATGCCGATCGAACCCGCGGTCGAGAGGGCGCCGATCGCGTATTTCGGCGTGTAGCCCTCCTTGAGGAGCGCCGGGTACATCACGCGGCCGACGGCGGCGACGGTCGCCGGGCTTGAGCCCGAGATCGCGGCGAAGAAGATGCAGCTCAGCACCGAGGTGACGCCGAGGCCGCCGCGCCAGTGGCCGACGATCGAGTTCGCGAAGTCGATCAGGCGGCGCACCAGACCGCCATTCTCCATCAGCGCCGCGGCGAAGAAGAAGAACGGCACCGCCATGAGCGTGAAGTGGTCGAGATTGGCGAGCACCTTCTGGCCAACCACCGCAACCGGGATCGGCGACATGAGAAGCGACGTGACGATGACCGAGCCGCCGAGCGCCACGGCGATCGGCGTGCCGATGGCGATCAGCAGGAAGAACAGGACGACGAGCGTGGCCGTGATCATTCGCCGGGCTCCTGCATGGCGGCGACGCGCGCGCCCTCCGACTGCTCCGGCCGGCCCGTCTCCTCGCCGCTCGCCTCGCGCGACAGCAGGATCACGTAGCGCAGGCAGAAGAAGCCGAGCGTGACGGGGACGAGCAGGAACACCACCCAGACCGGCAGCCCGGAGTCCGGCGACACGATGCCCATCGTCTTCGTGAAGAGCACGTACTGGATGCCCGCGTAGACGTAGAAGCCGCAGAGCGCGAGCGCGATGACGTAGCGAAGGAGACGCAAAACGGTCTGGATCGAGGTCGGCATCAGCTGCGGCAGGAGGTCGACCCGCACGTGGCCGTCCTCGCGCACCGCACGGCTGCCGCCGAACAGCATGGCCGCGACCGTCATCAGGATGAAGATCGCCTCCGACCAGGTGTAGCCGGTGTTGAAGACGTAGCGCATCACGACCTGGGCCGTGCCGAGCGCGAGCGCGGCGACCGACAGGACCGCGATGATGGCGAACTCGATCCGCGACAGGATCGTGTCGAGGAGGTCCAGCGCCGTCTTCACCGTGACCCTCCCATGCCCGCGCCGTCGCGCCCGGCCCGATGGCGTAACGCCGCGACGACGGCGTCGGCGAACTCGGCCGTGCCCAGGCTGCCGCCCAGATCGCGCGTCCGCGTCTCGGGCGCGGAGATCGTCGCCTCGAGCGCCTGCTGGACCAGGGCGCCAGCCTCTTCGAAGGCCCCCTGGCCGCGCCGCTCGCCCAGCCAGTTCAGGAGCATGGCAGCAGAGCCGATGAGCGAAGCGGGGTTGGCCACGTTCGCGCCCGCGATGTCGGGGGCCGAGCCGTGCTGGGCCTGGGCCACGGCGTTGGCATTGCCCACATTCAAAGATGCGGCGAGGCCGAGACTGCCGGAAATCTCGGAGGCCTGGTCCGACAGGATGTCGCCGAACATGTTGGTCGTGACGATCACGTCGAAGGCGGCTGCGTCGCGCACCAGAAGCGCCGCCATCGCGTCGATGATCTTCTCCTCGTACTCAATCTGGGGATGACGGCCTGCGACCTCGCGGGCACATTCGCAGGAAGAGCCCGTCGGAGAGGCGCAGCACGTTGCCCTTGTGGACCGCGGTCACCTTCTTGCGCCGCGCGCGTCGCGGCGAGTTGAAGGCCGCCTCGGCGATGCGCATCGAGCCCTCGCGCGTCACCTTGCGCACGGCGAGCGCGACGTCGGGCGTCGGCATGAACTCGCCGTTGCCGGCGAACATGTTGCGATCGGCGTAGAAGCCCTCCGTGTTCTCGCGGAAGATGACGAGGTCGACATCCCGGCCGCAACGCGGCGGCAGGCCCGGCACCGTCTTGGCGGGGCGGATGTTGGCGTATAGCTCGAGCCGCTTGCGCAGTTCGCCTGAGGGGTTCAGGCCGCCCTCGGCCACCGGCGGGTAGTCGTTGTGCGAGACCGGCCCGAGCACTGTGCCGTCGGCATCCCGGGCCACCGCATAGCTCTCGTCCGGGAAGGTCGTGCCGGTCCGCTTCAGCGCGTCGAAGCCGATCTCGGCCTCCCGGTAAGCCAGCTCCAGGCCGCAAACATCGGCTGCCGCGTCAAGCACGCGCAGCGTCGCCGCGGTGATCTCCGGACCTATCCCGTCACCCTTCAGAACAGCGAGCATGGCGCATCGGTTGGACATCAGACGGCCTTTCTCTGGGGCTCTTGCGACTTCTCGTGATCTTGCGAGACGGTCCGGTGCAACATGAACGGCAGCACGCCGCCATGCCGGAGGAGTTCCGCCTCCCGGGCGGTTTCGACGAGGGCGCGGGCAATGAAGCGCCGCTCGCGCCCTGCCGTTTCGACGCGCACCGGCACGCTCGCCCGTGGAGCGACGTCGTCCGGACCGCAGTCGATCTCGATGCGGCTGGAAGGCGTGAGGCCAAGCTCGCGAACGTGGATCTGCGGCGGCAGTTCGAGCGGCAGGATGCCCATGCCGATGAGGTTCGACCGGTGGATGCGCTCAAAGCTCGATGCGAGCACGGCCTCGACGCCGAGAAGCGCCGCGCCTTGGCGGCCCAGTCGCGCGACGAGCCCGACCCGTAGCGATGGCCAGCGACGATGACGAGCCGATAACCTGCCTCGCGCATCCGCGCGGCCGCCTCGAACAGGGGGGCCGGCACGGCATCCAGCACGGTCACCGTGTCCCCCGGCGCCGCGTCGGGACACAGCAGGTTCCTCGTCGATCGGTTCGTGAAGGCGCCCCGCACCATCACCTCGAAATTGCCGCGCCGCGCGGCGAACACGTTGAGATCGGAATGAGGCTCCCCCTGGGCTCGGAGATGCCTGCCTGCAGCGCCGTCCGGCGGGATGGCTCCGGCCGGTGAGATGTGGTCGGTCGTCATGTCATCGCCGAGCACGATCAGCGGCGCTGCGACAAAGCGACGGCCCTCCCTCTCCCTGCCTGTCTCCGTGAAGGGCGGGCGGCGCAGATAGGTCGACTTCGGGTCCCAAGGGAAAAGCTGGCCGGACGGCGCCGAGAGCTCCGTCCAGTCGGCGTTCTTGTCCGCGTCTTCATAGCTGCGGGCGGTATCGGCTCCGTCGAGGCATGCCTGCAGCGTCGCGTCGATCTCGCCCTCGTCGGGCCAGAGATCAGCGAGCCGGATCGTCTCCCCCGTTGCCGTCGTGCCGAGGGGGCGCGTCTCGATGTTCCCCGCGGCCGATCCGGCGAGGGCGAAGGCGACCACGAGCGGCGGCGAGCACAGGAAGGCGTTCTCGATCAATGGATGGACGCGGCGCGGGAAGTTGCGGTTGCCGGACAGGACCGCGACGACGTCGCCGCCGTGCTCGCGCACCGCCGCCTCGACCTCCGGCACGAGCGGGCCGGAATTGCCGATGCAGGTGGTGCAGCCGATGCCGACGACGTCGAAGCCGATCGCCGCGAGATCTTCCATCAGGCCCGACCGTTGCGAGGTAGCGGACCGCGACGGAAGAGCCGGGCGCAAACGACGTCTTCACCCAGGCCGCCGGGGCGAGCCCAAGCCGGCGGGCGTTGCGCGCCAGAAGCCCGGCCGCGACGAGCATGCGCGGGTCGGCGCTGTTGGTGCAGGAGGTGATCGCCGCGATCGCCACCGCCGCCGGCGGCAGCTCAGCTTCCCCGGATGCCCTTCCCTCGGCCCATGCGGCGACTTGCAACGGGCTGCGGCGGTCCTGCGGCCGCGTGGGACCTGCGAGCGTCGTCTCGATCCCGTTGAGGTCGATGTCGATCACGTGGTCGTAGTCGGGCACGTTGTCCGGCTCGGCCCACAGGCGCTGGTGCTTGGCGAAGGCTTCGACAGTCGCCACGAGGGCCTCGTCGCGACCGGTCGCACGCAGATAGGCGAGCGTCTGGTCGTCGACGGGGAAAAAGCCCGTCGTCGCGCCGTATTCCGGAGCCATGTTGGCGACGGCCGCACGCGCGCCGACCGGAAGCCCGGCGAGGCCGGGCCCGAAGAACTCGACGAAGGCGCCGACCACCCCGTGAGCGCGCAGTCGCTCCGTGACCACCAGAGCGAGGTCCGTCGCCACCACACCGGGGCGCAAGGTGCCGGTGAGGCGGACGCCGACGACTTCCGGGAACGCCAACGTGAGCGGCAGGCCGAACATGGCCATCTCCGCCTCAAGTCCGCCCACGCCCCAGGCGAGCATGCCGAGCGCGTTGATCATCGGCGTGTGGCTGTCGGTACCGACCAGAGTGTCGGGCCGAACGAGCGCCGGGTCCCGCGGATCGCGCACCGCGACCTGCGAGAGCCATTCCATGTTGACCGTATGCAGGATGCCGGTCCCCGGCGGGAACACCGTCAGGTTTCCGAACGTCCGGTCAGCCCATTTGAGAAAGCGGTAGCGCTCCGCGTTGCGCGCCATCTCTCGCTTCATGTTGAACGAGATCGCGTCGGGACTGCCGAAGCGGTCGACGGCGACGGAGTGGTCGATCATCGCGTGGATTGGCAGCACCGGGTTGAGGACGGACGGATCACCGCTCCTCTCCGCCACCGCATCGCGCAAGGCAGCCACGTCGACGAGGGCCGGCACACAGGTCGTGTCGTGCATCAGGATGCGACCGGGCCGGAAGGCCAGCTCTCCCTCCGGGCGGGATCCCCTCGCCCGCTCGACGAGCAGGCGCGCGCTGGTATCGGCCTCTTCGTCCCCGGAACTTGCGAGCGCGTTCTCCAGGAGGATCCGCAGCGTATAGGGCAGACGGTCGAGGACATCCCCCGCCACGCCAGCGAGGTCGACCGCGCGCAGAGCGCGCCCTCGCGCCTCGAACTCGACGATCGGCGACTTCGTCAGCCCCATGCCCTGCGCGCCCTCCGCGGCCTTCTCGTTGCGTCAGCAGGATTGCGCATTCTGCACCAGAAATGCAATCACAAATGTGAGGCACGGTCGAGGCTCGGGCCGCGTCCGGCGGGCGGAAGCGGGCCCCTCCGTCGCTAGTGGTGGAGTTCCAGCAGGCCCCTGATCTTGTGCAGGTTGCGCACGACGCTTTCGAGATGGTCGCGCATGGCCTCGGCCGCTTCCTCGTTCCGGCCGCGCTCGACGTGCTCGAGGATCTGCAGGTGCTGCTCCGCCTGCCCGTAGTAGCGCGAGCGGTCGATCATCGAGCGGTAGGAGAGGAGACGGCGCACCCGGTTCACGCGCTTGAGTGCCTCCAGGAAGAAGGGATTGCCGGACGCCGCCGCCAGCGCCTCGTGAAAATTGACGCCCTTGTCGTGTAGCTCGTCCGCGGACAGCGTGTCGATCTCGCCCGCGATCAGCTTCTCCTCGACCCGCCGCCATTTCGCGGCCTCGCTTCGCGCCATGTGGAAGCTCGGCTCGAGCAGCGCGTTCGGCTCGAGCGCGATGCGCAGCCTGTAGGTCTGGTCGAGAGCTTCGGGCGTGGTGAGGACGTGCGAGAACGTCCAGCCGTAGCCGCGGCGCCGCTCCGCCCACCCCTCGCGCGAGATCCGGTTGAGGAGTGTATTCAGTTCGCCCCGCGTCAGCCCGTACCGGTCGCGCAGATAGGCCTCCGAAACCTGGTCCTCGAGCGCGCCGCTCAGCCGGTCCTCGGCGATCCGGAAGTACACCTCACGCAACTCGTCGTGGCACGACAGGCCGAGCGCCTCGGCCGACCCCCCCTTCACGCCCGTCAGGAAGAAACCGCGATTCGGCTCGTGGACGACCAGTCCCTTGTCCGAGAGAAGCCGCAGCGCCTGCGTCACCGGGGAGCGGGAGACCGCGAGTCGGTCGGCGAGGTTCTGTGCCGACATGTGCGTACCCGGCGCGAGCTGCTCGGCCTCAATATGGTCGACGATCCGCGCGGCCACCTCGTGGGTGATCTCCCGGCGGCGGCGGCGGCCCTGACTTCCGTCTTCCTTGGGGTCCATCTCGCTCCACCCGATTCATCCGAAGGGCAACGGATGCACGAATTGTCCCGCAATGCGCAAACGGAGCCGCGCGGACCGCGGCGCTCAATTGCGCTTTCTGTGCATGATATGCACATTTGCTTCTAGCGACAGCAACAGCCCGCCATGAGGAACTCGTGGAGACAATCCTGATCACCGGCGCCGCCGGCCGCATCGGCACCGCCGCTCGGTCCGCGCTGCGCGACCACCCTGCAACATTGCGCCTCCTCGACCTGAAGGAGGCGGCCGAGCCGGCCGACGCCGAGGAGATGATCGTCGCCGACTGCGCCGACTTCGCCGCGATGTCGCGCGCGTGCCAGGGCGTCGACTGCGTCATTCACCTCGCCGGCATCCCCACCGAAGCCGCTTGGGACGATCTGCTGCCGGCCAACTACGTCTCGACGTACAACGCATTTGAAGCCGCGCGCCGCGCTGGCGTCAGGCGCTTCGTCTTCGCAAGCTCGAACCACGCCGTCGGATACCACCCCGTCGAGGACGTTCTCGACGCGTCTGTCGAGCCGCGGCCGGACGGCCTCTACGGCGTCGCCAAGGTGTTCGGCGAGGCACTCGGCCGGCTGTACTCCGACCGCCACGGTATGCAGGTCTGCTCGCTGCGAATCGGCTCGTTCCGTGAGCGCCCCCTCAACCAGCGCGAGCTCGCGACCTGGATAAGCCACCGCGACATGGGTCAGTTGATCCGCCGCTGCGTGGATGCTCCGGACTTCACCTATTTCGTCGCCTACGGCGTCTCCGCCAATACCCGCAGCCGGTGGACCAACGGAGAGCTCGGCGAGTGGCTCGGCTACCGCCCGGAGGACGACGCGGAGGTATTCGCCTCCGAGCTCGACGGGCCCGAGTACGCCGAGGGCGAGGTGGCCGGGCGCTATCACGGCGGCCCCTATTGCGAGCCGGGCTTCGCCGGCAGCGCGCGGGTCAAATAGGCAGTAGCCTGTTCGTCACCTGCGCCGGCGGTCTCGGCCGCGAGACCACGCTTGCCCGAACTCGAAAGACAACGACCCGGGCCGCTGGCGAGGTTCGGGGCGGGCAGTCATGGAAACCGGCTCAATCCGGCTGCGACCTTGCTGCCCGACCCTCCAGAGGCACTTCCATCAGGTCCTCGCCGACGATGATGGTCCCGCTGAAGCTCCTCGCCATTTCGGTGATCATCCCCTCCTTCACGCCGGGCCGGTCGAGAGACGGCAGAAGATGAGTGAGAACCAGCGTCGTCACGCCGGCCCGCTCCGCCGTGATCGCGTTGTCCAGGTGAGAGCCTGTGGTCTCGCGATACTTCTCGTCGGCTTCCGTGCCGGAAAGGAAGTGGTTCATGTGGATGAGCACGTCGGCCCCCCGGGCGAAGTCGATGAAGGGCTCGAACACGCCGCCATTGTCGCCGGAGTAGACGACATGGCCACGGTCCGTCTCGATGCGATAGGACAGGCACTCCAGATGCGGCTGCACGTGGCGCGCCGGGCCGACGCGGACCGACCAGCCTTCGCCCGCCACCACATCCCCCGGCGCCACCTCGCGCAGCTCGGGCGCCGGCCCGGGCCTGTCCCCTCGTGCCGCCCCTGGCGCGGTAGACCGCCTGGGAGGCCGGCGCCTCGATGCGCGCGGCGATGTCGAAGGCGAACAGGCCCTGCGGGCCCATGACCCGGTCGTTGATCACCTGAAGCGGGGACGGCCCGAAGACCTTGAGCGGCGGCAGGCCGGTGCCGCCGTGATCCCACCGCGTCAGCACGAGGCGCGGATAGTCCATCAGGTGATCGTAGTGATAGTGCGTGAGGAAGAAATGGGTCACGTCGGCCGCGCTGTAGCCGGCCTGGAGCAGGCGCTCGTGCGCGCCCGGCCCGTGATCGAAGACGAGAAGATCCTCCCCGATCTCGACGGCATAGCCGGAGCTGGCACGCGTCAGGGAGGGAGCCGGCGTGCCGGTGCCGAGCAGGGTCACCTTCATCGGGTCAGTCCTCGGATGTGGTCTGGGAAATTGCGGGGCCCGAGCGGGCCGGTGCCTCGGCAGAGCGATCCGGCCTTCCCGTGCGCAGCATGCGCACGAGCAAGAGGACGGACAGGCCGAGCATGACCAGCGCGATCGGCGAGCGCAGCATGAAATACGGGTCGCCGCCCGACGCGCTGAAGCCCCCGCGCACGAGCCCCTCGAGCGCGGGGGCGAGCAGGAAGCCGATGACGAATGGCAGGATGGAGATGTCGAGCCGCCGCAGGAGGTAGCCGATCACCGCGAATCCGCAGGCCGTGTAGAGGCCGAGATAGCCGCCATCCTGCACGTAGGCGGCCGTCAGCGACACGACGAGGATCAGCGGGATCATCAGGTCCTTCGGCACCCGCACCAGATTGCCGAGGAGCGACATGAGGCCGCCGCCGACGGTCCAGTTCACCGCGTTGGCCAGCACCATCATCGTGAAGATGCCGAAGGCGACGACCAGGTTCTGGTTCAGGATCAGGCCGAAGCCCTCGACCTGCCGGATCTCCGTGAACCTGAAGACGGAGGGGCCGAAGGTGAAGTCGCCGATCGACTCCACGGCGAGGATGATGAAGACGGCGGCGAAATTGCCGGGGATGCCGAGGCTCATCACGGGGATCAGATTGGCGCCCGACACGGCCGAGTTGGCGGATTCGGACGCGATGATGCCTTCGGAGACGCCCGTGCCGAAGTCATCGGGGCGCTTCGAGCGGCGCTTTGCCATGTCGTAGGACAGGGTGGCCGCCGTCGTCGTGCCAATGCCCGGCAGCGCCCCGATGACGGTGCCGATCGCCCCGCCCTGAAGGATCGCGGGCATCATGCGCAGCCTCTCGCCCCAGGTCAGGCGCGGCCCCATTTCCGGCGGTTCCTGCGGCGTCATGTCCCGGCGCCGCTCGTGCCGCATCGTCTCGATGCTGACGAGCACCTCCGACAGGACGAGTACGCCGAGCACCGCCGAGGTCAACGGCAGGCCGCCGCCGAGCTCGGGAATGCCCAGGGTCAGGCGCGGCCCGGCGCCCGACAGGGTCGAGCCCACCAGCGACAGGAGCATCCCGAGGAGCCCGCCGATCAGGCCCTTCAGCGGTGCGTCGCCGACCACGGCCGCCATGAAGCACAGCGACAGGAAGATCAGAGCGCCCTTCTCCGGCAGGCCCAGCACACGCTCGACGGCGATCGCGAAGCCCGGCGCGGCGATGAAGAGCGCGAGGTCGGACAGGTTGTCGCCCATCACGGAGGAAAAATGCGCCGTCTGGATCGCCTTTCGGCCCAGCCCCTTCGGGCCATCGGATGGCCGTCGAGCGTCGTCATGAACGCGTCCGGCGTGCCCGGCGTGTTGAACAGGATCGCCGGCACGGCGCCACCCACCGTCGCGCCCTTCATGATACCGATGAGGCAGCCGAGCACGGGATAGAGCGCGGCGTTGGAGTAGCCGAAGATCGAGATGAGGATCGGCGTGGCGATCGCCATGGCGAACGGGCCGGAGAGCCCGGGCGTCGCGCCGATGAGAATGCCGATCACGACGCCCGAGATGACCATGAGGGCTGGCGTCAGCCACAGCGCACCGTCGCCGTCGAAGAAGACCGAGACGATCCCGAGCGAGATGTACTGAAGAACGGTGTCCATGGCGAAAGCTGCCTCAGAGGTCTCCGTTCGGCGGCAGCAGCACGTTGTGCAGCAGCCCCTCGAAGATGAGGATGAGAAGCGCGACCGAGAACGCTGCGACGAGCACGTCGACCAGCCGCAGCCGGTGCCGCGCCAGGAAGATGAAGCCCGAGGCCAGCACGGTGCCGCCCAGGAAGAAGCCGGACATGTCGATCGGAAAGGTCGCTGAGACCGAACGGTAGCTCGTGACCGACCCGCCGAAGGCCCTGTCCAGCCACACCAGCGCCGGTCCCGTGACGTTCATGAGCGTGATGCCGATGGCGGTCAGCAGGGCGCATTGGAGGAGGAAGGCGATGTTCGACAGCGTAAGGCGCCCGACGGGCTCGCCGCCGCTCCTGGCCCCGCCCCGCAACGCATTGAGGATCAGGAGAAACGACAGTGGCACCATGAGCGCCACCAGTATGGTGGGGAAGAACGCGTCACCGGGGAGCTTCCGACCGGTCAGGCTGCCCTTGAGGAATCCGCTGCCGATGTCGTTCGGGAACCAGAGGGTGAGGCACAAGGTCACGACCGCCAGCGTCGCGACGCCAAGCCCCAGGTTCCAGTTTCGGCGCCGGCGGGGAGCCTCCCCGCCGGGTTCCGGTGACACGTCCTGCCAGCTCATTTCGAGAAGGTCTGGATCAGCTTCTTGTTCGCCTCGTAGGCCTGCATGATCTGGTCCCGCAGCTCGTCACCCGAGACGACCACAACCTTCGGCGGATACTGCTTCTCGATGAACTTGCGGGTCTCGCTCTCGGGGTCGCTGAGCACTTCAGCGACCGCGTCGGCAATGGCATCGCGCGCCTCCTCGTCCATATCGGCCGGGCCGGTGATGATGAAGCGATAGCCCAGGTCGAGATCGATGCCGATGTCCTTGAGCGTCGGCTTGTCCGGCGCCTGCTGGAGGGGCTCGCCCTCGCCGGACGCGAGGATGGCGAGCTCGCCGGCCTCGACGAGCGGCTTCTGGACACCGCCGCCCCAGGCGACGTTCGCATCCATCGAGACGAGCGCGTTCATGGCCCCGCGGCCGCCCTTGGTACGCAGATGATTGACCTCGATGCCGAGCTCGCGTGCGACGAGCTCCGAGCCCGCCTCGACCTGCGGCCCCCAGTTGGCCCAGACGATGTTCTCGCCGCTTTCGGCCGCCGCCTTCAGGTCGTCGAGCGAGGTCCAGCCGGATTCGGTGCGCACGAGAATGCCGACCTGCGAACCGGCCGTCGTCGTGATGTAGGTGAAGTCCTCGGGCGAAAGATTGTCGAGGTTGATGGTCGAGAAATTGTAGGTCGTGTCGATGGCGAAGCCGATGGTCTGGCCGTCCGGCGCGGCGTCCTTGAGCTGGGCCGACATGACCGTACCATCGTCGCCGGGCTTGTTCTCCGGGATCACTTTCCAGCCCCGGAGCTCCTCGAGCTCCTTTGCCAGCGAGCGTCCCTGCGTGTCGGTGCCGCCGCCGGCACCGTAGCCGATCCAAAGATGAATCGGCCCCTCCGGCTGCCAATCAGCCATGGCCGCATTGGCCGAGAGCGCAAGCGCCGCGGCGGCGAGTAGAAGCTTTTTCATTCCCTGTTCTCCACTCCGGAAAGATCTGTTCTTGTGTTTTCGAGGTCGTCGGGAGCTCGTCACTTGCTCTCGACGATCTCCATGGGTCGATGCCCTCTTGGCAGCTCGAGACGCTGCACGAGGATCTCTTCGTTGGCGAAATCGAGATCGTGGGCCTCCCAGACGAGGCCGACATGGGGCGCTGCAAGGTCGAGATGCTCGCAGGCGCGCCGGGACAGCAGGTCCGCCCGGACGCGGTGGGAGGTCGACGCGAAGCGGATGTGGAACCGCTCCTGCAGCAGGCGGTGGCAGGACATGCCGTGCAACCTGTCGAGCGGCACGTCGAGAAGGTCCGCGCCGTGCTCGTGCCTCATGAAGATCGAACTGAAGCAGGGATCGGACCCCGCCACCCACACCAGCCGGTCGAACCGCACGGCCTCCGACGAGCCGAGCCCGCCCAGCAGCTGCCCGAACTCGCCGGTGTTCACGGAGCTGACCTGCAGCACCCGCGTGAAGGGCAACAGCATCTCCCCCGTCGCGGGGTCGCGAAATCGGTAGAGATGCACTTCGGGCGCCTGCTGCGCACTGTCGGCGATCAGGGTGCCGAGCTTGCGCCGGCGCGTGACGAGGCCCTTCTCCACGAGCTGCGCCAAAGCGTTCTGCACGGTGCTCAGACCGACCGGCATGGCGTCGCAGATCTCGACCTCGCTGGGAAACTGGTCGCCCGCTCCGTACTCGCCGCCCTGGATGACCCCCTCGATCGCCTGCGCGAGCCGGACATATTTCGGCTTGCCGCGCTCGGACGAGGTCCGCTGCCACGCAGAGATCAGGTCGTCGACGGCGACTTTTCGGGAAATCCTCTCCATGCCTTCAGGATTACGGTCATAGCAATCGTTGTCAACTATGCATCTTATGGCTATGTTGCGCTGAAAACAGCGAAGTAAATATGCGCATGCTGATGAGACAATGGGCAATCGCCACGGGCCATCCCCGGGCTACGGAGGCAGCCGAGGCGGTGCTGAGAGCCGGCGGCAACGCCGTCGACGCGGGCGTCGCCGCGGGCATGACCCTCGGCGTCGTTCACCCCGACCTCGTCTCCTTCGCCGGCGTCGCTCCGATCATCCTCAGGGAGGCCAAGAGCGGGCGGATCACGAGCTATGACGGCGTCGGCGTGTGGCCTGCCGCCGCCGATGTCGCGACCTTCGCGCGCGAACACGGGGACAGCGTGCCGGAAGGCATACTGCGCACCGTGGTGCCGGCAGCCCCGGCGAGCTGGATCCGCGCCTTGCGCGAGCATGGCACGATGAGCTTCGGCGAGGTCGCCCGGGGCGCCCTTCATGCGGCGCGCGACGGCTTCACCGTCTACCCGCTCTTCGCCGAGTACGTGGCGGAACGGCGGGCGAAATATGCCCGCTTCCCCTCGACCGCCGAGATCTTCCTCCCCGGCGGCGAGCCGCCTCGCGTCGGCGACCTCTTCGTCCAGGCCGATCTTGCGCGCACGATCGAGACGATGATCGCGGCCGAGGCGAGCTCGCTGGCCACGGCCCCTTCCGACCGGGCGGCGGGGCTCCAGGCCGCGCGCGACGCCTTCTATCTCGGCGAGATCGCGGAAAAGATCGTCAGCTTCCATGAGAAGAACGGCGGCCTGCTCGCCCGTGACGACCTTGCGGCCTTCGATGTGCGTGAAGAGCCCCCGGTGCCCGTCGCCTTCCGCGGCGCCCAGGTCTATTGCTGCGGCGCCTGGTGCCAGGGCATCTCGATGGCGGAGACGCTGGGGCTGATCGAGCTCGCCGGGCGGGACGCGGCGATACGCGCCGATGCACCCGGGCGCCTCGACCTGCATCTGCTCGTGGAGATACTGAAGCTCGCCTTCGCGGATCGGGAAGCCTATGTGACCGACCCCCGATACATGAAGATCCGGCAGGAGGCGCTGCTCGACCCCGACTTCCTGGCGTCCCGGCTGGCCGCGATAGACACGGAGCGCTCGAACCCGCTGCCCGAGTCCGGCAGGCTCCCGGCCGAGCGCGAGCGCGTGGCGGGCGGTCTCGCGGATGACGGCCCCGAGTATCGCAGGGGCTCGTCCGACACCTCGCATGTCAGCATCATCGACGGCGAGGGCAACATGTTCTCCGCCACGCCCAGTGACCCGAGCAGCGACACGGTGGTCATTCCCGGCACGGGACTGAGCGTTTCGTCACGCGGCTCCCAGTCGCGTGCGATCGAAGGACATCTCAACGCGCTCGCGCCCGGCAAGCGGCCGCGGCTGACGCCGAACCCCATCCTCGCCACGCGCGACGGCCGGCCGTGGCTCGCCATGGGCACGCCCGGCGGAGACGTGCAGGTCCAGGCGATGGCGCAGGTCCTCCTGAACCTCACCGATCTCGGCATGGATCTCGCCGAGGCGGTCCGGGCGCCGCGCGTGGCGAGCTACGCCTTCGCAGGCTCCTTCGCGCCCCACGAGGTGCACCCCAACACCCTGCTCTACGAGGCGGACCTGCCAGACGACCAGCTGGCCGACCTCGCCGCACGCGGCCACAAGCTCGAAGCCTGGCCGAGCCTCACGTGGAAGGCGGGCGGCGTCTGCGTTGCGGCGGCCGAAGGCGGCACGCTCGACGCCGTCGCCGACCCGAGGCGGGCGGGCACCGCCAAGACGGAGAACGGCTGAACGATGACACCCGACATTCGCGATGGAATACGGACGATCCTCTCGCCCGAGACTCCGGCGGCGGAGGCGCTGGCGTCGTGTGGCGGGCTGATCGACAACGGCCTGTTCACGGCCATGCGGTTCTACCCCGACGTGATGGAGGTGGAGCGCATCCATACGAGCCTGCCGGAGGCCTATCCGCTCGCCGGCCGCAAGAAGAAGCGCGGCTCCGAATGGGGCGACAAGGTGCTGCTCGAAGGCCGGATCAATCTCGGCCACGGCGCCGACCACATCCGGTGGGCCTTCAACGATCACAAGACGATCTTGGGCCTGGGCCTCGACGCCGTCATCAACCTGCCGGTCTTCGAGGAGGAGGAGGTCGTGGGCACGATCAACTTCCTGCGCGGCGGATCCGCCTTCACCAGGCGCGAAGTGGGGATCGGGCGCCTTCTCGCTGCGGCACTGGGGGCCCGTGGCGATTTCGGCACCATGACCTGACGGTGTCCCTTTCAGCTCTCGGTGCGGTCAGCGAGGACACGGCCGTCGAGATCGAGGGCGGAACGAGGATGCTCAGCGTCTCGGGGGCGCAGACTTCTGCTCCTCTTCCGTCGAGTTTCTCTGGGTCGACCTGGCTCCACACCCAGAGGAACCAGTAGGCGGTTCGAACCCCGCCGTCGCCCCGACCTCGTGATCCTCGAGGATGCCGATCACCTGCTCTTCTCTGAACATGCTCCGCTGCATCGTCCTTCCTGTATCGAAGCAGACCGACCTCAGAGCGGGGGCATAAACCGGGTCAGGTCGTGGAGGCTCACAGCCTGTCGCGCGCCTGAGGCCGGGCGTTCCTGATCCGCTCCCTTGGCCGTTCGGATGGCCGGACGCCGCGTGCGACAAGACCGAGAGTTCGGGGGTCACCCCACCAGGCG
>CAWFLD010000017.1:0-239898 GCA_963816555.1 uncultured Alphaproteobacteria bacterium | reverse complement strand
AACGGCCGAAACGACATGCCCGACACGATCCTCGTCACCGGCGGCGCCGGCTTCATCGGCTCCGAAGTCTGCCGTTTCCTGATCCGCGAGACGGACGTCCGCGTGGTCAATGTCGACAAGCTGACCTACGCCGCGAACCTCGCCTCGCTCGGCGGAGATCGCCGGCGAACCCGCGCTACCGGCTGGTCGAGGCCGACATCTGCGACCGCGAGCGCATGGCCGCCCTCTTCGCGGAGGAGGCGGTCGACGCCGTGATGCACCTGGCCGCCGAGAGCCACGTCGACCGCTCGATCACCGGCGCGGCGCCCTTCATCGAGACCAATATCGGCGGCACGTTCTCGCTGCTCGAGGCCGCGCGCGGCCACTGGGAGGGGCTTGAGGGCGACAGGCGCGACGACGTTCCGCTTCCTGCACATCTCGACCGACGAGGTCTACGGATCGCTCGGCGACGAGGGCCACTTCACCGAGGAGACGCCCTACCAGCCGAGCTCGCCCTATTCCGCCTCGAAGGCGAGCTCCGACCACCTGGTGCTCGCCTGGCACCACACCTACGGCCTGCCGGCGCTGATCTCGAACTGCTCGAACAATTACGGGCCCTACCACTTCCCGGAGAAGCTGATCCCGCTCGTCATCCTCAACGCGCTCGAGGGCAAGAGCGCTGCCGGTCTACGGCAAGGGCGAGAACGTGCGCGACTGGCTCTATGTCGAGGACCACGTGCGCGCGCTGTGGACGATCCTGAAGAAGGGGCGGCCCGGCGAGAAGTACAATGTCGGCGGCAACAACGAGTGGAAGAACATCGACGTCGTGCGCCGCATCTGCCGCATCCTCGACGAGATCAGGGGCGCCGACGCGCCCAAGGGCGGGCACGAGAGCCTGATCGAGTTCGTGACCGACCGGCCGGGCCACGACGCGCGCTACGCGATCGACGCGACGAAGCTGAAGACCGAGCTCGGCTGGCAGCCGCGCGAGACCTTCGAGACCGGCCTGGAGAAGACCGTGCGCTGGTATCTCGACAACGAGGCCTGGTGGCGCCCCTTGCGCGAGGGCAGGTATGACGGCAGCCGCCTCGGCCTGATCGACAGGAAGACCGGATGACGCTCCCACCCCTTCTCGTCTTCGGCCGCAACGGCCAGGTCGCCCGCTGCCTCGCCGATGTCGGCGCGCAGGCGCGAGCCGGCCCGTCGTCGCGCTCGGCCGCGACGAGATCGACGTTCTCGATCCCGAGGCGCTGCGGGCCGCGGTCTGGCGGCACAAGCCCTATGCGATCGTCAACGCCGCCGCCTACACGGCCGTCGACAAGGCCGAGGAGGAGGAAGCCGAGGCGATGCGGCTCAACGCCGAGGCGCCGCGGCTGATGGCGGAGGCGGCGGCGGGCGCCGGCATCCCGTTCCTGCACATCTCGACCGACTACGTCTTCGACGGCACGCTCGACCGGCCCTACACCGAAGAGGACGCGCCGAACCCGCAGAGCGCCTATGGCCGCACGAAGCTCGCCGGCGAGCTCGCCGTCGCGGCCGCTGCATCCGCGCCACCTGATCCTGCGGACGGCCTGGGTCTTCTCCGAATACGGCAGGAACTTCATGAAGACGATGCTGCGGCTCGCGACCGAGCGCGACCAGCTGCGCGTCGTCGACGACCAGCGCGGCTCGCCGACCTATGCCGGCCACATCGCGGCGGCGCTCGTCGTGCTGGCCGAGCGCATGCGCGACGACGGCGCCCCCGCCGGCACCTACCACATGGCCGCCGAGGGCGAGGCCAGCTGGCACGGCTTCGCCACGGGCATCTTCGAGGAGTGCGCGGTGCGCGGCCTCAAGATGCCGCAGGAGCTCCTGCGCCATCCCGACCTCGGAGTTTCCGACGCCGGCGAAGCGGCCGGCGAACTCCGTGCTCGACTGCGGCAAGCTCCTGACAGGACCACAACGTGCGCCTGCCGCACTGGCGCGACGGCCTGTCGCGCGCCATGGACCGACCTCATGGCTCTCGGCAGACGGCGGACTGACAGGGGGCGCAGAGGAAGCAGACGATGGCACGCAAGGGAATCGTGCTCGCGGGCGGCCGCGGCACCAGGCTCTATCCGGCGACGATGGCGATCAGCAAGCAGCTGCTGCCGGTCTACGACAAGCCGATGATCTACTACCCGATCTCGGTGCTGATGCTGGCCGGCATCCGCGAGATCCTGGTCATCTCGACGCCGGAGGACCTGCCGCTCTACCGGCGCCTGCTCGGCGACGGCTCGCAGTTCGGCGTCGAGTTCTCCTATGTCGAGCAGGCCGAGCCGCGCGGCCTTGCGGAAGCCTTCATCCTCGGCGCCGACTTCCTCGCCGGCGACGCCGGCGGCGCTCGTCCTCGGCGACAACATCTTCTTCGGGCACAACCTGACGGAGCAGGTCGCGCGGCCGCCTCGGCGCGCGACCGCGGGGGCGACCGTCTTCGCCTATCAGGGTGGAGGACCCGCAGCGTTACGGCGTCGTCGCCTTCGACGAGACCGGCACCGCCACGTCGATCGAGGAGAAGCCGGCCCACCCGAAGTCGCACTGGGCGGTCACGGGGCTCTATTTCTACGACAGCGACGTCGTCGACATCGCCCGCGAGGTGAAGCCGAGCGCGCGCGGCGAGCTCGAGATCACCGACGTCAACATGGCCTATCTCGAGCGCGGCGACCTGCAGGTCGAGCGCCTGGGCCGCGGCATCGCCTGGCTCGACACCGGGCACGCATTCGAGCCTCATGGAGGCCGGCGAGTTCGTCCGCGCCCTGCAGGATCGCCAGGGCCTCGTCCTCGCCTGCCTCGAGGAGATCGGCTACCGTCAGGGGCTGGATCGGCAAGGACGACCTGCTGCGCTCGGCCGAGCTGCAGAAGAGCACGGCCTATGGCCGACACCTTCGGGCGGTGGCCGAGGGCGTGGCATAGCAAACGCCCGGACGCCACGATCGCGTGGCCCGCTTCAATCTCATGCAGCTCAGGGGCAATCCCGGCTGACTGCGCGGGGCGAGCGGCGAGCGGCCGACTTCTTCTCACCCGATTGGGGGAGGCAGGAGGCTGTCGAGCCATCGCCCGCACGACAGCGATCCGCCAAACGCTCCCGATGAACCATCTCGTTCCCGGACATCACGCCACGCCACCGGCGCCCCCATGGCGGTTGGCGCATTTCAGAAGGCCGTCCATTGCGGGCCTCTGGCGCCTGTCCGGCCGGCAGGACGGCAAAGCCCTGTCCATAAGGCGTAACTCTAACGGACGATTCCCATCCCCGAATGGATACTCAGTACGGTTCTGTACAAAACGTATTAGCCAATTCGAATGGATCAGTTCTGGTGATCTGTAAATTCTTGGGAGTAGCGGTCGAGCTAGCTCACTTTCTATATCCGAAACTCATGAAATTTTCATTATCATAGTCAAGTGCGGTGTGAATTCAGAACACAAGCGAGCTTCTTATGGATGTGAATGTGGCGCATGCCTGTAAATCCAGAATGGATCACGTCCGGAACACGCGGAACGTGGTCATTCTCGCTCCGAAGAGCGCATTCATCGAGCACATTAAGTCATGCATAGAGCGGAACCGCCCCTGGTTGATCGTTGAGCGGGTGGAAGATCCGGGCCAGTTGTGCGGCCTGTTTCCGTTTTCGGTCGCACTAATTCTTTCAGATGTAACCTATCTGGAAGCCTTGGAAGCAAAGAGCGTCACCCTGCGGCGCATCCATCCGCTGGCCAAGATCGCGGTCTTCACCGAGGGCAACGTGCTGCATGCGCAGGATCTCGTCGGGATTTTCACCTCGTCGCTGATCCGCGGCATCATTCCGCTTGATGCCCGCATGGATGCGATGTTCTCCATCATGGAGCTCATCATCCAGGGGGGCGAATACTTTCCCCGGCGGTATGTGGAGGAGTTCCGCCATCTCTCCGACCGGAGGGAGGAGGCCAAGGCGTCCGCCGAGAAGATGTGCGAGCCTGAGGTGGAAGGGCTTGCCGAACTCACGCCCCGGGAGAACCAGATCCTCTCGCTCGTGGCGCGCGGACTCCAGAACAAGCTCGTTGCGGCGGAGCTGACCCTCTCCGAGAACACCGTGAAGATCCACGTGCACAACATCATCTCGAAGCTGCGCGTGCACAATCGCACGGCGGCGGCGGCCAGGTGGCAGAAGCGTCATATGCATGCCGACCATCCCTCGCGCATGTCGTGACGCAAGGCCCCGCGCCGCAGCGCGGAAACACGGCCGCGAGCCGCAGGCGTTCGACGCCTGCGGCTCGCGGCCCGTGCTTGAGGAGAAGCTCTGGCCAACGGTGTCCGCCGCGCACGACGGTAGCCTATGGCCGTTCGGGCGGGAGCCCCGCAGGGCCTTCGAGGGCGCCGAGATGATCCGCAGCCGAGGCACTCGTCTCGCACCCTTGGCGAAGCGCGTCGAGATGGCTCTCCAGACCGTCCGCACGTAGTTCAGCGACCGTCTTCCCCCCGAGCGTCAGCATCATCTGTCCTGCGGAAATCGCTGCCGCCGCGAAGCGCACGACATCCCGGCTCCCCTCATGCACGAGGCTGCGGCCGTCCCGCCCCGGTGTCCAGAAACCGTCGGGCAGGTGTTGGCCGCCACCGAGGGTGAGGGAAAGCCCGGTCGGGAAGCCTTGGGAAGAGCCGGGCCAGGAGACCGCCACCGATCCCCCGCTTTGCCCGCAGGCCAGGCTGAGCACGACGACCCCGCCGGACGTCATCGTCCGGAAGGCCCGCGAAACCATGACGTCACGCTCGCCCGTGATGGGGGACGTGCGGTCGGAGATCGACCAGGCCTGCGGCGGCATCGGGGGGAGGGCGCCTCGGCTTGCCCCGGCTCCTCGAGGGACGGTGGACGCGGGGGCACTCGCAGAGCCGCCGGCGTCGGCAGTCGGCGCCGTGATGTCGCCTGCGCGCCGGGACCCGGAAATTCGATCGAAGCACTGGAGACGGTCTTCTTCGTCCCGCACCATGGCGCAGAGCTTGATCTTGAGGATCAGCAGGGCTTGCTCTTCCTCTGGGCCAGCCGTCGCCGGCCAGGTGGTCACGAAGATCGCGGTGAGCAGGGTGCTCACGCAACTCGCGCCACTGGACCCGAGGCGATGGAGAAAATCCACGTTCACAACCTGAATCCGCCCGACCCGAGCGTCCTTCGGGCGCCACGATAGTAAAGGGTTATGAGAGGAATTCTGAAGTCGGGCGAGTAGTAGAAACTATTTACTTGGGCGTGTCTTTTCTCGGTTCCGGTCCGACGGATGACGAGGAGGACCGTGTGCCGTCATGCCCGAGGGATCGGCGGGGCGCGTCGCGGGGCTGCACGATTTCCGGCGGGCACCGAGCTCTTCGGTTCGCCATGGCGGGTAGGCTGATGACGGGGCTTCGCCGCCCGCTGTGACGAGTTCCCGCGGCGTCCCGGTGGCGACACGGCAGGCGAGGGCTTCTTCAAGCACGAGGGCCCCGGCAAGCGGACCGTGCAATGCCCGCGGGAACAGCGGGTTTGCTGAAATATTTATGGGCGTGAGTTCAGCTCGTCCTTTCGATCTAATCTACATTCGCGCCGGAAGTCGTCAGTGTGCTCATCTTCACGATGAGAGTGTGACGTCATGGCGCAATTCGAGATCCGTGGTGCCGTCTTTCTGAAGGGTCAGGAGGTGCCGCTCGCCGGCGTGCCGGTCGAGGCGGAGCTCGTCGATAGCGCCATCCCCGGGTGGCCTGCCGCGCTCACCTCAATTCCGCTCGCGATCGGTCACGCTGTCAGCGGTGAAGACGGCGGCTTCTCGATCGCGTGCGACGAGGCGGATGAGAGGCTGCGCCTGCTCATCTGCGCGCTCGAATGCAGTGGCGCGTTGAGTTACCGGCTGACGTGCCGCGATGCCGATGGAAAGGTGCTCCACCTCTCCGAGCCGCTCTCCTACGGCGGCACGGCCGAACCGCAGCAGACGGGCGTGGCGATCGCGCTTGCCCGCCCTGACGAGCCACGCGAACCGGACTTCGAAGCGCTCGCGGCGCGTATGATCGAGGGCCAGATCGCCCGGCTGAGCGATGTCGCCGGCGAGCTCGCGCAATTGTCGCCGCTCGGTCTGTTCCGCGACTGGACCGTCGCGCAGCGGATCGTCGCGCTGGCGGCGCTCGAGGCGGCGTTGCTCGATCCCCGAGGCGTGCTCGCGCGGGAGGGGCTGGCCCTCGGCTTCGCCTCGCTCGAGGACGATGACTTCGTCCGCGCCGCCGCCATGCGGCTCGAGGCGGCCGACCGCGCCGACCTGCTCCCTGTGCTCGATCACAGCGTTACGCTGGCGCAGGGACTTGGGGACTCGGCGCGGTGAGGGTGCCGCTCGACCCACACCGCGTCGGCATCGGCGATATCGTCGGGGCCATCGACCGCGGCATCCGGATCGACATCGACATCACGGACTTCATGCCCTGGCTCAAGACGCCACTGTCCAGCTACCGCGACTATCTGCGCGACCGCTGGGTGGAAAGCCAGCGCTGGGCGCACAAGCTCGGCGAGGGCGATGTCGCAGAGACGAGCAAGAGCGTCATCCGGGCACGGCTGCGCAACCGCTTCCACCAGGACTTCACGACCTTCGACACCGCGCCGCGGCCGCTGGCACAGGTGCTCGTGCCGATACTCAAGGCGATCCTGGAGGCGCCGACCGGTGACGGCTACGGCTTCGGCGTGGCCGCGGGCGCGATCGACCCGCAGGGCGAGACCGCCGATGACGACTACATCAGCTACCTGATCTCGCTGAGCGGCATCTCGCGCGCCGAGCTGTCCAGGCGCTATCGGCTCGATCTCGACCGCTCCCCGCTCGACCTGACGAGCCCGGTGCAGCAGAACATCGACACCCTCCAACGCTTCTTCACCGACAGCTTCCAGAGCGTCGAGGACCCATATCCGATCAAGCCCGATCGCGTTGCGGGGACGGCGCAGAACCTCATCATCGTCTTTCCCGCCGAAGGCGCCGGGCCGTTCTTCCTCGAATACGAGGAATGGCTGGCGCGGGAGCGGCCGTTCTATCCGGAAAATTTCTACGACCCCCGCGCGACCTATGGCTGGACAATCTGGGAGCGACTGCAGAAGACCCACGAGTTGATCTTCGCCAACTCGATGCCGGTGCCTGCGTTTCTCGAGCTGGCACCCGCACCGATGGCCAAGTTCGTCCCCAAGGCCACCGGGCCCAATCCGCCACCCGTCAAGTGGCAGTGGGCGCGCAACCACATCGAGCTGTGGGGTCTCGTCATGGCGGCCGACGCCGCCGCCGCGTCGCTCGACTTCGTCGGCGCGCGGGAGAAATACGAGCAGGCGCTCGATTGGGCGACCCGGCTGCGCAAGGCCGCCGGCGCCGATGCGCTCTGGCACTATCGGCCCAAGGACTTCGCCAGGGAGCAGAAGAAGGCCGGCGTCGGCAACATCGAGAAGCTGGCCGAATACGAGCGGCTCTACCATTGCGAGATCGGTCAGCACTACGATATGCAATCAGCTGCGGTGCTCAGCGATTTCCTTCCGGGAAACACCGAAATATCGGACCGTTGGTGGGGGCGCGACGAGGCGCCGTCATACTCCTGGCAGGGCAACCGCCGGCAGCTACGCTATCTGCTTGACTACCTCGTCTTCCGGCACCTGCCCGCCTGCCTGTCGGAAATGCACCTCGCAGTCGGCAGCTACGCCGAAGCGGTGCGCCTGCTGATCGCCCCGGCGCGCTTCGACGTCTTCGCCGCCGCGCCGTCGGCCGATCCGTTCCCGATTTTCAGCTATGCCGGCGCGGTCAGGCATTTCACGGACGGACCGCTCGCCTATGCCAGCACGTCCAGCCGTTCCGAAGAGAAGTCCCCCTCGGTAGCGACGATGGTGCCGGCAAACGTGGCCGAGATCGGCTGGTTCAAACTCAAGCTCGGGGACGCAGTGCTCGAATGGGCGGACGCGCTCTACCGTTCGAACCAGCCCGAGAGCATCATGCGCGCGCGTGAGCTCTACAAGGCGGTGCTGTTCCTCCATGGCGACGATCCGATGATCTCGCCGAACTGGCCGCGCAAGCTGCCGCTGCCGTTCGATCTCGCGCGGCTCACATTCCAGCGCAACCCGGCGGTCGACGGACAGTGCAGCCGCGCGCGGCTCGGCTTCATCCAGATCGATGACCGCCGCAATTTCTACGGGGTGCCTGCCAGCCACGTGCCCCCGGTCCGCTACCGCGTGCTCAAGGAGGCGGCCGACCGGTTCGCCGCAGGCGCCCGGGCGGCACAGATGGATTTTCTCGGCTACATGCAGCAGCTCGACGAGCTGACCGTCAGCGAGATGACCGCGCGAACGATGGTCGCCAAGGCCAGTTCGGCGATCGTCATCGCCCAGGAGCAGCAGCAGATCGCGCAGGTGAGCGTGGGCGAAGCCCAGAAGCAGGTCGACGCCGTCAACGCCCAGATCGCGGCCAAGAAGGCCGAAATCGCGGACAAGGAGAGCTTCTTCGAGCAGTGGAAAGATTTCGCGACAGGGATGAAGGATTCGGTCTCCAAGCTCGCCGACGTCGCCTTCTCGGGGCAGGAGGACGCCGGCGCGGCGTCGGCGCAGAAGCTGTCGACGGGCGATATCCTGAGCCTCGGGATGAAAGTCGGCACCGCCAGCAGCGTGACCGGCGGCGGCGCCTCCGCGCTGGCAGGCGCGGCGGGGACCGCGGGCATATTCGGCGCGTTCCTCTATGCCGGCGTCTCGTCGATCTCGGCCATGGCGGACGCCATCGCCAAGCGCGCGGGCGAACTTTCGCAGCTCGAGAAGGTCGCGCTCCCGGCGGCGAAGGCGCTCGTCACGCTCAAGCAGCGCGACGTGACCATCGCCAGACTGTCGGAGGCGATTGCCCGCGCCGACTGGCAGTTGGGAAGCGACCTTCTGACCTTCTTCGCCCAGCGCTTTCGCAATCGCGGGTTCCTCGTGTCGATGGCGCAGTTTTCGAACCGGCTGATGCGGCGCTATCTCGACCTCGCGGGGCAGGCTGGCTGGCTCGCCGAGCGTGCGCTGGCCTTCGAGCAGGACCGCACGCTCAGCATCATCGCGTTTGACTACTTCCCGCGCAATCTGCGGGGCGTATCGGGCGCGGATCTTCTCCAGATGCACCTTGCCGAGCTCGAGGCGGCGCGCATCCAGGGGCTGACGCAGACGATCCCGGTCAAGCAGACCGTCAGCCTGGCGCGTGATTTTCCGCTCGCATTCGGCCAGCTCAAGAAGACCGGCTCCTGCAGCTTCGCGACCGCCGAGGCGCCGCTCCGGCTCGCCTATCCCGGTCTCTACGGCTATCGCATCCGCAACATCACGGTCGCGGCGAGCTATGCGGCTGCGGTGCGTCCGCACCGCGGGGTGCTGACCAATCTGGGGGTCTCCATGGTGACCCGCGGAGAGGCCGACACGGCGCACCAGCTGGTCCGCTATCCCGACGTGCTGCCGCTGTCGGAATTCCGCATGCGCGACGACATGTGGGTGTTCGGCCTGCCCGACGAGACGCTGTTGCCGTTCGAGGGCAGCGGCATCGAGACGGTCTGGGAGCTGCAGCTGCCAAGAGCCGGCAACGCGAATGGGCTCGATGCGATGAGCGACCTGTTCCTGACCTTCGACATGCGGGCGAGCTATTCGGCGGCGCTGGCGCAGGCGCACCTGGCGGCGATGCCGGGGGTGGTCAGGCGCTCGCTCCTGATGTCGGCCAATGCCGCCGATCCCGCAGTGCTTGCCAAGTTCCGCAAGGACGGCGGGGCCGCGACGCTCCGCTTCGATCTCGCAAGGGCCTCCGCCAACGTCGGCGAGACGGCGCATACGCTCGAAAATCTGGTGCTGATCGTGATAGGGATCGGCGCGCCGGCATGCACCGCGTCGTTCGCCTCGACCAAGCCGGCGCATGCCGAGGAGATCGTCTTCGAGGACGGCGTGGCACTCTCCAACGCGGGCGTGCTCGCCGACGGCAATGGCGGTGTTCCCCTGCCGCTCGCCGCCTTCGCCGGCTTCGACGCCGATCAGGTCTTCACCCTCGATCTCGCCGAAGCCGCCAATCCCGGCATCGACCTCCGCGGCGTGCGCGACGTGCTGCTGCTCGCCGAATACAGCGCGACGCTCTGAACGCCTGGCGCGTCTGCGTGGAGAGGGGCTGGCGCTCCTGCCGGCCATTTCCCGGGGTGGCGTGCCGAGTGGCCATATGCGAGCCGGCGGCCGCCCGACCGGGGCGCGGCCGCTCGTGATGGTCCGGTTGCAGGTTCAAGTCCTGCCCGGGCCACCATCTATCGCCGACACGACCGGACGCCCGCGCGGATATGCGTCGCGGAAGCCCCGGCTCAGGAGGCGTGGTCGGCGGGGTCGAAGGACATGGTCGCCGTCGCCGGGTCGACGATGCGGTAGAAGCACGAGCGGTGGCCCGTGTGGCAGGCGCCGCCGTCGCCGCCGACCTCGACCTTCAGCAGGATCGCGTCCTGGTCGCAGTCGGTGCGGATCTCGCGCACGTGCTGGATCTGGCCGCTCGTCTCGCCCTTCTTCCAGAGCTCGCCGCGCGAGCGGCTCCAGTAGTGGGCGATGCCGGTGTCGAGCGTGCGCCGCAGCGCTTCGTCGTTCATGTGCGCGACCATCAGCACCTCGTTCGAGGCGGCGGAGACGGTGACGCAGGTGACGAGGCCCGCCGCGTCGAAGCGGGGGGCGAGGGCGGTCCCCTCCTCGAGCGTGTGCCTGTCGGCGGAGGGGGCAGGGAAGTGGGGCATGGTGACCTGCTCCAGGACTTCTGTGCGGCCGCGACGCCGCCAGACCCGGCATGAGACGGCCGCGCGGGCGGACGGCGGCGGATGGCCTCGATGTCCGCCGGCGCGGGGTGACCTGCCGTCACTCCCCGCGTGTGCGGGGAGGGGGCGGCGCCGGCTCTGCGGCGGAGAGGACGGCCGCTCCCGCCGGCCTCAGCGCTTGTTGACGAGGTCGAGGAAGCGGCGGCGCTGGTCCTTGTCGTCGCGGAACTCGCCCGTGAACATGGTCGTGACCGTCGAGCTGCCCTGCTTGCGCACGCCGCGCAGCGACATGCACATGTGCTCGGATTCCAGCATGACGGCGACGCCGCGCGGCTTCAGCACCTCGTCGATCGTCGCCGCGACCTGCGCCGTCAGGTTCTCCTGCGTCTGCAGGCGGCGGGCGTACATCTCGAGCACGCGCGCGAGCTTCGACAGGCCCACGACGCGGCCCGACGGCAGGTAGGCGACGTGCGCCTTGCCGACGAAGGGCACCATGTGGTGCTCGCAGTGCGAGTTGAAGGAGACGTCGCGCAGCAGCACGATGTCGTCGTAGCCGCCGACATCCTCGAAGGTGCGCGACAGCACGTCGACGGGGTCCTCGTCGTAGCCCCTGTAGAAGTCCTCGAAGGCCTTCACGACGCGCTTCGGGGTCTCGAGCAGGCCCTCGCGCAGCGGATCGTCGCCCGTCCAGGCGATCAGCGTCCGGACGGCCGCCTCCGCTTCCTCGCGGCTCGGCTTCTTGATCGGCGCCTTGTCGGCCGGCGGGACGATAGCGTGAAGTGTCGCTTCCGCCGAGTGGCTCCCGGAGCGTTCGCCCATGGACTCTACCCTTCGCGTCAGGGGATTTCGATCAGGCCCGGTCGATCTTACGTCCGGGCGGCGCGGGCGGATCATCCCCGCGCCGTGTCATCTCCAGCGCTTGCCAAGCGTCTGGTGCCTCTCGATATATAAGCACAAGCCGTGTCGCCGCAACTGGACGGGGTCGCGAGTTTCGTCGCAAGCGCGGGCAGATATTCCATGCTGAACGACATTTACAACAAACGAATCCTCGAGCTGGCGGGGAACATCCCCCGCTCGGGGCGGCTCGACCGGCCCGGCGGCACCGCCACGGCGCGCTCGAAGCTGTGCGGCTCGACCGTGACGGTCGACGTCGCGACGGACGGTGAGCGGGTGACGGATTTTGCTCACGAGGTGAAGGCATGTGCGCTCGGCCAGGCGTCGTCGTCGGTGATGGCGAGACACGTGATCGGCTCGACGCTGCCGGAGCTCAAGGCCCTGCGCGAGACGATGCACGCCATGCTCAAGGAGAACGGGCCGGCGCCGGAGGGCAAGTGGGCCGACCTGCAGGTCCTCGAGCCGGTGCGCGACTTCAAGGCGCGCCACGCCTCGACGCTCCTGACCTTCGACGCGACGGTCGAGGCGATGGAGAAGGCGCTGCAGGCGCAGGAGGCCGCGGTCTGAGCGTCGGACAGATGCTGGCGATCGTCCCGATCCGGATCTATCGCCTGACCCTTTCCTCGGTCACCGGGCGCGGCTGCCGGCACCTGCCGACCTGCTCCGACTTCACGGAACAGGCGATCCGCCGGCACGGCGTGTGGGCCGGCGGCTGGATGGGGCTCGCGCGCATCGTGCGCTGCCATCCGCTGGGCTCGGCGGGCTTCGATCCCGTGCCCGAAACCTTGCCGGAATCCGGGTGCTGGTATAGACCGTGGGCCTATGGTCGCTGGACCGGCCGGCACATCACGCTGAGGCCCGACCGCGACTAGAGACACGGGGCGAAAACGCCCCGGATATGCAACCGCTTACCTGCTTGGTTGGCAGGAGTTGAGCCGGAGAGACGGACATGATTTCCCTGACCCTTCCCGATGGATCCGTGCGCGAGTACGACGAGGGTGTGACCCCCGCCGACGTCGCCGCCTCGATCTCGAAGTCGCTTTCGAAGAAGGCGATGATCGCCCGCGTCGACGGCAAGCTGACCGACATGGCCCAGCCGCTGACCCACGACGCCTCGATCGCGATCATCACCCGCGACGACGAGCAGGCGCTCGAGATCATCCGCCACGACGCCGCCCACGTGCTGGCCGAGGCCGTGCAGGAGCTCTTTCCCGGCACCCAGGTCACCATCGGCCCGGTGATCGAGAACGGCTTCTACTACGACTTCTGGCGCGAGGAGCCGTTCACGCCCGACGACTTCGAGGCGATCGAGGCCAAGATGCGCGAGATCATCCAGCGCAACGACCCGTTCACCTGCGAGGTGTGGAGCCGCGACCAGGCGAAGGACTTCTTCGAGAAGCGCGGCGAAGGGTTCAAGGTCGAGCTGGTCGACGCTATCCCTGAAGACCAGGACGTCAAGATCTACCGCCAGGGCGCATGGCTCGACCTGTGCCGCGGCCCGCACGGCGTCTCGACCGGCCAGGTCGGCACCGCGTTCAAGATCCTGAAGCTCGCCGGGGCGTACTGGCGCGGCGATTCGAACCGGCCGATGCTGCAGCGGATCTACGCGACCGCCTTCGCCAACGACAACGACCTCAAGGCCCACCTCCACATGCTCGAGGAGGCGGAGAAGCGCGACCATCGCCGCCTCGGCCGCGAGATGGACCTGTTCCACTTCCAGGAGGAGGCCCCGGGCTCGGTCTTCTGGCATCCGAAGGGGTGGGCGGTCTTCCAGGCGCTGATCGAGTACATGCGGCGGCGGCAGAACGCGGCCGGCTACCTCGAGGTGAACAGCCCCGACATGATGGAGCGCTCGCTGTGGGAGCAGTCGGGCCACTGGGAGAAGTTCGGCGAGAACATGTTCACCACGCAGACCCCCGACGAGCGGGTCTATTGCTGCAAGCCGATGAACTGCCCGGGACACGTGCAGATCTTCAGGCACGGCCTTAAGAGCTACCGCGATCTGCCTCTGAAAATTGGCGAATTCGGCAAGGTGCATCGCTACGAGCCGTCGGGTGCCCTGCACGGCCTGATGCGCGTGCGCCACTTCACCCAGGACGACGCGCACCTGTTCTGCACGCCCGAGCAGATCACCGAGCAGTGCCTCGAGGTGAACGCGCTGCTCCTGTCGATCTACAAGGACTTCGGCTTCGAGAACGTCCGCATCAAGTTCTCCGACCGGCCGGAGAAGCGGGTCGGCTCCGACGAGGTGTGGGACCGTGCCGAGGAAGCGCTGATGCATGCCTGCCGCGAGGCCGGCATCGAGCCGGAGCTCAACCCGGGCGAGGGCGCGTTCTACGGGCCGAAGCTCGAATACGTGCTGCGCGACGCGATCGGCCGCGACTGGCAGTGCGGCACGCTGCAGGTCGACTTCAACCTGCCGGGCCGCCTCGGCGCGTTCTATATCGGCGCCGACGGCGAGAAGCACGAGCCGGTCATGCTGCACCGGGCGATCTTCGGCTCGCTCGAGCGCTTCACCGGCATCCTGATCGAGAACTTCGCCGGCCACCTGCCGCTCTGGCTCGCGCCGGTGCAGGCGATCGCCGCCACCATCACCTCCGACGCCGACGACTATGCGCTGGAGGTGAAGGAGGCGCTCATCGCGGCAGGCTTGCGCGCCGACATCGATCTTCGCAACGAGAAGATCAACTACAAGGTGCGCGAGCACTCGCTCGCCAAGGTGCCGGCGCTGCTCGTCTGCGGCAAGCGCGAGGCCGAGGAGCGGACCGTCTCGATCCGGCGCCTCGGCTCGAAGGACCAGGTGTCGATGCCGCTCGACGAGGCGATCGCCATGCTGGTCGAGGAGGCGACGCCGCCGGATCTTCGCGGCGAGAGCCGCCTTGTGGCAGCGTCCGTCGCCGCGGAGTAGGGCCGGTCCGGGCGTTCATTGCAGGCGGGCGGTCGATCAGCGGTCGGCCGCCCGTCTCGATTCCGGGGCCGCGAAATCTCTCGGTTCAGGCGATACCGGCTGAGGCTGCACGGGCGAGGATGCGCTCGGCGCGGCGGAGATGCGGCCGGTCGATCATCCGCCCGTCGAGGCTCGCCACGCCGCTGCCGTTGCCCAGCGCGGCGACGACGGCCCGCGCCGCCTCGACCGACTCGGAGCTCGGCGTGAAGACGTCGTTGATCGTCGCGACCTGGTCCGGATGGATCGCGAGCTTGCCAGTGAAGCCGTCGCGGACCGCGACCTCGCAGTCGGCGCGGAGCCCGTCGAGGTCGCCGTAGTCTGGAAACACCGCGTCGATGGCCGCCACCTCGGCGGCGGCCGCTGCCGCGAGACAGAGCGAGCGCGCCAGCAGGTACAGACCGGTAAGCTGGCCGGCCGCGTCCCGGTTCGAGATGGCGCCGACGTCCGACGCCAGGTCCTCGGCGCCCCATGTCAGGCCGGAGAGCCGCCGGCTCGCGCCGCGGAAGCTGCCCATGTCGAACAGGGATGCGGCCGTCTCGGCGGCGATCGCAAGGATCGCGGTCCGGCCGTCCTCGACGCCGGCCATGATCTCGGCGGCGGTGATGCTCGCGTCGACCAGCCCGACGCCGGCGCCGTTCTCGGCCTTGGGAACCACGATCCCGGCGGGGTGGGCGGGAACGACCGCATCGATGTCGTCGTCGGTCAGGCCGGAACCGAGCGGGTTCACCCGAACGAAGAGGGCGGGGCCGCCGACGCAGCTGCAGCGGTCGGCGAGGAAGCCCGCAACGGTCGCCCGCGCGGCGTCCTTCGCTCCCGCTGCCACCGAATCCTCGAGGTCGAGGATGAGCGCGTCGGCGCCCGCCTCGGCCGCCTCGTGGAGCTTGGCCTCCTGGTCCCCGGGAACGACAAGATAGGAGCGCATCCCTCAGCCCGTCCCTTTCGCCTGGGGCATCGCCGAGAGCGGCGGCGTTAATGCCCCGTTAACCATGTCATGGTCACCTGCAACCCGTTGAAATGACGGCCTGTCGAGGGTGCCAACGCAGTCGCTCATGTTCCTGTTCACCACGCTGACACAACCTTCCACCGACGGCGGCGTTCGTCTGGCGCTCAGAGAGGCCAGCGCCCGCACCGGCACGAGCTTCGACTATCTGCTCAACACTGCGCAACGGGAATCGAACTTCGACAGCACCGCGCAGGCCAGGGGCTCCTCGGCGCGCGGCATGTTCCAGTTCATCGAGTCGACCTGGCTCGCGACGGTTCGCGACGCCGGCGCGGCGCTCGGCTACGCCGATTACGCCGAAAAGATCTCGACCGACGGCAGCGGACGCCCCACCGTGGCGGATGCCGCGACGAAGCAGGAAATCCTCAAGCTGCGCGACGATCCGCAGGCGGCCGCGCTGATGGCGGGCGCGCTCGCGCAACAGAATTCGGAGACGCTGCAGGCGCAGCTCGGCCGCGCGCCGAGGGCAGGGGAGCTCTACCTCGCCCACTTTCTCGGCGCGCAGGGCGCGGTCGACCTGATCTCGCTTGCCGCCAAGACCCCCGGCGCCAGCGCCGCAGCCTCCTTTCCTGCCGCCGCACAGGCGAATCGCACCATCTTCTACGACAGCGACGGCTCCGCCAGGTCCGCAGCCGATGTCTATAGCCGGCTCACTTCCCTGGGGATCGGCAGCGCCGAATCGAAGCCGGCTAACTCCGAGACGGGCGGGAGCGGACTGTTCGCCGCCCGCACCGACCCGGGCCAGCCGTTCCACAACCTGTTTTCCGACACGAGCCGCGGCATGGGGCCGATCGCCGCCGCGGTCGCCTCGATGTGGCGCAAGACGGACGAGGAGGTCGCCGGCCGCACCTTCCCCGGCTCCGGCGAGAGCGTGCCGGAACCGACGCAGGTGCCGGTAACGGCAGGCGCGTCACCCGACCGCAGGTCGGCCGCCGCCACCTCGCCCCTTCTCGTGAGCGACGGCAAGCCGCTCGACATCCGGCCGGACGTGCTCGACGGCGCCCTGCGCAGCTACGCCCGCAGCGGCAACGGCCTCGCCGACCGCATCATGCGCTGAGCCGCCGCGCGCGGCGATCTTGGTGAACGCTTCCTTAAGCCTTCCCGCCCACCATCAGCTCCAGAACCTGAAGTTTCCGGCAGGTGCGGAGCGGACCGATATGCTCGTGAGGCGTTTTCTCGACCGACTGGGGCAGGCGAACGCCGAGGAGCGGGCGGAGATCGTGCGGGCGCTCGTCCGGGTCTATCTCGAGGTCGATCTCGGCGAGCACGAGCGCCGCGACATCGAGAAGACCTTCATCGTCATCCTGGACGACCCGGCGCCGCGCGTGCGGCGAGCCCTTGCGGCGGCCATCGCGCCGGCCCGCAGCGCGCCGCGCAGCCTCGTGCGGGCGCTGCTGGCCGACCGCGCCGACGTCGCCGAGCCGTTGCTGCGCAACTCCCCGATTCTCGCGGAAGAGGACCTCGTCGCCCTGATCGACGAGTTCGACGAGCGCCAGCGGCTGTCCGTCGCCTCGCGGCCGACCGTCGGCGTCGCGCTCGCGGCCGCGCTCGTCGAGGTAAGCGAGCCGGCCACCTGCCTCGCCCTTCTCGAGAATCCCGGGGCCAGCATCGCCGCGTCGAGCTTTCGCCGCCTCGTCGACCGGCACCGGCGCGACTCCGTCGATCCGCAACGCGCTCCTCGAGCGCGACGACCTGCCGCCGGTGCTGCGCCAGCGTCTCGTCGACGGGTTGTCCGAGGAGCTCGAGGAGAGCGCGCTCGTGATGGCCTACCTGTCGCCGGAGCGGACGCAGCGCATCCTCTCCGACGCGCGCGACAAGGCGGCGGTCGAGCTCGCCGCCGGATGCGACGCGAAGGCCCTGCGCCAGCACGTCGAGGCGCTCTACGCCGAGAGCCGTCTCGGCCCGGCGCTGCTGATGCGCGCCGTTGTCGCCGGCAACCTGGCGCTCGCGGCCGAGGCACTCGCGCTTCTCGGGCGCGTGCCGACCAAGCGCGTCGTCGCGCTTCTCGCCGGGGGAAGCGAATCCGCACTGCGCACGCTGTGGCTGCGCGCGGGCCTGCCGGCCTTCGCGCTGGCGCCGTTCGCGCGTCTCCTCGCGGGCTGCCGCGGCGGCCGCTGCCCGAACGATCACGAGATGGAATCGGCGCTCCTCATGTGCCGCGATTCGACCGACGCCGGCAGCGACCGGGTGCGGCAGGTCCTTTCGCGACTGGCGCACGAGCGCGCCGTCGAGACCGCCCGCCTCGAGACGGGCGGGCATTTCGTGGCCGCCTGATCCGGCTCAGTAGCCGAACTGCTCCGCGAGGATGCGCTCGCGGAGATTGTGCCCGTGGTCGAACAGCATGACGACCTGGTGCTCGCGCGATTCCTGCACCTCGACCCGCATGACCGAGCGATACTCGGTGTGGTCGGCGACGGCGTTGACCGGGCGCTTGTCGGCCTCGAGCACGTCGATCGCGATCTTCGCCTCGTTCGGCAGCAGCGCCCCGCGCCAACGGCGGGGCCGGAAGGGGCTGATCGGGGTGAGGGCGAGCAGCGGCGCGTCGATCGGGATGATCGGCCCGTGCGCCGACAGGTTGTAGGCGGTCGAGCCGGCCGGGCTGGCGACCAGGACGCCGTCGCCGCTCAGCTCCGCCAGGCGCACCTTGCCGTCGACCATGATCCGCAGCTTCGCCGTCTGGTAGGACTGGCGCAGCATCGAGACCTCGTTGATCGCGAGAGCCTGGTGCTCCTCGCCGTCGGAATCCACGACCCGCATGATCAGGGGATGGATGACGCTCGGCTCCGCGTTCTCCACGCGATCGAGCAGCCCGTCCTCGGCGTAGTCGTTCATCAGGAACCCGACCGAGCCGCGATGCATGCCGTAGATCGGCTTTCCCGTGTTCATGAACCGGTGGAGGACCTGCAGCATCAGCCCGTCGCCGCCGAGCGCCACGATGATGTCCGCGTCCTCCGGCGCGACCGCGCCGTAGAGCGCGCCGAGGCGCTCCGCCGCCTCGGCGGCCTCGGACGTCGAGCTGGCGACGAAGGCAAGGGAAGGGTGGTCCGTCGCTTGCGGTTCGGATGACACTGGAGGGCTCCTGGGGGCGGGGAGGCAGATCATACACATGCGGCGCGTGATGAAAACGCGTCGCGGCCGGGCCGTCGCCCGCGATCAGTGAAGCCGTTTGGCGTCCAGCGTCTCGCGCGCCAGGGCGGGGCCGGCGCTCGCCAGCTGGGCCAGCCGGGCGAGCATGGCGTCCTCGCCGCCGTCCGTCCGGGCGAGCGACAGGATCTCCCGGAGGGCGAGGTGCGGGTTGCGCTCCGCGAGGCCGGCGATCGCCGCCACCTTGCTCTGGAAGTCGAGCGCGGGCTTCCCGGGAGCAGGAGGCGTCCGCTCGACGATCTCGATGTCGGCGCCGGGCTCGAGGCCGGCCAGGCGGATCATGCGCTCAGCAGCCGCCTTCAGCGGCAGCGGCAGGCCGAGATCGACCGACACGAGCGGCCCGGGCGCAGGGGCCCTGAGCTCCTCGGCCACGGCCTGGAGCACGCGGGAGATGCCTTCCTCGAGACTGATGAGGAGCCCCGAATCCTTCGGGTTCTGGACGATCGCGGGGCCGCCGCGGGCGATCTGCGAGCGCAGCGTCTGCAGCGTCGCGCCCCGCGCGCTGTAGATGTTGGCGAAGCGCACCGAGAGCAGCCGCGTCGACACGGCGCCGGACGTCCCGGTCTCGCCGAGGTCGCGCTCGAGAAGCTCGAGGTAGAGCTCTGCCATCCTCTTGGTCGCCGCCATGACGCCGGCCGGCGCCTTGGCCTGGTCGGTCGAGACGTGGACGACCGCGGAGGCTCCGGTCGCGACGGCGCAGTCGGCCACGTTGATCGTGCCCCCGACATTGACCGACATGGCGGTCGCGAGCTGGCGCGCGATGGTCGCCTCGTGCTTCATCGCGGCGGCGTGGAAGACGATCTCCGGCCGGAACTCCCGGAACAGGGCCTCGACGGCCGGGCGGTCGCGGACGTCGCAGAGCCGCGTCTCCAGGTCGAGATCCGGGAACTCCGCCCGAAGCGCCCGGCGGCACTCGTAGAGCGCCAGCTCGGCGTTCTCGATGACCAGCAGTCGGCGGCACCCCGCCTGGGCCACGCGCCGGCAGATCTCGGTGCCGACGATGCCGCCGCCGCCCGTCACCGCCACGCGCCGCTCCGACACGAGGGTGCCGATCAGGCGCGGGTTCACGTCGCCCTTGGGGCGCATGTCCGCCACGTCGATGTCCGTCAGGCGCGGCCGCGTCCGGCCGCGCTCGCCCCTGACGACCGGCGACAGGCGCTCGACGACGAGGCCGAGCGAGCGGGCCGTGGCGACCGCGGCCTCAACCTTGTCCTGCTCGCGGAAGGCCTCGTCGGTGACGACGAGCTTCACCGGTGCCCGCGCCGCGATCTCCATCCGCCGCGCGACCGTCGCAAGGTCGGCGTCGGTGCCGAGGATCGGGACGCCGCGGATGCGCTGCCCGACGTGGCGCGGCTTGAGGGCGAGCAGGCCGACGGCGCGCATCCGGCTCGTCGGGTCGGTCTCGAGCGAGCGTATCAGGATCTCCGCCTCGCGGCCCGCGCCGAGGACCAGGGCCGGCACGCGGAGGCTCTCGACGCTGCGGCCGTACTTGCGCTGATGCTGGTCGCGATAGTTCCGGAAGATCAGCCGCGGCCCGGCGAGGAAGGAGGCCGAGAGGAACCAGAACAGGCCGACGATCGTGCGCGGCACCATGATGCCGCCGCGCGTCGCGAAGTCGAACACCGCCATGATCGCCGCGAGGACGGTGACGGCCTTGAGGATCGACAGGAGGTCGGGCACGGAGGCGAAGCGCCACACCGCCGAGTACAGGCCGAAGAGCTGGTAGATGATCGCGGCGAGCGGCAGGATGAGCGCGGCCAGCAAGGCCATCTCGTCGAGCCGCGTCGTGAACGCATGCGTGCCGAAGCGGGCGACGTAGCAGATCACGATCGCCACCGCCGTCATGACGAGGTCGTGCGCCAGCGCGGCCAGGCGCTTGTGTCGCAATCGCGGCAGCCTCTGGCTCATCCGTTCCCCGTTCGGGTTCCGCCCGCAGGTGTCGTCGAGCGCGCCCCCACCGGCGCGTCTGCGACGTCGTCTTCCATCGCGAAGATCGCGATGGTCGCCAGAATGAGGCAGATCCACCAGCTTTGCCACATCCCGTGGCTCACGGCGGCGATCGTCAGGCCGGCGGCGAGCGCGCCGAAGCCGAAGGGACGCCGTTCCGCCGGCAGGCGAAGCGTGTTGTAGGCCAGCAGGATGACGATCGCCAGGATCATCACCACGCCGACGGCGCCGAGCTCCACCCAGGTCTGGATCAGGGCGTTGTGGGGGTGGTGGGTCGGCCCGACCATCCAGGTGACGTCGGACACGGGCTGGAGCCCGAACTCGTGCGAGGCCTTGATGCCCCAGCCGAAGACCGGGTGCTGCCAGACGACGTCGGAGAAGGCCTGCCAGATCTCGATGCGCCGCAGGTTGCTGGCGTCGAGATAGCGCTCCAGGCCGAGCAGGTAGAAGATCCGGTCGAGATGCGGCGCCACGAGCGGCGCGGCGGTGAAGGCTGCGACGGTGCCGATCCCGATCAGCCAGGCGACGACGCGCGGCAGCACGAGCGAGACGAGCGCAGCGACGCCGCCGACCAGGAAGGCGAGCATCGAGGCCTGGCTCTCCGAGGTGAAGACGGCCGCCGCGACCAGCACCACCATCAGCGTCCGCTGCAGCCAGACGACGCGGCCGCCGGCGGCCGAGAGCGCCGCCCAGATCATGAAGCTGACGATGATGACGCTGCGGTTCATGAAGGCGGCGTTGGGGCCGTAGATCATCTCGCGCAGCAGGTGGACCGGGCTGAACTCCACCAGCAGGATCGCCGCCGCGCCGACGAGACCGAGGGCAGGCAGGTAATAGTGCCACCACCGGCTGCGGCCGGGCAGGAGCCAGATGAAGGGCACCATCAGGACGAGCCCGCCGAGGAACCTCGTGCCCTCGTCGATCGCGTTGTCGAGGTCCGGCGACCAGATGCAGGAGACGAGCGCATAGGCGCACAGCAGGATCGTCAGGAGCAGCAGGGGCCGGCGGAAGGCATGCCACAGGTCCCGCCACGGATGCCGGGCCTCCATGCCGAGCGCCACCTCGGCCCGGTGGGCCATGACGGAGAAGTAGAAGACGGCGAGGTAGAAGGTCGGCAGGCCGCGGCTCATGTAGACGGCGAGCACGGGAATGATCACGAACAGGGTGAGGTGCGCCCCGTCGCACTGGATGCCGCGCCCGAACCAGCGCACGCCCGCGTCGATCGACCGCCTCGTCTGCCGAAGGTCCTCGAGCATGAGGTGGCCGGCGAGGGCGATCATCGAGGGCTGCCGGTGCCGTTCGGAGGCGGGATGCGTCACGGTGGGTCGTTTCTCTCCGGAACCGGAACGGACTTCTACTCGAGCCCCAGGCGCTCGACGAGGTCCGCCCAGCGCCGTGTCGTCTGGGCGCGGCCGAAGTCGGCGAGGGCGAGGCCGGTCAGCCGCATCCGCGGCACGCCGTCGCGATATCTCTCCTGCAGTGCCATCATGGCCGAGGCGATGTCCTTCGCATCGTGTCCCGCAGCGCGTCCCGCGTCATGCGACGCGAGATACTGCGCCAGCGCGCTTTCGGCTTCTATTACGGCCAGAATTGGAAGGCCAGCGGCAAGATAAGTCATCACCTTGCTTGGGTAGGAGGTCCGGTAGACACCGGGGGCGAGGCTGACGACGCCGACCTGCGCCTGCCGCGCCGCCGCGAAGGCCTGCTCCGGCCCCGTCCGGTCGAGGAAGCGCACGTGCGGCAGGCCGAGCCGCGCCACCCGCTTCTCGAGCTCCCCGCGCACCGGGCCGTCGCCGAGGAACACGAGCTCGATGCCGCTCTCCGGCGGCACGTGGGCCATCGCCTCGACGAGAAGCGGCAGCGACTGGAAGCGGCCCATGTTGCCGGAGAAGATGAAGCGGAACGCCTCCGCCGGCTCCTCCCCGACGAGGCGGTCGCCCGGCTCGAGCTCGGCCAGGACCGGATTGTTGATGACGTGGAACCGCACCCGGCCGTTGCCGCCGCGGTCGCCGATCGTGCGCACCATGTCGTCGGAGAGGACGACCACGGCATCGGCGGCGCGGCATGTCGCCGAATTGACCCGCGCCGCCAGGCGGGCGAGCCACCCCTCGCGCGCCAGCCCGCCCGCGACCGCGGCCTCGGGATAGACGTCGAGCACGTGGTAGAGGAAGCGTGCGCCGGCGAAGCGCGCCGCGGCGCGCCCGACGACGCCGTTGATCACCGGCGGCAGCGTCGTCGCCCAGACGAGATCGAAGCGGTGCCGGGCGGCATAGGCGAAGGTCTGGGCGAGGAACAGGAGCGCGACGAGGGCGCGGCCGGGCCCGCGGCCGGGATCCGGCGGCAGCGGCAGGCGCACGATCTTCACGCCGCCGACGAAGCCGCGCCGCGGCAGCCGCTTCTGGCGCTTGCCGCGATAGGAGGGCTGCGCCGTCACGACGGTGACCCTGTGCCCGCGCGAGGCGAGGCCCTCCGCGAGCGAGCGCAGGATCGACCCCAGCGGGGGTGTGTCCGGCCAGTAGTGACGGTAGATGATGAGGATCTTCATGGCGTCCGTGTCGTCGCCCGCGAGGCTGGCGCCGTCCCGTTTGGCGCAGGCGCCGCGGCACCGCAAGGTGCAAATTCGCGGCCCGCGGCCCGGCGGCCGCGAAGCGGAACCCCGAGTTCAGCGGTTTTGTGGTTGCGGCGGGTCCGCGAGGCGGCCTAGACCATAGGCATGGCCGGCCGCAGCGCGAGCCGATGGCGTTGAACGAAACGGAGCGAATTTCATGGCGACGACGGGCGCGGGAACGACACTCATCGATCGGCTGTGGCCGAGCGAATCGCATGGCGCAGCGGCGCGGGCCACGGCGCTCGTGCTCATCGGCAGCGTCCTTCTCACGGTCTCGGCGAAGGTGCAGGTGCCGTTCTGGCCGGTGCCGATGACGATGCAGACCTACGCGGTGCTCGTTCTCGGCGCCGTCTACGGCATGCGCCTCGGCGCCGCGACGGTGGCGACCTACCTCCTGCAGGGCGCGCTCGGCCTGCCGGTCTTCGCGACGGGTGCCGGGCTCGCCTACCTGGCCGGCCCGACGGGTGGCTACCTCGTCGGCTTCCTCGCCGCGGCGGCGCTCACGGGATATCTCGCCGACCGCGGCTTCGGTCGCACCTTCCTGTCCGGGCTCGGCATGTTCCTCCTCGGCGACATCGTCATCTTCGGCCTCGGCCTCGGCTGGCTGTCGGCGCTGATCGGCGTCCAGAAGGCGGTTGCCGGCGGGCTGCTGCCGTTCCTGCCGGGCGAGGCGCTGAAGGTGGCGCTCGCCATGGCCAGCCTGCCGCTCGCCTGGAAGGCGCTGACCCGCGACTGACGGCGGGTCGGGGCGGCCCGCGAGCCGCTCCCTGCCGCCACGCCCTTACGAAGACGGCCGATCATCCCGCCGGCGGGCCCGCTCCGGCGGCGGGATGATCGCCGCACCGCTCGCCCGACCGCGGAGTTTCCCATGCCAGAACAGAGCCTCATGCCGGTCTTCGACGGCCACAACGACGTTCTCCTGCGTCTGTGGCGCCAGGGGCCCGAGGCCGCGGAACGGCGCTTCCTCGACGGCGAGCCGACCGGCCATCTCGACCTGCCGCGCATGCGCCGCGGCGGCTTCGCGGGCGGCCTGTTCGCGATCTTCGTGCCGGGCATGGAGCGGGCGTCCGACGCCGAGGAGGCGATGCTCCAGGCGCAGTACGACATGCCGCTGCCGCCGCAGGTGCCGGTGCCGCAGGCCCTGCCGGTGACGCTCGCCCTCGCCGCGCTGCTCGTGCGGATCGAACGTGCGTCGCAGGGGCAGGTGAAGGTCTGCACCACGGCCGCGGAGATCCGCGCGGCGATGGCACGGGGCGTTCTCGCAACCGTCATGCACATCGAGGGCGCGGAGGCGCTCGATCCGGACCTCTACGCGCTCGACGTGCTCTACAAGGCGGGCCTGCGCTCGGTCGGGCCGGTCTGGAGCCGCTCGAACATCTTCGGCCACGGCGTGCCCTTCCGCTTTCCCTCCTCGCCCGACACCGGGCCCGGCCTGACCGACGCGGGCAAGCGGCTCGTCGTCGCGTGCAACCGGATGGGCGTGATGATCGACCTCTCGCACATCACGGAGAAGGGGTTCTGGGACGTCGCCGCGCTCTCGCAGAAGCCGCTCGTCGCCAGCCACTCGAACGCCCACGCCGTCACGCCGCATGCGCGCAACCTGACGGACAAGCAGCTCGACGCCGTCGCCGAGAGCGGCGGCATCGTCGGCATCAACTACGCGACCGCCTTCCTGCGCGAGGATGGCCGCATGATCGCGGACACCCCGATCGAGACGATCCTGCGCCACGCCGACCACCTGATCGGCCGGCTCGGCGAGGACCATGTCGGCCTCGGCTCGGATTTCGACGGCGCGGTCATTCCCGCCGCGATGAAGGACGCGGCGGGCCTGCCGGTGCTGGTCGACGCCATGCGCGCCCACGGCTACGGCGAGCCGCTCCTGAAGAAGATCTGCCACGACAACTGGGTCGGCGTGCTCGAGCGCACCTGGGGCGGCTGAGGCAGGATCCACGAAGGCCGCCACCTTGCGGACCGGATCGCGCGGCGCAGCAGGGGGCGGCTGTGAACGGTCGGATCCGGATCGGCGAAATCGCGACCTCGCGCCCTACCAGGCGCAGAGGCGGGCGCCCGTGGTGTCGTTCATCCAGCAGGCGGGATCGGCGCGCTCGCGCCGGTAGAGGCCGGGCAGCGCCACCGAACGCCCGCCGGGCTCGAAGATGCCCGAGGCGAAGGCCACGCCGTTGCCGTCCATCGTCAGCGTGAAGGTCGGGTAGCCCGCCGCCCGGATCTCGAAGCTCCCGTCGCCGCCGAACGCCTCGAATTCGCACGGATAGTAGCCGTCGTCGCTGGTGAAGCAGCGGGCGGGCTTCGCCTCGGCGGACGGCGGCAGCACCGTGGCCGAAAGCGCCAGGGAGGCGAGGAGGAGGGCAGGGCGAAGGAGGGGCACCATGGGCGTTCCGCATGCTGGCGTGGATGCGGCATCGTAGGAGCGGAAGCTCGTCCCGGGTCAAGCGGATACTGCCGCGCCGAAGCCGCGTGACCGGGTGCGCTTCACCTTCGCCTTGACACGGCACATGCCGCCATGCCTCGAATTCTTGCGAGAACACAAGGCACAAGGGGCGGCCCGTGACGGTCAAGCTGACGCTCGTCTCCTGGCAGGAGATCCCCTCCATGGTCGAGGCGCGGGTGGGGCGCGACCGCCACAAGGTGGAGCTGAGCAGCCGCTTCCAGGAGCTCATCGACATGGTGGCGATGCGGCGCGGCCTCGCCGAAAGCGACGCGTATCTCGAAGCGTGGCAGCGCGAGCCGCTGGGCGAGCGCGAAGGCGACCCGGATGCGATCGTCAGGGAGGCGGCGGACGCCATCGAGGAGCGCTACGACGAGATCCGCGCCGCCGTCGTCGCGAGCCTGAAGCAGAAGAAATGAACGCGGAAGCAGGCGCCGACACCATGGAGTGGCGCGGCGAGGGGCCGGAGGTCTCCGTCCGCCGCATCCTGCGCGTGCACGGCTACCGCGACCTCGAGCGGGTGCGGCGGCCGATCATGCGGGCGGCGGAACGGGCGGCCGAGCTCGCGCCGACCATCGCCGCGCCGCATGCCGCCTGGCGCCGCTGCGATGTCGCGTCCGTCGACGGGGCGAGCGTCTCCCTGTCAGACGGCACGACCTTCACGGGCGGGGCCTTCGAGCGCGTTCTCGCCCGCGCGCCTGCGCGTCGCCGTCTTCGTGCTGACGCTCGGCGCCGCCTTCGACGAGGCGATCTCGGCGCGCATGGCGGAGGAGCCGGTGGACGCGCTGTTCCTCGACACCGCGGGATGGCTGTCGATCGAGCGCGCCACGCGCGACCTCGCGCAGGCGATCGACAGGGCGCTCGCGCCCCGCCTGCGCAGCGGGGGCAGGCTGGGGCCCGGCTACGACTACCGGGCGGAGGAGGGGCGGCAGCGCTGGCCGCTCGAGGAGCAGCGCGAGCTGTTCTCGGTGTTCCGGGGCAGCCCGCTGCCGGTCGAGCTCCTCGAAAGCTGCGCCATGATGCCGAAAATGTCGCGCTCGGGACTCTTCGCCCTGCTAGAAGCGCAACAGGAAACGACCGACCGACAAGAAGGAGCCTCGGCGACATGACCCCCGGCGTAAGGCCGCTCGTGGCAGGCAACTGGAAGATGAACGGGCTGCGCGGCAGCGAGCTCGAGTTCGAGAAGATGATCGAGCTGGCGAAGAGCGGCGCGGCCGCCGACCTGATGATCTGCCCGCCGGCGACGCTCCTGATGCGTCTGTCGGCGCTCGGCGGCCAGGGCTGCCCGATCGGCCTCGGCGGCCAGGACTGCCACGCGGCGGAGTCCGGCGCGCATACGGGCGACGTCTCCGCGGAAATGCTGGCGGATGCCGGTGCGCGCGCGGTGATCCTCGGGCACTCCGAGCGCCGGCAGGACCACGGCGAGACCGACGAGGAGGTTCGCGAGAAGGTCGAGGCGGCGTGGCGGGCGAAGCTCGTGGCGATCGTCTGCGTCGGCGAGACGGAGGCGCAGCGCGAGGCCGGCGAGGCCGTCTCGGTCGTCGCCTCGCAGCTCGACGGCTCGATCCCCGACGGGGCGACGCCCGAGACCCTTGTCGTCGCCTACGAGCCGGTCTGGGCGATCGGCACGGGGCGCACGCCGACGGCGGACGACGTGGCCGAGATGCACCTGAAGCTTCGCGAGGCGCTCAAGAAGCGCTTCGGCGAGGCCGGCGACGCGGTGCGCCTCCTCTACGGAGGGTCGGTCAAGCCGTCCAACGCGGCGGAGCTGATGGCGGTCGCGAATGTCGACGGGGCCCTCGTCGGCGGCGCGAGCCTGAAGGCCGACGACTTCCTGGCGATCGCGGCGGTCTACGAGACCGGCGCGCTCTGACGGCGGCACGGGGACGATGCGGCATGAGGACAGCCGGATTGGCGCTTTCGCTCCTGATGGGCCTCCTTGTCGTTCTGGCGGGCTCTTCCGGCGCATGGGCGCAGCAGGTTCTGGAGCAGGACTTGACCTTGCAGGATGATGGCGACCTCGCCGGCACCTATGCCTGGCCCGACGGAGACGAGCCGTGGGCGGCGGCGCTGGTGCTGGCCGGCTCCGGCCCCACCGACCGCAACGGCAACCAGCCGGGCCTCGAGAACGACAGCCTGAGGCAGCTCGCCCTCGGCCTGGCGGCGCGCGGCGTGGCGACGCTGCGCTTCGACAAGCGCGGCGTCGGCGAGAGCGCGCAGGCCGCGCCCTCGGAGGACCGGCTGCGCTTCGACACCTACGTGCAGGACGGCCTCTCCTGGCTTCTCAGGCTGCGCCAGGAAGCCCCCGACGTGCCCGTGTTCCTGATCGGTCACAGCGAGGGCGCGCTCGTCGCGACGATGATGGCGCAGGAGGTCGACGTCGACGGCCTCGTGCTGCTGGCCGCGCCGGGGCACCGGGCGAGCGACCTGATCCGCCGCCAGCTCGCCCAGTCGGGCCTGCCGGAGGCGCTGATGCAGACCGCGGAGGACACGCTGCGGCGGCTGGAGGAGGGGGAGCTCGTCGACGACGTGCCGCAGGAGCTGATGGCGCTCTTCCGCCCCAGCGTGCAGCCCTACCTCATCTCGTGGTTCGCGATGGACCCCCGCGACGAGCTCCAGAAGCTCGACAAGCCGACCCTCGTGGTGCAGGGCACGAACGACCTGCAGGTCGGCGTCGACAGCGCGCGCCGGCTCGCCGAGGCCGGCCCGAAGGTCGAGGTGAAGATCATCGAGGGCGTGAACCACGTGCTGAAGAACGCACCGGCCGAGAGGAGCGCGAATCTCGCGACCTATTCCTCGATCGACCCGCCGGTCGACAAGCGGGTGACGGACGCCGTCACGGCGTTTCTCCAGCGCATCGCCGGAAGATGAGGCCGCGCCGGGACTTGACGCGAGGCGGCAACCGGTCCACTTCGCGGGTAGCATAGCTGCGCGCGCCGGTGTACAAGGCGCCTCAACTCCCCGCATCCGGACATCGACAGCATGGAAACGGTTATCATCGTCATCCACCTCATGGTGGTGATCGCGCTCGTTGGCGTGGTGCTCGTTCAGAAATCGGAAGGCGGCGCGCTCGGTATCGGCGGCGGCGGCGGCAACTTCATGTCGAGCCGCGGCACGGCCAACGTCCTGACGCGTGCGACCACCATTCTGGCCGTGGCCTTCTTCGTCACGAGCATCAGCCTGACGCTCCTCGCCCGCCAGGGCGCGCCGACCTCGATCTTCGACCAGGGCGGCACGGCCCAGCCCGCGACCCAGGGCGAGCAGGCGCCGGCGGATCAGGGCGGCCAGCAGGGCGGCATCCTGAATCAGCTCAACCAGCTGAACCAGAGCAAGCCGAGCGAGCCGCAGGTGCCGCAGTCCCAGTAAGGGGCATGCGCGACGTTGGGGCCGCCGGCCGGCCGATATACTGAGGTAGCACGAGCGCCATGGCGCGATACGTCTTCATCACCGGTGGCGTGGTCTCTTCGCTCGGGAAGGGGCTCGCCTCCGCCGCCCTCGGTGCGCTTCTGCAGGCGCGGGGCTACTCGGTCCGGCTGAAGAAGCTCGACCCCTACCTGAACGTCGATCCCGGCACGATGAGCCCGTACCAGCACGGCGAGGTCTTCGTGACCGACGACGGGGCCGAGACGGACCTCGACCTCGGCCACTACGAGCGCTTCACCGGCGTCGCCTGCTCGCAGGACGACAACATCACGACCGGCCGGATCTACCAGGACATCATCACCAGGGAGCGGCGCGGCGACTATCTCGGCGCGACGATCCAGGTGATTCCGCACGTGACGGACGCCATCAAGGAGTTCGTCTATCGCGGCAATGACGGGATCGACTTCGTCCTCGTCGAGATCGGCGGCACGGTCGGCGACATCGAGGGCCTGCCGTTCTTCGAGGCGATTCGCCAGCTCGGCCAGGAGATGCCGCGCGGCCAGGCGGTGTTCATCCACCTGACGCTCCTGCCCTACATCCCCTCGGCCGGCGAGATGAAGACCAAGCCGACGCAGCACTCGGTGAAGGAGCTGCGCTCGATCGGCATCCAGCCCGACATCCTGCTGTGCCGCTGCGACCGGCCGATCCCGCAGGAGGAGAAGCGCAAGCTCGCGCTGTTCTGCAACGTGCGCGAGAGCGCGGTGATCGAGGCGCGCGACGTCGACACGATCTACAAGGTGCCGATCTCCTATCACGAGCAGGGGCTCGACGACGAGCTGCTGCGCGCCTTCGGCGTCGAGCCCGGCGAGGAGCCGGACCTGTCGCGCTGGACCGACATCGTCGACCGGGTGGAGAACCCCGAGGGCGAGGTGACGATCGCCGTCGTCGGCAAGTACACGGGCCTCAAGGACGCCTACAAGTCGCTGATCGAGGCGCTGATGCACGGCGGCATCGCCAACCGCGTCCGCGTCAACCTCGAGTGGATCGAGGCGGAGGTCTTCGAGAAGAAGGACGCCGCGCCCTATCTCGAGAACGTCAACGGCATCCTGGTGCCGGGCGGCTTCGGCGAGCGCGGCGCGGAAGGCAAGATGGCCGCGGCGAAGTTCGCCCGCAGCCGCAACGTGCCGTATTTCGGCATCTGCTTCGGCATGCAGATGGCGGTGATCGAGGCGGCGCGGGACCTCGCCGGCATCGAGAAGGCGAGCTCGAGCGAGTTCGGGCCGACCGAGGAGCCCGTCGTCGGCCTGATGACCGAGTGGCTGCGCGGCAACATGCTGGAGAAGCGCGCCGCGCAGGGCGATCTCGGCGGCACGATGCGGCTCGGCGCCTACGAGGCGAAGTTCGAGGAGGGCTCGAAGATCGCCGAGATCTACGGCTCGACCGAGATCTCCGAGCGCCACCGTCACCGCTACGAGGTCAACATCGACTATATCGAGCGGCTGGAGGCGTGCGGCCTGCGCTTCGCCGGCATGTCGCCCGACGGCGTGCTGCCGGAGACGATCGAGTTCGCCGACCATCCCTGGTTCATCGGCGTGCAGTACCACCCCGAGCTCAAGTCGCGGCCCTTCGACCCGCACCCGCTGTTCCGCTCGTTCATCGCGGCGGCGCTCGAGCAGAGCCGGCTGGTCTGAGGCCCCGATGGCGCGCGGGATCGACCATCTCGTCATCGCCGTGCACGGGCTCGACCGGGCGCGCAAGGTGTATGCGGGGATGGGCTTCACGCTGACGCCGGTGGCGCAGCACCCCTTCGGCACGGCGAACAGCCTGGTGCAGCTCGACGGCGCGTTCCTGGAGTTCCTGAGCGTCGCCGACTTCAACGCGATCCCGGTGCCCGAGCCCGGCCAGTTCAGCTTCCCGCGCTTCAACCACCGCTTCCTCGAGCGCCACGAGGGCATCTCGATGCTGGTGCTCGAGAGCGCCGACGCGGTTGCCGACGGGCGCGAGTTCGCGGCGCGCTGGCTGCAGGCCTACGCGCCCTTCGAGTTCGCCCGCGACGCGAGGATGCCGGACGGCTCGAGCGAGCGCGTCGGCTTCAAGCTCGCCTTCGCGTCGGATCCGCTGATGCCCGACGCCGGCTTCTTCACCTGCCAGCAGCTCAACCCGCAGGCCTTCTGGAAGCCCGAGTACCAGCGCCACGACAACACCGCCGAGACGGTGCTCGAGACCGTGATGGTCGCCGAGGCGCCGTCCGACCACCATGCCTTCTTCGAGGGCTTCGCCGGCACCCGCGACGTGCGCGCCACGAGCATGGGGCTGACGGTCGAGACGCCGCGCGGACGGATCGTCGTGCTGACGCCGCGCGCCGCCCGCTCGCTGTGGGGCGAGGCGATCGACGTAGACGACTTCGACACGTCGCGCTTTGCGGCCATGACGATCGGCGTCCGCGACCTCGAGAGGGCCCGGGCGTGCCTCGAGGCCGGCGGCACCGCGAGCGAGCGCCGCGGCGACCGGCTGGTCGTGGCGGCGCGCGACGCGATGGGCGCCGCGGTCGCGTTCGAGGAGCTGCCGGCGGCCGGCTGACGGCGAAAAGCCCGGTACGCAGAGTGACTTGGCGGAACCGGCCGCAGCGTCGCGTGTTCATAACGGGCCATGAACGAGCCCGCACTCAGCTACTCCTCCGACGAAGATCCAGGCTTCCGGCGCAAGCGCTCCGGGAAGGGCTTCGCGTTCTACGACACGAACGGCAAGCTGATCACCCGCGAGGCGGAGAAGGCACGCATCCGCAAGCTGGCGATCCCGCCGGCGTGGGAGAACGTCTGGATCTGCCCCGATCCCGACGGCCACATCCAGGCGACGGGGCGCGACGCGCGCGGCCGCAAGCAGTACATCTACCATCCGGACTACCGGGCGTGGCGCGAGCAGCACAAGTTCGCCCACGTGCTGCAGTTCGCCGTGAAGCTGCCGCAGCTCCGGCAGCGCGTGCGGCAGGACCTCGGCAAGCGCAAGCTGAGCCGCGAGCTCGTGCTCGCGACGGCGGTCCGGGTGCTCGAGCAGACGCTGATGAGGGTCGGCAACGACACCTACGTCAAGCAGAACAAGAGCTACGGCCTGACCACGCTGCGCACCAGGCACGTCGACCACGAGGGCCACAAGCTGCACTTCCGGTTCAAGGGCAAGTCCGGCCAGGAGTTCGACACGAGCCTGCGCGACCGCCGCGTCGAGACGGTGATGCGCAGGATGGAGGGCCTGCCGGGCCAGCACCTCTTCCAGTTCGAGGACGACGACGGCGAGCCGCACCGGATCCAGTCGTCCGACGTCAACGAGTACATCCGCGAGACGATGGGCGAGGAGTTCTCCGCCAAGGACTTCCGCACATGGGCCGCGACGGTCTTCGCGGCGCTGGCGCTGCTCGAATACGAGTCGGCCGACACCAAGAAGGCGGCCCAGTCCAACATCAAGCGGGCGATCGAGAAGGTCGCGCGCCGCCTCGGCAACACGCCCACCGTCTGCCGCAAGAGCTACGTCCATCCCGAGGTCATCGAAGGCTATCTCGACGGCACGCTCGCCGGCGTCCTGAAGCGGAAGGTCGAGGAGGAGATCGACGACGCCACCGACCTTTCCGGCGAGGAGAAGGCGGTGCTGCGCTTCCTGAGGCGCCGGATCGAGCGCGAGGCGGCCTGAGGATCCACCTCCCCCTCGACGGGGGAGGTCGCGCCGAAGGCGCGCGCGGGGACGTTGCTCGTTCGCAGCCGGACCCGACGCTCCACTCGGGCTTCGCCCGCCCCTTCCGTCAACGGGAGGGTCGGCAGCCTGCTGCTCGGGCTTTCTCACGCGGCCCATTCCCCTCACGCCTCGTCGGGGCCGATCAGGCGCTCCTCGTCGCGGTCCCAGCGCCAGAGGTTGTCGGGCGTCATGTGCGTGCCCCCGAACCAGCGGTCGAGGCCGTTCGACAGGGCGTGGTCGAACTCGCCCTGGAGGGCGCCGTCGCCGGCCTCGGTGAGGGTGATGATGGAGCTCGCGTACTCGCGGTAATCGGCCGTGTCGGCGCCCTCGGCGCAGCGCACCGACTGGAACGGCAGGCCCTCGACCAGCGGCATGGCGACGAACTGCAGCGCGTCGAGCCTGAGGAAGAACGAGGCGTCGCTCATGAACTCCGCTTCCTCGAGCGTCTGCGTCTCGCGGAAGACCACGCCGACCGGCAGCCCCTCCTCGCCGGCGGAGGCGAGGGCGGAGAGGATGCGCTGCTCGGTCAGGCCGAGCCCCGAATTGGGCGCCGGGAACTCCTGCAGGAAGCGCTCCATCGCGCCGGCGAGATAGGCGAGGTCGCCGGCGGTCTCCGCGGCGAAGGCCGGCAGCCCCACCGGGATCTCCGAGGTGAAGGCGCCCCAGGCGGCCGAGGCCTCCTCCAGCATGTCGGCATGGACCGGCACGCCGAGGCCCGCGACCTCCTCGAAGTCCTCGGGATCGAGCCGGCCGAGATGCTGGTCCGCCTGCATCAGGAAGAGGCCGTCGGTTCGATCCTCGATGGCGAAGAAGTCAAGCACCTGAATCAGTTGCAGCTGGTCGTAAAGGTCGTGCTCGAACCACAGTTCGATCCGGTCGAAGTCCTCGTGCGACCGCAGCGCCCCGTCGCGCTCGCGGAACTGGTGCAGCACGGTGAGCACGTCGTGGCCCATCTCCGTGGCGATGTACTCGCCCCGGACGGCCGACAGCTCCTCCAGCGACAGCCCGGCGGGAACCGGGCCCTCGTGCAGGACGTCCCGCCACGGCAGGATCACGGCGCCTTCGCCCACCCCCGATTCGAGCAGCCGGTCGGCGGCGACGTCGCCGTTCGTGATGATGAGCCGGGACATGGAGCCTCCGATTGGCCTTGCGCCCCTTCCGCCCGGGCGCCGCCTCGGCTATAGGCCCGGCAGGTCCTTCGTGCAAAGGGGAAGCCCGCTCATGACAGCCATCATCGACATCATCGGCCGTGAGATTCTCGACAGTCGCGGCAATCCCACCGTCGAGGTCGACGTGGTGCTGGAGGACGGCTCCGAGGGCCGCGCCGCCGTGCCGTCGGGCGCCTCGACCGGCGCCCACGAGGCCGTCGAGCTGCGCGACGGCGGCGAGCGCTACGGCGGCAAGGGCGTGCTCAAGGCGGTCGACGGCGTCAACGGCGAGATCTTCGACGCGATCGGCGGCATGGAGGCCGAGGAGCAGAGCTACATCGACCAGACGCTCATCCGTCTCGACGGCACCGACAACAAGTCGCGCCTCGGCGCGAACGCCATCCTCGGCGTGTCGCTGGCGGTGGCGAAGGCCGCGGCGCAGGCTTCCGGCCTGCCGCTCTACCGCTATATCGGCGGCGTCTCCGCGCGCACCCTTCCCGTGCCGATGATGAACATCCTCAACGGCGGCGCCCACGCCGACAACGCCGTCGATATCCAGGAATTCATGATCATGCCGATCGGCGCCGATTCGATCGCCGAGGCGGTGCGCATGGGCGCCGAGGTGTTCCACGCGCTCAAGGCGAAGCTGAAGGCGGCCGGCCTCAACACCAATGTCGGCGACGAGGGCGGCTTCGCGCCGAACCTGCGCTCCTCGCACGAGGCGCTGGACTTCATCATGCAGGCGATCGACGACGCCGGCCTGCACGCGGGCGCGGAGATGGTGCTGGCGATCGACGCGGCCTCGACCGAGTTCTACGCCGACGGAAAGTACAAGCTGGAAGGCGAGGGCAAGGAGCTCGATTCCGACGCGATGGCGGGCTACCTCGCCGAGCTGGCCGGCAGCTACCCGATCGTCTCGATCGAGGACGGCATGGCCGAGGACGACTGGGCCGGCTGGCAGGCGCTGACGCTGAGCCTCGGCAACCGCTGCCAGCTCGTCGGCGACGACCTGTTCGTGACCAACACGAAGCGCCTCGCCCGCGGCATCGAGGAGAACGCGGCCAACGCCATCCTCGTCAAGGTCAACCAGATCGGCACGCTGACCGAGACGCTCGAGGCGGTCGACATGGCGCAGCGCGCCGGCTACCGGGCGGTCATGTCGCACCGCTCCGGCGAGACCGAGGATTCGACGATCGCCGACCTCGCCGTCGCGACGAATTGCGGGCAGATCAAGACGGGCTCGCTGGCGCGCTCCGACCGGCTGGCGAAGTACAACCAGCTCATCCGCATCGAGGAGGAACTGGGGCCGCAGGCCAGCTATGCGGGGCGTGCAGCCCTGAAGGCCTGAGGAACGCCGACAGGCGGCGGCCCGCCGTTAAGCGGGGGGTAACCCTGATGCCGTGTACTGGGGTCCAGTAGCTCGTAACTGGATCTCGTCATGCGTCGCAGGGTGCGCTCCCGGGCCGCCGGCCTCCTCATCCCCTTCTTCTCCCTGCTCGTCGTGGCCTATTTCGTCTGGCACGGCCTGCACGGGCAGAACGGCTACTGGGCGAGGGCCTCGATGGACGCCCAGGCCCAGTCGCTGCAGGAGGAACTCGACCGCCTGCAGGCGGAGCGGCGCAAGCTCGAGCGCCACGTCGCCCTGCTGCGGCCGGAGAGCCTCGATCCCGACATGCTCGAGGAGCGCGCCCGCGAGATCCTCAACCTCGCGCACCCCAACGACGTCGTGATCATGCGCGAGAGCGGCCGGATGCCGGACTGACCGGCGCCGCGAAATCTACCTGCCCGGCCGTATGGCCAAGCCCGGCTCTATCCGCTACTTCTTTCCCCCTATCGCAGGAAGGGAGTTTGCGATGGCGGCCAATGCCAAGAAATCGACGTCGGCGGAAGCCGAAGCGCCCGAGGTAGAGGTATCCCGATCCGGGGTGGCCGAACTCGGCAAGGAGGAGGAGCTTCAGGCCTACCGGTCGATGCTGCTCATCCGGCGCTTCGAGGAGAAGGCCGGCCAGCTCTACGGCATGGGCCTGATCGGCGGCTTCTGCCACCTCTATATCGGCCAGGAGGCCGTCGTCGTCGGGACGCAGCTCTGCGCCAAGGACGGTGACGAGATCATCACCGGCTACCGCGACCACGGGCACATGCTGGCGACCGGCATGGACCCCAAGGGCGTGATGGCCGAGCTGACCGGGCGCCGCGGAGGCTACTCCAAGGGCAAGGGCGGCTCGATGCACATGTTCTCCGTGGAGAAGGGCTTCTACGGCGGCCACGGCATCGTCGGCGCGCAGGTGTCGCTCGGCACGGGCCTCGCCTTCGCCAACAAGTACCGCGGCAACGACAACGTCTCGTTCACCTATTTCGGCGACGGCGCGGCCAACCAGGGCCAGGTCTACGAGAGCTTCAACATGGCGAAGCTCTGGAACCTGCCGGTCATCTACATCATCGAGAACAACAAGTACGGCATGGGCACGAGCGTGCAGCGCGCCTCGGCCACGACCGACCTCTACCATCGCGGCCAGTCGCACGGCATTCCCGGCGAGCAGGTCGACGGCATGGACGTGCGCGCGGTGAAGGCCGCCGTCGACAAGGCGGCCACGCACGGCCGCGAGGGCAACGGGCCCTACATCCTGGAGATGATCACCTACCGCTACCGCGGCCACTCGATGTCCGACCCGGCCAAGTACCGCTCGCGCGACGAGGTGCAGAAGATGCGCCAGGAGCACGACCCGATCGAGCAGGTCCGCAAGCGCCTGTCGGAGCAGCACGGCATGAGCGACGACGACCTCAAGGCCATCGACAAGGAGATCCGCGGCATCGTCAACGAGGCGGCGGAGTTTGCGCAGACCGATCCCGAGCCCGATCCGTCGGAGCTTTGGACGGACATCGTGCGCGAGGGATAAGAAGACCATGCCGACACAGGTACTCATGCCGGCCCTCTCCCCGACGATGGAGGAGGGCAAGCTCGCCAAGTGGGTGAAGCAGGAGGGCGACGAGGTCGTCGCCGGCGACGTGATCGCCGAGATCGAGACCGACAAGGCGACGATGGAGGTCGAGGCGGTCGACGAGGGCACGCTCGGCAAGATCCTGGTGCCCGAGGGCACCGAGAACGTGAAGGTCAACACGCCGATCGCCGTGCTCCTGGCCGAGGGCGAGGACGCCTCCGCCGCCGAGAGCGCGGCGCAGAGCGACGACGCGTCCGCCCGCCAGGCCGAGACGCCCGCCGAGGACACGCCCGCCAAGGCCCCGACCGACGAGGCGCCGGCGCCGAAGCCGAAGGAAGGCGACGCGAAGTCGTCCAAGCCCTCGGCCATGTCGACCATGACGCAGGCGCCGGAGATCGAGGAGACGCCCGAGATCCCCGCCGGCACGGAGATGGTGGAGATCACCGTCCGCGAGGCCCTGCGCGACGCCATCGCCGAGGAGATGCGCCGCGACGAGGACGTCTTCATCATGGGCGAGGAGGTCGCGGAGTACGAGGGCGCCTACAAGGTCACGCAGGGCATTCTCGCCGAGTTCGGCGCCCGGCGCGTCGTCGACACCCCGATCACCGAGCACGGCTTCGCCGGCCTCGGCGTCGGCGCGGCGATGGCCGGCCTCAAGCCGATCGTCGAGTTCATGACCTTCAACTTCGCCATGCAGGCGATGGACCAGATCATCAACTCGGCCGCGAAGACGCACTACATGTCCGGCGGCCAGATGGGCTGCCCGATCGTGTTCCGCGGGCCCAACGGCGCCGCCGCCCGCGTCGCCGCGCAGCACAGCCAGGACTACGCGGCGTGGTACTCCCACGTGCCGGGCCTGACGGTGATCCAGCCCTATTCCGCGGCCGACGCGAAGGGCCTGCTGAAGTCCGCCGTGCGCTCGCCGAACCCGGTCGTCTTCCTCGAGAACGAGATCCTCTACGGCCACACCTTCGAGGTGCCGCGGCTCGACGACTTCACCGTGCCGATCGGCAAGGCGAAGGTCGCCAAGGCCGGCTCCGACGTGACGATCGTCTCCTGGGGCATCGGCATGACCTATGCGCTGAAGGCGGTCGAGGAGCTGAAGGGGCAGGGGATCGACGCCGAGGTCGTCGACCTGCGCACGATCCGGCCGATCGACATCGACACGGTGGTGAAGTCGGTGAGGAAGACGGGCCGCTGCGTCACGGTCGAGGAGGCCTGGCCGCACTGCTCGGTCTCCGCGGAGGTCGCCTACCAGGTGATGGAGAAGGCGTTCGACTATCTCGACGCCCCCGTCACCCGCGTCACCGGCAAGGACGTGCCGATGCCGTATGCCGCAAATCTCGAGAAGCTCGCCCTGCCTTCCGTCAAGGAGGTGATCGAGGCCGTGAAGGCGGTCTGCTACGTCTGAGGCGCGGCCCGCGCCAAGTGAACGCGAACGAGATGAAGTGCTGCGCGGCGGGTCGCGACCGCGGCCGCCGTCCGAGGCGAGGAAAGCCATGCCGATCGACATTCTGATGCCCGCCCTGTCGCCCACGATGGAGAAGGGCAATCTCTCCAAGTGGCTGGTCAAGGAGGGCGACCAGATCTCGGCCGGCGACGTGATCGCCGAGATCGAGACCGACAAGGCGACGATGGAGGTCGAGGCGGTCGAGGAGGGCACGCTCGGCAAGATCGTGGTGCCCGAGGGCACCGCCGACGTCGCCGTCAACGAGGTGATCGCGAAGCTCCTCGGCGAGGGCGAGGACGAGAGCGCGCTCGAAGGCGACAGCGGCGGCGGCGCGGCGAAATCCGCCCCGTCTCCCGACGCCAAGCCGCAGGAGAAGGCGAAGGAGGAGGCCGCCAGCGCCGAGACGGGCGAGGCGACCCCGAAGGCCGAGGAGAAGGCCGGCAGCCCCCAGCGCGACGGCATGCACGAGAGTGGCGGCGCTTCGGACCGCGGCGTTTCGGGCGGCGGCAAGCCGGCCGGCGGCGGCGCGCCGCAGGAGGCGAAGGAGCATGCCGGCCCGGTGGCCAAGGACGAAAGCGGCGAGCGCGTCTTCGCCTCGCCGCTCGCCCGGCGCCTGGCCAGGGAGCAGGGGCTCGACCTCTCCGCGCTGAAGGGCTCGGGCCCGCACGGCCGCGTCGTCAAGCGCGACGTCGAGGAGGCGGCGAAGACCGGCGCCGGCAAGGCAGCCCCGGCCGGCGCGCCCGCGGCGGAGAAGGCCGCGGCGGCCCCCGCGGCCGGCCAGGCGCCTGCCGCGCCGTCGATGTCGGACGAGCAGATCAAGGCGATGTTCCCGAAGGGCTCCTACGAGGAGAAGCCGCATGACGGGATGCGCAGGACGATCGCCAAGCGCCTCTCGGCGGTGCAGCAGGAGGTGCCGGTCTTCTACCTGACCGTCGACTGCAAGCTCGACGCGCTCCTGAAGCTGCGCAAGGACCTGAACGAGTCCGCGCCGAAGGGCGAGGGCGACAAGCCGGCTTACAGGCTCTCGGTCAACGACTTCATGATCAAGGCGATGGCGCTGGCGCTGATGGCCAAGCCCGCCGCCAACGCCTCGTGGACGGAGAGCGCCAGGCTGATGCACAAGGGCGCCGACGTCGGCGTCGCCGTGGCGGTGCCGGACGGGCTGTTCACCCCGGTCATCCGCGACGCCCACACCAAGACGCTGTCGGCGATCTCCAACGAGATGCGCGACCTCGCCAAGCGCGCCCGCGACAAGAAGCTGAAGCCCGAGGAATACCAGGGCGGCGTGACCGCGATCTCCAATCTCGGCATGTACGGCATCAAGCACTTCACCGCGATCATCAACCCGCCGCACGCCTCGATCCTGGCGATCGGCGCCTCCGAGCAGCGGCCGGTGGTGAAGGACGGCGCCGTGGCCGTCGAGACGGTGATGACGGCGACGCTCAGCTGCGATCACCGCGTCATGGACGGCGCGCTCGGCGCCGAGCTGCTCGGGGCGTTCAAGCAGTACGTCGAGAAGCCGATGTCGATGCTGGTGTAGAGGGGCCCTGCGGGTCCGCCGCGGCCTCGCCGCCTGTTCCGCCCGCGCCCGGCGAAGGCCGGGACCCGGAGCAGCAGGTCGAGGCGCCGCCCGCACGGTTCCCGTATCCCGGCCTTCGCCGGGATGAGCGGAAAATGGATGGCCCCGGGGCCCGGAAAACCGAGAACGAGAGACTGACATGGCCGACAACTCCTACGACGTGATCGTCATCGGGGCAGGGCCCGGCGGCTACGTGACGGCGATCCGCTCCGCCCAGCTCGGCCTGAAGACGGCCGTGGTCGAGAACAAGCACCTCGGCGGCATCTGCCTCAACTGGGGCTGCATCCCGACCAAGGCGCTGCTGCGGTCGTCGGAGATCTACCACTACTTCCAGCACGCCAAGGACTACGGGCTGAAGGCCGACAATATCGGCTACGACACGGCCGCCGTGGTGAAGCGCTCGCGCGCCGTCTCGGCGCAGCTCTCGAACGGCGTCGGCTTCCTGCTCAAGAAGAACAAGGTCGACGTGATCTGGGGCAAGGCGAAGCTCGGCAAGGGCGGCAAGGTCACCGTCGAGGGCGCCGAGAACCCGCCGAAGGGCGCGCTCGGCGGCGGCGAGTACGCCGGCAAGCACGTCATCGTGGCGACCGGCGCCCGGCCCCGCGCGCTGCCGGGGCTCGAGCCCGACGGCAAGGACGTGTGGACCTATTTCGAGGCCATGGTGCCGGAAAAGATGCCGAAGTCGATGCTCGTCATGGGCTCGGGCGCGATCGGCATCGAGTTCGCGAGCTTCTACCACACGATGGGCGTCGACGTGACGGTCGTCGAGATCCTGCCGCAGATCCTGCCGGTGGAGGACGAGGAGATCGCGGCGCAGGCGCGCAAGCAGCTCGAGAAGCAGGGCCTGAAGATCATGACCGGCGCCAAGGTCGCCAAGCTCGACAAGAAGTCGGGCTCGGTGACGGCGACGATCGAGGACGAGAAGGGCAAGACGCAGGAGCTGACCGTCGAGAAGGTGATCTCGGCCGTCGGCGTGGTCGGCAACATCGAGGGGCTCGGTCTCGAGGACCTCGGCGTGAAGACCGAGCGAGGCTGCGTCGTCATCGACGGCTACGGCCGCACCAACGTCGAGGGCATCTACGCGATCGGCGACGTCGCGGGCCCGCCGATGCTCGCCCACAAGGCCGAGCACGAGGGCGTGGTCTGCGTCGAGACGATCGCCGGCCAGCACACCCACCCGCTCGACAAGCTGAAGATCCCGGGCTGCACCTACTGCCACCCGCAGATCGCCTCCGTCGGCCTGACCGAGAAGAAGGCGAAGGAGGCCGGGCGCGAGATCAGGGTCGGCCGCTTCCCCTTCATCGGCAACGGCAAGGCGATCGCGCTCGGCGAGCCGGAGGGCATGGTGAAGACGATCTTCGACGCCAAGACCGGCGAGCTTCTGGGCGCCCACATGGTCGGCGCGGAGGTGACCGAGCTCATCCAGGGCTTCGTCGTCGCGATGAACTGCGAGACGACCGAGGAGGAGCTGATGCACGCGGTCTTCCCGCATCCGACCCTGTCTGAGATGATGCACGAAAGCGTGCTGTCGGCCTACGGGCGGGCGATTCACATCTAGGACGGCGGAACACGGGCTGGAGGCCTCATGGGACCGGGCGGCGTCGGATTCTTCGGCTTTCTCCTCGTCGGGCTGATCGCGGGCTTCATCTCCAACCGGGTGATGAACCGCGAGGGCTCGCTCCTGCGCAACCTGTTCGTGGGCGTCGTGGGGGCGCTGCTCGGCGGCTTCCTCGGCTGGATCGTCGGCATCCGGGCGATCGGCTTCCTCGGCGCGATCGTCATCTCGACGGCCGGCGCGATCCTGTTCCTGTGGCTCACCGAGCGCTACGGCAGCCGACGCGAGTGATCCTTCCCATGCGGCCGCGCGCGACGGTCTGCCTCGTCCTCCTCCTGCTCGGCCTGTGCCCGGCAGCGGCCCTGTCCGCGACGTCCTCGCCCTACACGGTGACCGGCCTCACGGTGTCGGCCGAGGCCGAGGACGGCGTGAAGGCGAAGGAGAAGGCGATCTCGCAGGCGATGGCCGAGGCGCTTCGGCAGGTCATCGGGCGGATCGGCGTCGGCGACAAGCTTCCCTCGCCGAACGCACGGCAGGCGGAGGTCATGGCGCTGAGCTTCTCCTTCGAGAGCGAGGTGATCGGCGCGACGCGCTACCAGGCGAGCATCACCGTGCGCTTCGACCCCGAGGCGGTGCGGCACTATCTGTCCTCGCACGGCGTCCGCTACGTCGACGAGCCGGCGCCGCAGATCCTGATCGTCCCCGTGCTCGTCGAGCAGGGCGTGCCGCGGCTCTGGGAGGAGGCGAAGCCATGGGCGGACGCCATCGCCGCCGACAACCCGGGGAGCGGCCTCGCGCCGGCGCGCCTGCCGGAGAACGGCCGGGGCGACCACGAGATGGACCCCGACTACCTGATGAGCCTCGCCCGCCTGGAGACGACCGAGCTCCGCATGCGCTACCGGGCCCACTCCGTGCTGCTGGCGATCGCGGAGCCGAAGGACGGCTCCGTCCGGCTGACGCTGCGTGGCGAGGACGCCGCCGGCCTCGTCGACACGTCGATGAACGTCTCCGGCGGCCTCGATGCCGCTGCGGCGACGCTCGTGGGGGCGCTGCAGACCCGCTGGAAGCGCGTCATGGGCGGGGGCGGGATCGCCGCCGGACCGCCGCCCGCGGCCGCGCCGTCCGAGGGCGCGCTTCGCGGCTCCGTCGGGTCACGCGAGACGTCGGCGGCCGCGGCGCGCCTTCCCGGCATCCACGTGCGCGTGATACTGCGGCGCGACGACGACTGGCGCGACATCCGCAGCCGAATCGAGCGGGCAGGGGGCATCTCCGGCCTCTCGCTCGACCACATCGAGCCGGGACTGGCCGAAATCAGGATCTGGCCGACGGGCAGCCCCGACGAACTCGCCGGCCGGCTCGGGCGACAGGGGCTCGACCTCTTCCGGGCCGGCCAGACATGGATGCTTCAGGGGTATTGAACCGTGGGCCATGAACCCTCGCATGCCGTGCCGGATCCGTCCGGGGCGGCCGTCTCCGTGGCGAGGCGCAGGTGAACGTCCCCAATCTCATATCGGTGTGCCGTCTCCTGGCCGTGCCGGTGATCATCTACCTGATCGCCACCCACGCCTATGGCGGGGCGTTCTGGACGTTCGTGATCGCCGGCATCTCGGACGGGGTCGACGGCTTCATCGCCAAGCACTTCCACCAGGTCTCCCAGCTCGGCCGCTACCTCGATCCGCTCGCCGACAAGGCGCTCCTGGTCGCGATCTACGTCGCCTGCGGGGTGCAGGGCGAGATCCCGCTCTGGCTGGTCATCGCCGTGGTCAGCCGGGATTTCTTCATCATCTGCGCCGTCGCGCTCTCCTATCTGCTGTCACATCCGGTAAAGGTGCGGCCGCTGATGGTCAGCAAGGCCAACACCACGGCACAGATCGTGCTCGCATCGGTCGTGCTCGGCGACCTTTCCTTCGATCTTCAGATCGCATACTTGCGCGAGCTGCTGGTCTTCGTGGTCGGCGCGCTGACGGCGGCCTCCGCTGCCGCCTATTTTCTGGTATGGATCCAGCATATGGCCGCCGGCGCGGAGGTGAGTGAGAGGGATCCGGACGATGAGCCTTGAGCGGCGGATCGCATTCTGGCTGGCCGTGCTCGTCGCGGTCGCGCTCCTGCTGTTCCTGCTGAAGCCCATCCTCCTGCCGTTCATCATGGGCATGGCGCTCGCCTACGTGCTCGACCCGCTGGCCGACCGCATCGAGCGGCTGGGCGCGAGCCGGCTCGTCGCCACGCTGTCGATCCTCCTGCTCTTCACGCTGATCGTCGTCGTGATCCTCGTCGCGCTCGCCCCCGTGCTGTGGCACCAGGTCCTGCAGTTCATCGCGCGCCTGCCCGACCTGTTCGAGGGACTGCTGGCACTGGCGCGCGACGTCGGCGCCGACCGGCTGGAGCGCTGGATCTCCTTCGTCAGCCCGGAGGCCGCGGGCGGCAACCTCAACGAGACGCTGAGCAACATCGCCGGGCAGGCCGCAAGCTGGTCGGCGGGGCTGTTCTCGATGCTCGTGAGCCGCGGGCTCGCGTTCGTGAACCTCCTCGCGCTCCTCTTCGTGACGCCGGTCGTCGCCTTCTACCTGCTCTACGACTGGGACCGCCTGGTGGCCCGGCTCGACCGCTGGACGCCGCGCGACCATGTCGGGACGGTGCGCCAGCTCGCCCGCGAGGTGGACGAGGCACTGGCCGGCTTCGTGCGCGGGCAGGGGCTCGTCTGCCTGATCCTCGGCGCGATCTACGCCGGGGGCCTCGGCCTCGTGGGGCTGAACTTCGCCCTGCTGATCGGGGTCGGCGCGGGGCTCATCAGCTTCGTGCCCTATGTCGGCACGATCTCCGGCTTCGTCGTCGCCGTGGCCGTGGCCCTCGTGCAGTTCTGGCCGGACTGGCTGCCGATCCTCGAGGTGATAGCGGTGTTCGGCATCGGCCAGTTCGTCGAGGGCAACTTCCTGCAGCCGCGCCTCGTCGGCCGCAGCGTCGGGGTGCACCCGGTCTGGGTGATGTTCGCGCTGTTCGCGTTCGGCTATCTCTTCGGCTTCGTCGGGATGCTGCTCGCCGTGCCGCTGGCGGCCGCCATCAACGTGTTGGCACGCTTCGCCGTCCTGAAGTATCTCGACAGCCCGCTCTATCACGGGCGCTCCGGCCTACAGCACAGGACGATCGAAAGTGACGAAGCCGCGGCAACTCGCACTGGGCCTGCCGCATCGCGCGGCGATGGGGCGTGAGGACTTCCTCGTCGGTGCGTCCAATGCCGCAGCGCTCGCCGCCATCGAGGGGTGGCCCGACTGGCCCTACGGCGTGCTCCTGCTGCTCGGCCCCGAAGGCAGCGGCAAGAGCCACCTGGCCGAGATCTGGCGAACGCGGACGCAAGGGCAGGCGCTCGACGCCGCGGACCTGCGCGAGGCCGACGTGCCGGCGCTCGCCCGGCACCGCGCGCTCGTGCTCGAGAACTGCGGAAAGGGCGTCGACGAGACGGCCCTGTTCCACCTCGTCAACGAGATCGAGCGGGCCGGCCACTCGCTTCTCGTGACGAGCCGGACGGAGCCGGCCACCTGGGGGCTCGACCTCCGCGACCTGAGGTCGCGGCTGTCGCGGCTGCCCGCCGTCCGCCTCGGGGCGCCGGACGAGGAGCTGCTTGAGGCGCTTCTCGTCAAGCTGTTCGCCGACCGGCAGGTGTCGGTCGAGCCGGGGACGCTGCGCTACATCGTGCCGCGGCTCGAGCGCAGCTTCGCCGCCGTCAACGCGCTCGTCGCCGAGCTCGACCGGATCGCGATCGAGGAAAAGCGCCCGGTGACCCGTGCCCTCGCGGCGCGTATCCTGCGCGGCGAAGGAGCGGCCTGAAGCCTTGCGTCCGGCCCCCGGGCCACTGCAAAGGAACGGTCACACCAGCGACGTATACCTGCCGGCCCGGGCCCCGCGCCCCGGGCCGACCGACGACACGCCCGCAGGCGGGCCGAGCCAGGAGCGACAGCGATGAACGACCGCACGGACGCTGTGCGTCAGCCGGACGAAGAGCCTGAAGCCGTCGCGGCCGAGCCCGAGGCCGGGGTCAGCGACGAGGAGTTCGAGAGCTGGCTGTCGAGCTCCGACCGCTTCGTCAACCGCGAGCTGTCCTGGCTCGGCTTCAACCGGCGGGTGCTCGAGGAGGCCGAGAACCCCAACCACCCGCTGCTCGAGCGGCTGCGCTTCCTGTCGATCTCGGCGAACAACCTCGACGAGTTCTTCATGGTGCGCGTCGCCGGCCTCAAGGGCCAGGAGCGCGAGGGCGTCGACACGATCAGCCAGGACGGCCTGACGCCGCGCCAGCAGATCGCGCGGATCGAGGAGGCGGTCGCCTCGCTCAGCCACGACCAGCAGGCGCGCTGGCGCGAGCTGCGCAGCGAGATGGCCGAGGTCGGCGTCGTCATCACCGAGGCCTCCGACCTGACCGAGGCCGACCGCGACGACCTCGAGCAGTTCTTCCTGGAGAAGGTGTTCCCGATCCTGACGCCGCTCGCCATCGACCCGGCGCACCCGTTCCCGTTCATCCCGAATCTCGGCCTGTCGCTGGCGCTCGAGTTGCTGCGTCCCGAGGATGGCCGGCTGATGCGCGCGCTCGTGCGCATGCCGCAGAAGATCGACCGCTTCGTGTCGCTGCCGAGCCGGACGGGCGCCGACGGCAAGCCGGAGACCCGCCTGATCCGGCTCGAGACGGTGGTCGAGCTGTTCATCGGGCGCCTGTTCCCCGGCTACGAGATCCGCGGCGGCGGCGCCTTCCGCGTCATCCGCGACAGCGACATCGAGCTCGAGGAGGAGGCCGAGGACCTCGTCCGCTTCTTCGAATCGGCGCTGAAGCGGCGCCGGCGCGGATCGGTGATCCGGCTCGAGGTCGAGCATTCCATGCCGGCGGGCCTGCAGAGCTTCGTCGCGTCCGAGTTCGCCGTCACGAACGAGGAGATCTTCATCGTCGACGGCGTGCTGGCGCTGCCCGACCTCTCGCAGATCGTCTCGATCGAGCGGCCGGAGCTGAAGTTCCCGCCCTACACGCCGCGCTTCCCCGAGCGCATCCGCGACCACGGCGGCGACTGCTTCGCGGCGATCCAGCAGAAGGACCTGATCGTCCATCACCCCTACGAGTCGTTCGACGTGGTGCTGCAGTTCCTGCGCCAGGCGGCGGCCGACCCGGAGGTGGTGGCGATCAAGCAGACGCTCTACCGGACGTCGAACGACTCGCCGATCGTGCGCGGCGCTGATGGACGCGGCCGAGGCCGGCAAGTCGGTGACCGCCGTCGTCGAGCTGAAGGCGCGGTTCGACGAGGAGGCGAACATCAAGTGGGCGCGCGACCTCGAGCGCGCCGGCGTGCAGGTCGTGTTCGGCTTCGTCGAGCTGAAGACGCACGCCAAGCTGTCCCTCGTGGTGCGCCGGGAGGGCGGCGAGCTGCGCTCCTACGTCCATATCGGCACGGGCAACTACCACCCGATCACGGCGCGCATCTACACCGACCTGTCCTACTTCACGGACGATCCCGTGATCACGCGCGACGTGGCGCGGATCTTCAACTTCATCACCGGCTACGCGGAGCCGGGCGGCCTCGAGATCATGACGGTCTCGCCCTACACGCTGAAGAAGACGATCCTGCAGAACATTGCGAACGAGATCGCGCACGCCGAGGCGGGCCGGCCGGCCGAGATCTGGGCGAAGATGAACTCGATCGTCGATCCCGACGTGATCGACGCGCTGTACCGGGCGAGCCGGGCGGGCGTGTCGGTCCAGCTCATCGTCCGCGGCATATGCTGCCTGCGGCCCGGCATTCCCGGCCTTTCCGAGAACATCCACGTCAAGAGCATCATCGGCCGCTTCCTCGAGCACTCGCGCATTTGCTGCTTCGGGCAGGGCCACGGTCTTCCCTCGCCGGAGGCCGCGGTCTACATCTCCAGTGCCGACTGGATGCCGCGCAATCTGAACCGTCGCGTCGAGGCGATGGTGAAGATCACGAATCCGACGGTGCACGCCCAGATCCTCGACCAGATCATGGTCGCCAATCTGAAGGACAACGAGCAGAGCTGGGACCTTCTACCTGATGGCGGGGCGCGCCGCGTGGTCCCGGGACCCCGGGACCGCCGGTTCAACGCCCATCGCTACTTCATGACGAACCCCAGCCTGTCCGGCCGCGGAAAATCGATTGACCAGAACTACCCAGACCCGATCAGCGAAGACGCCGACTGAGCACGTCGACGCCACCCCCTACGCTGCGCCCGGGCGCCTGCCCGGGCTCCGCCCGGTGGCCGTCATCGACATCGGTTCCAACTCCGTCCGCCTCGTCGTCTACGAGGGGCTGTCGCGCTCGCCGACGCCCCTGTTCAACGAGAAGGTCCTCTGCGGCCTCGGCCGCCACGTCGCGACGCGCGGCGTGCTCGACGAGGACGCGATCGAGCGGGCGCTGACGGCGCTGCGCCGCTTCCGCGCGCTGGCCGACCACCTGGAGGTGACCTCGCTGCACGTCATCGCCACGGCGGCGGCCCGCGAGGCGTCGAACGGCGAGGCGTTCGTCGCCGAGGCCGAGCGTGTGTGCCGGACGCCCGTCCGCGTGCTCTCGGGACCGGAGGAGGCGCAGCTCTCGGCCTACGGGGTGCTGGCGGGCACGCACCGGCCGGGCGGCCTCGTCGGCGACCTCGGCGGCGGCAGCCTCGAGCTCGTCGACGTCGACACCGGCCATATCGGCGACGGCACGACGGTGCCGCTCGGCGGCCTGCGGCTGATGGACGTCGCCGGGCGGTCGCTCAAGAAGGCCGAGAGCCTCGTCGTGGAGAGCCTCGACGCGACGCCGATCCTGGCCGCCGGCCGCGACCGCGAGTTCTACGCGATCGGCGGCACGTTCCGCGCGCTCGCGCGGCTCCACATGGCGCAGAGCGGCTACCCGCTGCACGTGATGCACGGCTACTCGATCCCCACGGACAAGGCGATCGAGTTCTGCAGCATCGTCAGGCGCGAGAAGCCGGCGGCCCTCGATTCGATCTCCGCCGTCAGCGAGGCGCGGCGCAGCCTGCTGCCCTACGGCGCGATCATCCTCGAGCACCTGCTGCGGCGGGCCGAGCCGGAGCGCGTCGTCATATCCGCCTACGGCGTGCGCGAGGGACTGCTCTACACGCTGCTGCCGGACGAGGAGAAGGCGCAGGACCCGCTGCTCGTCGCCTGCGCGCAGCTCGGCTATCTCCGGGCGCGCTCGCCCACCGTCGGGGAAGAGCTCTTCGAGTGGACGGACGCGCTGTTCGAGCAGGCGGGCCTGGAGGAGACGCCGGAGGAGCGGCGCCTGCGCCATGCGGCCTGCCTCGTCGTCGACATCGGCTGGCGCGCCCATCCCGACTATCGCGGCGAGCAGGCGCTCAACATCCTCGCCAACGCCGCGCTGAGCGGCATCGACCATTCCGGCCGCGCCTTCCTGTCGCTGGCGGTGTTCTACCGGCACGCGGGGCTTCTGTCGGACGAGCTGAGCCCGCGAATCCGCGAGCTGGCGAGCGCGCGCCTGCTGCACCGCGCCCGCGTGCTCGGCGCCGCCATGCGGATGGCGCACCTCTTGTGCGGCGGCATGCCGGGCATCCTTCCGGACACCTCGATCCGCATCGAGCGGGAGATCGTCAGGCTGAAACTGAACGGCCAGGCCGTCGAGCTGGCCGGCAGCCGCGTCGAGAACCGCCTCAAGACGCTCGCGAAGGTCCTCGACCGCCGCTCGGCGCTCGACGTCTCACCCTGAGCGGCTGCGCGAGCGCGCCTTCTCCTTGCGGGCGGGCGGCTCGCGCTCCTCGAGGCGCAGCGACTCGCCCTGGATGGCGAGGCTCAGGCGCCCCTGCTTCAGGGCCAGCGCCTTGTCGCCGAACAGCTCGCGCCGCCAGCCGCTGAGCGCCGGCACGTCGGCCTCGTCGTCGGCCGCCAGCGCCTCGACGTCCTCGGCGTTGGCGATGAGCCGCGAGGCGACCCGGTTGCGGTCGGCGACGTGCTTGAGGAGCACCTTCAGGAGATCGGCCACGGGCCCGGAGGCCCGCCGCGCGCCCTCCGACCGCGGCACCTTGGGGAGCGTGTCCGCCGGGCGCGCCTTCACCTCCTTGACGATCTCGACGATGCTGCGGCCGCTCGCCGAGCGCTCGTAGCCGTTCGGCACGCCGCGCAGCCGGCCGAGCGCCTGCTCGCTGTCGGGCGCGTGCATGGCGATCTCGTAGAGCGCGTCGTCCTTCAGCACGCGCGAGCGCGGCACGTCGCGGGTCTGCGCCTCGCGCTCGCGCCATTCCGCCAGCGCCATCAGGATCGCCAGGTCGCGCGGCTTCTTGACCTTCATCTTGAGGCGCTTCCACGCCTCCTCCGGCTCCGTGCGATAGGTCGAGGGCGAGGTCAGGATCGCCATCTCCTCGCTGATCCACTCGCGGCGGCCGAGCTTGTCGACCTTCTCGGACAGCGCCTCGTAGATCGGCCGGAGATAGGTCACGTCGGCGGCGGCGTAGACGAGCTGCGCCTCGCTCAGCGGACGGCGGCTCCAGTCGGTGAAGCGGTGGCTCTTGTCGATCGTGCCGTCGGCGATCTGCCGCACCAGCGCCTCGTAGCCGATCAACTCGCCATAGCCGCACACCGAGGCGGCGACCTGGGTGTCGAACAGCGGATGCGGGATGATGTCGGCCATGTGGTGGACGATCTCGACGTCCTGCCGCGCGGCGTGGAAGACCTTCACGGTCCGCTCGTCCGCCATCAGCCGGAAGAACGGCGCGAGATCGAGGTCGGCGATCGTGTCGACGATGATCGCGTCGCCCTCCGGCGGCGCCATCTGGATCAGGCACAGCTTCGGCCAGTAGGTCGACTCGCGCATGAACTCGGTGTCGACGGTGATGTAGGGACAGCCCTCGAGCTCGGCGCAGGCGCGTTCGAGGTCTTCGCTCGTGGTTATGATCTTCATAGTCGCTGTATATCCGAGCCTTGAGGATTTGCACCGCCGTTCATCGAGCCGCGCGCGCCGGCCGCGCGGGCCGGGCGAAGACGCGCGAATGCAGGCCGCCGGGGCGCGGCGCCCGTCCGGGCGCAGGGCGGCAGCGGCAGGTCGCAGTGGGCGAGGAAGGAGGGCGGGGGTCATTCGAAACGGCATTTCCTAATGCGCCACTATAGCAGAGCGCGCGGGCATTCCGAGGGGCCCCGGCGCCACCCCCGCCACTATTGACATCCCCCGGAGCGTATGCGCCTCTCCGGCGCAATTTCGAGAGCCTTGAGAGTAAGGAAGTACAGATGCATCCGTTCCGGACGCACACGTGCGGCGCCCTTCGCGAAGCCGATGTCGGCGAGACGGTCCGGCTGTCCGGCTGGGTGCATCGCGTGCGCGACCATGGCGGTCTGCTCTTCATCGACCTGCGCGACCACTACGGCATCACGCAGTGCGTCGCCGATCCCGATTCGCCGGCCTTCGCCGACGTCGAGAAGGTGCGCGCCGAGTGGGTCATCCGCATCGACGGGCGGGTCCGCAGCCGCGCCGTCCGAGACCTTCAACGAGAACCTCGACACCGGCGGCGATCGAGGTGTTCATCGACGGGCTGGAGGTGCTGTGCGCGGCGGCTGAGCTGCCGATGCCGGTGTTCGGCGACGCGCACTATCCCGAGGAGACGCGGCTGCGCTACCGCTTCCTCGACCTGCGCCGCGAGAAGCTGCACCAGAACATCGTCAAGCGCTCGCAGATCATCGCCTCGCTGCGCCAGCGGATGATGCAGGAGGGCTTCTTCGAGTTCCAGACGCCGATCCTGACGGCCTCGAGCCCCGAGGGCGCGCGCGACTTCCTGGTGCCGTGCCGCATGCATCCGGGCAAGTTCTACGCGCTGCCGCAGGCGCCGCAGCAGTTCAAGCAGCTGATCATGATCGCGGGCTTCGACCGCTACTTCCAGATCGCGCCGTGCTTCCGCGACGAGGACGCCCGCGCCGACCGCTCGCCCGGCGAGTTCTACCAGCTCGACATCGAGATGAGCTTCGTCACGCAGGACGACGTGTTCGAGGCCGTCGAGCCGGTGCTGCGGGGGCTGTTCGAGGAGTTCGGCGACGGCAAGCACGTGACGCCCGAGTTCCCGCGCATCCCCTACGCGAGGCGATGCGCAAGTACGGCTCCGACAAGCCCGACCTGCGCAACCCGATCGAGATGGAGGACGTCACCGAGGCCTTCCGCGGCTCCGGCTTCAAGGTGTTCGCCAACATCCTCGAGAAGGACCCCGAGGCCGAGGTCTGGGCGATTCCCGGCCAAGGGCGGCGGCAGCCGCGCCTTCTGCGACCGGATGAACTCCTGGGCGCAGGGCGAGGGGCAGCCGGGGCTCGGCTACATCTTCTTCCGCGAGGGCGAGGGCGCCGGCCCGGTCGCCAAGAACATCGGGCCGGAGCGCACCGAGGCGATCCGGACCCAGCTCGGCCTCGCCGACGGCGACGCGGTGTTCTTCGTGGCGGGCAAGCCGAAGACCTTCGTCGCCTTCGCCGGCCGCGCGCGCCAGCGGGTCGGCGAGGAGCTCGGCCTGATCGCGCAGGACCGCTTCGCGTTCTGCTGGATCGTCGACTTCCCGATGTTCGAGTGGAACGAGGACGAGAAGAAGGTCGACTTCTCGCACAACCCGTTCTCGATGCCGCAGGGCGGCCTCGAGGCGCTGGAGACGATGGATCCGCTGGAGATCAAGGCCTTCCAGTACGACATCGTCTGCAACGGCATCGAGCTGTCGTCGGGCGCGATCCGGAACCACAAGCCGGAGATCATGAAGAAGGCCTTCGACATCGCCGGCTACGGCGAGGACGTGCTGGAGGAGAAGTTCGGCGGCATGCTGCGCGCGCTGCAGTACGGCGCCCCGCCGCATGGCGGCATCGCGCCGGGCATCGACCGCATCGTCATGCTGCTCTGCGGCGAGGAGAACCTGCGCGAGGTCGTCATGTTCCCGATGAACCAGCAGGCGCAGGACCTGATGATGGGCGCGCCGTCCGAAGTCTCCGCGAAACAGCTTCGCGAGCTTCACATCAGGCTCGCCTTGCCGCAGTCTCGCCAACAATCGAGCTGACTGAGGCCGTGGCCGGCGTCCGCCGGCCCGATCATCCGGAACAAGACGCGGGGAAGAGCATGGCGAGCAATCTGTCGGACGACCTGCGATCGGGTGCGCTCGTCTATCACCGGTTGCCGCGTCCGGGGAAACTCGAGATCCGTGCGATCAAGCCGCTCGGCAACCAGCGCGACCTGGCGCTGGCCTATTCGCCGGGCGTCGCGGCCGCCTGCGAGGCGATCGTCGACGATCCGGCCGAGGCCGCCAACCTCACCGCGCGCGCCAACCTCGTCGCCGTGATCTCGAACGGCACCGCGGTGCTGGGCCTCGGCGCGATCGGCCCGCTCGCCTCCAAGCCGGTGATGGAGGGCAAGGCCGTCCTCTTCAAGAAGTTCGCCGGCATCGACGTCTTCGACATCGAGATCGAGCCGCGCGACCCCGACAAGGTCGTCGAGGTCGTCGCCGCGCTCGAGCCGACCTTCGGCGGCATCAACCTCGAGGACATCAAGTCGCCCGAGTGCTTCGAGATCGAGGCGAAGCTCACCGAACGGCTGAACATCCCGGTCTTCCACGACGACCAGCACGGCACGGCGATCATCGTCGCGCGCCGGCGATCACGAACGCGCTGCGCCTGGCGGGCAAGCGCTTCGAGGACGTGAAGGTCGTCACCTCGGGCGCGGGCGCCGCGGCGCTCGCCTGCCTCAACCTGCTCGTCACGCTCGGCGTGAAGCGCGAGAACATCTGGGTCACCGACATCCACGGCGTCGCCTACGAGGGCCGCGCCGAGGAGATGGACCGCTGGAAGTCGGTCTACGCGCAGAAGACCGACAAGCGGACGCTGGCCGAGGTGATCGAGGGCGCCGACATCTTCCTCGGCCTGTCGGTCGGCGGGATTCTCAAGCCCGAGATGGTGAAGACCATGGCGCGAGAACCCGCTGATCATGGCGCTCGCCAACCCGAACCCGGAGATCCTGCCGGAGGTGGCGCTCGAGGTGCGGCCGGACGCGATGATCTGCACCGGGCGCTCCGACATCCCGAACCAGGTGAACAACGTCCTCTGCTTCCCCTACCTGTTCCGGGGCGCGCTCGACGTCGGCGCGACGGCGATCAACGAGGCGATGAAGGCGGCGGCCGTGCGCGCCATCGCCGACCTCGCGCACGAGACGCCGTCCGACGTGGTGGCCAGGGCCTATGGCGGCGAGAGCCGGCTGTTCGGGCGCGACTACCTGATCCCCGCGCCGTTCGATCCGCGGCTGATCCTGCGCATCGCGCCCGCCGTCGCGCGCGCGGCCATGGACAGCGGCGTCGCCTCGCGGCCGATCGAGGACTTCGAGGCCTACGAGGACCGGCTCAACCGCTTCGTCTTCCGCTCCGGCTTCGTGATGAAGCCGATGTTCTCGCAGGCGAAGGCCGACCCGAAGCGGGTCATCTACGCCGAGGGCGAGGACGAGCGCATCCTGCGGGCGGCCCAGGTCGTCGTGGAGGAGGGGCTCGCCCGGCCGATCCTGGTCGGGCGCCCGTCGGTGATCGAGACCCGGCTGAAGCGCTACGGCCTGACCGATCCGGCCCGGCACCGACTTCGAGGTCGTCAATCCCGAGGACGATCCGCGCTACCGCGACTATGTCGAGACGTTCCTCGACCGGACGTGCCGCAAGGGCGTGACGCCCGATCTCGCGCGCACGCTGGTGCGCACCAACACGACCGTGATCGCCGCGCTGTCGGTGCATCCGCGGCGAGGCGGACGCGATGATCTGCGGCCTCGAGGGCCGCTTCGACAGCCACCTGCGCTGGGTGCGCAACATCATCGGCCTGCGCGCAGGGCGCGCGCGACTTCTCGGCGCTGAGCCTGCTCATCATGCCGCGCGGCGCCTATTTCCTCGCCGACACCTTCGTCAGCCAGAACCCCGGCGCGGCGGACATCGCCGACATGGCGCCGCTCGGCCGCCGAAGCACGTCAACCGCTTCGGCCTGACGCCGAAGATCGCGCTCCTGTCGCATTCGAGCTTCGGCTCGTCCGACAGCGAGAGCGCGCAGAAGATGCGCGAGGCGCGTCCAGATCCTGCGCCGGATGGCGCCGGACATCGAGGTCGAGGGCGAGATGCACGGCGACGCGGCGCTCGACGAGGTGCTGCGCAGCCGGATCTTCCCGCGCTCGGAGCTGACCGGCGAGGCGAACGTGCTGATCCTGCCCAACCTCGACGCGGCCAACATCGCCTACGAGCTCCTGAAGTCGCTCGCCGACGCGCTGCCGGTCGGGCCGATCCTGATCGGCGCCGACAAGCCGGCCCACATCCTCACGCCGTCGGTCACCGCGCGCGGCGTCGTGAACATGACGGCGGTCGCCGTGGCCGAAGCGCAGGGGCATGACGCCTGATTCCCCTCACGGCCGAGGCCGCGCCCGGCACGCTCGCCGGGCCGGGCGGGGGCCCGGCTCCCGGTCTCGTGCTTCATCATCACGAGGGACGAGCGCGACCGCGTCGGCGCCGTGATCGAGGCGGTCCGCGACCTGGTCGACGAGGTGCTGGTCGTCGATTCGGGCTCGACGGACGGCACGCGCGAATACGCCGCGGAGCTCGGGGCGCGGGTGCTGGAGCATCCGTGGAGCGGCTACGGCCCGCAGAAGCGATTCGCCGAGGGCGAGTGCCGCAACGACTGGCTCCTGAACCTCGATGCCGACGAGGTGCCGAGCCCCGGCCTGCTGCCGCGAGATCGCCTCGCTGTTCGCCGGCGGCGAGCCGGCGGCGCGCTTCTATGCCTTCAAGCTCGCGCTCGTCTATCCCGGCGCCGCGGCGCCGCGGGCGCTGGCCGACGGCCCGAGCCCGGTGCGCCTCTACGACCGGCGGGCGGGCCGCTATTCCGACAGCCCGGTGCACGACCGGGTGGTGCTGCCGCCGGGGGCGAAGGTCGTGCGGCTCGGCCACCACGCCAACCATTTCTCCTACCGCTCGTTCGGCGCGCTGGTGCTGAAGCTGAACGCCTACAGCGACCTGCAGGCCGACACGCTGAAGCGGCCGAGCCGGGCCGGCCTCATGCTGCGCCTGCCGCTCGAGATGCCGTTCTCGTTCGTCAAGTACTACGTGTTCCGCCGCCACTTCACCGGCGGCTGGCGCGGCTTCGTCTTCGCCACGATCAACAGCTTCTACCGCTTCCTCAGGCTGGCGAAGCTGATCGAGGCGACGGAGCGCTAGCGGGCGCTCGCGGGAGGATCCCATGGGACTGGTCCGCGCCGGTCGACGCCTATTGCGAGCGCACCTCCGGGGCCTTCTGGGCCGAGCCGCTGAACGCCCTCTCCAACGCCGCCTTCCTGCTGGCCGCGCTCGCCGCGCGCGGTCCTCGTCCTGCGCGAGGCGCGGCGCGACGGCGGGGCGTGGCTGCTCGTCTGGCTCGTCGCGGCGATCGGCGTCGGCTCGTTCCTCTTCCACACCGTCGCGACGCGCTGGGCCGAGCTCGCCGACGTGCTGCCGATCACGCTGTTCATCCTCGTCTACATCCATCTCGCGATGCGGCGGTATTTCGGGCTGCGGGTGCTCTGGGCGCTCGCGGCGGTCGCGGGCTTCGTCGTCCTCTCCGCCGTTCTCGGGCGGGCCCTGCCGGCCGGCGCGCTCAACGGCTCGCTCGGCTACATGCCGGCCTTCCTCGCGCTGGTGGGCGTCGGGCTCGTGCTGCTCGCCCGGGGGGCGCGTGGCGGCGACGCGCTGCTGTCGGCGGCGGCGATCTTCCTCGTCTCGCTGACCGCCCGCACGGCCGACGACGCGGTCTGCAGCGCCCTGCCGATCGGCCTCCACTATGTCTGGCACGTGCTCAACGCGGTCGTGCTCTATCTTCTCGTCCGCGCCCTTCTGCGGTACGGCAGGCGCCATGCATGACGTACCGCCCAGATACCGCATCCACGGCCACGCCATCGTGTCGGTCGACGACAAGATCGCCGACGCCGCCGGCCGGATGCCCCGCCCGCTGCGCAACACCGCCGACTGGCGCAACTTCCAGCGCGCCATGGACGCGGCCGCCGTGGTCGTTCTCGGGCGCCTCGGCCACGAGGCCCATCCCGACGCGTCCGGCCGCAACCGCATCGTCGTGACGCGCGCCCGCACGCACCCCTCGGTCTCCTCCGCCGTGACGTTCTGGAACCCCGTGGAGACGCCGCTCGCCGAGGTGCTGGAGATCGCGGCGCCGGCCGGGGGGACCGTGGTCGTGCCGGGCGGGCAGGGGATCTTCGACCTCTTCCTGCAGATCGGCTACGACGAGTTCCACCTCGCGCGGGCGAACCGGGTGACGCTCGGCGAGGGCACGAGCCTGTTCGCCGGCGTCGATGCCGGCACGCCGGCGGAAGAGCTCCTGCGCGAAGCGGGGCTCGCGCCGGGGCCGACGGAGATGCTCGACCCGGCGGAGGACGTGACGCTGGCGGTCTGGCGGCCGGCCGGCGCTCAGGCCTGAGGCAGGTCCTGGAAGACGGCGAGGGCGCGCTGCCTCGCGACCTTGTGGTCGACCATCGGGCGCGGATAGGTCTCGCCGAGCACGACGCCCGCCTTCGCCAGCACGTCGTCCGGCGCCTGCCACGGCTTGTGGATGTGCTTTGCCGGCAGCTCGGCCAGCTCCGGCACCCAGCGGCGGACATAGTCGCCGGCGGGATCGAACTTCTCGCCCTGCAGCACCGGGTTGAAGATGCGGAAATAGGGTGCCGCGTCGGCGCCGGATCCGGCCACCCACTGCCAGCTCGCGGCGTTGTTCGCCGGGTCGGCGTCGACGAGCGTGTCCCAGAACCACGCCGCGCCCCGGCGCCAGTCGATCATCAGGTCCTTGATGAGGAATGACCCGACGACCATGCGGATGCGGTTGTGCATCCAGCCCTGGTGCCAGAGCTGCCGCATGCCGGCGTCGACGATCGGGTAGCCCGTCCGGCCGGCCTGCCACGCCTCGAGCGCCGTCTCGTCGGAGACCCAGGGGAAGGCGTCGAACTTCGCGTTGTAGTTCTCCTCGCCGAGCGCCGGATGGTGCTCCAGGAGGTGGTAGGAGAAGTCGCGCCAGGCGAGCTCGCTCAGGAACTTCTCGGCGTTGCGGCCGGTCTCGTCGCGGTCGACGGCGTGCCAGACCTGCACGGGCCCGATCTCGCCGAAATGCAGGTGCGGCGACAGGCCCGACGTGTCGTCGCGGTCGGGCCGGTCCCGGCCCTCGGCATAGTTCTTCAGGCGGCTGTCGAGGAAGCGGCGCAGCCGCTTCTGCGCGCCGTGCTCGCCCGGCTCCCACGTCTCGCGCAGCCCGCCGGCCCAGTCGGGCCTCGTCGGCAGCAGGCCCCAGTCGTCGAGCCTGTCGGAGGCGACGGACGCTTCCGCCTGCTTCAGCCGCCCGGCCGCGGCCAGCGGGGCGCGGGGCGGCCCTTCGGCGGCAAGCGCGCGCCAGAAGGGCGTGAAGACGCGGTAGGGGCCGCCGCCCTTCGTCAGGAGGCTGTCCGGATCGTGCAGGAGGTTCGCCGACAGGATCTCGAACTCGACGCCGTCGCCGCGCAGCGAATCGGCGATCTCGCGGTCCCGCTGGCCGGCGCGCCCGTAGCGGCGATTGCAGAAGACGGCCGACGCGCCGGCCGACCGCGCGACCTCCGGCAGGATCCGGGCGGGATCGCCGCGCCGGAGAACGAGCTCAGCGCCGCGCTCGCGAAGCGACTCGGCGAGCTTCGCGAGGCTGTGATGCAGCCACCAGAGGCTCGCCGCCCCGCGCTCCCGATGCCCGTCCGCGACCTCCTCGAGGACGAAGAGCACGACGACCGGCCGGCCGCCGCGGGTTGCGGCATGGAGCGCGGGATTGTCGGAAAGCCGCAGGTCGTCGCGCAGCCAGACGAGAGCGGGGCTGTCGGCGTCCGTTTCCGGAGCTGTGGTCATCGTGTCGGCCTCCTCTGGCTTCGGCCGCACTACGGGAGCGCGCCGCGTCCGGATCGGCCGAGGGACCTCCTTCGGCGGAGGGACCTCATGCCGCGGCGACGCACTCCTTCCGGGTCGGCCGCGCGACGAGGACGGCGACGAGCCATATCGCCAGTCCGCCCAGCGCGAGGCCCGACCCGACCCAGCCCGTCGAGGTCCAGCCGTAGCCGGCCGCGATCGCCAGCCCGCCGAGCCAGGGGCCGAGGGCGTTGGCGGTGTTGAAGGCGGAGTGGTTGAGGGCGGCGGCGAGGCTCTGGGCGTCCTCGGCGACGTCCATGAGCCGCGTCTGCAGCACGATGCCGAGCGAGCCGCCGAGGCCGATGGCGAAGACGTCGATGCCGACGAGCCAGATGTTGCCGGCGGCGAAGGGATAGAGCGCCAGCGCCGCCGCGCTCCAGAGGAGCAGGAGGCCGCCCGTCGGCATCAGCGCCTTGTCGGCGAACCACGGCACGACGAGGCTGCCCACGGTCATGCCGGCCCCGAAGACGGCGAGCACGACGGGCACGACACCGGGCGCGACGGCGGTGACCTCCATGAGCGTCGAGGAGAGGTAGGTGTAGACGCAGAACAGCCCGCCGAAGCCGATCGCACCGATGCCGAGCGTCAGCCACACCTGGCCGCGCCTCAGCGCCCCAAGCTCCCTCAGCGGGCTCGCGTGCGGCATCGGCGCGTCGCGCGGCGCGAACAGCGCAACGAGCGTCACGGTCAGAAGCGCGAGGCCGGTCACGACCGCGAATCCCCAGCGCCAGCCGACGGCGATGCCGAGCCAGTTCGCCAGCGGCACGCCGACGATGGTGGCGACGGTGAGGCCCAGCATGATTCGCCCCACGGCCCGCGAGCGGTAGCCGGGCTTCACCAGCGAGGCCGCGACGAGGGAGGCGATCCCGAAATAGGCGCCGTGAGGCAGGCCGCTGAGGAATCGGAAGGCGAGCAGCGTCCCGTAGTTCGGCGCCAGCGCGCTCAGGCCGTTGCCGAGCGCGAAGAGCAGCATCAGCGACACCAGCACCGTGTAGCGGGAGACGCGCGCCGAGAGGACGGCGATGACGGGCGCCCCGACCACGACGCCGAGGGCATACGCGCTGATGATGTGGCCGGCGGTCGGCTCGTCGATCCCGAGACCCGCCGCGGCGTAGGGCAGGAGCCCCATCGTGGCGAACTCGGTCGTGCCGATCGCGAACCCGCCCATCGCGAGCGCGAACAGCACCAGATTCGTGCGCGCGGAGCGCGTCGAGGGCGTTTCCGTCATCTGTGAGAGCTCCTGTCGCCGCCGCAGAGCTATTGTTGCTGCGGTGCAGCGTCAACGGGACGGCGCGCAGGGCAGCCTTGCCGCACACGCGATTCCGCCGCAGCGGACACCTGCGTGCCGGGGGCGGTCGGACCGAAAAATGTCGGGAAAGGAGGGAGTTGGCTCCCCGGGCCGGACTCGAACCAGCGACAAAGCGGTTAACAGCCGCTTGCTCTACCAACTGAGCTACCGGGGAACACGTCATATCGGTGACGGTTCGCGGCATATAGCAAAGCGCGTCGGCATTGCAAAGCCCGCTCGATTGAAAATCTGCGGACGGTGCACGACCTGACGGATGGAAGCGGGCTTATGCGAGGACGTGACGTGGACATGCAGGACGACCCGGAGACGGCCATGCGGCGGCCGCGCGTGAGCTTCGGCGACCGGCACGTGCCACTGCCGCGCCGCCGCTGGCAGCGCATCGCGATCGGGGTGGCCCTCGTCAGCGGCGGATTTCTCGCCTTCCTGCCGGTGCTCGGCCTGTGGATGCTGCCGCTCGGGCTTCTCGTGCTGTCGGTCGACCTCGCGGTCGCGCGGCGCCTGCGGCGGAAGGGCGAGGTCCGCTGGGGCCGCTGGCGGCAGCGGCGGCAGGAGCGCAAGCAATCCGGCGTCGCCGGCGGGCAGGGCGCCGGGCCGCTCTGATCACTCGAATCTGGAAGGGGTTTGGAGGCCACGCCCGGAATCGAACCGGGGTATACGGATTTGCAGTCCGCTGCGTCACCACTCCGCCACGTGGCCGTCCGGTGCGCATACATATTTGGCTCACCCTGTCGAGGCAAGCCCCTCCGGGTGCGGCTGTCGCCCATTGCCGCCGGGGCCGCGTTCCGGCATAGAGATTCCGCAAACGCGCACGGCAAGGAACCGAGATGGCTTCAGAAAATACGGTACTCGCGTCGATCCTGCAGTCGGACTTCGAGGAGATCCTGTCCGCATGGCTGCAGGCGCAGGGCAGGGAGGGCGCCAAGCGCACCGACCTCGTCTCGACCCGCGAAACCGAGAAGCAGAGTCGCGACCTGCTCACGGCGCTGGCGCGGGCGAGCCGCGACGCGCTGATCGACGACGGCTTCGACTTCGCCAATCCGGTCTGGGACACGGTCCGCGAGACGCTCGAGGAGATCACCGAGAGCCGGACGCAGCGCGGCGTGTCGCCCACCGAGATCGGCTTCTTCGTCACCTCCATGAAGCGCCCGATCTTCGAGAAGCTCCGGCCTGGCGCTCGAATCCGGCGGCGGCGCCATCGAGGACATGTGGAATATTTCGCGCGTCATCGACCAGCTGTCGCTGCACGCGATCGAGAGCCTCGTGCAGAAGCGCGAGCAGGTGATCGAGCGGCAGCAGTCGGAGATGACGGAGGTCTCCGCGCCGGTCGTGAAGATCTGGGACCGGATCGTGACGGTGCCGCTGATCGGCACGCTCGATTCGTTCAGGGCCCAGACGGTGATGGAGAACCTGCTGTCGGCGATCGTGCAGTGGGAGGCCGAGGTCGCCATCATCGACATCACGGGCGTCTCGACCGTCGACACCCTCGTCGCGCAGCACCTCCTGAAGACCGCCGCGGCCGTGCGCCTGATGGGCGCGCAGTGCGTGATCTGCGGCATCAGCCCGAAGATCGCGCAGACGATCGTCAATCTCGGCGTCGAGCTGCCGAACGTGACGACGCGGATCGATCTGCAGAGTGGTCTCGCATACGCCTTCAAGCGTATCGGCGTCTCCGTCGACGGGGAGTGACCACTTGGAGCCCACACCACATTCCGGCACATCGCCGATCGTCACGGTCACCGGATGCGTCATCGTGGCGATCCGCGACGACCTCGACGACCAGGCGGTGCTCATGCTGCAGGACCAGCTGGTCGAGGAGGTGGCGCAGAGCGGCGCGCGCGGGGTGATCATCGACATTTCCGCGCTCGAGATCGTCGACACCTTCGCCGGGCGCATGGTCGGCGCGATGGCGCAGATGGCCCGGATGATGAACGCGCGCACGATTCTCGTCGGCATGCGGCCGGCCGTCGCCATGACCCTCGTCGAGCTCGGCATGACGCTCGAAGGCGTGGAGACGGCGCTCAACGCCGACAAGGCCATGAACCTCATCGTCAACGATCTGCCCTCCGTCGCACTTGGCTGACACACTCCGGAGCGTGACCCTGCGCCGGGCCGGCGACGTCGCCTATGCCCGCCAGGCAGCCACGCAAGCGATGACAGAGATCGGCGCCAGCCCGATCAAGAGAACGAAGTTCGTGACCGCCGTCTCCGAGATCGCGCGTAACGCGGTGCTGTACGGGCACGGCGGCGTCATCACCTTCGAGGTGGTGGGACGGCCCGGCCATCTCGGCGTCGTCGCGGAGTGCATGGATCGCGGCCCCGGCATTCCCGACGTGGCGCTCGCCCTCAAGGAGGGATATTCCACCGGGAGCGGCCTCGGCCTCGGATTGAGCGGAGCGAAACGGCTCGTCGATCGTTTTGACATCGTCTCCTCCGCCGAGACGGGTACGACAGTGACATTGGAGTGTTCCGCGAGATGATTTCCCTGCCAGTGGTCGAAGCGAGCCAGGTGGGCGCCGCCCGCCGGCGCGCCGTCCAGCAGGCAGAGGATCTGGAATTCTCCGACCAGGACAGCGACCGCCTGGCGATCATCGTCACGGAGATCGCGACCAACCTCCTGCGGCACGCCCAGGAAGGGGAGATCGTGCTGATCCCCTCGCAGTCCGGCGGCAAGGCCACCATGACCGTGCTCGGCCTCGATCTCGGCTCCGGGATCGCCAATGTCGAGGCCGCGCTGGCGGACGGCTACACGACGGCGGAAGAGGGGAGCGAGCGCGGAATCGGCGGCGGGCTCGGCGCGATTCGCCGGCTCTCCGACGAGTTCGACATCTACAGCGACCCGCGCGGCACCACGATCATCGCCACCGTCGGCCCGGACGGGCTGCCGGACGGCCGCGACATCGAGGTGGCGGGGCTCATCGTGCCGAAGCCCGGATTCGACGAGGGCGGCGACGCCTTCGCGGTCCGCCGCGAATCGGATTCCACCCTCGTGATGCTGCTCGACGTGCTGGGCCACGGCTCGACCGCCGCCGAGGAGGCGCGCCGCGGGGTCGAGGCCTTCTGCGCGGGCAGCGGCGAATCGCTCGACGACGCGCACATGACGCTGTCCGAGGCGCTGGGCGGCGGCCGTGGCGCCGCGGCGCTCATCGTGAAGCTGCCGCACGGGGGCGACATGCTGGAGGCGGTCGGCCTCGGCAACGTGCGCGGCGAGATCATCCATCCCGACGGGCAGCGCCGCGGCATCCCGTGCGCGCCCGGCATCGTCGGCGCGGCCACCCGCGCGCCGCGCGCCACCGAGCACGAGTGGCCCGCCGGCGCGACGCTGGTGCTGAGCACCGACGGCCTGCGCGGATCGGACCGCAACCCCGAGCCGCCGCACCTCTTCCTGCGCCATCCGCTGAGCATCGCCGCGACCCTCTACAAGCGGCGGCGGCGCGGCTCCGACGACAGCGGCGTCCTCGTGGCGCGGAGCCCCGCGGCGTGAAGGCGATCGTCACATCCGTGCGCCTCGAGCGCGACACCGACGTGGCCCATGTCCGCCGCTCGGCGCGGCTGGCCGCCAAGTCGGCGGATGCCGCCCCGCGCGACCAGATCCGATTCGCCACGGCGGTTTCCGAGATCGCGCGCAACGCGCTGCAATATGCCGGCGGCGGCATGGTCGAGCTCGCCTTCGACCAGAAGGGCAACATCCCCCGGCTCGTGGCGCGCATCCAGGACCGCGGCGGCGGCATTCCCGACGTCGAGGCGATCCTTCGCGGGCGGCACCAGTCGCACACCGGGCTCGGGCTCGGGCTCAACGGCTCGCAGAAGCTCGTGGACAGCTTCGACCTGAAGACGGGCGAGGGCGGCACCATCGTCACGCTCGGGCTTCACCTGTCGACGGCGCGGGCGCCGCGCGACCTCGCCGGCGACGCGGCCGCAGCCCTGGTCGACGTCGCTCAGGGCAATCCGATCGAGGAACTGGCCGAGCAGAACCGCGCGCTGCGCGATTCGCTCGCCGAGCAGGAGTTCCTGCTGCGCGAGCTGCACCACCGGACGAAGAACAACCTGTCGATCATCCAGTCGCTGGCGACCCTGCAGGCGCGTTCCGCCGCCTCGGCCGAGGCGCGCGAGGCGCTCAACGTGCTGACCGGGCGGATACAGGCCTTCGCCAACGCCCACAGCTACCTCTACCGGGCGGAGAACGTCGCGGAGATCGACCTGCGCGAGCATGTGCTGGGCCTCACCGACCGGCTCGGCGCGGCCTTCGCGGCCAACCATGTCCGGATCGTCTGCGACGTCGAATCGGTGCCGATCGGCTTCGACATGGCGACCGAGCTCGCCCTGATCATCAACGAGCTCGTGACCAACGCGGCGAAGCACGCCTTCGGCAGCGAGACCGAGGATCGCGAGATCCACGTGGACGTCCGGCGCGACGGGCTCGGCGCTCGACGTGCGGGTGCGCGACAACGGGCCGGGCCTCGAAAACGCGGAGACCGTGCTGCGCAACTCCAAGTCGCTCGGCTGGCGCATCGTCGAGATGAGCGCGCGCAAGCTCAAGGCGACGCTCGAGGTGGACGGCGAGCATGGGCTCGCGGTGCACCTTTCCATCCCCGACTGCGGCGAGACGGAGTAGCGCGCGGGGCCGGCCGCGGGAGCGATCGCCGCGCCCGCCCCAGTTGCCACGCCGCCCCAGTTGCCACGCCGCCCCATTGCCACGCCGCCCCACTTGCCATGCCCGCCCCACTTGCCATTCTGGCTGACGGGAATAAGAGTGCGCTGCGTCACGAGGGCGACGATGGGACAGGGAGCCGGGAAAGCGTCGATGACCGATTTCGCGCAATCACGAGTCAACATGGTGAAGTCCCAGATCCGTCCCAGCGAGGTGACGGACCGGCGGCTTCTGAACGCGCTCCTGAACGTGCCGCGCGAGCGCTTCGTGCCGTCGGCGCGGCGCCCGCTCGCCTACACCGACGAGGACATCCGCCTCAATGACGGCGACGAGCCGCGCTGGCTGATCGAGCCGATGCACTTCGCCCGCCTCGTGCAGCTGTCGGAGGTGACCGCGCACGACCTCGTTCTCGATGTCGGCTGCGGCACGGGCTATTCGACGGCCGTTCTCGGGATGCTGGCCGATTCGGTGGTCGGCCTCGAGAGCGACCATGCGCTGGCCCACACGGCCGAATCGCTGATGATCGAGCTCGGCATCGACAACGTGGCCGTCGTCGAGGGCGAGCTGTCGCAGGGCTACCCCTCGCAGGGGCCCTACGACGTGATCATCCTCGAGGGCGCGGTCGAGGAGGTCCCGCAGGCGCTGCTCGACCAGCTGCGCGACGGCGGGCGTCTCGTCGCGCCGGTCGCGGACGGGCCGATCGGCAAGGCGAAGCTCTTCCGTTCCGTCGGCGGCGACATCAGTCACCGGGTGATCTACGACATGAACGTGCATCGCCTGCCGGGCTTCGCCCGGCCGAAGACATTCGTTTTCTAGGCCGAGGGTACAGTTTGTGCTGGGCTGTGGCGGATTGGGCGCACCTCGATTAGGATTCGACCTTCCGGCGGCGCCGGCTCTTTCCGTGGCCGGCGATCATCCGTACCTTCGCGCTCCAGATACCGCCGAGAAGAGCGGCCTTTTCCAGAACCACAGATCGGGCGGCATACGTGAGTAGCTTGAGGCGACAGGATACCGGTCGGGGCCGTCGCGGCCCCTGGCTGGCATTGGCAGTGGCAGCGGTGCTGGGCTCCTCCGTTCCGGCGGGAGCCGAGACGATCATGTCGGCGATGGCGGAAGCCTATCGCAGCAATCCCTCGCTCAATTCCGAGCGCGCCGGGCTCCGCGCGACCGACGAGCTCGTCCCGCAGGCGCTGTCGGCCTGGCGGCCGACGGTCGGCGCCACGGGGCAGCTCGAAAGCACCTACACGAGCACCACGCCCGGCAGCTCGCGCGGCCTGTCCGGCGCCGATGTCGGGCTGACGGTCAACCAGACCCTGTTCTCCGGCTTCCAGCGCTCCAACAACACGAAGCAGGCGGAAGCCTCCGTCCGGTCCGGCCGGGCCTCGCTCGCCAACACGGAGCAGCAGGTCCTGCTGCAGGCCGTCACGGCCTACATGGACGTGCTGCAGTACTCGGCCATCGTGAAGCTGCGCCAGCAGAACATCGACGTCCTCGACGAGCAGCTGCGCGCCGCGCGCAACCGGTTCGAGGTCGGCGAGGTGACGCGCACCGACGTGTCGCAGGCCGAGGCCCGCCTCCGCGGGTCCGTCTCCGACTACAATTTCGCCGAATCGCAGCTGATGTCGGCGAAGGCGACCTACCGCCAGATCGTCGGCCACGAGCCGACCAATCTCGCGCCGGCCAAGCCGTCGGGGAAGGTGCCGAAGACGCTCGACGCCGCACTCGATCTCGGCCACCGGCGGCATCCCTCGATCATCGCCGCCACCTATGGCGAGGAGGCTGCGGCCTATGCGGTGAAGGTCGCGGAAGGCGCCCTGCTGCCGAGCGTCTCGGTGCAGGGCAAGGTCGGCTACTCGATCAATCCGAGCTATGGCGTCGACAGCGCCACCAGCGCGTCCGCCCTCCTTCAGCTCAACGTGCCGATCTACCAGGGCGGCACGGAGTATGCGAGCGTCCGGCGGGCGAAGGAGCAGCGCGACCAGGCGCTCCTGGAGATCGACGTGGCCCGCCAGCAGGTCCGCGCCGACATCCTCTCGTCCTGGGGCGTGCTCGAGGCCGCGACGGCCTCGATCGACTCCGCCCGCTCGCAGGTCGAGGCGACCAACGTCGCCCTGACCGGCGTCCGCGAGGAGGCGAATGTCGGGCAGCGCACGACGCTCGACGTGCTCAACGCCGAGCAGGAGCTGTTCGACGCCCGCGTGAACCTCGTGGTGGCCGAGCGCGACCAGGTGGTCGCCTCCTACTCGCTCCTGGCGGCCATCGGCGAGCTCAACGCGCAGGCGCTCGGCCTCGCCGTCGACGTCTACCATCCCGAGCTGCATTACGAGCAGGTTCGGGACAAGTGGACGGGCCTGCGCACGCCGAGCGGTCAGTGATCGCCACGACGGCAAGTCGAAGCTCCGCGAAATAAAGTAAACCGAATCCAAACGACGTCGGGTTGCACCATGGGTCGGGCGTGCGATAGTTGCGCCTGAGGCCGCTCGCGATCGCATTGAGTCGTTTCGGGAGCATGATTCTGGCTGCGCCACGGCGGAACGCAGAGCGATATGAGCAATCCTGATCCGATGCCCGAACCGTCGATGGAGGAGATTCTGGCCTCCATCCGGCAGATCATCGCCGAAGGCGAAGAGCCGCCCGCGGCGGGGCAGAAGCCGGCCGCGCCGCGGCCCGCTCCCCAGCCCAGGCTGGCACCGGAGGCGAAGTCCCGCCCGCCGGAGCCCGAGCCGAGCTACGAGGACGAGGACGATCCCTACGCCGTTGCCGCAGGCCAGGCCGGCGGCTCCGAGGACGACGACGTGTTCGACCTCACCGACGAGATGATGGCCGAGCCGGGTTCGTCCGAGCCCATTCCGTTCCCGCTGTCGCCCGCGGTCGAGGAGCCGGCCGACGCCGGATACCAGGACGAGGACGAGCCGGAGGCCGCGTCCTTCGACGACCCGCCGGCCGCCGCCCGGGCAAGCTCGGCCGACGACGAGCTCGAGTTCCGGTCGCCTCCGCCGCGCGCGGGCCGGAACGGGGCCGGGCCCCAGCCAGCCGCGGAGTCCGCCTTCGCCGGCGGGCGCGCCGGGGCCGGCGCCCAGGCCGGGGAGCCGGAGGAGGGCGAGGATCCGCTGCTTTCCGCCGCCGCCGGCCAGGCGGTCGCCGAGGCGTTCGGACGCCTGACGCGGCGCACGCCGTCGAACGACGGGCGCACCATCGAGGAGCTCGTCGTCGACATGCTCCGCCCGATGCTCAAGGAGTGGCTCGACGACAACCTGCCGCTCCTCGTCGAGCGGCTGGTGCGCGACGAGATCGAGCGGGTGACGCGCGGCCGCCGCTAGGGCGCGTCCGATCCGACTCGCATCGGATCGCGCGCTCGCGCGCCCCGCCATGCCGCATGGTCTGGTCCGAAGTGTCGGCAACTCTTCGGGACCACGCCCCGGGGCGCGGCCAGGCACGCGTCGCGGTTGACTTGCCCCGACCCGTGGGGCTTTCTCCGGAGCCGAAATAAGAGCTCTGGTGAAAGTGGTTTCATGCTCGACAAGACGTTTCAGCCCGCCGCGGTCGAACCCAAGATTTCGCAGCTTTGGGAGGAGTCCGGCGCGTTCCGTGCCGGGACGCGCGAGGGTGCGGAACCGTTCTGCGTGGTGATCCCGCCGCCGAACGTGACCGGCAACCTGCACATGGGCCACGCGCTCAACAACACGCTGCAGGACGTCATGGTCCGCTTCGAGCGCATGCGCGGCAAGAACGTGCTGTGGCAGCCGGGCACCGACCATGCGGGCATCGCCACCCAGATGGTCGTCGAGCGCCAGCTCGAGGCGCAGGGCATCTCGCGCCACGAGCTCGGCCGCGACGCCTTCGTCGAGCGCGTGTGGACGTGGAAGGAGCAGTCGGGCGGCTCGATCCTCAACCAGCTCCGCCGCCTCGGCGCCTCGTGCGACTGGAGCCGCGAGCGCTTCACCATGGACGAGGGCCTGTCGAAGGCGGTCCTGAAGGTCTTCGTCTCGCTCTACCGCGAGGGGCTGATCTACAAGGACAAGCGCCTCGTCAACTGGGACCCCAAGCTCCTCACCGCGATCTCCGACCTCGAGGTGCAGCCGACCGAGGCGAAGGGCCATCTGTGGCACCTGCGCTATCCCGTGAAGGGCGAGGAGGGCCGCTACATCGTCGTCGCCACGACGCGGCCGGAGACGATGCTGGGCGACACCGCCGTCGCGGTCCATCCCGAGGACGAGCGCTACGCCGACCTGATCGGCAAGCACGTGGTCCTGCCGCTGGTCGGCCGCGAGATCCCGATCGTCGCCGACGAGCACGCCGATCCCGAGCAGGGCTCGGGCGCCGTGAAGATCACGCCCGCGCACGACTTCAACGACTTCGAGGTCGGCAAGCGCCACGACCTCCCGATGATCAACGTGCTCGACGAGCACGCGCGCATCAACGAGAACGCCCCGGAAGCCTATCGCGGGCTCGACCGCTACGAGGCGCGCCGCCGCATCGTGGCCGACTTCCAGGAGCTCGGCCTGCTCGACCGCATCGACGAGCACATGCTGACGCTGCCCTACGGCGACCGCTCCGGCGTGGTCATCGAGCCGTGGCTGACCGACCAGTGGTACGTCGACGCCGCGACGCTGGCCAGGCCGGCCATCGAGGCGGTCGAGGACGGCCGCTCCGCTTTCGTGCCGCGCAACTGGGAGCGCACCTATTTCGAGTGGATGCGCAACATCCAGCCCTGGTGCATCTCGCGGCAGCTGTGGTGGGGCCACCAGATTCCCGCCTGGTACGGGCCGGACGGCAAGGTCTTCGTCGCCGAAAGCGAGGAGGAGGCGGTCGCCGACGCGCTGGCGCACTACGTCCTGAACGAGACGCTGACGGACGAGCAGGCGAGGGAGCTGGCCGAGGACCCCGTCGGGCGCGCCGACTTCCTGCGCCGCGACGAGGACGTGCTCGACACCTGGTTCTCGTCGGCGCTGTGGCCGTTCTCGACGCTCGGCTGGCCCGACGAGACGCCGGAGCTCGAGCGCTACTACCCCACGAGCGTGCTCGTCACCGGCTTCGACATCATCTTCTTCTGGGTCGCCCGGATGATGATGATGGGCCTGCACTTCATGGACGAGGTGCCGTTCCCGAAGATCTACATCCACGGCATCGTGCGCGACGAGCACGGGCAGAAGATGTCGAAGTCGAAGGGCAACGTCGTCGATCCCCTCGACCTCATCTCCGACTACGGCGCCGACGCGCTGCGCTTCACCATGGCCGCGCTGGCCACGCCCGGCCAGGACGTGAAGCCCTCCAAGCAGCGCATCGAGGGCTACCGCAACTTCGCGACGAAGCTGTGGAACGCGAGCCGCTTCATCGAGATGAACGAGTGCCGGGTCCCCGAGGGCTTCGACCCGCGCGGCGTCGACCTCGTGCTGTCGAAGTGGATCCTCAGCGAGTCCGAGACGACGCTGCTCGCGGTCTCCGAGGCGATCGAGCAGTTCCGCTTCAACGACGCCGCCGCGAGCGTCTACCGCTTCGTCTGGAACGTCTTCTGCGACTGGTACGTGGAGCTGGCGAAGCCTGCGCTGCAGGGCGAGGACGGCAAGGACAAGGACGAGACGCGGGCCGTCGCCGCCTACGTCCTGCGGCGGATCCTGAAGCTGCTGCACCCCTTCATGCCGTTCGTGACGGAGGAGCTCTGGCAGCACCTCGGGCACGAGGGCGTGCTGGCGACGGCGGAGTGGCCGAAGGACCTCGACCTGATCGATCCGCCTTCCTGCGCGGAGATCGAGTGGGTCATCGCGGTCGTCTCCGACGTGCGGTCGGTGCGCTCGGAGATGAACGTGCCCGCCGGTGCCCGCCTGCCGCTGGTCCTCGTCGGCGCAAGCGAGGAAACGCGTGGGCGCGCAACGCGCTACGAGCAACAGGTGAAGCAGCTCGCGAGGCTCGACGGCATCGCCTTCGAGGATGCCGCCCCTGCCGGCTCCGTCCAGACGGTGGTCGGCGAGGCGACCCTCGCGCTGCCGATCGCCGGCGTCATCGATCTCGCCGCCGAGCGGGCGCGCCTCGAGAAGGAGATCGACAAGCTCTCGAGCGAGATCGGCAAGATCGAGTCGAAGCTCGCCAACGAGAACTTCACCTCGCGGGCGCCCGAGCACGTCGTCGAGGAGCAGCGGGAGCGCGCCGCCGCCGCGACGGAGACGCGCCAGCGCCTCGTCTCGGCCCTGGAGCGGCTGCGCGGCGCCGCCTGACCGCCGGCCGCCATCGCAAGCGACCTTGCGCCGCCCGGAGCGATCCGGGCGGCGCCGTCGTTTGTGGCAGGCCCTCCACGGGTCGTCCCGCTCTTCGCCACTTTCCTGTCCTAGCTTCCACTTCGGGTTCCGCTGCGTGAGGAATGTCGTGTGGCGATGCGGCAACAGGGTGGCAGATTTGCCAGCGCCAGACCCTCCGCCAAGGTGCCCGCCGTGTTTGCGCCACAAAGCGCGCGCTTAAGCTAAGGTATTGGCATTACGACGTTATCTCGACAGGGATGACAGCTCACCGCAGGACGGATGGCCCGACGGGCACGCCGGGCATACGAGCAGCTTCTTGTCGGTCGCCGGAGTGCCATGGCAGAGGTCGTGAAGACCTTGCCGAGGACCCAAGGAGCCAGCATGGACGCCCCGACCTTCGACAAGTCGAAACTGCCCAGCCGCCACGTGACGGAGGGGCCGTAGCGCGCGCCGCATCGCTCCTACTATTACGCGATGGGCCTGTCCCCCGAGGAGATCCACCAGCCCTTCGTCGGCGTCGCGACCTGCTGGAACGAGGCCGCGCCCTGCAACATCTCGCTGATGCGCCAGGCGCAGGTCGGTGAAGAAGGGCGTCGCGGCCGCCAACGGCACGCCGCGCGAGTTCTGCACCATCACCGTCACCGACGGCATCGCCATGGGCCACCAGGGCATGAAGTCCTCGCTGGTCAGCCGCGAGGTCATCGCCGATTCCGTCGAGCTGACCATGCGCGGCCACTGCTACGACGCGCTGGTCGGCATGGCCGGCTGCGACAAGTCGCTGCCCGGCATGATGATGGCGATGTGCCGGCTCAACGTGCCGTCGATCTTCATCTATGGCGGCTCGATCCTGCCCGGCACGTTCAAGGGCCGCGACGTCACCGTGCCGGACGTCTTCGAGGCGGTCGGCCTGCACTCGGTCGGCAAGATGACCGACGAGGACCTCGACGACGCTCGAGCAGGTCGCCTGCCCCTCGGCCGGCGCCTGCGGCGGCCAGTTCACCGCCAACACCATGGCGACCGTCTCCGAGGCGATCGGCCTGGCGCTGCCCTATTCGGCCGGCGCGCCGGCGCCCTACGAGATCCGCGACCGCTTCTGCATGGCCGCCGGCGAGAAGGTGATGGAGCTCATCGCCCGCAACATCCGCCCGCGCGACATCGTCACCCGCAAGGCGCTGGAGAACGCCGCCACCGTGGTCGCGGCCTCCGGCGGCTCGACCAATGCCGGCCTGCACCTGCCGGCGATCGCGCACGAGTGCGGCATCGAGTTCGACCTGTTCGACGTCGCCGAGATCTTCAAGCAGCACGCCCTACATCGCCGACCTCAAGCCGGGCGGCAAGTACGTCGCCAAGGACCTGTTCGAGGCCGGCGGCATTCCGCTGCTGATGAAGACGCTGCTCGACCACGGCTACCTGCACGGCGACTGCATGACCGTGACCGGCCGCACCATCGCCGAGAACCTCGAGAAGCGTGAAGCTGGAACCCGGACCAGGACGTCGTCTACCCGGCCGACAAGCCGCTCACGCCGACCGGCGGCGTCGTCGGCCTGAAGGGCAACCTCGCGCCCGACGGCGCGATCGTGAAGGTCGCCGGCATGAAGAACCTGAAGTTCTCCGGCCCGGCGCGCTGCTTCGACTCCGAGGAGGAGTGCTTCGAGGCGGTGCAGCGACCGCAACTACAAGGAAGGCGACGTTCTCGTCATCCGCTACGAGGGCCCGAAGGGCGGCCCCGGCATGCGCGAGATGCTGTCGACGACGGCCGCGCTCTACGGCCAGGGCATGGGCGACAAGGTGGCGCTGATCACCGACGGCCGCTTCTCCGGCGCGACGCGCGGCTTCTGCATCGGCCATGTCGGGCCGGAGGCGGCGGTCGGCGGGCCGATCGGCCTGCTGCGCGACGGCGACATCATCGAGATCGACGCGACGACGGGCACGCTCGACGTGCGTCTCTCGGACGAGGAGCTCGCCGAGCGCCGCAAGGCCTGGACAGCCGCGCGAGACCAATTACCGCTCCGGCGCGATCTGGAAATACGCGCAGACGGTGGGACCGGCACGCAAGGGTGCGGTGACGCATCCGGGCGGAGCGGCGGAAGTCACGACCTATGCGGATATTTGAGTACGTCTTTGTGTGCGTCGCGGTGATGTGCGTCGCGGCCGGCCCGGCCAGCGCGCTCGATCCGTCCCGCACCGTCGAAAAGACGGCGACCCCGAGCGAGACCTTCCGCCTCGGCGCGCAGGCCTATCACAAGGGTGACCTCACCTCGGCCTTCAACGCCTTCACCAAGGCGGCGGAGCAGGGCCATGCCGTCGCCCAGTGGAAGCTCGCCAAGATGTACGCCGACGGCGAGGGGGTGAAGGAAGACGACTACAAGGCCTTCCAGATCTTCTCCAAGATCGCCGACGCCCATGCCGACGACGATCCCTTCGCGCCGGTGTCGAGCGTCGTCGCCGACGCCTTCGTGCGGATCGCCGGCTACTACCGCACCGGCATCGCCGCCGCCGGCATCAAGCCCGACATGACCCGCGCGCTCGGCCTCCTGCGTCACGCGGCGCTCTATTTCGGCGACGCCGAGGCGCAGTACGAGGTCGGCCACATGTATCTCGTCGGCGAGGGCGTGCCGGCGAACCCGGCGCAGGCCGCCCGCTGGCTCGAGCTCGCGGCGCGCAAGAACCACGTCGCCGCCCAGGCGACGCTCGGCGACATGCTGGTCTATGGCCACGGCATCCCGCCGATGCCCGAGCGCGGCTACATGTGGCTGCTCGTCGCCAAGGAGAACGCCTCGCCCAAGGAGCGCGACTGGGTGCTCTCGCTCGTCCACCGGGCCGAGGCGGTGCTCGACGACAACCAGGAGACGGGTGCCGAGCAGGGCGCGCAGACCTGGCTCGCCGCCAACGGCAGCTAGCCCGGGCGGCGCGGACCACGGCATGTCGTCCGCCGCGGCTCGGGGAGCCGCGGGCAGGCGACGGCCACCAGATGTTTCCCTAACGCCAGTTGACGACCCGGACGGGACGGACCTGCGCCTGCGGCAGGCAGCCCTCGGGAACGTGCGGCCATGCCGCCCCCCGGCAGCCGTCGGCCGCGGCCCCCTGGGCCTGCACGGTCTGCGGCGATGCCTCGCCGGCCTGCGGGGATGTCTCGCCGGCCGCCGCCTCGGCGACGGGCGGCAGGGCGACGACGGCGACCGGCGCGCCCGGCGCGCCGGCCTTCGCCACGAAGAAGGCGCCCGCCGCGACGACGAGCGTGGCCAGGACGAGCGGTCGGCTCAGGAACTTCATGCGGGGATCTCGCCGGTCTTTTCGGAGGTGGCGGGATCCTAGACGGTCCTGCTGAACGCTCTGCCAACGAGTTCGGTGAACGCGGGCTTAACGCCCGGCTTGAGCCGGCCCGGCCGACACGCTATGTCACCCGGCAATGATCAGAACAGGCCTCTATTCCGGCTCCTTCGACCCCATCACGCTCGGCCATCTCGACGTGATCCGGCGGGGCGCGCTGCTCGTCGACCGGCTCGTCGTCGCGATCGGCGTCCATCACGGCAAGTCGCCGCTCTTCTCGCCCGCCGAGCGCAAGGCGATGGTCGAGGAGGAGGCCGGCGACATCGTGCGCGCCGCCGGCTGCGAGCTCGAGGTCGTGACGTTCGACGACCTGGTGATCGACGCGGCCAGGCGCGCGGAGGCCGCCTTCATCCTGCGCGGCATCCGCGACGCGACCGATCTCGACTACGAGATGCGCATGTGCGGCATGAACCAGGCGGTCGCGCCGGACCTGCAGACCGTGTTTCTCCCCGCATCCGCCGAGGTGCGCCACATTGCGGCCAGCCTTGCACGGCAGGTGGCGGCGATGGGCGGCGACGTCGCCCACTTCGTGCCGCCGCGCGTGGCCGAAGCGCTTCAGAAACGCTGCGGGACATCCGGCTGACACGCCGGCCGCGGCACACCGTTCAGACAATCCGGGAGAACCAGATGAGGGCCTTCTTCGCTCTAATGCTCTTCGCGCTCGTGGCGATGCCCGCCGGCGCGAGCTTCGCGCAGACCAAGGCGCCCGCGCCCGACCCCGAGAACACGCTTCTGATGAAGCTCAAGGACGGCACCGTGACGATCCGCCTGCGGCCCGACCTCGCGCCGAACCACGTCAAGCGCCTGAAGGAGCTGACCCGCGAGGGCAAGTATGACGGCGTCGTGTTCCACCGGGTGATCGGCGGCTTCATGGCCCAGACCGGCGACGTTGAGTTCGGCAAGACCGGCGCGCCGGGCTTCGATCCGAGCCGCGCCGGCATGGGCGGCTCCGACAAGCCCGACCTCAAGGCCGAGTTCTCCGACGTGCCCTTCGAGCGCGGCATCGTCGGCATGGCGCGCTCGTCGGACCCCGACAGCGCCAACAGCCAGTTCTTCATCATGTTCGGTTCCGCGCCGAGCCTGAACGGCCAGTACACCGTCGTCGGGCAGGTGGTCGACGGCATGACGTATGTCGACGACATCAAGAAGGGCGACCGGTCGCAGAACGGCTCGGTCTCCAACCCCGACAAGATCGTCAAGATGACGGTCGCCGCCGACGCCAAGCAGTAATCACCGAAGAAGGAGCCGAACATGGCCGACGACCAGAACACGATCGTGATGGAGACGACGAAGGGTCGCGTCGTCATCGAGATGCGCCCCGACCTCGCGCCGAACCACGTCGCGCGGATCCGCGAGCTCGTCTCGCAGGGCTTCTATGACGGCGTCGTCTTCCACCGGGTGATCGACGGCTTCATGGCCCAGACCGGCGACCCCACGGGCACCGGCACCGGCGGCTCCGGGCAGCGGCTGAAGGCGGAGTTCTCCCGCGAGCCGCACGAGCGGGGCACCTGCTCGATGGCGCGCGCCGCCAATCCCGATTCGGCGGACAGCCAGTTCTTCGTCTGCTTCGACCGCGCCCCCTGGCTCGACGGCCAGTACACGATCTGGGGCAAGGTCACCGAGGGCATGGAGGCCATCGACCAGCTCAAGCGGGGCGAGCCGGTGGCGGACCCCGACAAGATCGAGAAGATGACGCTCCAGGCCTCGGCCTGAGCGGCACGGGGTTCCATGCGGGTCGATCTCTTCGATTTCGAGCTCCCGGAGGAGCTGATCGCGCTGCGCCCGGCCGAGCCGCGGGGAGCCTCGCGGCTCCTCGTGGTGCGGCCCGGCGCGACGCCCGAGACCGAGGATCGCGCCTTCGCGGACCTGCCGAAGCTGCTCGTGCCGGGCGACGTGCTGGTGTTCAACGACACGCGCGTCATCCCGGCCCGGCTGTTCGGGCACCGCACGGGCCGCGGCGAGACCGCGCCCAGGATCGAGGTGACGCTGCACAAGCGGATGGGCGAGGACGGCTGGGCCGCCTTCGCCCGCCCCGCCCGCAAGCTCGAGCCGGGCGACCGCGTCGATTTCGGCGACGGCAACGGCGCCTGCCTGCTCGGACACCTCGCCGCCACCGTCGAGAGCAAGGGGGAGGGCGGCGAGATCGTGCTCCGCTTCGAGCTCTCGGGCGCAGCCCTCGACGAGGCGATCGAGGCTGCGGGCGAGGTGCCGCTGCCGCCCTACATCGCCTCCCGCCGTCCAGCCGACGCCCGCGACCGGCAGGACTACCAGACCGTCTATGCCAACGAGGCCGGCGCCGTCGCCGCGCCGACCGCGGGCCTGCACGTCACGCCCCAGATCATCGAGGAGCTCAGGTCGCGCGGCATCGGCAGCGAGACGGTGACGCTGCATGTCGGCGCCGGAACGTTCCTGCCGGTGAAGGCGGAGGACACGGCCGAGCACAGGATGCACGCCGAGACCGGCCGCATCACCCCCGAGGTCGCGGCGAGGCTCAACGCGGCGCGCGCGGCGGGCGGCCGCATCGTCGCCGTCGGCACGACGTCCCTCAGGCTTCTGGAAAGCGCCGCGACGCCGGACGGCGTCATCGAGCCGTTCTCCGGCGACACCGACATCTTCATCACGCCGGGCTACCGCTTCCGCGGCATCGACCTGCTGATCACCAACTTCCACCTGCCGCGCTCGACGCTCTTCATGCTCGTCTCGGCCTTCTCGGGCCTCGAGACGATGCGCGCGGCCTATGCGCACGCGGTCGCCGAGCGCTACCGCTTCTATTCCTACGGCGATTCCTGCCTGCTCTTTCCCGCAGAGGTCCGATGACCGTCCAGTTCCGCTACGAGCTGCAGGCGCGCGACGGCAAGGCGCGCCGCGGCGTCATCCGCACGCCGCGCGGCGACATCCAGACGCCGGCCTTCATGCCGGTCGGCACGGCCGGCACCGTGAAGGGGCTTCTGCCGGAGCAGGTGCGCGCGACCGGCGCCGACATCGTGCTCGGCAACACCTACCACCTCATGCTGCGGCCGGGGGCCGAGCGGGTCGCGCGGCTCGGCGGCCTGCACGACTTCATGCGCTGGGAGCGGCCGATCCTCACCGATTCCGGCGGCTTCCAGGTCATGTCGCTCGCAGCCCTCAGGAAGCTCGACGAGACCGGCGTCGTCTTCAAGTCGCATATCGACGGCTCCGAGCACGCGATGAGCCCGGAGCGCTCCATCGAGATCCAGAGGCTGCTGGGCGCCGACATCACCATGCAGCTCGACGAGTGCGTCCGCCTGCCGGCGCCGCGCGAGGAGGTCGACCGCGCGATGCGGCTGTCGCTGCGCTGGGCGGAGCGCTGCAAGGCGGCCTTCGATCCGGCGGGCGGGGGCAGGGCGCTGTTCGGCATCGTCCAGGGCGGCACCGAAACCGATCTCCGGGTCGCCTCGGCGCAGGGCCTCGTCGACACCGGCTTCGACGGCTACGCGGTCGGCGGCCTCGCCGTCGGGGAGCCGCAGGAGGTCATGCTTCGCGTGCTGGCCGAGACGCTGCCGGTGCTGCCCGAGGACCGGCCGCGCTACCTCATGGGCGTCGGCACGCCCGAGGACATGCTGCTGTCGATCGGGCAGGGCATCGACATGTTCGACTGCGTGATGCCGACGCGCGGCGGCCGCCACGGCCACGCCTACACGCGCTTCGGCCGGCTGAACCTGAAGAACGCCAGGCATGCCGAGGACCTGCGCCCGCTCGACGAGGAGAGCGAGTGCCCGGCGATGCGCGACTACAGCCGCGCCTACCTGCACCACCTCGTGCGCTCGCAGGAGCTGCTCGGCGCGATCCTGCTGAGCTGGGCGAACGTGCACTACTACGAGACCCTGATGCGCGAGGCGCGCCGGGCGATCGAGGAGGGCCGCTTCGAGGCGCACGTGGCGCTGACCCGCGAGGCCTGGGCGCGCGGCGAGGCGGCGGGCGGCCCGCTCGCCGAAGCGGGCTGAAACCGCCTTCCCCGCTTGATTTCGCGGGGGCGCCAACCTACGGTGCGCCCACGCCGTGAGAGCCGGTAGCTCAGCTGGTAGAGCAACTGACTTTTAATCAGTAGGTCCAGGGTTCGAGCCCCTGCCGGCTCACCATTTCTCCCGCCAATCCAACAGCTTCACGAGACGTGTTCGTGTCGCGCGTCAGCCGCGCGAGGCGGCGGGTGCGCGGTCCGCGGGCGGCGGGCGCACGAGGGCCGGCTGCGCGGCCGCCGGTTCCGGCAATTTGCATCGAATTCGCCGGAAATCGGCAGATCGATCTTCAGACCTCATCGCTAACCTAGGGTCATGCATGAGTTCTGGGACTGCGGCGCGACACGGCGTCGGCGTTTCCTGCGGGACCGTCGTGGCAATGTCGCCATCATCTTCGCGCTTCTGCTGACGCCCATCCTCACGGCGATCGGGGTGGCCATGGATGTCGGCCGGATGGGCACGCTGCAGAGCCGGCTCCAGGTGGCGGTCGACCTGGCGGCGCTCTCCGTCGCCGTCGATTCCCCGACGCTCGGCGACGATGCGCTGGCGGAGAGGGCGCGCCAGGTGATCGACGCGAACCTGGTGACGGGCGAGGTTCCCTCTGTCAGCTCCGTCGAGGTCACGCGCGGCAAGGACGAGGTCACGGTCACCGCGCACGCGGCCATGAAGACGACCTTCGCGAGCCTCCTCCACATCGAATTGGTGCCCCTGACGGCCTCCTCGAACACGGTGTGGGGCGGCAACCCGATCGAGCTCGCCCTGGTGCTCGACAACACCGGGTCGATGGACCAGATGGGCAAGCTCGACACGCTCCAGGACGCCGTGCACGACATGCTCGACATTCTCGAGGCGGCCTCGGACGAGGAGTCGGCCGTGCGGGTCTCGATCGTGCCCTTCGCCACCCAGGTGCGCATGCCGACGTCCAGCGCGTCCGCCTCGTGGATCGACCCCGTGGCCACGATCAACTCGAGCTGCAGCCGCAAGAAGGTGTCGTCGTGGTGGAGCTGGTACTACGTCTACGATTGCGGCCGCGGCTACGACTTCGGCTACGCCGAGTCCGGCCAGACGTGGAACGGCTGCATCGCCGACCGTGACATGGACTACGACACGACCGACGCGGCCGCCGTGAACAAGGCGACGAAATATCCCGCCGAAATGTGCGCGACGACGCGGCTGCAGACCATCCTGCCGCTGACCAACGACTTCACGGCGCTCGGCAACAAGGTCGACAGCATGCGCGCCGACGGCAACACCAACGTCACGATCGGCGTGGCGTGGGGCATGGCCTCGCTGAGCCACCAGGCGCCGCTCGCGGAGGCGAGCCAGGACGGCGAGATCGAAGGGCTGAAGCGCATCATGGTCGTGCTGACCGACGGCGAGAACACGCAGAACCGCTTCACGAGCAACACCAACGCCATCGACGACCGCACGGAGCGCGCCTGCCAGTCGGCCAAGGACAAGGGCATCGAGGTCTACACGGTGCGCGTCATCGACGGCGACCGGGACCTGCTCCGGCGCTGCGCGACCGACGACAGCCACTATTTCGACGTGGAGAATGTCAGCGACCTGCTGCCGGTCTTCCAGACGATCGGCACGCGGATCTCCAAGCTGCGCATCGCCCGCTGAGGCCGGCTCAGACCCGCCCCTCGAGGTGCCGGGCACGGCGGAGATCGGGGAAGAGCTTCGCCCAGCCGGCGGCGATCGCCATCGTGCCGACGCCGCCGATCGTGACGGCGGCGACGGAGCCGAGGAGGGCGGCCATCACGCCGGCGCGGAACTCGCCGAGCTCGTTCGACGCCCCGATGAACACCATGTTGACCGCGTTGACCCGCCCGCGCACCTCGTCAGGCGTCCAGAGCTGGATGAGCGTGCCGCGGATGTAGACGCTGACCATGTCGCAGGCGCCCATCAGCGCCAGCGCGACGATCGACAGGAACGGCCAGGACGACAGGCCGAAGACCGTCGTGAACGCCCCGAAGCCGGCGACGAAGACGAACATCCAGATGCCGGCGTGGTCGCGGATCGGGTGGGCGGCGAGGTAGACGGCGGTCGCCACGGCGCCGATGCCCGGCGCGGCGCGCAGCATGCCGAGGCCCATCGGGCCGAGCACGAGGATGTCGCGGGCATAGACCGGCAGCAGCGCCGTCGCGCCGCCGAGCAGCACCGCGAAGAGATCGAGCGAGATCGCGCCGAGCACGATCTTCTCGCGCCAGATGTAGCGGAAGCCGGCGAGGACGGTCGACCAGGTCGCAGGCTCCGGCAGCGTCTTCTGGCGCGGCTTCGGGATGAGCAGGGCGAGGCCCGTCGCCGCAACAAGCATGACCACGGCCGCGCCGTAGGCGAAGAGCGGCGAGACGCCGTAGAGCAGGCCGCCCGCGACGGGCCCGACGATGGTCGCGACCTGCCACGCGCTCGAGTTCCAGGCGATGGCGTTCGCCAGGTGCTCGGGCGGCACCAGGTTCACGACGAGGGAGCTCGCCGCGGGGTTGGCGAAGGCGCGCGCCGTGCCGAGCACGAGCAGCACGGCGAAGATCGGCACGACGATCTCGCTGCCGCCGAGGGTCAGCGCGAAGAACGCTATCCCGCACGCGGCCTCGGCCAGCAGGCAGATCGCCATGATGCTGCGCCGGCTGAAGCGGTCGGAGACGGCGCCGGTGACGAGGACCAGGAGAAGGGCAGGCAGGAACTGCAGCAGCCCGACGATGCCGAGGTCGAGCGGGTCGCGCGTCAGGTCGTAGACGTGCCAGCCGACCGCCACGCTCAGCACCTGGGCCGCGAAGGTCGAGGCGAATTCGGCGATCCAGTAGAGAACGAAGCCGCGATGGCGGAAGGCGAGCCAGCGGGATGGGAGGCCCGGCGCGTCCTGGGTGGTCATTCGCCGAGCCGTTCTCCTGCGCGGAGAGCGACTTCCCCGCCAAAACGATCGATTTCCCCGTGATCGGCGGACAGTAAGCCCCGGCGAGGCGCTACTGCAAGAGCTCCTTCAGCATCCGCACGAGGCCGTCGCCGGTATAGGGCTTCCGCAGCACCGGCCGGTCGCGATACTCCGCGACGATCGACGTCTGGGGGTCGTAGCCGGTGGCGAGCACGAAGGGCTTGGACCGGCGCGCCAGCGCGTCGGCCACGGGATAGGTCAGCTCGCCGTCGAGATTGACGTCGAGCAGGGCGACGTCGAACTCCTCCGTCTCGGCGAGCTTCGCGGCCTGGCTCAGCCGCGTGGCGGGCCCGACGACGGTCGCGCCGGCATCCTCGATCGCGGTTTCCACCTCCATCAGGATGAGTGCGGAGTCCTCGACCACGAGAACCCGAACGCCTTCCATGCTCGACACGTCGCCCTCCCGGGAGCCCGGCTCGATCGCCTGCTCCGCATGTTCCACCGCGTCCGGCACGATCACGTGCGCGGCCGGCACCGTCATGACGCAATGGGCGCCGCCCGGCCGCAGCTCGTGCTCGGTCGCCCCGCCCAGATCCATCGCCAGCGAGCGCTCGATCAGCTTCTGGCCGAAGCCGCGGCCTCTCACGCTGCTCGGCGGCGGACCGCCATACTCGTTCCACTCGACCACCAGATCGTGGCCCTCGGCCTGCGAGACAAGGTGCCAGGTGACCCGGACGCCGCCCGCCTCGCCGCTGAGACCGCCATACTTGATGGCATTCGTGGCCAGTTCGTGAATCGAAAGGGCGAGTGCGAGGCCGGCCTTCGGCGTCAGCAGGCAGTTCGGCCCGCCGAGCGCGATGTTCGGCCGGTCGGGCCGGCGATAGGCGGCCAGCTCCTCCTCGAGCAGCCGGTGGACCTCGACGCTCTGCCAGCGGCTCTGGCTGAGCAGGCTGTGCGCCCGCGCCATGGCCGCCACGCGCCCGTCGATGGCGGCGAGGAACGCGGCGACGGAATCGGCGCTCGCCGCGGATTGCCGGATCATCGACAGCACGACGGCCAGGATGTTCTTGGCGCGATGGTCGATCTCCGCGGCCAGGAGGCGCAGCTGCTCTTCCGAGCGCTTGCGGTCGGTCACGTCGACGGCGACGCCGCTGAGGCCCGCGATCCGGCCTTCCTCGTCCCGCCGCGGCTCGAGCGCGAGGTCGAAGGTGCGCTGCCGCCCCGCGATCTCGTGGACGACCTCGTCGCGCACGCCCTGTCCGCTGCGCAGGATCTGGCGGTAGAGCTCCCGGTAGTGGGCGCTGTCGCCGCCCTCGGTGTCCGCGATGACCGAGCCCTGCAGCTCTTCCATCGTCCAGGGCGCCGGCGGGTTGAAGCCCCAGCGCAGCCGCAGGTCCCGGTCGCACTCGAACACGAAGATCGGCGAGCCGCCGAGCGCGAGGCGGAAGCGCAACTCGCTGTCGCGGAGCTGCCGGGTGCTCGTCTCGAGCGCCTCTGCCATGCGGTTGAAGCTGCGGCCCAGGCGCTTGTGCTCGGGCGAGGAGCCGCGCATGCGCCCCGCGCGGACGCCGAGGTCGCCGCGCGCCATCGCTTCGGTGAGCCGCGTCAGTTGCAGCACCGGCAGGCGCATCGAGACGTTGCCGATGATGACGGCGGCCACGCCCGCGAAGAAGAAGACGGCGAGCACGCCGACGATGTTGCGCCAGAACAGCTCGTCGGCGGCCGACGTGAGAAGGTCGAGCGGCGTCGAGACGACGGCATAGAGGCCGGTGCCGCCGAGGACCGGGGCGAAGGCGTCCAGCCGCGGGCCCCCGGGGTTTGCGCTCACCACGCTGCCGGAGCCGCCGGCCGCGATCGCGTCGCGCAGCGCGCTTCGTCCGATCGGCCGGCCGATCGCGTCGGGGTCCGGCGGCATCCGCGCGACCCGCACGAGACGATCGTCGATGAGCAGCAGGACCTGGTCCTGCGCCGGACCGCCGGCGGCGAGCTCGAAGGCGACCTTGCGCACGTCGTAGGCGACGATGACCGCGCCCAGCACGCGGCCCGCGGCGTCGGTGACGGGGTAGGCGAAGCTGAGCCGTGGCTCCTGCGTCTGGCGCCCGAGGATGTAGCCGCTCGTCGTGAAGCGCTTCTCGCGGATCGCGTCCATCACGTAGTCGCGGTCGCTGAGGTCCACGGAGACGCCGCTCCGGAGCTCGTTGCAGAAGACCACGCCGGCGGAATCCACAACGAGGATCTGGGTGAGGGAGGCGAACTGCGAGGTGTAGTCCTCGATGGCGTCCTGGCAGGCCGGACCGTCGAGCCGCTGCATCGGCGGCAGCTTGGACAGGGTGGCGGCGAAGATCCGCACGCCGTCCACGAAGGCGCCGAACTGCGCGGCGAGGAGGCGCGCCGACTGCTCGGTCGATTCGGTGAACGCGCGCTCGCGGAGCTTGCGGCTCTGCACCTCGTCGTTCACCTGCAGCGCGAGGATCGGCACCGCGGCGACGAGAACGAGCAGCAGGATGCGCAGGCCGAGGCTGAGCCGGCCGGCGCCGGGGCCGCCCTCCGGCGATTGCCGCGGCGACCCGGAGGGCCGCGGCGGAGCGTCGTGATCGGAGGGGGCGATGGGATCTTCTCTCCTCAAACGGACGCGAATCCGCTCAAGACGTTCACCGTGTTCAGGCCGATCTCTTCGACCGCGTAGCCGCCCTCCATGACGAAGAGCGTGGGAAGGCGCATCCGCGCCAGCGTCTCACCATAGCGGGTGAAGTCGTCGGAGGCGAGTTTGAAGAAGCTGATCGGGTCGCGCTCGAAGGTGTCGACGCCGAGCGACACGATCAGGAGGTCGGGGCGGAAGCGGCCGACCTCGGCGACCGCGCGGTCGAGCGCTTCGGACCACGAGTCGAAGCCGGTGCCGCGGGGCATCGGGAAGTTGAGGTTCGTGCCTTCGCCGGCGCCTTCGCCGGTCTCGTCGGCGTGGCCGAGGAAGTGCGGGAAGGCGTCGAGCGGATCGCCGTGGAGCGACAGGAACTGCACGTCGCCGCGACGGTAGAAGATCTCCTGCGTGCCGTTGCCGTGATGGAAGTCGACGTCGAGGATCGAGACGCGGCCCGCGCCCCGGTCGAGCGCGGCCTGCGCGGCCACGGCGGCGTTGTTGATGAAGCAGTAGCCGCCGTACTGGTCGGTGGAGGCGTGATGGCCGGGCGGCCGGCACAGGCCGAAGGCGGCCCGCTCGCCTGCGAGCACGAGGTCGAGCGCCGTCAGCGCCACGTCCTTGCTCGCCAGCGCCGCCTCCCAGGTGCCGGGGCTGATCGCCGTCTCGCCGGCGAGCGCGTAGTAGCCGACGAGCCCCTCGATGTCGGTGGGGATCCGGCGCGACGGCATCGAGCGGCCGGGCCAGACATTGGGCAGGAGTTCGCCTTCGGCGCCGGACGCGACCCACATGTCCCAGCCGGTCTCGAGGAAGCGCAGGAGGCCCTCGTCATGCACCCGGCGCACCGGGTCGAGCCCGTGCTCCCGCGGGGCCAGGATCTCGCCGAGGCCTCTCTCCTCGACGTGCCTCCGGATGATCTCCGCCCGCGCAGGGCACTCGAAGGGCGCCTTGAGCAGGCCTCCGCTCAGCTCGGTCTTCGCGTCGCGGAGCTTGTGCTTCTCGGTGTAGACGGTCTTCACGGGATGATTCTCGGCTTCGGGCAGGATCGCCAGCATGAGCCGGGAAACGGCAGTGCCGTCAAGCGATGGTCGATGCCCGACCGGCAACCTCAGGGGATCGGCAGCGGCCGCGCCTGGCGGGTCGTGACGGAGCAGGACCGCCCGGCGAGGGCGACCATCGCACAGCGGGTCTCGGCCGCCTCCTTCTTCTCGAACCGGCCCGCGAGCAGCCACAGCCGGTCCGGGTGCCGGTCGTCCATCGCGACCAGCGGCGCCAGGCCCGAGACCGCCTTCGGCAGGTCGTCGCGCAGCTTCGTCCAGGCGTCGCGGATCTCCTCGACGGTCTCCGCGCTCGCCAGCTGCATGGCATAGCTGCCGCCGGGCACGACGGCCTGGCCCGCCGAGGACCGGCCCGCCGAGGACTGGCCGGCCGAGACCTGGCGCACCGGAGGCTGGCGCACGGGGGCGGGGATGCCGGCGACCTCGCTGTCGATCACCCGCGTGTCCTGCAGCGGCGACGCGTCGGCGAAATCGCCGTCGACGGGCAGGTCGGCGATCGTCACCTCGACCGCTCCGGCCGGGCCGGGCGTGACGGCGACGGTTCCGCGGTCCGCGGCGCGCGGCGCGGGCTGTCCGTCGATCGAGCCGGTCAGTTCGTCGCGGGCCTTCGTCAGGAGGGCGAGCCTCATCGACAGCGCCTTCTTCTCCAGCGCGAGAAGCCGTGTCTGGTTCTTCAGGCGGGCGATCTCCGCCGACGTGCCGGTCGCGTCTTCGACGGGCGGCGCCTCCGCCTGAGCCATCTGCGTCATCTGCGTCACGGGCTCGCGGCCGAACAGCATGGCGATGCGCTCGCCGCCGCCATCCCCGACGGAGGACGCGACCGCCATCGCCGCGGAGACGCCCGCGGCGAGCGCCCAGGCGAACAGGCCGAGCCGCCGCCGCGCAGGGGGCGGGCGGCCGGTAACCGTGGCATGGAAGTCCTTTTGACCTTGCACGTCGAGCACCGTTAGAAACTGCGCGTGGAGACTGCCCGATTCTCGATGGATCAAGGTTAACATTCCGGCGCACTTCGTCGCGCCCCGTTCATTCCTTTCCCGGAGCACGGACCATGTCGAGCTTGCCGACCGTCGTCATACTGGCCGCGGGCGAAGGCACGCGGATGAAGTCGAGCCTGCCGAAGGTGCTCCATCGAATCGGCGGGGCGCCCATGGTGCAGCACGTGGCCCGCGCAGCGGCCACGGCGTTCGGCGATCCCGCGACCGCCGTCGTGGTCGGACCCGGCATGGACGCCGTCGCCGCCGGCCTGCCCTCGGCACGCGCCTTCGTGCAGAAGGAGCGCCTCGGCACCGCGCACGCGGTCCTGCAGGCCCGCGACGCCCTCGAAGCGGCGGAGGGCCCGGTGCTCGTCCTCTACGGCGACACGCCGCTCATCCGGCCGGACACGCTGGAGCGGCTGGTCGATGCCGTGGCGGCCGGCGCCGCGGTCGCCGTCCTCGGCTTCAGGGCGGCCGACCCGACCGGCTACGGGCGCCTGCTCATGCGCGACGGACACCTCGCCGCGATCCGCGAGGAGCGCGATGCGAGCGACGAGGAGCGGCGGATCACCCTGTGCAATTCCGGCGTCATGGCCTTCGCGCCGGGAGAGGCGCTCCGCCTTCTGGAGCGCATCGGCAACGACAACGCGAAGGGCGAGTACTACCTGACCGACGCCGTCGGGCTGGCGGTCGACGAGGGGTTGAGGACGGCGGCGATCGAGTGTCCCGAGCGCGAGGTGCTGGGCGTCAACACGCGGGCCCAGCTCGCCGTGGCGGAGGGCGAGTTCCAGGCGCGCGCCCGCGCCGCCGCGATGGAAGAGGGGGCGACGCTCGTCGCCCCGGACACGGTCTTCTTCTCGCACGACACGCAGCTCGCCCCCGACGTGGTGATCGAGCCGAACGTGGTGTTCGGGCCCGGCGTCGAGATCGAGGCCGGCGCGACCATCCGCGCCTTCTCGCATCTCGAGGGGGCCCGCGTCTCTGCCGGCGCGACCGTCGGGCCGTATGCGCGCCTGCGCCCCGGCGCGCAGATCGGCCAGAACGTCCATATCGGCAACTTCGTCGAGGTGAAGGCGACGACGCGTCGAGCGCGGCGCGAAGATCAACCATCTGAGCTATGTCGGCGACAGCCGGGTGGGCGAGGGCGCGAATGTCGGCGCCGGGACCATCACCTGCAACTACGACGGCTTCGCCAAGCACCGGACGGATATCGGCGCCGGCGCCTTCATCGGCTCGAACAGCGCGCTCGTCGCCCCGGTGAAGATCGGCGACGGCGCCTATGTCGGCTCCGGCAGCGTCATCACCAAGGACGTGGAGCCGGATGCGCTGGCGATCGGGCGCGGCCGGCAGGTGGAGAAGGCCGGCTGGGCGCGCATGTTCCGGACGCTGCGCAGCAAGGCCGCGGAATAGCGACCTTTCGGATACGACGCCGGCGTCTTTCGGGCCGGCAATCAAACGTGATGCCGGTGCCGCTTGTCCGGCCGGCCATCTTCGATAAACAGCTCGATCGCCAGCGGTTCTTGCGCGCTGGCCCAGGGGAGCCAGGCATATGTGCGGAATCGTCGGGATACTCGGGAAGCAGCCGGCCGCGCCGGGCCTGATCGAGGCGCTGCGCCGCCTCGAGTACCGCGGCTACGATTCAGCCGGCATCGCGGTGGCGGAAAACGGCACGATCCGACGCGTCCGCGCCGAAGGCAAGCTGCACAACCTCGAGGAGAAGCTCCGCGAGGACATGCCCGAGGGCAAGACCGGCATCGGCCACACGCGCTGGGCGACGCACGGCGCGCCGACCGAGCGCAACGCGCACCCGCACGTCGCCGGCCCCGTGGCGCTCGTCCACAACGGCATCATCGAGAACTACGGCGAGCTGAAGCGCGAGCTCGCCGGCTACGGCGTGACCTTCGACACCGACACCGACACCGAGGTCGTGGCGCATCTCCTGGCCCGCGACCTGTCGCTCGGCAAGACGCCGAAGGACGCGATGCAGACCGTGCTCGGCCGGCTCGAGGGCGCCTTTTCGCTGGCGGTGCTGATCGCCGGCGAGGAGGACCTGCTGCTGGTCGCCCGCCGCGGCAGCCCGCTCGCCATCGGCCACGGCGACGGCGAGATGTTCGTCGGCTCCGACGCGCTCGCCCTGTCGCCCTTCACCAACCGCGTGACCTATCTCGAGGACGGCGACTGGGCGGTGCTGACCCGCGCCGGCGCCCGCATCTTCGACAGTGCCGGCAACGACGTCGACCGGGCTGTGCGCACGTCGAATGTCGGCTACGCGATGATCGACCGCGGCAACTACCGCCACTTCATGGCGAAGGAGATCCACGAGCAGCCGGACGTCGTGGCGCACACGCTGGCGCGCTACGTCGACATGACGAACGGCCGCGTGACGCTGCCGCCCGAGCTGTGCGACAGGCTCGCCTCCATCGACCGGCTGTCCATCGCCGCCTGCGGCACCGCCTATCTGGCGGGCCTCGTCGGCAAGTACTGGCTCGAGAAGTACGCCCGGCTGCCCGTCGACGTCGATATCGCCTCGGAGTTCCGCTACCGCGAGCCGCTGCTCGAGCAGGAAGGGCTCGCGCTCTTCATCTCTCAGTCCGGCGAGACCGCCGACACGCTGTCGAGCCTGCGCTACTGCCGGGACGCGGGGCAGATGCTCGCCTCGATCGTCAACGTCGAGGATTCCACGATCGCGCGCGAATCCGACCTCGTCCTGGCGACGCTCGCGGGACCGGAGATCGGCGTCGCGTCCACCAAGGCGTTCACCTGCCAGCTCGCGGTGCTCGCCGCCGTGACGATCGCCGCGGGCCGCCTGCGGGGCGTGCTCGGCGAGGAGGACGAGGCGAAGCTCGTTCGCTCGCTGATCGAGGTGCCGCGGCTGATGACGCAGACGCTGCGGCTCGAGGACCAGATCGAGCCGATCGCGCGCGAGCTCTCGAAGGCGCGCAACGCCCTCTATCTCGGCCGCGGCATGAACTACCCGATCGCGCTCGAGGGCGCGCTCAAGCTGAAGGAGATCTCCTACATCCACGCCGAGGGCTACGCGGCGGGAGAGCTGAAGCACGGCCCGATCGCGCTCGTCGACGAGGAGATGCCGATCATCGTCATCGCGCCGTCGGACATCATGTTCGAGAAGACGGTGTCCAACATGCAGGAGGTGTCGGCGCGCGGAGGGCGGATCATCCTGCTGACCGACGCCGAGGGCGCGCATGCGACGGGCGAGCAGCCCTTCGCGAGCCTCGTCCTGCCGCGCATGTACCAGTTCGTGCAGCCGCTGATCTACGCGCTGCCCGTGCAGCTGCTGGCCTATCATGCCGCCGTTTCCATCGGCACCGACGTGGACCAGCCGCGCAACCTCGCGAAGTCCGTGACGGTCGAGTGAGAAGCCGCTTCGGTGCGCCTGCGAAGTGCTGTATCGTGAGAGGCTGTTGCATCCGCCGGTGAGCGGCAATTTCGAGTAACGGATGGACGAGTTCGACGGACACTCTGCCGGCGAGGCGGGGCACGGTCATCCCGATCGCCGGCGCAGCGGCCTGGCATGGCGGTTGCGGAACTACCTGCTGACCGGCATCGTCATCGCAGCCCCGCTTTCGATCACGATCTACATCACCTGGACGATCATCCGGTGGGTCGACGGCTGGGTGAAGCCCTGGATTCCCGCGCGCTACAGCCCCGACACCTACCTGCCGTTCCCGGTGCCGGGCTTCGGGCTGATCGTGGCGATCACGGTGCTGATCTTCCTCGGCGCCGCCACAGCAAACCTGTTCGGCCGCACGATCGTGCGCTACGGCGAGATGATGCTCGACCGCATGCCGCTCGTGCGGAGCGTCTATCGCGGGCTGAAGCAGATCTTCGAGACGGTGCTGTCGCAGTCGAACGCCTCGTTCCAGAAGGTCGGGCTGATCGAGTATCCGCGAAAGGGCGTGTGGTCGATCGTCTTCGTCTCGACCGAGACGAAGGGCGAGATCGGCCTCAAGGCCGGCAACCCCGAGGACCCGTTCCTGAGCTGCTTCCTGCCGACCACGCCGAACCCGACCTCGGGCTTCCTGCTGTTCGTGCCGCGACAGGACGTGATCATCCTCGACATGTCGGTCGAGGACGCGGCCAAGGCCGTGATCTCCGCCGGCCTCGTCGTGCCCGAGCACACGGCGAAGGCACTGCCGCGCGCCGACCGGCGGCCGGCCAGGACCGAGGAGCCGGAGAGGACGCCGGAAACGGTGTGAGCCTCAGCCGGCGCCGAGCAGGGCCATCGCGCTGTCGCGGCGGAAGAGCTGCAGCAGGAGCCGGATCGCCGCCCCGCGCTCGCTCGTGAGGGCAGGGTCCTGCTCGAGCAGCAGGCGGGCGTCCTGCCGGGCCTCCTCGACGAGGTCGAGATGCTCCTCGAGCCGGCGATCCGGAACTCCGGCAGCCCGCTCTGGCGCGTGCCCAGCACCTCACCGCCGCCGCGCAGCTTCAGGTCCTCCTCGGCGATGCGGAAGCCGTCCTCGGTCTCGCGCATCGTCTGGAGCCGGGCGCGCGCGTTCTCCGAGACCTGGCCGCCGTAGAGCAGGAGGCAGGTCGAGGCGCCGGTGCCGCGGCCGACCCGGCCGCGCAGCTGGTGGAGCTGGGCGAGGCCGAAGCGCTCGGCGTTCTCGATGACGATGACGGTCGCCTCCGGCACGTCGACGCCGACCTCGATCACCGTGGTCGCGACGAGGATCGAGGTCTCGCCGGCGACGAAGGCCTGCATGCCGGCATCCTTCTCCTGGCCCGAAAGCTGGCCGTGGACGAGGCCGACCTGGCCGGGGAACGCCTTGTCGAGCGAGGCGAAGCGCTCGCCGACCGAGACGACGTCGAGCGTCTCGGAATCCTCGACGAGCGGGCACACCCAGTAGACGCGGTTGCCCTTGCCGATCGTGCGGCCGAGCGCCGCGATCACCTCGGGCAGGCGCTCCTGCGAGACGAGCCGCGTCTCGATGGGCTGGCGGCCCGGCGGCTTCTCCATGATGCGCGTCACGTCCATGTCGCCGTAATGGGTCAGCAGCAGGGTGCGCGGGATCGGCGTCGCGGTCATGACCAGCATGTCGACCGCCTCGCCCTTCGCCGCCAGCGACAGGCGCTGGTGGACGCCGAAGCGGTGCTGCTCGTCGATCACGGCGAGACCGAGATCCCTGAAGCCGACATGCTGCTCGAACAGCGCATGCGTGCCGACGAGGATGTCGAGCTCGCCCTCGGCCGCCGCCTTCAGCACCTGACTGCGCGCGGTCCCCTTCTCGCGGCCGGTGAGGAGGCCGAGGCGCAAGCCGGTGCCGGCCACCATCTTGCCGAGGCTCTTGTGGTGCTGGCGCGCCAGGATCTCGGTCGGCGCCATCAGGGCGCACTGCGCGCCGGATTCCACGACCCGCGCCATCGCCAGCAGGCTCATCACGGTCTTGCCGGAGCCGACATCGCCCTGCAGCAGGCGCAGCATGCGCTCCGGCGCGGCGAGGTCTGCGTCGAGCTCGGCGAAGGCCGCCTGCTGCGCGCTGGTGAGGGCGAAGGGCAGGCCCTCGAGCACCTTCTTCACCAGCCGGCCGTCGCCGTGCCGGGCGATGCCGGCGGTCTTGCGCAGGCGGCTGCGCGTCAGCGACAGGGCGACCTGGCCCGCCAGGATCTCGTCATAGGCGAGGCGGGCGAGGGGAGCGCTGCCGGTCTCGAGGTCCGCCGGAACCTCGGGCACGTGCAGCGACCGGAGCGAGAGGGCGAACGTGTTCCACCGGTGCTGGCGGATGACGTCCGGCCGCTGCCACTCCGGCAGGTCGGGCAGCTTCTCGAGCGCCGCGCCGACCGCGCGCGACAGTCCGCGCAGCGTCAGCCCGGCCGTGAGCGGATAGACCGGCTCGACCTCCGGCAGCCGCGCGAGCGCATCGCCCGGCACGATATGGTCGGGATGAACCATCTGCAGCATGCCGTCGTAGAGCTCCGGCTTGCCGCTGACCCAGACCTCGCGTCCGAGCGGCAGGACGCCGGCGATCCATTTCGCCTGCGCGTTGAAGAAGACGAGCGTGATCGAGCCGGTCTCGTCGGAGCAGACGACCCGGTAGGGCGCGCGCGAGCGGCCGGGCGGGGGAGGGCGGTGGTCCTCGACCGTCACCTTGATCGTCGCGATCTCGCCGGCCTGCGCGTCGCGCAGGGCCGGGCGGTGCCGCCGGTCGACCATGCCGGTCGGCAGGTGGAACAGGAGGTCGACGACGGCCGGCGCGTCGCCGTCGCCGTTGGCCAGCAGCTTCGTGTAGAGCGCGGCGACCTTCGGGCCGATGCCCGGAAGGGAGGTGACCGGCGCGAAGAGGGGATTGAGGACGGCGGGACGCATGGGGCGAGACTATTGGTCGGCTGCCGTGCGCCGCGCAAGCCTGCGATGGCGCGGCCGCTCTGGCACGCGGGGGACACGAGGTCTATATCCAGCCCCTGCGACAGACATCACCCGGACGATCCGCTCCCCATGCCCTCATCGGAAGACCTCGACCTCGCGCGCCGCCGCCTGCTCTATCGCTGCTGGCACAGGGGCACGCGCGAGATGGACCTGATTCTCGGCCGCTACGCGGAGGCCCGCATCGCCTCCATGAGCGGCGAAGAGCTCGGCGAGCTCGAAGACCTTCTCGAGGTGGAGGAGAAGGAGCTGTTCGCGTGGCTGACCGAAGCGACGGCCGTGCCAGAGGCGGAACGGGGCATCGTCGGCGACATTCGCCGCTTCCACGCCGAAAATCCGGTTTCCGAGGCCTGACGCCATGAACGCACCCGCCCGCCTGAAGACCTTCGACGCCCGGATGCTCCGGGAGCGCGGCCACATCACCCTGGCGCACGCGGCGGAAGGGTTCGACGCGGTGGCCGTCGCCGACGCGGCCCGCGTCCTCTCCGCCGGCAGCGAGCCGCTCCCCGTCGTCTTCGTCGCGCGCGACGCGCAGCGCCTGGCCTCGTTCCGCGAGACGCTGCGCTTCTTCGCGCCCGGCCACCGCTTTCTCGGCCTGCCCGCCTGGGACTGCCTGCCCTACGACCGCGTCTCGCCGGCCCCGGAGATCCTGTCGGAGCGGCTGGCGACGCTGGCGAAGCTCACCAAGGGCGGCTTCTCCGAACCGACCATCATCGGCACCACCGTCAACGCGCTGATCCAGCGCGTGCCGACGAAGGAGTGGATCGCCAGCCAGTCGCTGGTCGTGCGGCCCGGCAACATGCTGGACATGCAGTCGCTCGCCGACTGGCTGGCTCGCAACGGCTTCGAGCGCACGGGCACGGTGCGCGAGAAGGGCGAGTTCGCGGTACGCGGCGGCATCGTCGACCTGTTCGCGCCCGGCCGCGAGGAGCCGCTTCGCCTCGACTTCTTCGGCGACACGCTGGAATCGATCCGGCCCTTCGACCCCGAGACGCAGCGCTCGACCGGACAGCTCAAGGAGCTGTCCCTCGTGCCGATGAGCGAGCTCACGCTCGACGAGGAGTCGGTGAAGCGCTTCCGCTCCAACTATGTCTCCCGCTTCGGCGTGGCGCGCAACGAGGACGCGCTCTACACCGCCGTCAGCGAGCGCCGGCGCCACCAGGGCATGGAGCACTGGCTGCCGTTCTTCCACGAGGAGATGGCGACGGTCTTCGACTACGCGCCGGGCGCGCCCGTCATGCTCGACGCGCTGCTCGAAGAGGCGCGCGCCGAGCGGATGGAGCAGATCCGCGACTACCACCAGGCACGCGTGAAGGCGCAGGAGGACACGGCCGGCGAGGCGCCCTACAAGCCGCTCGAGCCGGACGAGCTCTACCTGTCGGACAAGGACTGGGCGGACCGCCTGGCCGAGCGCGCGCACGTCTCGCTGACGCCGTTCGACGTGCCGGAGAGCGAGGGGTCGGGGCCGGTCTTCGACCTCGGCTCGAAGGAATCCCGCAGCTTCGCCGCCGAGCGGACGGCGGCCGACGCCAGCCTCTTCGAGGCGGTGAAGACCTACGACCGCGCCCTCAACAAGGCCGGCAAGCGCGTCATCGTCGCGTGCTGGAGCGAGGGCTCGCGCGACCGCATGGCCGACATGCTGCGCGACCACGGCCTGACGGCCGTCGAGAACGTCGCCGACTGGACCGAGGCCGAACGGCTCGGCAAGGGCATCACCGGCCTTGCGATCTTCGGGCTCGAGCGCGGCTTCGAGGCGCCGTCGCTCGCCGTGATCGGCGAGCAGGACGTCCTCGGCGAGCGCTACCTCAGGGCCAAGCGCAAGAGCCGCAAGGGCGCCGACTTCCTGACGGAGGTCACGAGCCTGTCGCCGGACGACTACGTCGTCCACGTCGACCACGGCATCGGCCGCTTCGTCGGACTCAAGACGATCGAGGTGACGGGCGCGCCGCACGACTGCCTCGAGATCCACTATCACGGCGGCGACAAGCTGTTCCTGCCGGTCGAGAACATCGAGCTCCTGTCGCGCTACGGCTCCGAGGACACGGTCGTGCAGCTCGACCGGCTCGGCGGCGGCGGCTGGCAGGCCCGCAAGGCCAAGCTCAAGGAGCGCATTCGCGAGATGGCGAACGCGCTCATCAAGGTGGCGGCCGCCCGCGCCATGCGCGACGCGCCCCAGCTCGAGCCGCCCGAGGGCGCCTACGACGAATTCTGCGCCCGCTTCCCCTACGAGGAGACCGACGACCAGCTCAACGCCATCGACGCGGTGCTGGAGGACTTCCACGAGGGCAAGCCGATGGACCGGCTGGTCTGCGGCGACGTCGGCTTCGGCAAGACCGAGGTGGCGCTGCGCGCCGCCTTCGTCGCCGCCCTGTCGGGCCACCAGGTGGCGGTCGTCGTGCCGACGACGCTGCTCGCCCGGCAGCACTACAAGACCTTCGTCGAGCGCTTCCGCGGCTTCCCCGTCAACGTCGCGCAGATGTCGCGGATGGTCAGCCAGAAGGAGATGGCCGAGGCCAAGAAGGGCATCACCTCCGGCGAGGTCGACATCGTGATCGGCACGCACGCGCTCCTGTCGAAGTCGATCAAGTTCCGCGACCTCGGCCTGCTGATCGTCGACGAGGAGCAGCATTTCGGCGTGGCGCACAAGGAGCGGCTGAAGGAGCTGCGCTCGAACGTCCACGTGCTGACGCTGACGGCGACGCCGATCCCGCGCACGCTGCAGCTCTCCCTGACCGGCATCCGCGAGCTGTCGATCATCGCGACGCCGCCGGTCGACCGCCTCGCCGTGCGCACCTTCGTCACGCCGTTCGACGGCGTGGTGCTGCGCGAGGCGCTGCTGCGCGAGCACTATCGCGGCGGCCAGACCTATTTCGTCGCGCCGCGGTTGAGCGACCTGCCGGAGATCGAGGAGTTCCTGAAGGACCACGTGCCGGAGGTGAAATACGCCGTCGCGCACGGCCAGCTCTCGGCGAGCCGGCTGGAGGAGGTGATGACCGCCTTCTACGACGGCCAGTTCGACGTGCTGGTGTCGACGGCCATCGTCGAGTCCGGGCTCGACGTGCCGACGGCGAACACGCTGATCGTCCACCGCGCCGACATGTTCGGCCTGGCGCAGCTCTACCAGATGCGCGGCCGCGTCGGCCGCTCGAAGGCGCGCGCCTACGCCTATTTCGCGGTGCCGGCCAACAAGAAGCTGACCAAGGGCGCGGAGAAGCGGCTCAAGGTGCTGCAGTCGCTCGACACGCTGGGCGCCGGCTTCATGCTGGCGAGCCACGACCTCGACATCCGCGGCGCCGGCAACCTGCTCGGCGAGGAGCAGTCCGGCCACATCAAGGAGGTCGGCTACGAGCTCTACCAGTCGATGCTGGAGGAGGCGGTCGCGTCGCTGCGCGAGGGTGGCGGGCCGGCCGAGGACGACGGCCAGTGGTCGCCGCAGATCGAGCTCGGCACGCCGGTGCTCATCCCCGAGCACTACGTGACCGACCTCGAGGTGCGGCTCGGCCTCTACCGCCGCCTGTCGCAGATCGAGGACCCGTCCGAGGTCGATTCCTTCGGCTCCGAGCTCGCCGACCGCTTCGGCCGGCCGCCGGTCGAGGTCGAGCACCTGCTCGACATCGTGCGCATCAAGATCATGTGCCGCGAGGCGGGGGTCGAGCGCGTCGACGCCGGTCCGAAGGGCATGCTCTTCAAGCTCCGCAACGACCGCTTCGCGAACCCGAACGGCCTCGTCGACTTCGTGTCGAAGGAGGGCAAGTTCGCCAAGGTGCGCCCCGACCACACGATCGTCCTGCAGCGCAGCTGGACGACCCCGGAGGAGCGGCTGACCGGCACGATGGGCGTGATGCGCAAGCTCGCCGCGCTGGCGCAGAAGGAAGCGGCGTAGGGAGCGGACGTCGCGATTCCGCCCGGGGCCGGAAGGCCCCGGAGCGGCAATCCCATACTGCCTGCGAGCTACTGCGCGGGCGAAGGCTCCGCCGCCTCGGCGACGGCCCGGTCCAGCGCCTCGGCGAGGATCTCCGGCGACTGCGCGCCCATCACGCCGAACCTGTTGGCGATGATGAAGCACGGCACGCCGGTGACGCCGAGCTGCTGGGCCAGGGCGATCTCCTTTTCCACGAGATCGCGGTCGGCGTCCCCCGCAAGCAGGTCCCTGACCAGCGCGCCGTCGATGCCGACCTCCTCGGCCGCCGAGACCAGCACGTCCGGATCCTCGATGTTGGCGCCTTCGCAGAAGTAGCGGCGGAACAGCGCCTCCACGAGCTCCGACTGCCGGCCGCTCGTCGTCGCCCAGCGGATGACCCGGTGGGAATCGATCGTGTTCGGCGTGCGGCCGATGCGGTCGAAGTGCACGTCGAGGCCTTCGGATGCCGCGGCCGCCTCGATCTGGCCGTAGACCTCGCGGGCCCGCTCCGGACCGCCGAACTTGTTCTCGAGGTACTCGCGCCGGTCGACGCCGCCCTTCGGGATCGTCGGGTCGAGCAGGAAGGGGCGCCAGCGCACGTCGACCGCCAGGCCGGGCCGCAGCGCCAGCGCCTGCTCGAGCCGCTTCTTGCCGATGTAGCACCAGGGGCAGATCGTGTCGGAGACGACGTCGATCGTCACCGGCTCGCGGTTCGCCTGGCCTTCTGCCTCGCTCATTGCGCGGCCTCCGTGTCCTGTTCGCCCGGTGGCCGGTGCCACCACGTCTCCAGCGCGTAGCCGTAGACGGGCGTCGTGTCGGGGTGGGCGAGGTCGCTGCGATAGGCGACCCATTGCCCGGGCAGATGATAGAGCGGCACGACGTAGGATCCAGCGACGAGCAGCCGGTCGAGCGCGCGGGCGGCGGAGACGAAGGCCGGCCGCTCCCGTGCCGCGAGCAGGGCGTCGATCGCGGCGTCGATCCCGTCGCTCTTCGCGCCCATGTAGTTGCGGCTCCCCGTCTCGTCCGCCGCCGCGCTGCCCCAGTAGAAGCGCTGCTCGTTGCCGGGCGAGAGCGACGAGAACCAGAAGTGGTGCGTCACGTCGAAGTCGAAGCCCTGCTTGCGCCGCTGGTACTGGGCCGAATCGACCGAACGCACATTGGCCTCGATGCCGGCGCGGTCGAGCGCCCGGGCGAAGGCGAGGGCGAGGCGCTCGTGCTCGCGGGTGGCGACGAGGATCTCGAAGGAGAGCGGCGTGCCGGTGTCGGCGTCGCGCAGCCTGCCGTCCCGCAGGACGTAGCCCGCCGCCTTCAGGAGGCGCAGCGCGGCGCGCAGCGTCTGGCGGTCGCGGCCGGTGCCGTCGGAGCGCTCGCCCTCGGAGAGGTCGCCCTCGAGGATCGGCGCCGGGATGCCGTCGATCCACGGGGCGAGGATCTCGCGCTCGCGCGGGTCCGCCGGCCGGCCCTCCGCGGACAGCTCGGACCCTTCGAAATAGCTGTCCGTGCGCTCGTAGAGGTCGCGGTAGTAGGCCCTGTTCACCCAGGCGCCGGGAAAGAGCATCGCCAGCGCCCGGCGCACCCGGACGTCGTCGAACGGGGGCCGGCGGGTGTTGAAGACGAAGGCCGACATGCCCTTCGGCGCGCCGTTCGGCAGCGTCTCGGTCACGACGTCGCCGCGCCTGGCGGCGGGGAAGTCGTAGGAGAGCGCCCAGCGGCCCGGGTCGTCCTCCTCGCGGAAGTCGACGAGGCCCTTGCGGAACGCCTCGAACGCCGTCTCGGAGTCGCGGAAATACTCGAAGCCGATCGTGTCGAAATTGTACTCGCCCTTCGACACCGGCAGGTCGGCGCCCCACCAGTCCTCCTGCCGGCGCAGCGTGATCGAGCGGCCGCGCGCGACGTCGGCGACGACGTAGGGGCCGCTGCCGACGGGCGTCTTCAGCCCCATGTGGTCGAAGGTCTCCTCGTTGTAGACGTGGGCCGGCAGGATCGGCATCAGCCCCATGATGAGCGGCATCTCGCGGGCGGCGTCCTTCGAGAACTCGAAGCGCACGCCGTGGTCGCCCGTCTTCACCGCCTCGGTGACCAGCGAATAGTAGCTGCGATGGTTCGGCCGGCCGTGGTCGCGCAGCAGCCGCCAGGTCGAGATGACGTCGTCGACGGTGACGGGCGTGCCGTCGGAGAAGCGGGCGCGAGGGTCGAGCGAGAACTCGACCCAGCTGCGGTCGTCCGGCACCGTGACGGAGCTGGCGATCTGCGCGTAGAGCGAGAACGGCTCGTCGAGGCTGCGGGCCAGCAGCGACTGGAAGACGTAGCCGTTGAGACCTTTCGCCGCGACCCCGGTCACCGTGAACGGGTTCAGCGTGTCGAACGAGCCGATCGCCGACAGGCGCAGCGCGCCTCCCTTCGGCGCGTCCGGGTCGACATAGGCGAAATGGTCGAAGTCGCCGGAATAGGCCGGCTCGCCGTGCATGGCGATGCCGTTCGCGGCGCCGGCCTGCGCAGGGGCCGCGAAGGCGGCAAAGAGGAGGAGTGCGGCCGCGAGAGCGGCGGCCGCCAGTCGGTCGGTATCGATCATCATGTCTTCAGCATGCCGCAGACGGCTGGAAAAATAATGGCAGGCGGGTTATTGCGGGACACCCGCGAAGGTGCATCACTCTCCTGCCGTATTCCGCATGGAGGTATCGCGCGCGAACAGGCCGCAACTCGTCGCCCGAGAAAAGGTTGACGATCCCCTCACAGAAACTCCGAGGACGCATATGGTTTTCGACATCGCTTGGCTCCGCCGCTCCAGATCCTTCGTCACGACGGGCCTGACGGTGGGCGCCATCATCGCCGCCACGGCCCTGACCCCGGCCCATGCCCAGGATCAGCAGCAGGCCGGCGGCGACAACAATCTCGGCAACTGGATCAAGATCTGCACGAAGGACAAGCAGGCCGACAACAAGGACGTCTGCCTTGTCACCCAGGAGGTCCGCTCCGACACCGGCGAGTTCATGGCCTCGGTGTCGATCCGCGAGGTCTCCGGTGAGGACAAGAAGACCCTGATGGCCGCCGTCCCGCCCGGCACGCTGATCCAGCCGGGCATCCGGGTGCAGGTCGACGACGGCGAGCAGAAGTCCGGCAAGTACGTGATCTGCCTGCCGAACGCCTGCTACGCCGAGCTCGAGATCGCCCAGGACTTCGTCGACAAGATGAAGGCCGGCAAGAACCTCGTCGTCTCGGTCATCAACAACCAGGGCAAGGCGGTCGGCGTCGGCCTGACGCTCGTCGGCTTCACCAAGGGCTACGAGGGCGACCCGGTCGACACCGAGGTGCTGGCGCAGCAGCGCAAGAAGCTGCAGGACGAGCTGCAGAAGCGCGCCGAGGAAGCCCGCAAGAAGATGATGGACAAGAACGCCACGCCGTCCCCGACGCCGCCGACCCCGGCGCAGTAAGGGACGCCGTACGGGCGACATGAGAAGGGCGCGGGGACCGGAGTTCCCGCGCCCTTTCCCGTTTTCGTGGGGACCGCTCAGTTGAGCGAGATGGAGCGGCTGCGGTAGAGGCCGTTCTCCTGGCCCTCGAAGGCCTCCGCCACCTGCGGATGCCGCACCGGCTCGCCGGTGTCGTCCGGCAGCAGGTTCTGCTCCGAGACGTAGGCGATGTACTCCGTCTCCGAGTTCTCCGCGAACAGGTGGTAGTAGGGCTGGTCCTTGCGCGGCCTGACGTCCTCCGGGATCGACAGCCACCACTCCTCGGTGTTGGCGAAGGTCGGATCCACGTCGAAAATCACGCCCCGGAACGGATAGACGCGATGCCGGACGACCTGTCCGATCGCGTATTTTGCATGTCTTGCCATCATGGGCGCTGCGCCGTGACTAGGGGCTTCTATGTGCATTTTATCAAATGAATTCATCGGGCGGCGGGCGCGCGTGTCAAGCCTCGGCCGAATCCGCGAAGCCGTAGCCGGCGGCGAGCTCGGGGTCCTTGCGGGCGACGAGGCGGGCATAATCGACCATGACGCGGGCCTGCTTCCACGTCGCGTCGTCCTGCATCTTGCCGTCGATCATCACCGCGCCGGCACCGTCCGGCATGGCCTCCAGGATGCGGCGCGCGAAGTGCACCTCATCGGGGTCGGGCGAGAAGACGCGCTTGGCGATGCCGATCTGCGAGGGGTGCAGCGTCCAGGCGCCGACGCACCCCATCAGGAACGCGTTGCGGAACTGCGCCTCGCACGCATCGGGGTCCGAGAAGTCGCCGAACGGCCCGTAGAAGGCGCCGATGCCGTAGGTCGCGCAGGCGTCGACCATGCGCGCCACCGTGTAGTGCCAGAGATCCTGCTGCGCCGATTCGCGGGCGCCGCCCTCCGCCATGTCGGCGAGCACCCGGTAGCCGGGATGGCCGCCGCCGACGCGCGTCGTCTTCATGCCGCGCGAGGCGGCGAGGTCGGCCGGGCCGAGGCTCATGCCGTGCATGCGCGGGCTCGCGGCGGCGATCGCCTCGACGTTCTTGACGCCCTCGGCGGTCTCGAGGATCGCGTGGATCAGCACCGGCTCCTCGACGCCGTGCCGCGCCTCGAGCTGCGCCAGGAGCTGGTCGAGATAGTGGATGTCCCAGGGGCCGTCGACCTTGGGCAGCATGATCACGTCGAGCCTGTCGCCGGCCTCCGCCATGATCTCCAGTATGTCGTCGAGCGCCCACGGGCTGTTGAGCGCGTTGATGCGCACCCAGAGGCCGGTCTCGCCGAACTCGTTCGAGCGCGCGATCTCGATGAAGCCGCGCCGCGCCTCGAGCTTCTGGTCGGCGGGAATCGCGTCCTCGAGGTTGCCGAGCAGCACGTCCACCTGGCCGACGAGGTCGGGCACCTTGGCCCGCACCTTCTCGATGTGGGGCGGGATGAAGTGGATGAGACGCTGCGCGCGCGGCGGGATCTCGCGGAACGGGGCAGGGGCTCCCACGGCCAGCGGCCTGAAGAAATTGCGCGCGGTCTTCATCGTGAGGTTTCCCGGTGCGTTCGGTGATGGTTTCGGCGAGGCCTCGCGAAGATGGCCGGCTGCCGAGGGCCTGACAATAGGCTAGAAGACGCATTCGCCTTCCTTTCCCGGCTCGTTCCGCAGCCATGACAACCCAAGACGAGACGACGGAGCCTCCAGTTGCAGCAGGTCGTGGCCCTTGCCGCCCCGTTCTTCGGATTGATCCTCCTCGGCTTCGCGGCCGGCAAGATCATCAGGCAGCCGCCGGAGGGCCTCGCCTGGCTCAACATCTTCATCATCTACTTCGCGCTGCCGGCGCTGTTCTTCCAGCTGATCGCCCAGACGCCGTTCGAGCAGCTGCGCCAGTGGTCGTTCGTCATGACGACGACGCTGGCGACGAGCTGCATGTTCGCCCTCTCGGCGCTGACGGGCTTCGCCTTCACCCGCGACGTGCGCATGGCGGCCATCCAGGGCTCGGCCGGCGCCTACGCCAATGTCGGCTACATGGGGCCGGGCCTGACGCTCGCGACGATCGGCGCGGCGGCGACGGTGCCCACCGCGCTCATCTTCTCGTTCGACAGCGCGCTGATCTTCACGCTCGTGCCGCTCATCATGTCGGTGTCGGGGGAGAGGCGCACGAGCGGGGCCGCCGTGCTGGTGCAGATCCTGCGGCGCATCCTGCTCCACCCGTTCATCCTGGCGACGCTGGCGGGCGTGCTGGCGGCGTACTTCCAGTACACGCCGCCCAAGGCGGTCGAGACGATGCTGACCTACCTGCGCAACGCCGCCGCCCCGTGCGCGCTCTTCGCCATGGGCGTGACGGTGGCGCTGCGCCCGGTCCGCAAGATGCCCTACGAGCTGCCGGTGCTCGCGGCCTACAAGCTCCTGCTGCACCCGGCGCTCGTGCTCGTCCTGCTCAACCTGACGGGCCAGTACGACCCGGTGTGGGTGAAGACGGCGGTGCTGATGGCGGCGCTGCCGCCGGCGCTCAACGTCTTCGTGCTGGCGCAGCAATACGACGTCTATGTCGAGCGCGCCTCGAGCACCGTGCTGATCGCCACGGCGCTGTCGGTCGTGACGCTGACGAGCGTGCTCTACCTCGTGGCGACCGACCGCCTGCCGGTCGACCTCTTCGGCTGACGGGCAGGGTCAGTCGCGCGGGGCATGCTCCCCGGCATCGCGGTCGCGGCCGCGCATGAGGGCGGGAAGCGACAGGTGCGGCACGACGCCCTCGCGCATGACCGCGCGGCGCAGCGGCCCGACGTTCCTGAGCGCGCCCAGGCCGAAGGTCCGCGCGACCTGAACCGGCAGGAGGCCGGCGAGCAGCGAGCGGTTGAGAAGCTCGACGCCGCCGACCCGCATCCAGACGTCGGTGCGCCGCCCCCGGTCGTAGCGCGACAGGACCTTCGGCGAGCCGGGATCGCCGGCTCCCGCGCCGTCGCCCATCGCCTCGACCAGCGCGGCGACGTCGCGCAGGCCCAGGTTGAGCCCCTGCGCGCCGATCGGCGCCATGACGTGGGCCGCCTCGCCGACGAGGGCGATGCGGTTGCGGGCGAAGGTGCGGGCCACCGCGCCGCCGAGCGGGAACATGCCGCGCGGGCCGTCGACCTCGACATGGCCGAGCAGCCGGTGGGAGAGGATCTCGACCTCCCGGGCGAAGGCCCGGTCGTCGAGCGACTGGATCGCCTCGGCCCGGTCCTTCGTCTCGACCCAGACGAGGCTCGACCGCCGTCCCGGCAGCGGCACGAGGGTGAACGGCCCGGGCCGGCGATGGATCTCGGTCGAGACGAACTCGTGGTCGCGCTCGTGCCGGAGGTTCACGGCGATCGCGGCCTGGTCCAGCGGCCACTGGCGGGTCGTGATGCGGGCGGCGGCGCGCACCTTGGAGCGCTGCCCGTCCGCGCCGATCACGAGGCGGGCGCGGATGCGCTCGCCGCGCTCGGTGCGCACGCCGACCGCCTCGTCGCGCAGCGAGACGGCGGCGACGTGGTCGTCGAGGCGGCGGATCCGCGGGCTCGACCGGACGAGCTCGGAGAGGCGGGCGGTCAGCGCGACGTTCGGGATGTTCCAGCCGAACGCGTCCTCGTCGATCTCGGAGGCATCGAACTCGACGGTGCCGGCGCGCAGAAGCCGCCCGGTGTCGTCGACGATCCGCATCTTCCTGAGCGGCGCCGCCGCATCGGCGCAGGCCGGCCAGACGTCGAGGCGCTCGAGGAAGGCCAGCGTCGAGACCATGAGGGCGGAGGTGCGGCGATCCTCGCGGTTGGGATCGGGCGCCACCATGGCGACGTTCCAGCCGGCATCGGCGCAGGCGAGCGCCGCGCTCAGGCCCGCCGGCCCGCCGCCGACGACCACGACATCCGCCTCGATACTCTGGTTGTCGGACATGGCTTGCTCCTTCTCCCGGCAGGCGGGCGATTTCCGTCGTCTGGCTTCGCACGACGCCGGCTGTCCGGCCATCGTTGGGGCGGCCAGAGATGGGGATGAAAATGGCTCCATCGTGACTTCCGTCCAGTGCCATCCATATGAACAGGGGCGCGGAGCCGGCCTCGACGGCCGCCGGAGGTGGGAAACCTGTCGGCGTTCAACGGATTGCCAGACGACGCGCAGTGTGCGACTCGATGCACTCGCGCGCGAGGGAGGCGGCTTCAAGGGTCGCGGCGGCAGGCGCATCCACAGGGCGGAGTACCGACGGTCGATGGCCGAAGCAAACATCAAGACACAGCGCAACGCGGGGCTGATGGTCCACGCGCTCACGGCGTCGGGCGTGTTCTGGGCCCTGCTGGCGCTTCTGTCGGTCGGCAAGGGCGACTTCGCCGGCATGTTCGCCTGGCTCGGCGTGGCGCTCGTCGTCGACGGCGTCGACGGGCCGCTGGCCCGCCGCTTCGACGTCACGGTGCACCTGCCGAACTGGGACGGGGTCATCCTCGACCTCGTCGTCGACTATCTGACCTACGTCTTCATCCCGGCCTACGCGGCGTTCGTCGCGGGGCTCTTTCCCTACGGCTTCGGCCTGCTCGGGGCCGGCCTCATGTGCCTGTCCGCGGCGTTCTTCTTCGGCTACCGCAACCAGAAGACGCCCGACAACTACTTCCTCGGCTTCCCCACGATCTGGAACGTCGTCGTCTTCTACGCCTTCGTGTTCCAGTGGTCGGGCTGGGTGACGCTGGGGCTGACGGTCGTGTTCGCGGTGCTCACCTTCACCAAGGTCACGTTCCTCCATCCCGTGCGGGTCGCGTTCCTTCGGCCCCTGACGCTCGCGTCCAGCGTCCTGTGGCTCGTCGCGGCCTTCTTCGCGGTCTGGCACCACCTCGAGCCGGCGCCCTGGGCGCTCTGGGTTCTGGCGGTGGTCGGCCTCTACATGCTGGGCCTGAGCGCGCTCCGGACCGTCCGCGGCCGCTGAAGGGCCCCTTTCGCACGGGCCTTCTCTGCCTGTAGTCTGCGCCCGAACGAAACGGCGCGGGGAGAGACCGGCATGGCAGGCCAGAGCGCGACGCAGACACGGACGGCCGAGACGCTCGACATCGCCGAGCTCCAGGAGATCGAGCGCAAGATCCTCTGGCTGTCCTCCTGGACGATCCATCACGCGAACCATGTCCGCCCGAACGAGGACGGGCTGAAGGTCGGCGGCCACCAGGCCTCCTCGGCCTCGCTCGCCACCGTGATGACGGCGCTCTACTTCCGCGTCCTGCGGCCGCAGGACCGGGTGGCTGTGAAGCCGCACGCGAGCCCGGCCTTCCATGCGATCCAGTACCTGGCCGGCCAGCAGACGCTCGAGAACCTGAAGGCGTTCCGGGGATATGGCGGCGCGCAGTCCTACCCGTCGCGCACCAAGGACGCCGACGACGTCGACTTCTCGACGGGCTCCGTCGGCCTCGGCGTCGCCGTCACCGCCTTCGCGAGCCTCGTGCAGGACTATATCCGCGAGCGCGACTGGACCGGCCAGTGGCCCGAAGGGCGCATGGTGGCGCTGCTCGGCGACGCGGAGCTCGACGAGGGCAACATCTTCGAGTGCCTGCTCGAGGGCTGGAAGCACGGCCTGCGCAATTGCTGGTGGGTGATCGACTACAACCGGCAGAGCCTCGATTCGGTCGTCTCGGACGCGCTCTTCCAGAAGCATGCGGACGTCTTCCGCGCGCTCGGCTGGGAGGTCGTCACCATCAAGTACGGCAAGCGGCTGGAGGCCGCCTTCCGGGAGCCGGGCGGCGCGCGGCTGCAAAGCTGGATCGACGAGTGCCCGAACGCGCTCTACTCCGCGCTCGTCTTCCAGGGCGGCGCCTCGTGGCGCAACCAGATGAAGGCCGACCTCGCCGACGAGCCCGAGACGCTGGCGCTCATCGAGCGCTACGACGACGAGGAGCTGGGCGCGCTGATGTCCGACCTCGGCGGTCACTGCATGGAGAGCGTGCTCGAAGCGTTCGACAGCGCGCCGTCCGACCGCCCGGTCTGCTTCATCGCCTACACCGTCAAGGGCCACGGACTGCCCTTCAAGGGCCACAAGGACAACCACGCCGGCCTGATGACGCGCGAGCAGATGGAGACGCTGCGCAAGGCGCACGGCATCGAGCCGGGCGAGGAGTGGGAGAAGTTCGCGGGGCTCGACCTGCCGGGGCTGCCGGAGAAGCTCGCCCACGCCCCCTTCTTCGCCGAGGGACGCCGCCGCCGCGAGGCGCCGCGCGTGCCGGTGCCGAAGCTCGAGATGCCGCCGATCCGCGGCGCGATGTCGACGCAGGAGGGCTTCGGCAAGATCCTCGACCTCATCGCCAAGTCGGAGAGCGAGCTGGCGGACCGGGTGATGACGACCTCGCCCGACGTGACGGTCTCGACCAATCTCGGCCCCTGGGTGAACCGCCGCGGCATCTTCTCGCGCACCGCCCGCAGCGACGTCTTCCACGAGCGCCGCCTCATGTCGGCGCAGCGCTGGGACATGACGCCGACCGGCCAGCACGTCGAGCTCGGCATCGCCGAGAGCAACCTCTTCCTCATGCTCGCGGCGGCCGGCCTGTCGCACTCGCTGTTCGGCGAGCGCCTGCTGCCGATCGGCACGCTCTACGACCCGTTCATCGCGCGCGGCCTCGATGCGCTGAACTACGCCTGCTACCAGGACGCCCGCTTCATCCTGGTCGGGACGCCGTCGGGCGTGACGCTGGCGCCGGAGGGCGGCGCCCACCAGTCGATCGGCACGCCGCTGATCGGCATGGCGCAGGACGGGCTGGCGGGCTTCGAGCCGGCCTATGTCGACGAGCTCGGCGTCATCCTCGAATGGGCCTTCGACTACATCCAGCGCAGCGGCACGGCCAAGAGCACCGACTGGGTGCACGAGCGCGAGGGCGGCTCGGTCTACCTGCGGCTGTCGACCCGGTCGATCGAGCAGCCGCTGCGCGAGTTCGACGAGGCGACGCGCGAGGCGATCATCGCCGGCGGCTACTGGGTGCGGAAGCCGGCGGAAGGCGCGGGCCTCGTGGTCGCCTATAGCGGCGCCGTCGCCCCGGAAGCCGCCGCCGCGCTCGGCGACATGCTGGAGCGCGAGCCGGGCGCAGGCCTGCTGGCGGTCACCTCGGCCGACCGGCTGAACGCCGGCTGGACGGCGGCGCAGAAGGCGCGCCGGCGCGGCACGGAGGCCGAGAGCCATGTCGAGCGCCTGCTCGCGCCGCTGGCGCGCGACGCCAGCATCGTGACCGTGCTCGACGGGCACCCGGCGACGCTCGCCTGGCTCGGCAGCGTGCGCGGCCACCGGGTGCAGGCGCTCGGCGTCGAGCATTTCGGCCAGACCGGCACGATCCAGGACCTCTACCACCGCCACGACATCGACCAGGACGCGATCGCCACGGCGGCGCGGGCCGGGATGCCCAAGGGCCGCACCCGCTGACGGTCCATGGCGAGATCAACGACAACAGGCTGCCGGGAGGAGTGACGATGGCGCACGCGATCCGCATCCACGAGACGGGCGGGCCCGAGGTGATGCGCTGGGAGGAGGTCGAGAAGCCGCAGCCGGGAGCGGGCGAGGTGCTGATCCGGCACACCGCCGTCGGGCTCAACTTCATCGACGTCTACTTCCGGACCGGCCTCTACAAGGCGCAGAGCCTGCCGTTCACGCCGGGCGGCGAGGGCGCCGGCGTGATCGAGGCGGTGGGCGAGGGCGTCGACACGCTCTCCACCGGCGACCGCGTCGCCTATGTCGGTCCTCCCGGCAGCTACGCGGAGTACCGCACCATGCCGGCGGAGCGCCTCGTGAAGGTGCCGGACGGCATCGCCGACGAGACGGCGGCGGCGATGATGCTGAAGGGCATGACGGCGCAGTATCTCCTGCGCCGCACCTTCCGGGTCGAGCCGGGCCAGACGATCCTGCTGCACGCGGCGGCCGGCGGCGTCGGCCTCATCGTCTCGCAATGGGCGAAGCTCCTGGGAGCGAGCGTCATCGGCACGGTCGGCTCCGCCGAGAAGGCCGAGCTCGCCCGCGCCCATGGCTGCGACCACACCATCAACTACCGCGAGGAGGACTTCGCGGCCCGGGTGAAGGAGATCACCGGCGGGGAGGGCGTCGACGTCGTCTACGATTCGGTCGGCAAGGACGCGTTCCCGGGCTCCCTCGACTGCCTGAAGCCGATGGGCATGTGGGTCCTCTTCGGCCAGTCCTCGGGCGCGCTGCCGCCCGTCGACCTGTCGATCCTGGCGCAGAAGGGCTCGCTCTACTGCACCCGGCCGACCCTCTTCACCTACGTCGCCAGGGCCGAGGACCTGCAGGCGATGGCGCGCGAGCTGTTCGACGTCGTCGAGAGCGGCAAGGTGACGATCGAGATCAACCAGCGCTACGCCCTGAAGGATGCGGCCCAGGCCCACCGGGATCTCGAGGGACGCCGCACCACCGGCACGACGGTGATGCTGCCCTGATCGGGCGCCGAAGGCCGGCCTCCGGCGGTTGCGCCGGGAGGCTCCTCCTCTATCATGCGCCGGAACCCGGGCAGGAAGGTTCCAAGGACACGCCATGACCGCCATCGCTTCGGAACCGGCGCCGATGCGCGGCGCCTCGTACCGCCGTCCCGATATGGTCCGGGGCCTCGCGGGCTGGCGCCGCCGCGCGGCGCAGCTGGCGGTGGCGGGCGCCATGCTGGCGATGCCCGGCGGCACGGCCGACGCGCAGGAGGCGCGGTTCGAGCCGGGCGACGGGGTGGTCAGCCGCTTCTCCGGCCTCTCCGACCGCGCGGGGCGCCTGGACGAGGACGGCACCGTGGCCGAGGTGCTCGAACTGCCGGGCAGCGACGCGGCGGCCGGGACGCCAAGCGTGCTCGCGACCTACACCGCACGCGAGCTCGGGCAGGTGTTCGCCGCCGAGATCGCCGGCGCGGACGACCCGGCGATCTACCTCGCGGCAACCTCCGCCTACGGCCTCTACCGCTCCGGCGACGGCGCGAGCTGGGCGCCCGGCATGTGGGGCCCGGGAGGGGGGCCGGGCACGATCTGGCGGATCAGGCCCGGCGGCAATCCCGAGCCCTTCGCGGAGATCGGCGGCGAGACCGGCAATGGCGGCGCCGGGCTCGGCGACCTCGCCTATGACGGCTTCCACGACCAGATCTTCGTTTCCGACCTCTCGACCGGCCTGATCCACGCCGTCGACGTCGCGACCGGCCAGACGACGCAGACCTTCGACCACGGCGTCGACGGCCGCTCCTACTTCCTCGACGTGGCGAGCGCGGAATATCTCGTGCTCGACGTGGCGCCGCGGGACGAGCGCGCCGGCCCGCGCTTCGACGATTGCCGCGACGAATCGGGGAGACCGGCCGAGTTCGAGGCCGAGCCGGCCTGCTGGGGCGTGACGGACTTCCGCCGCCGCGTGTGGGGCCTCGGCGTCGCCGAGGATCCCCTCGCCGACACGGTGCGGCTCTACTACGCCGTCTGGGGCGGCGCCGCGCTCGGCAGCGACGGCTGGGGAACGGCCGGCGAGGACGCGCGGACCTCGATCTGGTCGATAAGGCTCGACGGCAATGGCGGCTTCGACCTGACCGACGTCCGCCGCGAGGCGGTGCTGCCGCCTCTCGCCGGCGAAGAGGAAGACGCCCAGAGCGAGACGAACCCCGTCGTCGACATCGCCTTCACGCAGGACGGCGCGATGGTGCTCGCCGAGCGCGGCCGGCCGATGCCCGACCTCGCAGCCGACCCGGCGCAGCTCGTCGACCCGCAGGCGGCGCGCGTGCTCGTGCTGGTTCGCGGCGAGGGCGGCGCGTGGGAGATCGACGGGCGCTACGATACCGGCACCTCCGAGCGCGCCATGCTCGGGGCGCCCTTCATCCGCGCCAATGCGGCAGGCGGCGCGACGGTCGGCGGCGCGGGCACCGACAGTTCCCCCGAGCGGCTGTGGCTGACGGTCGATCCCCTGTGCACGCCGGAGGCGCCGTGCGCCGGCGAGACGGAGCCCGGCTACGCGGCCGGCCTGCAGGGCACGCCGCTCGACGCGGTGTCCGACATCCTGCCGCCGAAGGCGTCCCGCGGCCCCTATCCGACGGGGGGACCCGTCACCGACCCGACGACGATCGAGGCGTCGCGGCTGGTCGTCCTGTCCCGCGACCTGCCGATCGGCGGCCTCGGGCAGGTCGCCGCCTATCGCGGCAGCGCTGGGCAGACCGAGCTCGTCGAGGTGCCCGAAGGCGTGCCGCAGGACGTGCCGGCCGACGCGCGGCCCGAATCGCGGCCGCTGCCCGACCTGGCCGTCGCCAAGACCGGCATCCAGGGCTGCCGGCCGGGCGGGGAGTGCGTGTACGAGATCTCCGTCACCAACGAGGGACCGGTCGACTACCAGGGCCCGGTCCTCATCACCGATTCGATCGGCTCGCCGGGCGTGTCGCTCGTCGCCGGCGGCTCCGACCAGTGGGACTGCTACTCGGCGGACGGCAACGTGTTCTGCCACCTGCCGGAGACGACGCTGGCGCCGCAGGCGCAGACGCGCTTCCGCGTGACGCTGCGGCCGTCGGCCGACCACGGCCAGCCGCGCCTCAACAACTGCGCGGCGGTCACCTGGCTCGGCCTGCAGGGCCGCGACCGCATCCGCGCGGTGCAGGCGCAGCTGCGCCACCAGGGCTTCGACGCGGGCGTCGTCGACGGCATCATGGGCCCGAACACCGAGGCGGCCCTGCGCGACGCCGAGGCCGCGTTCGGCATCTCCGGCGACGGCAGCATCTCGGACGAGCTGCTCGACGCCCTGTTCGGCTACGGCGCCGCCCTGGAGGGCGACGCGAGCGACGCCAACGACCAGGACTGCGCGCTGCTCGTCGTCGACCTGCCGCCGCGGCCGTCGCACGCGCCGCAGGTCTCGGCCTTCCACCACAAGTTCGAGTCGGCCTATCACGACCCCGTCTCGAGCATGCCGGTCGAGTATCACGACCCCGGCCTGTCGAGCTTCCACGTGACCTACCGCTCCGGCCTGCACGACGGCGTGACGAGCGGCCCGCTCGGCCTGCACCGGCCGAGCCTGTCGCGCTTCCATCTCGACTACCGCTCGGCCTTCCACGACGGCATCTATTCGCGCTTCGTGCCGGACCATTCGGTGGCCAGCTCCTCGTTCCACGAGCGGCGCGGCTCGATCTATCACGACTGGCGGACCTCGGAGGCCTATTCGCGGCACCGCTCGTCGCTGTCCTCCTTCCACCGCCGCTGGTCGTCCGGTCGCCACGACGGGCGCATCACGCGGCTCGAGCCGTCGCACTGGGTGCAGCTCTCCGCCTTCCACAGGAAGTTCGAATCGCGGATGCACGACCGCGTGACGACGCAGTTGCGGCCGCAGCACAGCCCGGCCATCTCGAGCTTCCACCGCAACGCCTCCTCGCAGTCGCACGACCGGCGGACGAGCCGGCCGATGCCGGTGCACCGGCCGGAGCTTTCGGGCTTCCACCAGGGCGGGCAGTCCGCCCTTCACGACCGCAGGACGACGCGGCCGCGGGACCAGCATTTCGACGCGGTCTCCGCCTTCCACCGGACCTATCCGTCGAGCCGGCACGACAGCCGCAACTCGCGCCGCCGCGCCGAGCACAGGCCCGACCTCTCCGAGATCGCACGCGACAGGCAGGGTCACGACCCGCGCCGCAGCGCGGTGGAGCGGCAGCCCGGACCCGGGCAGGGGCGGCACGATCCTCGCGAGAGCGCCCAGACGAGGCAGCGCGAAGAGGCGGTGCGCCGGCGCCAGCAGGAGATCCTCGAGCAGCGCCGCCAGCAGATCCAGCGGCAGCGGACCCAGGAGGAACGCCGCCGCCAGCAGATGGACCAGCGGCCTCAGCCGGGCCAGGGGCCGCAGCAGCAGAAGCAGCAGCAGATCGAGCAGCAGCGCCAGCAGCAGTTGCAGCGCCAGCGGGAGATCCAGCAGCAGCAGGAACGCCAGCGGCAACAGGAGCTGCAGCAGCAGAAGCAGCAGCAGATCGAGCAGCAGCGCCAGCAGCAATGCAGCGCCAGCGCGAGATCCAGCAGCAGCAGGAGCGCCAGCGGCAGCAGGAGCTGCAGCAGCAGAAGCAGCAGCAGATCGAGCAGCAGCGCCAGCAGCAGCTGCAGCGCCAGCGCGAGATCCAGCAGCAGCAGGAGCGCCAGCAGCAGCAGCAGCGCAGCAGCAGAAGCAGCAGCAGATCGAGCAGCAGCGCCAGCAGCAGTTGCAGCGCCAGCGCGAGATCCAGCAGCAGCAGGAGCGCCAGCAGCAGCAGCAGCGCAGCAGCAGAAGCAGCAGCAGATCGAGCAGCAGCGCCAGCAGCAGTTGCAGCGCCAGCGCGAGATCCAGCAGCAGCAGGAGCGCCAGCGGCAACAGCAGTTGCAGCAGCGGAAACAGCAGCAGCTCGAGCAGCAGCGCCAGCAACAGTTGCAGCGCCAGCGCGAGATCCAGCGGCAGAAGCAGCAACAGCTCGAGCAGCAACGCCAGCAGCAGCTGCAGCGTCAGCAGCAGTTGCAGCAGGCGCCGCGGCCGCAGCCCGGAGGGCAGCCGCAGACCCCGGACCGGCGCAAGCCGAGGCACGACCCGCAGACCTCGCAGATCCTGAGAGAGCAGCAGCAGAAGTGAGACATCCCAAGCTACCGGTGCGGATGCCGGCCGGCGCCGTGATCGCGGCCCTGTTCCTGGCCGGCGCGGCCGCCGGCCCGGCCATGGCGGGCGACCTCGCCGCGAGCTTCAACGAGACGATGATCGAGACGGTGCGGGACAGCGCCGACTTCGACATCAACGACGTGATGGGGACCTTCGGGCAGATCTTCGGGGCGCTCGACGACGAGGTGAACGTCTATCCGACGGAGAACTACTACTACTTCACCTTCTACTGGGGCGGCGTGAAGTTCGCCGGCAACATGCGGCTCGACGCCGCCGACCGCGACGACGGCGTGCTGCACTTCGCCTATTTCGTGAAGCCGAAGGCCTGGAACGAGGAGCTGCTGACCAACTACAAGGAGCTCACGTCGGCCGACGGCGTGGTCGTGGAGAAGGTGAAGCCGCTCGTCTACAAGGTCACCTACAAGGACAAGAGCGTCGTCTTCCATCTCAACGACCTGTCCGACGTGAAGCCGCCGGACGGCGTGGTGCGCGAGAACGAGACCTATCTCGGGCCGGTCTTCGACGAATCGGGGACGCCGTTCTACCTGCTGTTCGATCGCAAGCGGAAGGACTTCCTGTTCGTCCTCGACGAGCGCAAGACGCTGAACGACATCCTGATGCGCGTGCACGAGGACCATCCCGCGCTGACGGTCGGCGTGCGGACCGGGTTCGCCTACTACCAGGACCGCTTCGCGCCGCGGAAGATCCTGATCGGCGTCTACGAGGGCAACGTGGACCTGAACAACTACTATGACGGCCCGTTCGACCAGCTGCCCGACAATTTCATGAAGGGCACGGAATTGCGCGACGCCATCCTCGCGAAGTATCCCGACCTCGAAGGCCAGATCGACCGCCTCGGCGGCTTCAACTCGCAGGAGGGCCGTTTCCTGGTCAATCCGTACACGAATTACGAATACCGGGCGCAGCTCGACGGCTTCCTGCGCTGCGGCGACGAGGCGCTCGACGAGGACGCCTTCTATCGCTGCCTGATGCCGTCAGAGGAGCAATGAGCCGTCTCTCCACCGCGACGACGGCGCCGGCCCATTGGCGTCGCCCTCGCTTTCGCCTATGAAAACGGCTTGATCGTTTTTGGTGCAGGTCAGCCCGCGTGCCACCTTCCGCCCCGCCTGATTCCCCTGACGCAGCGTCGCCGCCGCTCATCGAGACGCGCGGCCTGACGAAGCGCTTCGGCGCCGTCGTGGCCAACGACACCGTCGATCTCGCGGTGCGCGCCGGCGAGGTGCACGCGCTGCTCGGCGAGAACGGCGCGGGCAAGTCGACGCTCGTGAAGATGCTGTTCGGCATCCTGCAGCCGACCGCCGGCGAGATCCTCTGGCAGGGCGAGCCGACCGTGATCCGGTCGCCGAGCGAGGCGCAGGCCCTCGGCATCGGCATGGTCTTCCAGCACTTCTCGCTGTTCGAGGCGCTCACCGTCGCGGAGAACGTGGCGTTCGCGCTGCCCGACGGCACGCCGATGCGCCGCATCGCGAGCCAGGTGCGGGACATCTCCCGGAGCTACCGCCTGCCGCTCGATCCCGACGCGCCGGTCCACGCCCTGTCCGTCGGCGAGCGGCAGCGGGTCGAGATCGTGCGCTGCCTGATGCGCGAGCCGAAGCTGATCATCATGGACGAGCCGACCTCGGTGCTGACGCCGCAGGAGGCGGATTCGCTGTTCGAGACGCTCGAGCGGCTGAAGGGCGAGGGCAGGGCGATCCTCTACATCAGCCACCGCCTGTCCGAGGTGCAGCGGCTGTGCGACACGGCGACCGTGCTGCGCAACGGCAGGAAGGTGGCGACCTGCGATCCCCGGCACGAATCGCCCGCCAGCCTGGCGCAGATGATGGTCGGCTCGGAGGTGCGCGAGGTGAAGGCCGCGCCGGTGCACGATCTCGGGCCGGTGCGGCTCGCCGTCTCCGACCTCTCGACCCGTCCGGGCGAGGGCCAGGCGATCGCGCTGAAGGACGTTTCCTTCGAGGTGCGGGGCGGCGAGGTGCTCGGCATCGCGGGCGTCGCCGGCAACGGCCAGGAAGAGCTGTTCCAGGCGCTGGCGGGCTTCGTGCCGAGCGGGCGGGGCGCGATCTCGCTCGACGGCGAGGACGTCAGCACCGCCGACGTGAACCAGCGCCGCCGGCGCGGCGCCGCCTACGTGCCGGAGCAGCGCATGGGGGAGGCGGCCGTCGGCAGCTTCCGGCTGAGCGAGAACGCGGTGCTGAGCCTGCACCGCACGGAGGGGCTGGCGAGCAGCGGGTGGCTCGCCAACGCGAAGGCGCGCCGGGTCGCCCGGCAGATCATGGAGCGCTTCGACGTGCGCTCCGGCAGCCCCGATCCGCTGGCCGGCACGCTGTCGGGCGGCAACCTGCAGAAATTCGTGGTCGGGCGCGAGCTGATGCGGACGCCGGGCGTGCTCGTCGTCAACCAGCCGACCTGGGGCGTCGACGCCGGCGCCGCGACCATGATCCGGCAGGCGATCATCGACCTGGCCGCCTCGGGCAGCGCCGTCGTCGTCATCTCGCAGGATCTCGACGAGATCTACGAGGTGTCCGACCGCATCGCCGCGATCTCGCACGGACGGCTGTCCGAGGCGCGGCCGTCGCGCGACCTCCCGACGGAGACGCTCGGCCTGATGATGGCCGGGGCGGAGACGGCGGAGGCGCCGCATGCGGGTTGAAGTCGTCGCGCGGCCCGAGCCGTCGCGCCTCATGGCGATCCTCTCGCCGGTCATCGCCATCGCGCTGACCGTGCTCGCGGGCCTCATGATCTTCGCAGCCGCGGGCCTCGACCCGCTGGAGGCGACCTACCTCTACTTCGTCTCGCCCTTCGCCAGCCTCTACTCGCTGCAGGAGATCCTGGTGAAGGCCTCGCCGCTGGTGCTGATCGGGGTCGGGCTGTCGCTGTGCTTCCGGGCCAATGTCTGGAACATCGGCGCCGAGGGGCAGTACACGATCGGCGCGGTGGCCGGCGGCGGCGTCGCGCTGGCCATCGGCGACGGCAGCCCGTTCCTCGTGCTGCCGTGCATCCTGCTGGCGGGGATCATCGGCGGCATGGTCTGGGCGGCGATCCCGGCGCTGCTCAAGACCGTGTTCCGCGCCAACGAGATCCTGACGAGCCTGATGCTCACCTACGTGGCGCTCTACCTCCTCGACTATCTCGTGCGCGGGCCGTGGCGCGACCCGATGGGCTTCAACTTCCCGCAGTCGGCGCTGTTCGGCGCCGGGGCGACGCTGCCGGTGCTGACCTCGGACGGGCGCCTGCACGCCGGGGTGCTGTTCGCGCTCGTCGCCGTCGTCGTCGCGGCGATCGGCCTGCCGGCGACGCTGCGCGGCTTCTCGATCCGCGTCGCCGGCGCCGCGCCGAAGGCCGCGCGCTTCGCCGGCTTCAGCGAGCGGGGCACCGTCCTCTTCGTCTTCCTGACGAGCGGCGCGCTGGCGGGCCTCGCCGGCATCGCGGAAGTCTCCGGCACCCTGCAGCAGCTCCTGCCGGAGATCTCGCCCGGCTACGGCTTCACCGCGATCATCGTCGCGTTCCTGGGGCGGCTCAATCCGGTGGGCATCCTGGTCGCCGGCATCGTCCTGTCCGCCTCCTATCTCGGCGGCGAGGTGGCGCAGCTCCGCCTCGGCCTGCCGCTCGACGTCGCGCAGGTCTTCCAGGGCATCCTCCTGTTCTTCCTGCTCGCCTGCGACACGCTGATCCTCTACCGCATCAGGTTGCGCGGCAGCGCGCGCCGGGAGGAGGCGCGCCATGTGGGTTGAGGCGGTCCTCCTCACCGTGATCACGGCGGCGACGCCGCTCCTGCTCGCCGCGATCGGCGAGCTCGTGGCGGAGCGCTCGGGCGTCCTCAACCTCGGCGTCGAGGGCATGATGGCGGTCGGCGCCGTGACGGCCTTCGCGGCGGCCGTCGGCACCGACAGCGCGACGGCCGGCGTCATCGCGGGGGCTGCGGCCGGGGCGCTCCTGTCGGTCATCTTCGCCTTCCTGACGATCACGCTCGCGACCAACCAGGTGGCGACGGGCCTCGCGCTCACCCTGTTCGGCCTCGGCATCAGCGGCGTCATCGGCGACGGCTATGTCGGCATCAGCCGGCAGCCGCTGCCGCAGCTCCACGTGCCGGGCCTGAGCGACATTCCCTTCGTCGGCCCCGTCCTGTTCGGCCAGGACGCGCTCGTCTACCTGTCGATCGCGCTGACGGCCGGCGTCTGGTGGTTCCTCAACCGCTCGCGCGCCGGGCTCAAGCTGCGCGCCGTCGGCGACAACCACGTCTCCGCCCACGCGCTGGGCCTCGGCGTGGCGCGCATCCGCTATCTCGCCGTCATCTTCGGCGGCGCCTGCGCGGGCCTCGGCGGCGCCTATCTCTCGCTCGCCTACACCCCCTTGTGGATCGAGGACATGACGGCGGGCCGCGGCTGGATCGCGCTCGCCCTCGTCGTCTTCTCCACGTGGATGCCGTGGCGGGCGCTCGCCGGCGCCTACCTGTTCGGCGCGATCTCGATCCTCCAGTTCCACGCGCAGGGCGCAGGCGTCGGCCTGCCCTCGCAGCTCATGGCCTCGCTGCCTTACTTGGCGACCATCGTGGCGCTGGTGATAATCTCCCGCGGGAGAAGGCTGGCATTGCGGCACACGCCGCTGAGCCTCGGCAAGGCATTCGTGCCGGAGCGCTGAGGAGCCGACAACGGCCTCGAAGATCGCGGGAAGGGAGGCCGCCGGAGGCGGCACGACGAGACGGCAACGCAATCCACAAGGGGAGCAATTCGCATGAAGAGACTGCTCATCGCCGCCGCGGCGCTGGCCCTCGGCCTGTCCGCCGCGCAGGCGCAGGACAAGACCGACGGCCAGGACGAACCGCTGAAGGCGGCCTGGGTCTATGTCGGCCCGGTCGGCGACTTCGGCTATTCCTACCAGCACGACCAGGGGCGCCTCGCCGTCGAGAAGGCGTTCGGCGACAAGGTCAAGACGACCTATGTCGAGAACGTCTCCGAGGGGCCGGACGCCGAGCGCGTCTTCCGGCAGCTCGCCGCCGACGGCAACGACATCGTCTTCGGCACGTCGTTCGGCTTCATGAACGCGATGGTGAAGGTCGCGCAGCGCTTTCCCGACGTGAAGTTCGAGCACGCCACGGGCTACAAGCGCCTCGACAACCTCGCGACCTACTCCGCGCGCTTCTACCAGGGCCGCTACATCCTCGGTAAGATCGCCGGCAAGATGACGAAGTCGAACACGATCGGCTACATCGTCTCCTTCCCGATTCCCGAGGTCGTCCGCGGCATCAACTCGTTCATGCTGGGCGCGCAGACGGTGAACCCGGACATCAAGATCAAGATCATCTGGGTCAACTCGTGGTTCGACCCGGGCAAGGAGGCCGACGCGGCGAAGGCGCTGATCGACCAGGGCGCCGACATCCTGGTGCAGCACACCGACTCGCCGGCCGCCATGCAGGTCGCCGAGCAGCGCGGCATCCACGCCTTCGGCCAGTCATCCGACATGATCGAGTTCGGCCCGAACGCCCAGCTCACCGCGATCGTCGACGACTGGTCGGAGTACTACGAGGACCGCATCCAGAAGGTGATGGACGGCACCTGGGAGTCGAAGGACACGTGGGGCGGCCTCGGCGAGCACATGGTCAAGATGGCGCCCTACACGAACATGCCGGACGACGTGAAGAAGATGGCCGAGGACACCGAGGCGAAGATCGCGTCGGGCGAGCTGCACCCCTTCGCCGGGCCGATCAAGAACCAGGCGGGCGAGCTCGTCGTCAAGGAGGGCGAGGTCATCCCCGACGACAAGCTCCTGTCGATGAACTGGTACGTCCAGGGGATCGACGACAAGCTGCCGCAGTAACGCGCATGCGGGCGGGGCGCGGTCCTTCGCGCGCCCCGCAGGCGTTCCTCCAGTAAACGCCCGCGCGTACGACTTTTTCGCTAGTCGATATGGCTGGCGCCGACCTTTCCCTCCCACTAGTCTCGCAATGAAAACAACAAGCTCCGGGTGGAATCCGCCCGGGGGAACCGACAATGTCGGGGCAGGGAGAGAGTGCCTATGACGGATCGCGTCGAAGTTGCCGGGCTGCGCGTTGCGAAGGACCTTTATGACTTCGTCAACGGGGAGGTGCTTCCCGGCACCGGGGTGGAGGCGGCTGCCTTCTGGGACGGTTTCGGAGACATCGTGCGCGACTTCGCGCCCCGGAACCGGGCGCTGGTGAAGCGGCGCGACGAGCTCCAGGCGAAGATCGACGAGTGGTGCCGCGCGCACCGCAGCTCCGGCATCGACCTCGACGAATACACGGCGTTCCTGCGCGAGATCGGCTACCTCGTCGACGAGGGGGACGATTTCCAGGTCACCACCCGGAACGTCGACCCCGAGATCGCGCGCCAGGCGGGGCCGCAGCTCGTCGTGCCGGTGACCAATGCGCGCTACGCGCTCAACGCCGCCAACGCCCGCTGGGGCAGCCTCTACGACGCCCTCTACGGCACCGACGTCATCCCGGATTCACCCGGCATCGAGCGCGGCGGGTCGTTCAATCCCGCGCGCGGCAAGGAGGTGATCGCCCGCGCCAAGGCGTTCCTCGACGAGACGTTCCCGCTCGCCGACGGCTCGCACGCGGACGCGACCGGCTATTCGGTGGAGGAGGGCAGGCTGCGCGTCGAGCTCGTCAGCGGCGCGGCCACCGGCCTGAAGGCGCCGCAGCAGTTCGCGGGACATGCCGGCGATCCGGCGGCGCCGGACGCGATCCTGCTCGTCAACCACGACATCCACGTCGAGATCACGATCGACCGCTCGCACTTCATCGGCAAGGACGACCGGGCCGGCGTCGCCGACCTCCTGATGGAGGCCGCCCTGACGACGATCCAGGACTGCGAGGATTCCGTCGCGACCGTCGATTCGGCCGACAAGGTGATGGCCTACCGCAACTGGCTCGGCCTGATGGACGGCACGCTCTCGGCGAGCTTCCCGAAGGGCGGCGAGACGATCGAGCGGACGCTGCACCCCGACCGCGAATACGTGGGGCCGGACGGAGCCTCCTTCGCGCTGCCGGGACGCAGCCTGATGCTGATCCGCAATGTCGGGCCGCTGATGACGATCGACGCCGTGCTCGACGGCGAGGGCAACGAGATCCCGGAGGAGCTGCTCGACGGCATGGTGACGTCGGCGGTCGCGCTGCACGACATCGGCCCGAACGGGCGCAACGGCAACAGCCGCGCCGGCTCCGTCTACATCGTGAAGCCGAAGATGCACGGGCCGGAGGAGGTCGCCTACGAGGCCGAGCTCTTCGGCCGCATCGAGGCGGTGCTCGGCATGAAGCCCGCGACGCTGAAGATGGGCATCATGGACGAGGAGCGCCGCACGACGGTGAACCTCAAGGAGTGCATCCGCGCAGGCCGCCGACCGGATCGTGTTCATCAACACGGGCTTCCTCGACCGCACCGGCGACGAGATCCACACCTCGATGGAGCTCGGCCCGATGATCCGCAAGGGCGACATGAAGGCCTCGACCTGGATCCAGGCCTACGAGGACTGGAACGTCGACATCGGGCTCGAGGCGGGGCTGCCGGGTCACGCGCAGATCGGCAAGGGCATGTGGGCGATGCCGGACCGCATGGCCGACATGCTGGAGCAGAAGATCGGGCACCCGAGGGCCGGCGCGAATACGGCCTGGGTGCCGTCGCCGACGGCCGCCACGCTGCACGCGCTGCACTACCACAAGGTCGACGTGCACGCCCGCCAGGCGGAGCTGAAGAGCCGCGGCCGGGCGAGGCTCGGCGACATCCTGTCGATCCCCGTGGCGGAGCGGCCGAACTGGACGCCGGAGGACATCCAGAAGGAGCTCGACAACAACGCGCAGGGGATTCTCGGCTACGTCGTGCGCTGGATCGACCAGGGCGTCGGCTGCTCCAAGGTGCCCGACATCAACGACGTCGGCCTGATGGAGGACCGCGCGACGCTGCGGATCTCGAGCCAGCACATCGCGAACTGGCTGCACCACGGCATCGTCACCGAGGAGCAGGTGGCGGAGACGATGCGAGCGCATGGCGAAGGTGGTGGACGGGCAGAACGAGGGCGACCCGAACTACCGGCCGATGGCGGCGGACTACGACGGCTCGATCGCCTTCCAGGCGGCCTGCGACCTCGTGTTCAAGGGGCGCGTCCAGCCGAACGGCTACACCGAGCCGGTCCTGCACGCCCGCCGCAGGGAAGCCAAGGCGCGCGGCTGACGCCCCTCGCACTGGCGGGCAGACGGAGACGGCGTCGGGGGTGACCCCGCGCCGCCGCCCGCTTACTCCGTGGCGTTCGCCTCCTGCAGCAGGGGCTCGGGGGCGGGGCTCTCCTCGACGTCCGGCAGGAACGCCGCGAGGAAGCCGATCGCCGGCAGGAAGGCGCAGATCCTGTAGACCGCGACGATGCCGATCTCGTCGGCCAGAACGCCGAGCAGCGCTGCGCCGAGGCCGCCGAGCCCGAAGGCCAGACCGAAGAACAGCCCCGACACCATCCCCACGCGGCCGGGCATCAGCTCCTGCGCGTAGACGACGATGGCCGAGAAGGCCGACGAGATGACGAAGCCGATGATCAGCGTCAGGAACACGGTCGCCGTCAGCCCGACATAGGGCAGCGCGAGCGAGAACGGCAGGACGCCGGCGATGGAGACCCAGATCAGCGCCTTGCGTCCGATCCGGTCGCCGACCGGGCCGCCGAGCAGGATGCCGGCAGCCGCGGCGGCCAGCAGCACGAAGAGGCAGAGTTGGGCGTTCTCCTCGGCGAGCGCGAAGCGCTTCATGAGATAGAAGACGTAGTAGCTGGTGAAGCTCGCGAGATAGAACCACTTCGACAGCATCAGGGCGAACAGGATGGCGAGCGCCGTGCCGATGCGGCGCCTCGCAGGGCCCGGCAGCGGCGCCCTGGGTGCAGCGACCTTCGGGACAGGCCGCAGCGCCAGGTGGCGGCGATACCAGCGGCCGAGCATCGCCAGGATGGCGATGCCGGCAAGCGCGGCGAGCGCGAACCACGCCATGCTCTCCTGTCCGCGCGGCAGGACGAAGAACGCGACGAACAGGGGCCCGAGCGCCGAGCCCGCATTTCCGCCGACCTGGAAGATCGACTGCGCGAGCCCGTAGGCCCCGCCAGAGGCGAGACGCGCCAGCCGCGACGATTCGGGGTGGAAGATCGATGAGCCGATCCCGAGCAGCGCCGACCCCGCCAGGAGCGCGGCGTAGCTCGGCGCAAACGCCAGCACGACGATGCCCGCCATCGAGGACGTCATGCCGACCGGCAGCGAGTACGGCATCGGGTGCCGGTCCGTGTAGATGCCGACGAAAGGCTGCAGGATCGACGCCGTCAGCTGGTAGGTGAGGGTGAGAAGCCCGAGCTGCGAGAAGCTCAGGTCGAAGCCCGCCTTGAAGATGGGATAGGCCGCGATCACCAGCGACTGCATCGTGTCGTTGAGCAGGTGGCAGAGACTGGCCGCGCCCAGAACGGCATAGGTCGTCTCGTGGCGCCTCCTCGTGCCGGCAGCGGCCTGCGTCATGGCTATGCGTCGTCCCCCGTTAGCGTGCTGGTCCGCGACCAGACATACGCCTTGGTGTGCGGCCCGCCACTCGGATAGGGTCAGTGACTTACGCGAGTGGGCCAGATGCCGAGCGATCCCTACACGCCAACCGTTCCCGAGGACGTGCCGCGCGATGTGGTCGTGCTCGAGAGCGATTATCCCGACGGTTTCACGATCCCGCGCCACAGCCACCGCCGCGGCCAGCTTCTCTACGGCGCAAGCGGCGTCGTCATGGCCACGACCCCGCAGGGCACGTGGATGATGCCGCCGCAGCGGGGCATGTGGATCCCGCCGAGCGTGGCGCACGAGGTGCGCATGATCGGTGCGGTCACCATGCGCAGCCTCTATGTCGAGGCCGCGGCCAGCGAAGGCATGCCGGCGACGTGCCAGGTGGTCGAGATGACCACGCTGATGCGGACGCTTCTCGCCGAGGCGATCGCGCTGCCGCGCCTCTACGACCTTCAGGGACGGGAGGGGGCGGTCATGTCGCTTGCCATGCTGGAGATCCGGCGGCTGCCGGCCCTGCCGCTGAGTTTGCCGATGCCCGCCCACACCGGGCTTGCGGACCTCTGCCGCGGCTTCGTCCTCGATCCCGATCCGCACGTCACGATCGGCCGGTGGAGCGAGGCACTCGGCCTGTCGCGGCGCAGCTTCACGCGGCTCTTCCGGGCCCAGACGGGGCTGAGCTTCGTCACCTGGCGGCAGCAGGCCTGCCTGATGGCGGCGCTGCCGCGGCTGGCGGCCGGCGAGGCCGTGACCACGATCGCGCTCGACCTCGGCTACGACAACCCGGCCGCGTTCTCCGCGATGTTCCGTCGGCTGCTCGGCGCTCCGCCGCGCGCCTATCGGCCGGGCAACGCTCGAGGCGGTGCTATGTCTGCCGGTCGCGCATGTGGTGGCGGATCTCGATGAAGAAGTCGATGGCCACCATCACCAGCACCACGGCGACCACGACGACCAGCGGCGTCTGCGGCACGAAGTAGACGATGATGCCGGTGAATATGACGAGGCCGGCGAGCCCGATGAGGGCCATCACGATATCGGCGACGATCATGGCGTCTCTCCCTCGGAAACGGTGCGCAGGAGCCATCGGGCGGTGCGCAGGAGCCGCGCGTCGTCTCCCATGGCGCCGACGAGCTGGACGCCCATCGGCAGGCCGTTCGGACCGACGAGCAGCGGCAGCGTGACGGTTGGCAGCCCGGTGAACGACCACAGGCTGCAGAAGGCGGCGTTGCCGGTGGTTTCCCGGGCCGGCGCCTCGCCCGGCGCGGCCGGCGTGATCAGAGCGTCGAACTCGCCGAGGAGGTCGTTGAGGACCGCGGCGAGCCGGCCACGCAAGGCCCGGGCGGCGAGGTAGTCCGGCGCGGCGACGCCGCGGCCTTCCTCGACGAGCTCGCGCGCGACCGGCGAGACCTGCGCCGCGTCCCGCTCGAGATAGTGCCCGAAATTGTGCGCGCCCTCCGCGGCCATCAGGATGCGGAGCTGCCGCGTCACCTCGGCGAGAGGCCCGGGAGAGGCGATGCGCGGCGTGTGGCCCGGTATCGCGGAGATCAGCTCCTCGAAGGCCTCTTCCGTGCCGTCCTCGGCCTGGTCCCAGGTCGGGCCGGGGAAGAAGGCGAAGGCCGGCCGCACCGGCGGCTCCGTGCCGGCGACGGCACCGAGCGGCATGCCGTGCGGAACCGCGTCGGGATCCTGCCCGTCGCCGCCCGCCAGGACCTCGAGAAGCGACAGGTCGTCGAGGCTGCGGGCCATGACGCCGACATGGTCGGTGCTCTGGGCGAAGGGGAAGATGCCGGTGCGCGGCACCGCGCCGAAGCTCGGCTTGTAGCCGAACACGCCGCAGAAGCTCGCCGGCCGGACGACCGAGCCGTTGGTCTGCGTGCCGAGGGCGAGCGGCACCATTCCCGCCGCCACGGCCGCCGCGGAGCCTGCCGACGACCCGCCGGGCGTGCGGGCCGGGTCGTGCGGATTGGTCGTGGGCGCGGGGTTGAAGAAGGCGAACTCCGTCGTCGCCGTCTTCCCGAGGATCACGGCGCCCGCCTGCCGCAGGCGGCGCACCACCTCCGCGTCGTGGCGCGGCACGCGGCCGGCATCGAGCGGCGTGCCGTTCTCGCAGGGCATGCCGGCGACGTCGATGATGTCCTTCACGCCGACCGGGACGCCGTGCAGGGGCCCGAGCGGCAGGCCGCGCTTGCGGTGCCGGTCGAGGTCCTCGGCGGCCCGGAGCGCCCCCTTGCGATCGACATGCGTCCACGCCCGGAGGTCGCCGTCGGCGGCCGCGATGCGGTCGAGGCAGGCGGTCGCCACCTCGACGGCGCTCGCCTCGCCCTTCGCGAGGACGCGCGCCGTCTCCGTCGCCGTCAGGTCGGCGAGCGCAGGATCAGTGGCCATAGATGATGCTCGGCAGCCACAGATAGATGCTGGGGAAGATGTAGACCGCCAGCATGGAGATCAGCACGAGGCCGAGATACGGCATCACGCCGCGGAAGATCTGCGTCAGCTCGACCCCCGGTGGCGCCACGCCCTTGAGGTAGTAGGCCGCCATCGCCATTGGCGGGGTGAGGAACGAGGTCTGCAGGTTGAGCGCGATCAGGATGCCGAAGAACAGCGGGTCCACGTCGAAATGCGGCAGGAGCGGCAGGAAGATCGGCACGAAGATGATGATGATCTCCGACCACTCGAGCGGCCAGCCGAGCAGGAAGATGATGATCTGCGCCATGATCAGGAACTCGATCGGCGTCAGCTTGAGGCTGAGCACGAAGTGCTCGATCACCTGCTCGCCGCCGAGATAGCTGAACACGCTGGAGAAGGTCCAGGAGCCGACGAACAGCCAGCAGACCATCGCCGAGGTACGCACCGTCAGGTAGACCGATTCGCGCAGCCGCTCCCATGTCAGGGCGCGGTAGGCGATCGCCAGCAGGAGGCCGCCGAGCGCGCCGATCGCCGCCGCTTCGGAGGGCGTGGCGAGGCCGAACAGGATCGCGCCGAGCACCGCCAGGATGAGGAAGGCGAGCGGGAAGAAGGAGGTGACCAGCATGAAGATCATGCGGCCGACGGTGAGGTCCTGCGTCGCCTCCTCCGGCGGCTTCGGCGCGATGCTCGGCTGCAGCAGCGAGCGGATCACGACGTAGACGATGTAGAGCCCCGCCAGCATGAAGCCCGGGAAGAGGGCGCCGGCATAGAGCTGGACGATCGAGACGTTGGCCGCCGCGGCGTAGACGATCAGCATGATCGACGGCGGGATCAGGATGCCGAGGCAGCCGCCCGCGCAGATCACGCCCGAGGCGAACGACACGTCGTAGCGGGCGCGCAGCATGGAGGGCAGGGCGAGCATGCCCATCAGCGTGACGACGGCGCCGATGATGCCGGTGGCGGTCGCGAAGAGCGCGCAGGTGATCAGCGCGGCCACCGCCATGGCGCCCGGCAGGCGCTTGGAGCAGACGTAGAGCGTGTCGAACAGCCGGTTCACGATGTTGGCGCGCTCGACGACGTAGCCCATGAACAGGAAGAGCGGGATCGCCGTCAGCACGTCGTTCGACATGACCGAGTAGGTCTGGTTCACGAACAGATCGAAGATCCGGTTCTTGAAGAAGCCCTCGACGAACGGCCCCACCTGCTCGAAGAGCCCGCCGCCGGCCTCGACGACGCGGTGCAGCGCGATCCACTGCCGGTCGGCGTCGAAATAGGCGTAGTAGCCGAAGAAGATGCCCATCCCCATGAGCGTGAAGGCGATGGGGAAGCCAAGGAAGATCGAGAGAACGAAGACCCCGAGCTGGAGAATGGCGACCTGTGGTTCAGTCATTTTTTCTCGTTGTCCCCATGCTCGCGCCGGTACCGCTCGACGTCCTCTGACAGGCTGTGGCTGAACTCCTGGCCCTCGGCCTGGTGGCCGTGGGCCGCAGCCTCGCGGAGGATCACGTCCTCGAGCTCCTCGACGTCCTCTTCCGGCTTCAGCCATTCGCCCGTGCGGATGCAGAGAATGCAGCGCAGCACCTGGGCGACGCCCTGGATGAGCATGAGAGCGGCCGCCGCGACCATGATCGTCTTGAACTGGAAGATCGGCATGCCGGCCGGGCTCATCACGCTGACCTCGGTGTAGCGGATCGAGCGGGAGGCGTATTTCCAGCCGGCGAAGGCGAGCGCCAGCATGCCGGGGAAGAAGAAGAGGATGTAGAGCGTCAGCTCGACGCGGGCCTGCGTGCGCGGCTTCCACAGCCGGTACAGGAAGTCGCCTCGGACCATGCCGTCGCGCGACAGCGTGTAGGCGCCGCCCATCATGAACAGCGCGCCGTACATCATGTAGCTCAGGTCATACGACCAGCCGGTGGGCGCGTTCAGCAGGTAGCGCGAGAACACCTCGAACCCCACGCCGAAGCTCATGATCAGGATGCACCACGCGAAGGCCTTCCCGACCCAGGCGCTGAGCCGGTCGATCATTCGGATTACAGCTATCAAGGCAGCTTCTCTTCCACAGAACTAGCCGCCGGGAGCATGGACTCCCGGCGGCAGACCGCACGATGCGCGCTCAGACGTTTTCAGGCAGCTTGTTCGGGAAGTAGTGGTTGTAGGCGAGGACGTAGTCCGGCGAGTCCGTCAGCATGTAGTAGCCGACACGCTCGCCCCACTGGCGCTGGCTCTCGATGACCTTCTTGAAGAAGTCGTCGGAGCTCAGCTTCTCGACGACCTTGTCCCACGCGTCGAGCTGGGCCTGCAGGATCGACTTGTCGGTGCGCTTCACCTGCGTGCCGCCGTCGATGAGGGTCTGCAGATCCTTCGAGCCCTGGTCCATCATCAGGCCGTAATTGGCCGTCGCCGCCGCCTCGGTCGCGTATTTGAGGATCGACTGCTCTTCCTCGGACATCGTGTCGTAGACGTCCTTGTTCCAGATGATCTCGATGAACTCGTTCGCCTGGTGGTAGGACGACAGGTAGTAGTACTTCGCGACGTCCTGGGCGCCGAACTGCTTGTCCGAGGTCGGGTTGTTGAACTCGAACGCGTCGATGACGCCCTTCTCGAGCGCCGGCACGATCTCGCCGCCCGGAAGCTGCGTGACGTTGACGCCCATGGCCTGGAAGACGTCCGCGGCGAGGCCGACGGTGCGGTACTTCAGGCCCTTCATGTCGTCGGCGCTGTTGACCTCCTTGTTGAACCAGCCGAGCGGCTGGGCCGGGCAGGGCATCGCCATCCAGCCGACGAGGTTGAGGCCGAGAATGTCCTGTACGAGCTCGTCGTACAGCTCCTGGCCGCCGCCGAAGTTCATCCAGGCGAGCATCTGGTTGCCGTCGACGCCGTAGACGGGGCCCGTGCCGAACAGCGAGGCGGCCTTGTTCTTGCCGTACCAGTAGGCGCAGACCTGATGGCCGCCGTCGAGCACGCCGTCGGCCACGGCGTCCTGGATCTGGAACGCCTTCACGACCGCGCCGTCCGGCAGGTAGTCGACCTTCAGGCGGCCGCCCGACATCTTGTTGATGCGCTCGACGTACTGGCGCGCCCAGTCGGAGAAGATGTTGGCGCTCGGCCAGGCGCCCTGCATCTTCAGAGTCTTCGTCTGCGCGCGGCTTATCTGCGGTGCGGCCAGCGTTCCGACGGCAGCGCCGCCCGCGACCACGCCGCCCTTGAGAAAGCGGCGACGGGAAACGTTGGATGTCTCGCTCATTTCGGTCTCCTCCCGAATTCGATCTTTTTTCGCCGGATCGCTTCTTCGGACGATCGCAGCCCGCGCCTTTGCGCGGGGGGCAGTATAGGTGCCATTTTTTGAAGACAGCAACGCCACTTTAGGCGGATGCGACAATTCTCTTCGAATTCGGGGAGTGATGAACGCATGCAGAGGTGGCGAAGCTCGCCCATACGCTGGCGGCTCCGGCCCTGCGAGACATGTCTTGTTGCAGATGCGAAGAAGAGCGGCCGCGGCAGGCTGGAACTGCCGCGGCGGCGTCTAGCCCACTTCTTTCCTCAGCGGCGGCGCATCAGCATGGCGCCGACGCCCGCGCCGATCGCCGCCAGCGCCAGCCCCGCCGTGACGCCGAGCCCGGCGCGGTGCTCCGTCGCCCACAGCGCCGGCGAGGTCTCGATCGCCTTGTCGTCGAACCGCCCGTGGGCGCCGTAGGGCCCCTTCACCGGCTCGAACAGATTGTCCGGCCGCACGCGGGCAGGCTCGCCGGTCTGCTGGCCGTCCCAGGTCTGCGCCATCATGCGGTCCATGTAGCCCGACAGCACGCGCTGGCCGAGAATCGCCTCGTAGGTCGAGCTGCCGACCCAGATCGCGCGGCGCGGATGGAGCGAGGCGAAGTGGATCGCCTCCGCCGGGATCTCCGGCTGGTAGACGGGGGGAACGGGCTGGGCGCGCTGCGGCATCTTGTTGCGCGCCCAGTCGAACTGCGGCGTGTTGACGCCCGGCAGGTGGACGACGCACAGCTCGACGCCGGAATTCTCGTGGATGAGCTCGGTCCGCAGCGAGTCGGTGAAGCCGACGATGGCGTGCTTGGCGGCGCAGTAGGGCGCCTGCAGCGGGATGGAGCGGAAGGCGAGGGCGGAGCCCGTCTGGATGATGACGCCGCGGTTGCGCGGCCGCATCCGCCTCAGCGCCGCCTGCGTGCCGTGCACGACGCCGAGATAGGTCACCTCGGTGACCCGCCTGAACTCCTCGGCGGTCGTGTCGACGACCGGCGCGAGCACGGTCACCATCGCGCAGTTGATCCAGACGTCGATGGGGCCGAACGCGCTTTCGGTGGCGGCGGCCGCCCGCTCCACGGCGTCGGCATCCGCCACGTCGCAGGGCAGGGCGATGGCATGGCCGCCGAGCGCCTCTACCTCGTCGGCCGCGTCCCTCAGGCGGTCCGGCTCGCGGGCGATCATCCCGATCCGCGCTCCCTCGCGTGCGAACTCCCGCGCCACCGCGCGTCCCACCCCGGCCGACGCGCCGGTGATCACCACTGTCCGGGTCATTGCTTCCGCTCCTTTGTCTGGCTGCGATCTGCTGTGGAAACACGCGAACCCCGGGCCTTGTTCGGCACGCTGGAAGACCCGGCGGGTGGCTCCGGCGGCCGCGATTGGGCAGGGTGCGACATGACGCCTCGCCCGCAACGGGTGGCACGGCCGCCGCCTGGAGATGAACCGACCCCATGCTGAACTGGCTTGAAGACAACAGCGCCGCACTCAACGTACTGGCGAATTTCGGGATGCTGGCGATCTGGCTCGTCTATCTCCAGCTCTTCCTCGTCAGCTACCGCCGCCAGAGAAAGGCGAAGATCCTGGTCAATCGCGGCGTCGGCAGCGGCATCGACGCGCATTGCGTGATCAGCAACATGAGCGCCGAGGCGATCTACATGCAGTCGATCCTCGTGACCGCGCGGGCGGGCAGGGAGGAGTGGACGGCACCGGTCGCCAGCGCCGATTCGGAAGAGGAGGAGGGCCGGAGCAACCCGGCGCGCCGCGACGGGCGGCAGGGCCCGCTCGCGGCCGGCAGCTTCGTCGACCTCGGGCCGTTCGAGAAGCTCATGTACCAGGCCGTGGGGCAGGCCCTGGGGGAGGCGACGCAGCTTCCCGAGCTCGAGCGCATCGAGACGATCGACGTCCTCGTCATCGGCATCTACGGCTCCGAGGACATGCTGATCGGCGCCAGGCGGCGGTTCGACGTGGTGGGCACGGGCGTGACGCGCCGGCTGCGGCCGCAATCGGTGTCGACCGCGCAGCTCGGCGGCCGGCGCAACCGCGCCGAGCTGGAGCGCCTGATGCGCGCGACCTATCTGCAATAGGGCGCGCTGGGCAGGAGCGGGCGCTCAGCCCTGGTCGCTCGGCTGCCGGGGCACGCTGTCGGGCGGTATCACGGGGGTCTTGCCGCCGGCCGGCGGCGGCACCTCGCTCTCGGAATCGCCCGTCTTCGGCGGCTCGATCACCCCCTCGCAGTCCGCCAGGTCCTTCGCCTCCTGCTTGTCCTGCGGATTGTCGGCGCCTGCCGGCGGCTCGTAGCTGCCGGGGTTGCACGGATAGACCTGCTCGGGAATCGTGGTCTGCGGCGAAGGCCCGGCCGCGGTGCCCGGCGCAGGGGCCTGGGTCTGCGCCACCGCCGGCATCGCGGCCGCCGCGAGGACGGCCGCGGCGGCGGACCGGATGAAGAGGGATCGAAGAGGCATCTTCCATATCTCCTTCGCACAGGAACGCCGGCATCGGTGGAAAGGGTTCCCTCGGCGGCCTTCGCCCAACGCGAGACGGAAGGAACAACGGCATGAGTTCGGACGAGCCGGAGCAGGGCGAGCTCGAGGAGATCTTCCGGCCGCGGCTTCTGGCGGAGCGCGACGACCTGCGATCGCTGTCGGAGGGCACCGCGGCCAGCCGCGCACCCGTGGCGCTCGACCAGCAGAGCGTCGGCCGGCTGTCGCGCATGGACGCGCTGCAGAGCCAGGCCATGGCGCAGGCGGCGGACCGGCGGCGCCAGGCCCGAGGGGGCCTCATCGCCGCCGCGCTGGCGCGGATGGAGGAGGGCGAATACGGCTATTGCAGCGAATGCGGCGAGTTCATCGGCCTCAAGCGGCTCGAATTCGACCCCGCCGCGGCGCGCTGCGTCGATTGCGCCGGCAAAGCCGGCGGCTGAAGGCAGGGCTCTGCGCGCAAGGCTTGCCGCCCCCCTGAAAAGGCACGCTCGCTCCACCCGGATTTCGGCTTCGCTCCGGCTGCCCGGAGACAGTCGATCCGGCGGCGCTACTGGCGCCCGCCGCACCCGCGTTAGGTACGATTCCAACGGCCACTTCCCTGCCTCTCGCAGATCCACTACTTCTATTTGCGAGCGAGGCCCGAAGACTGTGTTCACTGACGCGGGCGGATCGTCCTGCCCGCCGCGTTTCGGCGTTGGGAATTGTAATGCGTCACCATCGATACGAGGGGAGGGGACAAGGCTCGTCGGCGAGCCTGGCCCAGACACTTGCCCTGAGCTTCCTGGCCCTCGGGCCCATCTGGATCGCCCTCGCCCTTCTCTGGCTCGGCTAGGCGATCGCCATCTGCAACGACACCCCGGCGAGCCCTTGGGGCTCCGCCGGCGAGGTCATTTGCGCGACTGCATGCGCGTGGCCGCCGGAGCTGGCCGACCCACAACGATCACCTTGTATCTTGTAAAGTCCGGCATCCTCACTGCATGGCCGGAACGTCACCGATACGGCTGAGTCCTGTTAGCCTCCCCCGATTGTTCGCGGCGTCGCGCCCAGACGAAGCGTGTCGCGCCGGAAGGACCGGTCCTCGCTCTCTCACATCCGCGAACTGAAGGGGTCCCGGGGCAGGACGTGCTCGGACGATATCTTCTCGGCCGACGTCTGCGAACTGGCGGAGGAGGTGGGATTCGAACCCACGAGACGGTTGCCCGCCTGGCGGTTTTCAAGACCGCTGCCTTCGACCGCTCGGCCACTCCTCCGGCGCGCGGCACCATGGCGCAAGCTGGTTCCCGCTTCAATCCCGGCCACCGGTTGGTTAACGGGATGCTGTTGCTCCGCCGCATCAGTTCTGCCACCTTTTCGTCCGATTTGGGCCGGAACGATGACGACGTGGCCGGCATCCGGTTGAGGATGAGCGGGCACCGACGGGACGGGGATTAATCCAACGGCAACGCGCCACGGTGCAGCTGTCGGCGGATCGGACGGACACGTCGCGGGGGACCGGATCCGGTGCCGCGGCTCCCGAGGGGGAGACGCCGCCGGCCGGACGCGAAGGAAGAGGGACGAGGCGTTTTGCACGGGGGAGCCAACCCACACCGACGGGCGGCGTGCGCCGGCCTGGCCATGATCAGCGCCCTGCTGCTGGCCGGGTGCAACACCACCGGGGCTTCGAAGCTCAACGCGAAGCTCGCCATGGCGGAGGAGACCCCGCCGGTCGAGACGACGCAGGCCGACGCGGACGGGCACTACAAGATCGGCAAGCCCTACAAGGTCGCCGGGACCTGGTACACGCCGGCCGAGGATCCCGACTACGACGAGGTCGGCCGGGCCTCGTGGTACGGCAGCGGCTTCCACGGGCGCCGCACCGCCAATGGCGAGATCTTCGACATGGCGAGCCTCTCGGCGGCCCATCCGACCCTGCCGCTGCCGTCCTATGCGCGGGTGACCAATCTCGACAACGGCCGCTCGGTCGTCGTCCGCCTGAACGACCGCGGCCCCTATGCGCACAACCGCCTGATCGACGTCTCGGAGAGGACGGCCGAGGTCCTGGGCTTCAAGCAGGACGGCTCCGCCGACGTCCGCGTGCAGTTCGTCGGCCTCGCCCCCTCTGACGGTGACGATTCGTGGCTGACGACCACCGTCCGCCAGGACGGCCTCCCGGTCTCGCCGACCATGGTCGCCTCGGCCGACGCGCCGGCAGACCAGAGCCAGACGGACCAAGGCCAGGCCGACCAGGTCCGGACAGCCTCTGCCTCGGCCCCTGCGGGCACGTCCGCGGCGGCCGGCGGCGAGGGCGGCACGAGCCTCGCCTGGACCGAACGGGCGAAGCCCGCTCCCCAGCTTCCCGCCACCTCCTTCGGCTGGACGTCCGGCTACCGCGAGAGCGCGAACCCCGATGCCGTCGAGGCAGCCTTCGCGCTGTTCGACCGGTAGCGCCGCGGAATCCGCGGCGCGCGCAGCCGGAATTAACTCAAGAGTCGGCCGTTTCTTTACCAGCGTTTAAGACATTGATAAGTGTTCGGCTCGTCGTAGCAGCCACGGGCATGTCATGTCGGTAACTTCCTGGCCGGGAGCGGTCACGAGCTTCGGACGCGGCAGGCTCACCCGGGCGGTCGCGCTTCTCGTGTCGCTGTGTCTCGCGGCGACGGCGCCACTCGCGCCCGCGCAGGCGGCAAGCCTCGAGACCACCGCGAAATACGCCTACCTCATCGACGTTGGCACCGGCACGGTGCTCCTGTCGAAGAATGCCGACGTGCCCGTCGACCCGGCGAGCATGGCCAAGCTGATGACGCTCGAGATCGTGTTCGACGCCATCAAGCAGGGGCGGGTCTCGCTCGACGACGAGTTCGTGGTCAGCGAGCACGCCTGGCGGACCGGCGGCGCGCCGGCGCGAACGGCCACGATGTTCGCCAAGGTCAACTCCACGGTGGCGCTGTCCGACCTGTTGCGCGGCATCATGGTGCAGCAGGCCAACGACGCCGCGATCGCGATCGGCGAGGGGATGGCCGGCTCCGAGAAGGCGTTCGCCGAGGTGATGAACGAGCGCGCCAAGGAGCTCGGCCTCGACAGCATGCACTTCGTCAATGCGAGCGGGCTGCCGGACCCCGACGGCGGCAAGCAGACCGCCTCCATGCACGACCTCGCGACCCTGGCGATCCACATCATCCAGACATACCCGGATCTCTACAGGATCTTCGCCGAGCCCGAGTTCACCTGGAACAAGATCCGGCAGACGAACCGCAACCCCATCATCGGCCTGCCGATCGGCGCGGACGGCCTGATCCCCGCCTTCGCCAAGGGGACCGGCTACGGCATGGTCGCCTCGGCGACCGACAGCGGGCAGCGGCTGGTGCTCGCGGTGCACGGGCTGTCGAGCGAGAGCGACCGCCTGTCGGAGGTCCAGAAGATCCTGCTCTGGGGCTTCCGCGGCTTCGAGAAGGTGCGCCTGTTCAACGCCGGCGAGGTGGTCGGGGAGATCGGGGTGTTCGGCGGCGCCAAGGGGCACGTGCGCCTCGCGGGGCTCAAGCCGGTGGAGGTGCTGCTGCCGAAGGGCGAGCGCGACGCGCTGCGGGCGCGCATCGCCTACATGGGGCCGCTCAGCGCGCCGGTTCAGGAGGGCGCGCAGGTCGCCGTGCTCCGCCTGACGGAGGACGACGTCGTGGTCGCCGAGATCCCGCTGCACGCGATCGAATCGGTGCAGGTCGGGGCGCTCTACCAGCGTGCGTTCGATTCCGCGCTCGAACTGATGATCGGGCTCATACATTCCGGTGTAGAGGCGGCCACGGCCGCGCGCTAGAAGGCGGCCATGGAACGAGGACGCTTCATCACGTTCGAAGGCGGCGAGGGCACCGGCAAGTCGACGCAGCTCCGGCGGCTGGCGGCACGGCTGCGCGACTCCGGCCTGGACATTCTGGAAACGCGCGAGCCGGGCGGCACGCAAGGCGCCGAGATCCTGCGCCACGCCGTGCTGTCGGGCCGCGTCGCCGACTACGGCGCGTTCGCCGAGGCGCTGCTCATGAACGTCGCGCGCGACGACCACCTGCGCGAGGTCATCCGCCCCGCCCTCGAGGCCGGCCGCTGGGTGCTCTCCGACCGCTTCCACGATTCGACGCGCGCCTACCAGGGCGCCTCCCAGTCGGTGGACGACCGGCTGCTCGAGGCGATGGAGAAGATCGTGGTGTCGGGGACGCAGGCCCGACCTGACGATCGTGCTCGACCTCGATCCCGAGATCGGGCTCGAGCGTGCCCGCAGCCGCACCCGGGCGGAGGCGAAGCTGCGGCAGGACCGCTTCGAGGACGCCGACCTCGACTATCACCGCAGGATCCGCACAGCCTTCCTCGCCCGCGCCGAGGCCGAGCCCGACCGTTGCGTCGTGGTGCCGGCCGACGGCTCGGAGGACGAGGTCGCCGAGCTCGTCTGGCAGCAGGTGCGCGAGCGCCTGGGGATCGAGACGCCGGGCGAGGGCGAGAGCACTGCCGACGCCGGCGCCGACGAGGCGGCCGGGGCAGGGAAGGTGGCCGATGCCGGCGGTGCCTGAGCCGGCGGCCATGCAGGCGCCCGAGGCGACGCTGCGGCTCTGGGGCCACCAGGAGGCCGAGGCGCAGCTTCTCGATGCCTACCGGGAGGGCCGCCTGCACCATGCGTGGCTGCTCGACGGCCCGGAGGGCGTCGGCAAGGCGACCCTCGCCTACCGCTTCGCCCGCTTCCTCCTCGCGCACCCGCGCGCCGCCGCGCCGGACGTGCAGGAGGCGCAGGACCTTTCCGTGCCGGCCGAGGCGGCCGTCGCGCGGCAGGTCGGCTCGCGGGTCCACCCCAACCTCTTCGTGCTCGAGCGCCCGCGCGGCGACAAGGGCAAGCCGGCCTCGTCGATCATCCCCGTCGACCAGGTGCGCCGGCTCGGCCACTTCCTGTCGGGCACGGCCGGCGGCCAGGGCTGGCGGATCGTCGTCGTCGACGCCGCCGACAACCTGAACCGCGCCTCCGCCAACGCGCTCCTGAAGATGCTCGAGGAGCCGCCGACCGACACGATCTTCCTCGTCGTGGCGCATCACGCCGGGCGCCTGCTGCCGACGATCCGCTCGCGCTGCCGCCGCCTGCGCCTGCTGCCGCTCGACGACGAGACGATGCGGAGCGCGCTCGCCGGGGCCGGGGAGGGCGATCCGGACGCCGTGGTGCGCCTGGCCCATGGCAGCCTCGGACGGGCGCTGTCGCTCGTCGAGGAGCAGGACGACGGCACGGTCGACCAGCTCGTGGAGATCCTCGACGCGCTGCCGCACGCGCAGGCGCGGCAGTTCCTCGCCTTCGCCGAGCGCAACGGCCGGCGCGAGCGCGACGCCTCGTTCCAGCTCAGCCGCGGCGTCATCCTCGACTGGATCGCCGAGCGCGTGCGCAGCCGGGCCGCCGCCGGCGCCCCGGCGGGCGCGCTTGCGCCCTGGACGGAGGTGTGGGAGAAGGTCGAGCACGCATTCGCGCAGGCGGAAATCCTCAATCTCGACCGGACGCAGACTTTTCTCGGCGTGTTCCAGGCACTCTCCGAGTGCGCCGCCGGAGAGGCTCGTCGATCCGCCTCCACACCGGCCTGATCGATGAAACCCAAATACTACCTCACGACCGCCATCTCCTATCCGAACGGCGCTCCCCATATCGGCCACGCCTACGAGGCGATGGCGACCGACGCGATCGCCCGCTTCATGCGGCTCGACGGCCATGACGTCTACTTCCTCACGGGGGTCGACGAGCACGGGCTGAAGATGGTCCAGACGGCCGACAAGCAGGGCATCCCGGTGCGCGAGCTGGCTGACCGGAACACCGTCCAGTTCCAGCGCATGGTCGAGGCGCTCGGCTGCTCGAACGACGACTTCATCCGCACGAGCGAGCCGCGCCACCACGCCGCGAGCCAGGCGATCTGGGAGAAGATGGTCGAGGCCGGCGACATCTACCTGTCGACCTATTCCGGCTGGTACTCGGTGCGCGACGAGGCCTACTACGCGGAATCCGAGACGACCGTCGGCGACGACGGCGTGCGCCGCGGCCCGCAGGGCACGCCGGTCGAATGGACGGAGGAGGAGAGCTACTTCTTCCGCCTGTCGCAGTTCCAGGACCGGCTCCTCAAGCACTACGAGGAGCACCCCGACTTCGTGCTGCCGCGCGAGCGCATGAACGAGGTGTCGAGCTTCGTGCGCGGCGGCCTGCAGGACCTGTCTGTGTCGCGCACCACCTTCGACTGGGGCGTGAAGGTGCCGGGCGCGCCCGAGCACGTGATGTATGTCTGGGTCGACGCGCTGACGAACTACATCACGGGCGTCGGCTATCCCGAGACGAACGGCGAGATGTTCAAGCGCTGGTGGCCGGCCGACCTGCACGTGATCGGCAAGGACATCGTGCGCTTCCACGCCGTCTACTGGCCGGCCTTCCTGATGTCGGCGGGCATCGACCTGCCGAAGCGCGTCTTCGCCCACGGGTTCATGCTGAACCGGGGCGAGAAGATGTCGAAGTCGGTCGGCAACGTGATCGATCCGTTCGACCTGATCGAGCATTTCGGTCTCGACCAGGTGCGCTATTTCTTCCTGCGCGAGGCCCCGTTCGGCCAGGACGGCAACTACAGCCCCGAGGCGATCGGCAACCGCATCAACGCCGACCTCGCCAACGACCTCGGCAACCTGGCGCAGCGCTCGCTGTCGATGATCGCCAAGCATTGCAACGCCGTGGTTCCCAAGCCGGCTGAGCTTCTGCCGCAGGACGAGGCCATGCTGGCCGCCGCCGACGCGCTGCACGAGAAGGCGAGGGCGGCCATGCAGACGCAGCAACTGCATGCGCTGCTGACGGAAATCTGGGCGGTCGTCGCCGAGGCGAACAGGTACTTCGCCGGCGAAGAACCGTGGGCCGTGCGCAAGACCGACGACGCGAGGTTCAAGACGATCCTCTACGTGACCGCCGAGGTGCTGCGGCAGGTGGCGATTCTCGCCCAGCCGGTGATCCCGACGGCCGCGGCCAAGCTCCTCAAGCTCGTGGGAGTTGGCCCGGAGTCGCGCGATTTCGCAAGCCTCGGCCCGGTCGGCCGCCTGCGCGCCGGCGCGCCGCTGCCGCAACCGGTGGCGATCTTCCCGCGCCACGTGGAGGCGAAGGAGGGGCAGGGCTGATGCTCGTCGACAGCCACTGCCATCTCGACTTCCCGGACTTCGCCGAGGAGCTGGACGCCGTCGTGCAGCGCGCCCGCGATGCCGGCGTGAAGCGCTTCGTGACGATCTCCACCAGGTTGCGCCGCTTCAGCGAGATCAGGGCCATCGCCGAGCGCTTCGACGACGTCTACTGCTCGGCCGGCACCCATCCGCACAACGCCGCCGAAGAGGTCGACCTTCCCGTCGAGGCCTATGTGGAGGCGGCCGCCTACGAGAAATGCGTCGCGATCGGCGAGGCGGGGCTCGACTTCTACTACGACAACGCCCCGCGGGCGGACCAGGAGGCGGGCTTCCGCACGCAGATCGAGGCGGCGCGCCGCACCGGCCTGCCGCTCGTCATCCACACGCGCGACGCCGAGGAGGACACGGCGCGAATCCTGCGCGAGGAGATGGCCGCAGGGCGGTTCGACGCGATCCTGCACTGCTTCTCGTCGAAGCGCGAGCTGGCGGAGGTCGGCGTCGAGCTCGGCCTCTACGTGTCGTTCTCGGGCATCCTGACGTTCAAGAAGTCCGAGGAGATCCGCGCGATCGCCAGGGACCTGCCGGCCGACCGGCTGCTCGTCGAGACGGACGCGCCGTATCTCGCGCCGACGCCCTATCGCGGGAAGCGCAACGAGCCGTCCTACGTGGTTGAGACGGCGAAGGTGCTCGCGGAGACGCGCGGCGTCGCGCCGGAGGAGATCCACCGGACGACGAGCGAGAATTTCTTCCGCCTTTTCCCGACCGTCACGCGGCCCGCATGAGCTTCGTAGCGACGATCCTCGGCTGCGGCTCCTCGGCCGGCGTGCCGCGCGTCGGCTCCGGCTGGGGCGACTGCGACCCGGAGGAGCCGAAGAACCGCCGTCGCCGCTGCGCGCTGCTGGTCGAGCGCCACGGGCCTGAGCGGCACGACGAAGCTGCTCGTCGACACCGGTCCGGACCTGCGCGAGCAGCTCCTCGGCGCCGGCGTCGACCGGCTCGACGGCGTGCTCATCAGCCACGACCACGCCGACCACACGCACGGCATCGACGACCTGCGGCCGCTCGTCATCCACAACGCCCGCCGCATCGGCGTGCACATGGACGCCCGCACGCACGGCGTGATGATGCAGCGCTTCGGCTACTGCTTCGAAGCGCCCGCAGGCAGCATGTATCCGCCGATCCTCGAGGCGCTCGACATGGTGCCGCCGGAGCCCGTCACGGTGAGCGGGCCGGGCGGGGCGGTCGAAGCCGTCCCCATCCCGGTCGAGCACGGCCCGAGCCCGGCGCTCGGCTTCCGCTTCGGCGCCATGGCCTACATGCCCGACGTGAGCGACATTCCCGACGCGAGCGCCGCCATGCTCGAAGGGCTCGACGTGTTCGTCGTCGACGCGCTGCGGCGGACGAAGCACATCAGCCATTTCTCGGTGAGCGACGCGCTGTCGTGGATCGATCGGCTGAAGCCGCGCCGCGCCGTGCTGACCAACCTCCATTTCGACCTCGACTACCGGACGCTGAAGGCCGAGCTGCCGCCGCATGTCGAGCCGGCGTTCGACGGGATGACGATCGCGTTCTGATCGCCGGCCGCTGAAGGCCCGCAGCTTTGGCGAACGGCGCCAACGCGTTGACGTGGAACGACAATCTCGCATCCCGCGCGGCGCCGTCCCGTCATGAATTACGTTCCATAATATATCTTATGCGACTCATGGATCGCGGTGTCCGGGGGCGGTTCGACCGCCCCACCCGGCCCGCGCGGCCTTTGAGGACCGCGCTCTCGGGGCGCCGGCCGTCAGGCTGCCGCGATCGGTCGCGCCAGGACCAGCCACGTCCAGCGCACGCCGCTCGCCCGGTTGGCCTGCTGGATGGACCCCGCCTCGCGACGGCGCACGAGGTACAGGCCCGCGCGCTCCGCGACGGTCATCGTCCCGTCGGGCAGGCACGGGTACGCCGGGCGCCCGACCGGGCTCGGCCCGTGCGCAGCGACAGCACCCACCGTCCTCCCGGCGCGGTCATCGCCGCAAGGGTATCGCCGCAAGCGTCGCGATCGCGGCGCCGCGCTGTGGGTCGTCGAGGTGGTGCCAGACGCCGTTCAGGAGGACGAGATCGAACGGGCCCGTCCGCGTCGTCCGTTCGAGCTGCGGCAGACGGTCGTCGCGCCAGTCGATGGTCTGGCTTCGATGCAGCCTGAGACCCGCCTCGCGCAAGGCGGAGACCGGCTCCACGGCGACGACGTCATGTCCCCGGGCCGCGAACCAGGCGGCATCTCGACCGGTGCCCGCGCCGATGTCGAGGACCCGGGCGGGCGGCGGCGGCAGGAGGTCGAGAACGGGCGCGAGGATACGCTCCGTGGGGATCGCCTCGTAGCGGGCGATCAGCTCGGGCGTGGCCGCGGCCGCGTAGCCGTCGACGACGTCTGCGCTCATGCCTGCGGGCGCCGGCGCGGTGCCGGGACGGGGGCGGGGAGCGCGGATGCGCCCTCGCCTCACCCGTGCTTCTCGAGGAATGCCTCGGGGCTCAGGGCCCGGAAATCCGGCAGCGCCTCGCGCAGCCGCTCGTGGCTCCAGTCCCACCAGGCGAGCGCGCGCATGCGCTCGGCGACGTCCCGCGGAAACCGGTCGCGGATCGGCCGCGCCGGCGATCCCGCGACGATCGCGTAAGGCGCCACGTCCTTCGTCACGACCGCGCCCGCGCCGACGACCGCGCCGTCGCCGAGCGTGACGCCCGGCAGCAGGATGGCGCCGTGGCCGATCCACGTGTCGTGGCCGATCGCGATCCTGTGGTCGCGCCGCCAGCCGAAGAACGCCTCGTCGGTGTCGGCGTCGTCCCAGTAGTCGCCGGAGCGATAGGTGAAATGGTGCAGCGTCGGCCGGTCGAGCGGATGGTTCGTGGCGTTGATGCGGACGGCAGCCGCGATATTGGCGAACTTGCCGATCCCGGCGCACCAGATCGAGCAATCCTGCATGACGTAGGAATAGTCGCCGAGGGTCGTCTCGGAGATGCGGCTGCGCTCGGCCACCTCGGTGTAGCGGCCGAGCGTCGAGGACACGACCTCCGCCGTCTCGTGCACGAGCGGCGTCTCGGACAGTTTCGTCGGCACTGCGCCCTCCTCCAGACGTCTCGCCGAACCTCCGGCGCCCTCTTCCGATCCTCGCGGGCGCGGGCCCGCCGCGTCGGACGTCCCAGCCTCTAGCGCGGCTCCCATGTCACCGATGTGACGCCGCGCTGCCCGCCCTACTTCGTGCCGAACATCCGGTCGCCGGCATCGCCGAGGCCCGGCACGATGTAGCCGTGCTCGTTGAGGTGGCTGTCGATCGCGGCGGTGTAGATCGGCACGTCGGGGTGGCGCTCCTGAAGCGCCTTGATGCCCTCGGGCGCGGCGAGCAGGCAGAGCAGGCGGATCTCCTTCGCGCCGGCCTCCTTGAGGAGGGTGATCGCGTGCGAGACCGAGTTGCCCGTGGCGAGCATGGGGTCGACGACGATGACCAGCCGCTCGTCGATGTCGGAGGGCGCCTTGAAGTAGTACTGGACGGGCTTCAGCGTCTCGGGGTCGCGGTAGAGGCCGATATGGGCGATGCGGGCGGACGGCACGAGGTCGATCAGCCCCTCGAGCATCCCCTCGCCGGCCCGGAGGATCGAGGCCAGCACGAGCTTCTTGCCCTTGAGCTTCGGCGCATCCATCTCGCAGATCGGCGTCTCGATGTGCTCCGTGGTCAGCTCGAGGTCGCGCGTCACCTCGTAGCCGAGGAACAGCGCCACCTCCTTGATGAGCCGGCGGAAACCGGCCGTGGACCTGTTCTTGTCGCGCAACAGCGTCAGCTTGTGCTGGACGAGCGGATGATCGACGACGGTGACGTGGCTCATTCTGTGTCTTCCCTGCCGCGTTCCGGACCGGCGCATGGCGCCCGGCGTGCTTGTGATGGCGCAATAGCAGCCCGCTTTGAAACGGCAAAGGGCCCGCGCGCGATCCACCGGCGCCGGATGCGAAAAAGGGGGCCGAAGCCCCCTTCCCCGTCACGTGCCGGTCGCGAGGCCCCGCCTCACATCTGCGCGGACTTCGTCCGTCACCGCGTGGGTGTAGGCGCCCTCCGGCTTCTTGGTGATGACCGGGTCCGACCCGCCGCTCATCAGCGTGTCGACGGTGCGCTGGTAGGCGTCCTCGTCGAGCGCGGCGTCGTCGCCGAGCAGCTTGATCGTTTCCCTCACCATCCGCTTCTGGTGCTTCTCGGTCTGGGCGCCGGTCGCGTCGTTGTCGAGCACGATCTCGGCGGCCTCGTCGGGATGCTCCTTGGCGTACTGCCAGCCCTTCATGGACGCCTTCACGAAGCGCGCCATCTTGTCGACGAAGGCGCCGTCCTTGAGGTCGTCCTCCATGACGTAGAGGCCGTCCTCCAGCGTCGCGACGCCCTGGTCCTCGTACTTGAAGACCTTGAGGTCGTCGGCCGGAATGCCGGCGTCGATGACCTGCCAGTACTCGTTGTAGGTCATGGTCGAGATGCAGTCGGCCTGCTTCTGCAGCAGCGGATCGACGTTGAAGCCCTGCTTGATGACGGTCACGCCGCCGTCGCTGCCGTCGGTCGGGATGCCGAGCTTCGACATCCAGGACAGGAACGGATACTCGTTGCCGAAGAACCAGACGCCGAGCGTCTTGCCCTTGAAGTCCTCGGGCTTCTCGATGCCCGTCTCCTTGCGGCAGGTCAGCTCCATGCCCGACTTCTGGAAGGGCTGCGCGATGTTGACGAGCTTCAGGCCCTTCTCGCGCGCCGCCAGCGCCGCCGGCATCCAGTCGACGATGACGTCGGCGCCGCCGCCGGCGATCACCTGCTCCGGCGCGATGTCGGGGCCGCCCGGCTTGATCGTGACGTCGAGGCCGGCCTCCTCGTAGTAGCCCTTGTCCTGTGCCACGTAGTAGCCCGCGAACTGGCCCTGCGTGACCCACTTGAGCTGGAGCGTCACGTCGTCGGCCGCCTGCGCCGCTCCGGCAAGAGCGATCAGCGCGGTCGTGAGCCCGAGGCCCGCGATCAGTTTCTTCATGTTCCCCATCTACTCCTCTGCTTGCTCTGTCCCGCCTTATCGGTATGACGGGTGCCAGAAGGTGAACGCCCTCTCGGTCAGGCTGACGATCGCGTAGAACAGCGAGCCCGCGACGGCCGCGACCGCGATCTCGGCCCAGACCATGTCGATGTTCATGCGCCCGACCTCGGTCGAGATCCGAAACCCCATGCCGACGATCGGCGTGCCGAAAAACTCGGCGACGATGGCGCCGATCAAGGCGAGCGTGGAGTTGATCTTGAGGGCGTTGAAGATGAACGGCAGCGCCGCCGGCAGCCGAGCTTCATCAGCGATTGCCGGTAGTCGGCGGCATAGGTGCGCATCAGGTCGCGCTCCATGTGCCCCGCCGCCTCGAGGCCCGCCACCGTGTTCACCAGCATCGGGAAGAAGGTCATGATGACCACGACCGCCGCCTTGGACGGCCAGTCGAAGCCGAACCACATGACCATGATCGGCGCCACGCCGACGATCGGCAGCGCGCTCACGAGGTTGCCGATCGGCAGGAGCCCGCGCCGCAGGAACGGCACGCGGTCGACGAGGATCGCCACGAGGAAGCCCGCGCCGCACCCCATCGCGTAGCCGGCCAGCACCGCCTTGAGGAAGGTCTGGCGGAAATCCGCGGCCAGCGTGCCCACGGAGGAGACGAGGCGCGCCCAGATCGCGCTCGGCGCCGGCAGCAGCACCGGCGGCACGCCGAAGCCGCGCACCAGGACCTCCCACAGCACGATCAGCCAGAGGCCGAAGACCAGCGGCACCAGGAGCGAGAGCCCCCGCCGCGCCGCCTTGCCCGACGGCGACAGGCCCGCGAGCGTCTGCACGAAGAGCCAGGCCGTCAGCCAGGAGGAGATCGCGAGGCACCAGAAGCCGGTGCCCGCTGCCCTGCCCGCTCGTCGAGCGTCATCACGAGCGCGAGCGCCCCGAGATGGGCGGCGATGCCCGAGGCGGCGAGGGTCGCTGCGGGCCGCGCGATGGCGATCCCCGCCGCCCCCGTCAGGATCAGGGCCGCGAGAACGAGAACCGGCGCGCCGGGCGCCCAGCCGACGGCCAGCAGGACCGCGGCGAGGAGGGCGAAGAGACCGGCGAGAGCGGGCAGCAGGGGCGGGCGTCCGCTCATCCCCGTGCCCCCATGCGCCGCTGCACGATCCCCTGCCCGATCCCGACGATGCCGACGAGAACGCCTGCCATCAGCGACGCGGCCAGCAGCGCCGACCAGATCTGCACGGTCTGCCCGTAATAGGAGCCCGACAGCAGCCGCGCCCCGAGCCCCGCGACCGCGCCGGTCGGCATCTCGCCGACGATCGCGCCGACGAGGCGAGGCCGCGATGCCGACCTTCATCGAGGTGAAGAGGAACGGCAGCGCCGACGGCCAGCGCAGCTTCCAGAACACCTGCGCGCGGCTGGCATTGTAGGTCCGCATCAGGTCGAGATGCATGGGGTCCGGCGAGCGCAGGCCCTTCACCATGCCCACCGTGACGGGAAAGAAGCTCAGATAGGTCGAGATCACCGCCTTCGGCAAAAGCCCCGTGACGCCGATCGAGGCGAGGACGACGACGATCATCGGCGCGATGGCGAGGATCGGGATCGTCTGCGACGCGATGATCCAGGGCATCAGGCTCATGTCGAGCGTGCGCGAGTGGACGATGCCGACGGCCAGCAGGATGCCGAGGATCGTGCCGAAGACGAAGCCGGTGAGGGTCGAGGAAAGCGTGATGCAGCCGTGATAGACGAGGCTGCGCTTCGAGGTCGGCTTGACCGCGACCGTGGTCTTCCAGATCTCGGCCGCCACCTGGTGCGGCGAGGGCAGGACGGGGCGCTCCTGGTTCAGCGTCTCGTGGACGAGCTGCGCCGTCGTGTAGTCCCCTCCCCGCGCCAGCGTCTCGCTCGCGAACGGATAGTTGAGCGCGATCGCGCCGAGATACCAGACGACGACGATCGCGATGCAGACGACGACCACCGGCCCGACGGAGCCCGACATCAGCCGCGACCACAGGCCCGGCGAGGCCTCGTAGCCGATGGCCGCGCCCGGCTCGGCGGTGCGCTCAATCGTCATAGGAGTGCCCTGCCCTCAGGCCCTCGCGGACCCGGTGGGCGATCTCGAGGAACTGCGGCGTCTCGCGGATGTCGAGCGGCCGCTCGCGCGGCAGGTCGCTGTCGATGACGTCGTGGATCCGGCCCGGGCGCGGCGACATGACGACGATCTTGGTCGAGAGATAGACCGCCTCGGGAATCGAATGCGTGACGAAGACGACCGTCTTCTCCGTCTTCGCCCAGAGCTTCAGGAGCTGTTCGTTCAGGTGGTCGCGGACGATCTCGTCGAGCGCGCCGAACGGCTCGTCCATCAGCAGGAGGTCGGGATCGAAGGACAGCGCGCGGGCGATCGAGGCCCGCTGCTGCATGCCGCCCGAGAGCTGCCAGGGATATTTCTTCTCGAAGCCCGAGAGGTTCACGAGCTCGAGGTTCCTCGCGATGCGCTCCCTCCGGTCCGCCCCTCGAACGCCCATGATCTCGAGCGGCAGCGCGACGTTCCGTGGAATCGTGCGCCAGGGATAGAGCGCCGGCGCCTGGAAGACGTAGCCATAGGCGCGGTTCTGGCGCGCCTCGTCGGGGCTCACGCCGTTGACGAGGATCTCGCCGGCCGTCGGCTGCTCGAGATCGGCAATGACGCGCAGGAGCGTGGTCTTGCCGCAGCCGGACGGACCGATGAACGAGACGAACTCGCCCCGGCCCACGGTGAGGTCGATGTCCTTCAGCGCCTGGACAGGGCTGTCGGCCGTCTCGAAGGTCAGCGAGAGCCCCTTCGCCTCGACCGCGGGCACGGCCGAGGCTGCCCGCTCCGCAGGCCTTGCGGGCGCCGTGCCGGCCGTCCGCTCCGTGGCAGCCTGCGCGGTCATGGCCTCCTGTCCCGCCACGCCGTCAAACGCCGGTCGCCGGGATGCCGGTGCGCTCCACCTTGCGGGGCGCGGTGAGCTCCTTCCACTTCAGGAGCGCCTTGTTGGTCGGCGGGTTCGCCTCGCGCGGCACGAACTTGCCGTGGCCGGGCTCCGCCTTCACCGTCGATTCCTCGACCGCCACCTTGCCGCGCGTCAGCGTGTAGCGCGGCAGGCCCTCCACCTCGATCCCCTCGAAGACGTTGTAGTCGATCGCCGACTGCTGCGTGTCGGCCGAGATCGTCTTCGAGCGCTTCGGATCCCACACGACGATGTCGGCGTCGGCGCCTTCGACGATCGCCCCCTTCTTCGGGTACATGTTGAGGATCTTGGCGATGTTGGTCGAGGTGACCGCGACGAACTCGTTCGGCGTCAGCCGGCCGGTGTTCACGCCGCGCGTCCACAGGATCGGCATGCGATCCTCTATGCCGCCGGTGCCGTTCGGGATCTTCGTGAAGTCGCCGACGCCGGTGCGCTTCTGGTCGGTCGTGAAGGCGCAGTGGTCGGTCGCCACCACCTGCAGGCTGCCCGACTGGAGGCCGGCCCAGAGGCTGTCCTGGTGCATCTTGTTGCGGAAGGGCGGCGACATCACCCGGCGCGCCGCGTGGTCCCAGTCGGGGTTCGAATACTCGCTCTCGTCGAGCACGAGGTGCTGGATCAGCGGCTCGCCGAAGACGCGCATGCCCTTCTGGCGGGCCCGCCGGATCGCCTCGTGCGCCTGCTCGCAGGAGACGTGGACGATGTAGAGCGGCACGTTGGCCATGTCGGCGATCATGATGGCGCGGTTGGCCGCCTCGCCCTCGACCTCGACGGGCCGGGAATAGGCGTGGCCCTCGGGCCCGTTGTTGCCCTCGGCCATCAGCCGCTGCTGCATCGAGGCGACCACGTCGCCGTTCTCCGCATGGACGAGCGGCATCGCGCCGAGGCTCGCGCAGCGCTGGAAGGAGGCGAACATCTCGTCGTCCTCCACCATCAGCGCGCCCTTGTAGGCCATGAAGTGCTTGAAGGTGTTCATGCCGCGGTCGACGACCTCGGCCATCTCGTCGAACACCTGCTCGCCCCACCAGGTGATCGCCATGTGGTAGGAATAGTCGGCGCAGGCGAGCGAGGATTTCTGCTGCCACACGGCGAGCGCCTCGAGCAGCGACTGGCCGGGGCTCGGCAGGCAGAAATCGACCGACATGGTCGTGCCGCCGGCGAGTCCCGCGCGCGTGCCGCTCTCGAAATTGTCGGCGGAGTGCGTGCCCATGAAGGGCATCTCGAAGTGGCAGTGCGGGTCGATGCCGCCCGGCATGACGTAGCAGCCGGTGGCGTCGAGCGTCTCGTCGCCCTTCAGGTCCTTGCCGATCTCGACGATCTTGTCGCCCTCGATCAGGACGTCGGCCTCGTAGCTGCGGTCCGCGGTGACGACCGTGCCGCCCTTGATGACCTTCGACATGGCTCCTCCTCCGCTTTAAGTCGATGCGCTAGGTGTTTGAAACATTTCAGCTACGGGGCGCAGCCTGGCGGATCGGGCGCAATGCACCCGTCACTCCACAATCTCCGCGGTCTCCACCACGGCGTGGAACAGCACCTCGGCGCCGGCGGTCGCCCACTCCTTGGTGATCTCCTCGTCCTCGTTGTGCGACAGGCCGTCGACGCAGGGGCACATGACCATGGCGGTCGGCGCGACCCGGTTGATCCAGCAGGCGTCGTGGCCGGCGCCGGAGACGATGTCGCGGTGCGAGTAGCCGAGCCGCTCCGCAGCGTTGCGGATCCGCGAGACGCAGGTCTCGTCGAAGGTGACGGGGTCGAAATGGCCGACCTGCTCGATCTCGTGGCCGAGGCCCATCTGCCCGGCGATCTCGGCAATGCCGGCGCGGATCTTCTCGTCCATCCCGTCGAGCACGGCCAGGTCGGGCGAGCGGATGTCGATCGTGAAGACCGCCTTGCCCGGGATGACGTTGCGCGAGTTCGGGTAGACGTTGGCCTGGCCGATCGCGCCGACGGCGTGAGGGGCGTTCTCCCAGGCGACCCGGTCGACGAGCTCGGTGACCCGCGCCATGCCGAGCCCGGCATTGACGCGCTTGGGCATCGGCGTCGAGCCGGTATGGCTCTCCTTGCCGGTCAGCGTCACCTGCAGCCATTTCAGGCCCTGGCCGTGGCCGACGACGCCGATGTCGATGCCCTCGTCCTCGAGGATCGGGCCCTGCTCGATGTGCAGCTCGTAGAAGGCGTGCAGCTTGCGGGCACCGACCGGCTCGTCGCCGACATAGCCGATGCGCTTCAGCTCGTCGCCGAAGCTCTTGCCCTCGGCATCGGTGCGCCCGTAGGCCCAGTCCTGCTCGTGCACGCCGGCGAAGACGCCGGAGGCCAGCATGGCGGGGGCGAAGCGCGTGCCCTCCTCGTTCGTCCAGTTGACGACCTCGATCGGCCGCTTCGTCCTGATGCCGAGATCGTTCAGCGTCCGCACGATCTCCAGCGCGCCGAGGACGCCGAGCACGCCGTCGTACTTGCCGCCGGTCGGCTGGGTGTCGAGGTGGCTGCCGACCATCACGGGGTCGAGGCTGTCGTCCTCGCCGGCGCGATGGGCGAACATGTTGCCCATCTTGTCGACGCCGACGCTCATGCCGGCGGCCTCGCACCACGACCTGAAGAGGTCCCTGCCCTCCTTGTCCGCGTCGGTCAGGGTCTGGCGGTTGTTGCCGCCGCGGACGCCGGGCCCGATCCTGGCCATCTCCATGATCGAATCCCAAAGGCGGTCGCCGTTGATGCGCAGGTTGTCGGCCGGCGTCGTCATGTCACCTCTCTCGAGCTCTTTTCGCCTCCGTCGTGCAGCCGGCCGAGGGCTACTCCTTCATCTCGACCTCGACGAAGCTCATCGGCTCGCTGCCGTTGTTGATGATGTTGTGCACCGTGCCGGACTCCCGGCTGTAGCTCTGGCCGGCCTGGACCGTGACCTCGCGGCTCTGGCCGCCGGGCTCCTCGATCAGGTAGTGGCACGTCGTCAGCGGCACGACCACGTAGTTCATGCCGTGCGTGTGCCAGCCGGTCTCGGCGCCCGGCTCGAAGCTCCAGCGCGTCACCCGCACCAGGTTGTCGTCGAGCTGGATTTCGTGCGTGGCCGTGGGGCGGGAGGTCTCGGACATGGCGTCTCCTAGAGAGTCGGGAAGTTGTAGACGGCGCCGTCCTTGATGCCGCCGGGCCAGCGCGTCGTCACCGTCTTGATGCGGGTGTAGAAGCGGATGCCCTCGGGGCCGTAGATGGCGTGGTCGCCGAACAGCGAGCGCTTCCAGCCGCCGAAGGAATGGTAGGCCACCGGCACCGGGATCGGCACGTTGACGCCGACCATGCCGACCTCGATGCGGTCGGCGAAGTCGCGGGCGGCGTCGCCGTCGCGCGTGAAGATCGCGGTGCCGTTGCCGTACTCGTGCCGGTCGATCAGGCTGACAGCCTCCTCGTAGCCGCCGGCCCGGACGACCGACAGGACGGGACCGAAGATCTCCTCCTTGTAGATCGTCATGTCCGGCGTCACGCGGTCGAACAGGCTGCCGCCGACGAAATAGCCGTTCTCGTAGCCCTGCAGCTTGAAGCCTCGGCCGTCGACGACGAGATCGGCGCCCTCGGCGACGCCCTTCTCGATGTAGCCGAGCACCTTGTTCATGTGGGCCTCGGTCACGAGCGGCCCCATCTCGGCGTCGGAATCCGTCGACGGCCCGATCTTCAGGGCGCGCACCTTCGGCGTCAGCGCCTCGACGAGGCGGTTCGCCGTCTCCTCGCCCACGGGCACGGCGACCGACACCGCCATGCAGCGCTCGCCGGCCGAGCCGTAGCCGGCGCCCATCAGCGCGTCCGCCGCCTTGTCGATGTCGGCGTCCGGCATCACGATCATGTGGTTCTTGGCGCCGCCCAGCGCCTGGACGCGCTTGCCGGCCGCGGTGCCGCGCGAATAGACGTACTCGGCGATCGGCGTCGAGCCGACGAAGCTGATCGCCTTCACGTCGGGATGGTCGAGCAGCGCGTCGACGGCCTCCTTGTCGCCGTGCACGACGTTCAGGACGCCGTCGGGGAAGCCCGCCTCCTTGAACAGGTCGTAGATCGCCATGACGGCGGAGGGGTCGCGCTCCGACGGCTTCAGCACGAAGGTGTTCCCGCAGGCGATGGCCACCGGATACATCCACAGCGGCACCATCGCCGGGAAGTTGAACGGCGTGATGCCGGCGACGACGCCGAGCGGCTGGCGGTCCGAATAGGAATCGATGCCGGGGCCGGCATTGCGGCTGAACTCGCCCTTCAGGAGATGCGGGATGCCGCAGGCGAACTCGACGACCTCGATGCCGCGCTGGACCTCGCCGAGCGCGTCGTCGTGCGTCTTGCCGTGCTCGCGGCTGATCGCCCGGGCGATGTCGGCGGCGTTGCGGTCGAGCAGCTCCTTGAAGCGAAACATGAAGCGCGCGCGCTTGAGCGGCGGCATCGCACCCCATTCCGGCGCCGCGGCCTTGGCGGCGGCGACCGCGGCGTTCACCTCGTCGGTGGTGGAGAGCGGAAGCTCCGCCACCTGCTCGCCGGTCGCGGGATTGAACACGGCGGCGAGGCGGCCGCTCGCCGAGTTCACGTGCTTGCCCGCCACCGCGTTGGGGATCCGCATCATCTGGTTCGACTCCAGTCTTCTTGGCCGGCCTGGCCGGCGTGTGTCTCAAGGGCGCCCGCTCTCTCGCGGCACCCGCTGCTGATCCTGCCGGCCCGGCGCCGGCAGGACGCCCGACGGCGCTGCGCACTCGGGCGACGCGCTCCGCGGATCATCCTGTGCGGAACGCTATGTGCGCCCGATCATGGGGTCAAGTTGCAAAAGCCGTCACGGAAATCCTTTCTGCTCAACATCTTGGCAGTCGCGACAGCCGGCCGCAGCCGGCCGCTCGCGCGTGCGGCCGGGCTCCGCCGCCATGCCCGAGATTGCCCATCGCCCGGCGCGCCCCTACAAATGGACGGACGGGCTCCGCGTGGGCGGGAGCGGAATCGGGAGACAGGGGAATGGTCGACTTCGCGGCCCCCGCACCGGCGGCGCGACCGCGCACCAGGATCCAGACCGAGAACCGGCGCGCGATACTCGACGCCGCCCTCCAGGTGTTCTCGGCGCGCGGCTACAGCGGCGCGACGCTGGAAGAGATCGCCGGCGTCGCCGGCATGTCGAAGCCGAACCTCCTCTACTATTTCCGTCGCAAGCAGGACATCTACCGCGGCACGCTCGAGGCCACCCTCGAAGCCTGGCTCGCGCCGCTCGAGGCGCTCGACCCGGAGGGCGAGCCGATCGACGAGATCGCGCGCTACATCCGTGCGAAGCTCGCCATGTCGCGCGAGATGCCGGAGGCGTCCCGCCTCTTCGCGAACGAGATCCTGCACGGCGCCCCCCTCATCAAGGGCTTCCTCGAGACGTCCCTGAGGCGGCTGGTCGAGGAGAAGGCCGGGCTGATCCGCCAGTGGATCGCGCAGGGGCGGCTCGCGCCGGTCGATCCGGTCCACCTCATCTTCATGATCTGGGGCACGACGCAGCACTACGCCGACTTCGGCGTGCAGGTCGACGCGGTGCTCGGCCCCGGCCGCGACGCGGTCGCCGAGGCGGAGCCGACCGTGCTGGCCCTGTTCCTCGAGGGCCTGCGGCCGCGATAGGCGTGCGTGTCGCGTCATCGTCCGCTGCCCCGCCCTATTCCGCGGCCTCCTTCACGGCACCCGGATTGTTCGGGTGCGTCGTCCAGTTGGCGTAGGTCTCGGGGATCGGCGCCTTCGTGCGCGGGTCGATCCCGTGGATCTCCTCCATGGTGATGCAGTCCTCGACGGGGCAGACGGAGACGCAGAGGTTGCAGCCGACGCACTCCTCGTCGATCACCTCGAAGTGGCGCTGCCCGTTCACCGCGCTCGTGATCGCCTGGTGCGAGGTGTCCTCGCAGACGATGTGGCAGCGGCCGCACTTGATGCACAGCGACTGGTCGATCCGCGCCTTCGTGACGTAGTTGAGGTTCAGGTACTGCCAGTCCGTGACGTTCGGCACCGCCCGGCCGACGAACTGGCCGGTCGAGGCGTAGCCCTTCTCGTCCATCCAGTTCGAGAGGCCCGAGATCAACTCCTGCACGACCTTGAAGCCGTAGGTCATGGCGGCGGTGCAGACCTGCACGGTGCCGCAGCCGAGCGCCATGAACTCCGCCGCGTCGCGCCATTCCGTCACCCCGCCTATGCCCGACAGCGGCAGGCCGTGCGTCTCGGGGTCGCGCGCGATCTCGGCGACCATGTTGAGCGCGATCGGCTTGACCGCGGGGCCGCACAGGCCGCCGTGGCTGCCCTTGCCGTCGATCGTCGGGACCGGCGCGAAATTGTCGAGGTCGACGGCGACGATCGAGTTCACGGTGTTGATGAGCGACACGGCGTCCGCCCCGCCCGCCTTCGCCGCGCGGGCCGGCTTGCGGATGTCGGTGACGTTGGGCGTCAGCTTCACGATCACCGGCATGCGGGTGTTCTGCTTGCACCAGCGCGTGACCATCTCGATGTATTCCGGCACCTGCCCGACGGCCGAGCCCATGCCGCGCTCGGACATGCCGTGCGGGCAGCCGAAATTGAGCTCCACGCCGTCGGCGCCGGTCTCCTCGACGCGCTTCACGATCGCCGCCCAGTTCGCCTCCTCGCAGGGCACCATGAGCGAGACGACGATCGCCCGGTCCGGCCACTCCTTCTTCGTCTCGGCGATCTCGCGCAGGTTCACCTCGAGCGGCCGGTCGGTGATCAGCTCGATGTTGTTGAAGCCGATCAGGCGCCGGTCGGGGCCGTGGACGGCGCCGTAGCGCGGGCCGTTGACGTTGACGACCGGCGGATCCTCGCCGAGCGTCTTCCAGACGACGCCGCCCCAGCCCGCCTCGAAGGCGCGCACGACGTTGTACTTCTTGTCCGTCGGCGGCGCCGAGGCCAGCCAGAACGGGTTGGGCGACCTGATGCCCACGAACTCGGTGCGAAGATCGGCCATGTCCCCTCCTCCGAAGGCTCAGGCTGAAAGGGCGCGGTGGATCGATTCCGCCGCCTGCTTGCCGTCCTCGACGGCGGCGACGGTGAGATCCTCTCCGCCGGCCACGCAGTCGCCGCCGGCCCAGATGCCGGCAACCGAGGTGCGGCGCTCGGCATCGACGCGGATGCGGCCGCCTTCTCGAGCTGGATCGGCGTCGGCCGAGCCGTTCAGCGGCGCCCGCCTCGAACGCCTGGCCGATCGCCTTGAACACCATGTCGGCCTCGACCTGGAAGGTCTCGCCGGTGCCGATCACGCGACCGCCCTCGTCCTTCGTGCGCTCGAACTCGACGGCGCGGACGTGCCCGTCATTGCCTCCGAGGATGCGCACCGGCCGTGCCCAGTGGCGAATGACGACGCCGCGCGTCTGCGCGAGCTCCTGCTCGTACTCCGAGGCGTTCATGTTCGCCTTGCCGCGCCGGTAGACCATCGTGACCTCGTCGGCCCCGAGGAGCTTCGACTGCACCGCCGCGTCGACGGCCGTCATGCCGCCGCCGATCACGACCACGCGGCGGCCGATGGGAAGCGTCGAGAGGTCTTCCGTCTGGCGCAGCGTGGCGATCCAGCCGACGGCGTCCTCGACGCCGGCCAGGTCCTCGCCCTCGATGGCGAGCGCGTTGACGGAGGGCAGGCCCATGCCGAGGAACACCGCGTCGAAGTCCCGCCGGAGGTCGGCGAGCTCGACCGTCTCTCCGAGCCTGCGGCCCGTCTCGACCGAGATGCCGCCGATCGCGAGAATGAAGTCGAGCTCGGCCTGCGCGAACCGGTCGACGGCCTTGTAGGCGGCGATGCCGTATTCGTTGAGGCCGCCGGCCTTGTCGCGGCCGTCGAAGACGGTGACGTCGTGGCCGTGCATGGCAAGGCGGTGGGCGCAGGAGATTCCCGCGGGTCCCGCTCCCACGACGGCGATCCGCCTGCCGGTCGGCGCGGCGCGGCTGAAGGGCTGCGAGCCGGCCTCCATGAGCCGGTCCGTGGCGTAGCGCTGCAGCTCGCCGATGCGGACGGGCTTGTCCTCGGCGAGGTTGCGCACGCAGGCCTGCTCGCAAAGCGTCTCGACGGGGCAGACGCGGGCGCACATGCCGCCGAAGATGTTGTCGGAGAGGATCGTCTTCGCCGCGCCCTTCGGGTTGTCCGCCATGATCTCGCGGATGAAGAGCGGGATGTCGATCGAGGTCGGGCACGCCTGGGTGCACGGCGCGTCGAAGCAGAAATAGCACCGGTCGGCCTCGACGAAGGCCTCGTGCGGCGTGAGCCGCGGGTGAAGGTCCGAGAAATTCCTCAGATACGCCTCGGGCGGCAGCCGGCCCGGGGCGATGTCGGCAGTGCCGACGGGCCCGATCGACGTCATCGTCTCTCCTCCTCGACCTCCCGGGCCGCTCCTGCCGGCGGGGTTCCCTGTCCCGTCCAGCGAAGCTTCGGCCCGGTCGGCCTCATGACGCATACGAGGGTATCAAAACCGGGTTTTACCGCGCGGTCAAATATTAGGCAGGCGAGCACCTCGTGAAGACGTCCGACCGGCCGTCGTCTTGCCCTCCCCCACCTGATACCCTGCGGCGGACGACCCCGCGATTCCGAACCCGAGAAGATCCCGGCATGCAGCCCTCCCGCGACATTTCCCGCCTCCTGGAGATCATGGCGGCGCTGCGCACGCCCGGAACCGGCTGCCCCTGGGATCTCGAGCAGGACTTCGCCTCGATCGCCCCCTACACCGTCGAGGAGGCGCACGAGGTGGCCGACGCGATCGCGAGGAGCGACCTCGGCGATCTGTGCGACGAGCTCGGCGACCTCCTGCTGCAGGTCGTCTTCCATGCACGCATGGCCGAGGAGGAAGGCGCCTTCGCCTTCGGCGACGTGGTGGAGGCGATCACGTCGAAGATGATTCGCCGGCATCCGCACGTCTTCGCCGCCCCCGAGGCCAAGGATCCGGCGGCCGTGAAGTCGACATGGGAGGAGATCAAGCGCGAGGAGAAGGCCGCCCGCGCCGCGCGGAGGCCCGCCGAGAGCGGCTCGCTGCTCGACGAGGTGCCGGGCTCGCTGCCGGCGCTCCAGCAGGCGGTGAAGCTGCAGAAGAAGGCCGCGAAGGTCGGCTTCGACTGGTCCGAGGCGCGCCAGGTGCTCGACAAGGTGCGCGAGGAGATCGACGAGCTCGAGGCCGAGATCGTCGCCGGCGACGACGAGGCGGCCGGCGAGGAGCTCGGCGACCTGCTCTTCGCGCTGGCCAATGTCGCCCGGCACGTCGACGCGGACCCGGAGATGGCGCTGCGCCTGACGAACGCCAAATTCCGTCGCCGTTTCAACCACCTGGAGCGACGGGCGAACGAGACGGATCAGGATCTCGCCGGGGTTCCGCTCGACGTCCAGGAGGGCTGGTGGCAGGAGGCCAAGGCGGTCGAGCGGGCCGCTCAGGCCTCCGGCGCCGAGGAGGGCAGCGAGAAGCGGCGCTCGAACTCGCCGAGCCGCTGAGGCGGCACGCGCACCGTCACGTCGATGCCGCCCGTCTCCGCGTCGTCGGTCCGCTCGACGACCTCGCAGCGCTCGTAGAGCCAGTTCAGGTCCTGCCCCTCGGTCGCGCCGAGATGCAGCTTGCGCAGGATCTCCTCGGCCCCGAGACGCTCCGAGATCGTGTCGAGCAGCGCGTCGATCCCCTCGCCCGTGACGGCCGAGACGGGAATCGCGCGGAAGTCCCCGTCCCGCCGTTCGGCGCGCGCGATCAGCGCCGCCCTCGCCGGCTCCGGCAGGAGGTCGATCTTGTTGTGGACCTCGACCATCCGCTTCTCGTCGTCGACGTCGATGCCGAGCGCCTTCAGCACCTGCGCCACGTCCTCGGCCTGGGTCTCGGTGTCGGGATGCGAGATGTCGCGGACGTGGATGATGATGTCGGCCTCGATCACCTCCTCGAGCGTCGCGCGGAACGCGGCGACGAGGTGGGTCGGCAGGTCCGAGATGAAGCCCACCGTGTCCGACAGGATGACGGAGCGCCCCGTCGGCAGCCGGATCTCGCGCAGCGTCGGGTCGAGCGTCGCGAAGAGCAGGTTCTCGGCCCGCACCTCGGCGTGCGTCAGCCGGTTGAACAGGGTCGACTTGCCGGCATTCGTGTAGCCGACGAGCGCGCAGACCGGATACGGCACGCGCTTGCGGCTCTCGCGGTGCAGGCCGCGCGTCCGCTGCACGTCCTTGAGGTCGGCCTCGATGCGCCGGATGCGGTCCTGGATGATGCGGCGGTCCGCCTCGATCTGCGTCTCGCCGGGGCCGCCGAGGAAGCCGAAGCCGCCGCGCTGGCGCTCGAGGTGGGTCCACGAGCGCACGAGGCGGCTCTTCTGCCAGTTGAGGTGGGCGAGCTCGACCTGGAGCCGCCCTTCCTTGGTGCGCGCCCGCTCGCCGAAGATCTCGAGGATCAGGCCGGTGCGGTCGAGCACCTTGACCTTCCAGGCGCGCTCGAGGTTGCGCTGCTGCACCGGGCTCAGCGGGTGGTCGACCACGGCGAGCTCGATCTCCTGGGCCTGGATCGTGCCGGCGATCTCGTCGACCTTGCCCGAGCCCATGAGCGTCGCCGGGCGCACCTGGGCGATCCTGACGATGCCCCTGTCGACCACGTCGAGGGAGATGGCCTCGGACAGGCCGACGGCCTCCTCGAGGCGTGCCTCGGGCGTCCGCGCGCTCGCCTGGCCCGACGCGGCGGCGCCGCGCTCGAGCACGGGAACGAGCACGAGGGTTCGCGTCGGCTGCGGCCGCGTCTCCTGGCTGATCGGGCGGAGCTCGGGCTCGTCGCCCGTCCGCTCGGGCTTATCTCTGTCGCGCGGCTTCAATCAGGCTCCGTCGCCGGCGGCTTCGTCCGGCGCATCGAACAGCTGAACGGGATGGTTCGGCATCACGGTCGAGATCGCGTGCTTGTAGACGAGCTGCGAGTGCCCGTCGCGCCGCAGCAGCACGCAGAAATTGTCGAACCAGGTCACGACCCCCTGCAACTTCACGCCATTGATCAGGAAGATGGTGAGGGGGGTTTTGTTCTTCCTGACATAGTTCAGAAAAGTGTCCTGCAAGTTCTGTGATTTTTCCGCAGGCATCTTTTGTCCTTTCGCCCCATTCGGGATGCGGGTCTTGACTGCCCGCTCCACTTATTCAGTCGTCGCCTTGAACGCGTGCACCTCGGGCAAAGATGGAGCCCGTGTGCCGGTGCGACAAGGGCATGGATCAAGCGGCGAGCTCGGCGTGCTGCCGGAAGGCCTGCCGCAGGCGCCGGACCACCGGCCCGGGCTTGCCGTCGCCGAGCGGCTTCCCGTCGACCTGCACCACGGGCATGACGAGCTTGGTGGCCGACGTCACGAACGCCTCGTCCGCCGCCTTCGCCTCCTCGACCGTGAACGGCCGCTCCTCGAGGGTCAGGCCCTCCGCCTTCAGCACGTCGAGAACGACGGTGCGGGTGATGCCGCGCAGGATGCCGCGATCGGCGTGCCGCGTGACGAGCGTCTTGTCCTTGACGATCCAGGCGTTCGTCGAGGAGCCCTCGGTGACGTTGCCGTCGGCGTCGACGAACCAGGCCTCCTGTGCGCCCTGGTCCTGCGCCGCCTGGCGCGCCAGCACGTTCGGCAGGAGGCCGATCGTCTTGATGTCGACGCGTTCCCAGCGATTGTCGGGCACGGTGACGATCGAGATGCCCTTGTCCGCCATCTTCACGCCCTTGGCGGGATCGATCGACTTGGCGGTGACGACGAGGGCCGGCGGCACGTCCTCGGACGGGAACGGGTGGTCGCGGCGCGCCACGCCGCGCGTGACCTGCAGGTAGACGAGGCCGTCGCGCACCCGGTTCTGCCGCACCACCTCGCGCAGCACGTGGCCGAGCGCCTGGCGCCCCATCGGCATGCGGATCCGCAGCTCGCGCAGCGAGCGCTCGAGGCGATCGATGTGCCGCGTCTCGTCGACGAGGCGGCCCTGGTGGATCTCGCACACCTCGTAGACGCCGTCGCCGAACTGATAGCCGCGATCCTCCACATGCACGCTGGCGAGGCTGTGAGGCACGTAACGGCCGTTCACGTAGGCAATGCGGCTCATTTCAGGGTCCTTCGTCTCAAGTGTCCCGCACGGTGCAGGATCGATGCCAGATCGCCGGCGGGCCGGGCGTCAGAAGAAGTCGAGGCTGACGCGGAACATCTGCTCCACGCGCCGCACCGATTCGGCAACGGCGCACATCACCACGCGGTCGTGCGGCAGCACCTGCGTGTCGCCGCGCGGGATCAGCACCTTGCCGTTGCGGTAGATGGCGCCGAGCCGCACGCCGTCGAGAATGTCGAGGTCGCGCAGCGGCTTGCCGACGAGGGGCGATGTCTCCAGCGCCTCCGCCTCGATGATCTCGGCCTGTCCGTTCTGCAGCGAATGCACGCCGCGTATGCGCCCGCGTCGCACGTGGTGCAGGATCTTCGACACGGTGATCTGCCGCGGATTGAGATAGGCCGAGATCCCGAGCTGGCGGGTCAGGTCGGGATAGCCCTTCTTGTTGATGAGGCACAGGCTGCGCGCCGCGCCGAGCCGCTGGCCCATCACGCAGGCCAGCACGTTCGTCTCGTCGCTGTTGGTCAGCGCGACGACGGTGTCGGCCTCGGCCGTGTCCGCCTCGCGCAGGATCTCCTCGTCGAGCGCGTTGCCGTGCAGGATGACGGTGCGGCGCAGCTCGTCGGCGATCGCAACGGCACGGGTGCGGTCCGACTCGATCACCTTCACGCGGGCGTTCGACTGGCGCTGCTCGATCTCGCGGGCGACGTAGAAGCCGATATTGCCGCCGCCGATCACCACGACGCGGGCCGCCGCCGCCTCCTCGTGGCCGAAGATGCCGAGCGTGCGGCGGACCTGGTCGCGGTCGGCGGCGAAATAGGCGATGTCGCCGACCAGCATCGAGTCGGTGCTGGTCGGGACGAAGAACGTCTGGTCGCGCTGGATGCCGACGACGACGGCCTTGAGGTCGGGAAACAGCTCGGTGAGCTGGTGCAGCGGCGTGTCGACGACCGGGCAGTTCTCGTCGCAGCGCACGCCCGCCACCACGACGCGGCCGTCGGCGAAGGCGACCGTGTCGTAGGCGCCGGGCAGCGCGAGGCGCCGCAGCACCGTCTCGCCGACCTCGACCTCGGGCGAGATGATGACGTCGATCGGCAGGTGGTCGCGCGAGAACAGGTCGCGCCAGTGCGCGGCGAGATAGCTCTGCGAGCGGATGCGCGCGACCTTGGTCGGCACGTTGAACAGCGAGTGGGCGACCTGGCAGGCCACCATGTTGACCTCGTCGTGCAGCGTCACCGCGATCAGCATGTCCGCCTGCTCGGCGCCGGCCTGGGCGAGCACCTCGGGGTGGGCGCCGTGGCCGACGAAGCCGCGCACGTCGAGCGTCTCGGCGATCGACTGGATCAGCCGCGGCGTGGTGTCGACGATCGAGACGTCGTTGCCCTCGGCCGCGAGCCTCTCGGCGATGCCGTAGCCGACCTGGCCGGCGCCGCAAATGACGACCTTCATCGCGTCCTCGTCGAGACCTGTCGTGGAAGGGGAAAGGTCCGTCCGGTCACGAGCCGATACCCAGGCTCTTGAGCTTCCGGTGGAGCGCCGAGCGCTCCATGCCGATGAACTCGGCGGTGCGCGAGATGTTGCCGCCGAAGCGGTTGATCTGCGCCACGAGATATTCGCGCTCGAAGATCTCGCGCGCGTCGCGCAGCGGCAGCGCCATCAGGTGCTCGGCGCGGGTCGAGCCGGGCGCCGGCGGCAGCGAGGCGCCGACCTCGGCCGGCAGCAGCTCGGAGGTGATGACGGCGTCGGCCGTGCCGCCGGCCAGGATCATCAGCCGCTCGACGTTGTTGCGCAGCTGGCGGACGTTGCCCGGCCAGTCATGCGCCTGCAGCACCGCCATCGCGTCGTCGCCGACCTGCCGCACCGGCAGGCCCGAGGAGCGCGAGATCTGGCCCATGAAGTGCTGGATGAGGTCGGGGATGTCCTCGCGCCGCTCGGCGAGCGCGGGAACGCGCACGGGCACGACGCTCAGCCGGTGGAACAGGTCCTCGCGGAAGCGGCCCTCCTGCACCTCGCGCTCGAGATCGCGGCTGGTCGAGGACACGATCCGCACGTCGACATGCACGCGGGCCGAGCCGCCGACGCGCTGGAAGTTCTGGTCGACGAGGACGCGCAGGATGCGGTTCTGCGTCTCCCGCGGCATGTCGGCGACCTCGTCGATGAACAGCGTGCCGCCGTGCGCCTCCTCGAGCGCGCCGACCTGCCGCCGGCCGTTCTCGCTCTCCGTGCCGAAGAGCGCGATCTCCATGTTCTCGGGCGTGATCGTCGCCGCGTTGATGACGATGAACGGGCCGGAGGAGCGGTTCGACAGCCCGTGCAGCGTGCGCGCGGCGAGCTCCTTTCCGGCCCCCGAGGGCCCGGAGATCATCACGCGGCTGTTGGTCGGGGCGATGCGCTGGATGGCGTGGCGCAGCTGGTTCATGGCGCTCGACCCGCCGAGCAGCTGCACGGCCTCGCCGGAGCGCTCCTTCAGGTCCCGCACCTCGCGGCGCAGCCGGCTCGCCTCCAGCGCGCGCTGCGCGACGAGCACGAGGCGGTCCGCCTGGAACGGCTTCTCGATGAAGTCGTAGGCGCCTTCCTTGATCGCCGCGACCGCCGTCTCGATCGTGCCGTGGCCGGAGATCATGACGACGGGAAGGTCGGGATGGTCCTGCTTGATGATCTCGAGCAGCTCGAGCCCGTCGAGCTTCGAGCCCTGCAGCCAGATGTCGAGGAAGACGAGCGACGGGCGGCGTGCGCCGATCTCCGCCATCGCCTCGTCGCTGTTCTTCGCCGCGCGAGCCTGGAAGCCTTCGTCCTCGAGGATGCCGCCGACGAGCTCCCGAATGTCGGCTTCGTCGTCCACGATGAGAATGTCTTTGGCCATTTACCGAAGGCTCCTTAGGACTCGACGGCGGCGCGAGCTTCGGGCTCGCCCACGTCGGCGGCGGCTTCGTCTACCGCGAGAGGAAAAGTCAAGCGAACCCACGCTCCGTGCCCGCCTTCTGCAACGGACGGGGCGTCTCCGAGTTCGATCCGGCCGCCATGTTCTTCCATGATCCTCGCGACGATCGCGAGGCCGAGGCCCGTGCCCTTCTCGCGCGTCGTCATGTAGGGCTCGAGCAGGCGCTGACGGTTCTGGGCCGGCAGGCCGATGCCGTTGTCGATGACGTCGATGCTCACCCAGCCCTCGGCCTGGTCGACGCCGACCGAGATCCGGCCGCCCTCCTCCAGCTCCTCGGGCGGGACCGCCGAGATCGCCTCGACGGCGTTCTTCACGATGTTCGTCACCGCCTGCGAGATCAGCCGCCGGTCGTAGCGCGTGACGATCTGCTCGTCGGGCTGCTTGAAGTCGATGCGGATGTCGGGGTGGCCGACGCGCATGAGGAACACGGCCTGCTTCGCCGTCTCGACGACGTTCGCCGCCTCGATCGCCGGCTTCGGCATGCGCGCGAAGGCGGAGAACTCGTCGACCATCCGGCCGATGTCGCCGACCTGGCGGATGATCGTGTCGGTGCACTGGTCGAACACCTCCACGTCGGTGGTGATCGCCTTGCGGTACTTGCGCCGCAGCCGCTCCGCCGAGAGCTGGATCGGCGTGAGCGGGTTCTTGATCTCGTGGGCGATGCGGCGGGCGACGTCGGCCCAGGCGGAGTTGCGCTGCGCCGTCACGAGCTCGGTGATGTCGTCGAGCGTGACGACGAAGCCGTACTGCGCGCCGCGGTGCCGCTCCGAGGCGACGCGGACGGTGATCGTGCGCTCCTTGTTGCCCCGGCGCAGCACGACCTGGTCCTGCACCAGACGGCCCGGGTGCTCGCGGGCGTTCTGCAGCGCGGCGGCCAGCTCCGGGAACACCTGGTCGACCTCGTGGCCGAGCAGCGAGCGGTCCTCTGAGCCGAGCAGCTCGCGCGCCGAGCGGTTCGTCAGCGTCAGGACGCCGTCGCCGTCGAGGCCGATGACGCCCGCCGGCACGCCGGCGAGGACCGTCTCGATGAAGTGGCGGCGCTCGTCGAGCTCCTGGTTCGTGCTCAGGAGCTCGTCGCGCTGCGAGCGCAGCTGCGTCGTCATCTTGTTGAAGGTCGCGCCGAGGCTCGCGAGCTCGCCCTCCTCGGGCTTCACCGGCACCTGGACGTAGAGATTGCCCTGCGCCACCTGGTCGGCGGCGCCGATCAGCCGGCGGATCGGCGAGACGAGCCGGTTGGCGACCCCGATGCCGACCCACATGGCCGACAGGAGGAGGATCAGCGCGAAGCCGATATACATGAGCCCGAAGGCGATCTGCACGCCGAAGCGCCGCCGCTCGAGGCTCGAGTATTCCGCCGCGTTCGCCTGGGTCAGCCGCTGGTAGTTGAGAACCTGCGGATCGACCGCCCGCGCCACGTAGAGGAACGCGTTGTCGAAGCTCGGCATCTGCACGATCGCGCCGACCTGGTTGGTCGGACCCGGCGCGATGACGACGGCCTCGCCGCTCTTGGCCTTCTCGATCGCGTCCTTCGGCGGCATCAGGAACTTGCGGTCGACATGCGTCTCCGCCTGCATCAGGACGTTGCCGTTCTCGTCGAGCAGGAAGGCCGCCGGCAGCGCGCGGATCGCCGCCTGCGCGGTGAAGAAGCGCTGCAGCCACTCCTGGTCGGCATCCGGCACGCGCTTGGCGCGCTCGAGGTCGTTGGCCATCGCCAGGAGGTCGGCCCGGATCACCTGGCCGTGCTCCCTCAGATAGGCCTCGGCGACGGCGAGCGAGGTCTCGACGATCGAGCGCGTCCGGTCGGAGAACCAGGTGTCGAGGCCGCGGTCGAGCGTCACGCTGGCGACGATCGCCACGATGATCGCGGGCACGACGGCGACGATCGAGAACAGCGCCAGGATGCGCAGGTGCAGCCGGGCGCCGGCCCTGCCCCGCCGCCGCGCGACCCACAGCTTGCCGGCCTCGAGGCCGACGAGCACGACGAGGCCGCCGACCAGGATGAGATTGACCACCAGCGCGCCGCGCACGACGCTCTCGCCGGGCGGGATCGGCGTGAGGCCGGTCAGGACCACGAAGGTCGCGGCACCGGCAGATCAGCGACAGGACGACGAGCGTCGCCCCCGCGATGCGGAGCGGCCTGCTCCGTCGCGTGGCCAATTCCACCGCTGGGATCTGGTTGTACTCGGCAGCGGGCACGTACGGTCCTCTAGTGCGGAGCCTGCGCGGCCCCGAATCCTGCGCTCCTGCCCCCGAAGCCATGGGGAAAATGCGCCAGCTCGATCCTGATTGCAACACGGCAGTTGCAAAAAGGATACAGAGCTTCAGCCGCCGCCGCGAATGACCGCGATGTCGAGGTCGCGGATCTTCTTCCGCAACGTGTTGCGGTTGACGCCCAGAAGCTCCGCCGCCTTGATCTGGTTGCCCCGCGTCGCCGCGAGGGCCGCCCCGATCAGCGGCTGCTCCACCGTCCGCACGATCCTGTGATAGAGCCCGGGCGGCGGAAGCCGGTCGCCGAAGCTCTTGAAATAGGTCTCGAGGTGGCGCTCGACGGCGCCGGACAGCGTCTCGTCCTGCGAGGGCGGCGCGGGCTCCGGCGCGAGCGGCGGATCCTCGAGCTCCGACTTGACGATGGCCTCGGTGATTACCTCCTGCGGACACAGGGCCGCAAGGCGCCGGACGAGATTTTCGAGCTCGCGGACGTTGCCGGGCCAGCGGTAGCGGCGCAGACGGTCGAGCGCCGCCGGCTCGATCTGCTTGCGCGGCAGCCCCTCCTTCTCGACCTGCGCGAAGAAGTGGTGGACGAGGTCGGCGATGTCCTCGTTGCGCTCGCGCAGCGGCGGCACGCGCAGCGGCACGACGTTGAGGCGGAAATAGAGGTCCTCGCGGAACAGCCCCTGGTTGATGAGCTGGCGCAGGTCCTTGTTCGTGGCGGCGATGATGCGGACGTCGGTGCGGATCGGCGTGCGGCCGCCGACGGTGGTGTATTCGCCCTGCTGCAGGACGCGCAGGAGCCGGGTCTGCGCCTCCATCGGCATGTCGCCGATCTCGTCGAGGAACAGCGTGCCCGCCTCCGCCTGCTCGAAGCGGCCGGCGCTGCGTGCCTGGGCGCCGGTGAAGGCGCCCTTCTCGTGGCCGAAGAGCTCCGCCTCGATCAGCTCGCGCGGGATCGCCGCCATGTTGATCGCCACGAACGGCCCGCGCGAGCGCTTGCCGTAGTCGTGCAGCGCGCGCGCGACGAGCTCCTTGCCGGTGCCCGACTCGCCGAAGATCATGACCGTCAGGTCCGTCTGCATCAGGCGCGCGAGGACGCGGTAGATCTCCTGCATCGCCGGCGAGCGGCCGACGAGCGGCATCTGCTCGCCCTCGTCGGCGCCGCGGGCCGGCTGCGACCGCTTCGGCTCGGACAGCGCGCGGCCGACGATGGTGACGAGCTCGTTGAGGTCGAACGGCTTGGGGAGGTAGTCGTAGGCGCCCCGCTCCGACGCCTTGATCGCGGTCATGAACGTGTTCTGCGCGCTCATCACGATGACCGGAAGGTCGGAGCGGATCTTGCGGATGCGCGGCAGGAGGTCGAAGGCGTTCTCGTCCGGCATCACCACGTCGGTGATGACCAGGTCGCCCTCCCCCTGCTGCACCCATCGCCACAGCGTCGCGGCGTTGGAGGTGGCCTTGACGTCGTAGCCGATGCGCGACAGGGCGCGGTTGAGGACGGTGCGGATGGCCGCATCGTCGTCCGCCACGAGGATGGTGCCGCTTGGCATCGATCAGTTTCCTTGAGGTGGGGAGCCTTCCGGCTCGCCGGTGTACATGGGCATCAGGATGCGGAAGACGGTGCGCCGGGGCTTGGAGTCGCACTCGATGACGCCGCCATTGTCGCCGATGATCTTGGCGACGAGGGCGAGGCCGAGGCCGCTGCCCGAGGGCTTGGTCGTGACGAACGGGTCGAACAGATGCGGCAGCAGGTCCTCGCTGACGCCAGGGCCGTTGTCGCGCACGCAGAACTCGAGCGGCAGGCTGACGCGCTCGCTCGAGCCTGGGATCGACATGCGCACGCCCGGCCGGAAGGCCGTGGACAGCACGATCTCGCCGTCGTCGCCGCCGCCGGAGTGGATCGCCTCGGCCGCGTTCTTCACGAGGTTGAGGAACACCTGGACGAGCTGGTCCTGGTTCGCGAAGACCGGCGGCAGCGAGGGGTCGTATTCCTCCCCGAACCGCACGTTGCGCGCGAACCCGTTCTGCGCGAGCCGCTTCACCCGGTCGAGCACGACGTGGATGTTGATCGGCGAGCGCTCGACGGGACGCCTGTCGGAGAACACCTCCATCCGGTCGACGAGCTTGACGATGCGGTCGGTCTCCTCGCGGATCAGCGTGGCGAGCGGGCGGTCGTTGTCGTCGATCGTCGATTCCAGAAGCTGCGCGGCCCCACGGATGCCCGACAGGGGGTTCTTGATCTCGTGCGCCAGCATGCTCGCCAGCCCGACGACGCTGCGCACCGACGCGCGGTGGGTGAGCTGGCGGTCGAACTTCTCCGCGATCGTGCGCTCATGCAGCATGATGACGAGGATCTGCGGGTCCTCGACCAGCGGCGAGACGTAGATGTCGACGAGGCGCTCGCCGCCCGTCCGCGGCGTGCCGATCGCCACACGGTACTCGCTGACCGGCGCGCCGCGCTCGCGCACCGTGCGCATCACCTCGAACAGCGGGCTGCCGAAGGGTACGATGGCGTCGATGTCGTGGCGCTGCAGCACCGGCAGGCTGACCTGGAAGAAATCCTCCGCAGCGGCGTTCGCCGCCACCACCGTGTCGCTGCCGTCGACGGCGAGCACCGGGTGCGGCAGCGCGTTGAACAGGGATTCGACCCGGATCGGACCCGGCGAGGCCTTGCTGCCGCCTTCCGCGGGCCCGTTCATGCTGCGCACCTTTCGTGCCTGCCGGCGAAGATCGCCGAGATCGCCTCGAGAACGACGCCGGCCTCCGTCCCGCTCATCAGCCTGCGGCGCGCCGCGGCGCGCTCGTCCTCGGACGCGATCGCCCGCTCGACGTACCAGTTGAGATGCTTGCGCGCCGCCCGCAGGCCGACCGCCTCGCCGTAATGCTCGAGCATCGCCCGGTAGTGGCCGGCGACGAGAGCCGGCGAGATCCGCCGGCGCCCGGCTGCGGGTGTCGCCGTGCGTCAGGGCGGCGGCCACCTCGGCGACGGCCCAGGGGCGGCCGCAGGCCCCGCGACCGACCATGACGCCGTCGGCGCCGGACTGCTCGAGCGCCCGCCGGGCCGAGGCGGCGTCCTCGATGTCGCCGTTGACGACGACGGGGATCGAGACCGCCTCCTTCACCGGGCGCACGGCGGCCCAGTCGGCGGTTCCCTCGTAGAACTGGCAGCGCGTGCGGCCGTGCACGGTCACCATGCGCACGCCCAGATCCTCGGCGCGGCGGGCGAGCTCGGGCGCGTTGAGCTGCGTCTCGTCCCAGCCGAGCCGCATCTTCAGCGTCACCGGGACGGTCGCGGCCTCGACGGTCGCCGCGATCAGCGAGCAGGCGAGGTCGAGGTCGCGCATCAGGGCCGAGCCGGAATAGCCGCTCGTGACCTTGCGCGCCGGGCAGCCCATGTTGATGTCCACGATGTCGGCACCGGCGGCCTCGGCGCGGCGCGCCCCCTCGGCCATCCAGCGCGGCTCCCGGCCCGCCAGCTGGACAACGTGCGGTGAACCGCCATGATGCTCGGCGCGGAGCACGCTTTCGGGATGGTTCTGGGCGAGTTCCTGGCACGCCACCATCTCGCTCACGACGACGGGCGCGCCGAGCCTCGTGGCGAGGCGGCGGAACGGCGCGTCGGATATTCCCGACATCGGGGCGAGGAAGACCGGGACGGGGAGCGAGACCGGCCCGATCTGAAGCGGCCTGATCACGAAGCGGTGCCCATTTCCTGTGCGGGTGACATGGTGCCTTAAATATAGACACTCCTCGCGACAGGCAAGGCCGTCCTTTGGCCGAGGCTTGGCGGTGGCGCCGATTTGTCGTTCATTCCCGGCCATGTCAATCCAAGCCACCCTTTGCGCCCTCCCCGTGACCTGCTCATGAAGATCGCAGCCATCGTCGTCGCCGGCGGGTCCGGGACCCGCGCGGCCGACCCCGCCGACCCGCGGCCGAAGCAGTACAGGCCGTACGGCGGCAAGGCGCCGCTGCAGCAGAGCGTGGAGACGCTCCTGCAGGCCGCGGGGATCGACATCGTCCAGCCGGTGGTGCGTGCGGCCGACATCGGCGAGGCGCTCGCGGTCCTGCCGCCCGACGACCGGGTGCGGCGCCCGGTCGAGGGCGGCGAGACGCGCCAGGCCTCCGTGTTGAAGGGCCTCGAGGCACTCGAGGCAGAGGCCCCGGACCTCGTGCTCGTCCACGACGCGGTGCGGCCCTTCGCCACCACAACCCTGATCGGCAGGGTGATCGACGCGCTGGCGCAGGCGCCGGCCGTGCTGCCGGCCCTGGCCGTCGCCGACACGCTGAAGCGCGGACGGGACGGCTATGTCGCGGGCACGGTCGACCGCAGCGAGCTTCACGCCGCCCAGACGCCCCAGGGCTTCCGCTACCCCGACATCCTCGCCGCCCACCGGCAGGCGGCCGCACGGGGGGACGCCCACACCGACGACGCCTCCGTCGCCGAGGCGGCCGGCCTTCCCGTCCTGCTGGTGCCCGGGGAACGGGGCAACCGCAAGCTGACGACGCTCGAGGACTTCACCATGACCGACACCCGTCCGCGCGCGGAGGAGTTCCGCTGCGGCCAGGGCTACGACGTGCACCGGCTGGTCGCCGGCGACGGCGTCTGGCTCTGCGGCGTCCGCATTCCGCACGACCGCAAGCTTAGCGGCCATTCCGATGCCGACGTGGCGCTGCACGCCCTCACCGACGCGCTGCTCGGCACGATCGGCGACGGCGACATCGGCGACCATTTCCCGCCGAGCGACCCGCAGTGGAAGGGCGCCTCGTCCGACCGCTTCGTCCGGCACGCGGTCGAGCGCGTCGCCGGCCGCGGCGGGCGGGTGATCAACGCCGACATCACGCTCGTCTGCGAGGCGCCGAGGGTCGGGCCGCACCGCGACGAGATGCGGGGAACCGTGGCGGCCCTGCTCGGCGTTACAGCCGACCGCGTGGGCGTGAAGGCGACGACCAACGAGAGGCTCGGCTTTCTCGGCCGGTCCGAGGGCATCGCCGCCATGGCGGTGGTGACAGTGGCTTTGCCAGCAGGAGAGTGAGGCGATGGTCGACGATCGGGTGCTGTTCGAGGAGGCGATGGCGCTGCTGGAGCTCCTGCAGAGCCACGGCCTGCGGCTGGGCACCGCCGAATCCTGCACCGGCGGCCTGATCTCGGCCTACCTGACCGAGGCGCCCGGATCCTCCGGCGCCTTCGAGGTCGGCTACGTCACCTATTCGAACGAGGCGAAGGAGCGGCTGCTCGGCGTGCCGCCGGCCATGATCGAAACTCACGGCGCCGTCAGCGAGCCGGTCGCCCGTGCGATGGCGGAGGGCGCCCTCGCCTGCGGCCGCTGCCAGGTCGCGGTTTCCGTCACGGGGATCGCGGGCCCGACGGGCGGCACGGAGGAGAAGCCGGTCGGCACCGTCCATTTCGGCATCGCAGGCGCCGGCCGCCGCACGCGCCACCGCCACGAGTGCTTCGGCGACATCGGCCGCCGGGGCATCCGCATGGAAAGCGTGAGGACGGCCTTCGCGATGATCCGGGACTTCGTCGAGCGGCCGGACGAGGCCCGGCCCTAGCCGTTCGACTTGTCCCCCACGGCCATGTCCGAGGACGGGGCGGCGACCTTCCTGCGGCCGCCGCGGCCGTAGACGACGTCCGCCCGGCGCTCGAAGGCCTGCGCGAAGCGGGCGAAGGCCGCATCGAACACGCCGCCCATCACCATCTGCAGGGTCCGCCGGCGGAACTCGTAGCCGAGATAGAACTCGATCTCGGAGCTCGTGTCGGAGATCGGGTGGAAGGCCCAGCGGTTGTCCATCTTGCGGAACGGCCCGTCGATGTACTCCACCAGGATGCGCAGGTTCTCCCGGTCGAGCGTGACGCGGCTCGTGAAGGTCTCGCGGAACACCTTGTAGGCGACCGTCATGCGCGCGATGACCGTCTCCCTGCCCCCCGCCTCCTGCCTGCGGTCGCGCACCGTGAGCGACTCGCAGAGCGGGACGAACTCGGGATAGCGCTCGACATCGGCCACGAGGTCGAACATGTCCTCGGCACTGTGGTTGACGTGCCGTCTCGTCCTGAACTCGCGCATCAGGCCGTCACCAGGCCGAGCTTCTCGAGCCGCGCCGAGCGCAGCCGGGCGAAGTCCTCGCCGGCATGGTAGGAGGAGCGCGTCAGCGGGCTCGACGAGACGAGCAGGAAGCCCTTGGCGTAGGCGATCGCCTCGTAGCCCTGGAACTCCTCCGGCGTGACGAAGCGCTCCACGGCGTGGTGGCGGCGGGTCGGCTGCAGGTACTGGCCGATCGTCAGGAAGTCGACGTCGGCCGTCCTCAGATCGTCCATCAGCTGCAGGACCTCGTTCCGCTCCTCGCCGAGGCCGACCATGATGCCCGACTTCGTGAACATCGAGGGGTCGAGCTCCTTCACGCGCTGCAGGAGCCGGATCGAGTGGAAGTAGCGGGCGCCGGGCCGCACCTTCAGGTACTTCGAGGGCACCGTCTCGAGATTGTGGTTGAAGACGTCGGGCCGCGCCTCGACGACCACCTCGAGCGCGCCGGGCTTCCTCAGGAAGTCCGGCGTCAGGATCTCGATCGTGGTGCCCGGAGCCGCGTTGCGAATCGCGCCGATCACCTCGGCGAAGTGCTGCGCGCCGCCGTCGGCCAGGTCGTCGCGGTCGACCGAGGTGATGACGACGTGCTCGAGGCCGAGCTTGGCGACCGCGTCGGCGACCTTCGCCGGCTCGTTCGCGTCGAGCGCCTCGGGCAGGCCGGTCCGGACGTTGCAGAAGGCGCAGGCGCGGGTGCACGTGTCGCCCATGATCATGAAGGTGGCGTGCTTCTTCGACCAGCACTCGCCGATATTGGGGCAGCCCGCCTCCTCGCACACCGTGACGAGGCCGTGCTCCTTCACGATGGCGTTCGTCTCGCGCCACACGGGCGAGCCGGGCGCCTTCACGCGGATCCAGTCGGGCTTGCGCTGGATCGGGCTCTCCGGCCGCTTCGCCTTCTCGGGATGCCGCGGCCGCGGCCGCTCGGAGAGATTGTCGACGATTGTCACCATGACAGGGCGCAGACCTTCGTTCGGTATTGGCTCTGCGCCCTATTTAACGCGCCGCCGCCGCAAACCCAAATGTGGCCGCCGCGGGACTGCCATGCTGCCGATCGCCGCAGCTAGCGCCGGATCGCCTGCAGAACGGCGAGCAGGATGATCGCACCGACCGTCGCCACCACAAGGACGCCGAGGAACCCGGCGAAGTGGATGCCGAGCAGGCCGGCGAGCCAGCCGCCGAGCAGCGCGCCGACGATGCCGACGAGGAGATTCGTCAACAGGCCGTGATCTGACCGCGTGACCTTCTCGGCGATCCAGCCGGCGATGATGCCGATGACGATCATGCCGATCCAGCCGACGCCCGGCATGCCCATTGCCCCGTGTTCCATAGCCCGACACCCTCCTGTTCCTGTCGCGCGCCAGCAACGCTCCTATGTGCGCAAACGTTCCTCCGATCGCCCGACATGTGCAAGCTCGGCGGCCGATGCCTTGTGTTTCGGCTGCGATCTGTTTCATTGGCGCTCAGGATGCGGAGGTTCGTGACGTGACAGATCAGCCAGCGAGTGGAGCCACCTACGCCGCGGCGGGCGTCGACGTCGGGCGCGGCAACGCGTTCGTCGACGCGATCAAGCCGCTCGTGCGGATGACGGCGCGGCCGGGAGCGGACGGGGAGATCGGCGGCTTCGGCGGCGTCTTCGACCTCGGCGCCTGCGGCTATCGCGATCCCCTGCTGGTCGCGGCCAACGACGGGGTCGGCACCAAGGTCAAGATCGCCATCGAGACCGGCATCCACGACACGATCGGCATCGACCTCGTGGCGATGTGCGTCAACGATCTCGTCGTCCAGGGCGCCGAGCCGGTGGCCTTCCTCGACTACTACGCCTCGGCCCAGCTCGACACGCGCGTCGCCGTCGACGTCGTCAGGGGCATCGTCGAGGGCTGCCGGCAGGCCGGCTGCGCATTGCTCGGCGGCGAGACGGCGGAGATGCCGGGCCTCTACCTCAAGGGCGACTACGACCTCGCCGGCTTCGCCGTCGGCCTCGTCGAGCGCGAGCGGCTCCTGCCGCGCGGCGACGCGCGGGCCGGCGACGTGCTGATCGCCCTGCCCTCCTCCGGGGTGCACTCGAACGGCTATTCGCTCGTCCGGCAGCTCGTCGGCAGCGCCGGCCTCGGCTGGAGCGGCCCCGCGCCCTTCGCGCCGGACACGACGCTCGCGCAGGCGCTGCTCGCCCCGACGCGCATCTACGTGAAGCCGCTGCTCGAGCTCCTGCAGGCGACGGGCGGCGTGCGCGCCGTCGCGCACATCACCGGCGGCGGCATCACCGAGAACCTGCCGCGCGTCCTGCCGAAGGGCACCGCCGCCGAGATCGACCTCGGCACCTGGACGCTGCCGGCCGTCTTCCGGTGGCTCGCGGAAGCCGGCGACATCGAGGATGCGGAGATGCTGAAGACGTTCAACTGCGGCGTCGGCATGATCCTGGCCGTCGACGAGGCCGCGGCCGACGACGTGACGGCGCGGCTCGAGGCCCTCGGCGAGAGCCCGCTGCGGATCGGCCGGCTGGCCGCCGGCGACGGCGCCCCGGCGGTGCGCTACGCCGGGCAGCTGCGGCCGTGACGGGAAAGCGCCGCGTCGGCATCCTGATTTCCGGTCGGGGCTCCAACATGGGCGCCCTCATGAAGGCCGCGCAGGCGCCCGACTATCCAGCCGAGATCGCCGTCGTCATCGCCAACCGGGAGGACGCCGGCGGCCTCGAGATCGCCCGGCGCGCGGGCATCCCCGCCCTGGCGATCACCGGCCGCATGTCCGAGTTCGAGGCCGCCGCTGACAGGGTGCTGCGCGAGCACGGCGTCGAGATCGTCTGCCTCGCGGGCTTCCTGCGCATCCTGTCGGCCGGCTTCATCGCCAAGTGGGGCGACAGCATCCTCAACATCCATCCGTCCCTGCTGCCGTCGTTCCCGGGGCTCGAGGCGCAGCGGCAGGCGCTCGAGGCCGGGGTGAAGATCGCGGGCTGCACGGTCCACGTCGTGCGGCCGGAGATGGATGCCGGCCCGATCGTCATGCAGGCCGCGGTGCCGGTCCTGCCGGGCGACACCGAGGAGAGCCTGTCGATCCGCATCATCAAGCGCGAGCACGAGGTCTACCCGGCCGCGCTCGCCCGGCTGGCGCGCGGCGAGGTCGTGATCGACGGCCAGATCGCGGCGAGCCCCGATGCCGTCCGGGACGACGTGCTGATCGTGCCGCGCCCCTGAGGCGCATCGCCCGAGTGTGGCGGAAGGCCGCACCCTCCCCGTCGCGACGCCACGGTTGATCGAGATCAATCGCCTTTGCAGCCCCCGCCCGTAGACCCGGGCAGCCGCAGGGAGGCCAAACCTCCTGAGTTTGCGGCGGAAAGTGCCGGTCGCGCGAGCGGGCGGCGGGGGATGGCCGCCCATTCCGTGCGTTTCAAGGCGAAACGGGATCGGCGGTCTCACATGCTGGGGACTGCAAATGAAGAAGCTTCTGATTGGGACCGCGGCCATCGCGCTGCTGGCGCCGGCGCTCGCCCACGCCGAGCCGGGCGAATGGCGGGTACGCGGCCGCCTCATCGGCGTCGTGCCGCAGGAGGACTCGAAGGTGTCGGCCGGCGGCAAGGCCGAGGTCGGCGACGCGATCGTCCCCGAGCTCGATTTCACCTACTTCCTGACCAACAACATCGCCGCCGAGCTCATCCTCGGCACGACGAAGCACGACGTCGACTGGACGGTCGGCCCGACGAGCCTCGGCTCGGTGTGGCTGCTGCCGCCGACCCTGACGCTGCAGTACCACTTCCTGCCGGACCAGAAGTTCCAGCCCTATGTCGGCGCCGGCGTGAACTACACGATCTTCTACAACGTCGACGAGCCCGCAGGCCTCAAGATCGACTACGACAACTCGTTCGGCCTGGCGCTGCAGGCGGGCGCGGACGTCATGCTCAACGACAACTGGTTCATCAACGCCGACGTGAAGAAGCTCTTCCTCTCCACGGACGTCTCGATCAACAACGGCGCCATCCGGGCCGACGTCGATCTCGATCCGTGGATCTTCGGCATCGGCATCGGCCGCAAGTTCTGACCACCCGAGCGGACGGGGCCGGCCCGGCCGGTCCCGCACGCCGTCAGCCGTCGTTGCCGCGACCGGGCTCGGCGCGCAGCCACACCCTGTTGTCGTGGAACGCCGCGCCGCCATAGGGCGCGATCGCGTCGGCACCGGTCAGCATGTTGATGCCGTTGCCTTCCTCGAACGCGTCGTTCGACCACAGCCCCTCGGACACGAGCACGCCCGGCCGCACGCCCTCGAAGAGCCTGGCGTGCAGCACGACCGACCCGCGCGCATTGCCGAGCCGCACGCGTGCGCCGTCCTCGACGCCGAGGCCGGCGGCATCCGCCGGCGCGACGAGCACGGTGGGCCGCCCCTCGCGGGCCCGCGACGTCGGCGTCCTGTTGAACGTCGTGTTCAGGAAGCCCCGCGCCGGCGACGTCGCCAGCCGGAACGGGTGGGTCTCGTCGACGGCCTCCGTCGTCTCCCAGTGGTCGGGCAGCGCCGGCATGGCCTGCCACGGCCCCATCGGCCCGTTGTTCGGCGCGGCCACGTTCGCCCAGTCCGGACGGAAGCGGAACTTGCCGCCGGGATTGGCGAAGCCGTCGAGGTAATGCGCGGTGCGGAACTCGGGCTGCAGGTCGATCCAGCGGTTCGCCTCGAGCTCGTCCACCGTGCCGTAGCCGGAGGCGCGCAGCATCCAGTCGATGTGCTCGCGCGCCGTCATCGCGAAGCCCGGATGCTCGATCCCCAGCCGCTTCGCGAGCTCCGCGAACACGACATGGTTCTCGCGCGCCTCGCCGGGCGCCTCCACGAGCTTCGGCCCGAGCAGCAAATACTGGTGGCCGCCGCCCTTGTAGATGTCGTCGTGCTCCATGAACATCGTCGCCGGCAGCACGATGTCGGCCATCGCGGCGGTCTCGGTCATGAACTGCTCGTGCACGCACACGAACAGGTCGTCGCGGGCGAAGCCCTGCTTCACGAGGCCGCTGCTCCGGCGCCACGCAGACGGGGTTCGTGTTCTGCACCAGCATCGCCGTGACCGGCGGGCCGCCCTGCAGCGCCTCCCGGTCGCCCGTCAGGATGCGGCCGATCTGCGACTGGTCGAGCCGCCGCGTCGAGGGGTCCAGCATGTCGGCGCCCTCGATCATCGACTTGTCCAGCCGGTAGATCGCGCCGTTGTTGTGGAACGCGCCGCCGCCCTCGTGCTGCCAGGCGCCGGTGACGCAGGCGATCGAGGCGGCCGCGTGCATGTTGGCCGCGCCGTTGCGCGAGCGCGTGAAGCCGTAGCCGAGCCGGAAGAACGTCTTGCGGTTCTCGCCGACGAGCCGCGCGAAGGCCTCGATCTCCTCGACGGAGAGCCCGGTGATCGCCGCCGCCCATTCGGGCGTCCGCGTCTCGAGGTGCGCCTCGAGCTCGCCCGGGCAGTCGGTGTAGCGCTCGAGATAGTCGCGGTCGGCGAGCCCGTCGCGGAACAGGACGTGCATGACGGCGCAGGCGAGCGCACCGTCCGTGCCCGGCCGCACCAGGAGCGCCAGGTCGGCCTGCTTCATGGTCTGCGTCATGTAGACGTCGACCGCGACCACCCTGGCGCCGCGCGTCTTCCGCGCCTTCATGGCGTGGGTCATCACGTTGACCTGGGTGGAGACGGCGTTCGTCCCCCAGATCACGACGACGTCGGCCAGCGCGATCTCGCGGGGGTCGGGGCCGGCGAGGAGGCCGGTGCCGGCGATGTAGCCCGTCCAGGCGGGATTGGTGCAGATCGTGTCGAACTGGCGGGAGTAGCGCTTGCCGTGGCGCAGGCGGTGGATGCCGTCGCGCTGCACGAGGCCCATCGTGCCGGCGTAGAAGTAGGGCCACACGGCCTGCGCCCCGTGCGCCGCCTCGGCCTTCAGGAACTCGGCCGCCACGGTGTCGAGCGCCTCGTCCCACGAGATCTGCGCGAACTGGCCGGAGCCCTTCGGGCCGGTCCGCCGCAGCGGATGCAGGAGCCGGTCCGGGTGATGCAGCCGCTCCGCGTAGCGCGCCACCTTCTCGCAGATCACGCCGGCGGTGTAGGCGTTGTCCTTCGCCCCGCGCACCCGGCCGATCGTGTCGCCGTCGAGGATCTCGACCTCGAGGGCGCAGGTCGACGGGCAGTCGTGCGGGCAGGCCGATGCGGCGAGGCGGCGATCGAGCGGTCGGTTCATGCGGGGGCTCCTCGGCGGGGAGGGTAGTGCCGGCCTCAGGCAAAGAAAAGGCCGGCCCGATGGGCCGGCCCGTCCTTCGCCGGATGGCGGTCGCTCAGCCGACGATCTCGTCGTCGGAGAAGTTGAGCTTGATCTCGTTGGCGGCGTTTTCCGCGCTGTCGGAGCCGTGCACCGAGTTGCGCTCGATGTCCTCGGCGAACTCGGCGCGGATCGTGCCGGGGGCGGCGTCCTTCGGGTTCGTCGCGCCCATCACCTCGCGGTTCTTGGCGACGGCGCCCTCGCCCTCGAGGACCTGGACGACGATCGGGCCGGACGTCATGAAGGTCACGAGGTCGTTGTAGAACGGGCGCTCCTTGTGGACCTCGTAGAACTTCTCGGCCTGCTGCTTCGTCCAGCGGACGCGCTTCTGCGCGACGACCTTCAGGCCGGCGCTCTCGAGCTTGTCGATGATCTTGCCCGTGATGTTGCGGGCGGTCGCATCCGGCTTGATGATGGAAAGGGTGCGTTCGGTCGCCATGGCGCTCGTCTCTTCGTGCTCGTGTGAGGGTCGGGCTTGGTTTGAGAGTGCCGGTCAGCCGGCCTCGGTCGGCGGCTGTATAGCCCGGCCGCCCTCGCCTCTCAAGCCGCAGCCTGCGCCGCCGGCATGCTTCGTCCCAGCCCGTCGAAGAGATCGAGGCAGCGCTCGAACCAGACGCCGAGCGGATCGCCCTCCTCGATGAGGGCGAACGGGCTCGAGACCCGCACCCACTGCAGCGAGCCGAACAGGATGTAATCCGTGAACAGCGGCGCTTCGCCGCCGAGGAAAGGCTGCATTTCCAGCGTCTTCCGCGCCGGCGCGAGTGCCTTGCGGAGATCGGCGAGGCGGTCGCTGCGGCCGGCCTGGACCTCCTCGAGGCGGCGCCCGAAGCGGGCCTCGCGGCTCTGCCGGAAATAGGCCTGGTCCGCGGAGGAAAGCCTGTCGTGGATGTCGGCGACGATCATGGTGATGGCACCGGCATTGACCGTCATGTTCGTCCACTGCTCGAGAAAGCGCGCCGCGCCCTCCCCGCCGGGGCCGCCGAACAGGCTCGGCCGATCGGGGTAGGCGCGCTCGAGGTAGAGCGCGATGCGGAAGCTGTCGGACACGACCTGGCCGTCGTCGTCGAGCACCGGCACCGTCTTGTGGCTGCCGTCGAGAATGCCCGGGATGCCGGTGAACGGGACGGCCCTCGCCTCGAAGTCGAGCCCCTTGTGCGCCAGCGCCATCTTGGCGCGCCAGCAATAGGGGCTGAACCGGCACTCCTCGCGATCCGCAAGGTCGTAGAGAATCCGCGTCATCGCCCGCACCTCCCCGTGGTGTCCCGCCCGGCGTTATGTCAGCATGGCTGACCTATATGCGGAGGAACCATACCAGATGAACGGGCCCATGAACCATCACTTCGCTATGATGGCGCGCTACAACCGCTGGGCGAACAGCCTCGTCTACGAGGCCGCCGCACGACTGCCGGAAGAGGACTACCGCGCCGAGAAGGGCGCCTTCTTCGGCTCGGTCCACGGCACGCTGAACCATCTCGTGGTCACCGACAGGATCTGGATGCATCGCTTCACCGGCGAGGGGCCCGTGCACGCCCGGCTCGACGAGCGCCCCTACGATTCGCTCCCGGAGCTTCGGGAGGCCCGCCGCGCGGAGGACGAGCGCATCGTCGCCTGGGCGGAGGGACTGAGCGACGAGCTGCTCGCCGGCACCTTCACCTACCGGCCGATCACCAATCCGCGCGATGTCACGCAACCTCTCGCGCCGGCGCTCGCCCACTTCTTCAACCACCAGACGCACCATCGTGGCCAGGTGCACTGTCTGATGACCCAGCTCGCGGGCGAAGCGCCGTCGCTCGACCTCATCTACTACCAGCGCGAGAGCGGCGACGGCCTCGGCTGAGGCTCAGTCGTCGCCGCCCGACGGCGAGCCGTTGGACGAGATCGCGACCTTCTCCGAGTAGAGCGTACGGCCCGCGGCATCCTCGAAGGTCAGGCGAAGGATGTCGCTGCTGACCGGGTTCGGCACGGTGAAGCTCACCCATTCCTGCCGCCACTGCGGGCCGCAGGGCCCGGCGGCGAGCTTCACCCGCACCGGCGCGGCGTTGAGCGCGTTGAGCCCGGGGTTCTCGAAATAGCCGGCGCCGGTGTCGACGGAGACGACCTGCGAGCAGGCGAGCGACGGGGGCAGATGCGCCCCGACGCGCACCGGGCCGCCGCTTGCGCCGAGAACCGAGTTGCCCGGCCCGCGCGTCGTGGCGTAGCTCGAACCGGCGAAGGGCGGCGCCGCGTCGGCCGTCACCGCCGAAAGGCCCAGGAGCGCCGCGGCAGCGCCGGCCACGGCGAGCTTGCGAGACAGTCTCATGCGGATTCCCATGGTTGTTGCATCCTCCTGTCGGCAGATGGGGCGCCGGCCCCGCCGGAACAATCCTCCGCCACGCGCGACGGTTTCTCAGGAGGCGCCTCGCGCCTTCGCCCGTCACCCTTCCTGGATGGCGACCTTCTCGTGCTTGAGGACGTGTCCCTGCGGCGTCACGAAGAAGATCTCGAGGAGATCGGGCATCAGGCCACCGGGCACGCGCCCGGTGCTGCGCACGACCCGGCTGTCGCCGCACCCGGCGGGGTTCGCGCCGACGACCACCGTGAGCGGCACGTTGCGGGGCCCGATCGTGACGCCGCGAGGGGCCTCGCGCCGCATGCTGAGGATCGTCTGGCAAGCGTCGGAGGCGACGTAGGAGACGTCGACGAACACCATGCCGTAGCTGTTGTTGGTGAAGCGCGCGAAACTGCCGGGGCCTTCGGCCAGCGCCGGTGACACGCAAGCCGCCACGAGAGCGGCGGCGAGGACTGCTGACATACGCATCGTGAACTCCTTCCTGGCTGCCGGCGCCGCCGGAGCTTGCGCCGTTCCCTGCGTGAAGATAGGAGCGCGGAGACTGGGCGGATCTCCGCCGCGTGCACACATTGGCGTGACACGCCGATCCCGCCGCTCGTGTACCGCCCTTCGCCCAACGCCGGACTTCGCCACGCCATGCTTCAGATCTCGGACCTCGTCTACCGCCTGGCCGGCCGCACGCTGTTCGACGGCGCCAGCCTCGTCCTTCCGGAAGGCTCGCGGGCGGGCCTCGTCGGGCCGAACGGCGCCGGCAAGACGACCCTGTTCCGCCTGATCCGCGGCGAGATACCGCCGGAGGGCGGCGACATCACCATGCCGGACGGGATGCGGCTCGGCTCGGTGGCGCAGGAGGCGCCCGAGGGGCCGGATTCGCTCCTGAGCTTCGTGCTCGCCGCCGACACCGAGCGGACGCGCCTCATGGATGAGGCGGAGCGGACGCAGGACGGCGCGCGGATCGGCGAGATCCACGCGCGGCTCGCCGACATCGACGCCTATGGCGCCGAAGCGCGCGCCGCCCGCATCCTCGCCGGGCTCGGCTTCGACAGCGCCGCGCAGAGCCGCTCGCTGTCGGAATTCTCGGGCGGCTGGCGGATGCGCGTGGCGCTGGCGGCGGTGCTGTTTTCCGAGCCCGACCTGCTGCTTCTCGACGAGCCGACGAACTATCTCGACCTCGAGGGCGTGATGTGGCTCGAGAGCTACCTCGCGCGCTACCCCCGCACCTTCCTCGTCATCAGCCACGACCGCGACCTTCTGAACCGGGCCGTCGACGTGATCGTCCACCTCGACGGCGGCCGCCTGACCTCGTACAGCGGCAACTACGACCAGTTCGAGCGGCAGCGCCGCGAGAAGCTTCTCCTGCAGGAGAAGCACCGCAAGAAGCAGGAGGCGCAGCGCGCGCACCTGCAGGCCTTCGTCGACCGCTTCCGCGCCAAGGCCACCAAGGCGCGCCAGGCGCAGAGCCGCATGAAGATGCTCCAGAAGATGGAGCCGATCGCCGCGGTGGTCGAGGGGACGGTGCGGCCCTTCCACCTGCCGGCGCCGGAGAAGCCCCTCGCCTCGCCGCTCGTGGCGATGGAAGGCGTTTCGGTGGGCTACGACGGGAAGCCGATCCTCTCTCGCCTCAACCTGCGGATCGACGCGGACGACCGCATCGGCCTGCTCGGCGCCAACGGCAACGGCAAGTCGACGCTCGCCAAGCTCCTCGTCGGGCCGCCTGCCCGCGATGGCCGGCGAAATCCGCAGGCCGGAGCGGATGCGCGTCGGCTTCTTCGCCCAGCACCAGCTCGACGAGCTCGATCCCTCGCTGACGCCGGTCGAGCAGGTGCGGCGCCTGATGCCGAAGGAGGACGAGGCGAAGGTGCGCGCGCGCACCGACCAGCTCGGCTTCGGCTCCGACAAGGCGGACGTGCAGGCTTCGAAGCTTTCCGGCGGCGAGAAGGCGCGGCTGCTCATCGGCCTCGCCGCCTTCCAGAGGCCGCACCTCCTGATCCTCGACGAGCCGACCAACCATCTCGACGTCGATTCGCGCGAGGCGCTGATCGAGGCGCTCAACGAGTACGAGGGCGCGGTCATCGTGATCAGCCACGAGAGGCACATCCTCGAGGCGGTCACCGACCGGCTGTGGCTCGTCGCCGACGGCGCCGTGAAGGCGTTCGACGGCGACGTCGACGACTATCGCCGCCACGTCCTGCAGAGCCAGAAGACGGAGAAGGCCGACAAATCCGAGAAGGCGGAGAGGCCGGAGGACGATTCGTCCGGCGCGGCCGCCGCCAACAAGGCCGAGCAGCGCCGCGCCGCCGCTGCCCGGCGCGAGGAGACGAAGCCGCTGAGGAAGCGGATCGCCGACCTCGAGAAGGAGGTCGCCCGGCTCGAGAAGGAGATCGGGAAGCTCGACGAGGCGATGGCCGATCCGGACCTCTTCACCCGCGATCCGGCGAAGGGGGCGAGCCTTGCCCAGAAGCGCTCGCACGCCGCCCGTGCCAAGGACGAGGCGGAGGAGAGCTGGCTGATGGCGAGCGCGGAGCTCGAGGAGGCGATGGCGGCCGAGTAGCCTTCAGGCCTTGCGCTCCCACTTGCCGTTCGGCGACTGCCGCCAGTAGGTGACCTCGAGCCCGGCCGCCCTCGCCCGCTTCCACTCCTCGCGCGCCTGCTGCACCGCACCCTCGTCGCGCCCGTCGAACATGAAGACGATCCGCTCGTAGCCTTCGAGGGCCTCGAGCGTCGCGCCATCGACGAGGAAGCGCACCGCCGCCCCGTTGCGGTTCTCCTGGCCCGTGGTCAGGAGGACGGGCTGCAGCGCGCCGTCGGCCTCGCGGTCCGTGCCGTGCGGCAGGAAGGAGGCGTCGTCGTAGGTCCACAGATGCGTGTCGAGCATCTGGACCCGCTCGTCGCTGCCGCAGTGGACGGCGACGCGCCAGCCGCGCTCCAGGCTCTTCTCGATCAGCACCGGCAGCGCCGCCTCGAGCGGGCGGTTCTCGAGGTGGTAGAAGAAGACGTCCATCCCCTACCTCGCCTGCCTCATCCCTCGTAGTGGTCGCGCACCAGCCGGTCGAGCAGGCGGACGCCGAAGCCCGAAGCCCAGCTGCGATTCGTGTCGCTCTGCGGCGCGTCGAAGGCGGTGCCGGCGATGTCGAGATGCGCCCAGGCCTGGCCCTGCCCGACGAACCGGCCGAGAAACTGCGCGGCGGTGATCGAGCCCGCGGCGCGGCCGCCGGTGTTCTTGACGTCGGCGAACTTCGAATCGATCAGCTTGTCGTAGGCCTTGCCGAGCGGCAGGCGCCAGACCTTGTCGCCGCTGGCCTCGCCGGCCGCGACGAGACGCTGCGCCAGCTCGTCGTCGTTGCAGAAGAGGCCCGCATATTCGTGGCCGAGCGCCACGATGACGGCGCCGGTCAGCGTCGCGAGGTCGACGATGAAGGACGGCTTGTAGCGCTCCTGGACGAGGTCGAGGAGGTCGGCCAGCACCATCCGGCCCTCGGCGTCGGTGTTGATCACCTCGATCGTGCGTCCCGACCTCGCGGTCACGATGTCGCCCGGCCGCTGCGCCCGGCCGTCGGGCATGTTCTCGACGAGGCCGATGATGCCGACCGCGTTCAGCTTCGCCTTGCGGGCGGCGAGCGCGTGCATCAGGCCGACGACGCAGGCAGCCCCGCCCATGTCGCCCTTCATGTCCTGCATGCCGCCGGCCGGCTTGATCGAGATGCCGCCGGCATCGAACACCACGCCCTTGCCGACGAAGGCGGCCGGGGCCGCGTCCGCGTCGGAGGCGCCGTTCCAGCGCATGATGGCGACGCGGCTCTCCTCGTCGCTGCCGCGGCCGACGGCGAGCAGCGCGCGCATGCCGAGCTCCTCGAGCTCCTTCTCGCCCAGCACCTCGACCTCGACGCCGAGCGGGGCCAGCGCCTCCGCCGCCGCCGCGAACTCGGCCGTGCCGAGCAGGTTGGCCGGCTCGTTGACGAGGTCGCGCGCGAGATTGACGCCGTCCGCGAGCCCCGAGAGCGGCGCGAAGGCGTCGGCGGCCGCCTGCGGCTCCTCGACGAGCACGGTGACCGCGCCCGCGCCCGGCTTCGGCTCCTCCTCGTCCTTGCCCTTCCGGTACTTCTCGAAGCGGTAGGCGCCGAGCCTCATGCCGAGGCCGATCTGCGCCGCCTGTGCGGGCGTCACCGGGCCGCCGGCCGTCTCGGCCAGCACCGACAGCGCCGCGACGTGGCCGTCGAGCTTGCCGAGCACGTATCCGCCGATGGCCTGCCAGTCCGTCTCGCCGAGCCGTCCGGGCTCGCCCAGGCCGACCACGATGATCCGGTCGAGGGCGCTGTCGGCCGGCGCGAGCAGCGACAGCGAGGTCTTCTTCTTGCCGGTGAACTTCGCGATTCCCGCCGCGCGCGTGATGGCGCCGCCGACCTGCCCGTCGAGCTCGCGCGCCAGCGCCGACAGCTCGCCCCCGTCGGTGGCGAAGAGCACGAGCGTGCCCTCGGCAGGAAGCGTCGCCTTGTCGAACGAGATAGCGGGATGATCAGCCATGGAGACTTCCGTTGCGTTGGATGGACCGTCGGGAAGGCCCGCCTCGATGCAGGGCCCAAGCGTCGCGCCCCATCCGATTACACCATGTGCCGATCCGGCGCGACCCGGCCGCCGGATCGCCGGCCGAGCGACCGAATGTTGCCATCAAGGCGGATTAGGGCCAGACAGGAACCAACCATCTTCCGCTCCCGGCCGACCCGCGCATGCTGTCTCTCATCGAATCCTACATCTTCCGCATGCTGGTGACCGCGTTCCTCGCCGCGCTCATCACGCTGACGGGCGTGGTGTGGGTGACGCAGGCGCTGCGCGAGGTGGACCTCCTGACGAGCCAGGGGCAGACGCTGTGGCTGTTCCTGGAGATCACCATGCTCGCGCTGCCGGCGCTCGTCATGGTGATCGCGCCGGTGGCGCTGCTGATCGCCTGCCTGTTCACGCTGAACAAGCTGAACACCGATTCCGAGCTCGTCGTGATTCATGCGGCCGGCGCGTCGCCGCGCCGCGTCGGACGGCCGTTCATGCTGCTCGCCGTCCTCGTGGCGATCATGACGGGCTTCATCAGCATCTATCTGGTCCCCGAGAGCGCGCGCGAGCTGCGCAACCTCGTCGCCCAGATCCGCGCCGACGTGCTGACCGACATCGTCGAGCCCGGCCGCTTCACGCCGGCGGGCCCGCGCCTGACGTTCCACATCCGCGACCGCCGGCCCGACGGGACCCTCGAGGGTCTCCTGGTCTACGACTGGCGCGACCCGAGCAAGGTGATGACCTACCTCGCCGAAGAGGGGCGCATCGTCCGGGTCGGGGACCAGGCCTACCTGGCGATGCAGAACGGCAGCATCCAGCAGCAGGAGGGCGACAAGGACGAGATCTCGATCGTCCGCTTCGACAACTACGTCTACGATCTCTCGAGCCTCAGCCAGCGCACGAAGAAGATCGAGTATCATCCTCGCGAGATGCGCCTTTCGGAGCTGATGAACCCGGATCCGGACAACACGTACTACAAGGAGCAGCCGGGGCGCTTCAGGTCGGAGCTGCACGACCGCTTCGTGAACATCCTCTATCCGATCGTCTTCGTGCTCATCGCCCTGGCGACGCTGGGACACCCCAGGACCAACCGCCAGGGCCGCGGCAACTCGATGATCCTCGCGGTCCTCGCCACGACGGCGGTGCGGACCGCCGGCTTCGCGGCCGCCAGCATGGCGACCAGCCAGGCGGCGGGGGTCTATGTCATGTACGGCATTCCCATCCTGGCGATCATGGCCGCCGGTTCCGCCGCGTTCTGGCAGGAAGGGATCATCGCACGCCTGATCTACCTCCTCCCGACCCCGATGGACGTCATCATGTTCATGATCCCGCCCGTCGTGCGCCGCCGACTGTTCGGGCGTATGGAGGCCGCGCCCGGGCAATGAGTCGCACCACCCTCGCCGTCTATTTCGGCAAGCGCTTCGTCCTCAGCTTCCTGGGCGCGCTCGCCATCTGCGTCGCGCTCATCTTCTTCATCGAGACGGTGGAGAACCTGCGCCGCGCCTCCACCCACGATGTCGGGCTCGGCACGGTGCTGCTGCTCACGTGCTACCGCATTCCCACGCTTTCCGAGCAGATCCTGCCGTTCGCGACCCTGTTCGCCGCGATGTCGAGCTTCCTCATGCTGTCGCGCAGCCTGGAGCTCGTCGTCGTGCGTGCGGTCGGCGTCTCCGTCTGGCAGTTCATCGGGCCGGCCTTCCTGCTGGCGCTCGGAATCGGGATCTTCGCGACCACGGCCTTCAATCCCTTCGCCGCCTACCTGAAGGGCAAGTACACCACCCTCTTCGCCGAATCGTTCACGGACGAGGGCGTGGAGGGCTTCGGCGCCTCGTTCGGACGGCAGATCTGGCTGCGCCAGAACGGCGTCGACGGCGCCTCGGTGCTGCATGCGAGGATCAGCGACAACAACGGCGAGCGGCTTAGGCGCGTCACGGCCTTCATCTACGACAAGGACGGGCACTTCGTGGAGCGCGTCGAGGCCGGCCGCGCCGACATCGAGGACGGCCGGTGGCGGCTCATCAACGTCGAGGTGATCGAGCCGGGCCGCCCGCCCGAGCACTACCCGACCTACCTGATCAGCACCTACCTGACGCGCGAGCAGGTTCGCGAGAGCGTCGCCTCGGCCGACACCGTGCCGTTCTGGGAGCTCCCCTCGCACCAGAGAATCGCCGAGCGCACGGGCATCTCCTCGGTGCCCTACCGCCTGCAATACCAGATGCTCTTAGCAAGGCCTTTACTCCTCTGCGCCATGGTTCTAATCGCTGCAACCGTCTCGCTGCGCGTCTTCCGGTTCGGTAACGTGGGGCAGATGATTCTCGGTGGTGTGGTCGCCGGCTTCGTGCTTTATGTGGTAACCAAGCTGGCATCGGACCTGGCGACTGCCGGAGCGATTGCACCTGTCGTGGCGGCGTGGGCTCCGCCCATCATCGCGCTGTTATGGGGGACAACTCTGCTTCTTTTCCAGGAAGACGGTTAGCCGATGACAATGTTTCGGCGTCGGATCGAGATGGGTGCCGTTCGCGTCCGCCTTGCGGCGGCCGTGTGCGTATTGCTGTGCCTCGGGACCGCCTCGGCGGTGCAGGCGCAGCCGGCCCTGTCGACCTCTCCCTTCGACCGTGCGACGGCCAACGATCCGGACGCCCGGATGCTTCTGGAGGCCGACCAGCTCGTCTACGACTATGACAACGACCGCGTCTCCGCGGTCGGCACGGTCGTGATCTACTACAAGGGCTACGCGGTCGAGGCCGCGGAGGTGACCTACGACCAGAAGTCGCAGCGCGTCTACGCGAACGGCGGCGTCAAGGTCACCGAGCCCGACGGCAACGTCATCTACGCCGACAAGGTCGAGCTCTCCGACGATTTCCGGGAGGGCTTCCTCGAGGAGCTGACGCTCGTCACGCCGGACAACGCGCGGTTCGCCGCCGCGACGGCCGAGCGCATCGACGACAACACGACCATCTTCAACCGCGGCGTCTACACCGCCTGCAAGCCGTGCCAGGAGCATCCCGAGCGCGCGCCGATCTGGCAGTTCAAGGCGAAGCGGATCATTCACGACCAGAAGGAGAAGGTCGTCCGCTACGAGGACGCGACCTTCGAGATGTTCGGCCTGCCGGTCGCGTACACGCCCTACTTCCAGCATCCCGACCCCACGGTGAAGCGGAAGTCCGGCTTCCTGCACCCCGAGATCCACTACACCTCCGACGTCGGCTTCAGCGTCGGCATTCCCTACTTCTTCAACCTCGCTCCCAACTACGACCTCACCGTCGAGGAGTCGGCGTTCTCGGAGCAGGGCCTGCTGACCGACGTCGAGTGGCGCCACAGGCTGGTGAACGGCGCCTACAGCGTGCGCGGCGCGTTCATCGACCAGCTGAACCCGGACAATTTCGCCACGTACTCGGGCACGACCCAGGTCGCCGGCTTCCAGTCGGACCAGAAGCTGCGCGGATTCCTCGAGACCAAGGGCCTGTTCAACATCAACGAGTTCTGGCAGTGGGGCTTCCAGGGCCACCTGCTGAGCGACGCGAAATTCTACGACGACTACTACTTCACCAATGCGACGGAGCTGCGCGACAACATCTTCCTCACGGGGATGAGCGCGAGCAACTATTTCGACGCCCGGATCATCAACTACCAGCTGCTGCAGGACGTCGACACGAGCTCCGGTCTCGTCTTCGACAGCAGCGGCAAATGGGTCGGCAACACCGACTTCGACAACGAGCTCCCGGTCGTCCACCCGGTGGTCGACTATGAGTACATCTTCGACAACCCGGTCCTCGGCGGCCAGCTGTCGATCAACTCGAACTTCCTGAGCCTGTCGCGCTCCGATCCGGACTTCGTCCAGTCGAGCTCCACCTCGGCCTGTCCGCTCGTGTATCTCGAAGACAACGGCAGCACAGCTCTCGGCGCCTATGACGGAGCGACCCTGCGGGACAATTGCAGGCTGCTCGGGCGTCCCGGGCACGACGACGCGCTTCGTTGCGCAGGCCGACTGGGAGCGCAGCCTCGTCACGCCGATGGGCCAGATCGTGACGCCGTTCGCTTCGCTGCGCGGCGACGTCTATGCGGTCGACATCGACAACCCCTACACGACGACCGACGCGAACGGTCAGCCGGTCATCGGCGACTTCATCAACACCGGCAGCGAGAGCGTCGTCCGGGGCATGGCCACGGCGGGCGTCGAGGGTCGCTGGCCGATCCTCGTCTCGGCGGGCTGGGGCTACCAGATCTTCGAGCCGATCGCGCAGCTTCTGGTGCGGCCCGACGCCCAGAACAACTGGACCGCACAGTACTACGGAAACCAGGTGGTGCAGGGGGAGAGCTACCTCCCGAACGAGGACGCGATCAGCTTCGTCTTCGACGACACGAACCTGTTCGACCACGACAAGTTCTCGGGCTACGACCTCGTCGAGGGCGGCACGCGGCTCAACGCCGGCATGCGGTACAAGCTGCAGACCAATTCGGGCTTCTCGGCGAGCGGCCTGTTCGGCCAGTCCTACCAGCTCGCCGGGAACAACCCCTTCCCGCTCGGCAGCGGCCTCGGGACGGACCGCTCGGACTACGTGGCCGGCCTCTACATCTCGCCGAACGACAGCATCGAGATCGGCACCCGGGTCAGGCTCGACGAGGACAGCCTGGACCTGATGCGACAGGATCTCCAGGTGCGCGGCACGATCGGCAAGGTGACGGGCTCGGCCATCTACAGCGAGATCTCCGCCGATCCCTTCACCGGCACCACCGACAACCGGCGCGAGATCCAGGGCAACGCGTCCCTGCAGCTCACCGACCGGTGGCAGGCTGTATGGCGGGGCGAGATACGAGCTGGAAGGCCCGACGACGTTCGTGAAGAATCCCGACGGCACCATCGCCGACCAATACGGCGCGCCGCAGTGGATCTCCCAGTCGCTCGGCATCGGCTACGAGAACGAGTGCGTCGCCTTCGCGCTGCAGTACGACCGCACCTTCGTCCGCGACGGCAACACGGAGCCCGACGAGCGCGTGACCTTCTCGCTCAAACTCCGTACCGTGACGGAGGCGTCGTTCAGCACCTCGCTGAACAACGCCGACGGCTCCTGAGCGCGAACGCGGCCATTGCCTTGATATCGACGCGTTCGCACGGCAAGAGCAGCCAAAGCCCACACATACCGGTTGCGAGATGAACACTCTCAAACGCATCACGCTGGCGACGCTCGTCGCCCTCGCCGCCTCGTGCCTTCCGGCCGTGCCCGGGGTGCCGCTCGCCGGCACGGCCTGGGCGTCGTCGATCGTCGTGCTGGTCAACGACGACCCGGTCACCGAGTACGACGTGAAGCAGCGCACCTCCCTCATCCGCCTGACGAGCGGCGGAAAGGGAACCCGCCAGCAGGCCATCGACGAGCTGATCGAAGAGAAGCTGAAGCAGCAGGCGGCCGGTCGCCTCGGCATCTCCGCCGACGAGGCGGAGGTCGATCAGGCCTACGCCAACATCGCGACCCGCGTGAAGCTCAGCCCCTCGCAGCTGTCGCAGGCTCTGAGCCAGAACGGCGTCAACCCGGAGACGCTCAAGCGCCGGCTGCGCGCCGACCTGGCCTGGCGCGACGTCGTGCGCAGCCAGATGCGCCGCGAGGTCAACATCCGCGACACCGACGTGCAGGCGGAGCTGTCGAAGCGGGGCGAGGAGGCGAAGTCCACGAGCTATCGCTACACGCTCCTGCCGACCATCTTCGTGATCCCCGACGGCAGCTCGCAGGCCTATATCCGCCAGCGCATGCAGGACGCCTCGCGCTACAGCCAGCAGTTCCCGGGGTGCGACAAGGCGCGCGAGCTCGCGAAGAACTTCCGCGACACCGTGGTCCAGGACGAGATGCGCCGCAGCTCGACCGACCTGCCGGAGGAGCTTCAGAAGCGTCTGGCGGGCATTCCCATCGGCAAGGCCTCGCCCCCCGACAAGATCGACAAGGGCGTGCAGGTGATCGGCGTCTGCCAGCGCGAGGAGGTCCAGGACACCGTCGCGGCGCAGAACGAGATCCGCTCGGAGATGCTGAACGAGGAGGGCCAGCGGCTGTCGCGGCGGCTGCTGATCGATCTGAAGCAGGCCGCCGTCATCGAGCGCCGCTGATCCCCCTCGCATGAGCCCTTCCGACATTCCGCTTGCGGTGACGCTCGGAGAGCCCGGCGGCATAGGGCCGGAGCTCGTCGGCATGGCCTGGCGCGATCGCCGGGCCCTCTCCCTTCCCCCCTTCCTCTGCATAGGCGATCCCGACTTCCTGCGACGCCGGTTCGCGGAGGCCGGGGTCACGGCCGGGGTCGAGGCGGTCGCCTCGGCCGCGGACGCGGCGTCGGTGTTCGACACGGGCCTGCCGGTGATCGAGCTGCGCCAGCCCGTGGCGCGCGGAGAGGCGGGCCGGCCATCGCCGGAGGACGCGCCCTCGGTCGTGGAGTCGATCACCGAGGCCGTCGAGCTCGTCAGGTCCGGCGGCGCGCGTGCCGTCGTGACGCCGCCGATCCAGAAGGACAATCTCTACGCCGCCGGCTTCGGCTTTCCCGGGCACACCGAGTTTCTCGGCGAGCTCGCGGCGAGCTTCGACGGGGTCGAGGGGCAGGTGCGGCCCGTGATGATGCTCGCCTGCGACGAGCTCAAGGCCGTGCCGGTGACGATCCACGTGCCGTTCCGCGAGGTGCCGCGGCTTCTCACCAGGGTCCTGATCGTCGAGACGGCGGAAATCGTCGCCCGCGACCTGACGAAGCGGTTCGGCATCGCCTCGCCCCGCCTGGCCCTGACGGGGCTCAACCCGCACGCCGGCGAAGGCGGCACGATCGGCACGGAGGACCGCGACGTCATCGCACCGGCGATAGACGAACTGCGCGGCAAGGGGATCGACGCGCGGGGCCCCTACCCTGCCGACACGCTGTTCCACCCGGAGGCGCGCTCCGGCTACGACGCCGTCCTCACGATGTATCACGATCAGGGGCTCATCCCGGTGAAGACGCTGGCCTTCGACCGCGCCGTCAACGTCACGCTCGGCCTGCCTTTCGTGCGCACCTCGCCCGATCATGGCACCGCGCTGTCGCTCGCCGGCCGCGGCACCGCCAGCCCCAGAAGCCTCGTCGAGGCCCTGCGCCTCGCCGACCGGCTGACCGCGACGAGCGAGCGGTGAGCGCCGCCGAACCCGAGCTCCCGCCGCTGCGCGACGTGATCCGCCGGTACGATTTGCAGGCGCGCAAGTCGCTCGGCCAGAACTTCCTGCTCGACCAGAACCTGACGCGCCGCATCGCCCGCGCCGCCGGGCCGCTCGAGGGCGCCACCGTGGTCGAGATCGGCCCCGGTCCCGGCGGCCTCACGCGCGCCCTGCTCGTCGAGGGCGCGGCACGGGTGATCGCCGTGGAGAAGGATGCCCGCTGCGTCGAGGCGCTGCAGGAGCTCGTCGAGGCCTTTCCCGGTCGACTGGAGGTCGTCCAGGGCGACGCGACCGATCTCGACGTCGCCGCCCGGATCGAGGGTCCGGCACGTATCGCGGCCAACCTGCCCTACAATGTCGGCACGCTTCTTCTGGTGAACTGGCTGTCGAGCGAGGCCTGGCCGCCGTGGTGGGACTCGCTGACGCTGATGTTCCAGAAGGAGGTGGCGGAGCGCCTCGTCGCGGCGCCGGGAGCGAAGGAATACGGCAGGCTGTCGGTGCTCGCGCAGTGGCGCAGCACGCCGCGGATCCTGTTCGACGTCGACCGGCGCGCCTTCACGCCGCCGCCCAAGATCACCTCCTCGGTCGTCCAGATCGTGCCGCGGCAAATGCCGGAGGGCATTGCGCCCGGCGCCCTCGCCCGCATCACGGCGGCGGCCTTCGGGCAGCGCCGCAAGATGCTCCGCTCGAGCCTGAAGACGGCGCTCCCGAACGCCGAGGAGGTGCTGGAGGCAGCCGGGATACCCGGCACCGAGCGGGCGGAGGACGTGGAGGTCGACGGCTTCCTGCGGCTCTGCCGCGCCGCCGAGGCCCTCAGTCGGCGCTGACGAGCCTCTCGGCCAGCGCCTGCAGCTGGGGCTGGCGGTCGCGCCTCTGGCGCTCGGCGTGCAGGATAGAGCGGACGGCCTCGACGCTCTCCTCGAGATCGCGGTTGACGACGATGTACTGGTACTCGCGCCAGTGCTGGATCTCGTCGCGCGCGTTCTTCAGGCGCCGGGCGATGACATCTGGATCGTCTTCGGCGCGGCGTTCGAGCCGCGCCCGCAGCTCGTCGATCGACGGCGGCAGGATGAACACGGTCACGACATCCTCGGGCATCGCCTGCTCGACCTGGCGCGTGCCCTGCCAGTCGATGTCGAACAGAACGTCCTCGCCCTGCCCCAGCGCCTGCTCGACCGGCTCGAGCGGCGTGCCGTACCAGTTGCCGTGAACCTCGGCCCACTCCAGGAGCTCGCCCCTGTCGCGCATCGCCTCGAACTGGCGGACGCTGTGGAAATGGTAGTGGACGCCCTCGACTTCGCTCGGCCGGCGCGGCCGGGTCGTCACCGAGATCGACAGGTCGATGCGGTGGCCGCTCTCGGCCTCCTGCGCGAGAAGGGCGCGCGAGATGCTCGTCTTGCCGGCGCCCGAGGGCGACGACAGCACCAGGATGAGCCCGCGGCGCTCCGGCACGTCCGTCACGCCCTCACGCAAGGTTCTGCACCTGTTCGCGCAACTGGTCGACGACGGCCTTGAGCTCGAGGCCGATGGCCGTCAGGCCGACGTCGTTCGACTTGGAGCACAGCGTGTTCGATTCGCGGCCGAACTCCTGCGCCAGGAAATCGAGCCGCCGCCCGGCCGCGCCGCCCTCGGCGAGAAGCTCGCGGCCGGACGCCACGTGCGCCTTGAGCCGGTCGAGCTCCTCCTGCACGTCGGCCTTGCTCGCCAGCAGCGCCGCCTCCTGGTGAAGCCGCTGGGGATCGAGGGCGGGGCTCGCGCCGAGCAGCGTCTCGAGCTGCGCCGCGAGACGCTCTCGGATCGCCTCGGCCTGCCGCGCCGGCGAGTTCTCGGCCGCCTCCGTCAGCTCCGCGATGCGGGAAAGCTGGCCCTCGATGATCTCGCTTCAGGCGCGCGCCTTCCGTCTCGCGCGCCTCGATCAGCGCGCTCACGGCCTCGTCGAAGCTGTCGACGATCGCGCCCTCGACCTCCTCGCCGACCTCCTGGCCGACCTGCTCCTCGGCCTCGAGCACGCCGCGCAGCCCCAGGAGCCCTTCGGGCGTCGGCGCCGGCAGGTTGGCCCGCGTGGAGAGCGCAAGCGCGGCCGACAGCACGAGCTCGAGCGCCTCGTCGTTGATGACGACGCCGCCCGACGAGGCCTGGCGGTGGAAGTTCAGGTTCGCGGAAACCGAGCCGCGCGCGATGCGCTTCTGCAGGCGCTGCCGGAGCGTCGGCTCGAGACGGTCCCAGCCGGTGCCGAGCCGCAGCCTGATGTCGAGGCCGCGATTGTTGACGGAGCGAAGCTCCCAGCGCCAACGGAAGTCGCCGGCGGCGCCTTCGGCGCCGGAAAAGCCGGTCATGCTCGCAAGGGCCATGCGCGTCGAACCAGTGTCAGGAGGAACGGGAAGCGGGAAGGCGGCGTGTCCCCCACGCCGCGCGGGCGACACTATCGCGGTGCCGGAAGCCCGGCAAGCCTCGGCCGCCGGGGCGGCGCTACTGCCCGGCGGCGCCGGACCCGTTGCCGGAGTCTCGTCCCACGCTGCTTCTCGATCTTGCGCCACTTCGAGACGTTGCGGTTGTGCTCGTCGAGCGTCTCCGAGAAGACGTGGCCGCCGGTGCCGTCGGCCACGAAATAGAGCTCTTCCGTGCGGGAGGGATTGGCGACGGCCTCGAGCGCGGCGCGGCCCGGATTGGCGATCGGCGTCGGCGGCAGCCCCTTGATCTGGTACGTGCTGTAGGGGTTCGGCTCGTCGAGCTGGCTGCGGGTGATCGAGCGCGGCTCCTCGAAGGCGCTTCCGCCGTAGAGGCCGTAGAGGATCGTCGGGTCCGACTGCAGCTTCATGCCCTGGCGCAGGCGGTTGAGGAAGACGGCCGCGACGCGCGGGCGCTCGTCGGCCTTGCCCGTCTCCTTCTCCACGATGGAGGCGAGGATCACGAGCTCCTCCGGCGTCTCGAGCGGCAGGTCGGGGGAGCGCTTCTCCCACAGCGTCGAGACGAGCTGGTCGTGGGCGCTCTGCATGCGCTCGAGCATCTGCTTGCGGGTCGTGCCGCGCGTGAACTTGTAGGTCTCAGGCAGCAGGCTCCCCTCGGCGGGGACGTCGTCGACGCTGCCGACGAGGACCGGGTCGTTGCGCAGGGTCTCGACGACCTGCTGGCTCGTGTAGCCTTCGGGCACCGTGACGGCATGGAGGATCGCCTTGCCGCTGATCAGGATGTCCATGACGTCGCGCATGCTGGCGTGCTCCGGGAAGAGATACTCCCCGGCCTTCAGCTCGCCCTGCGCCTTCTCCATCAGGAGACCGCCGACGAAGATCCACGACTGGTCGATCACGCCCTCGCGCTCGAGAAGCTGGGCGATCTCCCGCGTGCCCTGCCCGCGCGGCACGACCACGGTGCGCGGCTGCTGGAGCGGTCCCGCCGCCTCGAACTGCACCGAGCCGGCGTAGAACACGGCTCCGGCCGCGATGATCAGGAGAAGAAGGAAGGTGAAGACGCCGCTCAGGGCCACGATCACCGGGTGCCGTGCGCGCCGCGACGCGCCGGGCGGTCCCGGCGCCGGCTCCGGCTGGATCGCCTCCCTGGGACTGCGCGGAGCAGCCCTGGATCCGGTGTCTCCCCCAGACGTATTCTTGTCGTTCACCCGTGACCTCGCAGCAGCAGACCGGCCACCGGACCGTCGCCTGCGATTACGGCAATACGGCGGTCCCGGCGGTCGTGGCGGAAGAGCGCCCTAGTCCGGAACGCGCCGCAGGACGAGCGAAGCATTCGTGCCGCCAAACCCGAAGGAGTTGCTGAGCACGACGTTGACTTCACGTTCCTTCGCGACGTGCGGAACCAGATCGATCTCCGTCTCCACGGACGGTGAGTCGAGATTGAGAGTCGGCGGGACGATATTGTCCCGGATCGCGAGCGCCGAAAAGATCGCTTCGACGGAGCCCGCCGCACCGAGGAGGTGCCCGATCGCCGACTTGGTCGAGGACATGGCGAGCTTGGCGGCGGCATTGCCGAACAGGCGCGTGATCGCGCCGAGCTCGATCTCGTCGCCGAGCGGCGTCGAGGTGCCGTGCGCGTTCACGTAGTCGATCTCGGAAGGATCGACTTCCGCGCGCCGGATCGCCGCCCGCATGCAGCGATAGGCGCCGTCGCCATCCTCGGCCGGAGCGGTGATGTGGTAGGCGTCGCCCGACATGCCGTAGCCGACGACCTCGGCATAGATCTTCGCGCCGCGCGCCTTGGCGTGCTCGTATTCCTCGAGCACGACGAGGCCCGCGCCCTCGCCCATGACGAAGCCGTCGCGATCCTTGTCGTAGGGGCGCGACGCCCTCTGCGGCTCGTCGTTGAACCCGGTCGACAGCGCCCGGCAGGCGGAGAAGCCGGCCATGGCGATGCGGCAGATCGAGCGCCTCGGTGCCGCCGGCGACCATCACGTCCGCATCGCCCAGGCCGATCAGCCGCGAGGCGTCGCCGATCGCATGCGCGCCCGTCGAGCACGCCGTGACCACGGCGTGATTCGGCCCCTTGAGGCCGTGCCGGATGGAGATGTAGCCGGAGGCGAGGTTGATGAGGCGGCCGGGAATGAAGAACGGGCTCAGACGGCGAGCACCCTTCTCCTTCAGGGTCAGAGCGCCCTGCTCTATCCCGTACAGCCCGCCGATGCCCGACCCGACGAGCACGCCCGTCGTGATCTGGTCCTCGTAGCTCTTGGGATGCCAGCCGGCATCCTCGAGCGCCTGATCGGCCGCGGCGAGCGCAAAGACGATGAAGTCGTCGACCTTGCGCTGTTCCTTCGGCTCCATCCAGTCGTCGGGATTGTACGTCCCGTCCGACCCGTCGCCGCGCGGAATCCGGCAGGCGATCTTGGATGGAATGTCGGAAACATCGAAATCATCGATCTTCCGCGCGCCGCTCTTCCCGGCGAGAAGATTGCGCCATGTATGTTCGACGCCGCAACCCAGCGGCGTCACCATACCCATGCCCGTTATGACGACTCGTCGCATACCAACGTCAGCGCAACTCTCGTTCGGGGAACCAACGCTCAAGCGGCGTCAGTCTGTGTTCTTCTCGAGGAAGCGCACGGCGTCGCCGACCGTGAGGATCGTCTCGGCCGCGTCGTCGGGAATCTCGACGCCGAACTCTTCCTCGAAGGCCATGACGAGCTCGACGGTGTCCAGGCTGTCGGCCCCCAGATCGTCGATGAAGCTGGCGTTGTCGGTCACCTTCTCCGGCTCCACGCCGAGATGCTCGACAACGATCTTTTTCACGCGTTCCGCGATATCACTCATTCTGTCTTCCTCGAACGAAGCCTAGTCATCCAGTCGTGTTGCCGTGAAGCTCTGGGATATACGGCGAGGGGCGCTCCAGTCGAGCTTGCCGTATCCACAGCACCAGACGCAATTCCTGTCTAATCGCCTGGAGTTTGGCGGCTAGTAACACACTTTTCCGGGCTTGGCCAGAAGCCGCGCCGCCTTGTGCAAGGCATCCGCATGCTTCCGCCAACCCACTCAAACCATTGCCATTCCGCCGTTCACATGCAGGGTCTGCCCCGTCACGTAAGCGGCCTCGTCGCTGGCCAGATAGAGCGCCGCCGCGGCGATCTCCTCGGAGGTGCCGAGCCGGCCGGCCGGCACCCGCCCGAGGATCGTCTCGCGCTGCTTGTCGTTGAGCTCGTCGGTCATCGCCGTGGCGATGAAGCCCGGCGCGATGCAGTTCACCGTGATGCCCCGGCTGGCGACCTCCTGGGCCACCGACTTCGACATGCCGATCATGCCCGCCTTGGCGGCGGCGTAGTTCGCCTGGCCGGGATTGCCGGTGACGCCGACGATCGAGGTGATGCCGATGATTCGGCCGCGCCGGCGGCGCATCATGCCCTTCACCGAGGCGCGCATCAGGCGGAAGGCGGCGGACAGGTTGATGTCGAGCACCGTCTGCCACTCCTCGTCCTTCATGCGCATGAAGATGTTGTCGCGCGTCACGCCGGCATTGTTGACGAGGATGTCGAGCTCGCCCATCGCCTCCTCCGCCTGCGGCACGAGCGCGTCGACGGCCGCGGTGTCGGCGAGGTTGCACGGCAGGACGTGCGCGCGCTCGCCGAGCTCGCCGGCAACGCCCTGCAGCGCCTCGGCGCGCGTGCCGGAGAGCGCGACGGTGGCGCCGGCGCCGTGCAGCGCGCGGGCGATCGCCCCGCCGATACCGCCGGAGGCGCCCGTCACGAGCGCCGTCTTGCCCGTCAGGTCGAACATCGTCTCATCCCTCGCTTTGGCGAATCGCAGCGGCGAACGCCTTTATATCCGCGGGCGTGTTCAGGGGCACGCCCTTGACCGAACGGTCGATGCGCTTGGCGAGCCCCGACAGGACCTTCCCCGCACCGACCTCCACGAGCTCGGTCACGCCTGCGCCGGCCATGTGGATGACGCTTTCGCGCCAACGCACCGTGCCGGTCACCTGTTCGACCAGCAGCCGGCGAATTTCTTCCGGATCGGTCACCGGCGCGGCCGTCACGTTGGCGACGAGCGGAACGGCGGGCGCCTTGATGTCGACCTTCGCGAGCGCCTCGGCCATCACGTCGGCCGCCGGCTGCATCAGCGCGGAATGGAACGGGGCGCTGACCGGAAGCTCGACGGCCTTGAGGGCGCCGCGCTCCTTGGCGAGCTCCATCGCGCGCTCGACCGCGGCCTTGGCGCCGCTCACGACGACCTGGCCCGGCGCATTGTCGTTCGCGGCGCTCGAGGACCTCTCCCTGCGCGGCCTCGGCGGCGATCTTGGTCGCCGCCTCGAGGTCGATGCCGAGCAGCGCCGCCATCGCCCCCTGCCCGACCGGCACCGCCTCCTGCATGGCGCGGCCGCGCGTGCGCAGCAGCCGCGCGGTGTCGGTGACCGACAGGGAGCCGGCCGCGGCGAGCGCGGAATACTCGCCGAGCGAATGGCCGGCGACGAAGGCGGCCGCGTCGGCGAGGCGGACGCCCTCCTCCTCCAGCGCGCGCAGCGTCGCGAGGCTCACCGCCATCAGCGCCGGCTGCGCGTTGGCCGTCAGCCTCAGGCGGTCCTCGCCGCCGTTCCAGATGATCTCCGACAGGCTCTCGCCGAGCGCGTTGTCGACCTCGTCGAAGACGGCGCCGGCGCTTCGGTAGGTGTCGGCGATCTCGCGACCCATGCCGACGGACTGGCTGCCTTGCCCAGGGAAGACGAAGGCTCTGGACATCAGGAACTCCCGGCTGTTGATCCTTCCCGTGAAGGGCTTCGTGTGACGCACGGCCGACGCCGGCTTGTCAAGCGGCCGCCGGCCGTGCCGCCCTCGGCCCTTGCGTTTTGCCGGGATTTCCGTATATCACGCCGGTCCGGTCACACCACGGCCGGAGGCTGAAGGGAAGGCCGCGTGCGCGCGGTACGGGATCTCTCGATCCGGCTTCCTGTGTTTCCGCTCTCGAACCTTCTCGCATGCCTTTCCGGGGCGTCCGACGAGGCTTTGCGCCGTGGTGCGATCACGAGTCGAAAGAGGAAAGGCAGTCATGCCCCTGTACGAGCACGTGTTCCTTGCTCGTCAGGACATCTCCGGCCAGCAGGTCGAGACCCTGACAGAGCAGTTCAAGTCCGTTCTCGAGGAGAACGGCGGCAGTGTCGGCAAGGTCGAGTACTGGGGCGTTCGCCCCCTCGCCTACCGCATCAAGAAGAACCGCAAGGCCCATTATTCGCTGCTCAACATCTCCGCGCCGCATGCCGCGGTGGCCGAGATGGAGCGCCAGATGGGCCTCAGCGACGATATCCTCCGCTTCATGACCATCCGCGTCGACGAGCACGAGGAAGGCCAGTCGGCGATGCTGCAGAAGCGCGACCGCGACGACCGTCGCGGCGGCCCGGGTGGCCGTGACGACCGCGGCGGACGCGGCGACCGTGACCGCGGCGGACGCGGCGACCGGGATCGTGGTGACCGCGGCGATCGTGGCGACCGCGAGAGCCGTCCGCGTCGTGAAGATAGGGAGTAAGTCATGTCTCTGCCCAATATTTCCCAGCTCCCGGTCCGCCGGCCGTTCTACCGCCGCCGCAAGACCTGCCCGTTCTCCGGCGCCGACGCGCCGAAGATCGACTACAAGGACGTGAAGCTCCTGCAGCGCTACGTCTCCGAGCGCGGCAAGATCGTGCCGAGCCGGATCACCGCGGTGTCGGCCAAGAAGCAGCGCGAGCTCGCGCGCGCCATCAAGCGCGCCCGCTTCCTCGGCCTGCTCCCCTACGTCCTGAAGTGAGGAGGCCGACATGCAGGTGATTCTTCTCGAACGCATTCCGCGCCTCGGCCAGATGGGCGACGAGGTCCGGGTGAAGGACGGCTTCGCGCGCAACTTCCTGCTGCCGCGTGGCAAGGCGCTGCGCGCCAACGACGGCAACCGCGAGCGCTTCGAGCGCGAGCGGTCGCAGCTCGAGGCCCGCAACCTCCAGGCCAAGCAGGAGGCCGAGGCGGTCTCCACGCGCCTCGACGGCCAGACGGTCATCATGATCCGTCAGGCCGGCGAGCGCGGCCAGCTCTACGGCTCCGTCGCCACCCGCGACATCGCCGAGGCGCTGACCGAGGCCGGCTTCACGGTCGGCCGCAGCCAGGTGAACCTCAACTCGCCGATCAAGGAACTGGGCATGTTCCCGATCGTCATCCAGCTGCACCCCGAGGTGACGGCCACGGTGACGATCAACGTGGCCCGCACGGCCGACGAGGCCGAGCGCCAGGCGCGCGGCGAGGACCTGACCCAGGTCGAGAACGACTACATTCTCGAGGCCGGCGAAGGCGAGGAGCTCGACGAGGAAGAGCTCGACGAGGAAGGCTCCGAGGAGGAGCAGCCCGCCTGAGCTATGCGCCCAGCGCATGTGCCGATTGAAAGGGAGGCCTCGCGGCCTCCCTTTTTGCGTTCCGGGCGCAATTTGTACGCAGGATACGTTGAAGCCTCAGCCGGAGAGGTGATTAAATCCGGCAAAATGATGTTTCGCGTGAGGTAGGTATGAACAGGATCCTCAGGAGCGCCCTCTCCCGGCTGGTGCGGAGCGGCGACCTGACGATCATCGACTCGCACGGGCAACGTCACCGGATGGGTGACGGGTCTGGCCGGCCGGTGGTCGTCCGCATCGTCGACAGCGCGACAGAGGCGCGGCTGCTCAAGAACCCGGAGCTGGCCCTGGGCGAGGCCTACATGGACGGCCTCCTGGTCGTCGAGGAGGGGTCGCTCTACGACTTCATGAACCTCCTCCTCGGCCAGGACCCGGTGAAGGTGCTGCCGCTGCTGATCGGCGCGCAGCGCGCCATGCGCTTCGTGACCCGGCGCCTGAACCAGTGGAACGTGACCGGGCGCGCCAAGCAGAACGTCGCGCACCACTACGACCTCGACGCCCGTCTCTACGACCTCTTCCTCGACCGGGACCGGCAGTATTCCTGCGCGTATTTCGAGGATCCGAACGCGACGATCGACGAGGCGCAGCTCGCCAAGAAGCGGCACCTGACGTCCAAGCTCGACCTCCGCCCGGGCCAGCGCGTCCTCGACGTCGGCTGCGGCTGGGGCGGCCTCGCCCTCTACATGGCGGAGCACTACAGCGCCGACGTCACCGGAATCACGCTGAGCGAGGAGCAGCTCTCCCTGGCGCGTCGTCGCGCCGAGGACAGCGGCTTCAAGGACCGCGTGCATTTCGACCTCGTCGACTACCGCGACGTGCCCGGCACGTTCGACCGCGTCATCTCGGTCGGCATGTTCGAGCATGTCGGCGTCAACTACTACCGCACCTATTTCGAGAAGATCCGCGACATGCTGTCCGACGACGGCGTCGCCGTCGTCCACACGATCGGCCGCACCTCGCCGCCCGGCAGCACCAATCCCTGGATCGCGAAGTACATCTTCCCCGGCGGCTACATCCCCGCCCTGTCGGAGGTGATGGACGCGATCGAGCCGACCGGCCTGATCGTCAGCGACATCGAGATCCTGCGGCTTCACTACGCCGAGACGCTGCGCCAGTGGCGGCACCGGTTCGTCGAGAACTGGGACCGCGCCAGGGAGATCTACGACGAGCGGTTCTGCCGCATGTGGGAGTTCTACCTCGTCGGCTCCGAGCTCTCCTTCCGCAACGACGGCATGGTCAACTTCCAGATCCAGCTCACCAAGCGGATCGACGCGCTGCCGATGACCCGCAACTACATGACGCAGTCGGAAGACGCGCTGCGCCTGAAGGACGAGGAGCGCCAGCGCCCCGCGCTGCAGAGCCAGGCCGCGGAGTAGAAGCGCGCCGGAGTCAAGGATTCGGCAAGGCGAATCGGCTCGCGCCTGTGCATAGTCGTGAATCCCGTGGCTTCGCGCCGCTGCGGCCGTGCGCGCGGGTAGGTTTTCGTTCACCATACTGACATGAGCATCGAGCCACTCCACCGCCGGCCGGCGCCCGCCCAGGACGCCGACTACCGCCATCCGCCCGCCAATATCGAAGCCGAGCAGGCCCTGCTCGGCGCGATCCTGGTCAACAACGAGGCCTTCTACCGGGTCTCGGACTTCCTGCTGCCGGAGCACTTCTTCGAGGCGCTGCACTCGCGGATCTACGACATCGTCAGCCGGCTGATCCGGGCCAACAAGACGGCGACGCCGATCACGCTCAAGACCTTCGTCGAGAAGGAGGAGCCGATCGGCGAGATCACGGTGCCGCAGTACCTGGCGCGGCTGGCGGCGGACGCGACCACCATCATCAACGCCGAGGACTACGGCCGCGCGATCTACGACCTCGCGACGCGGCGGCAGCTCATCTCGATCGGCGAGGAGATGGTCAACCTCGCCTACGACGCGCCGGTCGACACGACGCCGGGCGACCAGATCGAGGTGGCCGAGCAGAAGCTGTTCAAGGTCGCCGAGACCGGCAAGTACGGCGCCGGCTTCCTGCGCTTCTCCGACGCGCTGAAGGACGCCATCGACATGGCGTCGAAGGCCTACCAGCGCGACGGCCACCTGTCGGGAATCGCCACCGGCCTCTCGGACCTCGACGACGTGATGGGCGGGCTTCAGCCCTCCGACCTGCTGATCCTCGCCGGGCGCCCCGCCATGGGCAAGACGTCGCTCGCGACGAACATCGCGTTCCGCGTGGCCGAGCACTACCAGGCGCGCACCCTGCCGGACGGCCGGCTGGAGACGATCAACGGCGGCATCGTCGGCTTCTTCTCGCTCGAGATGTCGGCCGAGCAGCTCGCCACGCGTATCGTTTCGGAGCAGGCCGAGGTGTCGTCCGAAACGATCCGCCGCGGCAAGACGACGGAGAGCGAGTTCCAGCGGCTCGTCGAGGTGGCGTCGCGGCTGCAGCAGGTGCCGCTCTACATCGACGCCACGGGCGGCCTCTCGATCGCCCAGCTGGCGGCGCGGGCACGCCGGCTGAAGCGCCAGAAGGGGCTCGACTTCCTCGTGATCGACTACCTGCAGCTGCTGCAGGGCTCCGGCAAGCGCGCCTCCGACAGCCGCGTCAACGAGATCACCGAGATCACGACCGGCCTGAAGGCGCTGGCGAAGGAGCTGTCCGTGCCGATCCTCGCCCTGTCGCAGCTGTCGCGCCAGGTCGAATCGCGCGAGGACAAGCGTCCGCAGCTCGCCGACCTCCGCGAATCCGGCTCGATCGAGCAGGACGCCGACGTCGTTCTCTTCGTCTATCGCGAGGAATACTACCTGAAGAACAAGAAGCCGCGCGAAGGCACGCCCGAGTTCGAGACGTGGCGCGAGGAGATGGAGCGGGTCGCAGGGCTCGCGGAGGTCATCATCGGCAAGCAGCGCCACGGCCCGACGGGGACCGTCAACCTCGCCTTCCAGGGCGAGTTCACCCGGTTCGAGAACCTCGCCGCCGAAAACCGAATGCCGGTGAGCTTCGAATGACGGGTTCGGCCCCGTCCTCCCCGGCGGAACGGGCGCTCGGCGAGCACGCCGGGCGCCTTGTCGTCGATCTCGGCGCGCTCGTCTGGAACTACCGCGAGCTCGCGCGCCGCGCGCTCGGCGCGGAGACCGCGGCCGTGGTCAAGGCCGACGCCTACGGCACCGGCGCCGCGCGCGCCGTCCCGGCCCTCGCCGCCGCGGGCTGCCGCACCTTCTTCGTCGCGCTCCTCAGCGAGGCCCGCGTCGTGAAAGCAGGCGGCGCCCGGCGCGACCGTCTACGTGCTCGGCGGCCTGGCGCCCGGATGCGCCGCCGCCTTCGAGGAGACGGAGTGCCGGCCGGTGCTCGGCTCGCCGGGCGAGATCGCGGAGTGGGCCGAGCATTGCCGCAGCCGCTCCCGCCGCCTGCCCGCCGCGATCCACGTCGACACCGGCATGAACCGGCTGGGCCTGTCGATGGAAGAGTGCGTCGACGTGGCGCGCGGCGGCGCGCTCGACGCCTTCGAGCTCTCGCTCGTGATGACCCATCCCGCCTGCGCCGACGATTCCCGCGATCCCATGACGCACGAGCAGAGCCGGCGCTTCGACGAGATGCGCGCCGAGCTGCCGGCGGCGCCCGCCTCCTTCGCGAACTCGGCCGCCACGCTGCGCGACCGGGCGTTCCACTACGACATGGTGCGCCCCGGCATCGCGCTCTACGGCGGCCGCGCCATGCGCGGCGTCGCCAACCCGATGCGCGACGTGGTGACGATGAGGGCGCGGATCGTGCAGCTGCGCGACGTGCGCGCGGGCGAGACGGTCGGCTACGGCGCCGCCCAGCACCTGGTGCGCGACAGCCGGCTCGCCATCGTCTCCGCCGGCTATGCCGACGGCTACATGCGCCTGGCCGGCGGCGCGGACGCGCGGCCGGGCGGCATCGCCTTCGTCGGCAGAGAGCCGGCGCCGCTCGTCGGCCGGGTCTCGATGGACCTGATCGCGGTCGACGTGACGGGCCTTCCCGACGCGCTGGTCCGGCCCGGCGCCGAGGTGGAGCTGATCGGCCGCAACTTCACGGTCGACGACGTCGCCGACCTCTCCGACACGATCGGCTACGAGGTGCTGACCGGGCTCGGCCGCAGGTTCGTCCGCGACTACGTCGGAGCGCCGCCCGGCTGATGGCCAAGCGAAGCCCGCAATATGTCTGCCAGGCCTGCGGCAACGTCACGCCCCGCTGGGCCGGCCGGTGCGAGGCCTGCGGCACCTGGAACTCGATCGTCGAGGAAGAGGCCGCGGCGCCCGTGACGGCGGCCGGCAAGTCGGTCGGCCGCGGCCGCGTGGTCGAGCTCGTGCCGCTGTCGGGCAAGGACGAGGACGCGCCGCGCACGCCGACGGGCATCGCCGAGCTCGACCGCGTGACGGGCGGCGGCTTCGTGCGCGGCTCGGCGGTCCTGATCGGCGGCGATCCCGGCATCGGCAAGTCGACGCTGCTGATCCAGGCCGCCGCGAAGCTCGCCGACCGCGGCGGCAAGGTCGTCTACATCTCCGGCGAGGAGGCGATCGGCCAGGTGCGGCTGCGCGCGAGCCGGCTCGGCCTCGCCCAGGCGAAGGTGGGCCTTGGGGCGGAGACCCGCATCGAGGACATCCTGGCGACGCTGGGCGATGCGCCGCCGGACCTCGTGGTGATCGACTCGATCCAGACGATGTGGACGGATGCCGCCGATCCCTCGCCCGGCACGGTGACGCAGATCCGGGCCGTAGCGCAGGCGCTCATCCGCTTCGCCAAGAAGACCGGCACCACCGTCGTGCTCGTCGGCCACGTCACGAAGGAAGGCACGATCGCGGGCCCCCGCGTCGTCGAGCACATGGTCGACGCGGTGCTCTACTTCGAAGGCGATTCGGCGCACCGCTTCCGCATCCTGCGCTCGGTGAAGAACCGCTTCGGGGCGACCGACGAGATCGGCGTGTTCGAGATGACCGGCGGCGGCCTCGAGGAGGTCGCCAACCCCTCCTCGCTGTTCCTCGGCGAGCGCGACGCGAAGACGCCCGGCGCCGCCGTCTTCGCCGGCATGGAAGGATCGCGGCCGCTGCTCGTCGAGATCCAGGCGCTCGTCGCGCCCTCGCCGCTCGGCACGCCGCGCCGCGCCGTCGTCGGCTGGGATTCGAGCCGGCTGTCGATGGTGCTCGCCGTGCTCGACGCCCATTGCGGGCTGAAGCTCGGCGGCCACGACATCTACCTCAACGTCGCCGGCGGCCTGCGAATCGCCGAGCCTGCCGCCGACCTCGCCGCCGCCGCCGCCCTCGTCTCCTCGCTGGCGCAGGTGCCGCTGCCGAGCGACCGCGTGTTCTTCGGCGAGATCAGTCTGTCGGGAGGTGTGCGACCCGTGCCACACGCGCCTTCGCGCCTGCGGGAGGCCCAGAAGCTCGGATTCGCCGCCGCCGTGGGACCCGCCGGAACCGCGGAAGACAAGGATGCCGAAGGCTTTCCGCTCGAGCCGCTGGCGACCCTCGCGGAGCTCGTGGCACGCGTCGCGGCGGGCTCGGATGCGGCGCCGCAATAGCTTTGCGCGCGTTGGAGATTCGGCTTATCTAGTCACTCCGCGGGGCAAGCGGCAGTAGAAGGGGCACGTCCATATGGTCATCACCGGCCTGGATTTCATCGTCGTCATCGTGATGCTCATATCCGGGCTCCTGGCGATGGTGCGGGGGCTCACCCGCGAAGTCCTGTCGATCGCGTCGTGGGTCGCGGCCGCGCTGGTCACCCTCTACGTCTTCCCGCGCTTCCAGGACGTCGTGCGCGAGCAGCTGCAGCCGAACTGGCTGGCCGACATCACCCTCGCCCTCGGCGTGTTCGTCCTGGTGCTCCTCATCGTGTCCTTCATCACGATGCGCATCTCCGACTTCATCCTCGACAGCCGCATCGGCGCCGTCGACCGCACCCTGGGGTTCGTGTTCGGGCTGGCCCGCGGCCTTCTTATCGTCGTAATCGCGTATCTTTTCTTTGCCTGGCTTGTGCCCGAGCAAAACCAGCCTAGATGGGTCGTGGAGGCGCGCTCCAAGGATATCCTGCAGCGGACCGGCAACTCGATCATCGCCCTTCTGCCGGAAGACCCCGAGAAGGCGATCCTCGACCGCCTGCGCAACCGGACGCCCGACGGCGAGGCACCGCCCGCCGGAAGCGCCCCCCAGTCGGACGATCCCGACGCAGCGGACCAGCCGAGCGAGCAGAGCTACCAGTCGAACGAGCGGAACGGCCTGAACCAGCTCCTCGACAGCACGAATGGCGCGAGCCAGTAGCGGCCACGCCTGCTTCTACCGAGACAGGAGTGCTCGATGAATTCGAGCGACACGCATACGATTTCCGACGATTTCGATCCCGACGAGGACCGGCTCCGCGAGGAGTGCGGGGTCTTCGGCGTGTTCGGCCATCCAGACGCCTCGGCGTTCACGGCGCTGGGGCTGCACGCGCTGCAGCACCGCGGCCAGGAGGCCGCCGGCATCGTCTCCTTCGACGGCCAGCGCTTCCAGTCCGAGCGCCGGCTCGGCCTCGTCGGCGACCACTTCTCCAAGCGCTCGGTGATCGAGCGCCTGGCCGGCGAGGTCGCCATCGGCCACGTGCGCTACTCCACGACCGGCGAGACGATCCTGCGCAACGTGCAGCCGCTCTTCGCCGACCTGCACGGCGGCGGCTTCGCCGTCTGCCACAACGGCAACCTGACGAACGCGCTGACGCCTGCGCCGCGAGCTCATCCGCCACGGCGCGATCTGCCAGTCGACGTCGGACACCGAGGTGATCCTCCATCTCGTCGCCCGCTCCGCGAAGACGAAGCTCATCGACAAGTTCCTCGACGCGCTCCAGCAGATCGAGGGCGCGTATTCGCTGGTCGCCATGACCAACAAGAAGCTGATCGGCGCCCGCGACCCGCTCGGCATCCGTCCGCTCGTCCTCGGCGACCTCGACGGCACGCCGATCCTCGCCTCCGAGAGCTGCGCGCTCGACATCATCGGCGCGAAGTTCGTGCGCGACGTCGAGAACGGCGAGGTCGTGGTGATCTCGAAGGACGGCATCGAGAGCTACAAGCCGTTCGCGCCGCAGGCGCCGCGGCCCTGCATCTTCGAGTACATCTATTTCGCGCGGCCCGACTCGGTCGTCGGCGGCAAGAGCGTCTACGAGGTGCGCAAGCATCTCGGCCTCGAGCTCGCGCGCGAGACGCCGGTCGATGCCGACGTCGTCGTGCCGGTGCCCGATTCGGGCGTGCCGGCGGCGATCGGCTACTCCCAGGAATCCGGCATTCCCTTCGAGCTCGGCATCATCCGCAACCACTATGTCGGCCGGACCTTCATCGAGCCGACGCAGCAGATCCGGGCGCTGGGCGTGCGCCTCAAGCACAACGCCAACCGCTCGCAGGTCGCGGGCAAGCGCGTGATCCTGCTCGACGACAGCCTCGTGCGCGGCACCACCTCCGTGAAGATCGTGCAGCATGATCCGCGAGGCCGGCGCCAAGGAGGTCCACATGCGGATCGCCAGCCCGCCGATCACCCACTCCGACTATTACGGCATCGACACGCCGGAGCGCGAGAACCTGCTCGCCGCGACCATGTCGCTCGAGGAGATGCGCACCTTCATCGGCGCCGATTCGCTGTCCTTCCTCTCCGTCGACGGCGTCTACCGCGCGATGGGCCACGAGCGGCGCGACAACGAGCGGCCGCAATACACCGACCACTGCTTCACCGGCGACTATCCGACCCCGCTCAGGGACATCGCCGCCGCCGAGCGGGCGCAGCAGCTCTCGCTGCTCGCCGAGACCGCCTGACCCACCGAAGACGGAGCCAGATGACACCGAACTGGGAAAACCGCGTCGCCGTGGTCACCGGCGCCTCGCGCGGCATCGGCCATGCCGTGGCGAAGGAGCTGGCGAAGACCGGGATCCATCAGGTTCTCGTGGCGCGCACGGTCGGCGGCCTCGAGGAGCTCGACGACGAGATCCGCGGCCTCGGCGGCAGCGCCACGCTCGTGCCCCTCGACATCAAGGACATGGATGCGCTCGACCGCCTCGGCGCCTCGATCCACGAGCGCTGGGGCCGGCTCGATGCGCTGGTCGCCAATGCCGGCGTGCTCGGCGTCCTGTCGCCGCTGTCGCAGGTCAAGGCGAAGGACTGGGACGAGACGGTCGCGGTGAACCTGACGGCGAACTGGCGCCTGCTGCGCTCGCTCGACCCGCTGCTGCGCAGCTCCGACGCCGGCCGCGCCGTCTTCATGACGTCGGGCGCCGCGCGCCGCGCCAAGGCCTACTGGGGCCCCTACAGCGTCACCAAGGCGGCGCTCGAGATGATGGTGCGGATCTACGCGCAGGAAGTGGCGATGACGCCGCTGAGGGCCAACCTGTTCAACCCCGGGCCCGTGCGCACCGCCATGCGCGCCAAGGCGATGCCGGGCGAGGACCCGGAGACGCTGCCGCGCCCGGCCGAGGTCGCGCCCGCCATCGTCGACATGCTGGCGCCGGAGAACGACCGCACGGGGATGATCTTCGACTTCCCGAGCAAGAGCTGGCTGTCGCCCGAGCCGCAGGGCTGACGCCCCGCCCTCCCGAGCACCACGCGCCCGAATGACCGGACGATCGGCCCCTACGACTTGTCGTAGGGGTTGTCCTGCTTGCGCAGGTGCAGGCGGACGGGAATGCCCTCGAGGTCGAAGGTCTCGCGCAGGCCGTTCATCAGGTAGCGCTTGTAGGATTCCGGCAGCGCCTCGGGCCGCGAGCAGAAGCAGACGAAGGTCGGCGGCCGCGCCGAGACCTGCGTGATGTAGCGCAGCCGGATGCGCCGGCCCGCGACCGCCGGCGGCTGGTGATGCTCGAGAAGCTCGGCGAACCAGCGGTTGAGCTCGCCCGTGGAGATGCGCCGGTTCCAGCGGTCGTAGGTCTTGAAGACCGTCTTCATCAGGTTGTCGAGGCCGCGCCCGGCGAGGCCGGAGACGGGCACCACCGGCACGCCGCGCACCTGCGCCAGCAGCCGGTCCGCCTCGAGCCGCAGCTCGCGCAGCGCCGCGTTCGGATCCTCGGCGAGGTCCCACTTGTTGAGCGCGATGACGAGCGCCCTGCCCTCTCGCACGATGAGGTCCGCGATCTGCAGGTCCTGCTGCTCGAAGGGCTGGGTGACGTCGACGACGAGGACGACGACCTGGGCGAAGCGCAGCGAGCGGATGGCGTCGGAGACGCTCAGCTTCTCGAGCTTCTCCTGCACGCGCGCCTTGCGCCGCATGCCGGCCGTGTCGACGAGGCGCACCGGCCGTCCCTTCCAGTCCCAGTCGATCGTGATCGAATCGCGGGTGATCCCCGCCTCCGGGCCCGTCAGCAGCCGCTCCGCCCCGATCATCCGGTTGATGAGCGTCGACTTGCCGGCGTTCGGGCGGCCGACGATCGCGATGCGGACCGGGCCGTCCTCCTCGTCGACGTCGCCCGGAGCCGGAACGATCTCGCCCTCCTCGCGCTCCTCGGCGATGCGCTCGAGCGCTTCCGCGAGGTCGGCGAAGCCGAGGCCGTGTTCCGCCGACATCGCGACCGGCTCGCCGAGGCCCAGCGAGAACGCCTCGTAGAAGCCCGAATCGGCAGCCGAGCCCTCGCTCTTGTTGGCGACGAGGACCACCGGCTTGCCGGCGCGCCGCAGGACATCGGCGAAGTAATGGTCGTCCGGCATCAGGCCGGCGCGCGCGTCGATCAGGAACAGCGAGACGTCGGCATCGTCGATGGCGGCCTCGGTCTGCGTGCGCATGCGGCCGGCGAGGCTGTCGGCCGGCGCATCCTCGAGGCCGGCGGTGTCGATGATCTTGAACTCGAAGTCGCCGATCCGCCCGTCGCCCTCGCGCCGGTCGCGCGTCACGCCCGGCTGGTCGTCGACGAGCGCCAGCCGGCGGCCGACGAGCCGGTTGAACAGCGTCGACTTGCCGACATTCGGGCGACCGATGATCGCGACGGTCAGTTGCGGGGCCTTGCTCATCGATTCCCGATTCCGCGGCGGCTCACCACGCTCAGTCGAGCGAGGTGAGCTTGCCGCCATTGTCGAGGACGAGCACGCGGCCGCCGGCAGCGATCGGCGACAGGAACACCGGGTTGCCGACCGACACCGAGCCCGTGACGTTGCCGCTCTGCGGATCGAGCGTCACGACCCGGCCGTCGGACGTGCCGACCCAGAGCCGGCTGCCGGCGAGCAGCGGGCCCGCGAGATCGACAGCCTTGCCCTCCTTGCCGGTGACCTTCGAGCGCCAGCGGAACTTGCCGTTCGAGCGGTCGATCGCGACCACTTCGCCGTTCAGCGTGGCGATGAAGACGGTGTTTCCGGCCACGGCCGGCTGGTGCGAGCTCGCCACCGTCTGCGCCCACTGGCGGTTGCCGCTGGCAATGCCCGTGGCGATCAGGCGGCCGGAGACGCTGACGGCGTAGACCGTGCCGTCGTAGATCACGGGCCGCGCCACGTCGTTGAGGCCGGAGACGCTGGTGAACTTGTTGGCGCCGGTCAGCGCGTCGAGCCATTCGGGCGAGCCGTCCTGGGCATTGAACGCCAGGATCTCGCCGGAGGTGTACGGGACGACGACCTTGCCGGAGCCGACGGCCGGACTGGCGTTGCCGAGCACGCCCGTCATCTCGCCGATGCCGGTGTGGTTCCACTTCTCGGTGCCGTCGGAGACGCTGATCGCGTGGACCACGTTGTCGGCGGTCACGACGTAGGCCAGGCCGCCGGCGACCGTCGGCGCGCTGCGCGCCGGCGCGCCCACCTCGGCCGTCCACGCGACACCGCCCGTGGCGGGATCGAGGCCGACCACCGTGCTGTAGGGCGTCGCGGCGACGATCACGCCGTCGCCCGCGGCGACGCCGCCGCCATAGCCGCGGCCGTTCTCCTCCTTGGGACGCAGGGCCGCCGCCCAGGCACGGCCGCCACCAGACAGCGAGTAGGCGGTGACGGTGCCGTCCGTCTCCATGACGATGGCACGGCCCTGGGCGACGATCGGCGGCGAGGCGAGACGGCCGCGCCGCTCGACGCGGGCGACCTGCACGCTCCAGGAGCCGGCGCCGCCGGACAGGGCGACGTTGCCCGGCGCGTTGGCCGCGTTGCCGCCGGGCTGGCTCCAGTCGGCGCCGCCGGAGGGCGCGGGAATGGAGACCGGAGCCTTCGTGAGATCGTCGTCGGAGATCGTCGACGGCGCGTCCGTCAGGATCTCGTGACGCTCGCCCGGAAGCTTCTTCTCCTTCGCGCGGAAGGGGTTGTAGCTGACGGGGTTGAAGTCCTCGAGCGCGTCGCTGCAGCCCGACAGCAGAAGGGCGCAGGCGACCGCGACGATGCAGGCCTGCGTGCTGGCACGAAAGACGGACGACGTCATTTGCTGTCCTCGTTGGTCCCGGCTGCGGATGGCTCGGTCGGTGCGGAGGTGTCCGTGGGCGCCGGCTGCTGCGTCTCCGCCGCGGGAGCGGGCGCAGCCTGTGGCGCGGGCTCGGCCTGCGGCGCGGCGGCGTCCGGCTGCGCGGCCGACGTGTCCGGCTGCGTGGTGGAGGCGTCCGGCTGCGCCGGGGCTGCCTCGGGCGCGGCAGGCGCCGGCTGCGCGGGCGACGCCGGGGCCGCCTCGGGTGCGGCCGGAGCGGTCGCCGCCGGCGGAACCTGCGGTATCTCCGAGGGAACGGACGGCGTTCCGGTGGCGACGGGGGTGGCGGGCTGCTCGGCCGGCTGGCTCGCGGTCATCGCGTCCGGCGCACCGGCGGCGAGCAGCGTGAACATCATCTGGGCGCGCTGCAGCATGTCCTGCGGCGCCTCGGGGTCGCCGAGGATCTGCTCGAACAGCGCGGAGGCCGCCTCGTAGTCGCCGGCACGGTAGGCGGCGAGCCCCTGGATCTCGCGCGCCGCGTTGCGCCACGGATTGGAGTCGTCGCTGAGGTAGCCCTCCATCTGCTGGCGCAGCTTGGCGGGGTCGGCCGTGTCGACCTGCAGGTAGCCGGCGCGGATCTGCGCGAGGCCGCGGAGCAGGCGCGACACCGAGGCGTCCTTGGCGATCGCGTCGTACGCGGCGATGGCGCCCTGCGTGTCGCCGGCCTGGGCGAGCTCGCTGGCATGGCGGAGGGCGGCGAGCGTGCCGTACGCCTCGCCCGTGTCCGCCAGCTCGGCGAAGGCCTGCGCCGCCTGCTGGTGCTCGCCGTCATTCGCCAGCTGGAGCGCGGCGAAGTAGTTCTGCCCGATCTCGGTGGCGCGCCTCGCCTGATACCATTCCCAGGCGCGCCAGCCGGCGACGCCCAGGACGATGACCACCGCCAGGGCGATGATGAACGGTCCGAACCGCTTCCAGAGGGCGGTGAACTGCTCGCGGCGCACCTCTTCATCGACTTCACGAAATATGTCCGACATGTAGAGGTGCCTTGGATCCTCGTTCTTATTGGCATGCGGTTCGTTGGCGAGCCGAAGCGGGCGGACCCTTTGGGGCCACCCGGATCAGCCGCCGTGCTTACGGTCTCCGTGCGGCGAGATCAAGGCTTAGCGGCCGACCGCCAGGGGCGAGACGCCGATCAGCCACTCGTGCAGGCCCACCAGGAAGGCGACATAGAGCGTCGCGCCGACGACGAGGGCGATCACGTCGTTCGCCCAGTTCGGCTGCGAGCCGATGATGTAGTCGGAGGCGGCGGGCGCCCGCCGCTTGACCGAGATCCTGTCGGCCACCGCCCAGACGAGGAAGGAGCCGAACAGCAGGATGTCGGCGAGCGTCCCGTTGGCCAGGAGATGGGCCACCGCCCACAGCTTCACCGCAACGAGCATGGGATGCTTCAGCGTCGCCTTGATGTGCCCCGGGACGTAGGCCGCGACGAGCAGCACGAAGACCGGCATCATCAGGACGAGCGAGAGGTGGCCGAGCCAGACCGGCGGCGTGTAGACGGGAACCGGATCCTGCCGGGCGAGGCCGTAGCCCCAGACGATGAGCACCAGGCCCAGGAGCGCCACGAGCGAGTAGGCGCCTTTCCAGGCCCCCTCGCCCCGCGCCGCGATGGTCCGTGCGCGAAGGCCCGGCGCGACGATCCGCTCGGAATGCACGCCAAGGAACACCACGAGCCCGACGATCAGGACGATCATTCCAGCCTCTCCCCCTCAAGCGACGACGCAGGCCCGACGGGTGGTCGCCGCGACATCGATGCGGCGTGGGCCGGCCCGGGTCAACCGGAGCCGCACCCTGCCGCCGCCGCCGCGCGTGAGACGGATCGGCGCACCCCGAAGGGACACCGCCTCAGGCGGCCTGCCACCAGCTCCCGGGCGACACCCTGCCGGCCGCATCCTCGATCACCTGGCCGGCGCGGAACAGCGTCGATTCGTCGAACGGCCGGCCGATCAGCTGCAGCCCGAGCGGAAGCCCCGCCGCGTTGAGGCCCGCCGGCACCGCGATGCCCGGCAGGCCGGCCATGTTGACCGTCACCGTGAACACGTCGTTCAGGTACATCTCGACCGGCGAGGCGAGCGCCATGTCGCCGAGGCCGAAGGCGGCGCTCGGCGTCGCCGGCGTCAGGATGGCGTCGATGCCGTTCTCGAAGGCCTGCTCGAAGTCGCGCTTGATCAGCGTGCGCACCTTCTGGGCCTTCAGGTAGTAGGCGTCGTAGTAGCCGGCCGAGAGCACGTAGGTGCCGATCAGGATGCGGCGCTTGACCTCGGAGCCGAAGCCGGCCGAGCGCGTGTTCTCGTACATGCCGGCGATGTCCTCGCCCTCGACGCGCAGGCCGTAGCGCACGCCGTCGTAGCGGGCGAGGTTCGAGGAGGCCTCGGCCGGCGCGACGATGTAGTAGGCCGGCAGGGCGTACTTGGTGTGCGGCAGCGAGATGTCGACGATCTCGGCGCCGGCGTCCTTGAGCCAGGCCGCGCCCTCCTGCCACTTCCTCTCGATCTCCTCGGGCATGCCGTCGAGCCGGTATTCCTTCGGCACGCCGATCTTCATGCCCTTGAGCGACAGGCCGATCTCCTCGGTGTAGTCCGGCACCGGCACGTCGACCGAGGTCGTGTCCTTCGGGTCGACCGAGGCCATGGAATTGAGCATCAGCGCCGCGTCCCGGACCGAGCGCGCGATCGGGCCCGCCTGGTCGAGCGAGGAGGCGAAGGCGACGATGCCCCAGCGCGAGCAGCGGCCATAGGTCGGCTTGATGCCGACCGTGCCGGTGAAGGCGGCCGGCTGGCGGATCGAGCCGCCGGTGTCGGTCGCCGTGGCGCCGGCGCACAGGAAGGCGGACACCGCCGCCGCCGAGCCGCCCGACGAGCCCCCGGGCACGAGGTCGGCGTTCGACTCCTTCGAGCGCCAGGGGTTCTTGACCGGGCCGTAGTAGGAGGTCTCGTTCGACGAGCCCATGGCGAACTCGTCCATGTTCAGCTTGCCGAGCATGACCGCGCCGTCGCGCCACAGGTTGGCGGTGACGGTCGATTCGTAGCGCGGCTCGAAACCGTCGAGGATGTGGCTCGCCGCCTGGCTGTGGACGCCTTCGGTGCAGAACAGGTCCTTGATGCCGAGCGGGATGCCTTCGAGCGGCCCCGCCTCGCCGGCGGCGATGCGCCGGTCGCTCGCGTCCGCCATGTCCAGCGCCTTCTCCGGCGTCTCGACGATGAAGGCGTTGAGCGCGCGCGCCTTCTCCATCGCGCCGAGATAGGCCTCGGTCAGCTCGCGGGCCGTGAAGTCCTTCTGGTCGAGCCCCTTGCGGGCTTCGGCGATCGTCAGTCTGGTGAGATCAGTCACTGCGTCCATCCGGATCGGTCGGTGAGAGCGTCTTCTCGTAGAAGACGGAATAGGCGGAGTCTGGATAGTCGAGCACGGGGCCGCACCGCGTGAAGCCGCCCCGCTCGTAGACGCGCCACGCGGCGGGATGCCGGTCGCCCGTCTCGAGGACGAGACGCGAGAGGCCCTCGTGCCGCGCCAGCGCCTCGATCTCGTCGAGGATCACGGCCGCCGATGTTGCGGCCGCGATGCGACGGGCGCGTGTACATGCGCTTCACTTCGCCGAGGCCGTCCCCGTGCCGGCGGAGCGCCCCGCAGGCCACCGCCGCGGCGCCGTCGCGCGCCACGAAGACGGTGGTGTCGGGCCGCGCCATCTCCTCGGCGGTCATGTGAAAGCAGAACTCCGGCGGCGTGAGCGCGAGAAGCGCCTCGTTGAGCTCCGCCACGAGGTCCCGCACGTCGTCCTGCAGCGGGCTCTCGACGGCGACCGTGACGGCCATGCCCTCATTCCACGACTTTGGGAACGATGAAGTAGCCGTCCTCGGTCTCGGGCGCGTTCGCGACGATGTCCCCGGCACGCTCGCCGTCGGTGACGCCGTCGCTGCGCTTCTTCATGGTCGTCGCCACGACGCTGGTCATCGGCTCGACGTCGGCGACGTCGACCTCGCCCAGTTGCTCGACCCAGTCGAGGATCGTGTTGAGCTCGCCCTGCAGCGCGGCCGCCTCTTCTTCGGTGACCGCGATGCGGGCCAGATGCGCGATGCGTTTGACGGTGGCGACGTCGACCGACATGGAAGTATCCGTTCACGAAGGCGGTGGAAGGCTCTGGACGGCCTATAGCACCGCCCTCGCGGAGCCGGCAACCGGATCGCCGGTATCAGGCCTCGAAGGGCTTGCCGGGCTCGGGCACGAAGACGGTGTTGCCGCCCATCGCCGCGACGAACTTGTCCGGCGTCTGATCGATGATCGGGAAGGTGCCGTAGTGGCAGGGGACCACGGTCTCGAAGTCGAAGTACTTCTTGCACGCCATCGCCGCGAGATCCCCGCCCATCGTGAAGCGGTCGCCGATCGGCACGAAGCCGATCTTCGGCTTGTAGATCTCGTTGATCAGCGCCATGTCCGAGAAGATGTCGGTGTCGCCCATGTGGTAGAGCGTCTTGCCGCCGTCCTTCGGGATGACGACGACGCCGGCCGGGTTGCCGAGATAGATCGGGGTGCCCTCGCCCATGAAGGACGACGAGTGCCAGGCCTGCACGAAGGCGACGTCGAAGTCGTCGAAGGTCTGGCGTCCGCCATGGTTGCCGGGACTGACCTTCTCGATGCCCTTCTTCGCCGACATCCAGGTGCAGATCTCGGCATTGGCGACCAGCGTCGCGCCGGTCTTCTTCAGGATGTCGATCGTGTCGCCGATATGGTCGTCGTGGCCGTGCGTCAGGACGACGTGCGTCACGCCCTTGCTCGCCTCGTCGACCGTGCCCTTGTAGGTCTCGTTGCCGGTGAGGAAGGGATCGATGAGGATGACGCTCTTGCCCGTCTCGACGCGGAAGGCGGAGTGTCCGAACCACGTGATGCGCATCTTGTTTCTCCTTGTCTTCAGGGCGGCCGCTCCGGCGGCCCCGTCCGCAGGCAAACTATAGGCGCGCCGGTCGCGCCAACAACCGGCTCCCCCGCCGCGGGATGGCGTGGTAGAGCGACGCGGCCATGAGTCTCGTCACGAAAGACATCGAGGAATTCGCCGCCGCCCTGCCGGGCCGGGGGGCGCTGCTCGGCATCGACCCCGGGTCGAAGACCATCGGGGTCGCGGTGTGCGACCGCGACTGGAGAATTGCGAGCCCGCTCGTCGGCATCAAGAAGGCAAAGTTCGCGCGGAACGGCGCCGAGATCGCCGAGCTCGCGACACGGAACGCCATCGCCGGCATCGTCGTCGGGCTTCCGCTGAACATGGACGGCACCGCCGGGCCGAGCGCCCAGTCGGCCTCGGCCTTCGCCCGCAACCTGGCCGCGCTCGTCGGCCTGCCCGTGCTCATGTGGGACGAGCGGCTGTCCACCGCGGCGGTGACGCGCGGCATGATCGACGCCGACACGAGCCGCCGGAAGCGCGCCGAGATCGTCGACAAGATCGCGGCCTCGTACATCCTCCAGGGCGCCATCGACCGTCTCGGCCGGATGCAGGGCTGATGCGATGCTGACCGCCCTTCAGGGCCTCGCCCCGGTGCTCCTGGTGATCGCCACGGGCTGGGGGGTGACCCGCTTCGGCATCGTCCCGCCGAGCCAGCGCGGCGGCATCGAGCGTCTCGCCTATTTCGTGCTGTTTCCCTGCCTGATCGTCGAGACGCTGGCGGGGGCGGAGCTCGGCGTCCTGCCGTGGCGGGCGCTCGGCGCGACGCTGTTCCTCTCCGTCATCACGATGGCGGCGGTCTGCCTCGCGCTCAAGTCGCCGCTGCAGCGCGCCTTCGGGCTCGACGGCCGGAGCTTCACCTCGGTCTTCCAGGGCGCCACGCGCTGGAACACCTTCATCGCCCTCGCCCTGTCCGGCAGCCTCTACGGTCCCGAGGGCGTGGCGCTGGTGGCCGTGGCCATGGTCGCGATGATCCCGGTGCTGAACGTCATGGCCGTGGCGGTGCTCGCGCGCGACACCGGCACCAGCCGGCCGCCCGTGACGGCGCTGCTGCGCGAGATCGCGCGCAACCCGCTGATCGGCGCCTGCGTCGTCGGCCTCGTGCTCGCCGGCCTCGGCATCGGCCTCGACGGCATCGTCGGCCGGACGATCGACATCTTCGGCCGCGGCGCCCTCGGCGTCGGCCTGCTGGTCGTCGGCGCCGGCCTCGACCTCTCGGCGCTGCGCCGGCCGCGCGCCGCGCACTGGGCGGGCTCGGCGCTGCGCCTCCTGCTGATGCCGCTGATCGGCCTCGGCTGGGCCGCGCTGTTCGGCCTGACCGGCACCGCCATCGGCACGGCGGTCGTGGCGCTCGCCGTCCCCACGGCCCCCGCCTCCTACCTGCTGGCGCGGCAGATGGGCGGCGACGCGGAGATGATGGCCGAGCTCATCACGCTGCAGACGGTGTGCGCCGTCGTCACCCTCCCCGCCTGGATCGCGCTGGCGGGGCTACTCTGATGCGCTGTGGGTAACCGGCGGCACGAAAGATTGCGGCTTGCCGGGACCGCCCGACCTCCCTAAGAACACGGCTTTGATGACCGCAGCGCTCGCCAGCTCGCCTATCAGCTTCGCCCATCGCCACCTGCTGGGCATCGATGGGCTATCCCGATTCGACATCGAGACCCTGCTCGACCTCGCCGACAAGGCGGTCGACGTGAACCGCCAGATCGAGAAGAAGCTCTCGACGCTGCGCGGCCGCACGCAGGTCAATCTCTTCTTCGAGGCCTCGACCCGCACGCAGAGCTCGTTCGAGCTCGCCGGCAAGCGGCTCGGCGCCGACGTCATGAACATGTCCGTCGGCTCCTCCTCCGTGAAGAAGGGCGAGACGCTGCTCGACACGGCGATGACGCTGCACGCGATGCGGCCGGACATCCTCGTCGTGCGGCACCATTCCTCCGGCGCCGTCGACCTCCTCGCCCGCAAGGTCGGCTGCTCCGTCGTGAACGCGGGCGACGGCTCGCACGAGCACCCCACCCAGGCGCTGCTCGACGCGCTGACCATCCGCCGCCACAAGGGCGGCTTCGAGAACCTCGTCGTGGCGATCTGCGGCGACATCGCCCACAGCCGCGTCGCCCGCTCCAACATCATCTGCCTGCAGGCGCTGGGCGCCCGCGTCCGGGTCATCGCGCCGTCGACGCTGCTGCCGACCGGCATCGACCGCTTCGGCGTCGAGGTCTACCGCGACCTGCGAGAGGGCATCCGCGACGCCGACGTCGTGATGATGCTGCGGCTGCAGCGCGAGCGCATGAACGGCGCCTACGTGCCGTCGGTGCGCGAGTACTTCCGCTATTTCGGGCTCGACGCGGGCAAGCTCGCGCTGGCGAAGCCCGACGCCCTCGTCATGCATCCCGGCCCGATGAACCGCGGCGTCGAGATCGACAGCGAGGTCGCCGACGGTCCCCAGAGCGTCATCACCGAGCAGGTCGAGATGGGCGTCGCCGTGCGCATGGCCGTGCTCGAGGCGCTGGCGCGCAACCTGCCCAATGCCTGAGCCTTCCCCTTCCCGCGCCTCGCCGCGAGCCTGAGAGGACCGCCGCCATGCCGAGTTGGGCCACACCGGAGAGCTTCGAGCCCCGCCGCCGCGCCCCCCTGTTCTTCCGCGACGTGCGCCTCGTCGACCCGGCGAGCGGCACGGACGAGACGGGCAATCTCCTCGTGTCGGAAGGGCAGATCGCCGACAGCGGCCCGCAGGTCGGCAATGACGGCCTGCCGGAGGGCACGGAGGTCGTCGAGGGCGGCGGCCGGGTGCTCGCGCCGGGGCTCGTCGACATGCGCGTCTTCGTCGGCGAGCCGGGCTACGAGCACCGCGAGACGATCGCCTCGGCGAGCCGCGCGGCGGCCGCCGGCGGCGTCACCACCATCGTCTGCATGCCCGACACCGATCCCGTGATCGACGACGTCGCGCTCGTCGACTTCCTCATGCGCCTCGCCCGCGACACGGCGGTCGTCAACGTGAAGCCGATGGCGGCGCTGTCGAAGCGCCTCGAGGGCCAGGAGATGACCGAGTTCGGCCTGCTGACGGAGGCCGGCGCCGTGGCCTTCACGGAGGGCCGCCACCGCATCCGGAGCGCCCGCATGATGCGCCGCCTCCTGACCTATGCCCGCGACTTCGACGCGCTGGTCGTGCACCACCCCGAGGATCCCGACCTCGCCGCCGGCGGCGTCGTCAACGAGGGCGAGATGGCCGCGCGCCTCGGCCTGCCGGGCATTCCGGACGAGGCGGAGACGATCATGCTGATGCGCGACCTCGCGCTCGCCGGCCTCTCGCAGGGCCGCTACCACGCCGCCTGCCTGTCGTGCCGCGCCTCGCTGCCGCTCCTGAAGATCGCCAAGGAGCGCGGCTACCGCGTCACCGCCGGCGTGGCGATCGCCAACCTGACGCTCAACGAGACCGACGTCGGCCCGTACCGGACCTTCTACAAGATGTCGCCGCCGCTGCGCACCGAGGACGACCGGCAGGCGCTCGTCGAGGGAATCGCCGACGGCACGATCGACGTCATCGTGTCGAACCACGATCCGCAGGACGTGGAGACGAAGCGCCATCCCTTCGAGGAGTCGGCCGACGGTGCGATCGGGGTCGAGACGCTGCTCGCGGCGGCGCTGCGGCTCTACCATTCGGGCGACGTGCCGCTGCTGCGCCTGATCGAGACGATGTCGACGGCCCCGGCGCGCCTGCTCGGCCTCGAGGGCGGCACGCTTCGCAGGGGCGGCCCGGCCGACCTCGTCTTCTTCGATCCGGACGCGCCGTGGGTGGTCGAGCGCGAGAAGCTCGCCTCCCGCTCGAAGAACACCTCCTTCGAGAACGCGCGGATGCAGGGGCGGGTGCTGCGCACCGTCGTTGCCGGACGCACCGTCTACGGTTACGACTGAGCGGCCTTTCACCACACGGAGCTCCCGCCGGCAGATGCCGCTCGACCAGCCTCTCGCGCTTATCGCCGCCCTCGCCTTCGGCTACCTGCTCGGCTCGATTCCGTTCGGCCTGATCATCGCCCGCGCCGCCGGCTTCGGCGACATCCGGAAGATCGGCTCCGGCAATATCGGCATGACCAACGTGCTGCGCACCGGCCGCAAGGACCTCGCCGCGCTGACGCTGCTCGGCGACGCGCTCAAGGGCACGGCGGCGGTGCTGCTGGCGGCGCTGTGGGCGGACGGCGCGGCGTTCGCCGCGGCGCTCGGCGCCTTCCTCGGCCACATCTTTCCCGTCTGGCTCGGCTTCCGCGGCGGCAAGGGCGTCGCCACCTATCTCGGCGTCCTGTTCGGCCTCGCCTGGCCGATCGCGCTGGCCTTCGTCGCGCTGTGGATCGCGATCGCCTACCTCACCCGCTATTCCTCGCTCGCGGCGCTGATCGCCAGCGCGGCGACGCCGGCGCTGCTCCTGGCCACCGGGGCGGTGCACCGGGCCGCGCTCTTCCTCATCCTGACGGTCATCCTCTACATCGCGCACCGGGCGAACATCTCGCGCCTCCTGCGCGGCGAGGAAGGCAAGATCGGCTCCAAGAAATGAGCCCCGACGGGCCGGCCCGCCATCCCGGGCTGTCGCCGGCCCAGAAGCGCGACTGGCTGCGGCTGATCCGCAGCGAGAATGTCGGCCCCGTCACCTTCCGCGCGCTGATCAACCGCTTCGGCGGCGCGGCGGAAGCCCTCGAGGCCCTGCCCGCCCTCTCGGCCCGCGGCGGGCTCTCGCGGCCGATCCGCCTGGCCTCGCGTGAGGACGCGGAAGCGGAGCTCGAGGCGGCCGAGGCGATGGGGGCCGAGCTCGTCGCCTGGGGCGACGAAGGCTATCCGCCGATCTTCGCCCATCTCGATGCGGCGCCGCCGCTGCTCTACGCGAAGGGCCGGCGGGAGCTCCTCGCCGCGCCGATGATCGCGATCGTCGGCGCCCGCAACGCCTCGGCCGGCGGCCGCCGGATCGCCGCCGACATGGCGCGCGAGATCGGCCGCGCCGGCTACGTCGTCGTCTCGGGCCTCGCCCGCGGCGTCGATGCGAGCGCCCACCACGCGAGCCTCGACACAGGGACCGTCGCCGTGCTGGCGGGCGGGATCGGCCGCATCTATCCGCCCGAGAATCTCGATCTCGCCCACGAGATCGCGCAGCGCGGCGCGCTGCTGACCGAGATGCCGCCGCACTGGGTGCCGCGCGGCCAGGACTTCCCGCGGCGCAACCGCATCATCGCCGGCCTCGCCGTCGCCACCGTCGTCGTCGAGGCGGCCCGCCGGTCGGGCTCGCTGATCACCGCGAGGCTCGCCGGCGAGATGGGCCGGGAGATCCTCGCCGTTCCCGGCTCGCCGCTCGATCCGCGGGCCGACGGCACGAACATGCTGATCCGCCAGGGTGCGACGCTTGCCCGCTCGGCCGAGGACGTCATCGAGGCCGTGACGCCGCTCGACCCGCGACGTCCCGCCGGGCTGGCCCGCCTCGACGAGCGGGCGCCGCAGCCGGTCGTTCCGCAGGACCCCGGGGAGGACGAGCGCGGCGTCGTGCTGGAGGCGCTGTCGCCGATGCCGGTGGAGATCGACGAGATCATCCGGCAGATGCGGACTGCCGGCGGCGGTCGTGCACATGTGCCTCGTGGAGCTCGAGCTCGCCGGCCGGCTCGAGCGCCATGCCGGGCAGCGCGTCTCGCTGGCCCCGCCGGCCGGCCGGACGTTCTGACGCTAGCCGGACTTTCTGACGTCCTCCCGCTTCGACTCGGCCTCCATCATCGCCATCTCGAGTATGAAGGCCAGCTCGGCGAACCCTGCGCGATCTGCGATCTGCACGAAGGCGGGAAGAACATCGGCGAGATACTCCGCAGCGTCCCGCGGGTTCATGGAGGAGGCAGGGGCGTCTTTCCTCCGACTGACTTTGCGCTGGTCGTTCATCATTGCCGCGATCGGAGGTTAGCCTTACGCTCCCGTGGAACCACCTACATCTTATAATAGCATTTTTTGATCTTTACACGCCCTGATTGCGAAACCCGTGGCGGCCGCCGTTTGACAGGAGGGATGGGCTCCACCACATTCGCCCGACGGCTCGCCGCCCCGATGTGGCGCTAACCCCTAAAATTCCGGAAATCCGCTCAATGGACGTCGTCGTCGTCGAATCGCCCGCCAAAGCGAAGACGATCAACAAATATCTCGGCAGCAATTACCATGTGCTGGCCTCGTACGGGCATGTGCGCGACCTTCCCTCGAAGGACGGCTCGGTGCGCCCCGACGAGGACTTCGCCATGGACTGGGAGGTCGACAGCAAGTCCAAGGCCCGCGTGGACGAGATCGCCAAGGCCGTGAAGTCGGCGGACCGCCTGATCCTCGCCACCGACCCCGATCGCGAGGGCGAGGCGATCTCCTGGCATGTCCTGGAGCTGCTGCGCCGCAAGGGCGCGCTCAAGGACAAGCCGGTCGAGCGCGTCGTCTTCAACGCGGTCACCAAGGACGCCGTCCTCGAGGCGATGCGCAAGCCGCGGCAGATCGATGCGCCGCTGGTCGACGCCTATCTGGCGCGCCGCGCGCTCGACTACCTCGTCGGCTTCACGCTGTCGCCGGTGCTCTGGCGCAAGCTGCCGGGCGCGCGCTCGGCGGGCCGCGTGCAGTCCGTCGCGCTGCGCCTGGTCTGCGACCGCGAGTCGGAGATCGAGCGCTTCGTGCCGCAGGAATACTGGTCGATCGTGGCGACGCTGAAGGCGGCCGACGGTGCCTTCCAGGCGCGCCTCGTGGCCGCCGACGGCGAGAAGATCGACAGGCTGTCGGTCAACAACGAGGCCCAGGCGACCGGGCTCAAGAAGAGCCTCGAGGGCGCGAGCTACAGCGTCGTCTCGGTCGAGAAGAAGCCGGTGCGCCGCAACCCGCAGCCGCCCTTCACCACCTCGACCCTGCAGCAGGACGCCTCGCGCCAGCTCGGCTTCGCGCCCAAGCGCACCATGCAGGTCGCCCAGCGGCTCTACGAGGGCGTCGACATCGGCGGCGAGACGGTCGGCCTCATCACCTACATGCGAACCGACGGCGTGCAGATCGCCGACGAGGCGATCGCCGCTGCGCGCGAGATGGTGGAGACGCGAGCACGGCCGGCGCTACCTCCCCGACAGCCCGCGCGTCTACAAGACCAAGGCGAAGAACGCGCAGGAAGCGCACGAGGCGATCCGCCCCACCGACATGACGCGGCACCCGAGCCGCGTCCGCAAGATGCTCGACGACGACCAGGCGCGCCTCTACGAGCTGATCTGGAAGCGGGCGGTGTCGAGCCAGATGGCCTCCGCCGAACTGGAGCGCACGACGGTCGAGATCGAGGCGAAGGGCTCCGACGGCCGCACCCTCGCCCTGCGCGCCACCGGCTCGGTCCTCGTCTTCGACGGCTTCCTCGTCCTCTACCAGGAGGGCAAGGACGACGACGCCGACGAGGAGGACCGCCGCCTGCCCCCGATCGAGCGCGGCGACAGGCCGGCCCTGACGAAGATCGACGCCGACCAGCACTTCACCGAGCCGCCGCCGCGCTACACCGAGGCGACGCTCATCAAGCGGCTGGAGGAGCTCGGCATCGGCCGGCCCTCGACCTATTCGGCGACGCTCGGCGTGCTGCAGGACCGCGAATACGTCCGCCTCGACAAGCGCCGGCTGGTGCCCGATCCCAAGGGACGCCTCGTCACCGCGTTCCTCGAGAGCTTCTTCAAGCGCTACGTCGAGTACGACTTCACGGCCGACCTGGAGGAGAAGCTCGACGAGATCTCGGCGGGCCACATCGAGTGGCGCGACGTGCTGCGCGACTTCTGGCGCGACTTCATCTCGGCGACCGACGAGATCAAGGACCTGCGCGTCGCGGAGGTGCTCGAGGCGCTGAACGAGATCCTCGGGCCCTCCGTGTTCCCGGCGCGCGAGGACGGCGGCGACCCGCGCGCCTGCCCGTCCTGCGCCACCGGCCGGCTGAGCCTCAAGGTCGGCCGCTACGGCGCCTTCGTCGGCTGCTCGAACTATCCCGAGTGCCGCTACACCAAGCAGCTCGGCATCGATGCGGAGCAGACGGATCCCGAGCTCGCCGAGGGCAAGGTCCTGGGCACCGATCCCGAGACCGGCCGCACCGTGACGCTGCGCAGCGGCCGCTTCGGCCCGTTCGTGCAGCTCGGAGAGGCGGAGGACGGCGAGAAGCCGCCGCGCTCCTCGCTGCCGAAGGGCACGAATGCGGCCGACGTCGACCTCGAGCTGGCGCTCAAGCTCCTGTCGCTGCCGCGGTTCGTCGGCACCCATCCCGAGACGGGCGAGGAGATCGTCGCCGGCCTCGGCCGCTACGGCCCGTTCGTGCGCCACGAGAAGACCTTCGCCAACCTCGATTCCTTCGACGAGGTCTTCACGGTCGGCCTGAACCGCGCCGTGGCGCTGCTCGCCGAGAAGAAGGAGCGCGGCGGCCGCCGCCCGGCGCCGCAGGCGCTCAAGGAGCTCGGCGAGCGCGAGGGCTTCGCCGGCCCCATCGTGGTGCGCGCCGGCCGCTACGGGCCGTACGTCACCGACGGCAAGATCAACGCGACCCTGCCGAAGGACGCCAATCCCGAGGAGCTGACGATCGAGCGGGCGGTCGAGCTCCTGGAGGCCAAGGCCGCGACGAAGGGCAAGGGCAAGAAGGCTCCGGCCAAGAGCGCGGGCAAGTCCACGGGCAAGGCTACGACCAAGTCCACGGCCAAGTCGGACGCGAAGAAGCCGCGCCGGCAAGAGCAGCGCCGCGAAGCCCGCGGCCAAGAAGAAGGCGCCCGCCAAGTCGAGCCGCGCCAAGGCGACGTCGGACGAGACCGCGTGAGCAGGCGCCGCTCCACCCCCGGCGACATCCCGACCCTGCCGTCCCGCGAGCAGATCCTCGACTTCGTGCGCTCGCAGCCCGGCAAGGTCGGCAAGCGCGAGATCGCCAAGGCCTTCGACGTGTCGGGCTCCGACAAGATCGGCCTGAAGCAGCTGCTGCGCGAGATGGCGGAGGACGGCGAGATCGAGCGCCGCGGCAAGCGCCTGCGCAAGGCGGGCGCGCTCGCCCCGGTCGAGGTGGTCGAGGTCACGCACCGCGACCGCGACGGCGAGCTCGTCGCCGTGCCGACGGACTGGGACGAGGAGGCGCACGGGGCGCCGCCGCACATCCTGATCATGCCCGACCGCGGCCGCTCCAAGGGCCGCCGCGAGACGCCGCCCGGCGTCGGCGACCACGTGCTGGCCCGCATCTCCGAGCCCCATGCCGGCGAGACGGTCCACCACGCCCGGATCATCAAGGTCATCGAGCGCAAGCCGAAGACGGTGATCGGCGTCGTCACCGCGACCGCCGACGGCGGCGGCATCCTGCGCTCGGTGAACAAGAAGGACCGCCACGACCTGTCGATCGAGCCCGGCGACATGGGCGAGGCGAAGGACGGCGATCTCGTCTCCGTCGAGGTGCGGCGCGGCCGCCGGCTGGGACCGCCGAGGGCGATCGTGCGCGAGCGCATCGGCGACATGCAGACGGAGCACGCGGTCTCGCTGATCGCGCTGCTGACCCACGACATCCCCGTCGAGTTCCCCGAGGAGGCGGTGCGCGAGGCCGAGCGGGCGAAGCCCGCGCCGTTCGCGAAGCGCGAGGACCTGCGCAAGGTCCCGCTCGTGACGATCGACCCGCCGGACGCCAAGGACCACGACGACGCGATCTATGCCGAGCCGGACCCCGAGGTCGACGGCGGCTGGATCGTCTACGTCGCGATCGCCGACGTCGCCCATTACGTGCCGCACGGCTCGGCCCTCGACCGCTCGGCGCTCGAGCGGGGCAACTCGGTCTACTTCCCCGACCGGGTGGTGCCGATGCTGCCGGAGAAGCTGTCGGGCGACCTCTGCTCGCTGATGGTCGGCGAGGACCGCGCGGCGATGGTGGCGGTCATGAAGATCGCGCCGGACGGCCGGAAGACGTCGCACCGCTTCACCCGCGCGATGATCCGCGTCGCGGCGAACGTGCACTACGTCCAGGCGCAGGAGGCCGTCGACGGCAAGCCCGACGCCGAGACGGAGACGCTCGTCGAGCCGGTGCTGAAGCCCCTCTGGCAGGCCTACGAGGCGATGGCCAGGGCCCGCGACGCGCGGGACCCGCTCGAGCTCGAGATCCCGGAGCGCAAGCTCGTCCTGTCGAAGGACGGCCGCGTGGATCGCGTCATCGTGCCGCCGCGGCTGACGGCGCACCGTCTCGTCGAGGTCTTCATGATCGCGGCGAACGTCGCGGCCGCCGAGACGCTCGAGGAAAAGCGCACGCCGCTGCTCTACCGGGTGCACGACTCGCCCTCGCCGGAGAAGCTCGCGGCGCTGTCGGACTTCCTCGCCTCCATCGACATGAAGCTGCCGAAGGCCGGCGTGCTGCTGCCGTCCCACTTCAACGGCATCCTGCGCAAGGTCGAGGGCACCGAGAACGAGCGGCTCGTCCACGAGGTCGTGCTGCGCAGCCAGGCTCAGGCGGAATACAGCCCGCAGAACTTCGGCCATTTCGGCCTGAACCTCCGCCGCTACGCCCACTTCACCTCGCCGATCCGGCGCTATGCCGACCTGATCGTGCATCGCGCGCTGATCCGGGCGCTCGATCTCGGCCGCGACGGGCTGAGCGACGAGGAGATCGGCAACCTCGACGAGATCGCCGCGCAGATCTCCGCGACCGAGCGCCGGGCCATGGCGGCCGAGCGCGAGACCGTCGACCGGCTGATCGCGAACTTCCTCGCCGACCAGATCGGGGCGACCTTCACCGCCCGCATCGGCGGCGTCACGCGGGCCGGCATCTTCGTGAGGCTGGCCGATACGGGCGCCGACGGCTTCGTGCCGGCCGGCACGATCGGGCAGGACTACTACCGCTACGACGAGGCCGGCCAGCGCATGGTCGGCCAGCGCACCGGCGAGACCTACACGCTCGGCGACGAGGTGACGGTCCGTCTCGTCGAGGCCGCGCCGCTCGCGGGCGCTCTCCGGTTTGAACTCGTGTCGGAGGGACGCTATCTGTCGAAGAAGCCGGGGGCCCCGAGGTCGCGGCCCCCGAAGGGCCGCAAGCCTGTCGGCAAGGGTCGCAAGGCGCCGGCGCGGCGCAAGCGCTAGGAACTTTCGCACATGACGAACGAGCCCGTGACGTGGCACCGGGAGGACGACGAGCTGCCGAAGCGGCCGCTCCTTCCCGCGATGCTCTTCGGCGCCAGGTCGCGCTGCCCCTCCTGCGGCACCGGGGAGCTCTACCGCAGCTATCTCAAGACGGTGGAGCAATGCGCCCATTGCGGCGAGCAGATCCACCACCATCGCGCCGACGACGCGCCGCCCTACGTGACGATCGCGCTGGTCGGCCACCTGATCGTGCCGCTGGTTCTGGTGGTCGAGCGCGCCTGGCATCCGGCCATCTGGATCCACATGGCGCTGTGGCTGCCGCTGACCGTGCTCCTGTCGCTCCTGCTCCTGCCCGTCGCCAAGGGGGCGCTGATCGGCCTGCAATGGGCCTTCTACATGCACGGCTTCGACCCTCGCTCCGGCGGCTCGGAGGAATGGGACGGGGTCGGCTTCGTGTCGTGGCGGCCGCCCCATTGAACGAGCAGCGTCCGTTTCCCGACGACGAGGGTGCCGTCGCTCCCCGGACGGGACCGAACCGTCCTCCGCGCGACAGCGCTTCGCTCGTCATCTACGAGAACAAGGGCGGAAGCTGGCACGTGCTGATGGGCGTGCGCAGCAAGAAGCACGCCTTCTTTCCCGATGCGCTCGCCTTCCCCGGGGGCGCCGTGGACCCGACCGACTGGGCGGTGCCCGTCGCCGCGCCACTGTCGCACGCCACGGACCGCCTGCTGCGTGCCCGGCCGCGGCGCCGGCTCTCGCAGCGCCGCACGGTGGCGATCGCCGCGGCGGCGCTCCGCGAGGCCTATGAGGAGGCCGGCATCCTGATCGGCGGCGAAGCCGCGCCCGGCGCACGCCCGCCGCGGGACTGGCAGCCGTTCTTCGCGCACGGGCTCGCCCCGGACCTGTCCGGCCTCGACCTCTTCATGCGTGCCATCACGCCCCCCGGGCGCACCCGACGGTTCGACAACCGCTTCTTCGCGATCGACGCGGCCCGGATCGCGAAGGCGCTGCCGCCCGAGGAATGCCCCACCCAGGAGCTCGAGCAGCGGCGCTTCCTGCCGCTCGACGAGGCGCTGGAGATGCACATGCCGCGGGTGACCAAGATCGCCCTCAAGGAGCTTCGGGGGCGCCTGTCGATGCCGAACGGCCTCGCCGACGGCCGGCCGGTCCCGTTCCTGCACACGGTCCGCGGCAACTTCATCCGCGAGGAAATCTCCTAGGGCACAGCCCGCCGGCCCGGCTTGTCCCGGGCCTCCGGCCGTGCCAGAGGGAGAGCCGGGGCCGGCGGCGCGGCCCTCCTTCGACCCGGCCGAGGCGCGGGAGTGGAGATCCTGCGCATGCAGGCGTTCGCCGCGGCGGAGGAGCGGTGACGTGAAGGGCGAGTTCGGCATCGAGGCCGCGCGCGGTTCGGCCGGGGCCGGAACCGACTGGCGCACGATCGGGGCAGCCATCGCCTGCATCTCCGTCGTCGGCTTCGGCCTCAGCCTGTCCGGCCCCCTGCTCTCGCTCCTGCTCGAGGACCGCGGCATCTCGAGCACGCTGATCGGCCTCAACACCGCGACCGCCGGCGTCGCCGCGCTGTCAACGGCGCCGCTCGTCACCTTCTTCGTGCGCCGGCTCGGCACCAAGCGGCTGATCTATCTCGCCCTCGCCGTCGGCGCGGGCACCTTCCTCCTGTTTCCCGTCACCGTCTTCTGGGTCTGGTTCCCGCTGCGCTTCGTGTTCACGGCCGCGGTCACGTCGCTCTTCATCGTCAGCGAGTTCTGGATCGCCGCCGCGGCGCCGGAGGGCCGCCGCGGCTTCGTCATGGGCCTCTACGCCACCGTCCTGTCGGTCGGCTTCGCGCTCGGGCCCGGCGCGCTGGCGCTGTTCGGCCGCGACAGCGTGCTCGTCTTCGCCATCGTGCCGGCGGCGTTCCTGCTCGCCGCCCTGCCCGTCGCCTATGGCGGCGCGGTGGCCCCCACCGTCGACCGGCCGGCGAAGATCCGCTACCTCGCGCTCGTCCTGGCCGCCCCCTCGGCGACGCTCGCCGCCTTCGTGTTCGGCGCGTTCGAGCAGACCATGTTCGCCTTCACGGCCATCTACGCCCTGCGAAACGGGCACGGCGAGGCGATGGCGGCGCTGCTCATCTCGATGACGGGAATCGGCAACATGCTGCTGCAGATCCCCATCGGGATCGCCGCCGACCGGACGAACCGCACCCTCGCGCTCGCCGTCTGCGCCCTCGTCGGCCTCGTCGGCGCGCTGCTCCTGCCGCTGACGATCGCGACGCCGGCGCTCGTGATCCCGCTCGTCTTCGTCTGGGGCGGCATGACCGGCGGGCTCTACACGGTCGGCCTCACGCATCTCGGCGCCCGCTTCTCCGGCGCCGACCTCGCCTCGGCGAACTCGCTGTTCGTCATGCTCTATTCGCTCGGCATGCTGGTCGGCCCGGCGGCGGCGGGCGCCGGCATGGACCTGTGGGACCCGCACGGCCTCGCCTGGGTGGTGGCCGGCATGTTCAGCCTCTACGCGCTCGTGCCGGTCGGGCGCTTCCTCGCGTCGCGGCGGCGCTGAATCGCGCGCCGGGAATCTTGACAAACGGCCCGTGAGGCGTAGTTTCCCGCATCAAAGTTTCGTGCCCGATCTCGCGGGCCATGCCCCAAAACCGATAGGACGACATCCCATGGCCAAGCCCACCACGGTCAAGATCCGGCTCGTGAGCACCGCAGACACGGGCTATTTCTACGTGACCAAGAAGAACTCGCGGACCATGACCGAGAAGATGACGGTCAAGAAGTACGACCCGGTCGCGCGCAAGCACGTCGAGTTCAAGGAAGCCAAGATCAAGTAGGGTCCGGCCTCCAGCCGACCTGCGACGACAGACACCGCCTTCGGGCGGTGTTTTCGTTTCCGGGGGCAGGACGAGGCCCCCGAGAGACGGCCCCGGCAGCCCGGCCGGCTTCCGGCGGAGGCACAGCCCCTTCGCCTGTCCGCAGCGCTCCGCTTCCCGCCATCCGGCGATGGCCGTGCGGCCTCCACGGCCCCGATCCCTCGGCAAACAAAAAAGGGAGCGGCCTCACGACCGCTCCCTCGAGGAGATCAGGATAGATCAGGATCGACGCGCCACCGGCGGAAGTCGATTTCGTCGGACGTCACCGGAGCATCGCGTTCGCGTCGGAAGACGCAAAGCCTGCCCGGAATGGGTGGCCGACCGGAGAACGACTAATACGAGGAGGCCACTCTAGCCGCCTCCGGCCGGCCGAACCCTACGGACCCAGGAGATGCGGCGGACCTGAGCACTCCGCAGGGTTAGCTCTTCGAACGTCTGGGCGATACCGTCTCGCCACGACGTGATCACAGCTGTGAGATTAGCCTCACACCGGGCAGAATCAATCCAAATTTACGGAATCTTCATCGTAATCAAGCGTTAAGGTAAAAATCTCGCCCGCTCCGGTCAAGTCGCGGGGACCGCATCGTTAGGCGGCGTCGGAAAAGACCCTGTTCCGACCGTGCTTCTTCGCCCCGTAGAGCGCCTGGTCGGCCCGCTTGAGCAGCGCCTGCCCGTCGTCGTCCTGGCCCTCGAGCGCGGCGACGCCGACGCTGACGGTCACCGCAAGCTTCGCTTCCGCCACGACGAACGGCTCCGCCGCGACACGCTGGCGGATGCGCTCGCCCACCAGCACCGCCTGGTGGAGATCGCTCTCCGGCATCACCACGACGAACTCTTCGCCGCCGAAGCGACAGCACAGGTCGATGCCGCGGATCGCCTTGCGCAGGCGCACCGCGAACTCGCGCAGCACCTCGTCGCCGACGTCGTGGCCGTATTCGTCGTTGATCGACTTGAAGAAGTCGATGTCGAGGATGAGCAACGAGACGCTGCGTGCCCGGTCCTTCGCCTGCCCGATCAGCGTCGCCAGATGGCCTTCCATGTAGCGGCGGTTGTGCAGGCCGGTCAGCGGGTCGGTCAGCGCCATCGTCACGGTCAGCTGCACGTTGTCGCGCAGGCGGTCGGCGTAGCGCTTGCGCCGCACCTGCGTGGCGACCCGCGCGATCAGCTCGTTGTAGTCGATCGGGCGCGAGATGTAGTCGTTGACGCCGAGGTCGAGGCCGCGCATCAGCCGCGTGCCGTCGTCGGGGCTCGTGATCATCAGGATCGGCACGTTCCGGGTGCGCTCCAGCGAGCGGATCTGCGAGCACAGGCGCAAGCCGTCGAAATCCTCGAAGTCGAGGCTGATGAGGGCGACGTCGAAGCCGCCGTCCGCGATCCGGAACAGCGCCTCGCGCGGGTCCGGCTCGACCTCGATCTCGTGGCGGGAGCCGAGCGCGCCGACGATGCGCTCGGACGCACTGGCGCGGCCCTCGACGAGCAGGATGCGCGCACCCTCGGCGCCGACGTCGAGCGGCAGCGTCGCCTCGTCCTGCACGCCCATGCCGCGCCCCGTCGTGGCGCGCAGCCGCAGCTCGTCCGTCAGGAACTTGAGCCTGACGAGACTCTTCACGCGCGTCAGCAGGGCGACGTCGTCGACCGGCTTCGTCAGGAAGTCGTCGGCACCCGCCTCGAGCCCGCGCACCCGGTCCTCCTGCGCGTCGAGCGCGGTGACGATGACCACGGGAATATGGAAGGTCGCCGGGTTCTTCTTGATGCGCTGGCACACCTCGAAGCCGTCCATGCCGGGCATCATCACGTCGAGCAGCACGAGGTCGCACTCGCCACGCTCGACGACCTCGAGGGCATCGCGCCCGTTGAAGGCGGTGACGACCTCGAAATACTCGGCCGTCAGGCGGGCCTCGAGCAGCTTGACGTTGGCCGCGATGTCGTCGACGACGAGGATCCGGGCGGTCATGCGCGGCCTCCTTCCCCGAGATAGTGCCGAACCGTCTCGAGGAACCTGGCGACGGAGATCGGCTTCGAGATGTAGGCCTCGCAGCCGCCGCTGCGGATGCGCTCCTCGTCGCCCTTCATGGCGAAGGCGGTGACGGCGATGACGGGGATGCGGTGCAGCTCCTCGTCCTCCTTCAGCCAGCGCGTCACGTCGAGACCGGAGATCTCGGGCAGCTGGATGTCCATGAGGATGAGATCGGGACGGTGCGAGCGCGCCAGATCCATGACGTCGCTTCCATTGCGCGTCTGCACCGTGGCATAGCCGTTGGCGACGAGCAGGTCGTTGAAGAGCTTCATGTTGAGCTCGTTGTCCTCAACGATCATCACTGTCTTGGTCATTCGACTGGACCCCGGCCGCGAAACGGCTTTCTGTCTCGAAGGCGCAGGCTTCGGCGCCGGACGTGCTGTGCTGGAGAAGCTAGAATTGAAAGCTTACGGAAAAGCAAACCGGACGTCACACGCAGGCGACGAGGCGGCGGCCGGCGAGGCCGAAAGCATCGGCCTGCAGGGCTTCGCGTTCATCGCCCGCGACGAGGAGCGCACGCGCCGCTTCCTCCGCCTGACCGGCATCGAGCCCGAGACGATTCGCGACGTCGCGCGGGAGCCCGGCTTCCTGTCCGCCGTTCTCGGCTACCTCATGAGCGACGAGGCGCTGCTTCTCGTGTTCTGCGAGGAGGCGCGGATCGATCCCTCGCGGCTGTCCGTTCTGCAGCGGCGGCTCGAGGCGGCCGCCGGCGCCTGACGGCCCGGGAAGCCGGCAGCCGACACGACCATCACGACCGACAATCCACGCGACGGAGAGAAGACGACATGCAGCTGCAACCGGGGTGCCGCGTCGGGATCGACATGGGCGGCACGAAGATCGCAGGCGTGATGCTCGGGCCCGACGACGAGATGCTGGCGGAGTTCCGCGCCCCGACCCCCCGGGACCACTACGAGGCGACGATCGAGACGGTCGGCGTGGTGATCGCCGAGGTCGAGAAGATGGCGGGGGCCCGCGGCACGGTGGGGATCGGCATGCCCGGGTCGCTGTCGCCGGTGACGGGCCTCGTGCAGAACTCGAACTCCGTCTGGCTCAACAGGAAGCCGCTGGCGGAGGACATGGAGCGCATCCTGGGCCGGCCCTTGCGCTTTTCCAACGACGCCAACTGCTTCGCCCTCTCGGAAGCCGCCGACGGCGCGGGGGCGGGCGCCCGCGCGGTGTTCGGCGTCATCCTCGGCACGGGCTGCGGCGGCGGCCTCGTCTTCGACGGCAAGATCATCGACGGCCCGAACCGCTGCGGCGGCGAGTGGGGCCACACGCCGCTGCCCTGGCAGACGCAGGAGGAATATCCGGGGCCGACGCACTGGTGCGGGCGCGTGGGGTGCCTCGAGCTCTGGATCTCCGGCACCGGCATGTCGCGCGACCACCTGGAGCGGACGGGGCAGGACCTGCCGGCGATCGAGATCGCGGCGCTGGCCCCGACCGACCCGGCGGCGCGCGAGACGCTCGACCGGCACGCCTCGCGGCTCGCCCGCGGCCTCGCGATGATGACGAGCATCTTCGATCCCGACGTCATCGTGCTCGGCGGCGGCCTGTCGCAGATGCCGCACCTCTACCGGGAGGTGCCGCCGCTGATGGCGCCCTACGTCTTCGCCGACCACCCGATCGTCAACATCGTGCCGCCCAGATACGGCGACGCGAGCGGCGTGCGCGGCGCCGCGCGGCTGTGGGAGAAGGCGTGACGGCGGGGCCCCGCACAGGTGCCGGCGAGGCCGCCCTGCCCGGCCTCTGCCTCGACTGCACGTCCGATCCGGGCGACGGGCGGCGCTGCCGCCGCTGCGGCAGCCCGCGCCTCGTCCGCCATGCCGAGCTCCACGACCTGCGCATCGCCCATCTCGACTGCGACGCCTTCTATGCCTCGATCGAGAAGCGCGACGACCCCTCCCTCACCGACAGGCCGCTGATCATCGGCGGCAGCCGCCGCGGCGTCGTCTCGACGGCCTGCTACATCGCGCGCATCCGCGGCGTGAAGTCCGCGATGCCCATGTTCCAGGCGCTGAAGCTCTGCCCGGACGCCGTCGTCCTGCCGCCGGACATGAAGAAGTACGCCGCCGTCGGCCGGCAGATCCGCGAGATGATGCAGGCGCTGACGCCGCTGGTCGAGCCGCTGTCGATCGACGAGGCGTTTCTCGACCTCTCCGGCACCGCGGCGCTGCACCGCGCCTCGCCGGCGACCATCCTCGCCCGCTTCGTGAAGCGCCTCGACGAGGAGGTCGGGATCTCCGCCTCGATCGGCCTCGCGCCGAACAAGTTCCTCGCCAAGATGGCCTCGGACCTCGACAAGCCGCGCGGCTTCTCGGTCATCGGCGCGGCCGAGGCGAAGGGCTTCCTCGCCGGCCGGCCCGTCTCGGCGATCTGGGGCGTCGGCCCGGCCCTGCAGCAGCGCCTGACGGCCGACGGGCTGCGGACGGTGGGCGACCTGCAGCGCGCCGACCCCGCGACGCTTGCGCGCCGCTACGGCGCCATGGGCCTGCGCCTCGGCCAGCTGGCGCATGGCGAGGACGCGCGCAAGGTGACGCCCGACCGGGCCGCCAAGAGCATCTCGAGCGAGACGACCTTCGACGAGGACGTGGCCGACCCCGAGACGCTGTCGCGGACATTGTGGCGGCTGAGCGAGAAGGTGGCGGCGCGGCTGAAGGCGGCCCAGCTGTCCGGTCGCACCGTGACCCTGAAGCTCAAGACGCCGGACTTCCGCACGCTCAGCCGCTCGCACGGGCTCGGCAACCCGACGCGGCTGGCGCACCGGCTGTTCGAGGAGGGCGAGCGCCTGCTCGCCGCCGAGGCCGACGGCCGCAGGGCCTTCCGGCTGATCGGCATCGGCGCGACGGATCTCGTGACGGCCGACGCCGCCGACCTGCCCGACCTCCTCGACCAGCGGCCGGCGAAGCTCGGCGCCGCGGAGGCGGCGATCGACCGGCTGCGCGACCGCTTCGGCGCGGATCTCGTGCAGCGCGGAATCGGCTTCACGCCGCGGCCGAAGAAACCGACCTGAGCTTCAGAGATCGCAGGGCGGCGCGTCCTTGAGCTCGAGCGAGACGAGCTTGCCCTCGATGGCGAAGTCGCCGTAGTCGAGCCTGATCGCGCGGCTGATGCCGTTGCCGAACAGGTCGTAGGTGAACTCGTATTCCGGCAGGTCGGGCGTCTCCGAGGCGGGATTGAAATAGGCGATCGTCACCGGCCAGCTCGTCCACTCCGCCACCGTCGCGGCGTGCGCCGGGTCGATCCCGGAGGCCTCCGACTCGGCCATGGGCGGCCGCTTGTTGCCGATCGCCGTCGTCGTCTCGTAGACGACGTGGCCCGTCTCGGAGCCGTCATAGACCGGCGCCGTCACGATCCGCCGCCCCTGCCTCGCGGCGTCGAGGATCATCCGCATGTGCTCGGAGGGGAAGACGACGTCGGCGGGGAGCTGCAGCGTCTCCTCCGTCGGGCGCGCGAGATCGACCTGCACCTGATCCGGCTTGCGGTCGGCCGCGCCCTCCGTGTCCTCGACCATCTCGTGCCCGGAATAGCGCTGCGTGGAGAACTCGAAGTGCCGCCCGCCCTTGGTCTCCAGCGTCGACGAGCGCGTGTCGGTGACCACGCTGCCGTCGTCGCCGGCGACCTCGCCGACGAAGCGCGTCTTCGTCGAGTAGCCGGCGCAGGCCGAGCCCTCGGCCTCGAAGACGAGCCGGCCGCGGAAACCGTCGATTCCCGAGGCGGCCTTCGCGGAGACGAGACTTCAGATCGTAGACGGCGAGATGCGGGGCCAGCTCGACGGGCCCCGGCGCCTCGCCCGCGGCCGGTCCGCCGACGGCGAGACTGCACAGGAGAACGCCGGCCGCAGCCGACAAGACTTGACGCATGACACTCCACACCCTTTCACGCGCGACCACCATCGCATGTTCCCACGGCACTTGCGATCAGCAAACGAACTTCGCTTGCCACGCCACCGCCAAAGGAGGCACAAGGGGCCCGAGTTCAACCGAAGCGGGAGCATCCCATGCCGGCCAACGTCGAACAGCGCCTCCAGGAACTGGGCATCGAGCTTCCGACGCCCGCCGCGCCGGCGGCGAACTATGTTCCGTTCGTGAAGAGCGGCAACCTCCTCTTCATCTCCGGCCAGGTGCCCTCCGGCAAGAACGGGCTCGAGTTCATCGGCAAGCTCGGCGCCGGCATGGACGTCGAGGAGGGCCAGAAGGCGGCGCGGCTCTGCGCCATCAACCTGCTCGCCCAGGCGAAGGCGGCCGCGGGCAGCTTCGATCAGGTCCTGCGCTGCGTGAAGCTCACCGGCTTCGTCAATTCCGCGCCCGATTTCGGCGACCAGCCCAAGGTCATCAACGGCGCCTCCGACCTGATGGTCGAGGCGCTCGGCGAGGCCGGCCGCCACTCGCGCTCGGCCGTCGGCGTCGCCGCCCTGCCCTTCGGCGTGGCCGTCGAGATCGAGGCGATCTTCGAGATCGAATGAGCCCATGGCGGCACCTGGCTGGCTGACGGAACGGCCGGTCGCCCATCGCGGCCTGCACGATCCCGCCAAGGGGGTCATCGAGAACACGATGAGCGCCGTCGAGGCGGCCATCGCGGGCGGCTTCGCGATCGAGGTCGACCTGCAGCCGGCCGCCGGCGGCACGCCCGTCGTCTTCCACGACGACACGCTGGACCGGCTGACGCACGGCGCCGGCCCCGTCTCCGCCCTGCCCGTCGAGGCGCTCAAGGACGTCGCCTACCGCGACACCCGCGACCGCATCGCGACGCTCGACGAGCTTCTCGAGCAGGTCGACGACCGGACGCCGCTCGTCATCGAGATCAAGAGCGACTTCGGCGGCTCGCGCGACTTCGCCGGCCGCGTCGCCGAGCGGGTCGCCCGCTACAAGGGCCGCGCCGCGCTCATGTCGTTCGATCCGGGCGCCGTCGCCGCCGTGCGCCATGCCGCGCCGTCGGTTCCGCGCGGCCTGACCGCCGAGAGCTACAAGCGGTCCTCCAGCGGCGAAACGACGCCTTCCCCTCGCGCTTTGCTGCGCCATCTCATGCATGCGGTCGAAAGCCGGCCGCAATTCGTGGCATACTCGGTCGACGACCTGCCGGCCATCGCGCCTTCCGTCCTGCGCAAGGCGCTGGGGCGGCCGCTCCTGACCTGGACGGTGAGGACGCCGGAGCAGCGGCGGCACGCGGCCGAGCATGCCGACCAGATCATCTTCGAGGGGTTCGTGCCCTAGTCCGAGGGCCCCGCGCCCCGTGGCACCCGGATTGCCCATTTGGACCAGGAAACGATCGAGATCCACGTCGCCGACAGGCTCGCCTCCGTCTCGGCCGAAGAGTGGGATGCCTGCGCGTTCGGCGAGCCGGTGCCCGCCGGCTTCGACGACGAGACGGCCTCACGCGAGACGCGAGCCGAAACGCACAACCCCTTCGTCAGCCACGCCTTCCTCTCCTCTCTGGAGGAAAGCGGCTGCGTCCGCGCCGAGACCGGCTGGCTGCCGCAGCACCTGACGATCCGCAGCGGCGGCCGCCTGGCCGGCGCCATGCCGTGCTACCTCAAGAGCCACTCCCAGGGCGAATACGTCTTCGACTATGGCTGGGCGGACGCCTTCGAGCGCGCCGGCGGCCGCTACTACCCCAAGCTCCAGGCCGCCGTCCCCTTCACGCCGGTGCCGGGGCCGCGCCTCCTGGTGCGCGGCGACCAGAACCGGCCGGCGATGAAGCAGGCGCTGATCGCCGGCGCCACGGAGCTCTGCCGCCGAAACGACATCTCCTCCGTGCACTGGACGTTCCTTTCGGAGACGGACCGTCTGGCGCTCGCCGAGCACGGCATGCTCGAGCGCACCGACCAGCAGTTCCACTGGCGCAACGAAGGCTACCGGAGCTTCGACGACTTCCTCGCCGCCCTCGCCTCGCGCAAGCGGAAGGCGCTGCGCAAGGAGCGCCGCGAGGCCCTGGAGAACGGCATCACGATCGAGTGGGTGACCGGCGCCGACCTGACCGAGGCGCACTGGGACGCGTTCTTCGACTTCTACATGGACACGGGCTCGCGCAAATGGGGCCGCCCCTACCTCAACCGGCGCTTCTTCAGCCTGATCGGCGAGCGCATGCCGGAGCGCATCCTCCTCGTCATGGCGAAGCGCCGCGGCCGGTACATCGCCGGCGCGCTCAACCTGATCGGCGACGCCGCGCTCTACGGCCGCAACTGGGGCTGCATCGAGGACCACCCGTTCCTGCACTTCGAGGTCTGCTACTACCAGGCCCTCGACTTCGCCATCGACCGCGGGCTCGCCTGGGTCGAGGCCGGCGCGCAGGGCCAGCACAAGCTGGCGCGCGGCTACCTGCCGGTCACCACGCATTCGGCCCACTACATCGCCCATCCCGGCCTGCGCCGGGCGGTGGCCGACTATCTCGAGGGCGAGCGCCACTACGTGGAGGAGGAGAACCGCCTGCTCGCGGAGCGGGCGCCCTACCGCCGCGACGGCTCGTCTTGACGCTGCCGCACCGCTCTGGAAGGTAGACGCGACACGGGAACGACGGGGAGACCGGGCCGATGGCCGCCTATGACGACCAGAACGTGTTCGCCAAGATCCTGCGCGGCGAGATGCCGTGCACCAGGGTCTACGAGGACGACAGGACGTTCGCCTTCATGGACATCATGCCGCGCGGCGACGGCCACTGCCTGGTGATCCCCAAGGCACCGTCGCGCAACCTGCTCGACATCGATCCCGAAGACCTCTGCGCCCTCGTCCGCACCGTGCAGATGGTCGCCCGGGCGGCGGTGAAGGCGTTCGACGCCGACGGCGCGACGGTCCAGCAGTTCAACGAGCCGGCGGGCGGCCAGGTCGTCTTCCACACCCACTTCCACGTCCTGCCGCGCTTCGAGGGCGTCGAGCTGAAGCCGCCGGGCCAGATGGGCGACGCGGACGCGATCGCCGAGCAGGGCGAACGCATCAAGGCCGCCCTCGGCTTCTGAGCTTCGGTCAGGCGAACGCCTTCCGCCGGCGCCGGGGAGGCCTCTGCACCCCTTCGTCGTCCGTCTCCCGGAACCGCTCGAGCAGCCACTGCACGAACGTGTCGACGTGCTCGCTGAGCTGCCGGTCGGACGGCACGGCCACGTAGTAGCCGGTCGGCGAGTCGAGCCTCATGTCGAACGGCTCGACGAGGCGCCCCTCGCCGAGCGCCCGGTTGACGAGCGGGCAGCGCCCCATCACCACGCCCAGCCCGTCGACCGCCGCCTGCACGGAGGGGAGCATCAGGTCGCAGGTGATCTCGTCGGCGAACTCCATTCCGTCGAGCCCCGCGAGAGACAGCCAGTCGAGCCAGTCGTCGCGAAAGACGAGCGAAGCGGTGCGGATCAGGGTGTGGTTGGCAAGGTCGGCGGGCTCCCGCAGCGGCTGGCGCTCCAGAAGAACGGGGCTCGCGACCGGGAAGAGCTCCTCGTCGGCGATCTTGTAGGCGGTGAGGCCGGGCCAGACGCCGTCGCCGTAGCGGATCGAGACCTCGTAGTTGTATTTGGCGGCCGCGTCGAACGAGACGACCGTGTCGATCCGCAACGAGATCTCCGGGTGCTTTTCCCGGAACTCCGGCAGGAGCGGCATCAGGCATTTCAGCCCGAACGCGGCGAGGCAGACGACGCTCAGCCGTTCCTCCCTGCGCTGGTCGATCAGGCGCTCCGTGGCCGAGGAGATGAGCACGAGCGAGGCCCGCACGCCCTCGATGTAGTCTCGCCCCGCGTCGGTCAGCCTGATGCCGTGCCGGTCGCGCACGAGGAGCTGGACGCCGAGCAGTTCCTCAAGCTGCGCACCTGATGGCTGATCGCGGTCTGCGTCATGTTCAGTTCCATCGCGGCGCGGGTGAAGCTCTGCCGCCGCGCCACCGCCTCGAAGGCGCGCAGACGTGGCGATGGATGGCAGGTAGGATCGCGTGGCCATCGCGCGGCGTCCCCCGGATCGGGTATGAGAGGGAGGCCGCCGGAGAGAAGCGAAACGCGAGAGGCGGCGGCTGCCTATGTCGTTATTGTTATGACAAAATGGCAGCGCGCGCCAAGGTCCCCCCTCGCCGCGTGGAGACGAGATGTCATTCCGGCGGCTGGCCGCCGCCCGGGGCACTGGGTCCTTGGACCGAGAGACGAAAGACGAAGATTTTAGCGTCTTAGTTGGGTTGAGTGGCGCCGCTCGCCCTCAGCCACGGCTTCGCGGAACGACGTGAGGGAACGTGGCTGGCCTCCTTCTCGCCGCGCTCCTCCATGAGCTTCGCCCACTCCTCACCCAGCTTGTCGAAGCGGCTCTTCAGGTCGTCGCCTTCGATGGCGGAGAAGTTGACGAACTGCACGCCCTTCTCCTTGAGCTTGTCGCCAGCTGCGGCCTCCTCGTCGTCGAACTGCTTGCAGGCCGACAGCGACACCTGGCGGCCCGCCTCGGTCATGGCCTCCTGGATCTCCGGCGGCAGCGTCTTCCACTTGTCGATCGCCATGCCGTAGGTGATGACCACGGAGCCGAAGTTGGCGCCCTTCGTGACGCTCTTCACCTGCTCGTCGAGGCCGTAGGAGATCACGCTGACATACGGCAGGTAGAAGCCGTCGATCGTGCCCTTGGACTCGTAGATCTCCGGCGGCGTCATGCGGATGGGGACGCCGCCGAGGGCGTCGATGCTCATCTCCATCGGCCCGGGGTTCGAGCGGATCTTGAGGCCCTTGATGTCGTCGAGGGACTTGATGTCGGCACTGGCGAAATCGGCCTGGTAGGGCGGCAGCACGACGGTGACGAGCGAGCGCACGCCGTTCGGCTCGAAATCGAGCTTGTCGAGCAGGCCGCCCGGCATGGCGAGCTTCATCAGCGCCTTGGTGCCGGCGCAGGCCGTGGGATAGCCGCCGGGCAGCTCGGCCACGGCCGACAGCGCCATCTTGCCCTGAATGTGGCTGGGGATGATGTAGCCGACGTCGGCGAGGCCGGACTTGACGGCGTCGAGGATGCCCTCGCCCTTGCCGAGCTGGCCGGCCGGGAAATGCTGGAATGTGACCTTGCCGTTGGTCAGCTCCTCCACCTTGTCCATGAACGGCTGACCGGCCGCCCGCGTGATGATGTGCTCCGGCGGAAGGGCGTCGGCGAGGCGGAAGGTGTAGTCCTGCGCCGCGGCGCCGCCCGCCATGGCGAGACAGCCGGCGAATGTGACTGCAATTCCGAGTTTCATGGGGTTCTCCTCCTTCTTTGGTTTCGTTCTGGTCGTTATTGGGCTGCCGCCGTGCTTTGGCAGCCAGAGGACGAGCTGGGGGAAGGCGCACAGGATGACGATGACGATCAGGTGGGCGATGATGTGGGGCCACAGCCCGCTGAACACCTGCGCCAGCGGGACCGATGATGTCCGCGAGACGATGAAGGCGTTCAGGCCCACCGGCGGCGTCACCATGCCGATCTCGGCCGTGACAACGACGATGACCCCGAACCAGACCGGGTCGAAGCCGAGCGCGGTACCACCGGGCGCGGTGATCGGGACGGTGAGGATCATCGTCGCGACCTGGTCCATGAAGCAGCCGAGCACGATGTAGACCGCGATGATCAGGCTCAGGCCACGTGGGGGATGTGTCGAGGCGTCGCGAAGTGCACGGTTCTGCGTCACCTGGGTGAGCGTCGACACAACTCCGAAGATCTTTGCGCCGACCACGATCAGCAGGATCATGCAGGTGGCGCGCGACGCCCGCGCGAGGGCGTCGCGAGCGTGCGCCTGGTGAGCCGGCCATGGTCAGCGTCACGATGAGCGCGGCGAAGGCTCCCAGGCCGACCGCTTCCGTCGGGGTGGCGACGCCGGAGTAGATCGTCCCGGTGACCAAGACGAATAGGATCAGCATCGGCAGCTTACCCTGAGCGCGGCGAACTTCTCCGCCAGCGGCAGGTCTCGGTGTCCGGCGCCGCTCGGGGTACGGCCAGATCGCAGACGCCCGTCGCGATCATCGCCGCTGACCACCAGCCCCGGCACATACCGGCCATGAGCAGCTTGGCGACGCTGATCTCGGTGATCACGCCGTAGAGATGAGGGCGACGATGGCGGGATCAGCATCGACAGCGTGCCCGAGACCGCGACGACGCCGCAGCTGAACCTGCTCTCGTAGCCGGCCTTCGCCATCGCCGGCACCGAGGTCGAGGACCAGGGCGGCCGCGGCCGCGGTGCTCGAGCCGGAAATGGCGCCCATGCCCGCGCCCGCCAGCGCGGTGGCGACGGCGAGGCCGCCCTTCACGCGGCCGAGCCAGATCGCCATCGCCTCGAACAGCTTCTCGGCGACGCCGCTGACGACGACCAGCTCGGCCATCAGGATGAACATCGGGATCGTGATGAGCTCGTAGGACTGCGCCACGTCGATCGGCAGCGTCTTGAGGATCGACATCATGGCCGGCAAACCGACCATCATCGACGTCCCCGCCATCCCCACGCCGGCCAGCGCGATCCCCACCGGCACGCCGACCGCGAGAAGCCCGAAGAGCCCGATGACCAGGAACGCCGCCATGCCCGCCTCCCCTATCTCTCTTCCGGCCGGGCGCCGGTTCCAAGCCGCACCAGCGAGGCGAACAGGCGGCAGATGCACAGCAGCGCCACCGGCAGCGATCCGATCGGCGCCGGCGCATTAGCCGGCCCAGACCGGCCACGGAATGATGCCCGAGGCGATCTCGCCGCGGGCGAGGCTCTCCAGCGTCGCGCGGGCGGTCGCGTAGAAGAGCGACAGGAAGACGGCC
>CAWFLD010000016.1:0-6251 GCA_963816555.1 uncultured Alphaproteobacteria bacterium | reverse complement strand
AATGTATTGCTGCCCTCGAGGCGGCGCGGGCCGGCTCCGACGTCCTGCTCCTGGAGAAGATGCCGTTCCCCGGCGGCATCTCGATCTGCTCCGCCGGCGGGATGCGCAGCGACGCACGACGCCGACGAGGCCTTCCCGTACCTGAAGGCGACCAACGCGGGCCGCACGCCGGACGACGTACTGCGCGTGCTCGCCGACGGCATGGCGGAGGCGCCGGACAGTGCGCAAGCTCGCCGCCGTCAGCGGCGCCGAGGTCGACTGACCCGCGCGCACGGCAACTATCCGCTGCCGGGCTACGACACGTTCTACTACACCGAGGTGACGCGCGTGCCGGAGCCCGAGGGCGCGCCCGGCCATCACGCCATGCAGCCGGTGACGAACGGCCCCCGCCTGTTCAAGGTGCTGGAGGACAACGTCCGCGCGAGCGGCGTCGGGTGATGATGCACGCGCCGGCGACCGCCTGTTCCCGTCCCGGCGGGGGCGTGCTGCGGCGTCTCGCACCATCGGGGGCAGCGAGCGGCGGGTGCGCGGCGCGGCGCGCCGTGATCCTCGCCTGCGGCGGCTTCGAGGCCGACCGCGAGATGCAGCGCCAGTACTGGCAGGCCGATCCGGTGCTCGGCGGCTCGTTCCTCGGCAACACCGGCGACGGCATCCGCATGGCGCAGGCGCTCGGCGCCGACCTCTGGCACATGTGGCACTTCCACGGCTCCTACGGGCTTCAAGCACCCCGACCCGACCTACCCCTTCGCGCTCCACCTCAAGGCTGTGCCGATGTGGACGCCCGGGCCGCTCGACTTGCCTCCGGCCTCGGCGTCGAGACGAGCGGCGACGCGGCGGCGAGCGGCAAGATGCTGGCCGAGCTCGCCTGGATCCTCGTCGACCAGACGGGCCGCCGCTTCATGGACGAGTACCCGCCCTATCCCGGCGATTCCGGGCACCGGCCGTTCGACCACTACGACTTCAAGACGCAGCGCTTCCCGCGCAACCCGGCCTTCATGGTGTTCGACGAGGAGGGCCGGAAGATGTACCCGCTCGGCCGCGCCGTGCACAACGACCCCCACCCGCGCCACGAGTGGACCAGGGACAACCTGCGCGAGATCGAGGCGGGCATTTTCGAGAAGGCCGACACGCTCGAGGAGCTGGCGGAGCGGATGGGTGTCCCGGCGGGCGAATTACGGGAGACGGTCGACCGCTGGAACCGCCACGTCGCCGCCGGGACCGATCCCGACCACGGCCGCCGGCCGGAGACGATGAAGCCGGTCGCGACCCCGCCCTTCTATTTCGGCCGGGTGCATCCGGTGGTGATCAACACGCAGGGCGGCCCCCGGCACAACGTCCACCAGCAGGTGCTCGACCCGTTCGGCGAGCCGATCCCCGGCCTCTACGCCGCCGGCGAGCTCGGCAGCGTCTTCGGCCACGTCTACATGAGCGGCGGCAACCTCGCGGAATGCCTCGTCGGCGGCCGGACGGCCGCCCGGCACGCGGCTGCCCTGCCGCGCGGGGTGACGGGCGCCGAGGGCCTGCGGGAGGGGGCGGCGTGAGCGGGGAGCGTGTGGCGCACGACGCGCCGGTGACGCTGCGCCGCGAAGGCGGCGTGGCGGTCGTGACGCTGAACCGGCCGGCGAGCCTCAACGCGCTCGACGGAGAGACGCTCGACCATCTCGCCGCCGCGGTCACCACCGCGGATGCGGACGAGGAGGTCGGGGCGATCCTGCTGTGCGGCGCGGGCCGGGCCTTCTGCGCCGGTGCCGACCGCAAGGCCGTCGCCTCGCTTGCCGGCGAGGAGGAGGTCCGCCGGCACGCGGACCGGATGGCGAAGGCGCTGCTCGCCGTGGCGGACGCCCGCGCGCCGACGATCGCCGCGGTGCAGGGCTACGCGCTCGGCGCGGGCTGCGGGCTCGTCGCCGTCTGCGACATGGCGGTCGCGGCGCCGGACGCGGTGTTCGGCTTTCCCGAGCTCGACATCGGCGTCCTGCCGGCCCTGGTGACGCCGTGCCTCGTTCGCGCCGTCGGCCGCCGGCAGGCCTTCGCGCTCCTGGCGACCTGCCGGCGTTTCGGCGCCGCCGAGGCGGTGGCGATGGGCCTCGCCGCCCAGATCGCCGAGGCCGATCTGGCCCGGGAGGCCCGGGCGGTCGCGGCCAGGCTCGCGGCGGGCCGGGCGGCGGTGCCGCGCCGGCTCAAGTCCCTGCTGGCCGCCGGCGAAGCCCGCGACTTCGCCGCCGCCCTGGAAGCGGCGCGCGAGGCCAACGTGGCCGACCGCCTGGAGGCGCTTGCCGCGCGGGACGCGCCCGGCGCACCCTGACCGACACAATGTGCCCGTGTCGGGGGACATTGTGTGCATATTGATACGGAAAAATTTTGTCTCAATCGCCGTTTTGCATTGCGTCTTTCGGAGACATCTTCATACTCCGATGACGCTGCCCACCCACTGAGAGGCAGGAAACAAGCCCGCGCAAACAGACGGGTATCAGGGGGGAATCGCTGTGACGGTCCTCGGACGGGTCCTCGACTGGCTGAGCAATGCGCTCGTCGTCGTCGCCGGCGTCGCGATCGTGCTCATGATGCTGCACATCGTCGGCGACGCCACGATGCGCACCGTGTTCAATTCGACGCTTCCCGGCACCAACGAGTACGTCTCGTACTACTACATGGTCTGCGTCGTGTTCCTGCCGCTCGCCTACATCCAGCGGCACCGCGGGCACGTCATCATCGAGCTGTTCACCACCGGTCTCTCGCCGCGGGCGATCGCCACGTTCGACGCGCTCGTCTTCCTCTTCGGCGCGCTGGTGATGGCCTATTTCTGCTACGCCGCCGCCTGGAAGGCGACCGCGATGACGCGGAACGGCGAGTACGTGCTCGGCATGATCCTGCTCGTCACCTGGCCGGCCAGATGGCTCGTCGTGATCGGGACGGGCCTCACGAGCCTGTGCTTCGCGCTGCAGGCGGTGGAAGAGGCGCTCGTCGCCGGCGGCCGTCGCGCGCCGCGAAGCGTGCCGGACGGGCCGGTCCATTGAACATCCAAGCCTCGCCGCGGACCTAGGATCTGCTGAACATGTCGCCAGTCGCAGTCGGAGCCATCGGTCTCGTCGTCCTCCTCGCCATGCTGGCGGCGCGGGTGCCGATCGCGCTGGCGCTGGGAAGCGTGTCGGTCGCGGGCACCGCGATCATCCGCGGCCCGGCGGCCGCCTTCACGGTGCTCGCGGAGCAGCCGTACAACTTCATCGCCCACTGGTCCCTGTCGGCGGTGCCGATGTTCCTGCTGATGGGCAGCGTCGCCTACCATGCGGGGCTGACGCAGAGCCTCTACAAGGCGGCGCGCCTCTGGCTCGAGCCGGCTTCCCGGCGGCCTCGCGGTGGCGAGCACGATGGCCTGCGCCGGCTTCGCCGCCGCCTCCGGGTCGAGCATCGCCACCTCGGCCGCGATGGGGCGCATCGCGATCCCGGAGATGATGCGCTACCGGTACGACCCGGGCCTCGCGACGGGCTCCGTCGCGGTGGCCGGCACGCTCGGCTCGCTCATCCCGCCGAGCATCCTGATGGTGCTCTACGCGATCTTCGCCCAGGTCTCCGTCAGCAGCGCGCTCCTCGCCGGCATCCTGCCGGGCCTGCTCTCCGCGATCGTCTTCAGCGCGCTGATCATCACCCGGTCCTGGCTCAACCCGGCGCTCGCGCCGGCGATGTCGGAGACGCCGAGCTGGGGCGCGCGCTTCGTCGCGCTCGGCGAGATCTGGCCGCTGCCGCTCCTGGTGCTGGGCGTCATCGGCGGCATGTATTCCGGCATCTTCACCGCCACCGAGGCGGCGGCCGGCGGCGCCTTCCTCGCCTTCCTGATCGCGGCCGCCCAGCGGCGGCTGAACAGGGGCGTGATCGTCGAATCGATCCTCGACGCCATCAAGGGAACGGCGGCGATCCTGTTCATCGCCATCGGCGGGTTCCTGCTGTCGCGCTTCATGGTGTTCAGCGGCCTGCCGAACTACATCGCCAGCGCCGTCGACCAGATGTCGATCAACCCGCTCCTCTTCATGGTCGGCATCTCGGTCCTCTACATCGTGCTCGGCATGTTCCTCGACTCGATCGGCATCATGCTGCTGACGCTGCCGATCATGATCCCGGTCCTGCAGACCATGAACCTGGACCCGATCTGGTTCGGCGTGATCCTGATCAAGTATCTCGAGATCGGCCTGATCACGCCGCCGGTCGGCCTGAACTGCTTCATCATCAAGAGCGTCGTCGGCAATCAGGTGTCCCTGGAGCAGATCTTCAAGGGCGTCGCCTGGTTCATCGCGGCCGACATCTTCACGCTCGCGCTGCTCATCATCTTCCCGGAGATCGCACTCTTCATTCCGGATCTCGTCAAATGAGCCGGACACGTCTCGGGAGAAGGCGCGCCCTAAGGCGCAACCAACAGCAGGTCGAAAGAAAACCTGCGCCAGAAGGAGGAAGCGATGAAGTCTAAACTCTTGGGGATGGCCGCCGCGCTGGCCATGACGACGACGGCCGTGCAGGCCGACGACATCAACATCATCTATGCGAGCTATCTCAGCCCGCAGCACATCACCAACCCGGTCCTGAAGAAGTTCTTCTCCGACGTCACGGAAGCGACCGACGGCAGCGTGAAGTTCGAGATGCACGTGGCCGGCTCGCTTCTCTCGGGCAAGGACATTCCCGGCGGCGTCCGCGACGGGCTGGCCGACGCCGGCTACTTCGTGGGCGCGTACATCCCGTCCGAGATGCCGGTCGACAACTATCTCGGCGAGTTCAGCCTGCTCAACGACGAGCCGCTCGTGATGACCGCGGTGCTGAACGAGCTCGAGCTCTTCAACTGCCCGCAGTGCGTCGACGAGTTCAAGAAGTTCAACACCAAGTTCCTCGCGACCTACGCGCTGACGCCGTACGTCTACCACTGCACCTCGGAGCTGCGCACGCTCGACGACTTCAAGGGCAAGCGCGTGCGCGGCATCGCCGCCTACGCCGACCTGGCGCGCGCCCTCGGCGCGGTTCCGATCAACGTGAGCCCCGACGAGGCCTACGAGGCGCTCGACCGCAACATCCTCGACTGCGCCCTGCACTCCGTGGCGGCGCAGAAGGCCCGCTCCTACGGCGAGGCCGCCAAGTACGTGATCCTCGACCCGCTCGGCGGCTTCCTCGGCGCCTCCACGTTCAACCTGCGCATTCCCAAGTGGAACGAGCTCACGCCCGACCAGCGCAAGGCGATCACCAGCCACCTGTCCGAGCTGGTGACGGGCGCGATCTTCAACTACATCAAGGAAGACAAGGACGTTCTCGAGGAATACACGAAGACCGGCACCAAGTTCTATCACGCCGATCCCGAGTTCGCGGCCTTCGTGAAGAAGTTCGCCGCCGACTACACGGAGAAGGCGGTCGAGAAGGGCAAGTCGCTCGGCGTGCAGGACCCGCAGGCGATCGCCGACCAGCTCACCAGCCTCGCCGACAAGTGGCGCAAGCTGCTCGACGAGAACGGCCGCGACCGCGAGACGTATCAGCGTCTCCTCGACGAGCAGATCTTCTCGAAGATCGACACCGAGCACGACATCGAGAACTGATCCGCTGCGGGCGGGGGCGGCCAGGGCCGTCCCCGCCCGTCACACACCCATACAGACCATCGTTCCGACCTCTCTCCGGACAGACCACGTCGAAGCCCCGGCCGCGCCGCGGTCTTCCGCGGTGTTTGGCGGCACGGGGGTCGGAACCGGCGATCGAGCCAAGGAGGCTTTCCGAATGGCACATGTCGGCGAACATCACGTCCCCGGACACAGCATTGGTCGCTTCACGGGCACCGTTGCGGGCCGCTGTGCGGCGGTGCTGCTCGGCAGCCTGCTCCTCGCCGTCTCCGCGCGCGTGCAGGTGCCGTTCTGGCCGGTGCCGATGACCATGCAGACCTACGTGGTCCTGATGCTCGGGGCCGCCATGGGGCCGCGCCTGTCCGCGGGCGCCGTCGCGGCGTATCTCGCCGAGGGAGCGATCGGCCTGCCGGTCTTCGCCGCGGGCGGCGGCATCCCGGTGCTCTTCGGGCCGACGGCGGGCTATCTCTTCGGATTCGTGATCGCCGCGTCCTTCGTGGGCTGGGCGCTTCGCCGTGCCGCGGCGAGGCCGATGCCCGTCCGCGCGCTCGTCTTCGGCGGCGGCCTCGTCCTGATCTTCGCGCCCGGCCTCGCCTGGCTCGCCTCCATGATCGGCTTCGGCCCCGCCGTCAGCGCCGGGCTGCTGCCGTTCCTGCCCGGGGAGGCTCT
>CAWFLD010000015.1:0-48059 GCA_963816555.1 uncultured Alphaproteobacteria bacterium | reverse complement strand
GGAAAGGAGGAATGCTGATCGATCCGGCGATGCCGGGCCCGGCGCGATCGGCGCGCGGGGGAGGCTGAGGGAGAGGACGGCGACGATGAGGGGTTCGGTGTGGGCAGGGCTCGCGGCATGTCTCGTGACGTGGCTTGCGGCGCTTCCGGCGCAGGCGCAGAGCATCGGCGGCAGCTACCGGGTCGACGGCACCAATATCGACGGCAGCCACTATGGCGGCACCGCCAAGATCGAGATCACCGCGAACACCACGTGCCGCATCCGGTGGAGCACCGGCTCGACCTCGGACGGCATCTGCATGCGCAACCAGAACGCCTTCGCCGCCGGCTACGTCTTCGATTCCGGCGAGATCGGCCTCGTCGTCTACGAGATCCGGCCCGACGGCACGCTGGACGGCGTCTGGACGATCGCCGACACCGACGGCGCCGGCACCGAGGTGCTCACGCCGATCCGCTGACGGGCGGCGGCGAAGGGCGAAATCGCGGGCGACGAAAAAAATCGTGCGGCCCGGTGTAACGCCGGGGCGGCCCGAAAGACCAATCAACCAGTAGGACATGTTCGCATGTCATCGAACAAAGGAGATTGGTCATGAAGACGATCCTCACCGCCCTCGGCATCGTGGCCCTGTCGGCCGGCATCGCAGCCGCCCAGCCCGCCACCCAGAACGACTTCCACTCGAAGATCGGCGACATGTCGCTCTTCGGCCAGGTCCAGGGCGCCGTGCCGCTCGACGGCCACGAGACGGTCGACGTCAGCGACGCGCACGGCTTCACCGGCGACGCCGATGCCGGCCGCACCACGAGGCGCTACAACTCGAAGATCGGCGACCGCCAGCTCTTCGGGCAGGTCAACGGCGGTGCCGTCGAGGCGCCGTCCGACCCGGTCGTGCGGACCGACACCTACAAGTGATCGTGCCCGCCATGCCCGGCGTTTCTCGCGAGATGCCGGGACGCGACCATGGCCGCCGGGTTCGCCCGGCGGCCATGCGTCGGCCACCGCACAAACGCGCGGCCTTCCGCTGAGGACCGCCATCGCCTAACCTTGCTCCGACACCGGAGGAAGGCTGGCGACGATGACGATCGACCGCAGGGCTGCCGCCCCCCTTCTCGCAGCGCTCCTGCTTCTCGCCGGCGCCTTCCGCGCCCCGGCGGCCGAGGCGGGCGAGCGCCTGTCCGGCCGCAGCCTCGCCGCGGGGCAATACCGCATCGCCGGCCACGCCCCGACCTGCCGGGACGCCAGGACCTTCCTGTCGCACCAGCTTCAGGATTTCGGCGCCGCCCTGCCGGGCATGATCGTGCTCAACCCCGACCGCCTGTCGCGCCTGCCGGTGGACGTGCGCCTGTTCGTCTACGCGCACGAGTGCGGCCACCTGATCTACGGCGCGAGCGAGGCGGCCGCGGACTGCCTCGCCGCCCGCCGCGGCGGGCGCGAGGGCTGGCTCACCGACGCGGCCCTCGTCCGGCTCTGCCGCATCCTGCCGGCGGAGGGAAGGGCTCGGCCTATGCCGCCCGCGACACGCGCTGCGACATCATCCGCGCCTGCCGGGCGGGCCTCGCCAGCCCCGAGGGCCTGGCGGGCAGCCGCACCTACGGCGAGGCCGCGCTGGCCCTCGGCGGACAGTAGGAAATCGAGCAGGTGGACCGGCAGGCAGGCCGCCTGCCGCCACGCCTCAGGCGCCGGCGCGGTGCTGCGCCACGATCTCGCGCAGCTTCTGGTGGCCGCGATGCAGCAGCACGCGCTGGTTGCCGGCGCTGATGCCGAGGAGCTCGGCCGTCTCCTCCGCGCTGCGGCCCTCGATGTCGCGCATCATGACCACCGCCCGCTGGCTTTCCGGCAGCGCCTCGACGAGGCTCGCCACCCGGCCGAGGCACTCGCGCCCGCCGACGATGCGCTCGGGATCCTGCACGTCGATCGCGTGCAGCGGCTCCATCCACGAGGCGGCCGCCTCCAGCCGGTCGAGGTCGGCGGTCTCGCCGTCGCCGGCGACGGAGGACACGGGCACGCTGCGCCGCTCGCGCCTTGCCCGCGTGCGCGCCTTGTTGGCGAGGATCGAGAGCACCCAGGTGCGCAGCGACGACTTGCCCTCGAAGCTGCCGATGCCGTCGAGCACCGCCATCCACGTCTCCTGCACCACCTCCTCGGCGACCTCCCGGTCGCGCACGAAGGCGCGGGCGCGGGCGACCATGCTGCGGCTGTGGTCCCTGAACAGGCGGTCGAACAGGATGCGATCGCCGCGGCGCAGGCCCTCGACGATCGCATCCTGCTCGAGCCGCTGCGCCTCGGCCGCGACGATGGCCGGCGGGGCGGCCTCGGGCGTCGCGGCGCCGTCCAGGTACTGGGGCTGGTGTCTCATGGGAGGTCTCCGGAGATGGAAGGTCCCCAGGCCGCCGGGCGGGCGGACGTCGCGGGCCGCGGGTCGAGGGGACTGTTGGTCGGCGGGGATGCCGGCACGGCGAGAGCCGCACCGCACATCTTCGAGACATAGATGGTCATTGCCGGCCGCGCCTGAAAGCGCCGCGAACGGCACCAGTCTGTTGCCCCATGAGCACGAATGGGCGGGAGGGACCAGGCCGTCTCGGCCCGTCCCGTCCTGTAGAACCCGTCGGCGCTTCCCGAGCAGCCCTGGATCCCGGCCTTCGCCGGGATGAGCGCAAGGGGGGAGGGTGAGGGCTCTGCGGCTAATGGCCGAGCTATCGCAGGTGGCTAGGGAAAGGGTGGTTCAGCCGCTGTATCTGTTCACGCGCCGGATACGGGCATCCGGCCTCTGCGCCAACGGCTGTGTATCCCGATCAAGTCCGGGATGAGCGGCTGAGGGAAGGCCGGGACGAGCCCGATCCGGTGCAACGGCAGACAATGGCCGGGAGCGGACTGGCCGGTTTCGACCCCCGCGCATAGGAAAGCAGCGATTATTTCATGGGTTGGCGATGACGGCTCTCGACCCTACTCAGACGCCGACGCGGAGGATCGAGAAGCGCGGAAGCGACCGCAATTTGATGAAACAAACTACTATGAAAGTGTTTCAGAAACGAGCGTTCGAATGGCAGGGGTGGGGCGTAACCGGACGAGACTGACAAATATTGCAATCATTGACCTCGTTGCCATTCACCCGGCGTCATGCTTGTCGCCGACTTGAAGGCGCGCGTGAAGTGGCTTTGCGAGGAGAAGCCACAGGAAAGGGCAATGTTCGCGAGCGACAACTCTTTCAAGCGCAGGAGAAGTTTCGCACGCTCGATCCGGCGGGCGCCGATGTAGCGATGAGGTGGCAGCCCGAAGCTGACCCGGAACATCTTGGCGAAGTGGAACGTGCTGAGCCGCGCTTCCTCGGCCATTCGATCGAGAGTCAATGTTTCACCGAGATGCGCTTCGATCAGATCGCCGATCCGTGCCCGTGTCGCGGGAGACAAGCCGCCACCGACCGCCCCGTCCCGGTCCACGTATTGGCGCAACAGGCGATGGACCAGGACGTGGCAGGCAGCGTCGAGCGCCGAGTGCTCGCCTGGCTCCGTCCAGTCGAGCGGCAGTACCGCGCCACGCACTATTGCCGCCATCGCCGGATCGTCGCGGAAGGTCGTATCCCGAAGGTCGATCCGGCGAGGGTCGACATCGAAGGCCGTGAGCGCACGGTAGGCCAGCGCCTCGTGTTCGAGGTAGAGATGGAACATGCGCACCGGGCCGCCGATGTGCCAGCGGCTCTCGTGCCCGGCAGGCAGGAGACAGAGCTTGTCCGGCGCGCCGCCGGACAGACGGAGGTCCTCCCTCACGACACGTTCCCCGCCCGTCAGATAGACGCTGAGCGTGTGATGTCCAGGGCGGTCATAATGTGTCTCGCTGCCGCGATTACTCCATTCGGCGAGCGAGATGCCGCGCCCGACCGTGCCCGCTCGCTCAAGCCGCGCCCCGGTGCGGGCAAGGGCGTCGGCGACGCTGGGTGAGGGTTGTTCCATGGGTGACCGTCTTGGTGAGGACGCTCATTAATGACCGGCTCTGGAAGCAGACGCAACGCCACGCCAAGAAAAGCCCAAGATCGTGCAACGGCGCCGCCGGATCGTGGAAGCGCGGATCGGCCTCTCGGTGTCTCTTAGAACTCCAAGACGACACCTGCAGGTTCGGACCGTGACCGCCTTTCTCTATGCCCTGACCGTCCTCATCTGGGGGACCACCTGGATCGCGATCGCAAACCAGCTCGGACCCGTTCCGGTCGAGGCCTCGATCGCCTATCGCTTCGCGCTGGCTGGATCAATGCTGTTCGTGGTGCTCGCTGTCACGCGCCGTCTCCAGCTGATCCCTGTGCGCCAGCAGCCTTTCGTCCTTCTGCAGGGCGCGCTTCTTTTCTCATGTAATTTCCTGTGCTTCTACACAGCGACAAGCTTCATGCCGAGCGGACTTGTTTCAGTAGTATTTTCGGCGGCTACGATCTTCAACATGGCCAACGTGTTCCTTCTTTATCGCCGCCGCCCAGAAGGCCGTGTGCTCGGCGGCGCGATGCTCGGCATCGCGGGCATTGCCTGCCTGTTCTCGGAAACGGTGACAGGGGCCGAGTTCAGCGCGGATACAGCCTATGGCCTCGCTCTAGCGCTTCTTGGCACATGGCTCTTTTCGGCGGGCAATCTCGTTTCGGCCCGCAACCAGGGCAACGGGTTGGAGGTCGCTTCGGTGAACGCCTGGGCAATGCTCTACGGTGCCGCGATCGTGTCCCTGGTCGCCTTCGTGCAAGGCGTTCCTTTCGGGTTCGATCACTCACCGGTCTATGTCGGATCGCTCGTCTATCTCGCGATCCCCGGCTCGGTGATCGGCTTCACGGCCTATCTCATGGTCGTCCATCGCCTCGGCCCCGAGCGGGCCGCCTATATGACCGTCCTCTTCCCCGTGGTCGCCCTGACGATCTCGGTCTTTGCCGAAGATTACCGCGTGACGCCGCTGGCGGGCGCTGGGCTTGTGTTGATCCTGATCGGCAATCTCCTCGTCTTCGCGAGACGGCCTCGACGCGATAAATCCGTGGTCCCGCCTGCGAAGGTCTAGAAAGAACCGACAATAACGACCGCTTCCGAGAACAAAAAATCGAGATCGAATTGTCTCGTTTGGGTCGGAAGCCGGCGATCGCTGGCTTCACCAAATCTGAAACAGAATTACCATTCTGCTTCAGGTGGTGAACGCCGCTGCAAGGGCAGCCAATGATCTTCGCTTCCTCCACACCTGCCTGTCCGCTTCCCACCCATTGGGGCCGGTCGCCCTGTCTGCCGGAATGTCAGCTTCCCGAAACCGCGACGAATGAATGGACGGCCGAGACGGGCGCGATCCGGCCCCTCCCCCTACCCCCGCGCCCCGAAGATCGCGCTCCCGACCCGCACCTCCGTCGCGCCGTGGGCGACGGCGATCTCGTAGTCGCCGCTCATGCCCATGGAGCGGACGGGCAGGTCCAGGCGGTCGGCGAGCTTCGTCAGGAGGGCGAAGAAGGGGGCCGGGGGCTCGTCGAAGGGGGGGATGCACATGAGGCCCTCGATCTTCAGGCCGTGCTCCTCGCGGCAGAGCTTCACGAAGTCTTCCGTCTCGGCGGGCGGGATGCCGGCCTTCTGGGGCTCCTCGCCGATATTGACCTGGACGCGCAGGCGGGGCGTCCTGCCCTGCTCCTGCATCTCCTTCGCCAGCACGCGGGCGACCTTCTCGCGGTCGACGGAGGAGATCACGTCGAAGAGCTGGACCGCCTCCTTCGCCTTGTTGGTCTGCAGCGGGCCGATGAGGTGGAGCTCGACGTCGGGGAACTCGTCGCGCAGCGCCGGCCACTTGCCCGCCGCCTCCTGCACGCGGTTCTCGCCGAAGACGCGCTGGCCGGCGGTCAGGACGGGGCGGATGGCGGGCGCCTCGAAGGTCTTGGAGACCGCGACGAGGGTGACGGAGCCTTCCGGCCGGCCGGCCTCGGCCTCCGCCGCGCGGATGCGGGCGCGCACCTCGTCGAGCCCGGTCGGGGCCGTCACGTTTTCGCCGTCGGTCGCCGCCATGTCGTCCTTCCCGCGTGCCAGGGGGCCAGGGCAACGGCCAAGCTGTTGACCGGCGCCCGGTTTCCGGGCCATCTAGCCCGCAATTCCTCCAGGGTCATACAGGCAGTTATCACGCGATGGCGATCGAACGCTACAATCCCCGCCAGGCCGAGGCCCGGTGGCAGCGCGTGTGGGACGAGAAGCAGGTTTTCCGCGCCGTCGACGACGATTCCCGGCCGCGCTACTACGTGCTCGAGATGTTCCCCTATCCCAGCGGCAAGATCCATATCGGGCACGGCCGCAACTACGTGATGGGCGACGTGGTGGCGCGCTACAAGCGGGCCAAGGGCTTCAACGTGCTGCACCCGATGGGCTGGGACGCGTTCGGCCTGCCGGCCGAGAACGCGGCGATGGAGCGCAAGGTGCACCCGCGGGCGTGGACCTACGAGAACATCGCGGCGATGCGCGAGCAGCTGAAGCTGCTTAGGCCTGTCGCTCGACTGGAGCCGCGAGATCGCGACCTGCGACCCGGAATATTACGAGCGGCAGCAGCGCCTGTTCGTGAAGTTCCACGAGGCGGGCCTCGTCGAGCGGCGCACCTCGATGGTCAACTGGGACCCCGTCGACAACACCGTGCTCGCCAACGAGCAGGTGATCGACGGCCGCGGCTGGCGCTCCGGCGCGGTGGTGGAGAAGCGCGAGCTGGCGCAGTGGTTCCTCAAGATCACCGACTATGCCGAGGAGCTGCTGAGCGCGATCGACACGCTGGAGCAGTGGCCCGACAAGGTGCGGCTGATGCAGCGCAACTGGATCGGCCGCTCCGAGGGCCTGCAGGTTCTCGTTCGACATGGTGGACGGCGACGGCGTGGCCATGGAGGAGGCGCTGACCGTCTTCACCACGCGGCACGACACGATCTTCGGCGCGAGCTTCTGCGCCGATCTCTCCCGACCACCCGCTCGCCAGGGATCTCGCGCAATCGCGACGAGTCGGATCGCCGCCTTCCGCCGCGAGTGCGCCGCGCTCGGCACGAGCGAGGAGGCGATCGAGCGCGCGGAGAAGCGCGGCGTCGCGACGGGGCTCTACGCCGTGCACCCGTTCACGGGCGCGCGCCTGCCGGTCTATGTCGCGAACTTCGTGCTGATGGGCTACGGCGAGGGCGCGATCTTCGGCTGCCCGGCGCACGACCAGCGCGACCTCGACTTCGCCCGCAAGTACGGCCTGCCGGTGATCCCCGTCGTCGCGCCGAAGGACCGGCCCGACATGGAGGTCGGCGACGAGGCGTTCACCGACACCGAGGGCGACGCGGTTCAGCTCGTCAACTCCGAGTTCCTGGACGGCCTCGCCGTGCCGGACGCCAAGGAGGAGATCGCCCGCCGGCTCGAGGCCTCGGGGAAGGCGGAGCGCAAGGTGAACTACCGGCTGCGGGACTGGGGCATCTCGCGGCAGCGCTACTGGGGCTGCCCGATCCCGATGATCCACTGCGACCGCTGCGGCACGGTGCCGGTGCCGGAGGCCGACCTGCCGGTGCTCCTGCCGGACGACGCGACCTTCGACCGGCCGGGCAACCCGCTCGACCACCATCCGACGTGGAAGCACGTGACATGCCCCGAATGCGGCGGCGAGGCGCGGCGCGAGACGGACACGATGGACACGTTCGTCGACTCCTCGTGGTATTTCGCGAGGTTCGCCTCGCCGCATTCCGAGGACGTCGTCGATCCGAAGCTGATGGACGCGTGGCTGCCGGTCGACCAGTATATCGGCGGGGTGGAGCACGCGGTGCTGCATCTTCTGTATTCGCGCTTCTTCACGCGCGCGATGAAGAAGGTGGGCTACGGCGAGATCGACGAGCCGTTCAAGGGGCTGTTCACGCAGGGCATGATCACCCACGAGACATACCGCGACCCGGAGGGCAAGTGGCTGTTCCCCGACGACGTGGAGCGCCAGGCCGACGGCACGGTGACGGTGAAGGCGACCGGCGCGGCGGTGAAGGTCGGCCCGCCCGAGAAGATGTCGAAGTCGAAGAGGAACGTCGTCTCGCCGGAGATGATCCTCGAGACCTACGGCGTCGACGCGGCGCGCTGGTTCATGCTGTCGGACACGCCGCCCGAGCGCGATTCGGAGTGGACGGAGGCCGGCGTCGAGGGCGCCTGGCGCTTCACCCAGCGCATCTGGCGGCTCGCCGCCCAGGTGGTCGAGATGGTGCCGGAGATGCCGGCGCAAGCCCGACGAGTTCGGCGACGCGGCGCTTCAGCTGCGCCGGGTGGCGCACCGCACGGTGGCCGCCGTCTCCGAGGACATCGAGCAGCTGCGGTTCAACCGGGCGATCGCGCGCGTCCACGAGGCGGTGAACGCCTGGGGCGAGCAGGTCGGCAAGATCGACGGCACGCCCGCCCCCGACATGGCCTACGCGCTGCGGGAGATGGCCGAGATGGTCGTCCGCGTCGCCGCGCCGATGGTGCCGCATCTCGCCGAGGAGGCGTGGCAGCTGCTCGGCGGCGAGGGGCTGCTGGCGCAGGCCGCGTGGCCCGAGGCCGAGGCCGCGCTTCTCGTGCAGGACGAGATCGTCCTGCCCGTCCAGGTGAACGGCAAGCGGCGCGACGAGCTGCGCGTCGCCGCCGACGCCGACCAGGCATCCGTCGAGCAGGCCGCCCTGGCGCTCGAAGCCGTGCAGCGTGCGCTGGGCGATCGCCCCGTGCGGAAGGTGATCGTCGTCCCCGGGAGGATCGTGAATGTGGTCGGCTGACCGTCGCTGGGCCCGCACGGGCCTCGTCCTCGCGCTGGCGCTTACCGCCGGCGCGTGCCAGGTGCGCCCGCTCTACGGCCCGACGCCGGGCGGGCGCCGACGTCACCGCCGAGCTGCGGTCGATCTCGGTCGCGCCGGCGCCCGGGCGGATCGGCCAGATCGTGCGCAACGAGCTCGTGTTCCTGCTCAACGGCGGCAGCCAGGAGGGCGCGGACTACGAGCTGAAGGTCGACGCCGACGCCTCGGCGAGCGACTCCATCGTCCGCCTCATCGCCGGCGAGCCGCAGTCGCGCATCCTGAACGTGCGGGCGACCTACAAGCTCCTCAAGAAGGGCGAGAAGGACGCCGATCTTCTCCGGCTCGGTGACGCGCCAGGCGACCTACGAGTGGACGAACCAGCGCTTCGCCAACGACCGCGCCGAGATCGACGCCCGCACCCGCGCCGCCAAGGAGGCCGCCGAGGAGATCAACCTGCGGCTCGCCGCGTTCTTCGCCAGCGAGAAGACGATCGCCACGCAGAACAGCCCCGAGCTGCCGAAGGTCAAGAGCGACGACCTCGCCTCGCCGCTCGGCGGCGCAACGGATTCCTCGGGCACGGCGAGTCGACACCTCGAGCAGCACGACGGCCCCGGCGACCGAGTAGGAGACGGCATGGTTGCCCTAAAGGGCGCGGCGATCGAGACGTTCCTCGCGCGGCCCGACAGGACCGTCGTGCTCGTCTACGGGCCCGACACCGGCCTCGTGACCGAGCGCGCCGGCGCACTCGTGGCGAAGCACCTCGACGGCGACCAGATGGGCCGGGTGGTGCTCGACGGCGACCAGCTGGCCGGCGATCCCGGCCGGCTCGCCGACGAGGCGCATTCGGTGCCGATGTTCGGCGGCAGGCAGGCGATCCGCGTCACCCAGACGACGAAGAACATCGCCCCGGCCGTGCAGGCGCTGCTCGAGCACCCCTCGGCCGAGACGCTGGTCGTGCTCGAGGCCGGCGACCTGAAGCCCTCGGCGCCGCTGCGCAAGATGGTCGAGGCCTCGTCCGCCGGCGCGGCGCTGCCGTGCTATGCCGACGACGAGGGCGCGGTCGACCGGCTGATCACGCAGGAGGCGCAGGCCGCGGGGCTCGAGGTCTCGCAGGAGGCGCGGGCCGCGCTGCGCCACCTCCTGGGCGGCGACCGGCTGGCCTCGCGCGGCGAGCTCGTGAAGCTCACGACCTACTGCATGGGGCTGCAGACGATCGCGCTCGAGGACGTGGTCGCGGTGTGCGGCGACGCCTCGGCGCTGACGCTCGACGAGATCTCCGACGCGGCGTTCCTCGGCGAGACGGGCCGCGCCGAGCAGGGGCTGCACAAGGCGCTCGAGGCCGGCGTCGCCTGCGCCTCGATCGTCTCGTCCTTCTCGCGGCACCTGATGCAGCTGATGGTCGCGCGCGAGCGGATCGACGGCGGCGCGACGGCCGACGCGGCGATGCGCGAGCTGCGGCCGCCGGTCTTCTTCAAGCGCCAGACGATGTTCCGCCGCCAGCTCAGCCTGTGGTCGACCCACGCGCTGGGGCGGATGCTGCCGCAGATCGCCCGCGCCGAGGCCGACACGCGCCTGAGGCCCGATATTCAGACCGAGATCGTGAGCCGGCTTATCCTGTCGATTTCCACGGTTCCGCGGGCCTCCGGCCGCCGCTGAGGACGTCCGTACGATCTCTCCATTAGCCGGCTAAACCGCAGCTACTGCGCGCCGAGGCGGCGGGAGACCTCGTCGAGCTGCTCGAGCGTCCGGTAGCGGATGCGGAGCTCGCCCGAGCCCTTGGGGTCGTGCCGCAGGTCGACCGCGAGGCCCAGAACCTCGGCAATGCGGCGCTCGAGCGCCCGGGTGTCGGCGTCCTTGTCCGTCGCCGCGGCATCGACCTTGCGGCGCTGCGGCTTCTCGGGGTCGCGGGCGAGCTTCTCCGCCTCGCGCACGCTGAGGTCGTTCTTCAGGATCTGCGCGGCGAGGCGCTCCGGATCCTCGTGGCCGATCAGCGTGCGGGCGTGGCCGGCCGAGAGGCGGCCCTCCTGCAGGTGCGCGCGGATCGAATCGGGAAGCTTCAGCAGGCGCAGCGTGTTGGCGAGGTGGCTGCGGCTCTTGCCGATCGACTGGGCGAGCTCCTGCTGGGTGTAGCCGAACTCCTCCATCAGCCGGGCGAAGCCTTCCGCCTCCTCGACGGGATTGAGGTTGGCGCGCTGGACGTTCTCGATGATCGCGATCTCGAGCGCCAGCCGGTCGTCGGCCTCGATGACCACGACGGGCAGCTCGTGCAGGCCGGCGGCCTGCGCGGCGCGCCAGCGGCGCTCGCCGGCGATGATCTCGAAATGGCCGGAATGGCCGGGCGCCTGGCGCACCAGGATCGGCTGGACGACGCCCCTCGCCTTCACCGAGGCGACGAGGTCGGCCAGGTCGTCGGCGTCGAAATGCTTGCGCGGGTTGCGCGGGTTGGCGCTGAGAAGCTCGATCGGCACGCGCTTCTGGCCGCGCGGGCGCGGCTCGGCCTGGTAGTCGCTCGAATCCGCGTCGCCGATCAGGGCGGCCAGGCCGCGGCCCAGCCGGGACGGAGCTTTATCCTGCGAAATCATGGAGTTGGACACTTTCTCAGGCACCCTTGGAGCAGCTCGGGCTTCACGCGGCGCGGAGCGCGCGCTCGCGCTGGATGATCTCGGAGGCCAGGCGGATATAGGCCTGGCTGCCGGTGCACTGGACGTCGTAGAGCAGCGCCGGCTTGCCGAAGGACGGCGCCTCGGAGAGGCGCACGTTGCGGGGGATGACCGTCTCGTAGACGCCGCCGCCCATGTAGTCGCGCACGTCCTGCATGACCTGGGTCGACAGATTGTTGCGCCGGTCGAACATGGTCAGGACGATGCCGTGGATCTGCAGCTCCGGATTGAGCGTCTCGCGCACGTGCTCGACCGTCTGGAGGAGCTGGCTCAGGCCCTCGAGCGCGAAGAACTCGCACTGCAGCGGCACCAGAACCGAGGAGGCGGCGGCGAGCGCGTTGATCGTCAGGAGGTTCAGCGAGGGCGGGCAGTCGACGAGGATGTAGTCGTAGGGACCGCTGCCGTCGGGCCCCGCCAGCGCCTCGACGGCCTGGCGCAGCCTGTAGGCGCGGTGGCGGTCACCCATCACCTCCTGCTCGAAGCCGAGAAGGTCGAGCGTCGAGGGGACGAGCGACAGGCGCGGCACGGCCGTCTCGTGCGCCGCCTCGTCGAGCCCGAGATCGCCGCTCAGCACGTCGTAGATCGAGGAGGCGCGGTCGGCGCGGCCGATGCCGAGCCCGGTCGAGGCGTTGCCCTGCGGGTCCATGTCGATCACGAGCACGCGCTCGCCGACGGCCGAGAGGGCCGTGCCGAGATTGATCGCCGTCGTGGTCTTTCCGACGCCGCCCTTCTGATTGGCGACGGTGATGACGCGTACGCTCACGGGTCAGCTGGCCTCCGAACTGGAAAAGTCGTCGCGCTATGTCGCGGATCCGGCCGCCCGCTCGCAGCGCCGGATCACGAGGAGCCTGCCGTCCCTGTGGGTGCCGCTCGGCAGAAGCTCATGCTCGATCTTCCAATATCTTGCGGATTCCGTCAATTCTTCATCAACATCTCGGCCCTTGTGAAAGACCGCCGTAGCGCCTTGTTCGAGCAGCGGAAACGCGAGCCCCAGAAGCTCGGGCAGCGGCGCGAGGGCCCGCGCCGTGACGATATCCACAGAAAGATCGGGGTCCTTCGTGGCGTCCTCGATGCGCGAATTGACGACGTTCACCTTCACCCCGGAGGCGCGGGCCGCCGCCCGCAGGAACGCGCACTTGCGGCTGTTCGCCTCGACGAGGGTGATGCGGGCCCCCGTCCCTTCGAGGAAGCAGGCGAGGACGAGGCCCGGCAGGCCCGCCCCGCTGCCGAGATCGGCGATGCGGGCCCGGCCGGGATGAGCTTCAGGATCTGGGCGCTGTCGGCGACGTGGCGGGTCCAGATATGCGCCATCGTCTCCGGGCCGACGAGGTTCTTCGCGCGCTGCCACTGCTCGAGCGTCGCGACGTAGCGTTCGAGCCGCTGCAGCGTTTCACGTGAAACATCGCCCACCAGCTCGCGCAGGAGCGCCTCGCCCTCGGACCGGTCGCTCATGCCGAGCGCCGAGCCGGCGACATGCCGCGCAGCTTCGCCGCGAGGAGCAGCAGCGCCGCCGGCGTCACCCCGTCGAGCCTCGAGGCCTGGCCGAGCGAGCGGGGCCCCGCCCGCTTCAGCTTCTCGCGGACCTCGTTCGAAAGCCCCTTCAGCGCGTCGAAGTCGAAGTCCGACGGGATCTCCATCGCCTCCTCCCGGCGGAAGGTCGCGACGTCGGCCTTCTGGCGCTCCAGATAGACGGCATAGGACGCCTCGATCTCGAGCTGCCGCGCGGTGCCCGCGTCGAGCGCCGAAAGCTCCGGCCAGATCTTTTCCAGCATGGCGAAGCGTCGTGCCGGGATACGAGAGCAGCTCGTAGGCCGATCGCCGCTGCCCGTCATGGTTGACGGACAGGCCGTGCCGCGCCGCCTCCTGCGGCGTGACCCTGAGCGAGGTCGATAGCTCCGTCGCCGCCCGCAGCGCCTCTTCGCGGCGGGCGAAGGCCTGCAGCCGCTCCGCCCCGACGAGGCCCAGCGCCGCGCCCCTGGCGGTGAGGCGGAGGTCGGCGTTGTCCGCCCTGAGGCTGAGGCGATACTCGGCGCGCGAGGTGAACATGCGGTAGGGCTCGCTGACCCCGCGCGTCACGAGGTCGTCGATCATCACGCCGAGATAGGCCTCGGAGCGGTCGAAGGTGACGCCGTCCTCGCCCCCTGCCCGGCGCGCGGCGTTGAGGCCGGCGACCAACCCTTGCGCGGCGGCTTCCTCGTAGCCGGTCGTGCCGTTGATCTGGCCGGCGAGGAAGAGGCCCGGCAGCCGCCGCGTCTCGAGCGTCGGGTCGAGCTCGCGCGGATCGACGAAGTCGTATTCGATGGCGTAGCCCGGCCGCAGGATCTCGACGCGCGCGAGGCCCGGCATGGAGCGGACGAGGGCGAGCTGCACGTCCTCCGGGAGCGAGGTCGAGATGCCGTTCGGATAGACCGTCGGGTCGTCGAGCCCTTCCGGCTCGAGGAAGACCTGGTGGCTCTCGCGGTCGGCGAAGCGGACGATCTTGTCCTCGATCGACGGGCAGTAGCGCGGGCCCCGCGACGAGATCCGGCCGGAATACATGGCCGATCGGCCGATGTTTTCCCTAATGATCTCATGGGTTTGCGTCGTCGTGCGCGAGATGTGGCAGGGAATCTGCGCCGCGCTCGGGGCCGTCGTGAGATACGAGAAGAACTCCGGGTCCTCGTCGCCCGGCTGCGTCTCGAGCGCGCTCCAGTCGATGGTGCGGCCGTCGAGGCGCGGGGGCGTTCCGGTCTTGAGCCGGCCCATCGCGAAGCCGATCTGCTCGAAGCGCTCGGCGAGCCGGACGCTCGGCGCCTCGTCGATCCGGCCGGCGGGCCAGGAGCGCTCGCCCAGGTGGATGAGGCCGCGCAGGAACGTGCCGGTGGTGACGACGACGGAGCGGCAGGCAATCGTGCGGCCATCGCCGAGCACCACGCCGACGACCCGGCCGGCCTCGACGACGAGATCCGCCGCCTCCCCCTCGACGATCGAAAGCCCGTCCTGCGCGGCGAGCGCGCGCTGCATCGCCTCGCGGTAGAGCTTCCGGTCGGCCTGCGCGCGGGGCCCGCGCACCGCGGGACCCTTGCGGCGGTTGAGCAGGCGGAACTGGATGCCGGCCCGGTCGGCGACGCGACCCATCAGGCCGTCGAGCGCGTCGATCTCGCGGACGAGGTGCCCCTTGCCGAGGCCGCCGATGGCCGGGTTGCACGACATGACGCCGATCGCGTCGGCCTTCAGCGTGACGAGCGCCGTCCGCGCGCCGCACCGGGCGGCAGCGGCAGCGGCCTCGCAGCCGGCATGGCCGCCGCCGATCACCACGACGTCGAAGCTCTCTGTCCCGCTCATGATCCGGTCACGCGTTTCACGTGAAACATCACTTTCCGATGCACAGTCTCGAGAAGACGACGCCGAGCACCTCCTCGACGTCGACGCGGCCGGTGATCCGCCCGATGCTGCCGGCCGCCCGCCGAAGCTCCTCGGTGAAGAGATCGGGCCCGGCGTCATAGCCGATCGCCTGCGCCGCCGCCAGCGCGTCCAGCGCTTCGCAGAGATGGTGGCGATAGCGCGCCTGCGTCAACAGCACGTCGCCGCTCGCCGCCACGTCTCCGGCGAACCGATCGGTGATCGCCTGCAGGAGCTCGGGCAGTCCCTCGCCGGTCTTCACGGAAATGCCGAAGCTGCCATCGTCGCGCCGTCCGGCCGCCGAGCCGGTCGTGTCGATCTTGCTCTCGACCTTCCACGTCTCGATCTTCGGGTCGGCCGGCATGGCCTGCGGCCCGAGCAGCAGGACGAGGTCGGCCTCCTCCATGGCGGCACGGGCGCGGCGCACGCCCTCCCGCTCGACGACGTCGTCGGTCTCCCGCAGGCCGGCGGTGTCGATCACCGTCACGGCCATGCCGCCGAGGTCGAGCTTCACCTCCAGCCGGTCGCGCGTCGTGCCGGGCACGTCGGTGACGATCGCCACCTCGCGGCGGGCGAGCGCGTTCATCAGCGAGGACTTGCCCACGTTCGGCCGGCCGGCCAGCGTGACGACGGCGCCGGAGCGGATGCGCTCGCCCTTGCGGTCGTCCCGCAGGTGGGCGCGGATCTCCTCCGCCAGCGCGCCGAGCTGCGGCGCGATCTGGCCGCCGATGTCGCCGGCGACGTCGCCCTCGTCGACGAAATCTATCCCCGCCTCGGCGAGCGCCAGGATCTCGACGAGGCGGGCCCGCCAGCCCTCGTAGAGCTCCTTCAGCGCGCCGCCCATCTGGCGCACGGCGAGGCGCCGCTGCGCCTCCGTCTCGGCGTCGACGAGATCGGCGAGGCCCTCCACGGCGGTGAGGTCGATCTTGCCGTTCAGGAAGGCGCGCTGGGCGAACTCGCCGGGCTCGGCCGGCCGGCAGCCCGGCAGCGCGCCGAGGAGCCGCACGAGATGCGCCATGACGGCGGGCGAGCCGTGCACCTGCAATTCGAGCGTGTCCTCGCCGGTCTCGCTGCGCGGGCCCTCGAAATAGAGGACGAGCGCCTCGTCGATGATCTCGCCGTCGGAATCGTGCAGCCGCCGGAACGCGGCCTGGCGAGGCGCGGGCACGCCGCCGGCGACCGTCTCGCAGATCGTGCGGCAGTGCGGGCCCGAGACGCGGATGACGGCCAGCGCCGAGCGCCCCGGCGGCGTCGCCGAGGCAAAGATCGTGTCACCGGATGCGGACCCGTTTGCGCCCACGCCTGTTTCCCCTAGCTATGCCCGTGCACCCGCGAGACAAAGGCGAGACAGGAGCCCCGAATGAGCGAGAATCTCCTCAGGCACGAGAAGAGCCCCTACCTGCTGCAGCACGCGGACAACCCCGTCCACTGGCACGCCTGGAACGCCGAGGCGCTGGCCGAGGCACGCCGCGAGGACAAGCCCATCCTCCTCTCGGTCGGCTATGCCGCCTGCCACTGGTGTCACGTGATGGCGCATGAGAGCTTCGAGGACGAGGACGTCGCACGGGTGATGAACGACCTGTTCGTCAATATCAAGGTCGACCGCGAAGAGCGACCGGATATCGACCAGCTCTACATGCAGGCGCTGCACTCGCTCGGCGAACAGGGCGGATGGCCGCTGACCATGTTCCTGACGCCCGAGGGCGATCCGTTCTGGGGCGGCACCTATTTCCCGAAGACCGCGCAATACGGCCGCCCGGGCTTCGTCGACGTCCTGAACGAGATCTCGCGGCTCTACCGCGAGGAGCGCGACCGGATCGACCACAACAAGCAGGCGATCGCCGAGGCGATCCAGCCGAAGCCGCCGGAGAACGCCCGCGCGCTCGACCCGCGCATCATCGCGGCGGCGGCGCAGCGGCTGATCCAGAACTTCGACCCGCACCATGGCGGGCTGAACGGCGCGCCGAAATTTCCCCAGTGCTCGCTGCTCGAGCTCGTCGAGCACGCGGGGCATGCGACCGGCGACACCGGCTACTTCCAGATCCTGCACCACACGCTGCGGCAGATCTGCCGGGGCGGGATCTACGACCATCTCGGCGGCGGCTTCGCGCGCTATGCCGTCGACGAGCGGTGGCTCGTGCCGCATTTCGAGAAGATGCTCTACGACAACGCGCAGCTCGTCGCGCTCCTGACGCGGGCCTTCCTGCGCACCGGCGAGCCCGTGTTCCGCCAGCGCATCGAGGAGACGGTCGACTGGCTCCTGCGCGAGATGGTGGCGGAGGGCGGCGCCTTCGCGGCGAGCCTCGACGCGGATTCCGAAGGCGAGGAGGGCAAGTTCTACGTCTGGAGCGCCGCCGAGGTCGAGGAGGTGCTGGGCGAGGAGGCGCCGCTCTTCATGGAGGCCTACGACATCACGCCGGACGGCAATTTCGAGGGCCACAACATCCCGAACCGGCTCGGCGACCCCTTCCCCCGCCTGCCCGGCGAGGAAGCGCTGCTTCAGACGGCGCGGCGGCGCCTGTTCGATCGCCGCGAAGGCCGCGTCCGCCCGGGGCGCGACGACAAGGTGCTGACCGACTGGAACGGCCTGATGATCGCCGCGCTCGCCGACGCCGCGATCAGCCTGGAGCGGCCGGACTGGCTGCAGGCCGCGATGGCGGCCTACCGCTTCATCGGCGACACCGTTTCACGTGAAACACGGCTCGGCCACTCCTACCGCGAGGGCGCGATGATCTTCCCCGGCATGGCCGGCGACCACGCGGCGATGGCCCGGGCGGCGATGCACCTCTACGAGGCCACGGGGCACGGCGCCTATCTCGCCGACGCGGCGCAGTGGCTCGACGCGCTGCACACCCATCACTGGGAGGAGGGCTTCGGCTACCTCATGGCGGCGAACGACGCCGAGGACGTCACGCTGCGGCTGCGCTCGGCGGCCGACGACGCGGTGCCGAACGCCAACGCGCTGGCGGCGGAGGCGCTCGTCCGGCTCTACCACGCGACGGGCCAGCACGACTGGCTCGCCCGCGCCGACATGCTGTTCGAGGCGCTCGGGCCGACCATCATGCAGAACCCCTTCGCGCACGCCGCGCTGCTCGCCGCCCTCGACCTCAGGGTCGGGGCCCTGCAGATCGTGGTGGTGGGGCCGGAAGGGTCGGAGCGCTACGACCTCGAGGAGGTGGCGCGCGGCATCCCGGATCCCAACCGCATCGTCCAGGTGTTCTCCGACGAGCGGACGCTTCCGGAGGGCCATCCCGCGGCGGGCAAGGGCAAGCGGGGCGAGGCGCAGGCCTTCATCTGCCGCGGCACGACCTGCTCGCTGCCGATCGACGACGCGCACCGGCTGCGCCACGTCCTGCAGCACCCGCAGGAGCTCGGCGTGGAGTGAGGGAGGACGCGGCACCGGCTTGCGAGGCTGCGGTGTCCCGAAGATGACCGACAGCAAAAAGGGGCCCCGAGGGCCCCTTTTCCAGTTCGTCCGACCGAAACGATCGATCAGGTGTTCATCGACTCGAAGAACTCGGCGTTGTTCTTCGTCTGGCGCATCTTGTCGAGCAGGAACTCCATGGCGTCGACCGTGCCCATGGGGTTCAGGATGCGGCGCAGGACGTACATCTTCTTGAGCTCCGGGCCGGCGACCAGCAGCTCTTCCTTTCGCGTGCCCGAGCGGGTGACGTCGAGCGCGGGGAAGATGCGCTTGTCGGAGACCTTGCGGTCCATGATGATCTCCGAGTTGCCGGTGCCCTTGAACTCCTCGAAGATGACCTCGTCCATGCGGCTGCCCGTGTCGATCAGCGCGGTCGCGATGATCGTCAGCGAGCCGCCCTCCTCGATGTTGCGGGCGGCGCCGAAGAAGCGCTTCGGGCGCTGCAGCGCGTTGGCGTCGACACCGCCGGTCAGCACCTTGCCCGAGGACGGGACGACGGTGTTGTAGGCGCGGCCGAGGCGCGTGATCGAGTCGAGCAGGATGACCACGTCGCGGCCGTGCTCGACGAGGCGCTTGGCCTTCTCGATGACCATCTCGGCGACCTGGACGTGGCGCGCGGCCGGCTCGTCGAAGGTCGAGGAGACGACCTCGCCGTTCACCGAGCGCTGCATGTCCGTCACCTCTTCCGGCCGCTCGTCGATGAGCAGCACGATGAGGTAGCACTCGGGATGGTTCGTCGTGATCGAGTGCGCGATGTTCTGCAGCAGCACCGTCTTGCCGGTGCGCGGCGGCGCGACGATCAGGCCGCGCTGGCCCTTGCCGAGCGGCGCCACGAGATCGAGGACGCGCGACGACATGTCCTTCTTCGTCGGGTTCTCGAGCTCCATGTGGAAGCGCTCGTCGGGGTAGAGCGGCGTCAGGTTGTCGAAGTGGATCTTGTGCCGCGCGCTCTCGGGGTCCTCGAAGTTGATGAGGCCCACCTTCAGGAGCGCGAAGTACCGCTCGCCCTCCTTGGGGCTGCGGATGTGGCCCTCGACGGTGTCGCCGGTGCGCAGGCTGAAGCGGCGTATCTGGCTCGGGCTGATGTAGATGTCGTCCGGGCCGGGCAGGTAGTTGGCGTCGGGAGAGCGCAGGAAGCCGAAGCCGTCCTGCAGGATCTCGACCACGCCTTCACCGACGATGTCGATGTCGCGGGCGGCAAGCTGCTTCAGTATCGCGAACATCAGTTCCTGCTTGCGCAGGGCGCTCGCGTTCTCGACCTCGACTTCTTCGGCAAAGGCGAGGAGATCGGCCGGGGTCTTGGCCTTGAGTTCCTGAAGCTTGATTTCCCTCATCGGGAATTCCTCGTGGGCCTCTGATGGCATGCTTTTCAAATATTTGGGATTTGTGTTTGTGGCAGACCCGCGCCTCGCTCTATTCTTCAGGCGAGTACCGAGTTACAGCGGGTCGGGGATGGGCGCAGGCTTGTATCACCTGCTGCCTTAATAGGTGAGGCTTCTCATATAACCCCGGACCGTTCCGTGAACAAGTCCGTAATATTTCCTATTCCGGATCCGTCAGAACGGTTTCACCACCACGAGCACGACGATGCCGATCAGCAGGAGCGTCGGCACCTCGTTGGCGATGCGGAAGGTGCGGGCGGGGCGGGTGTTGCGATCCTCCGCGAAGGCCTTGCGCCAGCGGCCGAGCACGTGGTGGTAGGCGGTGAGGACGACGACCAGGGCGAGCTTGGCGTGCAGCCAGCCGTGGTCGAAGCCGACATAGCCAGAAGGCGAGCCACAGGCCGAAGACCCAGGTCGCGATCATCGCCGGGTTGGCGATCGCCCGCAGCAGGCGGCGCTCCATGACCTTGAAGGTCTCGGACAGCTCGCTGCCGGGTGCCGCGTCGGCGTGGTAGACGAAGAGCCGCGGCAGGTAGAACAGCGCCGCCATCCAGGCCACGACCGAGACGATGTGCGCCGACTTCACCCAGAGATAGCCATCCATCTCACGCCCCTTCGCGGACCAGCTCGACCAGGCGCTCCACGTGGGAGATCGGCGTTTCCTTGATGATGCCGTGGCCGAGGTTGAAGATGAACGGCCCGTCCCGCAGCGCGGCGAGGATGCGGCGGACCTCGGCGTCGAGCGCCTCGCCGCCGGCGAGCAGGGCCAGCGGGTCGAGCGTGCCCTGCACGGGAAGCCGCTCCTGTATCCGCTTCGCCTCGGCCAGCGGGACCGTCCAGTCGAGCGCCACCGCGTCGACGCCGGCGCGCTCGAGATAGGCCGGCAGCCTGAGGCCCGCGGCCCGCGGGAAGCCGATGATGCGGGCGTCGGGCATCTCGGCCCTGACGCGGGCGACGAGCTTCTCGGTCGGGGCGACGACCCAGCGCTCGAACTCGGGCTCCGGAAGCGGCCCGGCCCAGCTCTCGAAGACCTGCACCGCGTCCGCGCCCGCCTGGAGCTGCGCGACGAGATACTGCGCCGACGCCTCGACGAGGAGGTCGAGCATGTCCTCGAGCAGGCCGGGGTTCTCGTAGGCGAGCATTCGGGCCGGCGCCTGGTCGGGCGTGCCCCGCCCGCCGATCATGTAGGTCGCAACGGTCCAGGGAGCCCCGCAGAAGCCCAGGAGCGCCTTCTCCGGGGCCAGGCTCGCCCGAACCCTCTCGACGGTCTCCAGCACCGGTGTGAGCCGCGTTAACGCGCCATTAAGATCCAGGGTGCTGAGCTGGGTGCCGGTGGTGACCGGCTCGAGACGGGGTCCCTCGCCCGCTTCGAAGCGGACGTCCTGCCCGAGCGCGTCGGGAACGACGAGGATGTCGGAGAACAGGATCGCGGCGTCGAAGTCGAACCGCCTGATGGGCTGCAGCGTTATCTCGCACGCCGCTTCCGGCGTGTAGCAGAGGTCGAGGAAGGACGGGAAGCGAGCCCTGAGCTCGCGATACTCGGGGAGATACCTGCCCGCCTGGCGCATGAGCCAGATGGGAGGCACGTCGGTTGCCTGGCCGCCCAGGACCGTCAGGATCTTTCGCTGGCCCGTCAATTCCACACCCCGCCCATAAAGAGAGAATCTATCTTGTCTTCGACTCCGATTCTTTAGGGAGGCGAACTACCGGGATTCCGGGCGTTCCACAACGCACTCCCGGGGTTCTCCCCATGGCGTGCCGGCCACTTGGCATGAATCGGAGACGACGCATGAGAGCGGGCCGGCGTTAAGGAGTCGTTAACTTTTGGCCGTCCTGCCGCTGCGGAAGCGAACCGGAAAAAGCGACTCGAATGCAGGGCTTTGTGAATCCCGACCGTCCCGGCGGCGCATTCTGTTGATGGCTCTGTGCATGACGGGATAGATGGGAGCATGAAGATTCCCCTCGAGGCGTTTCGCGCCCGTTTGTCCACAGTCGTCAACAGATGATGCGCGACCGGGTGAAAAGCTACGTGCACCTGCATCTCGTGTCGGACGCGACCGGCGAGACCCTGATCGCGGTCGGCCGCGCCGCCGCGGCGCAGTACGCCTCCGTGCGCGCCGTCGAGCACGTCTACCCGCTGATCCGCTCGACGAAGCAGCTCGACCGGGTGCTGAACGAGATCGAGGCCTCGCCGGGCATCGTGCTCTACACGCTGGTCACGCCGGACCTGATCGAGCGCCTCGAGGCGCAGTGCGAGCGGATCGGCGCCCCTTGCGTCTCCGTGCTCGCGCCGGTGGTGAACATATTCGGCTCCTATCTCGGCACCGAGTCGACGCCGCGGGTGGGCGGCCAGCACGTTCTCGACAGCGACTATTTCCGCCGGATCGACGCGCTGAACTACACGCTGGTGCACGACGACGGGCAGAACCTGCACGGCCTGAAGGACGCCGACGTCGTGCTGACCGGGATCAGCCGCACCTCGAAGACGCCGACGAGCATCTACCTCGCCAACAGGGGCATCAAGGCGGCCAACGTGCCGCTGGTGCCGGACATCCCGCTGCCCCCCGAGCTCGAGACGCTGGAGGGGCCGCTGGTCGTCGGCCTGATCGCGAGCCCGGAGCGGATCGTGCAGATCCGCCAGAACCGCGTGGTGACGATGGGCGCCGGCGATCTCGGCAGCTATGTCGACAAGAACGCGGTCGCCGAGGAGATCGCGCATACCCGCAGGTTGTGCGCCAGGCACGGCTGGCCGACCATCGACGTGACCAGGCGGTCGATCGAGGAGACGGCGGCCGCGATCCTGGCGCTGTTCAAGGACAGAGGGGCCGAGTGACGATGGTGGACCTCAGCCGCAGCCCGGTGGTGCTCGCCTCGTCGAGCCCGACCCGGCAGAAGATGCTGAGCGATGCGGGGGTGGCCATCGAGGTGGTGCCGCCGACGACGGACGAGGGCGCGGTGATCGACGCCATGTCGGTCGAGGGAGACCGGCCGGTGCCGGCGGACCTGGCGCTGATCCTCGCCGACGCGAAGGCGCAGTCGGTGTCGGAGCGGCTGCCGGGGCGGCTGGTTCTCGGCGCCGACCAGACGCTGGAGCTCGAGGGCGACCTGTTCCGCAAGCCGGAGGACCTGGCCGGCGCCATCCGGACGCTCCGGGCGCTCCGGGCGCGCACCCACGCGCTGCACTCGGCGGTCTCGCTGGCGCTCGACGGCGAGACGGTGTGGTCGACGGTCGAGACGGCGTGGCTGACCGTGCGCGACTTCTCCGACGGCTTCCTGCGCGCCTATATCGACCAGGTCGGCGAGGACGTGCTCGGCAGCGTCGGCTGCTACCGGCTCGAGGGGCCGGGCGTGCAGCTCTTCTCGCGCATCGAGGGCGACGTCTTCACGATCCTCGGCCTGCCGCTTCTGCCGCTGCTCGACGAGCTGCGCCGGCGGGACCTGCTGCTGGCATGACGGGGCTGCCGCCGGCCGCCCCGACCGTCGCGACGCTGGAGGGCTGATTCGGCATGTACATCCTCGGCCTCACCGGCTCGATCGGCATGGGCAAGTCGACCGTCGCCGCCATGTTCCGCGCGCGCGGCGTGCCGGTCCACGACGCCGACGCCGAGGTGCACCGGCTCTACGGCCGCGGCGGTGCGGCGGTCGGGCCGGTCGGCGAGTTCTTCCCCGAGGCGGTGGTCGACGACGCGATCGACCGGAAGATCCTCTCCTCGCTCGTCGTCGGCAACGAGGGCCGGATGCGCCGGCTCGAGGAGATCGTCCATCCGCTGGTGCAGTCGGCGGAACGCGCCTTCCTCGACGAGGCGCATGCGCGGGGGGCGCGCATCGTCGTCCTGGAGGTGCCGCTGCTGCTCGAGGCGCACGGCGAGGAGCGGGTCGACGCGGTGGTCGTCGTCTCGGCGCCGGCCGAGGTGCAGCGCGCCCGCGTCCTGTCGCGGCCCGGCATGAGCGAGGCGAAGTTCCTGCAGATCCTGGCGCGCCAGGTCGGCGATCCCGAGAAGCGCCGGCGCGCCCACTTCATCGTCGACACCGGCGGCAACAAGGCGCAGACCGCGAAAGAGGTGGACGACGTGCTGCTGGCGGTTGCCGGCCGTCCCGGCAGCGCCTATGCGAGGCGGATCGCCCACCACGGACCACAAGCGATGCGCGGAGCGGCCTGATGACACGCGAGATCGTCCTGGACACGGAGACGACCGGCCTCGAGCCGAGGCAGGGCCACCGGCTGGTCGAGATCGGCTGCGTCGAGCTCGTGAACCACGTGCCGAGCGGCCGGACGTTCCACAAGTACTTCAACCCCGAGCGCGACATGCCGGCCGAGGCCTTCGCCGTGCACGGCCTGTCGGCGGAGTTCCTGGCGGGGCACCCGCTGTTCTCCGACCTGTGCGAGGAGTTCCTCGACTTCATCGGCGACGCGCCGCTGGTCATCCACAACGCCGTGTTCGACATGAACTTCCTGAACGCGGAGTTCGGTCTCTGCGGCCGGCCGGTGCTGCCGATGGAGCGGGCGATCGACACGCTGATGCTGGCGAAGAAGCGGCATCCCGGCGCGCCGGCCAATCTCGACGAGCTGTGCCGGCGCTACGGCATCAACAACGCGCGGCGCACGCTGCACGGCGCGCTGCTCGACGCCGAGCTCCTGGCCGAGGTCTATATCGAGCTGATCGGCGGCCGCCAGACGGCGCTGCGCCTCGTCGAGACGGTGGTGGAGGAGGCCGACCCGGCGCTGCGCACGCCGCGGGTGCGCCCGGCGCCGCTGCCGCCGCGCCTGTCGGCCGAGGCGGCCGAGGCGCACGAGGCCTTCGTGGCAGGCCTCGGCGAGAACGCGCTGTGGAACAGGTACGAGCGGGAGGCCGCGGGCGGCCTCCCCGGCTGATCGCGCCTCAGGCCTGCGGGGCCTGGCCCTGCTGCGCCGCCTGCTGCTGCTGGCGCTGGCGGTAGAGCTGGACGAAGTCGATCGGGTCGAGCATCAGCGGCGGGAAGCCGCCGGCGGCCACGGTGTCCGAGATGATCTGCCGCGCGTAGGGGAAGAGCAGGCGCGGGCACTCGATCAGCACGAAGGCGTGCAGCTGCTCCTGCGGCACGTTGCGGACGCGGAAGATGCCCGCGTAGAGGATCTCGAGCGCGAAGACCACTTCGTCGCCCTCGCCGGCCCGCGCCTCGAGCTTCAGCTCGACCTCGAGGTCGGTGTCGCTGAGCGGCTTGGCGCCGACATTGACGGTGACGTTGAGCGGCGGCTGGCCCTGGCCCTGCTGGAACGAGCCCGGCGCCCGCGGATTCTCGAAGGAGAGATCCTTGATGTACTGCCCGACGACGTTGACCGTGGGGCCCTGCTGCTGCTGATCCGCGGCGGCCTGTCCGCCGTCGCCGTTAGTGCCCTGCTCAGCCATCCTGCTCTCCGGAAAATAAAGGCCTGTTCGAGGCTTGGGCTGCTAGCACGCCGTTGCGCGAGCGGCAAGGCGGCGCGGCCGGCCGACGGGAAACTACCGGTTGCGCCAGGGCGAGTTCGGATCGGGATCGTGCGGCTCCGGCGTCACGTCGACGACCTCGCCCTCGATGATCGGCGGCTGGCCGGGGCGGCGCGGGCCGGCGCCGGGGGCGGAGCCAGGACCGCCGCGGGGACCGCCGCCGACGTCGACCACCCGCACGAAGCGCAGCAGGCCGCGCCCGGCCCGGTCGATCAGGCCGCGGCGGACCGGCGGGATCAGCAGGCTGAAGCCGATCGTGTCGGTGAGGAAGCCCGGCGTCACCAGGAGGAGGCCGGCGACGAGGATGGCGGCGCCCTCGGCGAGGGTCTTCGCCGGCATCTCGTTGCGATCGACCTCGCTGCGCAGGCGTGCGAGCGTCTGCAGCCCCTGCTGGCGCACGAGCGAGGCGCCGATGATGGCGGTCATCAGGATGATGCCGATCGTCGCCGCCACGCCGATGTGCTGCCCGACGAGGATGAACAGCGTGATCTCGACCACCGGGATGACGAGGAAGAGCAGGAAGGGAATGAGACGCATTGCGAGCTGGGTATCCGGTATCCGTCGTTTGTCGGGTTCGCCCTAGACCGTTCGGTAATCAATCTTACATAGTAAGCGCGGGAGCCAGGACGCCACATTCCCGCGGCAAAAAAATCGTACAGCGAGTTTCGATGGACGGCTTCTTCGACATATACACCCTGCTATTCCTCGTTCTGGCCGTGGTCGTGTTCCTGCGCCTGCGCAGCGTCCTGGGACGCCGCACCGGCAACGAGCGCCCGCCCTTCGACCCGTATTCGGCGCGGACCTCGCAAGGCCCGGCGACGAGCGACAAGGTGGTGACCCTGCCGAAGCGTCACAATGACGCGCCGGCTGCCGCGAAGGAGGCCGCGCCCGCGCAGGGCAGGGACTGGGGCGACGTCGCGCCGGCCGGCTCGCCGCTCGCCCGCGGGCTCGACGCGGTGCATGCCGCCGACCGCAGCTTCGAGCCGAAGGGCTTCCTGGCCGGCGCCGGCTCGGCCTACGAGATGATCGTGACGGCCTTCGCGGAGGGCGACCGCAAGACGCTGCGCAACCTCCTGAGCCGCGACGTGTTCGAGGACTTCGCCCGGGCCATCAACGACCGCGAGTCGCGCGGCGAGACCATGACCTCGCACTTCGTCGGCATCGACAAGGCGCAGATCACCGACGCCGAGATGGAGGGCCGCGAGGCGCGGGTGACCGTGCGCTTCGTGTCGCAGATCGTGTCCGTGACGCGCGACAGGGACGGCGAGGTGGTCGCCGGCGATCCCAAGCGCGTCGACGAGACGACCGACATCTGGACGTTTGCGCGCGACACCAACTCGCGCGATCCGAACTGGAAGCTGGTCGAAACGAAGTCGGCGGACTGAGCCATGGCGGCTGCCGGCGGCGCGCCTGCCGGGCGCCGGAATTCAGTGGGCCTCGGGGGCGCGTTCGCGATCCTCGCGGGCTTCGCGGTGGCGATCGCGTGCGCCTGGCTGCTCGGGCATTCCCAGGTCTTCGAGGGGCCGGACCCGCTGCGCACCAGCGGGATCGGGCTCGAGCCCGTCGCCTGGTCCGAGATCGACGGCTGGATGGCGGACGACCATCTGGCGGCGCTTCAGACCTTCCGCCGCTCCTGCGCGGCCGACGCGGGCACCCGCAACGCGCCGCTGCACCGGGCCTGCGTGCGCGCGACCCACCTGCCGGAACGGGCGGGCGACGACGCGGCCCGCGCCTTCTTCGAGCGAAGCTTCCTGCCGTTCTCCGTCCAGACCGCCGGGAAGGAGAGCCGCGAGGGGCTGCTGACGGCCTATTACGAGCCGGTGATCCCCGGCTCCCGCGAGCGCACCGATCGCTTCACGGCGCCGCTCTACGGGCTTCCCGACGGCCACGTCGCGATCTCGGACGCGAACCGGCCGAAGGGCTTCGATCCCGTCGCTCGTCGCCGGGCGCCGCGGCGCCTCCGGCATCGTGCCCTACCCGACGCGCGGCGAGATCCGGGCCGGCGCGATGAAGGACGAGCTGAAGCCGATCGTCTGGCTCGACAACGAGGTCGACGCCTTCTTCGTCCACGTCCAGGGCTCTGCGCGCGTGCAGCTGCCGGACGGCGGGACGATGCGGATCGCCTATGCCGGCAAGAACGGCCGGCCCTACACCTCGATCGGCCGGGTGATGCGCGAGAAGGGCATCGATCCGCCGGAGGGGCTGGGCATGCGCGGCATCAGGTCCTATCTGCTGGCGCACCCGGAGGAGGCGGACAAGATCATGGCGGCGAACGAATCCTATATCTTCTTCCGCGAGACGGACCTGCCGGCCGATCTCGGGCCGGTCGGCGCGGAGGGCGTTCCGCTGACGCCGCAGCGCTCGCTGGCGGTGGATCCCGCCTTCCACGAATACGGCGTGCCGATCTTCGTCGAGGCCGATCTCGGCGGCGGCCGTGGCAAGCTGCGGCGCCTGACCATCGCCCAGGACACCGGGAGCGCGATCACGGGGCCCGCCCGCGGCGACCTGTTCTGGGGCACCGGCGAGGCGGCCGGCGAGGTCGCGGGGCACATCCAGGCGAAGGCCAGGTTCATCGCGCTGCTGCCGCTCTGACGCGACGCGGACGCGGCGAGGCCGGGCGCCCTGACCCCTTGCTGCGCCGCATGGTCTTGTCGGAAAAGGCCGCCACGTACCCGACCGCACTCTAGCGGGACGCCTGGCCGGCCGGCCGAGGGCGGCAGCGCCGCAGGCAAGAAACCCAACAGCAGGAAGCTTCACCGTTGGCCCGCCGTCGCAAGAAGGAGCTCGACGCAGACGACCTCGCGCTCTGGAAGCGCGTGGCGGAGACGGTGAGCCCGCTCAAGACGAAACGGCGGCCCGAGCCGGAGCCGGAGGAGGCGCCGGCTGGCTCCAAGGTCGTGCCGAAGGCCGCCGCCAGGCCGTCGCCGGGCACGGCCGCGGCGGTGCCGGCGCCCGCCGCGCCGCCGAAGCCGACGGTGCGGCCCGCCACGCTCGACCGCAAGCTCAAGCGGCGGCTCGACCGCGGCCAGCGCGGCGCCGAGGCCGTCATCGACCTGCACGGCCTGACCCAGCGCGTGGCGCACGACCGGCTGCTCGTCTTCCTGCGCTCCGCCCAGGCGCAGGGCCTGCGGGTCGTGCTCGTGGTGACCGGCAAGGGCCGCACCGCGACGCCCGAGCGGCGCGACTGGTGGGAGGCGCCGGCGGGGATCCTGCGGCGCTCGGTGCCGCACTGGCTGGAGACGCCGCCGTTCCGCGACCTCGTCTCGGCCTATGAGAGCCCCGGCCAGCGGCGCGGCGGCGAGGGAGCGCTCTACATCCAGATCCGCCGGCGCCGCGGCGAGGGCTGAGTCGCCCGGGCCGCCGTGTTTCCCGTGAAACGCCGTAGGCGGACGCGAGGCCGAGGCCGCGAAATCTGCCGACGTGCCGCTGGCCATTGCTCGGAAGCCCGCAAATCCGACGCGCTTCACGTGAGACAGTGCAAATTTGGCTTGATCGTGAAAATTGGACGCGAAACCTTGAAATAGAATGCCGGATTACTCGTTCAAGTGAGAAAACGGTAATATATGGGGCGTGTCGCCTCGTCGAACCCTTCTGCTCTCCCGAGCAATTTCAAGAAGACGAGAGATACCCCTATGAACCGATCCCGGCGTATCGAGCGCATGACGATGCTCGCCCTCGCGCTCCTCACCATATTCGTGCTGTCCGGCCAGGGCGTGGTCGGGTGGCTGTTCCAGCAGAGCAGCACGGAGCTCATCGCCGCCATGGAGCGCGGCCGCGCGGCGAATGCCAGCGTCGTGCAGCTGACCGCGCTGCAGAAGGACATCAAGCTGCACGTCGTGCAGGTGCAGCAGTTCCTGACCGACGTTTCCGCCACGCGCGGCCTCGACGGCCTCGGCGACGGCTTCGACCTGGCGGCCGAGAACGCCGCCGCGTTCGAGGACGACCTCGCCCAGCTCCGCAGCATGGCCGCGACGCTCGGCGCGCCCGCGCTCGAGAGCGCCGCGGCCGGCCTCGAGACCGCCTTCGGCCCCTATTACGAGCTCGGCCAGAAGATGGCGCGGGCCTATGTCGCCGAGGGACCCCAGGCGGGCAACGCGCTGATGGGCGAGTTCGACGGCAAGGCGGCGGCGATGTCGGCCGCGGTCGACGCCACGAACCGGAGCGTCGCGCGCCTCGTGGAGGCCAGCGCGCAGGCCATCGCCGCGGAGGAGGTCTCCTCGGCCGGCAGAGAGCGCCGCGCCCTGATCGTCGCCATCGTCGCCGCGCTCGGCACGGCGCTCTTCGCCGTCGGGATGAACCTCGTGCTGCGCGGCGGCCTGCTCAAGCCGCTGGGACAGGCGACCGAGGCGCTGCACCGGCTGGCCGGCGGCGACATGAGCGCCGAGCTTTCGGGCGTCGACCGGCGCGACGAGATGGGCGACCTGGCCCGCGCCTTCGCGGCGTTCAAGGCGGCCGCGCACGAGAAGGAGCGGCTCGAGGCGGAGGCGGCGGAGCGGCGGGCCGAGGCCGAGGCGACGCGCGGCCGCGAGGCGGCCGCGGCCCGGCGCGCGGCCGAGGAGCAGGCGCTCGTGGTGCGCGAGATCGGCAGCGGCCTGGCCGAGCTGTCGGCCGGCAATCTCGGCCACCGCATCACGGCCGTCTTCCCCGGCGACTACGAGCGGCTGCGGCGCGACTTCAACGAGGCGATGGACGAGCTGCAGGCGACGATGCGCACGATCTCCGGCGCGACCGACGCGATGCACAGCGGCTCCGGCGAGATCAGCCAGGCCGCCGACGATCTGTCACGGCGCACCGAGCAGCAGGCGGCGAGCCTGGAGGAGGCCGCGGCGGCGCTCGACCAGATCACCGCGACGGTCCGGCGCACCGCCGAGGGCGCGGTGCACGGCCGCGACGTGGCGGCGGCGGCGAGGTCCGACGCGGAGGCCTCGGGCCGGATCGTCGAGGAAGCCGTGACCGCGATGACGGAGATCGAGGGCTCCTCCAGGCAGGTCTCGCAGATCATCGGCGTGATCGACGAGATCGCGTTCCAGACGAACCTGCTGGCGCTCAATGCGGGCGTCGAGGCGGCCCGGGCCGGCGAGGCCGGCAAGGGCTTCGCCGTCGTCGCACAGGAGGTCCGCGCGCTCGCCCAGCGCTCGGCCGAGGCGGCGAAGGAGATCAAGTCGCTGATCGCGACCTCGTCCGGGCAGGTCGAGCACGGGGTCGACCTCGTCGGGCGCACCGGCGAGGCGCTGGGCCGCATCGTGCGGCAGGTGGCCGAGGTCAGCGAGATCGTCGAGACGATCGCCGCATCGGCGCGCGAACAGTCGACGGGGCTCGGCGAGGTCAACGTCGCGGTCAACCAGATGGACCAGGTGACGCAGCAGAACGCCGCCATGGTGGAGGAGACGACGGCCGCCTCGCACAGCCTCTCCGACAAGGCCGAGGAGCTGTCGCGGCTCGTCGCGAGGTTCAGGCTGGAGGGCGGCGCGCCGGCGCGGGCGCACAACGAGGACGTGGAATACGCCCTCTCCGCCTGAGGCCATGCCGTCGGTGGGGGTGGAGCGGCGGGGCCGGCGCAAGCGGCCCCACCCCGTCGCTTCGCGCCGCCCCACCCGCTCGGGCGGAGCGTGAGACCGCGACGCGGCCTCTCGCCGGCCCTACAGGATGAAGCGGCTGAGGTCGGCGTTCCTGGCGAGGTCGCCGACATGCTTCTCGACATAGGCCGCGTCGACCGTGACGGTCTGGTCGCTGCCCATGTCCGGCGCCTCGTAGGAGACGTCGTCGAGGATGCGCTCCATCACGGTCTGCAGGCGGCGGGCGCCGATGTTCTCGACGCTGGAGTTCACCTGAACCGCGAGGCGGGCGATCTCGGAGATCGCGTCCTCGGTGAAGTCGAGCGTCACGCCCTCGGTGCCGATCAGCGCGACGTACTGCTTGATCAGGCTCGCCTCGGTCTCCGTCAGGATGCGCCGGAAGTCCTCCTCGGTGAGCGGCTTCAGCTCGACGCGGATCGGCAGGCGGCCCTGCAGCTCCGGCAGGAGGTCGGAGGGCTTGGCGACGTGGAAGGCGCCCGACGCGATGAACAGGATGTGGTCGGTCTTCACCGTGCCGTGCTTGGTGGCGACCGTCGTGCCCTCGATCAGCGGCAGCAGGTCGCGCTGCACGCCCTCGCGGCTGATCGAGCCCGAGCCCTGCTCCGAGCGCGCGGTGATCTTGTCGATCTCGTCGAGGAAGACGATGCCGTGGTTCTCGGTGAGGTCGATCGCCTCCTGCGTGATCTGCTCGTCGTCGAGCAGCTTGTCGCTCTCCTCGGCGATCAGGAGGTCGTGGCTGTCCTTCACCGTGATGCGGCGCTGCTTCTTCTGGCCGCCGAACGCCTTGCCGAACATCTCGCCGAGATTGATCATCGACACCTGGCTGCCCGGCATGCCGGGAATGTCCATCGAGGGCATGCCGCCGCCGGACTGCCTGAGCTCGATCTCGATCTCCTTGTCGTCGAGCTCGCCGTTGCGCAGCTTCTGGCGGAAGCTCTCGCGCGTCTGCGGGCCGGAGCCCGGGCCGACGAGGGCGTCGAGCACGCGCTCCTCGGCGTTCAGGTGCGCCTTCGCCTCGACGCTCTTGCGCTTCTGCTGGCGCACGAGCCCGATGGCGATCTCGACGAGGTCGCGCACGATCTGCTCGACGTCGCGGCCGACATAGCCGACCTCGGTGAACTTCGTCGCCTCGACCTTGAGGAACGGCGCGCGGGCGAGCTTCGCGAGGCGGCGCGAGATCTCCGTCTTGCCGACGCCGGTCGGGCCGATCATCAGGATGTTCTTCGGCAGGATCTCTTCGCGGAGCTGATCGTCGAGCTGCTGGCGGCGCCAGCGGTTCCTCAGGGCGATGGCGACGGCGCGCTTGGCGTCGCGCTGGCCGACGATGTAGCGGTCGAGCTCGGAGACGATCTCGCGGGGGGAGAAGTCGGACATGTGCTCTGTCTCGGCGGTATGGGTCATGACGCGGGCTTCTCGTCCAGCGTTTCGACGGTGACGTTGTCGTTGGTGTAGACGCAGATGTCGGAGGCGATCTTCATCGCCTTCCGCGCCAGCGCCTCGGCGTCCATGTCGGTGTCGACGAGGGCGCGCGCCGCGGCCAGCGCGTAGTTGCCGCCCGAGCCGATCGCGGCGAGGCCGCCCTCGGGGTCGAGCACGTCGCCGTTGCCGGAGACGAGCAGGGTCAGCTCGGGATTGGCGACGATCAGCATCGCCTGCAGGTGCCTCAGGTAGCGGTCGGTGCGCCAGTCCTTGGCGAGCTCGACGGAGGCCCGGAGGAGCTGGCCGGGATACTGCTCGAGCTTCTTCTCCAGCCGCTCGAAGAGGGTGAAGGCGTCGGCGGTGGCGCCGGCGAAGCCCGCGATCACCGATGCCGTCGGCGATGCGGCGCACCTTGCGGGCCGAGCTCTTGATGACGGTCTCGCCCATCGAGACCTGGCCGTCGCCGGCGATGACGACCTTGCCGCCCTTGCGGACCGTCAGGATGGTCGTGGCGTGCCAGCCGCTGGCTTGTCTGTCGCGATCCAACGCTCTCGAACTCCGGGATTGCCGGCGGTGCCGGCGCGTGGGGGGATGTCGCCGTCCATTTAAGCATTGCGGCGGAAGGTTCAACGGACGCCGCCCCCGCGGCTGGCATGGCGCGGCGTGCGGTGCTAGAAACCGGCCTTCGATCAACCCTTTCGCGAATGGGCAGCCAAGGTGGCAGACAGCCGGACGGCGCGGGTGGCGCGCCAGACCGCCGAAACGGACGTGAGCGTGCGCATCGACCTGGACGGCACGGGCCAGGCGAGGATCTCGACCGGGATCGGCTTCCTCGACCACATGCTCGAGCTCTTCGCGCGCCACGGGCTGTTCGACCTCGAGATCGAGGCGAAGGGCGACCTGCACGTCGACATGCACCACACCACCGAGGATGTCGGCATCGTGCTCGGCCAGGCGGTGCGCGAGGCGCTGGGCGAGCGCCGCGGCATCACCCGCTACGGCGCCTGGCACCTGCCGATGGACGAGACGCTGACCCGCATCGCGATCGACGTCTCCGGCCGGCCGTTCCTCGTCTGGCGCGTCGCGTTCCCGACGCCGGCGATCGGCACGATGGACACCGAGCTGTTCCGCGAGTGGTTCCAGGCCTTCGCGATGAACGCCGGCATCACGCTGCACGTCGAGACGTTCTACGGCGCCAACTCGCACCACATCGCCGAGAGCTGCTTCAAGGGGCTGGCGCGCTGCCTGCGGGCGGCGATCACCGTCGATCCGCGCGAGGCCGACCGCGTTCCCTCCACCAAGGGCTCCCTCGCGGGGTGACGCCATGAAGACCTTCACCGTCCACGCCCGCACCGACCTGGCCTCGCCCGAGGACGAGGCGGCCGACCTGCGCTTCGTGAAGGAGGGCTTCTCCTGGCTCGCCCTCTTCTTCCCGCTCCTGTGGCTCCTGTTCAACCGCATGTGGCTCGTGCTGCTCGGCTGGCTGGCGGTCGGCATCGCCCTGGCGGCGGTCTCCAATTTCTGGCCCGCGGCGGAGGGCGGCGTGACGGTCGTCGCGCTCCTCTTCGCGCTGTGGTTCGCCTTCGAGGCGAACGGCCTCAGGCGCTGGAGCCTCGCCGGCAAGGGCCATGCGCTGATCGACGTCGTCGTCGGCCGCAACCGGGGCGAGGCGGAGCTCGCCTTCTTCCGCCGCCGCGAGCTCGGCCTGACCGGCGACCGGCCGGTGGCGGGGCAGGCGAGCCCCGGCGGGCATGGCCCGGCCTACCGGGCCGGCCGGCGCGGCGACCACGTGGTCGGCGGGCTGTTCGAGGGCGGCCGATGATGCAGGTGGCGATCGTCGACTACGGCTCGGGCAACCTGCGCTCGGCCGAGAAGGCCTTCGAGCGCGCGGCGACCGAGGCGGGCATCTCCGCCGATATCGCGGTGACGGACGATCCGGACGCGGTGGCGGCCGCCGACCGCGTCGTGCTGCCGGGCGTCGGCGCCTTCGCCGACTGCATGCGCGGCCTGACGGCGGTGCCGGGCCTGCTCGACGCGCTCGAGGAGACGGTGCGCGGCAGGGGCCGGCCGTTCCTCGGCATCTGCGTCGGCATGCAGCTGATGGCCGAGCGCGGCCTCGAGCACGAGACCTCGGAAGGGCTCGGCTGGATCGAGGGCGACGTCGTGAAGCTGACGCCGGCCGATTCCAGCCTGAAGATCCCGCAGATGGGCTGGAACGAGCTTCAGTTTCACGGGAAACACCCGCTCGCCGACGGCCTCGGCGAGGGCGGCAGGGCCTACGCCTATTTCGTGCACTCCTACCACCTGAAGGCGAAGAACGCCGGCGACGTGCTCGCGACCGTCGACTATGGCGGTCCCGTCACCGCCCTCGTCGCGCGCGGCAACATGGCCGGCAGCCAGTTCCACCCGGAGAAGAGCCAGCGCGTCGGCCTCAGGCTCATCTCGAACTTCCTGACGTGGGCGCCATGATCATCTTTCCCGCGATCGACCTGAAGGACGGCCAGTGCGTGCGCCTCGTGAAGGGCGACATGGCGGCCGCGACCGTCTTCTCCGAGGCGCCCGGCGACCAGGCCGCGGCGTTCGAGGCGGCGGGCTTCCGGCACCTGCACGTCGTCGACCTGAACGGCGCCTTCGAGGGCCGCAGCATGAACGGCCCCGCCGTCGACGAGATCCTGAAGAACGTCTCGATCCCCGTGCAGCTCGGCGGCGGCATCCGCGACATGGCGGGCATCGAGGCCTGGCTCGGCAAGGGCATCCGCCGGGTCATCCTCGGCACGGTGGCGCTGCGCGACCCCGACCTCGTGAAGGCGGCGGCGAAGCGCTTTCCAGGCCGCATCGTCGTCGGCATCGACGCGCGCGGCGGCAAGGTCGCGGTCGAGGGCTGGGCGGAGACGAGCGAGCTCGACGCCGAGGAGCTCGCCAAGCGCTTCGAGGACGCGGGCGTCGCGGCGATCGTCTACACCGACATCGACCGCGACGGCGTGCTGACGGGCCTCAACATCGAGGCGACGCTTCAACTGGCGCGCGCCGTGTCGATCCCGGTGATCGCCTCGGGCGGCCTCGCCTCGATCGACGACGTGAAGCGGCTGATGGAGCCCGACGCTGCGATCCTCGAGGGGGCGATCACCGGCCGCGCGCTCTATGACGGGCGGATCGACCCGGCCGAGGCGCTGGCCGTGACCGGCGCCCGCGAGGGAGCCGCGTCATGACGCTCGCCCCCCGCGTCATCCCCTGCCTCGACGTGAAGGACGGCCGCGTCGTCAAGGGCGTCAACTTCGTCGACCTGCGCGATGCCGGCGACCCCGTGGAGGCGGCGACCGCCTACGACGCGGCCGGCGCCGACGAACTGTGCTTCCTCGACATCACGGCGAGCCACGAGCGCCGCGGCATCCTGCTCGACGTCGTCAGGCGGACGGCCGAGCGCTGCTTCATGCCGCTGACGGTCGGCGGCGGCGTGCGCACGATCGAGGACATCCGCGAGCTCCTGAAGGCGGGCGCCGACAAGGTGTCGATCAACACCGCGGCGGTGAAGAACCCCGAGTTCGTGCGCGAGGCGGCGCCGCAAGTTCGGCGCGCAGTGCATCGTCGTCGCGATCGACGCCAAGCGCGTGTCGGGCGAGGGCGAGCCGCCGCGCTGGGAGATCTTCACCCATGGCGGGCGCGAGCCGACCGGCATCGAGGCGATCTCGTTCGCGAAGAAGATGGCCGATCTCGGCGCCGGCGAGATCCTGCTCACCTCGATGGACCGCGACGGCACCAAGGCCGGCTACGACATCGCGCTGACGCGCGCGGTGGCCGACGCGGTGCCGGTGCCGGTGATCGCCTCGGGCGGCGTCGGCAATCTCGACCATCTCGTCGCCGGCATCCGCGACGGCGGCGCGACGGCCGTGCTCGCGGCCTCGATCTTCCATTTCGGCGAGCACACGATCGGCGAGGCGAAGGCGCACATGGCCGACGCCGGCCTGCCCATGCGGCTCGACATCTGAGACGACACCGAGGGAGTTCCCGTTGAGCGAACAGCGCGTGACCATCGAGGACCTGGTGGCGACCGTCGCCTCGCGGCGCGGCGACAGCCCCGAGACGTCCTACACGGCGCAGCTCCTGCATCGCGGCGTCAGGCAGTGCGCGAAGAAGTTCGGCGAGGAGGCGGTCGAGCTCGTCATCGCCGCGGCCTCCGACGACCGCGCGAACCTCAAGGAGGAGGCGGCCGACGTGCTCTATCACCTCGCCGTGCTGCTCGAGGCGACCGACCTGAAGCTCGAGGACGTCTACGCCGAGCTCGGCCGGCGGCGCGGCACGTCCGGCCTCGCCGAGAAGGCGGCCCGCAAGGCATGAGCCGCGGCGCGGCACGCGCCCCGGGCGAGGGCGCTGCGGGCAAGGGCTTCGGAACGGCGGCGAGGGCGCCGGCGGAAAGGGCGCCGCGGGGCGGGCGCTGCGGACGGCGATGGAGGCGGACGGCGAGCTCTCCCCCTACCTGACCTTCCGCCGCGACGACTGGGCGAAGCTGCGCGCCGACACGCCGCTGCCGCTCGGCGAAAGCGAGATCCACCGCCTGCGCGGCCTCAACGAGCGCCTGTCGACGGAGGAGGTGGTGGAGATCTACCTGCCGCTGTCGCGGCTGCTCAACCTCTACGTCCACGCGACGCAGAACCTGTTCGAGGCGACGCAGAACTTCCTCGGCGCCGGCGCCCAGAAGGTGCCCTACATCATCGGCGTCGCCGGCTCGGTGGCGGTCGGCAAGTCGACCAGCGCGCGCGTGCTGCAGGCGCTGCTCGCGCGCTGGCCGAACACGCCGCGCGTCGACCTCGTCACGACCGACGGCTTCCTCTACCCGAACGCCGTGCTCGAGCGCGAGGGCCTGATGGAGAAGAAGGGCTTTCCCGAGAGCTTCGACATCCAGGCGCTCCTGCGCTTCCTGGCGCGCGTGAAGGCCGGCGAGCGGGCGGTCGAGGCGCCGCTCTACTCGCATTTCGTCTACGACGTGCTGCCCGACACCCGCGTGACGGTCGACCGGCCGGACATCCTGATCGTCGAGGGGCTGAACGTGCTGCAGACGAGCCGGCCGCCGCGCGACGGCCAGGCGATCCCCTTCGTGTCGGACTATTTCGACTTCTCGATCTATCTCGACGCCGGGATCGACGAGATCGAGAAATGGTACGTCCAGCGCTTCATGACGCTGCGCCAGACGGCGTTCCGCGACCCCGGCGCCTATTTCCACCGCTTCGCGGCGCTCTCCGACGAGGAGGCGGTGGAGACGGCGACCGGCATCTGGCGGCGCATCAACCTGCCGAACCTCCTGGAGAACATCCAGCCGACCAGGCAGCGCGCCGACCTCATCCTCAAGAAGGGCCACAAGCACCTCATCGAGGAGGTGTGGCTGCGCAAGCTGTAGGGTGCCCGTCGCCCCGGCGCCGCCGGCGAAACCGGCAGCGGCCGGCCGCGTTCCGTCTCCGTGCCGCCCACAAAACCGACACACCGCCGGTCTAGGGGCGGCCGCGAAAGGGACGCCCGCCTGCGCGGGCGCCCGGCGAGGGAGAAGGAAGCGCATGCGTCTGGTGTGGATGGCGCTCGGCTGGCTGGCGATCGCGGTGGGCATCCTCGCGCTGATCCTGCCGCTCGTGCCGACGACGCCGTTCCTCGTCCTGGCGACGATCTGCTTCGCCCGCTCCTCGCCGCGGATCCACGACTGGCTCGTCTGGCACCCGCGCCTCGGGCCGCCGATCCGCGACTGGCGCGACCACGGCGCGATCGGCCGCGGCGTCAAGGTGAGCGGCGTGCTCGGCTTCCTCGCCGCGCCCACGCTGAGCTTCGCCTTCGGCCTGCAGTCCTGGATCGTCGCCGGCCAGCTCGCCCTGGCGCTCGCGGCCATCGCCTTCATCGTCACCCGGCCCGTCGCGCCGGGGCCGGCGGAGTGACCGGCGCCCTACCGGTGCACGACGAGCCGCGTCTGCGGCCCGAGCCGCGGCAGCAGGCGCTGCAGCTCCGGCAGGCGGAGCGCGACGCAGCCCTGCGTCGGCGTGCCCTCCGGCCGCATCAGGTGCATGAAGATGGCGCTGCCCCGCCCCTTGAGGACCGGATCGTCGTTGTGGCCGATCACCACGACGACGTCGTAGAGATGGTCGTCGCGCCACATGAACTCGTGGGCGAAGCGGTGCGGCAGGCCGACCGGCCGGTTGTAGGCGGGGTCGGCGGGGTTCTCGCTCCAGCCCATGTCGCGGCGGATCGGCTCGACCGGCAGGCCGGAGACCGGGCGCGGCAGGCGGTCCGGCCGGTAGTAGATCCGCCTCAGCGGCCACACGCCGACGGGCGTCGCGCCGTCGCCCTCGCGCTTGTCGACGGTCGTGCCGGTGCGGCCGAGGCGGCAGGGCGCGACGCCGGCCGCCGGCGGCGAGGATGCCGGCCTGGGGCGCGCCCGGCAGCGCATGAACGAAAATTTCCTTCAGATATCTCGCCACGCTGTGATGCCCGTCCGCTTGCCTGTTCCGTTCGCCATGCTCTACACGCAATAATGGCGGCGAGGGAAACGGGAACGACCTTCCGATGAGCACGAAGACCATTCTGATCGTCGACGACGACGACGACCTGCGCGAATCCCTTGCCGAGCAGCTCGACCTGCACGAGGAGTTCGAGGTGCGCACCGTGGCCACGGCGCAGGCGGCGATCCAGGCCGTGAAGGACGATCACGTCGACCTGATGATCCTCGACGTCGGCCTGCCCGACATGGACGGCCGCGAGGCCTGCAAGATCCTGCGCAAGCACGGCTTCCGCGCGCCCGTCATCATGCTGACGGCGCAGGATTCCGATTCCGACACGGTGCTCGGCCTCGAGGCGGGCGCCAACGACTACGTCGCCAAGCCCTTCCGCTTCGCGGTGCTGCTGGCGCGCATCAGGGCGCAGCTCCGGCAGCACGAGCAGAGCGAGGACGCCGTCTTCACGATCGGCAGCTACACCTTCAAGCCGGCGCAGAAGCTGCTCGTTTCGCCGACCGGCCAGAAGGTCCGGCTGACCGAGAAGGAGACCTCGATCCTCAAATATCTCTACCGGGCCGGCGAGAAGGTCGTCACGCGCGACGTGCTGCTGCACGAGGTGTGGGGCTACAATGCCGGCGTCACGACGCACACGCTGGAGACGCACATCTACCGCCTGCGCCAGAAGATCGAGCGCGATCCCTCGCAGGCCGAGCTCCTGCTGACGGAGGGCGGTGGCTACAAGCTCAGCCCCCGCGCGCTTTCTTGACGCTCGAGCAGGACGTCGCCCTGCTGCGGCCGCTGCCGCTCTTCTCGGGCTTCTCCGACGAGCAGCTGCGGCTCATCGCCTTCTCGTCCGAGCCGCTGAGCCTGCCCGGCGGCACCACGCTGTTCCGCGAGGGCGCCCCGGCCGAGACGGCCTATGTCGTGATGCAGGGCGGCATCCGCTTCCTGCGCGACGGCGAGGACATCGGCCACGACCTCGTCGGCCCCGGCGCGATGATCGGCGAGATGGCGCTCCTGTGCCAGACCGAGCGCGCCGCGACCGCCGAGACGGTCGGCGACAGCCGCTTCCTCGTCATCTCGCGGCGGCTGTTCCGGCGGGTGCTGCGCGAATATCCCGAGATGGCCGCCGGCATGCGCCAGACGATGGCCGAGCGGCTCGCGCAGATGTCCGCCGACCTCGCCCGCGCCCGCCACGCCCTGCTGGCGATCGACGGCGACGAGGGCGAGGAGTAGCCGGCCGGCGGGGCGGCGAAGCCCCTCTGCTGGCCCGTATGCTGCTGCGCGTCGCGCCAGCCGTCCAGGCAGGCCATCTCCCGTACGCGCTTCGCCTGCGATTTCCATTCTCGAACGGCTCGGCGGACTTCGCGTTGGTCCCGCACGAGCAACAGAGACAACGTTCGAGAAGGAGAACCACGATGGAGATCCAGGGTTTCGAGGATGGCGATCTCGACCTGCTCAAGGAGCTTCTGACCGCGCGCGGGCCGTCGGGCGACGAGCGGGAGGTGCGCGAGGTCTGCCAGAGGGCGCTCGAGCCGATCTGCGACGAGGTCTGGGACGACGCGGCCGGCAACCTGATCGGCGTGCTGCGCGCCGAGAAGGCCGAGAGCGAGCCGGTCGAGGTCGTCGCGCATATGGACGAGATCGCGATGATCGTGAAGCGCATCGAGGAGGACGGCACGCTGAGCGTGACCAATCTCGGCGGGGACCGGCCGATGAGCTTCGGCCAGTCGGCCGTCGATGTGCTCGGCGACAAGGAGCACCTGACCGCCGTCCTGTCGCTCGGCTCGCTGCACCGGACGGGCGCGAGCAAGGAGATGCAGGACATCCGCGAGCACGGGCCGGACTGGGGCGACGTCTTCGTGCTGACCGGCCGCACGCCCGAGCAGCTCGTCGCGGCGGGCGTGCATCCCGGCACCCGCGTCGTCCTGTCGACCACCGAGCGCCATCTCGTCGACCTCGACAAGTGCATGGGCGCCCATTTCATGGACGACCGGGCGCTGGTCCTGGCCGGCATCATCGCGATGCGCCGGCTGAAGGCGCGCCGCACCGAGCTCAAGTGCGACGTCTACTACGTCTGCTCCGTCAAGGAGGAGGTGACGAACTCCGGCGCGCTGTTCGCGGCGAAGTCGCTGCCGGGCGCGCGGATGATCGCGCTCGAGGTCGGCCCCGTCGCCAAGGAGTACCAGACGGAGCTGACGGAGAACCCGATCCTCTCCTTCGGCGACCAGAAGGGGCTCTACAGCCCGGGCCTGATCGACGAGCTGCGCGAGGCGGCGACCGCCGAGGGCTGCGAGCCGCAGCTGGCGCTGCTCGAGTACTTCGCCTCCGACGCGAGCGCCAGCGAGTCGAGCGGCGTGCGCCCGCAGACCGCCGTCATCTGCATCCCCACGCAGAACACGCACGGCTTCGAGGTCATCCACAAGAACTCGATCGACGTCCTCGCCCGCACGCTGGTGCGCCACTTCACGAGCTGAGGCGGCAACCTCCGCGTCGCCGTCCAGGCGGCGCTTGATCGGCATCAATGCTCCCCTTTCGGCTGCGGATAGAAAATGCTCCGCACCTCAAGGAGGGCTCGTCATGAAGGCTGCCGATATCATGGTCCGGGACGTCGTGACGGTCGCGCCCGACGCGACGGTGCGCGACCTCGCGAAGACGCTGATCGACCGCAGGATCAGCGCCGCACCCGTTGTCGATGCGGATGGGCGGCTCAAGGGGATCGTGAGCGAGGGGGATCTCCTTCGCCGCACCGAGCTCGGCATGGAGAGGCAGCGTTCCTGGCTCGACGTCTTCTCGCTGCCGGAAACGCTCACCCAGGAGTTCGTGAAGAGCCACGCGCTGAAGGTCGCCGACGTGATGACCCGCGACGTGGTCACGGCGGAGGAGGAGGCCTCGCTCGCCGAGATCGCCAACCTCCTCGAGAAGCACCACGTGAAGCGCCTGCCGATCGTCCGCGGCGGCAGGGTCGTCGGCATCGTCAGCCGGGCGAACATCCTCCAGGCCTTCGCGAGCCTGCCCGAGGCGACGCTTCCCGCCGCGCCCGCAAGCGACCGCGAGCTGCGCGAGGCGGTGCTCGAGGCGATCGCCGGGGCCGGCATCGGCGACCCAGGGCACCTCAACGTGATCGTGCACGGTGGCACGGTCGAATTGTGGGGCGTCGTCGCCGAAAGGCAGCGACAGCCGATCCGCGTCGCCGCCGAATCGACTGCCGGGGTTGCCGCCGTCCGTGACCACATGATCGGCCGCCAGGTCGTCGCCGCCTGACCGCGCCGCGCCCCCGGCTGCGCCGACAGCCGCCGCGAGGGGAGACAGCCGCCATCCGCCGCCCTAGTTTGATGGCGATTCTGGAAACCAGCGGCGGAACATGATGAGCGAGACGGATATGGCGGCCGAGGATGGCCTGCGTGAGCAGTTCCTCGCCGGCATGAGCCACGCCGCCTCGACGGTGTACGTCGTGACGACGGCCGGAGAGGCCGGGCAGGCAGGGGTGACGGTGTCGGCGATGACCTCGGTGACCGCCGACCCGCCGGTGATCCTCGTCTGCGTCCACCACCAGAGCCCGACGGCGGCCCGCATCGTCGCGAACGGCGTGTTCTGCGTGAACCTGCTGCGCCACAGCCAGTCCGGCGTGGCCGACGTCTTCGCTGGCCGGGTCACGACCGGCTCGGGCGACAAGTTCGAGGGCGTCGGCTGGGAGCGGATGGAGACCGGCTCGCCGCGCGTCAGCGACCCGCTCGTCGCGTTCGACTGCCGGCTCGTGAAGGCCGACCGGATCGGCACGCACCACGTCTTCTACGGCAAGGTGGTCGGCGTGCATCTCGGCGAGGACGACGGCACGCCGCTCCTCTACGCTAGGCGCGCCTACGGGACGCCGCTGCCCATCGACCCCGAGCACGGGCCGGACGCCAAGGAGGAGGACGTCGACGGCAGCGCCTGATCGCGCGCGCCGCCGGCCTCAGCCGACGAGAGGCGCCGCCACGGCCTCGAGCAGGCGGCGCGCGTCGTTCGGCGCGAGGCGGACCTGCAGGCCGCGCTGTCCGCCGTTGAGGTAGACGGCCTCGTGGCCGAGCGCCGTCTCCTCGATCGCGACACGCACCCGCTTGCGCTGGCCGAACGGACTGATGCCGCCGACATGGTAGCCCGTCTGCCGCTCGGCCTCGGCCGGCTTCATCATGGCCGCCGACTTGCCGCCGAACGCCGCGGCGAGCTTCTTCATCGAGACCTCGTGGTCCGACGGGACGACGACGCAGACCGGGTTGCCGTCGACCTCCGCCATCAGCGTCTTGAGCACCCGGGCCGGATCCTCGCCGAGCGCCGCGGCCGCCTGCAGGCCGATATGCCCGGCGTCGGGATCGTAGGCGTACTCGTGGACGGTGAAGGCGACGCCCGCCTTGCTCAGCGCGAGCGTCGCCCGTGTCGTCTTCGCCATCGGGCGACGTCCGTTGCGCGCCTCACTCGGCGCCGTAGCCGAGCATGCCCTTCGTCTCGAGGAACTCCTCAAGGCCGAAATCGGAGAATTCGCGGCCGTTGCCCGACTGCTTATAGCCGCCGAACGGCGCGTTCGTGTCGAAATCGGCGTAGTTGATCGTGATGCGGCCGGCCCGGATGCGGCGGGCGACCCGGCGCGCGCGCTCGATGTCGCCGCCCTGGACGTAGCCGGCGAGCCCGTAGGGCGTGTCGTTCGCCATCTCGATCGCCTGCTCCTCGTCGCGGTAGCCGAGGATCGAAAGGACGGGACCGAAGATCTCCTCGCGCGAGATGCGCATCTCCGGCTGCACGTCGGCGAACACGGTCGGGCGCACGTAGTAGCCGCGGTTGAGGTGCTCGGGCAGCCCCGGGCCGCCGGTGACGAGGGTCGCGCCTTCCGAGATGCCGGCCTCGATCAGGTCCTGCACCTTGTCGAACTGCGTCTTCGAGACGAGCGGACCCACCTCGCTCTCCTCCGAGCGCGGGTCGCCGACCTTCACCGCCTCGGCGACGGCCTTCGCGATCTCGGCGGCCTCCGCCATGCGGTCCTGCGGCACGAACATGCGGCTCGGAGCGTCGCAGGACTGGCCGGTGTTCTCCATCATGTTGGCGGTGCCCTGGCGGACCGCCGACTCGAAGTCGGCGTCGGGCAGGATGATGTTCGGCGACTTGCCGCCGAGCTCCTGGTGGACGCGCTTCACGGTGGCCGCGGCGTTCCGCGCGACCGACACGCCGGCCCGCGTCGAGCCGGTGAACGACACCATGTCGACGTCGGGGTGCGAGGAGATCGCCTCGCCGACGTCCGGGCCGGTGCCGTGGACCATGTTGAAGACGCCCTTCGGCAGGCCGATCTCGTCGATCAGCTCGGCGAAGATCACGGCGTTGATCGGCGCGATCTCGCTCGGCTTCAGGACCATCGTGCAGCCGGCCGCGATCGCGGGAGCGACCTTGCACACGATCTGGTTCATCGGCCAGTTCCACGGCGTGATCATGCCGACGACGCCGATCGGCTCCTTCACGATGCGGGTCGAGCCGCGCTGCTCCTCCCAGGAGAACGTCTCCATCGCCTTGACCATCTGCTGCAGATGGCCGAGCCCGGCCGCCGCCTGCTGCTCGCGCGAGAAGGCGATCGGGGCGCCCATCTCGCGGCTGATCGCCTGGGCCATGTCCTCGTAGCGCGCCTCGTAGACGGCGACGAGGCGCTTCAGCATCTCGTGGCGCTCGCGCCGGGCGGTCTCCGCGAAGGCGGGGAAGGCCGCGCGGGCCGCTACGACAGCCCGGTCGACGTCGGCGGCGGTGCCGAGCGCGATGGTCTCGAACGGCTCCTCCGTCGAGGGATCGATCACCTCGAGCGTCTCCGCTCCGCTGGGCTCGACCCACGCTCCGTCGATGTAGAACTGGCGCGCGTGCATGGTGGTCCTTCCTGTCTTGGAGAGGCCCGTGCGGGGAGGCGCAGGGCCGATCGGAACGATTGTCGCCGTCGCCGCCTTGAACGCGTGCGGCGCGGCGCCGCCGACACTAGCACCGCCAAGCCGCCGATCAACCGGAAGGGCACGAGGGGCAAGCGCCATGGACGGGCTTGAACACAGGATCAAGCGCTTCGCGTCGGCCGACGTCTCCGCCGGCAACGAGCTGACCCTCTTGTGCGACGGGCGGACGGCCTATCCGCGCATGCTGGAGCTGATCGAGGGGGCGAGCGCCTCCATCATGATGGAGCAGTTCCAGTTCATGCCCGACCGCGTCGGCGACCGCTTCGTGGAGGCGCTCGAGGCGGCGGCGAAGCGCGGCGTCGAGGTGCGGCTGATCCTCGACTGGATGGGCTCGGCGGCGATGACGCGGAGCCGCACCCGCAGGCTGCGGCGCGCCGGCGTCGACCTGCGCTGGTTCAACCGCCCGAGTCCGCTGAGGCGCTGGTTCGGCATCCTGCCGCGCGACCACCGCAAGCTCCTGGTGGCCGACCGCACGCTCGCCATCACCGGCGGGATCGGCGTCGGCCGCATGTGGGAGGACGGCAGGAGGCCCGCCTGGCGGGACAACGGCATCCACATATCGGGCCCCGCGGTGGAGGACCTCGTGGAGGCGTTCGAGGCGATGTGGAATTGGGCCGGCCGCAATGGCTGGGACCGCTTCGACGTCTCCCCCGAGCTCAACCCAGGCGGCGAGATCCAGGGGCAGGCCGGCATCGTCGGCGTGGTGAAGGGCGCGCCGGGCCACTACACGATCAGCCGCGTGATGCAGGTCCTGAGCGTGGAGGCGCGCGAGCGCTTCTGGATCTGGGACGCCTATTTCGTGCCGGCGCCGGGCGAGGCGGATGCGCTGGGCGCGGCTGCCCGCAACGGGATCGACGTCCGCCTGATCGCGCCGAGCCGCTCCGACCCCGCTTGGGTGCGCCCTCTCACCCGCACCTACTACCGCAACCTGGCACGCGCCGGCGTGAGGATCTTCGAATGGAAGGGCGGCATGGTGCACGCGAAGTCGAGCGTGGCCGACGGCCAATGGGTTCGCATCGGCTCCACCGACCTAAACCCGCTCGGCGTGGCGATCAATTTCGAGCTCGACGTGATCGTGGTCGACAGTGACTTCGGGCAGACGGTGGAGGCCCAGTTCGAGCGCGACCTTCAGAACTGCAACGAGATCACCTTCGAGTGAGCGTCCACCTGCCGTTGCCCGGACGGCTCACGCGGCCTTGCGCGTCAGCTCCTGCACCTCGGCGGGCAGACGGTGGCGTACTTTCTCCACCTCGTTGCCGTCGATGTGTCCCTTGAGGATCGCGAAGACAGTGCGGACGGCGCGCTCCGTGTCGACCGGCTCGGCCGTCTTGAAGTGCTGCGACACCTGGTCGAGGACCTGGTTCCGGGTCCGCGCCGTCTCGGGCGTGTCGCCGGCGTCGTAGCTCTCCCAGTAGATGCCGCGCACGATCAGCGGCAGCTGCGCGCTCAGATGGATCGCCTCGTCGGTCGGCAGCCGGTCGCGCAGACCGAACATGACGCCGCGCAGGACGTGATAGGCGTACTGCCGGTCGCCGCCCATCTCCGCGTTGATCTCCTTCAGCCACTCGTTGAGCTCATGAACCGAACGGTCGATGACCTGAAGGCCTGTCTCACTCATCGGCGGTCTCCCGGTGCCTTGCTTGCTGTGCTGACGTGCCGGGCGGCGGCTTGCCGGCCCGGCGATTTTGCGAGGCGAATTCCGGAAGGGGCAGTCGTGTTCCGGACGAAATTCCCCTTTTGCGCCAACGGAAGAAGACGCCGCGGCGGCAGGTGGCCTGCAGCCCCGGTCAGCGGCCGCCGAGCGCCCGGTAGATCTTCTGGCCGGCGCGGCCGGTCGGCTCCATGCCGAACCGCTGCTGCGCCGCCTTGATGCCCTCGCGCGTCGACGGGCCGATCTTCCCGTCGGCCTCGCCGATGTCGTAGCCGTTCGCCAGCAGCAGCTTCTGCAGCTGCAGCCGCTCTGCCCGCGACAGCGGCGGGTCGTCGGTCGGCCACGGCGTGCGCAGCGGCGGATAGCCGGCGATCCGGTCGGCGAGGTGCGAGATCGCAAGGGCGTAGGATTCCGCCTGGTTGTAGGAGTAGATCGCGTCGAAGTTCGGGAAGACGAGGAAGCCCGGGCCGGCGGGCCCCGCCGGCAGGAGCAGCCCGGCGCGGGCGCCGCCCGAGAGCTGCGCACCGTCCGCCCGCACGACGCCGCGCTGGGCCCAGCTCGAAAGCGACGCGCGGTTCTTGCGGCCGGTCGGCCCGTTGTAGCCGTGCGGCACCTTCACCTCGATCATCCAGGAGGCGCCGGGCGTCCAGCCGGCGCGGTGCAGGTAGTTGGCGGTCGAACCCAGCGCATCGGCGACGGAATTGACGAGGTTGCGCCGGCCGTCGCCGTCGAAGTCGACGGCGAGCCGCTGGTAGGTCGAGGGGATGAACTGGGTCTGGCCGAAGGCGCCGGCCCAGGAGCCGTAGAGCTTCTCGAGCCGCAGGTCGCCGCGGTCGACGAGCTTGAGCGCGGCCATCAGCTCGCCGCGCCAGAAGCTCTCGCGACGGCCGCCGCGGCAGGTCAGCGTCGCCAGCGCGTGCGGCAGGAAGCTGTCGCCGGTCTCGCGGCCGAAATCGGTCTCGACGCCCCACACGGCGGCGATGACGTAGCGGTTGACGCCGAAGCGCTGCTCGGCGGCCCGCAGCACGTTGTCGTAGCGCTGCATCATGGCGCGGCCGTCGGCGACGCGCTGGTCGTCGACGAGGAAGCCGATATAGTCCCAGATCGGCGTCTTGAACTCGGGCTGCACCTGCGAAAGGCGCAGCACCTTCTCGTCGGGCTCGCGGATGTCGAGCGCCCGCGCCACGATCTGCCGGTCGACGCCGGCCCGCAGGGCCGCGTCCCGCAGATTGGCCACGCACGAGGCGAAATTCTGCGCCGCCGCCGGAACGGAAACGAGCGCGCAGAGGAGCGCAAGGAAAACCCGGAGCCACATGTTTGCTGTCTCCCACTGAGGCGATTGCGATCTGCCGCCGATCCCGGCTTGAGTGCTCGGAGCCCGCTCCCCTCAGGCCGCTTTGTGCTTGTTGCGCTGATCCTGCACCTGTCGGGGCAGACTCTGCGGCATACTGTTCGAGCACGTCGTCGATGTCGCCCGAGCCGACGATACGGCCCTTGCGCAGCAGGAGCCCCTTGTTGCAGAGCTCCTTCGCGAGCCCTTCCGAGTGCGTCGCGAATACGAGGATACCAGCTCTCGATATAAGTTCGTCCACGCGCTGGCGCGCCTTCAGAGCGAAGGCGGCGTCGCCAGCCCCCACACCCTCGTCCAGGAGAAGGATGTCTGGATCGATCGCGGTCGAGACGGCGAAGGCAAGGCGCGCCTGCATCCCGGTGGAATAACCGCGCATGGGGACGTCGAGGAAGTCCCCGAGTTCGGTGAACTCCGCGATCTCCGCCGCCCGTCTCTCGATCTCCTTCCCGCTGAGGCCGAGATAGAGGCCGCGTAGCCGGATGTTCTCGTAGCCGGTGCTGTCGCGGTCCATGCCCAACGAGAAGTCAAAGACCGGCGCGACGCGGCCTTCAATCTCGACGCTGCCGGAGGTCGGCTCGTAGATCCC
>CAWFLD010000014.1:0-265375 GCA_963816555.1 uncultured Alphaproteobacteria bacterium | reverse complement strand
GCGCCGACGTCATTGTCATGGGTGCGCATCGCCATACGGTTCTCGGCGAGGCGATGCTCGGGGCAGTACCACCCAGAAAGTGCTGCACGGCGCCGACAAGCCGGTCATGGTGGTGCGCATCCCGGACGGCTACCGGGAAGCCGGGTTCTGAAGGTATCCGCGCCGAGGCGTGGAGGACGCAGAGAAAACCGATCCACCGCTATTATTCAGATTCGCGCCACTGCGTCGGCGCGCGTGCAGCGAGCGGGCGTGCGATAAAGACTTACAAGAGGTCATGATGATTTCCGAAACCGCTATCCGTCGTCTCAGGAAAAACTGGGCGAAAAATGTCCTGCACGAAAAGGAAGACCTACTGGTCCTCGGCTACGACGCCACCCCCGGCGTGCATCATCTGCCCGAAGTGGCCGTCTATCCGACCACAGCCGAACAGGTCCTTGCGGCCATGGAGATCGCCCAGCATGAGGGACTGCCGATTGTACCGCGCGGCTCGGGGACCGGCCTGTCGGGGGGCAGCGTCCCGGTCAAAGGCGGCATGGTCCTCTGCCTCAACCGGATGAACCGGATTCTGGAGATCGATGAGGAGAACCTGACTGCCACGGCCGAAGCAGGCGTGGTCACGCTCGACCTGTTTAATGCGTCGCCGCCAAGGGGCTGTTCTATCCGCCCGACCCCGGTTCGCAGAAGATCTCGACTCTCGGCGGCAACGTCATGGAAGACGCCGGCGGCCTGCGCGGCCTCAAGTACGGCGTCACCCGCGATTACGTCATGGCACTCAAATGTGTGCTCCCCGACAGCAGCATCCTGACCACCGGCGGCAAGAGCGTCAAGGATGTCGCCGGCTATGCTTTCAAGGACCTGCTGGTCGGCTGCGAAGGCACGCTCGGCATCATCACCGAGGTCACTGTCAAGCTGATCCCGCCGCCCCAGGACAAGCGGACCTTTCTCGCCTATTTCAACGACATCCGCACCGCCGGCGAAGCGGTTTCGAAGATCATTGCCGCCAAGATCATCCCCTCAACCATGGAGATCATGGACAAGGCGACCATCAACTGCGTCGAGGATTACGTCAAGATCGGCCTGCCGCGCCAGATGGCGGCCCTGCTGCTCATCGAGGTTGACGGCCACCCGGCCATGGTTGAAGAAGAGGCGCAGGGGTGAGAACGATCCTCGAGCAGGTCAAGGCTGCAGAAATCCATATCGCCAAGAGCACCGAAGAGGCCAACAGCCTGGCTGCGGCGCGGCGCACGGCTCTGTCCGCACTGGCGCGTGTCTCTCCGACCACCCTGCTGGAAGACGCCACCGTACCCCGCTCGCGACTCGCTGAAACCTTCGCCGAGATCGAGCGGCTGACCGCCAAGTACGGTCTGACAGTCGGCACCTTCGGCCATGCCGGCGACGGCAACCTGCATCCGACCGTGCTCTGTGATGAGCGCGACAGCGATGAAATGCACCGAGCCCATGCCTTCTATGACGACCTCTACGACCAGGTTCTGGCCTGGGGGGGCACCGTCTCCGGCGAACACGGCATCGGCCTGGCCAAAAAGGAATACCTGGCCCGACAGATCGGTCCCGGCGGCGTCAAGGTGATGAAGCGCATCAAGAATGCATTCGACCCCGAGGGCATCCTCAACCCCGGCAAGATTTTTGTCGACGACGAGCCCTGTACACAGGCGCATGTCGAGGAGGGTTTCCGTGTCTCACACTGATAAACTCGGCAATTTCACCGCCGCAGGACGCCCCCGATTACGAAGATGTCCTGCAGTGCATGCGCTGCGGCTTTTGCCTGCCGACCTGCCCGACCTTCGCCCTGACCGGCCGCGAACGTTCCAGCCCCCGCGGCCGCGTGGCACTGGCCCGGGCCGTGGCCGAAGCAAAAGCTCGAATTCACCGAAGCGGTCAAGGAAGAAGCCTTCTTCTGCCTCGACTGCCGCGCCTGTACCACCGCCTGCCCTTCCGGCGTGCGTGCCGGCGAAGTCATGGAAATATGCCGCAGCCAGGCACACCAGTTTTTCCCGCTCAGATATGTCGGCAAGAGCGTTCCGCGAGTTCGTCCTGCAGAAGATGCTGCCCAATCCCGACCTGCTGGAGACCTCGATGCTGCCGGCCCGGCTCTACCAGAGACTCGGCATCCAGTGGCTGGTTCGTCATTCGCACCTGCTCAAACTCGGCCCGGAATGGGTGGACAAGGCCGAAGGGATGATGCCGGAGCTATATCCGCCGTTGCGCCAGCAATTACCGGATATTGTCCCGGCCGTCGGCGAACAACGCGGCCGAGTCGGCTTTTTCCTCGGCTGCATCATGACCCTGATGTATCCCGAAGTCTCACGACAGACCGTGCGCGTGCTGACCCATCAGGGCTTCGAAGTGATGACCCCGAAGGCACAAAATGCTGCGGCGCTCCTCATCTGACCGAAGGGGACCGGCAGACCGCCCGGCGCTCGCTCAGCACAACCTCGATCTTTTCATGGCCCTGGATGTCGATGCGATTGTCACCGACTGTGCCGGTTGCGGCGCGGCCCTCAAAGAATATGAGGAGATCCTCGAAGGAGGCGGGCGAACACGACAAACTGGCCGCCGTTCCGCAGCAAAATCAAGGATGTCAGTGAATTTCTGGCGGAGGACGGGTTGCGCACAGAAGGGTTAAAGCCGGTCGACAAAATTGTCACCTACCATGAGCCCTGCCATCTCTGCCATGCCCAGGGTATCAGCAAACAACCGCGGGACCTGATCAAGGCCATACCCGGGATCGACTACCGGGAAATCAAGGAGGCCAGCTGGTGCTGCGGTTCGGCCGCGACCTTCAGTCTCAAGTACACCGACGAGAGCCAGCAGATTCTCGACCGCAAACTTGAGAATGTCCAGGCAACCGGCGCCGAGCTGCTGGTCACCGCCAATCCCGGTTGCCACCTGCAACTGGCCTGGGGTTTGAAGCGGGCCGGCCTGCCGCAGGAGGTGCGTGCACCTGATGGAGATACTGGGGGAAGCCGTGCCCGAATAATCCGCCCTGGCGCCGAAGTAAAAAGAACCAGAACGACTAAAAGGCCATCCGCTGCGGATGGCCTTTAGTCGTTTTAACGGGAGAAGACTATCAGGAAATCTTCGAGCAACTCGGCCATTTTCTCTTCGACCATGGAGAGGTGCACCATCATCGCCCGCCGCGCCCGTTCCGGGTCGTGGGTCGGCAATGGCCTCGAAAATCTCCCGATGCTGCTGCCGCAGGATGTCGATGTAGCCGCCCTTGCGATAGAACTCCATCAGCGCCACCTGCACAGTGGCGTGAAAAAGGGAGTGGATGGTTTGCAGCACGTGCACCTGCAGGGTGTTATGGGTGGCGGTGGTGATGGCGTAATGAAACTGCGAATCGATTTCGGCATCCCAGCCGCCCCCCTCGACCTGCGCCTCCATTTTCTCCAGCAGTTCGCGCATCCGCTCGATCTCTTCCGGCCGGGCGCGCTGGGCCGCCAGCGAAGCGGACCAGCTCTCCAGCCCCATGCGGACTTCGACCAGAGCGTGCAGGATCCTGGGGCTTTTCTCCCCGACCAGGTCGGAGAGCGGATCGGCCAGGGAGGTCTGGGTCAGAGAGCGCACGTAAGTTCCGCCCCCCTGCCGCGATTCCAGATAGCCCATCGCTTCGAGAACGGTAATGGCTTCGCGCACCGAAGGGCGGCTCACCCCCAGCAGGGTGGCGAGATCCCGCTCCGAAGGGATGTTCTGCCCCGGCTTGAGTTCCCCTTTGGCGATCAGTTCCTTGATTTGCTCGACGATTTCCTCGGCAATGCGCCGTGGGCGGATAGGCGTAAAAAGATTAGACATGTTGACGAAAATCCGATGGAGTCCTGTATGGAAATTGGTCATACCAAAGCGGCAATCCTACGTGACCCGAGCAAGACGTTCTGTCAAGAAATCCTCCAGCAGATTATTCAGATAATCGGGGGTCATCGCCCCGTGCGGGAAAGGCGCGAAAACGCCGGCAGCCCCAGGCGCCTGCCGAACCGGGAGCGCGAATACCTCAATCGGTTGACAACGGCACGGCTCCCCGGGTAATATTTCGGAAACCGAATTGTTCGGAGTGTAAATGGAACGGATCGAACGTCTGGCCAGTCTATCCTCTTCTGCTGGGACGAATGGGACGGCTGCGCACCCTGGTGCACGAGGGGATGGACCTGACCTACAACCAGTATAAGACGCTGCTGACGATTGCCGGCCAGCCGGAATGCTCCCTCGGCGATCTGGCGCGGGAGCTGGAGGTGGCGATGAGCAGCGCCAGCCAGATGGTCGATCGGCTGGTCGGCCAGGGGTGGGTGCATCGCGAGCAGGACGCCGACAATCGCCGGCAGGTGCTGCTGCGCCTTACCCCGCAGGGAGAAGAGCTGGTGGCGGCGCTGCAGCGGGGGATTCTGCACGGCTATCGGAAAGTTCTGCGGCAGCTTTCGGAGGAGGAGCAGGAAGCTCTGGTCGGCTCCTTTGAAACGATCGCCCGCATTCTGCAGAAACTGTAAGCGGGAAAATCCCGGAGGATGTCAGGAGAGAGAACGATGACGAAAATTGCGGTAATCGGCGGCGGAATTTCCGGTCTGGCCACGGCGCATGCCGTGGAGCAGCAGGCGCAGGAAGCCGGCCTGGCGGTGCAGACGGTGGTCCTTGAGAAAGAGGAGCGCCTTGGTGGCAAGATCTGGAGCCGGCGGGAGGAGGGTTTTCTCTGCGAATGGGGGCCGAACGGTTTTCTCGACAGCAAACCGATGACCCTGGAGCTCTGCGACCGGCTGGGGATCAGCGAGCGCCTGCTGCGCTCCGACGATAATGCCCGCAAGCGCTTCATCTACACCGGCGGACAGTTGCACCGGCTGCCGGAAAACGGACCGTCCTTTCTCAAGTCGAAACTGATCTCCTGGCCGGGCAAGGCACGCCTCGCCTGCGAACCGCTGATCCCGGCCAAGCGCGACGGCGAGGATGAAACCCTCGCCGCCTTTGCCCGCCGCCGCCTCGGCGAGGAGGCGCTGGACAAGCTCATTGGGCCGATGGTTTCGGGGATTTTCGCCGGCAATCCGGAAACGATGAGCCTGCAGAGCTGTTTTCCCCGCATCCATCAGCTGGAGCAGGAATATGGCGGACTGATCAAGGCGATGCTGCGTCTGGCGAAGGAGAAGAAAAGGAGCGCCAGGCCGGCAAGGCGGTGGCCAGCGCCGCCGGCCCCGGCGGCATTCTGACGTCTTTTCACGAGGGGATCCAGGAACTCAGCGATGCTACCGCCGCCGGACTTGCCGGCAGCATCGCGCACCGGTGCGAAAGTGGCGGAAATCGTGGCGAAGGACGGCGGTTTCGAGCTGCACCTGGCCGACGGCGGCGTGTGAAGACGCGGATCTGGTGGTCAGCGCGGTGCCCGCCTACGGTTTCGCCGCCATGATCGAGCCGCGTGCGCCGAAGGTTGCCGCCGTTCTGCGCGAAATCCCCTACGCGCCGATGAACGTCGTCTGCTTCGGTTATGCCCGGGAGAAGATCGCCCGCGATCTCGACGGCTTCGGTTATCTCATTCCGCGCAAGGAGGGGAAGAGCATCCTCGGGACCCTATGGGATTCAAGCATCTTTCCGAACCGGGCGCCGGAAGGGCAGGTGCTGCTGCGCTCGATGATGGGGGGGGCGACCAACCCCGGCGCCATCGATCTCGCCGAGAGCGAAGTGCGGCAGCGGGTCATGGCCGACCTGCGGGAGATCATGGGGATCACCGGCCGACCCGACTTCGTGCGCATCTACCGCCACCAGCGGGCCATCCCCCATATACCGTCGGTCACAGCCGCCGGCTGCAAGCCCTCGATGAGCGCCTGGGCGCCTTGCCGGGCCTGTTCCTGACCGGCAACGCCTTTTTCGGCATCGGCCTGAACGATTGCGTGCACGCTTCCAACCAGGTCGCCGCGCGGGTGGTCGGCTTCCTGCAGGCGCGGCGGGTGCAGGGCTGAGCTGACCGCGGCAGCGGGATGAATTTTTCTCGTTTTCACCTAAACTAGTTGACGGAGGGTTTCTTTTTGCGCGCAATCCGGGGTAAGCTTCGGGCGTTTGCCCAGCTGGAAAGGATTGTCGATGCACCGACTATTTTCTCGGAAGCTACCTGTTCTCTCTCTGCTTCTTGCTCTCGCGTTTTTCCCGCCGTCGCCGGTGGCGGCCGATGCGGTCAGCGCCGTGCCCGCCAGAGGCGAGCCGATCCCTGGCCGATATTTCCCTTTCCGTTCGCTCCTGGGAGAAAAACCGTCTCCTCGGCGCCGAGATCGGCAGCCGTCTCGATTACCCGTTCCCCGTCTGCGCGAAACGCTCACCCGCCCGCAGGCGTGGTGCGAATTCCTGCCGCTGGTCTTCAATATCAAATCGTGCACCTATGCCGGGGAGGACGGCCGCCAGGGAGCTGACGGTCTACGTCGGCCGCAAATTCTATGAAACGCCGGATGAAGCCTATCGGCTCGATTACCGTTTCCAGGTGCGGCGAAGACACCGCGGAGCGGCTTCGGATCATTCTGCTGGCGCCGGAAGGACCGCACGGCACCGGCGATTACCGGATCGAAGTGGAGGCGCGGGCCGCGACGCCGGCGGTACCGTCCTGCGCATGCAATCCTCCTTCCGGCCGAGCCTGCGCAGCAAACTTGGCGACCCGCGCCTATCTGGCGACCGCCGGCCGCGATAAGGTCGGTTTTTCCATTCAGGGCTATGCCGACGGCGAACCGGTCTATATCGGCGGCACCGGCGGCATCATCGAACGCAACGCCATGCGCTACTACCTGGCGCTGAAAGCGTATCTGGACACGCTGCGCTGCCGCCGGAGGAACGGTTCAAGGCGCCGGCTGCACGCCTGGTACGATATGACCGAAAAGATATCCCGCGGCAGCTGTACGAAATGGAAAGGGAGGAATATCTCGAGGCGAAAAAGAAGGAACGGCGGCAGCAGCGTGAGCTGCAGGAGGCTCTGAGCTACCGGAACAGCGGCCGAGGCGGCGAGTTCCTGATCTGCCGGAGGGAGGGCTGGCCGCCGCGCGGTTATTTCTTCCGGCGGAAAACGTCGGTTTTCAGGCTGGAGACCCGGTCGAGAAAGAGCAGTGCCGTCGAGATGGTCGAGTTCGTGCTGGATAGCCATGTTTTCCGACATTCGCGGGTTCACCAGCATCGCCGAGCGGATGCGCGACGAGCCGGAACGGCTGACCGCGCTCGTCAACCGCCTGCTCAACCCGCTGTCGCGGATCATCCTCGATCATGGCGGCACGATCGACAAATATATCGGCGACTGCGTGATGGCCTTCTGGAACGCCCCGCTCGACGATCCCGACCACGCCCGCCACGCCGTCGCCGCCGCGCTCGCCATGGTCGAGGCGACGAGCCAGCTCAACGCCGAGCTCGCCCGCGAAGCCGAGGCCGCAGGCTTCGAGCCGACGCCGGTGAGCGTCGGGGTGGGGGTGAACACCGGCACCTGCGTCATCGGCAACATGGGCTCCGACATGCGGTTCGACTACACCGCCATCGGCGACGCCGTGAACCTCGCCTCGCGCCTCGAAGGCCTGACCCGGGTCTACGGTGTCGACGTCGTGATCGGCGAGGAGACGGCCCGCCTCGTGCGCACCCACCACGCCCTGCGCGAGCTCGACCGGGTCAAGGTGAAGGGCCGCAGCGAGGAAACGCCCGTCTACACCGTCACCGCCGGCGCGTGAGCCGACCGAAGCGTGGCCGGTCAGCGCTCTCCCGCGATGTCGGGCGGCGGACCGGCGAGCTCGACGGCGACGTCGAAGCACCGGCTGCCGCCGGGGGACAGCAGGTCCTGACCGGGGGTGCCGTCCGCGGACGGACCGGCAGCCGAGCAGGGCTCGACCGAGAAGATGCCGCGGCCGGGCCGCAGGTCTCGCCAGAGCTGCAGGAAGGGCAGCGTCGAGGCGCCGAAGGCGAAGGTCGCTCGCAGTTCGCCGCCCGCATGCGGCGTCGCGAGGACGCAGCGTCCTCCGTCCGCGCCGGCGCAGGGGTGCAAGGTGGCCGGCGCCGTGCCGGCCTCGGGAAATGCCGCCAGCGGCTCGAGCACCACGGCGCCGTCGAGCGAGACCGAGCTGCCGCGGCCGATCGCGGGATGCCCGAGATTGAAGTGGTAGAGGATCGCCATCGGCTGCGGCTCGGCCGAAAGGCTTTCCACGCGGTCGCGGATCCTCAGCGACGCCCCGCCGACGGGCGCCTCGATCCGGCGCACGAGGCGCAGCGCCTCGCCGCCATAGATCCACTGGACGATCTCGCCTTCGCAGTAGAGGCAGGGTGTCTCGGCCTCCCAGTCCTCCCCGGCCGCGATGAGCCGGGCCGGCGTGAAGGGCATGCGCCCGTGGTGCGGGTGCCGGTCGCGCGGGTGCCGGACATGGTCGAGCCCGGCGGTGACGAGGAAGCCCGAGAGCGAGCGGTTGAACCCGTAGCCGCCGTCGGCCTCCGCGTCGTGCAGGGCGGGGCTGCGGAAGCCCGACGGCGACTGCCACGCGAGCGGCACGCCCCGCCAGGAGAGCGTGCCGATATCCATCGACCGGTCCGACCAGCACCATGAAGTCGAGGCCGCCGCCGGTCGAGAAGAGGAGCGCCCGCACGCCCGCCTCCGGCCCGTCCCCCAGCACGACGCTGCGCACGGAGGCGAGCTGGCGCAGCGAGGCGAGCGGCGGCTTCGGGACCGGCCTTCATGCCGTCTCGTCTTCGGGCGGGAGGCCGAGCCGGGCGAACGCCTCCGGCGGCGCCTCGTTGGCGAGCATCAGCCGGCGCATCAGGCGCGCCATCTCGGCCTCGCGGCCGGCGTCGGCCAGCGGGGAGAGCTGACCCGGGTCGGTCTCGAGGTCGTAGAGCCGCGTCTCGTCCTCGAGCAGCGCGCCGGGACCGTAATTGTCGTACATCGCCGAGCGCTCGCTCACCGGCACCTTGAGGAGCTTGCGCGCCCTTGGTGAAGCCGAAGGGCGGCGAGAGGTCGCCTGCGACAGCTCCTCCGGCGAGAACGGCGCGGCGAGATGCGTGGGCATGACCGTGTACTGGTAGATCTCCTGCCGCTTCAGGTCCGGCGGGTAGCGGTGGTAGGTCGAGCGGCCGTCGGTGACGTTCACGGCGCCGCCGAAATAGCCGAAGAGCGCGCCCTCCCGCAGCGTCTCCCCTCGGCCATCGCGGCGAGCGAGCGGCCCTCCATCTCGGCGGCCGGCGGCATGCCGTGCAGGTCGAGGAAGGTCGGCGCGAGGTCGATCGACTGCGTCAGCGCGCCGCTGCGCCGGCCGTCGAGCTCCGGCCGCCGCGGGTCGTGGAGGAAGAGCGGGATGTGCGCGACCTCCTGATAGACGTTCATCCGGTTCTTGGCCCAGAAATCGTGCTCGCCGAGCAGGAAGCCGTGGTCGGTCGTGACGACGAGCGCGGTGTCGCGCCACATGTCCTCGGCGTCGAACCGGTCGAGCAGCTCGCCGAGCAGGAAATCGCACATCGCGACGACCGCGTAGTAGTTGGCGCGCAGCTCCTCGCATTCCTCCGGCAGCTCGTCGACGCGGCCGTAGCGGGGCCAGTCGAGCACCGGCCCGGTCCAGCCGGTGTCGAAGGGCTGCTTGAAGCGGGCCGGCGCGTGGAACGGCTCGTGCGGGTCGAAGGTCTCGATCTGGAGGAGCCAGTCGTCCGCCTCGCGGTTGCGCGTCGATGAAGTCGAGCCCGTGCGCGAAGCAGCGCACGGAGGGAAAGTCCTCCTCCGCCCTCACGAACTCGCGGTTGATCACGTTCTGCGCCTTGTAGTTGCGTCGCTCGCTCGAGAACTGTCGCGCGTCGTACATCTCGCGCAGCCGCTCCCACTGCGGCTGCACCATCGCCTTCCAGCGATCGCCCTCCTGGCCGCGCACGAACTCGTACGTGTCGTACCGGTTGTGGTAGGTCGCGCCGCCGTCCTCCCAGTAGTGGTAGTGGTCGGTGATCAGGTGGCTGTAGACGCCCTTGCCGCGCGCGAGGAGCTCGGGGAAGGCGTTGTCGAACGGCTCGAGCGGCCCCCAGCTGCGGTGCAGGAAGGTGAGCCTGCCGGTGAGCATGTCGCGCCTGGCCGGGATGCACGGCAGGCTGCCGACATAGTGGTTGTCGAAGGTGACGGAGCGGCGCGCCAGCCGGTCGAAGTTCGGCGTCGGCACGCGCGTGCCCCCGTAGGCGCCGAGCATGTGGCGGTTGAGGCTGTCGAACAGGACGAAGACGGTCTTCACGCGGGCCTCCGGGAGGTGTGGCCGGAACGATGTGCCGGGCGGACCATCACAGGGTCACCGTGACCTTGGAGAGGTTCTCCGGCCGGTCCGGGTCGAGGCCCATCAGGCCGGCCAGGCGCTCCACGAACACGTAGAAGCTCGCCGCCTGGCAGATGGGATCGAGCAGCGGATGCGGCGCCGCGACCGTCGGCAGGTCGCCTTCGGCCCCTGCCGGATCGGCGAGGTGGACGGCCGCGCCGGTCGCCCGCAGCGACGCGGTGGCATCGAGAATGCCCGGCCGCGTCTCGTCGCGGCTGGCGAAGACGAGGGTCGCGAAATCCCGGCGCGCCAGCGCGATCGGCCCGTGCCGCAGCTCCGCCGAGCTGTAGGCCTCGGCGTGCAGCCGGCACGTCTCCTTGAACTTGAGCGCCGCCTCGGCCGCGACCGTGAGGCCCGGCCCGCGCGACACCGTGAACACCGAGCGCGCGCCCGCGATCGGGTCCAGCGCCCGCGACCAGTCGCAGCCGATGGCCTCGTGCAGGCAGTCCGGCAGCCGCGCGATGCCGTCGGCGAGCTCGGCGTCCCCGCCCCACGCCGCGACGAGTGAGGCGATGGCGACGAGCGTGGCAACGTAGGTCTTGGTGGCGGCGACCGCCTCCTCGACGCCGGCCTGCAGCGGCACGAGCGCCGCGGCCGCGCGCGCCGCAGGCGAGCCGACCTGGTTGACCAGCGCCAGCGTCAGTGCCCCTTCCCGGGCCGCCATGTCCTGCAGCATCAGGAGGTCGCGGCTCTCTCCCGACTGCGAGATCGTCAGGCAGAGCGCGTCCTCGAGCCGGAGCGCACGGCCGTAGATCGAGGCGATGGACGGCCCGACCGAGGCGACGGGAACGCCGAGCCGCAGCTCCATGAGATACTTGGCGTAGAGCGCGGCATGGTCGGAGGTGCCGCGCGCGCAGGTGACGGCGAAGCGCGGCGCCTGCGCGCGAAGGCGGCCGCCGAGCTCGCGCATCAGGTCGGCGTTGGCCGCCACCTGACGGGCGACGACCTCCGGGATCTCCGAGATCTCCCGCGACATCCGCGACCGCATGCGTGCCCTCCCCGCCTCAGCCGCGACCCGGACAGGATATCGTCTCGCGGCACCCGCTCCTCGCCGACCGGTAGGCCGCGTCGATCATCAGGAACGATCTCAGCCCGTCCTCGACCGTCACCGGCATGGGGCCGCCGGCCTTCAGCGCCGCGACGTAGGCCCAGGCGACGTGCTCGTGGAAGACGCCCGTCTTGAAGTTGGGCACCGTCGGCGAGGACGTCCAGGCGCCGCCGTCGCCGTCGCGCCGCGAAGATCCGCAGGAAGTCGGTCTCGCGGGTCGGCCGCGAGGCGATGTCGACGCCTCCGAGAACGATCGAGCCTTCCGTGCCGTAGATCTCGACCGAGGCGTCGGCGCCGGCGAAGCACCAGCTCGTCGAGACCTCGGCGATCAGGCCGTCCGGATAGGCGAAGGTGGCGGCCGCCGTGTCCTCGACCGGCAGGCCGAGCGTCGCCGAGGAGATCGTCGCCGACACCGTCTCCGGCTCGCCGAACAGCATGCGCAGGAGATCGGCGGCGTGCACCCCCTCGTCGAGCAGCGTTCCGCCGCCGGAGCGGGCCGGATCGACGAACCAGGCGTGGCGGAACTCCTCGTTCAGCCCGTGGCTGTGGCCGTGCCGGATCCGGCACAGCGTCACCCGCCCGAGCGTCCCGTCGCGGAGGATCTGCCGGATCTCCTCGTTCACCGGGTCGAAGCGCTTCGGGAAGCTCTGCATGAACGCGATGCCGCTGCGCGAGACGATCTCCGCGATGCGGCGGCAGCCTTCGAGCGTGTTCGCCAGCGGCTTCTCGCAGAGCACCGGCCGGCCGTGCCTCGCGGCCAGCTCGACCAGATCGACATGGGCGTCGGTCGCCGAGGAGATCGCCACGGCGTCCGCGGCGTCGACGAGCGCGTCCGCATCGTCCCAGGCGCGGATTCCGTAGGTCCCGGCGAAGGCCTTCGCGCGTTCGGCATCGGGATCCCAGATCCCGGCCACCGTCGCGTCCTCGCTCTGCAGGAAGGCGCGTGTCCAGAAATTCGCGTGATAGTGCTCGACGCCGAGCACGGCGACGGCGATGGGTGTGCGTCACGATACCGTCTCCCCGGTCTCGGCAGGCGCGAGTGCCACCGTTCCGCCCTGCCCTGCGGCCGCGTAGATCGCCTCGGCGACGCAGAGCGACGCGAGGCCGGCTTCGGGCGTGTCGTCGCGCGGGGCGTCGCCGCGCACGATGTCGAGCCAGTGCGCGTGGTGGGCGGCGCCGAAGGGCTCGTCGGCGAGATCCGGCCGGACCCAGCCCTCCTGCCCCGTCACCTCCGGCGCGAAGATCGCCGCGAGCCCGCGCTCCGTGCGCAGCCAGACCGTGCCGCGCTCGGCATAGACCTCGAGCCGGAAGCGGTCGCAGCCGGCGATCTCGGTGTAGCTCATCTCGTGCGTCGCCTTCGCGCCGCTTTGGAGGGCGTAGCTCGCGAGCACGTTGTCCTCGAGCGTGGAGCGGACACGACGGCCGTCGCGCAGCGTGCGTTCCGGCCGCGCCGTCCAGGCCCGCGCCATCACGTCGTCCAGCGGGCCGAACAGGTGCCGGCAGAGGTCGATGCCATGCACGCCGAGCTGCATGACGACGCCGCCCGACACGTTGCCGGGCCGGTAGAACCAGTCGGCCCAGTCGGCGCCGGGCGTGGCGTTGCGCAGCCGCACGGAGTGGATGGCGCCGAGCGCGCCCGACGCGAGCAGTTCGCGCAGCCAGCGGGTCTCGGGGAAATAGCGGTGCATGAAGCTGACGGTCAGCCGGCCCGCCGAGCGGCGCTCCGCCTCGAGAATGCGGCGGCAGCCGTCCGAGGTCAGCGCCATCGGCTTCTGCAGCAGCACGGCCTTGCCGGCCTGCAGCGCCTCGATGGCGATCTGTTCGTGCGTGTCGTCCGGCGTCGCCACGACGACCGCGTCGATCTCCGGGTCGTCGAGGACGGCAAGGTACTCGGTCTCGGCCCGCGCGATCCCCAGGCGATCCGCCCGCTCGCGCGTGCGCTCCGGCGACAGGCCGACCAGCGCGCGCACGCTGGCGCCGCCCGCCGCCCTCAGGCCGTCGATGTGATAGTCGCTGATGAAGCCGGCGCCGATGACGGCGACCCGGACCTCATCCCTGGCTCGGGACGCCATGCGGGATCCTTGCGGATGGAAGAGATTTCGGACGGAGGAAGGGCCGGGGCCGGCCGCGCCATGGCCGGCCCCGGCAAGCCTCATGTCAGGGCTGCCACTGGCAGTCGACGGTGACGAGGGAGGGATCGACCTCCTTCATCGGCTCGCAATAGGTGTAGGTGAGCACGTTGCGGCGGTCGTGGATGCGGTTCGTCTCTTCCAGGAAGTCGCCGATCGCGGCCATGTCGTCGACATAGGCCTGGTCGATGCTCGGATCGAAGGTGTAGTTGTCGAGCAGCGCCTTGTTCATCTCGAGCGGCTGGTCCTCGAAGTCGGAGAAGATCTTGAGGACCTCGTCGCGGTTCTTCGGGTCGCTGACATAGGCCTGCGCCTTGAGCAGCACCTTCACGAGGGCCTTCGTGGCGTTCGGGTGCTCGCGCACCCAGTCCTGCGAGGCGACCCAGACGGTGCGGTTGTTGGAGACCTCGACGTCCTCGCCGTCATTGTCGGCGAAGTGGCTCTTCGTGCCGGTGTGGATGACCTTGGTGTCGAGCTCGTTCAGCGCCTTGTAGGGCCACGGCTCCCAGAAGATGATGCCCTGGATCTCGTTGTTGGCGAGGCTGGCCATCGCCTCCGGCGGCGCGAGGTTGACCGCCTGGATCTTGCTCATGTCGAGCCCGTAGTGCTTGGCGACGTTGCCGAGCAGCGCGCCCGAGGTGGAGCTGACGAGCAGGCCGAGCTTCACCTTGTAGAGGTCCTCGGGCTTCTCCACGCCGGCATCCTTGCGCACGACGATCTTCTCGAGCCCGTGGCTGACGGCGTTCGTGCCGAGGATGACCACCGGGATGCCGTTGTGCGCCATGGCGATCGGCGGCAGGTTGCCCGGCGTCCAGAGCTGGATCTCGTCGGCGAGCAGCGCCTCGCCGGCCAGGTTGCCGGAGTTGAACTTCTTGAACTCGACGGTCTTGAAGCCGGCGTCGGCGAACCAGCCCTTCTCCTTGGCGACGATGTGCACGAGGAACGGCAGGTCGACGCCGATGCTCATCGACAGCGTGTCGACCTCGGGCTCCTGCGCCTGCCCCGGCCCTGCCGCGAAAGCCCCCATCGCCAGCGCGGCGGTGGCGGCCACGAATGTCTTGCCCAGTCTGCCCAGCATCTCGCTTCCCCTTCTTTGTGCGAGCTTCTTCGCGTTCGTCTCTGCGCTTCAGGTGCCGTGCCAGCGGCCGATCCACCGCCCGATGGCACCTCCGATCGCAGCGTCGGTGAGGAGGTTGAGCGCGCCGATCAGCAGGATGCCGACGATGATCACGCTGACCGACCCGCCGGTGTTGCGCTCGTTCATGATCATGTAGCCGAGGCCCCGGTCGGCCGCGATCAGCTCGGCGGCGACCAGCACGCCGAAGCTCAGGCCCCAGCCGATGCGGATGCCCGTCGCGAGGTCGGGCGACGCGGCGGGAATGGCGACGCGCACCAGCAGCGGCACGCCGCGCAGGCCGAAGCTCTGAGCCGCCCGGATCAGCACCGGATCGACGTTGGTGATGCCCTGGTAGGCCGCGGTGACGACCGGAAAGAACGCGCCGAGGAAGATGATGAAGAACTTCGACGGCTCGCCGAGGCCGAACCAGATGATGGCGAGCGGGATCCACGCGAGCGGCGGGATCGGCCGCAGCAGCTCGATCAGCGGCCGCGCGACCATACCGAAGGTCGCGGTACCAGCCCGCGGCGATGCCGACGACGGTGCCGGCGATCGCGCCGAGCACGAAACCGGAGAACACCCGGTAGAGGCTCCACCCCATGTTGCGGGCGATCGTGTCGAGGCTCAGGCGCCCGACCGCCGCCTCGATCGCCATGATGGGCCCGGGAAAGACGCGCGGGTCGAGCAGGCCGATGCGGGCGGCGCCCTCCCATGCACCGACCGCGATTGCCGCGCCGAGCAGGCCGAGGAGCGCGTTGTCGAGGCGACGGCTTCTCGTCATCGGCGCACCTCGTCGAGGCTCGGGGCCCACGGCAGCAGGATGCGCTCGAGACCGGCCAGGCCCGTGGAGATGAGGAAGCCGAGCACGCCGATCACCAGCATGCCGATGATCGTGATGTCGCTGCGGTAGAAGGTGCGCGCTTCCATGATCAGCGCGCCGAGCCCCTCGATCGTGCCGATCATCTCCGCGCCGACGATGACCATGAAGCCGACGCCGAGCGCCATGCGCGCGCCGGCGAAGATGCGCGGCAGGGCCGCCGGCAGCACGACCTCGCGGTAGAGCTCGAAGCCGCCGAGCCCGAAGGAGCGCGCCGCCCGCACCAGCACCGGGTCGACGTAGCGCACGCCGGCGATGACGTTCGACAGCATCACCCAGAAGCAGCCGTAGCCGATCAGCACGACCTTCGTCAGTTCGCCCGCGCCGAACCAGACGATGACGAGCGGCAGCAGGCTGAGCGTCGCGACGGAGCGGCAGAACACGATGATCGGCGCCGTCATGCGCTCGACGACCGGCAGCGCGCCGATCAGCAGGCCCAGCGGGATGGCGAGGGCGAGCGCGGCGCAGTAGCCCTGCAGGATCCGGCCGATCGTGACGAACGTGTGCGACCAGATCGTGATGCCGCTCGGGAAGCCGACGGTCGCGATCTCGTCGAAGCCGCGGGCGATCCGGCTCACCGGCGGAAACTGGTAGGCCTTGAGGTAGTGGTAATCCACGGCGAGCTGCCACGCGCCGAGCAGCGCCCCGATCACGGCGACGGCGACGACGAAGCGGATCGCGCGCTGCCTCATGACGAGAGCGCCTCCCAGATCTCCTCGTGCAGCGCGTTGAACGCCTGGTCGGTGCGCGAGCGCGGCCGCGGCAGGTCGACCACGATGTCCCGCGCCACGCGGCCCGGATTGGCCGACAGCAGCACGATCCGGTCGGACAGGATCAGCGCCTCTTCGATCGAGTGCGTGACGAAGATGACGGTCTTCTTGCGCGCCTCCCAGATCCGCAGGAGCTCGTGCTGCAGCTCGATGCGCGTCAGCTCGTCGAGCGCGCCGAACGGCTCGTCCATCAGCAGGATCTCGGGGTCGAGCGCGAGCGCGCGGGCGATCGCCACGCGCTGCTGCATGCCGCCCGACAGCTCGCGCGGATATTTCGAGGCTGCCTCGCTCAGCCCGACCAGCGCCAGGAGCTCGTCGGCGAGGTCGTGCTTCTCGCGCTTCGACATGGCGCGGCCGCGGCAGCCGAAGGCGACGTTGTCGCGCGCCGTCAGCCAGGGAAAGAGCGCGTGCTGCTGGAAGACGACGCCCTGCCCCTGCCCCGGCCCCACCACCGGGCGGCCGCGGATCAGGGCCTGGCCCTCGGTGGCGGCCTCGAGGCCGGCGACGATGTTGAGAAGGGTCGTCTTGCCGCAACCGGAGCGCCCGAGCAGCGAGACGAACTCGTTCTCGCGGATCTTCAGGTCGATGCCGTCGAGCACCGTCAGCTCGTCGCGGCCGCGCGAGGCGAACCGCTTGCGCACGCCGCGTATGTCGATGGCAGCCGTGCTCTCCGTCACGGCCGGCGCCCGGACGAGTGGGTCATCGGCTTCCGTCCTCAATCCCTCGAGCGCCTTTGCCGGCTGATTCACCACCCGCCTCCGTCGCGGCCCGACGCCGGCATGGCAGCCGCCGGGCATCCCTTGAAGAAGATCATATTCGCCCCGGGTGCATTGTAAAGTTCAATATATACCTGTCTAATACAATGGTCGCCGGACGCGGCGGCCAGCGCCGTCCCCATGGCAGGAGAAGGACCCTTGCGCTCACCCTCATCCGAACTCGTCCTGAACTCGCTCTACGACATGATCGAGGGGCTCGAGGACGGGGCGCGGCTGCCGACCGTACGGGATCTCATGAAGAGCTTCCGGGTCAGCCAGGCGGCCGTGCAGGAGGCGTTCAACCGGCTGCGCGACGAGGGCCTCGTCACCTCCCGCGTCGGGCGCGGCACCTATGTCGTGAAGGGCGGGGAGACGTCCGGCCCGATCGGCGGCACGCGTGGCGTCACGGGGCCGGAGAGCCTGCTGATCCTCTCGAACTCGAGCATGAACGAGCGCTGCCTGCTGGTGCAGAGCCGGATCGTGGCCGAGCTGTCGGCCGAGGGCGGCAAGGTCGTCCAGCTCTCCTACCACGACACCGACCACCTTCTCGACATCCTCGCCTCGGTGCCGCGCTTCGAGGCGGCGATCCTGCAATCGCACTATGAGAACATACCGGTGCGGCTCCTCGACTTGATGCAGCGCAAGACGAAGGCGCTGGTGATCGACGGCCATACCGTTTCGGGCGTCGACGTCGACCGGGTCGGCACGGACTGGGAGGAGGCGCTGGGCCACGCGCTCGATCACCTGACCGCCCTCGGCCACCGCCGGATCGGCCTCGTCTCGCTCGACACCCAGGCGCAGCCGATCCTGGCCGTGCGGCGGGCCATCGCCCGGATCGACAACTGGCGCGGTGCGGCGGTCGAGATCGCGCCGCCCTTCCTGCTCAAGGGCGTCCGTCATCCCACGCAAGGGATCGCCGACGCACTGCGGCGCGCGCTCGAGGCGGAGGACGCACGGGGCGGAGCGCCCTGCACGGCGCTCGTCTTCGTCGGCATCTCCGACGCCGCCGGCATCCGCGAGACCATGCAGGCGCACCGGGCCCGAACCGGCCGCGGCGTCAGCGCCTACCTGCTCGGCCACATCGACGTGGCGAGCGAGCATCTCGACCACTTCACCATGGCGGGCAGTTCGCAGGCCGAGGCCGCGGGCGAACTCCTTGCCACGATCCGCCGCCGGCTGGCCAACCCGTCCGCGCCGCCGCAGATCGCCTACCTGCGCTGCACGGAGGCGGCCGGCGCGAGCACCGCGCCGCCGGAATAGCCCCCGCGCCGCGGGATCTTGCGCCCCGCAGGCGGCGCGACCTATCGTATCGGTATAATTTGTATCTGCAGCAGGTACGCTGCAGCTTCCCGACAGGATCCAGATGAACCGAGATGCCCGTCGCCGCTTTGCGCAGGTGAACACACGATGATCAAGGACCGGCTGCCGCCGCGGCTGACGCCGCTCGCCGCGCGCTTCGGCGTCCGCCCGCTCTATGGCGACATCCACAATCACTGCGGCATCTCATACGGCCACGGCACGCTGAAGACCGCGCTCGTTCGGGCCGAGCGCCAGCTCGACTTCGTCTCGGTGACGGGCCACGCCCACTGGCCGGACATGCCGGTCGATGATCCCAGCGTCGCCGCGATCGTCGACTTCCACGTCAAGGGCTTCGCCAGGCTGCAGAGGCTGTGGCCCGGCCATTTCGCCGAGCTTGCCGCCATGCATGCGCCCGGCCGCTTCACGGTCTTTCCGGGCTACGAAATCCATTCGTGCGAGCACGGCGACTACACGATCGTCTATCGCGACATCGACCAGCACGAGCTCGTCAAGGCCGACGACCCGCACAGCCTGCGCATGCGGCTCGAGGAGCTCTATCCCGGGCGGGCGATCGCGTTCCCCCACCATATCGGCTACCGCCAGGGCGCCCGCGGCATCAACTGGGCCTCGTTCGACCCGGAGCTGTCGCCCGTGCTCGAGATGATCTCGATGCACGGCTCATCCGAGGCCTCGCTCGGCGACCGGCCGTTCCTGCACTCGATGGGGCCGAGCGACGGCCACTCGACGGTCCGCTACGGCCTGAAGACCGGCCACGTCTTCGGCCTGATCGGAAACACCGACCACCACAGCGGCTATCCCGGCTCCTACGGCCACGGGCGAAGCTGCGTCTATGCCGCGGAGAACACGAGCGAGGCGATCTGGACGGCGCTCCACGACCGCCGGACGAGCGCCCTGACCGGCGACTGCGCCCATCTCTTCATGGCGCTCGGCGACGCGGCGCAGGGAAGCATCGTCGCACCCGCGCGGGAGGCGACGCTTGAGATCGAGGCGGTCGGCGGCAGCTTCATCGACACGATCGACGTGATCCGCAGCGGCGGCCTGGCGGCCCGCATCTCGCCCGAGCTGACGCCGGCGCCGATCGAGGCGGGCGGAGCGGACATCGAGACGATCCTGGTTCTCGAGCTCGGCTGGGGCTCGCGCGGAACCTCGCACGACTGGCAGGGCACGCTGGAGGTCGACGGCGGCGAGATCCTGTCCGTCGAGCCGCGGCTGCGCGGGCCCGAGATCGTCTCGCCGCTCGAGGGCGACGAGGACGACGCCGACGAGGACAGCATCGCCTGGGAGGATGGCCGCATCGTCTTCCGCCTGCGCGCCCACGCCAATCCCAACAACTTGACGCCGCAGACCCAGGCGATCGCCGCACGCGTGCGCCTTCGCCCGGACGCCCGCGTCCTCGCGCGCCTCGACGGGCGGTCGGTCGAGATCCCCGTGTCGCGGCTGTTCGAGGGAGCGCTCTCGGGCAATCTCGGGCCGATCGACAGCCCCGCCTACCGCTTCCATCCCCTTCCCCGCCCGCAAGCCTGGCAGTGGCAGGGGCGCCTGCCGCTCGAGGACCTGCGCGCCGGCGAGACCGTCTATGTCCGCATGCGCCAGGCGAACGGCCAGTGGGCGTGGACGAGCCCCGTCTTCGTGCGCGGGTGACGTCCCGAGGTCCGGCGCCTACGGGGAAGCCGGGCGCCGGGCCCCTCGTCTCTCCGCCTCGAGTAGCCTTCATCACGCCGAATTGACGACGGAGGCGGGCCGGCGACGAACCGCCGTGCCGGACGCGCATCGCTGAGGCACGTGCACCCGCCCCCCTTTTCATCTGCTTGGTGTCCGCATTCAGCGCGTCCCTGCGAAGAACGTGCGTTATCGCACCAAAGGCAGTGAGCAGCAGCAATTGGCCGGCGGTTCCCGGCCGAGGGCGAACGGCAGGCGGACGCACGCGTTGAACCCGCGACCACGCCCCGATGCTGAGGAGCATCCCCAATGCGATTGACCGTCAACGGGCGGTCCCACGACGTCGACTTCGACGTCCGGACCTCGCTGCTCGACCTGCTGCGCGAGAAGATCGGCCTGACCGGCACGAAGAAGGGCTGCGACCACGGCCAGTGCGGCGCCTGCACGATCCTCGTCGAACGGCCGCCGGATCAACTCCTGCCTCACCCTCGCGATCATGCACGAGGGCCACGAGATCACGACCATCGAGGGCATCGGCAGCCCCGAACCGCTGAGCCCGATGCAGGAGGCCTTCTTCGAGCACGACGGCTACCAGTGCGGCTTCTGCACGCCGGGCCAGATCGTCTCGGCCACGGCGATGCTCGACGAGGCGAAGAAGGGCTGGCCGAGCCACGTGAGCGAGAGCCTCGACGGCGAGATGAAGCTGACGCCCGAGGAGATCGCCGAGCGCATGAGCGGCAACCTCTGCCGCTGCTCCGCCTATCCGAACATCAATGACGCCATCGCCGAGGCGGCACGGAGAAATCGTCGTGAGAGAATTCGAATACGCACGCGCCGAGGATCCCTCCTCCGCCGTCTCCGCAGCCGGGCGCGCCGGCCGCTTCATCGCCGGCGGCACGAACCTCCTCGACCTCATGAAGCTCGACGTCGAGCGGCCGGAGAAGCTGGTCGACATCAGCCGGCTGCCGCTCGACGAGCGTCGAGGACACCGCGGATGGCGGGCTGCGCATCGGCGCGCTCGTGCCGAACGCCGACCTCGCCGCACACGACGCGGTGCGCAGCCGCTATCCGGTCCTGAGCCGCGCGCTGCTCGCCGGCGCATCCGGGCAGCTCCGCAACAAGGCGTCGACCGGCGGCAACCTGCTGCAGCGCACGCGGTGCTACTACTTCTATGACACCGGCATGCCCTGCAACAAGCGCGAGCCCGGCTCGGGCTGCGGCGCGATCGGCGGCTTCAACCGCATCCACGCGATCCTCGGCGAGAGCGACAAGTGCATCGCCACCCACCCGAGCGACATGGCCGTCGCCATGCGGGCGCTCGACGCCAGCGTGGAGACGCTGAAGGAGGACGGCTCGACCCGCACGATCCCGCTGTCGGAGTTCTACCGCCTGCCGGGCGACACGCCGCACATCGAGAACGTGCTCGAACAGGGCGAGCTCATCACCCATGTCGTGCTCCCGCCCGCCCCGCCGGGCCGGCACGGCTATCGCAAGGTGCGCGACCGGGCGTCCTACGCCTTCGCGCTCGTCTCCGTCGCCGCGGTGATCGCGGTCGAGAACGGCAAGATCTCCTCGGCCCGCCTCGCCTTCGGCGGCCTCGCCCACATGCCGTGGCGCGATCCGCGACGTGGAAGACCTGCTCGTCGGGCAGGCGCCCGTCGCGGGACGCCTTCGCGCGCGCCGCCGACAAGCTGCTCGAGAACGCCAAGGGCCATGGCGGCAACGACTTCAAGATCCCGCTCGCCAAGCGGACGCTGATCGCCACCCTGACCGAGCTGACCGGAGAGACGCGATGAGCGAATACAAGATGGACCAGCCGATCGGCGAGAGCCCGCTCGACCGCGGCGTGCAGGGCATCATCGGCGAGCCGCTGAACCGCGTCGAAGGCCGCCGGAAGGTCGCGGGCGACGTGCCCTACGCGGCCGACCACAAGGTCGAGGGCAATCTCGCCGTCGCCGTCGCGATCTGCGCGACGATCGGCTACGGGCGCGTGAAGGGCTTCGACACCGCCGCGGCCGAGACGATGCCCGGCGTCATCGCGGTCATCGTCGACGACCCGCACATCTCGCGCGAGGCGGCCGGCTTCTCGGACCAGAAGCTGGTGACCGACAACAGCCGGGTCGACACGTACGGCCAGTCGCTCGGCGTGGTCGTCGCCGAGACCTTCGAGCAGGCGCGCGCCGCCGCGAACGCGGTGAAGGTCGACTACGAGGTCGAAGAGGGGCGGTTCGACGCCGGCAAGCTCAGGGCCGAGGCCCGGCCGCTCGGCGACGAGGGCATGGTGCCGGACACCGTCGTCGGCGACGTCGACGAGGCGATGGCCTCGGCGGCCCACACGCTCGACGCGACCTACGAGACGCCGAGCTACGTCCACGCCGCCATGGAGCCGCACGCGGCGATCGCCACGTGGTCGGGCGACGAGCTGACGGTCTACACCTCGATCCAGATCACGTCGGGCGCCAAGACGAAGCTCGTCAACACGCTGGAGATCGAGCCCGAGAAGGCGCGGATCATCTCGCCCTATATCGGCGGCGGCTTCGGCGGCAAGGGCGGCCTCGGCACCGAGTGCGTCCTCGCCGCGATCGCCTCCAGGCGCGTCGGCCGGCCGGTGAAGCTCGTCATCACCCGCCAGCAGCTCTTCCACCTGATCTACCGCCGCTCGGACACCGTGCAGCGCATGCGGCTCGCCTGCGACGCCGACGGCAGGCTCACCGCGTTCGGCCAGGACTCGATCGTCAGCCAGAACGACGGTCGCTCCTTCTACGAGCCGGTGCCGCTCGGCTCGCTCGCGCTCTACGGCGGGGCGAACCGCAGCTTCACGACCAAGGCCTTCACGCTCAACATCCCGCACGCGGGCTCCGTCCGGGCGCCGGGCGAGGCGGTCGGCATGCTCGGCGTCGAGTGCGCCATGGACGAGATGGCCGTGCAGCTCGGCATGGACCCGGTCGAGTTCAGGAAGCTCAACGAGCCGGCGAAGGACCTCACGCGCGACCGCCCGTTCAGCGAGCGTCACCTCGTGGAGTGCATGGACGAGGGCGCCCGCCGCTTCGGCTGGGACAAGCGTCGGCCCGAGACCCGCTGCAGGAGCGCGAGGGCGAATGGTGGATCGGCCGCGGCATGGCGGCAGCCGTCCGCGTGAACATGCTGTCGAACGCGCAGGCGCGGCTTCGCATCGAGCCGGGCGGCAAGGTCATCGTCGAGTCGCGACATGACCGACATCGGCACCGGCACCTACACGATCCTGTCGCAGATCGCCGGCGAGATTCTCGGAACGCCGATCGACAGCGTCGAGGTGCGGCTGGGCGACTCGCTGTTTCCGCCGGGCTTCGGCTCGGGCGGCTCGATGGGCGCGGCGAGCTCGGGCTCGGCCGTGGCGCTCGCGGCGCAGGACGCCGTCGCCGAGCTCGCCGCCCGCATGGGCACGAGCGTGAAGGACATGACGCTCAAGGACGGGCACGCGGTCGCAGGCAACCGCCGCATCCCGATCGGCGAGCTCGTCGGCGACAAGACGATCGAGACCACCGGCGCGATCAAGCCCGGCGACCTGGCGAAGAAGTTCGACCAGGCCGCCTATGGCGCGCATTTCATCGAGGTCGCGGTCAGCGGCGTGACGGGCGAGACGCGCATGCGCAAGGTCACGAGCGTCTTCGCGGCCGGCCGCATCCTGAACGCCAAGACCGCCCGCTCGCAGGCGATCGGCGGCATCATCTGGGGCATCGGCGAGGCGCTGACGGAGGAGGCCGTGACCGACGTGCGCTACGGCAACTTCGCCAACAACGACCTGGCCGAGTACCACGTGCCCGTCCACGCCGACATCCCGCATCTCGACGCGATCTTCCTGCCGGAGCTCGACGACAAGACGAACCCGCTGAAGATCAAGGGCATCGGCGAGCTCGGCATCGCCGGCGTGGGCGCGGCGCTCGCCAACGCGGTCTACAACGCCACCGGCGTGCGCGTGCGCGAGTTCCCGATCACGCTCGACAAGGTGCTGGCCGGCCTGCCCGCGGAAGCGGCGTGAGGTTTCGGGACCGGGGGGCGGACGCCTTCCGGTCCCACCTGCCAGGGTCTGCCTCGTCCACCGATCGAGGAATCTTGTCAGGCCGCCGGCAGCGGGAATGTCAGGCGAGCAGCGCTCCGCCCATGAGCACGATCTCGGCCGCCACGACGCCGAGGAACACGTTGCCCGCGGTCAGCCAGTAGGCGACGCAGCCGACGCCGATGCCGGCCAGACGCACCCACAGCGCGACATCGGCCAGCTCGCCCGGCGCATAGATCACGAGCTTCGCAACCAGCCCCGCGACCAGCGCCGTCGACACCGCCTTCACCCATTGCAGGATCGGGCTCTCGGAGTTCAGCCGGGCCGACATGACGACGCCCGCGAGGCGCCAGATGTCCGTCGCGACGTAGCCGGCGACGAGGATCACGACATAGGGCCACCAGCCGGTCACGTCCGCTTCTCCAGAAACCGCCCCGCAAGCCATGCGCCGGTGCCGCCGACGAGGCCCGTCCACAGGAGGTCGAGACCCGGCGCGAGCTGGTAGAAGACCGGCCCGAGCGCCAGCCCCGCGACCATCGCGATGTGGTCGGTCCGCACCCGGGCTGCGGAGGTCATCGACAGCACGAAATAGATCGGAGTCAGGAAGAGAAGCCCCGCCGCGAGAACCGGCGGCACGGTCGCCGAGGCGGCGTGCCCCAGGGCGGTGGCCGTCAGGCACATCGGCACGACCGACAGCGAGATGCCGAGGAAGAACGGGATGCGTTCGCCGTGCTGCAGCCGCGGGAAGCGCCGCATCGATTTCGACCCACACGGTCACGGCCACGAAATGGGCGAGACCGTATTGCGCGATGAAGGACTGCCGGCCGCGGCGCATCAGCGGCAGGATCGCGACGGTCAGCGGCAGGAGCCGCACCGCCGTCAGCGTGACCGCGAGGAAGGCGGTGGCGAGGTGGGCGCCGTCGGCGAGCGCGCCGAGCAGCACGACCTGGCCGGGAAGCGCCCAGACCAGGGCGCTCGTGAAGACGGCTTCGCCCATGGTGAAGCCGGTGGCGCGGGCGAACGCGCCGAAGCCGAAGAACGAGCCGAACAGAACAAGGCCGGGAAGCGACAGAGCCCGCCGCGCCCCGGCCAGATAGGCCGCCCTGATATTGATCGGTTCGGTCATCGGCGCGCCTCGGCGCGCCGATGACCTCTTGTTTCAGCGGGCAATCGTCATTCGCTCGGCTGCGGCACCTTGTCGGCCCGGGCGCCGCGCGCCGTGCGCTTGCCGGACGGCTTCTTCTTGCCCTTGCCGGAGGGTGCGTCGGCCGGCAGGCGCGAGGCCTCCGGGAACTCGAAGCCGAGCCTGGAGGGGCCCGTCTCCGGCTTCTCGACGACCACCCGGACGATGCCGCCGTCCTTGAGCTTGCCGAAGAGCACCTCGTCCGCCAGGGGCTTCTTGATGTGCTCCTGGATGACGCGCGCCAGCGGCCTGGCGCCCATGCGCTCGTCGTAGCCCCGCTCGGCGATCCACTGGTTCGCCTCTTCGGTCAGCTCGATCGTCACGCCACGGTCGGCGAGCTGCGCCTCGAGCTGCAGGACGAACTTCTCCACCACGCGCGCCACGACCTCGGTCGGCAGGTTGCCGAAGGTGATCGTCGCGTCGAGGCGGTTGCGGAACTCCGGCGAGAACATCCGGTTGATCGCCTCCTCGTCGTCGCCCTCGCGCTTGGAGCGGCCGAAGCCGATCGCCGGCTTCGCCATCTCCGCCGCGCCGGCATTGGTGGTCATGATCAGGATGACGTTCCTGAAGTCGACCTTCTTGCCGTTGTGGTCGGTCAGCTTGCCGTGGTCCATGACCTGCAGGAGGACGTTGAAGAGGTCCGGATGCGCCTTCTCGATCTCGTCGAGCAGGAGCACGCAGTGCGGGTGCTGGTCGACGCCGTCGGTCAGCAGGCCGCCCTGGTCGAAGCCGACATAGCCGGGCGGCGCGCCGATCAGCCGGGACACGGTGTGCCGCTCCATGTACTCCGACATGTCGAAGCGCAGGAGCTCGACGCCGAGCAGCGCCGCGAGCTGGCGGGCGACCTCCGTCTTGCCGACGCCGGTCGGGCCGGAGAACAGGTAGTTGCCGATCGGCTTCTCGGGCTCGCGCAGGCCGGCTCGGGCGAGCTTGATCGCGGCCGAGAGGGCCTCGATCGCGGCGCCCTGGCCGAACACCGTCCGCTTGAGGTTCTCCTCGAGATGGGACAGCACCTCCGAGTCGGAGCGCGACACGCTCTTCGGCGGGATGCGGGCCATCGTGGCGATCGTCGCCTCGACCTCCTTGACCCCGATCACGCGCTTGCGCTTCGACGGCGGCAGCAGCATCTGCGACGCCCCGGTCTCGTCGATCACGTCGATCGCCTTGTCCGGCAGCTTGCGGTCGTGGATGTGCTTGGCCGACAGCTCGACGGCCGTCTTGATGGCGTCGTTGGTGTAGCGCAGGCCGTGGAACTCCTCGTAGTAGGGCTTGAGGCCCTTGAGGATCTTCACCGCGTCGGCGACCGTCGGCTCGTTGACGTCGATCTTCTGGAAGCGGCGGACGAGCGCCCGGTCCTTCTCGAAGTACTGGCGGTACTCCTTGTAGGTGGTCGAGCCCATGCAGCGCAGCTCGCCCGACTGCAGCGCCGGCTTCAGGAGGTTCGAGGCGTCCATCGCGCCGCCGGACGTCGCGCCGGCGCCGATGACGGTGTGGATCTCGTCGATGAACAGGATCGCCCCGTCATACTTCTCGATCTCCTTGACGACCGCCTTGAGGCGCTCCTCGAAGTCGCCGCGATAGCGGGTGCCGGCGAGCAGCGTGCCCATGTCGAGCTGGAAGATCGTCGCCTTCTTCAGGACGTCGGGCACCTCGCCGTGGACGATGCGGCGGGCGAGGCCCTCGGCGATCGCCGTCTTGCCGACGCCCGGATCGCCGACGAAGAGCGGGTTGTTCTTCGAACGGCGGCAGAGGACCTGCACCGTGCGGCGCAGTTCGCCGTCGCGGCCGATGAGCGGGTCGACGCGGCCTTCGCGGGCCTTCTGGTTCAGATTGATGCAGTAGGCCTCGAGGGCGTCCGACTTCTTCTTGTCGGCGTCTTCGCCTTCTGCCGCTTCCTCTTCGGCTCCCCGCACGGTGCGCGTCTCCGAGAAGCCAGGCCGCTTAGCGATGCCATGGCTGATGTAATTGACCGCATCATAGCGCGTCATGTCCTGCTCCTGCAGGAAAAACGCGGCATGACTCTCCCTCTCCGCGAAGATCGCGACGAGGACGTTGGCGCCGGTGACTTCCTCGCGACCGGAGGACTGCACGTGAATGACCGCGCGCTGGATGACGCGCTGGAATCCCGCTGTCGGCTTCGAATCCTCTCCCGCCTCGCTGACGAGGTTCTCGAGCTCGGTGTCGACATAGTCGGAGACCGTCTGGCGGAGGACATCCAGATCGACGTTGCAGGCCCGCATGACGGCGGCCGCATCCTGGTCGTCGATCAGAGCAAGAAGCAGATGCTCCAGCGTGGCGTATTCGTGGTGACGTTCATTCGCGAGCGCGAGCGCGCGATGAAGCGCCTGTTCCAGACTTCTCGAGAATGATGGCAAATCGGCGTTCCTACTTCTTCTCCATGACGCACTGCAGCGGATGCTGGTGCTTGCGAGCGAAGTCCATCACCTGTGTCACCTTCGTCTCGGCGATCTCGTAGGTGTAGATTCCACACTCTCCCACCCCATGGTGGTGAACGTGCAGCATGATGCGCGTGGCATCTTCCCGGCCCTTGTTGAAGAACCGCTCCAGAACGTGGATGACGAACTCCATCGGCGTGTAGTCGTCGTTCAGGAGCAGGACCCTGTAGAGGCTCGGGCGCTTCGTTTTCGTGCGGGTGCGCGTGACGAGACCGGTGCCCAGTCCCTCACCGTCGTCGCCGCCGGAATCCTTCTGAGCGGTCGTGGATCGCGGCTCGGGCCGCCATCTCCACAGTTGCTCTCTCATGCTCTCGTGGCCTCCTCGAACCTCCCGTCCGGCGTCGCGCTCAGCCCCGAGCTGGGCCGCAGCGCGGCCATAACCGAAGCGATGATAGGACGTGGGCGGGCTCTTCACCAGCCAATAAGATAGGCGTCGGCCTGAGCCGCTGCCACCCCGAGGCGGGCACAAAAAAAGCCCCGGCCGCGAGGGCCGGGGCTCGTTCGACACCAGAACTGGTGCGATCGGATCACTTTGCCTTGGCGGCGAAGCTCTCGAAGGGCTTGTACGCGTCCTTCGCCATGTCGACATAGTACTCGCCGAGCTTGGTGGCGTGGGCGACGAAGCCTTCGTAGGCGGACCGGGCATAGTCCGTCTGGACCTCGAGGGCCTTGTCGAAGGACTTGGCGGCCAGCATCTTCTCGAACGCGGCGGCGCCGTCCTCGAACGACTTCTTCGTGTAGTCGGCCGTGTCCATGGCCATGCCCTGGAAATTGCGGCTGACCGTGCCGAAGCTGCGCATGGCCGTGTCCATGTTGTCCTTGGTCAGCTTCTGGAACTCTTCAGCGTTGGCGATCATCGTATGTCTCCTCTTTGGCGTTTCCGTCATGCGCAAAGGCGACGTCATACGGCTGCTCGTCGCATCGGTTGCTGCACTGCACACAGATATATGCACCGCCGAAGAGATTGTCAAGAAATGGTGCAGCGCACAATGACCGCCCCGATCGGTCGCATTCTCGACACATCCTGCCGTTTTACCCTTTCCTAACCGCGTCCCCCATAAGCTGAGGCCAATCGAGATGACCGCGAACCTGCCGGGTTCGAAGCTCGCAATCGTGGCATCTCAACATGTTAGTGGCATTCATCGTGCGGGGCTCGAAGTCGCGCCGGGGCAGCGTCGGATCGTATCCCTCGGAACGTCTTTCCTCGTGTCGGATCAGTTCAGGCTAGTCGGAGATCGATCCACATGATCGGCGTTCTCCCGGTAGGAATCCCGTTTCACCGGCCCATCCTCTCGCGTCTCCTGCTGCTGTTCGCGGCGCTGTTCTTCCTGACCGCCGGTCATGCGGAGGCCAACGAGCGCTACGCGGCCTACATCGTCGACGCGAATACCAACCGCGTCCTCTTCTCGCGCAACGCCGACGACCCGCGCTACCCCGCCTCGATCACCAAGGTGATGACGCTCTACATCGTCTTCGAGGAGCTCGAGGCCGGCCGCCTGCGTCTCGACACGCCCCTCAAGGTGTCGCGGGAAGCCGCCGCCGAGCCGCCTTCCAAGCTCGGCCTGCGGCCGGGCCAGACGATCGAGGTCGAGGACGCCATCAAGGCGATGGTGACGAAGTCGGCGAACGACGTCGCCCACGTGGTGGCCGAGAACATCGGCGGCAGCGTGCCGGCCTTCGCCCAGCGCATGACCCGCACCGCCCGCTCGATCGGCATGACGCACACGACCTTCAAGAACCCGCACGGCCTGCCGAACGACGAGCACGTCTCGTCGGCGCACGACCTCGCGGTGCTGGGCCAGGTGATCATGCGCCGCTTCCCGAAGTACTTCGAGTACTTCTCGACGCGCTCCTTCTCCTACAAGGGCCACACCTACGGCAACCACAACCACCTGCTCGGCCGCGTCGCCGGCGTCGACGGCTTCAAGACCGGCTACATCCGCGCCTCGGGCTTCAACCTCCTCGCCACGATGAAGCGCGGCGACCGCCGCATCATCGGCGTCGTCATGGGCGGCCGCACCGCGCGCAGCCGCGACAAGGAGATGACGGAGCTGCTCGAGACCTACATCAAGCAGGCCTCGCCCGACGCCACGCCGCTCCTCGCCTCGAACGCGCCGCTGCCGCCGGCCCGTCCGGACCGCCCGTCCACCACGATGTACATTCCCTCGAGCACCGTGCCCGGCACGATGGTCGCGGCCAGCGCGGCGCCGATGCCCTACTTCCCGGCACACGGCGATCCGATCGGCGACAAGATCGAGGTCGCGCTCGGCGCCCCCGACGAGGTCCAGGCGCAGGGCGACGCGGAAGCCCCCGAGGACGTGCTCACCACCGCCTCCGTGCCGACGCCCTCCGGCGACTGGGTCATCCAGGTCGGCGCGTTCAACGGCGAGGCGCTGGCAAAATCGGCCCTGAGCCGTGCCCAGCAGCGCGCACCGAGCGTGCTGGCGAGCGCGGCGGCCTACACCGAGACGGTCAAGCTCGACGGCGAGACCTACTGGCGGGCCCGCTTCGCCGGCTTCGACCGCGACGCCGCGGAGGCCGCGTGCAGCGCCCTCAAGCGGGCCTCGTTCGGCTGCTTCCCGGCGCGCAACTGAGCCGGGTCAGGCCCTGTCATGTTCGCGAAGCAGAAGCTCCTTGGCCTCGTTGATCTTGGCGGCAAGGTAGGTGGAGCCGCCCCGGTCCGGGTGCAGCTTCATCATGAGATCGCGGTGGGCGCGGCGTATGTCGGCCGGCCCCGCACCCGGCGCAACGCCCAGTATCTCATGGGCCTCCTGCGCCGTCATTTCACCCTGGCCCGTGCGTCTCTGCCCCGCCGACGCGTCAGCGTCTCCGTCTTCACGCCATCCGGGCTCCCGGCGGTCCAGATAAGCTTCGAGTAGCTGCCGGCTCTGGGCGTCGTCGAACTCGCCGAGCAGGGCCGCGGCTTCCGCGACCGAGAGGTCGTCCAGCGAAGCGCCCTGCCGGCTGCCGCGCAGGACGCGGCCCGACATGCGGCCGCTGTCGTGGTCGAGGGTCATCTCCAGCCACTCCGAGCGGACCGACGAGGCGTTGCCGGCACTGCGCCGCGCGCTGCCGCCGCCCGAGGGAAAGACGCCGCGAAGGCCGAGAAGGCTCAGGCCCGCGAGGCCGAGCGGCGCGGCGAAGGTCCAGCGCCCTGCGAGCCCCAGGAGCGCGGCGACGACGAGGAGAAGCCCTCCCCCGCCGAGACGCACGCCCCGCGCGAGGCGCGCGGGATTGGCGCGCGTGAACGCCTGCAGCCCCGCCAGCAGCAGGACGAGCGCGATGAGGCCGAGGATGAAGGCGCCCATCTCACCTCACTTGAGCTGCTCGAGCAGGAGCTGGCTGCCGCGGCCGCCCTTCCTGCCATACTCGGCCAGCGCCTTGCGGCCGCCGGCGGCGTAGACCGCGACGGCGTTCAGAAGGTCGCGCAGCTGGTTGGCGGAGCGGCTGTCGAAGGCGCAATAGGCGCCGCCGGAGAGGCGCGCGATCTCGCGGAAGGCGCGGGCCGCGCCCGGCTCGCCGCCCTCGTGGAACATGAAGGCCGGGACGCGCAGCATGCCGAGCTCGCCGGCGATGCCGCACAGCGTGTCGACGTCCTCCTCCATGCAGTCGCCGACATAGACGAGCGCCTGCACCGGCGCCTTCTGCGCCTCGTCGCGAGCGTGGCGCAGCACCTTGCGGATCTGCGTGGTGCCGCCGCGGCAGCCGATGCGCGTCATCATCTCGGCCAGGCGGTCCGGGTCGTCGACCCACTTGCTCGCCCGGCACTCGCCGAAGCCGCGGAAATAGACGAGCTGCACGGACAGGCCGCCGATCGCGGCCGTCTCGTGGAACATCTCGGCCTGCAGCCGGCAGGCCGTGTCCCAGGTCGGCTGGCGGCTCATCGTGGCGTCCAGGGCGAAGACGAGGCGGCCGCGTGCGCCGCCGGTGACGGGCGGCGGCGCGCTGCGGACCTTGGCCAGGAAGGCGTCGATCTCGTCGCTGGAATTGGCGCCTTCGGGCAGGGTGCCGGGCCGCGCGGCGGGGGGCTTGTTGTCCTTGCTCATGACCTGACAGATGGCCCCTTCCCCGCCCCGTTGGAAGGCCGCTTCAGAGGAGCCCGAGCTCGAGCAGCTCGCGGCGCATCTCCGGCGGCATCTCGGCGTCGGCGCCGACGGCGTCCACGTCGCGCGGCGCCTCCTCGTGCTTGAGGTAGCGCCAGCCCTGGAAGGGCGCACGCGGCCGCGGATCGACCGGCACGATCGTCGGCTCGAGCACGAAGGCGCAGCGCGCGATCCCGTCCTCGCCCGTCACCGGCCGGAGATCGAGCAGCCGCTGCCGGCACTGCACCAGCCCGCGGATGACCCAGTAGAGCGAGCCGCCCGCGAGGATCTCGTCGCGGCGCTTCGGCGTCATGCGGGTCACGTGGACCTGTTCCGCGGGCCGCCCCTCGCGGCGGCGCTGCTCCAGGCGCTGCTCGATCCAGCCCTGCAGGTCGTCGATCGACTCGGCGCCGACGCACAGCTTGATGATGTGAACCGTCATGGGCGGAAGACTAGACCTGCGGCCTCTGCATCTGGAAGAGCTCGTCCACCACGGCGTAGTCCATGTAGCCGAGACGCGAGATCGGCCGCGCCCGCGAGATGTCGACGAAGCCGTCGACGATCAGCGAATCGTCGATATGCACGCCGACGACCTGGCCGCACAACAGCGTGTTGTCGGTCTCCGCGCCGTTCATGTCGAGGACCGGCCGGACCTCCGTCACCTTGCACTCGAGCGCCACGGGCGACGCCTTCACGCGCGGCGGCTTGACCATCCGGGACGGCGCCGGCTCGAGGCCGGCGAGCTGCATCTCGTCGACGTCCTCCGGAACCGGCGCGGAACTCTTGTTCACCGCCTCGCGGAGGTCCCAGGTGGCGAGGTTGCAGACGAACTCGCCGGACTTGCTGAGGTTCTCGGCGGTGTCCTTCCAGCCGTAGCTGCTGATCGCGACGATGTAGGGCCTCTCCGCGATGGCGTTGAAGAAGCTGTAGGGCGCGAGGTTGACGGTCCCGCCGGGGCCGATGCTCGAGATCCAGCCGATCGGCCGGGGCACGACGAGCGCCTTCATCGGGTCGCGCGGCAATCCGTGGTCGTTCTTCAGTGCGTCGTAGAACATGGAGATCCCTGTGTGTGGCCGCCGGGAATATCGGGCGGACGCGGGGCGTTTCAAACCCCGCGGGATGCCGCGTCAGGCGGAGGGCGGCGTCCAGCGGGTCACGAGCGCGTCGATGTCCGGGCGGTCGCGGTCGGCGGGCGTGGCCGACGACGTCCCGACATAGACGAAGCCGGCGACCCGCTCGTCCGGGCCCGAGGCCGAGCGCTTCCGCCACGCGGCCGTCATAGGCGGGCCAGCCGGTCAGCCACTGGGCGGCATAGCCGTGCCCGTACACGGCGTGCAGCAGGTTCAGCCCGGCGCTGCCGACGGCGAGCTGCTGCTCCCAGACGGGGATCTTCGGATGCTCCCCCGCCCGCGAGACGAGCACGACGAGGAGCGGCGCGGCCGGGCGCTTGCCGGCCTCGACGGCGGCGGCCTCTTCGGAGGCGTCCGCATGATCGGCCCGCCAGAACTCCATCAGCCGCCCGAGAAACGCCGGCAGCGCCTCCCCCTCGACGAGCACGAAGCGCCAGGGCGCGAGCTTGCCGTGGTCGGGCACACGCGACGCGATCGTGAGGATGTCCCGCAGCTCGCTCTCGTCGGGCCCGGGCGCGGCGAGCGAGACGGCGGGCACCGAGCGGCGCGTGCGCAGGTGATCGAGGACGGCTTCGGATCGTGGCATGGGGACTCGAATCCTGAGGAAAGACGGACGGATGGGGCTAGGTGGCCGCTCCGGGTGCCCCGCGTCAATCGCGCATGCGGCCGGGCCGTGACCTCGCCACAATGCGTGGCATGATGTCGAGCTTTCCGAATCGTGCGCCCCGGCGCCTCCCGAGACAGGAACCGATGTCCCGTACGCTGCGTCTCGTTCGCCTGGCTCTCGCCGCCCTCATCCTGTTTCCCGCCGTGCTCGCGGCGCGGCAGGCGGCGGCCGAGCCGGCCCGCGTCATCATTCTCGACGCGTCGAGCAGCATGCGCTCCCAGGTCGGCGGCAAGAGCAAGATCGCGATCGCGCAGGGCGCGCTCAAGGACACGTTCGGCGCCACGCCCCAGGACCTCGCCCTGCTCGTCTACGGCGCGACCGCCGACAATTCGTGCAGCGACATCTCGGTCGTGGTGCCCCCCACCGGCGAGATGGACGAGGCGGCGCGCGCCAAGGCGATCGACGCCATCTCCCCCAGGGGCGCGACGCCGATCGCCCGGGCCATCGAGACCGCGCTCGACGAATGGAAGGACCGCTCGCCGCTGCACGTCATCCTCGTCGCCGACGGCACCGACAGCTGCGGCGGCGATCCCGTCGCCGCGGCACTCCGGGTGAAGGAGGAGCGCGGCGGCCAGGTCGACGTGATCGGCTTCGTCGCGACCCAGCCGGACAAGGTCCAGCCGCTCAAGGCGGTCGCCGACGCCGGCGGCGGCAGCTTCACGCTCGCCAGCTCCGCGGCGGATCTCGAGACGGCGCTGAGCGCGGCCGTGGCCGGCGTCGACTTCGCCACGGCGCAGCAGCCGGGCGACGACGAGGAGGTCGGAGACGGCGAGCAGGACGCCGCCGGCACGGAGGACGTGGCCGATTCCGGCATCCCCCTCCCGCCGGAGCGTCCCGATCCCAACGCACCGCAGGGCGAGCCGCTGTCGCTCGGGCCGCTGCAGATCCAGCCCGACCGGCAGCAGGAGATCGAGAAGAAGCGGCTGACCCTGCGCCTGTCGGCCCGCCTGACGGAAGACAGCCCTCCCCTGCCCGGCGGCGTCATCTGGCGGGTGTTCCGCGCGCGGCCGCAGGCCGACGGCACCTTCCCCGTGGTCGAGCGCAGCGAGGAGGCGCAGCCCGTGTTCCTGCTGCCGGAGGGCCAGTACGTGGTGCACGCCGCCTATGGCCGCGCCAGCATGGCCGAGCAGATCGACCTTCGCGACGAGTCGAAGTCCGCGCGAGGTCGTCCTCGAGGCCGGCGGCCTCGAGATCACCGCGGTCGGTTCGAACGGCGAGCCGTTGCGCGACCAGGTCTCGCTGTCGATCTACTCCTCCGAGCAGGACGAGTACGGCCAGCGCAAGCTGATCCTCGACAATGCCCCGCTCGGCCGTATCGTCCGGCTCAATCCCGGCACCTACCACATCGTCAGCCGCTACGGCGACGCGAACGCCATCGTGCGCGCCGACGTGCGGGTGAAGCCCGGCAAGCTGACCGAGGCGAAGGTGACGCACCGCGCCGCCGCGGTGACGCTGAAGCTCGTGAACGAGCCCGGCGGCGAGGCGCTCGCGAACACCGCCTGGAGCATCCTCTCGCCCGGCGGCGACGTGGTGAAGGAGAGCTTCGGCGCCTTCCCGATGCACGTGCTGGCGGCGGGCAACTACGCCGTCATCGCCCGCCACGACGGGCGCACCTACAATTCCGACTTCTCGGTCGAGGCGAACGAGAACCGCGAGGTCGAGGTCGTCGCCAACTGACGCGGCCGCCGCCGCGAGCGGAAGCGGCGGGACCAACGAAAAGAGGGGCGGGAGACACATCGTCTCCCGCCCCTCTTTCCTAGCTCAGGTTCGTAGCCCGAGGCGAGCCTCGCCGGAGCGAGGCCCGCCGATCAGCTTTCCGGCGTCTCGGGTCCGTCGGGCGCGTCCGGTGCCGCGCCGCCGTCGTCCGGGCTGCCGTCGTCGGGGCTGCCGCCCTCCTCGATCTCCTCGACCTCGGAGGAGCTCTCCTCGCCGATGCGCTCGACCGAGACCACCTTCTCGCCCTGGGCGGTGTGGAAGATGCGGACACCCTTCGAGGCGCGGCTGGTGAAGCGGATCCCCTCGACCGGCACGCGGATCAGCGTGCCGCCGTCGGAGACGAGCATCAGCTGGTCGCCCGCGTCGACCGGGAACGCCGCGACGAGCGCGCCGATCTCGTCGAGCTTCGTCTGGTCGGTCGCCTTGATGCCCTTGCCGCCGCGGCCGGAGACGCGGAAGTCGTAGGACGAGGAACGCTTGCCGTAGCCGCGCTGGCTGACCGTCAGCACGAACTGCTCGGCAGCCCCCATCTCGGCGTAGCGCTCGGGCGACAGGTAGGCCTCGCCCTCGTCGCCGCTCTCCTCGACATCCGTCTCGACCGCCTCTTCCTGCTCCTCGCCGGTCGCGGCGCGACGGAAGGCGGAGGACTGCTTGAGATAGAGCTGGCGCTCGGCCGGAGACGCCTCGAAGTGCCGAGGATGCAGAGCGAGATGACGGTGTCGTCGCGTGCCGAGCGAGACGCCGCGCACGCCCATCGAGTCGCGGCCCTTGAAGACGCGGACGTCGCCGACCGGGAAGCGGATGCACTGGCCCGCCGCGGTCGTCAGCAGGATGTCGTCGTTCTCGGTCGCCGTCTCGACGCCGACGATGCCGTCGTCGTCGGAATCGAGCTTCATCGCGATCTTGCCGTTCCGGTTCACCTGGGTGAAGTCGGACAGCTTGTTGCGCCGCACCGTGCCGCGGGTGGTGGCGAAGATCGCGTCGAGATCGGCCCAGCTCTCCTCGTCCTCCGGCAGCGGCATGATCGTGGTGATGCGCTCGCCCGGCTGCAGCGGCAGCAGGTTGACGAGCGCCTTGCCGCGCGCCTGCGGCGCGGCGACCGGCAGCCGCCAGACCTTCATCTTGTAGACCATGCCGCGCGACGAGAAGAACAGGACCGGCGTGTGCGTCGAGGCGACGAACAGCCGGCTGACGAAATCGTCCTCGCGCATCGACATGCCGGAGCGGCCCTTGCCGCCGCGGCGCTGCGCCCGGTAGGTCGAGAGCGGCACCCGCTTGATGTAGCCGGCGTGCGACACGGTCACGACCATGTCCTCGCGCTGGATCAGGTCCTCGTCCTCGAAGTCGCTCTCCGCCTCGGTGATCTCGGTGCGGCGCGGCGTGCCGAACTCCTCCTTCGCCGCGTTCAGCTCGTCGCGGACGATCTGCTGGATGCGGGCGCGCGAGCGCAGGATGTCGAGATAGTCCTCGATCTCGCGGCCGAGCTTCGTCAGCTCGTCGCCCACCTCCTCGCGGCCGAGCGCGGTCAGGCGGTGCAGGCGCAGGTCGAGGATCGCGCGGGCCTGCGTCTCGGAGAGGTTGTAGTTGCCCTCCTCGTCGAGGCCGTGCCGCGGGTCGGCGATCAGCGCGATCAGCGGCGCCATGTCCTTGGCCGGCCACGGCCGCGCCATCAGCGCCTCGCGGGCGCTCTGCGGGTTCGGCGCGGTGCGGATGAGGTGGATCACCTCGTCGATGTTGGCGACGGCGATCGCCAGGCCGACGAGGACGTGGGCCCGGTCGCGCGCCTTCCTCAGGAGGTACTTGGTGCGCCGGCTGACGACCTCCTCGCGGAAGCCGATGAACGCCGTCAGCATGTCGTGCAGCGTCAGCTGCTCGGGCTTGCCGCCGTTGAGCGCCACCATGTTGGCGCCGAAGCTCGTCTGCAGCGGCGAGAAGCGGTAGAGCTGGTTCAGCACCACGTCGGCGACCGCGTCGCGCTTCAGCTCGACGACGACGCGCATGCCCTGGCGGTCGGATTCGTCGCGGATGTCGGAGATGCCCTCGACGCGCTTGTCGCGCACGAGATCGGCGATCTTCTCGATCATCGACGCCTTGTTCACCTGATACGGGATCTCGGTGATGACCAGCGCCTCGCGCTCCTTGCGCACCGTCTCGGTGTGCACCTTGCCGCGCATGATGATCGAGCCGCGGCCCGTCGTGTAGGCGGAGCGGATGCCGGCCCGGCCGAGCACCATGCCGCCGGTCGGGAAGTCCGGCCCCGGCACGATCTCCATCAGCTGCTCCGGCGACATGGCGGGGTCGTCGAGCAGGGCCATGCAGGCGTCGCAGATCTCGGTCAGGTTGTGCGGCGGCACGTTGGTCGCCATGCCGACGGCGATGCCGCCGGCGCCGTTGACGAGCAGGTTCGGGAACTTCGTCGGCAGCACCGAAGGCTCGCGCTCGGCGCCGTCGTAGTTCGGCACGAAATCGACGGTCTCCTTGTCGAGATCGTCGAGCAGCGAGTGCGCCGGCTTGGCGAGGCGCACCTCGGTGTAGCGCATGGCCGCGGGCGGATCGCCGTCGACCGAGCCGAAATTGCCCTGGCCGTCGGCCAGCGGCAGGCGCATCGAGAAGTCCTGCGCCATGCGCACGAGCGCGTCGTAGATCGCGGAGTCGCCGTGCGGGTGATACTTACCCATGACGTCGCCGACGACGCGGGCCGACTTGCGATACGGCTTGTTCCAATCGTAGCCGTTCTCGTGCATCGAATAGAGGATGCGGCGATGGACGGGCTTGAGGCCGTCGCGCACGTCGGGCAGCGCGCGGCTGACGATCACGCTCATCGCGTAGTCGAGATAGGACCGCCGCATCTCCTCTGCGATGGAGATGGAACGGACGCCCGACGGACCCTCAGGCGGGACACCGCCGGCGGGCGGCAGATCGGTATCTGACAAGAGAATCTCGTGGAATTATTGAACTCTCATCTAGGTAGGGGATTCGAGGCCGTTTCGCAAGTTGCGACGGTTTCGGCGAATCCGCCTTTTGTGATTTGGGATCAATGGGATAGATGAAACTTTTCACGCGCTGCCCGGAGCCGGAAATTTCTCCTCGGCGGTCCACCCGCCGGGTCTGGGCGGCGGCCCCCGCGGGAGGGCGCTGATCCATGCTCGAAATCTTCGTTTCGGCGCTCGCCACGCTCTTCGTCGTGATCGATCCGATCGGCATCGCGCCGATCTTCATCAGCCTCACGGAGGGCATGGGATCGACCTCGCGGCACAGGGTGGCGCTGCGCGCCGTGCTGATCAGCGGCTTCGTGCTCATCATGTTCGCCGCGCTCGGCCAGTCGCTGCTCCACGCGCTCGGCATCACCCTGCCCGCCTTCCGCATCGCCGGCGGCCTGCTCCTGTTCTGGATCTCGACGGAGATGATCTTCGAGAAGCGCCAGGCCCGGAAGACGGGCTCGGCCGAGCGCGCCGTCCAGGAGGACCACCCGGACGACATCGCCGCCTTCCCGCTCGCCGTGCCGCTGATGGCGGGGCCCGGCGCGATCACGGCGGTGATCCTGCTCGCCGGCCGCATCGAGGGCACGTGGCAGGGCATCGCGGGCGCCAGCGCCGTGATCGTCGTCGTGCTGGCGGTCACCTACGCGCTCCTGCGCATCGCCATCCGCATCGACCAGATCCTCGGCAGCGTCATCCGCACGGTGATCACGCGCCTGCTCGGCGTGCTCCTGTCGGCGCTCGCGGTGCAGTTCGTGGCCGACGGCATCACGCAGCTCGCGAGGGCGGCCGGCTAGCGATTTGGGCGAAGTCGGGGCGAATTCGGAAACGAACGGCCCGCTGCCGCATTCCTCAGCAGCAGCGGGAGCACGCGCGCCCGGCAAAGGAGAGACCATGAGCGAGAGCGACGGTTCGACCAAGGTGATCTTCGCGGCCTTCGCCGGGAACCTGGCGGTCGCGATCAGCAAGTTCGTCGCCGCCGCCTTCACGGGCTCGTCGGCGATGCTGTCGGAGGGCATCCACTCCGTCATCGACACCGGCAACCAGGGGCTTCTCTATCTCGGCAAGCGGCGCGCGGCGCGGCCCGCCGACGACCAGCACCCGTTCGGCTACGGCGCCGAGGTCTATTTCTGGTCGTTCGTGGTGGCGATCCTGATCTTCGCCGTCGGCGCCGGCGTGTCGGTCTACGAGGGCATCCACAAGCTCGCGAACCCCGAGGAGATCAAGAGCTACGCGTGGAACTACGGCGTGCTCGCCGCCGCCGTGGTCTTCGAGGGCATATCCCTCGTCATCGGCTTCCGCGAGTTCCGCCGGGCGGAGGGCGACGGCCCCCTCCTCCGCTCGCTGCGCAGGTCGAAGGACCCCACCGTCTTCACCGTGCTGTTCGAGGACTCCGCCGCCATCCTCGGCCTCCTCGTCGCGGCGCTCGGCATCTTCCTCGTCCAGATGACGGGCAACCCGATGTTCGACGGCGGCGCGTCGATCATCATCGGCATCATCCTCGGCCTGACGGCGCTGGGGCTGGCGATCGAGACGAAGGGCCTGCTGATCGGCGAAGGCGCCTCCGCCGAGACGGTGCAGGGCATACGCGACGCGATCCGCGAGGAGCACGTGGTGCGCGGCATCAACGAGCTGCGCACGCTGCATATCGGCCCCGACGACATCCTCGCGGCGATCAGCCTGGACTTCCGGGACGACCTGGCCGCCGGCGAGGTCGAGGACACGATCTCGCGCCTCGAGCGCCGCATCAAGGAGCTCGACAACGAGGTGTCGCGCGTCTTCATCGAGGTGCAGTCGCGGGAGGACCACCAGCTCGACGAGCAGTCCGCGTCCCGGCAGCGCGCGTCCGCGTAAGAGGGCGCAGGGCGGCCGGGGAGGCAGGCCGCCGCGGCACAATGCCCGGGTCCTGCCAGCCGCGGCGCGTCGACGGCCAACAGCGCCGGCAGCGGCTTGTTCGCGGCCGTTCCGCCGACGGGCGAGGCCGGGCCCGCGCACGCTTCGGGCGCGGCGGGCCGTCCTCGCCTGCCGTGGGTGCGGGAGCCGCCGGTCAGGCGGCCGCCTTCTCCCGGTTCTCCTTGAGCTGCGCGTCGACGAGCTCGGACGGTCTCGTCGACCACCGGATTGCTCATGCCCTTCTGGCGGGCGAGGATCTGCACGAGCAGGTCGACGCGCTCGATGTTCGGGGCGCCGGCATAGAGCGCGCGGGCGGCCGAGGACGGGCGGACGAGCCCCTGCGCGGCGTTGGCGTATTTCTCGAAGGGCACGAGGTCGTCCGGCGCCGCGCCGAGGGCGACGCAGACCTCCTTCACCCAGTCGTAGACCTCGCGCGACTGCTGGAGGTCGCTGTGCACCGCGTCCTTGATCGAGCGCGCGCCCTCCGCCGTGACGCAGCGATAGTTGCCGGTCATCAGCATCGCCCACTTGGCCAGCGGCACGAAGATGAAGTCGTGCACCTTGAGCTTCACGGGAAGCTCCACCTCGCGGCCGCCGACGTCGAAGCGGATCGCCTCGATGTCGGCCTGCATCCGCCGCAGCATCTCGGTCGAGCCCTCGTCGTCGAAGCGGGCGACCTTGAAGTTGGTCGGCAGCGTGACCTGCAGGACGTTGAGCTTCTCCTCCGGCGGCCGGAAGGCCTGCGGATCGGGGCTGCACAGCGTGACCCTGCCCGGCTCGAAGGCGCTCCAGACGTCCGCGTCCGTGAAGCACCGGACGAGCTCGCCCGCGTCGACGCCGGGGATGCGCCTGAGATAGGGCAAGGGCGGCATGTTCATGATCGACATGCACGGCTTGCCGGCCCTGGCGACCTTGTCGAGAAGGCGCGGCGACCGCCGGGTGGCGGTATTGCGGCTCCTGCATGGCGAGGCCGACGAGGTCGTAGCGGTCGAGGTCCACCTCGTCGGGCGTCGTCGCCGAGAGCCGGCCCGGCGCCTTGCGCGAGTCGACCTCGACGAGGCCGCTCTCGCCGCGCACGGGCAGGCGCACCCGGGTGCCCTCGGCGTTGATCAGCTCGGCTTCCTCCGGCAGGCAGACGAGCGTCACGTCGTGGCCGGCGAGGATGAGCTTGGTGGCCAGGAGCGAGCCGTAGGACGCCCCCAGAATCAGCATGTTGAAGGCCATGTCATCTCCCTGAAGAAAGGCGGTCTCGCGCCGCCATTGCGTCGCCCTCGAGACACGACCCTAGCACCCGGCCCCGCGGCGTGTTGAGCCCGCCGCCGCACATGGCGGCGGGGAAACGCTCTAGAACGGGATCTCGTCGTCCATGTCGTTGCCGTAGCCGCCGCCTCCACCGAAGCCGCCGCCACCACCGCCGCCGCGTCCGCCACGGCCGCCGCCCTGGTCCATCGGGCCGGACGAGCCGAAATCGGAGCCGGAGCCGTAGTCGCCGCCGCCCCCGCCGCCGGAGCCGCCGCCCGGGCCGTCGAGCATGGTCAGCGTCGAGTTGAAGCCCTGCAGCACGACCTCGGTCGAGTACTTGTCCTGGCCCGACTGGTCCTGCCACTTGCGCGTCTGCAGCTGGCCCTCGATGTAGATCTTCGAGCCCTTCTTCAGGTACTGCTCGGCGATCTTGCAGAGGCCCTCGCTGAAGATCACGACGCGGTGCCACTCGGTGCGCTCCTTGCGCTCCCCGGTGTTGCGGTCGCGCCAGCTCTCCGACGTCGCCACGCGCAGATTGGCGATCGGCCGGCCGTCCTGCGTGCGGCGGATCTCGGGATCGGCGCCCAGATTGCCGACCAGGATCACCTTGTTGACGCTGCCCGCCATCCTGTTTCCTTTCCTCAAAGTCCCGTTGACCGAAACCCATAGCGCGGCTGGGCGGCGGCGTCTCCCCCGCCCGGCCCAAATCCACAGCCGCCGCGCCGCCGTAAGCCCTCCTGACAGGGCGTGGCATCAGCCGTGCGCGGATGCGTTGCCAAGGCGCGCGCCGCAGCCTATGATGTTCCTATATTGTTCTCAAGTTCCCCGCAAGCGGCGGCATCCATGACCGAGCTGATCACCGAGCGCCTGATCCTGCGGCCGTACCGGCCCGAGGAGCGGCGCCTCCTGGCGACGCTGATGCGCAATCCCGACGTGTTCTTCTGGAGCGAGCAGCCGGTGCCGGACGAGACGGTGGACGCGGCGATGGAGCGCTCGCGCAAGCTCGCGCCGCTCGGCATGGGGTGGTTCGCCATGTTCCTGCGCGCCGGCGACGCCTTCATCGGCAACGTCGTCCTGCAGCCGATCGCCGTGGACGAGCAGGAGGACGTCGAGATCGGCTGGCACCTGCTGCCGCGCAAATGGGGCCAGGGCTTCGCCACGGAAGGCGCGACGGCGGTGCTCGACCATGCGATGCGCACGCTGAAGCTCGGCCGCGTGGTCGCGGTCGTCCTGCCGGAAAACGAGCGCTCGATGAGGGTTATCCGCCGGGTCGGCCTTCCCTATATTGGGGAACGGCTGCACGCGGGGCTGCCACACGCCTTCTTCGGCCTGACGAACGAGCGGTACATGGCCGAGCATTCGGCAGCCGTCTCCAACTGACGCGGACTTCGCCATCTCATGCAGAAATCGATCAGCGTTCGCGGCGCCCGCGAGCACAACCTGAAGAACGTCGACGTCGAGATCCCGCGCGACAAGCTCGTGGTGATCACCGGCCTGTCCGGCTCCGGCAAGTCGTCGCTCGCCTTCGACACGATCTACGCGGAAGGCCAGCGCCGCTACGTGGAGTCCCTGTCGGCCTACGCCCGGCAGTTCCTCGAGATGATGCAGAAGCCGGACGTCGACCACATCGAGGGCCTGTCGCCGGCGATCTCGATCGAGCAGAAGACGACGTCGAAGAACCCGCGCTCGACCGTCGGCACGGTCACCGAGATCTGGGACTACATGCGCCTGCTCTTCGCGCGCGTCGGCATCCCCTACTCGCCCGCCACCGGCCTGCCCATCGAGAGCCAGACGGTCAGCCAGATGGTCGACCGCGTCATGGAGCTCGAGGAGGGCACGCGGCTCTACCTGCTCGCGCCGATGGTGCGCGGCCGCAAGGGCGAGTACCGCAAGGAGCTCGCCGAGCTGCAGAAGAAGGGCTTCCAGCGCGTCAAGGTCGACGGCGAGTTCCACGAGCTGCCGGACGTGCCGGCGCTCGACAAGAAGTACAAGCACGACATCGACGTGGTGGTGGACCGCATCGTGGTGCGCGGCGACATCGCGTCGCGCCTCGCCGATTCCTTCGAGACGGCGCTCGCCCTGGCGGACGGCATCGCGGTGGCGGAGCTCGCCGGCGGCGAGACCGACGGGAAGGGCGAGCCGAAGCGGCTGATCTTCTCCGAGAAGTTCGCCTGCCCCGTCTCCGGCTTCACGATCCCCGAGATCGAGCCGCGGCTCTTCTCGTTCAACAGCCCGCAGGGCGCCTGCCCCGCCTGCGACGGGCTCGGCAGCGAGCAGCGCGTCGACCCCGACCTCGTCGTCGCCTCTCCCGACACGACGCTCAAGGGCGGCGCCATCGTGCCGTGGGCGCGCTCCTCGTCGCCCTACTACATGCAGACGCTCGAGGCGCTCGGCCGCCACTACGGCTTCGACATGACGACGAAGTGGAAGGACCTGCCGGAGGACGGCCGCAAGGCGATCCTCTACGGCTCGGGCGCCGAGAAGGTCACGATCACCTATGACGACGGCCTGCGCTCCTTCGACACGAAGAAGCCGTTCGAGGGCGTGGTGAACAACCTCGAGCGGCGCTGGCGCGAGACGGACAGCGCCTGGTCGCGCGAGGAGATCGAGAAGTACATGAGCCAGACGCCGTGCAAGGCCTGCGAGGGCGCGCGGCTGAAGCCCGAGGCGCTGTCGGTCAAGATCGCCGGCCACCACATCGCCCAGGTCTCCGACATGTCGATCCGCCATGCCGGCGACTGGTTCGCGGCCCTGCCCGAAAAGCTGTCCGGCAAGCAGAACGAGATCGCGACGCGCATCCTCAAGGAGATCCGCGAGCGCCTCGACTTCCTCAACGATGTCGGGCTCGACTACCTCACCCTGTCGCGCGCCTCGGCGACGCTGTCGGGCGGCGAGAGCCAGCGCATCCGCCTCGCCTCGCAGATCGGCTCCGGGCTCACCGGCGTGCTCTACGTGCTCGACGAGCCCTCGATCGGCCTGCACCAGCGCGACAATGCCCGCCTGCTCGAGACGCTGAAGCACCTGCGCGACCTCGGCAACACGGTCATCGTCGTCGAGCACGACGAGGACGCGATCCTCGCGGCCGACCACGTGATCGACGTCGGCCCCGCCGCCGGCGTCCACGGCGGACACATCATCGCCGCCGGCACGCCGCAGGAGATCATGGCCGACCCGGCGAGCCTGACCGGCCAGTACCTGACCGGCGTCCAGGCGGTGCCGCTGCCGGAGGAGCGGCGGAAGATCCCGAAGAACCGGCGGATCAGGATCGTCGGCGCGCGCGGCAACAACCTCAAGAACGTCGACATGGAGGTGCCGCTCGGCACCTTCACCTGCGTCACCGGCGTCTCCGGCTCCGGCAAGTCGACATTGACGATCGACACGCTCTACAAGGCGATCGCCCGACGTCTGAACGGCGCCCGCGAGCTGCCCGCGCCCGCACGAGACGATCGAGGGGCTCGAGCACATCGACAAGATCATCGACATCGACCAGTCGCCGATCGGCCGGACGCCGCGCTCGAACCCGGCGACCTATACCGGCGCCTTCACGCCGATCCGCGAGTGGTTCGCCGGCCTGCCCGAGGCCAAGGCGCGCGGCTACCAGCCCGGCCGCTTCTCCTTCAACGTCAAGGGCGGCCGCTGCGAGGCCTGCCACGGCGACGGCGTCATCAAGATCGAGATGCACTTCCTGCCCGACGTCTACGTCACCTGCGACGTCTGCAAGGGCAAGCGCTACAACCGCGAGACGCTGGAGGTCACCTTCAAGGGCAACTCGATCGCCGACGTGCTCGACATGACGGTGGAGGAGGCGCGGAACCTCTTCGAGGCGGTGCCGTCGATCCGCGACAAGATGGAGACGCTGGAGCGCGTGGGCCTCGGCTACGTCAAGGTCGGCCAGCAGGCGACCACCCTGTCCGGCGGCGAGGCGCAGCGCGTGAAGCTCGCCCGCGAACTGTCGAAGCGCGCGACGGGCCGCACGCTCTACATCCTCGACGAGCCGACCACGGGGCTGCACTTCCACGACGTGCGCAAGCTCCTCGAGGTGCTGCACTCGCTCGTCGACCAGGGCAACACGGTTCTCGTGATCGAGCACAATCTCGAGGTCATCAAGACGGCGGACTGGCTGATCGATCTCGGTCCCGACGGCGGCGACCGCGGCGGCGAGATCGTGGTCACCGGCACGCCCGAGACGGTGGCGGAGACACCCGAGAGCCACACGGGCGTGTTCCTGAAGGAGATGCTCGAGCGCCGCCCGCCGAACCGGCGGCACGCGAGCGAGGCGGCGGAGTAGCGTCGCCTCGTCGCGGGGGCGAGACGGTTCGGAACTCCCCCGCCGCACTCCCCGTTTTCCCTGCACACATCACGGAAGACAAAAGGGAGACATCCCGATGCAGAACATTTCCGGCAAGAAAATCGCGATCATCGCGACGCACGGCTTCGAGCAGTCGGAGCTCGAGGTTCCGCTTCACAAGCTCAAGGAAGCGGGTGCAGAGGTCCACGTCGTTTCGCTCGAGAAGGGCGAAATCAAGGGCTGGGACAAGAGCGACTGGGGCCAGAAGGTCAAGGTCGACCACACGATCGACGAGGTCTCGCCCGACGACTACGACGCGCTCGTGCTGCCCGGCGGCCAGATCAACCCCGACCTGCTGCGCGTCGAGCCGAAGGTGATCGCGTTCATCAAGGCCATCTACAACCAGAAGAAGGTGCTGGCGGCGATCTGCCACGCGCCGTGGCTGCTGGTCGAGGCGGGCATCGCCAAGGGCCACCCGATGACGTCCTACCATTCGATCAAGACCGACGTGATGAACGCCGGCGCCGACTGGCAGGACAAGGAGGTCGTGACCGACAAGGGTCTCGTCACGAGCCGCAACCCGGGTGACCTCGACGCCTTCTGCGAGAAGATCGCGGAGGAGATCAACGAGGGCCGTCACGAGCGGCGCCAGGCGGCGTAACGCGTCGCCGCACAACGACAAATAGCCCCTGAGCGAACGGGCCGTGGAGCGGATGCTCCGCGGCCCTTTGCATGCCGGTCCGCACGGGCCTAGATAGGCGGCATGACAAACACTCCGGATACTCGCCCCGTCCACGTGATCGGCGCCGGCCTCGCCGGCTCGGAGGCCGCCTGGCAGATCGCCAGGGCCGGCGTGCCCGTCGTGCTGCACGAGATGCGGCCGGTGCAGATGACCGAGGCGCATCTCGGCGAAGGCTGCGCCGAGCTCGTCTGCTCGAACTCCTTCCGCTCCGACGACGCCGAGACGAACGCGGTCGGGCTGCTTCACGCCGAGCTCAGGAAGTGCGGCTCGCTCATCATGTCGTGCGGCGACACCCACCAGGTGCCGGCGGGCGGCGCGCTTGCGGTCGACCGCGTCGGCTTTTCCGATGCGGTGACGCAGGCGCTCGAGGACACACCCGCTGGTCGAGATCCGCCGCGAGGAGATCGCGGGCCTGCCGCCCGAGGACTGGGACTCGGTGATCGTCGCCACCGGCCCCCTCACCTCGCGCGCCCTCGCGGAGGCGGTCGGCACCGTGACGGATGAGGATTCGCTCGCCTTCTTCGACGCGATCGCGCCGATCGTGCACAAGGACTCCATCGACTTCTCGAAGGCCTGGTTCCAGTCGCGCTACGACAAGCCGGGGCCCGGCGGCACCGGCGCCGACTACATCAACTGCCCGCTCGACCGCGACCAGTACTATGCCTTCGTCCAGGCGCTGATCGACGGCGACAAGACCGAGTTCAAGGAGTGGGAGAAGGCGACGCCCTATTTCGACGGCTGCCTGCCGATCGAGGTGATGGCGGAGCGCGGGCCCGAGACCCTGCGGCACGGGCCCGATGAAGCCGGTCGGCCTGACGAACCCGCGCGATCCCGACGTGAAGCCCTACGCCGTGGTGCAGCTGCGCCAGGACAACGCGCTCGGCACGCTCTACAACATGGTCGGCTTCCAGACGAAGCTGAAATACGGCGCGCAGGCCGGCATCTTCCGCATGATTCCGGGCCTCGAGAACGCCGAGTTCGCCCGGCTCGGCGGCATTCACCGCAACACGTTCCTCAACTCGCCGAAGCTCCTCGACGGCGAGCTGCGGCTCAAGGCGATGCCGCGCCTGCGCTTCGCGGGCCAGATCACGGGCGTCGAGGGCTATGTCGAATCGGCCTCCGTCGGCCTGATGGCGGGGCGCTTCGCGGCCGCGGAGCGGCTCGGCCTGCCCTGCCCGCCGCCGCCGCCGACCACGGCGCTGGGCGCGCTCCTCGCCCACATCACCGGCGGCCATCTCGTCGACCAGAACGGGGGCTCCCGCTCCTTCCAGCCGATGAACGTCAATTTCGGGCTGTTCCCGCCGGTCGAGATCCCGCGCGAGCCCGGCGTCCGCCTGCGCGGCAGCGCCAAGACGCTGGCGAAGAAGCGCGCCTACACCGCCCGCGCGCTGCGCGATCTCGACGGGTGGCTGCAGCCGGCGCAGCAGGCGGCGGAGTAGCCGCCCCTCGCCCCTTCCCGGTCACAGCCCGCGGCGGGCGGCCCGCCAGAGGATCCACTGCCGGCGCCATTGCGGCAGCGCGGTCTTCGGCGAGAACGGATCGAAGCCCGCCGCCGCGAAGCGGTCGAGGGAGGGCCCGACCAGCGCCAGCGGCAGGAGGGCCGGAAGCGCCTCGCGCGGCAGGCCCCGGGCCGCGTCGAGCGCCAGGCCGAGATGCGAGCGCCCGAGCGCCGCGATCTCCCCGAGCGCCGGCACGCAGCGGCTCGTCCGCATGGCCGCTCAGGAGGACGCCCGGCTCCGCCCCATGGCGCTGCAGCACGTCGAGCGGCATGTAGACCTGCCCGCGCGAGGCGTGCATGGGGATGGCGCGCAGGAGGCCGGCGACCGCGTAGGCGATGCCCCCCGACTGCGCGACGGGGTCGAGCGCGTCTCCGAGGCCGCGGACACAGGATCTGCGCGGGGAGCGAGAACGACGGCCCGGCGGTCGCCGCGCCGTATCCCTCGAGCTCGCGCCACCGACCCCATCGGATCGTCGTAGAGGTCGAAGCTGCGCGCCTCGATGAGCTGCACGAGCGGCTGGCGCGGCAGCGCATGGAGATCGAGCGTCTCGAGGAGCAGCCCGCCGACGGGATGCTGCGCCACGTCGCCGTGGCCCCTGCCCTCGATCGCGTCCCGCCACCACTGCAGCCGGATCTCGCCCGGCATGGGCTCGCTCACCACCTCGCGCACGCGGGCGATCTCGGCCGAGAAGGCGTGGATCGCCATCACGCTCGGCCGCTTGTCCGGCGGCACGAAGAGATCGGCGAGGAAGCGGTCCTTGTCGGCGGCCCTCAGGAGGCCGGCGACGTGGTCCACGCTGGCGGCATCCGCCATGGCGTCAGTCGACCGCGATCAAGGCGGCGGCGACGACGCGGGCCTCGGCGAGGAGCACGTTGTAGGTGCGGGCGGCCGCGCCCGTGGCCATCGGCTCGAGCACGATTCCCGCCTCGCGGAAGGCAGCCTTCAGCTCGCGCGACTGCGGCACCAGCTCGTCGCCGGTGCCGAGCAGGAGCAGCTCCGGCGGCGGATCCTCCGCCAGCACACGCTGCAGGTCGTCGACGGCCAGCCGCGGCGAGGCCGACGGCTCCCAGCCGTAGATGCCGCTCGGCAGGACGAGGATGGATCCGCGGTGCGACATGTCCGCGAACCGGAAGCCGCCATTGCCGTAGGCGTCGATCGGCGCACGGCCGGGAAAGTGCTGCCGGCGCATCTCCATGGTGGCGAGACTCCTCCGTGGCGTCAGGAGGCGGGCTCCGCCTCCGCTTCGGCCTCCGCGCTCGCCTCGCCCGGGCTGCGACCGTCGCGGTCGCCGCCGAGGCCGAGATAGAGGAGCACGGGCGATGCCACGTAGATGGAGGAATAGGTGCCGACGACAATGCCCCAGATCATCGCGAAGACGAAGGAGCGGATGACCTCGCCGCCGAAGATGTAGAGCGCGATCAGCGCCAGCAGCGTGGTCAGCGACGTCATGATCGTGCGCGACAGCGTCTGGTTCACGCTGAGGTCGAGCACGCCGGTGATCGGCATCTTCTTGTACCGGCGGGCGGTCTCGCGGACGCGGTCGTAGACGACGACCGTGTCGTTCAGCGAGTAGCCGACGATCGTCAGGATGGCGGCGATGCTCGACAGGCTGAAGTCGAGCTGGGCGATCGCGAACAGGCCGATCGTCAGCACCACGTCGTGGATCGTCGCGATGACGGCGCCGAGCGCGTACTGCCACTCGAACCGGAACCAGATGTAGACGAGGATCGCGAAGATCGCCGCCACGACGGCGATCGTGCCGCTCTGCGCCAGCTCCTGCGAGACGGTGGGGCCGACGATCTCGACGCGGCGGTAGTCGACGCCGTCGCCGAGCGCGTCCTTGATCTTGGCGATCACCGCCTGCTGCGCCTGCTCGCCGCCCTCCTGCTGCACGACGCGGATCATCACCTCGTCGGGCGCGCCGAACTGCTGGATCTGGACGTCGCCGAGGTTGAGGTCGCCGACCGTCGAGCGAAGCTGCGCGATGTCCGCCGGCCCGTCGGTCTTGATCTCGATCAGCGAGCCGCCCTTGAAGTCGATGCCGAGATTGAGGCCGACGGCGAAGAACAGCACGATGGCGAGGATCGAGGTGATGGCGGACAGCGCCAGCGTCATGCGCCGCAGGCGCATGAAGCCGATATGCGTCTCGTCCGGCACGAGTCTCATGTGACGCACGGTGGAGTGCTCCTTGGCGAATTCAGATCGGCACGGCGGAGGGCCGACGGCGACGCACCCAGAACGCGACGATGAGCCGGTTGAACAGGTAGGCCGTGAACACCGTGGTCACGATGCCGATGGCGAGCGTCACGGCGAAGCCGCGGATCGGGCCGGAGCCGAGATAGAACAGGATCACGGCGGCGATCAGCGTCGTGATGTTGGCGTCGAGGATGGTGCCGAGCGCCAGGCGGTAGCCCGAATCGATCGAGGCGATGGCGCTCTTGCCGGCCCGCTGCTCCTCCCGGATGCGCTCGTAGATCAGCACGTTCGCGTCGACCGCCATGCCGATCGTCAGCACGATGCCGGCGATGCCCGGCAGGGTCAGCGTCGCCCCGAGCCACGACAGGACGCCGAGGATCAGGAAGATGTTCACGAAGAGCGCGATGTCCGCGAAGATGCCGAACAGGCCGTAGGCGGCGATCATGAAGACGACGACGAGCGCCGTGCCGATGACCGCGGCGAGCTCGCCGGCGGCGATCGAATCCTCGCCGAGGCCGGGGCCGACGGTGCGTTCCTCCAGAATCGTCAGCGGCGCCGGTAGCGCGCCGGCGCGCAGCAGGATCGCGAGGTCGTTCGCCCCCTCGACCGTGAAGCTGCCGGAGATCTGGCCCGAGCCGCCGAGAATCGGCTCGCGGATGACCGGCGCGCTGATCACCTCGTTGTCGAGCACGATGGCGAAGGGCCGGCCGACATTCTGCTGCGTCACCCGGCCGAAGCGCTGCGCGCCCGACGAATCGAAGCGGAACGAGACGATCGGCTCGTTGGTGCGCTGGTCGAAGCCCGGCTGCGCGTCGACGAGGTTCTCGCCCGACACCATCACCCGCTTCTCCACGAGATAGGGCTGGGGCGGATCGTCCTGCGAGTAGAGGACCTCCTCGTCCGGCGGCACCTGGCCCTTGAGGGCCTGGCTGACGGGCGTGTTCACGTCCACGAGGTGGAACGTCAGCTTCGCCGTCTGGCCGATCAGCTGCCTTCAGGCGGGCGGGATCCTGCAGGCCCGGCACCTGGACCAGGATGCGGTCGAGCCCCTGGCGCTGGATCGTCGGCTCGGTCGTGCCGAGCTCGTCGATGCGGCGGCGCACGATCTCGATCGACTGCTGCGACCGCCGAGGACACGCGCTGCGTGATTCCCGCCTCGGTCAGCTGGATCGTGATCAGGCCGTTGTCGCCCGTCGAGACCTGGAGGTCGGGGCCGCTCGCATTGCCGAACAGCGTGCCGGTCGGCGCCGCGAGGTCTCGCAGCTTGCTGCGCGCCTCGTCGAGATTGGCCTGGTCGCGGACGCGCACCTGGACCCGGTTGCCCTCGATGCCGAGGCCCGTATAGCCGATGCGGGCGCTGCGCAGCGCCTCGCGCGCGTCATCGCGGAGCGCTGTTCAGCCGCTCCTTGATGACGGCGTCCGTGTCGACGCCGAGCAGGATGTGCGAGCCGCCCTGCAGGTCGAGGCCGAGCGTGAGCTGGCGGCTCGGCACCCAGGAGGGCCATTGCGCCACGGTTTCGCGCGAGAAGAAGTTGGGGATCGTCGCGACGATCCCGAGAAGGCAGATGAAGAGGATGAGCGCGGTCTTCCAGCGCGAGAAGTGAAGCATGGGTCCCTTGCGTGGGTCTTACCTGTGAAAGAGGCCGGCGGGCGTCCGCCCGCGCGCCTCAGCCCTCGTCCTTGACCGGCTCGCCCTTCGCCCGGACCTCGGCGACCATGGAACGGACGATGCGCACGCGCACGCCCTCGGCGATCTCGAGCTGCAGTTCCTTCTCGTCGATCACCTTCGAAATCTTGCCGACGAGGCCGCCGGTCGTCACGACGGTGTCGCCGCGGCGCAAGGCCCCGATCATCTCCTGATGCTGCTTCACGCGGCGCTGCTGCGGCCGCAGGATGAGGAAGTACATCACGACGAAGATCAGGACGAAGGGCAGGAGCGAAATCAGGAACTCGCTACCTCCCCCTGCTCCGGCGGCCCCCTGTGCGTAAGCCGGCGTCACCAGCATCCCGTTCTCCTTTTGAAAGACACATCGAAGGTCCGTCCCGCGGCCCCTCGGAAAGCGCGGCGGACTATAGCCATGCCCACGGCCTTTGCAAACCGTTCGGCTTCGGCTTTCATGCGCGCCTCGCCGCACGTCCGGCGGCGCCGATTCAGGCTGCCGGAGCGCCACCCCGCCCGATCCTTCCGCGAGCCACGATGACCGCACCGACGAACCAGGACACCCACGCCCTCGCCACGCCTGCTGGAGAGGATCGCCGACAGCCTCGAGCGCATGGCCCCGAAGGCCGGCGCCGACGTCGACCTCGACGCCGCCGACGCCTTCATCTGGCGGCCCGAAGCCGCCGGCGCTGCAGCCCGTGCCCCGGGTCAACCGGCTGGAAATCGCGCTCCTCAAGGGGATCGAGCGCAACCGCGACCAGCTCCTGCGACAACACCGAGCGCTTCGCGCGCGGCCTGCCCGCCAACAACACGCTCCTCTGGGGCGCCCGCGGCATGGGCAAGAGCTCGCTGATCAAGGCCTCGCACGCGGAGGTGAATGCGCGCCTCGCGGCAGACGGGCTGCCGGCCCTCAAGCTCGTCGAGATCCACCGCGAGGACATCGAGACGCTGCCCGCAGCTCATGGGCTATCTGCGCGAGCGGCCGGAGAAGGTTCTGCTCTTCTGCGACGATCTGTCCTTCGACGGCGACGACGCGTCGTACAAGTCGCTCAAGGCCGTGCTCGAAGGCGGCATCGAGGGACGGCCGGCGAACACGCTGTTCTACGCGACCTCGAACCGCCGCCACCTCCTGCCCCGCGACATGATGGAGAACGAGCGCTCGACGGCCATCAACCCCTCCGAGGCGGTCGAGGAGAAGGTGTCGCTGTCCGACCGCTTCGGCCTGTGGCTCGGCTTCCACAACTGCAGCCAGGACGACTACCTCGCCATGGTGCGCGGCTATGCCGAGCATTTCGCGCTGCCGATCGAGGAGGACGAGCTGCGCCGCCGCGCGCTCGAATGGGCGACGACGCGCGGGGCCCGTTCCGGCCGCGTCGCCTGGCAGTTCGTGCAGGACCTCGCCGGCGAGCTCGGGCGACCGCTCGAGGCCGGCTGAAAACGAAACCGCCCCGCAGGCCGGGCCTCGGGGCGGTTCGCCGTTCGCCGATGGCGAGCGCTCAGTTGTCGGAGAGGTACTTCAGCGGATCGACCGGCGTCGAGTTGCGGCGCACCTCGAAATGGACCTGCGGCGCGTTCACAGAGCCGCTCTGCCCGGCCTTGGCGATCACCTGGCCGCGGTTCACCGTGTCGCCGCGCTGGACCATGATCTCGCTGTTGTGGGCGTAGGCCGTCACCCAGTCGCCCTTGTGGCGGATGAGGACGAGGTTGCCGTAGCCCTTCAGCTCGTTGCCGGCATAGGCGACCGTGCCGTCCTCGGCGGCGCGCACCGCGGTGCCGGCCGGCACCGAGATGTTGATGCCGTCGTTCTTGCCGCCATTGCCCTTGTCGCCGAAGGCCGAGATCACGCGGCCGCGGACGGGCCAGCGGAACGTGCCGCCGGCCATCGCCTGGGTGCCGCTGACGCCGGCGTCGTTCGCGGTCTGGCCGCTCGACGGCGCCATCGCGACCTGCGTGTTCTTCTGGGGCTCGGGCTTTGCCTGCGGCGCGGCGGCCTGGCTCGCGGGCTGGCTCTGCTGCTGGGGCTGCGACTGCGGCTGGCTCTGCTGCTCCTTCGCGGCCGCCTGCTGCTGCATCGTCTGGGGCTGCAGGCTCGACTGCGAAGGCTGCGACTGCCGCGGCTGCGCCGCGGCCTGCTGGCTGCCGGCGCCGGGAATCACGAGGTCCGTGCCGATGCGGACGTTGTTGGGATTGTCGAGGTCGTTCGCGGCGATGATCGCGTTCGGGCTGACATTGTAGGCGCGACCGATCGAGTAGACCGTCTCGCCCGGCTGCACCCGGTGCGTGGAGCCCGCCTGCTTGTCGGCGCGCGGCTGCGCCGGGGCGCTGGCTGCGGACGAGGCGGAGCTGCTGCGAGCTGCGGGCTGCGCCGGCTGGCTGTAGCTCGGCTGGTTGTAGGTCGCCTGGCTCGCCGGCTGGCTCGGCGCGGCCAGCGGCGCAACCCAGCCGCCGCGGCTGGCCGAGTAGGTCGGGATGACGAGCTGCTGGCCCGGCCGCACCGCGTTGGCGTCGTTGATGCCGTTGACGTCCATCAGCGCCTGGCGCGGCACCGAGTAGCGGCGGGAGATCGTGTCGAGCGTCTCGCCGGCGCCGAGCGTCACGCTGCGTCCGTCGCCGGACTGGCCGCCCGAGGCTGCCCCGTACATCGGCTGTCCCGTCGCGGGGCGGTCGAGGGGCGAGGACTGCACGCCCGCTCCCGCGCCGCCATAGGACGGCGTGCCGCCGCTATAGCCGCCGCCGCTCTGGTACGGCGACTGGCCGGGGGCGCCGAGCGCGCCGGACTGTACCGGCTCGGTCGGCGTCGGCGGAATGGAGCCCGTGTATTGCGGGTCGCCGCCGTCTCCGAACATCGGGCTCGCAAAGCGCGTGACTTCCGAGCTGCACCCGGCAAGCGTCGCACCAAGGGCACAAGCGAGCAGGCAACGCGCCGCCACGGAGGACCGAAGCCCGATTTTCATGCCATGCATTGATCTTCACCTACGCCGCACGTCTGGTAACATTTGGCGTCAGTAAAGATGTGTTTGGGTAAATATCGCCTTAAAGCTGCTCGGCCCTGCCCGGCACGAGCGGCACGAAGCGCACGCCGATCAGGCGCTCCTCGTCGAAACCCTCCGCCGTGCGCGTGATGCGCACGAGATGCTGCACGCCGCCGACCGGGCCGACCGGCACGATCATGATGCCGCCGGGCTTGAGCTGGTCGACGAGCAGCGCGGGCACCTCCTCTGCGGCAGCCGTGACGATGATCCGGTCGAACGGCGCCTGGCTCGGCCAGCCCTTCATGCCGTCGCCGAGCAGCGCGGTGATGTTCGACAGGCCGAGCCTCTCGAATCGCGCCTCCGCCTCGCGCAGCAGGGTCCGGTAGCGCTCGATCGTGTAGACCCGCCGGCACATCCGCGACAGGATCGCGGCCTGATAGCCCGAGCCCGTGCCGATCTCGAGCACCTTGTCGCGCTCGCCGACGCGGAGCTGCCCGGTCATGTAGGCGACGACATAGGGCTGGCTGATCGTCTGGCCGCAGGCGATCGGGAGAGAGCGGTCGTGATAGGCGTAGGCGGCATATTGCGGGTCGACGAACTGCGAGCGCGACAGCCCCTCGATCGCCTGCAGGACCTTGAGGTCGCGAACGCCCTGCGAGCGCAGGGCCATCGTCAGGCGCGCCGCCGAAATCCGCTCGCCGCCCTCCTCCTCGTCTTCGCCGCCCATGGGCTCAGCCGGCGTCCTTCCGGCTCATCTGGTCGAGGAGAACCGCGTGGGCGGAGCGAATCGGTCAGGTTGAGGCTGAGCGGCGTCACCGAGATCGCGCCGTCGTCGAGCGCCCTCAGGTCGGTGCCCTTGCCCGGCGTGAACTGCCGGCGCTCGAAGGCGAGCCAGTAATAGGGGTTGCCGCGGCCGTCGACCCGGGCGTCGATGCCGAGCATCGCCTGGTCCCGCCGCCCCTGGGTCGTCACCTCGATGCCGGTGACCTCGTCGGGCTCGCAGGGCGGGAAGTTGACGTTGAGGATGACCGTGGTGTCGAGCCGGCTGTCGAGAAGCCTGCGGACGACCTGCGGGCCATGCGCCTCCGCCGTCTCCCACGGCACGCGGCGATTCTCGCCGCCGATCACCGACTGGCTGAGCGCGATCGAGCGGATGCCCAGCGTCGACCCCTCGAAGGCGCCAGCGATGGTGCCGGAATAGGTGACGTCCTCGGCGACGTTGTGGCCGCGGTTGACGCCGGACAGCACGAGGTCCGGCGGCTCCGGCATGACGTGCTTGACCGCCATGATGACGCAGTCGGTCGGCGTGCCCTTCACGGCGAAGTGCCGGTCCGAGACCTCCCTCAGGCGCAGCGGATCGTTGAGCGTCAGCGAATGCGACGCGCCGCTCTGGTCGGTTTCGGGGGCGACGACCCAGACGTCGTCGGAGAGGGCGCGCGCGATCTTCTCGCAGGACTTCAGGCCCGGCGCATGGATGCCGTCGTCGTTCGTCACAAGAATGCGCATGTCGCCTTCGTCCTCACTTCGGCATGTCGATGGTCTCGGCCCCGGCCATGTAGGGGCGGAGCGCATCGGGAATGACGATCGAGCCGTCGGCCTGCTGGTAGTTCTCGATCACGGCCACGAGGGCGCGGCCGACCGCCGTGCCGGAGCCGTTCAGCGTGTGGACGTAGCGCACGCCCTTCTCGGCCGACGGCCGGTAGCGCGCCTGCATGCGCCGGGCCTGGAAGTCGCCGCACACCGAGCAGCTGGAGATCTCGCGGTAGGCGTTCTGTCCCGGCAGCCAGACCTCGATGTCGTAGGTCTTGCGCGAGGAGAAGCCCATGTCGCCGGTGCACAGCGTGATGGTGCGGAACGGCAGGTCGAGGCGCTTCAGCACCTCCTCCGCGCAGGCCGTCATGCGCTCGTGCTCCTCCAGCGAGCGCTCGGGCGCCGTGATGGAGACGAGCTCGACCTTGGCGAACTGGTGCTGCCGGATCATGCCGCGCGTGTCGCGGCCGGCGGCGCCCGCCTCGGCGCGGAAGCACGGCGTCCACGCGGTGACGCGAATCGGCAGGCTGCCCTCGTCGAGGATCTCCTCGCGCACGAGATTGGTCAGCACGACCTCCGCGGTCGGGATGAGCCAGCGGCCGTCGGTCGTGCGGAACTGGTCGTCGACGAACTTCGGAAGCTGGGCGGTGCCGAACATCACCTCGTCGCGCACGAGGAGCGGCGGGTTGATCTCGGTGTAGCCGTGCTCGCCCGTGTGCAGGTCGAGCATGAAGTTGCCGAGCGCGCGCTCGAGCCGCGCAAGCTGCTGGCGCAGAACGACGAATCGGGCGCCGGACAGCTTCGAGGCGACCTCGAAGTCCATGAGGCCGAGGCCCTCGCCGATCTCGAAGTGCTGCTTCGCCTCGAAGTTCAGCGGCTTCGGCTCGAGGTGCCGCCGGACCTCGACATTCGCCGTCTCGTCGGGGCCTTCCGGCACCTCGTCGAGCGGGATGTTCGGGATCTGGGCGAGCTCGGTCTCGAGCGCGCTCGACAGCTCGCGCTCGCGATCCTCGCCGGTCTGCACGAAGGCCTTCAGCTCGGCGACCTCGTCGATCAGCTTCTGCGCCGCCGCCTCGTCACCCGAGGCCTTGGCCTTGCCGATCTCCTTGGAGGCCGCGTTGCGGCGCTCCTGCGCGTCCTGCAGCTTGCGGATGTGCTCGCGCCGCTGGTCGTCGAGCGCCAGGAGGCTCTCCCGCGGCGATTCGAGGCCGCGCTTGCGCATCCCCTCGTCGAACGCCTCGGGATTGTCGCGGATCCATTTGATGTCGAACATTGCGCCGCCGGACTGGAAGTTTTCGCCTGCACGCGCAGCGGAAGGGCCCGCGCGAGCCGCGCCGGCCGAAGGTCAGTCTGACGCTTCCCGCTCGGCCTCGGCCTCCGCGCGCTTCTTCTCGACCATGCGCACCGATATGATCGAGATTTCGTAGAGAAGCAGGGTGGGCAGCGCAAGCCCGATCTGGCTGATCGGGTCCGGCGGCGTCAGGAACGCGGCGACGGCGAAGGTGATGACGATCGCGTACTTGCGCTTGGCCTTCAGGCCGTCCGCCGTGGCGATGCCGACGCGGCCGAGCAGCGTCAGGAGCACCGGCAGCTGGAAGCACAGGCCGAACGCGAACATCAGCGTCATGATGAGGCTGAGATACTCGCTGACCCGCGCCACGAGCTGGATCCGCGCCTGGTCCTCGCCCCCCGTCTGCTGCATCGACAGGAAGAACTTCATCACCAGCGGCATCGTCATGAAGTAGACGAGCGACGCGCCGAGGATGAACAGGATCGGCGTGGCGACCAGGAACGGCAGGAACGCGCCGCGCTCGTTCTTGTAGAGGCCGGGCGCGACGAACATGTAGAGCTGCGACGCGATGACCGGGAACGACAGGAACAGGCCGCCGAACAGGGCGATCTTCAGCTGCGTGAAGAAATATTCCTGCGGCGCCGTGTAGATCAGCTCGAGATCCTTCACGCTCCCGACCGCCCATTCATAGGGCTTCAGGAGGATGTTGAAGATATCCGAAGCGAAGAAGAAGCAGAAGATGAACCCGATCGACAGCGCGATGACGGAATACATCAGGCGCCGCCGCAGCTCGATGAGATGCTCGATCAGCGGCGCGCGCGAAGCTTCGATGTCGTCCTGACTCATGGAACCCGTCGGATCACGAGGCCGTCTCGGCCGTGGCAGTCTTCTTGTCTTCCGGAACAGGCGCGGCCTGCTCCTCGCCGACGTGGGCCGGTGTCGGCGGCGCCTCGCCGGCGACGGGTGCCGCCGGGTCGGGGCGGACGCCGTCCGCCTCCTCCGGCTTCGCGGCGGGGGTCGACGGGGCCGCCGGATCCTCCACCGCCTTGCGCATGCCGTTGGCGGCATCCTTGAAGGAGCCGAGCTCCTTGCGGAGCTGGTTGGCGGGGGACGCGGAGCGCACGCTCTCGATGCCCCGCTTCACCTCGTCGAGCTCCGCTTCCTTCAGCGCGTCGTTGAACTGCGACTGGAACTCGCCCGCCATGCGGCGAAGCTGTCCGGCATACTTGCCGAAGGTTCGCAACATGCTCGGAAGCTCGCGTGGCCCGACCACAAGGACCGCGACCACGCCGATCACGAGCATCTCACTCCAACCGATGTCTAACATGAGCCTTTCCCGCCGCGCGGACGCCACGCAGGGCCGCGCACATCCGGATTTCGCGCCGAATGGGCCCTCAGCTCACGTTCTCGGCGGACCGGTTGTGTACGGTGCTCTCGTGCTTCGTGTCCACGGTCTCGGACGGCTGGTGGTCGATCGTGCGCTGCTGTTCGCGCTTCGACTCGGTCTCGTCCTCGGCCATGCCCTGCTTGAAGCTCTTGATACCCTTCGCGACGTCGCCCATCAGCTCGGAAATCTTGCCGCGTCCGAAGAGCAGCACGAGCAGTACGACGACGATCAGAATCTGAAACCAACTTGGCGACATTACAATCTCCTGCGGCCGTTCCCCCCACCAAGGGTATGGGCCCTCGAGCGCAATCTATAGGTACCTTGCGCCCCCAGCAACACATGTGGCGCACCACTCAAGACGTTTCGTTGGCGAAGATCAATGCGTCGCGGGGCTCGAAGCCGATTGCGAACTCGGAACCGGCCTCCGGCACCGCCGCGGCATCGAGCCGCAGGTGCAGGATCTCGTCGACGCCCTGCGCCGACACCTCGACGTGCTCGACCTCGCCGAGGAAGCGGCGGCGGACGATGCGGGCGTGCGCGCCCCGTCCGAGCGGCCGGACCGCCAGGTGGTGCGGCCGGACCGCGACCGTCACCGGGCCCTCCGAGAGGCCGGGCGGCGCGGCGAACCTGGCGAGCGGCGTGACCACGCATCCCGCTCGAATCTCTCCCCGGATCTCGTTGATCGGACTGAAGAAACGGGCCGTGGCGAGATCCTTCGGGCGGCGGTAGAGCTCTTCCGGCGTGCCGAGCTGCGCGAGGCGGCCGCCGCGCATCAGCGCGATTCGGTCGCCCATGCGCATCGCCTCCTCGGGGTCGTGCGTGACGACGACGCAGGTCGCCCTCGTCTCGCGCAGCACCGAGATCGTCTCGTCGCGCACGTCGTCGCGCAGCCTCGCGTCGAGCCCCGAGAACGGCTCGTCCATCAGGAGCATGCGGGGCCGCGGCGCGATCGCCCGGGCGAGCGCCACGCGCTGCTGCTCGCCGCCGGACAGAAGGTGCGGATAGAGGTCGCGGTGGCGCTCGAGACCGACCCGCCGCAGCGCCGTCACCGCGGTGCGCTCGGCCTCGTGCCGCGAGACGCCGGACAGCCCGAACATCACGTTCCGGAGGACCGAGAGATGCGGAAAGAGCGCGAAATCCTGGAACATCAGCCCGACGCCGCGCTTTTCCGCCGGCACGAAGCGCTCCGGCCCCGACACCTCGCGGCCATCGAGCAGGACGCGGCCGGAGGTCGGGCGCTCGAGCCCGGCGGCGAGCCGCAGGAGCGTCGACTTGCCGCAGCCCGAGGGGCCGAGCAGGCAGAGAATCTGTGCCGGCTCCACCGTCAGCGAGAGCTCCCGGACGGCGGCGTTGCGGCCGTAGAGCATCGTCACGCCCTCGAAGGAGAGCTGTGCCGCGAAGGAAGCCCCCGCCTTGCCGCGGCCGCCAGGCGATTCGCGGCGCTCGGCAGCACTGTCCGCCATCGCCGCGCTCACCGGTCGTCCTCGTCGTCCGCCGGCTCCTCGCCGTCGAGCGGGTCCTCGTCGGGATCGTCGGAGGCTCCGGGGCGCGGCACCGAGAAGTCCGGCGGCAGCCGGCCCTCGAGCAGGCCCGAGCCCTTGAGCTCGTCGAGGCCCGGCAGGTCGTCGAGGCTCTGCAGCGTGAAATGGTCGAGGAACTCGGGGGTGGTGCCGTAGGTCACCGGCCGGCCCGGCGAGCGGCGCCGGCCGCGCATGCGCACCCAGCCCGTCTCCATCAGCACGTCGAGCGTGCCCTTGCTCGTCGAGACCCCCCTCACCTCCTCGATCTCGGCCCGCGTCACCGGCTGGTGATAGGCGATGATCGCCAGCGTCTCGAGCGCGGCCCGCGAGAGGGGCTTCCGCTCCACGGCGTCGCGCCGCAGGAGGTGGGCGAGATCGGGCGCCGTATGGAAGCGCCAGCGGCCGCCGACCTCCACGAGGTGGACGCCGCGATGGGCGTAGTTCGCCTGCAGCTCGCGCAGCCGCGCCGGGATGTCGGCGCCCTCCGGCATGCGCGTCCGCAGCGTGCCGAGGTCGAGCGGCTCGGCGGCGGCGAACAGGAGCGCCTCGAGCATGCGCAGCTGCTCGCGGTGCTCGCTCGAGATGATGCTTTCGACGACGTGCAGGCGTTCGGCCATGCTGGGGCTCCGGCGCGGATGCGTCAGGTTTCGGCGTCGGGACGCGCCCGGAGGTAGAGCGGCGCGAAGGGACGCTCCTGGCGCAGATCGATCTGGCCCTCGCGGCAGAGCTCGAGCGAGGCGGAAAAGGCGCTGGCGAGGCTCGTCGCCCGCAGGGCGGGGGCGGACGGGAACGCGCCCATCAGGACGTCCATCGGCGTCCACGCCGCAAGATCGCCGATCAGCCGCGTCAGGATCTCGCGCGCCTCCTGCAGGCCGACGACGCTGCGCTTGTGGAAGACGACGCGGCTCGCGGCATTCTGGCTGCGCCGCGCGCCATACGCCTTGAGGAGGTCGTAGAGCGTCGCCTCGTACCTGCTCCGGCGGAAGACCTGCATGCCCTCGGGCATGCCGCGGGCGAAGACGTCGCGCCCCAGCCGGTCGCGGTTGACGAGCCGCGCCGCGGCGTCGCGCATCGCCTCGAGCCGCCGCAGGCGCAGCGCCAGGTGGGCCGCCATCTCCTCGCCGCTCGGCTCGTCCTCCTCCTGCTTGGGAAGCAGCAGGCGCGACTTGAGATAGGCGAGCCACGCCGCCATCACGAGGTAGTCGGCGGCGAGCTCGAGCCTCAGCCGGCGCGCCTCCTCGACGTAGTCCAGATACTGCTCGACGAGGGCGAGGATCGAGATTCGCGTCAGGTCGACCTTCTGGGTGCGCGCCAGGGCGAGGAGCAGGTCGAGCGGCCCCTCGAACCCCTCGACGTCGACGATGAGCGTCTCGGAGCGATCGCGCGGCGGCACATCCCACGAGTCTCCCTCTCCGGCGCTCATGCCCTCACCCCGTCTCCTCTCCCAGCAGCCGGCGAAGATCGTCGCGCGCGTCGAGGATGTCGGTCCAGTCGCGCCGGGCCCAGGCGAGCGCGGCGGCGGCCCGCTCCTCCGCCCGGCCGGACAGCGCCGGGCTGGCCGCGGCCGCCTCGCGCATTTCGCTCAGATCGCCGTTGCAGTGGAGCGCGACGTCGCAGCCAGCCGAAATCGCGGCTTCCGTTCGCTCGCGACAGCGATCCCTGCAGCGCCTTCATCGAAAGGTCGTCGCTCATCAGCAGGCCGTCGAAGCCGATCTCGCCGCGAATCACGTCGCCGACGATCGACGGCGACAGCGTCGCGCAGCGGTCCGGATCGAGCGCGGTGTAGAGGACGTGCGCGGTCATCGCCATCGGCAGGTCCGCCAATTCCGCGAAGGGCGCGAAATCGACGGCCCGCAGATCGTCGAGCGCGGCATCGACGACCGGCAGCTCGAGGTGGCTGTCCGCCCCGGCGCGGCCGTGCCCCGGCACGTGCTTCATGACGGGCGCGACGCCGCCGCTGCGGAGGCCTTCGGTCACGGCGCGGCCGAGCGTCACGACCGTCTTGGCGTCGCTGCCATACGCGCGGTCGCCGATCACGTCGTGCGTGCCCTCGCAGCGCACGTCGAGAACCGGCAGGCAGTCGACGGTGATGCCGAGCAGGCGCAGGTCCTCGGCGATCAGCCGGCCCGCCAGGCGCGCCGCCTGCCGCCCGGCGTCCGGGTCGCGGCGGTAGAGCGCCTCTATGGCGGCGCCGGAGGGATAGGCCGACCAGTAGGGCGGCTTCAGCCGCTGGACGCGGCCGCCCTCCTGGTCGATCAGCACGGGGGCATCCTCGCGGCCGACCACCTCGCGGAAGGCCGCGACCAGCGCCTCGACGGAGGTCGGGCTGGGGCAGTTGCGGGCGAACAGGATGAGGCCCCAGGGGTCCTCCTCCCGCAGGAAGGCGACTTCCTCGGGAGTGAGTTCCGGGCCGGAGCAGCCGACGATCAGCGCCTTTGTCATTCGCCGTGGTTACCGGCTGCCCGGGCCCTGGTCAACGCGGCATCAGTTGCGCCGCACGAAGCAGTCGAGACCGGCGGACTTCAGGCGGCCGCACACGCTCGCCGCGGTCGAGGAATCGGCCATGGGACCGACCGCGACGCGGTAGTAGATGCCCCTGTCGCCGAGGTCGGCCCGCTGCACCGTGGTGTCGTAGCCCGACAGCACGCCGTCGTATTTCTGCTTCACCCGGTTCGCCGTCGCCTGCGCGTCGGCCTCGGCGCGGGTCGAGGAGACCTGCACGACGTAGCCGCCGTCGGCGAAGCTCTGGGCCTGCGACGCCTGCTGGGTCGCGGGCGACGCGGCCTGGCCCGAGCGCGCCGTTTGGCACGAGCGCGGCGGCGTCGCCGGTCGCGGCCGTCGGCGCGTTGGCGACCTGCGTGCCGGCGGATTGCGGCACGAGCTGCATCGGCTTGCCGGAATCCTGCGCCCGCTCCTCGGAGGCGCTCGGCGGCACGAAGGCCTGCTGCGGCTTGCTCGCGGCAGCGGTCCTCGGCGCGTCGGCCGGCCGCGCCGGCGGCATCGGCACGGCGGGCGCGGCGGCTTCGGCCGCAGGCGCGAGGCTCGGCGGCGGGCTGCGCCGCGTCGGCGGCGGGCGCGGCCTCCGCCGCGGGTGCCGGAGCGGCAGGAGCCGCGGCCGGCGCGGCATCCGCTGCCGGCGCAGGAGCAGCGGCCTCGGGCGCCGGCGCCGCCGCATCCGCAGCGGGTGCCGGGGTGCCGGAATCGTAGAGCGCGACCGGCCCGGTCGCGCCCGCGGCGTCGCCGGACTGCTCGATCATCGCGACGGCCTGCTCGGCCTGGCCGCTCTCGCTCGACTGGTCGACGATCGTGCCGTCGGGCTTCACGACGACGGTGCGGACGCGCTTGGGCTCGCCCTCGTCGGCTGCCGCAGGGGCTGCGTTCGGCGCCTGCGCCGCGTCGTCGCGCAGCGGCACGTTCTCGACGGGCTCCTCGCGCGAGACGATGCGCTCTTCCGTCTTGCCGCTCGCCGCGATGCCGTTGGCGCGGTCGAACACGATCTTGTCCTGGTTCGGCACCGCCGTGCCGCCCGGGTCGGCCGGCTTCATCTTCACCGGCTGGTTCTCGGCGGCGACGAGGATCGGCGGCCCGTCATTCGCGGCAGGCGTCATCTGGCGATAGGCGACCGCCCCGACGCCGCCGGCGAGCGCGAGCAGCGCGACCGCGCCGAACATCGCCGTCTTGCGGTGGCGGCGGCGCCCGTCGCGCTCGCCGCCGAGCGGCGCGAGATGGCCGCTGCCGTCGAAATGCGGGTCGGCGTCGAAGGACCCGTCGTCGACATACGAGGTGCCGGCCTGCACGCGGTGCGGATAGCCCTGGTCGTCGAAGACGTAGCTGTCGTGGGCGGGGTAGTCCTCGCTGAACTCGGGCTCGGTGTGCTCGCCCGGCGCGGTCCACGCCTCACGGTCGGCGGGATAGTCGCGGTAGGCCGCACCGGCGTAGCGCGCCTCCTCGTCGTCGAACGCGTCGGCCGACTGCTCCCACTCCTCGCCGGCGGGCGCGGCGAACTCGTCGGGGTGGGCACCCGCCGGGTCCTCCGCCGAGCCGAACGGGTCCGCCTCGACGTCCCACGGCCAGCCCTGCTGCTTGCCCGAAGAAGCCTGGCCCGAAGAAACCTGTGCCGGGGCCGGCGCCCTCTGGCCATGCTCGAAATCGGCGAACGGATCTTCCTCGATGAGGCGCGCGAGCTCGGACAACGGATCGTCCTGCGGGCCGTTGCCCTGCGGATCGTCCTGCTGGTCTCTCCAGTTGTAGCCTGAGCGACGGAGACCGTTATTCGACATGGTCAACTATCTCGGTTGAGCTCCGGCCGGTCGGCCGGGCCAGCAATGCAACACAAGGGGACGTTGCCAGCTGCCTTCAACGCATCTCGGTGACCGGCTCCACGCCAAGCACCCGGAGGCCCGCCGAAACCACGCTGGCGACGGACTGAACAAGCGCCAGTCTAGCGAGCGACAACGCTCGATCTTCTGGGTTAATAAAGCGTAATTGTGGCACGTCCTTGCCGCGATTCCAAAGCCCGTGGAAGCCGCTGGCCAGCTCGTAGAGGTAGAAGGCGACGCGGTGCGGCTCGTGCGCGACCGCGGCCTGCTCGATCAGCCGCGGAAAGTCCGCCATCTGCCGGATCAGGGCGATCTCCGCGGGATCCTGAAGCTGCGAGAGGTCGGCCTCCACCGCGAGAGGAAAGCTCACCTCGGGCAGAACTTCCGCGGCGTTCCGGAAGACCGAATGCGCGCGGGCGTGGGCGTACTGGACGTAGAAGACGGGATTGTCCTTCGACTGCTCCGTCACCTTCTCGAAGTCGAAGTCGAGCGGCGCGTCGTTCTTGCGCGTCAGCATCATGAAGCGCACGACGTCGCGGCCGACCTCCTCGACCACCTCGCGCAGCGTGACGAACTCTCCCGGCGCGCTTCGACATCTTCACCGGCTCGCCGCCGCGGAACAGCTTCACGAGCTGGCAGAGCCGGCAGTCGAGGTGCCCTTCGCCGTGCGGTCACCGCCTTGACCGCCGCCTGCATGCGCTTGACGTAGCCGCCGTGGTCGGCGCCCAGCACGTCGATCATCTCCGGGAAGCCGCGCCGGTACTTGTCGCGGTGATAGGCGATGTCGGAGGCGAAATAGGTGTAGCTGCCGTCCGACTTCATCAGCGGCCGGTCGACGTCGTCGCCGAACTCGGTGGCGCGGAACAGCGTCTGCTCGCGGTCCTCCCAGTCCTCCGGCAGCTGGCCCTTCGGCGGCGGCAGGCGGCCCTCGTAGATGAGGCCGCGTGCTGCGCAGGTCCTCGATCGTCTCGGCGATCCGGTCGGGCGGCCCCTTCAGGCTCGCCTCGGAGAAGAACACCTCGTGCTCGATGTCGAGCGCCGCGAGGTCGCCGCGGATCAGCTCCATCATCATGCGGATCGACGTCTCGCGCACGACCGGCAGCCACGCCTCCTCCGGCATCTGCCGCAGCGCGTCGCCGTGCTCGGCGGCGAGCGCCTCGCCCGACCGGCTTCAGGTAGTCGCCGGGATAGAGGCCGTCGGGGATCGTCGCCGATCTCCTCGCCGAGCGCCTCGCGGTAGCGCAGGAAGGCCGAGCGGGCGAGGACGTCGACCTGGGCGCCGGCGTCGTTGATGTAGTACTCGCGCGTCACCTCGTAGCCGGCATAGGCGAGCAGCCCGGCCAGCGCGTCGCCGAACACGGCGCCGCGGCAATGGCCGACATGCATCGGCCCGGTCGGATTGGCCGAGACGTACTCGACGTTCACCTTCCGGCCCTTGCCGATGGCGCTGCGGCCGTAGGATTCGCCGGCCGCCATGACCTCCGCGAGCTGGCCGCGCCAGTAGTCGTCGCTCAGGCGGAGGTTGACGAAGCCCGGCCCCGCCACCTCGCCTCGGCGACGTCGCGCGTCGTGTCGAGCCGCGAGACGAGCTTCTCCGCGAGCTCGCGCGGCTTCATCCCGGCCGGCTTCGCCAGCACCATCGCGGCGTTGGTGGCGAGGTCGCCGTGGCTCGGGTCGCGCGGCGGCTCGACGGTGATGCGGTCCGTCTCGAGGCCCTGCGGGATCTCACCGGCGTCCGCCAGCTCCCGGACCGCCTCGGCGAGGCGGCCGGTAAAATCGGTGAAAACGTCCATGCGGAGAACTCCTGGCGCGCTCGACGCTGAACTACGGAGGCGCGACCGCGCGCCTAGCGCAATTCCGACCGGGCGTCAAACAGCCGCTCGTATTCGGCGATGGCGTAGCGGTCGGTCATGCCCGCGATGTAGTCGCAGACCGTCCGGGTCAGCCGCGCCGGGTCGTCGTGCGCGTCCTCCCGCCACTCCTCGGGCAGGTCGTCCGGACGCTCGAGGAGCCTCGGAACATCCGCTCGACGTGGTCCTCCGCCTGGCGCATCACCGCCATCACCCGCTCGTGGCGATACATGCGGCCGAACAGGAAGGCGCGCATCGCCCTCACCTCGTCCTGCATGTCGTCGGAGAAGGCGAGGATCTGGACCGGGGCCGCGCGCAGGTCGTCGGCGGTCGCGGGCCTGAGCTCCTCGAGCCGGGCGGATGCGACCCGCAGCACGTCCTCGACCATGCCGGTGATCAGGCGGCGGACGATCTCGTGCGTCAGGCGGCCGAGCGGCAGGTCCGGGTAGCGCTGCGCGGATCGCCTCGACGTAGCGCGCGACGAGCGGCACCGCCGCGCAGAGCTCGTCGACGGAGAACAGCCCGGCCCGCAGGCCGTCGTCGATGTCGTGGCTGTTGTAGGCGATGTCGTCGGCGATCGCGGCCGCCTGCGCCTCGCCCGGCGCGCGGGTGGAGAGATCGGCCCCCGCCTCCTGCGCCCATTTGAGGAGGAAGGGCGTCGCCTCCGGGTCGTCGGGCGCGACCGGGCCGTTGTGCTTGACGATCCCCTCGAGCGTCTCCCAGGTCAGGTTCAGCCCGTCGAAGGCGGCATAGCGCCGCTCGAGCTGCGTCACGACGCGCAGCGACTGGGCGTTGTGGTCGAAGCCGCCGATCCCGGCCGTCAGCCGCTGCAGGGCCCGCTCGCCGGCGTGGCCGAACGGCGGGTGGCCGAGATCGTGCGCCAGCGCGACCGCCTCGGCGAGGTCCTCGTCGAGGCCGAGGCTGCGGGCGAGCGACCGGGCGATCTGCGCCACCTCGAGCGTGTGGGTGAGCCGGGTCCGGTAGTGGTCGCCCTCGTGGTAGACGAAGACCTGCGTCTTGTACTTGAGGCGCCGGAACGCGGTCGAGTGCAGGATGCGGTCGCGGTCGCGCTGGAAGTCGCTGCGCGTCGCGCTGCCCTCCTCCGGCACGGCTCGGCCGCGGGAGCGGAGGGGATCGCAGGCATAGGAGGCGACGACGCGGACGGCCCGCGCGGCGGCGGTCTCGAGCATGGGGTCTCGTTGACAGGGACGACGGAGTTCCTACGTTATTGGCAGCTTCGCGCCCCCGAGGCCACCCCTCCCGCAAGCGCTTGAACGGCGGAGCATTCCGATGACGACCGACACCATGACATCCCCTGCCGGCGACAGCGTGACGGTCACCGACCGCGCCGCGCGCCGCATCGGCCAGATCCTCGCCCGCGAGCCGGAGAAGAAGGCCCTGCGCGTGACCGTGTCCGGCGGCGGCTGCTCGGGCTTCCAGTACGGCTTCGACCTCGAATCGGAGCAGGCCGACGACGACGTCGTGATCGAGAAGGAGGGCGTCACCGTCCTCATCGACCCGATCTCGCTCATGTACATGGGCGGCTCGGAGATCGACTTCGTCGACGAGCTGATCGGCGCGTCCTTCCAGGTCAGGAATCCCCACGCCACCGCCTCCTGCGGCTGCGGCACCTCCTTCTCCATCTGACCGGCCGATGCGGCCGGTCGACCTCCAACACGACGTGACGGCACGTCGCGGCGAAAGCTAGAGCCATGCGCATCGCGACCTGGAACATCAACGGCGTGCGCGCCCGCATCGGCAACCTGCAGACCTGGCTCGCCGAGGAGAAGCCCGACGTCGTCTGCCTGCAGGAGATCAAGTGCCAGACCGAGGCGTTTCCCGCCTCGGACATCGAGAGCCTCGGCTACAACGTCGCGGTGCACGGCCAGAAGGGCTTCAACGGCGTGGCGATCCTGTCGCGCCGGCCGATCGAGGACGTGTCCGACGGCCTGCCGGGCGACGACGAGGACACCCACGCCCGGTTCATCGAGGCGGTGATCCCGGGCGAGCACGGCACGGTGCGGGTGGCCTCGATCTACCTGCCGAACGGCAACCCGATCGGCGGCGACAAGTTCGCCTACAAGCTCGCCTGGCTCGAGCGGCTGCGCCTCCACGCGGAGGCGCGGCTCAGGCTCGAGGAGCCGATGGTGCTCGCCGGCGACTACAACGTCATCCCGACCGAGGCGGACGCGAAGAACCCGGCGAAATGGACCAACGACGCGCTCTTCCAGCCGGAGAGCCGCGCCCTGTTCCGCGCGCTCGTCCATCTCGGCCTGACCGACGGCATCCGCGTCCATCACCCCGGCCAGGACGTCTACACGTTCTGGGACTACACGGGGGGCTCGTGGCAGAAGAACGACGGCATCCGGATCGACCATCTCCTGCTGTCGCCGCAGGCGGCCGACAGGATGAAGGCGTCGGGCATCGACCGCGCCGTCAGGAGCTGGGAGAAGCCCTCCGACCACGTGCCCGTCTGGGTGGACCTGGACGTGTGAGGACGGCCGGCGCCGTCCCGACGGGGCCTAGAACTTCTCGACCCACGGCCGCAGCTCGACCTCCGACGTCCAGGCGCTGCGATGCTGCCTGACGACGTGCAGGTAGGTCTGCGCGATCGCGTCGGGCTCCAGCATGGCGTCCGGCGTCTCCGGCGTGCGGCCGGGATTGGCGATCGCGCCGTCGATCACGAAATGGCAGACGTGGATGTTCTTCGGCTGCAGCTCGCGCGCCATGCTCTGGGCCAGCCCGCGCAGGGCGAACTTGCCCATCGCGAAGGGCGCCGACTGGGGATAGCCCTTCACGCTGGCCGAGGCACCCGTGAACAGGATCGTGCCGCCGCCCTTGCCGAGCATCCGGCGGGCGGCCGCCTGCGCCACGAGGAAGCCGCCATGGGCGGTCACCGTCAGGGTCCGCGCGACGTCGTCGGGATCGAGATCGACGAGGGGCCCGCGCGCCCTGGCGCTCGGGTTGAACAGCACGACGTCCGGCGTCGCGCCGCTGCCGTCTAGCGTCTCGAACAGCGATTCGACGTCGGCGCGGCTCGCGACGTCGCAGCGATAGGTCTCGGCGGAGATCTCGCGCGCCAGCTCCATCAGCCTCTCGGGATGGCGCGACGCGAGGCTGAGCTTCATTCCGTCGGCGGCGAAGGCGCGCGCGACGCTCGCCGACAGCCCCTCACCCGCGCCCACGATCAAGGCCTGCATGACGGTCCCTCCCTGTGCGGTGTCGTTGCGCGGGGAAAGATGGGGCCGGCGGGCCGCTTGGCAATCGCCGCCCCCCGGACGCAAAGACGGCGCGGCCGCAGTGGCCGCGCCGTCTCAGGGAATTCCGAATTTCTCGATTATCGCGCTGCGATCGCGACGGGCTCGAACCCGCCGAACAACGCGGCCACCAGCAGCGTCCCGACCAGCACGGTCAGCGCCCAGAAGGTCACGCGCAGATAAGACGGCTCAGCGTCTCGCTCCATCAAGAATGCCTCATCAGAGATGTTGGAAGTGGTCACGTCGCCCAGATCCCCCCAGATCGCGACGCTCAGATCCGTTACACTTCCTTAACCGTAGACGCAAGCCCCGTCTGTCGGGGGTGGACTTTGCGCCCAGATGTGCCGGCTCCCGCCGGCGCACACGCGGCACCTGAACACCCTCATGTTGCCAGAGAGTTGACGGGATCTCCTGCATCGGAGCCTTCGCGGCCGGCCTAGCCGTCCCGGCCGGGAAACCACGTCGAGCTGCGGCCGGTGACCCAGTAGGCGGTGAGCCCGATCCACTCGCGGGTCGCCACGTCGAGGCGCCGCAGGCCTTCCGACACCGTGCCGAAGAGGCGAGTCGCGTCCTGCCAGCCGCGAGTCCGGTAGTCGACGGGGTAAGCCCTGACGTCGAACCCCGCCTCGCGGAAGGCGCCCATCGCCCGCGGCATGTGGTAGGCGGAGGTGACGAGCCACCAGACCTGCCCTGGCTGGGGATGCACGAGATCGGCCGTGTAGGCAGCGTTCTGCCAGGTGTTCCTCGAGCGATCCTCGAGCTCCAGCCGCCCGCTCGCCAGGCCGAGCGTCGCGAGCAGCCGGCGCGCCGTCTCGGCCTCGTTGGCCGAGGCGAGAATCAGGTCGCCGGAGCCGCCGGTGAAGACCAGCCGGGCCTGCGGGTACTCGCGGGCGAGACCCGCGAACGCCGTCAGCCGGTCGCCGGCCTCGTTGAGCGCGACCTGGCCGCGCGCCTTGGTCACCGAGGTGTCGAAGGAGCCGCCGAGGACGATGATGCCGTCGGGCGCGGCGACCCCCTCGGCCGGCAGGGGGAAGCGCTGCTCGAGCGGCAGGATGAGGATGTTCGCAACCGGCCCGAAGCCGAGGACGGCGAGCAGCACCACGCCGAGCGCCGCGATGCCCCTGCCCCATCGCGCCAGCCGCGTGAACGTGAGGACGACGCCGAGCAGGATGAGGAGACAGATCAGGTTGCTCGGCGCGAGCAGCAGCCAGGCGAGCTTCGAGACGACATAGAACATGCCGTCATCCGCCCCGGTTGCGCGCTTCCTTGAGAATGGCCCCGATCTCCACGGCGCGCCGGCCTGTCTCCTCGAGCATGCAGGTCGCCCGCCAGACCAGCGCCAGCTCGGTGTCGTGGTACAGGACCTTGCCGAAGGCGCAGCGCCGCTGGCGATAGGTGTTCCAGGCATCCTGGACGTCCGCCAGCGACTGCGGCGCATCGTCGCCGAGCACCGAGGCGAGCTCCTTGACCGAGCTCACGAGGTGCTCTGCCCAGATGGTCGTCTCGCGCTGCATGCACTGCGCCGCCTCGGCCTTGGCGCCGTCGCCGATCTTCTCGAGGCAGGGATCCGCCACCACGCCGACGCAGGCCCGCGGGTCCGAGCCCGCATTCGTCACCGCGGCGAGGCACTGGTCGATCTTCTCGCCGTCCGACAGCTCTTCCTGCGCCTGTGCCTTCGCCTGCGCTTCCGTCTGCGCCAGCGCGGGCCCGCCGGCAACGGCGAGGAGCACCGCGGCGACGGCGAGTGATCTCAGGGCTTCCAACACGTCTGCGCTCCGGGATAACCGTGGTCGCTTCAGGCCCGGGGGGCCAAGACAGCGCCCGCTGGCCTACCGATTGAGCCACTCGGGTCCGCCGGCATACTGCCGGACGTGCGGATGCAGCGGTGCATCGGCACGGACCCAGAGCCGCCCCAGATGAATGGCCGAGGACGTCAATATACCCGCCAGCAGCAGCGTCAAGATTACACTCTTCGGTCGCATCCCTCGTCCCCCCTTTCGTCACGTCCCCAGGGAGGATTTGGATGGTGCGGGTAACGGGAGCTAAACCGTGAGAGGAATCAGCCGCCCGGAGAGGCGGAATCTGCCAACGTGGTTAATGTCGCCGCCACCTTCGGCTCAGTCCCACTCGGGCGCCCAGGCGGTGTTCACCAGGCGTCCGTCCGGGCGCGCGAGCGCGAAGATGCGGTCCATCTCCTGGTGCGTCAGCTCGAAGTCGAAGATGTCGATGTTCTCCTGAAGCCGCTCGACCTTCGAGGTGCGCGGGATCGCCGCCACCCGGTCCTGCTGGACCAGCCAGCGCAGCGTCACCTGGGTCGGGCTCTTGCCGTGCTCCTCGGCGATCTCGCGGATCACCGCATCCTCGAGCACCTTGCCCCGCGCGATCGGCGCGTAGGCGGTCGTCACGATGTCGTGCTCGCGGGCGATCTCGAGCGGCTTCGTCTGGTCGAGATACGGGTGGTACTCGATCTGGTTCGCGACGATCGGCGCGTCGCACAGGCGCACCGCACGCTCGAGCATGGCGGAAGGGAAGTTCGACACGCCGATGTGCCTGGTGCAGCCGGACTCCCTCACCTGCGCCATCGCCGCGAGCGTCTCCTCGAGCGGCACCGTGCTCGACGGCCAGTGGATCAGGAGCAGGTCGATATAGCCGATGTCGAGCTTGGAGAGGCTGCTTTCGACGGAATTGACCAGCCGGTCGGGCTCGAGGTTGTCGTGCCACACCTTGGTCGTGACGAAGAGCTCCTCGCGCGCCTGCCCGGACTCGCGCACGCCCCGGCCGACCTCGGCCTCGTTGCCGTAGGCGGCCGCGGTGTCGATGTGCCGGTAGCCGCGCTCGATCGCCTCCCTCACGAGGTCCGCACAGGCCGCCCCGGTCAGCTCCCAGGTGCCGAGACCGATGGCCGGAATCTCCGCCCCGTTGGCGTGGATGATCTGCATGTCGAAACGATCCTCTTCTGCGGCAGGTCTCATGAGCGAGGGAAACGGCCGAAGGCGCGTGCCGTTCGGCGAAGCGTGTCCGCCGGCGGCGGCGATCATACTGCCAGCGGGACGCGGCGGGGGAAATCGGCCTCCGCCCCGCCTCCCTTACAGGGCGCGCGCGACGATGTCCCGCTCGCCGATGCCGTGCGGCAGCATGCCGAAGGCGGATGGCCCGCCCGCCGCGATCCGCGCCGCCACGAAGCCGTCCGCGACGACGGCCGGGCGGTGGCGAATGAGGAGCGACGCCTGCAGGGCCGTCGCGAGGTCCATGGTGATCCGCCGGGCGTCCGCCTCGTCCACCGGCCCCGCCGCCATCCCTTCGAGCCTCGCGACGAAGGCGTCGAAGCGGTCGTCCGCGCCCTGCCCCGCGCGGATCTCCGCAAGCACCGCCTCGAGCGTGCGCGGATCGCGCTGGAAGGCCCGCAGCACGTCGAGGGCCATGACGTTGCCGGTGCCCTCCCAGATGCCGTTGAGCGGCGCCTCCCGGTAGAGCGCCGCCATCGGGCCGGTCTCGACATAGCCGTTGCCGCCGTGCACCTCGAGCGCCTCCGCAACCACGGCGGGGCAGCGCTTGCACAGGGCGAACTTGGCGATCGCCACGGCGGCGCGGGCGAACAGGCGCTCGCCCTCCTCGTCCTGCCGGTCGAAGGCGTGGGCCACGCGCATGGCGAGGGCGGTCGCGCCCTCCGATTCGAGCACGAGGTCGGCCAGCACGCGGCGCATGGCCGGCTGGTCGGCGAGCTTCTTCTGGAAGACGATGCGGTGCCCGGCGTGGTGGACCGCGAGCAGCGTCGCGCGCCGGATGATCGCCGCCGCCGAGACGGCCGTGTCGAGCCGCGTGTGGTGCACCATCTCGAGGATCGTGCGCACGCCGTCGCCCTCCTCGCCGACGATCTCGGCCCAGGTCCCGCGATACTCGATCTCGGAGGAGGCGTTGGAGCGGTTGCCGAGCTTGTCCTTCAGGCGCTGGATCAGGAAGACGTTGCGGCCGCCGTCCGGCGTGAAGCGCGGCACGAGGAAGCAGGTGAGGCCGGCTCGCGGTCTGGGCGAGCGTCAGGAAGGCGTCGGACATCGGCGCCGAGCAGAACCATTTGTGCCCCGTCAGCAGGTAGCCGCCACCGCCCGCAGGCTCCGCGCGGGTGGTGTTCGTCCTGACGTCGGAGCCGCCCTGCTTCTCCGTCATCGCCATGCCCATCGTCGCGCCGGTCTTGCGCGAGGCCGGCAGGAAGCGCCCGTCATACTCCGACGACAGGAGGCGGGGGTGCCAGCGCTCGGCGAGCTCCGGCCGGCGGCGCAGCGCCGGAATGCCCGCGAAGGTCATGGTGACGGGGCAGAGCACGCCGATATCGGCGTTGTGGAACAGGTGGTTGAGGGCGGATCTTGCCACGTAGGCGCCGGGCCGCGGCTCGACGAAGGGCAGGCTGTGCAGCCGGTGCGCCAGCGCGGTGCCGATCAGCTCGTGATAGGCGGGGTGGAAGTCCACCTCGTCGATCCGGTGGCCGACCCTGTCGTGGGTCCTGAGCACCGGACCGCAGGCGTTCGCCTGCTCCGACAGCCGCCGCGCATGGGCGCTCGCGGCCCATGCGCCGAGCGCGCCGAGGCTTTCGGCAGGCCCAGCCGGCGCCGTAGGCCTCAACCGCCGTCCGCAGCGCCTCGTCGGCGGCATAGGCGTCGAAGTCCTCGAGCGGCGGGACCTGGTTCGTGACGTCGTGTGTGGCGAGCGGATCCTGCACCGGCCTATCCCTCTCCCGCTGGCGACGACGTGCCGCCGCACGGCATCATAGGCCGTCTGCCCGGGCAAGCCGACCCGGGCGACGCGACGGAAGGCGGTGCGGAAGCTGCGCCGTCAGTACTCGCCTTCGAGGAACTTCATCCAGTCGTCCCGCGAGCCGATGAACGTGTTCTGGTCGACCTTGCCGTCGATGCCGTCGACCTTGCCCTCGGCGGTGTACTGCCAGAACGTCCAGCGCGTCCGGTCGTAGCGCTCGGAGGGGTGGGCGGCGACGCTGCGCAGCCAGAAGTGGTGGCCGTTGAAGGCCTCCTCCAGATTGTCCTCGTGGAAGTCGATGGAGGAGTAGATCACGGGCCGCTTGCCGTAATAGGCCTCGAGGCCGTCGAGGAACGCCTTCATCTCGCGCAGCACGACGTCCTTCGGCGGCCGCTTGCGGCACGTCTTGGAATTGCCGTTCCACTCCATGTCGAGCACGGGCGGCAGCGCGTCGGGATCATACGGCACGTTGGCGATGAACCAGTCGAGCTGCTCCTTCGCGGTGCGGCAGAAATAGTAGAAATGGTAGGCGCCGCGGGGCACCCCGGCGGCCTTCGCCGCGAACCAGTTCCGATAGAAGGCGGAGTCGAGGTAGTCGCCGCCCTCGGTCGCCTTGATCCAGGCGAACTGCACCCCGTCGCGGCGGGCCGCCTGCCAGTCGATGTCACCCTGGTAGCGGGACACGTCGATCCCGTGCACGGCGTAGTCGTCCGGCGTCGGCAGGGGCGGCTTGAGGCCGGCGCAACTGGCCGCCGCCCCGGCAAGCAGAAGAATGGCCGCCGTGCGCGCGATACGCCGCGCGATACTCGCCGTCGGGAACATGGCCCTCGTTTCCGTATCCAAACCGGGCCGATGAAGCGGCCGGCGTGGTAAAGAAAGCGTAGGCGGACCCGAGAAAAATCGTTCTAGCGCTCGTAGCGTACGAACGCCGTCACGTGGCCGATCCGGTCGTAGAGGCGGCGCGCCGTGGCGTTCGTCTCGTGGGTCATCCAGTAGACCCGCTCGCAGCCGCGCGTGTCGGCCGCCGCGTAGACCATCTCGATCAGCGCCCGGCCCGCCCCCGTCCCGCGGACGCGCTCGGCGACGAAGAGGTCCTCGAGATAGCAGTCGGGGTAGGACGACCAGGTCGTGGGATGGAAGAGGTAGTTGCACATGCCGATCGCGCGGCCCTCGCCGTCGAGCGCGATCAGCCCGTGCATGTCGAACTGGGGATCGAGGAGCCGCGCCCAGGTCCTCTCCGTGACATCGGGCGCAAGCTCGGTCTCGTAGAAGGCGAGGTAGCCTTCCCACAGCGGATCCCAGGCGGCCCGGTCCGCTTCCGTCGAGGTGGCGGACCGTCACGCCGGCGGGGCTCATGCGAGCGCCGCCCGGACCTGATCGACGACGTAGGCGACCTCGTCCTCGCCGAGATCGGCGTGGATCGGCAGGCTCAGCACCTCGTCGCCGAGCCGCTCGGTGACCGGCAGCGACAGGCCCTCCGGCACCCAGTGGGTGAAGGCGGGGTGCTTGTGCAGCGGCACGCGGTAGAACAGGCCCGTGCCGACGCCGGCGGCGCCGAGCGCCTCGCGCACCCGGTCACGGCCGGCCACGCGGATCGTGTAGAGCGCCCAGGCGCTCTCCGCCCCGTCCATGGTCGGCACGGCGACGACGTCTCCGAGCGCCTCGTTGTAGATCGCGGCGATCTCCTTGCGCCGCGCGATCTCCCAGGCGAAGCTGTCGAGCTTCTCGAGCAGGATGGCGGCCTGGATCGTGTCGAGACGGCCGGTCATGCCGATGCGCAGCGCCTCGTCGCCGGAGCCCTGGCGGCCGTGCGTGCGGATCTGGCGAACCGCCTCGGCGAGGTCGTCGTCCTGCGTGAAGATCGCGCCGCCGTCGCCATAGGCGCCGAGCGGCTTCGTGGGATAGAAGCTCGTGCCGGTGATCGGCGCGAGCGCGCCGACCTGCCCGGTCGACAGCGCGCCGCCGAAGCTCTGGGCCGCGTCGGCCAGGACGGCCACGCCGTGCCGCGCCGCGATCGCGGAGATCGCGGGGTAGTCGGCGGGGCGGCCGTAGAGGTCGACCGGCATGACGGCGGCCGGGTTGAGCCGGCCCTCGGCCTTCACGCTCTCGAGCGCCGCCTCGAAGGAGGCGGGATCCATGTTGAAGGTCTTCTCGTCGACGTCGACGAAGACCGGGACCGCGCCCAGCGGCGCGACGGCGGCGGCCGACGCCGAGAAGGTGAAGCCCGGCACGAAGACCGCGTCGCCCTGCTTCACGCCCATCGCCATCAGCGCCATCGTCAGCGCGTCGCGGCCGCTCGAGACGGCGATCGCGTGGCGCGCGCCGCAATATTCGGCGAGCTTCTGCTCGAGCTCCTCGACCTCCGGGCCGAGGATGAACTGGCCGTGGCTCAGCACCGCCGACACGCGCGCCTCGATCCCCTTCTCCATGCGCTCGCGCTGGCGCGCGAGGTTGTACAGGGGAACCGACTGCGGACGCACCGCGGGGGACACGGCCATCGCCGCCGAGACTGGGCTTGCCACGAACTAATCTCCTCGTTTCGTCAGGCCGCCGCGCCCTCGCCCGCCTTCGTCAGGCGGGCGCGCCGGGCGCGCGCATCTTCAATGATCATCCGGGCCACGCGCAGGGCCTCGCAGCCACGGCGGCCGTCCACGGCGGGACGGCGGCCGCTCTTCACGCAGTCGACGAACTCGGCGATCTCGTTGCCGAGGGCGTCCTCGCGCCCGATCTCGCTCGTTTCGTCCTCGATTGAGTCAGCACGATGGCCGTCCGGCTGCCGCGCCACGGTCTTCCTGTGCAGGACGTGGGACGCGAAGTCGCACTCGTGATACGCCGCGGCCTCGAAGACCTTGAGCCGCCGGTCGATCGCGTCCGCGACGCGCGAGGCCGTGACGTCGGCGATCGCGCCGTTGGCGAAGTAGAGCCGCGCCCGCGCCATGTCCTCGCTATCGCTCAGCACCGGCGCGCCCAGCGCCTCGACGCGCTCCACGGGCGAATCGACGAGCGACATCACGAGGTCGAGGTCGTGGATCATCAGGTCGAGCACCACCGACACGTCGGTCGCCCGGCCGCGCCACGGGGCGACGCGGCTCGCCTCGAGGTAGAGCGGCGCCGACACGCGCTCGGCCAGCGCGCGGAAGACGGCGGAAAAGCTTTCGATATGCCCGACCTGGAGCACGAGGCCGCGCTCGTCGGCGAGCTCGATCAGCCGCCGCGCCTCCTCGACCTCCTCGGTGATCGGCTTCTCGATCAGCACGTGGATGCCGGCCTCCATGAGGTCGCGCGCGACGGCCGCGTGCAGCGAGGTCGGCACGGCGATGCTCACGGCATCGACGCGGCCGATCAGGTCGCGGTGGTCGGTCAGCGCCTCGACGCCGTACTCGGCCGCGAGGCGCTGCGCCGCTTCGGCGTCGGCATCGCACACCGCGACGAGGTCGCACGCGGCGTTGGCGGCGTGATGCCTGGCGTGGAAGCGGCCGAAATAACCCAGGCCCACGACGGCGGTTCGGATTCGCGAGGTCATGGCGTGCGTGATGGCACCTGCCGGTCAGAGAAGCAACATCGTCGCGAGACCGAGAAATGCAAAGAATCCCACCACGTCTGTAACAGTCGTGAGGAAGACGCTGGAGGCGACCGCCGGGTCGGCCCCGAATCGGTCGAGCAGGACCGGGATGAGGAAGCCGGCCATGCCGGCGCAGAGCATGTTGAAGATCATCGCCGCGGCGATCACCCCGCCGAGCCCGGCATTGCCGAACCAGCCCGCCGCGATCAGCCCGGTCACCACGGCGAACATCGTGCCGTTGAGGATCGAGACCAGCAGCTCCCTGCGGAAGATGCGGCTCTTGTTGAAGCCGCCGAGCTCGCGCGTCGCCAGAGCGCGCACCGTCACGGTCATGGTCTGCGTGCCGGCGTTGCCGCCCATCGAGGCGACGATCGGCATGAGGATCGCGAGCGCCACCATCTGGCTGAGCGAGCCGTTGAACAGGCCGATCACCGCCGAGGCGAGGATGGCCGTCCACAGATTGATGAACAGCCACAGGAAGCGCGAGCGCGCCGTGTAGAAGACGGTGTCGGAGATCTCCTCGTCGCCGAGGCCGACGAGGCCGCGAATGTCCTCTTCGGCCTCCTGCTCGATGACGTCGATGATGTCGTCGTGGTGGATCACGCCGACGAGGCGGTTCGAATCGTCGACGATCGCCGCGGAGACGAGGTTGTAGCGCTCGAAGACGCGCGCCGCCTCCTCCTGGTCGAGGTCGCCGCGGATCGTGCGGATCGGCGTGTCCATGATCTCGTCGATCCGCACCGGCCGCTTGGTGCGCAGCAGCCGGTTGAGCGGCACCGTCCCGACCGGCCGGAAGGACGGGTCGACGACGATCAGCTCGTAGAACTCGTCCGGCAGGCCGTCCGATTCGCGCATGTAGTCGATCGTCCGGCCGACGTCCCAGAACGGCGGCACGGCGATGACGTCCGACTGCATGCGCCGTCCGGCCGTCTCCTCGGGAAAGTCGAGGCTCCGCCGCAGGCGGACGCGCACGAATTCCGGGATCCGCGCGAGGATCTCCTCCTGCTCCTGGTCGGCCAGGTCCTCGAGGATGTAGACGGCGTCGTCGGAATCGAGGTCGCGCAGGCCGGCCGCGACGGCGGCGACGGGCAGCGCCTCGATGATCTGCTCGCGGACGGTGTCGTCGACCTCGGTGAGGACGGCGTAATCGAACTCGTTGCCGAGGAGCTGGATGAAGGTCGTGCGCTCGTCCTGCTCGAGCTGCTCGAGCAGGTCGGCGACGTCGGCGTTGTGGAGGTCCTCGCAGATCGCGCGCAGCGCGACGCGGTCGCGCGATTCGATCGCGCCCTCGACGGATTCGACGAACTCGGGAGAGAAGTAGCCGGCCTCGTCCCGCACGGCGTTTTCGGCGCCGGATTCCTCCAGCGCCTCGTGCTCATGCACGTCCACTGCCTCTCTCCTTTGGCCGGATCGAGCTCGTGCCTCGCCGCGTCGGACCCGCGACCTTCTACCGAAAGTCGCGCTCTACGCAAAGGCGGTCAGCTCCCGGAGGAGCGGTCCACCACATGAAGATTTGAGAAGGAGAATGGTGCGGTCGAGAAGACTCGAACTTCCACGGGTTGCCCCACAGCGACCTCAACGCTGCGCGTCTACCAATTCCGCCACGACCGCATATTTTCACTCGAGCCGAACGACGTGTCGGCGAGCGCCGCTCATGTAGCAAAGGACGGATGCGCGAACAAGGGCCGAAAGCCCATCCGTCACTTTTCTTTCACGCCGCGGCCTTGCCCTTCCGCCGCGCGATCATTTCGGTGATGGTCACGGCGATCTGCTCGCCTTCCAGAACGACGTCGCCACGCGCCACCGGCACGCCGTTCGCCAGCACCTGCAGCGCCTCGTCCTCCTTGGTGTCGAGCGCGATCACCGCGCCGCGGCCCATGCGCAGGAACTGGTGCACGGGCATGGAGGTGGTGCCGAGGAGAACCGAGAGTTCGATGGTAACGTCGTCGAGCGCGGTCATGGAAGCCGATCAGCAGAGAGACTATGTGAACTACGAGACAAGAAGGTCGCCCTGCATGGTTACCACCCCGTTAACGCTCGATCGTCCCGTGGATCCGCAGGCCACCCGCGCCCAGGCCTCCCGCGCGGTGGAATGGCGCGTCTCGGACGGCCTGGTGGACTATGCGGACGCCGTCGCCTTCATGGAGGCGCGCGCCGCCGCGATCGCCGACGGCGCGGCGGAGCAGCTGGTCTGGCTCGTCGAGCACCCGCCGCTCTACACGGCCGGCACCAGCGCCGCCGAGGACGAGCTCCTGCGCCACGACCTGCCTGTCTACCGGACGGGCCGCGGCGGGCGCTGGACCTATCACGGGCCGGGCCAGCGCGTGGCCTACGTCATGCTCGACCTCAGGGAACACGGTCAGGACGTGCGCCGCTTCGTGACCCACCTCGAATTGTGGCTCATCCGGACGCTCGAATCGTTCAACGTGAAGGGCGAGCGGCGCGACGACCGCGTCGGCGTCTGGGTGCGCCGGCCCGAGCGGGGCGACGGCGTCGAGGACAAGATCGCCGCGCTCGGCGTGCGGCTGAGGCGCTGGGTGAGCTTCCACGGGATCGCGCTGAACGTCGAGCCGGAGCTGTCGGACTTCCAGGGCATCGTGCCCTGCGGCATCTCCGGGCACGGCGTCACGAGCCTCGCCGATCTCGGGCTTATCGTCTCGATGGAGGAGGTCGACCAGGCGCTGCGGGCGGCGTTCGAGGAGGTCTTCGAGGTGAAGACGGTCACGCCGTCGGCAGGACGCTGAACCCCGGCTCCGCCGTCTCGCCCTCCGCGAGGATCTCGACCGAATCGACCAAAGCCGCGCGCGGGCCGTCGCCGCAGGCGGCGATCATCTCGTCGACCAGCTCCCCGTCGCCCTGGAACAGGGCCTCGACCGCGCCGTCACGGGTGTTGCGCACCCAGCCGTCGAGGCCGAGGCGCGTCGCCCGCTCCTCCGTCCAGGCCCGGTAGCTCACGCCCTGCACGCGGCCGGTGATCCTGACCCGCTTGCTCGCCATGCGTCCTCACTCGAATTCGAGTATCACCGCATCAACGGACAGCGTCGCGCCCTGTTCGGCGTGGATCTTCGCGATCACGCCGTCGCGCTCGGCGCGCAGCACGTTCTCCATCTTCATCGCCTCGACGACGGCCAGCGTCTCGCCGGCCTTCACCTCCTGCCCCTCCTCGACGTTGATCGACACGACGAGGCCCGGCATCGGGCAGAGCAGCATCTTCGAGGTGTCCGGCGGCACCTTCTCCGGCATCAGCGCGGCGAGCTCCGCCTCCCGCGTGGTGAAGACCTTGGCGAGCGCGGTGGCGCCGCCGTGCGACAGGCGGTAGCCCGTCAGCGTCGGCACGACCTGCACGTGGATCGTCTCGCCGCCGAACCGGCCGGTCCACACCGGCTGCCCCGGCACCCAGTGGGAATGAACGGGCAGCACCGTCTCGCCGTCGTCGAGCGCCACCGTGTAGTCGGGATAGGCGCCGGTGACGGACAGGCCGACATCGCCGTTGCGGAAGCGCACGACCCGGCGGCCGGGGAAATGGTAGCCGTGCACGGACATGCGGCCCGAGATCGTCTGGCGACGCTCGTTGCCGAGATGGTCGATGCAGGCCGCGACCACGGCGAGCCGCTCGCGCTCCGTGTCGTCCGGCACGCGCGGCGCGAAGCCGTCGGGGAACTCCTCCTTGATGAAGGCCGTGGACAGCCGCCCCTCGCGCCAGCGCGGATGCGCCATCAGCGTCGAGAGGAACGGCATGTTGTGCTGGATGCCGGAGATGTAGAAGGCGTCGAGCGCCTCCGACATGGCGTCGATGGCGCTCTCGCGGTCGGCGCCGTGCGTCACGAGCTTCGCGATCATCGGGTCGTAGAACATCGAGATCTCGCCGCCCTCCTCGACGCTCGTGTCGATGCGGACGGTGCGGCCCTGCTGGTCGCGCCCCTCCTCCGGCGGGCGGTAGTGGCTCAGCCGGCCGATCGAGGGGAGGAAGTTGCGGGCGGGATCCTCGGCGTAGATGCGCGATTCGATCGCCCAGCCGTCGAGGCGGATGTCGTCCTGGCCGAAGGGCAGCTTCTCGCCGGCGGCGACGCGCAGCATCTGCTCGACGAGGTCGATGCCGGTCACGAGCTCCGTCACCGGGTGCTCGACCTGCAGGCGCGTGTTCATCTCGAGGAAGTAGAAGGACTTGTCCTGCCCCGCCACGAACTCGACCGTGCCGGCCGAGAAGTAGTCGACGGCGCGCGCGAGCGCGACGGCCTGCTCGCCCATCTGCCGCCGCGTGTCGCGGTCGAGCAGCGGCGACGGCGCCTCCTCGACGACCTTCTGGTTGCGCCGCTGGATCGAGCACTCGCGCTCGCCGAGATAGACGATGTTGCCGTGCCGGTCGCCCAGCACCTGGATCTCGACGTGGCGCGGGTTGACGATGAACTTCTCGATGAAGACCCGGTCGTCGCCGAAGGAGGAGCGCGCCTCGGAGCGGGCGCGCTCGAAGCCCTCGCGCACCTCGTCGCGGCTCTCGGCGACGCGCATGCCCTTGCCGCCGCCGCCGGCGGAGGCCTTGATCATGACGGGATAGCCGATCTCGTCGGCGATCGAGATCGCCTCGTCGGCGTCCTCGATCACGCCTTCCGAGCCGGGCACCGTGCTGACGCCGGCGACCTTGGCCGCGCGCTTCGATTCGATCTTGTCGCCCATCGCCTGGATCGCCTTCACCGGCGGCCCGATGAAGACGATGCCGGCGTCGTCGAGCGCCTGGGGGAAGCGCGCATTCTCGGAGAGGAAGCCGTAGCCCGGATGCACCGCCTCGGCGCCGGTCTGGCGGCACGCCTCCACGATCCTGTCGATCAGCAAGTAGGATTCGGCGGCCGGCGGCGGCCCGATGTGCACCGCCTCGTCCGCCATCTCGACGTGCAGCGCGTCGCGGTCGGCGTCGGAATAGACGGCGACGGTGGCGATGCCCATGCGGCGGGCGGTGCGGATGACGCGGCAGGCGATTTCGCCGCGATTGGCGATCAGGATCTTCGAAAACATGTGGTTCTTGACGGCCCCGCTTCCTCCCGGCCCTTCCGGGCATCGAAGGTTTGTACGAACTCTGCCGCGCAGGGACAACATCGCGTGAAGTCCGCCGACATCGTGCCGGCGGGACGATCCGTCGCCCGGCACGGGTGTCGGCGGCGGCGGTTGCCCGCTAGATTGCGCCGCAACGCGAAAGACACTTCAGGAGCGGACTGATGGAGACGGTTTCGATCAACACCTCGCATGGCGGCATCCAGGGCGTCTACGCCCACGATTCGGACGCATGCGGCTGCCGGATGACCTTCGCCGTCTTCACGCCGCCGCAGGCCGCGGACGGCCCCTGCCCGGTGCTCACCTATCTCTCGGGGCTGACCTGCACGCACCAGAACGTCATGGACAAGGGCGAGTACCGCCGCGCCGCGGCGGAGCACGGCATCGTCATCGTCTGCCCCGACACCTCGCCGCGCGGCGACGACGTCGCCGACGACGAGGCCTACGACATGGGCAAGGGTGCCGGCTTCTATCTCGACGCGACGCAGGCGCCGTGGGCCGGCAACTACAACATGTATTCCTACGTCACGCGGGAGCTGCCGGCGCTGGTCGGGCAGAACTTCTTCGCCGACATGTCGCGCCAGGGCATCTTCGGCCACTCGATGGGCGGTCACGGCGCCCTGACGGTCGCCCTCAGGAACCCCGACACCTACCGGTCCGTCTCGGCCTTCGCGCCGATCGTCCATCCGATCGCCGTGCCGTGGGGGCAGAAGGCCCTCCCGGCCTATCTCGGCCAGGACGAGGCCGCGTGGCGCGGCCACGACGCGGTCGCGCTGATCGAGGACGGGCACCGCGTGAAGGAAATCCTGGTGGATCAAGGGGATGCCGACCAGTTCCTCGAGGATCAGCTCAAGCCCGAGTTTCTGCAGAGCGCCTGCCGCGACGCCGGGATCGACCTGACCCTCAACATGCGCCCGGGCTACGACCACTCCTACTTCTTCATCTCGACCTTCATGGACGACCACATCGCCTGGCACGCCGCCCGCCTGAAGGGCTGAGACCGGGGAGACGCCGGCGGCGGCGTCACGCCTCCTCGGCCGGGGCGCGCAGGGCGGGCGCCCGGATCATCGAGACGGTGTCGCCGACGGCGACCCGGCCGGGCGTGAGCACCCGGGCGCACCAGCCGCCGTGGCCGCGCATGGCGTTGTAGCCGCCGGGCCCGAGGGCCGCCTCCATGCGCGAGCAGGGCGCGCAGGGAACGGTGATCTCGATCTCCGCCTCGCCGAGCGCCAGCACCGCGCCGCGGCAGGCGAGGAGATTGATGCCGGAAATGGCGAGGTTGCGCCGGAGGTCCTCCGGCCGTGCCTCGCGGGCGGCGAGCGCCGCGATCACCGGAAGATGCTCGGCCTGTATCAGGGTCAGGGCGCGCTTTCCCGCGCGGCTATGGTCGCCGACGAGACCGGCCTCCGTCAGCTCGGCCGAGCCGAGGGCCTCGACATCGCCGCGCCGCTTGCGCCTGAGGCCGATCCAGTCGATCCGCCCGGGCCGGGCGTGCCGCGACATCAGCTCGGAGAGCGTCGTCACCGCCCTCTCCCCGCCGGGAGCGCGGAGGCCCGCCTCACGACTGCAGCCGGTCGGTGGCGAGCTCGATCTCCAGCCGCAGGCCGTGCGGCCGCCAGTCGTAGCGCACCTCGCCGTCGAGCTGGGCGACGGAGCGCGACGCGAGCCGCGACCCGAACCCCTGGGCCTGCGGCGGCGACACGGGCGGACCGCCCTCCTCCGCCCAGCTCAGCCGGAACAGCTCGCCGTCCAGCCGGCAGGCGATCGCGAGCCGCCCGTCCTCCGTCGAGAGGCAGCCGTACTTGACGGCGTTCGTCGCCTGCTCGTGCAGGATGAGCGCGAGCGAGGTCGCCGCGCCGGGGCCGATCTCCGTATCGTCGCCCTCGAGCGACAGCCGCCCGCCGCGCTCCGCGTAGGGCGCGAGGATCGCCTCGATCAGCGCGTGCAGGGTCATCGGGTTGGCGACGTGGACGTTGCTCTCCTGCGCCGGCCGCACGTAGTCCTGCGCCTTGGCGAGCGCGCTCAGCCGCCCCTGCAGCGTCTCCACGAAGTTGCGGGCCTCCGGATAGGCGCGCGACGAGGCGCTGACGAGGCCGCCGACCACGGCGAAGATGTTCTTGATCCGGTGCCGCAGCTCCGAGCCGAGCAGGTCGCGCTCCTCGGTCAGCCGGCGCAGCTCCAGCATCGTCATGACCTGGCGCGCCAGAGAGTTCAGCACCTCGACCTGGTCGAGGCTCAGCCCGTCGGGCCGGGGCTCGTGATCGAGCACGCACACGGTGCCGAGCGGCAGGCCCTCGGGCGTGTCGATGCGCGCCCCGGCGTAGAAGCGCAGGTGGGGCTCGCCCGTCACGAGCGGATTGCACATGAAGCGCTCGTCCTTCGTCGTGTCGGGGACGACGAAGACGCCCTCCTCGCGGATCGCGCTGGCGCAGATCGACACGTCGAGCGGCGTCTCGCGAATGTCGAGGCCCTGCTCGGCCTTGAACCACTGGCGGCGCTCGTCGATGAAGTTGACGACGGCGATCGGCGCATCGCAGACGATCGACGCGACGTGCACGATCTCGTCGAAATTGGCCTCGCGTGCCGTGTCGAGAATGCCGTAGCGCCGCAAGGCGCCGAGGCGGGCCGGCTCGCTCCAGCCAGGCCCGGGGGATGTTTCAGACATGTGATCCGGCTGTCCGCTCATAGCGGAATGTTGTCGTGCTTCTTCCAGGGGTTCTCGAGCTTCTTGCCGCGAAGCATGTCGAGGGCGCGGGCGACCCGCCGGCGGGTCGAGTGGGGCAGGATGACCTCGTCGATATAGCCCCGCTCCGCCGCCACGAACGGGTTGGCGAAGCGGTCCTCGTACTCCTTGATCCGCGCGCCGATCTTCTCGGCGTCGCCGAGCTCGGAGCGGTACAGGATCTCGGCGGCGCCCTTGGGGCCCATGACCGCGATCTCGGCCGACGGCCAGGCATAGTTGAGGTCGCCGCGCAGGTGCTTCGACGCCATGACGTCGTAGGCGCCGCCATAGGCCTTGCGGGTGATCAGCGTCACCTTCGGCACCGTCGCCTCGGCATAGGCGAAGAGCAGCTTGGCGCCGTGCTTGATGAGGCCGCCCTGCTCCTGCGCGGTGCCCGGCAGGAAGCCCGGCACGTCGACGAAGGTGACGATGGGGATGTTGAAGCAGTCGCAGAAGCGCACGAAGCGGGCCGCCTTGCGGCTGGCGTCGGAATCGAGCACGCCGGCGAGCACCATCGGCTGGTTCGCGACGAAGCCCACCGTGCGGCCGGCCATGCGGCCGAAGCCCGTCACGATGTTCCTGGCGAAGGAGGCCTGGATCTCGAAGAAGTCGCCCTCGTCGGCGACCTTCCCGATCAGCTCCTTCATGTCGTAGGGCTTGTTCGGGTTGTCGGGGATCAGCGTGTCGAGCGACTCGTCGATGCGCTCGGGGTCGTCGAAGCTCTGGATCTCCGGCACGCCGTCGAGATTGTTCGACGGCAGGAAGTCCATGAAGCGGCGCATCTGGATCAGCGCCTCGACGTCGTCGTCATAGGCGCCGTCGGCGATCGACGACTTCGTGGTGTGCACGCTCGCGCCGCCCAGCTCCTCGGCCGTCACGGTCTCGTTCGTCACGGTCTTCACGACGTCGGGGCCGGTCACGAACATGTAGCTCGTGTCGCGCACCATGAAGATGAAGTCGGTCATCGCCGGCGAATAGACGTCGCCGCCCGCGCACGGCCCCATGATGACGGAGATCTGCGGGATGACGCCGGACGCCAGCACGTTGCGCTGGAAGACCTCGCCGTAGCCGCCGAGGGCCGCCACGCCCTCCTGGATGCGCGCGCCGCCGGCGTCGAACAGGCCGATCACCGGCACGCGGTTGCGGATCGCCATGTCCTGGATCTTGACGATCTTGCGGGCGTGCGTCTCCGACAGCGAGCCGCCGAACACCGTGAAGTCCTTGGCGAAGACGAAGACCGTACGGCCGTTGATCGTGCCCCAGCCGGTGACGACGCCGTCGCCCGGGATCTTCTGCTTCTCCATGCCGAAATCGGTGCAGCCGTGCTCGACGAACATGTCGAACTCCTCGAAGGAGCCCTCGTCGAGCAGCAGCGCCAGACGCTCGCGCGCCGTCAGCTTGCCGCGCTCGTGCTGCGCGGCGATGCGCTTCTCGCCGCCGCCGAGCCGCGCGACCGCGCGGCGCTGTTCGAGCGTGTCGAGGATCTGCTTCATTCCTTCCGGCCCCCTTGTACCCGCAACCCGTCAATAGCATGCGGTGCCGACAGGGCAAATCGGCCAGGGGGGCGCCGCATCACGCCTCTCCGGCGCGCGCGAGCGCCGACACGCGGGAGGCGGCCTCCATCTCGAGCCAGCGCGCATGGCGCCGGCGCATCGCCTCGGCGTCCTCGCCCCAGATCGAGATCTGCCAGTCCTCGTCGACATGCGCCGCCGCCCAAGCCTCCCCGGGCGGGATCGCGCCTTCGGTGACGGCGAGCGCGATGACGATCGACCCGGTGAGGCCGGTCATCACGTGCAGCGAGGCGAGATCGAAAATGCCGTAGGAGGAGACGATCTCCGCGCCCCGCGCCATCGTCTCCGGCGGCTGCTCGACGTGGATGATGCCGGCGGCGAGCCGCAGGTCGAGGCCGAGCTCGCGCCGCGCCCAGACGAGAAGCGGGTCCCACGCCTCGTTCTGCTTTCGCACGAGGCCCTCGGGATCCTCGGCGCGGTAGCACAGGAGGTCGCTGCCGAGGAAGCGCACGACGTCCTCGCGCACGGCCCCGGCCTGCACCGAGACGCCGTCGAGCGCGGAATTGACGATGCGGTTGACCGGCATGGTCGCGGGGTCGATGCGCTCGCCCTGCGCCTGCCACTCCGCGGCGACCGCCTCGGCGAGCGGCGCGGTCGGCAGCGTCAGGAGGTTGCGCGCGGGCGTCTTCACGGTGCGCTCGTCGAGCCGGACGACGTGGCCCTCGTCCTGCCGCTCGACCCGGGCCGTCTGATAGAACCGCCGCGGCAGCTCCGCCCGCGAAAGCTCCTGCGCCCGCCTGGTGGGGTCGATTCGTTCCGTCATCGAAGATCCTTGACTGTCCGCCGCGCGGAGCCATGCCTTTCCCGCAAGATAGGAATGCCGGCGCCGCGCTGCGAGGGCGGCCTCAGTCGTCGCCCCTCGCCTCTTCGGAGGCGCCCGGCGCCTCGAAGCCGAGCGTCTCGAACGTCGCCTTCATGTGCTCCGGCAGCGGCGCCGTCACGTCGACGGTCTCCTTGCGGGACGGGTGCGGGAAGGTGACCCGCCTCGCGTGGAGATGCAGCCGCCGGGCGATGCCGTCGGGCATCTCGCGGTCGCCGTCATACTTGTTGTCGCCGAGGATCGGGTGGCCGACCATCGCCATGTGGGCACGCAGCTGGTGCTGGCGGCCGGTCGTCGGCTTGAGCGAGACGAGCGCGTATTTCTGCCCCGCCCGGTCGGTCACGGCGTAGTGCGTGATGGCCGACTGCGCCTCCTTCTGCTCGCCCGGGCGCGCCTTGCGCACGCGCTCGCTGCCGTCGGGGCCGGACATCTTCACGAGCGCGGAGTCGATCTTGCCCTGCGGCGGCTTCGGCACGCCGTTGACGATCGCCCAGTAGATCTTCCGCACCGAGCGGGTCTGGAACATCTTGCCGAGCGCGCTGGCGACGGAGCGCTTCTTGGCGATCACCAGCACGCCCGACGTGTCGCGGTCGAGCCGGTGGACGAGGCGCGGCCGCTTCGCGGGATCCTCCTCCATCGCCTCGAGTATCTCGTCGAGATGATGGACGGTCTTCGAGCCGCCCTGCACGGCGAGGCCGGACGGCTTGTTGAGCACGAGCAGGTCGTCGTCCTCGTAGAGCGTCGCCTCCTTCAGGAAGGCGCGGTCGGCGGCGCTCAGCGTCTTCTTCGGCCGATCCTCCGGCGGCGGCGCCTCGGGCAGCGGCGGGATGCGCACCTCCTGCCCCGCCTCGAGCCGGTCGGGCGCCTTGGCGCGGCCGCCGTCGACGCGGATCTGGCCGGTGCGCAGGAGCTTCTGCAGCTGGCCCTGCGTCACATGCGGGAAATGCTGCCGGAACCAGCGGTCGAGGCGCATACCGCCCTCGTCCCCGCCGACATGGCGTTTCTGCACCGCGTTCATGCGAATAGGCTCCTGATGAGGGACAGGCCCGCGAACAGCGCGGCGAGCGACACCGCCACCGACACGATCACGTAGAGCGCTGCCATACCCTGGTTGCCCCGCTCCCACAGCGTCACCGCGTCGAGCGAGAAGGACGAGAATGTGGTGAAGCCGCCGAGCAGGCCGGTGGCGAGAAACAGCCGCACCTCGCCCGGCGCGCTGAACCTGAGTGCGAGCGTCTCGATCAGCACGCCCATCGCGAACGAGCCCACGACGTTCGCGATCAGCGTGCCGTAGGGAAAGCTCGATCCGAGCAGGCGCAGCGCCACGAGGCCGACCGCATGGCGGCCGGAGGCGCCGATGGCGCCGCCCGCCGCGACGACGAGAAAGTGCAGGAGAGACGTCGGCATGCAAACCTCTTTGGAGGTGAGGCATCGGCCGATCGCCGCCCCGCGTCAAGTGGGCGCAGCCGCGAGCGCGGCTTGATCTCGGTCATGTTGCCGCCCGCGAGGACCGCTAGCCTTTCCCTTCAAGTTCCCGACGCAACCCATGAAAGGACGAAGCCATGTCCACGCTCGACGGAAAGGTCGCGATCGTCACCGGCGCCGCCGGCGACATCGGTGCCGCAGCGGCGACCCTGATGGCGTCGCGCGGCGCCCGCATCGTCGCCGTCGATCGCCCCGGCGCCGACATGTCGGCCATCGCCGGCAGCATCCCCGACGCCGTGACGGTCGAGGCCGACGTGACCGACGAGGCCGCCGTGCGCGCCTATGTGGAGCGCGCGAAGCTCATCAACGGCCGCATCGACGTCTTCTTCAACAATGCCGGCATCGAGGGCCCGATCCGGAACATTCCGGACTACGACCTGGCGGACTTCCAGACCGTGCTGGCCGTCAACGTCCACGGCGTCTTCCTCGGGCTCAAGCACGTTCTGCCGGTCATGATCGCGCAGGGGGCGGGGTCGGTGATCAACTCCTCCAGCGTGGCCGGCCTCATCGGCTCCCCGGGCCTTGCCGCCTACGTCGCCAGCAAGCACGCCGTGCTCGGCCTGACGCGGACCGCCGCGCTCGAGGTCGCGGCGACCGGGGTGCGCGTCAACTGCATCAATCCGGGCCCGATCCACGGGCGGATGATGGATTCGATCGACGAGGGCGGCGGCCTCAGCGAAGATAGGCGCTCGACGGGCGTTCCCGCCGGCCGCTACGGCCGGGTCGACGAGGTCGCGGCCCTCGTCGCCTTCCTCGCCTCGGACGAGGCGCCCTACATCAACGGCGCGGTTCACGCCATCGACGGTGCCCTGACCGCGGCGTGAGGCGCACCGTCCTCGGGACACGGCAAGCGGCGGCATGACGGCGATCGGCGACATCTTCACGTTCACGGGCAGGATCGGCCGTCTCGACTTCGTGCGCGGCCTCATCGCCGCGCTCGTCGTCGGCATGGTGCTGCAGCTTCCCGTCCTGCTCGTGCAGCGGGCGACGACGGAGCCGCCGCCCGCGATCGGGCAGATGGCGACCGACGCGCAGGGGCACCAGGTCCCCGATCCCCGCGAAGCCTATGACAGGCGCCTCCGGGTGGAGCGGCTCCTCTTCGCCCTCGCCGTGCTTGCGTGGCCCGTGACGGCGCTGCACGCCCGCCGCCTGCGCGACCTCGGCCGCTCGCCGTGGTTCGCGGGGCTCATCTGGCTGCCGGTGGTCGGCTGGGCCCTGTGCGCGGCCTGTGCCGTCCTGCCGACGCCGGGGCGACACTCGGCGGCGCCGGACTGACGGAGGACTGCCGCGTCGCGTGCACCAGGCATTGACTACAACCATAGATTGCACCACGATCCGCAGTAGGCAGATCGGGAGATGCCGTCATGTCCTGCTCGTCTCCAACGGTTCACCGCCGCATCGCCGTCGCGATGCTCTCGTTCTGGGTGCTGCTCGCCGCCGGGTGCATGCCCCTGAGCCCGGACTACAGCCTCGACGCCTACAAGACGGCGACGACGCTGAAGGCCGAGACGCTGGCGCTCATGAGCAAGGCGAACGAGCCCTACAGACGGCACGAGGACGAGATAGACGCCTTGTCGACGAAGATCGATGCGGCTTACGAGTTTGCCGCACACCGCCGGGCGAACGCGGCCGAGACGGCTCTGTGGGATCAGCTCCGAGCTCCCGACGGACAGTTCTTCGGGACGTTCCTCGTCCAGTGGCGCAAGAGCGGCACCGTCGGAGAATACTTTATCGGCGAGTACCGCGGCCAGGTGGCGGAGATCTACGACACGATCATCTGCGTGGAAGCCAACCGGGAGAAGGACGCGGGCTGCAAGGCCACGGGAGGCAAGACCTCATGAGCGATCTCACGGAATACAAGGACGCCCTGATCGCGGGTGCCCGGCAGCTGGCGGAGGACTTCCTCAAAACCGGTCTCGACGAAGCGCAGCAGGATGCCGAGGCGTTCTTCGCGAGCACGCGCGACAAGCTCGCCCGCTGGTCGGACGCCCTCGCCAAGGGCAAGCTGACCAAGGAGGAGTTCGGCCTGCTGGTTCATTCGCAGGCGGCACTCGCGGAGGTGCGGGCGCTCGGCCACATCGGCATCCAGCAGGCGCGGCTGGAGCGCTTCCGGCAGAAGCTCGTTGCCCTCGTGATCGACACGGCGATCAAGGTCTTTCTCTAGCGAAAGCCGCCGGCCAAGATCGCCGGCCTGCCCGCCGCGCCCCTTCAGTCGCCGCCCACGGCGGCATGCGCCACGATGTTGACGAGCCGGCCGAACGGGTCGCGCACGTAGAAGCGCCGCACGCCCCACGGCTCCTCCGCCGGCCCGTACTCGACCGCGATCGCAGCCTCCCGCACCCGGCGCAGCGCCTCGTCGAGGTCGTCGACCTCGATCGAGAGGTCGGGCACCTCCGTGCCCGAGCCGCCCTCGGACATGAAGCTGACCTGCGCCCGCGCCGTCTCGTCGGAGCCGTAGGTGGCGATCCAGCCGAGGTCCATCAGGACGTCGAGGCCGAGCACGTCGCCGTAGAAGCGCTGCGCGGCGGCGACGTCCGGGGTGCCGACATTGGCGACGATCCGCCTGACCTTCATGGCCGCTATCCCTTCCGGTCGGCCCGCCTCTTCGACCAGTAGTCGAGCCGCTTGCGGATCTCGCGCTCGAAGCCGCGGTCCGGCGGATCGTAGAAGGTCTCGCGCTCCATCGCCTCGGGGAAGTAGTCCTGGCCCGAGAAGGCGTCGGGGGCGTCGTGGTCGTACTCGTAGCCCTCGGAATAGCCTTCCTGGCGCATGAGCTTCGTCGGCGCGTTCAGGATGTGCTTGGGCGGCAGCAGCGAGCCGTGCTCCTTTGCGGCACGGGTCGCCTTCTTGTAGGCGACGTAGGCGGCGTTCGATTTCGGCGCGGTGGCGCAGTAGATCGACCGCCTGGCTGATCGCCAGCTCGCCCTCCGGGCTGCCGAGGAAGTCGTAGGCCTCCTTGGCCGCGTTCGCCTGCACGAGCGCCTCCGGGTCGGCGAGGCCGATGTCCTCGACGGCCATCCGCACGACGCGGCGGGCGATGTAGAGCGGGTCCTCGCCGGCCACGAACATGCGCGCGAGGTAGTAGAGCGCGGCGTCGGGGTCCGAGCCGCGCACCGCCTTGTGCAGCGCCGAGATGAGGTTGTAGTGGCCGTCCTGCCCCTTGTCGTAGACGGGCGCACGCCGCTGCACGACCTCCACGAGGCCGGCGACGTCGAAGGTCTCGCCCTCGCGCGCGGCCCGGAAGAGGTCCTCGGTCAGCGTCAGCGCCGCCCGGCCGTCGCCGTCGGCCATGCCGACCAGCGTCTCCCGCGCCTCCGCCGTCAGCGGCAGCTTGCGGTCCATCGCGGCCTCGGCGCGCTGCAGCAGCGTCTCGATGGCCTCGGCGTCGAGCCGGCGGAAGACGAGCACCTGCGCCCGCGACAGGAGAGCCGCGTTCAGCTCGAAGGACGGGTTCTCGGTCGTCGCGCCGACGAGCGCGATCGTGCCGTCCTCCATGACCGGCAGGAAGCTGTCCTGCTGCGCCCGGTTGAAGCGGTGGATCTCGTCGACGAAGAGCAGCGTGCCCTTGCCCATGCGGCGCCGCTCGCGCGCCCTCTCGAACGCCTTCTTGAGGTCGGCGACGCCGGAGAAGATCGCCGAGAGCTGCTCGAACTCGAGCTTCGTCTCGCCGGCCAGCAGCCGCGCCGCCGTCGTCTTGCCGGTGCCGGGCGGGCCCCAGAGGATCAGCGAGCCGATGCCGCCCGAGGCGAGCATGCGGCTCAGGCTGCCGTTCGGGCCGACAAGGTGGTCCTGCCCGACGATGTCGGCGAGCTTGCGCGGCCGCAGGCGGTCGGCCAGCGGCCGCGAGACGTCGGCCTCGAGCCCGGCCGCCTGGAAGAGGTCGCTCAAGGCCGCTATCCGCGGATGACGGTCGAGATCACGCGGCCGTCGCGCTCGATCGCGAGCTCCCAGCGCGGCTGCGGCCCGGCGGGCCAGCTTCTCCAGCGTGCGGGTCGAGTCGATCTTCGTGCCGTTGACCTCGCGCACGATGTCGCCCGTCCGCAGGCCGACCTGCTGGGCGATCGAGCCGCGCGGCACGTCGAGCACGACGACGCCGCGGCTGGTGGCGTCCATGTCCAGCTCCTCGGCGAGCCGGGGCGACAGGTTGGCGACCTTGGCGCCGCCGAAGGGCGAGTTGTCGGAGAGGTCGCGCACGTCGCGCGGCGGGTCCTCCGGCGCCGGCGACGAGGTCGACCTGGGCCGTCTTCTCCGCGCCCGAGCGCAGATAGGTGATCTTCGTCGTGCCGCCGATGCCGCGCGTGGCGAAGCGGTAGCCGAAGGCCGACGGGTCGCTGACCTCGCGGCCGTCGACGGCGACCACGACATCGCCCGTCCTGAGGCCGGCGCGGGCGGCGGGGCTGCCGGGATAGACGTTGCCGACGATGCAGCCGCGCGGCCGGTCGAGGCCGAGGCTCTCGGCGATGTCCGCCGTCACCGCCTGCAGCGACGCGCCGAACCACGGCCGCTCGATGGCGTTGCCGCTCTTGGCCGACTGCACGACGAGCCGCACCATGTTCGACGGGATGGCGAAGCCGATGCCGAGCGAGCCGCCGGAGCGCGAGTAGATCGCCGAGTTGATGCCGACGAGCCGGCCGTGCATGTCGACGAGCGCGCCGCCGGAATTGCCGGGATTGATGGCCGCGTCGGTCTGCAGGAAGAAGCCGTAGTCGGAGACGCCGACCTGGGTGCGCGACGTGGCGGAGATGATGCCGTTCGTCACGGTCTGGCCGACGCCGAAGGGATTGCCGATGGCGAGCACGAGGTCGCCGACCTCGAGATCGTCGGAATCGTCGAACTGCAGCGCCGGCAGGGCCTCGCCGGCCTCGATCTTCAGCACGGCGAGATCGGTCTTCTCGTCGTCGAGCACGACCTTGGCGTCGAACTCGCGCCGGTCGGACAGCGCGACCTTCACCTCGTCGGCGCCGTCGATGACGTGGTGGTTCGTCACGATCAGCCCGTTGCCGTCGACGATGACGCCCGAGCCGAGCGACTTCTGCACGCGGTCGCGCTCGCGCTGCGGCCCGACGTCGCCGAAGAAGCGCCGGAAGAAGGGATCGTTGAAGAAGGGCGAGATCTGCCGCCCCTGCACCACGCGGCTCGCGTAGATGTTGACGACCGAGGGGATCACCTTCTTCACGACCGGCGCGTAGGAGAGCGTGATCTCCTGCCGGCTGTCGGGCACGATCCGGTCCTTGGCCTGGGCGGCCGCCGGCGGCGGCGCCGCGGCGCCTGCCGCGAGCATCGAGACGAGGGCGAGAACGAAGAGCCTTGGCTTGTCTGTCATGAGAAGACCGCTTAGCTGCCGATCGTGAAGAAACCGGGGCGAGAGACCGGGGCGAGAACCGGGCACGAGAGACCGGGCGCAGGGCCTAGTCCGCCAGCACCCGAAGGAAGGGCTCGCCGAACTGCTCGAGCTTCGCCCGCCCCACACCATGTATCTCAGCCAGCTCGCCGGTGGAACGGGGCTTGTGGCGCGCCATCTCGGCGAGGGTCCGGTCCGAGAACACGACATAGGCGGGAACGCCCCGCTCCGCCGCCAGTTCGCGCCGCAGCGTCTTGAGGCGCGCCATGAGCGCGGCATCCTCGGGCGGCAGCGCGGCTTCCTCGCGCCTGGGCTTCTTCGCGGCCTTGCGCACGGGCCGCATCTCGAACGTCCCCTGCCCTTCCGCGAGCGCCCGGCCGCCGGCGGACAGGCTGAGCGTGCCGAACGCGCCGGTCTCGATGCCGACCAGGCCCGCCGTGACCATCTGGCGCAGGATCGAGCGCCATTCCTGCGGCGCCCGCGCCGCCCCCGCGCCGAACGCGTCGAGCCTGTCGTGGCCGCGCTCCTTCACCTTGTCGGTCTGGCGCCCGATCAGGAACGAGACGACGTGGGCTGCGCCGAAGCGCTCGCCGGTCTGCTCGATCGCCCGGGCGATCAGCCGCGCCGGCTCCGTTCCGTCGACGAGCTGCGGCGGGTCGAGGCAGACGTCGCAGTTGCCGCACGCGCCGCTCTCCTCGCCGAAATAGCGCAGCAGCACCGCGCGCCGGCAGGTCGTCGCCTCGCAGAAGCCGAGCAGCGCGTCGAGCCGCCGCGCCTCGACCGCCTTGCGCGCCTCGTCCGTCTCCTGCTCGTCGATGAAGCGCCGCCTGAGCTGCACGTCCTCGAGCCCGAACAGGAGGTGCGCCTCGGCGGCGGCGCCGTCGCGCCCTGCCCTGCCGATCTCCTGGTAGTAGGCCTCGAGGCTCGACGGCAGGTCGCCGTGCAGCACGTAGCGCACGTCCGACTTGTCGATGCCCATGCCGAAGGCGATCGTCGCAACCATGACGACGCCGGTCTCGGCGAGGAACGTCTCCTGGTTCTTCGCCCGGTCCTCCTGCGTCATGCCGGCGTGGTAGGGCAGCGCGCGGATGCCCTTCGCGGCGAGGCGCTCCGCCGTCTGCTCGACCTTCTTGCGGGACAGGCGGTAGACGATGCCGCTCACGTCCCTGCGCTCCTCCACGAAGCGCTCGATCTGGCGCGGCGTGTCGGCCTTCTCGACCACGGTCAGCGAGATGTTCGGCCGGTCGAAGCCGGAGACGAAGACCTCGGCGTCGCCGTCGAACAGCTTGTCGAGGATCTCGGCGCGCGTGGAGGTGTCGGCCGTCGCCGTCAGGGCCAGGAGCGCCGTGCCGGGGAATCGGTCCTTCAGGATCGTCAGGCCGAGATAGTCCGAGCGGAAGGAGTGGCCCCACTGCGACACGCAGTGCGCCTCGTCGACCGCGATCAGGCGCACCGGCAGCCGGTTGAGCGCCGAGATCATGCGCTCGCCGAGCAGCCGCTCCGGCGACATGTAGAGAAGCGAGATCTCGCCCCGCGTGGCGGCGCGCCAGATCTCGACGCTGTCCTCGCGCGGCTTGCCCGAATGGATCGCGCCCGCCGGGATCCCGGCCATGTTGAGGGCCGCGACCTGGTCCTCCATCAGCGCGATCAGCGGCGACACGACGATCGTCAGGCCGCCGAGCACGAGCGCCGGCAGCTGGTAGCACAGCGACTTGCCGGCCCCCGTCGGCATGATCGCCAGCGTGCGCCGCCCGGCCAGCACGGCGTCGACGATCGCCTCCTGCCCCGGCCGGAAGCGGTCGAAGCCGAACGTCGCGCGCAGCACCTCGTACTTGCGCGCCTCGATCGTGGCGTCACCGGCATCGGCCGGATCATGGGTTGGGTGTTGAAGCACGCTGCCCCTTAGCAGATTCGCCGCCGCCGATGCTCGCCCCGCGCCACATATGTCAGCACGGCGCCGGCCCGTACAGGTCGAGCGACAGAAACAGGGTGGCCGGGAGCGGCGTCCACAGCCCGGTCGTGAGGCCTGCGGAGCGCAATGCGGCGGCCGTGAAGGTGTTGCAGCCCACGAGCACGTTGAACCAGCCCACGGCCTCGTAGAAGCGGTCGAAGGGCGTGTAGCCGGCGTTCTCGATCTCCACCGGCTCACCGTCCGGCGCGCGCTCGAAACCGGCCTCGATGAATTTGAGCAGCCGCTCGTAGCTCCGTGCCCCCAGCGCCACGCATCGAACGTCGGGCGCAGACCGGTCGATCGCCCCGGCGAGCGCCACGTGCATCACCGAGCGGTCGAGCGTCAGCGACTTCGCGGCGGGCCAGAAGCTCAGGTCGGCCCAGGTGGGCGTCTGCGTGTAGAACGCCCGGCCGCCCCACCCGACGACGAGCCCGGCGACGTCGCTGCGGCCGATCGGCAGCCCGTCCTTTCCAAGGAACCCGAAGCGACGCCGCAGATCGGGCGTCACCGGCAGCACGATGTCGGTGTGGATCGCGTTCGCCAGCAGCAGGATCGTGACCGGGCCGCCCTCCCCCTCGGGCGACGGCGCCCCGCCCCGCGGCACGACGGCCCCGAGACCCAGGGCGGCGGGAACGGCGATGACCGCGACGGCGACGGCCAGCAGGACGTAGCGCAGCCGGCGCATCATGATCGGCGGCCGCCCGGGCGCGGTGAGGCTGGCGACGTCCCGGCGGGAGCCGACCTGCCGCGCGCACAAACGAAAAGGGCAGCCCGAAGGCTGCCCTTGATCGTTTCGGAAGGACACGAGCCGCCGATCAGGCGTTCTCGTATTCGCCCTCGGCTTCCTCGGCCTCGAGGCGGGCGCGATCGACGGCACCCTTCGCCTCCGGATCGCGATCGACGAGCTCGATCACGCCGACCGGCGCGGCGTCGCCGTGGCGGAAGCCCGCCTTCAGCACGCGGGTGTAGCCGCCGTTGCGGTCCTTGTAGCGCTCGGCGAGCGCGTCGAAGAGCTTCGAGGCGACCTCCTTGTCGCCGATCTGGCTGATCACCTGGCGGCGGGCGTGCAGGTCGCCGCGCTTGCCGAGCGTGATGAGCTTCTCGACGACCGGGCGAAGCTCCTTCGCCTTCGGCAGGGTCGTGACGATCTGCTCGTGCCGGATGAGCGATGCCGCCATGTTCGCCAGCATCGCCTGACGGTGGCTCGAGCTGCGGTTGAACCTCCGCCCGACCTTACCGTGTCGCATTGTCTACTCCCTCGTCGTTCCGGAGCCGCGCCCGTCCCGGGCCTGCAGCGTATCTCGGGTTGTCAGTAGTGGTCTTCGTAACGCTTGGCCAGCTCGTCGATATTGTCCGGCGGCCAGTTCTGCACTTCCATGCCGAGATGCAGGCCCATCTGAGCCAGCACCTCCTTGATCTCGTTGAGCGACTTGCGGCCGAAGTTCGGCGTGCGGAGCATCTCCGCCTCGCTCTTCTGGATCAGGTCGCCGATATAGACGATGTTGTCGTTCTTCAGGCAGTTGGCCGAGCGCACGGAGAGCTCGAGCTCGTCGACCTTCTTGAGCAGCGCCGGGTTGAAGGCCAGCTCGGGGACCATGTCCTCGACGACCTCGGGCTTGGGCTCCTCGAAGTTGACGAACACCTCGAGCTGGTCCTGCAGGATGCGGGCCGCATAGGCGACCGCGTCGTCCGGCGAGATCGAGCCGTCGGTCTCGACTTCCATCGTCAGCTTGTCGTAGTCGAGGATCTGGCCCTCGCGGGTGTTCTCGACGCGGTAGGAGACGCGGCGCACCGGGCTGAACAGGCTGTCGACCGGAATGAGGCCGATCGGCGCGTCGTCCGGGCGGTTGCGGTCGGCCGGCACGTAGCCCTTGCCGATGTCGGCCGTGAACTCCATGCGCATCTCGGCGCCCTCGTCGAGCGTGCAGAGCACGAGCTCGGGGTTCAGCACCTGCACGTCGCCCACCGTCTGGATGTCGCCGGCGGTGACCTGGCCCGGGCCCTGCTTCTTCAGGACCATGCGCTTCGGTCCCTCGCCCTGCATCTTGAGCGCGATTTCCTTGATGTTCAGGACGATGTCCGTCACATCCTCGCGCACGCCGGCAATGGACGAGAACTCGTGCAGCACGCCGTCGATATGCACCGACGTCACCGCGGCCCCCTGCAGCGAGGACAGCAGCACGCGGCGCAGCGCGTTGCCGAGCGTCAGGCCGAAGCCGCGCTCCAGAGGCTCGGCGACCAGCGTCGCGAGCCGCTTGCCGTCGCGGCCGGCGGTCACCTGCAGCTTGTTCGGCTTGATCAGCTCTTGCCAGTTCTTCTCAATCACGATCGGACCTCGTCAGTCAGCGACACGTCGCCATCGGGGCAACGCGCGACCGCGGCTCCGGCGAGGCCGGAACCGCGATGAATGTGAAAATCAGACGCGGCGCTTCTTGCGCGGCCGCACCCCGTTGTGCGGGATCGGCGTGACGTCGCGGATCGACGTGATGGTGAAGCCCGCCGCCTGGAGCGCGCGAAGGGCCGAACTCGCGACCCGAACCGGGGCCGGTCACCTCGACCTCGAGCGTCCGCATGCCGTGCTCGGCCGCCTTCTTGCCGGCGTCCTCGGCCGCGACCTGCGCCGCGTAGGGCGTCGACTTGCGCGAGCCCTTGAAGCCCATCGTGCCGGCCGAAGACCACGAGATGGCGTTGCCCTGCGCGTCGGTGATCGTGATCATCGTGTTGTTGAAGCTGGCATTCACGTGCGCCACGCCAGCGGTAATGTTCTTGCGCTCGCGCCGACGAACGCGATTGGTATCTCTCGCCATCTAACCTATGTCCTCTGCGGGCTTCGCGGTTCGGTTCGCGCCGCTTACTTCTTCTTGCCTGCGATGGCCTTGGCCGGGCCCTTGCGGGTGCGCGCATTGGTGTGCGTGCGCTGGCCACGGACCGGCAGGCCGCGCCGGTGGCGCAGGCCGCGATAGCAGCCGAGATCCATCAGGCGCTTGATGTTCATCGCCGTCTCGCGCCGCAGGTCGCCCTCGACCATGTAGTCGCGGTCGATCACTTCGCGGATCTGGCCGACCTCGGCATCGGAAAGCTCGTTCACGCGGCGCTCGGCCGGGACGCCGATCTGGTCACAGATCCGCTTGGCCTGCGAACGGCCGATGCCGTGGATATAGCAAAGCGCGATTTCCACACGCTTGTTGGTAGGGATATTGACGCCTGCAATACGAGCCACGATCCTTGCTCCAAATTCTTCCGGCCGCTCCAGGCGACCGTCTACGTTGTCGTTTCGTCAGATCGAGGAACGATCACGCAGCAGCGGCCCCGCTGCGCATCCCCGCGCCAGCAGAGCCCGTCACCTTATGCCTTCGCAAATGAGACGGGTCTGATAGCGCATCGCGGATGCCCTCGTCAACCTCGATAGTCCAAATCCGTCACGCGCCCCCGAGAACCCTGAGGATCTCGTCGGTCACGTCGTCTATTCCGGCCATTCCGTCGACCGTCTTCAGAAGACCGCGATCGCTGTAGTACGCGATCAGCGGCGCCGTCTGTTGATTGTAGACAGCGAGGCGATTCTGCAAGGCCGTCGCGTTGTCGTCGGCCCGCGGGCCGCCGACCGTCTCCTTGGCGCGCTTCTCGATGCGCTCGATCAGCACGCCGTCGACCACCGACAGCTCCAGGACCGCGTCGAGATCGAGACCCTTCGTGGCCAGGAGCTCGTCGAGGGCCTCCGCCTGCGCGACCGTGCGCGGGAAGCCGTCGAGGATGAAGCCGTTGGCGCAGTCCGGCTCGTCGATGCGCTGCGAGATGATCTCGATGACCACCTCGTCGGGCACGAGCTCGCCCCGCGCCATCAGGTCCTTCGCGGCGAGACCCACGTCGGTCTCCGCCGCGACCGCCGCGCGAAGCATGTCGCCCGTCGACAGTTGGGCAATCTCGTACTGCTTCGCAAGGCGCGCGGCCTGGGTCCCCTTACCAGCCCCCGGAGGGCCCAGGAATATCAGTCTCATCTACGCTTGCCCCCCCGCAGGCGTGCTTTCTTCACAAGGCCTTCGTACTGATGCGCGAGCAGATGGCCCTGCACCTGCGCCACCGTGTCCATCGTCACCGAGACGACGATGAGCAGCGACGTGCCGCCGAAGTAGAACGGCAGGTTCCAGTTGGCAATCAGGAACTCCGGCAGAAGGCAGACGATCGTCAGATACGCCGCCCCGATCACCGTGATCCGCGTCAGGACGTAGTCGATGTGCTGCGACGTCCGCTCGCCCGGACGGATGCCCGGGATGAAGCCGCCGTGCTTCTTCAGGTTGTCCGCGGTGTCGGCCGGATTGAACACGACAGCCGTGTAGAAGAACGCGAAGAAGATGATGCCGGCCGCATAGAGCAGCATGAACAGCGGCTGCCCGCGGCCGAGCAGCGCGACCGTCGTGTTGAGCCACTCCGGGCCCGTGCCGCTCAGGAAGTTCGCCGCCGTGATCGGCAGCAGCAGGAGCGACGAGGCGAAGATCGGCGGAATGACGCCGGCCGTGTTGAGCTTCAGCGGCAGGTGCGAGGAATCGCCCTGGTACATCCGGTTGCCGACCTGGCGCTTCGGATACTGGATCAGAAGCCGGCGCTGCGCCCGCTCCATGAACACGATGAAGGCGATCACCACCACGGAGAGAACGAACACGCCGAGGATGATGCCGGTCGACAGCGACCCCTGGCGGCCGAGCTCGAGCAGCCCTGCGATCGCCGAGGGAAGGCGCGCCACGATGCCCGAGAAGATGATGAGCGAGATGCCGTTGCCGACGCCGCGCTGCGTGATCTGCTCGCCGAGCCACATCAGGAACACGGTGCCGCCGGTCAGCGTGATGACCGTGGAAATGATGAAGAACGGCCCGGGATGCAGGACGATGTTGCCGGCGCTCTGCAGGCCCGACGCGATCGCGTAGCCCTGCACGGCGGCGAGGCCGACCGTGCCGTAGCGGGTGTACTGGTTGAGCTTCTTGCGCCCCGACTCGCCCTCCTTCTTGAGCTGCTCCATCTGCGGCGACACCGCCGTCAGGAGCTGCACGATGATCGAGGCCGAGATGTACGGCATGATGTTCAGCGCGAAGATGGCCATGCGGCCGACCGCGCCGCCCGAGAACATGTTGAACATGCCCAGGATGCCGGCGGAGTTGCGGTTGAAGAGATCCGCCACGGCCGCCGGGTCGATGCCCGGCAGCGGGATGTACGTCCCGAGGCGATAGACGAGCAGCGCACCCAGCGTGAACCAGATGCGCTTCTTGAGTTCCTCGGCCTTGGCGAAGGCCCCGAAATTGAGGTTCGCGGCCAGTTGTTCGGCTGCTGACGCCATATGCTGCTCCGATACGCCCCCGAGACCCTACACTGTAGGGACGATGTGGCGGCCGTTACTCGGCCGCCGCCTCGGCGTCGGCTTTGCGGGTCGCAATGATCTCGACGCTGCCGCCGGCCTTCTCGACCGCCTCGACCGCGCTCTTCGACGCGCCGTGCACACGGAACGTCGCCTTGCTCTTCAGCTCGCCCTCGCCCAGCAGGCGCACGCCGTCGGACGACTTGCGCGCGAGCCCGGCCGCGACGAGCTGCTCCATCGTCACCTCGCCGTCGGCCGACAGCTTGCCGGCGTCGAAGGCCTCCTGGATGCGGCCCAGGTTGATGACCGAGTAGTCCTTGCGGTTGAGGCTCTTGAAGCCGCGCTTCGGCAGGCGGCGGTAGATCGGCATCTGGCCGCCTTCGAAGCCCTTCACGGCAACGCCCGTGCGGCTCTTCTGGCCCTTGTGGCCGCGGCCCGCGGTCTTGCCGAGGCCGGAGCCGATGCCGCGGCCGACGCGCTTGCGCGCATGCGTGGCACCCGGGCGATCGGCGATCTCGTTGAGTTTCATGTCCTAAAGCTCCTCGCGAGGGTGTCTTACTCGCCCTCGACCACGCGGACGAGATGGCCGACCTTGGCGATCATGCCGCGCACGGCCGGCGTGTCCTCGAGCGTGGACCGACGGCGGATCTTGTTCAGGCCGAGACCGATCAGGGTCGCTTCCTGATCCTTGGGGCGCCGGTTGGCGCTGCGGATCTGCTCGACCGTGACGGTCTTCTGGTTGTTCTTCGCCATCTCACCTGCTCCTGACGCGCGTCTTATGCCTCGACGACGTCGGCCTGGCCTTCACGGCGGCGGGCCTGGATGGCCGACACCTTGAGGCCGCGACGCGCCGCGACCGAGCGCGGGCTGTCCTCGGCGCGCAGCGCGTCGAACGTCGCGCGCACCATGTTGTAGGGGTTCGACGAGCCGAGCGACTTCGCGACGATGTCCTGCACGCCGAGCGTCTCGAACACCGCGCGCATCGGGCCGCCGGCGATGATGCCGGTACCGGCCGGGGCGGCGCGCAGGATCACCTTGCCGGCGCCGTGACGGCCCGCGACGTCGTGATGCAGCGTCCGGCCCTCGCGCAGCGGCACGCGGACCATCGAGCGCTTCGCGGCGTCGGTCGCCTTGCGGATCGCCTCAGGCACCTCGCGCGCCTTGCCGTGGCCGAAGCCGACGCGGCCCTTCTGGTCGCCGACAACGACGAGCGCGGCAAAGCCGAAGCGACGGCCGCCCTTGACGACCTTCGCGACGCGGTTGATGTGCACGAGCTTGTCGACGAATTCGCTGTCGCGCTCGCGGTCTTCTCTTGGTCCAGCCACGTGTAGTCCTTTCGTGTGTCTTGCGAGCGTCGCTTCAGAAGCTCAGGCCGCCCTCGCGGGCGGCATCGGCGAGCGCCTTGACGCGGCCGTGATACAGATAGCCGCCGCGATCGAAGATGACGTCCGTGACGCCCGCTTCCTTCGCGCGCTCAGCCAGAAGCTTGCCGACCCGCGCGGCCGCATCGACGTCGGCGCCGGTCTTCAGCTCGCCGCGCAGATCCTTCTCGATCGACGAGGCGGCCGCCAGCGTGTGGCCGACATTGTCGTCGATCACCTGCGCGTAGATGTGCTTCGACGAGCGGAACACGCTGAGGCGCGGGCGACCGTTGGCCGCCCTCTTCAGCGCGCGGCGCACACGCAGGGTGCGCTTTTCGTGACGCGTAAGTCCCTTGGTCATGACCGCACCCTTACTTCTTCTTGCCTTCCTTGCGCATCACGTACTCGTTCGCGTAGCGCACGCCCTTGCCCTTGTAGGGCTCCGGCGGACGGTAATCGCGAATGTTGGCCGCAACCTGGCCTACGCGCTGCTTGTCGATCCCGCTGATCACGATCTCTGTCGGACGCGGGCACTCAATCGTGATCCCCTCGGGGATCGGGAACAGCACCTCGTGCGAGAAGCCGAGGGCGAGCTGCAGGTTCTTGCCCTGCAGCTGGGCGCGATAGCCCACGCCCTGGATCTCGAGGCGCTGCTGGAAGCCCTCGGAGACGCCGCCGACGATGTTGGCGACCAGGCTCCGCGACATCCCCCACATGGAGCGCGCGCGCTTGGTCTCGTGGCGGGGCATGACGGTGATCCCGTCCTCGCCCTGCTCCACCTTCACGTCGTCGTGCAGCACCACCGATAGCTGGCCCTTGGGGCCCTTGGCATCAACACGCTGCCCGTCGACCGTCGCGGTGACACCGCCCGGCACGGGAACGGGCCGTTTTCCGATACGCGACATTGAAACGTCTCCGATATTCTTCTCGGCGCGCGTCTTAGAAGACGCGGCACAGGACCTCGCCGCCGACGTTCTCCTCGCGCGCCTGCCAATCGGGCATCACGCCCTTTGGCGTCGACACGATGGAAACGCCGAGGCCGTTGTTCACCACGGGCAGCGTCCGGACGGACGCGTAGACCCGCCGGCCGGGCTTCGACACGCGCTCGATCTTGCGGATCACGGGCTCGCCGTCGAAGTACTTCAGCTCGATGTCGTACTCGAGCTTGCCGCCGTCGTACTCGACCGTCGAGTAGCCGCGGATGAAGCCCTCCGACTGCAGGACGTCGAGAACACGGCCGCGCAGCTTGGAGGCGGGCGTCGTGACGCGGGTCTTGCGCCGGATGTGCGCATTCCGGATGCGGGTGATCATATCACCGATGGGATCGCTGATGGCCATCTTAAATCCTCACCAGCTCGACTTGACCAGCCCCGGGATGAGCCCACGTGAGCCCAGTTCCCGAAGCGCAATGCGCGACATCTTCAGCTTGCGGTAGTACGCGCGCGGACGGCCCGAGACCTCGCACCGGTTGCGGACGCGGGTCGGCGCGGAATTCCGCGGCAGCGCGGCAAGCTTGAGACGCGCCTGGAAGCGCTCCTCGTTCGAAAGCGACTCGTCGTTCGCGATCGCCTTCAGCGCGGCACGCTTGGGGGCGTAGTTCTTCGCCATCCGCTGGCGGCGCTTGTTCTTCTCGATCTGGCCTTTTCTTGCCATGTCGATCTCCTTATGCCTGCGCGTTCACTTGCGGAACGGGAAGTTGAAGCCGCGCAGCAGCTCCCGCGCCTCGTCATCGGACTTCGCGGTCGTGCACACGATGATGTCCATCCCCATGATGTGATCGACCTTGTCGTACTCGATCTCGGGGAAGACGATGTGTTCCTTGACGCCCATGGCGTAGTTGCCGCGGCCGTCGAAGCTCTTCGGGTTCAGGCCGCGGAAGTCGCGGACGCGCGGCAGGGCGATGTTCACCAGCCGGTCCAGGAACTCGTACATCCGGGCGCCGCGCAGCGTCACCTTGGCGCCGATCGGCATGCCCTCGCGCAGCTTGAACGTCGCGATCGACGTGCGCGCCTTGGTCACCATGGCCTTCTGGCCGGCGATCATCGACAGCTGGTTCGCCGCCGCCTGGGCCCGCTTGGAATTGCCGACGGCCTCGCCGACGCCCATGTTGAGCACGATCTTCTCGAGCCGCGGAACCTCCATCGGGTTCTTGTAGCCGAAGCTCTCGACAAGCTTCTCGCGGATGCTCTTCGAATACTCGCCCTTGAGCCGGGGCTCGTAAGTTGCCTCAGCCATCGATGGTTTCTCCCGAACGCTTGGCGACGCGTACCTTGCGGCCGTCGTTGAGGATCTTGAAGCCGACACGGGTCGCCTTGCCGTCCTTAGGATCCAGAAGCGACAGGTTCGACAGGTCGATCGTCGCCTCCTTGGAGACGATGCCGCCTTCCTGGTTCGCCGACTGGCGCTGATGCCGACTGACCAGGTTCACACCCTGCACGACGGCGCGGTTCTCTTTCGGCAGGACCTTGAGGACGTCGCCCTCGCGGCCCTTGTCTCGGCCGGTCAAGACGACGACGCGGTCGCCCTTCCTGATCTTCGCAGCCATCACAGCACCTCCGGCGCAAGCGACACGATCTTCATGTGATTCTTCGCGCGGAGCTCGCGCGGGACCGGCCCGAAGATACGGGTGCCCACCGGCTCCTTGTTGTTGTTCACCAGCACGGCCGCGTTCCGATCGAAACGGATCACGCTGCCGTCCGGGCGGCGGATATCCTTGGCGGTGCGTACGATGACCGCCTTCATTACGTCGCCCTTCTTGACGCGGCCCCGCGGGATCGCTTCCTTGACGCTGACGACGATGATGTCGCCAACGGAAGCCGTCTTCCGCTTGGAGCCGCCAAGCACCTTGATGCACTGCACACGTCGGGCGCCTGAATTGTCGGCGACGTCGAGGTTGGTTTGCATCTGGATCATGGCCGGCCTCTCACTTCGATCCGCTGCCCCGAGGGCGCGCGATCATTCGTCCACTGTTCTTCTGTTCAATCCGCCAGCACGACCCAGCGCTTGCTCCTGGACATCGGCCGGGTCTCTTCGATCCGTACGATGTCCCCGATCTTGCACCGGTTCTCTTCGTCGTGCGCGTGGTACTTCTTGCTGGTACGCACGGTCTTCTTGAGAAGCGGGTGCGTGTAGCGACGCTCGATGCGAACCACCACGGTCTTGTCGTTGGTGTCGCTGACGACGACGCCCTGCATCACTCGTTTCGGCATTCTATCGTCCTCAACCCTTCGCTGCGCCGCGGCCGGCCCCGGTCAGGAAGGTCGAGACCCGCGCGATGTCCCGCCGAACCTGGCGGACCCGCGCGCTGTTCTCGAGCTGGCCGGTGGCCTGCTGGAAGCGCAGATTGAACTGCTCTTTCTTCAGCTTCACGAGCTCGTCCTTGAGCTCGTCGGGCGACTTGCCCTTCAGTTCGCTGGCCTTCATCGTCACGCTCCTTCGCCGGGACGCGTCACGAAGCGCGTCTTGACCGGCAGCTTGGCGGCGCCGAGCCGCAGGGCCTCGCGGGCGACGTCGCCCGGCACGCCGTCGATCTCGAACATGATGCGCCCGGGCTTGACCCTGGCCGCCCAGAACTCGGGCGCGCCCTTGCCCTTACCCATGCGAACCTCGGTCGGCTTCTTCGACACCGGAACGTCCGGGAAGATGCGGATCCACACGCGGCCGGCACGCTTCATGTGACGCGTGATGGCACGACGAGCGGCCTCGATCTGCCGCGCGGTGATCCGCTCCGGCTCCAGCGCCTTCAGGCCGAAGGCGCCGAAATTCAGATCCGTGCCGCCCTTCGCGACGCCATGAATGCGTCCCTTGTGCTGCTTGCGGAACTTGGTGCGCTTTGGTTGCAGCATCTGTTCTCTCTCTTGCCTTCAGCCTGTCTTAGCCAGCGCGCTCGCGCTCGCGGCGACCACGACCGCCGCCGCCGCCGCCTTCCTGGGCCTCGGAGGCCCGGCGCTCGGAGGCCATCGGATCGTGCTCGAGGATCTCGCCCTTGAAGATCCAGACCTTGACGCCGCAGGTGCCGTAGGCCGTCACCGCCGTCGCCTCGCCGTAGTCGATGTCGGCGCGCAGCGTGTGAAGCGGGACGCGGCCCTCGCGGTACCACTCGGTCCGGGCGATCTCGGCGCCGCCGAGGCGGCCGCCGCAGTTGATCCGGATGCCGCCGGCGCCCAGGCGCATGGCGGACTGGACGGCGCGCTTCATCGCACGACGGAACGACACGCGGCGCTCGAGCTGCTGCGCGATGGAGTCGGCCACGAGGTTCGCGTCCGTCTCGGGCTTGCGCACCTCGACGATGTTGAGGTGCACCTCGCTCTTCGTCATCGACGAGATGCGACGGCGCAGCTTCTCGATGTCGGCGCCCTTCTTGCCGATCACGATGCCCGGCCGGGCCGAGTGGATCGTGACGCGGCACTTACGGTGCGGGCGCTCGATGACGATCTTCGACACCGCCGCCTGCTTGAGCGCCTTCTGCAGCATCTTGCGGATCCGCAGATCCTCGTGCAGCAGCGCGCCATATTCCTCGTCGTCGGCGAACCAGCGCGAGTCCCAGGTCTTGTTGATCCCGAGCCGCAGGCCGATCGGATTGATTTTCTGACCCATCAGGCCGTCTCCTCGACTTGCCGGACGACGATCGTGAGGTTGGAGAACGGCTTCTGGATCCGTCCCACGCGACCACGAGCCCGGGGCTCCCAGCGCTTCATCACGAGCGACTTGCCGACGAAGGCCTCGGCGACGATCAGGTCGTCGACATCGAGGTCGTGGTTGTTCTCCGCGTTCGCGATAGCCGATTCGAGCGTCTTCTTGACGTCCTTCGCTATCCGCTTGCGCGAAAAGGTAAGATCGGCCAGCGCGGACGAGACCTTCTTGCCACGGATGAGGCCCGCGACGAGGTTCAGCTTCTGCGGGCTGATACGCAGCATGCGCGCAACCGCCTTCGCCTCGTTGTCGGCGAGCCGGCGCTCATTAGCGGGCTTGCCCATGCTTACCTCCTCTTCGCCTTCTTATCGGCGGCGTGGCCGTAATAGGTCCGGGTCGGCGCGAACTCGCCGAACTTGTGGCCGACCATGTCCTCGGACACGAGCACGGGAATGTGCTTCTGCCCGTTGTGGACGCCGAAGGTCAGACCGACGAACTGCGGGAGGATCGTGGAGCGACGGCTCCAGATCCGGATCACGTCACTGCGACCGGACTGCCGGGCAGCTTCCGCCTTCTTGAGGAGGAAGCCGTCGACGAACGGTCCTTTCCAGACTGAGCGAGTCATCGACGAACCTCAGCTACTTCTTCTTCACGTGGCGCGAGCGCAGGATGTATTTCTGCGTCGCCTTGTTCTTGCGGGTCCGCTTGCCCTTGGTCGGCTTGCCCCACGGCGTGACCGGGTGGCGACCGCCCGAGGTGCGGCCCTCGCCGCCGCCGTGCGGATGGTCGACCGGGTTCATCACGACACCACGGACGGCCGGGCGCTTGCCGGACCAGCGGTTGCGGCCCGCCTTGCCCATGTTGGTGTTCGAGTGGTCCGGGTTCGACACCGCGCCGATCGTGGCCATGCAGCTGCCGTGCACCAGGCGCTGCTCGCCCGAGTTCAGGCGCAGGATCGCGTAGCCCTGGTCGCGGCCGACGAGCTGCACGTAGGTGCCCGCGGAGCGCGCGATCTGGCCGCCCTTGCCCGGCTTCATCTCCACGTTGTGGACGATGGTGCCGATCGGGATCGAGGCCAGCGGCATCGCGTTGCCCGGCTTCACGTCGACCTGCTTGCCGGCGAACACCTTGTCGCCGACCTGCAGGCGCTGCGGCGCCAGGATGTAGGCCTGCTCGCCGTCATCGTAGTTGAGCAGCGCGATGAAGGCGGACCGGTTCGGGTCGTACTCGAGCCGCTCGACCGTGGCGCCGACATCGAACTTCGTGCGCTTGAAGTCGACGACGCGGTAGAGCCGCTTGTGACCGCCGCCACGACGGCGCGCGGTGATCCGGCCGTAGTTGTTGCGGCCGCCCTTCTTCGTCAGGCCTTCCGTCAGCCCCTTGACCGGGTCGCCCTTCCACAGGCCGCTCCGGTCGACGATGACGAGCTGGCGCTGGCCCGGCGTGATCGGATTGTAGGTCTTCAGTGCCATCTTTCCGTTCCCGTTACAGGCCCGTCGTCACGTCGATCGAATGGCCCTCTTCGAGGGTCACGACCGCGTTCTTGACGTCGGACTGGCGTCCCTTCACGCCGCGGAAGCGCTTCGTCTTGCCCTTCCGGACGATCGTGTTGACCTTCTTCACCTTGACGGAGAAGAGCGTCTCGACCGCTTCCTTGATCTGCGGCTTCGTCGCATCGTTCGCGACCCGGAAGACGACCTGGCCGTTCTCGGACGCCATGGTCGACTTCTCGGTGATCACCGGAGCGAGAAGCACGTCGTAAAGCTTCGGATTCATTTGAACCGCTCCTCCAGCGCCGCGATCGCCGACTTCGTCAGCACGAGCGTGTCGCGCCGCAGGATGTCGTAGACGTTGATCCCCTGCACCGGCAGCACGTCGACATTGTGCATGTTGCGCGTCGCCAGCTTGAAGTTGCCGTCGATCTCCTGGCCGCCGACGACGAGCGCCGAGCCCCAGCCGAGCTGGGCGAACTTGTCGCTCAGCGCCTTCGTCTTCGGGCTGTCGGTGACCGCGTCGTCGAGGATCACGATCGCCTCGCCGCGCGCCTTCGCCGACAGCGCATGCTTGAGCGCCAGGGCCCGCACCTTCTTGGGCAGGTCGTGCGCATGGCTGCGCACCACCGGGCCGAAGGCCTTGCCGCCGCCGCGGAACTGCGGGGCGCTGCGGGCGCCGTGGCGGGCACGGCCGGTGCCCTTCTGCTTGAACATCTTGGCCGTCGTCGCCCGGATCTCGCCGCGCGTCTTGGACTTGTGCGTGCCGGCCTGCTTCTTGGCGAGCTGGTAGCGCACCATCCGCTGGATGATGTCCTCGCGCGGCTCCAGACCGAAGATCTCGTCGGAGAGATCAACCTGGCCGGACTTCTGGCCGTCGAGCGCGATTACGTCGAGCTTCATTGTCCTCACGCCTCCTGGCCGGCTTCGGCGCCGCCATCGGCCTCGGCCGAGGCGCCCTGCCCGTTCGCGCCCTTCACGGCACCCGGGAACGGCACGCCGTCGGGAAGCTTGCGCTTCACCGAGTCCCGCATCAGAACCCAGCCGCCCTTCGAGCCCGGCACCGCGCCGCGGATCATGATCAGACCGCGGTCGGGGTCGGTCTTGACGACCTCGAGGTTCTGCGTGGTGACACGCTCGTCACCCATGTGGCCGGCCATCTTCTTGCCCTTGAACACCTTGCCGGGGTCCTGGTTCTGGCCGGTCGAGCCGTGCGAACGGTGGGAGACCGACACGCCGTGCGAGGCGCGAAGACCACCGAAATTGTGCCGCTTCATGGCACCCGCAAAGCCCTTGCCGATCGACGTGCCGGTGATGTCCACGTACTGCCCGGCGATGAAATGATCGACGGTGATCTCGGCACCGACATCGATCATGTTCTCGGGGCTCACGCGGAACTCGGCCAGCTTACGGCGCGGCTCCACCTTGGCGACCGCGAAGTGGCCGCGCATGGGGCGCGACGTGTTCTTCGCCTTCGCAAGGCCGGCTCCGAGCTGGAGCGCGGTATACCCATTCTTTTCTTCGGTCCGCTGAGCCACCACCTGGCAGCCCTCGACCCGCAGCACCGTCACCGGAACCTGTTCACCGGTCTCGGTGAAGATGCGGGTCATGCCGACCTTCTGCGCGATCAAACCAGAGCGCATGTCAGCCTCGTCTTTCTCGGCCTTAGAGCTTGATCTCGACGTCGACGCCGGCGGCGAGATCGAGCTTCATAAGTGCATCGACCGTCTGGGGGGTGGGTTCAACGATGTCCAGCAACCGCTTGTGGGTGCGCATCTCGAACTGTTCCCGCGACTTCTTGTCGATGTGCGGCGAACGGTTGACCGTGAACTTCTCGATCCGCGTCGGCAGCGGCACGGGGCCACGCACACGCGCACCAGTCCGCTTCGCGGTGTTCACGATCTCCCGCGTCGAAGCATCAAGGATCCGGTGATCGAAGGCCTTGAGCCGGATCCGGATGTTCTGCCCGTTCATTATCGTTGTCCCGAACTGGCGGGCGCCCGGCCAAACAGGGCCGGACGCGCTGCCGACTTCCTTACTCGATGATCGATGCGACGACGCCGGCACCGACGGTGCGGCCGCCCTCGCGGATGGCGAAGCGCAGGCCATCCTCCATGGCGATCGGCACGATCAGCGAAACCGTGATCGCCACGTTGTCGCCCGGCATCACCATCTCGGTGCCCTCCGGCAGCTCCACCACGCCCGTCACGTCGGTCGTGCGGAAGTAGAACTGCGGACGGTAGTTCGTGAAGAACGGCGTGTGACGGCCGCCCTCCTCCTTCGTGAGGATGTAGGCCTCGGCCTTGAACTTCGTGTGCGGCGTCACCGAGCCCGGCTTGCACAGAACCTGGCCGCGCTCCACGTCGTCGCGGCCGATGCCGCGCAGCAGCGCGCCGATGTTGTCGCCCGCCTGGCCCTGGTCGAGCAGCTTGCGGAACATCTCGACGCCCGTCACCGTCGTCTTCTTGGTGTCGCGGATGCCGACGATCTCGACCTCCTCGCCAACCTTGACGATGCCGCGCTCGACGCGGCCGGTCACCACCGTGCCGCGGCCCGAGATCGAGAACACGTCCTCGATCGGCATCAGGAACGCCTGGTCGACCGGGCGCTCCGGCGTCGGGATGTAGTCGTCGACCGCCGCCATCAGCTCGCGGATCGAGTCCTCGCCGAGCTTCTTGTCGCCCTCTTCAAGCGCCACCAGCGCCGAGCCCTTGACGATCGGAATGTCGTCGCCGGGGAACTCGTAGGACGAAAGCAGCTCGCGGATCTCCATCTCGACGAGCTCGAGGAGCTCCTCGTCGTCGACCTGGTCGCACTTGTTCATGTAGACGACCAGCGCGGGAACGCCGACCTGGCGCGCCAGCAGGATGTGCTCGCGGGTCTGCGGCATCGGGCCGTCCGCCGCCGAAACCACCAGGATCGCGCCGTCCATCTGCGCCGCGCCCGTGATCATGTTCTTCACGTAGTCGGCGTGGCCGGGGCAGTCGACATGCGCGTAGTGGCGGTTCTCCGTCTCGTACTCGACATGCGCCGTCGAGATCGTGATGCCGCGCGCCTTCTCCTCCGGCGCCGCGTCGATCTGGTCGTACGCACGGAACTCGCCGAAGAACTTCGTGATCGCCGCCGTCAGCGTCGTCTTGCCGTGGTCGACGTGACCAATCGTCCCGATGTTGCAGTGCGGCTTCGTCCGCTCAAACTTCGCTTTGGCCATAACGGCTCTCCTATTCTCGGACCTGTCTGCTCTTCCGCTGCCGGGATCAGGCGAACTTCGCCTGGACCTCGTCGGCCACGGCCTGAGGAACCTGCTCGTAGTGGTCGAACTGCATCGTGTACTGGGCACGTCCCTGGCTCATCGAGCGCAGCGTGTTGACGTAGCCGAACATGTTCGCCAGCGGGACCATCGCCTGGACCACCGTGGCGATGCCGCGGCTCTCGGTGCCCTGGATCTGGCCACGGCGCGAGTTCAGGTCGCCGATGATGTCGCCCATGTATTCCTCGGGCGTCACGACCTCGACGTCCATGATCGGCTCGAGCAGCTTCGGACCGGCCTTCTGGATGCCTTCGCGGAAACCGGCCCGCGACGCGATCTCGAAGGCGAGGACGCTGGAGTCGACGTCGTGGAACGCGCCGTCGATCAGCTGCGACCTTGATGTCGACCATCGGGAAGCCGGCGATCGGACCGGAGGTCATCACGCTGGTGATGCCCTTCTGGACGCCGGGGATGTACTCCTTCGGCACCGCGCCGCCGACGATCTTCGAGCTGAACTCGAAGCCCGCACCGATCTCGTTCGGCTCGATCACCAGCTTGACGCGGGCGAACTGGCCGGTACCGCCGGTCTGCTTCTTGTGCGTGTAGTCGACCTCGGTCTGCTTCGTGATCGTCTCGCGATAGGCGACCTGCGGCGCACCGATGTTCGCCTCGACCTTGAACTCGCGCTTCATGCGGTCGACGAGAATGTCGAGATGAAGCTCGCCCATGCCGGCGATGATCGTCTGGCCGCTCTCCTCGTCGGTCTTGACGCGGAAGGACGGATCCTCCGCCGCCAGGCGGTTCAGGGCGAGGCCCATCTTCTCCTGGTCCGACTTGGTCTTCGGCTCGATCGCGATCTCGATGACCGGATCCGGGAACTCCATGCGCTCCAGGATGACCGGGCGGTTCACGTCGCACAGCGTGTCGCCGGTCGTCGTCTCCTTGAGGCCGGCGATGGCGACGATGTCGCCCGCGAAGGCCTCCTTGATCTCTTCACGCGAATTCGCGTGCATCTGCAGCATGCGGCCGATGCGCTCCCGCTTCTCCTTGACGGGATTGAGGAGCGACGTGCCCTGCTCGAGCTTGCCCGAGTAGATGCGGCAGAAGGTGAGCGAGCCGACGAACGGGTCGTTCATGATCTTGAAGGCGAGCATGGCGAGCGGGTGCTCGTCGCCGGACTGGCGCTTCGTCTCCTCGCCGGTCTTCGGATCGACGCCGCGGATGTCGTAGACGTCGACGGGCGACGGCAGATAGTCGACGACCGCGTCGAGGAGCGGCTGCACGCCCTTGTTCTTGAAGGCGGAGCCCGCGAAGATCGGCACGAAGGTGTTCAGGATCGTGCCCTTGCGGATGAGGCGCTGCAGCTCCTCGATCGAGGGCTCGTTGCCCTCGAGATAGGACTCCATCGCGGCCTCGTCGGTCTCGACGACCTTCTCGATGAGCTTCTCGCGCCACTCCGCCGCCTGATCCTTCAGGTTGTCCGGAATGTCGTAGTAGTCGAACGACGCGCCGAGCGTCTCGTCGTGCCAGAGGATCGCCTGCATCTTCAGGAGATCGACGACGCCCGTGAACTCGCTCTCCGCGCCGACCGGCAGCTGCATGACGAGCGGGTTGGCGCCGAGCCGCGACTCGATCATCTCGATGCAGCGGAAGAAGTCGGCGCCGATCTTGTCCATCTTGTTGACGAAGATCATGCGCGGCACTTCGTACTTGTCGGCCTGCCGCCACACGGTCTCGGTCTGCGGCTCGACACCGGCATTGGCGTCGAGCAGCGCGATGGCGCCGTCGAGGACGCGCAGCGAGCGCTCGACCTCGATGGTGAAATCGACGTGCCCCGGGGTGTCGATGATGTTCAGGCGCTTGTCCTGCCAGTAGGCAGTGGTCGCGGCCGACGTGATCGTGATGCCGCGCTCCTGCTCCTGCTCCATCCAGTCCATCGTGGCGGCGCCCTCGTGGACTTCGCCGATCTTGTGGCTGCGGCCGGTGTAGAAGAGAATCCGCTCGGTCGTCGTCGTCTTGCCGGCATCGATGTGCGCCATGATGCCGAAGTTGCGGTAGTCTTCGATCTTATGCGTGCGGGGCATTGTCTCGATCTCCCTGGTTCGTCACCAGCGGTAATGCGAGAAGGCGCGGTTGGCATCGGCCATCCGGTGCGTGTCCTCGCGCTTCTTCACGGCAGAGCCGCGGTTGTTGGCCGCATCCATGAGCTCGCCCGAGAGGCGCTCGACCATGGTGCGTTCGTTGCGGGCCCGTGCAGCCGTGATCAGCCAGCGGATCGCCAGAGCCTGGCGACGGTCGGGACGAACCTCGACCGGAACCTGGTACGTGGCACCGCCGACGCGGCGCGAGCGAACCTCGATCGCCGGGCTGACATTGTCGAGCGCCTGGTGGAAGATGCCGACCGGGTCCTGCTTCGCGCGGGCCTCGATCTGATCGAAGGCGCCGTAGACGATGCCTTCGGCGGTCGACTTCTTTCCATCGTACATGATGGAGTTCATGAACTTCGAGACCACCAGATCGTGGAACTTGGGATCCGGGATAATCTCGCGCTTTTCAGCTCTATGACGGCGGGACATGCGTCTTAGATCCTTCGCCTATTCCTTAAGACCCGATCACTTCGGACGCTTGGCGCCGTACTTCGAGCGGCGCTGACGCCGGCTCGAAACGCCCTGCGTGTCGAGGACACCGCGGATGATGTGGTAGCGCACGCCCGGAAGGTCCTTCACGCGACCGCCGCGGATCATGACCACGGAGTGCTCCTGAAGGTTGTGACCCTCGCCCGGGATGTAGCCGATCACCTCGAACCCGTTGGTCAGCCGGATCTTGGCGACCTTACGGAGAGCGGAGTTCGGCTTCTTCGGCGTCGTCGTGTAGACGCGCGTGCACACGCCACGCTTCTGCGGGCAGGCCTCCATGGCCGGCACCTTGTTGCGCTTCACGGGCGCCTTCCGCGGGTTGCGGATCAACTGGTTGATCGTCGGCATCGAGCGCTTTCTTCTCGCCATTCACCGCCGGTTAACCGGCGATTAGTTGCAAACCGATACACGCCGAACTCCACCCGGGAGAACGGCGTCACATTCAGAGGATCAGACCCCGCAAGGAGATTTGATCTTGGCTTCGCTGTGTCGTCCGTAAGAACGAGCGTCAGTGTTTAGGCATCCAGGTCGCGTCCGGGTCGGACATGCGACGGAAAGTGGCCTACCACCTGCCGCGAAATCGAAGCGGAACATAAGGACCGGCGGAGGGGCCGTCAACCCTGATTCTCAAGGTTTCTCGGCACTTCCTGCAATCCGGCCGCCATCTCCCGCAGGGACCTCGTCCACGAGCCGGGGTATCAGCTCGGGCGACAGGGACTGCACTACCACACGTGCCCCCGTCGGCGAAAGGTGGGAGTCGTCGAAGTAAAGCGGCTCGCCGCCCGCGATCACGTGGCAGGTGCCGGATTGGCAGAGGGCCGCGTGCGGCAGAACGAGCGATACGCCCGGACGCGCCGCCAGATCGGCCAGCATCGCCAGAACGCCCGCCTGCCTTGCCTCGAATGAAGCCCGGTCCGGCCCGAGCTCGACGTGACGATTCAGGAATCGGGAGGCGGCGAGCGCGCGCGGCACGTCGTACGGGATCTCCGGAACCGGCCCGAGCAGCAAGACCTTCAGCCCCGCCTCCCGGAGGCGGCGCACGGTCGCCTCGAGGGCGCGCGCGAATCGCCCGCGCTCTCCCTCGGCCTCCTCGCCCTCTTCCGACACCGCCCGCCCGTACAGTGCGCCGCCCTGCAGATAGAGGTCCCAGCGCGCCGCCATGACCACCGTGCGCAGCCCCGGTTCCGCGACGAGATACTCGATGGCCTCGCGGGCCATCCTCCTGCAGGGCTCCCGCGCCCCGCGCCCGACGCTGGCGAGCGGGGGACAGCCGCCGCGGCCGAAGGCCAGCCCCGCCAGGCCGTGCTCGCGGGCCAGCTCGTCGAAGCCCGGCACGACCGCACGCGCGTGCGAATCGCCCCACAGGACAAAGTCGGGATCGCCGCTCTCGCCGAGCCGGCAGGCGCTGCCGGGCTCGGGCGCGCTGCGCTGGAAGCAGTCGGTCTGCCGCACGGTCTCGGCGGCCGCCGCCAGCCGATTGACCTCGGCCGGCACCCTGCCCGGAAGGCCCGACGCCAGGACGAGGAATGCCGCCGCGCCCCCCAGCGCGGCAGCCGCCGACGCAGCGCCGGCGAAGGCCCGTGCCGCGCCGCGCCGCCGGCGGAACGGCTGCTCGACCCAGCGCCACGTCGCGGTCGCCAGGACGAAGGACAAGACGACGAGCCCCGCCGTCTGGAGCGGCGTCGGCGGCACGACGAGCCAGGCCCGCGCGAGCACCAGGACGGGCCAGTGCCAGAGGTAGAGCGAATAGGAGACCAGGCCGATGGATACGGCCGGCCAGGTCGACAACGCCCGCGTCACGGGATGACCCCGCTCTCCACTCCAGATCAGCGCGGCCGCGCCGAGCACCGGCAGGAGCGCGCCATGGCCGGGAAAATCGGTGCGCCCGTCATAGGAGACCGCCGCCGCCAGGATCGCGGCGAGCCCCGCCCAGCCGGCGACCTGCCGTACCGACCGCAGCTCGCGGTCGCGCCAGGGCGAGACGACGAGCCAGGTGCCGGCCAGGAACTCCCACGCCCGCCCGAACGGCAGGAAGAAGGCCGCCGCGTCGTCGGTGCCGACCTGGTAGACGCTGAAGGCGAACGAGACGCCCGCGAGCGCCAGCACCGTCCAGGGCATCGAGCTCCGCCGCCAGCGGCACACCGCGAAGATGAGCGGCGGGAAGACGATGTAGAACTGCTCCTCGACGGCGAGCGACCAGGTGTGCAGCAGCGGCTTCGTCAGGGCCGGGGCGGCGAAGTATCCGCTCTGCGACCAGAACAGGATGTTCGAGGCGAAGCCGAGCGTCGCCAGCGTGCTGCGCCCCAGCGCTTCGAGCTCGCCCGGCAGGAGCACGATCGTGCCGGCGGCGCAGGTCGCCGCCAGCACGACGAAGAGCGCGGGAAAGATGCGGCGCACGCGGCGCTCGTAGAAGCGCCGGAGCGAGAAGCCCTCGCCCTGGAGCCCGCGCAGGATGAGCGACGTGATCAGGTAGCCCGAGATGACGAAGAAGACGTCGACGCCGACGAAGCCGCCGCCGAGCCCCGGCAGGTCATAGTGAAAGCCGACGACGGCGAGCACGGCGAGCGCCCGCAACCCGTCGACATCGGGCCGGTAGGCCGGTGCGCCCGGCGTGCGGGGACTATGCGGGGTGTGCGCCATCCCGCCGCGTTATGCGCAATTCCCCCGCCCCCGCAATCGCAAAACGCGCCTCCCCTGCCCGAAAGCCGAAGAGGTGGCGGGTTTCCTCACGGAGTGCCGGTGCGTCCCGCGACTTCTTCACCGCGTCCCGCAGCGGCTTCGTCGACGAGCCACGGTGCCAGCTCCGGCGACAGGGCCCGCACCACCACGCGAGCCCCGGTCGGCGAAAGATGGTCGTCGTCGCGGTAGAGCGCCCGCCCGTCCTCGACGATGCGGCACCGCTCCGGCCCGCACAGCGCCTCGTGCGGCAGCACGAGACCGACGTCCGGGTCGCGCGCCACCTCGTGCAGGAGCGGCAGGACGGAGGACTGCCGGGCCTCGAAGTCCTCAAGCGCAGGCGCGATCTCGAAGTCGCGTCCGAGGAAGCGGATGCGCGCCTCGGTGCGCGGCACGTCGTAGCCGACCTCCGGCACGGGACCGACGAGGACGACCTTCTTGCCAGCGTCCGTCAGCCGCCCGACGACGGCGCGCAGGCCGCGCGCGAGAATCGTCGTGTTGTCCGCCCTGCCCCGGCTGCGGGACGCCCGGTCGTTCAGCCGCAGCACGGTCGGATGCTCCGGCGGATAGGACGAGCCTTCGGCATAGAGCGCCCAGCGCCCCGCCAGCACCACGGTGTGGATCGTCTCCGCCTCGACGAGGTCGCCCAGGACCTCCTCCCAGCGCTGCGGGCACGAGGTGCGGTCGTTGAACAGCCAGATGCCGGGGAGCGGCACGCAGCCGGCGCCGCCGAGCGCCACGCCGCTCGTGCCTCGCAAGGTGGCGAGCTCGTCGAAGCCGGGAATCAGCGCGAGCGCGTGCGAGTTGCCGATCAGCGCGAAGGACGGCTCGCCGTCCGCGTCGCCGAGCGGGCACGCCCCGTCGAGCCTCTCCCGGAAGCACCGGCGGCCATGCTCGGCGTCGGCTGCGGCGGCGATGGTCGCGATCTCGGGGGGCACCCGCCCCGGCAGGCCGCCGCTCACGACGAACAGCGCGGCCGCGGCGGCGAGCGTGGCCGTCGCCGCCGCGGCACCCGGGAACACGAGGCTGCTGCCGGCCCGCCGCCGCCGCAGCGGCTGCTCGACCCAGCGCCAGGACACGACCGACATCGCCACGGCGGCGGCGAACACGGCGACGGTCTGCAGCGGCGTGATCGGCACGATGAGCCAGGTCCTGGCGAAGACGAAGAGCGGCCAGTGCCAGAGGTAGAGCGAATAGGAGACGAGGCCGAGCGCGACGAGTGGGCGCCACGCCAAGAGGCGCGTCGCCCGGTGCGGCCGCTCCCCCGCCCAGATCGCGGCTGCCGTCCCCAGCACCGGCAGGAGCGCGCCATGGCCCGGGAAATCCGTGTGCGTGTCGTAGAGGAGGACGGACGCGAGGATCGCGGCCGGCCCGAGCCAGCCGGCCGCAAGCCGCGCAGGCCGCCACTCCCGGTCGCGCCACGGCGAGACGACGAGCCACGCGCCGGCGATGAACTCCCACGCCCGGCCGAACGGCAGGTAGAACGCCGACGCCTCGGCGGTGCCGACCTGGTAGGCCGCGAGGCCGAAGGAAAGGACACCGAGGGCTGCCAGCGCGTGGTGGAGCCCGAGCCTCGTGCGGACGTGCACGAACCAGAGCAGCGGCGGGAAGAACAGGTAGAACTGCTCCTCGACGGCGAGCGACCAGGTGTGGAGCAGCGGCTTGGTGACGGCGGGCGCGTCGAAATAGCCGGTCTGCGACCAGAACAGCACGTTCGAGACGAAGCCGAGCGTCGCCAGCGCGCTCTCCCCCAGCTCCCTCAGCCCGGGCGGCAGCAGGATCAGGAGGCCGATCAGGTAGGTCGCGGCGAGCACCGCGAAGAGCGCGGGGAAGATGCGCCGGATGCGCCGCTCGTAGAAGTCGCGCACCGAGAAGCGGCCCTCGTCGAGGCTGCGGACGATGAGGCGGGTGATCAGGTAGCCGGAGATGACGAAGAAGACGTCGACGCCGACATAGCCGCCGGCAAGGCCCGGCACATCGTAGTGGAACGCCACCACGGCCAGCACGGCGAGGGCCCGCAGCCCGTCTATGTCGGGGCGGTAGCGGGGCGCTCCCGTCGGGCGGGAGCCGTCGTGCGGGCAGCGGGCCATCGCTTCCGGTTAGAGCGAATCCCCCCGCCCCGCAATCGCCCGGCGGTGACGCACGGCCACAAAAAAGGACCGCCGCGCGGTGAGGCGCGGCGGTCCCGTGTGTGCAGAGGCCGGCGGCAGAGCCGCCGGGCCTTACTCGGCCGGCGAGTTCTGCGGCGCGAACACCGCCTCGGCCGGGCTCATCTGGTCCTGCTGGCGCTGCTCGAGGATCAGGTCGTCGCGATGGCTCGCGATCTCGCGGACCTTGTTCATCGTCGAGCCGGTACCGGCCGGGATGAGGCGTCCGACGATGACGTTCTCCTTCAGGCCCTCGAGCTTGTCGACCTTGCCCTGGACGGCAGCCTCGGTGAGCACCCGCGTCGTCTCCTGGAAGGAGGCGGCGGAGATGAAGCTGCGCGTCTGCAGGCTCGCCTTGGTGATGCCGAGCAGAACGGGGTTGCCGCTCGCCGGCTTCTTGCCCTCGGCGATCAGCGCGGTGTTCGCCTCGTCGAGGTCGAGACGGTCGACCTGCTCGTCCTTGAGGAAGTCCGACTCGCCCGGATCCTCGATCTCGACCTTCTGCAGCATCTGGCGAACGATCACCTCGATGTGCTTGTCGTTGATCGCCACGCCCTGCAGCCGGTAGACCTCCTGGATCTCGTTGACCAGGTAGGCCGCCAGCTCCTCGACGCCCTTGATGGCGAGGATGTCGTGCGGGGCCGGGTTGCCGTCGAGGATGAACTCGCCCTTCTCGATGTAGTCGCCCTCCTGAACGTAGAGGTGGCGACCCTTCGGGATCAGGTACTCCTTCGCTTCCTCGTTCTCGTCGGCCGGACGGATCGAGATGCGGCGCTTGTTCTTGTAGTCGCGCCCGAACTCGACCGTGCCCGAGATCTCGGCGATGACCGCGTGGTCCTTGGGACGACGCGCCTCGAAGAGCTCCGCCACGCGCGGCAGACCGCCCGTGATGTCACGCGTCTTGGCGCTCTCGAGCGGGATACGCGCGAGAACGTCGCCGGCGGTGACCCGCTGCCCCGGCTCGCACGAGATGACCGCCTCGACCGACAGGAGGTAGCGGGCCTCGCCGCCACGCTCGAGCCGGATGACGCTGCCGTCGTCGCCCTTGACCACCAGGGCCGGGCGCAGGCTCGAGCCGCGCGGGCTCGTGCGCCAGTCCGTGACGATCCGCTTGGCGATACCCGTCGACTCGTCGGCCTGCTCGGAGATCGACAGGCCCTCGACGAGGTCCTCGAACTCCACCGTGCCGTCGACCTCGGTGACGATCGGACGGGTGTAGGGATCCCACTCGGCCAGACGCTGGCCGCGCTTCACCTTGTGCCCGTCGTCGACCCGCAGGCGCGTGCCGTAGTTGATGCGGTGGACCGCCCGCTCGTTGCCCTCGGTGTCGACGACGATGAGCGACATGTTGCGGTTCATCGCGATGTAGACGCCTTCGGAGTCCTTCACGACGTTGCGGTTGCGCAGCCTGATCGTGCCGTCGAAGTTCGACTCGATGAAGGACTGCTCGGCGATCTGGGCGGTGCCGCCGATGTGGAACGTCCGCATCGTCAGCTGCGTGCCCGGCTCGCCGATCGACTGCGCCGCGATGACGCCGACCGCCTCGCCCATGTTGACCTGCGTGCCGCGCGCCAGGTCGCGGCCGTAGCAGTGGCCGCAGACGCCGTTCTTCGTCTCGCAGGTCAGGACCGAGCGGATCTTGATCTCCTGGAGCTGGGCCGTCTCGATCTGCTCGACGTCCTTCTCCTCGATCATCTGACCGGCCGGAACGATCACCTCGCCCGATGCGGGGTGGACGATGTCCTCCGCGGCGGTGCGGCCGAGGACGCGGTTGCCGAGCGAGACGATGATCTCGCCGGCATCGACCACGGCCGTCATGGAGATGCCGCGGGTCGAGCCGCAGTCGCGCTCGGTGATGATGGAGTCCTGCGCCACGTCGACGAGACGGCGGGTCAGGTAGCCCGAGTTCGCGGTCTTCAGCGCCGTGTCCGCGAGGCCCTTACGGGCGCCGTGGGTGGAGTTGAAGTACTCGAGGACCGACAGGCCTTCCTTGAAGTTCGAGATGATCGGGCTCTCGATGATCTCGCCCGACGGCTTGGCCATCAGGCCGCGCATGCCGGCGAGCTGCTTCATCTGCTGGGGCGAGCCACGCGCACCGGAGTGCGCCATCATGTAGATCGAGTTGATCGGCTTCTGCCGCTTCGTCTCCTCGTCGTACTCGACGGCGGAGATGCGCGCCATCATCTCGTCGGCGATCTTGTCGGTGCACTTCGCCCAGGCGTCGACGACCTTGTTGTACTTCTCGCCCTGGGTGATGAAGCCCTCGTTGTACTGCTGCTCGTACTCCTTGGCGAGCTCGCGGGTCTCCTCGACGAGCTTCTCCTTGGTCTCCGGGATCAGCATGTCGTCCTTGCCGAACGAGATGCCGGCGAGGCAGGCCTGCTGGAAGCCGCGCGCCATGATCCGGTCGCAGAAGATGACCGTCTCCTTCTGGCCGCAGTGCCGGTAGACCGTGTCGATCGCCCGGGAGATCTCCTTCTTGGTGAGGAGCTTGTTCACGACCTCGAAGCCGACCGCGTGGTGCTTCGGCAGCAGCTGGCCGAGCAGCAGCCGGCCCGGCGTCGTCTCGTGGATCTCGGTGATCTCGCTGCCGTCCTCGAGGGTGCGCCGGAAGCGGCCCTTGATCTTGGCGTGCAGCGTGACCGCCTTGGAGTTCAGCGCATGCTCGATCTCGCCGGTGTTGGAGAGCAGCATGCCCTCGCCCGGCTCGTTCTCGTGCATCAGCGACATGTAGTAGAGGCCGAGAACGATGTCCTGCGACGGCACGATGATCGGCGAGCCGTTGGCGGGGTGCAGGATGTTGTTCGTCGACATCATCAGGACGCGCGCCTCGAGCTGCGCCTCGAGCGAGAGCGGCACGTGCACGGCCATCTGGTCGCCGTCGAAGTCGGCGTTGAACGCCGCGCAGACGAGCGGGTGCAGCTGGATCGCCTTGCCCTCGATGAGGGTGGGCTCGAAGGCCTGGATGCCGAGGCGGTGCAGCGTCGGTGCGCGGTTGAGCATCACCGGGTGCTCGCGGATCACCTCGTCGAGGATGTCCCAAACCTCGGGACGCTCCTTCTCGACGAGCTTCTTCGCCTGCTTCACCGTCGACGACAGGCCCTTCGCCTCGAGCCGCGAGTAGATGAACGGCTTGAACAGCTCGAGCGCCATCTTCTTCGGCAGGCCGCACTGGTGCAGCTTCAGCTCCGGACCGACGACGATCACCGAGCGGCCGGAATAGTCGACGCGCTTGCCGAGCAGGTTCTGGCGGAAGCGGCCCTGCTTGCCCTTCAGCATGTCGGCGAGCGACTTCAGCGGGCGCTTGTTGGCGCCCGTGATGACGCGGCCGCGGCGGCCGTTGTCGAACAGCGCGTCGACGGCCTCCTGCAGCATGCGCTTCTCGTTGCGGATGATGATGTCCGGCGCGCGCAGCTCGATCAGCCGCTTCAGGCGGTTGTTGCGGTTGATGACGCGGCGATAGAGATCATTGAGGTCCGACGTCGCGAAGCGGCCGCCGTCGAGCGGCACGAGCGGACGCAGGTCCGGCGGGATGACCGGCACGTAGGTCATGATCATCCACTCGGGCCGGTTGCCCAACTCGATGAACGACTCGATCAGCTTCAGGCGCTTGGCGAGCTTCTTGGGCTTGAGCTCGGAGGTCGACTCCGCGATCTCGACGCGCAGGTCCGCCGTGATCTTCTGCAGGTCGAGGCCCGCGAGGATGTCGCGCACGGCCTCGGCGCCGATGTTGGCGGTGAAGGAATCCTCGCCGTACTGGTCGAGCGCCTCGATGTACTCCTCCTCCGACAGAAGCTGGTACTGCTTCAGCGGGGTGAGGCCCGGCTCGATGACGATGTAGTTCTCGAAGTAGAGAACCCGCTCGACATCCTTGAGCGTCATGTCGAGGATCATGCCGATGCGGCTCGGCAGCGACTTCAGGAACCAGATGTGCGCGACCGGGGCGGCGAGCTCGATATGGCCCATCCGCTCGCGGCGGACGCGCGACAGCGTGACCTCGACGCCGCACTTCTCGCAGATGATGCCCTTGTACTTCATCCGCTTGTACTTGCCGCACAGGCACTCGTAGTCCTTGATCGGACCGAAGATGCGGGCGCAGAACAGCCCGTCCCGCTCCGGCTTGAACGTGCGGTAGTTGATGGTCTCGGGCTTCTTGATCTCGCCGTAGGACCAGGAGCGGATCTTCTCGGGGCTGGCGAGAGAGATCTGGATCTGGTCGAAGACCTGCTGCGGCGCGGTCGGGTTGAAGAGATTGAGGACTTCCTGATTCATGTCCTGCTCCCGTTGGACCGGTCCGGAGCGCTAGGGCGTCCGGACCGGTAAGACAGAAAAGAGCGCGTCTGGCAGCTCACGTTCACTCGGCTGCGTCGGCGCTGGGCAGCAGCGGGCCGGCGGGCTGGTTCGGCCCGGACGGTCCTTGCGAGGTGCGGCTCGAGGTCAGCTCGACGTTGAGGCCGAGCGAGCGCATTTCCTTCACGAGAACGTTGAAGCTCTCGGGAATGCCCGCCTCGAAGGTGTCGTCGCCGCGGACGATCGCCTCGTAGACCTTGGTGCGGCCGGCGACGTCGTCCGACTTCACGGTCAGCATCTCCTGCAATGTGTAGGCCGCGCCATAGGCTTCAAGGGCCCACACCTCCATCTCGCCGAAGCGCTGGCCGCCGAACTGCGCCTTGCCGCCCAGCGGCTGCTGGGTGACGAGCGAGTACGGGCCGATCGAGCGGGCGTGGATCTTGTCGTCCACGAGATGGTGCAGCTTGAGCATGTAGATGTAGCCCACCGTCACCTTCCGGTCGAACGGCTCGCCGGTGCGCCCGTCGTAGAGCGTCACCTGGCCCGAGGAGTCGAGCCCGGCCTGCTCCAGCGCCTCGACGATGTCCGGCTCGCGCGCGCCGTCGAAGACCGGCGTGGCGATCGGCACGCCCTTCTTGAGGTTGCCGCCGAGCTCGACGAGCTCGTCCGCCTCCATCGTCTTGACCGTCGGATCGTCGCCGTAGACCTCCGCGAAGGCCTGCTTCATGCGATCCGCCTCGCCGCTCTCGTGGAACGCCTGGACGGCCTCGTCGATCTTCTTGCCGAGGCCGGCGCAGGCCCAGCCGAGATGGGTCTCGAGGATCTGCCCGACATTCATGCGGCTCGGCACGCCGAGCGGGTTCAGGACGATGTCGACATGCGTGCCGTCGGCGAGGAACGGCATGTCCTCGCACGGCATGATGCGCGACACGACGCCCTTGTTGCCGTGGCGGCCGGCCATCTTGTCGCCGGGCTGGATCTTGCGCTTCACCGCGACGAAGACCTTGACCATCTTCATCACGCCGGGCGGCAGCTCGTCGCCGCGCTGCAGCTTCTCGACCTTGTCGAGGAAGCGCTGCTCGAGACGCTTCTTGGACTCGTCGTACTGCTTCTTGAGCTGCTCGACCTCGCCCATCGCGGCCTCGTCCTCGAGGCCGATCTGCCACCACTGCTGCCGCGGCAGCTCGCCGAGGACGCCCTGGTCGATCGTGATGCCCTTCTTCATGCCCTTCGGGCCCGAAGCGACGGTCTTGCCGTCGAGCATCTCGGCCAGGCGGCCGAACACGTTGCGGTCGAGGATCGCCTGCTCGTCGTCGCGGTCCTTGGCGAGACGCTCGATCTCCTCGCGCTCGATGGCGGTCGCGCGCTCGTCCTTGTCGACGCCGTGGCGGTTGAAGACGCGGACCTCGACGATCGTGCCCTGCACGCCCGGCGGGACGCGCAGCGAGGTGTCGCGGACGTCGGAGGCCTTCTCGCCGAAGATCGCGCGGAGAAGCTTCTCCTCCGGCGTCATCGGGCTCTCGCCCTTCGGCGTGATCTTGCCGACCAGGATGTCGCCCGCGTTCACCTCGGCGCCGATATAGACGATGCCGGCCTCGTCGAGGTTGCGCAGCGCCTCCTCGGAGACGTTCGGGATGTCGCGGGTGATCTCCTCCGGCCCGAGCTTGGTGTCGCGGGCCATCACCTCGAACTCCTCGAGGTGGATCGAGGTGAAGATGTCGTCGCGCACGACGCGCTCGGACATCAGGATCGAGTCCTCGAAGTTGTAGCCCATCCACGGCATGAACGCGACGAGGATGTTCCGGCCGAGCGCCAGCTCGCCCATGTCCGTCGACGGCCCGTCGGCGATGATGTCGCCCTTGGTGACGATGTCGCCGACCCGCACCAGCGGACGCTGGTTGACGCAGGTGTTCTGGTTCGAGCGCTGGAACTTCATCAGCCGGTAGATGTCGACGCCCGACTTGCCGGGATCGACGTCCTCGGTCGCCCGGATGACGATACGCGTCGCGTCGACCTGGTCGATGACGCCGGAGCGCCGGGCCGAGATCGCGGCGCCGGAATCGCGGGCCACCACGGCCTCCATGCCGGTGCCGACGAGCGGCGCGTCGGCGCGCACCAGCGGCACGGCCTGGCGCTGCATGTTCGAGCCCATCAGGGCGCGGTTGGCGTCGTCGTTCTCGAGGAACGGGATGAGCGCCGCGGCCACCGAGACGAGCTGCTTCGGCGACACGTCCATGTAGTCGACCTTGTCGCGCGCCGCCATCAGCACGTCGCCGCCGATGCGGCAGGTGACGAGCTCCTCGGCGAAGTGGCCGTCCTCGTCGAGCTCGGCGTTCGCCTGGGCGATGTGGTGGCGCGTCTCCTCCATGGCGGAGAGGTAGACGACCTCGTCCGTCACGCGGCCGTCACGCACCTTGCGGTACGGAGCCTCGATGAAGCCGTACTTGTTGACGCGCGCGAAGGTGGCCAGCGAGTTGATCAGGCCGATGTTCGGGCCTTCCGGCGTCTCGATCGGGCAGATGCGGCCGTAATGCGTGGGATGGACGTCGCGAACCTCGAAGCCCGCGCGCTCGCGGGTCAGGCCGCCCGGTCCAAGCGCCGAAAGGCGACGCTTGTGGGTGATCTCGGACAGCGGGTTCGTCTGGTCCATGAACTGCGACAGCTGCGAGGAGCCGAAGAACTCGCGCACCGCGGCCGCCGCCGGCTTGGCGTTGATCAGGTCCTGCGGCATGGCGTTGTCGATCTCGACGGACGACATGCGCTCCTTGATCGCGCGCTCCATGCGCAGCAGGCCGACGCGGTACTGGTTCTCCATCAGCTCGCCGACCGAGCGGACGCGGCGGTTGCCGAGATGGTCGATGTCGTCGATCTCGCCGCGGCCGTCGCGCAGCGCGACGAGCGTCTTGATGACCTCGACGATGTCCTCGCGGCGCAGCGTGCGCAGCGTGTCCGGCGCCTCGATGTCGAGACGGATGTTCATCTTCACGCGGCCGACCGACGACAGGTCGTAGCGCTCGGAATCGAAGAACAGCGACTGGAACATCGCCTCGGCCGCCTCGATCGTGGGCGGCTCGCCCGGACGCATGACCCGGTAGATGTCGAACAGCGCTTCCTCGCGCGTCGCGTTCTTGTCGAGCGCGAGCGTGTTGCGGATGAACGGGCCGGTCGTGACGTGGTCGATGTCGAGGATCGGCAGCGTGTCGACGCCGGCGTCCGCAAGCGTCTCCAGCAGCGCGGCGGAGATCTCCTCGCCGGCCTCGGCGAAGACCTCGCCCGTCTCGACGTTGACCATGTCCTCGGCGAGATAGTGGCCGACGACGTTCTCGTTCGTCACCTTGAAGGCCTTGAGGCCCTTCTCCGACAGCTCGCGCGCCTTGCGCATCGTCAGCTTGCGGCCCGCCTCGGCGACCTGCTCGCCGGTGTCGGCGTCGACGAGGTCGTAGGAGAGCTTGACGCCGCGCATGCGGCTCGGCTCGTACGGCCAGCGCCAGCCGTCATCGGCCTTCTCGAGCTCGATGCGGTTGTAGAACGTGTCGAGGATCTCCTCGCCGTCCAGCCCGAGCGCGAACAGCAGCGTCGACACCGGCAGCTTGCGGCGCCGGTCGATGCGCGCATGCACGATGTCCTTGGCGTCGAACTCGATGTCGAGCCAGGAGCCGCGATACGGGATGATGCGGGCGGCGAACAGCAGCTTGCCCGACGAGTGGGTCTTGCCCTTGTCGTGGTCGAAGAAGACGCCCGGCGAGCGGTGCATCTGCGAGACGATCACGCGCTCGGTGCCGTTGACGATGAACGTGCCGTTCTCGGTCATGAGCGGCATGTCGCCCATGTAGACATCCTGCTCCTTGATGTCCTTGACCGACTTGACGCCCGTGTCCTCGTCCACGTCGAACACGATCAGCCGCAGCGTCACCTTGAGCGGCGCGGCGAAGGTCATGCCGCGCTGGCGGCACTCGTCGACGTCGTATTTCGGCGGCTCGAACTCGTAGCGCACGAACTCCAGCATCGCCGTCTCGGCGAAGTCGGAGATCGGGAACACGGACTTGAAGACGGACTGCAGCCCGCTCTCGTCACGGCCTTCCTCCGGCGCGTCGACCTGCAGGAACTGGTCGTAGGAGGCCTTCTGGACCTCGATCAGATTGGGCAGCGCCGCGACCTCGCGGATGTTGCCGAAAAACTTGCGAACGCGCTTGCGCCCCATCGTGCTCTGGGCCATCGTCGCTCCTCGTATCGCTCTCGAACGGCTCGCCGGAAAACCTTGCGCCTGCTCGCCCTTTCGGGGCTCGGGGGGCTCGGGTTGTCGGGGGAGACGTCCGTTCTGGGTCAAACCTGTCTTCGTCGCCGTCGTGACGGCGCGGCCCCGCAAGGCCGCGCCGAAATCGTTCTGGAGCTTACTTGAGCTCGACCGTCGCGCCGGCCGCCTCGAGCTTCTCCTTCATGGCCTGGGCCTCGTCCTTCGAAGCGGCTTCCTTCACCGTCTTCGGAGCGCCCTCGACCAGGTCCTTGGCTTCCTTCAGGCCGAGACCCGTGATCGCGCGGACTTCCTTGATCACGTTGATCTTCTTGTCGCCGGCCGAGGCCAGGACGACGTCGAACTCGGTCTTCTCCTCGGCGGCCTCGGCCGGAGCCGCGGCACCGCCGGCGGCCGCAACCGCGACCGGCGCGGCGGCGGAAACGCCCCACTTCTCCTCGAGCATCTTGGAGAGCTCGGCGGCCTCCATGACGGTCAGGTTGGAGAGGTCTTCTACGATCTTCGCAAGATCAGCCATTCTTCAGTTTCCTTCGATTCGAACCTTGATGACAGCGCTTCAGGCCGCCTGGTCTTTTTCGGCATACGCCGCAAGCACGCGCGCAACCTGCCCGCCGGGAGCGGCGAGCACCTGCGCGACCCGGGTCGCCGGAGTGTTGATCATGCCCACGATCTTCGCGCGCAGCTCGTCGAGCGACGGCATCGTGGCCAGTGACTGCACACCGTCCGGGTCGAGGGCCGTCGACCCCATACCCCCGCCGAGAATGACCAGGTTCTGGTTCTTCTTGGCGAAGTCGACGGCGACCTTGGGGGCTGCGACCGGATCCTCGGAATAGGCGATCACGGTCGGGCCCTTCATGAGGCCGTCCATATGGGCGAAGTCGGTACCCTCGAGCGCGAGCTTGGCGAGCCGGTTCTTTGCCACCTTCACCTGCGCCCCGGCCTCCTTCATGCGGGTCCGAAGATCCGTCATCTGGGCGACCGAGAGGCCGGAGTAGTGGGCCACCACCACCACGGAAGTGTTCTGGAACACCTCGTGGAGCGTCGTGACGAGCTCTTGCTTTTCGGCTCTGTCCACTTGCTCTCTCCATCTGGCGACGCCCGTCCGGACGCCGCCGGTTGCCAATGCCGCCCCGCTCCTGCACACAGGCGGAAACAGGGCGACGCTCGCGATCCTGTCCCGCCCAGGCGGCATGAGCCGCAAGGACAACAAGGTCCGAACCGACGGGCCGTGAAGCCCGTTTATGTCGGTTCATCCCCGTCTGTGCAGGCCCCGGAAGGGCTTAAGCTCGAAAGCACCTGCAGTCTCGGACAGGCTTTAGGGTCCCGCGATCTCGCGATCACGGAACCCAGAAATCCGCCGGACCTTTCGGGCCCGGCGGAAACTCAGAATGTCACGCCGTCACGCGTCGAGCGCGGTCGTCGGCTCCACGCGCACGCCCGGGCCCATGGTCGAGGACACGGCGAGGCGCTTGAAATAGGATCCCTTCGCACCGGCGGGCTTGGCCTTGACGACCGCGTCGACGAACGCGCGGACGTTCTCGGCGAGCTTGTCCGCCTCGAAGCTCGCCTTGCCGACGCCGGCGTGGATGATGCCCGCCTTCTCGACGCGGAACTCCACGGCGCCGCCCTTCTGCGCCTTGACCGCGCCGGCGACGTCGGGCGTCACCGTGCCGGTCTTCGGGTTCGGCATCAGGCCGCGCGGGCCCAGCACCTTGCCGAGACGACCGACGAGCGGCATCATGTCCGGCGTGGCGATGCAGCGGTCGAACTCTATATTGCCCTGCTGGACCTGTTCGACAAGGTCCTCGGCCCCGACGATGTCGGCACCGGCGGCCTTCGCCTCGTCGGCCTTGTCGCCGCGCGCGAACACCGCGACCTTGACCGAGCGGCCCGTGCCGTTCGGCAGCTGGCACACGCCGCGGACCATCTGGTCGGCGTGACGCGGGTCGACGCCGAGGGCGATCGCGACCTCGACCGTCTCGTCGAACTTCGCCGTCGCGCGCTCCTTCACGAGGCGGATCGCCTCGTCGAGCGTCACGAGGTTCGTGGGATCGATTCCCTCGCGGGCCGTGCGCAGACGCTTTCCAACCTTCGCCATGACCCTTACCCCTGAACCTCTAGACCCATCGAACGCGCCGAACCCTCGATGATACGCATCGCGGCATCGATGTCAGCAGCGTTGAGGTCCTTCATCTTCGCTTCGGCGATCGAGCGCACCTGGTCGCGCGTCACGCTGCCCGCGCCTTCCTTGCCGGGCGTCTTGGAGCCCTTCTGCACCTTCGCGGCCTGCTTCAGCAGGAACGACGCCGGAGGCGTCTTCACCTCGAAGGTGAAGGACTTGTCCTGGAAGACCGTGATGATGGTCGGACAGGGCTGGCCCTTCTCCATCTCCTGGGTCTGCGCGTTGAACGCCTTGCAGAACTCCATGATGTTGAGGCCGCGCTGACCGAGCGCAGGACCGATCGGGGGCGACGGAGTCGCGGAGCCGGCCGGCACCTGCAGCTTGATGTAGCCGATAATCTTCTTTGCCATGTTGTCACCTGTTCGCGCCGGTTGGCGCCGTTAGGGCTCGTGGTGCGTCCTGGCACCGGATGGCGACCGGTGCCGCAACTCCCACGGACGAAACGGCCGAGGCCGGGAAGCTCCTCAGAGCTTCTCGACCTGACCGTATTCCAGCTCGACCGGGGTGGCCCGGCCGAAGATCGAGACGGCGACCTTGAGCCGCGCGCGCTCCTCGTCGACTTCCTCGACGGTGCCGTTGAACGAGGCGAACGGACCGTCCGCCACGCGCACCTGCTCGCCGATGTCGAAGTGCACCGAAGGCTTCGGCCGGTCGATGCCCTCCTGCACCTGCTGCAGGATGCGCTCGGCCTCGGAGTCCGGGATGGGCATCGGCTTGTTGTCCGCGCCCAGGAAGCCCGTCACCTTCGGAGTGTTCTTGATCAGGTGGTACGCCTCGTCGGTGAGATCCACCTTCACCAGCACATAGCCGGGAAAGAACTTCCTCTCTGTGTCGATTTTGCGGCCGCGGCGAACCTCGACCACCTTTTCGGTCGGAACGAGGATTTCCTCGAACTTCTCGGCCAGGCCGGTCTGCTCCGCCTTCTCGCGGATCGCCTCGGCGACCTTCTTCTCGAAGTTCGAGTAGCTGTGAACGATGTACCAGCGTGCTGTCATGGCGCCGAATCCCTCAGCGCCCGATGCCGAGCAGCACTTCCACGCCGAGGGCGAAGAGCTGGTCGGCAACGAAGAAGAACAGGCTCGCGAAGGTCACGAGGAGAAACACCATCACCGTGGTGATGGCGGTCTCGCGCCGCGACGGCCAGGTCACCTTCCGGGCCTCGCTGCGCACCTGCTGCATGAACTGGAACGGGTTGGTCTTCGCCATGACCCCTTAATACCTTTCCGGCCGTGCGGCCGGTTGACGGAACTGGCAGGAGTGGAGGGACTCGAACCCCCAACCCCCGGTTTTGGAGACCGGTGCTCTAGCCAGTTGAGCTACACTCCTGCAGGACAGTTCCGTTACTCGATGATCGATGCGACGACGCCGGCACCGACGGTGCGGCCGCCCTCGCGGATGGCGAAGCGCAGGCCATCCTCCATGGCGATCGGCACGATCAGCGAAACCGTGATCGCCACGTTGTCGCCCGGCATCACCATCTCGGTGCCCTCCGGCAGCTCCACCACGCCCGTCACGTCGGTCGTGCGGAAGTAGAACTGCGGACGGTAGTTCGTGAAGAACGGCGTGTGACGGCCGCCCTCCTCCTTCGTGAGGATGTAGGCCTCGGCCTTGAACTTCGTGTGCGGCGTCACCGAGCCCGGCTTGCACAGGACCTGGCCGCGCTCCACGTCGTCGCGCCCGATGCCGCGCAGCAGCGCGCCGATGTTGTCGCCCGCCTGGCCCTGGTCGAGCAGCTTGCGGAACATCTCGACGCCCGTCACCGTCGTCTTCTTGGTGTCGCGGATGCCGACGATCTCGACCTCCTCGCCAACCTTGACGATGCCGCGCTCGACGCGGCCGGTCACCACCGTGCCGCGGCCCGAGATCGAGAACACGTCCTCGATCGGCATCAGGAACGCCTGGTCGACCGGGCGCTCCGGCGTCGGGATGTAGTCGTCGACCGCCGCCATCAGCTCGCGGATCGAGTCCTCGCCGAGCTTCTTGTCGCCCTCTTCAAGCGCCACCAGCGCCGAGCCCTTGACGATCGGAATGTCGTCGCCGGGGAACTCGTAGGACGAAAGCAGCTCGCGGATCTCCATCTCGACGAGCTCGAGGAGCTCCTCGTCGTCGACCTGGTCGCACTTGTTCATGTAGACGACCAGCGCGGGAACGCCGACCTGGCGCGCCAGCAGGATGTGCTCGCGGGTCTGCGGCATCGGGCCGTCCGCCGCCGAAACCACCAGGATCGCGCCGTCCATCTGCGCCGCGCCCGTGATCATGTTCTTCACGTAGTCGGCGTGGCCGGGGCAGTCGACATGCGCGTAGTGGCGGTTCTCCGTCTCGTACTCGACATGCGCCGTCGAGATCGTGATGCCGCGCGCCTTCTCCTCCGGCGCCGCGTCGATCTGGTCGTACGCACGGAACTCGCCGAAGAACTTCGTGATCGCCGCCGTCAGCGTCGTCTTGCCGTGGTCGACGTGACCAATCGTCCCGATGTTGCAGTGCGGCTTCGTCCGCTCAAACTTCGCTTTGGCCATAGCCCTTACGGATCTCCCGATCTCATACTGTATTCTAGCGCCGGGCCCAGCCGTGCGGGTCGGCAATCCGAGCGTTGCAGCTTCCGACGGTTGCGCCTGCCCAGCCGCAGCCGTCTGGAGCGGGTGAAGGGAATCGAACCCTCATCGTCAGCTTGGAAGGCTGCTGCTCTACCATTGAGCTACACCCGCACGATCCAGATCTGGTGGAGGGGGTTGGATTCGAACCAACGTAGGCTAAGCCAACGGGTTTACAGCCCGTCCCCTTTAACCACTCGGGCACCCCTCCTGGATCTGCAGTCCGATTTCTAGGTAAAGCAACCCATCGCCGCAACCGCTCGGCGCAGCGCGGAGCGTGTTATCTAAACTCGAGGGCGCGCTGTCAACAGGCCTATGGGCTTGCAACCCAAAAACCTTTATTCACCCCCGCCATGACAGCCCCGAGAGATAAGCGGCCGCCGCGGCATCGGCAAGCACGGCAGCGGCAAGGCCGCCCATCCGCACCGCCCGCCGACGATCACCACATCTTCGGCCTGCATCCCGTCGCGCACGCCTTCGCGAATCCCCGCAGGACGCGCCACAGGCTGCTGGCGACGACGAACGCGCTGCAGCGCCTGCAGGAGATGGGCACGACGATCGACGTTCCCGTCGAGGAGGTCGCGGCCAACGCCCTCTCCCGCCGGCTCGGCGGCGACGCGGTCCACCAGGGCCTTCTCCTCGAGTGCGATCCCCTGCCGGAGCTCACCTTCCGCGACATCGACGTGCCGCAGCGCCTTCTCGTGCTCGACCAGGTGACGGACCCGCACAATGTCGGGGCGATTCTGCGGAGCGCGGCCGCGTTCGGCGCCGACGCGGTCGTCGTCACGGCGCGCCACAGCCCGCATGAGACCGCAGTCCTCGCGAAGTCGGCGGCCGGCGCGCTCGACGTCGTGCCCCTCGTGCGCGTGGGCAATCTCTCCAAGGCGCTCGAGGAGCTGCACGACATCGGCTTCACCACGATCGGCCTCGCCGGCGAGGCGGAGGATTCGATTCGCGACCTGCACGTGAAGGGGCCGATCGCGCTCGTCCTCGGCGCCGAGGGCAAGGGCCTGCGCCAGAAGACGCGGGAGACCTGCTCCCTGCTCGCCCGAATCGACATGTCCGGCGCCATGCCGAGCCTCAACGTCTCGAACGCCGCCGCCGTCGCGCTCTATGCGGCCGACCAGATGCAGAAGCACGCCTGACCCGGCTGCCAAGGGTGGCCGGCTGATTCGGCCGCCTCGCCCCGGCAGGCATTTCCCCGAAGTCACAACCTGCGGTAGCATGACGGGGTGCATCGGGAGGAACCGGGATGAGCAGCTTCTCCGAGCCGCTGTCGTACCGCAGCACGGATCGCTTCGTCGGCGGCCACACGCGCCACACGGTCATCGACACCGACGAGGGGCCGGAGCCCGCCACCGAGCTCGTCGGCGCGCGGCGGGTCGTCGAGATCACGAGGCCGTTCACCTACACGTGCCCGCGCACCGGCTGCGACGTCACCATCGACTATGGCTTCGCCACCGACCTCGGCTCGATCCCGGCGATCGCCCGCGTCTTCCTCTCGCCTGACGACCCGTGGGCGCAGGCCTATGTCGTGCACGACTGGCACTACGACCGGCAGATCGTGGAGCGCCGGGTCGCGGACGCGATCCTGTGGGATGCGCTGGGCGTGCCGTTCCGCGCCTACACCTCCGACGATCCGCCGCCCGACGAGGAGCCGCGCCGGGTGATCTGCCCGGCGATCTATCGCTGGGCGATCTGGCTCGCCGTTCGGATCGGCGGCCGATACCGGCGGATGCACCCGGCGGGCGCGGCCTCCTCGCCGCCGGCCGCCTGAGCCGCGGCGGAGGCACGCCCCAGGCGTTGCTGGAACGGCAACAATCCTTCCCGCCTGCACCCCTATATGGCGCCTCTGCCGGAAGATAGCTCTCCCTGCACATCATCGTGTCACGCGACTGCAAGGAGACTTCCATGGACGCAACGAGACCGCTCGCGAGCCTCGCGGGCCGCATCCTGATCGCCGCCATCTTCGTCTGGTCGGGCTACGGCAAGATCGTCGGCTATGCCGGCACACAAGCCTACATGGCGGCGCACGGCCTGCCGGGCATCCTGCTGCCGCTCGTCATCCTTCTCGAGCTCGGCGGCGGCATCCTCATCCTGCTCGGCTGGCAGACCCGAATCGTGGCGGCGCTGTTCGTCGTCTTCAACCTGGCGGCCGCCCTCCTCTTCCACGCCGATCTCGCGGACCAGGGCCAGGCCATCAACTTCATGAAGAACGTCGCGATCGCCGGCGGCTTCCTGTTCCTCGTCGCGTTCGGCCCGGGCGCCTGGTCGCTGGACGGCCGTCGCGCCTGAGGCCGGAGCGGCCCCGGACGCCGGAGGCGGCCGACAGGCCGCCTCAGCGCGGCACGACGTAGACGCCGTAGGGCACCGCGGGATAGTCGGGCGCGGGGATGATGGGCGCGCTCATCTCCCTGCCGGGGTTCCAGTAGCGCCAGTTCGGGCCGGTGTAGTACCAGGTCTGGCGCTGCGGATCCCAGCGATAGGTGCTCTGCGGGTAGTGCTTGTAGGGCTGGTTGCGCACGTAGGAATAGCGGTCAGGATGGGTCCGCGGGTAGGAGCCGGCGTAGGGATAGTAGACCCCCTCGCCCGCCATGGCGGCCGTGCTGCCGGCGACCAGCGCCGACACGAGGATGCCGCCCAGGAGTCCGCCTCTAGTCATGCCCGTCTCCTCTTTCCGGCGACGGATCCCCTCGGGGTCCGCCGGCGCGACGCATGCGATTCGGGCACGGAGACTACGCGCCGAAGGCTAGACGCAGGTTAACGAAGCGGGCATTCTCCGCGCCGTTCGCGGACCCGCGGCGGGCCGGAGCAGCCTTGCCGGTTTAGCTCAGTTGGTAGAGCAGCGGTTTTGTAAACCGAAGGTCGGGGGTTCGAGTCCCTCAACCGGCACCAATCGCCACCCTCGTCCCGGCGCGATGGCGGCCGCGAAACGGCGCCACGTGGCGCTGTCGATCGGCCGCATCCTGCGCACTTGCGGCGGCGCCGGCCCACTCCTACTATGCGCCGCTCGAATTTCGAGACCTATCCCACGACAATCAACGCGGAACACCGAATGCTCGAGGCATTGCGCAAAGGGGCCGGAAGCCTCGTCGCCAAGATCTTCATCTTTCTACTCGTGGCGAGCTTCGCGGTCTGGGGCGTTGCGGACATCTTCCGCACGAGGCCCGGCACGTCGGTTGCGGAAGTGGGCGGCACGGAGGTCTCGGTCGAGGCATTCCGCCAGGCGCTGCGCCAGGAGATCCAGTCGCTCTCGCAGCGCACCGGCACCTACCTGACGATGGACCAGGCCCGCCAGATGGGCCTCGATTCGCGCGTCCTCGGCCGGCTCATGGCCGAGGCTGCGCTGAGCGACGAGGCCGCCCGGCGCAATCTGCGGGTGCCGGACGAGGTCGTCGCCGACAGCGTCCGCAAGGAGCAGGCGTTCCAGGGCGCGGACGGCAATTTCGACCGGAACCGCTTCCAGCAATATCTCCGCTCGACCGGCTACAGCGAGGGCGCCTTCGTCGCCGAGCAGCGCCAGCGGCTGCTGCGCCGCGCGATCGCCCAGGCCGTCGGCGGCGAGCCCGCCTCCCCCACCACCCTCGCCGCCGCGTTCGACCGCTACATCAACGAGACGCGGTCGGCCGACTACGTCATGGTCACGCCCGACCAGGTGAAGGACGTCGCGCAGCCGAGCGAGGACGACCTCAAGAAGTACTACGACGAGCACAAGGCGGAGTTCACGGCGCCGGAATACCGCACCGTCGGCCTGCTGACCGCGACGCCCTCCCAGATCGCCCAGTCGATCGACGTCAGCCAGGCCGACCTCGAGCAGGCCTACAACGCCCGCAAGAGCGAGTTCACCAAGCCGGAGAAGCGGACCATCGAGCAGATCTCCTTCAACTCGATGGAGGATGCCCAGGCCGCCTACAAGAAGATCCAGGACGGCGAGAGCTTCGAGGACGCGGCCAAGGCGCGCGGCATGAGCCAGTCCGACATCGAGCTCGGCACGATGACGAAGGACGAGGTCGTCGACCCCACTGTCGCCGACGCCGCCTTCTCGCTGAAGCAGGGCGAGGTCAGCGAGCCCGTGAAGGGGCAGTTCGCGCCGGTGATCCTGCGTGTCACGAACGTCCAGCCCGGCAGCGAGCCGAGCCTTCAGGACGTCGCGCCGCAGCTGCGCGAAGGCATCGCCACCGAGCGCGCCCGCAACGACATCCTCGACATATACGACAAGGTGGAGGACGACCGCGCCTCCGGCATGACGCTCCAGGAGATCGCCAAGAAGCGCGGCCTGAACTTCGAGCAGGTGACGCTCGACCAGGCCGGGCAGTCGAAGGACGGCGAGAAGGTGGCGCTGCCGCAGGCGAACGAGCTTCTCTCCGGCATCTTCGAGAGCGACGTCGGCATCGAGACCGATGCGCTGCAGACCGACGACGAGGGCTATGTCTGGTACGCGGTGAACGACATCTCGCCGTCGCGCCAGCTTTCCCTGGAGGAGGCGCACGACGCCGTGGCGCAGGCCTGGAGCCGCGACCAGATGGACGAGCGCGTCCGCGCCAGGACCGACGAGCTGGTGGCCGAGCTGAAGAAGGGCAAGTCGCTGCAGGACGTGGCGGGCGAGATCGGCTCGCCGGTCCTCTCGGTCGGGCCGGTCAAGCGCACGCAGGACACGGGCGAGTTCGGGCAGGCCGCGCTCGGCCTCATGTTCACGACGAAGAGCGGCGAGATCGCCGACACGACCGCCGCCGACCCGGCCTCGCGGGTGATCTTCCGCGTCACCAACGTCTCGGTGCCCGAGTTCAAGCCCAACCCCGACGGGCCGGTGCAGCAGCAGCTCCAGTCGTCGATCACCAACGACCTGCTCGACCAGTACCTGAAGGGGCTCGAGGACGATCTCGGCAGCAGCGTGAACCAGCAGGTGCTCGGGCGCGCGCTCGGCGAGACGGCAGGCTGATGCAGACCCAGGCCCAGCCGCTGGAGCCGAGCTTCGACGCGTTCGAGGAACGCTACAGGCTCGGCGCCGCCCAGGTCGTCTGCGCGCGCAGCGTCGCCGACCTCGAGACGCCCGTCGCCGCCTATCTCAGGCTCGCCCAGGGGAAGCCGAACAGCTTCCTCCTCGAATCGGTCGAGGGCGGGGCGGCTCGCGGCCGCTACTCGGTGATCGGCATCGCGCCCGACCTCGTCTTCCGCGCCCGCGGCAACGAGGCCGAGATCAACACCGCTCCGGGGCGCGATCCCGAGGGCTTCGCCCCGTGCAGCGAGCCCACGCTCGCGGCGCTGCGCCGGCTCGTCAACGAGACGCGCATCGACCTGCCGGAGGGCCTGCCGCCGATGGCCGCGGGGCTTTTCGGCTACATGGGCTACGACACGGTCCGCCTGATGGAGGACCTCGGCGAGCCGGGCGAGGACGCGCTGCACCTGCCGGACGCGCTCTTCGTGCGGCCGACGATCATCGTGATCTTCGACAACGTGCGCGACGAGATGACGGTCGTCACGCCGGTCCGGCCGCAGGCCGCCGTGACGGCCCGCGAGGCCTACGAGGCGGCGCGCGCGCGGATCGCCGACGTGACGGCGCGGCTCGACCAGCCGCTGCCCGCCGCGGCCGCCGGCCACGGCGAACACGTCGACAGCGCGCCGGCGGGCGCCAGGACCTCGGCGCAGTTCGGCGAGATGGTCGAGCGCGCGAAGGAATACATCCGCGCCGGCGACATCTTCCAGGTCGTGCTCAGCCAGCGCTTCGAGATCCCGTTCGCGCTGCCGCCCTTCGCCTTCTACCGGGCGCTGCGCCGCACGAACCCCGCGCCCTTCCTGTTCTTCTTCGACCTGCCGGGCTTCGCCATCGCCGGCTCGAGCCCGGAGATCCTCGTCCGCCTGCGCGGCGACACGGTGACGATCCGGCCGCTCGCCGGCACCCGCCCGCGCGGCCAGTCGGCCAAGGAGGACGAGGCGCTGGCGAGCGAGCTCCTGGCCGACGAGAAGGAGCGCTCCGAGCACCTGATGCTCCTCGACCTCGGGCGCAACGACGTCGGCCGCGTCTCGCGCCCCGGCACGGTCAAGGTGACCGAGCAGTTCGAGGTGGAGCGCTACAGCCAGGTCATGCACATCGTGTCGAACGTCGAGGGTCAGCTCGATCCCTCGCGCGACTGCATCGACGCGCTCGTCGGCGGCTTCCCGGCCGGCACCGTCTCGGGCGCGCCGAAGGTGCGGGCGATGCAGATCATCGACGAGCTGGAGGGCGACAAGCGCGGCCTCTATGCCGGCGCCGTCGGCTACTTCACGGCCAACGGCGACATGGACACCTGCATCGCGCTGCGCACCGCCGTCATCAAGGACGGCAAGGTGCACGTGCGCGCCGGCGCCGGCATCGTTGCGGAATCCGATCCGGTGTCCGAACATCGCGAGTGCCTGAACAAGGCACGGGCCCTGTTCCGCGCCGCCGAGGAGGCGGTGCGCTTCGCCGCCCGCGGCCGCACACCCGAACCGGTGGAACCATGATCGTCCTGATCGACAACTACGACAGCTTCACCTGGAACCTCGTCCACCTGTTCGGCGAGATCGGGCAGCGCGTCCGGGTGCATCGCAACGACAAGGTGACGGTGGAGGAGATCGCCGCCGAGGAGCCCTCCGCCCTCGTCCTGTCGCCCGGCCCCTGCACGCCCAACGAGGCCGGCATCTGCCTCGACGTCATCCGGACGCTCGGCGCGACGACGCCGATCCTGGGCGTCTGCCTCGGCCACCAGTCGATCGGCCAGGCCTATGGCGGCAGGGTGGTCCGCGCCGGGACGCTGATGCACGGCAAGTTGAGCGCGATCCGGCACCGCGGCGAGACGATCTTCCGCGACATCGAGAGCCCCTTCCAGGCCACCCGCTACCACTCGCTGATCGTCGAGCGCGAGACGCTGCCGGACGAGCTGCAGGTCACCGCCGAGACCGACGACGGCACCATCATGGGCCTGTCGCACCGCACGCACCCGGTGCACGGCGTGCAGTTCCACCCCGAGAGCATCGCCTCGCAGAACGGCGCGAAGATGCTGTCGAACTTCCTCGACCTCGCCGGCCGATGGCATCGCCGGGCCACCGACGCGGCCGCCTGAGGGCGCCGCGAAGCCACGCGAGATCGAACCCGGGACGGAACGGAACTGCATGAACGCGCAAAGCCTGAAGCCGCACATCGCCAAGGTCGCGACCGGCGCGAGCCTCTCCCGCAGCGAGGCCCGGCAGGCCTTCGAGATCATCATGTCGGGCGAGGCGACGCCGAGCCAGATCGGCGGCTTCCTGATGGCCCTGCGGGTCCGCGGCGAGACGGTCGACGAGATCGCCGGCGCGGTCGAGACGATGCGCGCCAAGATGCTGCCCGTCGAGGCGCCGCGCGAGGCCGTCGACATCGTCGGGACCGGCGGCGACGGCGCCGGCACCTACAACATCTCGAGCTGCACCGCCTTCGTGGTCGCCGGCTGCGACGTGCCGGTGGCGAAGCACGGCAACCGGGCACTCTCCTCGAAGTCCGGCGCCGCGGACGTCCTCACCTCGCTCGGCATCAATATCGAGCTTCCACCCGAGGGGATCGCCGCCTGCATCCGCGAGGCGGGCCTCGGCTTCATGTTCGCGCCGAACCACCACAGCGCGATGAAGCACGTGGGGCCGAGCCGGGTCGAGCTCGGCACGCGCACGATCTTCAACATCCTCGGGCCGCTCTCCAACCCGGCGCGCACGAGGCGCCAGCTGATCGGCGTCTATGACGGCCAGTGGCTCGAGCCGATCGCCAAGGCGCTGTCCGGCGAGGGCGCCGAGCACCTGTGGGTCGTGCACGGCAGCGACGGGCTCGACGAGATCACGACGACCGGCACGACCGAGGTCGCGGAGCTGAAGGGCGGCGTCGTCCGCCGCTTCACGATCTCGCCCGAGGACGCCGGCCTGCCGCTGGCGAAGACCGAGGACCTGAAGGGCGGCGACGCCGGGACGAACGCCCGCGCGATCCGCTCCGTGCTCGACGGCGACAAGGGGCCGTTCCGCGACATCGTGCTCCTGAACGCCGCCGCCGCGCTGATCGTCGCCGGCAAGGCGGAGACGCTGGCCGACGGGGCGAAGCTCGCGGCGCACTCGATCGATTCCGGTGCCGCGATGGACCGCCTGACGCGCCTCGCCGCAGCCTCGAACGCCTGAGGACGAGATGGCCGACATCCTGCAGAAGATCGCCGCCTACAAGCGCGAGGAGATCGCCGCGGCGAAGGCCGCCGTGCCGCTCGACGCGCTCGAGGAGCGCATCGCGGCGCTCCCGCCCGCCCGCGGCTTCCGCGCCGCCCTCGAGGCGAGGATCGCGGAGGGCCGGCCGGCGCTGATCGCCGAGATCAAGAAGGCGAGCCCGTCCAAGGGCTTGATTCGCTCGGTTTTCGAGCCGGTGGAGCTCGCCCGCGCCTATGAGGCGGGCGGCGCGACCTGCCTCTCGGTGCTGACGGACGGTCCGTCCTTCCAGGGCCGGCCGGAATACCTGACGGCGGTGCGCCAGGCGGTCGACCTGCCGCTCCTGCGCAAGGACTTCATGTTCGAGCCCTACCAGGTGGCCGAGGCGCGCGCGATGGGCGCCGACTGCATCCTGATCATCATGGCCGCCGTCTCCGACGACGAGGCGCGCGCGCTGGAGGACGCCGCGGCGCGCCACGGCCTCGACGTGCTGGTCGAGGTGCACGACGCGGCCGAGCTTCGGCGCGCGACCGGTCTCCGGTCGAAGATGATCGGCATAAACAATCGCGATCTCAGGACGTTCGAGACGACGCTTGAGACGTCGGTGGAGCTCTCGAAGGCGCTTCCCGAGGGCTACACGCTGGTCTCCGAGAGCGGCATCTTCACCCATGACGACATCGCGAGGCTCGAAGAGGCGGGCCTGCACGCCTTCCTCGTCGGCGAAAGCCTGATGCGCCAGGACGACGTGGCGGAGGCGACCCGCACCCTGCTCCGCGGCACCGGCCGGCAGGCGGCGGAGTGAGCGGCGTGAGCGGGCGCAACCTCACCCATATCGACGCCGAGGGCACCGCCCGCATGGTCGACGTCTCCGACAAGCCGGCGACTGTCGCGCACGGCCACGGCGACCGGCCTCGTGCGCGTCGCGCCCGAGACGTTCGAGCTGATCGTGACGGGCCAGGCCAAGAAGGGCGACGTCCTCGGCGTCGCGCGGCTGGCCGGCATCATGGGGGCGAAGAAGACGCACGAGCTCATCCCGCTCTGCCACCCGCTCGCCCTGTCGAAGATCGACGTCGATCTCGAGCCGCAGGCCGAGGAGCACGCCATCCGCGTCACCGCGACGGCCAAGCTCACCGGCCAGACCGGCGTCGAGATGGAGGCGCTGACCGCCGTCAGCGTCGCCTGCCTGACCGTCTACGACATGGTGAAGGCGGTCGACCGCGGCGTGACGATCACCGACATCCGCCTGCTCGAGAAGGCCGGCGGCCGCTCGGGCCACTGGAAGGCCGGCGCGGCATGAGCGATCTCCTGCCCGTCGCGGACGCGCTCGCGGAGATCCTGCGCGGCGTCGAGGTCATGGACGCCGAGACGGTGCAAGCTGCCGGAGGCCGTCGACCGCGTGCTCGCCGCCGACATCGCCTCGAAGCGGACGCAGCCGCCCTGGGACACCTCGGCGATGGACGGCTACGCCGTGCGGGCGGCCGACGTCGCGGCCCTGCCGGCGGAGCTGCAGGTGGTCGGCGCCTCGCGCGCCGGCGAGCGCTTCGAGGGCGCCGTCGGGCCGGGGCAGGCCGCGCGCATCTTCACCGGCGCGCCGCTGCCGCATGGCGCGGACACGATCGTCATCCAGGAGGACACCGAGCGCCGTGGCGACACCGTCGTCGTGACGGAGGCGGGCGGTCCCGGCCGCTACGTGCGGGTGCGCGGGCTCGACTTCGCGGAGGGCGACGTGCTGCTCGAGGCGGGGCGCCGGCTCGGCCCGCTCGACATCGCGATCGCCGCCGCGATGAATCACCCTTCCCTGCCGGTCCGGCGCCGGCCGCGCGTCGCGATCCTCTCGACGGGCGACGAGCTCGTCGCGCCGGGCGGCGAGCCGGGCCCCGACCAGATCGTCGCCTCGAACGCCTACGGCGTGGCCGCGACCCTGAAGCGCGTCGGGGCGGAGGCGATCGACCTCGGCATCGTCGCCGACACGGAGGCGGCCACCTCGGATGCCTTCGACCGGGCGCTCGCGGCCGACGCGCAGCTCCTCGTCACGCTCGGCGGCGCTTCCGTCGGCGAGCACGACCTCGTGCACTCCGGGCTCGAGGCCAAGGGCGCCGATCTCGGCTTCTGGAAGATCGCCATGCGGCCCGGCAAGCCGCTGATGTTCGGTCATCTGCGGCACATGCGGGTGCTCGGCCTTCCCGGCAACCCGGTCTCCTCGATGGTGTGCACGCACATCTTCGTCGTGCCGCTCGTGAAGGCGCTGCTCGGCCTGCCGCACGAGACGGTCGAGGAGGACGCTGTGCTGGGCGGCGACGTGAAGCCGAACGACCGGCGCCAGGACTACATGCGGGCGACGCTCGCCAAGGGGCCGCAGGGCCTCGTCGCCACGCCGCACTCGCGGCAGGATTCCTCGATGCTCGCGACCCTCCATCGCTCGCAGTGCCTGCTCGTCAGGCCGCCCTTCGCGCCCGCCGCCAGGGCAGGTGACGCCTGCCGGATCGTCCGTCTCGACATCTGAGCCGCCGCGGTAAGGGCAAATTAACCCTTGCGGAACACAACTGGAACAACTAGCTTCGTTCCTGTTTTGTACGCATGCCGCACACGGTTGCGGCCTGCCGCCGGGGAGCCTACGGACGCGATGCTTACGAAGAAGCAGCACGAGCTGTTGATGTTCATCCACGAGCGTCTGAAGGGAACGGGCGTGCCGCCCTCCTTCGACGAGATGAAGGCGGCGCTCGACCTCAAGTCGAAATCCGGCATCCACCGTCTGATCACGGCGCTCGAGGAGCGCGGCTTCATCCGCCGCCTGCCGCACCGCGCCCGGGCGCTGGAGATCCTGCGCCTGCCGGAGGTCGCGGCCGGCGGCGCTGCTGCTCCCGCGCCACGGCCGCGCGGCTTTTCGCCCGAGGTCATCGAGGGCAGCCGCGGCAAGGCGCCGTCCCGCGGGCCCGAGACGGTGGAGCCCTCGGGCATGGCGATCCCCGTGATGGGGCGGATCGCCGCCGGCGTGCCGATCTCGGCGATCGAGCACCGCAGCCATTCGATCCAGGTGCCGCCGGAGATGGTCTCGCGGGGCGAGCATTTCGCGCTCGAGGTGCAGGGCGACTCGATGATCGAGGCCGGCATCCTCGACGGCGACACCGTGATCCTGCAGCGCACCGACACCGCCGAGACGGGCGACATCGTCTGCGCCCTCGTCGACGACGAGGAGGCGACGCTGAAGCGGCTGCGCAGGCGCGGCGCCTCGATCGCGCTCGAGGCCGCGAACCCGGCCTACGAGACGCGCATCTTCGGCCCCGACCGCGTGCGCATCCAGGGACGCCTCGTCGGCCTCATCCGCACCTACTGAGACGCCGGCCACTGCGCCGGCAGCGTCGGCGGGCCGTTCGCCCGCCAGCGCCAGTTCCACGGCCGCGGCCCGGTGCGCCCCGAGGCGGTCTGGAGTGTCAGGCGGAGCGGGCCGCCGTCGCGGCTCTCGACCGTAATGGCGACGGCGCCGCTCGCCGCCAGATCCGACGCGGTGAGACGAGGGCGGCCTCGCGGCAGAATTCCGGCGCGGCCGGCCTTGCGACCACGAGGGCCGCCAGCGCGCAGTCGTCGGCGAAGGCCGCCGGATCCGCGACGACGGAGAGCGGCAGGAGGCCGTCCCCCGCGAAGCAGGCCAGGCGCGTCGCACGGCGCGGCCGCCGTCTCCTCGTCCGCCGGCAGCCCCCAGGCCGACAGCCATTCCTCCCGCTCGTAGTCCGAGCCGCCGCGGCCGACCATGAGCACGCGCCCGTCCGGCTCGTGCACGGCGACGATCCGGCCGCTCCGCGCGACGAAGACGTCGGGCGCCCGCGCGAGCCAGGCGACGAGCAGTCCCGCGGCGATGGCGGCGCAGCCGAGATAGCGCCAGCCGGTACGCCACAAGGCGAGCCACAGCGCGCCGAGCGCCATCAGGAGGAGCGCCGAGGGGCCGAAGGCCGGCACGGCGCGGCTTGCCCCGTCGAGGCCCGCCACGACGCCTGCGACCTGCAGGATCACCTCGATCCCCTGCCCCATCAGCCACAGCGCCGGCCACTCCAGGCCGAACGGCATCAGCAGCATGGCGACGAGGCCGGCCGGCATGACGACGAGCGCGAAGACGGGCATCGCGGCGAGGTTGGCGAGGAGGCCGTAGGTCGCGACGCGCTGGAAATGGTAGGCGGCGAAGGGTGCCGTGGCCGTGCCGGCGACGAGCGAGGTCAGGAGCAGCCCCGCGACATAGACGCCCGCCATCCGCAGGAGCCCGCGCGACGCGCCGGCGCCGGCGCCGGGCCGCGGCGGCAGGGCGGCGCGGCGCAGGCGCAGCGCCTCGTAGGCGGCGACGAGCGCGATGGTCGCGGCGAAGGACATCTGGAAGCCCGCGGTCACCACGGCTTCGGGCCGCAGGGCGAGAATCGCCAGCGCCGCGAGCGCCACGTTGCGCATCGTGATGGCCGGCCGGTCGAGCAGCACCGCGACGAGCAGCACCGCCGCCATCACGTAGGCGCGCTGCGTCGCGATCGACCAGCCGGAGATGACGAGGTAGGCCGTGCCGCCGGCGAGCGCCGCCGCCGCCGCCCACTTCTTCACCGGCCGGGTCAGCGCGATCTCCGGGATCATCGCGGCCGCCGTCCGGAACCCCGCGAAGAGCGCGCCGACGACCAGCATCATGTGCAGGCCCGATATCGCGAGGATGTGTGCGAGCCCCGCCCGCCGCAGCGCATCCTCCGTGGCCTCGGGAATGTGGCTGCGCTGGCCGGTCACGAGGGCGGTCGCGACGGCGCCGGCGACAGGCGACATGGCCGCGCGGATCCGCCGGCCGATCGTGTCGCGCAGCGTCTCCACCCGCGCCGCGAGGACGGCCGCGCGGCCCGGAGGCGCGACGCTGATCGCTTCAGGCCGCGAGATCGCGTAGCCGGTGGCGCCGAGGCCGGAGAAGAAGACGAAGCGGGCATAGTCGAAGCCGCCCGGGCGGGCCGCGTCCGGCGGCGGCAGGAGCACGGCCCGCAGCCGCACGGTGGTGCCGGGCACGTAGACGGCGCCGCGCACCCGCGAGCGGATGGCCGCCCGCCGCGGCATCTCCTCCGCGGTCAGCCCCTCTGCGGAGACCAGCCTCAGGGTGACGCGGTCGCCCCTGTCCGCGTCCTCCTCGACGCGCTCGACCCACGCCTCGAGAGCGCGCGGCCGCGGGTCGTCGGGCACGACCGGCCCGCCCGCCGACCACGTGCGCAGCATGGCGAGAAGCAGGCCGCAGGTGACGAGGAGGCACGCCGCGGCCAGGTGGCGCGACGGCGATCCCGGCGACAGGCGCCAGGCGGCGGCCGCGAACAGGGCCGCCAGGAGGAGCGTCGCGAGGGCGGAGGGGTTCTGCCTCAGGCCGAAGAACAGCGCGATGCCGCATCCGAGCAGCACCGGCGCGAAGAGGAACCGGCGCTCTCCCTCGGCGTCGAGCCGGCGTTCCAGATCGTGCCAGCGCGGCGCGCGTGCCTCCGCGGGCGCCAGATCCGGTCCCTCGGACCATGGCTCGCCCTGCAGGCGCCTCACGGTGGACCGACGCGGAACATCCGCCGTTCGCGCCCCCACTTCGCCTCCGCGCAGCGAGTGTGCTACACGACCGGCAACCCCACTTCAGGCATCGTCCCCCTTTCCACGCATCATGTCCACGCAGCAGCAGAACATCGTCACGCGCTTCGCGCCCTCGCCCACCGGCTTCCTGCACATCGGCGGCGCCCGCACCGCCCTCTTCAACTGGGCCTACGCAAGGGGGCGCGGGGGGAAGATGCTCCTGCGCATCGAGGACACCGACCGCGAGCGCTCGACCCAGGCGGCGATCGACGCGATCCTCGACGGGCTGACCTGGCTCGGCCTCGACTGGGACGGCGAGCCGATCTCGCAATATGCCCGCGGCGCCCGGCACCGCGAGGTGGCCGAGGAGCTTCTCGCGAAGGGCCACGCCTATCGCTGCTACGCCAGCCAGGAAGAGCTGGCCGAGATGCGCGAGACGGCGAAGGCCGAGGGGCGCCCGCCGCGCTATGACGGGCGCTGGCGCGACCGCGACCCGGCCGAGGCTCCGGCGGGCGTGAAGCCCGTGATCCGCCTCAAGACGCCGCAGACCGGCGCGACGACGGTTCCCGACCAGGTGCAGGGCGACGTGACCTGGCAGAACCAGGATCTCGACGACTTCGTGCTGCTGCGCTCCGACGGCTCGCCGACCTACATGCTGGCCGTCGTCGTCGACGACCACGACATGGGCGTGACGCACATCATCCGCGGCGACGACCACCTGACGAACGCCGCCCGCCAGACGCAGATCTACCAGGCGATGGGCTGGGACGTGCCGGTGATGGCGCACATCCCGCTCATCCACGGGCCGGACGGCGCCAAGCTGTCGAAGCGGCACGGGGCGCTCGGCGTCGAGGCCTACCGCGAGATGGGCTATCTGCCGGCGGCGATGCGCAACTATCTCGCGCGGCTCGGCTGGTCGCACGGCGACGAGGAGATCTTCTCCACCGAGCAGCTCGTCGAATGGTTCGACATGCCGCAGATCGGCCGCTCGCCCTCGCGCTTCGACTTCCAGAAGCTCGAGAACCTGAACGGCCACTACATGCGCGAGACGCCCGACCACGAGCTCTACGAGACGCTGGTCGAGAACCTGCCGCACCTCTCGAACGGCCACGCGTTCGAGGTCAATCTCGACCATATCCGGCAGGAGCGGCTGCGCCTCGCGCTGCCCGGCCTGAAGGAGCGCGCCAGGACGCTCGTCGAGCTCGTCGACAATGCCGGCTTCCTGATCGCCGACCGGCCGATCGAGCTCGAGCCGAAGGCGCGCGACCTCGTCTCCGGCGAGGGCGCCGTGGTGCTGGCGGAGCTGCTGCCGCGCCTCAGATCCGTGGCAGGACTGGAGCGTCGAGGCGCTCGAGGCGGAGGTGCGCGGCTTCGCCGCGGACACCGACCGCAAGCTCGGCGCCATCGCCCAGCCGCTCCGCGCCGCCCTCACCGGAAGCAAGACCTCGCCGGGGATCTTCGACGTCCTCGTCGCCCTCGGCCGGGACGAGAGCCTCGGTCGCATTTCCGACCAGGCCGAGGGAAAATAGTCCCGGTCGACCCGGGGAATGCCTGCTTTCCGCCTTGCTTGCGGCACCCGGTCAAATCGGGTACCGAAAGCTGAACTTCCCTTGCCCTGCAGCACCGCGCTTGGCACCTGCTGTCTCACAGCTGGTGGGGCTCGGCAAACCGCCGGTCTTGGGAGCGAGGATAGGAGACGACGTGCCCATGAGTAACGACACTGCAAAGCTCACAATCGGCAACGAGTCCTACGACATGCCCGTGCACCACGGCACGGTCGGCCCGGATGTTGTCGACATTTCGAAGCTGTATGCACAGACAGGGGCATTCACCTACGACCCGGGCTTCACCTCCACGGCGAGCTGCGAGTCGAAGATCACCTATATCGACGGCGACGAGGGCACCCTGCTCTATCGCGGCTACCCGATCGAGCAGCTGGCCGAGCACGGCGACTTCCTCGAGACCTGCTACCTGCTGCTCTACGGCGAGCTGCCGACGCAGACCCAGAAGGCCGATTTCGACCATCGCGTGACGCATCACACGATGATCCACGAGCAGATGGCCCGCTTCTGGACCGGCTTCCGCCGCGACGCCCACCCGATGGCGGTCATGACCGGCGTGGTCGGCGCGCTGTCGGCCTTCTACCACGACTCCACCGACATCTCGGATCCGTACCAGCGCATGGTCGCCAGCGTGCGGATGATCGCGAAGATGCCGACCATCGCGGCGATGGCCTACAAGTACCACATCGGCCAGCCGTTCGTGTACCCGCGCAACGACCTCGACTACGCCGCGAACTTCCTGCACATGTGCTTCTCGGTGCCGTGCGCTGAGTACAAGGTGAACCCGGTGCTGGCGCGCGCCATGGACCGGATCTTCATCCTGCACGCCGACCACGAGCAGAACGCCTCGACCTCGACGGTGCGGCTCGCCGGCTCGTCGGGCGCCAACCCCTTCGCCTGCATCGCCGCCGGCATCGCCTGCCTCTGGGGCCCCGCGCACGGCGGCGCCAACGAGGCGGCCCTGTCGATGCTCGAGGAGATCGGTTCGGTCGACAAGATCCCGGAATACGTCGCCCGCGCGAAGGACAAGGACGATCCGTTCCGCCTCATGGGCTTCGGCCACCGGGTCTACAAGAACTACGACCCGCGCGCGAAGATCATGCAGAAGACCTGCCACGAGGTCCTCGCCGAGGTCGGCATCAAGGACGACCCGCTGCTCGACGTGGCGATGGAGCTCGAGCGCGTCGCGCTGCACGACGAGTACTTCATCGAGAAGAAGCTCTACCCGAACATCGACTTCTATTCGGGCATCACGCTCAAGGCGATGGGCTTCCCGACCTCGATGTTCACCGTGCTGTTCTCGGTCGCCCGCACGGTCGGCTGGATCGCGCAGTGGAAGGAGATGATCGAGGACCCGAAGCAGAAGATCGGCCGGCCTCGCCAGCTCTACACGGGCGCCACGCGCCGCGACTACACGCCGGTCTCGCTGCGCAAGTAGGCGCCGCCTCCGACGTAACCGCCTTCCGCGCCGCCGCCACTCCCGTGACGGCGGCGCTTTCGTTCCAGGCACGGCGCGCGCCGCATGCGGCGGCGCGCCGCGGGACATCAAACAGAGGACGACGACTGCAATGCCTGAACCTCGCACGAACGACCTCGCCGGCGTGCTGTCGCCGGTCGTCACGCCCTTCGCGGAGGATCTCTCCCCGGACCGGGCCCGGCTCGCCCGCCACTGCCGCTGGCTCCTGTCGCAGAACTGCGGCCTCGCGGTCTTCGGCACGAACAGCGAGGCGAACTCGCTGTCCGTCGAGGAGCGCGCCGACCTGCTGGAGTACCTGATCGACAACGGGATCGACCCGGCCCGCATGATGCCCGGCACCGGCAGCTGCGCCCTGCCCGACGCGGTCCGGCTCAGCTCGCTGGCGGTGCGCCGCGGCTGCGGCGGCGTCCTCATGCTGCCGCCCTTCTACTACAAGGGCGTGAGCGACGAGGGCCTGTTCCGCTACTTCTCGGAGGTGATCGAGCGGGTCGGGGACGACCGGCTCAAGGTCTATCTCTACCACATCCCGCCGATGTCCCAGGTGCCGATCAGCCTCGACCTGATCGGCCGGCTGCTGAAGGCCTACCCGGACACCGTCGTCGGCGTGAAGGACAGCTCCGGCGACTGGTCGAACACCAAGGCGATGCTCGATTCCTTCCCCGGCTTCCGCGTCTTCGCCGGCAGCGAGGCCTTCCTGCTGCAGAACATGCGCAACGGCGGCGTCGGCTGCATCAGCGCCACGGCGAACGTCAATCCGGCCGCGATCCACGACCTCTACGCCAACTGGCAGGCCGACGACGCCGATGCGCGCCAGGAGGCGCTGACCTCGCTGCGCACCGCGGTCGCCGCCTACCCGATGATCCCGGCCCTCAAGGCGACCGTCGCGCACTACTCCGACGACCCGGCCTGGGTCCGGGTGCGGCCGCCGCTCGTCGAGCTCGACGAGGCGCAGCGCAAGGCGCTGGCGGGCGAGCTCGAGGCCCGCGGCTTCACGATGGCGGGGCTGCGCGAGGACGCGTGACGCCGAGGGGCGCGGGGCCGTCAGGCCCCGCCTCCCGCCTTGCCGTGCGGGCGCCTAGCGCGCGGCCTCTCCGACGTCCCAGAACAGGCCCGTCATCAGCCGCAGCGCCTCCTTGCTGGGGCCGAGCAGGATGTGCTCGTTCGGCGCGTGCTGCGAGCAGCCGGGATAGGAGTGCGGCACCCACACCGTGGGCAGGCCGAGGATGTCGGTGAAGCTGTCGTTGGGCAGCGATCCCGCGAGGTTCGGCTGGACGACCGGCGCCTTGCCGGTGGTCGCCTCGATCGACGCCTTCACCCGCTCGACCCACGGATGGTCCGGGTCGAGCCTGGTCGCCTTGAAGAACACCCGGTCGGCGGGCGTCACCTCGACGTCCTCGAAGCCGTGCGCGTCGAGGTGCCGGCGCAGCGCCGGCAGGATGTCGTCTGGATCGGTGCCGACGACGTAGCGCAGCTGGCAGGTCGCCCTCGCCTGCCCCGAGATCGCGTTGACCGGCGCCTCCGGCACGCCGCTCGTCATGGCGAGCACGGCGAACGAGTTCCAGCCGAAGACGCGCTCGGCCGGCGTCAGGCCCTCCTCGCCCCAGTCCTCGTCGATCGGCGGGTCGCGGTCGCCGAGCGGGCAGGCCGCGATCGCCTCCCTGATCTTCGGCGTGAGGCTCGTCGGCCGCCACTCCGGGATCCGGATCTGGCCGCGCGGATCGACGATCGACGCGATGGCGTGGGCGAGCCTCGTCGCGGGGTCCTTCAGGAGCCCGCCCCAGTTGCCGGAATGGTGCGCGCCGTCGCGGTAGCGGATCGTGAGGTCGAAGTTCACGCCGCCGCGGCTGCCCATGAACAGCGTCGGCAGGTCCGGCTGGATGCGCGGCCCGTCCGAGGCGATCAGCACGTCGGACTTCAGAAGCTCCGTCTGCGCCCGGAAGAAGTCGGCGAGGCCGGCGGAGCCCGTCTCCTCCGACATCTCGATGACGACCTTCAGGTTGAAGCCGAGCTTGCCGCCGCGCGCCTTCAGGACCTCGCGGATCGCGGCGAGGTTGATCAGGTGCTGGCCCTTGTTGTCGGCCGTGCCGCGGCCATAGGCCCGCTCGCCCTCGACCACCAGCGTGAAGGGCGACAGGCCCTCGCGCCACTGGTCGGTCTGGGCGCGGATGACGTCGCCGTGGCCGTAGGTCAGCACCGTCTCGTATGACGGATCCTCGATCCGCGTCCCGACGATGAAGGGGCCGCCGCGCGGATCGGTGTTCTCGAAGATTTTCGTCTCGCAGCCGAGCGAGGTGAGGAGCGGGTCCATCTCCTCGACGAGGTAGCGCATGAGCTGCGGCTTCTGGTCGGGGTTCTGGCTCTCCGTCTCGTAGGCGACGAGGCCCTTCAGCTCGTCGAGGAAGGCGCCGGAGTCGAAATACTGGTCTATCCCCTTCAGCGCGTCGTCGCGGGTCGTCATGTCGTCGCTCGTCCTTCCTCGATGGTCTCGGCCACGGCGTCGCCCCAGGGCGACATGATCTCGGTGGCGCCGGAATTCGTGTCGGCCGAGCGGCCGACGACCGCCGGGCACGCGAAGGCGTAGGGGAAGACGGTGCGCTTCGTCTGCCGGACGGGATAGGCGGCCTCCAGCGCCGCCAGCGTCTCCGGCGCCAGCGTCTCGTCGGCGACCACCGTGTTGCCGCCGCTCAGGTCGAAGCGCGGCTCGTGGATCGCGGCGTCGAGGCCCATGCCGTCCTCGAGCATGTAGAGCGACAGCTGCGCGACGGCCGGCATGATCTTGCGCCCGCCGGACGCACCGAGCGCAAAGCGCAGGCCCTCCCGCTCGCCGATGACCGGGCAGACGTTCATCAGGCAGCGCCGGCCGGGCTGCAGCGAGTTCGGCTTCCCGGGGCTCGGGTCGAACCACATGATGCCGTTGTTGAGGAGAAGCCCCGTCGAGGGCGAGACGACGCGCGAGCCGAAGATCGACAGAAGCGTCTGCGTCATCGCGACCATGTTGCCGTGGCGGTCGACGATCGAGAAATGCGTGGTGCAGCCCGGCGCGTCCGGGCTCTCGTTGTCGCCCATCGACGTCAGGCGCACCGAGTAGGCGTCGTCGATCGCCTTCGCGACCGTCACCGCCCTCTCGCCGGCCGACCGGCTGCCGCGGTCGCCGGCGGCGCCGACGCGCTCGAAGACCTGCGCCAGCGTCGGGCCCGCCGTCAGCTCCGGCGTCGCGAGGATGCGGCCGTGCCGGCTCGGGATCTCGAGCGCATCCTGGAACTCGGCGCGATAGGCGGCGAGGTCCTCGAAGGACAGGCTGCCGCCCTTGCCCCGGACGTCGCGGGCCAGCGCCTCGCCGATCTCGCCGTCGTAGAATTCGCGATGGCCCTTCTCCGCCAGCACCGACAGCGTGTCGGCCATGCCGGAGAAGTCGATCCGCTTGTCCGACAGCGCGGTCCACGCCGCGATCGTCGGCCACTGGCCGTCCTCGAGGAACATCGCCGCGGCGTCCGGGTCCTTCGCCAGCGCACGGGTCGTGGAGGCGATGATCAGCGCGGCGTACCAGTCCACGTCGAGCCCCGCCTTGGCGAAGCCGATCGCCGGCTGCAGGAGCTCGCGCCAGGGCATCCTGCCCCAGCGCCCGTGCGCGATGCCGATGCCGTCGACCACGCCCGGCACCGCGACGGCCGTCGCACCCTGCACGTTGCGGTCGTCGACCACGGCCTCCCACGGAAAGAGGTCCGAGGCCCGGCCGGCGCCCGACAGCGGGTAGTCGGCCGGGTCGAGCCCGGCGGGCGACCGCATGCCGTAGAAGACGCTCGTCGCCCTCTCCTCCTCGGCGCGCCACACCATCATCGCGCCGCCGCCGGCCGGCCCGCTCATCCACGGCTCGAGCACGCCCATCGCGAAGGACACGGCGACCGCCGCGTCGACCGCGTCGCCGCCGGCTTCCAGAACCGCGGCGCCGGCCTCGGCCGCCAGGCGATGCTGCGCGGCGACGATGCCGCCCTTCGACACGGTGGCGGGCTTCCTCACCGACTGGGCGCGCGAAAAGCTGTTCATTCCTGGAGTTTAGACCTCTCTGGAAACGCGTTCGGATGCGGGCGACGTTCAGGCGACCTTGTCGGCCTCCTCGCCGTAGAGGTGGCACTCGACGTGGCCGGTGGGGATCTCGACGTCCGGCGGGAAGACGCTGTCGCAGTGGGGCATGCGCCTGGGGCAGCGCGGGTGGAAGTGACAGCCCGACGGCGGGTCGATGGGGTTGGGGTAGACGGCGCCGAGTTCGATGTCGGGCACGCCGAGGCCGGGCTCCGGCGTCAGCACGGACTGCAGCAGGGCGCCCGTGTAGGGATGGCGCGGCCGGTCGAAGATCTCGGCGACGTCGGCCTCCTCGACGATGCGGCCGAGATACATGACGGCGACCCGGCTCGCGAGATGCTCGACGACGGCGAGGTTGTGGCTGATGAACAGGTAGGTCAGCCCGAATTCGGTGCGCAGGTCGGCGAGCAGGTTGAGGATCTGCGACTGGACCGACACGTCGAGCGCCGAGGTCGGCTCGTCGCAGACGACGATCTCGGGCTTCATGACGAGGGCGCGGGCGATCGCCACGCGCTGGCGCTGGCCGCCGGAGAGCTGGTTCGGATAGGAGCGCAGCGTCCGCTTCGGCAGGCCGACGATGTCGAGGATCTCGGTCACCTGCTTCGCCCGGCTCGCGGAATCGCCGACGCCGTGGACGCGCAGCGGCAGCGAGACGATATCCTGGATCGACTTCCTCGGGTTGAGCGAGGAATAGGGGTCCTGGAAGATCGGCTGGATGCGGCGGGCGAGCCCGATCCTGTTCTGGGCGCCCATCGCCTCGCCGTCGATCAGCACCTCGCCGGTCGTCGGGCTCTCGAGGCCGAGCAGGATCTTGGCGAGCGTCGACTTTCCGCAGCCGCTCTCGCCGACGAGCCCGAGAACCTCGCCGCGCCGCAGCTTCAGGTCGACGCCGCCGACCGCCGTCAGCGGCCTGGCCTTGCCGAAGAAGCCCTGGCGGACGGTGTAGGTCTTGGTGACGCCCCGGAGCTCGAGGACCGGTGTCTCGCCGCTCATGCCGGCACCTCCACCGTCGTCGCCTCGGCCTCGGGATTCTCGAAGATGCAGCGGAAGGCGTGGCCGCTCTCGGCGTGCCGGTTCGGGATCGGCCCCGCGCATTCCGGCCGCGCGAGCTCGCAGCGGGTGCGGAAGGCGCAGCCGCGCACGTCGCCGACGAGCGAGGGCACGATGCCGGGGATCGAGCCGAGCCTGGAGCCCCGCGCGGTGCGGCCCGGCACGGGAATGCAGCGCATCAGGCCCCGCGTGTAGGGGTGCTTGGGCGCGTTGAAGATCGCCTCGGCGGTGCCGGTCTCGACGAACTCGCCGGCATACATGACGGCCACGCGGTCGGCGATGCGGGCGACGACGCCGAGGTCGTGGGTGATGAGGATCATCGCCATGCCCATCTCGCGCTGCAGGTCGGCGAGGAGCCGCAGGATCTGCGCCTGGATCGTCACGTCGAGCGCCGTCGTCGGCTCGTCGGCGATGATCATCTCCGGCTCGCACATCAGCGACATCGCGATCATCACGCGCTGGCGCAGGCCGCCGGAGAGCTGGTGCGGATACTGGCCGAGCCGCCCCGCCGCGCCGGTGATGCCGACCTTCTCCAGAAGCTCGATCGCCCGGTCGCGCGCCTTGTCGTGCGAGACGTTGCGGTGGAGCTGCAGCGCCTCGATGAGCTGGTCGCCGATCGTGTAGGCGGGATTGAGCGACGTCATCGGCTCCTGGAAGATCATCGCCATCCGGTCGCCGCGCAGGCGGCGCATGCCGCGCCGTCCCGCCTTCATCAGGTCGGTGCCGTCGAAGGTCATCTCGTCGGCCTCGCGGCGGATGTTCTTCGCCAGCAGGTCCATGACCGCGAGCGAGGTCAGCGACTTGCCGGAGCCGCTCTCGCCGACGATGCACAGCGTCTCGCCGCGCGCGAGCTCGAAGTCGATGCCGCGGACGGCGTGCAGCGTGCCGCCGCCCATCGGGATGTCGAGGCGGAGATTGCGCACGGTGAGGAGGGAATCGCCGCTTGCCATCAGGTCCGGTTCTCCGGGGCCGTCACGTCGCGAAGGCCGTCGCCGAGGAGGTTGATGGCGAGGACGAGCAGGAAGAGCGCGATACCGGGAATGGTGATCATCCAGGGCTGGAAGAGCAGCATCTGCTTGCCTTCGGAGACCATCAGGCCCCAGGACGGCGTCGGCGGCTGCACGCCGAGGCCGAGGAAGGACAGCGCCGCCTCGAGAAGGATCGCGTGCGCCATCTCCAGGGTGGCGACGACGATCAGGTTGTTGACGATGTTCGGCATGATCTCGGTCAGCACGATGCGCGGCACCGAGCAGCCGATGGCGCGGGCCGCCGCCACGTATTCGCGCGAGCGCACCTGCAGGGTCGAGGCGCGCATGACGACGGCGAAGCGGTCCCACAGCAGGAGGCCGAGGACGCCGATCACCACTTCGAGCGAGCCGCCGAACACGGCGACGACGGCGAGCGCCACGAGCACAACCGGCATGGCCAGCCGGGTGTTGACGAGGAAGGTCACCACCGTGTCGGTGCGGCCGCCGAAATAGCCGGCGGCGACGCCCATGGTGGTGCCGATGACGCCGGAGATCAGGGCCGTGACGAAGCCGATCAGCAGCGAGACGCGCGCGCCGTAGAGAAGCCGCGAGAGGAAGTCGCGGCCGAGGAAGTCGGTGCCGAGCGGGTGCTCCCAGGTGCCGCCGAGGAAGACCGGCGGCTTCATGCGCATCACGAGCTCCTGCGCGTAGGGGTCGTGCGGAGCGAGCCACGGCGCGAAGATCGCGATGAACAGGATGAGCGCGAGGACGCCGCCGCCGAACATCAGGCCGAGATGGCCGAACACGCGGCCGCGCATCGCCGCCCACGGTCCGGGGCCGACGATCTCCTCGGCTCTTTCGTCGAGAGTGATGCTCATGGCCTCACGACACCCTCATGCGCGGGTCGAGCCAGGCGTTCACGACGTCGGAGAGGAAGGTGAAGACGATATAGAACATCGAGAAGATGAGGATCAGGGCCTGCACGGTCGGCAGGTCGTTGCGGCCGATCGATTCCCAGGCGAGGTAGCCCGCCCCGTGCAGCGCGAAGACGGATTCGACGACGATCGAGCCGCCGAGCATGAAGCCCATCTGCACCGCGGCGAGCGACACGACGGGGATGACGGCGTTCCTGAGCGCGTGCTTCATCAGGACGCGGGTCTCGCCGGCGCCCTTGGCGCGGGCGGTCCGGATGTAGTCGGCGCTCAGCACCTCGAGCATGCCGGCGCGCGTCAGGCGCATGATCGCCGGCATGGCGTAGTAGCCGAGCACGATGGTCGGCATCACGAAGTTCTTCCATCCCGTGGTGCCCGACGGCGGCAGCCAGCCGAGCTTGACGGCGAACAGCACGATCAGGACGAGGCCGAACCAGAAGCTCGGCATCGCCTGCCCGACGACCGAGATGAACAGGGCGACGCGGTCGAAGATCGAGTTCGGCCTGATCGCCGCGATCACGCCGAGCGGGATCGCGGTGACCAGGGCGAAGGTGATGCCGCAGACGCCGAGCGTCATCGTCACCGACAGCCGGTCGGCGATCAGCGACGAGACGGGCAGCTGGAAGTAGTAGCTCTGCCCGAAGTCGCCGTGCAGCGCGGACCAGAGCCACTGGAAGTACTGCACGATCACCGGCTGGTCGAAGCCGTAGAACTGCCGGATGGCCTCGATGTCGGAGGCGTTGGCGCCCTCCCCGGCGACCGCCGCGGCGGGATCGCCGGAGAGGAAGAGCAGCGCGAAGCTCAGTGCCGACACGGTGAGTGCGACGAGAACGGCGAGCCCCAGGCGCCTCAGTGCGAAGGCGAGCATGTCGCGCTACTCCGGCTTGTCGTCCCGAGACGCCTACTTCCAGGACATCTCGACGAAGCGCAGAACCTCGTCGGGAGTCGGCTGGTAGGAGACCTCGTTCGAGAACACGTAGTTCGTGTTGTAGGAGAACAGCGGCACCCAGTACGCCTCGTCGGCGATCTTCTTCAGCGCCTTGGCGTAGTTCTCCTTGCGCACCTCCGGGTCGGTGGAGGTGTCGGCCTTGTCGAGCCAGTCGCGGACCTCCTCGTCACGCGCGTCGTCGAGGTCGCCGAACTTGAAGAACTGGCTGGTGATCGCCGAGGCGTCGTTCACCGAGTAGGAGCCCCAGGTGAGGAACGAGAACGGCACCTCGCCCTTCATGTTCATCTCGCGCAGGGCCGAGTACTGCAGCATCTTCAGGTTGGCCTTGATGCCGACCTTGGCGAGGTAGCTGGTGATCGCCTCGGCGTAGTCGCGGTTGCGGTAGGCGTAGAGGTCGGTCGTGAAGCCGTCGGGATAGCCCGCCTCCTTCAGGAGTTCCTTCGCCTTCTCCGGGTCGTACTCGTAGTGCTTCACGTCCTCGGTGCAGCCGAACTGCGAGGGGAAGCACGCGGAGTGCACGACCTTCGAGGCGCCCTTCAGGAGCCCGTCGACGATCGCCTGGCGGTCGACGCCGTAGGCGACGGCCTGGCGCACCTTCTGCTTCGTGAACGGATTGTCGCCGCTCGACCGGCCCGCCGCGTCCATCGTCAGGTAGCCGATGCGCATCGTGCTCTCGTTCGAGACGGTGAACTTGCCCATCTGCTCGAGCTGCTCGGCCTGGTCGGACGGGCACCTGCCAGATGAGGTCGAGCGAGCCGGAGAAGAGCTCGGCCATCTGCGTGTTGACGTCGGGGATCGTGCGGATGTCGATCTTGCCGATCTTCGCGTGGCCCTTCGGGCCGTCGAAGTAGTCGTCGTTCTTGACCAGCACGAAGTGCTTGCCGGGCTCGACGCTCTCGACCTTGTAGGGGCCGGTGCCGACGGGCTTCAGGCCCATGCCGGACGGGCCGACCTTCTCGTAGTAGTCGCTCGGGTAGATCGAGACGGGACCGGCGAGATACTCGATCGCCGCCGGGAACGCCTCCTTGAGGTGGATGCGGACCGTGTACTGGTCGATCTTCTCGGCGCTCTCCATCCAGTTGACGTTGCGCTGGGTCTTCACGCCGTTGTCCGGGTTCGCGACGAAGTCGACGGTCGCCACCACGTCGTCGGCGTCGAAGTCCGAGCCGTCGTGGAATTTCACGCCCTGGCGCAGCTTGAACTCGATCGTCTTGTCGTCGACCCACTTCCAGTCGGTGGCGAGATTGCCCTTGTACTCGTTCGTCTCGGGGTCGCGGTACAGGAGGCCGTCCCAGACCGCGCGCTGCATCACCACGCCCTCGCGGGACGAGTTGAAGTAGCTGTCGACGTTCTCGAGCTCCTTGGTGAAGGCGACGTTCAGCGTGTCGTTGGCCTTGTCGGCATGCGCGCCGGTCGAAGCGACCATGACGCCGAGTGCTACCAGTCCGGCTTTGGTGAGGTGGTGCATGATGAGCCTCGTGACTGCGGGCAGATGAAGGGCCAGCGGGTATTGCATCGCAATACGCGAAACCGCTATACAATCCAACGTAGCGACGTGCTCAATCGCTGGTCAAGCAGCCGTGTCGAGGAATTGTTGTGCAGAGCAGCATAGCCCCGGAAGCCGGGGATTTCGCGCCCCTTCGCGAGGACCGACTCTTCGTCGCATCGATCGAAAAGGCGATGCGCGTGCTGTCCTGCTTCGGCGAGGCACATCACGAGATGGGGCTGCAGGAGCTGGCCGAGACGACCGGCCTCGACAAGAGCGCGACCCAGCGCTACGCGCACACGCTGCACCGGCTCGGCTATCTCGAAAAGGACCCGCAGACGCGCCAGTACCGGCCGACGCTCAAGTCGCTCGAGCTGGCGAACGGCTACCTCTGGGCCGACCGGCTGGTGCGCCAGGCCATGCCGAAGCTCATAGACCTGCGCCAGACGCTCGGCCAGACGATCAACCTCTCGCGAATCGACGGCAGCGACATCGTCTACGTGGTGCGGCTGCCCAGCGCGCGGACGAGCTACGGCGCGATGATCGTCGGCCGCCGCGCGCCGGCGCTCAACACCTCGAGCGGCCGGTCGATCGTAGCGACCTATCCCGCCGACGCGCGCGCGGCCGCGCTCCGCGAGTGGCCCCTGCGGCGCTTCACGCCGAAGACGCTCGAAGACCGGGACGAGATCGCGCGCCTCGTCGACCAGGCCGCGGTGAAGGGCTACTCGATGTCGCGCGACGAGCTGATGCTCAACGAGATCGGCGTCGCCGCGCCGATCTTCGATTCGGAGCCGCAGGCCTCGGCCGCCCTCCACTGCTCGCTGTCGGCGCTGCGCTGGTCGGAAGCCGAGGTCGAGCGGAAGATCGTCCCCCCGCTCCTCGACGTCGCGAACTCGCTCGTCTAGCGCGCGGCCCGGCGTGGTCCGGACCGCGCGTCCTCCTCGGAATCGCCGCTCAGTGCGCCATGAACACGGGGATCTCGGCCTCGGCGATCAGGTGGTTGGTCGCGCCGCCGAAGATCATCTGGCGCAGCCGGCTCTGGGTGTAGGCCCCCTTCACCAGCAGGTCGCAGCCCTGTTCGGCGGCTTCGCGCAGCAGCACCTCGCCGCTGCGGATCTTGCCGTCCGGCAGGAGCTTCAGCTCCGCCTCGATGCCGTTCTGCGCGAGCCTTCGCTGCACGAGGCGCCCGGCCGGCAGGTGGCCGAGCCCGCCGTCGTCGGCCAGCAGCACGATTCGCCTGGCGAGCCGCAGCAGCGGCTTGGCGAAGGCGATGGTGCGCGACGTCTCGCTGCTGCCGTTCCAGACGATCACCACGGTCTCGCCGAGCGTCGCCGGCTTGTCGCGCGGCGCGATCAGGATCGGCCCGCCGCTGTCGAACAGCGCCGCCTCGAGCGTCGTCACGGTGCCGCCCGGCCCCTTGGGCGGCGGCTGGCCGACGACCGTCAGGTCGAAGGCACGGGCATAGCTCGCCAGGAACTCGCTGCCGCCGCCGGGCTCGGTGCACCAGCGCCAGACGGGCTCCGCCGCGACGGGGCTCGAATCGTCGGCGGCCCGGGCGATTCCCTGCTCCGCCATGAAGGACGAGAAGGCTTCCCGGCCGGCGGCCTCCGCCTCGGGATCGTTCCAGTCGGACGCGTCGACCAGCGAGACACTGGCCGGCTCCCAGCCGAGCGCTACCTTCGGCAGAGGCCGCAGGGCGAAGCCCTCGACGGCCGCGCCCAGCCTCTTCGCGACCATGACCGCAAGCGATAAGGTGATATTCGTCGAGTCGTGACGCTCGACCGGAACGAGAATCGTCTTCATCTGCCTCCCCGCACCCGAATCCGATGCGCTCTTCCGGCGCCCCGATCCCGTCCTGACCAACCTGCGAAGGCGCCTTCGGCGATGACAAACCCGGATCCCGCCTCCCCTCAAGGCTCGAATGCCGTGACGGAAGCGGGTGCCATGAGCTCGACGCAAGCGTTCCTCACGGTCTTCCCGTCGATCATACTGCCGATGTTTCTCGCCGTCGTCGATCAGACGATCGTCGCCACGGCACTTCCCGCCATCGCCGCCTCGCTCGGAGAGGTCAACCGGCTCTCCTGGGTCGTCGTCGCCTATCTCGTCGCGACCACCGTCGCCGCCCCGGTCTACGGCCGGCTCGGCGACGTGCTCGGCCGGCGCCGGCTGATGTTCGTCGCGCTGGCGATCTTCATGGGCGCCTCCGTCCTCTGCGCGCTGTCGCAGAGCATCCTGATGCTGACGGCGGCGCGCGTGCTGCAGGGCGCCGGCGGCGGCGGCCTGATGACGCTGTCGCAGGCGCTCGTCGGCGAGGTCCTGCCGCCGCGCGAGCGGGCGAAGTTCCAGGGCTACCTCGCCGCCGTCGCCGTCTCGTCGAGCGCCTTCGGCCCGGTCGCGGGCGGCTTCCTGACGGAGCATTTCGGCTGGCAGTCCGTCTTCCTCGTCAACCTGCCGATCGGCCTTCTCGCCGTCCTGCTGACGCTCCGCCTGCCGGCCGGCACCGGCACCGGCGAGCCGTTCCGCTTCGACAGCCTCGGCCTCCTGCTCTTCGCGGCCTTCATCAGCTCGACGCTGGTGATGCTCGAGATGTCGCAGCACATCCTGCTCGGCGACTGGGTCCTGCCGTTCGCCCTCTTCGTCGTGGCCGCGGCGGCGGCGGTGCTGCTGATCGTGCGCGAGCGCCTGGCGCGCTCGCCGCTCCTGCCGATCCCGCTCCTCAAGCATCCCGCGATATGGCGCTGCGACGCGCTCGCGGCCTGCCACGGCGGCATGCTCGTGTCGCTCATCACCTTCCTGCCCTTCTACCTGCGCATGGCGCACGGCACCTCGGCGGCGACGACGGGCGTCCTTCTGCTGCCGCTGACCGCCGGGATCGGCATCGGCTCGCTGACGACCGGCCGTCTCGTCGGCCGCACCGGCCGCACGGCCGTCTTCCCCTCGTGCGGCCTCACGGTCGCCGCCGTCGCGCTGTTCGTCATCGCCTTCGCCGCGAGCGGCATCACCGCGACCGAGCTGTCGTGGAGCTTCGGCTTCGTGGCGATCTTCATGGGCACGGTGATGGGCGTCGTGCAGCTCACGGTGCAGCTGACCTCGGGCGCAGCGCAGCTCGGCGCCGGCGCGGCGACCGTCCAGTTCTCCCGCTCGCTCGGCGCCGCGATCGGCACGGCCCTCGTCGGCGCCGTGCTGTTCTCGACGCTGTCGATTGCCAGCCCCGAGGCCGGCGAGGCCTTCGCCGGGCTGCTGCAGTCCGGCCCCGAGGCCCTGCAGAGCCTGACCGACGCGCAGCAGGCGGCGATCCTCGGCGGCCTCGAGCACGCGTTCCGCAACGCCTTCCTGTGCATCGCGGGGTTCGCCGTGATCGCGGCGATGCTTGCCTGGACCCTGCCGCTGCGGCGCATCTAGCGGCGTCGCGAGCCTCGTTGCCGCACGCCGGCAGCGAAGTACGGATCCGGACCCTCCACCCGCTCCAGCCGTATGACCGCCCCCGCCGGGGCCTGTCGGGCCGTGTCCGGCCCGAGAACTCCTTGCCGTCGCGAGACGGGACCACCAAGAATGTGCGTCGGGAGGTGCAAGCCGATGAATCGTCTTGCCGATTGCTCCACCCGCGGAGAACCCGTCGCGGGACGGCGAACATGCGAACGGAAGAATGAGCACGCGTGAAGTCGGGGACCGGCAGGACGAGCCAGGCGAGATCTCGTCCGCCAGATCATCGTGCCCGTCGGCCGGCGCCGAGCGCGAGCGCGCTCTGCAAAGGCGCGTGGAGGGGCTCGACGCGCTCTACCGGCTGACCGACCGGCTCTACCGCTCCGAGACGCTGTCGGACAGCTACGAGGCCGCCCTCGACGCCATCCTCGAAGCGCTCGCCTGCACCCGGGCCTCGATCCTCCTCTTCGACGAGGATGGCGTCATGCGGTTCGTCGCCTGGCGCGGCCTGTCCGACGCCTATCGGCAGGCGCTCTCCGGACATTCGCCATGGCAGGCCGGCGACCGCGACCCGGAGCCGATCTTCGTGGAGGACATCGACGGCACCGCCGAGCCGGATGCGGTCAAGGCGCGGATCCGGGCGGAGGGCATACGGGCCCTCGCCTTCATTCCGCTGGTCGAGAAAGGCCGCGTGATCGGCAAGTTCATGGCCTATCACGACGTGCGGCACGACTTCGACGCGCACGAGAGGGACATCGCCGTCACGATCGCCCGCCAGCTCGGCTTCCGCGTGTCGCAGGCGCGTGCGGACGAAGCGCGCCTCGCCGCCCAGGAGGCGCTGCGGAAGACCCACGAGCGGCTGCTTCTGGCGGCCCGCACCGGCAAGGTCGGGCTCTGGGAATGGGACGTCGTGCGCAACGAGGTCTCCTGGACGGACGCGATCTACGCGATCCACGGCGTCGAGCGCGAGACGTTCGACGCCACCGTCGAAGGGTTCGCCAGCCTCGTCCATCCCGACGACCGCGCCGCCGTCGACGAGGCCATCCGGCGCGCCCTCGAGGAGGACGCACCCTACGAGCTCGAATTCCGCGCCGTGCGGCCGGACGGCGAGGTCGTCTGGCTGTTCACCAACGCGTTCGTGCTCAGGGAGGGCGGCAGGGCCGCCTGCATGGTCGGCGCGACATGCGACATCACGGAGCGCAAGCGGGCGGAGGCGAGCCTGCGCGAAAGCGAGAAGCGCTTCCGCCTGATGTCGGAGCAGGCGCCCGTGATGATCTGGTTGAGCGACGCGCAAGGCCGCTGCCTTCACCTGAACCGGGCGCTGCGGACCTTCTGGAACGTCGACGAGGCGGACCTGGCCGCGTTCGACTGGCAGACCACGATGCATCCCGACGACGCGCCCGAGATCGGGCGGCAGATCATGGACGCGCTGACCCGCCGCGCGAGCGTGACGATCCGCGGCCGCTACACCGATTCCGCCGGGCGATACCGCGTGCTGGAGACGACGGCGCGGCCGCGGCACTCCGAGGAGGGCGAATTCCTCGGGATGATCGGCGTCAACGTCGACATCACCGCGCACGAGGAGGCCGCGCAGGCGCTGCGCGAAAGCGAGGAGCGCTTCCGGCTGGCCGTCGAGGCGGCCCCGAGCGGCATGGTGCTGGTGGACGGCGACGGCCGCATCGTGCTGATGAACCGTCAGGCCGAGACGCTCTTCGGCTACGGCCGCGACGAGCTGGTCGGGGCAAGCGTCGAGACCCTCGTGCCGGAGCGGTTTCGCAAGGCCCATCCCGGCTTCCGCCGGCACTTCGGGCAGGCGCCGACGCCGCGGCCGATGGGCGGCGGACGGGAGCTCTGCGGCGTGCGCTCCGACGGCAGCGAGGTGCCGGTCGAGATCGGCCTCAGCCCGTTCGACACGGAAGAGGGACCGATGGTCCTCGCCGCCATCATCGACATCAGCGAGCGCAAGGCGGCCGAGGCGCAGCGCGAGCTGCTGCTCGGCGAGCTCAACCACCGCGTCAAGAACACGCTCGCGGTGGTCCAGGGCATCGCCTTCCAGACCTTCCGCTCCACCGACGACCTGGCCGCCGCGCAGGAGGCGTTCGCCGGCCGCCTCGGCGCGCTCTCGGCCGCGAACAACCTGCTGACGCAGTCGAACTGGGAGCCGGCCTCCCTCGAGCCGCTGATCCACGACGTGTTCATGTCGCTCGGCGTCGGCGGCGAGCGCGTGGTCCTCGCGGGGCCGCGCGTCCGGCTTCCCTCGAAGGCGGCGATGGCGGTCAGCCTGAGCCTGCACGAGCTGGCGACGAACGCCATGAAGTACGGCGCCCTGTCGAACGGCGAGGGCACGATCGACATCGCGTGGCGCATCGCCGGCGCGCCGCCGGCCCGGCTCGAGCTCGAATGGCGCGAGAGAGGCGGCCCGCCCGTCAGCCCGCCGGCCCGGCGCGGCTTCGGCTCGCGTCTGATCGACAAAATCGTCGCGACCGACCTGCGGGGCGAGGTGTCGACGGACTTCCGGCCCGAGGGGCTCGTCGTCCTGGTCACGATGCCGCTCGCCGACGACCCCGCCTGCACGTCCTCCCCGTTCCCGGCCGGGGACTGAGCGCCGAAGGCTGAGGCCGGAGGCCCTCCCGTTCGTTGCGGTCCTGCCGCGACGGCCGCGGCGATCGTCTCACGGCCATGGGCTGCGGCCCGCACAGGATCCTCTATCACGAGCGGGCCGGCCTGGCGCGCCGTCAGAAGCCGACGGCGAGGCCGTCCTTGCGCGGGTCGGAGCCGGCGACGTAGCCGCCCTCGACCTTGTGGACGATCTGCGCGCCGCCGAAGCCGAAGCTCGATTCCGGCGGCTCGAGGCTGATCCTGTGGCCGCGCTCCGCCAGCTCGCCCAGCACCGCCTCCCCGACCGCCGGCTCCATCGCCACGTCGAGCCCCTGCATCGCCCGCCAGCGCGGCGCGTCGATCGCGGTCTGCGGGTCCTGCTCCCAGAGCTGCGTCCGCAGCGTCATCTGCAGGTGCCCCTGCGCCTGGATCGGGCCGCCCATCACGCCGAAGCTCATCAGCGGCGCACCGCCCTTCATGAGGAAGCCGGGGATGATCGTGTGGAACGGCCGCTTGCCGGGGGCGACCTCGTTCGGGTGGCCGGGCTGGAGCGAGAAGCCCGCGCCGCGGTTCTGGAGCGAGATGCCCGTCTCCGGCACGACGACGCCCGAGCCGAAGCCGGCATAGTTCGACTGGATGAACGACACCATCATGCCGCTCTCGTCGGCGGCGCTGAGATAGACCGTGCCGCCCTGGCGCGGCGCGCCGGCCTTGAAGTCGGTCGCCCGCTTCGGGTCGATCAGCTCCGCCCGGCCCTTCAGGTAGTCGTCGCTCAGGAGGTCGGCCGCCGTCACGTCCTTCATGTGATCGGCGTCCGCCACGTAGGCCCACATGTCCCGGAAGGCGAGCTTCATCGCCTCGATCTCGAGATGCAGCGCGTCGGCGCTGTCGGGGCCGAAGCGGTCGATCCCGACGTGGTTCAGCATGCCGAGCGCCATGCAGGCGGCGATGCCCTGCCCGTTCGGCGGGATCTCGTGCAGGTCGACGTCGCCGAACGACTTGTGGATGGTGCCGCACCAGGACGGCTCCTGGCGCGCCAGGTCGTCCTCGTTCAGCGCCGCGCCGTGCTCGCGGGCGAAGTCCGCGATGCGCCCGGCGAGCTCGCCGCGATAGAACGCCTCGCCCTTCGTCCGGGCGATCAGCCGCAGCGACTGCGCGAGCGCCGCGCTGCGCCAGAGCGTGCCGGCCGCCGGTGCCGTGCCGCCCGGCATGAAGTGCGCGGCGAAGCCCGGCTGCTCGCCGAGCAGCGACGCGCCGCGCGACCACAGCTCCGCGATGATCGGCGAGACGAGGAAGCCCTCCTCCGCGTAGCGGATCGCCGGCTCGAACAGCGTCTCGAACGACAGCCGGCCGAAGCGCTCCGACAGCGCCACCCAGGCCGACACGGCTCCGGGCACCGTCACCGTCTCCCAGCCGCGCTCCGGCATGGCGCTGCGGCCGGCGAAGCGCTCCGGCGTCCAGCCGGCGGGGCTGCGGCCGGAGGCGTTCAGCCCGTGCAGCTCGCTGCCGTCCCACAGGATCGCGAAGCCGTCGCTGCCGAGGCCGTTGCCGGTCGGCTCGACGACGACGAGCGTGATGGCGGCGGCCAGCGCCGCGTCGACGGCGTTGCCGCCCTTCGCGAGCATCGACAGGCCGGCCTGCGCGGCCAGCGGCTGCGAGGTTGAGACGACGTTCCGCGCCAGGACGGGGGAGCGCCGGGATGCGTAGAGTGCGTCGTGCCTGTATCGCACGGGGCAGTACCTTTCTGGTTCTTCCGGATCGGGGAGACGCTAGACCTCGAGGAACGACTTGCGGCCGCGCAGATGCGCCCGCACGCTCCACGCCACCGAGATCACCGCCGCCGCCAGCAGCGCCGCGGAGATCGGACGGGTCAGGAAGGTCGTCCAGTCCGGGTTGCTCATCAGCGCGCGCCGCAGGTTGGTTTCTGCGATCGGCCCCAGGATCACCCCGAGCACGAGCGGCGCGAGCGGGTAGTCGAGCCGCTTCATGAGGTAGCCGAGCAGGCCGACGAAGCCAAGCAGGTAGACGTCGGTGAGGCGGTTGTTGAGCGCGAACGAGCCGACGACGCAGCAGACGATCACGACGGGCACGATCACGTATTTCGGGATCTCGGTGACGCGCAGGAACAGGCGCATCGAGAAGGTGCAGATCACCAGCATGAGAAAGCTCGCCACCACCATCGCGATGAACATGCCGTAGACGAGGTCGGCGTTCTCCATGATGAGGCGCGGGCCGACGCTGATGCCGTGCACCATGAGCGAGGCCATCAGGATCGCGTCGACCGCGGAGCCCGGGATGCCGAGCGCGATCAGCGGGATGAGGCCGCCGCCGGACGTCGCGGAGTTGCCGGCCTCCGACGCCACGACGCCGTCGGCGATGCCGGTGCCGAACTTCTCCGGCGTCTTCGAGGCGCGCTTGGCCTGGTCGTAGGTGAGGAGGTTGGCGATCGACCCGCCGGCGCCCGGCACCGCGCCGACGAAGACGCCGAGCAGCGAGGAGCGCAGGAGGTTGACCGGCCGCGAGAGCACCTCGCGCATCACCTCCCAGGTGCGGAAGTCGATGTTCTTCGGGATCAGCGCACCCTCGTGCTTCACCTCGTGCGCGTTCTCGAGCTCGCTCATGAGCTGGCTGATGGCGAAGATGCCGATCAGGACGACGAGGAAGGGCAGGCCCGGCGCCAGCATCTCGATCCCGAAGGTGAAGCGCGGGCGGCCCATCATCGGGTCCGGGCCGATCGTCGCGATGGCGAGGCCGATGACGCCCGCGATCAGCCCGCGCAGGAGCGAGGAGCCGACGAGGCTCGCGACGATCGTCAGCGCGAAGACGATGAGCGAGAAATACTCCCACGGCCCGAGCTTCACGGCGACGAGCGCCAGCGGCGGCGCGGCGACCACAAGCACGACGGTCGAGATCAGCGTGCCGAAGAAGGACGCCCAAACGCCGAGGGACAGCGCGCGGCCCGGCTCGCCGTTGCGCGCCATGGGAAAGGCGTCGAACGTGGTGGCGACCGACGAGGGCGTGCCGGGGATGCCGAGCAGCGCCGCCGAGATGAGGCCGCCGGTGTAGCCGCCGACATAGACCGAGAGCATCACCGCGATGCCCTGGAGCGGCGGCATCGAGAAGGTGAGCGGCAGCGTCAGCACGATCGCCATCGTCACCGTGAAGCCCGGTATCGCGGCGGCGACGATGCCTGCGACCGATCCGAGCGCCATGTAGACGAGCGTGTCGAGCGCGAAGATCTGCGTCAGGCCGAGGAGGAAGGAGTCCATCATGTGCGTCGCGCCCTCAGCCCAGGATGCCGCGCGGCAGGAAGACCATGAAGACCTCCCCGAACAGGTAGTTGAGCCCGAACGAGAAGACGACGGCGATGCACAGGGCCACGAGCGCCGTCCATTTCGTGCGCCGGGCCGCGATCATCTGCGCCACGAACAGGAACAGGAACGTCGCGATCGAGAAGCCGAGCGGCCGCAGCAGCAGGAGATAGACCGCGAAGGTGGCGAAGACGAAGATGACCAGCCGATGCGAGACGACGGCCTGGCGCGCTGTCCGGCCGAAGCCGGAAGGGAGTCCCAGCACCCTCAGCTTGCGGACGGATTCGACCATCGCGGCGAGGCAGAGCAGGCCGAGCAGGGCGACGACGATGCGCGGGAACGCGCCCGCCCCCAGCGGCTCCCAGCGCGAGGTCGGCAGCCCCGTGGCGACGACATAGAGCACGCCCGCCGCGACGGCGAACGCGACGTACGAGGCGAGCTTGCAGAGCTCGAAGGCAGCCAGTTCGTTCGGGGTGAGCGAGGGCGCCGCGTCGGCGGCGCCCTCCCCCGTCTCTTGCGTCTGCGTCATCAGCCGTTGAGCTTGCTGGAGAGACGGCCGACCGTCTCCTGGAGGTTCTTCAGATAGGTCTCATACGCCTCGTGGCCACGGAAGTCCGACTTGGCGCCGGCGTTGTGGATCTGCTCCTGGTACTTCTCGTCCTTCGACAGCTTCTCCAGGGCCTTCTCCAGCGTCGCGCGCGCCTCGTCGGGCGCGCCCTTCGGCATGACGATGCCGCGCGTCACCGCGAGCTCGAGATTGTCGTAGCCGAGCGACTTGAAGGTCGGCACGTCCGGCGTCTCCTCCATCGGCTTGGACGAGCCGACGGCGAGGAAGCGCAGGTCGCCATTGTCCACGAACTGCTTGGACGACGCGATGTCGCCGATCGCGGCGTCGAGATTGCCGCCGACGAGCGCGCGGATGCGCTGGCCGGTGCCCTCGTAGCCGACATAGGAGAACTGCGCGCCGATGGCGTCCTCGATCATCGCCGCGTGCAGGTGCGGCACGCCGCCGAGCGTCACGCCCATGCGGATCTTGCCGGGATGCTCCTTGGCGTACTTGGCGAAGTCCTCGAACGTCTTCCACTCGCTGTCGGCGTTGACGACGAGGTACTGCGGCGACGCCGTCATCAGCGCCACCGGCTTGAAGTCCGTCCAGTTGAGGTCGGTCAGGCCGGTCGCGTTGGCGACCAGGAGCCCTTCATGGATCTGCGCCACCGTGTAGCCGTCGGGATCGCGCTTGGCGGCCTCCTTGAGGCCGACCGTGCCGCTGACCCCCGGCATGTTGATGATCGGCATCGGCTGGCCGAGATAGGGCTCGATGTTGTTCGAGATGATGCGCATCAGCGTGTCGCTGCCACCGCCCGGCGACCACGGCACGATGAACTCGACGGCATGGTCGGGATAGTCGCCCGCCTGCGCGGCCGGAGCGGCGAGGCAGAAGGCGCCCGCCGCAGCGAATGCGCCCGCCAGGACCAGTTTCTTCAGCATGTCGTTCTCCTCTGTTGTCTTGTGGCGAAGCTCGCAATGCCGGCGCGTCACCGGCAGCCGCCCCTATCGCCGGTCGGGGCGGCGGTGTTTCTCAGGCCTCCGCCACCAGGTCGGGGGCGGCAGGAGCAAGGCCCAGGGAGAAGGCGATCGCAGCGTCGGCCAGCACGTCGATCGTGTCCAGCACGGGCCGGTCGGAACCGGCCGCGTCCGCCACGAGGGAGAATTCCGAGCAGCCGACCACCAGCGCGTCGGCGCCCCGCTCGACCAGTTCGGCCGCCGCCGCGGCCAGGATCGCCCGCGGCTCATCGCCCGCGCCGCTCCGCTTGATCGCCCGGATCGCCCGCAGCAGCTCCGCCTCGTCCCGTGGATGAAGGATCGTCAGGCCGCGCCGCGCGAACGCGTCGTCGAAGACCCGCGCCATCCGCACCGCCGGCGAGGCGAGCAGCCCGATCCGCCGCGGCGCGCCCGGCATCGCGGCGAGCCGCTCCGCCGTCAGCTCGATCATGTCGAGAAGCGGTATCCGGACGGCCCCGGTGATGGCGGCGGCATAGTGGTGCGCGGTGTTGCACGGCATGGCGAGGGCCTCCGCGCCGCCGGCCTCGAGGCCGCGCGCCATCGCCTGGAGCACCGGCGCGGGATCCTCGCCGGTGCCCTCGATGATCGCGGCGATGCGGGAGGGAATCTGCGGGTTGTTGTCGACCAGCATCGGCACGTGATCCTCGTCGCCGGAGACGGCCGTGCGGCGCACGATGCGCGACATCAGGAGGATCGTCGCCTCCGGGCCCATCCCGCCGAGGATGCCGATTCGACGCATCTGCCGTCCCGTCGTCATGCCTTGCGCGCTCCTGTCGACCGGATCGAAATCGAGGCGGCGGGGGCGTCGGCGCCCTCGCCGCAAGCCTCGCGTGCGGCTGGCGCCTTCTCGCGCCAGACGCTCCTGGATGTCCCTATTGCGCGGCCGCTGCCGAAAGCGGGTCGCGATGGAAGGCGGAAGTATAGCCGAAGAGCCCCGCCGAGCCTCCCGTGTGCAGGAACACGATGCGCTGTCCCTTGCGGAAGTGCCCCTTCCGGACGAGGTCGATGAGGCCCGCGGCCCCCTTTCCGGAGTAGACGGGATCGAGAAGGATGCCCTCGAGCTGCGCGAACATCTCGATCGCCTCGATGGTCCCCTCGTTCGGGATGCCGTAGCCTTCGCCGACATAGTCGGTGTTGGCGACGATGTCCTCGCGGCGGACGACGCCGGGGCAGCCGAGCTTCTCGGCGGTGCGCTCGGCGAGGGCCGCCACGTTCTCCTCCTGCTTCGCCCGGGCCGCGCGCACGCCGATGCCGAGGAGCGGGATGTCGGCGTTCATCGCCTTCAGCCCGACGGCGAGGCCCGCCTGCGTGCCGGAGCTGCCGGTCGCGGTCACCAGCGTGTCGATGACGAGGCCCGCGTCGTTCGCCTGGCCGAGGAGCTCGAAGGCGCAGTTGACGTAGCCGAGCGCGCCGGTCGGGTTCGAGCCGCCGCCGGGGATCGTGTAGACGCGCTTGCCGCTCTGGCGCAGGCGGTCGGCGACGGCCTCCATCTCGGCGTTCATGTCGAGCCCGGGCCCGCGCTTCTCCGCCGTCGCGCCGTGCAGGCCGTCGAGGAAGACGTTGCCGTTGTGGTTGTAGTTCTCGTCGGTGGAGCCCGTGCGGTCCTCGAGGAGCAGGTGGCACGCCATGCCGAGCTTCGCCGCCGCGGCGGCCGTCTGGCGCGCGTGGTTGGACTGCGTCGCGCCCTGCGTCATGACGACGTCGGCCTTCTCGGCCGCAGCCTCCGCCATCAGGAACTCGAGCTTGCGCGTCTTGTTGCCGCCGGTCGAAAGGCCGGTGCAGTCGTCGCGCTTGATCCAGATCTCGGGGCCGCCGAGCTCGCGCGACAGGCGCGGCAGGGGCTCGAGCGGGGTCGGGAGGTGCGCCAGTCGAAGGCGCGGGAAACGGGCGAGGTTCATGGGTGCCTTATGCTTGAACATGCACGTTTTACAAACATCCCCATCGCCAAACCCCGGCGCAAATGCAAATACGATCACCTAATATGCACACCTTGCATGAACAGAGGATCGGCCCCCATGCGCCTGGAATGGCTCGAGGACATTTTGGCGGTGCTGGAGGCGGGCTCGCTGAACGCCGCGGCGGAACGGCGCTTCGTCACGCAGCCGGCCTTCTCGCGCCGGATCATGGCGATCGAGGCCCATCTCGGCGTCGAGCTCCTCGACCGGACGCACAGGCCGGCCCAGGTCACCCCGGCGGTGCGCGAGCAGCGCGACCGGATCCGTGAGCTGGCCACGGGACTGCGCGACCTGCGGAACGAGCTGAGACGCACGGATCGCCAGGCGCAGAACCGCATCGTCATCTCGTGCCAGCACGCCATCACCGCCGCCATCGCCCCCGAGCTCGTGCGGAGGCTCGCGAGCGAAACCGATCTCGGCGTGCGCCTGCGCTCCGCGAACCGGGACGAGTGCTACGCGCAGCTTCTGACCAAGCAGGCCGACCTCGCCCTGCTCTATCGCTCCGAGACCGAGCCCCTGCCCTCCGACGCAGCCTATCTCGAGGAGCTCGAGATGCGCGCCGAGGCGCTGCTCCCGGTCTTCGCGAGCGACCAGATCGGGCGCCTGAACGAGGCCTATGCCCGGGGCGAGATCCCCGTCGTCGCCTATCCGCCCAGCGTCTTCCTCGGGAAGGTCGTCGACCAGGAGGTGTTCGCCGAATTCGCCAGCGCCGCGTTCATCCGCAAGCGGGCCGAGACGGCGCTCACACTGGCGATGAAGGAGATGGCACTGATCGGGCTCGGGGTGGCCTGGCTGCCGGAGAGCCTCGTGCAGTCGGAGCTGTCGGCCGGGCTGCTGACCGATCTGAGGGACGTCCTTCCCTGGACGCGGATGACCGTCGTGGCCGTGCGCACGACCGGAAGCCGGTCGCCGCTCCTCGACGAGGCGTGGGAGGTGGTCCGCGGGCTCACCGGGGGCGACGGCCTCGCTCCGCTGCAGCCGCAGAGAGCCTGATCGGCGGGGGCCGCCCGAGCGGCGCGGGCTTCCGGAGCGGCGAAGGCGCGTCGGCCGCCTCGCCGGCCGCTATTCCGCGGGATGGGGCTGCGGCCGCTCCTGGGGCTGGGGCTGCGGACCCAGGGCGGCGTCGAGGCGCTTCTCGATCGCGCCGCGGGGCCTGGAATAGCCGGCCAGCAGGTCGTAGAGCACGGGCGTCAGGAACAGCGTCAGGAACGAGGCGAGCCCGAAGCCGCCGATGATGACGAGGCCGATCGTCTGGCGCGCCTCGGCGCCGGCGCCCGCGGAGATGGCCAGCGGCAGCGCGCCGAGCAGGGTCGAGATCACCGTCATCAGGATCGGCCTGAGCCGCAGCACCGAGCCCTCGACGATCGCCTCGTGGACGCTGCGCCCCTCGTCGCGGAGCTGGTTCGCGAACTCCACGATCAGGATGCCGTTCTTGGCGACGAGGCCGACGAGCAGCACGAGCCCGACCTGGCTGTAGATGTTGAGCGATATGCCCGTCAGGAAGAGCGTCAGGAACGCGCCCGACACGGCGAGCGGCACCGAGAGCAGGATCACGACCGGGTGGATGAAGCTCTCGAACTGCGCCGCGAGCACGAGGTAGACGATCAGGAGCGCGAGCGCGAAGACGATCTCCACGCCCTGCGAGGTGTCGAGAAACTCCTTCGCCTGGCCGTCGAAGCTGATCGACGCCTCGGGCGGCAGCTCCTCGCGCCGCGACCTGCCGGACGATCCCGATCGCCTTGCCGAGGTCCATCCCGTCCGCCAGCCCCGCCTGGATCTCGATCGACGGCAGGCGGTCGTGGCGGTTGAGCGCGCGGGCCGAGGCGCGCTCCTGCAGCGTCACGAGCCCGCTGAGCGGCACGAGCTCCCCGGAATCCGGCGCCCGCACGAAGACGCCCTCGAGGTCCGACGGCGTGTTGCGGTCCTCGTCGCCCGCCTGCAGCAGCACCGGGTACTGGCGGCCGCGGTCGGTGTACTCCGTCACCTGGGCGGAGGCGAAGAGCGTCTGCAGCGCCTCGGAGATCCGCCGCACGTCGATGCCCAGGTCGCGGGCGCGCTCCCGGTCGACCGTGATGCGGAAGCCGGGCTGGTTCTCCTGGAAGTCCCGCTCGACATTCGTCAGCCCCTCGTTCTGCCGCAGCCGCTCCTCGAGCGTCCTGCTCCACGCCTTCACGCGCTCGAAGTCGGGGCCGCCGACCACCACGCGCAGCGGGTTGCTCGCGCCGCGCAGGCCCAGGCCCGAGGGCGCGATCGGAAAGGCCCGCGCGTCGGTGATCCGGCCGAGCTTGGGCCTGAGCTCCGCCACGATCTGCTGCGCCGACCGGTCCCGCTCGTCCCACGGCGCGAGCAGCACCACCACGAAGGCGCGGCGCAGCTCTCCCCATCGGCCGATGATCGACACGACGTCGCTGAACACCCCCTCGTCGAGATAGGGCCGCAGCACCTCCTCGACCTCGCCCGTGGCGCGGTTCGTGTACGCGAGGTTCGCCCCTTGCGGCGCCGTCACGCTGACGAAGAACATGCCGCGGTCCTCCTTGGGCGTCAGCTCCTTCGGCAGGCGCTCGTAGAGCTCGACGGAGGACGCGCCGATCAGCGCGGCGACGAGCAGAACGAGATACGGCACCCGCAGCGCGCCCTTGAGCGCGACCCGGTAGACCGCGTTGAGGCCGCGCATGGCCCGGTCGACCAGCCGCTCGAGCAGCCCCCTGTGGCCCGCGTCCGTCAGGAGCGCCGCGCAGAGGACCGGCGTCAGCGACAGCGCCACGAAGGTCGACACGGCGACGGCGATCGCCAGGATGATGCCGAACTCGGAGAACAGCCGCCCCACCTGCCCCTGCAGGAACGAGATCGGCACGAAGACGGCGATCAGTGTCGCCGACGTCGCGAGCACCGCGAAGGTGACCTGCCGGGAGCCGAGCGCGCTCGCGACGAGCCGGTCCTCGCCGCCCTCGATCCGTCGCTGGATGTTCTCGAGGACGACGATCGCGTCGTCGACGACGAGGCCGATCGACAGGATCAGGGCGAACAGCGTCAGGATGTTGATGGAGAAGCCGAAGAGCGCGATGCCGGCGCAGGCGCCGACCAGCGCGATCGGGATCGTCACGGCGGGCACGAGCGTCGCGCGCGGCGAGGCGAGGAAGGCGAAGATCACCGCGACGACCAGCACCACCGCGATGGCCAGCGTCTTCAGCACCTCGGCGATGGAGTTGCGGATGTAGACCGCATCGTCGTTCGCCACCTCGAGCGACATCCCCTCGGGGAGCGTCTTGCGAACGGCGTCGAGCTCGTCGCGCACGGCGGCGGAGATCTCGACCGTGTTCGACTGCGACTGCGCCAGCACGCCGAGGCCGATGGCCGTCTTGAAGTTGCCGCGGAAGATCGAGTTGTCGTTCTCGACGCCCCGCTCGATGCGCGCGATGTCCCGCAACAGCACGGGATAGCCGTCGACCGTCTTGACGACGAGGCGCCCGAAGTCCCCGGGCGTCGAGAGGCGGGTCGCCGTGCGCACCTGGAACTGCCGGCCCGGCGTCTCGATCCTGCCGGCGGGCAGCTCGACATTGTTGTCGTTGAGCGCCGCGCGGACGTCGCCCACGGTCACCTCGCGCGCCGCCATCGCCTCGCGGTCGAGCCACACCCGCATCGCGAAGGCGCGCTCGCCGTAGAGGTGGACGTCGGCCACGCCCGCGACCGTCGCCAGCCGGTCCGCGAGGTAGCGGTCGGCGTAGTCGGTCAGCTCCGACGGCGTCATCCGGTCGCTCGACAAAGTGAGCCAGACGACCGGGCTCGACTGGTCGTTGTTCTTGCGCACGCGGGGCTGGTCGGCGCTGTCGGGCAGCTGGTTGACGACGCGCGAGATCGCCGCGCGCACGTCGTTGGCCGCCTGGTCGATGTCGCGGCCGGTGGCGAACTCGATCACGGTGCGGTTCGAGCCGCGCTCGCTTTCCGAGGAGATCGACTCGACGCCGGAGATGCCCGCCACCGCGCCCTCGATCACCGTCGTGATCTGCGCGTCGACGACCTCGGGCGCCGCGCCGGAATAGTCGACGCTGACGGTCACCTCCGCCGTCTCGACCTGCGGCAGCTCGCGCACCGGGATGCCGGCCAGCGAGGCAATGCCGCCGACGATGATCAGCAGGCTGACGACCGTCGCCAGGACGGGACGCCGGAGGCTGATCTCCGACAGCGTCATCCGCGCTCGCCCGCCGCGTCGGCGTCGGCGGCCTCCTTGAAGCGGACCGCGGCGCCGTCGGCGAGGCCCTGCAATCCGCTGGTGACGATCGAGGCGCCGTCGTCGATTCCGTTCAGCACCTCGACCCGGCCGTCGCGCCAGATGCCGGTGCTGACCTCGCGCTTTTTCACCGTGTCGTCGTCCGAGACCGTGAAGACGTAGCTGCGGTCGCCCTCGCTGATCACCGCCTCCTCCGGCACGGTGATCGCGTCGCGCTCTTCGAGCACGAGCTCGATCGACATGAACATGCCGGTCCGCAGGGCCCGGTCCGCGTTCGGGATCGTGGCGCGCACCCGGAAGGCGCGCGAGCGCTCCGAGATCCGCGCGTCGATCTCGCTGACCTGGCCCTCGAAGGTTCGATCGCCGAAGGCCCGGCTCCGCGCCAGAACCGACAGGCCGCGCTCGACCTGCGGGAAGAAGATTTCCGGCACCGAGAACGTCACCTCGACGGACGACAGGTCGTCGAGGGAGGTGACGACCGTGTCCGTTCCGACGCGCTGGCCGATGTCGATCTCGACCAGCCCAGTCGTGCCGGAGAACGGGCGCGCGGACCTTGCGGTCGTCGAGCTGGGCCTCGGCCTCCTCGACGGCTGCCTCGGCGCGCAGCATGTCGGCGCGGGCCTCCTCGAAGCGCGCCTCGGGGGCATAGTTGCCCTTCTGCAGCTTCTGCGCCCGCTCGAAGGCCTGGCGCGCCTGCACCAGCGTCGCCTTCGCCTCCTTGAGCCGCGCGCGCTGGAGGCGGTCGTCGAGCTGGACGAGGACCGCGCCCTGGTCGACGCGCTGGCCGGCGGTGAAGCCGATCTCGACCACACGGCCGGAGGACAGAGGCTGGATCTGCACGGCCTGGGCGGCGCGGATGGTGCCGACGGCCTCGACCGTCTTCCGCATCGTGGCGCGGCCGGCATCGGCGACGGCAACGAGGGAGCCGGGGCGCGGAGAGGTCGCCGGCGCGCGGGCGTCGGCCTTCTCCGGCGACAGCCGGTCGAGCAGCGTGCCCGTGCCGAGCAGCCCGATCGCCCCGCCGACGCAGACGAAGAGCGCGATCGCCACGAGGCGCATCACGCCCGGAGACCGCTCCTGCTGGTGTCGCGAAGGTTCGACGTCCATGGCCGCTCCCGGGTCATTCGACACCTCTTATACCCAAGGCAGCGAGGTGCTCCTACCGGCCTACGGAATGTTGTGCCGTCCGGACCGCCCGCCGGGGGGACGATCGGCCGCGAGAGGACGGCACCCTGTTCCGGGGAGCTTAGCGTCTATTCGGCCTGGGACTTCGCCGCAGCCTTCCGGGAAAGGCCGCCCTGCCCCTGCTGCCGCGCCGTGATCTGGTGCTCCGCGGTGCGCAGCGCGCCGAGAAGCTGGTCGGCGACCATGGGCTTGTGAAGGAGCCCGATCGGCGAGGGGTCGAACTCCCTGATCTCCTCGGCCTTCATGTCGATATTGCCGCTCAGGAACACGCACCTGATGCCGAACTGCTGCAGCAGCTTCCGGGCGGTGGTGACGCCGCAGTCGCCGTCGGCGAGGCGCAGGTCCATGACGGCGACGTCCGGCCGGTGGGCCGCAGCCGCGGAAAGTGCCTCCTCCTCCCGCCGGGCCATCGCAGCCACGTCATGACCGTCCGTGCGAAGCACCTCCGCGACGTGCCCGGCGATCAGCCATTCGTCTTCGACTATCAGCGACGTTCATGCCGTGGCTCCTCATGTCCTGCCGTGATGGGGACAAGTGACGTAACGGCAAGTGGATCAGTCGGGTTCCCGACATTTCCTCGCCTGGAGCAGACCGGGAAGACATAGCCGGACGAACACGACCGGCGGCATCATCTCCCCGATCGGCGGCCGGACACCGTCTTCCGCCCTCTTACGGAACGGTATGGACGCCGACAGCTACGCGTAAGGTTGCCGGCCTATCACACCACGTGCCCGCGGTGCTTCGCAGCGCCAGAGAAGGGGTGGAGTGGAGGCGGATGGCCGGATGAACGTCGTTGAAGGCGGTGAAGCGTTTTACCCTCGAGCGTGCCGCCCGCAGCCTTTCGAGCGCGGCGCGGCGGCGAAAGGCCTCCCCTCGCCGACGCAGGCCTGGCCGTCCGCCCTTCCGGTGGCTCGCGGCCCTCGCCCGGCGGACATCACGGTCGTCATCCCCACCCGGAACGAGCGCGGCAACGTGGAGCCCCTGGTGGCGGCGCTGCGAGAGGCGCTCCGCGGGCATTCCTGGGAAGCGATCTTCGTCGACGACGATTCGCCCGACGGCACAGCGGAGGTCGCGAAGTCCCTGGCCCGCACCGATCCGCGCATCCGCGCGATCCGGAGGGTCGGCCGGCGAGGCCTCGCGGGCGCCGCGATCGAGGGCATGCTGGCCAGCGCCGCGCCCTACGTCGCGGTCATGGACGGCGATCTCCAGCACGACCCGGCGATCCTGCCCGTCATGCTCGACGTCCTCGTGAAGCAATCTGCCGATCTCGTCGTGGCCACGAGGCGGGAAGGGACCGGCGGCTTCGCCCGCGGCGCCATGTCGCCTCTGCGCCTCGCAATCAGCGAGGCGGCGACGGGCCTCGCCGGGCGGCTGCTCGGCATCGGCATATCGGACCCGATGAGCGGGTTCTTCATGGTGCGGCGCGACGTCGTCGAGGCGGTGGCGCCACGCCTCTCGAGCCAGGGCTTCAAGATCCTGCTCGATGTGGTCGCCTCGGCAGGGCCCGCTCTGCGGATCCGGGAGGTGCCGTTCGAGTTCCGCGCACGCCACTCGGGCGAGAGCAAGCTCGATAGCCGCGTCGTCTTCGAGTATCTCGGCCTGCTCGTGGCCAAGCTGACGCACGACCGGGTCTCCATCCGGTTCCTGATGTTCGGCATGGTCGGCGGGAGCGGAATCTTCGTCAATCTCGCGGCGCTGCGTGCGCTCATGGCGGCGAGCGTGGCGTTCGCGCCGGCCCAGCTCGCCGCCACCGTCACCGCGATGATCTCGAACTACCTGCTGCACAACACGCTGACCTACCGCGACCAGCGCCTGCGCGGCTGGGGGGCGGCCAGGGGGCTCGTCTCCTTCGTCGCGGTGTGCAGCGTCGGCCTCGTCGCCAATGTCGGCCTCGCCTCGCTGATCTACGGCTGGGACAGGATGTGGCTGGTGGCGGGCCTCGCGGGCGCGATGATCGGGTCGGTATGGAACTACGTGGCGACGTCGGCCGTCACCTGGCGCGGCCGCTGAGGATGCCCGCCTGGACGCGCGCCCGGACGGCGGCGCTCGTCGTCGTGGCGGCCACCTGCGCGCACGGGGTCGTCGCCGCCAGGGTCGGGCTCCTGCCGGACGAGGCCTATTACCGGCTCTGGTCGCTCCATCCCGCCTTCGGCTATTTCGACCACCCGCCGATGGTCGCCTGGATGATCGCCCTCGGGACGTGGCTGTTCGGCGACACGGCGTTCGGGACGCGCGCGCTCGCGGTGGCGGCGGTGCCGCTGACCTCGCTCGCGATCCACGCCACCGGGCGCCGCCTGTTCCGGGACGACGACGTGGCGTCGCTGGCGGTCGTCTGGTTCAACGCCATGCTCCTGATCGGCGCCGGCGGGTTCCTCGCGACGCCGGACGCGCCCTCGGTGCTCTTCTGGTCGCTGGCGGTGCTCGCGCTCGCGCTTGTGCGCGACACCGGGCGCGGCGGGTGGTGGCTCGCCGTCGGCGCGGCCGCCGGCCTCGGCGTCATCTCCAAGTACACGAACCTCTTCTTCGGCCTCGGCGTGCTCGCCTGGATGCTCGTCGAGCGACCGCAGCGGCGATGGCTGCTCACCCCCTGGCTCTGGTGCGGCGCCCTCGTGTTCGGCGCCGTCTGCCTGCCGGTCGTCGTGTGGAACGCCGACCATCACTTCGTGTCGTTCGCCAAGCAGTTCGGCCGCATCGCGCCCGGCCACCTCACGGCGCGCTACGTCCCGGAACTGCTCGGCAGCCAGATCGGCCTGATGAACCCGCTGATCGCGGTGTTCGCCGGCCTCGCCATCCTGGTCGCCCTGAAGCGGCGCGCCACGCCCGACACGCCGGCCCTGCGGTTTCTCGTCGCCCTGGTCGCACCGCTCGTCCTCTACATGCTGGCGCACGCGCTGCACGACCGCGTCCAGGGCAACTGGCCGGCGCCGATCTATCCCACGCTCGCCCTGCTGGCCGCGGCCGCGGCGGTCCGGCTGCCCAGGCCCACGGCCCCGTGGCGGCACCTGCGCCGGATGAGGGCGGTCGCCGCGCCGCTCGGCTTCGCCCTGAGCGCTGCGGCGCTCGCCTACCTCGCCTCCCCTCTCACCCTCGGCGGGGCGAAGGACCCCGCGCAGCTCGCGCGAGGCTGGGCGGCCTTCGCCCGCGGGGTCGACCACGTCAGGGGGACCGGGCATGCGGCCTGGGTGGCGACGACCAGCTATGCGGTCACGGGCGAGCTCGCGCTCCACCTCCCCCCGGGCGTGCTCGTCCGTCAGATCGACGAACGCCAGCGATACGCCTTCGAGCCGGCGCCCGTAGTGGCCCCCGAGGCCCCTGCCCTCCTCGTCGTGCGTGCCGGACGCGAATGGCGCGGCGGATACGGAAGCTGCTTCGATCGGGTCGTCCCCGCCGGGACGGTCGACAGGACGGGCGGGGGCCACGTTCTCCAGAGCTTCGACGTCTATCTCGCGACCGGCACGGGAAAGGCCCTGTCCCCCGGGGGCTGCATTCGGCCGGGACCGTGAGGCTTGCCGTAGCGCAAAGCCGGAGGCCGCGCCTTACCGATCGGTAAGCTGGCGGCAAGGTGCCGGAGAAGACGGGTTCCTATGAGAGACGCTCCGGTGGCGGGCGCCGACCCGCACCGTCATCCCGCCAGCAAACATGGAGCGTCCCATGAGCCTTGCCCGAACCGACGACCCAGCCGGCACCATGCTCAACAAGGTGCCGGAGATCACGCTGTATTTCTGGATCATCAAGATCATGGCCACGACGGTCGGCGAGACCGCCGCCGACTTCCTGAACTTCAACCTCGGCCTCGGCCTGTCGACCACGTCGTGGATCATGAGCGGCCTGCTCGTCCTCGCGCTGATCCTGCAGCTCGCGCAGTCGCGCTACGTGCCCTGGATCTACTGGCTGGCCGTCGTCCTGATCAGCATCGTCGGCACGCTGATCACCGACAACCTCGTCGACAACATGGGCGTCAGCCTCGAGACGACGACGATCGCCTTCTCGATCCTGCTCGTCGCGACCTTCGCCGCCTGGTACCTGAGCGAGCGCACGCTCTCGATCCACTCGATCTTCACGACGCAGGCGCGAGCTGTTCTACTGGGCCGCGATCCTGTTCACCTTCGCGCTCGGCACCGCGGCCGGCGACCTCGCGTCCGAAGGGCTCGGCTGGGGCTACCTGCAGGCCGGCATCATCTTCGGCGGCCTGATCGCGGCCGTGACCGTCGGCTACTATGTCCTCGGCCTCGACGCCGTCCTCGCCTTCTGGCTCGCCTACATCCTGACGCGCCCGCTCGGCGCCTCGATCGGCGACCTGCTCACGCAGTCGACCGGCGATGGCGGCCTGGGCCTCGGCACGACGGGCACGAGCGCCCTGTTCCTCTTCACGATCGTCGGCCTGATCGTCTATCTCACGGTGAGCGGCAAGGACCAGCCCCGCGAGGAGGGGCCTCGGCCAGAGGCTGTTCCGGCTCAACGCTGACCGCGAGGGGACGGTGGGGGCCGCTCCTCTCCCACCGTCCGCCCGCCCCTGCACACCGACGAAGACATCGACAAAGACATCGAGCTCCGGACCCCATGCGCGTTTTGCTGATCGAGGACGACGAGAGAACGGCCGACTACGTCGCCCGGGGCATGGCCGAGGCCGGCCATGTCTGCGACGCGCTGCCGGATGGCCGCGACGGGCTGTTCAAGGCCATGCACGAGCCGTACGACGTGCTGGTCGTCGACCGCATGGTGCCGGGGCTCGACGGCCTCTCCCTGGTGCGCTCGCTGCGCGCCGCGGGCACCAGGACGCCGATCCTGTTCCTCACCTCCGTCGGCGGCATCGACGACCGGGTCGAGGGCCTGGAGGCCGGCGGCGACGACTACCTCGTCAAGCCGTTCGCGTTCTCGGAGCTCCTGGCGCGGGTCAACGCGCTCGCCCGCCGGCCGCCCGCCATCGCCGAGCAGACGGTCCTGCAGGTCGCCGACCTGAGGATGGACCTGCTGCGCCGCACCGTCACGCGCGGCGGCCGGGAGATCGACCTCCAGCCCCGCGAATTCACCCTGCTCGAGGTTCTGATGCGCAACGAGGGTCGCATCGTGACGCGCACCATGCTGCTCGAGCGGGTCTGGGACTTCCACTTCGACCCGAAGACGAGCGTCGTCGAGACCCATATCAGCCGGCTCCGCGCCAAGATCGACAAGCCCTTCGGGACGCAGCTCCTCCACACCGTCCGCAACACGGGCTATTCGCTGCATGCGCCGCGATAGCCTCCTGCGCAGCACGTCGTTCCGGCTGGCCGCCGTCTTCGCCGTCGTGTTCCTCGGCGCGTTCCTGGCCACCGGCATCGCCGTCTACGAGCTCATGAAGTGGGAGCTCGTCCAGCGCCAGGACCGGGCCCTGCAGGAGACCTACGCCGTCATCGCGAACGCCTATGGCGACAGGGACCTGACCGACCTCCTGGAGACGGTCGAGGCCAACGTGCGCACGACGCGGGGCCACGATCGCGTCTTCCTCGTCCGACGGACCGGACGGCAAGGCGCTCGGCGGCAACATCCCGCCGGTCCCGGCGCCCGACGGCTTCTCCCGACGTGCAGGGCGCGGCGCTGGGCCTGGAGCCGGACATGACGTACCGGCTCTACGCGGGCACCGTCGACGGCAACCGGCTGGTCGTCGGCCGGAGCCGGGAGGAGATCGACAGCCTCGAGGAGATCGTGCTCGCGAGCTTCGGCTGGGCGTCGATCATCGTCGCGCTGATCGCGGTCGGCGGCGGGACGTTCATCGCGCTGCGGGTGCGCCGCCGCTTCAACGCCGTGCGCGACACGATGGAGCGCGTCTCGCACGGCGAGCTGTCCGCCCGCATCCCGCTGATCGGCCGGGGCGACGACGTCGACCTCCTGTCGCGGGACATCAACGACGCGCTGGAGCGCCTGGCCACGACCGTGGAGGGCATGCGGCAGGTCAGCGCCGACATCGCCCACGACCTCAAGACGCCGCTCAACCGCCTCAAGCTGATCGTCGAGGGCGCGCGCGACCGGCAGGAGCGCGGCGAGCCCGTCGTCGAGCAGCTCGAGACCGCCGCGGCGGAGGCCGACCGGATCAACGAGACCTTCGAGGCGCTCCTGCGCATCGCCCAGATCGAGGCCGGGGCACGCAAGGCGCGCTTCGGCACCGTCGACCTCGGCGCCGTCCTCGGCTCGCTGTCGGAGATCTACGGCGACGTCGCGGAGGATGCGGGGCAGACGCTGACGGCAGAGCTGCCGGGCCCGGGCCTTCCGGCGATCGCCGGCGACCGCGAGCTCCTCGTGCAGATGTACGCGAACCTGATCGAGAACGCGATCCGCCACTGCCCGCCGGGCACGCGGATCACGCTCGGAGCCGGGCGGGGCCCTCATGGCGTGACGACCTGGGTCGCCGACGACGGGCCCGGCATCCCGGAGGAGGAGCGGCAGAAGGTGTTCCGGCGCCTCTACCGCCTGGAGAAGAGCCGCACCTCGTCGGGCAGCGGGCTGGGCCTGAGCCTCGTCAAGGCCGTCGCCGACCTGCACGGCGCGGCGATCCGGCTCGAGGATGCATGCCCGGGGCTGCGCGTCTCGGTCGAATTCGGGAGTGGGAACAATGCCTAGCGACGATCCGGACGGCACCGGAGGAGACATCCGGAGCCGCTTCATGGCGCGACTTCGCAGCCTGCCGGTCGAGCCGCGGGTGATCCTCGCGCTCGGGACCCTCGCGGGCCTCGTCCTCCTCCTCGCCGACATCGTCGAGGACGTCACGGAGAAGGAGACGGGCGCCTTCGACAAGGCGATCCTGCTTCATCTCAGGACCTCGGGCGATCTCTCGACCCCGATCGGCCCCCACTGGCTCGCGGGATCGATGAGCGACATCACGAGCCTCGGCAGCACCACGGTCATCACGCTGGTGACGGTGATGGCCGTCGCCTACCTCCTGGTGCTCGGCCGGAAGACGACGGCAAGCATGGTCGCCGCCTCGGTCATCAGCGGCGCGATCGTGGAAAAGACGGCCAAGTGGGGCTTCGACCGTGCCCGGCCGGACGTCGTGCCGCATCTCGTCCAGGTCCACACGCTGAGCTTCCCGAGCGGTCACGCGATGCTCTCCGCCGTGGCGTACCTGACCCTCGGCGCGCTGCTCGCCCGGGCGCAGACGCAGTGGCGCGCCCGCATCTTCGTCGTCGCGGCGGGCGTGGCGCTCACCGTGCTCATCGGCTTCAGCCGGGTCTATCTCGGGGTGCACTGGCCGACCGACGTGCTGGCAGGCTGGACGGCGGGGTCGATCTGGGCGCTCGTCTTCTGGATGATCGCGGACCGGATGGGGCGGCCGGCCGCCGCCGCGAAGGAATGATCCCCGCCCGGCCGAGGGCCGGACGGGGCAGCTGGGGAGCCGGCTCGGGCTCAGTCGGCCTCGCCCTCCTCGGAGTCGTCGACGCCGGTGTGGTCGTCGTTCTCGTTCTCCGCCGCGGCGGTCGCCTGCCGGGCCTTGCCCGAGGCGGCGTCGACGAAGAGATTGTGCTCGCTGCCGTCGGGCGCGACCAGGCTCACCTCGTAGCCCGGCTGGCCGTTCTCGTCGGAGAACACGACCTCCATGGCCTTGCCGCCGTTCACCTGCGCCTGGGCGGCCTTGACCGCGTCGACGAGCGACGTTTTGGCCGACAGCGCCGACTGCATCTCGGTCTTGTCCTGCGCATCGGTCGGCGCACTGCCCGAGGCGGCCTGCGCCGCCCCCATGCCGAGGCCGGCGACGATCAGGCCGGCCGCGACGAGGGCCTTGGTGGCGTTCCTGGTGGTGGTCTTCGTGGTGCTCTTGGCGTTCATCTCGAAGTCTCCCGTCTGGGGAGCGAGGCACCGCGCCTCGCCTTCGAGAAACAACCTGGGGGACCGCCCTGTCCTGCGCCTTTCGCCGAGCATACGGATGCGTAAGGGCAAGCCGGGACGCGCCGGTTGGGGAAGGACGCCATGAAGGCACGGCGCCGCGAGAGGCTTCGGGAGTGGGCGCGATCGGTCAAGACCGACATCCGCGCCCTCGGCCTGGCGATGGGGGACCCGCGGGTGCCGTGGTACGCCAAGCTGCTGGCCGCCGGCGTCGTGGCCTACGCCCTGAGCCCGATCGACCTCATACCGGACGTCATACCCGTCATCGGCTACCTCGACGACCTGCTGCTCCTGCCCCTCGGGATCGTCCTCGTCGTCAGGATGATACCGCCCGAGCTGATGGCGGACCTGCGCGAGCGGGCGGCGACATCTGGGCCGCCACGGCTGGGATGGTGGGCGGCAGGCGCGGTCGTCGTGGCCTGGCTGCTGCTCGCCACGCTGGTCGCGCGGTGGGTCTTCGACTTCATACGGTAGCAATTTCCGGTAGCTGATTCCGTGCGCCACCGACGGCGCCGCACGTCGGGAACCGGCGTCGCCCCCCTATGGCATGGCCGGTCCGGGCGTCAGGCCACCACATCCAGCAGGCTGCGCTCCATCTCGCCGGCGGCCCTCATCGTGGCGAGGTTCGCCTCGAAGGACCGCCGCGCCTCGATCTGGTCGACGGCCTCGGTCACCGGGTCGACGTTCGGGGCGGCGACCATGCCCTGCGCATTCGCGAACGGCGCATCCGGCTCGTATTCGAGGCCGTAGGACGGCAGCCTCGGCGCGAAGCTCGTCGCCACCCCTTGCGACCCGGGCAAGGCCGTCCGGACCGTCGTGAGAGCCTGGTAGACGCCCGGCTGGCCCGACGAGGCGCCCGACGAAACCGGCTGCGTCGGGGGCGTCGAGGGGACGGCTCCCCTCGTCCGCGCGTTGGCGACGTTGGAGGCGCTCGCGCCGAGCATGGCCGAGGCGGCCATGAGGCCGGAGGCGGCGGTGGATATCGCTGTGCTCATGATCGCTGCGTCGCGGAAGCATGTTGATCGTCAGCACGCTGATACCCGGTCCGCACGGCGGGGAACAGCGACGGGCGGCACCGATCGGCAAGCGCCGTTACCGCCCGATGAACAGGATCGTTCGGCTCGTCGCGGTCGGAACCCCGGCCGCCTCGCGCAGCCCGGAATCACCGCGGCACCGTCCGTCCACCGGCGCCGTGTCACGGAGCCCCGCGCGCGCGACGGGTGCAGCCGTGCAGCTGACGGGCCGTCCGACCTGTCGTGCAGGGTCCGAGGCCGCGGAGCTCGGACGAACCGGCTGTGCGAGCCGGCACGCGCCACTCGCCGCCCCGCGCGCGCTGCGAGGGACTTTCCTCTGTTCTCTCAAAGTCTTGCATGAAAGGTGGCTGGGGCGGCAGGATTCGAACCTGCGGTACACGGGATCAAAACCCGATGCCTTACCACTTGGCTACGCCCCAACAGGAGGTGCCTCGCCGAAGCGCCTCGTTCGGCAGGTCGTATAGCGTCTGAGCGCCTCGCTCCGCAAGCGCCGGCCCGGCGGACTTCCCTCCCTCGCGGCGGCGCGAAAGATTTTCCCCAGGATGGCGCCTCGGCGAAGATCGCGGGGGTTGCGGCGCGTCTGGGGCGTCGGTATATGAGGGCACCGCTGGTCACGGAGTGTAGCGCAGCCTGGTAGCGCACCTCGTTCGGGACGAGGGGGTCGCAGGTTCAAATCCTGCCACTCCGACCATCTTCGGTGCGCTCGCCGGGCGCCCGCTTCATTCCCCCGCAGAACCGATACCGAAACGCGCCGACGCAGCCGGCAGCCCCTCGTCGCGTCGCGGCTGCGCACCCGTCGGGGACAGGTCCGCCTTCCGGTTCCACCTCCCTCGCGCGTCCGGCTCCACGCGAGCACGTCGCGGTGCCCAAGCCCCCGCGCTCTCCGTGCGGATGATCTTCGTCAAGGCGCGGTGCCGCGGAGCGGCGCAGCCTCATCGATGGGCGTCCGCGCGGCCGCTGCCTGGCGGTGTGTCGCCCGGGGCGGCGCAGCTCGCCCATGCACCTGCATCCCGATGCGATGACGGGGAAATGGAATGAACGACGAGATCTCACGGAAGATCCTGACGCTTCTCGACGAGCACCGGATCATGACGCTCGCCACGCTGAGGCCCGACGGCTGGCCGCAGGCGACGACGGTCGGCTACGTCAACGACGGGCTCGCGCTCTACTTCCTCTGCGGCCTCGACAGCCAGAAGGCCAGGAACCTCGCGAGCGACGACCGCGTCTCGCTGACCATCGACCACGACACGCCCGACCTGATGGCCATCACCGGCCTGTCGATGGCCGCCAGGGCGGAGGCCGTGACCGACCGGGCGGAGGCGGAGAAGGTACTCGGGCTGTTGCCGCTCAAATATCCCGATTCCGCGCCGCCGCCCTTCCCCATGCCGGGTCCGGACGACGTCCGGATCTTCCGGCTGAAGCCCGTCGTGATCTCCGTCCTCGACTACACCAAGGGCTTCGGCCACACCGACCTCGTGACCCTGTAGCCGGGCCGCGCCGCGAGGGGGTCGATGCCGGCGTGAGGCATTGCGGATCGACCCGGTGCGCGATCAGGTGGCAGGCCGTGTTCGGGAGCGCCACGGCGACGGCCGCGGCGGGCATGCCGACGAGCGGGACCTGACGGTCACGCCCTCCCCGATCCCGGCGTCGATCCTCTCACTCGATCAGCAGCCAGTCCTCGCGCTCGGCGCGGTCCTCGATCTTCGGCTCGCGGCCACCGCGCAGCACGGAGTTGCCTTCGTAGAGCGTGCGCTGGTCGATCGCCGGCGGGTTGAGCCAGTCCTCCTCCTTCATCTGGCCGCTCTGGCCGTAGGCGGCGAGCGCGTTGCCGTAGCAGGCGAGCTGCACCTGCTCCTCGGGAATGCCGCGCTCGAGCGCGAGCTTCGCCGTCTTCGCCACGCCCAGCGGATCGGAGATGCCCCAGTCGCAGGCTGAATCGACGATCACCCGCTCGCAGCCATACTGCTTCATGATCTCGACCATCCGGGCGTTGCCCATCTTGGTCGACGGGTAGATCGAGAAGGCCGCCCAGAAGCCGCGGTCCAGCACCTCCGCCACCGTCTCCTCGTTGTTGTGGTCGACGACGACCATCGAGGGGTCGAGACCGTGCTCCTCGCACACATCCATCGAGCGCGTCGTGCCGCGCTTCTTGTCGCGGTGCGGCGTGTGGATCATCACCGGCAGCTCGAGCTCCCTGGCGAGCTCCAGCTGGGCGCGGAAATACCGGTCCTCGAGCGGCGTCTGCTCGTCGTAGCCGATCTCGCCGATCGCCACGACGCCCTCCTTCAGCGCGAAGCGCGGCAGGATCTCCATCACCTCCTCCGCCAGCGCCTCGTTGTTGGCCTCCTTCGAGTTGAGCCCGATCGTGCAGTAGTGGCGGATGCCGAACTGCCCGGCCCTGAACCGCTCGAAACCGACGATGGCCGAGAGATAGTCGATATAGGTGCCGACATGGGTGCGCGGCTGGCCGATCCAGAAGGACGGCTCGATGAGCGGCGACCACGCCGGCATTCGCCATCGCCTCGTAGTCGTCGGTCGTGCGCGAGATCATGTGCGCGTGCGGGTCGATCAGCATCATGGGAAGCGCCTCGGGGGTTCACAGGCTGGTGGCGAGCGAGCGCCAGTCGAAGCGGCCGGCGCGTGCCGCCTCCGCCTCCCCGGCCATCGCGGCGAGCGCCGCCTCGGCGGCCGGATCGGGGCTGGCGATCAGCGCCAGCGCCGCGGCCTCGCGCTCGCGGGGGTTGTCGGAGCGGCCGGCGCGGGCGAGGTCGTCGACCATGTCGCCGCGGGCGAACGGGCCGACGCAGCGCCACAGCTCCGGCGTCACGGGCCGTCCCGCCGCCCAGCGCTCGTGGGCGTAGTCGCACAGGATCCGCGCGAGCTCCGGGTTCGCCCGCTCGTCGAGCCCCTCGATCGGCGCCAGCCGGCTGCCGACGAAGAGGGCCTTCAGCACCATGTGGTTCCACCGCGTCTCGCCGAAGCGCTCGCGCGGGAACGGGCTGTCGTGCGCCACCGCCTCGAAGACGGCGCGCATGTTGGTGCGCAGGCCTTCCGCCGCCTGCTCCTCGAGCGCGCCTTGCGCGGCGTAGAGCGGCAGTCCCCGGTAGAAGGCGATCGCCTCGCCCACGTCGGCGGTGCGGCAGAGCGTCGTGAAGGTCGCGGCGAAGGCGGCGGGCTCGCGGTTCAGGCGGCACAGGAGGCAGATGCGCGCCGCCTCGTCGACCGACCAGCCCTGCGGTCGCCAGCCGGGCCGCGCGGCGTCCGCGGCCTCGAGATCCCCGGCGCCGAGCCCGAGATCCGCCTTGCCGAGGCGCCGCGGGATGCGGCCGAGCGCGATGAACAGGCGGCGGTCGGAGGCCTCTCCGGAGATCGCCTCGATCTCGCCGTCGAGCCAGTCGAGATCGTCGGGCGGAACCTGTCGCGCCAGCCAGCCGCGCAAGAGTTCGGCGGCGCTTTGCTGCACTGCAGAAAGATCCATCGGCAGCGTCCCTCCCCGATTTTCTTGTTCCCTCGATCCTAGTCCACGCCGTGACGGTCGAGAAGAGCGCTTGCGCATGTATTTCCGGCCCCTCTATCGTGGCGGCCATGAAGAAGACGCTCGTCATGCTCGTGGTCGGCCTCGCCCCGCGTCTCGTCGGCGAGCACACGCCGAACCTGAAGCGGCTGGCCGAGCGCGGCGGCACCGTGCCGCTCGTCCCGCCCCTGCCCGCCGTCACCTGCACCTCGCAGTCGACCCTCGTGACGGGGCTGCCACCCTCGGGGCACGGCGCGGTGGCCAATGGCTGGTACTTCCGCGACCTGTCGGAGATCTGGTTCTGGCGGCAGTCGAACCGGCTCGTCGCCGGCGAGAAGATCTGGGAGGCGGGCAAGGCGCGCGACGCCGCCTTCACCTGCGCCAAGATGTTCTGGTGGTACAACATGTACTCGTCGGCCGACTGGAGCGCGACGCCGCGGCCGATGTATCCCGCCGACGGGCGCAAGATCCCCGACCACTACGCCCACCCGCCGGAGCTGCACGACGAGCTCGACGCCAGGCTCGGACAGTTCCCGCTCTTCACCTTCTGGGGGCCGGCGGCCGACATCACCTCCTCGAAGTGGATCGCCGACGCCACGCGCCACGTGATGGAGACGCGCGACCCGACGCTGACGCTGACCTACCTGCCGCATCTCGACTACAACCTGCAGCGCCTGGGGCCCGACCTCGAGCATCCTCGGCTGCAGCAGGACCTTCGGGAGGTCGACGCCCTGTGCGGCGAGCTGATCGAGGCCGCCGAGGCGAGCGGCCGCGAGGTCGTGGTCGTCTCCGAGTACGGCATCACGAAGGTGCGCGACGCGGTGCACGTCAACCGCGCCCTGCGCGAGGCCGGCATGATCGCCGTCCGGCCGGAGGAGCACGGCCGCGAGCAGCTCGACGCGGGGGCCTCGCGCGCCTTCGCGGTGGCCGACCACCAGCTCGCCCATGTCTATGTCCGCGACCCATCCGACATCCCCGCCGTGAGGCGGCTCGTCGAGAGCCTCGACGGCGTCGAGACCGTGCTCGACGAGGCGGGCAAGCGCGCGCACGGGCTCGACCACGAGCGCTCCGGCGAGCTCGTGGCGATCTCCACCGCCGACCGCTGGTTCAGCTACTATTACTGGCTCGACGACGAGAAGGCGCCCGACTACGCCCGCACCGTCGACATCCACAGGAAGCCCGGCTACGACCCGGTCGAACTCTTCCTCGATCCGGAGATCCGCTGGCCGAAGCTCGCCATCGGCCGCCGCCTCGCCGCCCGCAAGCTCGGCCAGCGCAACCTGCTCGACGTCATCTCCCTGAAGGACACGCAGCTCGTGAAGGGCTCGCACGGCCGCCCGACCGACGATCCCGCCGACGGCCCTCTCGTCATCTCGACCCGCCCCGACCTGCTGCCCGACGGCCCGCTGGACGCGACGGCGTTCAAGCAGCTCGTGCTGGATCACGTGTTCGGGTGAGATGATCCTGCTGACGACCTCGCGAGTGGCCGTCAGTGCTTGAAGCAGTTCTCCCGATGCCACTGCAGGAAGTGAGGATGTGGACGCTGGGTCACTCGCTGCGGTGCGATCGCGTGACCAGTTCTGTTGATCATGGCCCTCACGCCGTCGATATCGTTGACGTGGCGGGAGACCATAATCTCTAGGTCGTCCTCAAGGCTGATGAGCCCGCGATCGAACATCCAGTGCGCAGTGCCCGACAGGGCCAGACCATTGCTCACGATGTCCGGTCCATCTGCCTCAACCGGCCTGATATGCGCAGCTTCGACTTCGGCTCGCCCCCCGCCGTTGATCAGCTTCAGGCCGGTGATCGCACATCGGGAATCGTACGCCTTGAGTATGATCCGCCGGAAGACGCGGTCGCGTACGACCCGCGAGTTCAGCTGGAGCACACGTTCCCTCTCCTGTTCATACAGGAAAGGCTCCTGCGTCTCTTCGAAACCCCGAGGGGCCGCAGTCGGGTCGACCCTCGGCAACAGGGTGGATTCGTCCGCCAGGCCCAGCTCGACGATGCGATTGAAATCGTGAGGTGAGATCGTACGAACGGCCGACTGCGCGCGGCCGGAGATGCGCCCTTCATCATTGAGGACACCCGTCTCGATCACGCCGGCTGGGCCGCTGAACGGCACCGGCGTCGCGAAGTCGAGATAGCTCCCAGGCTCGATGAGAGCGAGGTACATGTTAGCCGCCTTCGGATCGGCGATAACGGTCTGTACCTTCGCGACCGCAAAGTAGCCGCGCGTCTGTTCGACCTTGCGGGGCTCGTAATAGATGATCCAATCGCCGACGCAGGCCTGGACGCGACCGAGGTACTGGCGAGGGAATTGGTACTGCTCGGCAGGGCTGTCATCGTAGATCGAATCGGAACGATGGATGAAGACGCCGAATGCCATTGCGGCAGTCTAGCCTCAAGGTCGCGCCGGACGCACCTGCTTGTGCATCTTCTTTCGCAAGATATCCCCTCCCTCACGTCCCCGGCACGTATCGCTGTGCCACCCGCGTCACGACGAACAGCGCCGCCGCCACGAGCGCTGCGAACGGGGCGCCGGCGGCGGCGATGTAGACCGCGTCGAGGAGCGCGATGCCGGCGATCAGGGTGACCACGGCGAGGGGCACGTCGCCGGGGCCGTGTCGCAGGAGGTGGCGCAGCGACACGCCGATGACGACGGCGAACGCCAGGAGCAGGAGCGGCACGAGCGACAGGAGCGGCGCCAGCGCCCCGAGCCGGATGCCGTAGAGCACCGGCACCGCGAGGAAGGCCAGCGGCCACATGTTCTCGACGCGCCCGATGTTCTCCTGCTTCGCGGCGTAGGTCAGGCCGATCAGGTAGCTGAGCGTGACGAGGGCCGCGACCAGGAGCGGCGGCGGCAGCCGGCCGGCGGCCGCGAGGCCGACCGCGACATAGACGAGCGCCCGGCACAGCCCCATGAACACGGGGCTCAAGGCGTTGCCCTTGTGGTGCCAGTCGTAGAACAGGATCGCCGCCGAGAGCGCCAGGCCGGCCAGCGCCGCGCGCCATCCCCCCGCGAGGCCGAGGATCACGACGCTCGCGGCCAGCATGGCGAAGCCGGCCGCCAGCACCGTGCCCTGCGCCGCCTGCCCCGCCGGGATCGGCCGCGCCTTGCCATGCCGCCGGTCGAACCCGGCGTCGAAGGCATCGTTCAGATACATGCCGCCGACATAGGCGAGCGAGATCGCGACGAGGAGCCAGACGGTCGTCCAGCTCGCGAGCGCGCCGCCGGCCAGCACGATGCCGGCCATCGTGTTGGTCCAGGCCGTCGGCAGGTTCGAGACGCGTCCGAGGACGAGCGCGGTGCGCGGCGTCATGCGGAGAGCTCGCCGAGCACCCAGCCGAGCTCGCGGGCAATGGCGTCGTCCACCCCTCCGGTGCGCAGCTCGGCCGGCAGCACGTCCCAGGTGTAGGTCTCGACCTCGAGATGCGGCGCGAGCGGGGCCTGCCGGTGCAGCTCGATCACCCGGCGCAGGAAGGCCTGCGTGGTCGAGAAGGCCGGCAGGTCGGCGAGGAAGACCGGCACGTGGAAGTGCACGCGCCACTCGCGGCCCTCGGCCGCCTCCGCGCCTGCCGAGCGCCGCCGGCAGATCGAGATGGCGGATCAGGCGCGTCCCGTCCCGCTCGACGACCTGGTGCAGGTAGACCGGCTCGGCGAAGGCCTGCAGCGCGTCCGCGGCGGCGGGGTCCATCGCCCGGATGCGCAGGGCGGAGCTGAGCTGGATCTTCGGCACGAGGATGCCGGCGTCGCGCAGCCGTGCGAAATTCTCTTCCGGGTCCTCGTATTCGACGGCGGCGTGGCACACGTCGTAGCAGAGCGCCGAGATGCCGCCGCAGCGCCGCCTCGGCACGCGGGCGGTCGAGCCCCGCCAGGTCGCTCATGAGCTCCTGCGCCGGGCGGGCAAACAGGTGGTCGGTGAAATAGGCGACCGCCTCCTCGATCGTCTCGAGATGGCAGCACGGCTCCGGCTCCAGGGCGAGCGTCACGTACCGGCCCGTGCGCCGCTCGAGCTCGACGAGACGGGCGGCCTGCCTGACGAGCCCCTCCGTCACGCGGGCGACGCGCGCCTCGTCGGCCCAGCCCTTGAAGGTTCCGGGCACGGTCGAGATGCTGCCCATGGCGACGTCCTCCGGCATGAGGGCGGCCAGGAGCTCCGCGAGGTCGGTCGTGTAGGCCAGCCGCTCCGGCGTCGACCAGTCGGGCGCATAGACGTCCTCCTTGACGCGCCTTCCGTGGAAGTCGCCATAGGGGAAGCCGTTGATCGTGAAGAGATAGGTGCCGGCGTCGCCCAGCGCCTGCGCGAAGTCATCGCGCGGGCCCGGCTCGCGCAGCGCCCGCGCCGCCGCCGGCGCGATGCGCAGGCCGACGCCGAACGGCCGCTCCGGCGACACCCTGCCCTTCACCGCGCGGACGTGATCGCCGAGCACCTGTCGCAGCTCATCGAGATCCTCGCCGGGGTGGACGTTCGTGCAGTAGGTGAGATGACACTCTCCGGACGTTTCCGGCGCGGCCTCGATCCTCATCAGCGGCCCGCGCGCTCCTTCAGGCGCGCGATCGCCTGCAGCACCAGCGTCTCGTCCATCTCGTGCACCTCCACCCCCGTGCCGAGCCCGGCGAGCAGCGTGATCGTCAGCTCGCCGCCCAGATGCTCGCGAAACTCCACGAGGCCGCGGATCACCGACAGCGTGTCGTCGCCGTCGCGCCGCTCGAGCGCCGGATGCCACAGCCGGAACCCCAGGTGCTCGAGCAGGCTCAGCACACGCTCCTCCTCGCCCGGCGGCAACAGCCCGGCCAGCACGGAATACAGCGTATCGAGCGCGATGCCGATCGCCACCGCCTCGCCGTGGCGCAGGTGATAGCGCGTCAGGGCCTCGAGCCGGTGCGCCGACCAGTGGCCGAAGTCGAGCGGCCGCGCGCTGCCCGTCTCGAAGGGATCGCCGCCATGGGCGATCTGGCGCATGTGCAGCTCGGCGCAGCGGCGGATCATGTGCTCCATCGCCTCCGGCCGGAAGGTCGCGAGGTCGTCGGCGTGGCGCTCGAGCCAGCGGAAGAATTCGCCGTCGCGGATCAGCGCGACCTTCACCGCCTCGGCCATGCCGGCGATCTTCTCGCGCGCCGGCAGGCCGTCGACCAGGTCGAGGTCGTTGAGCACGGCGAAGGGCGGCGCGAACGTGCCGACGAAGTTCTTCACCCCGTGCAGGTTGACCCCGTTCTTCACGCCGACGCCGGAATCGTTCTGCGACAGCACCGTGCTCGGCAGCCGCACGTGGCGCACGCCGCGATGGGTGGTCGCGGCCACGAGGCCGACGGCGTCGAGCACCGCGCCGCCGCCGACCGCCAGCACGTAGGAATGGCGGTCGATGTGGTGGTCGAACAGCCGGCGCTGGATCTCCTCCACGAAGTGCAGCTCGGCCTTGATGCGCTCGCCGCCCGGCACCGCCACCGGCGGTGCGACGAGGTCGAGATGCGTCGCGTGCGCCGCGAAATAGGCCGAGATCTCGTCCGGCAGGCCCGGGCGCGCCTGGGACAGGCTGTCGTCGAGGAAGACGAGACAGCGGTGCCGCTTGTCCGGCTCGATGCGCCGCAGCGCGTCTCGCAGGCGCAGGTTGGAGGCGACGAACACACCCCGCGTGAAGATGACCGGAAACTCGAAACTGACGGTGAAACGCTGACTGAAGCTATCCCCTACCTCAGGTATGCCAGTATTGCTTTCGGAGATTTCCATGGTCTCACCGGATGCTGCGACCGCGAGGGTTATATTGCACGAGCGCTGTATTGGCCTGTCGAATATTTGATCGCTTTCGGAATAAGAACACGGTAAAGTTCCCTCGAAAAGGCATTTGATGCATCCAATAGGGCGGGGAGCGGAACATGCGCATCGTGAACGGCATCCTTTTCGTCGTGATGCTGCTTTTCGTCGCCGTCCAGTACAACGACCCCGACGGGCCGTGGTGGATGCTGATCTACGGCGTGCCGGCGGTCTGGACCGGCCTCGCCGCCTTTCGCCCCGACCTCCTGTCGCGGCCGGCCGCGCGGCCTCTGTGGACCGCGAGCTTCGTCCTCGGCCTCGTCGGCGTCGTCTATTACTGGCCGCCCGTGGGCGAATGGTGGCGGGAATCCGTCTGGTGGAACGTCGAGGAGGCGCGCGAGGGCATGGGCGTCATGATCGTGCTCGCCGTCCTGCTCGTCGTCGGCGCCAGCATGTGGTCGCGCCGTTCGGGCGAGACGCTCGGGCCGCTGCGGCGCGACGCCGGCAGGATCTGACGTCCGCGACACGGCATGGTCGCCGCAGGGCGCCGCCGCTGCTTTCCGATTTCGAAGAGAGAGAGGGCCGCCGAACGGCCCTCCGCAACAGGGAGGGAAGTGGATGAAAAGGCAGTTACTCGTGGCGACGGCGGTCGCCCTCTTGAGCACCGCCACGGCGTGGGCGGCGGAGGCTCCCAAGAGCCCGGATGCCGTCGCCAAGCCCGGCGGCACGCTTCCGGGCGACGCGAACCTCGTGGCGGTGAAGGTCGCCGAGGGCTTCGCGGATCCGACGAACGTCGCCAGCGCGGGCGACGGCAGCGGCCGGCTCTTCGTGACCGAGCGCGTCGGCCGCGTGAAGATCGTCGACAAGGACGGCAAGGTGAAGGACGAGCCGTTCCTCGACCTCACGAAGATCAACCCGCTCGGCAACGACGTGCAGACCGGCTTCGTCGAGCAGGGCCTCTACTCGATCGCCTTCCACCCGGACTTCAAGAACAACGGCTACTTCTTCGTCCACTACGCCTCGCTGCCGTTCAACGGCGACGGCGTCATCGTGCGCTTCCAGGTGGACCCCGACAGCCCCGACGTGATGACGCCGGAGCGGACAAACGAGACCGCCAGGGTCATCCTGCGGATCGAGCAGCCCTACTACAACCACAATGGCGGCACGATCGCCTTCGGGCCCGACGGGTATCTCTACATCGGCTCCGGCGACGGCGGCTGGGAGGGCGATCCGCTGCAGGCGGGCAAGGACCTCTCGACCCTGCTCGGCAAGATCCTGCGTATCGACGTCGACGTGCCCGACGACGCCGACCGGCCCTACGCCATTCCGAAGGACAACCCGTTCGCGAACGCCTCCAAGGAGCAGCTGATGTCGCTGTTCGGCATCACCGAGGAGCAGTTCGCCACGATCCGCACGAAGTCGAGGCCGGAGATCTGGGCCTACGGGGTGCGCAACCCCTACGAGTTCTCGTTCGACGACAAGACCGGCGACCTGTTCATCGCCGACGTCGGGCAGAACCACTGGGAGGAGATCGACTACCAGCCGGCCTCCAGCAAGGGCGGCGAGTACTATGGCTGGCCGGACATGGAGGGCCAGTACTGCCACCCGATGACCGGTGACCCCGCGAACCAGGACTGCGCGGTGGTCGGCGTGCTGCCGGCGGCGCAGTATCCCCACACCAAGGCCTATCCCGGCGGCCCCGACAACGACACGGGCGGCTGCTCCGTGCAGGGCCTCGGCGTCGTCAACTACGGCGGCATGGAAGGCGTCTACCTGACGGGCGACTGGTGCTCCGGCCGCGTCTTCGGTCTCGGCTGGGACGGCTCGAAGTGGCAGCTCCAGCAGCTGATGCAGACCGACCTGCAGTTCACCGCCGGCGGCACCGGCGAGGACGGCAAGGTCTACGCCGTCAGCGCCAACAACTTCTACCTCTCCGACCAGGGCCCCGAGGCGAACCCGCCCGGCTCGCTCTGGGTCTTCACCCCGAAGGACGAGGTGCCGGCGGACGCGGAGACGGCGACCACCGTCGGCCAGAAATAGGCCGGCCCAGCAACATCATCGTATCGTCGGGGCGGACACTCCGCCCCGACTGCGTTTTTCCGGAAACGACCACGACGAGATCACCAGGAATCCGACATGACCCGACCGCACGTCCTCGCCGTCGCCGCCCTGCTCGCCGCCGCGATCGCCGCCCCGGCCCTCGCCCAGGACAAGGCCAAAGGCACGGGCAAGGACAAGCCGGAAACGCTGCAGGAAACGGCCGGCAACTGCGCCGACCCGCTCGAGTTCAACCAGGTGCTGACCGGCAAGCCGCTGCCGGTCTACAAGCCCGACGAGGAGATCACGCCGGCGGTGGAGACCTTCCACTGCACCGGCGAGGATCCCTATTTCGGCGACGCGGCGGCGGAGAAGGAGGGCAAGGACCTGTTCCGCATCTGCGCCTCCTGCCACAACACCGACGCCACCGGCCGCATCGGCCCCAACCTCGTCGACGACACCTACAAGTACCCGCGCGTCGAGAACGCGCATGGCGAGTTCGAAGTCATCTACGGCGGCGCCGCGGGCGCCATGCAGCCGATGGGCCGCCGCTTCACGCAGGACCAGATCCTCAAGATCATGGCCTATCTCGAGACGCTGAAGGCGAAATGATCCCGCGCTAGCCGCACCGGCACGGGCGGGCGCGCTGCCCGGGCATCCCCTGCCCGGCCGCGGCCTTCGCGGGCGCCTGCACGCGAGCGGGCCACGAGCGAGCGAAGCCGGTACGGCAACGCACCAAGCGCGTCCGGCCTGGACCGTCGGCGGGCCCGCTGCCGCGAGCCTCCGTGCGCCCCGGCGAACGGCGCACCACCTCCCGTCCGCTTTTTCCAGACATGTCAGAGACTTGGGCCGCACGGAGGCACCGGCGCACACCGGCCCATGACCTCGGCCGCGCCCCTCGTGCGGCCGGCCTGACCCCGCGTTCCATGCGCCCGAAATTTTGTTTCTGGACAGGTTGCATGAAAATGCAGCTGTGGCAGTATGCCGGCGCACTATGGCGGGGCCGGGATCTCCACTCCTCTCTCCCTCCTGGCCCCGCCCCCTCTTCCCGCCAGCCCGGCCGCCCCATGGACATCCGACAGCTGCAGTACCTGGCGGCACTGGCCCGGGAGAGGCACTTCACGCGCGCCGCCGCGGCCTGCCACGTCACCCAGCCCACCCTCTCCGGTCGCATCCGCCAGCTCGAGCAGGAGCTCGGCGTCTCGATCGTCAAGCGCGGCCAGCGCTACGAGGGGCTGACGCCCGAGGGCGAGCGCGTCCTCAAGTGGGCGCATTCGATCCTCGAGGACTGCACCTCGCTCGAGCAGGAGCTCGCGGCGCTCAAAGGAGAGCTCGCCGCCCGCGTCGTGCTCGGCGCCATCCCCTCGGCCCTGCCCACCGTCTCGGTGCTGACGGACGCGGTCCGGCAGCGCTTCCCGCTGATAACCTTCCAGATCCTGTCCCAGACCTCTCGGGAAATCCTCCGCAATATCAGCGATTTCTCGATCGACGCGGGCGTCAGCTACCTCGACAACGAGCCGGTCGGCCGCGCCATCACCGTGCCGCTCTACAAGGAGCGCTACCGCCTCTTCGTGCGCGACGACCATGCCCTGGCCGACAGGAAGGAGGTCGCGTGGGCGGAGGCGTCGACCCACCCGCTGGGCCTCCTCAGCCCGGACATGCAGAACCGGAGGATCGTCGACGCGATCTTCGCCGGGCTCGGCTGCGCGCCGGAGCCGGTGATCGAATCGAACTCCGTCGTCAGCCTCTACTCGCACATCCGGCTGCACGGCCTCGCCTGCATCCTGCCGGAGCACTTCCTCCTGGTGTTCGACCGCGCCGACCGGATCTGCACGATCCCGCTCGTCGAGCCGTTCGCGGAGTATGCGGTGGGCATCGTCGCCTATGACCGCGATCCCCCGCCCCCCGTCGTCGCCTCGCTGATCGAGACGGCGCGCGACTTCGCGCTGCCCGCGCCGTTCGCGGAGCGTCTCGCCTGACCCCTGACACTGCAATATCATGCATTCGTTTCGTCGATAGGCCGATAGAGACAAACGATTTGCGGCATCGGCAGGGGATCGCGACAGTCGCCATCGGAGGAAAAGGAGGTGGCTTCGGCCGCAGATGCCCCGATGAAGAACCCCTATCTCGACGAGACGCTCGACGCCGTCACCGCGGCGGACAACGCCTGCGCCCGTCATGACAACGACCCCGCCGCCCTGCTCGAGATCCTGCACGACCTGCAGGACGAGGTCGGCCACGTGCCGCAGACGGTGCTGCCGGGGATCGCCAAGGCGCTGAACCTGTCGCGGGCCGAGGTGCACGGCGTCGTCAGCTTCTACCACGATTTCCACGACCGCCCGGGCGGCACGGTGACGGTGAAGGTCTGCCGCGCCGAAGTCCTGCCAGTCGATGGGGGCGCTCGAGCTGATCGAGCGGATCTGCCGGCGCCACGGCATCGAGCTCGGCAAGACGAGCGCCGACGGATCGCTGACGGTCGAGCCGGTCTACTGCCTCGGCAACTGCGCGCTCTCGCCGGCCGCCCTCGTCAACGGGAAGCCGGTCGGACGGGTGACCGACGACCGCCTCGACGCCGCGATCCGGGAGGCACGCTCATGACCATCGTCGTCTACGTTCCCAAGGATTCCGCCGCGCTGTCCGTCGGCGCCGACGAGGTCGCCGCCGCCATCGGGCGCGAGGCGATGGCCGGTTCGCACGACGTCCGCCTGGTGCGCAACGGCTCGCACGGTCTGTTCTGGCTCGAGCCGCTGGTCGAGGTCGAGGTCGACGGCACCCGCCTCGCCTACGGCCCCGTCGCCCCGGAAGACGTGCCCGGGCTCTTCGAGGCCGGCTTCCTCAATGGCGGCCAGCACCGCCTGGCGCTCGGGCCGACCGCAGGAGATCCCGTATCTGCGCCGCCAGGAGCGGCTGACCTTCGCCCGCGTCGGCGTGATCGATCCGCTCGACCTCGCCGACTACGAGGCGCATGGCGGCCTCGAGGGCCTGCGCAGGGCCGCCTCGATGCCCCGCGCCGACATCGTCAGGACGGTCGCCGATTCCGGCCTGCGCGGCCGCGGCGGCGCCGGCTTCCCGACGGGCATCAAGTGGAAGACCGTCTCCGAGCTGCCCGACGGCCAGAAATATGTCTGCTGCAACGCCGACGAGGGCGACAGCGGCACCTTCGCCGACCGCATGATCATGGAGGGCGACCCGTTCTGCCTGATCGAGGGCATGGCGATCGCCGGCCTCGCGACCGGCGCGAGCGAGGGCTACGTCTACATCCGCTCCGAATACCCGCACGCCATCGCCGCGATGAAGGCGGCGATCCGCATCTGCGAGGACAGGGGCGTGCTCGGCGACGACGTCATGGGCTCCGGGCAGCCGTTCCGGCTCTTCGTGCGCCGCGGCGCCGGCGCCTATATCTGCGGCGAGGAGTCCTCGATGCTGCAGAGCATGGAGGGCAAGCGCGGCACGGTGCGCGTCAAGCCGCCGATTCCCGCCATTGCCGGGCTGTTCGGCAAGCCGACCGTCGTCAACAACGTCCTGTCGCTGGCCGCCGTGCCGCTGATCCTCGCCAAGGGCGCGGAGTTCTACAAGGACTACGGCATCGGCCGCTCGCGCGGCACCCAGCCCTTCCAGCTCGCCGGCAACGTCAGGCATGGCGGCCTCGTGGAGAAGGCGTTCGGCGTCACGATCCGCGAGCTCATCGAGGAGTTCGGCGGCGGCACCGCCTCCGGCCGGCCGTTCCGCGCCGCCCAGATCGGCGGCCCGCTCGGCGCCTATGTCGACGAGGCGATGCTCGACCTGCCGATGGACTACGAGGCGCTGGCCGAGGCCGGGGCGATGCTCGGCCACGGCGGAATCGTGGTGTTCGACGACACCGCCGACATGGCCGAGATGGCCCGCTTCGCCTTCGAGTTCTGCGAGATCGAGAGCTGCGGCAAGTGCACGCCCTGCCGCATCGGCGCGATCCGCGGCAAGGAGACGATCGAGAAGATCCTGCGCGGCGAGGAGGTGGCGAAGAACATCGCCCTCGTCGACGACCTCTGCGAGGTCATGACCGACGGCTCGCTCTGCGCCATGGGCGGGCTGACGCCCGATGCCGGTGAAGAGCGCGATGCGCCTGTTCCCCGAGGATTTCGACCGCGCGCCCCACGCCGCGGCAGCCGAATAAAGCGACGAGGAGAGAAACCATGGGTGTTCTCGCAGTGCCGGATTTCGGCACCCCGAAGTCCGTTTCCGAAGCGACGGTCAGCCTGACGATCGACGGCATTTCCGTCACCGTGCCCGAGGGCACGTCGGTGATGCGCGCCGCCAAGGGCATCGGCCAGGACATTCCGAGCCTGTGCGCGACCGACATGCTCGACGCATGGGGCTCGTGCCGCATGTGCCTCGTCGAGATCGAGGGCGCGAAGGGCACGCCCGCCTCCTGCACCACGCCGGTGCGCGAGGGCATGGTGGTGAGGACGCAGACGGCGCGGCTCGAGAAGATCCGCCGCGGCGTGATGGAGCTCTACATCTCCGACCATCCGCTCGACTGCCTGACCTGCGCGGCGAACGGCGACTGCGAGCTGCAGGACACCGCCGGCGAGGTCGGCCTGCGCGACGTGCGCTACGGCTTCGAGGGCGAGAAGCACTTCGCCGAGGCCGCGCCGCCGAAGGACGAGTCGAACCCCTACTTCACCTTCGATGCCTCCAAGTGCATCGTCTGCTCGCGCTGCGTGCGGGCCTGCGAGGAGGTGCAGGGCACCTTCGCGCTGACGATCGAAGGCCGCGGCTTCGACTCCAAGGTCTCCGCCGGCCTGATGGCGGAGGATTTCTTCGGCTCCGAATGCGTCTCCTGCGGCGCCTGCGTGCAGGCCTGCCCGACCGCGACGCTGCGCGAGAAGAGCGTGCATCGAGCACGGCGTGCCGAACCGCACGGTGCTCACGACCTGCGCCTATTGCGGCGTCGGCTGCTCCTTCAAGGCGGAGCTGCAGGGCGACCGAGGTCGTCCGCATGGTGCCCTACAAGGACGGCGGCGCGAACGAGGGCCATTCCTGCGTGAAGGGCCGCTTCGCCTGGGGCTACGCGACCCACAAGGACCGCATCACCACGCCGATGATCCGCGAGAAGACCACCGATCCGTGGAAGCGCGGTGAGCTGGGACGAGGCGATCGCCTACGCCGCGACCCGCTTCAAGGACATCCAGGAGCGCCACGGCAAGGGCTCGATCGGCGGCATCACCTCCTCGCGCTGCACCAACGAGGAGGTCTACGCTCGTCCAGAAGCTGATCCGCGCCGCGTTCGGCAACAACAACGTCGACACCTGCGCCCGCGTCTGCCACTCGCCGACGGGCTACGGCCTCAAGACGACGCTCGGCACCTCGGCCGGCACGCAGGACTTCAGGTCGGTCGACGAGGCCGACGTCATCCTCGTCATCGGCGCCAACCCCACCGACGGCCACCCCGTCTTCGCCTCGCGCATGAAGAAGCGCATCCGCGAAGGGCGCGAAGCTGATCGTCGCCGACCCGCGGCGCATCGACCTCGTGCGCTCGCCGCACGTCGAGGCGTCGCACCACCTGCAGCTCAGGCCCGGCACCAACGTCGCGCTGATGAACGCGCTCGCCCACGTCGTCGTGACGGAAGGGCTCGTCGACGAGGAGTTCGTGGCCGAGCGCTGCGACGCGGTCGAGTTCGGCCGCTGGCGCGACTTCGTCTCGGAGGAGCGCAACTCCCCCGAGGCGCTCGAGGAGCGCACCGGCGTCCCGGCGGAAGAGGTCCGCAAGGCCGCGCGGCTCTACGCCACCGGCGGCAACGCGGCGATCTACTACGGCCTCGGCGTGACCGAGCACAGCCAGGGCTCGACCATGGTCATGGCGCTCGCGAACCTCGCCATGGCGACCGGCAATTTCGGCCGCGAGGGCGTCGGCGTGAACCCTCTGCGCGGCCAGAACAACGTGCAGGGCTCGTGCGACATGGGCTCGTTCCCGCACGAGTTCCCGGGCTATCGCCACGTCTCCGACGACCGGGTGCGCGGCGCCTTCGAGAAGGACTGGGGCGTCGAGCTGTCGGCCGAGCCCGGCCTGCGGATCCCCAACATGTTCGCCGCCGCCGTCGACGGCACCTATCGCGGCCTGTTCGTGCAGGGCGAGGACATCGCCCAGTCCGACCCCAACACACGCCACGTGACGGCGGCGCTCGAGGCGATGGACTGCATCGTCGTGCAGGACCTGTTCCTGAACGAGACCGCCGCCTACGCGCACGTCTTCTTCCCCGGCACCTCGTTCCTGGAGAAGGACGGCACCTTCACCAACGCCGAGCGCCGCATCAACCGCGTGCGCCCGGTGATGGCGGAGAAGAGCGGCATGTCGGAATGGGAGGCGGTCGCCCGCCTCGCCCGCGCCATGGGCTACAACATGCACTACGGCTCGGCCGCCGAGATCATGGACGAGATCGCCCGCCTGACGCCGACCTTCAAGGGCGTCAGCTTCGCCCGCCTCGATGCCGAGGGCTCGATGCAGTGGCCGGTCAACGACGCGGCCCCCGACGGCACGCCGACCATGCATGTCGGCGGCTTCGTCCGCGGCAAGGGCCAGTTCATGATCACCGAGTACGTGCCGACGGACGAGAGGACCAATCGCTCCTTCCCGCTGATCCTGACCACGGGCCGCATCCTCAGCCAGTACAATGTCGGCCAGCAGACCCGGCGGACGGAGAACTCCCGCTGGCACGAGACGGACGTGCTGGAGATCCATCCCTTCGACGCGGAGGAACGCGGGCTGGCGGACGGCGACATGGTATCGATCCAGAGCCGCATGGGCGCGGTGACGCTGCCGGCCATGATCTCGGAGCGCATGCCGCAGGGCGTCGTCTACACGACGTTCCACCATCCGACCTCCGGCTCGAACGTGATCACCACCGACTACTCGGACTGGGCGACCAACTGCCCGGAATACAAGGTGACGGCGGTGCAGGTCGCGCGCTCGAACCAGCCCTCCGACTGGCAGATGGAGCGCGAGACCCTGCTCGAGACGAACTACCGCAGGGCGATGGAGGCAGCGGAATGAGCGGCGACCTTCAGGAACTGATCCGCATGGCGAACCAGATCGCCGCCTTCTTCAAGGCCTACCCGGAAGAGGAGTCGGTGCCGGGCATCGCCGGCCACATCAAGGACTTCTGGACGATGAACATGCGCCGCAAGCTCGACGCCCACATCGCCGAGGGCGGCGAGGGGCTCGATCCCCTCGTCATCAAGGCCTGGCCCGGCGGCGACGTGCCGAGGGCCGCGTGACGGCCGTGACCGCCGTCGCCCTGCCCGACCGCGCGCCGCCGACGATGCCGCCGACGCGGCAGAGCGTGCCGCGCGTGGCGTGGCGCGGCTCGCTGCAGCCGGGCGACGAGCGCTCCGTGCCCGAGGAGACGGCGATCGCCCTCACCTACAACGGCTCGACCCAGGCCGTGATGATGGCGACGCCGGCGAACCTCGAGGACTTCGCGGTCGGCTTCAGCCTGACGGAGCGGCTCGTGTCCCACCCGTGGGACATCGAGTCCGTCGAGATCGTGCCGCAGGACGACGGCGTCGAGGCCCGCCTGTGGGTCGGCGAGGCCTGCAACGCCCGGCTGTCGGAGCGCCGCCGGATGATGGCCGGGCCGACCGGCTGCGGCCTTTGCGGCGTCGAAAGCCTGTCGGAGGCCCTGCCCGTTCCGCCCGCCGTCGACAGCCGGGCGCGGTTCGAGGCCGGCCATCTCAACGCCGCGCTGGCTGCGCTCGGCGACGCGCAGGCCCTGCACCGCGCGACGCGCGCCGTGCACGCCGCCGGCTTCTGGTCGCCGGGAGCGGGCCTCCTCGTGGCGCGCGAGGATCTCGGCCGGCACAACGCGATGGACAAGCTCGTCGGCGCCATGGCGCGCCAGGAACTGACCGCCGGCGGCGGGATCGCGGTCATCACCAGCCGCGTCTCGGTCGAGATGGTCCAGAAGGCCGCCGTCCTCGGCGTGCCGGTGCTGATGGCCGTCTCGGCGCCGACGGCGCTGGCGATCCGCACCGCCGAGGCGGCCGGCATCACGCTCGTCGCCGTCGCGCGCAACGACGGCTTCGAGATCTTCACGCGGCCGGACCGGATCGTGCTGGCCGCGCCCGCGACGGGCACCTGAGCGCGGATCAGCGCGGCGCGCCGGTCGCCCGCGCGTTGAAGTGGACGGTGCCGAAGCCCGAGACGTCGTAGCCGACGCTCGCCGCCACCTTCTCGGCGAAGGTCTCGGTAGCCGGCGAAGCGGACGAGACGCTGGAACGGCGCCTCGAACCATTCCGCGCGATCGACCAGCAGGTCGTAGCGCTCGCGGATCACCGGCACGAAGTCGAGACGATATTCGCGGGCGACCGAACGCAGGCCGAAGGCGGCGTCCGCCCGGCCCTCGGCCACGGCGGCGGCGGCGTCGTTCTCCGTGCGCGCGGGATGGATGAACTCGATCGCCGCAGGATCGACGCCGTCGCGCTCGAGGACGTGCACGAGCAGCGTCTGGCTGCCGGCCTGCTCCTGGCGCGGCACGACGCGCGCCCGGGCGAGGTCCTTGGGATGCTCGATCCCCATGGGGTTGCCGGCCGGAACGACGAAGCCGCGCTCGCGCCAGGCCCATTCGACGAGGACGACGTTGCCGCGGCCGAACGCGTCGCGCACGAACGGCACGTTCCAGGCGTCCTCCTCCGGCGAATAGGCGTGCAGGCCGGCGGCGATCCCCTCGCTGCGCTCGAAGCGCGCCAGACCGTCGAAGCTGCCGTCGAAGAAGGTCGCGATGCCGCACTGGGATTCGCGGATCGCCCAGTCGAGCAGCGGGTCGTGGCTGCCGAGCATGACGCGCGGCAGCGCCGCCGCGTTCTGCTGCACGGCGCCGGTGTCGTGGCCGGCGAGCCATGCGTCGATGTTCGCCCGGCGGAACAGGAGCTTGCCGACCGCCCTCGTGCAGGGAATCTCGCCCGCCGCCGCAAGGTCGTAGACGCGCCGTTCCTTGAGGCGAAGGAGGTCGGCGACCTCCTTGGTGGTCATGTATTCGGGCGTATCTTGCGCCATCGTCCCATTGTTCTTGTCGATATTCCAGCCGGAATAACAAGCACAATCAACGGGATGGCGCTAGGGTTCGACCTCATAAACGACGTCGGGCCGCTTTGCGCTGAAACGCCCCTCGACCCTGAAGGTCGCTGTCGCTGGCCGTCCATCGGCGGAGAATTCGACGCCGTTCAGGGACGTTCTCGTCGAACGCCTCCGGCGTCGCGCCCGAATCCGCCGTTTCGGCGCCGGACGCCCCTTCCGTGGTTGTTCCCACGCTCGCGTGGGAACGGACCGGGGACCGCCGCGCGGAGGCCCCCGGTACGGTTGCGGGCGGCTACAGCGCGCCGTCCTCGGCGAGGATCTGGCGCTTGCCGGCGTGGTTGGCCGGGCCGACGACGCCCTCCTCCTCCATCCGCTCCATCAGCGACGCGGCGCGGTTGTAGCCGATCTGCAGGCGGCGCTGGATGTAGGAGGTCGAGGCCTTGCGGTCGCGCAGCACGACGCGGATCGCCTGCTCGTAGAGGTCGCCCGACTCCTCGCCGAACGAGCCCTGGTCGAACACCGCCGTGTCCTGCTCCTCGGCCTGCTCGGTGTCGCCGGCCTCGTCGGTCACCTCCTCGAGATATTCCGGCCGCCCCTGGCGCTTCAGGTGCTCGACGACCTGCTCGACCTCGCCGTCGGAGACGAAGGGCCCGTGCACGCGGGTGATGCGGCCGCCGCCGACCATGTAGAGCATGTCGCCGGCGCCGAGCAGCTCCTCCGCGCCCTGCTCGCCGAGGATCGTGCGGCTGTCGATGCGCGAGGTCACCTGGAAGGAGATGCGCGTCGGGAAGTTCGCCTTGATCGTGCCGGTGATGACGTCGACCGAGGGCCGCTGCGTCGCCATGATGAGGTGGATGCCGGCGGCGCGGGCCATCTGCGCCAGGCGCTGGATCGCCGCCTCGATCTCCTTGCCGGCGACCATCATCAGGTCGGCCATCTCGTCGACGATGACGACGATGTACGGCAGGGGATCGAGCGACATCTCGATCTCCTGGTACTCCGGCTTGCCCGTCTCCTTGTCGAAGCCGGTCTGCACGGAGCGGCGGATCACCTCGCCCCTCTCGCGCGCCTCGGCGACCCGCTGGTTGAAGCCGTCGAGGTTGCGCACGCCGAGATGCGCCATCTTGCGGTAGCGGTCCTCCATCTCGCGGACCGCCCACTTGAGCGCGGTCACCGCCTTCTGCGGGTCGGTGACGACCGGCGTCAGCAGGTGCGGGATGCCCTCGTAGGCCGACAGCTCCAGCATCTTGGGGTCGATCATGATCAGCCGGCATTCGGCCGGGCTGCGCTTGTAGAGCAGCGACAGGATCATCGCGTTGATCGCGACCGACTTGCCCGAGCCCGTGGTGCCGGCGACCAGCAGGTGCGGCATGCGGGCGAGATCGGCGATCAGCGGGTTGCCGCCGATCGTCTTGCCGAGGCAGATACCCAGCTTGGTCTTGGAGGTCGCGAAGCCGCCATCCGCCAGCAATTCGCGCAGCCAGACGGTCTCGCGCTCGCGGTTCGGCAGCTCGATGCCGATGATGTTGCGGCCCTCGACGACCGAGACGCGGGCCGACACGGCCGACATCGACCGGGCGATGTCGCTCGAGACGTTGATCACCTTGTTGAGCTTCAGCCCCGGCGCCGGCTCCATCTCGTAGAGCGTGACCACCGGGCCCGGATTGGCGTCGATGATCTCGCCCCGCACGCCGAAGTCCTTCAGCGTCTTCTCGAGCTTCTCCGACATCTGGCAGAGATATTCCTCGGAGTGCTCGAAGCGCGGCTCGGCCTCCGGCGGCTCCGACAGGAGGTCGAGCGACGGCAGCTCGTATTCGTAAGCCTCGCGCGGCAGAACCGGCGCCGGCGCCTCGGACTTGGGCGCCGGAACCGAGGGAGCGACGGCGGGGGCGGCAGCCTGCGTTGCGGGGGCTGCGGCCTGCGGCGCGCGGGGCGCTGCGGGCGGGGGCCTCGGGGGCAGGCTTCGCGGCGGCCGGTGCGGGCTTTTCGGCCACGGGCGCGACGGCTTCGCCCGGCGCTCTTTCGACCGGCGCCTTCTCCGCCGACGCCTTTTCTGCCGGCGCCTGCGGCGTCGCCGCCAGCATGACGCCCGTCCAGCTGTAGGATGCGCTCACCATGCCCCAGGGCAGCGACGAGAGGCCGCCGGACGCGGGCGCGGCCGGTTGCGCGGGCTCGGAGTGAGCAGACGGCGCGGCGGGACGCGCCTCGGACGACGGCGCGTCGGGCTGCGGTTCGGGCTGCGGTTCGGGCGCCGGGACGGAGACGATCGTGTCCGGCGCGGGGACCGCGTCGCTGCGCCGGCGCGAGATGCCCAGAAGGACGCTGTTGTCCTGCTCGGGCACGGCGGGCGGCACCCCGTCGAGCTCCACCTGGATCATGCGGGCGAGGTGGCGGAAGGGCGAGGCCGGCGCTCCGTCGGACGGCTGCGCCGCCTCGGCGGCATCGGGCCTCGCGGCCATGTCCGCCTTCGTCTCGCCGATGCCGGACGCATCGCGCTCGCCTGCGGCCTCGGCGTCGTCCGCCGCGCGCTCGCCGCGGCCGCCGCGCAGGCTGTCGGGCGTCCGGGTGAAGCGCGCCTTCGTCGGCAGCGAGAAGGCGGCGAACCAGTCCGGCGCGTCGAAAGCGTCGGATGGCGCACCCGTCTCGGCCTGCCGCGCCGCGCCGTCATCGCCGGTCGCCGCGGTGAAGCGCGAGCCGTCGTCGCGCTCGTCCAGGCACCAGGTCGATTCCATCAGCCGCCGGCGCTCGTCGAACACGCGGTCGGGCGTACGCCCGAAGCGGACATTGCCGACGGCGCCGTAGCCGGTGCCGCTCGGGGAGACGAAGGTCGCCTCCTGCCTCGGCACGGGCGTCGTCCGGCTGCGGAGCCGGCCGGACGGACCGCCGCGCTCGCTGTCGCCGCTGCCGGATCGGGAGGAATTGGGGGGAAACTTCGAGGAACGCATGCACACTCACCGCAAGCCTTCGGGGCAGCCGAAACCGCCGGTTACGTCCCCCTATTGGTAGCGAGATCAGCGTTAATGAAGGGTTGGGGCGGCGCGATGCTTTTGCATTGAATGTGTGGATATCTCGTCAGGCGGCCTCGGCGAAGTCTCCCCAGGCCCGCTCGAAACGCTGCAGGTTCTCGGCCGTGTAGGCGTCGAAGTCGAACCCGACCTTGGAGTGGATCTCCGAGACCATGCTCCACATCGTCTCGCGCAGGAGCGAGGCGGCCTTCATCGCGACGAGCTGGCGGCGCATCAGGTCGTCCGGCTGGCGCTCGAAGTAGAGGCCGAGAAGCGCGTCGTCGTCGGCCGGCGTGAACTGGCTGTTCGAGGACAGGCCGCCGAGGTCGAAGAGCGGCGAGTTGAAGCCGGCATAGTCCCAGTCGATCAGCCACAGCCGGTCGCCCGAATCGATGAAGTTCGCCGGCAGCAGGTCGTTGTGGCCGAAGACGAGGTCGATGCGGCCGATCACCTGCTCCAGCACGTCGCCGCGCTCCATCAGATGCGGCAGGATCCCGACATGGCGGCTGCCGCCGTCCCTGAGGACGCGCGCATAGTGCCGGCAGATGTGGAACACCCAGAACATCAGCGCCGGCGCCGCGACGCCCCGCGCCATCTCGCGGTGGCAGCGTCGCAGGAGCGGCACGATCCGCTCGATCATCGCGGGATCGCGGATGTCGGCCTCCTCGAGCGTGCGCCCCTCGACGAACTCGAGCACCAGGACGCCCGCCTCCGCGTGCACGACCGGCGGCGAGATGCCGGCCTCGGCGGCGGCGCGCGAGGCGGCGAGCTCGTTGAACCGCATCACGCCGTGGACCGGTATGTCCTCGCCGACGCGCACGAAGTGGCGGCGGCCGCGGTCCTCGACCATGAAGTTCGTGTTCGTGATGCCGCCCGTGACGGGCTTCGGCTCGACGGGGCCCGACCAGATGTCGAGCTTGGCAGCGCGCGCCAGCGCGCTCGCGGCGTCAGACATGCATTCTCCTCATTCGATGCGCAGCTGGCGCTTGCGCTCCTCGGCCCACGCGCCGATCAGCCGGTCGGCGATCATCGCGATGAAGGCCACGCAAAGGCCCGCGACCACGCCCTGGCCGATATCGGCCCGCGTGAGCGCGATATAGACCTCCTGGCCGAGGTCGTTGGTGCCGACGAGCGCGGTGATGACGAGCATCGACAGCGCCATCATGATGGTCTGGTTGAGGCCGAGCATGATCTCCGGCATGGCCAGCGGCAGCCGCACCCGCCACAGGAGCTGGGAGGGCTGGCAGCCCGACATGATGCCGGCCTCGATGATGTTCGGCGGCACGCGGCGGATGCCGTGGTCGGCGTAGCGGACGGCGGGCGCCAGCGCGTAGAGCACGATCGCGATCATCGCCGAGAAGTCGCCGACGGCGAAGAGCATCACCACCGGGATCAGGTAGACGAAGCTCGGCAGCGTCTGCAGCGTGTCGATCGTGTTCATGGCGACGCGCCGGAAGCCCTCGTGGCTCGCCGACATGATGCCGACGGGGATGCCGATGAGGCTCGCGATGATGACCGACAGGCCGCAGAGATAGACGGAGATCATCGCCTTCTCCCAGTTGCCGGTCAGCGCGATGAACGCCGCCATCAGCGCCACGGTGACCGCGAGCCTGAGGCCGCCGAGCCGCCAGCCGCCGACGCCGATCAGCAGCGTCACGCCGATCCACGGCGCGTCCACCAGGAAGCGCTTGAGCGGCACCAGCACGTAGATCAGCAGGAACGCCTTCACCGCGTCGAGATAGTCGTAGAGGTGGACGTTGATGAGCCGCACCAGCTCGTCCCAGAACGGCCCGGTGTCGATCACCAGCGACTTCGGGTAGATCGCGATCGCCGGCACGAGGGCGGCGATGGCGAAGCTCGCGAGGATCGCGCCCAGGAAGCCGGCGAGCGTCGCGTGGCGACGCAGCGCGCCCTGCCCCTGCTCGAGATGCAGCGGCTGCTTCTGGCGGTAGACGAAGGCCTGGCTCAGCCGGTCGAGCGAGATGGCGAGCAGCGTGATCGCGACGCCCGCCTCGAGGCCGTCGCCGATGGCGAGGCGCCGCAGCGCCGTCAGCACGTCGCGCCCGAGGCCGCCGGCGCCGATCATCGAGGCGATGATGACCATGTTCAGCGAGAGCATGATGACCTGGTTCACGCCGACCATCAGGCTCGGCCGCGCCGTCGGCAGGAGGATGCGCCACAGCATCTGGCGGGGCGTGCAGCCGGCCATGTTGCCGAACTCGACGACCTCCGGCGGCACCCCCCTGAGCGCCAGCATGGTGACGCGCACCATCGGCGGCATCGCGTAGATGATCGTCGCGATCATCGCGGAGACGGGGCCGAAGCCGAACAGGAACAGCACCGGCACGAGATACGCGAAGACCGGCACGGTCTGCATCAGGTCGAGGACCGGCTTGATGACGTCCGCGAAGCGCCGGTGGCGGTAGGCGAGAATGCCGAGCGCGATGCCGACGACGACGCCGAGCGGCACCGCCACGAGGATCGAGGACAGCGTGATCATGGAGCTCACCCACTGCCCGAAGACGGCGAGATAGGCGAAGCACAGGAAGACGAGGATCGCCAGCGGCCGGCCGCCGAAGCGCCAGCCGAGCCAGGTCACGGCGGCGACGACGCCGAACCACGGCACCGGCGGAACCCGCACGGCGCCCTCGCCGAGCGGCAGGTGCCAGCCCTTGGCGAGGACCGCGACGCAGGCCTGCAGCGGCAGCCCGAGCAGCCACGCGATGCCCCGCGTGAACTGCTTGAAGGTGAACAGGCCGAAGCTCAGGTCGTTGACCAGCCAGTCCATGAAGGACGAGATCCAGCCCTTGAGCGGCAGGACCAGGTAGTCGGCGGGATCGCCGAGCCATCCGACGTGCGGCGCGACGAGCCAGAGGCCGACGAACACCACGAGCGCCGCGGCCCACAGGAGCCAGCCCGGCAGCGGCTTCGGCGCCGGGCGTTCATGCGATGAGGTGACGACGGTCATGCGGACTCCGCGAGAAGCGCGACGACCGCGTCCCTCTCGATCTGGCCGACCCGCTGGCCGCGCCGGTTGACGACGGCGAGCGGCCTGTCGGCCTCGATGGCGCGGGCGGCGAAGCTCGAGACGCGGTCGTCCGCCCGGACCTCGCCGGCGAAGTCGTCGCCCTGCGCCGGGCTCATGATCGAGCGGGCCGACAGGACCTTCGAGCGCGCGACGTCGCGGGTGAACTCCTCGACATATTCCGTGGCGGGTCGGACCACGATGTCCTCGGGCGTGCCGACCTGCACGATCTCGCCGTGGTTCATGATGGCGATGCGGTCGGCCAGGCGGATCGCCTCGTCGAAGTCGTGGGTGATGAAGACGATCGACTTGTGCAGCAGGCGCTGCAGCCGCAGGAACTCGTCCTGCATCTCGCGGCGGATCAGCGGGTCGAGCGCGGAGAACGGCTCGTCGAGGAACCACAGCTCCGGCTCCGCGGCGAGCGAGCGGGCGATGCCGACGCGCTGCTGCTGGCCGCCGGAGAGGCCGCGCGGGAAGTCCATCTCGCGGCCGCCGAGGCCGACGAGCTCGATGACCTCCATGGCGCGCTTCTCGCGCGTCGCGCGGTCGACGCCCTGGATCTCGAGCGGAAAGGTGACGTTGCCGAGCACGGTGAGGTGGGGCAGCAGCGCGAAGTGCTGGAACACCATCCCCATCTTGTGGCGGCGGATGTCGATCAGCTCCTTCTGCGAGCAGGCGAGCAGGTCGCGGCCCTCGAAGACCAGTTCGCCCGCCGTCGGCTGCAGGAGCAGCGACAGGCAGCGCACGATGGTCGACTTGCCGGAGCCGGACAGGCCCATGATGACGAAGATCTCGCCGTCGTGGACGTCGAGCGAGACGTCGCGCACGGCGGGGGTGAGGCCGGCGGCGTCGAGCTCCTCGGAGCTCGGGCGGCCGTCGTGGCGGGCGAGGAAGTCCCTCGCCTCGCGGTCGCCGTCGGCTCCGAAGATCTTCCAGAGCCCGCGGCAGGACAGCTTGACGCTCTGCTCCTCGTCGGGCGCGGCCGGCGGCGTGGCGCTGGCGGTGTGGCTTGGCGTGGGGGCGATGGCGTCTGTCATCAATCCATACGATCGGGGAAGGTCAGGGGCGGTACCGTCACAGGCGGTTGCGCCGGGCGGGACGCGAGGGCCCCGCCCGGCAAGAGCCTCAGCTCTTGGGAATCCAGCTCTTCCAGGTGTCCTCGTGGCTGTCGAGCCATTCATCGACCACCGTCTGGAGGGGCATGCCGTCGACGTCGACCTTGCCGATCATCTCACCCATGTCCTCGTTGGTCATCTGGAAGTTGCGGATCGCCTGGTAGGCGGCGGGCCAGGTCTTCTCGCCACCGGCCCAGCCGACGGCCTTGATCCAGCCGTGCGGCTTGCCGCAGTCGTAGGCCTTGTCCGGGTTCGTGCCCCAGCTCGGGTCCTCGTAGCAGGCATCCTCGTATTCCGGGAACTGCACCCACTCGCCGTCGAACTGGATCGGCGCCCAGTGCGGCGTGTAGATCCAGGCGAGGATCGGCTTCTTGCGCTGGTAGGCCGACTGCACCTCGGCGAGCAGCGCCGCGTCCGTGCCGGCGTGGATCACCTCGAAGTTCAGGCCGAGCGCCTCGATGCGCTCCTCGTCATGGCCGCCCCAGGTGACGGGGCCGCCGAGATAGCGCCCCTTCGGGCTCGTCTCCGGCGACGCGAAGAGCTCGGCGCACTTGTTCAGCGCCTTCCAGTCCGGCAGGCCCGGGCACTGGTCCTTCACGTAGGAGGGATACCACCACTCCTCCTTGGCCTCCATGCCGGTCTCGCCGAGGTCGACGGTGTTGCCCGTCTTCAGCGAGGCCTCGAGGGCGTCCTTGCCGGTCGTCTCCCAGATCTCCATCGCCACCGACAGGTCGCCGCTCTCGAGCCCGGCGAACTGGGCGAGATAGTCGGCCTGCACGTAGTCGACGTTGTAGCCCATGTTCTCGAGCACGCCGCCCATGATGCGCGTCGTGATCTCCTGGCCGGTCCAGTCGTTGATGGTCATCTTGATCGGCTGATCGGACTCCGGCACGCCCTGCGCGACGGCGGAACCGGCGGCGCCGGCGAGAAGCGAGGCCCCGAGAAGCAGGCCAAGGCTGCTCTTCTTGATCGACGGTCGGCTTTTCATCGAGTGTCCCTTCCGGTTGTTGTTCAGGTTGAAGCGCCCGCCCTGAGACGGCAGGCGCTCGAATCCCCGGCGACGCCGCGGCGCGGGAGAGCCGCCGCCCGACGGGCCGAAGTTCCAGGCAAGGCCATGCGGGATCCGTCCTCGGGATGTGCCCGGCTGGCGCTTGCCATGACGAAAGATCCCCATCATCTTGGGAGGGAAAACCCACAACTGTCAACTGAAAGGCCACAAAAAGCCACAAACCCGGCATTCTTGACAGCCGTGAATCGTGATAAACGCCTGTTTCCGCTTGGCTTCGGGCGGAGGCACCGGACGGCCCGGCTGGGGCCGGCCCGCGGCACCCCCGGCGAAGGGAGGACATTCGTGCACAAGACCGCCCGCTACGCAGCCATCATGGAGACGCTCGAGAAGTTCGGCTCGTGCAGCGTCGCCGACCTGACGCGCCGCCTCGCCGTGTCCGACGAGACGGTGCGGCGCGACATCAAGGCGCTCGCCGCGCGCGGCATGGTCGAGCGCGTGCACGGCGCGGTCCTGCTGCCGGACCGCTCCGGCGAGGCCGACTTCCAGAAGCGCATGGCGCAGAACGCCGAGGCCAAGGAGGCGATCGCCGCCCGCGCCGCGCAGGAGATCCAGGACGGCGACGCCGTGATGATCGACAGCGGCGCCACGACCGCCTACGTCGCGCGCGCCCTGCTCGGCCATCGCGACCTGTTCGTGGTGACGAACGGCGCCGAGATCGCCCGCACCCTGGTGCGCGGCAAGAACAACCGGGTGCACCTGGCCGGCGGCGAGATGCGCGCCGACGACCAGGCCGTGTTCGGCGAGACGACCATCGGCTTCATCCGCAACTTCCGGGCGCGATTCGCGATCCTGTCGATCGGGGCGATCCATCCCGAGGGCGGCTACATGAACTTCCACCTGCAGGAAGCCGAGCTCGCCCGCGCGATGATCCAGCAGTCGTCGCAGGCGATGGTCGTGGCCGACCACACGAAGTTCCGCAACCAGGCGCCGGTCAGCGTCTGCGGCCTCGACGGCGTCGGCACGCTCGTGTGCAACGTGCAGCCGCCGGACGCCCTGCGCCAGCGCCTGCTGCACCACGAGACGCGCATCCTGAGCGTCGAGAGCGCCGCCGGAGAGGCGGCGCCGGCGACGGCGGCCGAGGAGTACGCCTGAGGCGCGAGTACGCCTGAGGCGCCGGCCGCCGGTCTCCCTCGCGCCTCAGCCCTTGCGCACCGCCTCGAGGTGCTCAGGGAATTCCGGGCTCGCCATCAGCGCCTTGCAGCGCGCGAAGCGCTCCTCGGAATAGGCCCAGAAATCCTCCGCCGGATTGCCGTCGGCGTGCTGGATCAGGCCCCACAGCGTCCACAAGAGGTCGCACATCGCCTTGTAGATCACCATCCGCCCGAAGGTCGCCGCGTCCGGCGGCCCGTCGCAATAGGCCTCCATCATCTCGCGGTCGTGCTCGGGGCCGAATCCCGCCTCGACCGAGAGGTCGCCGAGGTCCCACAGCGGATCGTTCATCCCGGAATATTCCCAGTCGACGATCCACATGCGGCTGCCGGCGTCGAGGAAGTTCTCGCACAGCGGGTCGCAGTGGCACGGCGCGAGCTTCGCGGGATGCGCGTCCAGCGCCTCGCGAACCGCCTGCGCCTCCGCCACCACGTCGTGATAGCCCTCCGGCAGCTCGGCCTTCTTCTCCTCCAGCACCTTCAGGTAGCCGTCGATCATCGAGAACAGCTCGAAGCGGAACTCGAAGGTCTCGCCGCTCTGGTGCAGCTGGCGGAAGGCGAGCGCCGCCCGCGTCGGCGCACCCTGCGTGGTGCGGAAGCGCTCGGGCGACATCGTCGGCGCGTCGATGTAGTCGGCGAGCATGACGCCGCTCGCCGCGTCGAAATGGATGACGTGGGGCGAGACGCCGGCGCGTGCCGCCGCGACCGCGTTGTGCGCCTCGACCTTGCGGTCGATGTAGCTCTCCGTGCCCGCGCCGGGAATGCGCAGGAGATAGTCGCGGCCGCCCCGGACGACCCGGAAGACGATGTTCGTCAGGCCGCCGAGCCGGTCGATCCGGACGTTGTCCGCAGACACGTCCTCGAAGCCCGGGACCTCCCTCAGGCGGGCAAGCGCTGTCTCTGTGTCCATTCCGGCGATCTCCTCATTCGCATTGACGGTCCGCCTCGCGATCCCCGCGGGACCGTGGCGCCATGATGGAAACGGTTGGATATCCTCAGCTTTCGACGCCGATATCCTCAAACTTCCAAATTTTCCAACATACGGTTATCATTGCGCCGTCGACGGATTCAAGCCGCGGCGCGCAATGGCCGGCCTTCCGGCGGCGCGCCCGTCTCTCCCCGAACAGCAAGCAAGAAGAGAGTTCTGATGACCAGCAACGATCCTGCCAAGAGCCTCGACGTCGTCTATTCCGCGCAGGGCACGGCGGACGTCGCCAAGAAATACGACGACTGGGCCAAGCGCTACGACACCGAGATGGCGACGCTCGGCTACCGCCACCCGACGATCTGCCTCGCCATGCTGACACGGCACCTGCCGCGGGGCGAGGGACCGGTCCTCGACGCGGGCGCCGGCACGGGCCTGCTCGGCGAGTGGATGGACATCGTCGGCTACAAGAACGCCGAGGCGCTCGACATCTCCGAGGGCATGCTCGAGGTGGCGCGCTCGAAGAACGTCTACAGCGCCTTTCACGTCGCCGCGCTCGGCGAGACGCTCGACCTGCCGAGCGACCGCTACGCGGGCGTCGTGTCGGCGGGCGTCTTCACGACCGGCCATGTCGGCAAGGAAGGCTTCGCCGAGCTCGTCCGCATCACCCGCCCCGGCGGCATCATCGTCGCGACCATCAAGGACACGCTGTGGAACGGCGAGGTCGGCGAGCACGTGAAGACGCTCGTCAGCGACGGCACCTGGGAGGTCCTGGAGGAGACGCCCTCCTACGTCTCCATGCCGAACCGGCCCGACACGGTGCCGAGCCGCGCGGTCGTGCTGCGGGTGCGCTGACCCGCGCCCTCCCCGCTCGACCATCGACGCGCCGCGGTCCCCGGGCCGCGGCGCGTTCGCGTTCAGGCCGCCGCGTCTTCCGGCCACACGCCCAGGCGGTCGAACAGCGCCTCCAGCTGGTCGATGCCGCCGATCACGTGATCGGCCTCGGCCTCGAGCTCGGCGCGCTTCGCTGTGCCGGTGAGGACGCCGATGCACAGCGCGCAGCCGGCCGCCCGGCCCATCCGGATGTCATGCAGATTGTCGCCGACGACCGCGACCTCGGACGGCTCGAGCCCGGCCTCGCGGCAGAAGGCGAGCACCATGCCGGGCTCGGGCTTGCCGCCGTGGCCGCTGTCGTAGCCGGCGACGAAGAAGGTCTGGCCGCCGAGCCCGACGCGCGACAGGGTCGCCATCGCGCCGGCGGCGCTGTCGCTCGTGGCGACGCCGAGCTTCAGGCCGCGCTCGGCGAGCCGGCGGAACAGCGCGGCGAGGTCCATCACCGCGACGGCGCCGGCGGCGCCTTCCGTGAAGATCCTGTCGAGCGCGGCGACGAGGCTCGCATGGTCGTGCGGTGCGCCGGCGCCGACCCACGCCTCCGCGATCTCGCCGGTGTGGCCGGCGGCGAGCAGGCTGCCGCCCTTCACCTCGTGGCTCTCGGGATCGTGGCCGCCGAGCGCAAGCAGGTTTGCGGCGAGCGCCTCGTCGCCCGCCGCGGCGTGCTCGGCGGCGCGCACGTTGATCGGCACCCAGGTGCGGGCGTAGTCGATCAGCGTGCCGTCCTTGTCGAAGAGGATGCCCTTGATGCGCAACGGTGCCGTCCCTTTCTTCGCGTTCGTGGCGTTCCCGCTCAGCGGGCGAGCTCGGCGATGCCGCCGTGGGCGGCCGACCATTCCAGAGGCTTCGTGAGGAAGGCCTCCACCTGCTCCAGCGTCGCCGAATCGAAGTGGCCCTGGTCGCGGGCGGCCGCGAGGACGTCCCACCAGGTCGCGAGGTAATGGAGCCGCATGCCGGCGGCCTGAAGCCGCGCCGGCGTGTCGGGGAAGATGTCGTAGTAGAAGACGGCGAAGGTGTCGGTGACCTGCGCGCCGGCCTTGGCGATCGCCTCGGCGAACTTGATCTTGCTGCCGCCGTCGGTCGTCAGGTCCTCGACGAGGAGGACGCGCGAGCCCTCCTTCATGGTGCCCTCGATCTGCGCGTCGCGGCCGAAGCCCTTCGGCTTCTTGCGCACGTACTGCATGGGCAGGCCCATGCGGTCCGCCAGCCACGCGGCGAAGGGGATGCCCGCCGTCTCGCCGCCGGCGACGCTGTCGAAGCGCTCGAAGCCGGCGTCCCGGAAGACGACCGAGGCCGCGAAATCGATGACGGCCGAGCGCACCCTTGGATACGAGATCAGCTTGCGGCAGTCGATGTAGACGGGGCTCGCCAGGCCCGAGGTGAAGGTGAAGGGCTCGTCGGGCCGGAAGTGCACGGCCTCGATCTCGAGCAGCATCTTCGCCACGAGCTCGGAGATCACCGCGCGCTCTGGGAACGTATTCGCGAACATGGGCTGGCCTCGCTGATTGCGGGGAGCCCTCTAGCAACTTCCCGCAGGATTAGCCAGCTTGCAGCGCGCGCTTTCCGCCGCCGTGCGCCCGGATCGGGATCGACGTACCGGCGAGGCGGCCTAGACGAGCCGCGGACGCTCGCAGCTCTCGAGGCGCTCCACGTCCTTCGACGTCACGCCGAAATAGCGCGCGATCTGGTCGTCGGACATGCCGAGGTCCTTGAGCGCCGCCAGGCCGCGCCGCGAGACGGGCCAGGCACGGAACGCCCCCTGCTGCGGGACGAACCCGGGGCAGGAGCCCCCGTGCGGGTGAGCTTCCATATGCTTGGACATGGCAGGCCTCATGTTCCGACTGTCCACGAGAGAAGCCAAGCGTTGCGCTTGCCAGCATCGACATCTGAACCTTCCCCTGCGTCAAAACTGAGGCAGCGGTCGCGCGGCCGCCCGCGGTACGGCTCCGTCCTCTGCGCACGGTCCCGGCCAGGCCCCTGCGATGCCCGGCGCGCACGGGTATCGGAGGGCCGCCAAAGCGGCGATACTCCGCCCCGGCCCGGGGAGACGGACGAGGAGTCCGCGCCCCGGCCGCAACGAAGACGACACATTCGGGGAGAGACCGCCTTGCCTGCGCTGACGCTCGATCATGCCCGCACCATCATCGCCGAGGCGCGCCGCAAGGCCCGCGACATGGGGCTCAAGCCGCTCTGCATCGCCGTGCTCGACGCCGGCGGCTCGCTGAAGGGCCTCGAGCGCGAGGACGGCTCCAGCCACATGCGGCCGAAGGTTGCGGCCGGCAAGGCCGCGGGCGCGGTCAATCTCGGGATGGGCTCGCGGGCGATCTTCAAGCGGGCCCAGGAGCAGCCCTATTTCGTCGCCTCGCTGAGCGCGCTGGCCGACGGCTATGTCGTGCCGGTGCCGGGCGGCGTGCTGATCCGCGACGACAGCGGCGAGATCGTCGGCGCCGTCGGCATCACCGGCGACACATCCGACAACGACGAGGCCTGCGCCATCGCCGGCATCGAGGCGGCAGGGTTCACCGCGGACGCGGGATGAGGAAGCGGCGGGGCCTCTCCACAGAGCCCCCGCCCCGGCTTCAGGAGGCGATGGCCGCGCCGGACGCGATCATCGCCTCGATCTCGTCGGCGCCGTAGCCGGCTTCGCCGAGCACCTCGCGCGTGTGCTGGCCGAGGAGCGGCGCCGGCCGCTTCACGCCGCCGGGCGTCGCCGAGAACTTGATCGGCAGGCCGATCGCCTGGGTCGGGCCGGCGCGCGGATGCTCGGTCTCGACCACCATCTCGCGCGCCCGCACGTGCGGGTCGGCGTGCATCTCGGTGATCGACAGCACCGGCCCGGCCGGCACGCCGGCGGCCTCGAGCCGCTCCAGCCATTCCGCGACCGTGCCGGTGAGGAAATGACTGTCGAGCACCTCGGTCAGCGCCGCCAGGTTCTCCATGCGCCCCTTGTTGCTGGAGAAGCGCGGGTCCTGGTCGAGCTCGGGCGCGCCCAGCACCTCGAGCAGGCGCAGCCAGTTCTTCTGGTTCGCGGCGCCCACGTTCACCCACCCGTCCGAGGCCTGGAAGGCCTGGTAGGGCGCGTTCAGCGGATGCGCGGAACCCATCGGGCCGGGCGAGACGCCGGTCGCGAAGGCGATCGCCGACTGCCAGTAGGTGTGCGTGATCGCGGCCTCGAGGAGCGAGGTGTCGACGAACTGCCCCTCCCCCGTCTTCAGCTTGTGGGCGTAGGCCGCGGCGATCCCCGTCGCCGCCAGGATGCCCGCCGTGATGTCGGAGACGGGCGCGCCGACCTTGACCGGCGGCCGGCCGGGCCCCTCGCCGGTGATCGACATGAGCCCGGACATGCCCTGCGCCACGAGGTCGAAGCCGCCGCGCTGGGCATAGGGGCCGGTCCGGCCGAAGCCGGAGACGGCGCAGTAGATCAGGCCCGGGTTCTCCGCCTTCAGCTCCTCGTAGCCGAGGCCGAGCTTCGACATCGTGTCGTGGCGGTAGTTCTCGATCAGCGCGTCGGCCGAGAGCAGGAGCCGCTTCAGCGCCGCCCGGCCCTCCTCGCTCTTCAGGTTGAGCGCGATCGCCCGCTTGTTGCGGTTCATCATCAGGTAGGCGGCGCTCTCGCCGTTGACGTCCGGCGGCAGGAAGCGCCGCGTGTCGTCGCCCTCCGGCTTCTCGACCTTCACGACGTCGGCGCCCATGTCGGCCAGCATCAGGCCGGTGACGGGGCCCGCCATGATGTGGGCGAGCTCGATGACCCGCATGCCGTGAAGCGGGCCGCCGACCTTCGTTCCGTCCTGCGTCATCGTCCCTTGAACTCCGGCTTGCGCTTGCCGAGGAAGGCCTCCATGCCCTCGCGGAAATCCTCGCTCATGTAGGCCATGAGGATGAGGTCGGAATCCTCGGCCTTCGCCCCGTCGAGGCGCAGGCGCCGGAGCCCCTCCTTCGTCGCCCTGAGCGTCAGCGGCGCGTGGCCGGCGATCGTGTCGGCGATCTCGGCGGCGCGGGCCATGAGCGTCGCGTGGTCGGGCACGATCTCGTTGACGAGGCCGAGCGCCAGCGCCTCGTCGGCGCCGACGAGGCGGGCGGTGAAGATGATCTCCTTCACGCGCGCCGGCCCGATGAGCTCCGACAGGCGCGACAGGTTCGACACCGACAGGCAGTTGCCGAGCGTGCGGGCGATCGGGAAGCCGAACTTGAGGTTCGGCGTCGTGATCCTGAGGTCGCAGCACGCCGCGATCCCCGCCCCGCCGCCGGTGCAGGCGCCGGAGATGGCGGCGATGGTCGGCACCGGGCAGCGCTCGATCGTGTTGTAGACCCGGTCCATGTCGTGCTCGTACCTGAGCGCGTCGTCGTCCGTCCGGAAGCCGCGGAACTGCGTCATGTCGGTGCCGGCGGCGAACGCCTTCTCGCCCGCGCCGGTGACGACGACGGCCCGGACGGAGCCGTCGGTCGGCATCTCCTCGCAGATCTTCGCGAGGCCTTCGTACATCGCGAAGGTCAGGGCGTTGCGGGCCTGCGGCCGGTTCAGCGTCACGTGCGCGATGCCGTCGCGCACCTCGTGGATCAGTTCGTCGTCAGCCATCGGCCTCACCTGTAGAAATACTCGACCAGGAACATCGGCACCGCCGGCACGTAGGTGCAGAGCAGCAGCACGAAGAGCAGCACGCCGACGAAGTACACGTTCACCTTCGAGACGTCCCAGATATTCGTCTTGGCGATCGAGCACGCGGTGATGAGCACGCTGGCGACCGGCGGCGTCTGCTGCCCGATCGCGAGGTTGAGCGTCACGACGAGCCCGAAATGGACGGGATCGATGCCCGCCTGCGAGATCAGCGGCACGATGATCGGGATGACCAGGATGATCGCCGCCGCGGAGTGCAGGAAGAACCCGATGATCAGGAAGAACACGTTCAGGATCAGCAGGATCATGTACTTGTTCGTCGTCAGGTCGAGGATCCCCGCGGCGAGCTGCTGCGGCACCCGCGCGCCGGTCAGGTAGTTGCCCATCAGCACCGAGGCCGCGACGAGCAGCATGACGACGGCGGTCTGCATGCCGCCCTCGAGCATGGCCTGCTTGAGCGCCCCCCAGTCGATCTCGCGGTACCACAGGCCGACCAGGATCGCGGCGACGACGGCGAGGCCCGCGCCTTCGGTGGCGGTGACGAGGCCGCCGAAGATGCCGCCGAGGATGATGATCGGCAGGGCGAAGCACGGCAGAGCCTCGACGAAGGTGCGGCGCAGCGCCTTGAGGTCGAAGGCCGCCTCCTTCGGCAGGTCGTAGCGACGCGCGAAGATGTGGGCGACGGTCATCAGCCCGGCGGCGCCGATGATGCCGGGCACGAGGCCGGCGACGAACAGCTCCTCGACGCTCGTCCCGGCCGAGACGGCATAGAGGATCATCGGGATCGACGGCGGGATGATGATGGCGAGCGAGGCCGAGGACGACGTCACGGCCGCCGACAGCGCCCCGCCATAGCCGCGCTTCTTCATCGCCGGGATCAGCACCGATCCGATCGCCGCGACGTCGGCGACCGCGGAGCCCGAGATCTCGGCGAAGAACAGCGACACGCCGATCGTCACCATGGCGAGGCCGCCGCGGACGAAGCCGATCATCGCGGAGACGAAGGCGATGAGGCGGCGGGTGATGCCCGTCGCGTTCATGATGGCGCCGGCGAGGACGAACATCGGGATGGCGATCAGCGAGAACGAGCGCGCGCCGCCATACATGTCGACGCCGACCGTGACGAGGGCGCCGGTGCCGTCGGTGATGAGGATGCCGAGGACCGCCGCGAGCGACAGCGCGATGGCGATCGGCACGTTGATGCAGACCATCGCCACGAGGGCGAGAAACATGAAGCCGATGGTCATCGGGCCTGCTCCGTCCGCGGGGCGGCGATCTCGTGCTCGGAGTTCGGCGCGTCGCCGTGCGCCATGACGGAATGCTCCGAGGAGCGGCCGCTCATGATGTCGCGCCAGTAGTCCGGAAGGCTCAGGAGCTCGGACACGATGAACAGGACGGCGCCGATCGGGATCACCGACTGGGTGATCGAGACGGGCACCCACGTGAGGCTGACGAGCGTCTCGCCCTGCAGGATCTGCAGGACCGTCCAGCCGGCCCAGGCGAGCAGGCCGAAGAAGAACAGCACCAGCGCCTCCGCGACCACGACCGCCACCTTGCGCGCCGGCAGCGGCAGCGCGAGGAGCACGTCGTCGAAGCCGATATGGCTGCGCTTCAGCGCGGCCAGCGCCGCGCCGTAATAGGTGATCCAGGCGAGCAGCACCGAGGCGATCTCGTCGTACCAGGACAGCGAGGCGCCGGCCTTTCGGTAGATGACGGCGATCACCACGACGGAGGTCAGCACCACCATCAGCGTGATCACGATCCAGGACAGGATTTCACCAAGAAACCGGGCAAATGGGCGCACGTGGGGCGTCTCCCTCCGCGTCGAGCGCGGCGCAGCGAGGAACCGGGAAGAAGCGGCACCGGCACGGGGCCGGCGCCGCCTGCGTCGTGCCGGGGCGTCAGGAGCCCTTGCCGAGCTCCTGCATCTTGCTGATGAGCTCCTTGCCGCCCTCGACCTGCTGGCCGAACTCGTCGTAGATCGGGCCGGAGGCGTCGATGAAGGCCTGCTTGTCGGCGTCGTTCACCTCGACGCCCGCCTCCTTGATCTTGCCGATCAGCTCGTCGTCGAGCTCGGCCGAGCGCTTGTAGGCGAAGTCGCTCGACTTCGTCGCGCAGTCCGAGATCGCCTTCTTGAGGTCGTCGTCCCAGCCCTTCCAGTTGCGGCTGGAGGTGACGAGATAGGCCGGCGAATAGACGTGGCCGGTCATCGAGAGGTACTTCTGCACCTCCTGGAACTTGCCCGAGTAGATCTGGGCGAGCGGGTTCTCCTGGCCGTCGATCACGCCGGTCTTGAGCGCGGTGAACACCTCGGAGAAGGCCATCGGCGTCGGGTTGGCGCCGTAGGCCTGGAACATCTTCACGCGCCACTGGCCCTTCGGGGTGCGGAGCTTGATGCCCTCGAGGTCCTCGGGCTTGTCGATCGGCCGCACGTTGTTCGTGATGTTGCGGAAGCCGTTCTCCCAGAAGCCGATCAGCTCGTAGCCCTTCTTGCGGGTCGCCTCGCGGAAGGTGTCGCCGAGCTCGTCGCGGACGCGGCGCATGTGGTCGCGGCTCTTGATGATGTAGGGCATCTCGAAGACGCCGAAGACGTCCGACACCGAGCTCATGATCGAGGACGGGATCGAGAAGGCGAGCTGGCCGAGCTTGAGCTTCTGCAGCATCTCCTCGTCGTTGCCGAGCTGCGACGAGCCGAAGACCTGCACCTCGGCCTTGCCGCTGTCCTTGACGCAGCTGGCGAAGTTGTTCGCCGTCTCCTCGTAGAGCGAGCCGGGGTCGCCGACATGGCCGAGCTTGAGCACGGTCTGCGCCTGCGCGGCCCCCATCATCAGGGCGAGCGCTGCGCCTGCCATCAGTAGCTTTTTCATGCTGTTCCTCCCAAATTTGCTTTTTTGTTGGGTCGTTTTCCGCCGCAGCGGCAGTCTAGTTCGAAACGGCCTCCTTCGTCTCTTCCGTCAGCACGTCCATCGCCGCCTGGGTGCCGCCCTTCCTGTAGGGAATGCCGGCCTTCTCGAAGCCCATCTCGACGCCTGCCAGCGTCCCCATGAGCATCAGATCGTTGAAATCGCCGAGGTGGCCGATGCGGAACACGCGGCCCTGCAGCTTGTTGAGCCCGTTGCCGAGCGACATGTTGAAGTTCTCGAGCACGACCTTCCGGTAGGCGTCGGCGTCGTGCCCCTCCGGCATCAGCACCGCCGTCAGCGATCCCGAATAGTGCCGCGGGTTCTGGCACAGCACCTCGACGCCGCCATTGCCGCCCCAGTGCTGCACCGCCGCGCGCGTCGCCCTGGCATGGCGCTGGTGGCGGGCGAAGACGTTGTCGAGCCCCTCCTCGTTCAGCATGTCGATCGCAGCGTCGAGGCCGTAGAGGAGGTTCGTCGCCGGCGTGAACGGGAAGAAGCCGCGGCCGTTCGCCTCCAGCATCTCGTCCCACGACCAGTAGGAGCGCGGCAGCTTCGCCGTCTTCTGCGCCGCGATCGCCTTGTCGGAGACGGCGTTGAAGGACAGGCCCGGCGGCAGCATCAGCCCCTTCTGCGAGCCGCCCACCGTCACGTCGACCCCCCAGTCGTCGTGGCGGTACTCGATGGAGCCGAGCGAGGAGATCGTGTCGACCATGAGGAGCGCCGGGTGGCCGGCGGCGTCGAGCGCGGCGCGCACCTCGTCGATGCGGCTGGTGCAGCCCGTCGACGTCTCGTTGTGGACGACGCAGACGGCCTTGATGTCGTGGCCCGAATCCTCGCGCAGGCGCGCCTCGATGGCGTCGGGATCGGCGCCGGAGCGCCAGTCGCCTTCGAGGAATTCCGGAACGAGGCCAAGGCGTTCCGCCAGCCTCTTCCACAAGGTCGCGAACTGGCCCGTCTCGTACATCAGCACCCGGTCGCCGGGCGACAGCGTGTTGACGAGCGCCGCCTCCCACGCACCGGTGCCGGAGGCGGGATAGACGATGACCGGGTTCTTCGTGCCGAAGATCGCGCGCAGGCCGCCGAGGACCCTGGTCGCCATCTCCTGGAACTGTGGGCCGCGATGGTCGATGGTCGGCATGTCCATCGCCCGCAGCACGCGGTCCGGGACGTTCGTGGGCCCCGGTATCTGCAGGAAATGCCGGCCCGGCATCGTGTTCATCGGCGTGCTCCTCGGCTTGGCCGACAACCGCGCCGCCCGAGGCGCCACCGCGGCCTCGGCGACTTCGACCTTGCGGGCCGAGGCCCGCCAAGCCAAAGTGGATTATGAATTCATTATTTCGTCAAGAGGGTCAGGTGACGGAACTACTTCGGCCGGGACTTCGGCGGCGGCTCGACAGGGAGCTGAGCGGCTCCGCGCATTTCGACCTCTTCACCCGCGGGCGCTATGCGACCGACGCCTCGATCTACCAGGTGATGCCGGCGGCGGTGGTCATCCCGAAGACGATGGACGACGTCGCGCTGGCGCTCGACGCCGCCCGCGAGGAGCGCATTCCCCTGACCGCCCGCGGCGGCGGCAGCTCGCAGTGCGGCCAGACCGTCAATTCCGGCGTCATCGTCGACTACTCGCGGCACCTGAACCGGATCGTCGAGCTCGACGTCGAGAACCGCCGGGCGGTGGTCGAGCCCGGCATCGTGCTCGACGAGCTGAACCGGGCGCTGAAGCCGCACGGCCTGTGGTACCCCGTCGACGTCTCGACCGCCTCGCGCGCCACGATCGGCGGCATGACGGCCAACAATTCCTGCGGCGCCCGCTCGCTGCGCTACGGCATCATGCGCGACAACGTCGTCGCCATCGACGCGCTGATGGCGGACGGCACCGCCGCCCGCTTCGGCCCGCTCGGCGGAGGGCAGCAACGACGCGCTCGCCTCGCAGATGCTGGCGCTGGGACAGCGCGAGGCGGACGAGATCGACGCGCGGTTCCCGAAGGTCACGCGCCGGGTCGGCGGCTACAACATCGATGCGCTGGTGCCCGAGCGCGCGCCGCACAACCTCGCCCACCTGCTCGTCGGCTCGGAAGGCACGCTCGCCTTGTCGACGGCGATCGAGCTGAAGCTCTGGCCCCTGCCCCCGGCGCGCAAGGCGCTCGGCGTCTGCCACTTCCCGACCTTCTACAAGGCGATGGACGCCGCGCAGCATCTCGTGAAGCTCGACCCGACCTCGGTCGAGCTGGTCGACGCGACGATGATCTCGCTCGGCCGCGACATCGCGATGTTCCGCAGGACGCTTGAGAGCTTCGTCCGGGGCGAGCCGGCCGCGCTGCTGCTCGTCGAGTTCGCGGAAGGCGAGTGGGCCGAGAACGAGCGCCGGATCGAGGCGCTGAAGGACACGATGGAGGGCCTGGGCTTCGCCTTCGGGCGCGGCGGCGACCACGAGGGCGGCGTCGTGGAGGTTCTCGATCCCGGCCTGCAGGGCGACATCGCCGAGTTCCGCCGCTCCGGCCTCAACATCATGATGAGCATGCGCGAGGCGGGAAAGCCCGTCTCGTTCGTGGAGGACTGCGCGGTCCCCCTGCCCGACCTCGCGGACTACACGGACCGGCTGAGCCGGGTCTTCGAGAAGCACGGCACGCGCGGCACCTGGTACGCGCACGCCTCGGTCGGCTGCCTGCACGTGCGGCCCGTGCTCAACATGAAGCTCGAGAAGGACGCCGAGACCATGCACGCGATCGCCGAGGAGGCGTTCGCCATGGTGCGCGAGTACAAGGGCTCGCACTCGGGCGAGCACGGCGACGGCATCGCCCGCTCGGAGTTCCACGAGGCGATGTTCGGGCCGCGCATCGTGAAGGCGTTCGAGGAGGTGAAGGACCGCTTCGATCCCGAGGGCGTGCTGAACCCCGGCCGGATCGTCCGGCCGCCGCGCATGAACGACCGCACGCTCTTCCGCTATCCGCCGGGCTACGCGGTGGAGGACCGGGCCGTCGCGCTCGACTGGTCCGGCTGGCCGGGCGCCGCCGGCGGATTCCAGGGCGCCGTCGAGATGTGCAACAACAACGGCGCCTGCCGGAAGCTCAAGGGCGGCGCCATGTGCCCGAGCTACCGCGTGACGCGCAACGAGAAGGACGTGACGCGCGGCCGCGCCAACACGCTGCGCCTGGCGCTGTCCGGCCAGCTCGGGCCCGACGCCCTCACCTCCGACGAGATGATGGAGACGCTCAAGCTCTGCGTCTCCTGCAAGTCCTGCCGCCGCGAGTGCCCGACCGGCGTCGACATGGCGCGCATGAAGATCGAGGTGCTGGCGGCGCGGGCGAAGACGCACGGCCTCACCGCGAAGGACCGGCTCGTCGCCTACCTGCCGCGCTACGCGCCGACGGCCGCGCGGGCCGGCGGGCTGATGGCGCTGCGCGACCGCATCCCCGGCGTGCCGGCCCTGTCGGAGCGGCTCTTCGGCTTCGCGAAGGAGCGCTCGCTGCCGCGCTTCCGCGGCGACTGGTTCCGCGACGGCGAGGCGGAGGTGGCGGGCGCCACGGAGGGCGCGCGCGAGGTGGTGCTCTTCGCCGACACGTTCGACCGCTGGTTCGAGCCGGAGAACCTGCGCGCCGCCGTCACGGTGCTCAAGGCCGCCGGCATCGCCGTCCACCCGCTGACGGCGGGACCGCGCGAGCGGCCCCTGTGCTGCGGCCGCACCTTCCTCTCCGCCGGCCTCGTCGAGGAGGCGCGCGAGGAGGCGCGCCGCACGGTCGCGGCGCTGCGGCCGCACCTGGAGGCCGGCCGCACGATCGTCGGCCTCGAGCCGTCCTGCCTGCTGACGCTGCGCGACGAGTTCACGGCGCTGCTGCCGGGCGAGGAGACGGCGCGCATCGCCCGCTCCGCCAAGCTGTTCGAGGAGTTCCTGGCGGCGGAGAGCGAGGCGGGCCGGCTCGACCTGCCGCTGAAGCCCCTGCCGACGACCGCGCATCTGCACGGCCACTGCCACCAGAAGGCGTTCGACGCCTTCTCCGCCTGCGAGAGCGTGCTGCGCCTCGTGCCGGAGCTTCAGGTGAAGACGATCGAATCGAGCTGCTGCGGCATGGCCGGGGCGTTCGGCTACGACGCCGAGACGATCGGGGTCTCGCGCGCCATGGGCGAGCTCTCGCTCCTGCCCGCGGTGCGCGAGGCCGCGCCGGACGCGCTGATCGTCGCCGACGGCACGTCGTGCCGGCACCAGATCGCCGACGGCAGCGGACGGGGCGCCCTGCACGTCGCGCAGGTGCTTGCCCGGGCCGTCGTTGGGGATAGGATCGACGCATGAACCTCCACGACACCACGATCGCGCGCCCGCCGCTCTCCGTGGAGCTCGCCGAGCGCGTCCGCGCGATGATCGTGTCGGGCGAGCTGGCCGGCGACGAGAAGGTGCCGGAGAAGGCGCTGACCGAGCGCTTCGGCGTGTCGCGCACCCCCTTGCGCGAGGCGCTGAAGATCCTCGCGGCGGAAGGCTTCGTCCGCCTCGTGCCGAATCGCGGCGCCCGCGTCTCCCGCCTGACCGTCGAGGAGGTCGAGGAAGCCTTCCCCGTGATGGCGGCGCTCGAGGCGGTGGCCGGGGAACTCGCCTGCAAGCGCATCACCGACGAGGAGATCGCGGCGGTCCGCACCTGCCACGAGCGCATGCGCCAGGCCTTCGAGGAGGGCGACATGGCGAGCTACTTCGAGCTCAACCAGGCGATCCACGGCGCCATCCTCGACGCGGCCCGCAACCCCACCCTCGCCCAGCACCACAAGATGCTGTCGCAGCGCGTGCGCCGCGCCCGCTACATGGCGAACATGTCCGGCAAGCGCTGGCACGAGGCGATGGAGGAGCACGAGGAGATCCTGGCGGCGCTGGAAAGCCGGCAGGGCCGCCGCCTCGCGCCGCTCCTCAAGCGCCACCTCGAGCGGAAGATGGAAACGGTGAAGAAGGCGCTGATCGAGCACGAGGCGGCGCGCTCCTGAGCGACGACGAAACCTTGTTTCCGGGCGGAAACACGATCGCTTCACCGAGAAATCACGTCGAAACAGGCGGAGCGTAGACAGCGGGCCTCGACTTCCTGGGTTGGAGCCCGAACATGAATACGCAAGCGAACATCTGGCCGCGCAAGACGCGCGAGATGCACAACCACCACTTCGACTCGACCATCTGGAACGACTTCCGGTTCCGCGACGACGACGTCGTCATCGCGACCTACGCCAAGTCCGGGACGACCTGGACGCAGCAGATCGTCGCGCAGCTCATCTTCGCCGGCGCCGAGGACGTCGACGTCGGCGAGATGTCGCCCTGGCTCGACCTCCGGGTGCCGCCGAAGGAGATCAAGCTGCCGGCCGTCGAGGCCCAGACGCACCGGCGATTCCTGAAGACGCACCTGCCCGTCGACGCGCTCGTCTTCTCGCCGAAGGCCAAGTACCTCTATATCGGCCGCGACGGCCGCGACGTGCTCTTCAGCATGTACAACCACCACGCCAACGCCAACGAGCTGTTCTACAAGGCCCTCAACGACACGCCCGGCCGCGTCGGCCCGGCGCTCGGCAAGCCGCCCGCGTCGGTGCGCCAGTACTTCCAGGAGTGGCTGGAGAAGGACGGCCACCCGTTCTGGCCGTTCTGGGAGAACGTCCGCTCGTGGTGGGCGATCCGCCACCTGCCGAACGTGATGCTGGTCCACTTCGCCGACCTCAAGGCGGACATGCCGGGCCAGATCCGGCGCATCGCCGAATTCCTCGAGATCGAGGTCGACGAGGCGCGCTGGCCGGCGATCCTCGAGCACTGCAGCTTCGACTACATGAAGGCGCACGCGGAGAAGTCCGCACCGCTCGGCGGCGTGCTCTGGAACGGCGGCGGCAAGACCTTCATCCACAAGGGCACGAACGGCCGTTGGACGGAGGCGCTCATGGCCTCCGACAGCCTCGCCTACGAGGCGCGGGCCCGGCGCGAGCTCGGCGAGGACTGCGCCCGCTGGCTCGCCACCGGCGAGATGCCGGCGACCGACCGCAGCCTGGAAGGCCTGCCGGTCGGGGCGCCTGCGGCGAAGCGAGGGCACATCGTCCGCGTCTGATCGCGACCGGGCAGCGGGGACCGGCATCGGCCCCGCTGCCCGCCGCCCCCTCCGGAACCGGGAACCGCCGGCGGCCGACAGGCGTATCGCAGCGGAAGGAGCGCCCGATGCCCGGACCGAAGACCTCCTACGCCCCGCTCGACACGGCCAAGCCGGTCGCCGACGACGTCTGGATCGTCGACAGCGGCCACCGCGCCTTCGGCATGCCCCTGCCGGTGCGGATGACGATCGTCCGGCTGCACGGCGGCGATCTCTGGCTCCACTCGCCCACGCGCTTCACGCCGCGCCTCCACGACGAGCTGCAGGCCCTTGGCCGCATTCGCCATCTGGTGGCGCCGAACAGCGTCCACTGGTCCTACCTGAAGGCCTGGCAGGACCGGTGCGCCGACGCCGCGACATGGGCTGCGCCCGGCCTGCGCAAGCGGCCGTCCGTCAAGGCGTCGGGCGTGCGGATCGACCACGATCTCGACGACGCGCCGCCGCCGGACTGGGCTGGCGAGATCGACCAGGCCGTGGTCCGCGGCGGACTGGGCTTCCGCGAGGTCGTGTTCTTCCACCGGGCGAGCCGGACGCTCGTCCTCACCGACCTCGTGGTCAACGTGCGGCCGGAAGACCTGCCCTTCCTCGCGCGGCAGGGCGCGCGCCTCGTCGGCGCGACGGCGCCCGAGGGCCGCGCGCCGGCCTATCTGCGCAGGGTGATCGGCCTCAACCGGCGCGAGGCGGCCGCGGCCGCTCGTCGTGCGGTCGCCTGGCAGCCGGAGCGCGTGATCCTCTCGCACGGCGACTGGTTCGACGAAGACGCGAGCGGGCGGCTGCGCCGCGCCCTCGCCTGGCTGACCGGCTGACGCCGGATCCTACCCGGCCGGCCGCTGCGCGAAGGCGCGCGCCTCGTCCAGCAGCCGCACGACCTCCTCGTCCGTCGTCTGGTCGAAGTTCTCGTAGTGGAGCCCGACCGCCCGGAAATCGGCCGGTGCCGCGAGACACACCACCTCGTCGGCCTCGCCGCGCAGGCTCTCGAGCACGTCGGGCGGCGCGACCGGCACGGCGAGGGTGACGTGCCGCGCCCCCGCCTTCGCCAGTGCCCGGAGTGCGGCGCGCGCGGTGCCGCCCGTGGCGATGCCGTCGTCGACGAGCACGACGTCGCGCCCCGAGACGGGCTCCGGCGCGCGGCTGCCCCGGTAGAGGCCGCGCCGGCGCTCGATCTCGGCGAGCTGGCGGCCGATCTCGGCCTCGACGTAGCCCGCCGGCGGGTCGAGACGGGCCATCGCCTCGTCGTTCAGCACGGTCTGCGGGTCCGGCCCGTCGACCACCGCGCCGAGGCCGAACTCGGGATTGCCCGGGGCGCCGATCTTGCGCACCAGCACGACGTCGAGCGGCGCCCGCAGGGCCTGCGCGACCTCGTAGCCCACCGGCACGCCGCCGCGCGGCAATGCCAGCACGAGGAGATCGCCACGGCCTCCGGGCGTCAGCGCCTCGGCGAGCCGGCGGCCGGCGTCCCGGCGATCGCGGAAGACGATGGGTCGTTGCCACATGGGGTATCCGCTGGTCCTCGCCGCTCGAGCCTCAGGCGTCATCCGTCCGCGGCCCGCCGGCCCGGGCCATCACCTCGCCGGGCGGCCTGCGCAGGGAGCGCGGCATGTCCGGCCCGTATCCGAAGCGCACGACGAGATCCGGCCGCCGGCCGCCGAGCCCGAGCAGCGACTGCAGCTCGGCCCGCGCCTCCGGTACCTCGACGGCCTGGTTCACGAAGGCGTATTTCAGCCCGTCCGCCGTCGCCTGCAGCGCGAAACGCTGGCACGCACGGCCCGCCGCGAACCAGCCTGCCGGATCGTCGCTCGGGCCCACGAAGACGGCGAGGCCCGCCGACGAGCGGACGTGCTCGGCATACTTGCTGTTCTCGCCGCCCTTGGTGAAGAACAGGTCGAACATCACCGGCGCGATCCAGCTCGGCATGGTCGGGTTCCCGGAGGCCGCGCTGTAGAGGCCATCGCCCTGGCGCATGGCTTCGCGCGCGTTGAAGCGCAGCCACCGCTTCAGCTCCGCCACGAAGGCGGGATCGTCCATCTGGCGGCTGTTGCCCTCGACGACGAGGGCGAGCACGTCCTCCATGCGCGCCTCCTCCGTGAGGAAGACGGCATCGACGCCGTGGCTGTTCGCGGCAGCCACGAGGCGCGACATCACGTCGGCCGGAGCCGCTCGGCCGTCATAGGCGGCCCGGCAGCACTGGCGGGCGGGAATCGCGCGGAAGAACGCCGTCTCCTCGGCGGCCGCCGGCTCGAGCGACACCTCCGCCCGTCCCTGCCCCGACGCTTCGAACGCCACATCGCCCGCCAGGCCGCGCGCCCGGGCGGCGTGAACGAGGTTCTCGGCGGCGCAGCCGAGGCTTGCGTAGAGGTGATGGTCGTCGGGATCGACGACCGGGGTCGCTCGGCTGAAGTCCGGCAGGATGGACAGGCCCGCATCCGACGTTTCGAACCGCCATGGCTGGGTGTTGTGCCCGCTCGCGGCCAGCGTCGCGAAGCGGACGAGCTCCGCCGCCTCCGGGGCGGCCGCGAGCGGCCGTCGCAGCTCGGACGCCGCGCGCTCGTAGGCCGTCGCCTCGTCGCCGCATCCGACGAGCGCCGCCGTCGCCAGCCCGGCCGCCGAAAGGCGAAGGAAGCTGCGGCGCGTGGGTTCCGGTTGCATCGTCTCCTCCCGCCGGGGAGCCATCGACGAGCAGAGGATAGGATGGCGGGCCGGCTGGGCACCTTGAGGTGCGTCAAGGCCCGCCGGCCCGCCGGGTGGCGCTCAGTCGAGCCAGACCGGGTTCGACCAGGCGCGCCGGCCGGCCGCATCGCTGACGACGAGGCGGAACCAGTCGCCGCGGAACTTGTCGAGCGGCAGCCGCGCGCGCGTGAGCTGCCGTCCCTGCGTGACCTGTGCGCGGGAGCCGCGGCCGACGAGGGAGACGGCGGCCGCGGGCGAACAGGCGACCTCGATCTCGCCGCCGTCGAGGCCGACGTCGTGGATGAGCGGGCCCTGCGTGGAGTAGAAGGCACCCTCCTTCATCGCCGCGAGAAGCGCCTCCGGCTCGTTCGCCTCGGCCTTCACCATCATCCAGCCCCCGAACGCATCCTCGCAGCGGAAATGCGCGTCGTCGGCGGCATAGGCGGTCAGGCGATGCCCCTCGTTCAGGAGCTGGTCGAGCAGATACGTGCCGTCCGGCCGCGCGCACTCGACGTCGCAGCCGGTGTTGTAGATCTCGACGGTGTGGGCGATGCCGGCGAGCGCCCGCCCGTCCTCGATCGTCAGGCTCGACCATTGCGGATGCGCGATGCCGACGAAGGCGCCGGCCTCGCGGGCGCGGCGGGAGAGCGCGACCCCGTCCTCGCCCTCGCCCAGCGGCGCGAAATCCTCCGGCAGCCCGGCGGCCAGCACGTGCCACCACTCGCCGTGGCTGTTCGCCGGCGCATGGATCTCCGCCCCGAGGATGGTCGTGAAGCGGTTGGTGCGCAGCGGCCTCGTGTCGGTGACCGGAAAGCCGAACTCGGACAGGAAGTGGTCGGACAGGCAGAGGAAGTCGTAGCCGGCGTCGGCATAGGCCCGCACCACCTCTTCCGGCGGCAAAACGCCGTCCGACATGGTGGAGTGGGTGTGGATGTTGCCGCGCAGGAAGGACCCGTCGCGTTCGAAGGCAATGAGGCTCATCGTGCAGCTCTCCGGTGGGCGTCGTCCGCGAAGCGGCTAGCCCGCTTCCGTCTCAGGACGATGACAGCGTGCCACGAGGCGGCCCGGCTCAGCGAGCCCGTTTCGCAAGCCGGGCCCACAGGCCCGACGCGGCCCGGAGAAAGGGCGCCTCGAGCCGCTTCCGCGCGGGCGCGACGCGGGCGCTCATCCGCGCGACGGCCGCGTCGATCGCCTCGCCCCTGCGGCCGAAGAAGACCGGCTTCAGCGCCACCGCGACGAGGAGCACGATGAGCCAGGCGATCAGCGTGTCGGAGATGAAATGGCCGCCGAAGGCGACGCGGTTGAGCGAGACGACGCCGGCGACGACCGTCAGGCCGGCGCCGACGACGAGTCGCTCGCTGCGCGGCACCGCGACGAGGACGCAGAGCAGCGCCGCCGCCGCCGCACCCTCGCCCGACACGAACGAGCAGTTGGACAGGCAGCTGTCGGAGACGACCCAGACGCGGGAGAACGCCTCGGCGCCGCCGAACTCGACGATCTCGCGCGGCCGCGCGCGCCCGAAGACGTTCTTGAACAGGCTGTTCACGATCAGCCCCGGGCCGACGAGATAGACGAGCAGGACGTAGATCCCCTCGTGCGGGGCGAAGACGAAGCGGCGCCAGCCGCGCGTCAGCGGGACGACGACCCCGAGGATCGCCAGCACCACGACCGTGGTCGTCACCCAGGTGCCGAAATCGCGCACGGCGCGCAGCGTCGGGTCGACGATCAGCGGAAACCGGCTGCCGTCGTAGAAGGCGCGGCTCACCGCGATGTCGAGCGACGGGAAGAGCAGGAAGACCGCGCTCACCACGGCGAGCACGGCGAGGAGCGCCAGCAGGGGCCGGTCCTTGGCGAGCCGGCGCAGGCGGTCTATTGAGGCGCGGGGGAAACGGACGGTCATATCGGGCGCTACAGTGGCTCCGTCGGCCTTGCGGGCCGTTCCCGCACCTGCTGTCTTCGCGGCGGACGCGTCCCCCGAGTTGCCGTCCCGACCCTGCCCGGCGCGCCCAGACGAGAGTTCAGTGACCGCTTCGACAGCCTCATCCCCTGAACGTCGAGCCCCGCGCCCGTGGCCGCCCCGCTGGACGCCGGGCTGGCCGATGCTGGTCGCGCTGCTCGGCGCGGTGATGCTTATACGGCTCGTCGCCCTCGTTGTCTCGCCCAGCGAGCTCGGCTTCGACGAGGCGCAGTACTGGGCGTGGTCGCGCCACTTCGCCTTCGGCTACTTCACGAAGCCGCCGATGATCGCGTGGATCATCTCGCTCGAGACGCATGTCTGCGGCTCCGGCCCGGCGTGCGTGCGGGCGGCGTCGCCGATCTTCCATTTCGGCACGGCGCTGGTGCTCGCGGCCCTGGGTGCACGGCTCTACGGCCGGGCCGCCGGCATATGGACGGGCATCTTCTACGCCATCATGCCGGGCATCGCCCTGTCCTCGTTCCTGATCACCACCGACGTCTTCCTGCTGTTCTTCTGGAGCGTCGCGCTCTACGCGCTGGTCGAGTACGTCGAGCGGCCGCGCCTCTGGCCTGCGCTGGTCTTCGGCGTCGCCACCGGCCTCGGCCTCTACGCCAAGTACGCGATGGTCTACCTGCCCGCCCTGGCGGTGCTGGCGGCGGTCGCCCTGCCGTGGGTCAGGCGCGCGCTGATGCGGCGCGAGGCGGCGGTCGGCCTCGTGCTGGCGCTGCTCGTCGTCGCGCCCAACCTCTGGTGGAACGCCGCGCACGGCTTCGCGACCTTCGAGCACACCGGCGACAATATCGGCTGGAGCCTGTCGCGGCTGAACGCGACGGCCGGCTTCGAGTTCTTCGCCGCCCAGTTCGCCGTCGCCGGGCCGGCCGTGCTGCTGGCGATGCTGGCCGCCCTCTTCCTCGGAACCCGCACCGACCGGCCCGACACCGACCGGCTTCTCCTGTGGCTCTCCTGGCCGGTCATCGCGGCGATCACCCTGCAGGGCTTCCTGTCGCACGCCAACGCCAACTGGGCGGCGACCGCCTATCCCGCCGGCATCGTCCTCGCGACCGGCCTGATCGTCCGCCTCGGCTGGCGCTTCTTCCTGGTGAGCAACCTCGTCGTGTGCGGCCTCGCGAGCCTCGTCGTGCTCGTCGGATCGACGACCGTCGAGCCGACCACCGCCTCGGGGCCGTTCCGCCAGATGCGCCAGCTCGGCGGCTGGGACGTGACGGCCGCGGGCCTCGAGCAGGTCGCGACGCAGACGGGGGCGAAGCGCATCGTCGTCAACGGCCGCGCCATCACGGCCGGCCTCATCTACGCCCTGCGCAACTCCTCCCTTCCGGTCCTCGCCTACCGGCCGCGGCACGGGCCGGCGACCGACCAGTTCCAGCTCGACCAGCCGTGGATGCCGGGGGACGAGACGGAGGGCACGCTCTTCTTCGGGCTGCCGCGCGACGCGGCGGAGGTGCTGGGCGCGCACGAGGTCGCGGCGATCCCGGCGCCGATCTACTCCGCCCGGCACGAGACGATGCCGGTCTACGGCTTCTAGAGCGGCCCGCCGCCTTTCGCGCCGGTCCAGGCCAGCGCGCGCTTGAGCTCGGCCGGCGCGTCGTCCTCGAAGCAGCGGCCATGCGCGAGGATGATCCGCCGCGGCCGCCAGCCGATCATCGTCTCCGCCGCGGCGCGGACGGCCGCGCGATGGCCGAGGAAGGTCAGCCGAAGGTCGCGCGGCGTCGTGCCATGCGGGGCGACGACCCCGCCGGCGCGCATCAGGAGGCTCATGAACCAGCCGTGCACGTGGCCCGGCTCGAAGTTCTCGATCAGGTCGGTGACGATCAGCGTCGCGGTCGGCCGGTGGAAGAAGACCGCCTCCGTCATGAAGCCGCCGGGCACCAGCACCTGGTCGATCGTCCCTGCCCACCCGGCCGGGGCGTCGTCCTGCAGCGTCGCGTCGATCCGGAAGCCGCCCTCGGCCGCCTTCGCCTCGACGCCCGGCGCGACCCAGGTGGCGGCGTCGGGCCACGCGGCCTGCCAGGCGGACAGCGAGATCCAGTGGAGCCGGTTCGGCGCGACGAGGAACGCCGACCGTTCCGAGCGCATCGACCTGCGCCCTGAGTTCCTCCGTCAGGTGGCCCGGGGAATGGACCCAGAGGCGGCCGCCGGGCAGCCGGACGATCGTCGTGCGGGTCGAGAAGGGCAGCGAGCCCACGACGTAGCGCATGTGGACGACCGGGCCGTCGACGATCCAGAGGTCGCCGTCGACCGGCTTCAGGACGTTCAGCGGAGGATAGGGCTCGATCGCAGCCATCGCCGGAGCCTCGCGCGCGGTGACACCGTCACCGCCATGCCTAGCAGAGCCCGGGAGCCGGACCAACACGGCGTCATGTCGCGCGGGGCGCCGGCGGGACGGTCCCGCTCAGGCGCGGGCCTTCGAGGACGCCTCGACGAGGCGGAGGAGATCCTCGCGCACCTGCGGCGCCGCGGCGATCACCGGGCCGCCGTCGAGGATGCCGGTGCCGCGGGGGAAGTCGGCCGTCCAGCCGCCGGCCTCGCCGACGAGGCAGAGCCCGGCCAGGCAGTCCCACGCATTGATGTGCGGCTCGTAGTAGCCGACGAGACGGCCGCAGGCGACCTGGGCGAGCATCAGCGCGCCCGAGCCGTTCCGCACGAACATGCCGCCCTCGAGCAGCAGGGCCCGGGCGAAGCCCGAGACCGCCTCGGCAGGCACGCGCGAATTGGCGCCGAGCCCGAGCAGCCCGTCCTCGAGCGTGGAGTCGTCATCGACCCTGATCCGCTCGCCGTTCAGGTATGCGCCGGCCGACCGCGCGGCGACGAAGGTCTCGTCCGTGCAAGGCGCGTAGATCAGGCCGAGCTCCGTCTCCCCGTCCCTGACCAGCGCCATCGAGATGCACCAGTCGCGCAGACCGTGCAGGAACGCGCTCGTGCCGTCGATCGGATCGACGACCCAGAGAGCCCCGCTCCTGCCCTCGTGGAGCCCGCCTTCCTCGCCGAGAAAGCCGTCGCCGGGGAAGGCGAAGGCGAGCCGGCCGCGTATCAGGTCCTCCACCGCGCGGTCGGCGACGGTGACGACGTCCTGCCCGTTGCGCTTCCGCTCGCCGCGCAGCTCGTGAACCTCGGCGAAGTAGGATAGCGCCAGGCGGCCTGCGTCGCGGATGATCGAACGGGCGGTGCTGAAGCGGGCGTCGTTGAACAGGTCGGCGTTCATTCTGTCTTCCGGTGGGATGTGGCTGCTGGAAGCTCAAAGGGGCTCTGGCGCGGGCAGGTCATGCCCGGGGCACGGACCTTCGCGCGGCGAGCGGCGGGGGAAGCCGCTCATTGACGGATGGACGGGAATCCGAAGCCCCGGCAGACCGCGGGCCTTCCGGCCGGCGCCCGGGACGTGGCCGATGGCCGCGACGTTTCCGGGGATGCCGGCGCCAGTCTCGTCGTGAATGCTGTCCATCAGGCCGAAGGAGATCACGTCGTTCACGCGGAAGATACCACCGGCCCGCGCGCCCTTCCGCATGGAGCGGCCGCGGTCCTCCCGCCGCCAGCATAGTCCGAGTCGCCGCCCGGTGCGGCCACCCGGGCCCGGAGGCCGTCGGCGAGTGGCGCCTTCGTCGGCGGTATCCCGCAGTGGCGCGAGAATAGGCATGCTCTGGCGCCTGGTCACAAACCAGGCATTTGCCCATTGCCGTCGCCGCGACGATGGCGATGTCACCGCCCTCGCCGAGACACCGAATGTCGCGAAATCAAATCTTCCCAATGGCTTGACGACGTGTCCCCGGCGGGCGCTGCGACTGGCCCGCTTCTTGCGGATTTTCTCCCCGGCGTCCGTGCGGCGTCCAAATCAGAGGGGAGACAGACAGAATGAACCTATTGAAGAACGCTGTCCGGGTGCTGGGGATGACGGCCGTTCTGGGTGCGACCGCGGCGCAGATGGCGCCCGCCCGGGCGGACGACGACACGATCAAGGTCGGCATTCTCCACTCGCTGTCGGGCACCATGGCGATCTCGGAGACGACCCTGAAGGACGCCATGCTGATGCTCATCAAGGAGCAGAACGACAAGGGCGGCCTGCTCGGCAAGAAGCTCGAGGCGGTGGTCGTCGACCCGGCCTCGGACTGGCCGCTCTTCGCCGAGAAGGCGCGCCAGCTGATCAGCCAGGACAAGGTCGCCGCCGTCTTCGGCTGCTGGACCTCGGTCTCGCGCAAGTCGGTTCTGCCGGTGTTCGAGGAGCTCGAATTCGATCCTCTTCTACCCCGTGCAGTACGAGGGCGAGGAAAGCTCGCGCAACGTCTTCTACACGGGCGCCGCGCCGAACCAGCAGGCGATCCCGGCCGTCGACTACCTGATGAACGAGGAAGGCGTCGAGCGCTGGGTGCTCGAAGGGCACCGACTACGTCTACCCGCGCACGACGAACAAGATCCTCGAGGCGTATCTGAAGGATCACGGCGTCGCCGCCGACGACATCATCATCAACTACACGCCGTTCGGCTTCTCCGACTGGCAGACCGAGGTCTCCCGCATCAAGTCGTTCGGCTCCGAGGGCAAGAAGACCGCCGTCGTCTCCACGATCAACGGCGACGCCAACGTGCCGTTCTACAAGGAGCTCGCCAACCAGGGCATCGAGGCGACCGACATCCCGGTCGTGGCGTTCTCGGTCGGCGAGGAGGAGCTGGCCGGCATCGACACCGCGCCGCTGGTCGGCCATCTCGCCGCGTGGAACTACTTCGAGTCCGTCGACTCCGAGGCGAACGACGAGTTCATCGACGGCTGGCACAAGTTCATCGGCGACGACAAGCGCGTCACCAACGACCCGATGGAAGCCCACTACATCGGCTTCAACATGTGGGTCGAGGCGGTGAAGAAGGCCGGCACGACGGACCCCGACAAGGTGATCGACGCGATGGTCGGCGTCAGCGTCCCGAACCTGTCGGGCGGCTACTCCACCATGATGCCGAACCACCACATCACGAAGCCCGTGCTGATCGGCGAGATCCAGGACGACGGCCAGTTCTCCGTCGTCTGGGAGACGCCGGGCCTGGTGCCGGGCGACGCGTGGTCCGACTACCTGCCGGAGTCGAAGGTTCTGATCTCCGACTGGCGGGCGCCGCTGTCGTGCGGAAACTTCAACGTGAAGACCGGCAAGTGCGGCGGACAGGGCTCCTGAGGCCTCCATCCTGAGGCGCGAACGGGAGCCGGCGGGAGACTGCCGCCCGCCGGCTCCCACCACAGGATTTCCACAGGCGCATCCACCGATGCTCCACCGCCGCGGACGAGCCCGAAGGTCACCATGCTGCACAGAGCGCTGAGCGTCCTCATCCTGCTCGCGGCCTTTGCCGCGTGCCTGCCCGCGACGCGGGCCGCCGCGCAGGACCAGGGCATCCGCGACCTCCTCGCCGGCCTGCCGGATGCCGGCTACGACGAGAAGGAAGAGATCATCTCCAGGCTCGCCGCGACCGGCGAGCCCGCCGTGGCGCCGGTGCTGCGCGCCCTCGGAGACGGCGACCTCTACGCCCGCGAGACGGACGGCCTGATCTTCCGCGCCGTGAAGGGCGGCGAGGGCTACATCATGCACGACCCGCTGACCGACGAGGTCCTCGGCGAGGTCGGGCGGCGCGACGCCGACCGCATCCGCGTCAACAACTCCGTCCGCCGGGCCGTCAACTCCGCGCTGGCGAGCCTGACGCTGAGGAGCAGGGACGCCCGCGTGCGCATCGCCGCCGCCGACCAGATCTTCGGCCGGCCGGAGGAGGACGCGCTCGGGCCGCTCGAGGACGCGATCGCGGCCGAGACGAACGACACCGTCCTCGCCCACATGAAGCGGGCCCGCGCGGCGATCATCCTCGAGCACTCCGACGACGAGGCGAAGCTGACCCGGGCGATCGACGACGTGGCGGCGAGCGGCGACCGCGACGCCCTCGGCCTCCTCATGAACGTCGCCGCCCGCAGCGAGGGCGCCGTGCGCGAGCGCGCCCAGACGGCCGTCTCCCGCGTGGAAGAGAGCATCGCGATCTGGAACGCGGTGCAGAACGTCTGGTACGGCGTCTCGCTCGGCTCGATCCTGCTGCTCGCCGCGATCGGCCTCGCCATCACCTTCGGCGTCATGGGCGTCATCAACATGGCGCACGGCGAGATGGTCATGATCGGCGCCTACACGACCTTCGCCGTGCAGCAGGTGATCGGGGCCTACGTGCCGGGCCTCGCCGAGGCCTCGGTGGTGATCGCGGTCCCCCTCGCCTTCCTCGTCGCCGGCGCGATCGGCGTCGCCATCGAGCGCAGCATCATCCGCTTCCTCTACGGCCGGCCGCTCGAGACGCTCCTGGCGACGTGGGGCCTGTCGCTGATCCTGCAGCAGGCGGTGCGCTCGATCTTCGGGCCGACCAACCGGCAGGTCGTGACGCCCTCGTGGATGTCGGGCTCGTTCCCGCTGGGCGGGCTCGACCTCACCTACAACCGCGTCGTCATCGTGTTCTTCGCGCTCGCCGTCTTCGCGGTGCTCGTCGGCCTGCTGCGCTACTCGTCCTTCGGGCTGCGCCTGCGCGCCGTCATGCAGAACCGGCGGATGGCGGCGTCGATGGGCATCCGCACGCCGTGGGTCGACGCGATGACCTTCGGCCTCGGCTCCGGCATCGCCGGCATCGGCGGCGTCGCGCTCAGCCAGATCGACAATGTCAGCCCCAATCTCGGGCAGGGCTACATCATCGACTCCTTCATGGTCGTGGTGTTCGGCGGCGTCGGCAATCTCTGGGGCACGCTCGTCGGCGCGCTGACGCTCGGCGTCGCCAACAAGTTCCTCGAGCCCTATGCCGGCGCGGTGCTCGCGAAGATCCTCGTCCTCGTCTTCATCATCCTGTTCATCCAGAAGCGGCCGCGCGGCCTCTTCGCCCAGAAGGGACGGGCTGTCGAAGCATGATCACAGCAGGCCTCTTCCGCCGGCTCGGCGCCTGGACCTGGCTCGTCGTCGCGATCCTGCTCGCGGTCGCCGTCGTCGTGCCGCTGCTGCACTTCAACGCGGCGCATTCGAGCCCCTTCTGGGTGTCGACCTACACGATGGCGCTCGTCGGCAAGTACCTGACCTACGCGCTGCTGGCGCTGGCCCTCGACCTCGTCTGGGGCTTCTGCGGCATCCTCTCGCTCGGCCACGGCGCCTTCTTCGCGCTCGGCGGCTACGCGATGGGCATGTACCTGATGCGCCAGATCGGCAGCCGCGGCGTCTACGCCAACCCGGTCCTGCCGGACTTCATGGTCTTCCTGAACTGGGACCACCTGCCCTGGTACTGGTACGGCTTCGACATGTTCTGGTTCGCCATGCTCATGGTCGTTCTGGTGCCAGGCGCGCTGGCCTTCGTGTTCGGCTGGTTCGCCTTCCGCTCGCGGGTCACGGGCGTCTACCTGTCGATCATCACCCAGGCGCTGACCTACGCGCTGCTCCTCGCCTTCTTCCGCAACGACATGGGCTTCGGCGGCAACAACGGCCTGACCGACTTCAAGGACCTGCTGGGCTTCAGCGTCCAGGCCTCAGGCACGCGCGCCGCGCTCTTCGCGGCCTCGGCGATCTTCCTCGCCGCCGCCTTCGTGCTGTGCCGGGCGATCGTCACCTCGAAGTTCGGCAAGGTGCTCGTCGGCGTGCGCGACGCGGAGAGCCGCACGCGCTTCCTCGGCTACCGGGTCGAGCACTACAAGCTCTTCGTGTGGACGCTGTCGGCGATGCTCGCGGGCATCGCGGGCGCGCTCTACGTGCCGCAGGTCGGCATCATCAACCCCAGCGAGTTCGCCCCCGCCAACTCCATCGAGGCGGTGGTCTGGGTCGCCGTCGGCGGCCGCGGCACGCTGGTCGGGCCGATCATCGGCGCGGTGCTCGTCAACTACGCCAAGACCTACTTCACCGGCGCCTTCCCCGAGTTCTGGCTCTATGCGCTCGGCGCCCTGTTCGTGGCGGTGACGCTCTTCCTGCCCCGGGGCATCGTCGGCACCGCCGTGTCGGGCTTCCACGGCTGGCGGGCGAGCGGCGCCGCGCGCCGGCACGCGTCCGAGGACGCCGAGGCGGGCGTCGACGAGACGCCTCAACTGGCGGAGTGAGGCCATGGACGAGAAGCTGACCGAAAGCCTGCTCTACCTCGACAACGTCACCGTCTCGTTCGACGGCTTCAAGGCGCTCAACGCCCTGTCGCTGGTCATCGCGCCGGGCGAGATGCGGGCGATCATCGGCCCCAACGGCGCCGGCAAGACGACGATGATGGACGTCATCACCGGCAAGACGCGCCCCGACACGGGCACCGTCTACTTCGCCGGCACGACGGACCTGACGACGCTCGACGAGGCCGAGATCGCCAATCTCGGCATCGGCCGCAAGTTCCAGCGGCCGACGACCTTCGAGAGCCACACCGTGTGGGACAACGTCGAGCTCGCGCTCAAGGCCCCGCGCGGGCCCTTCGCGACGCTCTTCCACCGCACGAGCGGCCCCGAGAAGGACCGGATCGAGGAGATCCTCGCGACGATCCGCCTCGCCGACAAGCGCCACGTCCTCGCCGCCAATCTCAGCCACGGCCAGCGCCAGTGGCTCGAGATCGGCATGCTGCTGGCGCAGGAGCCGCAGCTTCTCCTCGTCGACGAGCCGGCGGCCGGGATGACCGACGCCGAGACGGCCCAGACGGCGATCCTGCTCAAGGAGATCGCCAGGACACAGTCGGTCGTCGTCGTCGAGCACGACATGGAGTTCGTGCGCGACCTCGACGTGAAGGTGACGGTGCTGCACGAGGGCTCCGTCCTCGCCGAGGGGACGCTCGACAAGGTGTCGGCGGAGCCGCGCGTCATCGAAGTCTATCTCGGGAGGTGACGGCCATGCTCGCGCTTCATTCCGTCGACCTGCACTACGGCGCCGCCCAGGCGCTGTGGAAGATCGACCTCGTCGCCGAGCCCGGCCAGGTGACCTGCGTGCTCGGCCGCAACGGCGTCGGCAAGACCTCGCTCCTCAAGGCGATCGTCGGCCACCACCCCGTCTCGAAGGGGCGGATCGTGTGGCAGGAGAAGGAGGTGCAGCGCCTGCGGCCCTACGACCGGGCCCGCCGCGGCATCGCCTACGTGCCGCAGGGCCGCGAGATCTTCCCGCTGCTCACCGTGCAGGAGAACCTGCAGACCGGCTTCGCGGCCCTGCCGCGGGGCGAGAAGCAGGCGATCTCCGACGAGATCTACGAGCTGTTCCCGATCCTGAAGCAGATGAGGGCGCGGCGCGGCGGCGACCTGTCGGGCGGACAGCAGCAGCAGCTGGCGATCGGCCGCGCCCTCGTCACCCAGCCGAAGCTCCTCGTGCTCGACGAGCCGACCGAGGGGATCCAGCCCTCGATCATCAAGGATATCGGGCGCGCGATCGACTATCTCCGGCAGAAAGGCGGGATCGCGATCCTGCTGGTGGAGCAGTACTTCGACTTCGCGCGGGATCTTGCCGATCGCTTCGCCGTGATGGATCGTGGGCAGATCGTCATGTCGGGCCTTCGCGAGGAGATGGTGGAGGAGGATGTACGCCGCCGTCTCACCGTCTGAGAGCGTGGGAGGCGCGGCGCCGGCGATGCCGCTCTACGAGCGCTCGAGCGGCTCCGCGCGCCTCACCGTCGCGCCCGCGCCCGGCGGCGGCCGCGTCGAGGAGGCCTATCAGCGCGGCGCCTTCCGCCTGCGCTTTCCCCGCATCTCCGGCTCGAGGATCCCCGAGGCCGTGCTCATCAACACCGCCGGCGGCGTCACCGGCGGCGACCGCTTCGACGTGGCCGCGCGCGTGGCCGACGGGGCCCGCGCGGTGCTGACCACGCAGGCGGCCGAGAAGGTCTACCGTTCGATCGGCGGAGCGGCCGCGCTCGACATCCGGCTGGAGGTCGGCAGCGGCGCGCGGCTCGACTGGCTGCCGCAGGAGACGATCCTGTTCGACCGCGGCCGGCTGCGCCGCACGCTCCGCGCGGAGATCGCCGAGGGCGGCGCCCTCCTCGTCTGCGAGCCGGTGGTGCTCGGCCGCGCGGCGCACGGCGAGACGGTCCGCAGCGGCCTCTTCCGCGACAGCTGGCGGATCCGGCGCGGCGGCCGGCTGGTCTATGCCGACGAGACGCGGCTCGACGGCGCGGTTCACGAGACCGTCGCCGGCGCGGCGGTTCTCGGCGGCGCCCGCGCCTTCGCGAGCCTGCTGCTCGTCGCGCCGGACGCGGAGGAACGGCTGGACGCGGTGCGGGCGGCGCTCGCCGACCAGCCGGCCGAAGCGGGCGCCAGCGCCTGGAACGGCATGCTGGCCGTCAGGATGGCGGCGCCGGACGGGCTGTCGCTGCGGCGGAGCATCCTGCGGGGCCTTGAGGCGCTGCAGGTGCCGCTGCCGCGGGTCTGGAACGGCTGACGACGGGAAACCGGGGGGAACGAACGACGTGAAGCTGACACCGAGGGAAAAGGACAAGCTCCTGATCGCCATGGCGGCCATGGTGGCGCGCAACCGGCTGGAGCGCGGCGTCAAGCTCAACCACCCCGAGGCGGTGGCGCTGATCACCGAGTTCGTGGTCGAGGGCGCCCGCGACGGCCGGCCGGTGGCGGAGCTGATGGAGGCCGGCGCCCACGTGCTGAGGGCCGACCAGGTGATGCCGGGCATCGCCGAGATGCTGCACGACGTGCAGGTCGAGGCGACCTTCCCGGACGGGACGAAGCTCGTGACGGTGCACATGCCGATCCGCGGCGAGGCGGCCGAGCCGCTGGTGCCGGGCGAGACGGTCGCCGCCGAGGGCGAGATCGAGCTGAACGCCGGCCGCGAGGCGGTCACGCTGAGCGTGGCGAACACCGGCGACCGGCCCGTGCAGGTCGGCTCGCACTACCATTTCTTCGAGACGAACGAGGCGCTCGACTTCGACCGCCAGAAGGCGCGCGGCATGCGCCTCGACATCCCGGCCGGCTCCGCCGTGCGCTTCGAGCCCGGCCAGAGCCGGGAGGTCACGCTCGTGCCGGTGGCCGGCAGGCGCCGCATGCACGGCTTCAACGACAAGGTGGGAGGGCCGCTGTGACCGTCGCCTCTCCGCGTGAGGGCCGCAGGCCGGCCTCAGCCCCCCATGAAGAGCAGCAGGTCGCCCTCGCGGCTCAGCCGCGCCGCGACGATGTGGTCGATCCGGAGGCCGACCGCCTCGAGCCGGCGGGACAGCGCCTCCCGGCCCCTTATGGCGGCGCGCAGCTCGTCGACCTTGGCCGCGTTCGAGGCGACCGCCTCCTCGATGCGGCTGCGGATGGACGCGTCGGCATCGCTTCCGATCGTCGCGACGTCGACGTTGTTGAACGCCTCCGTCCGAGACACCCGCTCGGCGATGGTGTCGGAGGTCTCGATCCAGCCGACCAGCGAATCGAGCGTGATCTCGCCGGCCACGCCGCCCTCCGGGGCGCCGGGCCTGCTCTGCGCCGGCGGCTCCGCCGGGGCCGCCTCCTGCGCCAGGGGCGCCGACGCGAGGGCGGGGAGCGCGAGCGCGGCCGCGAGCGCCGTGGTCATGATCGTCCGCATCCTGTCTCCCATTCCCGGGTCGATCGATCTGCGGCGAGGCTAAACGTCGTGGCCGGGCGATGCCTAGTGCGCGCCCGGACAAAATTCCGCCGCCGCGGCGCCGCCGCGGCCCTCCCCGTCCGCACGAAGGGTGTGCGCTGATGCCGTTCAAGATTTCGCGCGCCGCCTATGCCGACATGTTCGGCCCCACGCTCGGCGACAAGGTCCGCCTCGCCGACACCGACCTGTGGGTCGAGGTCGAGGAGGACCGCACGGTCTACGGCGAGGAGGTGAAGTTCGGCGGCGGCAAGGTGATCCGCGACGGCATGGGCCAGAGCCAGGTCACCCGGGCCGACGGCGCCGTCGACACCGTCATCACCAATGCGCTGATCGTCGACCACTGGGGCATCGTGAAGGCCGACGTCGGCCTGAAGGACGGGCTGATCGTCGGCATCGGCAAGGCCGGCAACCCCGACATCCAGCCGGGCGTCGACATCGTCATCGGCCCCTCGACCGAGGCGATCGCCGGCGAGGGCAAGATCCTGACCGCCGGCGGCTTCGACGCGCACATCCACTTCATCTGCCCGCAGCAGGTCGACGAGGCGCTCTGCTCCGGCATCACCACCATGCTCGGCGGCGGCACGGGGCCGGCGACCGGCACCAACGCCACCACCTGCACGCCCGGCGCCTGGCACATCGCGCGGATGATCGAGGCGGCCGACGGGCTGCCGATGAACCTCGCCCTGTCCGGCAAGGGCAACTCCTCGACGGCCGCGGGGCTCGTCGAGCAGATCCTCGGCGGCGCCTGCTCGCTCAAGCTGCACGAGGACTGGGGCACGACGCCGGCGGCGATCGACACCTGCCTGTCGGTCGCCGACGACCACGACGTGCAGGTGATGATCCACACCGACACGCTCAACGAGTCGGGCTTCGTCGAGAACACGATCGCCGCCTTCAAGGGCCGCACGATCCACGCCTTCCACACCGAGGGCGCCGGCGGCGGCCACGCGCCCGACATCATCAAGGTGTGCGGCCTCGGCAACGTCATCCCGTCCTCGACGAACCCGACCCGGCCCTACACGGTGAACACGATCGACGAGCACCTCGACATGCTCATGGTCTGCCACCACCTCGACCCGTCGATCCCCGAGGACGTCGCGTTCGCGGAAAGCCGCATCCGCAAGGAGACGATCGCCGCCGAGGACATCCTCCACGACATGGGCGCCTTCTCGATCATCGCGTCCGACAGCCAGGCGATGGGCCGCGTCGGCGAGGTGATCATCCGGACGTGGCAGACCGCCCACAAGATGAAGGTGCAGCGCGGCCGGCTGCCCGGGGAGACGGGCGACAACGACAATCTCCGGGTGAAGCGCTACGTCGCGAAGTACACGATCAACCCGGCGATCGCGCACGGCATCTCGAGCCATGTCGGCTCGATCGAGACCGGCAAGCGCGCCGACCTCGTGCTGTGGGACCCGGGCTTCTTCGGCGTCAAGCCGGACCTCGTGCTGCTCGGCGGCACGATCGTCGCCGCGCCGATGGGCGACCCGAACGCCTCGATCCCGACGCCGCAGCCCGTGCACTTCCGGCCGATGTTCGGCGCCTTCGGCAAGTCGCTGACGTCGAGCTCTGTCACCTTCGTCTCCCGGGCCTCGCTCGACGCGGGCATCGAGCAGCGACTGAATGTCGCGAAGACGCTCCTGCCGGTGACGGGAACGCGAAACATTTCAAAGGCCAGCATGGTCCTCAACAACCACACGCCGACGATCGACGTCGACCCGGAAACCTATGAAGTGCGCGCCGACGGCGAGATACTGACCTGCCCACCGGCGGAGATCCTGCCGATGGCGCAGCGCTACTTCCTGTTCTGAGGAGACGACCTTATGCGCGCGACCAGGGTGCTTCCCGAAGGCTCGTTCGAGCCGCCGATCGACACGGTGATCCTCGACCATGACGGGCGGCACCGCCGCCGCATCGCCCTGACGGGCCAGCACGGCACCGAGTTCCTGCTCGACCTGCCGGAGGCGACGACGCTGCGGGACGGCGACGGGCTCGAGCTCGAGGACGGACGCGTCGTCCTCGTCTGCGCCGCGCCGGAGCCGCTGATGGAGGTGACGGCACCCAGCCGGCACATGCTGATGCGCCTCGTCTGGCACGTCGGCAACCGCCACCTGCCGGCCGAGATCGACGCCGACCACATCCGCCTCAGGCCGGACCACGTCATCAGGGCGATGATCGAGGGGCTCGGCGGCCATGTCCGCGACGTCGAGGCGCCCTTCCACCCCGAGAACGGCGCCTATCACGGCCACAGCCACGGCAGCCATGGGCATGGGCATGGCAGGGCACGGCGACCACGATCACGGGGCCGAATCCCACCCGGCGGTCGCCGCGACCGCCGGACACGATCGGCACCATCCCGCGGAAGAGGCCCATGGCGGCTGAGCCGGCCGGCGTCGCCGCCCTCTACCGGCTGATGAGCTGGCTGTCGCCGGCCTACCCTGTCGGCGCGTTCAGCCACAGCCACGGCCTCGAATGGGCCGTCCGCGAGGGCACGGTATCCGACGCCGCGAGCTGCCTGGGATGGATCGGCGACGTGCTGCGCCACGGGGCGGGCTGGCAGGACGCGGTGCTGCTCGCCTGCGCGCTGGCGGGCTGCCGAGGCCCGCGACCTCGCGGCGCTGGCGGAGCTCGAGGAGCTGGCGCTGGCGCTCTGCCCCTCGCGGGAACGCCGCGTCGAGACGGTGTCGCAGGGCTCGTCCTTCCACCGCACGACGGGCGAGGCGTGGCCGAGCGACGGCACGGCGGGCCTCTCGGAGGAGACGCCCTACCCGCTGGCCGTGGCGGTCGCCGCCGCCGGGCACGGCGTGCCGCTCGCGGTCGCCCTGCCGGCCTATCTCCACGCGGTCGCGGCGAACCTCGTCTCGGCCGCGGTGCGCCTCGTGCCGCTCGGCCAGACCGACGGCCAGCGCATCGTCGCCGCGCTCGAGCCGGCCATCGCCGACCTCGCCGCGCGCGCCCTCCAGGCGACCCTCGACGATCTCGGCGGCTTCAGCTTCCGCGCCGACATCGCTTCCATGCGACATGAAACACAGGACGTAAGGCTCTTTCGCACATGACGTCTCCCCACGGCCCCCTCCGCGTCGGCATCGGCGGTCCCGTCGGCTCCGGCAAGACGACCCTCACGGAGAAGCTCTGCAAGGCGATGCGCGACCGCTACTCCGTCGCGGTCGTCACGAACGACATCTACACGAAGGAGGACGCGCTGATCCTCAACCGGCTGCAGGCGCTGCCGGAGGACCGGATCGTCGGCGTCGAGACCGGCGGCTGCCCGCACACCGCGATCCGCGAGGACGCCTCGATCAACCTCGCCGCGATCGCCGACCTCGGCCGCCGGCACCCGGATCTCGACGTCGTCTTCATCGAGTCGGGCGGCGACAACCTGGCGGCCACCTTCTCGCCGGAGCTCGCCGACCTGACCCTCTACGTCATCAGCGTCTGCCAGGGCGAGAAGATCCCGCGCAAGGGCGGCCCCGCCATCACGCGCTCCGACCTGCTGATCGTCAACAAGACCGACCTCGCCCCCCATGTCGGGGCGGATCTCGACGTCATGGAATCCGACACGAAGACGGCGCGCGGCGGCCGCCCCTACGTCTTCACCGACCTGTCGCGCGGACGGGGCGTCGAGGACATCATCACCTTTCTCGAAAGGGCGGGCGGCCTCCGGGCCGCGGCGCCGAGGACTGGCGTGCCCGCCTGAGGGCCATCGAAAGCGAGCGGAGAGCCGAATGCACAAGAAGACCATCCTTGCCCTGCCCCTGCTGATCGCCGCGACCCAGCCGGCCTTCGCCCATGTCGGCGCCGGCGCCGTGTCGGGCTTCTCGGCGGGGCTCGCCCACCCGGTGTCGGGGCCCGACCACCTGCTGGTGATGGTGTCGGTGGGCCTGTGGGCCGCGATGGCCGGCGGCCGCTCGGTCTGGCTGTGGCCGGCGGCGTTCCTCGGCTCGATGCTCGCCGGGGCGCTGATGGCGATGGCGGGGGTCGCGCTGCCCCTCGTCGAGCCGACGATCCTCGCCTCGGTGGTCGCGATGGGCACGATCATCGGCCTGTCGCTGCGGCTGCCGACGGCGGCGGGGGCCGGCCTCGTCGCGCTGTTCGGCCTGTTCCACGGCCACGCCCACGGCAGCGAGCTGCCGCTGGCGGCCGACGCGGCCAACTACCTGATCGGGTTCACGCTCTCCACCGCCGCGCTGCATCTCGCGGGCATGGGGCTGGGCCTCGGCCTGCGCCGCCTGCCGCTCGGGGACGTCGCGCCGCGGGCGATCGGCTGGGCGGTCTCGGTCGCCGGCCTGGCGCTCGCCCTCGGCTGAGCCGCAGGCGCCCGCGGCCGGCGGTCAGTCCCTGCGGAAGACGACGCAGAGATTGTTCGCCGGCATCTCCACGACCTCGTCGAGCGACAAGCCTTCCGCGCCGGCGGCCCGCTCGACCTCGGCGAGGTCGCGCACGCCCCATTCGGGATCCTGCGCGCGGAGCTGGCGGTCGAACGCCTCGTTGCTCGGCGCGGTGTGCCGGCCGCCACGAAGATACGGCCCGTAGAGCACGAGCGGCGCGCCCTGCGGCAGGAGGCGCGCGGCGCCGCGCATCAGGGCGCCCGTCGCGCTCCACGGCGAGATGTGGATCATGTTGATGCAGACGACGGCGTCGGCCCGGTCGAGCGGCCACGGCGCGTCGTGCACGTCGAGCCGCAGCGGCGCCCGCACGTTCGGCAGCCCCTCCGCCTGCGCCCATGCGGCGATCGAGCCGCACATCTCCGGCTTGGGGTCGCTCGGCTGCCAGTCGAGGCCCGGCAGGGCGCGGGCGAAGTGGACGACGTGCTGGCCGGTGCCGCTGGCGATCTCGAGCACCAGCCCCTCTTCCGGCAGCACGCGCCGCAGGACGTCGAGGATCGGCCCCTTGTTGCGCTCCGCCGCGGGCGCCGTGGCCCTCTCGTCTGCCGTCATGTCGTCCTCGCTGTGCGGCCGGTGCCGGCCCTCCGGCACCGGCCGTGTTGCCTGATCAGTAGACGACGACGCTGCGGATCGACTCGCCGGAGTGCATCAGCTCGAAGCCCTTGTTGATGTCCTCGAGGGCGAGCGTGTGGGTGATCATGGGGTCGATGTCGATCTTGCCCTCCATGTACCACTCGACGATCTTCGGCACGTCGGTGCGGCCCCTGGCGCCGCCGAAGGCGGTGCCCTTCCAGGTGCGGCCGGTGACGAGCTGGAACGGCCGCGTCGAGATCTCCGCGCCCGCCGGCGCCACGCCGATGACGATCGACTGGCCCCAGCCGCGATGCGCCGATTCGAGCGCCTGGCGCATGACGGTCACGTTGCCGGTGCAGTCGAACGTGTAGTCCGCGCCGCCGATCTGGTCGGCGCCCCGCTTCGTCAGGTTCACGAGGTACGGCACGAGGTCGGAGCCGATCTCCTTCGGGTTGACGAAATGCGTCATGCCGAAGCGCTCGCCCCACTCCTTCTTGGAGTTGTTGATGTCGACGCCGATGATCATGTCGGCGCCGGCGAGCCTGAGGCCCTGGATGACGTTGAGGCCGATGCCGCCGAGGCCGAAGACGACGGCCGTCGAGCCGATCTCGACCTTGGCGGTGTTGATCACCGCGCCGACGCCCGTCGTCACGCCGCAGCCGATGTAGCAGACCTTGTCGAACGGCGCGTCCTCGCGGATCTTCGCGACCGCGATCTCCGGCAGGACCGTGAAGTTCGAGAAGGTCGAGGTGCCCATGTAGTGGTGCAGCGGCTTGCCGTCGAGCGAGAAGCGCGACGTGCCGTCGGGCATCAGGCCCTGCCCCTGGGTCGAGCGGATGGCCGTGCAGAGATTGGTCTTGCTGCGACAGGCAGGACGGGCACTCGCGGCATTCGGGCGTGTAGAGCGGGATGACGTGGTCGCCCTTCTTCAGGCTCTTCACGCCGGGGCCGACGTCGACCACGACGCCGGCGCCCTCGTGGCCGAGGATCGACGGGAAGATCCCCTCGGGATCGGCGCCCGACAGGGTGAAGTCGTCGGTGTGGCAGATGCCGGTCGCCTTGATCTCGACCAGAACCTCGCCCTCCTTCGGCCCCTCGAGCTGGACCGTGGCCACCTCGAGCGGCTTGCCTGCCTCGAACGCAACGGCTGCGCGGCTTTCCATACGACACCTATCTCCGGGCTTGTCTCTTGAACGTGAAGCGGACGGAGATTTGCAGCCCGGCGGCGGCGACGCAAGACGTCACGATGCGCGCGGGGCGAATGCCCGGCAGGCGGCCGCGGCCGGCACGGCTCAGGCGGGCTGCTTCCACTTGATCGAGCAGCCCATGGACGGCACCTGCTCCTCCGGTCCCCTGCCCGTTTCCGCCACCTGCTTCATGGCGAGGTACAGGTCGCGCCGCACGTCGTCGGCGCCCGCTTCCTTCCGCGAGGCGTCGAGCCGGCCGCGATACTGCAGGCCGCCCTGCGCGTCGAAGCCGAAGAAGTCGGGCGTGCAGACGGCGCCATAGGCGCGCGCCACGTCCTGGCTCTCGTCGCGCAGATAGGGAAAGCGGAAGCCGGCCCGCTCCGCCTGGGCCTTCATGCCCCCGATGCCGTCCTCGGGGTGAGACACGGCGTCGTTCGAGCAGATGGCCGCGACGCCGATGCCGAGGGCCTCGAGGTCCGCGGCGTCGCGCACGATGCGCCGCTCGATCGCCTTCACGTACGGGCAGTGCACGCAGATGAACATGAGGAGCGTGCCCTTCGGGCCGGCGACGTCCGCCAGCCGGAAGGTGCGGCCGTCGAGGCCGGGCAGGCTGAAGTCCGGCGCCTGCCAGCCGAACGCGCAGACCGGGGGCGTGGCGGCCATGGGAGCTCCTCTCAGGCGGCCTTGCGGACCGCGTCCGCGGCGTCGCGGATGGCGCGGATATTGGTGCCGTAGACGTCCGGGCTGTTCACGCTGCCGCCCTTGAAGACGGCCGAGCCCGCGACCAGCACGTCGGCGCCGGCCGCGACGACCATCGGCGCCGTGCCGGGCGTCACGCCGCCGTCGATCTCGATATGCACCGGCCGGTCGCCGATCATCTCGCGGATGCGGGCGATCTTCGGCACCATCGCCTCGATGAAGCTCTGGCCGCCGAAGCCGGGGTTGACCGTCATGACGCAGACGAGGTCGACGCGGTCGAGCACGTATTCGATCGCCTCGGGCGGGGTCGAGGGGTTGAGCGCGACGCCGACCCTGCAGCCGAGCCCGCGGATCGCCTGCAGCGTGCGGTCGAGATGCGGCCCCGCCTCGACATGGGCGGTGATGACGTCGGCGCCGGCCTCGGCGAAGGCCGACAGGTAGGGATCGACCGGCGCGATCATCAGGTGCACGTCCATCACCGTCTTCACGTGCGGGCGGATCGCCTTGCAGGTCTGCGGGCCGAAGGTGATCTGCGGCACGAAGTGGCCGTCCATCACGTCGACATGCACCCAGTCGCAGCCCTGCGCCTCGATGGCGTCGATCTCGGCGCCGAAATTCGCGAAGTCGGCCGACAGGATCGACGGCGCGATCTTGATGGACCTGTCGAAGCTCATGGCATGTCACTCCCGGCGGCCGTCGCCGCACCGTTCCTGTCCACGTCGAGGCCGCCCCGGAAGACGCGGCTCGCCCTGATGTCGGCCTCGTCTATCGCACTCAGCGCCGCCGCGTCGAGCGGGCCGGTCGCCGTCTCGAACAGGCGGTTCGCCTGCCTGAGCCGCGCCCGGTCGAGCGCGTTGCGGATCGAGCGGGCGTTGGCGAAGTGCGGCTGGGCGCGCCTGAGCCCGATATAGTCGCACAGCGCCCGCTCCGCACCCTCCGTCAGGCGGTAATTCTGGCTCTCGAGCATCACGTGCGCGATCCGCGCGAGCTCCTCGTCGGTGTAGTCGGGAAACTCCAGGTGATGCGCGATGCGCGAGCGGAAGCCCGGGTTCGACTGGAAGAACCTGTCCATCCGGTCGGCGTAGCCCGCGAGGATCACCACGAGGTCGTCGCGGTTGTTCTCCATGACCTGCAGCAGGATCTCGATCGCCTCCTGCCCGTAGTCGCGCTCGTTGTCGGGGCGGTAGAGGTAGTACGCCTCGTCGATGAACAGGACGCCGCCCATCGCCCGCTTCAGCACCTCCTTCGTCTTCGGCGCGGTGTGGCCGATATACTGGCCGACGAGGTCGTCGCGCGTGACGCTGACGAGGTGTCCCTTGCGGACGTAGCCGAGGCGGTGCAGCAGCCCGGCCATCTTCATCGCCACCGTCGTCTTGCCGGTGCCCGGATTGCCGGTGAAGGACATGTGCAGCGTCGGCGTCTCGTGCGACAGGCCCATCGACCGCCGCGCCCGCTCCACGAGCAGGAGCGCCGCGATCTCGCGGATCCTCTGGCGCACCGGCTTCAGCCCGATCAGCTCGCGGTCGAGCTCGTCGAGGATCTCGCGGACGCCCGACGTCTCGTACTCGCGCGCGAGGTCGACGGTGGCGGGTGCGTCCGCCGGCGCCGGCGCTTCGGGGTTCGTCGTCATGTCCATGGCCGTGCTCTCCACTTCGGGGCATCAGCGGGCAAAGGAAAAGGCCACTTGCTCCGCTCGTCCCGGCGAAGGCCGGGACCCGGGCCGATCCCGCCGGGCGCTTCCCGTCCGGCTCTGGATCCCGGCTTTCGCCGGGATGAGCGGACGACGGGACTGCCGTGCGGGTCCCGTCGCCCTTGCTCGTGGCGTCCGTTCCTACCGCCCGACGCCGAGCGTGTAGTTGATCGTGCGGCCGCCGATCTCGGTGCGCGTCATCCGGATCTCCGGCTCGACCGCCGGACGGTTGACGATGAACGCCATGCGCACCGTCTCGAAGCCGCGCGCGGAATCGAAGGCGACGAGGCGGATATAGGCGTCGCCGTGCGCCTTGCGGCACTCGTCGAGCTCCATCATCACGCCCTTGGCGTCGCGCAGGTCGAACATCGGCATGCCCCACATCTCCCAGTAGGTGTTGCGGGGATGCGGGTCGTGGGTGAACTCGACGCCGACCGACCAGTCGTTGGCGAGGCAGTATTCCACCTGGGCCGAGATCTGCTCGTCGGTCAGGTCGGGCAGGAAGGAGAAGCAGCCCTGCGTGATGCGCATCTTGATCTCTCCGCTCACATGGCGACCGCGGGCGTCGGCACGAAGTCCGACGTGTCGGTCGAGGTGTAGTTGAAGGTGACGTTGCCCCAGACATCGAGCGCCGCCTCGAGGGGCTTGCACCACTTGGCCGCCGCGCGGAGGATCTCCGGGCCCTCGTTCGCGATGTCGCGGCCCTCGTTGCGGGCGAGCACCATGGCCTCGAGCGCCACGCGGTTCGCCTGCGCGCCGGCCTGGATGCCCATCGGGTGGCCGATCGTGCCGCCGCCGAACTGCAGCACCACGTCGTCGCCGAACAGGTCGAGAAGCTGGTGCATCTGGCCGGCGTGGATGCCGCCGGAGGCGACCGGCATGACCTTGAGGATGTCGCCCCAGTCCTGCTCGAAGAAGATGCCGCGCTGCAGGTCGACCTCGTTCCGGGTCTCGCGCAGCACGTTGTAGTAGCCCTGCACGGTCATCGGGTCGCCCTCGAGCTTGCCGACCGCGGTGCCGGCGTGCAGGTGGTCGACGCCGGCGAGCCGCAGCCACTTGGCGATCACGCGGAACGAGATGCCGTGGTTCTTCTGCCGCGTGTAGGTGCCGTGGCCGGCGCGGTGCATGTGCAGGATCATGTCGTTCTGCCGGCACCACTCGCTGATCGACTGGATCGCGGTCCAGCCGACGATCAGGTCGACCATCACGACGACCGAGCCGAGCTCCCTGGCGAGCTCCGCGCGACGGTACATCTCCTCCATCGTGCCGGCGGTGATGTTGAGGTAGTGGCCCTTCACCTCGCCCGTCGCGGCGGACGCGCGGTTGACGGCCTCCATGCAGTAGAGGAAGCGGTCGCGCCAGTGCATGAAGGGCTGCGAGTTGATGTTCTCGTCGTCCTTGGTGAAGTCGAGCCCGCCCTTCAGCGCCTCGTAGACGACGCGGCCGTAGTTGCGGCCGGACAGGCCGAGCTTCGGCTTGACGGTCGCGCCGAGCAGCGGCTTGCCGAACTTGTCGAGCCGCTCCCGCTCCACGACGATGCCGGTCGGCGGGCCCTTGTAGGTCTTCACGTAGGCGACGGGGAAGCGCATGTCCTCGAGCCGGCAGGCCTTCAGCGGCTTGAACGAGAAGACGTTGCCGATGATCGACGCCGTCAGGTTGGCGATCGAGCCCGGCTCGAACAGGATCAGGTCGTACGCGACATAGGCGAAGTACTGCCCCTCCTGCCCCGGCACCGGCTCGACCCGGAAGGCCTTGCCGCGATACTGGTCGCAGGCCGTCAGCCGGTCGGTCCAGACCACCGTCCACGTCGCCGTCGAGCTCTCGCCGGCGACCGCCGCGGCCGCCTCGACGGGGTCGACGCCCTCCTGCGGGGTGATGCGGAACAGCGCGACGATGTCGGTGTCCTTCGGCTCGTAGTCGCCGTCCCAGTAGCCCATCTGGGCGTATTTCAGGACGCCGGCCTTGTAGCGCTCCTTGCCCTTGATCGCGGTCGTGCTCAGATCGTTCATCGGGTTGTGTCCTTTCGAGAAAAGCGGTCCGGTCACGCGGCGCGGGCCGTGCCGAGCCGGGGCTCGAGCTCGCCCGACGCGTAGCGGGCGGCCATGTCGGAGAGCGGGATCGGCCTGATGCGCGAGGCGTGGCCGGCCGTGCCGAACGCCTCGAAGCGCTCGCGGCAGACATGGCTCATGGCGAGCATCGCCGGCTTCATGAACTTGCGCGGGTCGAACTCCGCCGGCGCCGTCGTGGCGACGCGGCGGATCGCGGCCGCGGCGGCGAGCCTCAGGTCCGTGTCGATGTTCACCTTGCGCACGCCGTGGCGGATGCCGCGGACGATCTCCTCGACCGGCACGCCGTAGGTCTCGCGCATCTCGCCGCCGTTCTGGTTGAACACCTCCTGCCACTCCTCGGGCACCGAGGAGGAGCCGTGCATCACGATGTGCGTGTTCGGCAGCCGCGCGTGGATGCGCTCGATCACGTCCATCGCCAGCACGTCGCCGGTCGGCCGGCGGGTGAACTTGTAGGCGCCGTGGCTCGTGCCGATGGCGACGGCGAGCGCGTCGACATGGGTGTCGGCGACGAAGCGCAGCGCCTCGTCCGGGTCGGTCAGCAGCATCGCGCGGTCGAGGCTGCCGGAGAAGCCGTGGCCGTCCTCGGCCTCGCCGCGGCCGGTCTCGAGGCTGCCGAGGCAGCCGAGCTCGCCCTCCACCGACACGCCGACCATGTGGGCGAGCGCCGCCACCCGGCGCGTCACGTCGGAATTGTAGGCGTAGTCGGCCGGCGTCTTGCCGTCGGCCTTCAGCGAGCCGTCCATCATCACCGAGGTGAAGCCGTTCTGGATCGCCGACAGGCAGGTCGCGACGGAGTTGCCGTGGTCCTGGTGCACGCAGATCGGGATCTCGGGATAGGTCTCGGCCAGCCCCTCCATCATCTTGCGCAGCATCAGGTCGCCGGCGTAGCTCCTGGCGCCGCGGCTCGCCTGCAGGATGACGGGCGCGTCGCAGGCGCGGGCCGCCTGGAGGATCGCCAGCCCCTGCTCCATGTTGTTGATGTTGAAGGCCGGCACGCCGTAGCCGTGCTCGGCGGCATGGTCGAGAAGCTGTCTCAGCGTGATCAGTGCCATGTCGTGTCCTTTCCCCTTCAGGCGGATTGGCGGGCGCGCGCGGCGGCGGCCAGCGCCCGGGCGGCGGCCTTGCGCCGCGCGACGAGCTCGCGGGCGAGGCGGACGACCCGCTCCGGCGTGATGCCGAAATGGCGGTAGAGCTCGGGCGCCGGCGCCGACGCGCCGAAGCCGTCCATGCCGACGAAGGCGCCGTCCGGGCCGATCAGCCCCTCCCAGCCCTGCCGGATGCCGGCCTCGACCGCGATGCGCGGCGCCTCGCCCAGCACCCGGTCCCGGTAGTCCTGCGGCTGGTCGGCGAAGAGCTCGAGGCAGGGCGCGGAGACCACCGCGGCGCGGATCCCCTCCGCCGCCAGCGCCTCGGCGGAGGCGAGCGCGATCTGCGCCTCGGAGCCGGTCGCGATCAGCGTGACCTGGCGCTCCTCGGGATCGTGCAGCAGGTAGGCGCCGCGGGCGGAGCGGTTCTCCTCGGTGTGGACGGCGCGCAGCGTCGGCAGGTCCTGGCGCGACAGCGACAGGAGCGACGGCACCCCTCCGGCCGTGATCGCCAGCTCCCAGGCCTCGGCGGCCTCGACGGCGTCGGCCGGCCGGAAGACGCGCAGCCTCGGGATCGCCCTGAGGCTCGCCAGGTGCTCGACCGGCTGGTGCGTCGGCCCGTCCTCGCCGAGGCCGATGGAGTCGTGCGTCATCACGTAGACGACGTTGAGGCCCATCAGCGCGGAGAGGCGGATCGCCGGGCGGCAATAGTCGGAGAAGACGAGGAACGTGCCGCCATAGGGGACGAGCCCGCCATGCAGGGCGATGCCGTTCATCGCCGCGGCCATCGCGTGCTCGCGCACGCCGTAGTGGACGTAGTCGCCGGAGAAGTCGTCCGGCGTCACCGGCCGCATGCCGGAGGTGCGGGTGTTGTTCGAGCCGGTGAGGTCGGCCGAGCCGCCGACCATGTTCGGCAGCACCGCGTTCACCACCTCGAGCGCCATCTGCGAGGACTTGCGCGTCGCGACCTTCGGGCGCCCGGCGCTCAGCGTGCGCCGGTGCTCCGCCAGGGCCGCGCGCAGCGCCCTGCGCGTCCGGCGCCCGGTGGAACGCCTCGAACCCGGCGCGCTTCGGGCTCGCGGCGAGCCGCGCCTCCCAGCCGAGCCGCCGCGCCGTGCCGCGTGCCGCGGCATTGCGCCAGGCGGCGCGAACGTGATCCGGCACGACGAAGGGCTCGTGAGGCCACTGCAGCGCCTTGCGGGCGCCGGCGATCTCGTCGGGGCCGAGCGGGGCGCCGTGCGCGTCGTGGCTGTCCTGCTTGGTCGGCGCGCCGTAGCCGATGACGGTGCGGCAGGCGATCAGCGACGGGCGCCCGTCCCGCCGCGCCGCCTCGATCGCCGCGGCGACGGCCTCGCGGTCGTGCCCGTCGACGCTCTGCACGTGCCAGCCGGCGGCCTCGAAGCGGGCGGGCTGGTCCGTCGAGGTCGACAGCGACGTCGCGCCGTCGATCGTGATGCGGTTGTCGTCCCACAGGACGACGAGCCGGCCGAGCCGGAGATGCCCGGCGAGGTCGATCGCCTCGTGGCTGATCCCCTCCATCAGGCAGCCGTCGCCGGCGATCACGTAGGTGAAATGGTCGACGAGGTCGTCGCCGAAGCGCGCGTTCATCATGCGCTCGGCGAGCGCCATGCCGACCGCGTTGGCGAGCCCCTGCCCGAGCGGCCCGGTGGTCGTCTCGATGCCGGCGGCGTGGCCGTGCTCGGGATGGCCGGCGGTCCGGCTGCCGAGCTGGCGGAAGCGCTTCAGCTGGTCGAGCCCCATGTCGGGATAGCCGAGCAGGTGATGCACGCGCGTAGAGCAGCATCGAGCCGTGCCCCGCCGACAGCACGAAGCGGTCGCGGTCGGGCCAGCCGGGATGGCCCGGATCGACGGCGAGGAAGCGGTTGAACAGCACCGTCGCCACGTCGGCCATGCCCATCGGCATGCCGGGATGGCCGGATTTCGCCGCCTCGACCGCGTCCATCGCCAGGGCGCGAAGGGCGTTCGCCATCTCCGCCTCGCAGGCGCGGTCTATCTGCACGTGCTCGTTCATGGGGGCCTCCTTCAGGCGCGCTTCGCCTGGTCGACGAGGCGCAGGATCATCGGCGTCAGGATCAGCTGCATCGCGAGATCGAGCTTGCCGCCGGGGATGACGATGGAGTTCGCGCGGGTCATCCAGCTGTCGTGGATCATCGAGACCAGGTAGGGAAAATCGATGCCGCGCGGGTTCTTGAAGCGGATCACGACGAGGCTCTCGTCGGCCGTCGGGATCCAGCGCGCGACGAACGGGTTCGACGTGTCGACCACCGGCACGCGCTGGAAGTTGATGTCGGTCTCGCTGAACTGCGGGCAGATGCAGTGCACGTAGGCGTGCATGCGCCTGAGGATCGTGTCGGTCACCGCCTCGGTCGAGTAGCCGCGCGCCGCGCGGTCGCGGTGGATCTTCTGGATCCACTCGAGGTTGATCACCGGCACGACGCCGATCTTGAGGTCGCCGTGGTCGGCGATGCGGACCTCGTCGGTGCGCACCGCGCCGTGCAGCCCCTCGTAGAAGAGCAGGTCGGAGTCCCCGTCGAAGTCGCTCCACGCCGTGAACTGGCCGGGCGGCACGCCGTACTTCTCCGACTCCGCCGCGTTGTGGACGTAGTGGCGCGTGCGGCCCGTACCGGTCTCGCCGTACTGGCGGAGGATCTCCTCGAGGACGGGAAGCTCGTTCGCCTCGTAGCTGAAATGGCTGAACGTGTAGTCGCCCTCCGCCAGCCGGCGCTCGAGCTCCGCCTGCATCTCCGCACGGTTGAAGCGGTGGAAGGCGTCGCCCTCGATCGACACCGCGCGGATGCCCTCGCGGCGGAAGATCTGGTCGAAGGTGTGCTGCACCGTCGTCGTGCCCGCGCCGGACGATCCGGTGACCGAGATGATGGGATGGCGTCTGCTCATGGCGTCGTCCTCGTCTTCTTGTTGCTTCAGGCGCTGAACAGGCCGCGCTTGCCGAAGAGCGGCGACACCTCGCTCGGCGGCAGGTCGTGGTAGGCGGCGACGCGGGCGACCTTCTCGGCGGAGCCGAAGACGAAGGGCGTGCGGGCGTGCAGGTCGGCGGGGCTCTGGTCGAGGATGGGGTCGGTGCCGTCGGTGGCCCGGCCGCCCGCCTTCTCCACGACGAAGGCGATCGGCGCGCACTCGTAGACCATGCGCAGGCGGCCGCGCTCGTAGCCGGGGCGGCGGTCGGAGGGATAGAGGAAGATGCCGCCGCGCATCAGCACGCGGTGCGTCTCGGCGACGAGCGAGGCGACCCAGCGCATGTTGAAGTTCTTGCCGCGCGGGCCGTCGATGCCGGACAGGCAGTCGTCGATATAGGCGCGCACCGGCTTCGACCAGTGACGGTAGTTCGAGGCGTTGATGGCGAACTCGGAGGCCGTCTCCGGGATCTTCAGCCCCTCGCGCGCCAGGAGGAAGGTGCCGTGCTCGCGGTCGAGGACGAAGAGCGCGACGCCCTCCGCGTGGGCCAGCACCAGCGCCGTCTGGGGCCCGTAGACCGCGTATCCCGCCGCGAGCTGCCCGCGGCCCGGGCGCAGGAAGCTCTCCTCCGCCGTCTCCCCCGCCTCGACGACCGAGAAGATCGTGCCGATCGAGACGTTGACGTCGATGTTCGAGGAGCCGTCGAGGGGATCGATCGCGACGGCGAGCCGGCCATCCGGCGCGAGGATCTCGGCCGACTCGCGCTCCTCCGAGGCGTACCAGCGCACCGGCAGCGCCGCGAGGGCGGCGGCGAAGGCCTCGTCGGCCATCACGTCGAGCGCCTTCTGCGTGTCGCCGTCGGAGTTGCGCCCGACCTCGGCGCCGAAGGCCCCGAACAGCTCGCCGCGCGAGATCGCCGCCGACAGCCGGCCCGTCACCTCGGCCACCGCCCGCAGCACCGCGCCGACATCGGCCGCGATGGCCGGGCTGGCGTCGAGATAGGCTTCGAGGGTGGTGGGCGTGGCCCTGGTGGGCGTGGTCATGGCGTTCCGCTCCCGCTCAGCTCTTGTGTCGGCTGTTGCGGTCACTGCGCCGGAGGAGGCGAAAAAAGAGAAGGCAATAATTTCTATGCTGCGGTAAACAAAACTATGGTCCACGAGAGCGCGATCACGCTGAAGCAGCTCCGGGCGCTGAGCGCCATCGTCCGCACCGGCAACTTCGCCGCGGCGGCCGAGGCGCTGCACGTGACGGGCCCGGCCGTGTCCACCCAGCTGCGCGCGCTCGAGGCCAATCTCGGCGCCCGCCTGCTCGAGCGCGGCCCGAACGGCAAGGTCGCCCTCACGCCGATGGGCGAGGAGGTCCTGGCCGCCGCCACGCAGGTCGAGAGCGCGCTAAGCCACTGCATCGAAAAGGCGAACGCGCTGAAGGCCGGCCTCGAGGGCCATGTGGCGCTGGGCGTCGTGAGCACCGGCAAGTACTTCGCCCCGGCCCTCGTCGCGCGGCTCAAGCGCGACCTGCCGGGCATCCGGATCGGCCTCAGGATCGGCAATCGCGGCGAGATCGTCGCGGCGCTGCAGAACCGCGAGATCGAGCTCGCGATCATGGGCCGCCCGCCGCGCGAGCCGGCCGTCGAGGCCGACCTCCTGGGCGACCATCCGCACGTGCTGATCGCGCCGCCGGGCCACCGCCTGCTCGGCGCATGCGACATTTCGCCCGACGCGCTGATCGCCGAGACCTTCCTGACGCGGGAGCTCGGCTCGGGCACCCGCATCCTCACCGAGCGCTTCCTCGACCGGATCGGCGACGGCCGCCCCTATCCCTCGATCGAGATGGGCTCGAACGAGACGATCAAGCAGGCGGTGATGGCGGGGCTCGGCATCGCCGTCATCTCGGCCCACACGGTCACCGCCGAGATCGAGGCAGGGCGGCTCCGGACCATCGACATGCCGGGCTTCCCGATCATGCGGAAATGGTTCCTCGTCCGCCGCAGCGACGGCCCCCTCGCGCCGGTCGCGGCACGGCTGAGGGAGGCCGTGCTCGGCCTCGCCGGCAGCTACCTGCCGCAGATCGGAGAGACGCATGCGGCGCCGGCGGCCCCTGCCG
>CAWFLD010000013.1:0-18474 GCA_963816555.1 uncultured Alphaproteobacteria bacterium | reverse complement strand
GCCACCTTGCACCCCTGCGCCGGCGCGGACGGAGGACGCTGCGTCCTCGCGACGCCGCATGCGGGCGGCGAACTGCGAGCGACCTTCGCCTTCGGCGCCTCGACGCTGCCCTTCCTGCAGCTCTGGCGAGACCTGCGGCCCGGCCGCGGCATCTTCTCGGTCGAGCCCTGCTCGGCCGCCGGTCCATCCGCGGACGGCACCCCCGGCCAGGACCTGCTGTCCCTCGGCGACAGCCGGTGCTTCGACGTCGCCGTCGAGCTCGCCGGTCCGCCGCCCGACATCGCGGGAGAGCGCTGACCGGCCACGCTTCGGTCGGCTCACGCGCCGGCGGTGACGGTGTAGACGGGCGTTTCCTCGCTGCGCCCCTTCACCTTGACCCGGTCGAGCTCGCGCAGGGCGTGGTGGTGCGCACCAGGCGGGCCGTCTCCTCGCCGATCACGACGTCGACGCCGTAGACCCGGGTCAGGCCTTCGAGGCGCGAGGCGAGGTTCACCGCGTCGCCGATGGCGGTGTAGTCGAACCGCATGTCGGAGCCCATGTTGCCGATGACGCAGGTGCCGGTGTTCACCCCGACGCCGACGCTCACCGGCGTCGGCTCGAAGCCTGCGGCCTCGGCTTCGCGGGCGAGCTCGGCGTTGAGCTGGCTCGTCGCCTCGACCATGGCGAGCGCGGCGGCGACGGCGTGGCGGGCGTGGTCGGGATCGTCGAGCGGCGCGTTCCAGAAGGCCATCACGCAGTCGCCGATATATTTGTCGATCGTGCCGCCATGCTCGAGGATCGATCCGCGACAGCGGGTTGAGCAGGCGGTTGACGAGCGCGGTCAGCCGTTCCGGCTCGTCGCGCATCCGCTCGGCGATGCTGGTGAAGCCGCGAATGTCGGAGAACAGGATCGACAGGACGCGGCGCTCGCCGCCGAGCTTCAGCGCGGCGGGATCGCTCGCCAGCCGCTGGACCAGCTCGGGCGCGAGATACTGGCCGAACGCCCTCGTGATGTCGCGGCGCTGGCGCCGCTCGGTCGCGAAATCGTCCCGCCGACACCGTGCCGAGCACCAGCCCCGCCGCCAGCACGGGTGCGGCGGGCGGCAGCCACAGGCCGCCGAGCCGCAGGGCGAGATAGTCGAGCGCGAGAAACGCGAGCACGAGCAGCCCGGCGGCGGCAAGGGCAGGCCGGTCCGTGGCGCGCCGCACCAGCAGCGCCGCGAGGAGCGCCATCAGGCCGATCGCCAGCGCACGGACCGGGCAGCGAGGCCTTCTCGATCCAGAGGCCGTGGCGGAGGTTGTCGAGGATCGTCGCGTGGATCTCCGGCGCCCGGCACGAGCCGGCCCGTCCACGTCGTGAAGGCGGTGGCGAAGGCGTCGGTGCCCCCGGTCGAGGCGTCGGGCGCGCTCTGCAGGCTGAAGCCCACGATCACGATCTTGTCCCTGAACGTGTCGGGCGGCAGCAGAAGATCCGGCTCGAGCGCCTGGTAGTAGGAGACGGTCGGGTAGGTCCGCGCCGGACCGGCCATCTGGATGTAGCGCTCGCCAGATCCGAGCGCCTGCGCGAGCGCGGACCGCCGTGGCGCCGCCTCGATGCCCGCGGCCGCGAGAAGCGTGTCGGCGAAGGCGTCGGCGTCCGGCGGCAGCCGGCGCAGCACGCCGTCGCCGTCGAGGACGATGGAGACGATGCCGAGCTTGGCGCCGTTCGACAGAAGCTCCGGCGGCGGCTCGATGCGCGAGAGCTGCGTCATGTGCGGCGTCTCGATCAGCGTCTCGTCGGCGGCCAGCACGTCGTGCGGGCCCAGGGCCTCGGCGAGCCGCGCATCCTCCTCGGGGGCCGAGCGCTCGGCGAACAGCACGTCGAAGCCGACCGCCTTCGCGCCTGCCTTGCGCAGCGCGGCGGCCAGCTCGCCGTGCACGCTGCGCGGCCACGGCCACTGGAGACCGAGATCGGCGAAGCTCGGCTCGTCGATCGCCACGATCACCACCGGCGCCTCGGCCGCCGGGGCGGGCAGGGCCGGCGGCGCCAGCGTCGAGGCGTAGTCGAGCAGCCGCGCCTCGAAGAGCGACCACGGCGTCCACAGGCTGAGGCCGCAGGCCAGGAGCGCGGCGGCGACCGCGAGGAGGGCCACGCGGGCGGTTCGTGAAACGCCGAGGCGGTCGATCATCAGAAGCGCACGGCCATCTTCGCCGTGATGACGCGTCCTTCCGCGGCCACCTCGGGGTAGAGGAGGAGGCCGGTCGCCGGGTCGAGCTGCGCCGGCGCGGCCACGAAGGACGCGTCGAAGAGGTTCGTGATCCCCAGCTCGGCGTAGAGGCGCCTGTTCGTGGATTCCCAGCTCACCGCGAGGTCGGTCGTCCATGCGTCGTCGAGCGGCGTTCCGCCGAGGTCGCCGAGCCGTTCGCCGATGTAGTTCTCCCGCACCGTCACCTTGACCCGCGAGGGATGGACGAAGGTGATGCCGACGCGCCCGGCCGTGTCCGGCACGAAGGGCACGGCGTTCCCGAAGCCCGCCCCCGGCGTCTCGTTCTCGGACCAGTTGCGCACGAAGGTGGCGAAGAGGCCGATGCCGCCCGGAACCTTGAGGTCGGCCGTGAGGCTCAGGCGGTCGATCGTCGCCCGGTCGATGGAGATCGCGTCGGCGCCGCCCGGCACCGCGATCGACAGGTCGTCGAGCTCCTGGTGCCGGTATTCGGCCGAGGTGAAGACGTGGTCCGTCCACTCCGCGTCCCAGCGGGCGATGGTGTGGTGCGCGTGGCCGTCGGTCAGCGAGGTCTCGAACTCGCTCTCGCGCAGGCCGACGACGCCCATCGGGGCCAGCGTGAAGGAGAGGGGGCCGTTGCCCGCCCCCAGATAGCCCGCCCGAAGCCATTGTCCCTCGATGGGCATCCATCCGATGCCGATGCGCGGATCGAGGCGGAACGGGTCGTCGGTCACGCTTCCCGACTGGGTGCCGCCGCCCGTTCGCCTGAACGCCTCGTCGGTGACGTCGAGGCCGGTCGCGAACAGCGCGGCCTCGATCTCCAGGGACGGCGAGATCTGCGCCAGGATGTCGGCATAGCCCCGCCACAGGTCGGCCTGCCTCCGGGTGACGAGCAGGGTGTCGGCGGCCGGAGGTCCGGGAAGCGCGGCATAATAGCTCGCCTCCGTCTCGGTGTGGGCCCAGTCCCCGCCGTAGCGCACCGTGACGTCGCCGAAGCCGACGGCATGGGAAACCGAGGCGGACGTCTCGTCCACCGCGGTCCTGGAGGTCAGGGTGTAGGGCTGGGGCAGGTTGGGCCGGGGCTGCGAGCCCTCCTCTTCCGCATGGCTGCCATAGGCGGCCACGTTCAGGACGTTCCGGTAGCCGAAGGTGTGGCTCCAGCCGAGCAGTCCGCTGCGGCTCGACGCGACGTCGCGGTCGAAGGCGCTGTCGGGCAGCTCCCGCGTGGCGAGGCCGCCCCGTCCCTCGGACATGGTCGCGACGGCGAGGAGCCGGTCGTAGGGCAGGGGCTGGGCGCCGAAAAAGGCGACGCCCGTGCCGGAAATCTCGTCCTGCTCGGCAAACGAGCGCGGCAGTTGCGAATAGCTGCCCGAGATCACGGCCGCGACGGGGAAGGGCTCGGTGGCGTAGCCCTGGACCGTGATGTCGCCCAGCGGCCCCCTGTCACCTTCCTTGTCGGCATAGCCGGGCGCGGCCTCGACCTCGAAGAACGGCGCCCGGACGAGGTTCGGCCTCAGGTTCGGGCCCGCGATGGCGCCGGGATCGAGCAGCAGGCCCTGGGCGAGGGAGGACTGCCCGGATTCTCCCCTGAACGGATCGACGCCGCTGAAGATGTCGGCGGGATCGTTGGCGAAGACCGCGGCGCCGCCGGACTGCCACTGGTCGAAGAAGGCGCCCGGAAGGAAAGGATCGAAGACGAGGTCGCTGTAGTAGCGCGACCACGATTCGAGGCCCACGAAGCGGAACGCCTCGCCGACCGTCGTGCCCGATTCCCGCGTCGCCGCGACGGAGGCGTAGTCGCCGCCGCGCTCCCGCGTGCGCCGGACCGACTCGCGGGCATATCGCACCGCGTCGTCGGCCTGGTACTCGTCGATCGCGATGATGGCACGGTACTGCGAGACGACTGGGTTGTTGGGGTCGAGCCGGTCTGCGTTGTCGATGGCCTGGTGGCCGAGCTCCGGCTCGCCGGCCAGGAAATAGGAAACCGCGAGGCTCAGCAGCGCGTCCGACACGCCGGGATCGATGGTCGTCGCCGTGAGCGCCGAGTCGATCGCCGCCTCCGTCTCCCCGGCCTGCAGGAGATAGATGGCCCGCGTGGTCGCCACGGGGCTCGACGCCGGCGCGATCGCGGCGGCCTTGTCGAGCTGGGCCTTCGCCTCGGGGATCCGCTCGTGCTGAAGGAGGAAGATCGCGTAGTTGACGCGCAGCGCGAGGTCGCCGGGATCGGCCTCGATCGCCTGCCTGAACACGGCCTCCGCCTCCCGCGGGGCGCCCCGCTCGTCGAGAACGTTCGCGTACTCGTTGAGGAAATCGACGTTGCCGGGCGCCTCGCGCGCCACGAGCGCCAGGTCGGCCTGGGCGCCCTTGAGGTCGCTCAGCACGCGGGCCCGGTACTCGCCCCGCGTCGCGATGGCCTCGAGCGACCCCGGATCGGCCGCCAGCGCCTTGTCGATGGACTGCTTCGCGAGATCCCATCGGGCGGTGGCGAGGGCGAGCTGCGCGATCAGGGTCTGGTAGGTGGCGTCGTCGCCGAAGCGCGGCTCCTCGCGCTGCAGGACGGCGAGCGCCCTGTCGAGATCCTCGAGGAAGGCGGCGACGAGAGCCTCGCTGACGACGCCGGAATAGGTGTCTCCGCCGCCCGCCGGCGGCGCCTCCGCGCGCAGCGGATCGGCAAGGGCGCGCGCGAAGTAGGCCTGGTAGCGCGCGAAGATGCGCCGGTTCGCGTCGAGATGCGGCGCGGCTTCCTCGAACAGGCGCGCCGCCTCGCCGTAGCGGCCTTCCTTGCCCGCGATCGTCGCCTTCACGGCGAGGAGGCGGGCCCGCTCCGCAGGGCCCAGCGGCTGCGCCTCGGCGGCCTCGGCCGCCTGCCGCGCCGCAGGCAGCCCCTCGAAGGCGAGAGCCACCTCGGCGGCGGCGACGCGGTCCTCCGCCGACCACGTCTGGCCGGGCTTGGCCCGCAGCCGGTCGCGCTCCCCCCTGATGCGCGTGCCGGTGGAGCCGGTGCCGGGCAGCAGGCCGAAGGCGTCGCGCAGCGACAGGCTGAGGAGCATCTGCTCCCGGTCGTTGCTGTTGACCACGATCAGCCGCTGCGGCGCCTGGCCGATCGTCGCCGCGGCGGCCTCGCCCTGGCGGAGGGTGAGGCTGCCCTGCGGATTGGAGAACTGGACGACCCCCTCCAGCACCGTCAGGGTCGTGCGGTCGCCGTCGACGGTCATGGCCCAGTCGGTGCCGCGGATCGCCGCCGCCGCCGCCGGGGTCTCGACGGTCACGCCCGTGCCCCCGCGGGCGGCGCGGGCGAAGATCGACCCTCGCGTCAGGGACAGCGTCGTGTCGCCGCCGGGCACGATGCTCTTGACGAGAAGCGTGGAGTTGCGGGCGACGCGCACCTGCGTCCGGTCGCTGAACAGGATGGCGAGCTGGCCGAGCGCGTTGGTGCGCAGGACGTCGCCGGCCTTCACGTCCTGGAGGACCTCGACGTTGCGCCAGGAGGTCGTGTCGACGAAGTCGATCTCCTCGCCGGCGCGCACGGCGACCACCGAGCCCGCCGCCGGCGCTTCCCGGGGGACGGGTGCGGCGGACGTGCGGGACGCTCCGGCGACAATGGCGATGGCAAGCACCGCGAACAGAAAATGGGACTTCACCACGCCATTCCGGTCGAGACGATGGCATGATCAAGCGATTGCTGTTGATTTTGTCAATCGAATAAGAGCATCTGTCCGCCTCTGCAGCACGCGATTTGCGGGCTGTGTATCGGGAATGCCCGATGCAGCAAGGGCGCAGCCTCTCTTCTCAGCACCGGAAATGTCGATGAACGACCCCTATCTCGCTCAGCTGGTCGAGGTGAACAAGGTGTTCCAGGACCAGATAAAGACCGCCGACCAGAAGGCGGCCTATATCTTTACTTTCCTGCTCGCGCTCCTCGTCTGGTCCGCGGAGACCAAGAGCGCCTTCAAGCTCACACATATTCTTGGCGGCCCCTGGTATCTGGGCCTGACAACAGTCGTTCTCGGGGTTTCTGCGGTCACGTCCTTCGCCTGCGCCGTCGGCGTGGTGCTGCCGCGCCGCCGCCCCGGCCGGAGCATCATGTACTGGGGGGCCTGGCCGACCGCCGGGGAGCGCATCTGCGAGGCGCGGCAGGAGAGCCAGGGAGAGGGTGGCGACACCGACTTCCTCTTCACCGAGTATCTCCAGAACACGGCCACGCTCGCCAATATCTGCGATGCCAAGTACCGCATGGTGCAGTACGCCTTCTTCGCGCTCCTGATCGCGATCGCCGCCTACATCCCCCTGATCGTGGCCGCGCAGTAACGGGCACTCCGGCATCGCGCCCCTCGGATCCTTCTCTCCCGGAGAAGCGTCGGCCCGGGATATGGACAGCCCCTCCCGACACCCCTTATAGACCGCCCCACATGCTGGTCCCGGTGCCCGAGGGGTTGCACCTCCCATCCCGCCGGGACCATGGCACCGCCCCCGCGAGCGAGCGGGCACGGAAAACGATGCCTCCCGGCAAGGCCCGAGAGCCTTGCCTGCCAGGAGGGCCCGTAGCTCAATTGGTTAGAGCCGGCCGCTCATAACGGTCTGGTTGCAGGTTCAAGTCCTGCCGGGCCCACCACCTCTCGCCGACCCTGCCGCGCCAAATTGAAGCGTGTGACGACCGCTCGTCGGCCGTCGGTGGCTTCGGAACACTCCGACCTGACGGACTGGCCCGAGGTCATCGCTCCCTGCCTGCAGATGCGAGGCGGCGGATCGCTGTCAGACCTCGAAGCCGAGGCAGCAGTCGAAACCGGTGGCCGCAAAGCTGCGTCCTGCGAGCGAATGTCGACGTTCCTCGGAACCGGCCGGTCGGGGATAGGCCGAAGTCGCACAGCCTCTGGCCACTGCAGCGGAGGTCGGATCGATGAATTGCGAAATCGGTGGTTTTTATCGATGAAGCATTGACTACCGTTCGCGTGATCGGTGAACTGCTCCCACGGAGGGGAGGCAGAGAACCTCCTCCAGGTCATCGCAAACGGGAGGAATGACAATGAAGCGTCGGCTTTCGTGGCTTGCAGCGGCTTTCATGGTGGCTTCGTTCGCTGCCGGCCCGGCAGCGGCCCAGGAAGAGCTGCGCATCGGGACCGCCAGCCTGGGAGGAGCCTTCTATCCGGTGGGGCAGGGCATCGCGAACCTCGTCACCGAATATGCGGACGGGCTTTCCATGGTGCCGGTGGTGACGCAGGGCTCGGTCGAGAATCCGCGGCTCGTCGCGAACGGCGAGACCGAGGTCGGCATCACCAACGCCAACCTGCTCTACCTCGCGACGAAGGGCGAGGCGCCCTATCAGGAAGCACTCGATCTCGCGCCGCTCGGCACGCTCCACCCGAGCATCCTGCACATGGTCACGCTGGCCGGGTCGCCGATCGAGACCTTCGCCGACCTCAAGGGCAAGCGCGTGGCCGTGGGCCCGGCCGGTGGCGGCACGCTGAGCTTCCTGCAGCGCCTGCTCGAGGTCTACGGCATGTCCACCGACGACATCACGCCGAGCTTCCTGTCCTACGCGGACGGCTTCAGCCAGCTCGCCGACGGCAATGTCGACGCGGCCTTCGCGCTCTCGGGATATCCCACCTCGGCGGTGATGCAGACGCTCGCGACGAACAAGCTCAAGTTCATCAAGCTGGCGGGCGACAAGATGGACGCCATGCTCGAGAAATATCCCTACTACTCGAAGGTGACCCTTCCGAAGGATGTCTACGAGCTCGACGAGGACGCGACCGTGCTCGGCGTCAACAACGTGCTGATCGCGCCGAAATCGATGGACGAAGACCGCGCCTACGCCATCACCAAGGCCGTCTACGACCACCTCGACGAGTTCGGCAAGGCGAACGCCAACGCCAAGCAGATCAAGCCCGAGGAGTCGCTCAAGCTCGCGGTGCCGCTGCATCCGGGCGCGCAGCGCTACTTCGACGAGCGCAAATGAGCGCGACGAGACGGCGGAGACGCCCGTGAACGCAGCGCTCGTGCGCCTGCATGCCGGGGCCGTGCGGTGGACCGCGATCGGCCTCGGCGTCTTTCATCTGCTGAACGTCGGCGGCGTGCTCGTCATGTCGACGATGCAGATCCGCATCGTGCATCTGGCCGCGGTGCTTCTTCTGCTGTTCGCCACGACGCCCGCCTTCGGGCGCGAGAGGACCGACCGGCCCTTCTCCTGGCTCGACACGGTCTCCCGGATCGGCCTCGCCGCCGCGGGGCTGGGCGCGAGCCTCTACGTCATGTCCCGCTGGCAGGCGATCGCCTTCTCCGGCGGCATGACGACCAGCACCGACGCCTGGGTCGGGCTCCTCATCGTCCTTCTGGTCCTCGAGGGGGCGCGGCGGCGCGTGGGGCTCGCCCTGGCGCTGATCACGGCCGCCTTCTTCATCTATCCCTTCGTCAGCCCGCATCTGCCGGGCGGGCTCTACGGGCGCGGCTACAGCGTCGAGCGCGTCTCGACCTTCCTGACGACGACGACCGAGGGCGTCTACGGCATCCCGCTCGGCGTGTCGGCGACCTACATCGTGATGTTCACGATCTTCGGCGCCTTTCTCAGCGAGTTCGGCGCCGGCGACTTCTTCTTCGGCCTGTCGAGCCGGATGACGCGCTCGATGCGGGCGGCTTCGGCCAAGACGGCCGTCGTCTTCTCCGCGCTTCTCGGCATGATCTCGGGCTCGGCCGCGGGCAATGTCGCCGTCACCGGGACCCTGACGATCCCGATGATGAAGCGCGAGGGCTACCAGGCGCACCAGGCGGGGGCCATCGAGGCGGTCGTCTCGACGGGCGGCCAGATCATGCCGCCGGTCATGGGGGCCGCCGCCTTCATCATGGCCGAGATCATCGGGCAGCCCTATTCGAGCATCATGCAGGCTGCGCTCATCCCGGCGCTCCTGTTCTTCCTCTCGATCCTCATCATCGTCCACCTGCAGGCGGTGAAGCTCGGGATCACGGGCATTCCTGCCTCGCCCGAGGGACCGCAGCCCCTGGGGCCGCTGCTCCTTTCCGGCATCCCCTACATCGTGCCCTTCGCCACGCTCGTCGGCCTCATGGTCTACGGCTACTCGCCGTTCAAGGCGTCCTTCGCGGCGCTCGGCCTGTTGCTCCTCCTGTGCGCGGTCTGGCACCGCCCGCCGCCCCTGGACTTCGTGCGGCGCGCGCTCCGCGCCATCGAGTCGGGCGTCAAAGCGATCGTGCCGATCGCCGTCGCCTGCGCGGCGGCCGGCATCATCTCCGGCACGCTCGCCATGTCCGGCCTCGGCTCGAAGATCTCCTCGCTCATCATCGTCGCCTCGGCCGGCATGCCGGTCGTCGCGCTCGTTCTGACGATGCTCGTGGCGGTGGTGCTCGGCATGGGCCTTCCGACGACGGCTGCCTACCTGATCCTCGCGACCGTGGTCGCACCCGCCCTCGTGAAGATGGACGTGCCGCTGATCACCGCGCACATGTTCGTCTTCTTCTACGGCTGCGTGTCGACGATCACGCCGCCCGTCGCGCTGGCCTCCTATGTCGCGGCGAGCATCGCCGATTCGAACATCAACAAGGTGAGCTGGACCGCCTTCCGCTACGGGCTGACGAGCTACATCCTGCCGTTCATGTTCTTCTTCGGCCCGGCCCTCCTGATGCAGGGAACCGCGGCGGAGATCGCCCTGGCGGCGGCGAGCGGCGTCATCAGCGTGTTCTGCTTCGCGGCGGGAATCGTCGGCTGGCTGAGGCGGCCGCTCGGGCTCGTGATGCGCCTCGTGCTCATGGCCGCAGGCCTGTTGCTGCTCTACCAGACCCTCGCCACCGACCTGGTCGGGCTCGCCGTTCTCGCCGGCGCATGGGTGGTCGCCGGCAGGGGCGGGACGGAGCGACGGGCCGAAAGCGGTCAGCTCTCCGAGGGGAGGCGGTCGCGGACGTAGTCGGCGGTTGCCGAATAGTGCTCGCGCAGGAGCCTGACCGCCTTGTCGGCGTCACCCTCGAGCGCCGCCTTCGCGATCGCGTCGTGCTCCTCGCCGACGTGGCGGCCGGGATAGGCGAAGGCGCCGGCCAGGTTCCGGTAACGGATGTTCTGGTCGTAGAGCTGGTCGCAGATCCGGATGGCGATCGGCGAGCCACAGCCGCCGATCAGCGCCATGTGGAAGCGCTTGTGCCGGGCCTCCCAGTCGGCGTTCGCCTCGAAGCGGTCCTGGCGCGTCGAGCGCGAGGCCTGGCCGAGCCGGAAGTTCGTGGAGAGGACGGCGTCCTCCCACTCCGGATCGGCGGCAGCGATCGATTCCGCGAGCGCCTGCCCCTCGAACCAGATGCGTACGCGCAGGAGATCGAGGAATTCCTCCCGGCTGACATGCGACACGCGGAACCCGCGCCCCTCGATGCGGGCCACGAGCCGATCCGAGGCGAGGTGGCTCAGCGCCTCGCGGATCGGCGTCGCCCCCGTGTCGTAGGTCTTCGTGAGCTCCTGGATCTTCAGCTTCGCGCCGGGCTTCAGCGCGCCCCCGATGATGTCCTCGCGAAGCTGCGCGTACGCCCGCCGCGTGAGGGATTCACTTGAGGACTCTGATTCGCCCATCATCTGGATGTCCTTTGGGAACAGCCTTCAGGATCAGTCCCGCCGCTCGACCGCATCGACGAGTATGAATGCGATGTAGCAGGTTTCGGTACCCCGGTTCGACCATGCGTGGTTCGTGCCGCGCTGGACGAGCACGTCGCCGGCCTTCAGATGAACCTCGCTGTCGTCGAGCAGCATCGTGATCTCGCCCTGCAGGATGATCGCATAGTCGACGGACTCGGTCCGGTGCATGAAGGGATGCCGGGCGTTCTCCACGATGTTGTGCGAGGCGCCCATCTCGCCGAAGGCCGCGCGGCCGTCGAGGGTCTTGAGCACCTCCGGGTCCTCCGGCTCGAACACGCCGATGCGGCAGACCGTGCCGTTCTTCGGCGGGTGCAGCACGAACTCCCCGGTCAGCGATTCCTCCGGTCCGCCGTACTCGGCCGGCGCGTCCGTCGTCTGCCAGAGATTGATCAGCGCGACCCCGGGGCGGTTCGGCCGCTGGAGAATCTCGGTTGCCTCGCCGTCGGAGACCACGACCGCCTTCCCGTCGGCGTCGTGCCCCGTCACCACCCTGCGTACCGCCTTCATGTCGTGCCTCCCGCAACCCTGTCTTCTGTCTCACGTGCCGATGGTCGACCGCAGCTCGGGCGACCACAAGATCGGGTCATTTTGTCGATAGAAGCAGGAGGGTCAACATAATATCGATTGACCTGTCTCGGAGCCGCCTTTTATCGTTTCACAAAACCACTCTCAGGGAGCAAGCGAACAAGATGCGGTGGACGGTCATCGAACGCGGGAACGGCAAGACGGGGGTCGCCCTGGTCGAAGGTGACACCGTCGTCGACCTTTCCGAAACGGACCCGTTGTTCGGCGGCGACCTCATGCCGGTCATCGAAGCGGGCGACCGGGCGGTCGAGACGGCCAGGCGCGTCGGCGCACAGGGACGGACGGATCGCCGAGGGCGACGTCGTGCGCGCATTGCCGATCGCCCGCCCTCCCAAGATCATCTGCCTCGGTCTCAACTACGTCGACCACGCGAAGGAAGGCGGCTACCAGATCCCCGACTATCCCTCGCTCTTCATGCGCTCGATCGGCTCGCTCGTGCCGCACGGCCATCCGCTCGTCCGGCCGCTGGCTTCGGAGCGGTTCGACTATGAGGCCGAGTTCATGATCGTGATCGGCAAGGGCGGGCGGCACATCAGGGCCGAGGACGCGCTCGACCACGTGTTCGGCTACACGGTCTTCAACGACGGGTCGGTGCGCGACTACCAGCGCAAGACGACACAGTGGACGCCCGGCAAGAACTTCGACCGCAGCGGCTCGATCGGACCCGACGTGGTGACGCCGGACGAACTGCCGGCCGGCTGCAAGGGCCTGCGGATCCAGTCGCGCCTGAACGGCCAGGTCATGCAGGACGCCGACACCTCCGACATGATGTTCCCCGTCGTCGAGACGATCGTCGCCGTCTCCGAATACACCACGCTCGAGCCCGGCGACCTGATCGCCATGGGAACGCCGCAGGGCGTGGGCCATGCGCGCACGCCCCCCGTCTGGATGAAGGCGGGCGACACGATCGAGATCGAGGTCGAGAAGCTCGGCCTCCTCTCGAACGGGATCGTGGACGAGGAGCGGTGACACCGGTTTCAGGGCCGCGGCCCTGATTGAGCTGCCGAAGAATGCAGCCCGAAGGAAAAAGGGAGGATCCCAGGATGAAAATTCGAGGTTTTGCGGCGGCCGTGGGCCTTGCCGCGCTGATGGCGGCGCCCGAGGCGCGCGCCCAGACGGACGAGGCCACGCTCGACGAGGTGCGCCAGAGCGTGCAGGCCGCCATGGACTGGCGCGACCTGAAGCTCGGCGACTACGGGGCGCCGAAGATCACCTATGACGGCGACCCGATCACCATCAACTTCTCCAGCCACCTGCCCGAGCAGTCGGCCCAGGCAAAGTTCCTGAAGCAATCCTTCGACGTGCTCGACAAGATGTCGGAAGGCAAGCTGAAGGTCTCGGCGCGCTGGTCGGGAACGGTGCATTCCGTCAGCGAGGGCTTCGAGGCGAACCGCTCCGGCATCACCGACATGTCGGCCTGCTTCACCTTCCTCAACATCTCGAACTTCCCGCTGACCAAGGCGCTGTCGCTGCCGGGCCTCTTCCCGAACGCCGGCACGCTGTCGATCGTCGCCGAGAAGCTGGCCGGCAAGTATTTCGAGCCCGAGTTCAAGCGCCAGGGCGTCTACCTCGAGGGCATCACCGGCAGCGCCCGCTTCAACCTGTTCTCCAACAAGCCCATCGAGACGCTCGCTGACCTCCAGGGCATGAAGGTGCGCTCGGGCACCGGCGTGCCGGAAGAGGTGTTCAAGGCGCTCGGTGCGACACCGGTCAACGTCTCGTCGGCCGACTTCTTCTCGGCGCTGCAGCGCGGCCTGCTCGACGCGGTCTTTACCTCGGACGCGGCCGCCAAGGCGTTCCGCATCAACGAGGCCGCCAAGCACCACACCGACACGCCGATCAACCACACGCCGCTCGAGTTCTGCATGAACCCGCGCACCTACGAGGCGCTGCCGCCCGACCTGCAGGAGGTGTTCTACCGCTGGTCGCGCCAGAAGAGCCAGGCGGAGAGCCAGATCTCCTTCACGCTCGCCTCCGCCGAGGCGCGCAAGCAGTTCCAGGACGAGGGCATGGAGTACCACTCCATCGACCCGGCCGAGTTCAAGCGCTGGCAGGACAAGTACGCCCCCGTCATCGACGCCTACATCAAGGACGGCGAGGAAAAGGGCCTGCCGACCCGTGCGCTGGTCGACGACATCCGCAAGCTCGTGGACACCTACGGCAAGATGAGCCGCGCCGAGCTGATGCAGGCGACGATCGACGACCCCGCCGAAGGTGTGTCGCCGCTCAAGAACGAGCTGAACTAGGCCGCGAGGCCCAGGGAACGGCCGGCGCCCCGCCGCGGGCGCCGGTCGCCGAACGGTCCCCTTCGACAACCGGAAGCGACGATGAGTGCATTCGCCGGGCTGCTCCGGACGGTTGCGAGGCTTCTGAACGGGCTTGGCGCACTGATCGTGTTGCCGGTGCTCGTCTGCCTCGTCACGCTCGACGTGGTCATGCGCTACGTCTTCAACGCCCCGTTGAACGGTGGCCTTGAGGCGTCGAGCTACCTGCTGCTCGCCTTCTTCGTGTGCGGCCTGCTCGAATCCCTGCGGGTCGGCGCCCACATCAAGGCCGAGATCCTGTGGCCGCGCCTGCCGCGCCGCGTCCGGCAGGGCATCTCGCTCTTCGTCTGTGCGGCTCTGGTGCTGGTCTTCGGGCTGCTCGCCAGGAAGGCGGCAGGCGAGGTGCCCTTCCTCTACTCGCTGCAGCAGATGACGCCCGAGCTCCACCTCCCGCTCTGGACCTTCCACGTGCTGATCGCGGTCGTCGCCGGGCTCGTCGTCGTCTACGCGGTGCTCGCGGCGGTCGCCATCCTCCGCGGGCGGCGCGCGACGGTCGAGGAGGAAATCGAGGCGGGGTGGGGCGAATGAGCGGCGAACCTCTCCTCACCGGCGTCGTCTCCCTCGCGGCGATGCTCGGCCTCATCGCCATCGGCGTCCCGATCGCCTTCACGCTCCTGTTCGTCGGCACCGTCGGGCTTCTGATCGTCGGCGGCACGGTCTACGCCGAGACGCAGCTTCTGCTGAACCTGCTGGACCAGGGCACCAACTTCTCGCTGCTCGCGATCCCGCTCTATCTGCTGATGGGAAACCTCGTCTACCGGACGAACCTCGCGGGCGACCTTTACGGCTGCGTCTACCGCTGGATCGGCCGGGTGCCGGGCGGACTTGCCGTGGCCTCGGTGATCGCGGCCGCCGGGTTCGGCGCGGTGTCTGGCGGCAGCGCGACCGCGGTCGCGACGCTCGGGCCCATGTGCATGCCGGAGATGCGCGCCTTCCGCTATGCGGGCGGCCTCTCTGCAGCCTCGATCGCGGCGGCCGGCACGCTGGGCATCCTGATTCCGCCCAGCATCTTCATGATCGCCTACGGCATCTGGACGGAGACCTCGATCGGCGCGCTCTTCATGGCGGGGATCGTTCCGGGCCTCGTCATCGCTGCCGGCTACTCGATCGTCATCGTGATCATGTGCTGGCTGAAGCCCGAGCTCGGGCCGGTCGGCGACCGGTTTCCGCTGTCGGAGAAGGTCGCGAGCCTCGTCCGGCTGCTGCCGATCCTCGCGATCTTCCTGCTCATCATCGGCGGCATCTATGGCGGCGTGTTCGATCCCACGGAGGCGGCGGCGATCGGCGTGGCGGGAACGGCGGTCATCGCGCTCGTCATGGGCCGGCTGTCGCTCCAGGTGATACGGCTCGCCCTCCTCGGCGCGGCCAACACCTCGCTGATGATCTTCCTGATCCTGCTGGGCGGCCATGTCATCAGTCGCTTCCTCGTGCTGACGGGCATCACGACGAGCCTCGTCGACTGGATCGCCGGGATGGGGCTCGGCGCCTACGGCCTGCTGACCGTCTTCACGCTGATGTACATCGTGCTCGGCATGATGCTCGACATCTGGGCGATGCTGATCCTGACCATCCCCTTCGTCTTCCCCGTGGTGATGGCGGCCGGGATCGATCCCGTCTGGTTCGGCGTCTACGTCATCATCATGTGCGAGCTCGCGGCGATCACGCCGCCGGTCGGCCTCAACGTCTACATCATCGCGAAGGTCGCCCCGGAGGTCCCGCTCGGCGCGATCTTCCGCGGCGTCCTGCCGTTCTTCGCGGTCTCGCTCCTCTGCCTCGTCCTGTTCACCCTGGTGCCGGAGATCGTGCTCTGGCTGCCCCAGCACGCCTTCAGCCGATAGGACCCCGATGACCGCCGAGACCACCACGCTCCGCCTCTGCATATTCGCCAATGCCGGCACGGTGCCGCTCGAACTGGCGACGCGGCGGGGCTATTTCGCGGAGGAGGGGCTCGAGGTCGAGATCACCTCGACGCCAGGCTCCGTGCACCAGATGCAGGGCCTCGTGGAGGGGCGCTACGACCTCGCGGCGAGCGCCATCGACAACGTCGTCGCCTACACCGAGGGGCTCTCGCCGGTCGAGGGCCTGCCGCCGACGCCCATCGTCACCTTCCTCGGGAGCGCGACCTACCGGCTGCCCTTCGTGGCACGGCCGGAGATCGGCGGCTTCGGCGACCTTCGCGGCAGGACGATCGCGGTCGACGCGCTGTCGACGGGCTTTGCGTTCCTGCTTCGCGGGATGCTCGAGGACGAGGGGCTGCCGCCGGGAACCTACGAGCTCAAGTCCTTCGGCGCACCGGCCGAGCGCTGGGCCGCGATCCGCGACGGAGCGGCCGTCGCGGCGCTGCTCAACGACCATTTCGCCGAGGTCGCCGCGAAGGAGGGGTTCCACCCCCTCGAGCGAGACCCCGACCCCTGGGCCGGCTACCAGGGCAACACGTTCTGCGCCCGCAAGGACCGTTTCGAGGCCGAACCCGAGATGTTCGAGGCCTTCTGCCGCGCCTTCCTGCGGGGCGTCGCCGCGGCGCTCGACCCGGCGAACCGCAACGAGGTGGCCGACGCGCTGACGGCGCATCTGCCGGGGCTTTCGGCGGCCGAGGCGCCGGCCGTGGCGGACTGGCTGCAGCGGCCGGGCTCGATCCTGACGCCGGACATGCCGGTCAGCCTGTCGGGCGTGCGCAAGGTGCTCGAACTGCGCAGCCGCTACGGCGGCGGGCCGGTGCTGAGCGACCCGATGAGGTATCTCGACATGCGCTTCGGCACGCTTCGCGACTGAGCGGCCGCGCCATCTTCCTAGCCATCCGAGGGACGAGACATGACGACCGCCACGGGGCCGACCACCGAAGAGACGCCCGTTCTCGTCTTCGACAAGGACGTCGAGATCGAGATGAGCGACGGCCTCAGGCTGCGCGCCAACGTGTATCGCCCGCACGCGCCCGGGCCCCATCCCGTCGTCCTGGCGCACGGGGTCTACGGCAAGGACGTGCATTTCCGGGACGGCTTCAAGCCGCAGTGGGAGATCCTCAACAAGCTCTACCCGGGGCTCGCGAGCGACGGCTCGACGGGTCGATTCCTGCGCTGGGAGACGGCCGATCCCGAGCGCTGGGTGCCGCACGGCTACGTCCTCGTCTCCGTCGACGGGCGCGGCAGCGGCAAGTCGCCGGGCTACCTCGATCCGTTCTCGCCGCGCGAGACGATGGACCACTACGAGCTGATCGAGTGGGCGGGCACGCAGGGCTGGTCGAACGGCAAGGTCGGCCTGCTCGGGGTTTCCTACTTCGCGATCAAGCAGTGGCAGGTCGCGGCGATGCGGCCTCCGCACCTCGCCGCGATCGTGCCCTGGGAAGGCGCCTCCGACCTCTACCGGGAGTGGGCACGCCACGGCGGCATCCTGAGCAACAGCTTCCCGGAGGCGTGGCTGCCGCGCCAGGTGCTGGTCAACCAGAACGGCAATGCGCAGTCGCCGCTGCGCGACCCCGACACCGGCGAGCGCACGACCGGAGAGGCGATCGAGCCGGGCCTCCTTGCAGGTAACATCGCGCCGCACATGGACGAGCTTCGCGAACATGCGCTCGACGACGCCTGGTTCGGCCAGCGCAGCCCGCGGCTCGAGCGCATCGAGGTGCCGATCCTGTCGGCCGGCAACTGGGGCGGCCCGGGGCTGCACCTGCGCGGCAACGTGGAGGGCTTCCTGCGGGCTGGCTCGGCGCAGAAATGGCTCTCGATGCATGTCGGCACGCACTACGAGAGCTTCTACCTGCCTGAATATGTCGAGCTGCAGCGGCGCTTTTTCGATCGCTTCCTGAAGGGGATCGACAACGGCTTCGACGACGAGCCGCCGGTGCGCCTCATGGTGCGTCGCCCCGACGGCGCGGAGCTCAGGACCGAGACGGCGTGGCCCCTGCCGGGCACGCGGTGGAGCAAGCTCCATCTCGACCTGAAGCGCAACCGCCTGTCGTGGCCGGAGCCCGCGGAGGAGCGCTCGGCCGTCTTCGAGGCCAGGAGCGAGGGCATCACGCTACGTACGCCGGCGTTCGAGGAGGAGATGGAGTTCACGGGGCCGCTCGCGCTCAAGCTCTTCGCCGCCTCGAACACCACCGACTTCGACATCTTCGCGACGCTGCGGCTGTTCGATCCCGAGGGAAGCGAGGTGCGCTTCACCGGGGCGCACGAGCCGGTGCCGGTCGCGCGCGGCTGGCTGCGGGCCTCGCACCGCCGTCTCGACGCAACGCGCAGCGAGCCGTACCGCCCGTTCCACGCGCACGAGCGCATCGAGAAGGTCGAGCCCGGCGAGATCTGCGAGCTCGACGTCGAGATCTGGCCGACGAGCATCGTCTGCCCGGTCGGATACAGCCTCGGCCTCACGCTGGCGGGGCGTGACTTCGAGTACGAGACGCGCGGCCGCATGCGGCACGACGACCCGAGCGACCGCGGCGAAGAGTTCGCCGGGCGCACGACCGTCTACTGCGGGGACGGCAGGTCGTCCCACCTCCTGTTGCCATTCATTCCGGCGGTCAGGTAGCGGCGAGAACGTCGGGCCACGGCTAGCTAGGGTTCTGCGCCTGGCGCCGAGCCGGCGAAGCCTCGGCACTGCCCGTTCTTCGCACGCCGGCAGACGCTTCAGCCAGTGCGCTCAAGGATACTGAACAGGTCGAGCCTGCCTGGGCAGGAAGAGGCCGGTGACGTTCGCGATGAGCATCGTGCCGGCGAGGAAGTAGAAGACGTTGACCAAGCCGTACGTGTCGCCGATGTAGCCGCCGACGATC
>CAWFLD010000012.1:0-112883 GCA_963816555.1 uncultured Alphaproteobacteria bacterium | reverse complement strand
GTCGTCAGGCCGCCGCGGGAACGTCCCATGCGACCATGGTCACTGCCCCCTTTTTCCGCTGACACCATGTTGGTGGACGCGGACAGAGGAGCTGTCGATCATCACGATGTCGCCGTCGTAAGGCTCTGACACCGCCTCCAGAATGCGGTCCCACGCGCGGCTTGTTGGGCAAGAGCGGCTCAATGACTGCCCACTCTTCGTCGCTGAGCTCGTGACGCCGCATCGAAACCTCCTCTTTGGGAGGTTGAAACAAATCCGACCGCTCAATCCCTTTATGGGAACAGCCCTCTAGCCGCGTCCTCCTCCTCGGTCTCCGCGTTCGCGCCCAATCGGTCCTGCGATGGATAGGAGCCACCGTTGGAGATCTCGACGGCCAGGCCTGAGATCCTCCAGAAGGCGGCGTAGGTCGATGATCGCCTGCGTCGCGTGGGCCACCGGTGCCTGCGGAACAAATGGCGTGTGCTCTGCGGCCGGAGCGATGGGGGCGCTCTGGATGCGGAGAAAGACGAACGCCGCCAGGGTAAGATGGATGATCGCGGTCAAGGCGAACAGCGCCCCGTCCTCCGCCGACGTCGCGAGGATCCCCATCAGAACGGGACCAACCGCCGCGCCGAGGCCAAACACAAGCAGGAGATGGCTGCTCACGTCGACGAAGCTCTCCGGACCCGATCGGTCGTTGGCGTGGGCGACGCACACGGAATAGATCGGCAGCGAGAATGCCCCGAATGTCATGCCGATCCATATCAGGGTCTCATCCGTGCCGTTCTGCCCGACGAAGAGGAGGATGCCCGCGGCGCCCGCAAGTGCGGACAAACCACATATCACGTAGCGCCTGTCCATGCTGTCGGAGACGCGGCCCACCGGCCACTGAGCCAGAGCCCCGCCGATCACGCAGGCCACCATGAAAAGGCTCACCCCGATGCTCGAGACGAAGCGCGTTTGCGCGAACAGCGGGGCGAACGTCCAGAAGGCGCCGTTGGCGACGCCGACGCCGAAGCAGCCGACGAAGCCCACCGGCGCCAGAAGATAGAGTTCCCGGGCAGCGATCGGCCGAGGTTTCAGGATCGCCGGCGCACTGCCGTTGGTCAGGGCGATCGGTACGAGAGACAGAGCGATGGCCACCGACGTGACGGCGAACAGGGGGAACCCGTCCAGCACCTCCGTCGAGAAGAGAAGCTTTCCGCCGACCACTCCGAGCCACGTGCAGATCATGTACATGGCGAGGATGCGACCGCGCGACTGGATGGCGCTGCGGTCGCTGAGCCAGCTCTCCAGGATCATGAACATGCCGGCAAAGCAGAAGCCGATGGCCGCCCGCGCGGCGAGCCACGACCACGGCTCTACATGCATCGCCTGCAGAAGAACGAGGCTGGCGGCCAGCGCCGCCAGTGCCGAGAAACAGCGGATGTGCCCCACCCGCCGCACCGTTGCAGGCAGAGCGAGGCAGCCGACGACGAAGCCGACATAGTATAGCGTTCCGAGCCCCCCTATCGCCACGGCGGAAAAGCCCGCCATCTGACTGCGGATCGGGATGAGCACGCCCTGCAGGCCGCTGCCGAGCTCGAGAAGGATTACGGCCAGCAGGAGACTGATCACGGAACGGTCCATCGACGCCTCGTATCGCTTCGCGATCGGTTGCGCAAATCGGCTTGGCGAGGCGATGTGGAGTGCCAGCCGAGCTGTCCGGGACAGCCGGCCAGATGCGCCATGGCTATCGGTCGCGTAGGGTCAAGAGCAGGCGGGTCGCTTCCAGGATCGGGTAGGGATGGCTGATTCCTGCGTTTCCATCTCCCACAGCCGCCGTTCCGGAATGGCCAGGTTTGTTCGTTCCTGATCGCGCTCTCGAAAAGGCCCCTATGAGATGCGCTCACGGGTGACACGCTTGGGCAGGTGACGCGATCGAACGCGGTCTCCGTCTATCAGACGAGGACGAGGTACTGGTTGGTGTGACGTCGGCAATGAGGGTATATATAAGCTTCTCGCCATATATCTTTTCGGCAGTCGCTCCGGCGCCCTGAGCCCTCGGTGCGGAGGCCGCTGAAGGAGGCAGATAGGGGGGATGGGTCAACAGCCATGCAATCATCGGAGTGAATCCGTGGCAGCTATGAACAAGCCTGGGGCCGGTGGGGTCGGATGCACTCAAGATTTCCAGTCGACTGACACCCGTCCTGAAGGACGATCCGGCTCGGCGCCGCCACACCTCCTGGACCGCGCGACGCAGCAGCTCGCAGCGATCGTCCAGTCGTCCCGAGATGCGATCCTCACGAAGGACCTGAACGGCATCATCACGAGCTGGAATGCCGGCGCGGAACGCATCTTCGGCTATACGGCGGAGGAAGCCGTCGGGCACCCGGTCACGTTGTTGATCCCGGCCGATCGCGAGGACGAGGAGCCGCGCATCCTCGCCCGGATTCGTGCGGGAGAGATAGTCGACCACTACGAGACGGTCCGGCAGCGCAAGGACGGCAGCCTGATCCACATCTCGCTGACCGTCTCGCCCCTGAAGGACGAGAACGGCACGGTGGTGGAGCTTCCAAGATCGCCCGGGACATCACGGCGCAGAAGCGGTCCCAGGAGAAGCAGGAGCTCCTCCTCCAGGAGATGAGGCACCGGATCAAGAATCTCTTCTCGCTCGCGAACAGCCTGGTTGGGCTGACCGCGAGGTCGGCCAGCACCCCGGCCGAGCTCGTGACGATGGTCCAGGACAGGCTCGCCGCGCTGGCGAGGGCGCACGAGCTGACGGTGGCGCCCGAGCCTGGGCGGTGCGGGTCGCCCGACGGGATCACGCTGCACGAACTGCTGCGCACGATCGTCTCCCCGCACCTGCATGACCCGGATGAGGCGCAGCTCGAGGTGGTGGGCGAGGACATGCCGCTATCTGCGACCGCGGTCACGCCGATGGCGCTGGTGCTGAACGAGCTCGCGACCAACGCCGCGAAGCATGGCGCCCTCTCTGACATATCGGGAAGTGTGTCGTTCGGGTGCGCCCGCGATGACGAATGGCTCGTCCTCTCGTGGGCCGAGGAGTGCGCGGGACGCGGTCAGGACGAGCCGGACCACACCGGATTCGGCACTCGGATCACCAAGCTCACCGTCGAGGGGCAGCTTGGCGGAAGCATCGCGCGAGAATGGACGCCGCAGGGCCTCTCCGTCCGGATCGTCGTGCCGGCCAGCCGCGTCGTGGCCGGCACGGCCCGCTGAATCGTCTCGAGGAGCCTTCGGATCGGCATCGCGGCCTTGGTCGGAATGACCCGGCGGGCCGACGAGCCACGTCGCGCCCGGAATGGCAGGTTCTTGAGTCTTCGGCTCCAGACCTGTCATTCCGCTCCCGTGGAGGGTTTCGGGCGCCGGCAGGCGTACGAAAGTGCCCGAGGAACGAACCCGCGGCCCCGGGGCGATGAGCTATGGGCTTTTCGGGCTGGAGCCGGGTCGGGCGGTTTCGCCGTGGTCGCGGCGAGGTGCGTCCGGCTGAGCAAGGAGAGCGGTATCCGCGGGGTGTCGGCTCTGGAACCGGGCGCGGACGGTGCCGACCGAAAGGTCGACGACGTCGCTGAAGCGAAGCGGCACGAGCCGGAGGGACCGCAGGCCGGTGGCCGCGGCGTGTGGCGGAGACGGGCCGTGCCGGGTCACGCGAATGTCCTCCCGGTTGCCGGCGTTGCTGGAGGCGGCGCGCGAGGCTTCGTCCAGCGCTCGAAGCTCTCGACGATGACCATGTGGCCGCCGCAGCAGGGGCACGGTGGCCTGACGTCTGCGGGCTCCTGCGGCTCGTCGTTTTCGGGCGGCGGGGTGGCGTCGAGCAGTTCGCGGGCACGGGCGAGGTTGGCCTTGCGGACGGCGCTGGCGAGCAGACCGTAGTGCCGGATGCGATGGAAGCCCTTCGGCAGGACATGGATGAGGAAGCGGCGGATGAACTCGTCGGTCGCGAGCGTCATGACCTGCCTCTGCTCGGCACCGCTGCGGCGATAGTCCTTGTAGCGGAAGGTGACGTTGCTCCCGTCGAAGGCGACGAGCCGGCGGTTCGAGATGGCGACCCGGTGGGTGTAGCGCGCGAGATAGGCGAGCACCGCCTCGGGGCCGGCGAAGGGCGACTTGGCATAGACGGCCCAGCGCTTGCTCCGCGCCGGCGCGAGGTGGCGCAGGAAGGCGCGGCGTTCGGCGAGCGGCGCGAGGGCGCCGAAGAAGGCAAGCCTGCCGGCGTCGGCGAGCGCGACGAGTTGGCCGAGGAACAGGTGCCGGAAGCGCTTGCCCAGGACGCGGACCGGCAGAAGGAAGGCGGGGCGCGACGAGATCCAGCGGCGGCCGTCGGGCGAGATGCCGCCGCCGGGCACGATCATGTGCACGTGGGGATGATGCGTCATGGCCGAGCCCCAGGTGTGGAGCACGGCGGTGATGCCGATGCGGGCGCCGAGGTGCCTGGGGTCGGCGGCGATGGTCAGCATCGTCTCCGCGGCGGTCCGGAACAGGAGGTCGTAGACGGCGGCCTTGTTCTGGAATGCGATATCGGCGACCTCGGCCGGCAATGTGAAGACGACGTGGAAGTAGCCGACCGGCAGGAGGTCGGCCTGACGCTCGGCGAGCCAGGTGCGCGCGGCCGCGCCCTGGCACTTCGGGCAGTGCCGGTTGCGGCAACTGTTGTAGGAGATCCGCCGATGGCCGCAGTCCTCGCAGGCCTCGACGTGGCCGCCGAGGGCAGCGGTACGGCAGTCCTCGATCGCCGACATGACCTTGAGTTGCGCAAGGCTCAGATGGCCGGCATTGGCGGCCCGGTAGGCAGGCCCGGCAGCACGGAAGACATCGGCGACCTCGAGCGCAGCGCGCAACGGCCTCAGCCGCCGGGCGTCGCCTCGTCGGGCATGAACATCGCGAGCCTGTCGAGCGGGCTCGTCACCTTGCGCACCGTCCGCGTCGCGACCTTGGTGTAGAAGGCGGTGTTGTCGAGCTTGGCGTGGCCGAGCAGGGCCTGGATGACGCGGATGTCGGCACCGTCCTCGAGGAGGTGGGTCGCGAAGCTGTGGCGCAGCGTGTGCGGGCCGACCCGCTTGGCGATCTCGGCGGCCTGCGCCGCCTCGACGACGATCCGGTGCAACTGCCGCGTGCTGATCGGCTTCATCGCGTTCTGGCCCGGGAACAGCCAGCCGTCGCGATGCATCACGCCTTGCTGCCGGCCGAGCTTCCACCACTGGCGCAACAGGGTCAGCAGGTCGGGCGACAGCATGGCGTTGCGGTACTGGCCGCCCTTGCCGCGTTCGACCCTGAGCAGCATGCGCTCGCTGTCGACGTCGCGGACCTTGAGCATCGAGACCTCGGACACGCGGAGGCCTGAGCCGTAGGCGACCGACAGCGCCGCCTGATGCTTGAGGCAGGTCGTCGCGTTGAGGAGCCTCGCCACCTCGTCCCGGCTGAGCACCACGGGCAGCTTGCGCGGGTAGGCGACCCGCACGAGCCTGCGCGCGAGATCGGGCCGGTCGACCGTATGGGTGAAGAAGAACCGTAGCGCCGCGACGATGCTGTTCATCGTCGGCAACGGTACTCCGGCGTCGCGCTGTTCGATCTGGAAGAGGCGGAGATCCTCCGCCGTCGCCGTGTCGGGCGGCCGGCCGAGATACGTCGCGAGGCGCCCGACGTCACGGAGGTAGTTGCGCTGCGTCGTCGGCGAGAACCGACGCATGTTCATGTCGTCGATCAGCCGCTGGCGCAGACGGCTGACAGGCGCGGCGGGAACGGAGGTGGTCATCGTTCGGCTCCTCTTGCTTAAGGGAGCCGATATGCTCTGCCCGTGCCCGACCGGCCTCAATCGAGGCGCGGCGCCCGCTGCTCTACCTCTGCCTCACCACTCGCGCCCCTCCCGCGCAGCGGGTTCGTTCTTCGGCCAATTCAAGTCATACGTCACCTGCCGGTCGAGCCGTCGCGGTCACCGACCGACTTAAATTCGCAACCTTCGAGTAAGCCGGTGGGTGTGGCGAGAAATCATTTCTAATGCGCAAGCATCGCTTGACCGCCTCGCCAGATCCATGTACACGGGTACATATGAGAAATCGGGCAAAGTCAGAATTTTACTGACGTAATATCAAGGGTTTAAGGTATAGGTGGGGGTGAACATCCCTCCGAGCTCGTTCTGGGTCCCGCGGATCCCATTGATTTCATTGGGGGCTAACTTGCGTCAAGCGCCCGCTCTTCATGGGTAAGTCTGCCCTGGAAGTCTTGCTGAAATCCTTCCCGTAGGAATCCGAAATCTTCCCCGCTCGGTACATGAGAACGCCAGGCGTCGGTCGAACGGCGATGCGTCGGGACGGCCGCGGGCGACCAATTCTCTCCGGGTTCCGGAAACACTTCCGAAAACTTCATCGCCTACTTCCCTGAGCGGGTTGAGCGGTCGCGGGAGCAATGGCCTCTGCACCTGCACGATCAAGATTTCATTAGCCGGGCTGCCGCCATCGGCGCGGAACAGGCAGTATGGGAAGTCGCATGGCGCTAAAGCTGAAACCGGAATTGAGAGGCGAGTTCGATGAGATCGCGCGGGATATAGTCGAGAGGGATCGGAGTGCCAGGAAGGCGGGCTACTCCATCGACACTGCAGAGGTGATCGCCAACGAACTGGAGGATGCATTTGGCCGAGGTTACTTCGAGGCAAACGAGAATCTGTTGATTCCGGAACTCGGCGCGGCCGTTGAAGATGTGGATGATACCGGAGGCATTGCGCGAGATCTTCCAAAGTATATGTCTCGCTGGGATTGGGGCGGAGGACGAGTTAGAGAGACCTGTATCTCTGGAGCTGAAGATCTCTAAGAAAGGAGTCCCCGAGTGGTCTCTTGTCGGAGGCGATGGCTCTCACGGCCTCGCATTCGACGCGTTCAAAGTCTTGGCACTTCTCGAAATGGATCTCCTTGAGGCATCTGCCCTTCAGAAAGGGCGATTGGTCCTGTCGCCTCGAGGACTACGTGCCTGGCGCCACTTTCGCAGGCAGGGAGGTCGGGACCCCAACGATTTCGACATGCCGTAGAGGCCAACTTCTTACGGTGGATGACGAACGAATTCGCTTCTCCGGCGACCAACCGACGGTAGTCTCGAATGAGGGTGACCTTTCTGAAGATGGAGCCCAAGCCGGGGAGCGCCGTCGTGGCTGCACCGCGCCCGTCATGGTCATAGAACTGGAAACTGGCTCTCTCGAAACCGGACCTTGATTTCGGCTTGGCGAGCGGCCTGCGTACGGCAGGGATGTGCCTCAGTGGCACTGCATGTGATTCAGCGTCGACGGATGACCCCGCTCATCCAATGCTTTTCGATGGTTTGTCTCGCCGATCGGCGTCGGGACCCCACGCCGATCCACACCACAACTATGCCGACCATGCACTGACACAACCTTTCCGAGAGGGCCTCGAGCGACTGATCACGATCGGGCGGCGGGAACCCTGTTGCATCATGTGCGCGGAGGCGGTCTGGTGGCGGTGTCACCGCCGGATCATCAGTGACCACCTGATCGGGCTCACGGAGAAAGTCTTCCATCTCATGGGAGCGGGCCGGGTCGAGAGGGCGACATTGACACGAGGCGCTGTGGTGACCACGCCGGCGTCGTCATCTATCCGACGAGCGATGGGAGCGAGGGATGCGAGTAGCCGTCGTGGCGGCAGGGGGAGTGGGCGGGTATTTCGGCGGGCGTCTCGCGGCGGCCGGACACGATGTCCGCTTCCTCGCCCGAGGATCGCACCTGGACAGCATCCGCAACGAGGGGCTGAGGATCAGGAGCGAGCGGGGGGATCTGCATCTACGGGATGTCGTGGCGAGCGATGACACGTCCGAGATCGGCCTGGTCGACGTCGTTTTCTTCGCGGTGAAGCTCTGGGACACCGAGAAGGCGGCCGAGACGTGCCGTCCTCTACTCGGCCCCGACACGGTCGTCATCCCGTTCCAGAACGGCGTCTCCAGCATGAACGTCTTGAGCGAGCGGCTCGGCGAGCGGCACGTCGGGGGAGGGGTTGCGCATATAGCTGCGACGATCGCTGAACCCGGCGTGATCGGGCACGGCGGAACGATGGCCTGGCTCACGTTCGGCGAGCAGAACGGCGAGCGCACGCCGCGCATCGTCCGGTTCTTGGAAGCCTGCGAGCAGGCGCGCATCGATTGCACTCTCACCGACGATATCGAGCGGGCCATCTGGGAGAAGTTCATCTTCCTGAGTTCGTTCAGCGGCCTGACGTCGCTTTGCCGCCGGCCGATCGGCCCGATTCGGGAGGACGAGGATGTGCGGGCCTTGCTCGAAGAAGCAGTGCATGAGGCGTCTGCGGTCGCCAGGGCAGGCGGTGTCGGACTCCCGACCGATGCCGGGGAGAAGACGATCGCATTCGCCGACGGGCTGCCGGCCGACATGACCTCCTCCATGTCCCGGGACCTACAGGCCGGCAGGCGGCTCGAGCTGCCCTGGCTCAGCGGAGAGGTGGTCCGGCTCGGACGCAAGTACGGCATCCCGACACCGGTCCATGCAGCCATCTATGGCGCGCTCAAGTTCGACGCAGGCTAAATCCGGGGTGGCTCTAAACCCGTTCTCGTTGTGATCGAGCCTTGCGTTTCGCAGCGGCCGTGACCGCATTCATTCCCGTCGGTCGGACCGGCACGCCGCAAGAGGCAGCCCTCGTTTTTTTTGCGGAAAGGCACGGAGGTGCCGCAATCTTCGGGCTCTGTGCGAGCGGTGATCGTCCCGCGGTGGGACGAGCAGGAGTAGGCGGAGCATGCCATTGCGAAGGCTGGATCCCGAACTCGTCAGCGGCTTTGGCGTCTTCCAATCAGTGCCACTCTCGGAGGTGGGGGCTGTTCTTGAGCGCGCCTTGCTCCGGAGCCTGACCAAGGGAGACGCCGTCTTTGAACAAGGCCAGCCGGCATCCGACTTCTTCGTCCTCCTGGAGGGACGTCTGAAGGCGGTTCAGACCACGCCCGAGGGGCATCAAGTGGTCGTGCGTCACGTGAACCCGGGAGAAATCTTCGGCATTGCCGTGGCATTCGGCCGGACCGAATACCCGGCGACGGCGCAGGTCATCCTCGACAGCGTCGCTCTGACCTGGCCGTCACGTGAATGGAGGGCCATCGTATCGCTCAGCCCGGCGCTGGCGAAAAATGCCATCTTGACCGTCGGGAATCGGCTTCAGGATGCACATGCTCGCATTCGCGAGCTTTCCACCGAGGAAGTCGAGAGGCGCGTGGCTCACGCCTTGCTACGGCTGGTTCAGCAGGCCGGGCGGACGACCGATCAGGGGATCGCGATCGATTTCCCGGTGACCCGCCAGGACATCGCCGACATGGCGGGAACGACCCTTCACACCGCCAGCCGATTGATGAGTGCGTGGGAGAGCAGGGGACTGATTGCAGGCGGTCGCGCCCGTATCGTCGTGCGGGATGCGCACCGGCTCGCCGTGCTCGCAGAGCGTCCGCGGGAGAGTTGAGACCGGGGCCGAACCTGACGGTCTTTGTCGCTGCACAACGACGGTGCTGCCCTTGTCGGCCTGTATGGCCCATGCCTCGCTTTGGCTGATCGGTTCGTCCGTGCAGCGCCAGGACGAGGCGCGTGGATCTGCCGAAACATCCCACCCGGACAAGTTCATGAACGCCCCGTCTATTCAACAGCCCTCCCTTCTCGAGATCGCGCGCCAGATGGTGCCGCGCTACACCTCCTATCCAACTGCCCCCCATTTCGGAAACGAGGTCGATGGCGACCTGTACGGCAGCTGGCTCGAAGCGGCCGGCGCCGCAGGCGAGCACGTCTCGCTCTATCTCCACGTGCCGTTCTGCCGCACGATCTGCAACTATTGCGGCTGCACCACGAAGGCGGCGCTGCGGGACGATCCGATCCGCGCCTATGCCGACGTCGCACAGCAGGAAATCGACCTGCTCGCCGAGAGACTCGGCTCCGTCGAGGTCTCGCACATCCACTGGGGCGGCGGCACGCCGAGCATCCTGCCGGCCGATTGCCTCGAAGCGCTGGTCCGACAGCTCGCCGACCGGTTCCGTTTCCGGGACGACATGGAGCATGCGATCGAGCTCGACCCCCGCCGCATCGCTGAAGCGGAGATCATGCATCTGGCCCGCCTTGGTGTGAACCGTGCGAGCCTAGGCGTGCAGACACTCGATGCGAGGGTCCAGAAGGCGATCGGCCGGATCCAGCCGTGGCCGGTCGTCGAAAGGGCGATGGCGGCGCTGAGGTCGGCAGGCATGGCTTCGGTCAATGTCGACCTGATGTATGGCCTGCCCTTCCAGAACGACGACAGCATCCGGGATACCGCTCGGCAGGTGCTGGCCCTCGCGCCGGACCGCTTCGCCGTCTTCGGCTATGCCCACGTCCCGTGGATGAAGCCGCATCAGCGACTGATCGACGAGGCGGCGCTGCCGGATGCCGAGGCGCGCATCGGCCAGGCACGGCTCATTCGCGAGCTCCTGGAGGACGCCGGATATGTCGAGATCGGCATTGACCATTTCGCGCGTCCCGAAGACGAGCTGGCCGTTGCGCAGACGCAGGGCCGGCTTGGCCGGAACTTTCAGGGCTACACGGACGATGGCGCCGCCTGCCTCGTCGGTATCGGCGCCTCGTCCATCAGCCGGACGCCGCAAGGGTACGCTCAGAACGCCTCCGACAATCGCGGATGGCAACGCGCCATCGAGAGCGGTCGCCTGCCGACGAAGCGTGGCAAGGCGTTCAGTTCCGACGACCGGATGCGCGCCGAGGTGATCGAGGAGATCCTCTGCCGCTTCGCTGTCGATCTCGATGTGGTGGCCAGCCGCCACGACTGCGAGGTCGAACCGCTGCTGCAGGACGCGGCGGGGCTCGATGCGCTTGTTTCTGCGGGCTGGGTGGTCCTCGACCGGCATCGCCTTTCCATCGAGCGGCACCGGCAGGAGATTGCTCGTGTCGTCGCAAGCGCCTTCGATACCTATCTCGGCAGGGGCGGGCGCCACTCGGCCGCCGTCTGAACAGTGACGGACGCAGGAGACGAAGGAGCAGGACAGACTTGACCCTTCACCAGTGCGCCCGGGCATAAGCAACACAAGGAGCCGGTGACGGTGCGGTCGCTGTCCGGCGCCTTCATCGCTTGCCGGGCCGCAGCCCACGCGCGTGTGTACGCGCCGGGCCTGAGAGAGCCCCTGCGCCAATGTTGCCGCGGAACAGTCCGGGCCTCGTTCGCCGGGCCGAGGTTGCGCTGGCACAACGTCTGCTCCCGAGGCGGCGGCTAAGAGCGAACCGAAGGAGTGACACGCATGGACAGGACGTCCCACACGCTGGTTGAGGGCTGGGGGCCGCTCGACGGCCTGCCGGGCAACCCCATGATCTGGATCTTGATCCTGGGCGAGCTCCTTGTCTTCGGGATCCTCCTGATCGGCTTCGGGGTGGCCCGAAGTCTGGATCCGTCGATTTTTGCAGCGTCTCAGGCGGGGGTGAACCGCTTGCTGGGAGCAACCAATACCGCCGTGCTCGTCGCAAGCGGATGGGCCGCCGCGCTGGCCCTGCAGGAAGTCCGATCCGATCGCAGCGGACGGCCGCATCTCCTCGTCGCAATCGCGCTGGGCGTTGTCTTCCTCGTGATCAAGGCTTTCGAGTACCACGAACTGTTTTATGCCGGCATTGGCATCGAGACCAATACCTTCTTCATGCTTTACTTCCTGATAACTGGCTTTCACGCTCTCCACGTGATCATGGGCATCGTACTTCTCTCCATCGTGTTCTGGTGCAACAGCAAGGCGAATGTCGAAACCGGAACGGCCTTCTGGCACATGACCGACCTCATCTGGCTCCTCGTGTTCCCCGTCATCTACCTCACACGATGAAGACGAAGACCATCCACATGGCGGGGCTCGCCCTCATGGCCATCACCGGCGCCTCCAGCGCGGCAAGCGCTCTGCCGCGTGGACCGGCGACCGCTATCGTTCTCATCGCGGCTGCGTGCAAGGTGAATACGCTCCTGCGCTACTTCCTTGGCCTCAACGAAGCGTCTCAGGGATGGAGGAACGCGCTACTCGTTTTCGTCCTGCTTCTCTGTGCGGCGATCGGGGCTACCGCCGTCTTCCCCGATCTGCTCATCGCATCACCGGCATGAGCGCGCTCATGCACTGATCCAGCTTTTTCGACGACGCCCCGCGCCTCGCCATCCGGGATCCTCTCAGCGAGTTCCTTGGATCGGCCGAAGACGGATTGCTGGAGCGTCGCCACGCCGATGTCGTCAAGCTGCCCGACCACTCCTGCCCATGGGTGGCACGTGGCTCTCTCGCGACTTTGCGCGCTCCGCCAGATTTCGGCGCTTCCGGGATCGTGGGCCGGTGCGTCGTCAACATGCGCGGCGACCCCAATGCCCTTGTCTCTGAAGCGTTGCCACCAGAGCACGTCAAGCCGGCGGAGGCGGGGGCGCTCGTTGGCGCTTACCCTTCATCCGCCTTCATCGGAGCGCGAGATCGAACCGATCCGGGAGAGAGTTGCCGGCCGTCAGAGCATCAGCGAAGGCATGATGGATGTCGCGATGGATCGCCTCGTCCTCGCGTACCGCCTCGATCATGTCGTGAAGCGTCGCATCTGCGGCCAAGTCCCAATAGGCAATGGCGACCTCCGGTGCGGCAAGATTTTCGGCCGGACCTTGTTCGACGTGTCGAAGATAGTCCGAATACCCTTGAACTGACTGCTCGGCGAGATAGGCCGCGAGCCGATGGGCTGTGTGAGCAGATAGGAGATAGAACAGAAAATACGCATTGTAGAAGACGCCCTGTGCGAGCGCGATGAGAAGCCGCTCTGACCTTTGCGGACGCTCGAGGGCCACGAAAGCCATGAGGTGGGCCCGCTGGTTCTCCGCTTCGTCCATAAAGGTGCGGATCCACCCACGGTCGTCGATCATCAGGCGCAGGCATCTGAGGTGAAGCAAAGTGGCGGCGACCATGGCCGGCACGGCTGCCACCGTCTCCAGGACAATGACTCGATGGCCGTACCGGCGGCTCAGCACACCCTCGGCACAGGTGACCATCAGCCGTGCGACCCCGCAGGCGAAGCGATCCGACCATGTCCGCGGCTCGTGATGCCGAAAGAGATCAGCCTTGTTGATGTTCAGCATTGCGGCTCCTTGTCGGTCAGCACGAGCGAAAGCATCGCCGTGCCTCGCGCAATGGCATTTCGGACGGCGCGCGGCCCCTTTGCGCAAGTGGCCATCACCGGCTCGCCGTACCATGGAACACGAACACAGGGTCGGCCACGTTGCGTAACCGCAAAGATCGATGGCTTGCGGAGCGACCATTCCTCTCTGCCAAGGTCACCGGCAGGGAGAGGTTCACCGGCTTTCCAAAGCTGCCGATCTTTGCGTCCGAGCAACAAGCTCGGTCGTCGGTCTGTACTAGGGTCGAGATAGCGGATAGCCGAGACTTTCAACCAACGCGCGAGACGGTGCGCCCATGAACCAGCACCTCGACCTCGAGACATTTCGGCGGACTGAGCTGTTCAGGAATGCTCCGGTGGCGGTGCTGGACGAGGGGCAGGCGGCCTCGTTCCGCAAGCGTGCCTGCCCGGGAGACGTGATCTACTATCAGGGCGATCCGGCCAGTTCGATCTATGTGATCGTCGCCGGGCGACTACGCGTGACCCAGACCACATCTGATGGGCAGCAGGTGATCATTCGATATCTCGGTCCCGGAGAGATGGCAGGCTATGCATCGCTCTCCGGGGCCGAATGTCATCCCGGAACCATTACCGCTCTTGACGACGTCCACCTCCTTGGATGGACCGCAGCTGCATTCCGGCAATTGATGGCGAAGCACTCGTGCCTCGCGATGAACGCCCTGGCAATCCTCGGAGCGAGGTATCAGGACATGCAGGTGCGGCTCGGGGAAATTTCGACCGAGAAGGTCGAACGGCGGATCGCCCATGCTGTGCTTCGGCTTGTACTGCAGGCGGGACGACGCACCTCGCGCGGCATCGAGATCGCCTTTCCTCTCTCCCGCCAGGACATTGCGGAGATGACCGGTACGACGCTTCACAGCGTCAGCCGTGCGCTGAGCGCGTGGGAAAGCGATGGCATCGTATCCTCGGGCCGAAGGCGGGTTACCGTCTGCAAGCCCCACATGCTCGCGCTCATCGCCGACGACGCGGCCTAAAAGACCCTTTGCTTTAGCGCGCGTGGCAGTCGGCCTCCGCGTGCGCAATCAGCTCGCTCACGAAGTCGTCCACCCTCATGCCATGTGCTCTGCATGCGTCCTCGTAAGCATTCGGCGAGGACCGCGGCGTGATAGGATCGCGTGGCGGAGGCTGCGATGGGGATCGACACCGAGAAGATCGATGATGTGGTTCTCGCGCTCCTGTGGCTGACGCTTCACGATGAACGCCGGGCCTGGAAGGGCTTTGACTGGGACACGATGGGCCGCCTCCATCAGAAGGGGATGATCGCTGACCCGGTCAACAAGGCGAAGTCGGTGGTCCTGACGGACGAAGGGTTGCGGCGAGCGGAGGAGCTGTTCGAGGAACTCTTCACTCGGCCATGAAGTCGTTCAGCGGGGCGTGCGCCGGTTTTTCCGCCTGGTCTTCGGCTTCCAGCTTTCGGCAAGCTGGCGCAGAGCCAGCCTGATCTCGTCGATATCGACCACGTGCGGATCGAATTCGTCGGGGAAGAACTCGCCGAACTCTTCGCGGCGTTCATGGGACGGGTCAGCGATGGCCTGGAGGAAGTCCTCATAGCCGGGCGGTCCGCCAACATCCTCGGGCGGGCAGCGGCCGACGGCGTCGAGCAGGACCGGATAGAGCGTGTCGGGATCGGCGGGATTGACGCCCTGGATCCGGATCGTGTGTTCCCACCCGTCGCCGAAGTCGTAGACGTATTCCCAGGTCCTGGCGCCGGTGTCCTCGAGCACGTCCAGGATGGTTGCCTTGCGGGCATCGAGCGGATCGTCGCCGGAGCTCCAGTTCGGGTCGGGGATGCCCCATCCGATCTCCCGGATGCGGAACTCGTAGAGATGGGAGTCCGTCCAGCCCACGGCCTCCTGGATGACCTGGTGGAGCTGATGGAGGCTCAGGTCGAGCGGAACCTCGAGGCGCCTGACGACCTCGGGCTCGACGTCCTCGAGTATGATCCGGATCCGGGCAACAGGAGCGGCATCTGTCATGCCGCCACCCTGTCAGCCGACGCTGTCGCTTTCCAGTGCCATGGCAGAAGCTCGTGCAGCCGCGACTGGGGAAGATCGGCGATGCGGGCGAGCACGTCGGCGAGCCATGCCTGCGGATCGACGTCGTTCAGCTTCGCCGTGCCGATCAGCGTGTACATCATGGCGGCCCGCTGACCGCCGCGATCGGAGCCCGCGAACAGCCACGACTTGCGCCCCAGCGCGATACCACGCAGCGCCCGTTCGGCCGCATTGTTGGTCAGGCAGATCCGGCCGTCCCCGAGGAAGCGCACGAAGCCGTTCCAGCGTTTGAGCATGTAGTCCATGGCCTTGGCGATGGGGGCATGCCGCGACAGCCGCGCCCGTTCCGCGCGCATCCAGGCCTCGAGCTCATCAACCAGCGGCACGATCTGCTCCCGGCGGACGGCAAGACGTTCCTCTATGCTGCGGCCGTTGATCGTTCTCTCGATATCGAAGATCGCGTCGATCCGCTTCACCGCCTCCAGCGCCAGCGGTGAGATGGGCGGCGCCCGCTTGCCCCGCTTCGAACGGGCGGCAATGTCCGCCAGCGTGAAGAACTTCCTTCTCGCGTGGCTCCAACACAGCGCTTCCGTCACCGGTCCGGGCTTGCGGTCTGGTCGGTAAAGCCGGTTATAGCCGGCGTAGGCGTCGGCCTGCAGAAGACCGGCGAAGCCCTTCAGGTGTTCCGCCGGATGCTCACCCGAGCGGTCGCGGGAGTAGAAGAACAAGGCGGCCGGTGCCGTCTCGCCGCCGAACGGCTGATCGTCGCGCACATAGACCCAGGCGCGCCCGGTGTCCGTCTTGCCCTTCGCCAGGACCGGCACCGTGGTGTCGTCGCCGTGTAGCCGCTCGGCCGCCAGGACGTGCCTCGAGATCAGATCGTGGAGCGGCTTCAACGCGACCGCGCAAGCGCCGACCTGGTCGGCCAGCGTCGACAGGCTCAGCTCGACGCCCTCTCGGGCGTAGCGCTCGCTCTGGCGGTTCAACGGCTGGTGCTGACCGTACTTCTCGAACAGGATCATCGCCAGCAGGTTGGGCCCGGCCCAGCCGCGTGGCGTGACGTGGAACGGCGCGGGGGCCTGGGTGATCTTCTCGCAGTCCCGGCAGGTGAACTTCTCGCGGACCTTCTGGATCACCTTCCACTGCCGCGGGATCGATTCCAGGCTCTCCGTGATGTCCTCGCCCAGCTTCGACAGCCGCACCGATCCGCAACACGAGCAGGTCTTCGGCGCAGGGATGATGATCCGTTCGCGCGGCAGATGGGCCGGGAACGGCTTGCGGACCGGCTTGCGGCGCTCGAACGAAGACACGGTGGACGATCCACTCGAGCGCTCCGCAGCGAGCTCGTCCTCTGTGGCCGCCGCTTCCAGCTCCTCGAGCTGCAGCTCCATCTGCGCCAGCAGCCGTGCCTTGCGCTCCGATCGAGTGCCGAAGAGCTCCCGACGCAACTTCTCGATCTCGAGCTCGAGATGTGCGATCCGAACCTTGTCGGCCGAGGCATTAGCGATCGCTCGAGCCGCTTCCGCCTCCGCCGCATCGGCGCGTGCTTCGGAGGCCGCCAGCGCAGCCTTCAGCGCGTCGATCTCGTCCGGGGAAGGAAGCATGCGAGGGATCTCGAGGAGCGTCCAGCGACACACCCGATTCTCTCACAATCCTCTGTAAAGGCAACGCTTTTTGTCTATCCGGCCGCCGTCGGACGCCAGGTTTTTCGGGGCTGTCTCCAGTCGATTCCGTCGAGCAGGCAAGCGAGCTGGGAGGCTGAGATCATCACGACACCATCCGCCGGAGACGGCCAGATGAAGCGACCGTGCTCGAGCCGCTTCGCATAAAGCGACAGGCCGATGCCGTCGTGCCAGAGAATCTTCAAGAGATCACCTCGTCTCCCTCGGAACGCAAAAAGATCTCCGGCATGGGGATCCCGGCCGAGCCCCTCCTGGACCTGCAGCGTCAGGCCGTTCATGCCGCGTCGCATGTCGGTCACTCCCGCCGCCAGCCACACCCGCACACCGCCCGTCACAGTCGGCAGCATCGCCGCTCCAGAACGTCGAGGACCCTCGCCAGGGCCTCCGTGTCGACATCTCGCCCGACGACCACGCGCCGCCCGTTCGCGCTGAAGATCTCCATCCGACCCGGAGGCGTATCATGCTCCGCCGTGGCCGCTTCCGGCACGATCATGGCCGGCACGAAACCCATCGAGGAGGCCGGGCCAAGGCAACCCTCGCGATAGGCCTTGCGCCACGCGAAAAGCAGCGTGTTCGAGATCCCATGTCGACGCGCCGTCGCCGATGCAACGCGCGGCGCCGAGAAACTCTCCTCCACGATCCGCAGCTTCTGCTCGAGGGTGAAGCGACGTCGCCGCCCGGTTTCTACAACCTCGAGGCGGCGCACCTGATGACTGTCAATAAGGCTATCCATAAGGACAGTCAGCTACCCAGAACCGAGGGTCCACAAGGCGGCCTTCGCCGGAGCCGGAGGCCGCCCGCGGGAGCGACGCCGCGCTCGCCGAGCCGGCGTCTTGCGTGTTGCGACCCGCGGCCGATCGTGCGAGGCGTCGGCCATTTCACCGAGCGAGGGAGCCAAGCCGTGTCCGAACTCGTCCTCAAGCCGAACGTCCCGTTCGACCTCGAGCCGCTGTCCCGGCTTCTCGTCGACCCCGAGGACATCGCGCTGGTCAACCCGAGCGCAAAAGCGCCGTTCGATCCGCTCGAGTGGCAGGAAAAGTGGCTCAACGAGCCAGACGACGCCTCCTTCTACCTCGTCGACGAGACCGGCCGCGAGGTCGGCTTCTTCGCGCTGCGGGTCGGCGTCGGGCCCGAGGTGCGGCACCTCGTCTACGTCTTCGTGGAGAAGGAGTCGCGGGGCGGGGCCGGCGAGCGGCTGACGGAGCTCGCGGAGCAGGCGGCCCGCGAGCTCGGCGCCCTGTCGATCACCCTCAAGGCGGAGCTCGACAACGAGAAGGCGCTGCGCCTCTACCAGAGCGCCGGCTACGAGGAGCTCGGCCGGCGCCAGGGCATGGCCACCATGCGCAAGGACTTCGACTGAACATTCCCGCCCCCTGGGCCGCCGGCCGCGAGGCGGCCGGGCAGGCGCCAGCCGATGCTCAGGCCGCGACGGCCCTGTCGAGCAGGGGCGCGAAGCGCGGGTGGAGCGGCCCGTGCTCGGTCTTCAGGAAATCGATGAGCGCGATCTCGTTGGCGTGCAGCCGGCCGGTGCTGCCGATGCGCGCGGCGAGCCAGGCGATGTTCGCGTCTGCGGCCGCGTCGGCAATGGGATCGGCGGGCATCTCGTTCGCGTCGTCCTCGCCTTCCGGCACGTAGGCTGAAAGCAGGCCGCCCATCCCGTCGGACAGCATGCGCGACAGGAAGCCGGCCACGCCGCCGGCGGGCTCGTCGAGCCACTGTTCCCGGCGCAGCGCCTCCTGCCGCGTCGGCGCGCGGTAGCCCGACGAGACGAGGAGGAAGTTCGCCATCGCCTTGACGAAAAGGTCGGACCAGGACGGCGCGTTGTCGGCCTCCGCCGTCAGGTCGTTGATGTCGAGGAGGATCTCCGCCTCCTGGCGGGTGATGGCGATGTGGCCGTCGCCGCCGAAGGCGTAGAGGATGCGGCGCAGGAGCTCGACTTCGCCCGCGTCGATCGCGCCGGGCCTCAGCCGGTGCGCCTGCCCGACGACACCCTCGCCGTAGACGACGCCGAGCTTCACCTGCTCGAGCGCGAAGGCGACGAGCCGGACCGGACTCATCCGCGCCTGCTCCAGGACCTCGACGAGAAGCTCGAGCTCGGTCGCGGCCTCGACGCGGCCCGAATGCGAGATGCGCGCGATCAGCCAGTCGGCATTCGGCTCGGAGACGTAGCCCTGCGGCTCGGCCTGGTTGACGACGTAGTCGGTCAGCGCCTCGACGAAGAAGACCGCCCACTCCGGGCCGGCCGTGTCGGCCAGTTCGTCGTTCAGGCGGAAGAGCTGCTCGGCCTCCTCGGCGGTGATGCGGGTCTTTCCGTAGAGGCGCCGCCGCATGGCGGCGACCTCCTCGGCGCCAAGACGCGAAACGCGCATGACGTCTGCAGTGTCTTCGCGGCCGGTCATCGGTATTGCCCCCGCAGCAATCAATCCATCGGCGGCGATGATGCGGGAAATACCTTGCGGTTTGGCTAATCCGACGGATTCAAGAGGCGGCAGTTTCCCGAGGAGCGGGGGCGCTGCCGCCGGTTCCGGCGCGCCCCTTCGGGGGGCAAGCGGATGCGCCCGGCTTCACGCTCCGAACTGGGCGACGTAGGCGACGCTGCCGAAAAAGATCGCGGCCATGCACGCCACGACGAAAAACGCGACGATGTCCCGTAGAATTTCCATTCCCCACTCCTCTCCGATGTCTTGAAGGGCTTGTGGGGAGAACGCTGGTGCGGGGGGCTTGTTTCGTCCGGTATGGCGCCCTGCGCGAGAATGGTTGCGGGGATGTTTCCCGAAAGCGATCCCCCGTGTTCTCGATCGCCCGAAGAACGGATACAAGAACCTGCCCGGCCAGCGTTCGCGGCGCCTGCCGCCCGGGCGCCCGGCCAAGGGCTGCGGACGATGCGAAAGGCGACAGCATGGACGTTTCCGACGAAACTGCGGTCGATCGGGCCGAGATCCCTCTGGAGCGCGACGTCTTCCTGCGGATGCTGCTGCGGGAGCTCAGCGGCACCCTGCAGGACGTGGTCGGCATCGAGGAGGCCTCCGGCTATATCAGCGTCGTCGGCACGGCGATGGGCGAATATATCGGCGGGCAGTACCGGCGCGCGCTGGCCGTCGACCGGCTGAGCCGCGACCAGGTCGCCGACGTGCTGGTCGACCTCAAGCGGCGCATCGAGGGCGACTTCTACGTCGTCGAGGAGCGCGAGGACCGCATCGTGCTCGGCAACCGGGCGTGCCCGTTCGGCGAGATGGTGCGCGACCGCCCGGCGCTCTGCATGATGACGTCGAACGTCTTCGGGCACATCGCGGCCGAGAATCTCGGCTATGCCCGCGTCTCCATCGAGCAGGCGATCGCCCGGGGCGATCCCGGCTGCCGCGTCGTCGTCTACCTGACGCCGGACGGAGGCGGCGATCCCGACGCGCGGGAATATTTCAAGCGCGCCGATGGCTGAGCGCTCCGACTTCGCGCGACTGGCGGACTTCCTGCCGGAGCCGCTGCTGCTGGTGGCGGCGAGCAGCCGGGTCGAGTTCGCCAACCGCGCCGCGCGGTCGCTCTTCGGCGACGACATCGCGGGGGCGACGCTGGCCGAGCGGCTGGCCGAGCCGGACGAGGGATTGCGGCGCTACCTGTCGCGGTGCTCGGGCGCGCGGTCGCCGATGATCGGGGCGGCGACGGTGCGCGTGGCGGGCGGCGAGCCGCGCAAGCTGCATCTGGAGGGCGCGCTCTTCGCGCCGGCGGGAGAGGGCGGGGCCGCACGCATCGTGCTGCGCTGCCGGCCGCGCGGCGTCGAGGAGTTCTCCATACTCGGCCGCAAGATCAGCGAGCTGAACGGCGAGATCCGCCAGCGCCGCCGGATCCAGGCCGAGCTCGAGGAGTCGCTCGCCCAGAAGGACACGCTGCTGCGCGAGCTGCAGCACCGCACGAAGAATTACACGCAGATGCTGCTCGGCATGTTCTCGGCCGGCGCCGCGCGGACCGTCTCCCCCGAGGCGCGGGCCCTCGCCGAGACGGCGCTGTCGCGGCTGCGGGCGATCGGCGCGGCGCAGCAGCTCATGTACGAGGTCGAGCGCCTCGACACCGTTCCCGCCCGCGAGCTCGTCCCCGGCACCTGCGCCGCGATCGCCGAGACGTGGCCGCGCGACATCGATGTGTGCGTGAGCGCGGTCGAAGCGGCGCTGCCCAACGACGTGGCGGTGCCGCTCTCGCTCATCCTCAACGAGCTCCTGTCGAACGCGCTCAAGCACGGGCTGAAATACGGCGCGGGGCGGGTGGCGGTCGATCTCGACCGCGACGGGCCCGATCTCGCGCTGAGCGTGTGGGACAGCGGGGGCGGTATGTCCGGTAGCGGGCCGGAGCACCGCTCTTCGGGCCTGGCGATCGTGAGGGGGCTTTGCAGACAGATCGGTGGTGTGTTTGAAACGACCGGCGGGGACGGATTCCGGGCAGCCGTGAGGTTTCCCGATCCCGAACTCAGGGAGGAGCGGCATTGACCGCGACGCGTGAGCAACGGCTGCATGACACGGCGTGGGCGCCCGCCCTCGTCTGCGCTGCGGCCGACGACGACGGCGAGGCCCGGGCCAGCGGCCCTCCCGCGCCGTGGCACCGGCGGGCGACACGGTGCGGCGGATTCTCGTCGTCGAGGACGACTGGTTCATCGGCATGGAGATCGAGACCGTCCTGCGCCAGGCGGGCTACGAGGTGCTCGACCTGGTGCCGACGGCGGAGGAGGCGGTCGAGGTCGCGCTCAGGCTCCAGCCCGACCTCGTCCTGATGGACATCAGGCTCGCCGGCCCGCGCGACGGCATCGAGGCGGCGATCGAGATCCGGCAGCGGGCCGACATCGCCTCGCTCTTCGTCAGCGCGCACCAGGACGAGAGGGCGCGCCGGCGCGCGGAGCGGGCGCGGCCGGCGGGCTGGGTCGGCAAGCCGTTCTCGCACGCCCAGCTTCTCTCCGCCATCAAGGCCGTGCGGCGCGGGCACTGACCGTCCGGCGCCGGCGCCTGCCGGCCCATGAAGGACTTCCTTAACCGTGCCAAGCGGTTCGGCGGCCCTCGCGGGAACCGCTCAGCTGTCATTCAGACTTGCAGGAGAAGGTACGTCTTCCTTTCTCCCGGCGAGCCCCGATGATCAAGATCGCTGCCTGCATCACCAACCAGCACAGCTACGTGCTGCTCCTGGCGGCCGCCGCCATCTGCGTGCTGGGAAGCGTGATCGCCATCCGGCTGTTCGGCCGGGTCCGGCGGACGTCGGGCTTCAAGAAGGCCAACTGGCTGTTCCTGGCGGCGCTGACCTGCGGCAGCGTGATCTGGACGACGCATTTCGTGGCGATGCTCGGCTACAGGATCCCGCTCGAGCACGCCTACGACCCGCCGCTGACGCTCGCATCCTTCTTCATCGCGATCGGCGCGTCGGCGATCGGCATGGCGCTCGCCGCGGCGACGCGGCAGGGCCCGCTCGTCGAGGTCGGCGGGGCGGTGCTCGGCATCGGCATCGCGGCGATGCACTATTGCGGCATGGCGGCCTACGACGTCGCAGGGATCAAGACCTGGGACCCGAACCTTGTCGCCGCTTCCGTCGCGCTCGGCGGCGTCTTCGGCATCCTCGCCACGAACCGCTTGGCGCGCCCGCTCACCTGGTTCTGCCGGCATGGGGCCGTGCTCGCGCTGATCCTCGCGATCCTCACCACCCACTTCGTCGGCATGGGCGCGCTCACGATCACGCCCGACCCCGTGGTCGCCGTGCCGCCGCAGCTGATGCCGGACGGGGCGCTGGCGGTCGGCGTCATCGCGGTCATGTCGCTCGTCCTGTGCGCCGCCGTCTCGATCTATCTCATCGACAGCCGAACGCACAGCGAGGCGGTCGAGCGCTACCGCCAACTCGCGCTGCACGACCCCCTGACGGGCCTGCCGAACCGTGCGTTTCTCGGCGAGCGCCTGAAGGACATGCTCGGCGATTCCATCGACGACACGAGCCGCATCGCCGTCCTGTGGGTCGACCTCGACCGCTTCAAGCCGATCAACGACGTGCACGGCCACGGCGCCGGCGACCTCGTCCTCCAGAGCGTCGCCTCGCGGCTCTCGGGACTGCTCGGCGGCGACGACTTCCTCGCGCGGGTCGGCGGCGACGAGTTCGCCGTCGTCAAGCGCGGCCTCTACACCGAGGCGCAGGCCACGGCCTTCGCCTCGCGGGTCGTGCAGGAGCTCTGCCGGCCGATCGAGGGGGAGGAGGGTACATTTCTCGTCGGCGCGAGCGTCGGCGGCAGCCTGTTCCCCAAGCACGGGCCCACCGCCCAGGACCTGCTCGGACGCGCGGAGCTGGCGAAGTACCGGGCGAAGGAGGCGACCTTCGAGTCCGTCTGCTTCTACGACGAGACCATGGACGAGACGAAACGGCTGCGCAGCCTGCTCACCATGGAGCTCCGCCAGGCGATCGCCCGCGACCAGCTCGAGGTCTACTACCAGCCGCAGCACGCCGTGGGCAGCCGCGCGCTCGTGGGCTTCGAGGCGCTGCTGCGCTGGCACCACCCGGAGCGGGGCCTCGTGCCGCCCGACGTGTTCATCCCGATCGCGGAGGAAACCGGCCTCATCATGCCGATCGGCGAATGGGTGCTGCGCCGGGCCTGCGCGGACGCCGCGGGCTGGAGGGAGCCCTGCAGCATCGCCGTCAACGTCGCGCCGGCGCAGTTCCTGCAGTCGAACCTGCCGCAGCTCGTCGCCGGCATCCTCGCGGAGACGGGCCTTCCGGCGGAGCGGCTCGAGCTCGAGATCACGGAATCGTCGATCATCGACGACCAGCACAACACGCTGCACCTCGTCCGCCAGCTCAAGGGGCTCGGCGTGCGCATCGCGATGGACGACTACGGCACCGGCTATTCCTCGCTGTCGATGCTGCAGACCTTCCCCTTCGACAAGATCAAGATCGACCGCTCGCTGATCCGCGGCGTCGAGAGCGACGCCCCCTCCGCCGCGATCGTCGAGGCGACGATCCTGCTGGCGCGCAGCCTCGGCATCCCGGTCCTCGCCGAAGGCGTCGAGACCGGGGCGCACCTCGAGTTCCTCAAGGCCATCGGGTGTCAGGAGGCGCAGGGCTTCTATTTCGGCCGCCCGGAGCCGCTCGCCTCCGTCCTGCCGCTCATCGGCGCCGCCGTGTCCGTGCCGACGGAGGAGGACATCGCGCATGCCGCCGCGATGCTGCGCGGCTTCGCCCGGCGCGGCCGCGCGGTCCCGCTCGACGGCGCGGCCCCGTCCGCCGTGGCGGCGGAATAGGCCGCCGCCCGCATCTCTACCGCTACTGCTTCGCCGGCTCGAAGGTCTGACCGTCGAGCAGGCCGCAGGACTGCGCCGTGGCGTGCAGGCTGAAGCCCTGGCCGTGGCTCTCGAACCCGCAGGTCATCGGGAAGCTCGCGGCGCCCGTCGATCCCGACGCATCCGACAGCACGAGCTGGCCGTTCGCGAGGCGGTAGCGGCCCTTGATGCTGCTGCCCGTCTTCCGCTCCCGCATCTCGAACGTGCCGTCGCCGTTGAAGTTCGCCATGATGGGACCGCCGTCGTAGCGGCCGGGCGCGAGCGACGCCCCGCCATTGCCGGCGCCCTGCGACGGTTCCTGCGACTGGCCCTGCGCCGGAGCCGCCTGGCCCTGACCCTGACCTTCACTCTGGCCCTGGCCCTGAGCCGCGGGCTGGCCGCCCTGCGGCTGCGACGTCGAGGCGGCGGCCGGCTGCGAAGGCTGCGACTGCCCCTGCTGCTGGTTGCCCTGAGACCCCTCGACCGGGGGCGGCGCCACGTTCTGCTCCTGCTGCTGCAGGCTCTGCAGCCGCTTCTCCAGGGCCGCCAGCTGGTCGCTGCGCTGCGACAGCGTCGCGGCGAGCGTCGTCACCTGGGACTGCAGGTCGTCACGCTGCTTGCGGGTCTGCTTGATGCTGGCCACGAGGTGCTCCTGCTCGTCGCTCAGCTTCTGCGTCGCCTGCTGCAGCTCGTCGCTGCGGGCCTTCAGCTGCTGGACCTCCTGGCGCGCCTTGACGAGCGCCTGCTCGGTCGTCGCCTCGTCCTGCCGCGTCTGCTGCAGGCGCTTCTCCGACGCCGCCACCTTGTCCGACAGCGTGGAGGCCTCCTTGGTCAGTTCGGCGATCGTGCCGCGCACCTTCGCTTCCTGCTGCCGTGCCGTCTCGACCCGGTTGCCGACCTCCGACAGGTTCTGCGTCGCGGTCGCGAGCTGCCCCTGGATCTGGCCGAGCTCGTTCTTGGCGTCGGTCAGCGTCTTCTGCGCCGTCTGCGCGCGGCCTTCGAGGTCTGTGACCTCCTGCTTGCGGCTGTCGAGCTTCTGCTGGGCGTCCTGCGCCTCGGCCTGCAGGCTCTGCAGCGTCGCCTGGGTGCTGTCGCGCCGCGAGCTGACGTCCTGCAGCGTCGCCTCGGCCTTCGAGATGCGGTCGTTCAGGCTCGCCAGGTCGCCCTGCGCCGCCTTCTGCTGGTTGACCTCCGTCTGGAGGTTCCTCACCCGGTCGCGCAGGTCGGCGACCAGCGACTCGTAGTTGTTGTTCCGCGAGGACTGCGTGACGAGCAGGATGACGACCACCACCCACCCGACGATGGCGAGGGCGGCGAGCGCCATGGGGAGGGGACGGCGCAGTTCGGTCTGGATGTCTTGGGCCACGGGCGTGCTCCTGGTCCGGTGCGTCTCGGAACATGAACGGTGTCGGTCCGCTTCGGGTCCGTAGAAAGGGTCATGAAGATGCAATTCAAGAAGGCGGCGTCATGACGGCCGCGCCGACCGCCGCGCTCCGCCCCCTCAGAACGGCCAGATCAGCGGCACGACGAGGACCGTCACGATGCCGGCGATCAGGTTGAGCGGCGTGCCGACGCGGACGAAGTCGATGAACCGGTAGCCGCCGGCGGAGTAGACGAGGGTGTTCGTCTGGTAGCCGATGGGGGTGGCGAAGCTCGCGCTCGCCGCGAACATGACGGTGACGACGAAGGGGCGCGGGTCGACGCCGAGATCGGCGGCCAGCGCGATCGCCACCGGCGTGACGACGACGGCGACGGCGTTGTTCGTCACGAACTCCGTCAGCACCGACGACAGGAGGTAGACGAAGGCCAGCACGGCGATCGGCGGCAGCGTCTCCGCCACGGGCCGGACGCGCGCCACGATCATCTCGACGGCGCCGGTCGTCTCGAGCGAGTGCCCGATCGTCAGCATGGCGAGGATCATGACGATGATCCGCCAGTCGACGGCATCGAAGGCCTCGTCGCTGTCGATGCAGCGGGTGACCAGCACGAAGGCGACGGCGATCCAGGCGGCCCCGACGATCGGCATGAGGCCGAGCCCCGACGCGACCACCACGGCCAGCAGGGCGAGGCCGGCGAGCGGCGCCTTCGAGGTGCGCAGCGGCTTCTCGCGGTTCTCCGTCAGGCTGACCAGCGCCATGTCGTCGGCGAAGCGCGCGAGGTCCTCGGGCGCGCCCTCGATCAGCAGCGTGTCGCCGATCTCGAGCGGCACGTTCTCCAGCCGCTCGGCGATGTTCTCGCCCTGCCGGTGCAGCGCCAGCGGGTAGATGCCCCAGCGCCGCCTGAGCCGCGCCTGGCGCAGCGTGCGGCCGATGAGCCGGGCGCGGGGCCCGAGCAGCGCCTCGGCGACGACCGTCTGGCGCGCCGCCACCGGCTCGACCGTCTCGGCCTCGCTCACCGGCACCGTCTCCACCGAGCCGCCGTCGCGCAGCGCCAGCACGTCGGCCACCGGCGACTTCAGCACGACGATGTCGCCGGCCGCGAGGATGACGCTCCCCATGTCGCGGCGGAGCGAGAGGTCGCCGCGGATCACGTCGACGATGCGCCGGTCGCTGCCCTGGAAGAGCGGCACCCTGGCGGGGCTCTTGCCGACCAGCGGCGAGCCGTGGCCGACCAGCACCTCGACGAGGAACTGCGGCCGGCGGCGGCCGGCGATGAGGCCCGACACCGTGTCGCGCTCCGGCAGCAGGCGGCGGCCGACGAGCACCATGTAGAGCGCCCCCGCCGCGGCGACGGCGGCGCCCGCGAGCGTGATCTCGAACAGGCCGAAGGGAGCGAGGCCCTGCGCCCGCGCCACGCCGTCGACGAGCAGGTTCGTCGAGGTGCCGATCATCGTCATCGTGCCGCCGAGGATCGAGGCGAAGGACAGGGGCATCAGGAGCTGGGATTCGGAGATCTCGGCGCTGCGCGCCAGCGACACCGCGACCGGGATCATCATGACGACGAGCGGCGTGTTGTTCATGAAGGCGGAGGCGAGCATCGTCGTGACGGTGAGGCCCACGAGGACCGCCCCCGGACCGAGCAGGGCGAGGCGGGCGAGCTGGCCGGTCAGCCGGTCGAGGACGCCGGTGCGCACCAGCGCGGCGCTCAGGACGAACATCGCCACGATCGTCGCCGGGCCGCTGTTCGACAGCGACCGGAGCATGTCGGCGCTGTCGACGACGCCGAGGAGAAGCAGCACGGCGACGCCGCCGATCGCCACGACCTCCGGCGGATAGCGCTCCATGGCGAACACCGCGAAGAGCAGCACGACGACGCCGAGCGAGACGAACGGCGCGATATCGGGGGCGAGCGCGGTCATCGATGCGGCCGGCGAAGCCCCTGCGGCACGCGGCCGCGCCGTGTCGTCTGTCCTGCCATGCCGCCGCTCTTCCGCCCTCGTCCCGGTCGCTCTTCGCAGACGCGAACGAACCAGACTAGCCGGTTCCGCGGTGCGCCGGAAGCGCGGGGGCGTGCCGGTTGCGCGACGGCCGCCGCGCCATAGATAGCTCGGCACGGCACCATGCTGGCCATCGAGAAAGGAACGCACGAATGAAACGCACCGGAAACGCCGTCTGGAAGGGCGACCTGAAGAGCGGAACAGGCGCCCTGACGACGGAGAGCGGTGTCCTGTCCGACACGCCCTATTCGTTCAAGACCCGCTTCCAGGACGACAAGGGCACCAACCCGGAGGAGCTGATCGGCGCCGCCCATGCCGGCTGCTTCTCGATGGCCCTGTCGAACGAGCTCGGCCAGTCCGGCATCACGCCGGACGTGATCGACACGAAGGCCGACGTCTCGCTCGACCAGGTCGAGGGCGGCTTCGCCATCTCCGCCGTCAAGCTGACGGTGCGCGTGAGCGCGCCGGGCGCGGAGAAGGGCACGGTGGAGAAGGCCGCGCAGGGCGCCAAGGCGAACTGCCCGGTCTCGAAGCTCCTGAAGGCCGAGATCACGATGGACCTGACGGTCGAGGTCTGAGCGGCCCGAGGCTTCAGCGATAGAGGTCGGCGCGGGTCGGCGGCAGGCCGCTCGCGCCGCGCCGCCGCCGCGTCGCCACCGTCTGGTTGATCTGCAGCGTGCCGCGCTCGAAGGCGAGGGCGCAGCCCGCGAGGTAGAGGATCCACAGGCGCGTCTTCGCCTCGCCGATCTCGGCGATCGCCTCGTCCTGGCGGGCGCGCAGCCGCTCGGCCCAGAGGCGGCAGGTGCGGCCGTAGTGCTCGCGCAGGTTTTCCGCGTCGTGCACCTCGAAGCCGTGCGACTCGAGGTTCTGGATCGTCAGCCCGAGGTGGTCGAGCTCGCTGCCGGGGAAGATGTATTTGAGGATCGCCCGGTACTCCGGGCGCTTGCGGGCGAAGGCGCGCTTCGACTTCTTCATCTTCCGCGTGATGGCGTGGTGCAGGTAGATGCCTCCCGGCACCAGGAGGTCGCGGATCTTCGTGAAGTACGTGTCGTAGTTCGCGAAGCCGACATGCTCGAACATGCCGATCGAGGCGATCTTGTCGAACGGCCCGGTCAGCTCCTCGTAGGGCCGGATCTCGATCGTGATCCTGTCCTCGAGACCCTCCGCCCTGATCCGCTCGCGCGCGAGCGCCGTCTGCGCCTCCGACAGCGAGACGCCGTGCGCGATCACGCCGTGGTTCTTCGCCGCGTGGATCAGCAGCGCGCCCCAGCCGCAGCCTATGTCGAGGAAGCGCTCGCCGGGCTTCAGCCGCAGCTTGCGGCAGATGTGCTCGAGCTTGTCGTGCTGGGCGCGGTCGATGTCGTCGTGCCACTCCGTGAAGTAGCCGCAGCTGTAGACCATGCGCCTGTCGAGGAAGAGCTCGTAGAACGCGTTCGAGACGTCGTAATGGTGCTGGATCGCCTCCTTCGCGGAGCCGCTGGCGAAGGCGTTGCGGCCGGCGAGCCGGGTCGCCGGGTCGCCCGTGTCGCCGAGGAGCAGCGCCGGCATGTCGCGGGCGACCCGCCAGCGCGGCAGCGCGCGCAGCCGGCCCTTCAGGCCGCCGTCGGGGCGCATCTCCGCGATGTCGAAGATCGAGCCGTTCTCGATGTCGAGCCGCTTGTCGGCCCACAGCTCGGCCATCGTGTCGATGGCGGGCCGGCGCGCGATGCGGCGGACCGCGCCGGCGTCGTTGATCCGGAGGACGGGCCCGGCCTCGGGCCCGATCCGCTCTCCCGTCCAGAGCTTGACGGCGAAGGGAGGCCGGACGGCCTCCACGATCGTCCTGGCGAGCCGCAGGGCTCTGTCGTCGGATCCCGGCATGTGCCTCCTGGCGGGCCCGCTGGCCCTCTGTTGGAGGTCTTCCCTTATCAGGAAACGCCGTCGACGTAGAAGAGATGGGCGCCGACCTTGCCGGCGCGCTGCAGGCGGCTCGCCCAGCGCGGGCTGACGCTCTGCGCGTGGTAGTAGGTCGCCGACCACAGATTGTCGGTCCAGCCCTTCCCGGCGCGGCACGCCTCGTCGCAGTCGAGCAGCCGCCTCGAGCGCTCGACCGCCTCCTTCCAGGCGTGCCGGTCGCCGACCGTCTCCGGCCGGCCGTCGCAGGCGAAGGAGAACTGGCAGGCGTCGCGGTGCGAGGCGTTCTGGTAGACGACGCCGCACACCGTGTCGGGAAAGCGCGGGCTCTCCACCCGGTTGAGGATCACCTGGCCGACCAGCATCTGGCCGCGCGGGCTCTCGCCGCGGGCCTCGAAGTAGATCGCCTGCGCAAGGCAGGTCTCGGCGGTCCTGCCGTCGCCCGCATGGGCATCCCCCGGCGCGGAAAGGCAAAGAAAGAGCGTCGCGGCCGCGACGCCCGCGGCCGTGCAGTACTTCGTTGGCACGTCTTCGATGTCCCCTTGCTGTGCCGCCCCTCCGGCGGCCCCTCGTCCGCATACGACCCTCCGTGCGGACGGCGCTGAGATGCCTGCGGAGTTGGGCGGGGGATAGAAGAGGAAGTGACGAAAGAAAGACGATCAGCGAGTGAAATCGGGCACTTGCGCCCACATGGTTAGCGAAGGGTTAACGCGCCGTAGCGGCAGGCCGCGCGGCCCGGAGGCCGCGGGTGCCCGGCCTCAGTCGTCCTTGCCGTCGTCGGTGTCGGAGACGACGTCGGCATGGTGCTGCGTGCCGACATCCGGCGTGGCCGGGCCGGAGGAGCCCGGCGGCGGCGCGACGGCGGCGGGGCCGTCGGCCTGCCTGCACCCGCAGCGGCGGGGCGTTGCCGGTCTTGTCCTCGCCCCACCACACGGTCATGTGCGGGAACGGGATCTCGATGCCGGCCTCGTCGAAGACCTCCTTGAGGATCTCGTTGTAGGCGCGGCCGACCGCCCACTGGTCGCCGGGCCGCGTCTTGATGCGCGCGCGCACCATGACCGCGGAATCGCCGAAGGCGGTCACGCCGTGCATCTCGAGCGGGTCGAGGATCTTCGGCGCGTGCTCGGTCTCCATCAGCCGGTCGAAGGCGATCTGCATGTGCGCCTTCACGTCGGCGATGTTCTCGCGGTAGGCCACGCCGATCTCGGCCTTGTGGTAGCCGAAGCCGCGCATGAAGTTCGACACGGAATCGACCGACGAGAACGGGATGACGTGGAACACGCCGTCGAGGTCGCGCAGGCTGACCGAGCGCACCGTCAGCTTCTCCACGACGCCCGAGATGCCGGCCAGCGTCACGACGTCGCCCTCGTTGGCGGCGTTCTCGAACTGGATGAAGACGCCGGTGATGATGTCCTGCACGAGCTTCTGCGCGCCGAAACCGATGGCCAGGCCGATGACCCCGGCACCGGCGAGCAGCGGGCCGATGTTCGACGCCGATCTCCGAGAGGGCGATCATCGAGCCGAACAGCACGATGGCGATCGTCGCGGCGTTCTTGAACAGCGACAGCAGCGTGCGCTCGCGCGGCGTCGGCACCTTGCCGAAGGCGGGGTTGAGCCGGTAGTCGACCCACGACGACATGGCGAGCCAGATCGCCATGGCGACGAGCGACGACAGCCGCCGCCGCGATGAGCCCCGAGAGGACGGCGGAGCCGGCGTCGTTCTCGGCCCAGGCGAGGACGTCGAAGACGCTCCAGGCCTGCAGGACCGCCAGGATGACGAGCACCAGGAGGGCGATGCGGACGACCTTGAGGATCGTCGGCACCAGCCGGTTCAGCCGCTCCTCGAGCAGCGGCAGGCGGGCCTTCACGTCCTCGGGCAGCCGCATGCCGCCGGTGATCATCCGCGAGATCAGCGTCATGACGAGCGCCGGCGAGCACGATCGCGGCGACCGACTGCACGGTGGCGGTGATCATGAAGGACAGCGCCTCGCCGGGCCGCGACAGCCAGATCCCGAAGAAGACGAGGACGTAGAGCACCGCCAGCGACGTGCCAGAGCCGGGCCACGACCGCCGATGGTGCTGCGGCCGAAGCTGCCCATGCGCTGGCCGAACCGGTTGATCGCCGCGCGCACCCCGCGCTTGTTCTGCAGCACGATCACGATGGCGACCACCGCCGCGATCAGCGCGATGAGCACGCGCAGGCCGCGCCCGACGAAGAACGACACGTTGATGTTCACGATCGGCACGAACAGCAGGAAGCCGTAGCCGATGAAGCCGACGAGCCGCGCCGCCCAGAAATACCAGTAGTTGGCCGTCGTGTCGGTCAGGCCGATCAGCCGCAGCTGCGCCGTGCAGCGGGCTGAACACCACGCGCAGCACGACCTTGATCGTCTCGACGAGCAGGAAGGCGTTGAGGAACAGGCTCTGGTTGATGTCGATGCTGGCCGTGTCGCCGGTGAACAGCGCGAAGGCGTAGCCGGCCGCCCAGGCGACGCAGCACCGCCCCCTCGTCGACGACCGCCGAGCACGACGAGCCCGACCAGCGTGCCGAAGAAGTTGCGGCCCGAGGCGGCGTGCGCGACGGCGGTGAAGATCCGGCGCACCACCAGCCGCACGACGTAGTAGGCGGCGAAGGTGGCGGCCGCGACGACGATCAGCCGGAGGGCGGCGTCGGCGAATTTCTGCCAGTCGACGGTGACCTCGCCGGAGGCGAGCGCCGTCAGGCCGCGAAACGAGGCAGATCGTCTGCCGCGTGACGTGCGTGACGCCCTCCGCCACGTATTGCGCGTAGTCCGAGATGCTGCCCGCGACGCGCGCCGCCTGGGACGGCTCCTCGGGCGCGGCCGCGGCCGCCGGTTTCGCCGCCCCGCGGGTGCCGCCGAGTTGCCGGCGCCGTCGAGGCGCCTGCCGATGCCTTGTCGGTGGTCGATCCCTGGTCCGCGGCCGATCCCTGGTCCGCGGCCTTGCGCAGCATGTCGACGAGCGCGGCGCGGCTGCCCGGATCCTCGATCGCCTGGATCAGCGCCCGTGCGGCTGTCGGCCGGCAGCGTCGCATCGGTGGAACTCTGGTCCTGCTGCGCCTGGCCTGCCTGGGCCTGGGCCTGGGCCGCGCCGGACAGCGCTGGCGTCTGGGCCGCGGCGGGGCCGCCCGGGGCGGCTGCGAGGAGGGTGGCGAGGCAGGTGAGGAAAAGCGCGAGACGTCGCATGCCGCCCGTGTGTCCCTTCTTGTTGTCGATCGGTCGGGAGCTTCACCTAGCGCCCGACCCGGCCGGAATCGAGCACAGCGTGCGCCGCGACGGAAGACGCCGGCATCCGGAGGGCGCCGGGGCCATGCCATGGCCGCTCCCGAAGATGTTACGAGGCAGCGGCCGCAGGAGATCATTTTGCCGGCGCGTCAAGGAATGGCGCGGAGCGGGAGGCTCGGGTGGCAGATCTGTTGCTGAAGAAGAAGCTGTCGCGCCAGTGAAAGTCGCGATAATTTCTAGTGCCTTGGCGCGGTCCGGAGGGCCTCGCCGTCCGCGAAATCTCGGCGCCGATGCGGAGCGACTGGGAGCGCTCCGCGCAGATGCACGTCAGAAATCGCAGAAGGTTCAAACGAATAACACAAACAAAATTCTTTTGAACCCTGAAAGTTTCAGCGCGAAAGGGTATCTTCCTCAGCGTGGTGGCCGCAGTTGGTGGGCTGCCGCCAGGCCCTGCCGTGAAGGTTCAGGGGGACGAGGCGATGACGCTCGAGCCTCGTGCTCGCGTCGCGGTCTTGCGCAACGGTCACACGCGAGCCGTGTGCAGGTGCAGCTCTGGGTCGGCGCAATTCCCGAGCAGGGACCCCCGGTGAAGATCGCCCGATCTTCGCCCCTGCCGTCTTTGATGCGATTCGCGCTCCGCCGCCCGACAGCGGTGACGGGGCGCCAGTTCGATGCGCGCAGTTCGCGGCCCGCGAGGGCTACGTCCTTGCGCGCGCCAGAATTCAGAAGGTGGTCGCCGACAGGGCCGCCAACAGAGGAGAACGTCGATGACAGCCGTCAACGGCACGCTCATACAACGCCGGACCTGAACGCGGAGAGCCAGAGCTACGAGGGCGACCCGCTCGAAGTTCGCGACACCGGCCAGTACCGCGCCGAGTACGTGAAGAGCTTCGTCGAGAAGTGGGACGAGCTGATCGACTGGGACGCGCGGGCGGCCGCCGAGGGCGACTTCTTCATCGACGTCCTGCGCTCGCGCGGCAAGCACAAGATCCTCGACGTCGCCTGCGGCACGGGCTTCCATTCCGTGCGCCTGTGCGAGGCCGGCTTCGACGTGACGAGCGTCGACGGCTCCGCCGCCATGCTGGCGAAGGCGTTCGAGAACGCCAAGAAGCGCGACCTGATCCTGAAGTCCGTCGCAGTCCGACTGGCGCTGGCTCAACAAGGACATCCAGGGCAAGTACGACGCGATCATCTGCCTCGGCAACTCGTTCACGCACCTGCACGACGAGGCCGACCGGCGCCGCGTGCTGGCCGAGTTCTACGCCGCGCTGAAGCATGACGGCATCCTGATCCTCGACCAGAGCAACTACGACGCGATCCTCGACGACGGCTTCTCGTCGAAGCACAAGTACTACTATTGCGGCGACCAGGTGACGGCCGAGCCGGAGCACATGGACGACGGCCTCGCCCGCTTCAAGTACACCTTCCCGGACGGGTCGGAGTACACGCTCAACATGTTCCCGCTGCGCAAGGCGCTACATGCGCCGGCTCATGGAGGAAGCGGGCTTCCAGCGGATCCACTCCTACGGCGACTTCCAGGAGACGTACCAGGACAGCGATCCGGACTTCTTCGTGCACATCGCCGAGAAGGCGATGCCGAAGAGCCGCAAGGCCAAGACGCCCGAGCCCGAGAAGCAGAAGAACGTCCGCGCGGTCACGGAGGAGTATTACGACTCCGCCGACGCCGACCACTTCTACTACAACATCTGGGGCGGCGAGGACATCCACATCGGTCTCTACGACACGACCAAGGACATCAAGGAGGCGAGCCGCCTCGACCGTCGAGACGATGACGGACGATGCTGTCCAAGATCGGTCGCGACACGCATGTGATCGACTTCGGCGCGGGCTATGGCGGCGCGGCGCGCTATCTCGCCAAGAAGCACGGCTGCGAGGTCAACTGCCTCAACGTCTCCGAGACGCAGAACGACACCAACCGCTACCTCAACAAGCGGCAGGGCCTGGCGGACCTCGTCTCGGTGCTGCACGGCGTGTTCGAGGACGTGCCGGAGCCGGACTCCTCGTTCCAGGTCGTCTGGTCGCAGGATTCCTTCCTGCACTCCGACGACCGCGAGCGGGTCCTGCGCGAGGCGTTCCGCGTGCTCAAGCGCGGCGGCGAGCTGATCTTCACCGACCCGATGCAGGCCGACGACTGCCCCGAGGGCGTGCTGCAGCCGGTCTACGACCGGATCCACCTGCAGAGCCTCGGCTCCTTCAAGTTCTACAAGGAGGCGGCCGAGCGCGTCGGCTTCGAGACGGTCGAGCTGCGAGGACCTGACGCCGAACCTGCGCGAGCACTATTTCCGCGTCGGCGAGGAGCTGAAGGCGAACTACGACGACATCGTCGGCCGGGTCTCCAAGGCCTATCTCGACAAGATGATCGTCGGCCTCGACAACTGGGTGAAGGCCGCCGACAGCGGCTACATGGCCTGGGGCATCCTGCACTTCCGCAAGCCCTGATCGGCCGAATTCCGACACCTGCACACGTCACCTGCACACGTCGACTTGCACCCGACGCTGCCGCCGCGGTCCCCAGCGACCGCGGCCGGCCAGGGTGCGAACCATTCCAACCCAACGGAGGAATAACAACATGGCCAACAAGAGCTGGCTTTTCACCAGTGAGTCCGTCTCCGAGGGACATCCGGACAAGGTCTGCGACCGCATCTCCGACGAGGTGGTCGACGCGTATCTCGCGGCCGATCCGGCGTCGCGCGTGGCCTGCGAGACGCTGACGACGACGAACTTCATCTGCATCGCCGGCGAGGTGCGCGGCCCGCACTCCGTGCTGGAGAACATCGAGGACCTGGCCCGCAAGGCGGTCAAGGACATCGGCTACGAGCAGGACGGCTTCCACTGGAAGAACGCCGAGGTCGTCGTCAAGCTGCACGAGCAGTCCTCCGACATCGCGCAGGGCGTCGACGAGGGCACCGGCGCCGATGTCGACGAGGGCGCCGGCGACCAGGGCATCATGTTCGGCTATGCCTGCAACGAGACCGAAGAGCTCATGCCGGCGCCGATCGTCTTCTCGCACCGCATCCTGCAGCTGATGGCGCGAGGACCGGCATTCCGGCAAGGCAGCCGGGCTTCGAGCCGGACGCCAAGAGCCAGGTCACGCTGCGCTACGAGAACGGCAAGCCGGTCGCCGTCGACGCGGTCGTCGTCTCGACGCAGCACGGCGAGAACGTCTCGCAGGACGAGATCCGCGAGATGGTGAAGCCCTACATCGAGAAGCGGCCTGCCGGCCGGCTGGACCTGCCCCGAGGACCGCCTCTTCGTGAACCCGACGGGTCGCTTCGTGATCGGCGGTCCCGACGGCGACGCCGGCCTCACCGGCCGCAAGATCATCGTCGACACCTATGGCGGCGCCGCGCCGCATGGCGGTGGCGCGTTCTCCGGCAAGGACCCCTCGAAGGTCGACCGCTCGGCCGCCTACATGGCGCCGCTACCTCGCCAAGAACGTCGTCGCCGCGGGCCTCGCCGACAAGTGCCTGATCCAGCTCGCCTACGCCATCGGCGTCGCCGAGCCGGTCGCGCGTCTATGTCGACACGCTACGGCACCGGCAAGGTCGACAACGACGAGATCTCCAAGAAGCTGCGCGAGCTCGTGAAGCTCACGCCGCGCGGCATCCGCAACCACCTGAGCCTCGACCGTCCGATCTACGCGCGGACGGCGGCCTACGGCCATTTCGGCCGCACGGCCGAGGAGGATGGCGGCTTCTCCTGGGAGAAGACCGACATCGCCGACGAGCTCGCCCGCGCCTTCGGCGGCCGCGCCACGAGCGCGGCCTGATCCTCGGGGATCTTCGGCCGGGCCACGGCGCCCGGCCAAGGCGCCCGGCGCGCGCCGGACCGACAAGACGGAAAGGAATTTCACATGACTGCTGCTACGGCACTGAAGCCCGACGCGGGCGAATCCATCATCGCCGACATCGGCCTGGCCGGTTACGGCCGCAAGGAGATCGACATCGCCGAGGCCGAGATGCCGGGCCTGATGGCGACGCGCGAGGAGTACGGCTCCTCGCAGCCGCTCAAGGGCGCCCGCATCGCCGGCTCGCTGCACATGACGATCCAGACGGCGGTCCTCATCGAGACGCTGAAGGCGCTCGGCGCCGACGTCCGCTGGGCCTCGTGCAACATCTACTCCACGCAGGACCACGCCGCCGCCGCGATCGCCGCGACCGGCACGCCGGTCTTCGCCGTGAAGGGCGAGTCGATCGCCGACTACTGGGACTACACCCACAAGATCCTCGAGTGGGATGACGGCGGCACGCCGAACATGATCCTCGACGACGGCGGCGACGCGACGCTGCTCGTCCATCTCGGCAAGAAGGCCGAGAAGGACCCCAGCGTCCTCGAGAACCCGCAGAACGAGGAGGAGCGCGAGCTCTTCAAGGCGATCAAGAAGACGCTTTCCACGAAGCCCGGCTGGTATTCCGAGCTCGCCAAGAACATCAAGGGCGTCTCCGAGGAGACGACCACGGGCGTCCACCGCCTCTACCAGATGGCGAAGGAAGGCACGCTCGAGTTCCCGGCGATCAACGTCAACGACAGCGTGACCAAGTCGAAGTTCGACAACAAGTACGGCTGCCGCGAGATCGCTCGTCGATTCCATCCGCCGCGCCACCGACGTGATGATGGCCGGCAAGGTCGGCGTCGTCGCGGGCTTCGGCGACGTCGGCAAGGGCTCGGCGGAATCCTTCCGCAACGCCGGCTGCCGCGTCCTCGTCACCGAGACGGACCCGATCTGCGCGCTGCAGGCGGCGATGGAGGGCTTCGAGGTCGTGACGATGGAAGAGGCCGTGACGCGCGGCGACATCTTCTGCACGGCGACGGGCAATGTCGACGTCATCACCGTCGACCACATGCGGGCCATGAAGGACCGCGCCATCGTCTGCAACATCGGCCACTTCGACTCCGAGATCCAGATCGAGGCGCTGTCGAACTTCAAGTGGACGGAGATCAAGCCGCAGGTCGACGAGGTCGAGTTCCCGGACGGCAAGAAGATCACCATCCTCGCCAAGGGCCGCCTGGTGAACCTGGGCTGCGCGACGGGCCATCCGAGCTTCGTCATGTCGGCCTCGTTCACCAACCAGGTGATCGCCCAGATCGAGCTCTGGCAGAACAACGGCAAGTACGAGAACAAGGTCTACGTGCTGCCGAAGGCGCTCGACGAGAAGGTCGCGGCCCTGCATCTCGACAAGGTCGGTGCCCACCTGACCAAGATGACCGAGAAGCAGGCGAAGTACATCGGCGTGCCGGTCGAGGGGCCGCACAAGCCCGAGCACTACCGCTACTGAGGGGGACGGCCGACGGACGGCGGCTTGCCGCCGTCCTCGCGCTGCCGAGGCGGGCCGTTCGACGGCCCGCCTTTTTCATGCGCGCACGCTGCTTCCCGCGCGGGAGCCGTTTCCCGCGCGGGAGCTACAGAAGGGGGGAAGCTGGCGGCTGGGCGGAAGCTACTTGCGGGCGAAGGCGATGTCGGTGGTGACCGCCGTGGGGCCGTCGGCGCCGAGCTGGTCGCGCACCCTGACGGAGAAGCGGCCGTCGCCGTGATTTGTGATGGTCATGCGGGAGTGACGGTCGCCGTTCACCTCGCCGGCCCAGGTGACGTCGAGGTTCAGCGATTCCCCGTCGCGCGTGCCCGACAGCCTCGCGGGGCCGAGCGGCGAGCCGATATAGGTGCCGGTGAAGCGGCCCGTCGCGGGGTCGAGCTTCAGGTCGGCGCCGATGTCGCGGGTGAAGACCAGGACGGCCGTGCAGCTGCCCTTCAGGGACACGCGGGTCTCGGTCGCGTCGCCCGAGGCCTCGCACGAGACCTTGCGGTGGGGGTCCTCGGCCGCCGGCTGCACCGTGCCGGAGCCGGTCCATTCGCCGCGGAAGCGGCCGAGATAGGCGGTCGATGCGTCCGAGGCGGCTATCGCCACGCCGGACACGAGAACGGCGGCCGTGGCCGCCGTGTAAGCGATCCTGCGCATGCGTCGATTTCCTCCGATTTCGAGTTGGCTGGATAACGCAGGGGCAGGTGATGGGTTCGATCAGTGCGCCTGGCTGGCGATCGCGGCCGGCTCGGTCACGGCCTCGGCGCTCGGCGCGCTCATCGCCCAGCCGAGGGCGACCAGGGCGTACAGCGAGACGAGTGCGATCGAAACGATGCGGGCGACACGGCCGTGATTGTCCTCGGCCATCTCGGTCGGCGTGGTCATTCCAGCCCCCTCATTTGAGCTAAATCGGTTGCGTCTATTTGCGGTTCGTGGGGTTAAGAAGCGGTGAGACTCTGCGAAGGTTCCGTGTCTTTCGAGCTCGGAAATGTTCCGTCGGAGGCGCAAAAAAACCTTGGCGACATCACCCGGCGAGATCGATCCGCCGGGCCGCCGCCCGAAGGGCAGGGGAGCCGGGCGCGCCGCCGTCACCGAGCCCTCGGCGGCGCGGCGAGCAGATAGCACGGCGCCTCATCTTCAGCCACAGCCTTCGATGCGTCCGGCGACGGCTGATGCATCTCCGCAACGCGTGCCGCCGCCCGGCGCGGGGTGACGCGACCGACCTGGCATGCGCCCTGCAACGCTTCCGGCGGACGGCAGATCCGACGCTGCCGCGCGTGCCAGGGAGGAACAACCGATGAGCGCCTGCCCGCCAACTGTCTCGCCACGGGTCGACTGGGTCGACGTCGCCAAGGGCTTCTGCATCGTGATGGTCGTCATGATGCACTCCACCCTCGGCGTCGAGTACCAGTTCGACGCGCCGGGCTGGCTCCATCCGGTGGTCGAGTTCGCGCGGCCGTTCCGGATGCCGGACTTCTTCCTCGTCGCGGGCCTCTTCCTGGCGCGGCGGATCGACAGGCCGTGGCGCGAGTATCTCGACGCGAAGGTCGTGCACTTCGCCTATTTCTACGTGCTGTGGACGACGATCCAGTTCGCGCTGAAGATCAACCACTTCACCGATGGCGGCGCGGCCGGCCTCGTCGGCTCGTATCTCTACACCTATGTCGAGCCGTTCGGCTCCATGTGGTTCATCTACGAGCTGCCGATCTTCTTCGTCGTGACGCGGCTCGTGCGCAACGTGCCGGTCCTGGCGGTGCTCGCGGTGGCGGCGGCGCTGCAGGTCGCGCCGATCCACACGGGCTCGACCGTGATCGACGAGTTCGCCGAGCGCTACGTGTTCTTCTATGCGGGCTACGCCTTCGCGCCGCAGGTCTTCGCCATCGCCGCGCGGGTGGCGCAGCGCCCCTGGCTCGGCTTCGCCGGGCTCCTCGGCTGGGCGGTGGTCAACGGCGGGCTCGTCTTCCTCGGCCTGTCGCTCATGCCGGGCATCAGCCTTGGGCTCGGCGCGCTCGGCGCGATCGCCGTCGTCACCTTCTCGGTGCTCCTGTCGAAGAGCGTCGCGGCGCAGCCGCTGCGCTATTGCGGCGAGCGCTCGATCGTCATCTATCTCGCCTTCTTCGCCTTCATGTCGGCGAGCCGCATCGTGCTCATGAAGACGGGCATCGTCACCGACATCGGCACGATCTCCGCCCTCGTCACCGCGTCCGGCGTGATCGGCCCGCTCGTCCTCGCCGCCCTGGTGAAGGACACGCAGCTCGGCTTCCTCTTCAGGCGGCCGCAATGGGCGCGCCTGGAGCAGCCGCAGCCGCGGCTCGTGCCGGCGGAGTAGGGGCGGACTGTCAGGAGAATCGCGAGGGCCGGCGTTCGGCTCTCGCATTAGGGCGCGGGCGAGGGCATATTCCGGCCATGCCCGATACCCAGAAGCGTCCCGTCCAGGCCGGCGACCACGTCTACCTCGTCGACGGCTCCGCCTACATCTTCCGCGCCTACCACGCCCTGCCGCCGCTGACGCGCAAGTCGGACGGCCTGCCGGTCGGGGCCGTGCACGGCTTCTGCAACATGCTGTGGAAGCTGTTGCGCGAGGCCGACGGCGAGACGCCGACCCATCTCGCGGTGATCTTCGACCACTCGGCCGTCTCGTTCCGCAACGAGATCTACTCCGACTACAAGGCGCACCGGCCGGAGCCGCCGGAGGATTTGCGGCCGCAGTTCCAGATCATCCGCGACGCGACCCGCGCCTTCTCCGTGCACTGCATCGAGCAGAAGGGCTTCGAGGCCGACGACCTGATCGCGACCTATGCCTGCCAGGCGCGCGAGGCGGGCGCGACGGTGACGATCGTGTCCTCCGACAAGGACCTGATGCAGCTCGTCGGCGACGGCATCGAGATGTACGACCAGATGAAGGACAAGCGCATCGGCGTGCCGGAGGTGGTCGAGAAGTTCGGCGTCGAGCCGCGCCTCGTGTGCGACGTGCAGGCGCTGGCGGGCGATTCGATCGACAACGTGCCGGGCGTGCCCGGCATCGGCGTGAAGACGGCGGCGCAGCTCATCCTCGAATATGGCGACCTGGAGAACCTCCTGTCGCACGCCGAGGAGATCAAGCAGCCCAAGCGCCGGCAGAACCTGATCGAGCACGCCGAGCTCGCGCGCATCTCGCGCCAGCTCGTCGAGCTCGACTGCCGCATGGATCTCGACGTGCCGCTCGACGAGCTCGGCGTGCAGGATCCCGACCCGCAGCGGCTGCTGGCCTTCCTCAAGGCGATGGAGTTCACCACCATCACCCGCCGCGTCGGCGCCGCCACCGGCGTGAACCCGGACGAGGTCGAGCCCGGCGAGGTCTCGATCGCCCACTGGGAGGGCGCGAGGCCCGAGGCGCCCTCGGCGGAGCCCGCGCCGCAGGCGACGGGCGAGGCGGCGAAGCCGAGCCCGGCGGCGGCCGACGGCATGTGCGCGGCCGTCCTCGCCGCGGAGGCCGCCGTCAAGGACCTGCCGTTCGACCACGCGAGCTACGAGACCGTGACGAGCCTCGAGCGGCTCGACGCCTGGATCGCCGAGGCGCTGGCGCAGGGCCATGTCGCGGTGGACACCGAGGCGACGTCGCTGTTTCCCATGCAGGCCGATCTCGTCGGGATCTCGCTCGCGACCGCGCCCGGCAAGGCCTGCTACGTGCCGCTGCAGCACCGCAAGGCCGAGGGCCTGTTCGAGGACGAGGGCGGCGGCGTCGCAGCAGGTCCCGATGCGCGAGGCGCTCGAGCGGCTCAAGGTCCTGCTCGAGGACCGCGGCACGCTGAAGATCGCGCAGAACATGAAGTACGACTGGCTGCTTCTGAAGCGCTACGGCATCGACGTCGCCCCGTTCGACGACACGATGCTGATCTCCTACGCCTTCGAGGCCGGCCGCCGCGCGCACGGCATGGACGAGCTCGCCAAGCGCTATCTCGGCCACACGCCGATCGCCTACAAGGAGGTCGCGGGCTCCGGCAAGTCGCAGGTGACCTTCGACCTCGTCGACGTCGCCCGCGCCACCGAGTACGCCGCCGAGGACGCCGACGTCACGCTGCGCCTGTGGATGGTGCTGAAGCCGCGCCTCGTCGACGGCAAGGTCGTCACGGTCTACGAGACGCTCGAGCGGCCGCTCGTCACCGTGCTCGCGCGCATGGAGCGCGAGGGCGTGGAGGTCGACCGCACGATGCTCGCGCGGCTCTCGGCCGACCTCGCGCAGTCGGCCGCCGGCATCGAGGAGGAGATCTACGAGCTCGCCGGCGAGCGCTTCACGATCGGCTCGCCCAAGCAGCTCGCCGAGATCCTGTTCGGCAGAATGGGCCTGCCGGGCGCCCGCAAGACCAAGACGGGCGCCTGGACGACGGGGGCCAGCGTGCTCGAGGACCTGGCGGCCGAAGGACATGCTTTGCCGGCAAAGGTCCTCGAGTGGCGGCAGCTGACGAAGCTCAAGTCGACCTACACCGACGCGCTGCCGGGCTACGTCAACGCCGAGACGGGCCGCGTCCACACCTGCTACTCCATGGCGTCGACGACCACGGGCCGGCTCTCCTCGTCGGAGCCGAACCTGCAGAACATCCCCGTGCGCACCGAGGCCGGCCGCAAGATCCGCAAGGCCTTCGTCGCGCCGAAGGGCATGAAGCTGATCTCGGCCGACTACAGCCAGATCGAGCTCAGGATCCTCGCCCACATGGCCGAGATCCCGCAGCTCGTGAAGGCGTTCGACGAGGGGCTCGACATCCACGCCATGACGGCGTCGGAGATGTTCTCGACGCCGATCGAGGGGATGGACCCGAGCGTTCGCCGGCGCGCCAAGGCGATCAATTTCGGCATCATCTACGGCATCTCGGCCTTCGGCCTCGCCAACCAGCTGTCGATCCCGCGCGGCGAGGCGGCCGACTACATCAAGCGCTATTTCGAGCGCTTCCCCGGCATCCGCGACTACATGGATGCGACCAAGGCCTTCGCGAAGGAGCACGGCTTCGTCACGACGCTGTTCGGGCGCAAGGCGCACTTCCCGAACATCAACACGGGCTCCGCCGCCGAGCGGGCCTTCCTCGAGCGCGCCGCGATCAACGCGCCGATACAAGGCACGGCCGCCGACATCATCCGCCGCGCCATGATCCGCATGGAGGAGGCGCTGCACGAGGCCGGCTCCCCCGCGCGCATGCTGCTGCAGGTCCACGACGAGCTGATCTTCGAGGTGCCGGAGGAGGCGGTCGACGACGCGATCCCGCTGATCCGACGCGTCATGGAGCAGGCCGCCCTGCCGGCGGTCGAGCTCAAGGTGCCGCTCCAGGTCGATGCCCGCGCCGCCGCGAACTGGGACGAGGCGCACTGAGAGCCATCCCGAATACGCAACCGAAAGGTTGCGCGTCGGGTCGGGCTGTGTCACGTTAAGCGCAACCAGGAGGTTGCGCTATGGACAGGCACATCGAGGCAACGACCACCGACCGGATCGAGAAGACGATCGACATCGCCGCCCCCGTCGCTCGGGTCTGGCAGGCCCTGACGGATCATCGGGAATTCGGCGAGTGGTTCCGGGTGAAGCTCGACGGGCCCTTCGTCGCCGGGGAGGCCTCGCACGGCCGCATGACCGTGAAGGGGTACGAGCACGTCGAGTGGAACGCGGTGGTGACGGCGGTCGAGCCGCCCTCCTATTTCGCCTTCACCTGGCACCCCTATGCCATCGACCCGGATGTCGATGTCTCGCAGGAGGAGCCGACGCTGGTCGAGTTCCGCCTGGCGGCGATCGACACCGGCACCCGTCTCACCGTCACGGAATCGGGCTTCGACCGCATCCCGAAGGGGCGCATGCCGGAGGCGCTGCGGATGAACGAGCGCGGCTGGTCGCAGCAGGTCGGGAACATCAAGGCGCATGTCGAGGGCTGAACGGGACAGCGGCCCCGCGGCGGTCTTCGCCGCGCTGGGCGACCCGACGCGGCTGGCGATCGTCCGCCGGCTGAACGACGGCGACAGCCAGTCGATCGGCGCCCTCACCGCCGCGACGGACCTCACCCGGCAGGCCGTGACGAAGCATCTGCACGTTCTGGAGAACGCGGGAATCGTCGCCCGCCGGCGTGCCGGCCGGGAGAGCCTCTACCTCCTTCGGCCGGAAGGGCTCGACGAGGCGCGCCGCTACCTCGACATGGTGTCGGAGCAGTGGGACGAGGCGCTCCTGCGGTTGAAGCGCCTGGCCGAGGGCTGAAGCGCGGGCAAATGATGCGCGGACACGGCGCTCGCGCTCCGCGGGACGCCGCAGGGGCGACGGCTCCCGCAGCTTCGGGACCTTCAGTATTGTCCGTTCCCGGAGCAGTCTTGATCTTTCCGGCCCGGCATCCCGGCGCGTTTGTCGCGCGCGCCGATGCCTGCGGATCGGCCCGCTCGCGCACATGATGCGCTCCCGAAGCAGTACGGGGTGCGCGAGATACATTTCTGGTATACCAGGATCCTGTTCGGCGCCGCAGCATGTGGCCGTATGGCGGGAGATATACTCATATACAGGCCGATATGAGCGGTCCTGGCTGCCTGAATCTCTCAAAAATACCCGAAAACGGGCATTATCCTGGCAAAACGGTGGCGTCGCGCCGGATCCTGGTCGCGCGCGAATTTTGCGATGCGACATAAGGGCGCATACGCCTAAAGGACAAATCCCAAGCGTTTCCTAGCGAACAGCCGCGAAAGATGTCGCGGTGGGCTGGCGCGGAGCTTCCGATGACCAAAAATTAATGCTGCGAGTGTCCGTGGGCGCCGATATTCGTCTCATGAAAGGGAAAAATCCCGGCACATGAGAAAATGGAAATGTCCCAAGGTGTAACGTCTTCGAACCGCTGGTTTCAGCTTGCCGCCGGCGTCCTCTGCATGGTTCTCATCTCGAACCTGCAATATGGCTGGACCCTCTTCGTCCACCCGATGGCCGACGCGCACGGCTGGACCGTCGCCGGCATCCAGGTCGCCTTCTCGATCTTCATCGCCCTCGAGACCTGGACCACGCCGCTCGGCGGCTGGGCCGTCGACGCGCTCGGCCCCCGTCGCGGCCCGCGCACGATCGTCATGCTCGGCGGCGCGCTCGTCGGCCTCGGCTGGATCATCAACTCCTTCGCCGGCTCGCTGCCGATGCTCTATCTCGGCGCGGTCTGCTCGGGCCTCGGCGCCGGCGCCGTCTACGCGACCTGCGTCGGCAACGCCGTGCGCTGGTTCGCCGACCGCCGCGGCCTCGCCGTCGGCCTGACCGCCGCCGGCTTCGGCGCGGGCGCGGCCCTCACGGTCATCCCGATCCGCGCGATGATCGGCTCGGCCGGCTACGCCTCGACCTTCTTCTGGTTCGGCCTGGCCCAGGGCCTGCTGATCTTCTTCGCCGGCCTGATGCTGCGCGGGCCCGAGCAGGGCGAGGCGCCGGTCGGCGCGAGCACGGCGCGCGTGCGCCAGACCTCGCGCAGCCTGTCGCCGAAGCAGATGCTCGCGACGCCCACCTTCTGGCTGCTCTACGTGATGTTCGTGCTCGTCGCCGCCAGCGGCCTGATGGCGACGGCGCAGCTCGCGCTCATCGCCAAGAGCTTCGGCCTCTCCGACCAGGCGCTGTTCCTCGGGGCGACCGTGCTCACCGTGGCGCTGATCTTCGACAACGTCATGAACGGCGTCGCGCGCCCGGCCTTCGGCTGGGTCTCCGACGTGATCGGCCGCGAGTACACGATGGCGATCGCCTTCGGCCTCGGCGGCCTGGCCTACTGGCTGCTCGGCTCCCTCGGCACGACGCCGTGGGCCTTCGTGCTCTTCGCCGGCCTGATCTTCTTCACCTGGGGCGAGATCTTCAGCCTCTTCCCGACGACCTGCACGGATACGTTCGGCCCGAAATACGCCACCGTGAACGCCGGCCTGCTCTACACGGCCAAGGGCGCGGCGGCCTTCATCGTGCCGCTCGCCAACGTGCTGAAGGACGCCACCGGCAGCTGGCACGCGGTCTTCGTCGTGTCGGCGCTCGCCAACTTCCTCGTCGTCTTCCTCGCCCTGTTCGTGCTCAGGCCGCTGCGCCACGGCCAGCAGACGAGGCACGAAGCCGGCGTCGGAGTGGCTCCCGCCGAGTGACACGCCTCCGTCCCGCCGCGGGAGCTCTCCTGCGGCGGGATCGCGCCTGGCCGCCGCGGCAGGGCGCGCCGGCGGTTGCGGCTCTCCCGGACCTGAGTCCGCGATGCCGCACTTGCCGGGAAACCTGCGCCGGCGCACAAGCTTTCGCGTCTCGATGCTTGACGCTCTGTTAACTCTTCGATTCTCTAGACGAGGAATTAACCGAATCAGGGAGCCACGAGGCCATGGCGACTGACGATATTGTCCACTTTCTCGAGCGCGAAGAGCGCCGGCTGAGCGACGAACTTGCCGCACTGCCGCTCTACCGCAAGATCCAGCAGATCCAGAAGCTGATCTCGCTCTACAAGAGCGACGAGGAAGGCGGCGCCGTGATCTCCGCTTTCTCCGACCCGATGCCGATGCGGCGCGACAGCCGGTCCGTCTCCTGATTTCGTAGCCGGCGGCGCAATCGCCGCCGGTTCGACTTCGGGTGGTGGCCGCCAGATACGGCTCGTGCCCGACGACGTCCGCGTCGTGACGCGGACGCCCGGCGGACCGTCGGGGACTAGAGCCCGAAGAACTCGGCCATCTCGCCCAGCATCTCGCTCTGCAGGCGGTCGAACCGCTCGCCGGGCTGCTGGGCGTCGATGCGCGGCTTCAGGGGGTCGGGCGCCTCGATGGAGGTGTCCGCCAGCGTCTGGATGACGGCGTGGCCGCAGAACGGCACGTGCGCCTCCGAATAGCCGCCCTCGTGCACGACGACGAGCCTGCCGTCGCAGAGGTCCTGCGCGGCCTCCATCATCGCGCCCGTCATCTCCCGGAAGGTGTCCGAGCCCGCCATCATGCGCGACAGCGGGTCGACGGCCGAGGCGTCGTAGCCGCAGGCGACGACGATCGCGTCCGGCTGGAAGTCCCGCAGCGCCGGCACGACGATGCGCTCGATCGCCTCGAGATAGGTGCGGTGGCCGCCGCCCGGCATCAGCGGCACGTTGACGTTGAAGCCCTCGCCCTCGTCGGCGCCACGATCCTCGACCCCGCCCGTGTCGTGCGGGTAGTTGCGCTCCTGGTGCAGCGAGATCGTCAGCACGTCGCTGCGGTCGTAGAAGATCGCCTCCGTGCCGTTGCCGTGATGGACGTCCCAGTCGACCACGGCCACGCGGGCCGCCCGGCGCTCGGCCAGCGCCGCCTCGACCGCGATCGCGATGTTGCCGAGCAGGCAGAAGCCGTTCGGGAAGTCGGGCAGGCAGTGGTGGCCCGGCGGCCGCGACAGGGCGTAGGCGTTGTCCTGCTCGCCGGAGAGCACCGCGCGCAGGGCGGCCGTGGCGAGGCCGGCCGACAGGGCCGCGATCTCGAAGCCGCCGGGGCCGAACGGGGTGCGCCGCCCCAGCTCGCCGCCGCCCGAATCGCTGAGCTCGCGGAAGCGGGCGAGATAGGCCTCGGGATGGACGCGGCGCAGCTCCTCCTCGCTCGCCGGCGCCGCCGAGGCCGCCGCGAGCTCCTTCGTCAGGCCCGTCACGTCCATCAGGTTCTTCAGGCGCCGCTTGGTCTCGGGGCTCTCCGGCAGTCCCCCCGCCGCCAGCGGCTGCACGAGGCCGCCCACCGGTACGAGAAACGCGTAGTTGCCGCCGACGTGCCAGAAGCAGCGCTCGTCCCACCAGAAGCCCGTCCGTTTCATGGCCTGCGATGTCCCTGTCGATTGGAGGAGGGGTGACGCGGTGCCGGGCGCCGGCACCGCGCTTGCGTCAGAAGGTGCCGGGATAGGCGCCGCCGTCGAGCAGCACGTTCTGCGCGGTGAAGTAGCTCGCCTGCACCGAGCACAGGAAGGCGCAGACCTCGCCGAACTCCTTCGGGTCGCCGAGGCGCCCGACCGGCACGTTGCCGGCGCGGCCGGCCAGCACCTCGTCGAGCGACCGGCCCGAGCGCTCCGCCTCGGCCTGCGAGACGGTGCGGATGCGGTCGGTGTCGAAGACGCCGGGCAGCAGGTTGTTGATCGTCACGCCGTGCGGCGCGACCTCGCGGGCGAGGCCGGAGACGAAGCCGGTCAGGCCGGAGCGCGCGCCGTTCGACAGGCCGAGCACGGGGATCGGCGCCTTCACGGCGCTCGACGTGATGTTGACGATGCGGCCGAACCGCCGCTCGATCATGCCGTCGACGGTGGCCCGGATCATCTCGATCGGGGTGATCATGTTGCCGTCGACCGCCTCGAGCCAGTCCTCGCGCGTCCAGTCGCGGAACTTGCCGGGGGGCGGGCCGCCGGCGTTGTTGACCAGGATGTCGGGGGAGGGGCAGGCCTCGAGCGCCCTGGCGCGGCCTTCGGGCGTCTTGATGTCGGCGACCACCGCCGTGACCTCGCCGCCCGCGTCGCGGATCTCCTGCGCCGTCGCCTCGAGCGCCTCCTCGCCGCGCGCGAGGATCGTCACGTGCACGCCCTCCCTGGCCAGCGCCACCGCGCAGCCCTTGCCGAGCCCCTTGCTCGCCGCGCACACCAGCGCCTTGCGCCCCGAGATTCCCAGATCCATCGGCTCTCTCCCTCGTTGGTTGGCATGCAGCCGGCGCCGCCGGCGTCGGAAAATCGTCGCTCGCGGCGCGGATAAGCTGTCGGCCGCCGTTGCCACTGCTGCGACTTGCCCGCTAAGAAGTGGCCAGTCAACGCTTAAGCACCGGCGCGACCGGTGTCATGAGAGGCCGCCCATGCGCAAGAAAGCCGTCTACGACGTCGCCATCGCCCACGCCCTGCGCCGCCTGCACGACGAGGGGCACATCCCCCGCGACGTGCTGGCCCAGGCGCTCGACGTGCCGGAGCTGGAGCTGACGCGCATCGAGCTGGGCTCCGAGCCGCTGAGCGGCGGCGGCCTCGTGATGCTCCTCGAGTTCTCCAAGCTGAGCTGGGACGACTTCCTGCAGCGCGTGCAGGCCGAGCTTCCGGCGGCGGAGAAGGAAGTCCGCTGAGCCGGCCGGCTCGCGCCGCACCCGTCCGGGCGGAGGCCGAATGCCCGACATCCTGACCCTGACGATGAACCCGGCCGTCGACCTCTCGGTCGACGCCGAGGGCATCCTGCCGACGCACAAGATCCGCTGCGAGGCCGTGCGTCGCGAGGCGGGCGGCGGCGGCGTCAACGTCGCCCGCGTGCTGACCCGCCTCGGCGCCGACTGCCGCGCGATCTTCCCGGCCGGCGGCGCGCTCGGCCGGCTGCTCGTCGACCTCGTCCGCAAGGAGGGGATCGACGAGATCCCCGTCGAGATCGCCGGCGAGACGCGGGAGAACTTCACGGCGAACGACGCGCACACCGGCGAGCAGTTCCGCTTCGTCCTGCCGGGCCCCGTCCTGTCCGAGGCCGAGCTCGCCGCCTGCCTGTCGCGCCTGCGCTGCTGCGCACCGCCGCACTATCTCGTGGCGAGCGGCAGCCTGCCCCCCGGCTGCCCCCCGTCGTTCCACGGCGAGGTGGCGCAGATCGCCAGGCAGATGGGCGCGCGGCTCGTCGTCGACACGTCGGGCGACGCGCTCGCCGCCGCGCTTCAGCAAGGCGCGTACCTGTGCAAGCCGAGCCTGCGCGAGCTCGAGGCGGTCGCCGGCCGGCACCTGCCGGACCGCGGCGCGCAGGTCGGCGCGGCCCGGGCGCTCGTCGAGACGGGACGGGCGCAGGCCGTGGCATTGACCTTGGGACGCCATGGGGCTCTCTTGGTGACGGCCGAGGGAAGCTGGCGGGCGCCGCCGATCGACGTCGAGGTCGTGAGCGCGGTGGGGTCCGGCGACAGCTTCCTGGCCGGCTTCATCTGGGCGCTCGACCGGGGCGAGCGCTGGGAAGAATGCTTCGCCTGGGCCGTCGCGGCGGGCACCGCAGCGGTCGTCACACCGGGCAGCGAGCTTGCCGAACGGGTGGATATCGAGCGCCTGCGACAGGCGGTCGTCATCGAGTCGCTGCCTTGAGCATTGCCTACCACAGGCGCGCCAGCATGCGTGGTCCGCTCCGGACACGGATGCGTAGGAGCGGCAAAGGGAGTGGAATATGCTGCAGACCCGGAAGGACGCGGTTGCCGTCGCGACGGCTCCGATGTCGCTGATCGAGCCGTTCGCGGCTCGCGGCCGCGTCGCCTACCTCTCCATGGAGATCGCGCTCGAGCCGGCGATCCATACCTATTCCGGAGGGCTCGGCGTGCTCGCGGGCGACACCGCGCTCGCGGCGGCCGACCTCAACCTGCCGATGGTGTTCGTCACGCCCGTCACGCGGAAGGGCTATTTCCGCCAGACGATCGACCAGCTCGGCCGGCAGCAGGAGGAGCCCGATCCGTGGGAGCCGTCCGAGCATGCCGTGGCGCTCGGCGCCATCGTCGCCGTGACGATCGAGGGCCGACAGGTCTGGATCCGGCCGTGGCTCTACACGCTGAAGTCGCCGACCGGCGGCCAGGTGCCGGTGCTGCTGCTCGATACCGACCTCGAACAGAACGACGAGCGGGACCGCAACATCACCGACCACCTGTATGGCGGTGACGAGGTCTACCGGCTGAAGCAGGAGATCGTGCTCGGCATCGGCGGCTGCCGCATCCTGCGGGCGCTCGGCTTCGACATCACGACCTACCACATGAACGAGGGCCACGCGGCGCTGCTCACGGTCGAGCTCCTGTCGCGCTTCCGGCGCGAGCGCGGCCGCTCGCTGCCGATGTACTCCGAGTACGACTACGGCCGCGTGCGCGACATGTGCGTGTTCACCACCCACACGCCGGTCGAGGCGGGCCACGACAAGTTCCCGTACGACCTCGTGGGCCGGGTCGCCGGCGAGCTCCTGCACAACGGCGACCTGCAGCATCTCGGCGGCGAGGACTGCCTGAACATGACGCGGCTCGCCCTCAACCTGTCGAGCTACGTCAACGGCGTCGCGCGCAGCCACGCCAACACGACGCGGCACATGTTCCCGGGCTACGAGGTGCGCTCGATCACCAACGGGATCCATCCCGGCCGGTGGGCCCACCCGGCCTTCGCGAGCCTGTTCGACGAGCGCTTTCCCGTCTGGCACACGGAGCCGGAGGTCGCTCAATCACGTCGACACGCTGAGCGACGAGGAGATCTGGCAGGCCCACATGGCGGCCAAGGCCGAGCTCTGCGACCTCCTGAAGGAGGAGGTCGGCGCCGAGCTCGACCCGGAGCTGCCGATCATCGGCTATGCCAGGCGCATGACGGGCTACAAGCGGCCGGGCCTCCTGTTCCGCGACCACGCCCGCCTGCAGCAGATCGCCGAGAAGACGCCGTTCCAGATCGTCGTCTCCGGCAAGGCGCATCCCCGCGACGGCACCGGCAAGGGCGCGATCCACGACATCCTGATGGCGAGCGGCGACCTGAAGGACAGGCTGAAGATCGCCTACATGCCGAACTACGGCCTGGCCACCGCGCACCACATCATCTCGGGCGTCGACGTCTGGCTCAACACGCCGCAGCCGCCGCTCGAGGCGTCGGGCACGTCGGGCATGAAGGCGGCGCTGAACGGCGCGCTGAACTTCTCCACGCTCGACGGCTGGTGGGTCGAGGGCTGGGTCGAGGGCGTCACCGGCTGGTCGATCGGCAACGGCGAGCCGTCCGACGCCGACGGCGACAACCTCTACGACAAGCTCGAGAACGTCGTGCTGCCGCTCTACCACCAGGACCGCGAGAAGTGGATCTGGATGATGAAGCAGGCGATCGCCCGCATCGGCTCGACCTTCAACACGCAGCGCATGATGCGCCGCTACGGTGCCGAGGCCTATCTCCGCTGAGGCGCCGCCGATCCGGCTTGCGCGAACCGGGCCGCGACGGCTACCAAGGAACGAAGCGTCGCCGCCCGAAGCGGGCGGCCCTTTCCGCTGCAGGGGATGAGGTATGAAGCGTTTCGCCGCCGTGGTGGCCGCCGGGATCGGTTTCTTCGGGCTTTTCGCGCCCGCGCAGGCGCAGACGACGCTGCGCGTGTCGAACTGGCTGCCGCCCTCCCATCCGATCGTCGCCGACATGGTGAAGCCGTGGGCGGCGGACGTGGAGAAGGCGACGGACGGCCGGGTCCATGTCGAGATCATGGACGCGCCGATCGGCCCGCCGCCGGCGCAGTTCGACATCGTGGCGACCGGCCAGGCCGACGTCGCCTTCGGCGTGCACGGCTATACGCCCGGCCGCTTCACGCTCACGCAGGTGGCGGAGCTGCCCTTCCTCGGCGATTCGGCCGAGGCGGTGTCGGTCGCCTACTGGCGCACCTACGAGAAGATGCTCGCCGGGGCGGGCGAGCACCGCGGCGTGAAGGTGCTGTCGGTCTTCACGCACGGGCCGGGGCAGATCTTCACGACGAAGACGCCGGTCACCTCGGTCGACGACCTGCAGGGCCTGAAGCTGCGCACCGGCGGCGGCGTCGTCAACGACATCGCCAAGACGCTGGGCGCGGTGCCGCTGCTCGAGCCGTCGAGCAAGACCTACGAGATCCTGTCCTCGGGCATCGCGGACGGCATCCTGTTTCCCTATGAGAGCGTGCCGTTCTTCCGCCTCGACGGCATCGTCGAGCACGGCACCGTCGTGCCGAAGGGGCTCTACAACACCAGCTTCTTCTTCATCATGAACCAGGCCACCTTCGACAGCCTGTCGGAGGAGGACCAGAAGGCGATCATGAGCGTGTCGGGCGAGACCTTCGCCAAGCGCGCCGGCGCCGCCTGGGACAAGGCGGACGCCGCCGGCCTCGAGAAGATGAAGTCGGAAGGCATCGCGTTCGTGACCCTCGACGACGCGCAGCTCGCCAAGGTGAAGGAGAAGCTGCAGCCGCTCGTCGACCGCATCCTGAAGCAGATGTCGGACAAGGGCGTCGACGGCGAGGCGGCCCTGAAGATGCTGCGCAGCGAAGTCGACTCCTACGGCGGCTGATCCGTGGCATCGGCCCCGTCCGGCCCCGGCGGCCGGCTGGCCCGCGCGGTGGCGCTGCTCCTCGGGCTCGCCGCCGCGGTCTTCCTGCTCGCCATGATGCTGATCACGACGGTCGACGTCGCCGGCCGCTACCTGTTCACGGCGCCGCTGCCGGGCGCGTTCGAGCTGACGCAGCTGCTCCTGGCCGCCACGGTCTTCGCCGGCCTGCCGCTCGTCACGCTGCGCGAGCAGCACGTCTCGGTGACGCTCCTGTCGGGCCGCCTGAAGGGGCGCGCCGCCGAGCTGCACGCCGCCCTCACCAGCGCGCTGAGCGCCGTCGTGTTCGGCTTCATCGCCTGGCAGCTCTCCGTACAGGCCGGCCGGCTCGCCTCCTACGGCGACACGACCTCGCTCCTCAGGATCCCGATGGCCCCGCTCGCCTGGTGCATGACCGGCCTCGCGGGCCTGTCGGCCCTGATCCTCGTGTTCCTCGCCGTCGCGCACGCGATCGGCCGCGGCGGGGCGCAGGCGATGAAGAGCGGGATGACCGGGTGAGCGTCCACCGCGAGAGGCGTCCCCGCCTTTCCCGGAGCGGCGGGAGGCGGGCGCACGACACCGCCGCCCGTTCCCGGTCGCGCGGCATCTGAGGCGCGCGCCATGGAAGCCTGGCTGCCCGGCATCGTCGTCCTGCTCGTCCTGCTTCTCGCGGGGCTGCCGATCGCCGTCGGCATGCTGCTCGTCGGCGGGATCGGGGTGGCGCTGCTGCTGAACCCGACGGCGGCGCTCGCCATGCTCGGGCAGATCTCCTACCAGACGGGCCTCAACTACGAATTGTCGGTCGTCCCGCTGTTCATCCTGATGGGCAACCTCATCGTGCAGGCGGGGCTCGCCGACGAGCTCTACGCGGCGAGCCATGCCTGGCTCGGCCACCGCAGGGGCGGGCTCGCCATGGCGACGATCGTCGCCTGCGGCGGCTTCTCCGCCGTCTGCGGCTCGTCGCTGGCGACGGCGGCGACGATGGCCAAGGTCGCGATGCCGCCGATGCGGCGCTACGGCTACTCGCAGTCGCTGGCCGCCGGCACCATCGCGGCCGGCGGCACGCTCGGCATCCTGATCCCGCCCTCGGTGATCCTCGTCCTCTACGGCGTGACGACGCAGCAGAATATCGGCGAGCTGTTCCTCGCGGGCATCGTGCCGGGGCTTCTCGGCATCGTGCTCTATCTCGCGGCGGTGCGGGTGACGCTGCATTTCGACCCCGAGGCCGGCCGGCCCGCCGACCCGCTGCCGATGCGCGAGCGGATCGCGGCGATCCGCGGCGTCGGCGGCGTGCTCGCCCTGTTCGTCGTGGTGATGGGCGGCATCTATCTCGGCATCTTCACCGCGACCGAGGCCGCCGGCATCGGCGCGTTCGGCGCCTTCGTGATCGCGCTCCTGCGCCGCGCCCTGAGCTTCAGGAGCCTCTACGCCGTGCTCATCGACACGGCGGCGACGACGGCGATGATGTTCTTCCTGCTGATCGGCGCGACGCTGTTCACGAACTTCGTCAACATCGCCGGGCTGCCGCGCGACCTGACCGCCTTCATCGGCAGCCTCGACGTGCCGCCCGTCGTGGTGCTCGCCGCGATCCTCGCCATCTACGTCGCGCTCGGCACGGTGCTCGAGAGCCTGTCGATGGTGCTCCTCACCGTGCCGATCTTCTATCCGATCGTGGCGGGCCTCGGCTTCGACCTCGTCTGGTTCGGCATCCTCGTCGTGGTCGTCACCGAGATCAGCCTCATCACCCCGCCGATCGGCCTCAACGTCTTCGTGCTCAACACGGTCCTGCGCGACGTGCCGGTCCAGGCGATCTTCCGCGGCGTCGTGCCGTTCATCGCCGCCGACATCGTGCGGCTGGCGATCATCCTGCTGCTGCCGTGGCTCGTGCTCTTCATCCCGCGCACCATGGGGTGACGGGCGCCGCCGCGGTCAGATCTCGTCGCGCACCTGCGCATAGGTGAGGGCGGCGAAGATGCCCGTCCCGCCGAGCACGTTGCCGGCGAGGGCCGGCAGCACCCCGGCGACGAGGGCCATGCCCAGGCCCAGCTCGCCGCGGGCGACCAGGATGAACAGCTCGGTCGAGCCCGCCACGACGTGCGACATGCCGCCGAGCCCGATGGCGTAGGTCAGGATCACGATCATCAGCACCTCGCCGGCGCCTTCCATGCGCGGCAGGATCCAGACCAGCGCCGCGATGATGAAGCCGGCCGGGATCGCCCAGGCGAAATGCTCGAGCGCCGTGCCGTCCGCGTAGTGGCGGGAGACGGCGAGGATGCCCTCGAAGCGGGCCTCCGGCAGGATGTGCCCGTGCGCGAGCACGACCGCCGCCGCCCCGCAGCCGACGAGATTGGCCGCGAAGACGATGCCCCAGAGCCTGGCGGTCTGCAGGAAGTTGGTGCGCGACGGGTCGAGGAAGAGCGGCAGGATCGGCGTGATCGTGTTCTCGGTGAAGAGCTGCATCCGGCCGAGGATCACGACCAGGAAGCCGACGGTGTAGCCGAGATTCGTGACGCCGGCGGCCCACTCCGCGTCGGGCAGGACCGAGGCCAGGAAGCCCTTGCACAGGACCGACATGCTGATCGCGAGGCCCGCCGCGACGCCCGACCACCAGAGCGCGTTGAAGGGACGCGACAGCTCGTGCTCTCCCTCCCGCCGGATCGCCTCGTAGATGACGTGCGACGGGACGTTCTCGTACCTGCCGACCTGCCGCTCCTCGTCCCGGTCGAGATCCACTTCTTCCGGCAATGCCCGCCCCCTCGTCGTCTCCCCGCCGCCGTCTTCGCCGACGGCCCGGGATCAAGATGTTCCGCATCCGCCCCGGCTCCGCAAGGCCGGGGTCCCGCCGCCCGTCACGCGCCGGCGCGACGCCTCGTCCACAGCGCCCGGCCGCCGAGCGAGGCGATGATGATCGCGCCGCCCGCGAACGCGCTCGTCGAGGGCACCTCGCCCACGCCGATCCAGACCCACAGGGGGCCGAATATCGTCTCGAGCAGCATGACGAGCGCGACTTCGGAGGCGGGAAGCGTCCGCGGCCCCATCGAGATCAGGGCGAAGGCGACGGGCACCACCACCAGGCAGAGGGCGACGAGGTAGGGCACGCTGGCGGACGGCACGGCGAGGCTGGAGGACAGAACGAAGGAGGCGGCCGCGCAGAAGAGCCCGGAGAAGACCAGCGCGTGCAGGGCGCTGTCGACCCGGCCGGACCGCAGGATCGTGAAATAGGTGCCGAGACAGACCGTCACCGCCACCGCGAAGCCGTGGCCGGCGATGCTGCCGCCGGCGAGCCCGCCCGTCGCGACCACGCCGACCCCGAGCAACGCGCCGGCGAGGGCGAGCCAGGTCGGCCGGCCGACGCGCTCGCCCAGCGCCAGGCCCGAGATGAGCGCGGTGGTCAGGGGCGCGGTGGCGAGGATCAGGAGGACGTTGGCGACGGGCGCGTGCTGGATCGCGCCGACGAAGAAGATCGAGCTCCCCGCGAAGATCAGCCCGGCCAGCAGCGTCGGGCCGCTCGGCCTCAGCAGTCGCCGCGCGTTTCGCCGGCCCGGCAGGACCAGGCAGAGGACGAGATAGGCGACGGCCGAGAGGAGGCCGCGCCAGAACGAGACGGTCAGCGTGTCCGCGGAGATCAGGCGCAGGAACAGCGAATCCGAGCTGAGCAGGAGCACGCCCAGCACCGCGAGGGCGGCATCGCGGGAGCGCGCCGTCCGCTGCGTGTCGAGCCGGCGGGTCGGATCTGTCTGCATCGGGGCCGTGCCGGAGGAACGGGGAGGCGCCACCCGGCACGGGACGTGCCGGAGCGGAGGCCGGAGCGCGTGCTTACGCCGGGAGCGCCGGCCTGGGCAACCCGCAAGCCGGGCCCGCGGCGGTGCCGCCTACTCCGCCGCCTCCCGCTCGACGAACCCGAAGGCGTCGACGTCGAACAGGCCCTGGTCCGTGATCTTGAGGTGCGGGATCACCGGCAGGGGCAGGAACGCGACCTGCAGGAACGGCTCGGGCAGGGTGCAGCCGAGGTCCTTGGCGGCCTTGCGCAGCGGGATCAGCGTGTCGCGCACCGTCTCGAACGGCTCGAGGCTCATCAGGCCGGCGACGGGCAGGGCGATCTCGCCGACGACCTTTCCGCCGTCGACGACGACGAAGCCGCCGCCGATCTCGCCGAGCCGGTTCACGGCGAGCGCCATGTCGGCGTCGTCGGCGCCCACCACCGTGACGTTGTGGCTGTCGTGCCCGACCGAGGAGGCGATCGCGCCGCGCTTCAGGCCGAAATTGTGGACGAAGCCGACGCCGATCGAGCCGGAGCGGCCGTGCCGCTCGACGACCGCCACCTTCACCGCGTCCTGCCCGAGATCGATCTTCGCCGCGCCGTCCTCCTCCGGCAGCGCCATGTGGAGGTGCTCGGTGATGATCCGGCCGGGCACCACGCCGATGACCGGCGTCTCGCCGGGGAACGCCTCGACCCTGAAGCTCCCGGCGGTGACGGGCCTCGCCTTCATCGAGTCGAGGCCGACCGGCTCGACCGTCCGCCGGCCTTCGAACAGCGCGTCGTCGACCACGCGGCCGCCGGCGATCACCTGGCGGACGCTGCAGGTGTCGAGATCGTCGAGCAGCACGATGTCCGCCCGCTGGCCCGGCGCGACGAGGCCGCGGTCCCTCAGCCCGAAGGCCTGCGCGCCCGACCAGCTCGCCGCGCGGTAGACGTGGTGGCGCGGCCGGCCGAGCGCGATCAGCGTCCGGATCATGTGGTCGAGATGGCCCTCCTCGTCGATGTCGAGCGGGTTCCTGTCGTCGGTGCACAGCGCGAGGAAGCTCGACGTGTTCTCGTCGAGGATCTCGGCGAGCGCATGCAGGTCCTTCGAGACCGAGCCCTCGCGGATCAGCACGCGCAGGCCCTTCGCGAGCTTCTCGCGTGCCTCCGCGGCCGTCGTCGCCTCGTGCTCGGTCCGGATGCCGGCGGCGACGTAGCCGCACAGGTCGCGGCCCGACAGCAGCGGGCAGTGCCCGTCGATGTGGCGGCCGAAGAAGGCGTCGAGCTTGTCCATCACGCCGGGGCTGCGGTGGAGGACGCCGGGGAAGTTCATGAACTCGGCGAGCCCCAGGACCTTGGGATGGTCCATGAAGGGCGCGAGGTCGGCGGCCTCGAGCGCTGCGCCCGACGTCTCGAAATCGGTCGCCGGCACGCAGGAGGACAGGTTGACGTGCAGGTCCATCGCCATCGCGCCGGCGCAGTCGAGGAAATAGCGGATGCCCTCGAGGCCCAGCACGTTGGCGATCTCGTGGGGATCGCAGATCGCCGTGGTGATGCCGCGCGGCAGCACGCAGCGGTCGAACTCGAGCGGGGTGACGCAGGAGGATTCGATGTGGAGATGCGTGTCGATGAAGCCCGGCGCGCAGGCGAGGCCCGAGCCGTCGATCTCGCGCTCGCCGTCATATTCGTGGTGCGTGCCGACGATGCGGTCGCCGACGACGGCGACGTCGGTGCGGGTCAGGCTGCCGGTGATCACGTCGAGCAGGTCGACGTTCTTGACGACGAGGTCGGCCTTCGTCTCGCCGCGCCCGGCGGCGATCGCGCGGTCGAGGAACTCTTTGTGCGACATGCGGGGCAGCCTCCTTGGTGTTCGCGCGGGATCCTAGACGATCGCTCCCGGCGGAGAAACGGCGGAGACCCCGAGGCGGTCCACAGCCGCTTGCGCGGGAATGCGCGCAAGGGCCCCCTCGCGTCGGCCGCGCGTTTTCGCTATCGGTCGGGCTTCATCCCGCAGGCGGAGGGCGCGAATGAGCGGTGGCGAGGGGAGTTTCGACGTGGTGATCGCCGGGGGTGCCGCGATCGGCAGCGCGGCGGCCTATTTCCTGGCCCGCCATCCAGGCTTCTCCGGCCGGATCCTCGTCTGCGAGCCGGATCCGTCCTACCGCTTCGCCGCCTCCGCCCTGTCGGCGAGCTCGATCCGCCAGCAATATTCCACCGCCATCAACATCGACATCTCGCTCTTCGGCATCGCCTTCCTGCGCGACATCGGCGAGGTGCTGGCGGTCGACGGCGAGCGGCCGGAGATCGGGCTGAAGGAAGGCGGCTACCTGTTCCTCGCGACGCCGCCGGGCGAGGCGCAGCTGCGGGAGAACCACCGCCTGCAGACCGCGCGCGGCGCCGACATCCTGCTCGAGACGCCCGGGGAGCTGAAGGCGCGCTTCCCCTGGCTGAACGTCGACGACGTCGCGGCCGGCACGTGGGGGCGCACGGGCGAGGGCTGGTTCGACGGCTACGGGCTGATGCAGGCCTTCCGCCGCAAGGCGCGCGCCCTCGGCGTCGAGTACCGCGCCGCGGCCGTCACGGGCCTCGAGCGGCAGGGCGGGCGGATCACCGCCTGCCGCCTCTCCGACGGCACGTCCGTCTCCTGCGGCGCCTTCGTCAACGCCGCCGGTGCGTCGGGCGCCCGCGCGCTCGGCCGGGAGATGGGCGCCGAGCTGCCCATCGAGGCGCGAAAGCGCATGGTCTTCTATTTCGACTGTCGCGACCCGGTCGAGAACTGCCCGCTCATGATCGATCCATCCGGCGCCTATGTGCGGCCCGAGGGCCGGGGGTTCATCTGCGGCTCGGCGCCCGCCGAGGAGGACGACCCGGAGGCCGGCGGCGACTTCGACGTCGATCATTCCTTCTTCGACGAGTTCCTGTGGCCGACGCTCGCCGCCAGGGTGCCGGCCTTCGAGGCGATCCGGCCGGGCCGCGCCTGGGCCGGCCACTACGACATGAACCTCTTCGACCACAACGCGATCGTCGGCCGGCTGCCGGAGCTCGCCAACGGCTATGTCGCGGCGGGCTTCTCCGGCCATGGGCTGCAGCAGTCGCCGGCGGTGGGGCGGGGCCTCGCCGAGCTGATCGTCGAGGGGCGCTTCACGAGCCTCGACCTGAGCCCGCTCGCCTTCGAGCGCATCGCCGGAAACCGGCCGCTCGTCGAGAAGAACGTCGTCTGAGGCCTCCCGCGCGGCATCGGCCCGTCCATCGGCATGTTTGCGCTGGCTCAATGTCCGGCGCGGCGGGCGGGCGCACACTGGCGTCGTCAACCGGCGTGGAGGTGACGATGACGATGCACGGCGACCGAACGGGCCCGGGCAGGCTCGTGGAGACGGCCACCGCGGCCTTGCGCGGCTGGACCGAGCGCATGGCGCTGCGGGGGCAGCTGTCGCGGATGGGCCCCGACGAGACGGCCCGCATGCTCAGGGACAGCTGCCTGTCGCAGGCCGATCTCGAGGGCTGGCTCGAGGCGCCCTATGCGGCCGACGACCTCGCGGCGCGGATGATGACCGCCGTCGGGCTCGAGCCGGAGGCCCTCCAGGCGGCGGAGCCGGCCATGATGCGCGAGATCGAGCGCGTCTGCATGTCGTGCGGCAGCCGCCGGCACTGCCGCCGCTCGCTCGAGGACGGGGTGGCCGCCGAGGATCACCGGTCGTACTGCCCGAACGCCGGGACGTTCGACCTCCTGCCGGGCCCGACCGTCTGATCGCGAAGCGGGCCCGACGGCCGGGCCGCGGGCGCCGCTGACCGAAGCCTGGCCACGTCCGCCGCTTCCTCTCCGGGAGCGGCGACGATATGGTTCGTGCGACCCTCCCCGAGCACACGATCCCACGGCACACGACATGATATCGAACAGCGCGCTTCCCGGCGGCCGCATCCTCGTCCAGGCGCTCGAGACGCAGGGCGTCGATCACCTCTTCTGCGTCCCGGGCGAGAGCTATCTCGCGGTCCTCGACGCGCTCGTCGATTCGCCCATCGAGGTCACGGTGTGCCGCCAGGAGGGCGGCGCGGCGATGATGGCGGACGCCTACGGCAAGCTCACCGGGCGGCCGGGCGTCTGCTTCGTCACGCGCGGCCCCGGCGCGACGAACGCGTCGGCCGGCATCCACATCGCCGCGCAGGATTCCACGCCCCTCGTCCTGTTCATCGGCCAGGTCGAGCGCGGCATGAAGGAGCGCGAGGCCTTCCAGGAGGTCGACTACAAGCGCTTCTACGGCGACATGGCGAAATGGGTGGCGGAGATCGACGACCCCGCGCGCATCCCGGAGTTCGTCCACCGCGCCTTCTCGACCGCGATGTCCGGGCGGCCCGGGCCGGTCGTGCTGGCGCTGCCGGAGGACATCCTGACGGAGGTCGCCGAGGCCGCCGCCGCGCCGCGCGCCGCCGTGCCGGCGATCCGGCCGGGGTCGGAGGAGATGTGGCGCCTGGCCGAGATGATCGAGGGGGCGGAGCGCCCCTTCATGATCCTCGGCGGCAGCCGCTGGACGCCGGAAGCCGTCGCCGACATCCAGCGCTTCGCCGAAAGCGCCGGCCTGCCGGTCGGCGCCTCGTTCCGGCGCCAGATGCTGTTCGACCACCTGCACGACAACTACGCGGGCGACGTCGGCATCGGGCCGAACCCGAAGCTCGCCGAGCGGGTGCGGGAGGCCGACCTCCTGCTCCTCGTCGGCGGCCGGATGAGCGAGATGCCGTCGTCCGCCTACACGCTGATCGACGTGCCGACGCCGCGGCAGACGCTGGTCCACGTCCATCCGAGCGCCGAGGAGCTGAACCGGGTCTACGCGGCGACGCTGCCGATCCAGGCCGATCCGGCCTCGTTCGCGGACGAGGCGGTGGCGTTCGACTTCGAGCCCTCCGACGGCCGGGCGCGGCGCGTCGCCGAGGCGCATGCCGAATATCTCGAATGGAGCGAGACGGTCCCGCCCGGGCCCGGCGAGGTGCAGATGGTCGAGATCATGCGCCATCTGCGCGAGGCGCTGCCGCCCGACGCCGTGATCTGCAACGGCGCCGGCAACTACGCGACCTGGATCCACCGCTTCCACCGCTTCCGCGGCTTCGGCACGCAGCTCGCGCCGACCTCCGGCTCGATGGGCTACGGCACGCCGGCGGCGGTCGCGGCGGCGCGCCTCGATCCCTCGCGGCCCGTGGTCGCCTTCGCCGGCGACGGCTGCTTCCTGATGAACGGCCAGGAGTTCGCGACGGCGGTGAAATACCGGCTGCCGGTCGTCGTCGTGGTCGTCGACAACGGCATCTACGGCACCATCCGCATGCATCAGGAGCGGGAGTATCCCGGCCGCGTCAGCGGCACCGACCTCGAGAACCCGGACTTCGCGGCCCTGGCCCGGGCCTATGGCGGGGAGGGGTTCACCGTGGAGCGGACGGAGGAGTTCGCCGGCGCCTTCGCGGCGGCGCGGGAGAGCGGCCGGCCGTCGATCGTCCACGTGCGCCTCGATCCCGAGGCGATCACCCCGAAGGCGACCCTCGGGGAGATCCGCGCCGCCGCCGAGGCGAGGCGGCGCGGCTAGGACGTGGACCTCATGGGCGGCCGCGCCGCGGCCGCCCGCATCGCGTGCGCGGCCGTCAGGCGGCCTGCAGCAGGTAGATGATCAGGATGATCAGCAGGATCGTCGTGATGCCGCTCGGCACGTAGCCCCAGCCGCGGCTGTAGGGCCACGTCGGAAGGGCGCCGAGCAGGATCAGGATGAGAACGATGATCAGGATGGTCTCGAGCATTCTGGGGCTCCATGCCTTGTTGTTCTGGATCGGCCGAAGGCGCCGACGGAACGAGGCTGAAGAGGAAGAAGTTCCTGCGTTTCGGAGGTGCGAAAAAAAATTGCAGCCCCCCGGAACCGGGCGCGCCTTCCGCGGTTATTTAGGTGCCCCTCCACACTGCGGACGGCCCCCACCGTCCGTTTCTACGGCCCGCAGCTTCCCCCCGGCTGCGGGCCGCTTCATTTGTGGAGACGCTCGCAGGGCCCGGTGCCCGCACCCCGATCCTCCACACTTTCCTTCGCGTCCGCTCAACCTGCGTCACGCCACGGCACGTGGCGCGTCCGCGCGGGGGAGCGCGGACGCGCAACAAAAAAGGCACGGCGGGCGGCCGTGCCTTTCAACTCTCGTGCGGAACGTCGTGAGCGCTCGAGGAGCTCGAGGAGCCGGTCCGGCTCCCCGCCTCAGCGGGTCGCCGCGTTCGCGCCGACGACGGCCTCGCTGACCTCGTCGGGCCCGAAGGACTGGCCCTCTTCCTCGACCTGCATGATCTGGCTCAGCCGCGTGCGGGCGCGGTTGACGCGGCTCTTGATCGTGCCGACCGCGCAGCCGCAGATCTCGGCCGCCTCCTCGTAGGAGAACCCGGAGGCGGCGACGAGGACGAGCGCCTCGCGCTGGTCGGCGGGGATCTCGTTGAGCGCCTTGCGCAGGTGCGACAGATCGACCTGCGACTGCTGCGACGGCGCCACCGCCAGCCGCGCCGCATGGATGCCGTCGACATCCTCGACCTCGCGGCCGCGCTTGCGCATCTGCGAGTAGAATTCGTTGCGCAGGATGGTGAAGAGCCAGGCGCGCAGGTTCGTCCCTTCGGTGAACGAGCCGAAATTGGCCCATGCCTTCACGAGGGTCTCCTGGACGAGATCGTCGCCGCGCTCGGTGTCGCCGGCAAGCGACACGGCAAAGCCGCGCAGGCTCGGTATCAGATCCAGCAGTTGTTGGCGAAGTTCCGCCGATATGGCCATGTGCGTATCCCGAGCGTTGGTCGGATAGGGCGGGGCGAGGCGGAACTTACCGCTTGTCGCCCTTGTCGCTGGATTCCCGCTCGTCGAGCTGGTTCAACAGTTCGACGAAGCGATCCGGCACTGGCTGGCTCACAACGTCGTCATAGATCGCGCGCAGCTCGCGTCCGAGCGCGGACTGCACGCGCGGCTCGAGCTGTGCGCGGCTTCCGCCGCCTTGCGCCGGGGAGCGGACTTCCCGGGGCGAACTGGCATCGTAGGACGTCGACATGTCCTCACTCGCTGGTTGGTCTGTTTCGCGTGATCGCGTCATCGTCATTCCCCCAAAACGCTACGATGCCGGTCGCGACTGGACTGTGTTCGTTAGCGAGCAAACGTCGCCAGCGAGCTGTTGGTTCCGCCGCTTCGTATGTTGTGGCCCGGGTTTGTGCGGGCCGTCCATATGGAACGATTTGTCAGCCAGGACGTTCCGCGTTAACTCGTCAATGAAGAGCCGCGGCGCGAGGCGCGAAGCGGCCGTCGTGGCGTGGCCAAATCCGTCCGCTTTGTAAGGGGTCAATAATGTCGCAGTCCATGGCACAGCAGGTCGGTGCCCTCATTCCCTATCTCCGGCGCTACGCCAGGGCGTTGACCGGCAGCCAGTCGAGCGGCGACGCCTATGTCGCCGCGGTCCTCGAGACGATCGTCGCCGACCCTTCCATCGTGCCCCGCGACACCGACATGCGGGTCGCCCTCTACAAGACCTTCTGCAGCCTGTGGCAGTCGATCGACCTCAACCTCGAGGGCGATCTCGGCAGCGAGGGCTCCGAGCAGCACGCCAACCGCCGGCTCGGCTCGATCGCGCCGCTGCATCGCCAGGCGTTCCTGCTCGTCACGGTCGAGGAGTTCACCGTCAAGGAGACGGCCGAGATCCTGAGCCTGTCCGTCGAGGAGACGTCGCGGCTGATCGACGAGGTCGGCACCGAGATCGCCGAGCAGATGGCGACCGACGTGCTCATCATCGAGGACGAGCCGATCATCGCGATGGACATCGAGGCGCTCGTGACCAATCTCGGCCACCGCGTCTCCGGCATCGCCCGCACGCACACCGAGGCGATCGAGGCGGTCCGCAAGCAGCCGCCGGGGCTGGTGCTCGCCGACATCCAGCTGGCCGACGGCAGCTCGGGCCTCGACGCGGTCAACGAGATGCTGACCGACTACCAGGTGCCGGTGATCTTCATCACCGCCTATCCCGAGCGCCTGCTGACCGGCGAGAAGCCGGAGCCCGCCTTCCTCATCACCAAGCCGTTCCAGCCCGACATGGTCACCGCGGTCATCAGCCAGGCCCTGTTCTTCGAGGCCAAGGCGAGCACGCGCAGCGAGGGACAGACCGCGTAGCGCGTGTGCGGGAAACTTCCGCTCTCCGAGAGGCGTTGTCTGCCGGGTGCGCAACACCAGCAGACGACGGTCAGGAGAGATGGTCGAGGATCCCCGTCCCGAAGAGGAGCATCTGGCGGCGAATGAGGACCGGGAAGGGGCGGAGACCATGCCGGCCGAGATGATCCGTCGACTGCAGGCGGCGATCGAGGTCTCGAACATCTCCGTCTCCAGCCAGGACACAGACCTTCGCTACGCCTGGATCGTGAACCCGCCGCAGAACCTGCCGGCGTCGCACTTCCTCGGCCGAACCGACGAGGAGGTGTTCCCGACGCCGTTCGGGTCGCGCATGGCCGGCATCAAGCGACAGGTGCTCGACCGCGGCGAGGGGCTGTGGACCGAGGTGTCGATGGGCACCGAGAGCGACGGCCCCCGCTGGTACGACGTGAAGATCGATCCGTGGCGGAACGACGACGGCGGCGTCATCGGCGTCAACTGCGTCAGCGTCGACATCACCGACCGCCGCCAGACGACGGAGCATCTGCGCGTGCTGCTGCGGGAGCTGGCCCACCGCTCGAAGAACCTGATGGCGGTGATCCAGTCGATCGCCTCGCAGACGGCGCGCGGCGTGCCGTCGGTCGATCAGTTCGTGACGCGCTTCTCCGGCCGGCTGCAGTCGCTCGCGCGGGCCCACGACATCATCACCGAGGAAGAGTGGCGCGGCGCCACGCTGCACGAGCTGGCGCGCGCCCAGGTCAATCTCTACGCCGACTGGCCGAGCTCGCGCGTCAGCGTCTCGGGGCCGCACATCTTCCTGTCGCCGAACGCCGCCCAGCATCTCGGCCTCGCCCTGCACGAGCTCGCGACGAACGCGATCCGCTACGGCGCCCTGTCGGGCCGCGGCGGCCGCGTCGAGATAAGCTGGGACCGCCGGGAGCGGGGCCGCGAGCGCGAGATCGTCTTCTGCTGGAAGGAGCGCGGCGGACCGCCGGTCTCCACGCCCGGCGCGACGAGCTTCGGCCGCCTGATGCTGGAGCAGATCGTTCCCGCCTCGGTGAGCGGAACCGCCGAGCTGAGATTCGACCCCGACGGCGTCTCCTACTGCCTCTGCGCGCCGGAGCGGACCCTGCTCTAGGACACGCCTCTGCCCAAAACTTGCCCGACCGATGTGGCCTCACTAACTTCCCATAGCCTCCAGGTGCCGCAAGGCCGTGCCGGAGGGGGCTGCCTTCCCGCCGACACGGAGCCCGCATCACGTGCCGTTTCACCCTGACAGCGAGGTTCGTCCGGCGGCGGGCGCGGGAACCGGGAACCGCCGATGCGCCACATGAGGCTGCACGCGTTCCGCCGCGGCGCGTCCGGCGTGTCGTCGACGGCCAGGGTTGCCCTCCTCGTCGGTGTCCTGATCGCCGTCCTCGTCTCGTGCATCGTCTTCGCGCAGGGGCGGCACAGCGCCCATGCGGTCGCCGAGCTCCAGGCCTCCGACCTCGCCGACGCGCTGCGCCAGCGTGTCGGGCTCGCCCACGCCTACCTGCGGGCGACCGCCGGCCGGCTGCGCGGATCGGAGACGCCGACGCGCGAGCAGTTCGAAAGCTTCACCGCCTCGCTCGGGCCGCAGCCGATCGTCGATTCGCTGATCTGGATGCCGGTCGTCGCGGGGGCGGACCGTGCGGCATTCGAGCGCACCTTCCTCCCGACCGGCGTCACGGTGTCCGATCTGCGCGACGGCGGCGAGCGCGTCTCTGCCGGCAACCGGCCGACCTACCAGCCCGTCGCCTACTATTCCGGCGACGCGCGGCTGCGCTTTCTCGAGGGCGTCGACTTTCTCGGCGAGGCCGACCTGCGCGTGGCGGCCGCGCGCGCCAGCGCCACCGGCACGGTGAGCATGACCCCCGTCGTCGAGGTCGCGGGCTCGCCGTTCGTCGCGCTCGTCCTGCCCGTCGAGCCGGGGCGGCAGAGCGGGGTCGGCGAGCAGCCGCTCGTCGGCGCGGTCCTCGCGCTCGACAACCTCCTGACGCGGGGCCGCGTGCGCCGCGCCGCGCCGGACATCGCCCTGATCGCCGACGTGACCGACCGGGACCACCCGCGCCGGCTGTTTCCCCTGCCGGGAGAGCCGGCCTACCAGGGCGACGATCTCGTCATGGCGCGCCTCGTCGTGGCGGGCCGCGAGTGGGAGGTCGCCGTGCCGGTCTCCTATGCCGGCGTCTACGAGCTCGCCGGCCTCACCCTGCTCGGCGGCCTCATCCTGACCGGCCTCATCGGCCTGTTCGCCGACCGCGGCCACCATCTGCTGATCTCCGACGACCTGCAGCGGGCGGTCGACCGGCAGACCGCCGCCCTGCAGCGCAGCACCGCCGAGTTCCGGGCGCTGTTCGAGGAGGGCGGCGCGGGCAAGTGCGAGCTCGTGCCGGGCACCGGCCATTTCCGGCGCGTCAATCTGCGGCTCTGCGCGATGCTCGGCTACGAGCGCTCCGAGCTCGAGCAGCGGACCTTCCGGACCGTGCTCCGCGACGAGCCGGGAGGCTCGCCCGATCCCGGCTTCGAGGAGCTGCTGCGCGGGGAGCGCGATTCCTATTTCGCCGAACGGCGCTTCCTCACGAGCTCCGGCGAGGAGCTGTGGGGGGAGGTGAGTGCGACGGTGCTGCGCGATCCGGTCGGGCGCCCCGTGTGGATCGTCGCCGTGGTGCAGGACGTGACGCCGCGCAAGCAGGCCGAGGAGGCGCGCCAGCTTCTCGTCCGCGAGCTGGCGCACCGGGTGAAGAACACGCTGCAGCTCGCGCGCAGCCTCGCCGACCAGACGGCGCGCTATGTCGGCGACCTGCCGAGCTTCATGGTCCTCTACCAGAGCCGGCTGCACGCGCTGGCGCTGGCGCACGACCATCTCTTCAAGACGAGCTGGGCCGGCGCCGACCTGAAGGACCTCGTGACCGCGACGCTCGGGCCCTATTCCGCCGAGGCCGGCGACCGCATCGAGATCGACGTGCCGCCGCAGAGGCTGAGCTCGGCCGAGACGCAGACCGTGGCGCTGCTCGTCAACGAGCTGGCGACGAACGCGTCGAAATACGGGGCGCTCTCCAACGATCGCGGCCACATCGTGCTGCGTGCGCATGTCGAGGCGATGGAGGGGGAGGCGCCGCAGGGGGCCGAGCAGCTCGTCTTCGAGTGGGACGAGGATGCGGGCCGGAAGGTCGAGAAGCCGTCGAAGCGCGGCTTCGGGATGACCTTCCTGACGCGGGCGGTGGCGCATCAGCACGATGGCGCCGCGCATGTCGACTGGAAGAGCCGCGGCGTCTGCTATCGCTTCGTCATCCCGCTGCACCCGGTGGCGCAGGACGAAGCCGAGGCCGCCGCGTGAGCGGCAGACCGCGTCAGCAGTCGGTGACCATCCGGTCGAGCGTCGCCACGGCCTGGCCGACCGTGTAGGGCTTGGACAGCCGCGGCACGTCGCGCACCTCGCTCGGGTAGAGTTCGTCCGAGCCGGAATAGGCGGTGGCGAAGACGAAGGGGATGCCGCGCTCGCAGAGAATGTGGGCGACCGGGAAGACCCGCTCGCCGGCAAGGTTCACGTCGAGGATCGCGGCGTCGATCTCGCTGCTCTCCACCAGCCGCAGGGCCGATCGGAGGCTGCCTGCCGGGCCCACGACCTCGCAGCCGGCGTCTCGCAGGCCTTCCTCGAGGTCGAGCGCGAGAAGCATCTCGTCCTCGACGATCAGAACGCGTTTCCCGCCCAGGCTCATATTCGCCGCCTCTCCTGTCCATGGTGAGGGACCTGCAGCGAAGCCGCCTAGGCCTAGGGGTCCCCTAGCTGCCATGAGACGCGGATATCTCACGTCGTACACCATCCATTTCACGACGGGGAATTTGCGCCGGATTGACGAAGATTTCACCCGTAAACTTGTCAAATCGTTAATGTCTCGAAGAAATCGACCTTGTGATTGCCCCCGAAGCAGCAATGGCTTTCGCCCCGGTCGGGGCCGTGGGCCCGATCGGGTGCGGTCATGCCGAAGACTGTGATCACGAACACTCCGTCGGTACCCTCAACGCGGCGGGCATGCATCCGTTCCCGCGCAAGACGAGGGCACGATGTCGCCCCCGGCGCGGCGGGCGGCCGGGGGCTATTCGACGAAGATCGTGATGCTCGCGGAGCGGCCTTCGGCATCGACGGCGGTGAGGGTCGAGAAGCCGAGGCCGTCCGGCCGCCAGCTCTGCTCGCGCCGCCGCTCCGTGGCGATCGGATGGCCGTTCGCGAACCAGCGGAAGGGCGGGCGGCCGCCGTCGAGCTTGGCGACCAGCGGGCGGATGTCGCCGCCGGGGCCGCGGCTCGCCGCCACGCGCGAGGCGTCGGGCGGGAAGACGATCACCGGCGCCGGCTCCTGCGCCGTGCCGGGAGTGCGGTCGCCGGCGAAGCGCTGGAGCGCGGCGGGCAGGGCGCCGTTGCGGGCGATCAGCGTCCCGGCCGGCGCCGGCGGCAGCGGCACGCGCTTGCCGGGCAGCCGGGCGAAGACGTCGAACAGGATCGGCGCCGCGGCGCGCCGGCCGCTCTGGCCCGGCACCGGCGCCCCGTCCGGGCCGGCCGACCCAGACGCCGACCACGTATTTCCCGTCGAACCCCACCGACCACGCGTCGCGGTAGCCGTAGGAGGTGCCCGTCTTGAAGGCGATCTCCTGGCGCAGGTGGCCGGCGGGTGGCGGCGTGCCCTCCAGCACGTCGGCGACGAGCCACGCGGCGCGGCGGTCGAGGAACTCGCTGGCCTGCCCGGCCGGCGGCGCCGTGCCGGCGAGGCGGCGCAGCGCCACCGGCTCGCCGCCCTCGGCGAGGCCCGCGAAGGCGGTCACCAGCTCGTCGAGCGTCAGGCCGAGGCCGCCCAGCGCGATCGGCAGGCCGGGCGTGGCGCCGTCGGGAAGCTGCGGATGGACGCCCGCGCGCTGGAGCCGCGCGACGAGCCGCGCCGGGCCGATCGCGTCGAGCAGCCGCACCGCCGGCACGTTCAGGGATTGCTGCAGCGCCTCGCGCACCGTCACCGTGCCCTGGAAGTCGAGCGCGAAATTGGTCGGCCGGTAGCCGTCGAAATCGACCGGCCGGTCCTCGATCAGCGTCTCGGGGTGGGCGACGCCCGCCTCGAAGGCGAGGCCGTAGATGAACGGCTTGAGCGCCGAGCCCGGCGAGCGCACGGCGCGCACCATGTCGACCTGGCCGAAGCGGCCGTCGGAATGGAAGCCGGCGGAGCCGATCTCGGCCAGCACCTCGCCGGTCGTGTGGTCGGCGACGAGGATCGCCATGGACTGGTGGGCGGGCAGCAACTGCCGCTTCTGCGCGACGAGGTCCTCGAGCCGCGCCTGCAGGTCGCCGTCGATCGTCAGCGCGATGCGGGGCTCCTGCGGCGCGGCCGCGGCGACCTCGAGCGCGAGGTGCGGGCTGTGGTTCGGCAGGTCGCGTCGGCCGTCCGGCACGTCCTCGCGCGCCGCCCTCGCATATTCCGCGCCGTCGATGACGCCGGCATCGCGAAGCCTGGCGAGCACGCGGTCGCGGGCGGCGCGCGCGGCCTGCGGGTCGCGGTCGGGCCGGCGCGCCTCGGGCGACTGCGGCAGGGCGATGAGCAGGGCCGCCTCCGCCACGCTCAGCCGGCGCGGCGAGTGGCCGAAATAGGTCAGCGAGGCGGCGGCGATCCCCTCGACGTTGCCGCCATAGGGGGCGAGCGTGAGATAGGCGGTCAGGATCTGCCGCTTCGTCATCTCGCGCTCGATCTCCAGCGCCTCCTCGATCTGCACGATCTTGGTCGGCAGCGTCCGCGGCCGGCCGGGCGTCATCAGGCGGGCGAGCTGCATCGACAGGGTCGAGCCGCCGGAGACGATGCCGCCATGGGTGACGAGCTGGACGGCGGCGCGGACGAGCGCCACCGGGTCGACGCCCGGATGCTCGAAGAAGCGCCGGTCCTCGTAGGCGGTCAGCATCGTGACGAAGCGCGGGTCGACCTCGTCGAGCGACACCGGCAGCCGCCAGCGCCCCTCCGAGATCGGGAACGGCTTGAGCAGCCCGCCGTCGCGGTCGACGACGACGCGCGACGTCTCGACCGCCGCGACGCGCGCGGCGAAGTCCTGCGTGTCGCGCGGCGCGAGCACGTGGAGCACGGCCGCGAAGCCGGCGACGAGGAGGATCGCCGCCCCGGCGCCGACGAGCGACCGGCCGACGCCGCGTCTCAAGGCCGCGGCGCCAGCACCTCGACGGTGCCGGCCTCGGTGCGGCCGAACAGGTAGGGCCGGTACATGTCCTCGACCTGCGCCCCCGGCCGGACGTAGCTGCCGGGCGCCACGGCGCGCACCATGTAGGCGACGGTGAACGTCTCGCCCGCCTCGCTGCCGGTGTCGAAGGTCGCGACGAACCGGTCGTCGCGGAACTCCGTGTGCGTCGCCTGGACGTCCTGGGGCAGCCAGGAGAAGGCCGAGAGGTCGGCGCTCGAGAGGAGGTCGGGGTTGTCGATCTCGAAGCCGCCCGGCAGCCGGTCCTCGATCAGCATGTGGGCCGGCCAGTCGACGTCCTTCACGACCGTGAGCACGACGACGTAGCGGTCGTTCTGGGCGACCGTGGAGACGTCGGCCTTCTCGCCGTCGAGCCCGTAATAGTCGCGCGAGATGCGGAAGCCCTCGCTGCGCGGCTCGGGCTGGTCGCCGGGGATGCCGGCCGCGGTGAAGGCCACGCTGACCGGGCGCGTGGAGAGGTTGCGGATCGCCACGGGCCCCGCCGAAAGCTCGGCGGCGTCGTAGCTGCGGCTGAGGATGCCCTGCACCGTCTCGCCGCCGACCGCGAATTTCAGGTCCTCGTCCGCCGCCTCGATCAGCGCGTGGGCGGCGCGCAGGAGCCAGCCTTCCTCCTGCGTCGACAGGCGGTCGCGGTTCGCGCGCGCCTCCTCGACGAGCTGCGTCAGCGCGTCGATGCCGACCGGCGCGTCGCCGGGGCTCGCCGCCGCGAGCGTCAGCAGGCCGGCGGCGTCGCGCAGGGCGGAGCCGTAGTCGGTCCGGCCGTCGTCGGCCGACTGGTCGGCGATCTGCGTCGCCAGCAGGTCGCGGGCCGAGCGGAAGGCGGTCCTGGCCTTGTCGCTCTCGCCGTAGAGGGCCAGCGCCGCGCCGAGCTGGGCCCGGGCGAGCGGCGTCGCGAACTTGTCGAGCTGCTCGTCGGCGAAGTAGCGCAGGTCGGAGATCGCTGCGCGCTGGTTGAGCGCCAGCACGTAGAGCCCGTAGGCGACCGCCTCGCCGCCATCCGTGATGTCGTTCACGAAGGCGAGGTCGTTCGAGATGCTGTCGAGCGCCTGGCGGAAGGCGAGATCGGGCACGGCGTAGCCCTGCTCGCGGGCCCGCGTCAGGAATTCGCTCACATAGGCGTCGAGCCAGAGATCGCCGCTGCCGGGGCCCCAGAGGCCGAAGCTGCCCGACGAGGACTGGTTGGACAGGAGCCCGTCGATCGCCGTGCGGATCGCCTCGTCGCGGGTCATCTCCTTGCCGTTCGCGTCGTCCTTGAACGACAGGCCGAGCTTCTCGCTCAGGCTGCCGAAGAACAGCGCCGGGAACATCTGGCTCGTGATCTGCTCGGAGCATCCATAGGGGTAGGCCTGCAGGTCGCGCATCAGGCCGACGACGTCGAGCGGACCGGCGCCCGTCGCGGACACCGTCAGCGACGCCGTCTCCGGCCGCAGGCCCTGCAGGAGCGCCGCGTCGAGGTTGAACGTCTCGCCCGGCGCGAGCTCGACCGTGTGCCGCTCCGAGACGCGCGGCGCCGCCGGCCGCACCGGCAGGTTGAGGTCCTGGCTCGTCTCCGGCCCGCCCGGATGGGAGAGCCGCACCGTGACCTTGCCCGTGCCGATCGCCTGCGCCTGGATGTCGACGCTCGTCGCGATCCGCTGGCCCTGGCCCAGCTCGATCTGGCCGGCGGAGCCGAGCGGCGCGGCAGAGAGCTCCGGCGAGGTGTCGATCTCGAGGAGGTACTGGCCGGCCGGCCCGTCGCGGTTGTCGATGTCGAGATAGAGGCGGGAATGGTCGCCGGGCGCCAGCACGCGCGGCACCGTCGCCGTGACGACCACGGGATCGCGCACCGTCACGTCCTTCGTCGCCTGCCCCACGCTGTCGGCGCTCCAGGCGACCGCCATCAGCCGCAGCGTGCCGTTGAACTGCGGCACGTCGAGCGGCACCTGCGCGGTGCCGTCGGGGCCCACCTCGACGAGGCCGGAGAACAGCGCCACCGGCTCCTGTGTCGGCGGGCTCGCCAGGAGGCCGCCGCCGCCTTCGCCGCCGCCGACATGCAGGCGGCCGCTCTCGCCGACGAGGCCGTTGATCAGCGCGCCGTAGAGGTCGCGGATCTCGGTGCCGAGGGCCCGCTGGCCGTAATAGTAGTCGCCGGGCGCCGGCGGCTCGAAGTCGGTCAGGTTGAGGATGCCGACGTCGACGGCGGCGAGCGTGAGCCAGGCGCTCTCGCCCGCATCGAGGCCGCCGATCTTGACGCCGACGTCGAGGGGCCCGCGCGGCCGCATCAGCTCGGGCGCGTCGAGCGATACGTCGAGCGTGCGCGCCGACATGTCGACGGAGACCCAGCTCAGGCCGATCGCGCGGGCCGGCATGCGCCGCGCCTGCTCGTCGGGCGTGCTCATCGGCCGGAACAGCATCGCCGTCACGTAGGCGCCCGGCGCCCACGCCTCGGTCACCGGCAGGGTCAGCTCCGCCGTGCCGCCGCTCACGGTGACGTCGTGCGTCTCGATCAGCCGGTCGGCGACCACGGAGACGACGGCCCGGCCGTCGAACGGCGCCTCGATCGTCACCCTGGCCTCGCCGCCGATCGCGTAGTCCTGCCGGTCGAGCGACACGTCGAGCGAATCCGGGCTCTCGTCGTCCGGCGAGGCCTGGTACCAGCCGGCGGTGAAGGCGTAGCTGGTGATCGGGCCCGACGGGTCGGGGCTCTTCACCTCGAGCCTGTAGCGGCCGCTGTCGACGGGCGCCTCGATGGCCGTGCCGCCGTCGCCGCCGACGTCGATCGTGCCGCCGGCCACCCGGCTCGTATAGGTCACCGGCTCGACGCGCCACTGGCCGTTCGAGCGGTAGTGCTGGAAGCTGTGCTCGACCTTCACGAGCTGCCACTGCAGGCCCGTCAGGGCCGTGCGCCCGCCATCCGCGCCGACGCCGACCACGTCGAAGCGGGCGGTGGCGCCGGGGCCAAGCGCGTCGCCGGAGAAGAGCGGGCGCACGCCGATCAGCGGCGTCGGCGGCGCGACCGGCAGGGTCAGCGATTCCTCGACCGCCCGGCCGCCGCCCTCGCGCATCCGCACGAGGAACTTCGCCTCGAAGGGACGCGTGGAGGAGGGCAGGTCCGGCAGGTCGACGGCGAAGCTCGCCTTGCCCTCGGCGTCGGTGCGCGGCAGGTCGGTCAGCGTCTCGCGCACCGGCTGCGCCTCCTCGTCCTCGAGGCCGAAGACGTAGCCCGCCTGCCCGTCCACCGTCCGCACCGGCGTGACGACCGCGTCGCCCTCGAGGGCGAGGTCGCTCGCCGGCGCGCCGTAGAGGAAGTGGCCGGAGACCGACAGCTGCACCGGCTGCCCCTGCGCCGCACGCGCGTCCTGGCTCGTCAGGTCGAACTCGAGCCGGTCGGGCACGAAGTCCTCGACGAGGAAGGTGTCCTCGGCGATCGCCGGCCCGTCCGGATCGGCATGTGCCGTCACCCGCCAGCTGCCGCGCATGGCGCTTCCATTGAGCTGCAGATCGACGACGCGGCCGCCGGCCTTCGCGTCGCCGCTCGTCACGCGGCGGTCCTCGACGCCGTCCGGCCGGTGCAGGATCAGCGTCAGCGGCAGGTCGGCGACCGCCATCGCGCGGTCGTCGCGCAGCAGCGCGCCGAGATGCACCGTCTCGCCCGGCCGGTAGACGCCGCGGTCGGTGTAGAGGAAGGCGTCGAGCGCGCCCGGCGCCTCGCGGCCGTCGACGCCGCGGTCCGACAGGTCGAAGCCCGAGCGCGTCAGGTCGAGGAAGACGAAGTCGCCCGCCGTGCCTTCGGCCGTCAGGTGGCCCGGCGCCATGCCGCCCTTGCCGGCGACGAGGCCGCGGTCGAAGCGCGCCTCGCCCCGCTCGTCGGTCCTGGCGTGGCCGAGCACCTCGTTGTTGCGCGCGACGAGGGTCAGGTCGACGCCGGCGAGCGGCCCGGCCGTGTCGAGCGAGCGGGCGAAGACGGTCAGGCCGTCGGCGCCGCTCATGGTGGCGAGGCCGGTGTCGGTGACGACGAACCACTGCGTCGCCCGGTCCGACCACTGGTCCTCGTTGGCGCCCACCGCCTGGCCGGTGAGGACGTAGACGCCCGGCTCGCGCTTCGGCAGCGCCTCGTCGAGCGGGATCGAGGTCACGACCTCCTCGTTGAGCTCGCGGCGCACGTCGAGCGTGCCGTCCCACAGCTTCTCGCCGGTCTGGTCGGCGATCTCGTCGGCGCTGTAGCCGGCCAGCGGCGTGAGGAAGGTGTTGTCGTCGAAGAGCTGCGACAGCGCGCGCGCCGGCACCCGGTAGAGCGACAGCTTCACCTTGTCGGTGTTCACCGAGGTGACGGGGATGCCCTTCGTGCCGACCCGCGGCAGCACGAAGTCGCTGCCGGAGAAGCGCACGGCGGGCGAGCGGTCGCGGACGTAGACGTCGAGGTCGGCGGTCGAGAGGATGTCCTCGCCGACCTCGGAGGGAAGCCCCTGGCGGATCGTCAGCCGGTAGCGCTGGCCGTGCTCGACGCCGGAGACGCAGAGCTCCTGGCCGCTCGCCTCGAGGCCCGGCGCCGGCTGGCCGTTCAGCGTCACGTAGGGCGCGAAGCTGACGCGGCCCTTCTTCAGCTCCTCGGAGAACTGCACGCAGATCCGCGGGTCCGGCGCGTCGGAATTGACGGTGTAGTCGACGATGCGGAAGCCCTCCGCCTCGCGCAGCGTCTGGAACGCGCTGCGGACGTCGGGGTCGTCGTTCAGCGCGAGGCTCTGCTTGTAGGCCTCGAGCGCCGGGCGATAGTTCTGGCGCGTCTCCAGGGCGCGCGCGAGCACGGCGTAGCCGCGGGCGCGCTGGGCCTCGTCGCGGGCCTGGCGGATCGCCTCGATCGCCGCGCCGAGCGCCCGGTTCTGGAAGCTCGTGCGGGTGCCGTAGTCGTCCGACTGCACCGACAGCGCGGCGACCGCGTAGTCGATCCAGGCCGCGGCGTCTGACGGGGCGAGGGCGACCGCGGCGGCATAGGACCGGGCGGCGGCCTCCGGGTCGCCCTGGCCCATCAGCCGGTCGCCGTCGGCGCGCAGGCTGGCGACGGTGCCGCCCTGGCGCGGCGTCGCGCGCACCTCGGCGGCGGCGGTGTTGGCGTCGTCGAGGATCCAGTCGGGCACGAAGCCGAGCTCCGGCTTGGGAAGGGCGGCCACCGGCTGGGCCGCGCCCTCGACCACCCGCCCCGCGACGGCGCCCGGGAACCCGCGCAGCTCGCCCGCCGCGCTCTTCAGGAAGCACCACTTGGCGCGGGTGTTGTAGGTGAAGGCGCGGCACTCCTGGTCGGCGAGGCAGGCCTGCTCGCAGTCGGCCTGCTCGACGTTCTTCAGCGTGCCGATGTCGAAGCCGAAATAGTCGCCGTCCGGCACGGTGACGATGTGGCGCCCGCCGGCGGCCGCGTCCTGCGCGAAGGAGGGCGCGAGGCCCACCAGCGTGAGAGCGATGGCTGCCGCAGCGATCCGGATCGTCGACATGAATGTCCCCCTCGGGCGCCCGTGCGCATGACCGCCGCGCCGCGGGGGCGATTGTGCTGCCAAATGCACGACGGGTAAATGTCGCTCATGTCCACCTTGGAGAAAGAGATGATCCTCATTGACCGGAACAGGGTCGACGACCTGCTCGACTGGCGCATGGTGGTGGAAGCCCTGCGCGCGGGCCACGCGGGAGCGAGGCCGCAGATCGACGATCTCCTGATGCGCGACCGCAGCGAGGCGCTGCTGGTCCGGGCGGCGTGGAAGAGCGGCGAGGGCATCGGCCTGAAGGCCGTCAGCGTGTTTCCCGGGAACACGGAGGCCTCGCCGCCGCGGCCGGCGGTGCAGGGGCAGTTCCTGCTGTTCGACGGCGAGACCGGCGAGGTCGTGGCGATCATCGACGGGGCCGCGATCACCCGCTGGAAGACGGCGTCGGACTCCGCGCTCGGCTCCGACCTCCTGTCGCGCCGCGACGCGAAGGTGCTGACCATGGTCGGCGCCGGCGCCCAGGCCGAGCCGCTGATCCGCGCCCATCTCGCGGTGCGGCCGTCGATCGGGCGGGTGATGATCTGGAACCGCACGGAGCCGCGGGCCGCGGCGCTCGCCGACCGGCTCGAGGACACCGGCCTCGACGTCTCGGTCGCCCGCGAGATCGACGAGGCGGTGGGCGAAGCCGACATCGTCTGCGTCGCGACCATGGCGACCGAGCCGCTGGTCCGCGGCGCCTGGCTCAAGCCCGGCAGCCATCTCGACCTCGTCGGCGCCTACCGGCCCGACATGCGCGAGGCCGACGACGAGGCGCTGACCAGGGGCCGGCTGTTCGTCGACGCGCGCGAGACGACGGTGCACGAGATCGGCGAGCTGATGATCCCGCTCGAGGCCGGGGTGATCACCGAGGACACCGTGGTCGCCGACTTCTTCGACCTCGTGGCCGGCGCCGAGGGGCGCAGGAGCGACGACGAGATCACCGTGTTCAAGAACGGCGGCGGCGCCCATCTCGACCTGATGACGGCGCAGGCGATCCACAAGGCGGCCCTCGCCGAGGGCGGGGCCGCGTGAGCCGGCGCTTCCGGCCCTCCCCCGGGAAAGGGGAGGGCCGGGTGCTGCGCCGGGCGTCTCGTTCCGGTTGCGGTGGCGTGCCGACTTGCGCCGGGTCTTCCGCTAGGGGTGGCACCGGCCGGAGACGCCCGCCGGAGGCTTGGGGCTAGCGCTGCTGCGTTTCCCAGTGCGGGTGGATCCACGGCTCCCGCTCGTCGCGCGGCAAGGGCGACTTGCCGAGGATGAGGTCGGACGCCTTCTCGCCCACCATGATGGACGGCGCGTTCAGGTTGCCGTTGGTGATGCGCGGGAAGATCGAGCTGTCGACGACGCGCAGGCCGTCGACGCCGATCACCCGGCACTCCGGGTCGACGACCGCGAGCGGATCGTCGGCGGCGCCCATGCGGCAGGTGCCGCACGGGTGGTAGGCGCTCTCGACCTCGTCGCGGACGAACTCGTCGAGCGCCGCGTCGTCGGTCGCGTCCGGGCCGGGCGTGATCTCGCGCCCCATGTACTCCTTGAAGGCCGGCTGCCTCAGGATCTCGCGGGTCAGCCGGATGCAGGCGCGGAAGTCTTCCCAGTCGCTCTCGTGCGACATGTAGTTGAAGAGAATCGACGGCGGCGCCTCCGGTTCCGGCGAGATCAGATCGACATGGCCGCGCGACGGCGAGCGCATGGGGCCGACATGGACCTGGAAGCCGTGCGCCTTGACGGCGGAGGTGCCGTCGTAGCGGACCGCCAGCGGCAGGAAGTGGTACTGGATGTCGGGGTAGCGCACGCCGGCCTTCGAGCGGATGAAGGCCGCCGACTCGAACTGGTTCGAGGCGCCGATGCCGGTCTTCGTGAACAGCCACTGGGCGCCGACCAGCGCCTTGCCGATCAGGTTGTTGTAGCGGTAGAGCGTGACCGGCTTCAGGGATTCCGCCTGCAGGTAGATCTCCAGGTGGTCCTGCAGGTTCTGCCCCACGCCCGGCCGGTCGCTCTTCACCTCGATGCCGAGCTTGCCGAGCTTCCGGCCGTCGCCGACGCCGGACAGCATGAGGATCTTCGGCGAGTTGATCGCCGAGGCCGAGAGGATGACCTCGCGCCGCGCCTTCACCCTCTCGACGCCGCCGCGCCGGCTGACCTCGACGCCGGTGGCGCGGCCGTTCTCGATGACGATGCGGCGGACATAGGTGTTGGGCAGGATGCGCAGGTTCCTGCGCCTGCGGGCGGGCTTCAGATAGGCGTTCGCCGCCGACCAGCGCCGGCCGTGCCACACCGTCATCTCCATCGGCCCGAAGCCTTCCTGGCGATGGCCGTTATAGTCGGGGGTCTCGCCGTAGCCGGCCTCTTTCCCGGCGTCGACGAAGGCATGGTAGAGCGGGTTGCGGCGGGGCCCGCGCGTCACGTGCAGCGGCCCGTCATGGCCGCGCCAGCCGTCCTCGCCGCCGTGGCTGTGCTCCATCCGCCGGTAGTAGGGCAGCACGTCGGCGAAGCCCCAGCCCCTGGCGCCGTCGGCCTCCCAGCCCTGGAAGTCGAGGGCGTGGCCGCGCACGTAGACCATGCCGTTGATCGACGAGGAGCCGCCGAGCACGCGGCCGCGCGGCACGGCGAGCTGGCGCCCGCCGAGATGCGGCTCGGGCTGCGTCCGGTAGCCCCAGTCGTAGCGCGACATGTTCATGGGGTAGGACAGCGCCGCCGGCATCTGGATGAACGGGCCGAAGTCGCTGCCGCCGCCCTCGATCACGAGCACCGAGTGCTTGCCGTCCTCCGACAGGCGGTAGGCGAGGGCGCAGCCGGCCGAGCCCGCGCCGACGATGACGAAATCCGCTTCGAGCGCGTCGCTCATGCCGCACCTCCGGCCAGCTGTGTGTCCACGTAGTCCTCGACCAGCGCCGTGGCGGCCGCCGGGTCCGGCGGCCCGGCGCGCAGCGCGTGGCGGATCCACAGCCCGTCGATCAGCGCCGCGGTGCCGTCGGCGATGTGCTCGGCCCGCTTCCGGCTGGTCAGGTGCTTGAGGCTCGAGACGAGGTTCGAGCGCAGCCGCTTGGAATAGATGCGCAGGAGGCGGTTCGCCGCCTCGCTCGTCTGGGCCTGCAGGTAGAAGGCGAGCCAGGCGGAGATCACGCTCGGGCTGAACTGGTCGGTGGCGAAGTTGCCGGCGATCACCGCCGACAGCCGCTGGCGCGGCCCCCGCGCTTCCTTGAGCCGCTCCGCGACGCCGCGGCCGAGCTCGCCCAGCAGATGGCGCATCGTCTCCGACAGGAGGTGCTCCTTCGACCCGAAATAATGGTGCGCGAGCGCCGGCGAGACCCCGGCGCGCCGCGCGATCTGGCTGACCGTCACGTCGCAGTAGCCGGCGTCGTGGATCGCCTCGATGGCGGCGCCGATCAGCGCCTGCTTCCTGACCGGCTGAATTCCCAGCTTCGGCATGGTGTCCCCTGGTCGCCCGGAACTTGATTGACTGATCAATCAATAAACCTTGCCAAGCACGCGCGTAAAGTGCTCCTATGAGGGAACTTCGCCCTTGCGGCGTCGCGCAGGGCGTCGTGTGCTGGGTTCCAACGCAAGAATTGACGGAGGAGAATGAATATGAAGCACGCTCTCAAGGGAGCCATCGCAGCCGCCGTCGTGGCCTTTTGCGCGGCCCCGGCCGCGGCGCAGGTCTCCGACGAATGCAAGACCGTGACGTTCTCTGACGTCGGCTGGACCGACATCACCGCCACCACCGCGACCGCCACGACGGTTCTGGAAGGGCTCGGCTACGACACGAACACGAAGGTTCTCTCGGTCCCCGTCACCTTCACCTCGATGGCGAGCAACGACATCGACGTCTTCCTCGGCAACTGGATGCCGACGCAGGGCGAGCAGATCAAGCCGTACACCGACAAGGGCACGATCGACGTCCTCGACAAGCCCAACCTCGAGGGCGCCAAGTACACGCTCGCCGTGCCGAAATACACCTACGACGAGGGCCTGCAGAGCTTCCAGGACATCTCGAAGTTCAAGGACGAGCTGGACGGCAAGATCTACGGGATCGAGCCGGGCAACGACGGCAACAAGCTCATCCTCAACATGATCGAGAACGACACCTACGGCCTCGGCGACTTCGAGCTCGTGGCGTCGTCGGAGCAGGGCATGCTCGCCCAGGTCAAGCGGGCCGTGCAGCGCAAGAAGCCGGTCGTCTTCCTCGCCTGGGAGCCGCACCCGATGAACTCGAACTTCGACATCGCCTACCTCAAGGGCGGTGACGACATCTTCGGCCCGAACTACGGCGGCGCGACGGTCTACACCAACACCCGCAAGGGCTATGTCGAGCAGTGCCCGAACGTCGGCAAGTTCCTGAAGAATCTCGAGTTCACGCTCCAGATGGAGAACGAGATCATGGGCAAGATCATCGACGACAACCAGGATGCCCATGACGCCGCCAAGGCGTGGCTGAAGGCCAATCCCGGCGTGCTCGACAAGTGGCTCGACGGCGTCACCACCGTCGACGGCAAGCCGGGCCTTCCGGCCGTCAAGAAGTCGCTCGGCCTCTGAGAGGCTGAGTGCCGCGGCCGCCCGCCGGCGGCCGCGTCCCGTCTTCCGGCGCGGGAGCGGCATCGTTTCCGCCTGTCGCCCGCGCCGGTCTTCCTGCACCAGCCGCGCCGCCGCTCTCCCCGAGACGCTCGTAGTCGGGGGCGGCGGGATTTTGGGAGGATCGCTCCGTGGAATGGCTGACCGCACATAAGATCCCGATCGGGCCGTGGGTGGCCGATGGCGTCGACTGGATCACGCTCAACGGCCAGTTCGTCTTCGACTTCATCTCGAACGTGCTCGAGACGATGATCAACTGGGTCCTGTGGGTGCTCGAGGCGCCGCATCCCCTGGTCGTCGTGGGGGCGGCGACGATCCTCGCCTACGTCGTCCGGCGCTCCTTCGTCTTCGCCGCCTTCGTGCTGCTGAGCCTGCTCTTCATCATCAACCAGGGCTACTGGGAGGAGACGACGCAGACGCTGTCGCTGGTCCTCTCCGCGAGCCTTGTGTGCATGGTGATCGGCGTGCCCGTGGGCGTCGCGGCGGCGCACCGCAAGTGGCTCTACGAGGCGCTGCGGCCGGTGCTCGACCTGATGCAGACGATCCCGACCTTCGTCTACCTGATCCCGGCGCTCATCCTGTTCGGCCTCGGCATGGTGCCGGGCCTGATCGCCACCGTGATCTTCGCCATCCCCGCGCCGATCCGCCTGACGCAGCTCGGCATCTCCTCGACGCCGACGCAGCTCCTCGAGGCGGGCCAGGCCTTCGGGGCCACGAAGCGCCAGCTCCTCTGGCAGGTCGAGCTGCCCTACGCCCTGCCGAGCATCATGGCGGGCCTCACCCAGACGATCATGCTGTCGCTGTCGATGGTCGTGATCGCCGCGCTGGTCGGCGCCGACGGGCTCGGCGTGCCGACGCTGCGCGCGCTCAACACCGTCAACATCGCCCGCGGCTTCGAGGTCGGCATGGCGATCGTGCTGGTGGCGATCGTGCTCGACCGCTTCTTCCGCGTCAGCGAGCCGGGAGGCGGCAAATGAGCGAGACGACCCCCGGCAACCCGATCGTCCAGTTCAAGAACGTCTCGATCGTCTTCGGCGACAAGCCCAAGAGCGCGCTGCCGCTCATCGACGCGGGCAAGACGCGCGGCGAGATCCAGGAGGAGACGGGCCAGATCCTCGGCGTCGCCGACGCCACGCTCGACGTCGAGGAGGGCGAGATCGTCGTCCTCATGGGGCTGTCGGGCTCCGGCAAGTCGACCCTGATCCGCGCCGTCAACGGCCTGAACGACGTGGTGCGCGGCGAGGTGCTGGTGCGCGGGCCCGAGAAGGTGATCAACCCGCACACCTGCTCCGCGTCCGACCGCCGCGACCTGCGGCGGCACCTCGTGACCATGGTGTTCCAGCAGTTCGCGCTGCTGCCGTGGCGCACCGTGAACGACAATGTCGGCTTCGGCCTGCAGCTCTCGGGCGTCAGGCAGTCCGAGCGGCGCAAGACCGTGGAGGAGCAGCTCGAGCTCGTCGGCCTCAAGGGCTGGGGCGAGAAATACGTCCACGAGCTGTCCGGCGGCATGCAGCAGCGCGTCGGCCTGGCCCGCGCCTTCGCCACGAAGGCGCCGATCCTCCTGATGGACGAGCCGTTCTCGGCGCTCGACCCGCTGATCCGCTCGCGCCTGCAGAACGAGCTCCTCGAGGTGCAGGAGCGCCTGAAGCGCACGATCATCTTCGTCAGCCACGACCTCGACGAGGCGCTCAAGATCGGCAACAAGATCGCCATCATGGAGGGCGGCCGGATCGTCCAGTTCGGCACGCCGCACGACATCGTGCTCAATCCCGCGAACGAGTACGTGGCCGACTTCGTGGCGCACATGAACCCGCTCTCGGTGCTGCGCGCCGAGGACATCATGCAGCCGATCCACGCCTTCGACCCGACGCCGGACGGCATCATGGTCGACCGCGTGCGCGAGGTCGTGCTGACCCGCGACGGACGCTTCCGCCAGCATCAGGGCGATCTCGGCACGGTCGCCCTCGCCGACACCGAGGCGGTCGAGGGGCGGGTCGCGATCGCCACGCGCGACACGCCGGTGCGCGACCTCATGGCGGCGCGCACGGTCAGCGGCTTTCCCGTCTTCGTCGCGGAGGAGGGCAGGATCATCGGCCGCGTCGGCGATCCCGAGATCTACAAGGGGCTGCTCGGCCGCGACCAGCCGGACTGACCAGCCCGGACTGACCAGGCGGGACTGCCCGCTCCCCGACCGACCTGCCGTCCTGGCCTCGCCGCCGTGGCCAAACGCCCGGTTGCGGGCTGCGGCGCGGCTTGTATTCTGCCGCCGCCCGCTCCGGCCGGAGCGGGCCCGGCGGCGATGAACGGATGAACGGCGAACACCTCGACACCTACTACACGCACGCGCGGCGCGAGATCCTGCCCTACCTGCCGGAGCGCTGCGCCCGCGTGCTCGACATCGGCTGCGGCGCCGGCGCGACCGTCGAGGCGATCCGCGCCGAGCGCAGCGTCGAGTGGACCGGCGGCGTCGAGCTCGACCCCGCCGCGGCCGAGGCGGCCCGGCGGCGCTTCGACTACATCTTCGAAGGCCCCCTCGACGACGCGCCGCTCGAGGAGGCGGTGCCCGCCGGCAGCCTCGACCTCGTCCTCTGCCTCGACGTGCTCGAGCACATGGTCGATCCGTGGGGCGCCGTGCGGCGGCTGAGCCCGCTCCTCGCCCCGGGCGGACGGCTCATCGTGTCGGTGCCGAACATCCGCAACTGGAAGTTCATCTGGCGGCTGCTGACGAAGGGCGACTTCCGCTACCGCGATTCCGGGCTGCTCGACCGCACCCACCTGCGCTTCTTCGTGCGCGAGACGGCGATCGAGCTCGCCTCCGCCGGTGGCCTCGAGCCGCTTCGCTGCGAGAACGCCTCGCGCTACGGCCGCTTCGAGCTGCGCCGCTGGCTGTCGCTGGCGACCGGCGGCGCCGCCGAGACCCTGCTCGCCAAGCAGTTCATCGTGGTCGCCGGACGGCCATGACCGCCCAGCCGCTCACCCGCCTCGTCGTCTCGTACAACTCGGCCGAGGTGCTGCCCTGGCAGGCCGAGAACTGCCCGCCGCTGCCGACCGTCGTGGTCGACAATGCGAGCCGCGACGGCACCGCCGAGGTCGCCGAGCGGCTCGGCCTGCGCGTGCTGCGCATGCCGGCCAATTTCGGCTACGGCCGGGCGATCATGGCGGGCCTCGCGCAGGTCGACAGCGAGTTCGCGCTGATCCTCAATCCCGACGCCTGCGTCGACGCGGCGGGCGTGGCGGCCCTGCTCGAGGCGGCGCGGCGCTATCCCGGCTGCGATCTCTTCGTGCCGCGCATCGTCGACGGCGACGGGCGCGAGACCTACCGCGTCGAGACGAGCTTCGAGCCGCGGCAGCGCGACCGCGAGCCGCCGACCGGGGAGGCCTGCATCCCCGTCATCTCCGGCGCCGCGATGTTCGTGCGCGTCGCGCCCTTCGTCGCGTTCGGCGGCTTCGATCCCGCGATCTTCCTCTATTTCGAGGAAGACGAGCTGTGCTTCCGCTACCGCGCCGCGCGCCGGCCGATCGTCTACGTGCCCTCCGCCACCGTCACCCATCTGCGCGACAGCTCCTCGTCGAGCGACGGCGGCACCAGCCGGCTCAAGGACATGTCGTTCGGCTGGTCGCTCGCCTACGTCATGAAGCGGCACGGCGGCGGCAGCCGCTGGCTGGCGCTCGTCCGGATGGCGGCGAAGCTGCCGGTCTATCTCGTCTCCGGCCGCTGGCAGCGCCTGCAGCGGCAGCGCGGCCGCATCGCCGGCTTCGTCGGCGCGCTGCGCGGCAGGTCCGCGCCCTTCATGCCGGACGAGGCGCCGCCCGGCGATTCCGACGCCGCCTGAGCCCGCGGCGACGAGGCGGTGCCTCAAAGAGGCCACCGTTCAAGGTTCGTTTATCCCCACGCCACAAATCCTGAGTGGCGCTCCGCCATATTGCCCGTACCGCATTCTCATGCGTCAAGGCTGCCGCTAGAACAGGCGTGACTTGCAGATGCGCAAGCCGGCATAGTCGCGTTGGCCCCCGCGGGGGCCCTCAGAGGGGAGTTTCATGCTGTTGGACCGTCGTTCGCTTCTGATGTTGGGAGCTGCCGCCACCTTTGCCCGATGGCTCCCTCCGGAAGACGCGCTGGCCCAGGAGGAGCAATCGCCGATCAGGCTCGGAACGCCCAGCGACTTCACCGCGGCGATGGTGCGCCAGCGCGCGCGTGCGCTCGCGCAGCAGGACTACAAGAAGCCCGAGCAGACGCTGCCGCAGGCGGTCGAGGACCTGACCTACGACCAGCTGCGCGACATCCGCTTCAAGCCGTCGGCCGCGCTGTGGCGCGGCGAGCCGCCGCGCTACGAGATCCAGTTCTTCCATCCCGGCAACGTCTTCACCGAGACGGTGCAGGTCAACGTCGTCACCAACGGCCAGTCGCGGCCCGTGCTGTTCTCGCCCGACCTCTTCGACTACGGCCCGCTCGTGCCGAAGGACCTGCCGAAGGACAATCTCGGCTTCTCCGGTTTCCGGGTGCATGCGCCGATCAACCGCGACGACTATCTCGACGAGATGCTCGTGTTCCAGGGCGCGAGCTATTTCCGGGCCGTCGGCAAGGGCGAGACCTACGGGCTGTCGGCGCGCGGCCTGGCGATCGGCACCGCCGACCCGCAGGGCGAGGAGTTTCCCGCCTTCCGCGAGTTCTGGATCGAGCGGCCCAAGCCCGACGCCACGTCGATCGTCATCCACGCCCTGCTCGACAGCCCGAGCACGACCGGCGCCTACCGCTTCACCGTCCGCTACGGCGACACCACGGTCATGGACGTGGAGTCGGTGCTCTACACCCGCTCGGAAATCGAGCGGGTCGGCATCGCGCCGATGACGACGATGTTCCTGTTCGCCCCGCACGACCGCGCCGGCATCGACGACTACCGGGAGGCGGTGCACGATTCCGACGGGCTGCTGATGTGGAACGGCCGGAACGAGTGGCTGTGGAGGCCGCTGATCAACCCGCAGACGCTGCAGGTCTCCTCCTTCGTCGACCAGCAGCCGCAGGGCTTCGGGCTGATGCAGCGCAGCCGCGACTTCAGCGACTTCCGCGACCTCGAGGCCGACTACGAGCGGCGGCCGAGCCTGTGGGTCGAGCCGGTCGGCGACTGGGGCGACGGCACCGTGATGCTCGTCGAGATCCCGACGCAGCGCGAGGTGCACGACAACGTCGTCGCCTTCTGGCGCCCCGCCCAGAAGCTGGCGGCGGGCGAGGACTACCAGTTCACCTATCGCCTGCACTGGGGCCCCTCGGTGCCGGTCGACCGCGACCTCGCCAAGGTGGCGGGAACCTATGGCGGAGCCGGCGGCAATCCCGCCCTCGACGAGAACACCTCGCGCCGCCTTCTCGTCATCGAGTTCACCGGCGGCCCGCTCGACAGGCTGCAGGACTTCACCGCGCTCCGGGCGGTCGTCGACAGCACCGGCGGCAAGATGGCGCCGGCGGTCCTGACGCGCAATCCGAACACGGCCGGCGTGCGGGTGAGCATAGACTTCGATCCTGATGGAGCGGACATGCTCGATCTGCGTTGTTCCCTGTCGCTGGGGCAGAGGACGATTTCCGAGGTCTGGATCTACCGATGGTCAGCCTAGGCGAGTCCAAGGTGGTGCGGCGCCGGATCTCCGACGTCGTGCTGCCGCCGGAAGCACCGCTCTCGATGCCGGCGCAGGACCTGCGCCGTCGCCCGGCGCCGCACCACGTGCCGCCGGGCGATCTCGCCGCGACGTTCATCCGCCTCGCCGTGCTGGTCAGCACGCTGGCGCTCACCGGCCTGTTCACGCACGAGATGTACGCCGTGCTCTCGGTCGCCGGCATGACGAGCGTCGAGTGGGTCATGCTCGTCCTCTTCATCGTCAACGTGGCGTGGATCGCGCTGTCCGCGGTGAGCACGATCGCCGGCTTCGCCGCCCTCGGGCGGCGCCCGTCCTCCTGGCCGGCCGACGGCGGCCCGACGCCGATGCCGAAGAGCCGCACCGCGATCCTCATCCCCGCCTACAACGAGGACCCCTCGCGCGTCTTCGCGGCCGCCGCGGCGACCGCCGAGGGCCTGGCGGCGGCCGGGGCGCTCGACCTGTTCGACGTCTACGTGCTCGCCGACACGACCGATCCCGACGTCTGGGTCGCCGAGGAGGTGGCCTATCGCGGAGTTCTCAGGCGCAAGGCGCCGCGCTGCCGCATCTTCTATCGCCGCCGCCGCAAGAACACCGAGCGCAAGGCCGGCAACGTCGCCGACTGGGTGCGCCGCTCGGGCGCCGCCTACCCGTTCTTCATCTGCCTCGACGCCGACAGCCTGATGGAGGTCGACACGCTGCTGCGGCTCGCCGCGACGATCGAGGCGAACCCCGATCTCGGCCTGCTGCAGACCGTGCCGATGCTCGCCAACCGCAACACGGTCTTCGCGCGGCTGCAGCAGTTCGCCGGCCGCGTCTACGGCCGGGTGATCGCCGCCGGCCTCGCCTCGTGGACGCGCTCGGAAGGCAACTACTGGGGCCACAACGCGATCATCCGCACCCGCGCCTTCGCCGACGCCGCCGGCCTGCCGCATCTGCGCGGCCGGCCGCCGTTCGGCGGCCACATCCTCAGCCACGACTTCGTCGAGGCGGCGCTGATGCGGCGCGCCGGCTGGCAGATCCAGATGGCGCCGACGCTCGACGGCTCCTACGAGGAGAGCCCGCCGACGCTGATCGACCTCGCCCAGCGCGACCGCCGCTGGTGCCAGGGCAATCTGCAGCATTCCAAGGTGATCGGCGCGAGGGGGCTGCACTGGATCAGCCGGGTGCATCTCGGCATGGGCATCATGTCCTATCTCGCCTCGCCGATCTGGCTGATGTTCCTGCTCGCCGGCCTCGTCCTCGCGCTGCAGGCGCACTTCATCCGGCCGGAATACTTCACCAAGGAGTTCCAGCTCTTCCCGACCTGGCCGGTGATCGACTCGCAGCGCGCCATCGGCCTGTTCATCGCGACGATGCTGCTGCTGTTCACGCCGAAGTTCCTCGGCCTCGCCTACGCCCTCACCGACGCGAAGCGGCGGGCGGCGATCGGCGGCGCGTGGAAGGGGACGCTGTCGGTCCTGGTGGAGAGCTTCATCTCCGCCTTCATCGCGCCGATCCTGATGGCCATCCAGTCGGCGGCGGTGTTCGAGATCCTGATCGGCCGCGATTCCGGCTGGAACCCGCAGCGGCGCGACGACGGCTCGATGCCGGTGAAGGACGTCGCCCGCCGCCACGCGATGCACACCGCGTTCGGCGTCGTGCTCGGCGTCAGCGCCTGGCTCGTCTCGCCGCAGCTCCTCGCCTGGATGAGCCCGGCGGTGATCGGCCTCGTGCTCGCGATCCCCGCCTCGCTCTTCGTGTCGCGTCGCGACGTCGGGCTGTGGATGCGGCGCAAGGGGCTGATGATGACGCCGGAGGAGCTGGAGCGGCCGGCGATCCTGACGGCGGCGCAGGGGATCACCGAGGATCTCCAGCGCGAGCTGAACGGAGACGTCGACGCCGGGCTGCGGCTGGCGTCGGATCCCGCGCTCCTCGCCTTCCACCGGGCGAGCCTGCCGCCGCCCCAGCCGCTGCCGCCGGGCGAGATCGACACGCTCCTCGTCACCGGCCTCGCGCGCCTCGAGGCGGCGCACACGCTGGAGGACGCGAGCCACTATCTGTCGAAGAAGGAGCGGCTGGCCGTTCTCGCCGACCCCGACGGGCTCGACCGCCTCGCCATGCTGCCCCGCCGCAAGCCGCCGCAGGGCTTCGCCGCCAGCTGATCAGTCGGCGGAGTTGCCGCCGTCGCGCAGCTTCGAGACGGCGTTGGCGTGGGCGTCGAAGCCCTCGTATCTCGCGAAGATCTTCGTCGGCGCGCGCAGCGGTTCGAGCCCTTCGCGGCTCAGCGCGGCGATCGACTGGCGCTTGAGATAGTCGAAGACCGACAGCGGCGAGCGCGTCTTCGCCCAGCCGCCGGTCGGCAGCACGTGGTTCGGGCCGAGCACGAAGTTCGCCACCGAGATCGCCGTGTTCTCGCCGAGCAGGATCTCGCCGGCGTGCGTCAGGTGGGCCAGATAGGGCCAGGGGTCCCTGCTCTCGACCAGGAGGTGCTCCGGCGCGTAGTCGTTGACGAAGCGGCACGCCTCCATCCGGTCCGGCGCGACGACGATGCCGCCGCGCTCGCCGCTCAGCACGGTGCGCGAGAACTCGACGCGCTGCGCGCTCATGTGCGCCCACATCGCCTCCACCGCGAGCTCGACCTCGTCGGCCAGCCGCGCGTCCGTCGTCACCAGGTAGGCGGAGGAATCCGGCCCGTGCTCGGCCTCGTTCAGGAGGTCGAGCGCGGTGCGGCGCGGATCGGCCGTCTCGTCGGCGAGCACGATCGATTCCGACGGGCCGGCGGGCGGGCCGACGTCGATGACGTTCGACAGGACCTGCATCGCCGCCACCAGCCAGGACGAGCCCGGCCCGACGATCTTGGCGCAGCGCGGCACCGTCCTCGTGCCGTAGGCGACCGCCGCGACCGCCTGGGCGCCGCCGCAGCGATAGACGCGGGAGACGCCGGCGAGGCGGCAGGCATAGAGCGTCGCGTCGTCGGTGCCGCCCTCCGGCGTCGGCGGCGACACGACCGCGATCTCGGGCACGCCGGCCACGGCGGCGGGAATGGTCGTCATCAGCGCGGCCGACGGGAACGCGCCCTTGCCGCGCGGCACGTAGCAGGCGACGGACGGGATCGGCAGCGTGCGCTCGCCGGCCAGCGCGCCCGGCGCCATCTCCTCGAGCCACATGCCGTGGGGCATCTGCTTTTCGTGGAAGCGCCGGATGTTCGCGGCGGCGAGGCGCATCGCCTCCTTCAGCTCGGGCTCGAGCCGCGCCTCGGCGGCGTCGAATTCCTCGGGCGTCGCGGCGAGCGCGTCGGGCGACAGCGTCGCGGCGCCGTCGAAGCGTCGGCCGTATTCGGCCAGCGCCTCGTCGCCTCGGGCCCTGACGTCGTCGATGATCGGATGGACGCGCGCGACGAAGTCCGACAGGTCGACGCCGCTGCGCTGCAGGAGCCTCGCGCGGCCTTCGGGAGAGATGCGCGCGAGGTCGTGGCGGGACAGGCGGGTGCGGGCGGAAGCGTCGCTGGACATGGCGGAACCCTCGTTGACGCGGTCGGAGTAGTCGAGTTCCGCCCGCGCCTCAAGCGCTGGTTCTTCGGCCGGTGCGGCCCGCCCGCCGCAGGCGCGTCAGATGCGCGCGAGAAGGAACGGCGAGACGAGGACGGCGAACAGGCCGAGCGTCTTCATGCGGTCGGAGAAGCGGTGGATACCAAACAGACGAGCCGGAACGCGCATCGGAAGTGCCCCCTTGGAACGGCGATAATGCTGCACTGCGTATAAAGCCGGGCGGCACCCCGGCAGAGGGCGCAAAACGTCGCATAGGTAGTTCGACTTAAAGGGAAAGCTGCCGCCGCACGGTTGCGCTCAGGACCGTGGCCGGGACGTCTCGCGCCGCCGTTCGTGTGCGGTGCGGCACGACGCCGCGCCCGCAGGGTGCCGGAGGGCGCCGCGGGAGGCGGGAGGCGATGGCGGGGATGATGGTCGCGCGGGGGCGCGACGGGGCCGCCGGGGTGAGCCGGGGGCCGGTGGCGGCGAGGCCCTAGAGGCCCTCGTCGTCGAGCGCCAGGGCGGCGCCGAGCGTCTGCGACAGCGCGCCGGGCGTGATGTTGCGCTTGGAGTGGATGAACAGGTCGCTGTCGGTGAAGTAGGTCTTCAGCTCGTCGGAGGACAGGCTGCTCAGCATGACGATCGGGCAGGTGCAGGGCGAGCTCGTCAGCAGCGTGACGAGCTCGACGCTGATGCCGCGCTCGAGCCAGACGTCGACGATGACGAGGTCGTGCCGGCCCTGCAGCCAGACGTGCTCGGCTTCCTTGGGGTCGGAGATGTGCTCGACCACGACGCGCGGCCGGTCGCATTCGGACAGGGCGGCCAGGAGCTCGGCCGTCTCGCGGTCGCGACCGTCGATCAGCAGGACCGCAAAGCCGTCCTTCGCCGCCTCGTCGTCACGGTCGGCACCCGCATGATCGGCACCTACGCCGTCCCGTCGCCCGCACGTCGCATCGTGCCGAAAAGGAACAAGCGATATCGTGCCGGCTGAAGCGTCGCCGGTCATTCAGGCCCCCTCGATTTTACCCGTGCATGTTCGACCGAAATGTGCCGCATCTGGTCGACGCCGAGACCTCTCCGTCCCGCACCTTGATTCGTGACAATCCTGCGCGTTGCGGGATTCGCCGTCAAATCAATTGGGGAAAATTTGCGGCAAATTCATGAGGTTTTCACGTATAGGCGGGGCAGAAGCTGTGGGCAATGCTGTGGGAAAGTTCCCGGAAGCCGCGCACGCTCAATGACTTGCAGGCGACGCCCGGAAAGCGCCCCTCGAGGCGCTTCCGGTGTGCCCGCCGCGGCGCGTGACGCTCACCCCTGGAGCAGGGCGAAGATCTCGTCCTTCAGCGCGAGGCGCTCGCGCTTGAGCTGCTCGGCGAACTCGTCCGAGGTCGGTTCGACGTCGCTCTCGATGCGGTGAATCTCGCGGTTGAGCTCGTGATAGCGGTCGGCGAGCCTGGCGAAGTGGGCGTTCGACCCCTTCAGCTCGTGGATCCGCGCGGCCTGCTCCGGAAATTCCTCGTGCAGCTCGTGTGGGACGTGCGACATGTCTTTCTCCTCCCGATGGGTGTCCTGTCGTGCAGCTTGTCCACCCGGCGGACGGGCGGCGCCTTGACGAAGGTCAACGCAGCCGCGGGCCCGTGCGCCGCCGCGGCGGGTGCGAGTAGCGGAAGTGGGGCGAGAACAGCGAGTGGTTGCCGCTGTAATAGGGGTCGTGGAAGACGAGCTCGCCCCATTTCGTGCTGAAGAACGCGATCTCCGACAGGAGACGCTCGCGCTTCACCGGGTTGTTGTCGCGGCCGCGGGAGTGGGATTCGTGGTGCGTCAGCACCGCGCGCGGCTCGTAGATCACGTGATGGCCGCGGCGGGCGACCTCGAGGCAGTAGTCGACGTCGTTGTAGGCGACCTTGAGGTCGACCTCGTCGAGCCCGCCGATGTCCTCGAAGATGTCGCGCCGCGTCAGCAGGCACGCCCCCGTGACCGCCGAGACCCGGCGCGTGAGCTGGGCCCGGTCGTGGTTGAGCCGCGTGTCGGCCGGCAGGTCGAGATAGATGTGCCCGGCCACGCTGCCGCCGACGCCGAGCGCCACGCCGGCGTGCTGGATCGTGCCCTCGGGGAAGAGCAGCTTCGGGCCCACCGCGCCGGTCTCGGGCCGCGCGAAATGGCTCGCCATGGTCTTCAGCCAGCCGGGCTCCAGCACCTCGATGTCGTCGTTGAGGAGCAGCAGCAGGTCGCCCGAGGTCTCCCGCGCGCCGACATTGATGAGCTCGGAGAAGTTGAACGGGTGGTCGTGCCGGTGCACCCGCAGGCGGGCGTCGCCCTCCGCGGCCCCGGCCAGGAAGCGCAGCGTCTCCGGCTTCTGCGAGCCGTTGTCGACGACCACCACGTCGAAGGCCGGGTAGTCGGTGATGCCGAGCAGCGTCTCGAGCGCCGTCGGCAGCGTCGAGAGGTTGTCGCGCGTCGGGATGACGACGGAGATCGACGGCCACTCCGCGACCCGGCAGGTGACCTGGAGCGTGCCCGTCCCGGGCCTGTCGGCGACGTCGGCGGCGACGCCGAGCGCCTCCATGTGCCGGGCGACGACCCTCTCGCGCTCCTTCAGGGCCCCGGCGTCGAGGGCGCGGCTGCCGGGACGCCGATGGAACAGCACCTCCTCCAGATGGGCGATGCGGGCGCCCTGCCGGCTGGCCGCGAGGGCGATCGCCAGGCGGACATTGCGCGGGTCGTCGATGCCGCGCAGCGCCTCCGGGTCGAGCCTGTCGCGCCGCACGAGAAGGGGGCCGAGATAGTCCTGCTGGCACGCCAGGTGCTCGTCCCAGGCGGGCTTGAAGTCGGGGTCGCGGTGCCGGCCGCGCTCGTCGACGGTGTCGTCGTCGAAATAGGCGAGGTCGGCCTCCTCCGCGGCGATCAGCCGTCGCGCCTCCCCGACGAAGGCCGGGTCGAAGACGCCCTCCGGGTCGGTGACGCAGACCCAGTCCTGGCCGAGAGCGGCGAGGGTGGCGACGGGGTCGCCGTCGTCGCGGTCGAGCCGCACGATGCGGTCGGCGGGGAGGCCCTGCCGTTCGAGCGATGCCTGCAGGGCCTTCGGCGCCTCGCCGTCGGCCGCCGCTCCCGCCAGCACGAGGACCGCGAGGGGAGGCGCTGCCGCCTCGCGCGCGCCGACGTCGCCATCGCCTGAGGCCGGCCCGGAGGGCGCGTAGAGCGAACGCCACGCGCCGTACTCGAGGTGCGGGTCGCCCTTGACCCCGCCCGCCCGGCCGAGGCCGTGGCCGAGCGCGTCGACCCGCGCCACGAAGCCCCGCAGCCCCTCCGCCCTCAGGATCTCGATCGCCGTGCGGGCCCGGCGGAACAGGCTCGCCCCGGTGCGCCGGCGCACCAGGCGGAAGGCGTTGCGCGCCACGGCGAACGGGGGAACCGCCTCGAGCGAGAGGGTCGGGAGCACGACGAGCCCTTCGTGTGCGCCCAGATGCAGGCGGAGCTCGCTCGCCTCGACCGGCATCTCGATGATCTGCGAGCGGCCGAGGAACACTTCCGGCCGGACCTTGCGCCGCAGCGGCGCCCCCTTCCCGTCGGACATCTCGATCTCGGCGCTTCCGAGGATGGTCTGCCCCGGCGCCAGCCGGCACTGCAGATAGGCGCCGTGCGGCATCGCGAGGCCCGCGGGGAGGGGGAAGACGACCTGCGGGTCCGGTCCCGAGATCTGGAAGGCGTCGCCGGCGTCGAGCGGAGCGAGATCGACGACCTCGCGGGGCGCGATCCGGCTCCCGCCGACGATCAGTGCGAACGGGGGTGCGTCGGGCATTCCCTACTCCTCGACGGGGACGGATGTCGCGGGTGCGGACGCTGCGACGGGCACGCGCAAACCAGCCGCCTCGACCGCCAGCGGTCCCCGCCGGCGGCCGAAGATCCCGGGGGCGAACCGGAAGGCGCCGACGCCGTGCGGCGCGAAGCGGCCGACGAGCTCGTCGCGGTAGCGGTCCGCGGTGGTGTGGCCGATCTCGCGCTCGCCGGCGAGGAGGCGGACGCGGAGGGCAGCGCCCGTCGCGCCGTCGACCGCCTCGCCCACGACCGCACCGTCCGGCGCGAGACGGGCCGCGAGGTGGATGCGGCCGGCGGCCGGCGGCGTGCGCTCGCGCATCCTGGTGAAGAACTCGCGCTCCGCGACGACCTGGCGATAGAGCGCGAGATCCTCCTCGTTGCGCTCCTCGATGAAGCGGCGCAGCCCGGCATCGCGCAGGAGCTCGGCATGCTCGCGGCCATAGTCGCCGATGTTCAGCCGCAGCGGCCAGAAGGGCAGGCCGGTGAAGCGCGCGAGCCGGTCGATGTCCTCGTCGTAGTTCTCCGCGGTGCCGACGAAGCCCCACTGCTCCAGCGGCACGCCGCGCATGTGCTGCGCCTGGACGTTGCGCCGCTGCTCGACGAAGGCGCGGACGGTGTCGGTGTAGCCGTTCTTGTTGCGGAAGTGGACGTATTCCGAGATCGCCCGCTCGACCGGCGAGCGCAGGAAGGTGACGAAGGAGCCGGGCGCCGCGATCTCCGCGTAGCGCCCGGCCGGGAAGTGGCCCATCAGCGTGATCGGCCGGTCGGGCCCGATCTCGGCGCGCAGCGCGCGGGCGCCGGCGGGCGGGTCGCCGTAGACCGTCCGGCGGATCGCCGGCGAGGTGTAGCGGCTGTCCTCGGCGTAGTCGCGCAGGATGGCGGTGTTGTAGCGCGAGCGGATGAGCACACGGTGCAGCGACGTGCCCGCCGTCTTGGGGATGTGGACGAAGACGATGTCGCGCAGGTTTCCGTGCGAGCCGCTGGCGTAGAGCCGGGCTAACGACAAGAGGTGCATGCTGCGCGCTTTCATGCGGTGGCGCCCGGCGTCGTCGTCCTGCCCGCATTCCGGGCCTTCACAGGCGGTTGCCCTAGGGCATTTGGCGAAATTCCGCAAGAATGTCGGGGCCTTGCGGGCGCCCCTCCCGGGCAGGCTCCGCGGCCGGCCTTCGCGGCCTGCTCCGCGCCCGCGGCTCGACAGCGGCGCCGCCGCCCGCTAGCTACAGCCCGTCCGACCCCGCCGCCGCCCCGCGAGGAACCTGCGTGCCGCCCCCGCCACTGATCTCGATCGTGCTGCTGAACTGGAACGGTGGCGCGCTGCTTCGCGAGGCCTTCGCGGCGGCGCGGGCCCAGGCGGGATGCCGGGTCGAGCTCGTGCTCGTCGACAACGGCTCGACGGACGGCTCGCTCGAGGCCTGCCTCGAGACCATGACGCCGGACGTCCTGCTTCCGCTGGAGGAAAATCTCGGCTTCGCGGCGGGCATGAACCGGGGCATCGCGCGGGCCTCCGGCGACTGGATCATGCCGCTCGGCTACGACGTCTGCCTCGCGGAGGACTATGCCGCGACCTGCCTGCGCGAGGCCGGGAAGGATCCCGAGATCGGCGTGGTGGCGGGCGCCGAGTACCAGTGGGAGGACGGCCGGCGTACCGACATCCGGAGACGCAGCGCCGGCGCGCTCGGCCTGACGCCGGAGTGGCGCGGCCGCTGGGAGCCGAGCGAGGCGCCGCGCTACGCCTTCGGCGTGTCGGGATCTATGCCGCTGATGCGGCGCGACATGGTCGACGACATCATCCGGCTCGACGGCACGCTCTACGACGAGCGCTTCGGGACCGGCTACGAGGACCTCGACCTGTGGTTCCGCATGCAGCACCGCGGCTGGAAGGCGCTCTTCGTGCCGGACGCCCGCGCCTGGCATGTCGGCTCGCACGCGGCCGGCGGCGCCAGCGGCTTCCTCGACAAGCCGTTCGCGTACCAGCGGCGGCTGTTCCGCAACCGGCGGCTCCTGTGGCTGAAGAACGCGACGCCCGGCCTGCGCCGGCGCTGCGGCCTGCGCTGGCATGCCTTCGAGGCGCTGCTGCCGCTCTATCTGCTCGCCCGCTCGCCCGCGGCGCTGCGGGCCTGGGCCGGGGGGCGCATGGATGCGGGCCGGCTCGAGGGCGAGATGCTGAAGGACCGGGCGCGGATCGAGGCCGACGCGCGTGCGCCGGAGGAGGCGATCCTGCGCTGGATCGCCTGACGGCCGGTCAGCAGTCGTGGGTGATGCCGTGCGGGTTGCGCGGGCGCAGGTAGAACGTGTTCGAGAAGTTGAGGTTCTTCTTGATCGTCTCGCCGAAGGTCGGCGTGTAGAGGTAGTGCACCTCCGCGACCACGAGGTAGTTGCCCTCGACCGCCACGTCGGCGGGGATGTCCATCTTGCTGTTGCAGGCGCGCGGCGTGTCGTTCGAGGCCTCGCTCCACACCACCTCGTTGCCATCAGATGTGACGTGGACGTAGGAGACGACGATCTTCAGCGGCGACGCGTCGTAGGGCATCAGGATCGCGCCCGTCGCGTCGAAGATGTTCTGGAAGTCGGAATCGGAGAGCGTGCCGCCCTGGGCCACGAGGTCGCCCACCACGCTCGCCGCCGTCGTCACCTTGCGGTCGACCGTCAGCGCCTGGCTCACCTCGACGCAGCCGAGATAGAGCATGACGAGCACCGGCAGGATCAGCGCGAACTCGACGGCGGAGACGCCCCTGTCGTCGCGCAGGGCCCTCGCGGCGAGCCCAATCTTCCTCAATGCGGGCATCGTGGCGATCTCCGGCTAGAAGGGCTCGTTGCGGAAGGCGATCGTGGAGACGAGCAGCCGGTTGCCGTCGGACAGCGTCCCCATGTCCGCGCCGAGCCCGGGCACGATCGTCGGCCACTCGTAGAAGGCGCGCACCACCACGATCGTGCCGCCGACATTGAGCGCGGCGGAATCGTAGGAGAATTCGTCGTCGTCCTTGAGGACCGTGTTGCCGTCCGCGTCCTGCTGGGTCGGCGAGTCGAGCCCGCTCTGGATGTTGCTGAAGCTCGAGAAGGCCTGGACGTCGAGCTTCAGGCCGCCCTCGCAGTCGAACATCGCCATGATGCGCTCGCACACGGCGTCGCGGAACTGGCCCTTGTCGAAGCTCTTGGCCTGGCCGGTGCGGATCAGCCGCGCGGCCTGCGAGACGCCGGTGTCCATCACCTGCTGGGCGAAGAAGATGAGGGCGACCTCGAGGATGGCGAAGAGCAGCGCGAAGAAGGGCGTCGCGACGAGCGCGAACTCGACCGCGGCCACGCCGGACTCGTTCTTTCGGAAGCGGCGCAGCAGTCTCTTCAGGGGCCGGAAGGGCCGAACTCGTTCCATGGACGCGGATCCCAGAGAAGCGCGGGGGTGCGCCTTGTCGCGTGACCTCGCCAAGGTCATGACCGGGGATCTAAGACGAAAAAGCTTTCGGAACCGTTTCGGCGGTGCAGCGGCGCCGGCCGTGCCGGCCCCGCCTCAGTTCGCGTTCTGGCCGCTCGACAGGCCGATCCGGCTTTCGACCTGCGCCTGGGTCGCCTGGTAGCTGTCGGTCTGGTCGCCGAGCGCGAGCGCGCTGTTGCACGTGGGGGTGCAGCTATAGGAGTAGCGCGCGCTGCCGCGCTGCACCGTGACGAGCTGGTTCTCGCCCGAGCCGACCTGGAGGTCGAATTCCTCGACCTTCTCGCCCTGCGGGTCGAGGACGATCAGGTTGGTCGAGCCGTAGCTCTTGCCGGTGACGACCAGGAGCGTGGGGTTCTGCACCAGCGCGTCGGCGATCGAGGGGTTGCCGACGATGATCGTCGAGGCCGGCTGGTCGAGGCGGACGAGCTCGGCCTCGTCGAGGCCGACCGTCAGCGTGTCGGCGGCCGCCGGGTGGGAGACCGCCAGGGGAAGCAGAAGGCAAGCCGTGGCCCCGAAGCGAGCTAGCATGTGCGTACGAGCCTCTTCCTGTTCCGCGCCGCTCCGGCGTCGCGTGAATGTCCATTCGAGCGATAGCGCAGATTGGTAAACAGAAGGGAAACGGCGAACCGGGCGGAAGCACAGGAGAGGTGTCGCCACGTCGTGCGGCAGGGGGAGGCGGGGCGTCGCCCACTTGTTCCGGCTCTTCGCACCGTCATGGCGAGGTATAGATCAGGCCGGACTGCCCGTTCTAGCATGTATGTATTCGTTAAACTCCGAGTATGCCGCTCGATCTGACAAAGTCATTAATCGCAGTTAACCAAATTTCACACGTCTAAAGGTGACGTGCGGCACCTTCATGCTGGGTTATGGGTTGTTTACCATAGCCCATTGCATGGCGATTATTGCGGGTGTGGTCGATCCGATTAAGCTGTTCGTAACGCGGCACCCGTAAGGTCGTTGCAGTTCCGGACGGCGACCCCGCCTCGGGACGATGTGCAGGAAATCGGGATTTCAGGGAGATTGATGATGAAGACCCTCATCCAGCGCTTTGCCCGGGACGAGTCGGGCGCCACCGCCATCGAATACGGCCTCATCGCCGCCGGCATCGCCGTCGCGATCATCGTCGTGGTCAACAGCCTCGGCGGCCAGCTGAACGACACGTTCCAGTTCGTCTCCGACAACCTGAACGCCGCCACGACCGGCAGCGGCACGGGCACGGGCGGCTAGGCGCCGCATTCCCCACGGACGTCGAACGACAGCCGTCCCGGCAGACACCGGGGCGGCTGTCGCTCTTTAAAGCGGCATTTCGCCAAGAATCCGTTTAGCCGGTCGTTAGGCTCTGTCTGCGAGACTTCCCGTGCCTGCAGACGCCGAGGAGTTCAGCCATGTTCCAAAGTGCGGCCATCTACGCCTTCCCCGTCCTCATGGCGACGGCCGGCATCTACGACGCCCTGACGATGACCATTCCGAACCGCATCAGCCTCGCCCTCATCGCGGGCTTCGCGGTGGCGGCGCTGCTCGTCGGCATGCCGCTGGCGAGCGTCGGGTCGCATGTCGGCGCGGCGGCGTTCATGCTCGCCGCCGGCTTCGTCTGCTTCCAGCTCGGCTGGATGGGCGGCGGCGACGCCAAGATCGCGACGGCGGCCGCGCTGTGGATCGGCTGGGGCGGCCTCCTCGAATACGCGCTGATCTTCTCCATCCTGGGCGGCGTGCTGACGCTGCTCCTGCTGATCGGCCGGCGCCTGCCCATGCCGCCGCTCGTCTACAGGGCCGAATGGCTCGCGCGGCTGCTCGATCCGCGCGGCGGCATTCCCTACGGCATCGCGCTCGCCTTCGCCGCGCTCATCGTGTTCCCGCACACGAGCTGGAACAGCCTCGTCGCCTTCTGAAAAGGCGCGCGCCGTCAGGCGCTTCGGGCCTCCAGATCTCATTAACCATAAGTTGACGAATAACGCCGAAAGTCGGGCCTCAAGGTCGCCACCGTGCGGCCATCTGCGGAAACGCTCCCGGTTGAGGTTCGCGCATGAAGGCGGCTCGCATCATTGTTCTCGTCATCGCGATCGGCGCAGGCCTGATGGCCTGGATGATGGCGCGCAATCTCGGTTCCCATAAGGAGCCGGCGCAGCAGGTCGTCGTCCAGGAGCAGCTCGACCTCGACGAGGTTCTCGTCGCGGCGAAGGACATGGCCCCCGGCACCCTGGTCAAGCAGCAGGACCTGCGCTGGCAGAAATGGCCGCTCGACGGCGTCGGCGCCGGCATGATCACCCGCTCCGCCCGGGGCGACGCGATGAAGGACATCGCCGACTCCGTGACGCGCGCCTCCTTCACGGCGGGCGAGCCGATCCGCGAGACGAAGCTCGCCCAGGCCGGCAAGGGCGGCTACCTCTCGGCCATCCTGCCCGCCGGCAAGCGCGCCGTCGCGACGCGCACCTCGCCGCAGACCGGCGCGGGCGGCTTCATCCTTCCCAACGACCATGTCGACGTGATCCTGACCCGGCGCTCCAGCGAGGGCGGCCGCGACGTCTATGTCAGCGAGACCATGCTCGAGAACATCCGCGTGCTGGCGATCGACCAGACGGTCGAGGACAAGGACGGCAAGTCGGTCGTGGTCGGCAACGTGGCGACGCTGGAGCTGACGCCCGAGCAGGCCGAGACCCTCGCCCGCGTGCAGCAGGAGGGCGACATCTCCCTCACCCTGCGCAGCATCCTCGACGGGCAGGGCGGCAACCAGGACGTCTCGCGCAAGACGAGCACCGTCAACGTCGTCAAGTTCGGCGTGCCGAGCCGGGTCAACACGAATTGATTAATCCAACGGGTGGATCGGTGATGAAAAGCCTCGCTCAACCGGCAGCGCCGCATCGCTCGCATCTGGCGATGGTGATGGGCGCGCTCGCCCTCCTGACGGTGTCGGCCTTCGCGGCGCCGCCGGCTGCCGCCCAGCAGGGGCACCTCTCGATCAGCCCCGCCGAGCTCTCCTCCTCGCGCGACGTCCAGCTCGGCCTCGGCAAGTCGCTGGTGATCGACCTGCCGCGCGACGCCAAGGACGTGCTCGTCGCCGACCCGAAGGTCGCCGACGCGGTCATGCGCACGGCGCGCCGCGCCTACCTCATCGGCAACCAGGTCGGCCAGACCAACGTCTTCTTCTTCGACGGCGCCGGCCGCCAGATCGCCGTGCTCGAGGTCAATGTCAGCCGCGACACGCACGCGATCAGCGCCAGCATCGCCGACCTCATCCCCGGCTCCTCGGTCAACGTCGAGGCGGCGGCCGACAACATCGTCCTGAGCGGCAGCGTCGCCAACCCGGACGACGCCAAGAAGGCCGCCGACATCGCCGCGCGCTTCGTCGGCGATCCGGAGAAGGTGCTCAACATGATCACCGCCGCCGGCTCGGAGCAGGTGCACCTGAAGGTGACGATCGCCGAGGTGAAGCGCAGCGTCATCAAGCAGCTGGGCGTCAGCCTCGACGTCCACGCCGACAACGGCAACCTCGTCACCTCGGTCCTGTCGCAGCCCTCCTTCGGCCTCGGCACCTCCGCCTCCTCGGCGCTCGACGCGGGCATCGGGTGGTCCGACGGCGTGACCTCGATCGACGCCGAGATCCGCGCGCTCGAGCAGCAGAGCCTGCTGCGCGTGCTGGCCGAGCCGACCCTGTCGGCGATCAGCGGCGAGAAGGCCGACTTCCTGGCCGGCGGCCAGTTCCCGATCATCACCGGCGTCGACTCCACCACGGGCACGCCGACGATCGAGTTCAAGGAGTTCGGCGTCAGCCTCGCCTTCACGCCGGTGGTCCTGTCGGGCGGCCGCATCTCGCTGCGGGTCAGCACCGAGGTGAGCGAGCTCGACAACGAGACGGCCGTCTCGCTCTCGGGCATCGCCGTGCCGGGCGTGAAGGTGCGCCGCGCGCAGACGACGGTCGAGCTGCCGAGCGGCGGCTCCCTCGTCCTGGCCGGGCTTCTGCAGAACGAGACCAACCAGTCGATCAACGGCGTGCCCGGCATCAAGGACCTGCCCATCCTGGGCGACCCTGTTCCGGAGCCGCGACTTCGTGAACAACGAGACCGAGCTCGTGGTGCTCGCCACCCCCTACCTGGTGAAGCCGGTGGCGCGGAAGGAGCTGACGCGCCCCGACAAGAACCTGGCGCCCGCGTCGGACCCCGCGGCCATCCTGCTCGGACGCTTCAACCGCCTCTACGGTGTCGCCGGCGCGGCGCCCAAGGGCAGCTACCAGGGCCAGATCGGCTTCATCGTCGAATGACGCACAGGATCGGGATGACCGCGATGACGCGCGCCACGAATTCCAGGACCTTCGGGTTCGACGGCCGCACCGTTATGGTGGCGCTGCTGGCCGCCCTGCCGCTGGCGGCCTGCCAGCAGGGGCCGATGACCACCGGCACCGTGCCGCTCACGGTCGAGGAACGCCACCCGATCGGCGTCGTGCCGGAGCGGGTCGTCCTCGATGTGGGCGCGCCCGGCGGCGCGATGTCGCCCCGCGACGCCGAGGAGCTGCAGAGCTTCGTGATGGCCTACGGCCAGGAAGGGCAGGGGCCGCTCTACGTGCTCGCCCCCAACGGCAGCGCCAACCGCCGCGACGCCGAGCTGATCTACGCCGAGGCCCGGCGCATCGCCCACGACAGCGGCATCCCCGTCGCCGCCATCTCGTACGCCGGCTACGACGCCCCTCCGGGGCCGGCGCCGGTGCGGCTGCTCTACGAGCGGCTGACCGCGGCGACGACCTGCGGGCAGTGGCCCACCAACGCGGCGTCCGACCTGCGCAACGAGCCCTACTACAACTACGGCTGCGCCACCCAGAAGAACCTCGCCGCGATGATCGAGGACCCGCGCGACCTGGAGTCGATGCGGCCGACGACGCCGCGCGACGCCACGCGGCGCCAGGTGGTCCACGGCAAGTACCAGCAGGGCCAGTCCACCGCCACCGACTACGGCGACGACGGCGCCGGACGCATCAGCGACGTGGGAAACTGACATGAACGGTGTTGCGCTGAGACAGGACCAGGAGGCCGGTGCGATCGAGCGGCCGGAAACGTCCGCCGACTTCATCCCGCCGCTTCCGCGCGTCACGATCCAGTGCTTCTGCGAGAGCCAGTCGCTGCAGGCCGCGCTGGAGCAGGCGTCGACCGACCGCCGCGCCTCGCGGGCCCACGTCACGGTCCAGATGGGCGGCATCCCGGCCGCCGTCCAGGCCTACAGCGACGCCCCGACGCCGAACGTGGTGCTGCTCGAATCCGCGGCCGATCCGCAGTCCATGCTGTCCGCGCTCGAGCAGTTCGCCGAGCGCTGCGACCCGGGCACCCGCGTGATCGTCGTCGGCCACACCAACGACATCGGCCTCTACCGGACGCTGAAGGAGCGTGGCGTCAGCGACTACATCGTCGCCCCGCTCTCCGCGGTCGAGGCGCTGCACGCGCTCTCCTCGCTCTATTCCGACATCGAGACCTCGCCGCTCGGCCGCACCGTCGCCTTCGTCGGCGCCAAGGGCGGCGTCGGCTCCTCGACGATCGCCCACAACGTCGCCTGGTCGATCGCCCGCGACATGGCCAACGACGTGGTGATCGCCGATCTCGACCTGCCGTTCGGCACCGCCGGGCTCGACTTCAACCAGGACCCGCCGCAGGGCATCGCCGAGGCGATCTACTCGCCGGAGCGCCTCGACGAGACCTATCTCGACCGTCTCCTGTCGAAGTGCACCGAGCATCTGAGCATCATCGCCGCGCCCTCGACGCTGGAGCGCGAGTACGACCTCGCCGGCGATGCGCTCGATCCCGTGGTCGACCTCATCCGCAAGACCGTGCCGGTCGTCGTGCTCGACGTCCCGCATCTGTGGACGCGCTGGGCCAAGGACACGATCACCGCCGCCGACGAGATCGTCATCACGGCGATGCCGGACCTGGCGAACCTGCGCAACGCCAAGAACCTGATCGACCTCGTGAAGCAGGCGCGTCCGAACGACAAGCCGCCGCACCTCGTGATCAACCAGGCCGGCGTGCCGAAGAAGCCCGAGATCCCGGTCAAGGACTTCGCCGCCGCGCTCGAGCTCGAGCCCGCCGCCGTCATCAATTTCGAGCCGCATCTCTTCGCCACGGCGTCCAACAACGGCCAGATGATCGCCGAGTTGCAGTCGTCGGCGAAGCCCGTGGAAGCCTTCCGCACGCTCGCGAAGTCGCTGAGCGGGCGCAGCGAGATCCGCAAGACGAAGAAGCTCGTGCTGGCCCCTCTGCTCGGGCGGCTTGGTCTCAAGAAGTGATGACGAGGGCCGCTGATGTTCGGCAGACGAGGCACCACAACCCCCGCTGAGACGCCCGCCGCGGACACTCCGCAGCCGAAGGCGCCCGAGGCCCCGCGGCCGGCGCCGGAGGCCCCGCGGGAGGTCCAGGCCGAGCGCCCGCAGGCCCCCCAGCCGGCCAAGCCGGCGGCCACGCCGATCAAGCCCGCCGCGCAGGGCGCCGCCGCCCGCGAGGCCCAGCCGGGCTACACGCCGCGCGTCCGCTCGGCCGAGTACTACGACACCAAGACGGCGATCTTCTCGGCGCTGATCGACGCCATCGACCTGTCGCAGCTCGCCCGCATGGACACCGAGTCCGCGCGCGACGAGATCCGCGACATCGTCAACGAGATCATCCAGCTCAAGAACGTGGTGATGTCGATCGCCGAGCAGGAAGACCTGCTCGACGACATCTGCAACGACGTGCTCGGCTACGGCCCGCTCGAGCCGCTCCTGGCGCGCGACGACATCGCCGACATCATGGTCAACGGCGCCGACACGGTCTACATCGAGGTCAACGGCCGCATCGAGCGCACCTCCGTGCGCTTCCGCGACAACGGCCAGCTGATGAACGTCTGCCAGCGCATCGTCAGCCAGATCGGCCGCCGCGTCGACGAAGCCTCGCCGATCTGCGACGCGCGCCTGCCCGACGGCTCGCGCGTCAACGTCATCGCGCCGCCGCTGTCGATCGACGGGCCCAGCCTGACGATCCGAAAGTTCCGCAAGGACAAGCTGACCCTCGAGGACCTCGTCCGCTACGGCTCGGTCTCGCGCGAGGGCGCGCAGATCCTCGAGGTCATCGGCAAGTCGCGATGCAACGTCCTGATCTCGGGCGGCACCGGCTCGGGCAAGACGACGCTGCTGAACTGCCTGACGCGCTACATCGAGCACGACGAGCGCATCATCACCTGCGAGGACGCCGCGGAGCTGCAGCTGCAGCAGCCCCACGTGGTGCGGCTCGAGACCCGCCCGCCCAACCTCGAGGGCGAGGGCGAGGTGACGATGCGCGACCTCGTGAAGAACTGCCTGCGCATGCGTCCCGAGCGGATCATCGTCGGCGAGGTGCGCGGACCCGAGGCCTTCGACCTGCTGCAGGCGATGAACACGGGCCATGACGGCTCGATGGGCACGCTGCACGCCAACAGCCCGCGCGAGGCCCTGTCGCGTATCGAGGGCATGATCCTGATGGGCGGCTTCAACCTGCCGTCCCGCACGCTGCGCGAGATGATCGTCTCGTCGATCGACGTGATCGTCCAGGCGGCGCGCCTGCGCGACGGCTCGCGCCGCATCACCCACATCACCGAGGTGCTCGGCACCGAGGGCGACGTGATCACGATGCAGGACATCTTCATCTACGACATCCAGGGCGAGGACGCGAACGGCCGGGTCCTCGGCCGGCACCGCTCGACCGGCGTGGCGCATCCGGGCTTCTGGGACCGGGCGCGCTACTTCGGCGAGGAGAAGAAGCTCGCCGCCGCGCTCGACGCCGCCGAGGCGTCGGATCTCGGCGAGGGCGGCGGCATGGGGGTCTAGGCCGTGCTCGGCAGCTCCGTTACGAGTTTCGCGATCGCCTTCATGGCGATGGTCGCCGTCGGCGGCCTCGCCTGGGTGTTCCTCGGCCCGCGGCTTTCGGGCCAGGCGCAGGCCGACAAGCGGGTGAAGGCGGTGAGCCGCGCCACGGCGACGGGCAGCGCCAACGTGCGCCGCGAGCTCGCGGACATGCAGAAGCGCCGCAAGCAGCTCGCCGACACGATCAAGGAGATCGAGACCAAGAACAAGCAGCGCAAGAAGCCGCCGCTGCGCGCCAAGCTCCAGCAGGCCGGCCTCACCTGGACCATGCGCACCTTCGTGATCTTCAGCGTCGGCTGCGCGGTGTTCGGCGCGCTCGCCGGCATGATGATGCGCGTGTCGCCGCTGTTCCTGCTCGGCATCGTCGTCATCTGCGGCCTCGGCCTGCCGCGCTGGATGGTCAACTTCCTGATCGCCCGGCGGATCAAGAAGTTCCTCAACGAGTTCGCCAACTCCATCGACGTCATCGTGCGCGGCGTGAAGGCCGGCCTGCCGCTCGCCGACTGCCTGCGCGTGCTCGCCTCCGAGGCGCAGGAGCCGGTGCGCTCCGAGTTCCGCCGCATCATCGAGTCGCAGGGCGTCGGCCTGCCGCTGGCCGACGCGGTGGAGCGCATGTACGAGCGCATGCCGCTCGCCGAGGTGAACTTCTTCGTCATCGTCGTGGCGATCCAGCAGCGCGCCGGCGGCAACCTGTCGGAAGCGCTGACCAACCTCTCCAAGGTGCTCCGCGAGCGCAAGAAGATGAAGCAGAAGATCACCGCGATGAGCCAGGAGGCCAAGGCCTCCGCGGCGATCATCGGCGCGCTGCCGATCATCGTGATGCTGCTCGTCTTCCTCACGAGCCCCGACTACATCTCGTTGCTGTGGGAGGAGCAGATCGGCCACATCATGCTGATCGGCTCGGCCTTCTGGATGCTCTGCGGCATCCTCGTGATGCGCAAGATGATCAACTTCGACTTCTGAGGCCATCCGATGTTGCGTGGACTGAACAATCTCGGCGAGACGCTCTACCAGCCGGAGACGCTCCTGTCGGTCCTCGTCGCGGTGGCCGCCTTCCTGGCGATCATCTCGGCGGCGATGCCGCTCCTGTCGAACGACAAGCTCGGCTCGCGGATGCGCTACGTCTCCAAGGAGCGCGACAAGCTGCGCGCCCAGGAGCGCGCCAAGCTCGCCGCCGCCGAGGCCCACAACTCGCTGCGGCGCGCGCCGAAGCCCTACATGCAGCGCGTCGTCGACCAGCTGAACCTGAGGAAGCTGCTCGAGGGCGAGGACACCCGCGCCAAGCTGCGGATGGCCGGCCTGCGCAGCCAGTCGCACCTCGTCGCCTTCCTGTTCTTCCGCGTCGTGCTGCCGCCGATCGTGTTCGTCGCCGTGGCGATCTACATGTTCTTCCTCGGCGGCTACGACGACCAGCCCGCGACCATCAAGCTGCTGGTGCCGCTCGGCGCCGCCTATCTCGGCTTCTTCGCGCCCAACATCTACATCACCAACCGCATCAAGCGCCGCAAGCAGGAGATCCAGCGGGCGTTCCCCGACGCGCTCGACCTCATGCTGATCTGCGTCGAATCCGGCATGTCGATCGAGCAGGCGTTCCGCAAGGTGAGCCAGGAGATCGGCACGCAGTCGGTGGCGCTCGCCGAGGAGCTGAGCCTGACGACCGCCGAGCTCTCCTACCTGCAGGACAGGCGGGCGGCCTACGAGAACCTCGGCAAGCGCACGGGCCTCGACGGCGTGAAGGCGGTGGTCACCGCGCTCACCCAGGCCGAGCGCTACGGCACGCCGCTCGGCAACGCGCTGCGCGTCATGGCGCAGGAGAACCGCGACATCCGCATGGCCGAGGCCGAGAAGCGCGCCGCCGCCCTGCCGCCGAAGCTCACCGTGCCGATGATCGTCTTCTTCCTGCCGGTCCTGTTCATCGTCATCCTCGGCCCCGCCGCCATCAAGCTCATGAAGCTCTAGGCGCGGCCGCCGCTTGCGGCTATGACCGCTGCCGCCAGCGGGGCGGAAGCGGGAGAGTGACATGAGCGGAGATGGCGGCGTCGGCGGAGATGGTGGCATCAGCCGACTTGGCGGCATCGCCCTCGTCGTGATCGACGTGCAGCGCGGGTTCGACCTGCTCGAGGCCTCCGGCCGGCACCGCAACAATCCCGGCGCGCTCGCCCGCATCGCCGAGCTGCTGGCCGCCTTCCGGGCCGCCGGGGCGCCGGTCTTCCACATTCGCCACGAGGGCACGGATCCCGCCTCGCTGTTCCTGCCGGGCAGCCCCGGCTGGCCGGTCCGCGACGAGGCGCGCGAGATCGAGGGCGAGCCGGTGATCGTGAAGCGGGTCAACAGCGCCTTCATCGGCACCGACCTCGAGGCGCGGCTGCGCGACGCCGGCGCCACGACCGTCGTGATCTGCGGCGCCACGACCAATCACTGCGTCGAGACGACCACCCGCATGGCCGGCAATCTCGGCTTCGACGCCTGGCTGGTGCGCGACGCGGCCTGGACCTTCGACCGCACCGGCCCCGACGGCGACACGCACACGGCGGAGGAGATCCACGCCATGACGCTCGCCAACCTGAACGGCGAGTTCGCCCGGATCGTGCGCGCGGACGAGGTCGTGGCGAGGCTCGCGGCGGCCGCCTGAGCGGCGCCGCCCGGGCCCCGGAACCTGAACGATCTGAAGACTTTGAGCCTCCCGTGTCAGCCGCCCGTAAGCCTGGTGGGCTACGGTCGCGGCCGGGGTGAGATCCCCGTTCAGAAATAGGGAGAGTTCATGAGTATCTCTGCTGTCGGATCGGCCGCCTCCATGCGGAGCGCGCCGATGCCCGAGCGCCTCGAGGGGCCGGGCCCGGACAACGACCACGACGCCGACGACCGCCCTGCCGCCGCGCCTGCGCCCGGCACGGGACAGATGGTCGACAAGAGCGCCTGATCCGGACGCCGCAGGGAGGCGTCGACACGACCAGCGCTGCCGGCGCCATGTGTGCCGGCGGCGCATCCGTCTCCGGCACCTGTGAGTTCGTGGAGGGGTCGCCCGGGCGCTCCTGCCCGGCGCGCATGCGCCTCGACCCGGAGGCCGGACCCTGGCGCGCGGACCGTCCGCGTGCCCTCAGCCGTCGAGGGACTTGAGCTTCTGCCAGCTGTTCGACTGGCTCATCATCTGCCGCAGATAGGCCGAGTTGTCCTTCGCCTGGTCGGCCGAGAGATCCTGCCGCGAGATCTTCTCCGCCTCGTCGAAGCGGCCCTCAAGGCCGAGCACGAGGGCGAGGTTCTGGCGCACCTGGACGGTGGCGCCGGGCTGGGCCGCGGCCTTCCTGAGCACCGCCTCGGCCTGCTTCAGGTCCTTCGACAGCGCGTAGGACAGGCCGAGATTGGCGAGCGTGCCGGGATCGTTCGGCTTGAGCTGCAGCGCGCGCTGGTAGTTCTGCCGCGCCTCGTCGTGGCGGCCGAGCTGGTCGAGCGCGGCGCCGCGCGCGGAATAGAGGGCGGTCGAGCGCTCGCCGGCCGTCTCCGCCTTCTGCAGCACCGGCAGCGCGTCCGTCGGGCGCCCGTCGCGCAGCATGGCGCGGCCGTAGGCCGACAGGAGGGGGCCGTCGTCGGGGGCGTGCTGCAGCGTGTTCTCGAGCACGCGCAGCGCGTCGCTGTTGCGCCCGAGCCCTTCGAGGCTCGAGGCGAAAGCGACGGCGAGCGCGGGGTCCTTCTGGTTCCGCCGGTAGCGGATCGACAGGTTTTCCGCCTGCCGCGTCAGCGCGTCCGCCGACTGCTCCCCGGTCGCCGCCTTCGGGATCGATCCCGTGTGCATCTCCTTGCTGCAGCCCGCCACCAGCAGGCTCAGGGCGGCCGAGGTCACGACGATGCGGAAGAAGACGGGAATCGTCATGGTCTGCTATATGCTCCGTGGCCGAGCCCCCGCGCTTCCGGCGCGAGGCTGGCCCCAGCAATAGCCCGTTAACCCTAACGGCGTGTTAAGCGCGCGAGAGGAGACCGTTGCCGTGCAGGTCAGTCTGCTGCCCCATGCGGAGGACGAGGCGCCGATTCCGGTCCGGCTCGTCGGCCAGGACGAGTTCGAGGCGGCGAGGGAGACGCTCGATCCCGTCGCGGCCGCCTACCTGCAGAGCACGGGCTACGAGCCCGAGGCGGGGCGGCTCGTCCTGCTGCCCGGCCGGGACGGCACGCTGTCCACGGTCTGGCTCGGCACCGGGGCGACGACGAATCACGAGCGCGCCTTCCTCGCCGGCCGTCTCGCCACCGACCTGCCCGCCGGCCGCTACCGCCTCGAGAACGCCGGCGAGGATGCGCACCTGGCGACGCTCGCCTTCGCCCTCGCCGGATATCGCTTCGACCGCTACAGCCACGGCACGCCCCGCGACGTCAGGCTGCACGTGCCGGACGGCGTGGCGCAGGACGAGGTGACGGCGATCGCCGAGGGGATGTACCTCGCCCGCGACCTGATCAACACGCCGTCGAACGACATGGGCCCCGACGAGCTCGAGGCGGCGGCCCGCGACCTCGCGGCCCGCCACGGCGCCTCCGTCGACGTCGTGGCCGGCGACGCGCTGCTCGAGCGCAACTTCCCGCTGATCCACGCCGTCGGCCGCGCCAGCGACCGGGCCCCGCGCCTGATCGACCTCACCTGGGGTGCGGCGGATGCGCGCAGGGTCACGCTCGTCGGCAAGGGCGTCTGCTTCGACACGGGCGGCCTCGACATCAAGCCGTCGAGCGCGATGCTCCTGATGAAGAAGGACATGGGCGGCGCCGCCGCCGCGCTCGGCCTCGCCCACATGATCATGGCGAGCGGCCTCGACGTGCGGCTGCGGGTGCTGGTGCCGGCGGTGGAGAACTCGATCTCCGGCAGCGCCTTCCGGCCGGGCGACGTGCTGACCAGCCGCGCCGGCACGACGGTCGCGATCGGCAACACCGACGCGGAGGGCCGGCTCGTGCTGGCCGACGCGCTGGCGCTCGCGGGGGAGGAGGAGCCCGGGCTTCTCCTCGATTTCGCGACGCTGACCGGTGCCGCCCGGGTCGCGCTCGGCCCCGACATCCCGCCCTTCTTCACCCGTCACGACGGGCTCGCCGCCGCGCTCTCCGGCGAATTGGAGATCGTCGCCGACCCGATCTGGCGCCTGCCGCTGTGGAAGCCCTACGAGCGCATGCTCAAGAGCAAGGTCGCCGACATCGACAATGCGGGGCAGGGCGGCTTCGCCGGCTCGATCACCGCGGCCCTGTTCCTGTCGCGCTTCGTGTCGCCGCGCACCCAGTGGGCGCATTTCGACATCTACGGCTGGTGCCCGTCGGGGAGCGCGACCTGCCCGGAGGGCGGCGAGGCGCAGGCGATCCGGGCGGTCTTCTCGCTCCTGCAAAAGAGCGAATTTTGAGCCCTGCATGGCGATTGCGGGCATGTTCCTATAGGACGTAACGCAATATTCGGGATTTCCGAGGTCTGTACTGCGCATGGCGATCACGATTCGACCGGCACAGGCCATCCGGCTCTGGCATGAGGTGGCTCTTGCGCTGGTCCGCGCGGGGGAGGACGAATTGTCCGTGCGGCAGGTGGCGATCCTCCTGACGATCTACCTCGAACCCCCTCCGCACACCGTGCGCGGCCTCGCCGCCAAGCTCGGCGTCACCAAGCCGGTCATCACCCGCGCCCTCGATTCCATGGGGGCGAAGGGCCTCGTGAGCCGTCGCCGCGATTCCGCCGACCGGCGCAACGTCATCGTGCAGCGCACGGTCGAGGGCGCGATGTTCCTGGAGCGGCTCGGCGGGCTGATCTCGGACAAGGCGAAGCAGGTGCCCAGATGAGCGAGCCCGATCCGCGGCTGAACGCGATCCGCCCCGATGCCGCCGACCGCGCGCTGGCCGGCCGGGTCGACCGGCCGCGCTACCTCGACCCGGCGGTGAAGACCGTGGCCGCCGCGGCCGCGCCGCTGCGGCGCGAGCCGCGCTCCGACGCGGCCCAGGACAGCGAGCTCCTGCACGGCGAGCGCGTGCGCGTCTTCGAGGAGACGGCGGAGGGCTGGGCCTGGGTCCAGCTCGAGACGGATTCCTATGTCGGCTGGTGCCCGGCGGACGCGCTCGCCGCGCCGGGGCCGGCGCCGGGCCATCTCGTGACGTCGCTGCGCACCTTCGTCTATCCCGGCCCCGACCTGAAGCTGCCGCCGCTCATGTGGCTCAGCCTCGGCTCGCGCGTCGCCGTCCTCGGAGAGGCGGGCGACTACCTGCGCACCGACGCCGGCTACGTCTTCGCCCGGCACCTGACGCCGCCCGGCGCCCTGCCGTCGGACTGGGTCGCGGTCGCGGCGCGCTTCGTCGGCACGCCCTATTACTGGGGCGGGCGCACGAGCCTCGGCCTCGACTGCTCGGGGCTCGTGCAGCTCGCGATGCTCGCCTGCGGCATGGCGTGCCCGCGCGACAGCGACATGCAGGAGGCCGCGCTCGGCGAGCCGGTCGCGACGCGCGATCCGGACGCCTTCGAGCGGGGCGACCTCGTCTTCTGGAAGGGCCACGTCGCCATCGCCCTCGGCGACGGCCGGCTGCTGCACGCCAACGGCTTCCACATGGACACGGTGATCGAGCCCGCCACCGAAACGATCACCCGCATCGCCGCAGCCGGCCTGCCGGTCACCAGCGTCCGCCGGATCTGAGGGGCGGGCGCGATCTGAACACCATCCTGCGCCGCCGGCACGGTTGACGATGCGGCCGTTGCGCAACCTGTGAATTTATTGCATCTGTATATGCACGCATAAGTTGCATTGGCCTCGGGGCCAGGGTCAACCGATGGGGACCGTGCGACATGGCAGACACGAGCAAGGGGCTCTTCGCGGCACTGGGGGTCATCCTGGGGCTCGGCGGCAGTCAGGCCGCCGATCTCGTCTTCGGTGCATACGACCGGTGGCATGTTGCGTCGGCCGACGAGATCAGGAGGCAGCACGAGAACATCGAGCGCGTGATCGGCGTCTGGAGATCCGGGGCACCGACGGAAGAAAAGGCCATTCTCACAGGCGTCCTCGTCCAGAGCGGGATGGTCCTCAAAAAGACGGCTTGCAGTCTGGTCGCCTTCGCGCTGACGAGGGATGTCGACCGGAGGATCCCGATCCTGCTGTCTTCCGTCTTCTCGCAGGAGGAGAGGCAGGAATACTTCCCACGGGAAGACTGCTCGCTCGAGCGGCACATAGACGCCCCGAAAGTCGAGGGAAGTCCGGGCCCCCGGTCTCGGATACGTCGCCTGAAGGCGTGAAATGTCCGAGCGGGCAGCTCTACACGCAGTTCGGAGGGAGGACCGTGGCACTCGGACGAAAGATCGTCGGGAGGTCTGGTAGCTTCGAGATCATGAAGCCCGAATTCATCGACGGATACGACGCCGACCATGTCGTGATCCGCTACTTCGACCGCAGCATGGGCCTCTGGCCCTTCAGTGGCACAACTTCATGGAAGCCATGCTGAAGGGCATAGACGTGAAATACGCCTTCATTCCCGGGTACGAAGAGAGAATGAGGGGGCGCGAGCGCTTCGAGCTCTGGTGGCCGAAGAGCGTGGCGCTGCCGGAGGACTACGCCGTCCCCTCGTGCGTCTGAGCGTCGGCGCGACAAGACGAGGGTGCGGGGGCGCAGGAGGGGTGGGCACCGGC
>CAWFLD010000011.1:0-498536 GCA_963816555.1 uncultured Alphaproteobacteria bacterium | reverse complement strand
CCAGTGCCGAGAAACAGCGGACGTGCCCCACCGCCGCACCGTTGCAGGCAGAGCGAGGCAGCCGACGATGAAGCCGACATAGCATAGCGTTCCGAGCCCCTCTATCGCCACGGCGGAAAAGCCCGCCATCTGACTGCGGATCGGGATGAGCACGCCCTGCAGGCCGCTGCCGAGCTCGAGAAGGATTACGGCCGGCAGGAGACTGATCACGGAACGGTCCATCGACGCCTCGTATCGCTTCGCGATCGGTTGCGCAAATCGGCTTGGCGAGGCGATGTGGAGTGCCAGCCGAGCTGTCCGGGACAGCCGGCCAGATGCGCCATGGCTATCGGTCGCGTAGGGTCAAGAGCAGGCGGGTCGCTTCCAGGATCGGGTAGGGATGGCTGATTCCTGCGTTTCCATCTCCCACAGCCGCCGTTCCGGAATGGCCAGGTTTGTTCGTTCCTGATCGCGCTCTCGAAAAGGCCCCTATGAGATGCGCTCACGGGTGACACGCTTGGGCAGGTGACGCGATCGAACGCGGTCTCCGTCTATCAGACGAGGACGAGGTACTGGTTGGTGTGACGTCGGCAATGAGGGTATATATAAGCTTCTCGCCATATATCTTTTCGGCAGTCGCTCCGGCGCCCTGAGCCCTCGGTGCGGAGGCCGCTGAAGGAGGCAGATAGGGGGGATGGGTCAACAGCCATGCAATCATCGGAGTGAATCCGTGGCAGCTATGAACAAGCCTGGGGCCGGTGGGGTCGGATGCACTCAAGATTTCCAGTCGACTGACACCCGTCCTGAAGGACGATCCGGCTCGGCGCCGCCACACCTCCTGGACCGCGCGACGCAGCAGCTCGCAGCGATCGTCCAGTCGTCCCGAGATGCGATCCTCACGAAGGACCTGAACGGCATCATCACGAGCTGGAATGCCGGCGCGGAACGCATCTTCGGCTATACGGCGGAGGAAGCCGTCGGGCACCCGGTCACGTTGTTGATCCCGGCCGATCGCGAGGACGAGGAGCCGCGCATCCTCGCCCGGATTCGTGCGGGAGAGATAGTCGACCACTACGAGACGGTCCGGCAGCGCAAGGACGGCAGCCTGATCCACATCTCGCTGACCGTCTCGCCCCTGAAGGACGAGAACGGCAGGGTGGTGGAGCTTCCAAGATCGCCCGGGACATCACGGCGCAGAAGCGGTCCCAGGAGAAGCAGGAGCTCCTCCTCCAGGAGATGAGGCACCGGATCAAGAATCTCTTCTCGCTCGCGAACAGCCTGGTTGGGCTGACCGCGAGGTCGGCCAGCACCCCGGCCGAGCTCGTGACGATGGTCCAGGACAGGCTCGCCGCGCTGGCGAGGGCGCACGAGCTGACGGTGGCGCCCGAGCCTGGGCGGTGCGGGTCGCCCGACGGGATCACGCTGCACGAACTGCTGCGCACGATCGTCTCCCCGCACCTGCATGACCCGGATGAGGCGCAGCTCGAGGTGGTGGGCGAGGACATGCCGCTATCTGCGACCGCGGTCACGCCGATGGCGCTGGTGCTGAACGAGCTCGCGACCAACGCCGCGAAGCATGGCGCCCTCTCTGACATATCGGGAAGTGTGTCGTTCGGGTGCGCCCGCGATGACGAATGGCTCGTCCTCTCGTGGGCCGAGGAGTGCGCGGGACGCGGTCAGGACGAGCCGGACCACACCGGATTCGGCACTCGGATCACCAAGCTCACCGTCGAGGGGCAGCTTGGCGGAAGCATCGCGCGAGAATGGACGCCGCAGGGCCTCTCCGTCCGGATCGTCGTGCCGGCCAGCCGCGTCGTGGCCGGCACGGCCCGCTGAATCGTCTCGAGGAGCCTTCGGATCGGCATCGCGGCCTTGGTCGGAATGACCCGGCGGGCCGACGAGCCACGTCGCGCCCGGAATGGCAGGTTCTTGAGTCTTCGGCTCCAGACCTGTCATTCCGCTTTCGTGGAGGGTTTCGGGCGCCGGCAGGCGTACGAAAGTGCCCGAGGAACGAACCCGCGGCCCCGGGGCGATGAGCTATGGGCTTTTCGGGCTGGAGCCGGGTCGGGCGGTTTCGCCGTGGTCGCGGCGAGGTGCGTCCGGCTGAGCAAGGAGAGCGGTATCCGCGGGGTGTCGGCTCTGGAACCGGGCGCGGACGGTGCCGACCGAAAGGTCGACGACGTCGCTGAAGCGAAGCGGCACGAGCCGGAGGGACCGCAGGCCGGTGGCCGCGGCGTGTGGCGGAGACGGGCCGTGCCGGGTCACGCGAATGTCCTCCCGGTTGCCGGCGTTGCTGGAGGCGGCGCGCGAGGCTTCGTCCAGCGCTCGAAGCTCTCGACGATGACCATGTGGCCGCCGCAGCAGGGGCACGGTGGCCTGACGTCTGCGGGCTCCTGCGGCTCGTCGTTTTCGGGCGGGGGGGTGGCGTCGAGCAGTTCGCGGGCACGGGCGAGGTTGGCCTTGCGGACGGCGCTGGCGAGCAGACCGTAGTGCCGGATGCGATGGAAGCCCTTCGGCAGGACATGGATGAGGAAGCGGCGGATGAACTCGTCGGTCGCGAGCGTCATGACCTGCCTCTGCTCGGCACCGCTGCGGCGATAGTCCTTGTAGCGGAAGGTGACGTTGCTCCCGTCGAAGGCGACGAGCCGGCGGTTCGAGATGGCGACCCGGTGGGTGTAGCGCGCGAGATAGGCGAGCACCGCCTCGGGGCCGGCGAAGGGCGACTTGGCATAGACGGCCCAGCGCTTGCTCCGCGCCGGCGCGAGGTGGCGCAGGAAGGCGCGGCGTTCGGCGAGCGGCGCGAGGGCGCCGAAGAAGGCAAGCCTGCCGGCGTCGGCGAGCGCGACGAGTCGGCCGAGGAACAGGTGCCGGAAGCGCTTGCCCAGGACGCGGACCGGCAGAAGGAAGGCGGGGCGCGACGAGATCCAGCGGCGGCCGTCGGGCGAGATGCCGCCGCCGGGCACGATCATGTGCACGTGGGGATGATGCGTCATGGCCGAGCCCCAGGTGTGGAGCACGGCGGTGATGCCGATGCGGGCGCCGAGGTGCCCGGGGTCGGCGGCGATCGTCAGCATCGTCTCCGCGGCTGTCCGGAACAGGAGGTCGTAGACGGCGGCTTTGTTCTGGAAGGCGATGTCGGCGACCTCGGCCGGCAATGTGAAGACGACGTGGAAGTAGCCGACCGGCAGGAGGTCGGCCTGTCGTTCGGCGAGCCAGGTGCGCGCGGCCGCACCCTGGCACTTCGGGCAGTGCCGGTTGCGGCAACTGTTGTAGGAGATCCGCCGGTGGCCGCAGTCCTCGCAGGCCTCGACGTGGCCGCCGAGGGCAGCGGTACGGCAGTCCTCGATCGCCGACATGACCTTGAGTTGCGCAAGGCTCAGATGGCCGGCATTGGCGGCCCGGTAGGCAGGCCCGGCAGCACGGAAGACATCGGCGACCTCGAGCGCAGCGCGCAACGGCCTCAGCCGCCGGGCGTCGCCTCGTCGGGCATGAACATCGCGAGCCTGTCGAGCGGGCTCGTCACCTTGCGCACCGTCCGCGTCGCGACCTTGGTGTAGAAGGCGGTGTTGTCGAGCTTGGCGTGGCCGAGCAGGGCCTGGATGACGCGGATGTCGGCACCGTCCTCGAGGAGGTGGGTCGCGAAGCTGTGGCGCAGCGTGTGCGGGCCGACCCGCTTGGCGATCTCGGCGGCCTGCGCCGCCTCGACGACGATCCGGTGCAACTGCCGCGTGCTGATCGGCTTCATCGCGTTCTGGCCCGGGAACAGCCAGCCGTCGCGATGCATCACGCCTTGCTGCCGGCCGAGCTTCCACCACTGGCGCAACAGGGTCAGCAGGTCGGGCGACAGCATGGCGTTGCGGTACTGGCCGCCCTTGCCGCGTTCGACCCTGAGCAGCATGCGCTCGCTGTCGACGTCGCGGACCTTGAGCATCGAGACCTCGGACACGCGGAGGCCTGAGCCGTAGGCGACCGACAGCGCCGCCTGATGCTTGAGGCAGGTCGTCGCGTTGAGGAGCCTCGCCACCTCGTCCCGGCTGAGCACCACGGGCAGCTTGCGCGGGTAGGCGACCCGCACGAGCCTGCGCGCGAGATCGGGCCGGTCGACCGTATGGGTGAAGAAGAACCGTAGCGCCGCGACGATGCTGTTCATCGTCGGCAACGGTACTCCGGCGTCGCGCTGTTCGATCTGGAAGAGGCGGAGATCCTCCGCCGTCGCCGTGTCGGGCGGCCGGCCGAGATACGTCGCGAGGCGCCCGACGTCACGGAGGTAGTTGCGCTGCGTCGTCGGCGAGAACCGACGCATGTTCATGTCGTCGATCAGCCGCTGGCGCAGACGGCTGACAGGCGCGGCGGGAACGGAGGTGGTCATCGTTCGGCTCCTCTTGCTTAAGGGAGCCGATATGCTCTGCCCGTGCCCGACCGGCCTCAATCGAGGCGCGGCGCCCGCTGCTCTACCTCTGCCTCACCACTCGCGCCCCTCCCGCGCAGCGGGTTCGTTCTTCGGCCAATTCAAGTCATACGTCACCTGCCGGTCGAGCCGTCGCGGTCACCGACCGACTTAAATTCGTAATTACCCACCCCCTTGCCAACGGGTGCGAACGCTGAATCCATGGCGGGATGGATCGCGGTGATTTGCAGCGGCTGTCGAAGGACGAGTTGATCGATCTGGTGCTGCGGCTGCAGCGACCGGAGAAGACATCGCGGACGTCGTCGAAGCCCCCTGCGAACGACCGCAAGGAGCGGCGCGACAAGGCCAGGCCCGGCGGCGCCAAGCCCGGCCACAAGGGGAATGCCCGGGCGATGAGCGAGACGTTCGACCGGCAGGTCGACCATCGTCCCGGTCAGTGCCCCTGTTGCCAGGCCGGCCTTTCCGGCGATCTGCTGGCGGAGACGGCGGGCATCTACGAAACGGTCGAGCTTCCCGAGATCCATCCTGTGGTAGAGCGCCACCGACGGCTGTCGGTGCGATGCCCGTCGTGCGGAATGCTCGTTGTCGCGCCGGTGCCGGACGCGGCGAAAGGCACGCCCTTCGGGCCGCGCCTGCATGCAGTGGCGACCTACCTCAAGACCTTCCAGGCCCTGTCTTACGAACGGCTGCAGGGCGCTTTCGCGGATCTCTTCGGTCTGACGATCAGCCAGGGCGGTCTGATGAACATGCTGCGGCGGTCGCAGAAGGCCTTCGCGTCAGAGCGCGACGCGGCCATCGCCGCCCTGCGCCAGGCGAAAGTCGTGGCCTCCGACGAGACCGGGGTGCGCATCGAGGGCTCGAACGCGTATCAATGGGTGTTCCGTTCGGCAGGCGCCGTCGTCCATCGCGCCGCCCCGACCAGAGGCGCCGTCGTCGTCCGCGACCTGATGGACGGGCATCGCCCACAGGTCTGGTGTTCCGATCGCTACTCGGCGCAGCAGGGTCACGGGCACGCCCATCAAACCTGTCTGGCCCATCTCGCCCGCGACGTCGCCTATGTCGAAGAGGCCAGTGAAGACATGCTGGCATCGCGGCTGCGGCTCTGGGTGGGGCAAGCCTTCGCCCTGGCCGACGGCATTGAAACCTTCGCGGCTTCCACGATCGCTGCCAAGCGGCGCGCCCTGGAGCGAAGTCTCACCGACATCCTGGTGACGCCGACACCTTGCGACCTGGCGCGCGATCTCCAGCAGAAATTCCGACGCGCCGGCGATCAGCTCCTGACCTTCGCCGCCTGGCCCGGACAGGTTCCGCCGACCAACAACGCCTGCGAACGGGCGCTTCGGCCCTCGGTCATCCAGCGCAAAGTCACCAACGGCTACCGCGCCATGTGGGCCGCCAGCGGCGAGGCCGACATCCGCACCGTCGTCGATACCGCTCGGCTGCGCCCCGGCACCAACGCCTTCCAAACCATCCTCAAAACCGTCAGCGCCTGACGGCCAACGCCGGCGAGTGCAAGGGGTGGGTAATTACGCCAAGTCGTCGTCTCGATTTCGTGTACCCTGAGAGGTTTGCGAGGTACCGGCGTCAGTAAGGCGAGGTAGGAAGTACCTCGGCAAGCAGGCCGTCGCGGTCGAGATTCGTGTAGAGCACACTGACGTCGACGGGGACCATCTGCCGCCGTTTGCCGAAGCCGCCGTGGCCGGCGAGCTTGCCCCGGTCGCACGGAACACCTTTCCAGAGAATTTCTCCTCCGGGAATGCGCTAAGCCTGTCAATCAGTTCGGTGTCGTAAATCATCTATACGCTTACATATACACCAATCTTTGATCTGATTAACTAGGCGCAACACCTCATCTATTTTGCCTCCTTGTATCAACTCAGCCGGGGATTCTCCGCCTAGAAGCTTTTGGCGTGAAAATATCCATTGCCTCGCCTCGTTTGGCTCATAGAAATCAGCGAGTTGATCGACAATATATTCAAGTTCAAGTAGAGCTTTTTCTGTATTTCTATGAGGATAGGCTTTTCCTTGGTTCCATCGAGACACAGTTTCCGGACGCGAAGAAAGCAATTGCGCAATATCAACATGACGTAAGGCGCTTTTATCTCTAATGTTATCCAGTCGCCTTGCTACGGCGTTTGACATTCTGTTGTTCTCACTTAATACTATGTGTAGTTTAATTATTGTTTCTTCTTAGATTTAGCCGTTCGGGCAGCAGGGGTGGGCTGTGCAGCCTTTCTGCCTCCGCAAGGTTCGCCATGGACTTGCGATAACGGGCTGACGGTGCTCTGCTTCTTCTGAAAGCGCTTCTTCAGCTCATCCGGTAGATTTTCCGCACTTGCAAGCAAGGCGACGTAGTCGGACACCGGGCGCACAAACTGCTCGAGATACTCGGCCGCCCGGATTGCATCGGGGGAATCCGCTGATCCGCGTCACCTGCTTGCTGCGCTCATGCACGAAATGCCTCGCAGGACGATCAAGCTGCCCTTTGATGCCGGTGCAGCAGTGCGTGTCGGTACAAGCGAACCGATCCTTGATCCGGGTAGATGCGCTAAACAGCAGTTTCGCTTCTGCCCGGCTCAAGTGCGCATCCAACCGGGGAATATAAAATCTCACCGCAGGGATGCGTGCCGAATTGCTCGTACGGGGTTTACGCATTGGAGCAGCTTTGAAGCCCTCGTACATCGTGATGCCGTGTGCGATGCCCCCGACGGCGCCGAATGCGAGGGCGCCTAGCGCCGGCAGGCCGCCTACGTGATCCGCGATGAGAGGAACTCCAAGCCTCTGGAACTCGCGACATGCTTCAATATAGGCGACAGTCTTCTCGCCGGACGCGTCAGCCCCAAAATTATCTATCTTAAGCCACATCGCGTCACAGGGAGCATTCCTCAGCGCTTCGATCAGACTGCGTCGATAAGCGGGCTCCCGCAGCGTTTCAATCGAAACCGACAGAGGATAGATGAGATCGATCTTGTCGCTGCCTTGGCCGATACGCCGCTGCACCTCCGCCATCATCTCGATATCGACGGCCAGCCAGGGATCGTCATGCCTCTGCAGGTAGTGCGTCGGGCCCAAGAGCTGCGTGTATGCGTGCTCCTCCGCAAAACTGACAATGCGGTCGGCTTGCGCGGCGCCTTCAGCCCCCGAGAAATCATCGCTCCGATGCGGCCGCTCCTTGCCCCAAGGTAACTCGCCAAGCGTGTGGTTGTAGCCGCCAAGCGTCGCCAGGTGGTGGGTCTTGGGGTCGAGGATAAGGTCTACGGCGCGCTTGCGAGCTTCGATCCGTAGATCGCGATGCCGACCCGTCTTTTGTGCTTCTACCACAAGGCCGAAGAAGCGCTGTTCGCCTTGGCCGAATAGCTCAAGCATCGCCCGGTGATCGTTCCGCCCGACGCGCAGGAAAAATCCCAGCTCTTGCGCCGGACGACGCGCCCCCTCCGGGCGCGGTAAGCGGATGATGTTGTCAGCATCGCTCATGAAGATACTCCTTTGCAGAGTGACGATATCACCGACATTTTGATTGCGCAATAAATTGACATTTGACCCGCGGCGGGTCGGAGCCTCCCCACCGCTTTCCACCGGTCCGTCTAAACTTCCGATCTAGAAGAGCGTGGCAGGGCGCGGGATCGACACGAAGGGCCCATGGGAGTCGCCAAGAAACGGCCCGCGCAGGTCTCCCCGCGCGGGCCCTTTCCGTCTCTCGCTGACGCCGCGGCTTGCGCGGCCTAGACCGCTCACGCCGCCTCGACGGCGTCCTCGCTGGCCGCGCCGGCCGGGCTGAAGGCCAGGTGGTCGCCTTCGGGGGTCACGGCGACCTTCGAGCCGTCGAGGATGTCGCCGGCGAGGATCTTCTCGGCGAGCGGATCCTGCACGTACTTCTGGATCACGCGCTTCAGCGGGCGCGCGCCGTAGGTCGGGTCGTAGCCGCGGTTGGCGAGCCACTCGCGGGCGTCGGGCGAGAGGTCCAGCTCGATCTTGCGGTCGGCCAGGAGCTTGCGCAGCCGGCCCATCTGGATGTCGACGATCGAGGCCATCTGGTCGCGCCGCAGGCGGTGGAACAGGACGATCTCGTCGAGCCGGTTGAGGAACTCCGGCCGGAAGTGCTCGCGCACCCGCGCCATCACCCGCTCGCGGACGAGGTCGGTGTCCTCGCCCTCCGCCTGGTCGCCCATGGCCTGCGAGCCGAGGTTCGAGGTCATGACGATCAGCGTGTTGCGGAAGTCGACCGTGCGGCCCTGGCCGTCGGTCAGGCGGCCGTCGTCGAGCACCTGCAGCAGCACGTTGAAGACGTCCGGGTGGGCCTTCTCGATCTCGTCGAACAGGATCACCTGGTAGGGCCGCCGGCGCACGGCCTCGGTCAGCGCGCCGCCCTCCTCGTAGCCGACATAGCCGGGCGGGGCGCCGATGAGGCGGGCGACGGAGTGCTTCTCCATGTATTCCGACATGTCGATGCGCACCATCGCGCTCTCGTCGTCGAACAGGAACTTCGCGAGCGCCTTGGTCAGCTCCGTCTTGCCGACGCCGGTGGGGCCGAGGAACATGAACGAGCCGATCGGCCGGTTCGGGTCCTGCAGGCCGGCGCGGGCGCGGCGCACGGCGGTCGAGACGGCGTGCACCGCCTCCTCCTGGCCGATGACGCGCTTCGCCAGCGCATCCTCCATGCGCAAGCAGCTTGTCGCGCTCGCCCTCGAGCATCTTGTCGACCGGCACGCCGGTCCAGCGCGAGACGACCTGCGCGATGTGGTCGGCCGTCACGGCCTCCTCGAGCATGACGTCGCCCTCGCCGGTGGCCTCGAGCTCGGCGACCTTCTTCTCGAGCTCGGGGATGACGCCGTAGGCGAGCTCGCCGGCGCGCTGGTACTGGCCGGAGCGCTGCGCCTGGGCGAGCTCGTTCCTCGCCTCGTCGAGCTTCTTCTTGATCTCGGCGGCGGAGCCGAGCTTCTCCTTCTCGGCCTGCCAGCGCTGCGTCAGCGCGTCCGACTTCTCCTCGAGGTCGGCGAGCTCCTTCTCGAGCCGCTTCAGCCGGTCCTTCGAGGCGGTGTCGGTCTCCTTCAGGAGCGCCTCGCGCTCGATCTTGAGCTGGATGACGCGGCGGTCGAGCTCGTCGAGCTCCTCGGGCTTGGAATCGACCTGCATGCGCAGGCGCGAGGCGGCCTCGTCGACCAGGTCGATGGCCTTGTCCGGCAGGAAGCGGTCGGTGATGTAGCGGTTCGACAGCGTGGCGGCGGCGACGAGGGCGTTGTCGGCGATGCGCACGCCGTGGTGCTGCTCGTAGCTCTCCTTCAGGCCGCGCAGGATCGAGATGGTGTCCTCCACCGTCGGCTCGTCGACGAAGACGGGCTGGAAGCGGCGGGCGAGAGCGGCGTCCTTCTCGACGTGCTTGCGGTACTCGTCGAGCGTGGTGGCGCCGACGCAGTGCAGCTCGCCGCGGGCCAGCGCGGGCTTCAGGAGGTTCGAGGCGTCCATCGCGCCGTCGGTCTTGCCGGCGCCGACGAGGGTGTGCATCTCGTCGATGAACAGGATGATCTCGCCCTCGGCTGAGGTGACCTCGGAGAGCACGGCCTTCAGGCGCTCCTCGAACTCGCCGCGATACTTCGCGCCGGCGATCAGCGCGCCCATGTCGAGGGCGAGCAGGCGCTTGTCCTTGAGGCTCTCGGGCACGTCGCCGTTGACGATGCGCAGGGCCAGGCCCTCGACGATCGCCGTCTTGCCGACGCCGGGCTCGCCGATCAGCACGGGGTTGTTCTTGGTGCGCCGCGACAGGACCTGGATGGTGCGGCGGATCTCCTCGTCGCGGCCGATCACCGGGTCGAGCTTGCCCTCGCGGGCGGCCTCGGTGAGGTCGCGGGCGTATTTCTTCAGCGCGTCGTAGCCTTCCTCGGCCGAGGCGGTGTCGGCGGTGCGGCCCTTGCGCAGGGCCTCGATCGCGGTGTTGAGGCCGTTCGGCGTGGCGCCGGCGTCCGACAGGATCTTCGCGGACTGCGCGCCCTTCTCCATGGCGAGCGCGAGGAGCAGGCGCTCGACCGTGACGAAGGAATCGCCGGCGGTCTTGGCGGCCTTCTCGGCGGTCTCGAACAGGCGCGCCGTCTGCGGCGCGAGGTAGAGCTGGCCGGCGCCGGTGCCCTCGACCTTGGGCAGCCTGGAGAGCGCCATCTCGACGGCCTGCAGCGCGTCCTGCGGACGGCCGCCGGCCTTCTGGATCAGCCCCGCGGCCAGGCCCTCGGAATCGTCGAGCAGCACCTTCAGCAGGTGCTCCGGCGTGAACTGCTGGTGGCCCTCGCGAAGCGCGAGGCTCTGCGCCGACTGGACGAAACCTCGAGCGCGCTCGGTGTAGGTCTCGAAATTCATCTCATTCCCTCTTTTTCGGCACGATTCCCGCGGCCCTGGTGCGGCGCCCCCGGAAACGCCCTAAGGTTGCTCGCGCGGGCTCCTTTCCCGAAGAATGGCCCGCGCCGTCCGCCTTCATATGGTGTTGCTTATCCGCCACAAAAGGGGCCGCGACACCTTTCATGACAGGAGCCAGATCTTGCCGCTCGCAGACCTCCGCTCGATCCACAGATACCCCGTGAAGGGGCTTTCCGCCGATGAGCTGGATCAAGTCGCGCTCGCAGCCCGGCGAGACGCTGCCCTACGACCGCGCCTGGGCGATCGAGAACGGCCGCTCGGGCTTCGAGCCGGCGCATCCGGCCCACCTGCCGAAGATCAAGTTCCTGATGCTGATGAAGAACGAGCGGCTGGCGGCGCTGACGACGAGCTTCGACGAGGAGAGCCGCGAGCTGACGATCCTGCGCCACGGCAAGCGGGTGGCCGGCGGCCGCCTCGACGAGCCGCTGGGGCGGCAGCTGATCGAGCAGTTCTTCGCCAGCTACATGCCCGCCGACGAGCTGCGCGGCGCGCCGAAGATCGTGGCGGCGCCGGGGTTCTCCTTCTCGGACGTCGCGGAGAAGGTCGTGTCGATCATCAACGCCGCGAGCCTGAAGGATCTCGAGCGGCTGACGCACGCGCCGGTCGATCCGCTGCGCTTCCGCGCCAACCTGACGATCGAGGGGCCGGAGGCCTGGGCGGAGCTCGGCTGGGTCGGCCGGGAGCTGAAAGTCGGGGAGGCGCGGCTGAAGGTGAGGGAGCGCATCCAGCGCTGCGCCGCGACCAACGTCGATCCGTCATCGGGCGCCCGCGACATGCAGATCCCCCGGCTGATCGACCAGAATTTCGGCCACCAGGACTTCGGCGTCTATGCCGAGGTGATCGAGGGCGGCACGGTGCGCCGGGGCGATCCGGTCGAGCTGGCGTAGGCCTGGCCGCGAGGGCATCAGCCCGGCCGCGACGGCGAAAGGGCGCGCCGGCCCCGGTGGGGGCCGGCCTCGCGTTTCCTTGCTGGCAGCGCCCTCAGGCGCTGGCGTCTTCCGGCTGGGAGGCCTCGGCCTGCTCGCCGCCGGCCTCGGCGTCCTTCTTCTTGCGGGGCGCCCGGCGCTTCTTGGGCGCGGGAGCCTCGTCGGACGCCGCCTCGGCGGGGGCCTCGTCGGGAGCCTTCGCACCGTTCGTCTTCGGTGCGCCGGCCTCGCCGGACGCCTCCTGGCCCTCGGCCGCGTGCTGCTCGCCGCCCGCGCCGTTGGCCTTGGACCGGCCGCCGCGGCGGCGCCGGCTGCGGCCCTCGCCCTCGGCCTGACCCTCGCCCTGCTGACCGTCGCCCGACTGCGCCTGCTGGCGGTCGTCGGCGCGCACCTCGTCACCGTCGTTCTGACGCTGGCGGTCCTGGTTGCGCTGGCGGTTGTCCTGCTGGCGATTGTCCTGCTGCCGGTTGTCCTGCTGCCGGTCGTCGCCGTCGTCCTCGTAGGGCTGGTCGTCCTCGTCGCCGCCGAAGCGGCTGCGCGGCTGCGACTGCTCGCCCTGCTGCTGGTTCTGGGCCTGCGCGGCGGCGATGATCCGGAAGTAGTGCTCGGCGTGCTGGAGATAGTTCTCTCCGGCCACGCGGTCGCCGGCCGCCGTCGCGTCCCGCGCGAGCTGGAGGTACTTTTCCGCGATGTGATTGGCTGTGCCGCGGATCTTCACATCCGGCCCGTTACTCTCGTAAGTGCGGGATAGGGGGCTGGGCCCGCGGCGTCCGCGGCCACGCATCCGTTTGTTCTGCTGTCCCGGTCTCATGGGCAGTCTGAAGTCTCCGTTGAAAGAACATGACCGAAGGTCGGCAAGCCGCACCGCGGCAGGCAGACGCTCAGGCGGGCCTCGCATGGCGCGAAGTCGCGGAAATCCCGCGGGGGAAACGCCCGATCTGGATCACTTCATGCGAAAGCTGCCTGTTCCTGGCACGATGCCGGAATCCATTCGCTCCACGTCACGGCCGTTCTGACGGCCCTTTGATGGATGGTAGGGGGGCTTGCAAACTCAGGCTCAGCCTGTCGGGACGATCTTGCGCGTTACAACCTGTCGCATCGAAGCGAACGAGGTGTCGACGAGACGTCTTGCTCCCCCGGAACCACTGCGACCCTATCCTGTTCGCGGCCCGTTTCCAAGCGGTTTCTGAACCAGTTACGGCGTGTTACCGGACGTTCGGGACATCACCACGACCCTGTCGCGGCCGCCCAGATCGCGGGCGACGCGCTCGACGTGCAACCCGTGCGCCTCGGCCAGTCCGCCGACGCCGGCACGCTGGTCGTGCCCGATCTCCGCCAGGAGAATGCCGTGCGGACGAAGCAGCCTTTTCGCGTGCGGCAGGAGCGCCCTGTAGGCGTCCAGCCCGTCCGTGCCGCCGTCGAGGGCGCGGCGCGGATCGTGGCGCGCGACCTCCGTGGCGAGGCTGTCGACCTCTTCGGACCGAATATAGGGAGGATTCGTGACGATTACATCATGGTCGCCGGAAATTCCCTCTCCCCAGTTGCCGCAGACGAAGCGGGCGCGGTCGCCGACGCCGTTCGCCGCCGCGTTCAGCCGCGCGGTGACGAGCGCGTCGACGCTCACGTCGACGCCGAGCCCGGTGGCGGCGGGCAGCTCCGCGAGCAGCGCGACGAGGATGCAGCCCGAGCCGGTGCCGAAATCGATCAGGCCGAGCGGCGCCTCGCGGCCGGCGCGGCGGTCGATCTCGGCCAGCGTCTCCTCGACCAGCGTCTCGGTGTCGGGGCGGGGCACCAGCGTGTCGGCGGACAGCGCGAAGTCGCGGCTCCAGAACTCCCGGCGGCCGAGGATGCGGGCGACCGGCTCGCCGGCGGCGCGCCGGGCGGCGAGCGCCTCCAGCCGGGCGGCCGCCCCGTCGTCGAGGGGGTCGCGCGAGATCATGACGTAGCGCGACGGATCGCCGGTCACGGCGAAGGCGACGAGCAGCCGGGCGTCGAGCTCGGCTGTGTCGCAGCCGGCCGCGGCGAGGCGGCGGGCGAGGGCGCGCGCGGCCTCCGCGGCGCGGGGGGCGCTCACGGGTGGTGCCCGGCTTCCGCCTCGACGGCGGCCAGCCGCAGCGCCTGGTCCTCGGTGATCAGCGCGTCGATCAGCTCGCCCAGCGCCTCGCCGATCATCACCTTGTCGAGCTTGTAGAGCGTCAGGTTGATGCGGTGGTCGGTGACGCGCCCCTGCGGGAAGTTGTAGGTGCGGATGCGCTCGGAGCGGTCGCCGGAACCGACCTGGCTCTTGCGCTCGGCGGCGCGCGCGGAGGCCGACCGCTCGCGCTCGGCGTCGAACAGGCGCGAGCGCAGGAGCTTCAGCGCCTTCGCCTTGTTCTTGTGCTGCGAGCGCTCGTCCTGCACCGCCACGACGACGCCGGTCGGCAGGTGGGTGATGCGGACGGCGGAATCGGTCGTGTTGACGTGCTGGCCGCCGGCGCCGGAGGAGCGGTAGACGTCGATCCTGAGGTCGCCCTCGTCGAGGTCGAAGTCGACCTCCTCGGCCTCGGGCAGCACGGCGACGGTCGCGGCCGAGGTGTGGATGCGGCCGCCCGACTCCGTCTCCGGCACGCGCTGCACGCGGTGGACGCCCGACTCGAACTTGAGCTCGGCGTAGGCGCCGCGGCCGGCCACCTCCGCGACGATCTCGCGGTAGCCGCCGAGATCGGACTCGGTGGCCGAGAGGACGCTGATCTTCCAGCCCTTCGCCTCCGCGTAGCGCTGGTACATGCGGAAGAGGTCGCCCGCGAACAGGGCCGCCTCCTCGCCGCCCGTGCCGGCGCGGATCTCGAGGATGGCGTTCTTCTCGTCGGCGGCGTCCTTCGGCAGCAGCAGGACGCGCATCTCCTGGTCGGCGGCCTCGAGCCGCTCGTCGAGATCCTCGATCTCGGCCTCGGCGAGCTCGCGCATCTCGCGGTCGGTCGCGGCGTCGTTCAGCATCTGCGACAGGCCCGCGCGCTCGTCCATCAGGCCGAGCAGCTCGCGCGCCTTGTGGGCGGCGGGCGCGATCTCGGCATGCTCGCGCGACAGCCGCACGAAGTCGTCCGCGTCGCCGCCCTCGGCGAGCAGGTGCTCGATGTAGTCGAGCCGGTCGGCGAGCGATTTGAGCTTGTCCCTGGCGATCATTCCGGTTCGTCGGTTTGCGTGCGGAGGGCCGGGTGGGGGTGGATCCGCCTGCTCGTGAGCCTGCCGCTCCACCCCGCCCCGGGCTTCGCCCGACCCGCCCCGTCGAGGGGAGGGCGGGGCTGAGGCGGTCGGGTTGCCGGGACACGTCCGGCCCCGGCTGCGGCAGGCACGACGGCGTGTCGCGCCTCGTGGCCGGCCGCGGCCCTAGATCTGAACATCGTGCTCCTCGGCGAAGGCGACAAGCTCCTGGCGCAGCGACTGGCGCGGCATGTCGAGCTCGGGCAGCAGCCAGCGCTCGAGCTTGCCGAGGTCGAGGCTCAGGATCATCGCCTTGACCGGCCCCATCGCGGAAGGGGCCATCGAGATGCCGCGGAAGCCGATGCCGAGCAGCGCCATGGCGGAGAGCGGCCGGCCGGCCATCTCGCCGCACAGCGTCAGCGGCACGCCGCCGATCTCGGCCGCCTTCACCACCGAGCGGAGCGCCCTGAGCGGCGCCGGGGACAGCTCGTCGAAGCGCCCGGCGAGGCGCGAGTTCGTGCGGTCGGCGGCGTACATGAACTGCAAGAGGTCGTTCGAGCCGACCGACAGGAAGTCGACCCGCGCGACGAGCTCCTCGAGCTGCCACAGCACGGAGGGCACCTCGATCATCGCGCCGAGCTTCACGCGCGCCGGCAGCTGGTGGCCGAACTTCACGAGGTGGTCGCGCTCGAGCTCGAGGATCTCGCGGGCGCGGTCGAACTCCGAGACCTCGGTCAGCATCGGGAACATGAGCCTGAGCTCGCGCCCCGCCGCGGCGTGCAGCAGCGCGCGGATCTGCGTGCGCAGGAGGGCCGGGCGGTCGAGCGCCATGCGGATGGCGCGCCAGCCGAGCGCCGGGTTCTCCTCGTGGCCGGTCGTGATGTAGGGCAGGATCTTGTCGCCGCCGATGTCGAGCGAGCGGAAGGTGACGGGCTTGTCGCCGGCCGCGTCGAGGACCGCGTGGTAGAGCTCGCGCTGCTCGCGCATGCGCGGGAAGGCGGCCGACACCATGAACTGCAGCTCGGTGCGGAACAGGCCGATTCCGGCGGCGCCGGCCTCCGCCACCTGGCTGAGATCGACCAGCAGGCCGGCGTTGAGCAGAAGCTTGATGTCCTGCCCGTCGAGCGTGCGGGCCGGCGAGTTGCGCAGCTGCCGGTACTGCTCCTGGCGCTTGGCGCGGAAGCGCACCTTGTCGACATAGGCGCGCTCGACGTCGGGCGTCGGGCGGATGTGCACCTCGCCCGACAGGCCGTCGACGATGACGCTGTCGCCGGAATTGACGATGTCGAGCACGCTGTCGACCTGGCCGACGGCGGCGATGCCGAGGGCGCGGGCGACGATGGTGATGTGGCTCGTCGGCGCGCCCTCCTCGAGGACGAGGGCGCGGATCGTGTCGCGCTCGTAGTCGAGGAGCTCGGCGGGCCCCATCGAGCGCGCGATCAGGATCGCGTCCTTCGGCAGCTCCGACTTCGCGGGATGCTGCGCCCAGCCGACGAGCTCGCGCAGCAGGCGGTTGGCGAGGTCGTCGAGGTCGTGCAGCCGCTCGCGGATATAGGGGTCGGTCTGGCGCTGCATGCGGGCGCGCGTGTCGTTCTGCACGCGCTCGACGGCGGCCTCGGCGGTGAGGCCCGACATCACCGCCTCGCGCATGCGCTCGACCCAGCCGTGGTCGTGGGCGAACATGCGGAAGGTCTCGAACACCTCGCGGTGCTCGCCGGGGCGGGCGAGCTCGGTGCGCGACAGGAGCTGGTCGATCGAGGTCCGGAGCGCCGACAGGGCGGTGTCGAGGCGCTTCAGCTCGTGGCGGGTGTCCTCGGCGATCAGGCTGCGCAGGACGATGCGCGGCTCGTGCAGCACGGCATGGCCGAGGCCGATGCCCTCCGACAGGGCGACGCCGGAGAGGTGGCGGGGCCGGCTGATGGCGAGCTTCTCGCCCGGCTTGACGAGCGATTCCAGCTCGCCGCCGGCGATCATCTCGGCCAGCACCATCGCCGTCGTCTGCAGCGCCTCGACCTCCTCCTCGGTGTAGACGCGGCGCGCGCGGTTCTGCACGACGAGCACGCCGAGCGTCTGGCCGCCGCGCAGGATCGGCACGCCGAGGAAGGAGGAGTAGCTTTCCTCGCCCGTCTCCGGGCGGTAGGCGAAGGCGGGGTGCGACTGGGCGTCGGAGAGGTTGAGCGCCTCGGCCTGCGCGGCGATCGTGCCGACGAGGCCCTCGCCGAGCTGCAGGCTCGTCAGGTGGACGGCTTCAGGCTTCAGGCCCTCGGTGGCGAACAGCTCGAGCGTGCCGTCGTCGCGCAGGACATAGACCGAGCATACCTCGGCCACCATGTTCGAGGCGATCGTGACGACGATCTTGTCGAGCCGTTCCTGCGCGTTGACCGGCTCCGCCATCAGCTCCCGCAGGCGGCGAAGCATGACGCGCGGGCCCACGATAGAACCCCGCATCCCTCATATCCCTGTCCGGGCAAAGGCTATTCATACCGAATCGCCGACCTGCCGCCAGTTCCGCAACCGGCAGGTCACTCCGCCGCGATTATCGTGTGTCCAGCCCGTATAGCGAATGCAAAGTGCGCACCGCAAGCTCGGTGTACGCGGCGTCGATCAGGATGGAGATCTTGATCTCCGACGTCGTGATGGCCTGGATGTTGATGCCCTTGTCGGCCATCGCCTTGAACATCTGCGCGGCGACGCCGGCGTGCGAGCGCATGCCGATGCCGATCACCGACACCTTCACGATGTCGGCGGAGCCCTGCACGTCCTCGAAGTCGACGCCGACGCCCGACTCGCGCAGGCCCGCCATGGCGCGGTCGAGATCGACGGCCGGCACCGTGAAGGTCATGTCGGTGTGGCGGCCGTCGGCGGAGATGTTCTGCACGATCATGTCGACGTTGATGTTGGCGTCGGCGAGCCGCCCGAAGACGTTGGCCGCCACCCCCGGCTTGTCGACAACACGGCGGAGCGTGATCTTGGCCTCGTCCTTGGAGTAGGCGATGCCGGTGACGATCTGCTTTTCCACGATTTCGTCCTCGTCGCAGATGAGCGTGCCAGGGGGAAGACCGCCGGCGCCCTCTTGCGGCGCGTCGGGGTCGTCGAAGCTCGAGCGCACGAAGGTGCGCACGCCGTGCATCATCGCGAGTTCGACGGAGCGGACCTGCAGCACCTTGGCGCCGAGCGAGGCCATCTCGAGCATCTCCTCGAAGGCGACCCGGTCGAGCCGGCGCGCCTTGGGCACGATGCGCGGGTCGGTCGTGTAGACGCCGTCGACGTCGGTGTAGATGTCGCAGCGGTCGGCCTTCACGGCGGCGGCGATGGCCACGGCCGTGGTGTCCGAGCCGCCGCGGCCGAGCGTGGCGATGCGGTGGTCGGGGGCGATGCCCTGGAAGCCGGCGATGACGGCGACCTGGCGCTGGCCCATGCGCTCGACGAGGGTGGTGGCGTCGATGTCGGCGATGCGGGCGGAGCTGTGCGGCGGATCGGTCTTGAGCGGGATCTGCCAGCCGAGCCAGGAGCGGGCATGCACGCCCATCGCCTGCAGCACGATGGCGAGCAGCCCCGCCGTGACCTGCTCGCCGGAGGAGACCACGGCGTCGTATTCGCGCGCGTCGTGCATGGGCGAGGCCTCGCGGCACCAGGCGACGAGCTGGTTCGTCGCGCCGGCCATGGCGGAGACGACGACGGCCACGTCGTGGCCGGCATCGTACTCGCGCTTCACGTGGCGCGCGACGTTGCGGATGCGGTCGAGGTCGGCGACGGAGGTGCCGCCGAACTTCATGACGATGCGAGCCATGGCTGGAGGTGGGTCCCGGCGGTGGGGTCTCAAGGAACGCGAGGGCGACGACGGCGCGCGCGCCGGTGCCGATTTGCGCGGGCCTAGATACTCTGTCACAGAAAGAGGCGCAACTGGTGCCTGGGGAGGGTTCGGACGTGGCGGCGACGACGGGTTCGGAAGGTGCGCGCGCGACGGGATCGGTCGACGCGCAGGAGGTCGAGCGCTTCGCGCGGCTGGCCGAGGAATGGTGGGACCCGAAGGGCAAGTTCAAGCCGATCCACAAGTTCAATCCGGTGCGGCTCGACTACATCCGCGACCAGACGGTGCGCCATTTCGGCCGCGACCCGCGGCGCATCCGGGCGCTCGAGGGCCTGAGCGTCGTCGACATCGGCTGCGGCGGCGGCCTCTTGTGCGAGCCGCTGGCCCGGCTCGGCGCCGGGGTGACGGGCATCGACCCGTCCGAGACGAACGTCGCAGACGGCGGCGCTGCACGCCGAGGAGAGCGGCGTCGCCGTCGACTACCGGGCGACGACGGCGGAGGCGCTGGCGGAGTCGGGCGAGGCGTTCGACGTCGTGGTGGCGATGGAGGTGATCGAGCACGTCTCCGACATCCCGGGCTTCGTGCACGCCTGCGCGAGCCTGGTGAAGCCCGGCGGCCTGTTCTTCGGCGCGACGATCAACCGGACCGGCAAGGCGTTCGCCCTGGCGATCGTCGGCGCGGAATACGTGCTCGGCTGGCTGCCGCGCGGCACGCACACCTACTCGAAGCTCGTGCGGCCCGAGGAGTTCAGGACCGAGCTCGACCTCTCCGGCCTCGACGTGGTCGAGATGACCGGCGTCGTCTACGACCCGCTGTCCGACGGCTGGCGGCTGTCGTCGAGGGACCTCGACGTCAACTACATGCTGGTGGCGGAGAAGGCAGGGGGGTAGGGGCTGCGGGCGCCCGCGGCGCCGCTCAGTTCTTCTCTTCCGGAAGGGGCGGCAGGGGCGGATCTCCACGCCCTCCTCGAGCAGGGCCTTCGTCTCCTCCAGCGTCGCCTCGCCGTAGATGTCGCGGGCTTCCGTCTCCGCGTAGTGGATGCGGCGCGCCTCCTCGGCGAAGCGGGGGCCGACATAGTCGGCGTTCTCGGCGACGTGGCGGCGCAGGCGGCGGACGGCCTCGAGGAGCGCGCGCGCCCTCGGGTCGACGGCCAGGGCATGCTCCTCGACGGCGGGCGCGGCCTCCGGCGCCTCGGCGGCCTGCGGCGCGGCGGGCCGCGGCGCGCGGCCGCCCTTCGACAGGGCCGGGGCCATCAGCGACTTCTCGACCTGCGTCTCGCCGCAGACCGGGCAGGCGACCTCGCCGGCTCCGGCCTGCCGGTCGAACGCGGCGCTGTCGCGGAACCAGCCCTCGAAATCGTGGCCCGTCGCGCAGCGCAGCGCGTAGCGGATCATGAGGCGAGCCTGGCGGGGCCGCCGTGGATCTCCGGCGGCTGGTCGAAGGGGCGGTCGTGCGTCAGCGACGGGATGCGGCCGCGCACCTCCGCGACCCGGGCCATGTCGATCTCGGCGGTGATGATTCCGGGCTCGGCGTCGGCCTCCGCGAGGATCTCGCCCCACGGGTCGACGATCAGGCTGTGGCCATAGGTCGAGCGGCCGTTCTCGTGGCGCCCGCCCTGCGCGGCGGCGACCATGAAGGCGCCGTTCTCGATCGCCCGGGCGCGCAGGAGCACGTGCCAGTGCGCCTCGCCCGTCACCTGCGTGAAGGCGGCGGGGCAGGTGAGGACCGTGGCGCCGGCCTTGGCGAGCGTGCGGTAGAGGGCGGGGAAGCGCAGGTCGTAGCAGATCGACACGCCGAGCGTCGCCCACGGCAGGTCGGCCGCCATCGAGCAGCCGCCCGGCTGGTAGCTGTTCGACTCGCGGTAGGTCTCGCCGGAGGGCAGGTCGACGTCGAACATGTGGATCTTGTCGTAGCGCACGGCGATCTCGCCCGCCGGCGAGATCAGGAAGCCCCGATTGGCCGCCTTGCTCTCGCCGACCCTGATCGGCAGCGAGCCGACATGCAGCCAGATGTCCAGCTCGTCGGCGAGCGCCCGGAAGGTCGACAGCGGGGCGGAGGCGTCCTCCCCGGTGATCAGCGAGAAGAGGCGCTCGCGGTCGCTCTCCATCAGGCTCGTGTTCTCGGGCGTCTGGACGTAGCGTGCGCCGCGCCCCGCCGCCTCGCGGATCAGCGCGACCGCGTCCGCCACGTTCCTGTCGGGATCGCGGCCGGAGCGCATCTGGACGCAGGCGGCGGTGAAGCGCTGTTCGGTCATCTCGGTTCGTCTCCGGGTCAGGCCGCGGCCTGCAGCAGGTCGTCGAGCCGGCCCTGCCGCTCGAGCGCGTGCAGCTCGTCGCAGCCGCCGACATGGGTCTCGCCGATGAAGATCTGCGGAACGGTGTTGCGCCCGCCGGCGCGCTCGCGCATGCGGCCGCGCTCGCCCGCGTCCATCGTCACGTCGATCTCCTGGAACTCCACGCCCTTCTGGTTCAGGAGCCGCTTGGCGGCATGGCAGTAGGGGCAGAACATGGTGGTGTAAATGACGACCTCGGCCATCCCCGATCTTCCTTCCGATCCGGTTGATGAAACTTATATGGCGGCGCCTTCGCCGGCCACAACCCGCGCGAAGACCAGCACGTCGACGCCCGTGGCGCCGGCCCGCCGGAGGGCGCGGGTGCACGCCTCGACGGTGGCGCCGGTGGTCAGGACGTCGTCGACCAGCACGACCCGCCGGCCGGCGACCGCCGCCTGGCTCGCTTCGGGAACGGCGAAGGCGCGCGCCACGTTCCGGCGCCGCTCGGCGGCGTCGAGCCCGAGCTGGTGCTTCGTCGCCCGCAGGCGGGCCAGCGCCATCGGCTCGTGCGGCAGCCCGGCACGCCTCGCGATCCCCGCGGCGAGCAGCGCCGACTGGTTGAAGCGGCGCGCGAGAAGCCGGCGCGGGTGCAGCGGCACCGGCACGACGACGTCGCTGCCCTCGAGGAGGGGGGCGCCCGAGCGCGCCATCATCCCCGCCATCATGTCGGAGAGCTCGAGCCGGTCGTTGAACTTGAGCCGGTGCACGAGGGCGCGCGCCGGCCCCCGGTAGACCGCGACGGCGCGGGCCCGGTCGTAGAGCGGCGGCGACGCCAGCGCCTGCGCGCTGAGGGCGCCGGGCCCCGCGTCGTAGGGCAGGGGGATGCCGAGCCGGTCGCAGAGCGGCGGCCCGATGAACTCCACGGAGGTCCAGCAGCCGGCGCACAGGCCGACGCCGGCCGCGACCGTCTCGTCGCACGCGCCGCAGCGCGGCGGCAGCAGGATGTCGAGACCGGCCGAGAGGGCCGCGCGCAGGGAGCGGACGAGCGGTGCCGCGCGTCGCATCGGTGCGAGCGGCGGAAGGACCGGGCGGGTGGCCGGGAGGCTGCCCGGGCACGGTTCGGCGCCGTCGGGGAAGTCCATGTCCTCTCCCAGCATGTCCTCTCCCAGCATGTCTCCAGCCGGAAATGCCGCGGCAGAAGCGTCGGCCCGGCGGCCGGCCCGGTCAAGCGGCTTTGACGGGCCCGCCGCCACGGCCTATCTCCTGCGGCGACAAGGAGACGATGCCGTGGACCAGTCGCCGGAGATCTTCGACCGCGAGCTCATCCGCCGCCGCCGTGCGCGCTCGCGCGGCCGGCTGAGCGAGGCGGACTTCCTGCTGCGCGAGGCGGCGGAGGGCCTGTCCGACCGGCTGGCGACGGTGGCGCGCGCGTTCCCGCTGGCCGTCGACCTCGGCGCCCACACGGGGCTTCTCGGCGACGTGCTGCGGGCGAGCGGCAAGGTGGAGCGCGTCGTTTCGACGGAGACGCGACCTGCCGCTGCTCGCGGGGCGCGATGGCCCGCGCGTCGCCTGCGACGAGGAGGCGCTGCCCTTCGCCGACGGCTCGCTCGACCTCGTCGTGTCCGGCCTGTCGCTGCAATGGGTGAACGACCTGCCGGGCTCGCTCGTGCAGGTCCGCCGCGCGCTGAAGCCCGACGGGCTGTTCCTCGCGGCGATGCTCGGCGGCGAGACGCTCAAGGACCTGCGGCAGGCGTTCCTCGACGCCGAGGCGGAGATCACCGGCGGGGCGAGCCCCCGGGTCGCGCCGATGATCGAGATCCGCGACATGGGCGCGCTGATGCAGCGGGCCGGCTTCGCGCTGCCGGTCGCCGACAGCGACACGCTGACCGTGCGCTACCGCGACCCGCTGAGCCTTCTGCGCGACCTGCGCGACATGGGCTGGACGAACGCGCTGCACGCCAGGGCCCGCACGCCGCTGCGCCGCGACGTGCTCGGCGCGGGCGCTCGAGCTCTATGCCGGGCGGGCGGCCGACGAGGACGGGCGCGTGCTCGCGCGCTTCGACGTCGTCTACGTCTCCGGCTGGGCGCCGCACGAGAGCCAGCAGAAGCCCCTGCGCCCCGGCAGCGCGAAGATGCGCCTCGCCGACGCCCTCGGCACCCAGGAGATGCCCGCCGGCGAGAAGCCGGGGGAGTAGAGGGCGCGGCGGCGGGCCGCTCAGGCCGCGCCGACGACGGCGCCTACCATCGCTTCCGCGGCCTCTGCCGTCGTCAGCCCGGCCTCGTGCACGAGGGTGCGCCAGGTCGGGAAGCCGAGCGCCACGGCGAGCATCGCACGCTGAAGGGGGGCGAGCCCCGTGCCGAGGATCTCGCGATAGGCCGTAACGCGCGGCCCGAAGCGCATCTCCACGATCTTCCGCGTCGGCTGGTGGGCCTCGGCGTCGCGCAGCACGCAGGCGGCCTGCTCCGCGTTGCGCTCGTACCAGCCGTAGATCGCCTCGAGGCCCGTCCGCAGCCGCTCCCGGCCATCCGGGATCGACCGCCAGGGTGCGGGCTCCGGCAGCGGATCGCGCTCGAGCGCCGTGCCCGAGCAGGCGAGCAGCAGGCTCCACTCGTCGGGAAAGTGCGAATAGAGCGTGTTTCGCTGCACGCCGGCCCGCTCGGCGACCATGCTGAAGCGTCGTGGCTGCCGGGCCGACCGTGCCGTGCAGGTCGATTGCGGCATCGACGATCCGCCGACGCGTCTCCGCCTGCTGCTCGGCCCGGCGCTTGAGGGTGTAGGTCCGGCCCAGTTTTTTCGCCGAACGCGAATGTTCGTTCATTGTTGACGGACGTCCAGATTTTCACTACACATACATGTATCGTGAAATTCTGCGGAGTCCATCCCTCCGTCGGGCGGCCGGGCGGTGGTGGCAGGAAGCGGGTCCGCCCGGAGACGGAGACATGGAGACCAGGGTCACCGAGATCGCCGACGGCATCTACCGGCTGTCCACCTATGTCGCGGACATCGCCCCGCCGGCCGGCTTCACCTTCAACCAGTTCCTCGTGATGGGCGAGGAGCCGCTGATGTTCCACACCGGCCTGCGCAAGATGTTCCCGCTCAACCGGGAGGCGCTGGGCCGGGTCGTCGCGCCGGAGCGGCTGCGCTGGATCGCGTTCGGCCATTTCGAGGCGGACGAGTGCGGCGCGATGAACGAGTGGCTGGAGATCGCGCCGCAGGCGACGGCGGCGCACGGCCAGACGGGCGTCATGGTGTCGCTCGACGACTTCGCCGACCGGCCGCCGCACATCCTGAAGGATGGCGAGGTGCTCGACCTCGGCGGCGGCAAGCGCGTGCGCTTCATCGACACGCCGCACACGCCGCACGGCTGGGACGCCGGCGTGCTGTACGAGGAGCAGACGGGCACGCTGATGTGCGGCGACCTGTTCACCCAGCTCGGCGACGACCGTGCGCAGACGGACGGCGATATCGTCGGCCCCGCCATCGCCGGCGAGGACCTGTTCCGCTACTCCTCGCTCAATCCCGGCATGGGCGCGACGATCCGGCGGCTCGCCGGCGCTCAAGCCGACGACGCTCGCGCTGATGCACGGGCCGTCCTTCTCGGGAGACGGGGCGGGCGCGCTCGAAGCGCTGGCCGCCGACTACGACCGCCGCGTGTCCGCGCGCGTGGCGGAGGAGCTCGCGGGCGCCGCCGCCTGAGCGGGAGGGCCGCAAGGCGGGCGTGCGCTCGCGGCCCCGCGCTCAGTCGGTGCTGGTGCCGTCGCCGCCGCCGACGGTGGGGGTGTGGAGGCTCATCTCGTCGAGCAGGCGCTGGTACTGGTCGGTGAGGACGGAGCCGCCGAGGGTGAAGACGGTGACGGCGATCGCCGCGCCGATCATGCCGGCGATCAGCGCGTACTCGATGGCCGTGGCGCCCCGGCGGTCCCGCGAGAACCGCCTCGCGGTCCGGATCGGTTCGTGCATCGAAAAGGCCTCGGATCCTCGCTCAGAGCAGGTCGCGCAGCATCGCCACCAGCGGCACGTCGGCCGGCGGCATCGGATAGGAGCCCATGCGGTTGGGGCGGACCCAGGCGAGCTCCTGTCCCTCGCGCGCCACGGCGCTGCCTGCCCACCGGCGGCAGACATAGAGTGGCATCAGAAGGTGAAAGCTTTCGTAATGGTGACTGGCGAAGGTAAACGGCGCCAGGCACGCCTCCTTCACGTCGATGCCGAGCTCCTCGTGGAGCTCGCGGATCAGCGCCTCCTCGGGCCGCTCGCCCGCCTCGACCTTGCCGCCGGGGAACTCCCACAGGCCGGCCATGCTCTTGCCCTGAGGCCGCTGCGCCAGCAGCACGCGGCCGTCGGGATCGACGAGCGCGCAGGCGGCGACGAGGAGGATGGGGATGTCCCGGCTCACGCCCGGAGCCCCGGAGCGGGCGCGCGCCGGAAGGGCGGCCGGGGCCGCCGCGGTCGTCGCAGCTTGCTGCCGCTCAACTGCGATAGTCCGCGTTGATCGAGATGTAGTCGTGGGTGAGGTCGCAGGTCCAGACCGTGGCCTTGCCGCGGCCGATGCCGAGATCGACGCCGATGCGGATCTCCTGGCTCTTCATGTAGGCGGAGACCTCCGCCTCGTCGTAGGTCGGGTCGCGCTCGCCGTCGGTGGCGACCGTGATGTCGCCGAAGGCGATCGACAGCCGGTCGCGCTCGGCCGGCTCGCCGGCCTTGCCGACGGCCATGACGACGCGGCCCCAGTTGGCGTCCTCGCCGGCGACGGCGGTCTTGACGAGCGGCGAGTTGGCGATGGCGAGGCCGATGCGGTGGGCGGAGCGGTTGCTCGCCGCGCCGCTCACCTCGACGGTCACGAACTTCGTCGCGCCCTCGCCGTCGCGCACCACGAGCTGGGCGAGCTCGATCAGCAGGTCGCGCAGCGCCTCGGTGAAGAGCTTGAGCCGCCGGTCGCGGCCGTCCGAGATCTGGCGGTTGCCGGCGGTGCCGGTGGCGAAGGCGAGCACGGTGTCCGACGTCGAGGTGTCGCCGTCGACGGTGACGGCGTTGAAGCTGTGCGTCACCGCCGCCTTGAGGGCGCGCTGCAGCGCCGGCGCCTCGATCGCGGCGTCGGTGAAGACGAAGGAGAGCATGGTCGCCATGTCGGGCGCGATCATGCCGGCGCCCTTGGCGATGGCGTTGATCGTGACCGGGGTGCCGTCGATCTCGACCGTGCGCGTGCCGCGCTTGGGGAAGGTGTCGGTCGTCATGATCGCGGCGGCGGCGTCGTTGTAGGCGTCGGCCGTGGCGGCCTGCGCGAGGCCGCCGAGCACGCGGCCGAACGGCGCGGGGTCGAGCGGCTCGCCGATCACGCCGGTCGAGGCGAGGAAGACCTCCTCCGGCCGGCAGCCGACCGCCTCCGCCGCCATCTCGGCCGTCGCCTTCACGGAATCGCGGCCCTTCTGGCCGGTGAAGGCGTTGGCGTTGCCGGAATTGACGACGAGCGCGCGCGCCTGGCCCCGCGGCAGATGGTCGCGGCACCACTCGACGGGAGCCGAGGGGCAGCGGGAGCGCGTGAACACCCCCGCCACCTTCGTGTCCTCGTCGAAGACGGCCAGGAGGACGTCCTTGCGGCCGCGGTAGCGGATGCCGGCCTCGGCCACCCCGAGCCGCACGCCTTCGATCGGCGCGAGGGCGGGGAGCTCGGCGGGGGCGAGCGGCGAGGTCTTGGCGGCCACGTCTGGCGTCTCCCGTGTCGTCTCGTCTGGCTTACTGCTTCGAGCCGCCCGTGCCGGCGGCATCGCCCGCGGCGCCCTTGTCGGCGTCCGAGCCGGCGGCAGCGCCCTGGTCCGTGGCGGCCGGAGCGTCCTGGCCCTGCGCGTCACTGCCCTGGGCATCCTGGCCCTCGCCGGCGAGGTCGCTGCCGTCCTGGCCGACGACCTGGAGCTGGCTCTTCTCGCGCAGCGCCATGATGACGTCGCGCTGGGCCTGGCGGGCGAGCGTGGACTTCAGCTGCGCCTCGACGTCGTCGTAGGAGGGCTTCTCCTTCTCGCGCTTGTCCTGGAGCTTGATGATGTGCCAGCCGAACTGGCTCTGCACCGGGTCGGAGACCTGGCCCGGCTCGAGCGCGAAGGCCTTGTCGGAGAACTCCGGCACCATCTGGTCGGCGGTGAAGTAGCCGAGGTCGCCGCCCTTCGGCGCGGAGCCCGGATCCTTCGAGTTCTCCTTGGCGAGCTCGGCGAAGTCGGCGCCCTCGTCGAGCTGCTTCTTGAGCTTCTTGGCCTCTTCCTCGGTCGGCACGAGGATGTGGCTGGCGCGGACCTCCTGCTGCGGCTCGGCGGAGGCGATCTTCTCGTCATAGAGCTTGTGGGCGGCCTCGTCGGTCGCCGCCTGCTCGCCGACCTGCTGGAGGTAGGCCTCCATCAGCGTGCGGTCGCGCATGTACTGCATGCGCTGCTTGAAGCCCGGGTCGTCCTGGACGTTGGCCTTGCGCGCCGCGTCGGCGATGCGCTGCAGGTCCGCGAGATAGGTGAGGAGATAGGCCTCGCGCTGGTCGGCCGGCAGCTGCTGCAGCGTGTCCGAGAGATCCTCGGCGGCGATCGCCACGTCGGCGTTGGTGAACTTGCGGTCGCCGAGCGTGGCGACGACGTCGCTCTGGGCGTCGGCGCCCTTGTCCTGCTCCTGGGCCGCGGCGGGCTGCTGGCTCGCGGCGTTCCCGCTGTCCTGGGCGTGGCCGGCGGTGCTCAGGAGGAGCGCGCCGGCGAGACCCAGGGCCACCGTGAACGGGCGTGAAGAATGGGACATGATTTCCTTCCGGTACTTCGCTGTTCTCGTGCGTCGATGCCGCCCCGATCTAAGAGGCGAATTCACGGCTGCAACGCCAGCGCCCCCGTATGCGATCCGCATCCGGCCTGCCGCAGCGGCGCGACGCTGGCCCAAAGTGGCCGCGTTGACAAGGCGAAAAGCGACTCTTATCTCAGCAGTCGCGCAGCCTGTTCCTTCGCGCGCCATTACGGGATTTCCTTGAAGCCGCGCCGGCCGGCCGCATGATAGTCACGGTCGCCGGCCAAGGGCCCGCCCCGACAGCACGACCCGCCCGATCGCGGCAGGTCCGGAGCAACGGCCGGTCCATCGCGAGGCAGAAAGACATATACCCATGCTCGGTTTCGGCAACTTTGCCAGCAAGATCTTTGGCTCGTCCAACGAACGGATGGTCAAGGGCTATCGTGCCCGGGTCGCGGCCATCGGGGAGCTCGAGCCTGAACTGGCCGCGCTGTCCGACGAGGAGCTGCGGCAGCGCACCGTCACGTTCCGCGAGGAGCTGGCGAACGGGAAGTCGCTCGACGACCTTCTCGTCCCCGCCTTCGCCACCGTCCGCGAGGCGGCCAAGCGAACGCTGAAGCAGCGTCACTTCGACGTCCAGCTGATCGGCGGCATGGTGCTGCACGAGGGCCGGATCGCGGAGATGAAGACGGGCGAGGGCAAGACGCTCGTCGCCACGCTCGCGGTCTACCTCAACGCGCTCGCCGGCAAGGGCGTGCACGTCGTCACGGTGAACGACTACCTCGCCGCCCGCGACGCGGAGTGGATGGGCCAGGTCTACCGCTTCCTCGGCCTGTCGGTCGGCTGCATCACGCACGGCCTCGACGACGACGAGCGCCGCCGGGTCTATGCCTGCGACGTGACCTACGGCACGAACAACGAGTTCGGCTTCGACTATCTCCGCGACAACATGAAGTACGAGCGCGCCCAGATGGTGCAGCGCGGCCACTTCTACGCGATCGTCGACGAGGTCGACTCGATCCTGATCGACGAGGCGCGCACGCCGCTCATCATCTCCGGCCCCGCCGAGGACCGCTCCGAGCTCTACAACCGGATCGACGGCTTCATTCCGGAGCTTGCCCCGGAGCACTACGAGGTCGACGAGAAGCAGCGCTCGGCGAGCCTCACCGAAGAGGGCAACGAGTTCATCGAGCAGCGCCTGAGCGCCGAGGGGCTGCTGCAGGGCGAGGACCTCTACGACGTCGAGAACGTCTCGATCGTCCACCACGTCAACCAGGCGCTCAAGGCGCACAAGCTCTTCCAGCGCGACAAGGACTACATCGTCAAGAACGGCCAGGTCGTCATCATCGACGAGTTCACCGGCCGCATGATGGAAGGCCGGCGCTACTCCGAGGGCCTGCACCAGGCGCTCGAGGCGAAGGAGCACGTCAAGATCCAGCCGGAGAACGTGACGCTCGCCTCGATCACGTTCCAGAACTATTTCCGCCTCTACGACAAGCTCGCCGGCATGACCGGCACGGCGCTGACCGAGGCCGAGGAGTTCGGCAACATCTACGGCCTCGACGTCATCGAGGTGCCGACCAACCTGCCGGTCGCGCGCGTCGACGAGGACGACGAGGTGTACCGCTCCGAGGAGGAGAAGTACGACGCGATCATCGCGCTGATCGACGACTGCAAGACGCGCGGGCAGCCGCTGCTCGTCGGCACGACGTCGATCGAGAAGTCCGAGCAGCTCGCGGCCCGGCTGAAGAGGGCCGGCTACAAGCAGAAGAACGTGACGGACGCCGAGGCCTTCAGCTCGCTCTACGACGGCGACCAGGGCACGAAGGAGGAGCGCGTCTTCGCGGTGCTGAACGCGCGCTACCACGAGCAGGAGGCGCAGATCATCGCCCAGGCCGGCGTGCCGGGCGGCGTGACGATCGCCACCAACATGGCCGGCCGCGGCACCGACATCCAGCTCGGCGGCAACGCCGACATGCGCATCGCCCAGGAGGCGGCGCAGATCGAGGATCCGGCCGAGCGCGCGGCGAAGGAAGCGGAGATCCGCGCCGAGGTCGAGCGCCTGAAGGGCATCGCCAAGGAGGCCGGCGGCCTCTACGTCGTCGGCACGGAGCGCCACGAGAGCCGGCGCATCGACAACCAGCTGCGCGGCCGCTCGGGCCGCCAGGGCGATCCCGGCCGCTCGAAGTTCTTCCTGTCGCTGCAGGACGACCTGATGCGCATCTTCGGCTCGGACCGGATGGATTCGATGCTGCAGAAGCTCGGCCTGCAGGAGGGCGAGGCGATCGTCCACCCGTGGATCAACCGGGCGCTCGAGAAGGCGCAGCAGAAGGTCGAGGCGCGCAACTTCGACATCCGCAAGAACCTGCTCAAGTTCGACGACGTGATGAACGACCAGCGCAAGGTCATCTTCGAGCAGCGCATCGAGCTGATGAGCGGCGAGGACGTGGCCGAGACGGTCGCCGACATGCGCCACGAGACGATCGAGGACCTCGTTCCCCAGTTCATCCCCGAGAAGGCCTATGCCGACGAGTGGGACACCGAGGGCCTGACGGAGAAGGTGCGCGAGATCTTCGCGCTCGACCTGCCGATCAAGGAGTGGGCGGCCGAGGAAGGCATCGCCGACGAGGAGATCCGCGAGCGCCTGAAGAAGGCGACGGACGAGAAGTTCGCGCAGAAGGTGGCCGACTTCTCGCCGGGCATCATGCGCCAGATCGAGAAGGCGGTGCTGCTGCAGACGCTCGACGCGCTGTGGCGCGAGCACCTCGTGACGCTCGACCATCTGCGCCAGGTGATCGGCTTCCGCGGCTACGCCCAGCGCGACCCGCTGAACGAGTACAAGACGGAGGCCTTCGAGCTCTTCCAGCACCTCCTGACGCGGCTGCGCGAGCAGGTGACGTCGCACATGATGCGCGTCGAGATCGTGCGCGAGGCGCCGCAGATGCCGGAGGCGCCGCCGATGGAGGCGCATCACCTCGACCCCTCGACGGGCGTGGACGAGATGGCGGAGGGCCAGTTCCAGCCGGCGGTCTCGGCCGCCGGGGCGTCAACCGCGACCGCGGCGGGCGCCGGCGCGGCCGTCGCCGAGGCCGAGCGCAACCCCGAGGATCCCGCGAGCTGGGGCAAGGTCGGGCGAAACGAACCGTGCCCGTGCGGATCCGGAAAGAAGTTCAAGCATTGTCACGGACGGTACGTGTAGCACCGGGCGGGCGCTCAACCGAGATGCCCGCCCCTTGAGGGGGAGTGGGCACACTTGGCGCGCAAGCGGATACTCGTCATCGTCAACATGCAGGCGTCGCGGGCCTCGATCGCCGTCGGGCCCGCGGTCGGCGCGCTCGCCGACGAGGGCTTCGACGTCGACCTGAGGCAGTCGGAGAGCCGCGAGGACGCCAACCGGATCATCCGCGAGGCCTCCGAGGGCGCCGCGGTGGTGGCGATCGGCGGCGGCGACGGTTCGATCAGCTCCGCGCTGCCGGCCGTTCTCGAGAGCGGCCTGCCGCTCGGCATCCTTCCCTTCGGCACCGCCAACGACCTCGCCCTGACGCTCGGGATCCCCGACGAGCCCGTCGACGCCGCGCGCACGATCGCCAACGGCGTGCCGCGCTCGATCGACATCGCGCGCGCAAACGACGTGCCGTTCGTCAACGTGGCGAGCGTCGGCATCTCCGTGAAGGTCGCGCAGCGCCAGGACGGCGAACGCAAGCGCCAGTGGCGCGCCCTCTCCTACGTGCTGACGACGCTCGAGGTGCTGGGCGAGGCGGACCGCTTCCGCGCGACGATCACCTGCGGCGACCGCACCGAGGAGGTCGAGGCCTTCCAGATCGCGGTCGGCAACGGCGTGCACTATGGCGGCGGCATGATCGTCTCGGAGACCGCCAAGATCGACGACGGCCTGCTCGACCTCTACGCCATCGAGACGCTCTCCATCACCGACCTCGTGATGCTCGCCCCGGCCATCCGCTCGGGCACGCTGGGGCGCTACCAGGACGTGGCGATCTTCCGCGGCGAGAGCGCGCTGATCGAGACCGAGCGGCCGATGCCGGTGAACACGGACGGCGAGGTGACGACCGAGACGCCGGTGCGCTTCACGGTCGACCGCCAGGCGCTGCCGGTCCTCGTGCCGCGGGGCGACTAGGCGGCAGGGGCGGGCGGCGTTCCCTGGCCCTGCCTGCGAATATGACGCACGAAGGCCGGCGGCGTGCTGCCACCGGCCTCCGGTTGTGGCCGGAACCCGTGTTCAGAGGCCGGCCGTGTCGACTCCGCGCAGGCTGAGCCAGGCCTTCATCGCCTCGATCTCGCGGGTCTGGTCCTTGATGATGTGCGCCGCCAGCGCCCGGTTCGAGGGATCCGTTCCGAAGCGGAGCTCGATCTCGGCCATGTCGACGGCGCCCTGGTGGTGCGGGATCATGCCCATCACGAAGGCCACGTCCGGGTCGGGCTCCGCGATTCCGTCCATCATCGGGCCTCGCATCTCCTTCATCGCCTTCTCGTAGGCCTCGGTTGCGGCGCCGGGGGCGCCCGCCATGTCCGAGGCGTGCGGGTGCTCGGGATCGTAGGAGTGCGTCGCGACGACGGCGGGTGCGGCGACGTTGCCGTCCACGCCGTAGAGACCGGCGTGGAGGCCCCAGTAGCCGGTCACGAAGACCACCATGGCGGCGGCGATGCCCGCGGGCACGCCCGCCAGCGACCGGCGCGCGGCGTTCAGGAAGTGGAGCTCCCGCGTGTGGTCGGCGGCGATCACGACGATGATGGCCATGATCAGGGCGTGCCCCACCATGTCGATGCGGCCGAACGGCCAGACGGCGGCGTTGAAGATGACGAACAGCGCAACCGCGGACAGGCGCCGGACGAGCGGCGTCCAGAGCAGGCCGAAGCCCATGGTGAACTCGGCGACGCCGGCCATCGGGATGAACATGTCGCGCGGCATCCCGAATGTCAGGAAGGGCTTCTCCTGCACGAGCGGATAGAACCACTCGGGATAGGCGAATTTCTCGAGGCTCGACCACATCAGCGCGATCGCGACGCCCCAGCGCAGCACCTCGAAGCGGTGCTTGCGCCACTCGGGGTCGTCGGACGAGGCGAGCACGAGGTAGCCGGCGACGCCGAGCCCGAGGGCGAGGTAGTCGAGCAGGTGGAACAGGTCGTAGTCGCGCAGCGCAAGGGCCCACAGGCCGACGATGCCGAGCGCCGAGAGCTTCATGGTGCGCCTCGAGAACACGCCGAACGCGATCAGGAGCTGCACCCAGGAGACCCACTCGGCGGGCGTCTGGAGGTCCGGCGTGAGGTAGACGCCGCCGACGGCGAAGACGGCCACGAAGAAGGCGCCGATCACCGCGCGGACGAAGTCGTCGAGCCGGTTCCACAGCGGTTCCGTCAGCCGGTCCATGCCGGCGAGGACGCTCTCGCCGACCGCCGTGCGCTCGATCGCTCGGGTGGCAAGGAAGAAGCCGAGCACGAGCACGACACCGGTCCAGAACCACGCGTTCGACAGCGTGTCCGAGACCGGAGCGGGCGAGGCGCCGACGATGTAGGGGGCGAACCACTTGACGTGGGCCGACGCCGCCTGGGGCCAGGCGAAGGCGAGACCGGCAAGGGGAATGGCGAGGTGTCGGGAGCGCAGCGCTCCCGCGAGGCCGCGAGGCATTTCGAACTCCGGCGTGGGTGATTTCGGCGATGGGCCTCCGCGAGGCCTGCCGTGACTGCCGGAAACCTATTCCTTTCTGCGCACGCATCGAGTTGGGGCGACTTCGTAAGGGATGATCCGGACCGCGGGCGCTGGGCGCAAAGAAGACGCGTGCGGCGCCACGCCCCGGGGCTGCGGCCGCACGAACGGCGTGGCGGGCATCGCTGCCCGCCACCGCGCCCCGGTGCGGAGCGTGCGCCGGGCGCGGGGCGGTACCGCACATTCCGCGGGGACTGCCCAGGCCCGTGGAACCCGCCCCGGCGGTGCGGCATTGCGGCCCATTCGGAGGGTTGCCCCATCACACGATTCCACACGTTATCGGCCGCCGGTTTCGCGGCCACCGCCATCAGCTACGGCCCGGCCCGCATGGGCTTCGGGCTCTTCGTGCCCGAGTTCAGGTCGGCCTTCTCGATGTCGACCTCGACCGTCGGGCTCGTCTCGAGCCTCGGCTTCGCGGGCTTCTTCGTCGGCCTGCTGATCGCCCAGCTCCTGCTCAACCGGACGGGGCCGGAGGTTCCGGTGCTGTCGGGCCTCGCCGCCGCCACGGCGGGCCTGGGGCTCGTCGCCGGGGCGCCCGGCGTCACCGTCCTGGCCGCCGGCGTCTTCCTCGCGGCCTCGAGCGCCGGCTTCGCGTGGACGCCGTTCAACGATGCCGTTCACCGGGAGATCCGGGACATCGACCGGCCCGCGGCGCTGTCGGAGATCAGCACCGGCACGAGCGTCGGGATCTCGCTCGCGGGGTTCGTGGCGCTCGCCATGGTGCTGACCGGCTTCGGCTGGCGGATCTGCTGGGCAGCCTTCGCCGCAGCGAGCGCCGCTTCCCTCGTCGCGAACTGGGCCGCCCTGCGCCACGTCGAGACGGACCCCGGCGACGGCCCCGCGAAGGGGTGGCGCGATCTGCTGCATGTCGCGGCGGTTCCGCTCTTCGCGATCGCGTTCGTCTACGGCACGACGTCTGCCATCTACATCTCGTTCGCGGCCGACCGCTTCTCGGAGGCCGGCGGCGTGGCCGGCGTGCCGACCGCGGCCACGCCGGCGCTCGTCTTCATCTTCTACGGCGTCTGCGGCCTGACCGGCCTCCTGACGGGGCGGGTGAAGGAGGCGATCGGGTTGCCGTGGCTGTTGCGCGCGCTGATGCTCGCCGGCGCGCTGTCGCTCGGCCTCGCCGCGGTCGCGCCCGGCGGCTGGGCCGGCCTCGTCTCGTCGGCAGGCCTGCAGGGCGTCAACGTCATGATGACGAGCGCCGTCCTGGCGTTCTGGTCGGAGCGGCTGTTCCCCGATCTGCCCTCGCTCGGCTTCACCGCGGCGCTCCTCGCCACCGCGGCGGGCAGCGTGATCGGCCCGGCCGTGGCCGGCGTCGCCTCCGACGCGTTCGGGCCGGAGGCGATGTTCCTCGGCGCGACCGTTCTGCCGCTGGCCCTCGCCGCGGTCCTGCGCGGGCGCCAGGTGTGGGAGCGTCCGGCCGACGGCGCCGCCGCGGAGGCCGCCTGAGCCGGCGAAGGAGACGAGCCGCGCGAAGGCTCTCCCGGCCTCAGGCGAGCGGGTCGTAGCCCGGCTTCTTGGTGAGGCTGTCCCACTTCTCCCGGATGTCCGGCCTGAACACCTGCTCGGCCCAGTCGCCGGGCTCGACCTCCTCCATGGAGACCGAGACCGGGTCCGCGCCGCAGCCGAGGATCTCCATGACGTCGCGGGTGATCGCGTCCGACAGCCGCGCCTTCTGCTCTTCGGTCTTGCCGGGCCACAGTTTCACGATGACGTGCGGCATCGTCCGCGTCTCCTTGTTTCGAGGCCGGGCAGGGGGCTCGAGGCGGCCGCCTGCCGGGCGCGGTGGGTCTCTCGTCGGGGTGACGCGTTTCCGCGCCGCAGGCTCAGGCGCCGTACTGCTCGTCCGTGACGTGCTCCATCCAGTCGACGGCCGAGCCGTTCAGCTTCTCCTGGATGGCGATATGCGTCATGGCCGTGGTCGGGCCCGCGCCGTGCCAGTGCTTCTCGCCGGGCTCGAACCAGACGACGTCCCCGGGGCGGATCTCCTCGATCGGCCCGCCGTCGCGCTGCGCGCGGCCGCAGCCCGCGGTCACGATCAGCGTCTGGCCGAGCGGGTGGGTGTGCCAGGCGGTGCGGGCGCCGGGCTCGAAGGTCACGCTCGCACCGGCCACCCGGGCCGGCTCGGGTGCGCTCATCAGGGGATCGATGCGGACCGTTCCGGTGAAATACTCCGCCGGCCCCCTGCCGGAGGGCTGCGAGCCGTTGCGCTTGATGTCCATCGTGGGCCTCCTCTGCCTCGTTGATCCACGGCCGGCGCGCGGGCATGCGTCGGCCCTTCAGAGAGGGCACAGGCCGTTTCCGCCGCCGCGATCGGCCCACATTAGCCGAATGCACGCCTCAGGGCGGCCCATGAATGCCGCTTGAGGCCCCTGAACGGCCTTGCCGCGGCCCTGGCGGTCGCGCGGGACCGGGGCTTCACCTGGGCGGCAGCCCGGACGGCGCCGGCGCAAACGAAAGCGGGGGCCGCCACTGGCGGCCCCCGATGGGTCGTTTTCCGTTTCCCCGGGCGGGGCGGAGGGCGATGCCCTAGCGCTGCACCGTGTCCGCGGGAACCGACACGCCGTCCACGGTGGCGAACATGTCGAAGACGCGGAAGGGGTTGCTCGGGAACAGGCTCGGCGGCGCGAAGGCGCGGCTGAGCGGGGTCGGCTGCTCGAGCGCGGGCTCGCCCGGAACGCTGCCGGTCTGGATCGGGTCGGCCTCGGCGCCGGCGGCCGCTTCCGGGCCGTCGAGGCCACCGCGGGCCATGTCGACGATGCGGCCCCACACGCCCGTCACCACGTTGGCGAACGGCTCGCTTCCCGTCGCGCCGGCGCCGGCCTCGACGGGCGCCATCGCCGTCGCGTTCGGGCTCGGGTTGGCGGCCACCGGGGCGGCCGGCTGCGCGGGCTCGGCGGTCGCGACCTGGGTCTGCTGCGGCGCGGCGGCCGGCTCGGAATAGTCCTCGGCATCGCCCTGCGGCTCGACCGGCACGGAGCGGCCGGCGACCATGATGCGCGAGATCAGGCCGCCGTCGGACGGCTTCGTCTCGCCCGCCTCCTTGGCGCGGATGTCGGCGAGGGCGACCTGGAAGGCCATGTCGTCCTTCATCTCCTTCTGCGCGACGGCGACGCGGATCTGCTCCGGCACCTCGAGCTTCGGGCAGACCGCGATCGGGTCCATGCGCTGGCCGGCGGCGGGCGTCGCGTCGAACACGTACTTCTTGTCGCAGACGCCGACTTCCGGCGGCACGCCCGTCACCTCGAAATGATCGACGCCCTGCTTGAGGTTGCGCCAGAACGGCATGTTCGGGTTGTCGGCGTGCTTGGCCATGTTCTCCGGCGTCATGCGGAAGGGCAGGGCCTGGACCTGGAAGGAGCGCTGGCCGCCGCGGAAGGCGTCGCGCGCCAGCGCGTAGATCTCCTGGATCTGCTCGTCCGTCATGGCGTAGCAGCCGGCCGAGGAGCAGGCGCCGTGCACCATCAGGAACTTGCCGGTGCGGCCGTAGGCGCGGTCGAACGTGTTCGGGAAGCCGATGTTGAAGGAGAGGTAGTAGTTCGAGTTCGGGTTCATCTGCGCCGGGGTGATCGTGTAGAAGCCCTCGGGCGCCTGGCGGTCGCCTTCCTGCTTCTTCGGCCCGAGCTCGCCCGACCAGGCGCAGATGTCGTAGGTCTTGAACTTCTCGAAGCGGCCGGTGCTCGCCTTCTTCCAGACCTCGAGCTCCGACTCGTCCTTGAAGATCCGGATGAGGATCGGCGCGTCCTTGGTCATCCCGTGCGCCTTGAGGTCCGCGAGCGTGGCGTAGCTCAGCGGCCTGAGGTGCTTGGCGATGTCCTGGTCTTCCATGCAGCCGGCGAGGGCGAAGACGGCGACCACCGCCGCGGCGACCCGCACTCGCGCGAAGAGGCTCGAATTGGTCAGGCAGCTCATCGGGAAGGAGTCCCTCATACGCAGAAACGCTTCATCCACCATAGGGTAGAATCGCTCGGTTAAGCGTCGGTTTACCTGCAACCCCCGTCGTCAGAGCGCGAGCTTGACTCCCGGGTGTGAGCCCCGCAAGCCGGGGTTCCGCGCCATCCGAGAAATTTTTCCCGGCGTGGCGCTCCTGTCACAGATTGCGGCCGATGGCGAGGAATTTCTCGCGCCGCATGCGCCGGATTTCCTCGGGCGCACGGCCGTCGAAATCCTTGAGGGAGCGCTCGATCGCATCCCCGACCGCGCGAATTGTCGCAGCCGGGTCCCGGTGGGCGCCGCCGACCGGTTCCTTGACGATCTCGTCGATCACGCCGAAGCCCTGGAGGTCCTGCGCGGTGATCTTCATGGCGGTGGCGGCATCGGGCGCGCGCGCCGAGTCGCGCCACAGGATCGAGGCCGAGGCCTCCGGCGAGGCGACCGTGTAGATCGAGTGCTCGAGCATCAGCACCCGGCTGGCCGTGGCGATGGCGACCGCGCCGCCGGAGCCGCCCTCGCCGACGACGGTGGCGACGTTCGGCACGCCGAGCGCCATGCAGGCGTCGGTGCCGCGGGCGATCGCCTCGGCCTGGCCGCGCTCCTCCGCGCCGATGCCGGGATAGGCGCCGGCGGTGTCGATGAAGGTCAGGACGGGCATCGCGAAGCGGTCGGCGAGCTCCATCAGGCGCACCGCCTTGCGGTAGCCCTCGGGCCGCGCCATGCCGAAATTGTGCTTGAGGCGCGTCTCGGTGTCGTGGCCCTTCTCGTGGCCCATGACGACGACCGGCCGGCCGCGGAAGCGGCCGAGGCCGCCCATGATCGCCTCGTCCTCGCCGAAGGAGCGGTCGCCGGCCAGCGGCGTGAACTCGGCGATCAGCTCGTCGACATAGTCGCGCGTGTGCGGCCGGCGCGGGTGGCGCGCGACCTGCGTCTTCTGCCAGGGCGTGAGCTTGCCGTAGATGTCGAGCAGCGCCTGGTCGGCCTTCTCCTGCAGGCGGCTGATCTCGTCGTCGATCGCGACGGAATCCTGCTCGCCGCCGAGCGCCTTGAGCTCGGCGACCTTGCCTTCGAGATCGGCGACCGGCTTTTCGAAGTCCAGATAGGCTTTCATTCCGGTCCGGGGCTCTTGTGAAGGGGGGTAAGTGGCGCGCCGGGCGCCGGCCTGTCAAGGGTCGGCCGCGGGCGCCGGCGCTACGGAACGCTTCGCCAGCGGATGGTGATCCGCCACGGTGCGGCGCAGCCGCTCCTCGAGCACATGGGTGTAGATCTGTGTCGTAGATATGTCCGCGTGGCCGAGAAGCCGCTGCACGACGCGCAGGTCGGCGCCGTGCGACAGGAGGTGGCTGGCGAAGGCGTGGCGCAGCACGTGCGGCGAGATCTTCGCGGCGGGCAGGCCGGCACGGGCGGCGAGGTCCTTGAGGTCGCGGGCGAAGGCCTGGCGGGTCAGGTGGCCGCCCTGCGCGTCGGCCGGGAAGAGCCACGGGCCGCTGCCGCCGGCGGCGCGGCGCGCCTCGTCCCACTCCGCCATGGCATCGCGCGAGGCGGGCGTCAGCGGCACCAGGCGCTCGCGGCCGCCCTTGCCCTTGACCATCAGGAGCGGCCGCTCGCTGCGGGCGGCGCTCGCGGGCAGCGAGACGAGCTCGGAGACGCGCAGGCCGGTGGCGTAGAGCAGCTCCAGCAGGCAGCGTGTGCGCAGCGCCCGGCGCCGGGCGCCCTCGCTCTCCGCCTCGGCGATCTCGTCGCGGGCGCGCTCGAGGAGCGCCGTGACCTCCTTCTCGCCCAGCGTCTTCGGCAGCGGCCGGCCGCGCTGCGGCCCTTCGAGGCCCTGCGTGGGGTCGTCGGCGCGGATGCCGTTCTCGATGAGGAAGCGGTGGAACTGCCGGAGCGCCGACAGCCGGCGGCGCTGCGTCGTCGGCGCGAAGCCTTGCCGGGCGAGGTCGCGCAGATAGGCCGACAGCGTCTCGCGGCCGGCCTCGGCGAGCGGCACCGCCTCCGCAGCGCAGAAGCCGGCGAAGTCGAGGAGGTCGCGGCGATAGGCGTCGAGCGTGTTGGGGCTCGCGTCGCGCTCGGCCGCGATCATCTCGAGGAAGGCCTCGAGCCGGGCAAGGCTCCGGCCCGCCGGCGCCGGACGGCTCATTGCTGCTGCAGCTTGTCGGTCGGCACGCGCACGGTGATCTCGCGCGGCTCCGGCTTCACGAAGGTCACGAGGGCATACATGCCGCCATAGACGAGGCCCGCGAGGATGCCGACGATCATCAGGAAGCGAAACAGGCTCGGCACGGCATCTCCAGCGCTGGCTCGAGGACGGTGTTGTGCGGCCGCAGCGCTTGTTTCGCCGCGCACACGTCGATAGTGAGAAAGACCGCAGGCGGCAAGTCCGCCGGCCTGCCGAGAATGCCAGCGAAGCGGTTAGTAGAAGATTATGGAATACCCGCGGCCGGCGGAGGACGGCCAGGCCAGCCAGCAGATGGAGCCGCAAGAGATCAGGGAGCGCCTCGGCAGCCGGTCGATCGTGCTCATCGGCATGATGGGGGCGGGCAAGTCCTCGGTCGGGCGCAGGGTGGCCGCGCGCCTCGACGTGCCCTTCGTCGACGCCGACCACGAGATCGAGGCGGCGGCCGGCATGACGATCCCGGAGATCTTCGAGCGGCACGGCGAGGCGGTGTTCCGCGACGGCGAGCGCAAGGTGATCCGCCGCCTGCTGGAGACGGGGCCGCAGGTGCTGGCGACCGGCGGCGGCGCGTGGATGGCGCCGGAGACCCGCGAGGCGGTGGCGCGGCACGGCATCTCGGTGTGGCTGCGCGCGGAGGTCGACGTGCTGCTCAGGCGGGTGCGGCGGCGGCAGGACCGGCCGCTGCTGAAGGGCAGCGACCAGGACGCGACGCTGCGCAAGCTGATCGAGATCCGCGGGCCGGTCTACGCGACGGCGGACCGGATCGTGGAATCGCGCGACGTCTCGCACGAGGTGGTCGTGCGAGGACGTGCTGGAAGAGGTGGCGGCGGCCCTCGCGGCGGAGCGGCCGCGGGTCAAGCGGGAGCGCGACGGGGAATGAACGAGGCGAGGCATCCGGCGTCGGAGCTCGAGGTGGTGGGGGTCGAGCTCGGCGCCCGCCGCTACGACATCGTGATCGGGCCGCAGGCGCTCGACGCGCTGGGCGACCGGCTGGCGGCGCTCTCGCCCGGCGGCCGGGCGATGATCGTGACCGACCGCAACGTGGCGGCGTGCCACCTGGAGCGGCTGGAGATGGCGCTGGCCGGCAAGATGGTGCTCGCGCCGTCGATCGTCGTGCCGCCGGGGGAATCGACGAAGTGCTTCGCCGAGCTCGAGCGCGTGCTCGACGAGATGCTCGACGCGCGCATCGAGCGCGGCGACATCGTCGTGGCGCTGGGCGGCGGCGTGGTCGGCGACCTCGCCGGCTTCGCGGCGGCGATCCTGCGGCGCGGCGTGCGCTACGTGCAGGTGCCCACGAGCCTCCTCGCGCAGGTCGATTCGAGCGTCGGCGGCAAGACCGGCATCGACACCCGCCACGGCAAGAACCTGGTCGGCGCGTTCCACCAGCCGGCCCTGGTGGTGGCCGACACGAGCCTGCTCGACACGCTGTCGCCGCGCGAGTTCCGCGCCGGCTACGCGGAGGTCGCGAAATACGGGCTGATCGACGCCGCCTCGTTCTTCGAGTGGCTGGAGCGCTCGTGGACGGAGATCTTCGAGGGCGGCCCGGCGCGGCGCCAGGCGATCGCCGCGAGCTGCCGCGCCAAGGCGCGCATCGTGGCGAACGACGAGCGCGAGTCCGGCCAGCGGGCGCTGCTCAATCTCGGCCACACCTTCGGCCACGCGCTGGAGGCGGCGACCGGCTTCTCGCAGCGCCTCGTGCACGGCGAGGGCGTGGCGATCGGCATGGTGCTGGCGTTCGGCTTCTCGGCCCGGCTCGGCCTGTGCGCGGCGGCCGACGAGGAACGCGTGCGGGCGCATCTCGCAGCCGTTGGGCTGCCGACCGCGCTTTCCCATATAGAGGGCGAGATCGGGGATGCCGACACGCTGCTCGACCTGATCACGCAGGACAAGAAGGTGGAGCGCGGCTCGCTGACCTTCATCCTGACGCGCGGGATCGGGCAGGCCTTCGTCGCCAAGGACGTCGCGCCGGATGCGGTGCGGGACTTCCTGGCGGCACGACTGAACGAGCGCTGACGCCACAACCGAAGCTGGACGCCTGAATGGATTCGTCCCTGACCACCTGGGCCATCGCCCTGGCCGTGCTCTGCCTGCTCGCCGCCTCGGCCTTCTTCTCGGGGTCCGAGACGGCGCTGACGGCGGCCTCGAAGGCGCGCATGTTCCAGCTCGCCAAGAACGGCGACGCGAAGGCGCGCACCGTCAACAAGCTGCTCGATTCCCGCGAGCGGCTGATCGGCGCCCTGCTGCTCGGCAACAACCTCGTCAACATCCTCGCCTCGGCGATGGCGACGACGCTGTTCCTGAAGCTGTTCGGCGAGGCCGGCGTCGTCTACGCCACGCTGATCATGACGGCGCTGGTGGTGATCTTCTCGGAGGTGCTGCCGAAGACCTACGCGCTCGCCCACTCCGACCGGATGTCGCTGTTCGTGGCGCCGGTGGTGCGGGTTCTCGTGACGCTGTTCGGGCCGCTGACGCTCGCCATCAACGCCATCGTGCGCCGCGTGCTGCGGCTGTTCGGGGCGGATTTCGGCGACCGCGACCTCCTGTCGGCGCACGAGGAGCTGCGCGGCGCGATCGACCTGCACCACCGCGAGGGCGGCGTGGTGAAGGGCGACCGCGACATGCTGGGCGGCATCCTCGACCTGCACGACCTCGAAGTGTCGGACGTGATGATCCACCGCACGAAGATCCAGGCGCTGTCGGTCGACGAGCCGCCGGAGAAGATCGTGCGCGACGCGCTGGCGAGCCCCTACACGCGGCTGCCGCTGTGGCAGGGCGAGGCGGAGAACATCGTCGGCGTGCTGCACGCCAAGGACCTGCTGCGGGCGCTGGCCGCGGCGAGCGGCGACGCCTCGAAGCTCGACATCATGGCGATCGCCAGGCCCGCCTGGTTCGTGCCGGACACCACGAGCCTGCAGGACCAGCTCAACGCGTTCCTGAAGCGCAAGTCGCACTTCGCGATGGTCGTCGACGAGTACGGCGAGGTGATGGGCCTCGTGACGCTCGAGGACATCATCGAGGAGATCGTCGGCGACATCGCCGACGAGCACGACATCGTGGTGCAGGGCGTGCGGCCGCAGGCCGACGGCTCGATCAACGTCGACGGCTCGGTGCCGATCCGCGACCTCAACCGGGCGATGGACTGGCAGCTGCCCGACGACGAGGCGACGACGATCGCCGGCCTCGTCATCCACGAGGCGCGGATGATCCCGGAGCCGGGCCAGGCCTTCACCTTCCACGGCTTCCGCTTCGAGGTCCTGAGGAAGAGCCGCAACAGGATCACCGCGCTCAGGGTGACGCCGCTGAAGAAGACGGGCCGGAAGGCGCCGCGGGCCGCGCCCGAGCCGGCGTGAGGGGCAGGACTGCGGGGACGACGGAGCAGGGAGGCAGCCCGTCGCGAAGGTGGTTTGATTGCTCTTGTATGTACAAGCGTACATACTAGCTCTCGATGAAGATTTCGCCGGCATCGATCGGACGAGGGCAACTGGCCCAAGTGCGGAAAGCACGGGGTCGGCCGCGACGAGATCGAACGGTCCTGCGCACGATGACGGGGCGCATTCGCGATCCCAATCCGGCCGAAGAGCGCTTCCGGACGGCCAAGACGCTGCCGTCCGGCCGCACGATCTTCGTCGTCTACACGCACTGGTTCGCGACGGGCGGACATATCTGCGCCCCGTGAGTGCGCGCGTACATGCGACAGGAAGGAGGTGGCCGCGTATGAGCAAGCCGAAAAAGCCATGGCCGACGCTGCCCAGCGACGAGGCCGCTGAGGCGTTCGTGGAGTACCGCCGACCTGTCCGAATACGACTGGACCGCGCTCGAGCCGGTGCACTACGAGTTCGACGAGAAGTCGGCGCGCGTGACCATGCGCATGCCCGACGTCAGCTGAGGCGATCAAGAAGGAAGCTGCGCGGCGGGGGTCAAATACCGGCGGCTTGCAGTGCTCTATGCCGCCGCGGAAGCGGCGCCGCTCGATCGCGTGGACCCGGCGAACATCGGGACGCCTTGGCGTCCGCGCGGCGACTGGCCGAGACGGAGCCGAAGGCCGCCCTTTTGCTTGCCTGGGCCGCCCTCGAGGCTGCATTGGCGCTCAGTTCCCCCGCGAGCACGGAGGATTTCCACTGACCGCGCGGTTATCCGCCTTGCTCGAATCCGGAGAGATCACGCAAGCTGAGAGCGCCCAGTTGCGGGGGCTCTCGAAACGGCGGAATGCGCTCGCCACGGTCAGCTCGACGAGTTCGTTTCGCCGCGGCACCTAGACTTGTTCGTCTGAGCGAGCGGGTGCTCGAGCGCGCCGATCTGGCCAGTTGACTCCCGCTCGCCCGATGCCGCCTCAGGCGGCGGCTTCTTCCGGCGACTTCGCGCTGATGGCGAGGGCGTGCAGGCCGCCCTGGAGCTCGCCGGCCAGCGCCTCGTTAACCATTCTGTGACGCTCGACGCGGCTCTTTCCGGAGAAGGCGGAGGACACGATCTTGACGCGGTAGTGGGTTTCGCCACCTTCCCGCCATCCGGAGTGGCCATGGTGCAGATGGGATTCGTCGAGGATCTCCAGCTGGTGGGGCGAGAAGGCTTCTTCCAGGGCCGTGGCCATCCGGTCGCGTCGCGTCATCGGGAACTCCTTCGGGATTTCCACCTTCGAGTACATCGCAAACCTGCGACGGGGCAATGCGGCCGGTTCGCCGTCCCTTGTCTCGCGCCATGGGGCCCAACATACTTTCCGACATGAAACTCGACTCGCACTGGTTCGAACTCGATCCGCATCAGCAGTGCCAAGCAGCAGGGCGGCCGACGCGGCGGCCCGACGCGCCCGGAGGCCAAGCCGCGCCGGCAGAAGCAGCCGTGCGACGTGCCCGGCTGCGCCGAGCCCGCCGACTACAAGGCGCCGAAGGGCCGGGAGCGCGAAAACGAGTACCACCGCTTCTGCCTCGAGCACGTGCGCGAGTACAACAAGAGCTACAACTGGTTCTCCGGCATGTCCGACGAGGAGGTGGCGGACTGGCTGGAATCGAAGGCGACGGGCCACCGGCCGACCTGGGCGATGGGCGCCAGGCGCGGCGAGGCGCGCCAGGGGCCCGACTGGTCGAAGCAGTTCCACGACCCGTTCGGCTTCTTCGGCGGCGATCCGCGCGAGGACAAGTCGCAGCCGGCCGAGCCGCAGCGCGTCGTCGGCAAGGTCGAGCGCAAGGCGCTCGACGCGCTGAACCTTGACGAACGCGCCACCGGACCCGAGATCAAGGCCAGATACAAGGACCTGGTGAAGCGCCACCACCCCGACGCCAATGGCGGCGACCGGTCCAAGGAGCGCCGCCTGCGCGAGATCATCGAGGCCTATCGAACCCTCAAGGCCTCTGGTTTCCACGCCGATAGCTGATTATGGTCGCGGCGGCGTCGAAAAACACGGGAATGCGGCGCGGCCGAGCGCTGCCTGGAGGCAAGATTGGATACTGAAGTCACCGAACCTCGCAGCCTGCCCGACATGAAGGTGTCGGTGCGGCAGGTCTTCGGGATCGACAGCGACATGGAGGTCCCGGCCTATTCGGCGACCGATCCGCACGTGCCCGACCTCGACCCCGACTACCTGTTCAACCGCGACGTGACGCTCGCCATCCTCGCGGGCTTCGCCCACAACCGGCGCGTCATGGTGCAGGGCTACCACGGCACCGGCAAGTCGACCCACATCGAGCAGATCGCGGCCCGGCTGAACTGGCCCTGCGTGCGCGTCAACCTCGACAGCCACATCAGCCGCATCGACCTCGTCGGCAAGGACGCGATCGTGCTGAAGGGCGGCCAGCAGGTGACCGAGTTCCAGGACGGCATCCTGCCGTGGGCGCTGCAGACCAACACCGCGCTCGTCTTCGACGAGTACGACGCGGGCCGCCCCGACGTGATGTTCGTGATCCAGCGCATCCTCGAGGTGTCGGGCAAGCTGACGCTGCTCGACCAGCGCCGCGTCATCAGGCCGCATCCGGCCTTCCGGCTGTTCGCGACGACCAACACGATCGGCCTCGGCGACACGTCGGGCCTCTATCACGGCACCCAGCAGATCAACCAGGGCCAGATGGACCGCTGGTCGATCGTCGTGACGCTGAACTACCTGCCGCACCAGGACGAGGTCGACATCGTGCTCGCCAAGGCGAAGCACTTCCAGCAGGGCGACGGGCCGGAGACGGTGGCCAAGATGGTGCGCCTCGCGGAGCTGACGCGGAACGCCTTCGTCAACGGCGACCTGTCGACGGTGATGAGCCCGCGCACCGTGATCACCTGGGCGGAGAACACCGAGATCTTCGGCGACCTCGGCGCGGCCTTCCGGCTGACCTTCCTCAACAAGTGCGACGAGGCCGAGCGCGGCGTCGTGGCGGAGTTCTACCAGCGCTGCTTCGGCAAGGAGCTGCCGGAGTCGACGGCCAACATCGTCCTGAGCTGAGCCGGTAGCCTCATGCAGAAGCCCAGCGGCAAGCAGGCCCGGAACGAGGAGTTCAAGCGCGCGCTGACCGGCGCGTCGCGTGCGCTCGCCGGTCGCGACGACGTCGAGGTGAACTTCTCCTCCGACCGCGCCTCGACCTCCGGCTCGACGATGCGGCTGCCCGAGCCGCCGCGCAAGATGAGCGCGCAGGACCTCGCGGTGCTGCGCGGACAGGCCGACGCGCTCGCCCTCCGGATCGCCTGCCACGACCAGAAGATGCACCGGAAGATGCAGCCCGAGGGCCGCAACGCCCGGGCGCTCTTCGAGGCCGTGGAGCAGGCGCGCTGCGAGGCGATCGGCGCGCGCAACATGTCGGGCGTGTCCGAGAATCTCGATGCGATGCTCGACGCCCGCTACACGAAGATGAACGTCCAGGCCGCCGAGAGCCGGGCCGACCTGCCTCTCGAGGAGGCGGTGGCGGCGATCACGCGCGAGCGCCTGACCGGCCATCCCGTCCCGGAAAGCGGCTCCAAGCTCGTCGAGCTGTGGCGGCCGTGGATCGAGGAGAAGGCGGCCGACGAGATCCATCGCCTCTGCGAGAACGTCGGCGACCAGCAGGCCTACGGCCGCATCGTCCGCGAGATGATCTCCGCCTTCGACATGGCCGACGAGCTCGGCCCCGAGGAGGCCGACGAGGACCAGGAATCCGAGGGCGACGAGAACTCCGACAACGCCAGCGAGCAGGCCGAGAGCGGCGAGCGCGACGCTTCTGCCGAGGCTTCCGCCGAGGAGGCCGAGGACGCGAGCCAGGAGCAGGAGGGCGAGGTCGAGTTCGACCCACAGCCAGACCCAGGACGACAGCGACGAGGGCGAGGCCACCGACAGCGACGAGCCGTCGGAGCCGTGGCGGCCGAACTTCCCGTTCTCCAACATGCCGGACGGCTCCGGCTACCGCATCTACACCTCGCGCTTCGACGAGGTGTTGCCGGCGGAGGAGCTGTGCGACACCGAGGAGCTCGACCGGCTGCGCTCCTATCTCGACAAGCAGCTTTCCACGCTGCAGAGCGTCGTCACGCGGCTGGCCAACCGCCTGCAGCGCCGCCTGATGGCGCAGCAGAACCGCTCCTGGGACTTCGACCAGGAGGAGGGCGTGCTCGACGCGGCGCGGCTGACGCGCGTCGTCATCGATCCGATGCACCCGCTCTCCTACAAGCAGGAGCGCGACACCGAATTCCGCGACACGGTGGTGACGCTGCTGCTCGACAATTCGGGCTCGATGCGCGGCCGGCCGATCACGGTGGCGGCGACCTGCGCCGACATCCTGGCGCGGACGCTCGAGCGCTGCGGCGTCAAGGTCGAGATCCTCGGCTTCACCACCAAGGCCTGGAAGGGCGGGCAGAGCCGCGAGCAGTGGCTGGCCGCCGGCAAGCCGCAGGGGCCGGGCCGCCTGAACGACCTCCGGCACATCGTCTACAAGGCCGCCGACCAGCCGTGGCGGCGCGCCCGGCGCAATCTCGGCCTGATGATGCGCGAGGGGCTGCTCAAGGAGAACATCGACGGCGAGGCGCTGGCCTGGGCGCACGACCGGCTGCTGGCGCGGCCGGAGCAGCGGCGCATCCTGATGATGATCTCGGACGGCGCGCCGGTCGACGACTCGACCCTGTCGGTCAATGCCGGCAACTATCTCGAGAAGCACCTGCGCCACGTCATCGAGGACATCGAGACGCGGTCGCCGGTCGAGCTGATCGCCATCGGCATCGGCCACGACGTGACGCGCTACTATCGCCGCGCCGTGACGATCGTCGATGCCGAGGAGCTCGGCGGCGCGATGACCGACAAGCTGGCCGAGCTGTTCGCCGAGGGCGAGCCGCAGACGCGGGCAGGGGTGAGACGGCGCCGGGCCGTGCCGGCGTGAGGCACGCCGCGGCAGGCGCGCTCGGCGCCCTGTGCGCCGCGCTGCTGCTCGCGGCGCCGGCCGTCGCCGAGCCGATCACCGTCACCGCCTCGGCGATACCCGCCTTCGAGCCGAACATGCCGGAGACGACGCGCTTCGGCGCGCTGCGCTTCATCGGCGGCCTCGAGCTCGATTCCTCCAATTCCCACTTCGGCGGCCTGTCCGGCATCCAGGTCGGCCCGGACGGCGAGACGCTTCTCATGGTCTCCGACCTCGGGAGCCTGTTCCACGCCCGCCTGACGGAGAGCGAGGGCCGGCCGACGGGCCTCGCCGACGTCGAGCTGTGGCCGCTCGGCGACCGCAACGGCCACACGCTCGGCGGCAAGTACGGCTCGGACGCGGAATCGCTGCGCAGCGCTCCCGGCGCGGGCCTCGACCGGGTGCTCGTCGGCTTCGAGCGCGACAACCGGGTGATCGAGTACGCGGTGGACGGCCATGGCCGCCCGACCTTCGGGCACACCCTCGACGTGCCGCCGGGGGTGCGCAAGCTGCCGCACAATCTCGGCCTCGAGGCGATCGCCGTGGCGCCGCCCGGCAGCCCGAACGCCGGCACCACCGCGCTGATCGCCGAGACGCCCGACGAGGCGGGCCGGCTGCACGGCTGGATCCTCGACGGCGAGGGCCGGACGCAGGGCACGATCGAGTTCACGGCCTCCGACGACTTCTCGGCGACGGACGCGGTGTTCCTCGACACCGGCGACCTGATCCTGCTCGAGCGGCGCTTCCAGCCGCTGACCGGGCTCGCGATGCGGCTGCGCCGCTTCCCGGCCGCGCGCGTGAAGCCCGGCGCCGTGCTCGACGGCGAGGAGCTGTTCACCGGCCGCATGAACTACGTCGTCGACAACATGGAGGGCCTGGCCTTCCACCGCGACGGCGAGGGCAGGGCGATCCTGACGCTCGTGTCGGACGACAACTTCAACATCCTGCAGCGGACGCTGCTGTTGCGGTTCGAGCTGGTGGAATAGGCGGAAGCCGCCGTCACCGACCGCGCCCCGGCGCCGGCCGGTGTCACGCCCCGGCGCGGGGCCGGGCGGGGTTGCCCGTCACGGTCGCGCCCGCGGGCACGTCGCGCGTGACGACGGCACCGGCCCCGACGATGGCGTCGTCGCCGATGGTGACGCCGGGCATGACCAGCGCGCCGCCGCCGATCCAGACATTCGCGCCGATGACGACGGGCCGGCCGAATTCGAGGCCGCCGCGCCGCTCGCCGGGGTCTCGCGGGTGATCGGGCGTCAGGATCTGCACGCCGGGCCCGATCTGCGTGAGGTCGCCGATGGTGACGGCCACCACGTCGAGCACGACGCAGTTGAAGTTGAGGAAGGCGCCGGCGCCGAGGCTGATGTTGTAGCCGTAGTCGCAGAAGAAGGGCGGGCGGATGACGGCGCCGTCGCCGACATGGGCGAAGATCTCCCGCAGGAGGGCGCGCCGCTCGTCCGGCGTCGCGGCGAGGGAGGCGTTGTACCGCGCCATCCAGCCGGCGGCCCGGCCGGCATCGGCGGCGAGCTCGGGGTCGCTCGCGCGGTAGAGCTCGCCCGCGAGCATCTTCGACTTCTCGCTGCGCATCGTCACGCTCCGCCCGTCCGTGAGGCCGGCGCGCTCAGGCGGGCTGGCCGGCGGTCGCCTGGAAGCGGGCGCTGATGGCGCGGAAGGGGACGAGCATGACGACGGCGTGGGTCGTCTTCACGAGGTAGTCGCACACCGCCCAGCCGATCCAGACGGGGACGACGAGGCCGCCATAGTCGGCCATCGGCATGCCGGTGGCGAGGAAGGCGGCGGTGAAGAAGATCGCGGTGTCGACGGCGCCCGAGACCACCGAGGAGGTGAGCGGCGCGCGCCACCAGGCGCTGGAGTTGCGCAGGGCGTTGAAGATCGCGACGTCGACGAGCTGCGCCGTCAGGAAGGCGGTGCCGGAGGCGAGCGCGATGCGCGGCCCGGCGAGGAAGCTCGACAGCACGACGGCGCAGGCGAAGCCGACATAGACGACGCGCCGCGCGGCGGAGGCGCCGTAGCGGCGATTCGTCAGGTCGGTCACCAGGAAGGCGAAGGGATAGCTGAACGCGCCCCAGGTCAGGTAGTCCTGCAGCCCCAGATGGTGGAAGGGGTACTGGACCAGGATGTTCGACGCCACGACGACGAGCGCCATGACGGCCACCGGCAGGGCGAGGCGCGACATGATCGGGACTTCCTGTTCGCGGCGCGGGGCCGCGAGACGCCAAGGGCGCGGAAGACGGCGGTCAGGAGGCCGCCGCGGTCCGCTTCGTGATGTTGCGCTTCAGGTCGAGCGCCCGCTCGGAGAGCTCGGCGTCCTTCGCCTTCAGGAGGAAGGCGTCGAGACCGCCGCGGTGCTCGACGGAGCGCAGGGCGTGCGCGGAGACGCGCAGGCGCACCGTGCGGCCGAGCGCGTCGCTCAGCAGCGAGACGTTGACGAGATTGGGCAGGAACCGACGCCGCGTCTTGTTGTGGGCGTGGCTCACGTTGTTGCCGGTCATGACCGCCTTGCCGGTCAGCTCGCATCGCCGGGCCATGGATCAAATCCTCGTTCTCTTCCAGCCGTCGCCGAGCGCCGGCCGTCGCGGATATACTCACCGCAATGTGGGAAATTCGAATGGCAGCGTATAGTCTCGGGCGCGCGGGCCGTCAAGGCCGCCGGGGCAGCCGCCCGAGCGCCGTGCCGGGAAGGTGCGGCGCCACAATGCGGCCGTCAAGCTAACCGATCCTTAACCATGCGAGCAGACCCTGCGCGGGCAGGGTTCGCTCCCTCGTCACGCAAGAAGGCTTCGTTCGCAATGGCACTCTTCCGGACGCTGCGCCTGCCTGGCGCCGCTGTGATGGTTCTGTCGGGACTGGCGTGCCTGCCCGCGGCGGCGGCCGACTACACGTTCGAAGCCGACTACCGCGTGTCGCTGGCCGGATTCGAGCTCGGCGAGGCGGTCGTCGACGGGACGTTCGACGGCCTCGACTACCGCATCGACGGACGCGGCAAGCTGACCGGCCTCGCGGGCGCGCTCGTGGAATATCGCGGCAGCGCCTCGGCGGCCGGCCATCTCGACCCGCACGGCACCTCGCCCTCCGCCTTCAGCGTCGACGCGACGGACGGCGAGAACACGACCAAGGTGCGCATGGCGCTCGTCAACGACGACGTGCGCCGCATCGAGCTCGAGCCGCCGCTGCCGAAGAAGGAGCACCCGGCGCGCGTCACCGTGCAGCCGCGCCACAAGATGGGCGTGATCGACCCGATGAGCGCGCTGATGGTCGTCGGCACGCTGTCCGACGGCCACATCAACCGCTCCGTCTGCAACCGGACATTCCCGGTCTTCAACGGCCGCGAGCGCTTCGACATCGACCTGAGCTTCAAGGAGCGCCGCCAGATCAAGGCGCCGGGCTACACCGGCATGGCCGTGGTCTGCCAGGCCCGCTACAAGCCGATCGCCGGGCACCGCTCGGACCGCGACGAGGTCAAGTACTTCGCGGCGCAGACGGCCGAGGTGATCTACATCCCCGTGCACGGAGCCAACATCGCCATTCCCTTCAAGGTGACGCTGCCGACGCCGCTCGGCCAGGGCGAGATCGCCATCGTCGACCTGAAGACCGAGGGTGCGCTGCGCACCCGGGCCGCCTCGCTGAGCGCCCGCTGACCTTCCCGCCGGCGGCCGCCCGGCGATTTTCCGGGCGACGCTGGCCGCGAAAGCGTCTATGACGCGCCCCGACGCGCGGCCGCGGTTCGCAGGAGCGGCCCTTCCTCCCGGATCTCGAGAAGATCACCACCTCCACCGCGGCGCTTTACATGCTGTGCGCGAGATGCCAGCAATGCACGCGCCGCCGCCATCGAGATGCAGCCATGAGTACAGACGCTCGAGACGGTCATCAGGCAGTTGCGCCCGGTTCCGGCGTGACCGCCGTGCTCGGACCGACGAACACCGGCAAGACGCATCTGGCGATCGAGCGGATGCTCGGCCATTCGAGCGGCATCATCGGCCTTCCCCTGCGCCTGCTCGCGCGCGAGGTCTATGACCGGCTGGTCGCCCGCGTGGGGGCCGGGGCCGTCGCGCTCGTCACCGGCGAGGAGAAGATCAAGCCGGCGAACGCCCGCTACTGGGTGTCGACCGTCGAGGCGATGCCGCAGGACCTCGACGTCGCCTTCGTGGCGGTCGACGAGGTGCAGCTCGCCGCCGACCTCGAGCGCGGCCACGTCTTCACCGACCGCATCCTCAGGCGGCGCGGCCGCGAGGAGACGCTGCTGCTCGGCGCCGCGACGATGCGCGGCATCCTGTCGAAGCTGATGCCCGGCATCAACATCATCACCCGGCCGCGCCTGTCGACGCTGACCTATGCCGGGCAGAAGAAGATCACGCGCCTGCCCGAGCGCAGCGCGATCGTCGCCTTCTCGGCCGACGAGGTCTACCAGATCGCGGAGCTCCTGCGCCGCCAGCGCAGCGGCGCCGCCGTGGTGCTCGGCGCGCTGAGCCCGCGCACGAGGAACGCCCAGGTCGAGCTCTACCAGTCCGGCGACGTCGACCACCTCGTGGCGACCGACGCGATCGGCATGGGCCTCAACCTCGACGTCGACCACGTCGCCTTCGCCGGCCTGAGGAAGTTCGACGGCTTCCAGTTCCGCAACCTCAACGCCGGCGAGATGGGCCAGATCGCCGGCCGCGCGGGGCGCCACATGCGCGACGGCACGTTCGGCGTGACGGGCCGGGCCGACCCGCTCGACCCGATGCTCGTGGAAAAGCTCGAGGCGCACGACTTCGACGACGTGCGCATGCTGCAGTGGCGCAACCCCGACCTCGACTTCTCCTCGCTCGACGCGCTGCGCGAGAGCCTGGCCCTGGCGCCGCGCAACCCCGTGCTGACGCGGGCGCCGGGCGGCGACGACGTGCAGGCGCTGGAGACGGCGGCGCGCGACTTCCACACCGCCGAGCTCGCCACGTCGCGCAAGACGGTCGAGCTCCTGTGGGCGGTGTGCCAGGTGCCCGACTACCGCAAGATCGCGCCGGCCAACCACGCCGAGCTCGTGTCGTCGCTCTACCGCCAGCTCGTCGAGGACGGCGAGATCGGCGAGGACTGGTTCGCCGGGCAGGTCGCCTATGCCGACCGCACCGACGGCGACCTCGACACGCTCGCCAACCGCATCGCCCACATCCGGACCTGGACGTTCGTGGCGAACCGGCCGGACTGGCTGAAGGACGCGGTCGGCTGGCAGGAGCGCACGCGCGCGATCGAAGACCGACTTTCCGATGCCTTGCATGAAAGGCTGGCACAGCGTTTCGTCGACCGGCGAACGGCGGTACTGGCACGCAGACTAAGGGAGAACTCGTCGTTGGAGGCGGAGATCGACAAGAACGGCGACGTGAGCGTCGAAGGCGAGCACGTCGGCCGGCTGGAGGGGCTGCGCTTCACGCCCGACCCGACGGCGGATGGACAGCACCGCAAGGCGGTGGCCGCGGCAGGCAACAAGGCGCTGGCGGGGCAGCTCGAGGAACGGGCGGACGCCCTCGTCAAGGCGCAGGACGACGCGCTGACGCTGGCGCTCGACGGGCTCGTGTTCTGGAAGGGCGACCCGGTGGGGCGGCTCGAGAAGGGCGAGGCGGCGCTGCAGCCGAAGATCGTGCTGCTGGCCGACGAGCTTCTCGCGGGCGGGGCGCGCGAGCGCGCGGCCGGCCGGCTCGAGACCTGGCTCAGGACGAGGCTCGAGAACGCTGCTCGGCCCGCTGATGGCGCTGGCGCAGCGACGAGACGCTGGCCGGCATGAGCCGCGGCGTCGCCTTCCAGCTCGTCGAGGCGCTCGGCGTGCTCGACCGCCAGTCGGTGGCCGACGAGGTCAAGGAGCTCGACCAGACCCAGCGCGGCGCGCTGAGGCGGCACGGCGTGCGCTTCGGCGCCCACCACATCTTCCTGCCGGCGCTGCTGAAGCCGGGCCCGCGCGTCTTCGCGGCGCAGCTCTGGGCGCTGCAGCATGGCGGGCTCTACCAGCCGGGCTTCGACGAGCTCGTGAACGCTCGCGCGCTCCGGCCGCATGTCGGTCGAGGTCGCCTCGGGCACCTCGCGCGGGCTCTACCAGGCGCTCGGCTACCGCGTGTGCGGCGCCCGGGCCGTGCGCGTCGACATCCTCGAGCGCCTCGCCGACCTGATCCGCGCCGCGCTCGCCTGGAAGCCCGGCGAGAACAGCCCGGCGCCGCAGGGCGCGGTCGACGGCCGCGTCTTCGCCGTCAGCGAGAACATGACCTCGCTCGTCGGCTGCGCCGGCGAGGACTTCGAGGCGATCCTGCGCTCGCTCGGCTATCGCAGCGAGACGCGCAAGGGACCGCTGCCGCTGCCCTATTCCGGCGTCGCCTCGACGAGCCCGGTGGCGCGCGCCGCCGCGGCCGAGGCCGCGCCGGCCGAGCCCGCGCCGGCAGAGGACGCGCGGCAGCGGACGCCGACGGCGGAGCCCGGAACGGACGCCGAGGCGGCCACCCCGGACGAGGAAGGGCACGAGGCGCCGGGCATCGCCTCCTCCGAACAGGCGGTGCCCGAGGCGACCGAGGCCGAGGCGGAGGCCCAGGGCGAGCCGCCGGCCGAGGCGCGGCCGCAGCAGGCCGAGGAGCTGGTCGCGCCGCCCGAGACCGCCGAGGAGGCGCCGGCGGCCGAAGCCGACCGCGCCACCGACGAGATGGCGGCGGCGGATACCGCGGCCGACGAGGCCGTGCTCGGATCGCCGGAGGCCGGGGAGCAGGGGCCGCAGCACGTGGCCGCGCCCGCCGAGGGCGCCGAGCCGCTGGCCGAGGCGATGGTCGGCGAGGCGCAGGCCGCAGCCGCGCCAGAGGGAGAGGCCGCAGCCGCGCCCGAGGGCGAGGCCGCCGCTCCCGCCGAGGAGGAGCACGTCGTGTGGCGGCCCGCCCGCACCGGCCGGCCGAACCAGCAGCGCCGCCAGGGCCGCGGCCGGCAGGCGCCGCGCGAGGGCGAGGCCGAGGCGCCGGCCCGCGAGGGCCGGGAGGGCAACGGCAAGGGCAGGCCGCGCGACCGCCAGGGGCCGCGCAAGAAGGGCCCGCCGCAGCGCCACAAGCCGGAGGCCGCCAAGGCGCCGCCGCGCCGCGAGAAGGAGCCGGATCCCGATTCGCCCTTCGCCAAGCTCGCCGCGCTGCGCGACGAATTGTCCGGCCGCAGGCGCTGACGGGCGGCCGGGGCGGGCGTGGACGGGCAGCGGCTCGACCAGTGGCTCTGGCACGCGCGCTTCGCCAAGACGCGCGCGCTCTGCGCCCGGCTGGTCGCGGGCCGCAAGGTGCGGCTCAACGGCCGCCGGGTGGAGAAGCCGGCCCAGCCCGTGCGGATCGGAGACGTGCTGACGCTGTCGGTCGGCGGCGCGGTGCGGGTGGTGCGCGTGGCGGGCTTCGGCACGCGCCGCGGCCCTGCAAGCGAAGCAACCCTGCTCTACGAAGACCTCTCTGGCCCCGAAGCGACTTGAAACCCATATGCGGACCGGCTAGGCAGCGGTCCGATCAGCCTATTTGCGTGCGTCGGCGAACAGCCCGCGTCCCAGGAGATTTAGATGACCTATGTCGTGACCGACAACTGCATCCGTTGCAAGTACATGGATTGCGTCGAGGTCTGTCCGGTCGACTGCTTCTACGAAGGCGAGAACATGCTCGTCATCCATCCCGACGAGTGCATCGACTGCGGCGTCTGCGAGCCCGAGTGCCCGGCCGAGGCGATCAAGCCGGACACCGAGCCGGGCCTCGAGAAATGGCTGACGATCAACACCGAATACGCCGACAAGTGGCCGAACATCACGATCAAGCGTGAGCCGCCGGAAGACGCCAAGGAGTGGGACGGCAAGGAGAACAAGTACGAGCAGTTCTTCTCCGCCAAGCCGGGCGAGGGCGACTGAGCCTCGTCCGGGCTGCCCCGGCAGGGCCCGGCCGGCGGCGCGGGAACGACTCGCGCCGGCACCCGTTCGACCGTTCGACCTCTGTAATTTCCCCTAGGTGCGGCGCCCAAGGGCGTTGGCGAGGGCTATATTTTGTGTTACAGTTCTATGTCTGTCGGCAATTTCACCAGATCATGCCGCCGCCGACAGGTCGTTTTCCGGACGAGGTTTTGGAAGTCGGTCGGCCGAAGCGCCAAGTGAGCCCTATGCGGGTTTCGATGTGTGTCTTCGGCAGCATTGTATCGCTTCGCGTCGGGAACGAGGCCCGCCTCTCGGGTCTGCGGATCGCAGGAGTTCGAGATCGAGTATGACCACCCGCAACAACAAGAAATCGGCTCAGCGTCAGGGTTTCAAGACTGGCGAACACATCGTCTATCCCGCTCACGGCGTCGGCCAGATCGTCGCCATCGAGGAGCAGGAAGTCGCCGGTCTGACGCTGGAGCTGTTCGTCATCACGTTCGAGAAGGACAAGCTCACGCTGCGCGTTCCGACCGCCAAGGCCGGCAACGTGGGCATGCGCAAGCTGTCCGAGGACGACGTGGTGGGTAAGGCGCTCGAGATCCTGAAGGGCCGCGCCCGCGTCAAACGCACCATGTGGAGCCGCCGGGCGCAGGAATACGAGGCCAAGATCAACTCCGGCGACCTCGTGTCGATCGGCGAGGTCGTGCGCGACCTGCACCGCGCCGACACGCAGCCCGAGCAGTCCTACTCCGAGCGCCAGCTCTACGAGGCGGCGCTCGACCGGATGGCCCGCGAGGTCTCCGCGGTGAAGCAGATCTCCGAGACCGAGGCGGTCCGCGAGATCGAGACGACGCTCGCGAAGGCGCCGAAGCGCGCCGCAAACGCCGCCGCCGAGGCCGAAGACGACGAGGACGAGAGGGAAGAGGCGGCGTAAGCACCCCTTTTCCGCATCACGTTTGCTCGACTGGACGCCGTCCGGCCTTATGGCCGGGCGGCGTTTCTGTTTCGATGTGAACCAACTCTGTGGAACCAGCGTACCTCCCGGTGCGTCTTAGACTTGCTACGAAAAGGTCGGGGTCGCCATGCAGACAGAAACGAGTTCGCGACGGCACTTCGTTCGTGCTGCCATGAGTGCGCCGTATCTCGGCAAGGAGGAGGAGCATCTCCTCGCCGTGACGTGGCGCGACGGCAAGGACGAGGAGGCCCTTCACAGGCTGACGCAGGCGCACATGCGGCTCGTCATCGCGATCGCCGGCCGCTTCCGCCATTTCGGCCTGTCGATGAGCGACCTGATCCAGGAGGGCCATGTCGGCCTGCTGGAGGCGGCCGCCCGCTTCGAGCCCGACCGGCAGGTGCGCTTCTCCACCTACGCGACGTGGTGGATCCGCGCCTCGATCCAGGACTACATCCTGCGCAACTGGTCGATCGTCCGCGGCGGCACGAGCTCGACCCAGAAGGCGCTGTTCTTCAACCTGCGCCGCCTGCGCGCCCGGCTCGCCCGCGGCGCCGACGCCAATTCCGTCGACCACGACGTGCACCGGCAGATCGCGCTCGCGGTCGGCGTGTCGGAGTCCGACGTGGCGCTGATGGATTCGCGGCTGTCCGCCCCCGACACGAGCCTCAACGGGCCGCTGATCGAGTCCGAGGGCAGCGCCGAGCGGCAGGACTTCCTCGTCGACGAGCAGCCGCTGCCGGACGAGAGGGTCGGCGAGAGCCTCGACCGCGAGAAGCGCACGAAGCAGCTCTACGAGGCGCTCGGCGTCCTCAACGACCGCGAGCTGCAGATCGTGCGCGAGCGGCGGCTTTCGGAGGACGGGGCGACGCTGGAATCGCTCGGCCTCGCCCTCGGCATCTCGAAGGAGCGCGTGCGCCAGATCGAAAGCCGCGCGCTCGAGAAGCTCAAGAGCGCCCTCGTCGAGAACGGGCTCGAAGCCAACATCTGACGGATCCTCGTGGCAGCGGCCTGGCGCCGCTGCCACGCTGGCTTGCGACGCCGTGCAAGGCGCTACCGGCTGTCTCTGTCATGGCTGGGCTGCACGCTGGCGCGTGCCCGCAAGCCGTGCGGGCGCCGGGCCCTCCCGCATACCTTCCGATGACCACTGACCGCCGGCAGGCGACCCCGGAAGCCGCGTCAGCGCCGCGTACCGGGCGCCGCCTCAGCGGACGACGATCTTCACTTCCTGGCCGGCGGTGAGCCGGTCGCCGGGGGAGAGGCCGTTGAGCGCCCGGAACCGGTCTTCCTGGTTCTGGGCGAAGTCCATGCCCGCGGCGACGGAGCTGACCGTGTCGCCCGGCCGGACGGTGACGATCTCGATGTGCTGCGGCCGGATGTTGCGGGCCTCCTGCCGCGAGATCATGCGGAAGCTGCCGGCCGAGGCGCGCAGCTCCTGCTTCATCCGGTCGTCGAGGCCGTGCGAGGCGAGGATGAAGCGGTAGACGTCGGTGCCGCTGCCGCGGATGGCCGCCACCGCGAAGTCCCAGTCGTCGCTGCGCACCGTCGCCGTCGCGGCGGGAAGGCCGCCGATCCGCGTCGGCTGCACGTCGGAGACCTGGCCGCCGCGCACGGCGTCCTCGCGCAGATAGTCCTCGAGCGCGACGTCGCGCGACACCGACACGGCGTCGAAGCGGATGATGTCGCCGTTCTCGGAGAAGCCGACCACGGCGGTCGGCGTGTTCTCCAGCGCGTATTCCTGCGGCACGCTGAAGGTGATGCCGAGGCCTGGATGCACGAAGGTGTGGTCGCGCACGAAGCCCTCGCGCGGGTCGTCGCCATAGGCGAGGCCCTGCAGGGTGGCGAGGTAGCTGTTGCGGTCGCGCTCGCCCCGGCCGGAGGCGGGCTTCATCTTCGCGGCCTCGGACTCGGCGGCGAGCACGCGCTGCGGCGTCGCGGGATGCGTCGAGAAGATGTCGACGCGGCCGGCCTCGCGCTCCTGGTTCAGGATCTTCGACTGCAGCGTCACCTGGCGCTCGAGCGCGCGCAGGAAGGTGACGGCGCCGTCGGGGTCGTAGCCGGCCTTGGCCATGGTGCGGATGCCGATCTCGTCGGCCTGCAGCTCCTGCTGCCGGGAGAAGGCGGCGAGCTGGCCGCGCGTCGCCGCGAGCGCCGCAGCGCCGGCCTCGGCGTCGCCGACGACGTCGCTGACGACCTGGCTGACGATCGCCGCGTTGGCGGCCTTCTGCTCGCGCTCGATCGCGTGGCGGGCGGTGATGTGGGCCATCTCGTGCGACAGCACGGCGGCGATCTCGGCGGAATCGTTGGCGAGCGCGAGGAGGCCGCGGGTCACGTAGATGTAGCCGCCGGGCAGCGAGAAGGCGTTGATCGACGGCGAGTTGAGGATCGTGACGCGGTAGCCGTAGTCGGGCCGGTCGGAGGCCGGCCGCAGCCGCTGCACCGTGTGGTCGAGATAGGCCTGCAGGTCGCTGTCGACATAGGTGCCGCCGAAGGAGGCGACGATCTGCGGGTGCTCGCGCTCGCCGAGCGCCGCCTCGCGCGGGTCGTAGGCGCCGTCGTGCGACGGCGCCGTGTCCACGAGGTCGCCCACGCCGCGGCCGCCGAAGCCGCCGGCGCAGCCGGAGACGACCGCGGCCACGCACGCGACCGCGACGAGGCGCGCGCCCGCCGCCACGAGCGCCCTAGCGTTCCTCGACAAGCTCCAGCTGTCCCGGCCGAGTGACCGCAATCGCCGGTCCTCTTTCCTCAAGCACGTAGCCCCTGATGCGGACGCGCCGACCCTTCAGATCGCCCGGTGCGAGCCCGGCCGGTGCGATCCGCGCGGCCACGTCAGTGTCCATGTAGGCGGTGAAGTCTTCGTTCCAGAATGTGCCGAAATTCAGATATGTCCGCCGTGGCCGTTCACCTAGGGAGAGAACGGTGCCTTCCACAAGTACGAATTGGCCACGCTTTTCAATAATCCGTGCGGGCAGGCCTGCCGGAAGGGGCAGAAGCCCGGGGTCCGACCACAGGCCGAGACCGGCGCGGCGGGCCGACGCCTCGAGGCCGTCGAGGGCGGCGGCGCAGGCCGCGTCGCCGTCCGCGAAGGCGTAGGCGAGGCCCGCGGCCACGAGGCGGGCCGCCGCCTCGCCGCCCTCTGCCACGAACCGGCCGGCGAGCCGCCCGTGCCGGTCCGCCGGCGCGAGACGCGCGAGCCGGCCCTCGCGCCCCGCCGCGAGCTCGCGCAGCAGGGCGACGCTGCGCGCCCGCCACGCCCCGTCCGGCAGCACGATGCCGGAGAGCAGAACGCGCCGCCCGTCGCGCAGCTCAAGCGCACCGTCGTCCCCCACCGAGGCCACCGAGACGGTCTCGCCCGCCGGCACGGCGCACCCCTCGGGCGCCCCGGCCGCGGCCGCGCCGGGGCCCGCAAGCCATGCACAGGCGGCCACCGCGAGCACCCGCAGGGCGTGGCGAGCGCGGCGAAGCTGTGCTAGGGAATGCCCCACGTGTCCTCGTAGCTCAGCAGGATAGAGCATCAGATTCCTAATCTGAGGGTCGCAGGTTCGAATCCTGCCGGGGACACCATTCTAGCACCACATTCCGGATGCACCTGCCGCGGCCGGCACCGCCGGGTCTCGGGCTTTCGTGCGGCTGCCCGCTCGGCTATCAAGGCGCGCGGCTGATCCGCTCCTGCGCCTGACCCAACGAAGCATCGGTCCCCGCATGATTCGCGCCAACGCGATCCGTCTCGTCGCTCTCGCGCTCGCCCTTCTCGTGTTGGGGCTGGCGGGCGAGGGCGCGTGGGCGCAGGTGCCGGGCATCCCCACCGCGGGCGAACAGGCCGGCGGCGGCGAGGAGAAGGCCGCGGAGCCGCCGCCCGAGGAGCCGATCGTCGGCACCTCGCTCGACGCCGCGGTCGATCCCGCCGACGCCAACAACCGGGCCGACGACTGGCGCAAGCAGCTCGAGAACGTCTCGTCGCGGCTGCACAACCAGGATCTCGGCGAGTCCGCCCTGCGCGAGCTGCGCGACCGGGTGGAGGGAATCGCCTCGCGCGCCCGCGACCTCGAGCAGCGCCTGCAGCCGCAGCTCCAGGCCGTCCAGGCGCGGCTGCAGCAGCTCGGGCCCGCCCCCGCCGAGGGCCAGCCGCCGGAGCCGGAGGAGCTGCAGCAGCGGCGCAAGGCCGAGGAGGGCGAGCAGTCGCGCACCGACGCGGCCCTGAAGAACACCCGCCTCATCGCCGTGCAGGCCGAGCAGCTGGCGCTCGACATCTCCGCGACGCGGCGCGACCGGATGACCGAGCGCCTGACGGCGCAGGGGCCGAGCGCGCTCAACCCCGAGCTCTGGCGCGAGGTCGCCGCGGACGGGGCGAGGGGCCTCGCCGAGCTCGCCAGCCTGTCGGCCGAGACGCGCACCTACCTGCACGGGCGGTGGGTGGGGACGCCGTTCGTGGCGCTGCTGGTGGTGGTCCTGCTCGCGCTCGCCGGCCGCGCGCTGCTGCGCGTGGTGGCGCGGCGCTACGGCGTGCACGGCACCGAGGCGGAGGACCAGCCGGTCTCGCGCAAGCTCCTGCGGGCGACCTTCATCACGCTGTCGATCGGCGTGCTGCCGGCGCTGGTGCTGACGGCGCTGTTCCTGATCCTCAACCTCTACTCCGTGCTGCCGGACCGCGCGACGGACGTGCTGCGCGGGATCTTCGTCGGGGTCGGGACGATCATCTTCGTGTTCGCGCTGGCGCGCGCCTTCCTCGCGCCGAAGACGCCGAGCTGGCGCATCGTCGGCCTGAGCGACGGCGGCGGCGGCGTCGATCAGCTCCTACGTCACCGCCATCGGCATCGTGCTCGGCGGCAGCGTCGTGATGCAGGTGCTGAACAACGTGCTCGTCGCCGCCGTGTCGCTCGACATCGCGCGGCGCATCGTCACCGCCTTCGCGATCGCGCTGTTCGTCGGCCTCGGGCTGCGCCGCCTCGCGCTGGAGTGGAACGGCGAGGGCGAGGGCGACAACGAGCCGCACATGCTGTCCGTCGTGGTGCGGATGATCCTGTGGGCGGCGCTCGCGATCATCTTCGGCGCGCTGCTGCTCGGCTACGTCTCGCTGGCGAGCTTCCTCGCGGTGCAGCTCGTCTTCGGCGTCACGGTGATCTCGCTCCTGTGGCTGCTGCTCGGCATGACCGACGAGCTGATCACCGACTTCGTGAGGCCCGGGCGGCCCCTCGGCCACGCCCTGCAGGCGGGCTTCGGCCTGTCCTCCGGCGGCGTCAAGCAGATCGCGGTGCTCGGCAGCGGGCTGATCCGCGGTGGCGCTGATCGTCTTCGCGGTGATGCTGGTGCTCCTGCCCTGGGGCTTCGAGGCCGACCGCTGGACGGGCTGGCTGCGCGCCGCGTTCTTCGGCTTCGAGGTCGGCGAGGTGCGCATCTCGCTGTCCTCGATCCTGACGGCGGTGCTGCTGATCGCGGTCGGCGTCGCGGCGACGCGCGGCATCCAGGGCTGGCTCGCCAACCGCTATTTGCCCAACACAAGGCTCGACGTCGGCATGCGGAACTCGATCCGCACCATGTCGGGCTATGTCGGCATGATCGCCACGGCGGTCTTCGCCTTCACCTATGTCGGGCTGAACCTGCAGAACGTGGCGCTGCTCGCCGGCGCGCTGTCGGTCGGTATCGGCTTCGGCCTGCAGTCGATCGTCAACAACTTCGTGTCGGGCCTGATCCTGCTCGCCGAGCGGCCGATCAAGGAGGGCGACTGGATCGTCGTCGGCTCCGAGCAGGGCTACGTGCGCAAGATCTCGATCCGCGCCACCGAGATCGAGACCTTCGACCGCGGCACGGTGATCGTGCCGAACTCCGACCTGATCACCGGGACCGTGAAGAACTGGACGCATTCGAGCATGATCGGCCGCGTCGACATCTCGATCGGCGTCGCCTACGGCAGCCCGACGAAGAAGGTGCACGACCTCATGATCGAGGTCGCCAAGGCGAATCCGAGCATCCTCTACTATCCCGAGCCGACCTGCCTGTTCATGGATTTCGGGCCGCACGCCCTGGCCTTCCGGCTGTGGGCCTTCATCGGCGACATCAACCACGTCTACACGGTGGCGAGCGAGCTGCGCTTCGAGATCGAGAAGCGCTTCGCGGCGGAGGGGATCGTCATCCCGTTCCCGCAGCAGGACCTGCACATCAAGGACATCGACCGGCTCGAGGCGGCGCTCGCGGGGCGTGCCGCCGGCGACCGGGCGGCGCCGGGAAGCGCCGGCGAGGACGGCGCGGTCTGACGCGCCTGCCGCACTTGCGCTCGCGCCTTCGCTGGCGCAGCATCGCCGGCGCCAAGACCAAGAAACGGACATGAGCCTATGCTGCCCGAGGCGGCGAGCTACGACGAACTCCTGACGTCCTTCCACTGGCAGGTGCCGGCCCGCTACAACATCGCGCACTCCGCCTGCGACCGCTGGGCGGACGAGGATCCGGGCCGGCTGGCCATCCGCCACGTGCGTGACGACGGGCCGCCGCTGGACATGACCTTCGGCGAGATGGCCGACCTCGCCGGCCGCCTCGCCGCGGTCATGAAGGCGCACGGCGTGGCGCCGGGCGACCGGGTGGCGCTGCTGATGCCGCAGTGCCCCGAGGTGGCGGTCGCCCACTTCGCGATCTACAAGCTCGGCGCCGTGGCGCTGCCGCTGGCGCTCCTGTTCGGGCCGGACGCGCTCGAATACCGGCTGCGCGACAGCGGCACGAAGGCGGTGGTGGCGAACGCGCTCGGCCTCGACAAGCTCAAGTCGATCAGGCGGCGGCTGCCGGGGCTCGAGACCGTCTTCTCGATCGACGGCGGGGCCGACGATGCCATCGACCTCCACGCCGCCTGCGCGGAGGTGGCAGCGGGGCTGGCGACCGCCGACACCTCGCCCGACGACCCGGCGCTGATGATCTACACCTCCGGCACCACGGGGCCCGCCAAGGGCGCGCTGCACGGCCACCGCGTGCTGCTCGGCCACCTGCCGGGCTTCCAGATGTCGCAGGACCTCGCGCCGCAGCCGGGCGACCGGGTGTGGACGCCGGCCGACTGGGCATGGGCCGGCGGCCTGCTCAACGCGATGCTGCCGGCGCTGCATTTCGGCCTGCCGGTGGTGACGCAGCCCTTCCGCCGCTTCGAGCCCGCCGCGGCCTACGCGCTGATGGCCGAGCACGGCGTGCGCAACGCGTTCATCCCGCCGACGGCGCTGCGGATGATGCGGGCGGCGGGCGATCCGCCGCGCGACGGGCGGCTGAGGCTGCGCTCGATCGGCAGCGCCGGCGAGTTGCTCGGCCGCGACGTCTGGGAGTGGGCGCGCGAGGCGCTCGGCATCACCGTCAACGAGATCTACGGGCAGACGGAGTGCAACCTCGTGCTCGGCTCCTGCGCGGCGCTCGGCGTCAGCCGGCCCGGCCGGATCGGCAAGCCGGTGCCGGGCCACGAGGTGGCGGTGATCGACCGCGACGGCAACCGCCTGCCGCCGGGCGAGGTCGGCCAGTTCGCGGTGCGCCGGCCGAACCCGGTGATGTTCCTCGGATACTGGAACAAGCCGGAGGCGACGGCGGCCAAGTTCCGCGGCGACTGGCTGCTGACGGGCGACGAGGGCAGCGTCGACGAGGACGGCTATTTCGGCTTCCTCGGCCGCGACGACGACGTGATCACCTCGGCCGGCTACCGGATCGGCCCGGGCGAGGTCGAGGACTGCCTGGCCGGCCATCCGGCGGTGGCGCTCGCCGCGGTCGTCGGCAAGAAGGACCCCGTGCGCACCGAGATCGTGAAGGCGTTCGTGGTGCTGCGCGAGGGCTGGCAGGGCACCGAGGAGCTCAAGGCCGAGATCCAGACCTTCGTGCGCGACCGCCTGTCGGCGCACGAATATCCCCGCGAGATCGCCTTCATCGAGGAGCTGCCGCTGACGACCACCGGCAAGGTGATCCGGCGGCTGCTCAGGGAGCAGGCCTGAGGCGGGCGAGGCGGTCGCGCACGAGGTCGCGGGCGCGCACCGCGTTCTCGCGGGCGCGCCGCCGGCTGCGCTCGAGGAGCAGTGCGAGACGCGGGCCGGGCACGCCGCTGCCCGACACGAGCAGCAGGTCGGCGAACTCGCGCCGCTGGTGCCACACCCGGTCGACCGGGCCGGCGCCGGTGCGCGCGGCGGAGTCGCAACAGGCCGGCAGGCCGGTCTCGACGATCTCCAGCGTCTGGTGGATCAGGAGCTGCATGTAGGGCGAGTACTTCGCGAACTCCTCGTCGTAGGCGACCTTCCATAGCCATGCCGTGCCGGCGCTCTCGATCGTGATGGCGATGGCGATCGGCCGCCCGTCGAGGAGCAGCGTGTCGATGCGGCACTGGTCGCGCGCCGCGAGGCCGCGGACGGCGCCGGTCATCAGCGCGCGATGCTCCGGCACCTCGGCCGCGGCGGTGCCGTGGCGGCCCTTCCAGCCGCCGGCCTCGATCTCGAAGAAGGTGGCGAGCCGCCGCTCGATGCCGGCCTCGTCGCGGACCGCCTCGTAGGTCAGTTCGCCCTGCTCGGCGAGCCGGCGGCCGAGCTGGCGGTACTTCTTGAGCTTGGAGCCGCCGGTGACGGCGAAGTCCTGCCGCGGCCCCTTGCGCGGCCAGAGCACCGAGCGCGGGTGCGGGTCGAACCATGCAGCCGTCGCGCCGGCATCGCGCGCCGCGCGCTCGAGCGCCTGCGACAGCGGCGCGTCGGTCGGGATCACCGGCAGGAGCCAGGCGCGGCCGCCCGCGCGCCCGGCCTGCAGCGCCGCCGCGAAGGCCGAGGCCGCGGCCTCCTCGCAGCCCGCCCGGACGAGCGGCATGGAGGTGCCGCTGAAGGGGTGGCGCAGCGCCTGGGCGACCGGGATCGGCAGGCCCCAGCGGCGGCTGCGCTCGAACAGGAAGAGACCGTCGAGCCGGCCGCCCTGGCCGTGCAGGCACAGGGCGCGCAGCCCGTCGCGCACGCCGAAGCCGTCGGCGTAGGCGAGGGCGAAGCTGCGGCCGTTGAAGACGTTGGGCTCCGAGGCCGCCCCCTCGAGCTCGTCCCAGGCGGCCGCGGCGACGTCGCCGGCGGCGCATTCGACGATGCCTTCGCTCGCGCCCGCGCTGGCGGGGCGGGAGAGGCGGGCGGATCCCTCTTGAATGGCGAGCGTCATGGCTGGTCCTCCCGTGCGGCGGCCGCGACCACGGGCTCGAGCCGCCCCGTCGCGAGCCTGAGAATGAAGACGTTGAGGCCGAGCCGGCGGCGCGCGACGAGGTAGAGCAGCACCGACTCGAACACCATCGCCGACGTCGTCGCGGTGGCGGCGCCGTAGAAGCCCATCTTCGGGATCAGGATCACGTTCAGCGCGATGTTGACGACGAGGCTGACCCCGTGGACGAGGGCGCAGGCGTTCTGCTGGCCCATCATGTTGAGCACGCGGTCGGCCGGGCCCACGGAGGCGCGGGCGAGGAGGCCGATCGCGAGGACGAAGAGCACGGGATAGGCGCCGGCGAAGCCCGTGCCGAACAGCCAGAGGAGCGGCTTGCCGACGATCAGGATCAGCGCCGTCGCGCCGAAGGCGGGCCAGAAGGTCCAGGCGACGGAATCGCTGACGAAGCGCTCGAGCTCCTCCCGCTGCCCGCCGGCGTAGTACTCGGCGTATTTGTGCGAGGTCGCCGCGGTCACCGCGAAGGGGACGAAGGAGACGAGGGCGAGCACCTTCACCGCGGCGTAGTAGACGCCGACGCTGGCCGGGTCGGCCATGGCGCTGAGGATCATGATGTCGGCGTTCGTCAGGAGCACGTAGAAGCCGTCGACGAGGAAGATCGGCGCCGAGGTGGCGAGCCAGCTCCGCCACGCGTAGCTGCGGCGGCCGCGCTCGATGCGCGAGGGCAGGCGGCGCGCCAGGAAGAGCATCTGCACGAAGCCCGTCGTCCAGACCGCGATGGCCGTGGCGAGGATCGCGTCGAACGCGCCGGCGCGGCCGTAGATCGCCATCGCCGCGCCGACGATCACCAGGATCATCGCCGGCCGGATGAGGTAGGGCAGGCCGAGGCCGATGCCGATCCAGTTGAAGTTGCGCGAGATGCCGTCCTGCACGTCCATCAGCGCGAAGGCCGGCAGGCAGGAGAGGCCGACATAGAGCGGGAGGACGTAATCCGGCGGCAGGCGCGGCGCGAGGAGCGTCACCGCGAGCGCGCCGAGGAGGGCGAGGCCGCCGGAGAGCAAGAGGACGAAGATCCGGCTGCCGGCGGCGAAGCCACGCGCCAGATCGAGCCGGCCCGAGGCGCGGTATTCCGGGATGAAGCGCTGGGCTGTGGTGGAGAAGCCGAGCGGCGTCAGCGCCCCGGCCACCAGGATGAACACCCAGACGAAGGCGTAGATGCCGTAGTCGTGCTGGCCGAGCCAGCGCGCGAGCAGGATCTGCGACACGAAGCCGATGCCGGCGCTGGCGACGCGCACGGCGAAGGCGAGCGCGGCGGTGCGCTGCGCCACCGCCTTGTCGGTGCGGTCGCCGAGCATGGCGGCGAGCGCGACGCGAAACCGGCGTATGAGCGGCGCGGCGGAGGCGCTGCGCCAAACGCCCCGCTCGTCGATCGATGACATGCTGGTTTCCTGCGCCTCGGACGGACCACGACAGCGGCGTAGGTTACGCGAGGCGCCTTAAGGAAGCCTTCCGGGAATGCTCGACTCCGCGGCCGGCGGATCCGGGGGCGCGGCGGGATCAGCCGGAAAAGCCGCCGCTTTCGAGGTACGCGCGCTCCTCCGGCGTCGTCTCGCGGCCCAGCATCTCGTTGCGGTGGGGGAAGCGGCCGAAGCGGGCGATCGCGTCGAGGTGGATCAGCGCGTAGTGGTAGGAGTTCTGCTCGCCGAGCACGCGGAACAGGTCGACGCCGCGGCGCTGCACCGCGAGATCCTCCGAATGCATGAAGGGCATGTAGAAGAAGATCCGCACCGACGGCGGGAAGGCCGCGGGGAAGCGCCCGGCGATCGCGTGCTCGGCCGTCTCGAGCGCGGCGCCGTCCGCCTCGAAGGCGCGCGCGGAGCCGCGGAAGATGTTGCGCGGGATCTGGTCGAGCAGGAGGATGAGGGCGAGGCAGCCGTGCGGGGTGGCCTTCCACGCCTCGAGCTCGCCGCGCAGCGCCGCCTCGTGCGGGCCCGCGAAGTCGCGGCAGGCCGCGTCGAACTCGTCGCTGCGGGTGAACCATCTGGCCGCGCCCGCCGTCCACCAGAAGTCGAGGACGTCGAGCGCGTCGGGCATTCCCGTCGTTGCGTCGGTCACAGGCGCACCTTTCCGGCCACGATCTCGTCGTGCAGCGTCTTGTCGAGCGGCCGGAAGATCCCGTTCCGCTGGTCGTTGAAGTAGAGGGCGTCGGCGACGCCTTCGGGATCGAAGCCCTCGGCCCGCAGGTCCACCTTGCGCTGCTTGAACGTCGTCGTCACGTCGGCATCGCGGCGCAGGCGGAGAAACAGCGGTTGCGCGTAGGCCGGCAGGGTGCGTTCCAGATGGTCGTGCAGGCCCTGCAGGTCGAGCCCCTCGTCGACCGTCAGGGCGGCCATGCCGGCGCGCCCGTCGTGGCCCGCCACCTGCACGCCGTAGACGTTGGCGTCGCGCACGCCGGGGAAGACGCCGATCGCCTCGCCGACCTGCGAGGTCGCGACGTTCTCGCCCTTCCAGCGGAAGGTGTCGCCGATCCGGTCGATGAAGAAGAAGTAGCCGCGCCGGTCCTTCTTCATCAGGTCGCCGGTGCGGAACCACGCGTCGCCCTTCTCGAAGACGTCGCGCAGGATCTTGCGCTCGGTCTCCTTGCGGTCGGCATAGCCGTCGAAGCGCTGGGCGGGCGCGTTGGGGTCGATCAGGATCTTGCCGATCGCCTCGCCGACCTCGTCCGGCGCGCACTCGATGCAGAAGCCCTGCTCGTTGCGGACCGGTCGCTCCTCGTCCATGTCGAAGCGCACGATCTTCGTCATGAAGCGCTTCTCGAGCCATTTCGGGATGCGGCCGACGGAGCCCGGCCGGCCGTCGACGTTGAACAGCGTGACGTTGCCCTCGGTGGCGGCGTACCATTCGACGATGCGCGGGATGCGGAAGCGGCTCTGGAAGGCTTCCCAGATGTCGGGCCGGAGGCCGTTGCCGTCGCACAGGCGGATCCTGTGCTTCGTCTCGTTCGGGTTGGGCGGCGCGTGCAGCAGGTAGCGGCAGAGCTCGCCGATATACTGGAACATCGTGCAGTCGTACTCGACGATGTCGTCCCAGAACTGGCGCGCGGAGAACTTCTCGCGGATGAAGCAGGAGCCGCCGGCCATCAGCGTGATGCCGGGCGCCAGCACGCCGCCGGCCGTGTGGTAGAGCGGCTGGGCGACGTAGATGCGGTCGGTCTCCCTGGCGTCGCAGACGGCGGAGAAGCCGTTCATGATCGCCTGGATGCGGTAGTGGTTGATGATCGCGGCCTTGGGCAGGCCGGTCGTGCCGCTCGTGTAGATGTAGAGGGCGGGATCGTCGATCGTCAGGCGCGGCACCCGGTTCGCCGGGATCGGGCCCGTCGGCATGCCGGCGAGCGCGGTGTCGAACGCCATGCGCTCGGCCGGCGCGGTGCCGGCGACCCAGACGGGCGGCGTGCCCGAAAGGAGCGGCTCGGCCTCCTCGACGGCCGGCAGGAGGTCGGCATCGACGAGGATGCACTTCGCGTCGACGATGTTGATGGAGTGGGCGAGCGCCTTGCCGGTCTGGTGGATGTTGAGCAGCGCCGCGACGCCGCCGACCCGGATGATGCCCATCCAGGCCGCGAGGTATTCCGGCCGGGCGCCGAACATCAGCGCCACCGTGTCGCCCTTGCCGATGCCCTGCTCGAGCGCCCAGTGGGCGTACTGGTTCGAGCGCTCGAGGAGCTGCCGGTAGGTCAGGCTGTCGCGGTGGTTGAGCAGGGCCACCCGGTCGCCGTATCTCGCGGCGAGATCGTCGAAGACGTCGGGAAAGGTGCGGGTCTTGTTCTCCGCGACGGGCTTGAGCCGCCGCAGGATGCGCAGGGCCGCCGTGAGATACATGTACTCGCTGCGCGCGCGCTGAAGGAGCGCCATATCTTCTCCCTGGACCTTTTCTCCGTCCGGTCGCGCCGCGGCGGCCGCCGGGGATCTCGTGATCCCGCGACCATCGAAAAATGATGGACGCCGGTTTGACAAGTCGCGTGCCGCAGGGGCATGGAGCCCGGGCACCCGTGGAGGCTATCTGGAAACATGGACGCGAGCCCGCAGACCCATCTCGACGTGAAGGGCCTCCTGTGCCCGCTGCCGGTCCTGAAGGCGCGCAAGGCGCTGTCGGGGCTCGGCTCGGGCGAGGTGCTGGAGGTCGAGGCGACGGACCCCGCCGCCGTGATCGACGTGCCGCATTTCTGCAACGAGACCGGCCACACGCTGCTGTCGCAGAGCGAGGAGGACGGCGTCTACCGCTTCCGCATCCGCCGCAAGTAGCGAAGGGGCGGCGGCGGCCGCCCCCGCTATTGCTGCGAGGCGCGCAGCGGGTTCGGCCGCGGGAACGGGAAGGCGGCCGCCTCGTCGGGCACCTCGTCCGGCTCCGGCGTCGGCGCATCGACGGTCGGCGCGGCCGCGGCGGGATCGGTGCCGTAGGGCTTGGTGCGCGGCAGCGGCGCGGCGAGCGCCGAGACCGGCTCGACCCGCCGCGACGGCATGCGCAGCTGGTCCGGCGCGAGCGCCAGGGCGGCGCTGCTCGTCGCGTCCGGGTTCGGCGTCTCGACGAAGCCGAACGAGGCGATCTCCGCCGGCGGCGTGCGCTTCTGGCAGGCGTAGGGGTGCATGTCGACCGGCTGGACGATGTTGGTCGGCCGGCGCAGGTCGGCGATCGTCGTCTTGGAGCGGCCGAACAGGTCGAAGCCGCCGCCCTGGGCGAAGCCCGCCTCGAGCAGCGCCGCCGCGATCTGGTCGCGATGCCGGCCCGACGTCGCGCCCAGCACGATCGCCACGAGCCGCCGGCCGCCGCGCGTGGCGCTCGACACGATGTTGAAGCCGCCGGCGCAGATGAAGCCGGTCTTCATGCCGTCGGCGCCGCGGAACCGGCCGATCAGCTTGTTGTGGTTCTTCAGCACGCGGCCCCCGACCTGGAGGCTCGGCATCTCGAAGAAGTCCTGGTACTGCGGGTAAGTCTTGATGATCGCGCGGGTCAGGAGCGCGAGGTCGCGGGCCGAGGTGATCTGCCGCGGGTCGGGCAGGCCGTGCGGGTTGACGTAGTTCGTGTCGGTCATGCCGAGGCGCGCCGCGGCGGTGTTCATGCCGGCCACGAAGCGGTCCTCGGAGCCGCCGACGCTCTCGGCGAGGGCGACCGCGACGTCGTTCGCCGACTTGACCATCAGGATGCGGATCGCGTCCTCGACGGTGATCTGGGTGCCGACCTTGAAGCCCATCTTGCTCGGCGGCTGGGCGGTGGCGTGCGCCGAGATCGTCACCGGCGACTTCATCGTGACGAGGCCGTGCTGGATCGCGTCGAAGGTGACGTAGACCGTCATCAGCTTGGTCAGCGACGCCGGATACCACCGGTGGAAGGGCTCGTAGGCGTGCAGCACTTCGCCGGTGCGCACGTCGAAGACGAGGCTCGGGCCCGCCGCGGCCGGCTGGGCCGCAAGGAAGACGCCGCAGAAAAGCAGTAATGCGGCCGTCAGAGCTTTGAGATATCGCATGAGCAACTGTCTGAAGCGGAGCCGGGAACGGTTTACCCTCTGTTAATCCCCCGGGGGCGCCGCGTAAAGGGCGCGTCAGGCGGCCCGCGAGATCGATGCCTCGGCGGGGAGGGCGTTGCAGGCGATGCTGAGGCTCAGCCGGTTCGGCTGCCCGGCGCCGCCGGCGGCGAGGATGCTGCCGCCGTCGCGGGCGAGCAGCCGGGTGAGCGCCGCCATCGGGATCGCGGCGTCGGCGCCGGACGCGACGGGGCCGTCGCCGCTCTCGCTGACCGAGATCACGACCGAGTTATCCTTGACGCGGCCCTCGACGGCGAGCTCCGGCTGGAGCGAGCCGCTGCGGCTGCGCACCACGTTCAGCGCGCAGTCGAGGACGCGCTCCAGAGATGTCCGCCGGCCGGCGACGACGGGCAGGCCGGACCAGGTCAGCCGCTCGATCAGGCCGCGGTCGACGCTCTTGTCGCGCCAGCCTTCCGCGAGCAGGCCGAGGTCGACGACGGACTCGGTCGCGGCCTCGTCGTCGCCGCTCATCACGTGGATCAGCGTCAGGCAGGATTCCAGCGTCGCCGAGAGGCGGCCGACGCGCACGTCGCCGGAGGCGCCGGCGTCGGGCGGCGCGGCGCGCAGGTCGACGAAGGTCGCGACGATGCGGTCCTCGCCGCCGTCGGGATCGCGCAGGCGGTCGAAGGCGAGGAGGCCCGGCAGGTCGCCGCGCGGCGTCTGGGCCTTGGCGGGCCCGAGCCGTGCGCCGCGTTCCAGCACCTCGGCCACGGTGTTGCCGCTCTCGGTGCGGAAGAGGTTGATCGGGTCCTGCGCCCGCAGCTCCTCGAGGTCGCCGGCGGCGAACAGCCGGAGGGCGGAGCGGTTGGCGCTCTCGAGCTCGCCGTCGAGCGTGAAGACGACGATCGGGTGCGGGTAGTTGTCGACCAGGGTCTGGGTGCGCTTGAGGCCGGCATCGGCCAGCACGAGATACTCGCCCGCCATCGTCGCGGCGGCGGCGCCGAGGCGCGAGCGCGACGAGCTGCCGCCCTTCCACCTGCGGGCGACCTCGCGGACCTTCTCCGGCGTCGGGTCCGCCAGCAGATCCGCCACCTGGCGCTGCGGCCGCGAGACCCAGATCTCGCTCAGCCACGCCGCGATCGCCCCGACGAGGCTGGCGATCACCAGCGACAGGCCGAGGACGCTGGCGGTGGCGCGGCGCAGCGTCTCGGAGCGCTCGCCGGCGTCGACGACGAGCCGGATGTCGTGCGCCGCGTCGTGCAGCTCGATGTCGAGGGTCGGCGCGCCGTACAGGCGCTCGCCCATCGTCGGCTCCGCGGCGGCTTCCGGATCCGGCTCCGGCACCTCGCCGAAGCGCGCGACCTCCTTGCCGGTCTCGTCGCGCACGATGCCGCCGAGCACCGGCGTCTTCTCGGCCATGCGGCGGCCGACCGCGACGAGGTCCTCGAGCGTGGTGCCGCCCTTGCCGAGCCGGCCCAGCGTCCACGCCTGGTTGACGGCGCGCTCGAGCTTGGCCGTCTCGTTCTGCCGCGCCTCGCCGAGCAGGTAGAGGCCGCCGAGCGACATCGCGCCGATCACGGTCACGGTGACGATGGCAGCGATGCGGAATGTCGGGCTCGACGGCATGAGACAGGCTTCCCGGCGGATGGCCATGGCCAGCAGGGCTGGAACTTCGCGAGGTGGAGACCGTACACGCGCCGCTTTTCCGCCAGGTAAAGCGGAATGCTCGCAATTTTCACAAGATGCGAGATGGCTGCGGCGAAGCGCCGCGCGCACCTGCCGCCATGCGCCGGGAAAGCCAGCGAAAGCGAGGGGAAATCGGAGGAGGCAGGGGTCTCGTTGCGCAAAATCCGGTGCCGCTGGAATGATTTTGCTCAAAGAGCGCGGCGCCGGCCGGCGGCACAAGCTCTCCCGCAGCGAGACTCGCGGCCCCGCCTCCGGGCACCGCCGCGGCTTCACGCGCACCCCTCGTGTTCTTCATGCCCATCAGGAGTTCAAGATGGCGCTCACACAATCCTTCCCGGCCTCGCGCGCGGCGGCGGGGGCCGGCAACGCCGCTTCCGGCATCGGCATAGAGGCGACGACCTGGCAGCTCATGGGCGCCGCGGCGCTCGCCAACCGGCTGGTGCTCGGCTGGATCTACTGGGGCGGCGCCTCGCGCCGCTTCATCTACGCGACCCAGAAGATCGACCCGACCTCGCACGGCTATCTCGCCAACAAGCTGGTGCACGCCGCCCCCGGCGTCCCCTTCGGCATGGACGGCCTGCTGCACTGGGTGCTCGGGCAGCCGCTGCTGCTGCAGATCGCCGTCATCGGCTTCAGCCTGGTCGAGCTCGTGGTCGGCGTCGGCCTGATCGTCGGCCTCGGCACCCGGCTGATGTCGCTGATCGGCCTCGGCCTGGCCGCCTTCCTGATGATCGTGTTCGGCTGGATGGGCACGACCTGCCTCGACGAGTGGACGATGGCGGCCAGCGGGTTCGCGATGGCCTCGGTGACGCTCCTGACCGGCAGCGGCCCGTTCTCGCTCGACGGCCGGCTCGCCGCCAGCGGCCTGAGCGACCGGCACCCCTGGCTGGCCTGGCTGACGAGCGGCGCGCTGCCCTTCGACCGCAGGCCTTTCCTCGCCGTGGCCGGCGGGCTGGGCGTCCTGTCCATCGCGTTCACCGTGTTCTTCTACGGCTACAATTTCGGCGCGATCTACAGCCCGCTCGGCAAGCGCGTGAACAACCTCGTCCCGCACGTGACGCTGAGCGACGCCGCGCTCGCCGACGGCCGGATCGACGTGAACGCCTACATGGATGCGGGCCCGGACACCCAGGGCCTCTACGTGGTGCGGGCGACGCTCGCCCCGGCCGGCGAGGCTGCCGGCGCGGCCGCGGTCTTCGACTACGACGCCGCCGCCCTGACGCAGGGCGACACCGTGAAGATCGAGAACCGCTACGCGCCGTGGTCGGCCTGCACGAAGATCTCGTACGGGCTGCGCTGCCAGCTCGGCACGAAGTCGACCCTCTCCTTCGCCCTCCCGTCCGGCGCCATGGCGGCGGGCACCGGGCCGCTGACGCTGACCCTGACGGACGTCGAGGGCAAGCGGTTCAGCGTGCCGGTCGACGCGGCGCAGTGACGGCCGACGAGGCTCGGCACGGGACGTGACGTTCCGCAGCCGCCGAAGGGGAGGCGTCCGGCGCCTCCCCGGACTCGCGCCGCTGCCGGGCATTTCCGCGAGCCGATCCACGCGGGATGTTCCCGATTGGCCCCCGGTGAACGAATCGAGATCCGATGTGCGCGCCCGTCCGACAGCCTAACAGGAGGTAAAGGCGGCGCGCCCCACTGGCGCCTTGCGGCGTGTTGCGGCGCCCGCGATGCGGCGGAGGCCGGCCGCCGCTAGTCCGGCTGGACCGGCAGGCTCAGCCGGGCGTCGAGGCCGCCGCCCTCGCGGTTCGCCAGCACGATGTCGCCGCCATGGGCGCGCATGATGGTGCGTGCGATGGCGAGGCCCAGGCCGATGCCGCCGGTCTCGCGGCTGCGCGAGCTCTCCGCCCGCACGAACGGCTCGAACATGCGCTCGACCTCGCCGTCGGGGATGCCCGGGCCGTCGTCGCTGACGACGATCTCGGCGCGGCCGTCGACCTGCCGCACTGAGAGCCGCGCCCGCTCGCCGTAGCGCACCGCGTTCTCCGCGACGTTGCGGATCGCGCGGCGCAGCGCGACGGGCCGGCAGCGCACCACGACCGGCGCGCCCTCGGCGGCGGTGACGTCCTGGCCGAGCTCGGCGAGGTCGTCGGCGAGGCTCTCGACCAGCGCCGTCAGGTCGACCGAGCGCGTCTCCTCCTCGGCCTGGTCGGCCCGGGCGAAGGCGAGGGCAGCTTCCGTCATGTGCTGCATCTCCTCGAGCGTCTCGATCAGCTTGTCGCGCGTCTCCTCGTCGTCGACGAGCTCGGCGCGCAGGCGCAGGCTGGTGATCGGCGTGCGCAGATCGTGCGAGATCGCCGCCAGCATCCGCGTGCGGTCGGCAACGAAGGAATCGAGCCGCTCGCGCATCTGGTTGAAGGCGCGCGCGCTGCGCCGCGCCTCGTCCGGCCCGGTCTCGTCGAGCGGCGCAAAGCGCTCGCCGCGGCCGTAGCGCTCGGCGGCCTGCGCGAGGCGCCGCATCGGCCGCGCCATGCGGCGGGCGAGGAAGATGGCGGCGAGGGAGATGGCCAGGCCCGACAGGCCGAGGCTCATGATGAAGGCGCGCCCGAACGGCCGGGCCGGCGGCGGCGGGCCGGTGACGGCGTTCAGCCATTCGCCGTCCGGCAGCCGCACCGACAGCGAGATCCAGAAGGGCGGCCCGTGGTCGCGCGGATCGTGCCGGTCGTGCCACCAGCCGCCGTGGGCGTTGCCGTCGTCGCCGCCGTCGCCCTCCTCGAGCGGGTCCGGCGGCCGGCGGTCCGACGGCCGGCCGGGCAGCGGGTCGGCGTGCAGCACGGCCACCCGTATGTCGGCGGGCGAGACGCCGAGATAGAGCGCGAGCTCCGGCTCGAAGCCGCCGAAGCTGCCGGGCGGGCTGCCCCGCGGCGGCTCGGGCGACACCCAGAAGCGCAGGAAGCGCGAGCTCGCCGCGCTGAGCACGTCGGGGCGGCTGCCGGGCGGCAGGTCGGGCACGGCGCGGAGCAGCGTCGCGATGCGGCCGATCACCACGTCGTGGAAGGCGTCGCGCGCGTTGCGCGAGCGCTCCCCGGCGAACATCACGAAGGCCAGCGTCTGGGCCAGGAAGAGGGCGATCAGGAGGAGCAGCGACAGCTGGCCGGCGAAGCTCCTCGGCAGAAGCCTCATCGCTTCTCGACCTCGCCGGCGAAGGTGTAGCCGCCGCCCCAGACGGTCTTGATCAGGGCCGGCTGCCTGGGGTCGTCCTCGATCTTGCGGCGCAGGCGGCTGACCTGGTTGTCGATCGCCCGGTCGAAGGGGCCGGCGTTGCGGCCGCGGGTGATGTCGAGGAGCTGGTCGCGCGACAGCACCATGCCCGGCCGCTCGAGCAGCGCGACGAGGAGCCGGAACTCTCCCGTCGACAGCGGCACCGCGACGGCGTCCTCGCCGATCAGCTCGCGCCGCGCGGTGTCGAGCGTCCAGGCGCCGAAGACGTAGCGGCTGCCCGTGGCGGGCTCGCGCGAGGGCGGCAGCGCCTGGGTGCGGCGGAGCACCGCCTTGATGCGGGCGAGGAGCTCGCGCGGGTTGAACGGCTTCGTCACGTAGTCGTCGGCGCCGATCTCGAGGCCGACGACGCGGTCGGTGTCCTCGGCCATGGCGGTGAGCAGGATCACCGGCGTCTCGTTGGCCTCGCGCAGGTGGCGGCACAGCGTCAGCCCGTCCTCGCCCGGCATCATGACGTCGAGCACGACGAGGTCGACGGCGGCGCTCTTGAGCTGCCGGCGCGCGGCCGCGGCGCTCTCGGCCGTCGTCACCCGCATGCCGTTCTTGGCGAGGTAGCGCGCGAGCAGGTCGCGGATGTCGCGGTGGTCGTCGACGACGAGGATGTGGGGCGTTTCGTCCATGGCCCAGTGTCTACGCTGCCGCGGCGCGGCCTGTCCGCTGCAAATTGTATCGGAACGTGTCATCCGGGCGGAAGGCGCCCCGCATGAGACAGAAAAGCCGTTCCGGCGGAAAGTCCTGCGACAGACGGCCCTCATATCTCCTGTCATCGGACGCACACCAACAAGGAGATATCCGATGAAGACCTCTCTCAAGTTCCTGGCGGCCGGTGGCGCCATGGTCGCGACGATCGGGCTCGTCGGCGCCGTGCAGGCGCATGGCTGGGGCGACCGCGGCGGCGACGGCCCGCGCCACGAGCGCCATTTCGGCGGCCACGGCTTCCGCCACGGCGGCTTCGGCCCCGGCATGGACGGCCCCGGCGGCCACGGCCCGGTCGGCGGCATGATGATGATGCGCGTCTTCCAGATGGCCGACACGGACGGCGACCGCAGCGTGACCCAGGAGGATCTCGACAAGCTCCTGCAGGACCGCATGAAGCAGTACGACGCCAACGGCGACGGCGAGCTGCAGCTCGACGAGTACAAGAAGCTCTTCGCCGAGCTGGTCGAGCCGATGGCGGTGCGGTCGTTCCAGTTCCTCGACCCCAACGGCGATGCCGCGGTCACCGCGGACGAGCTGTCGAAGCCCCTCCAGGGCGTGGTCGAGCGGATGGACCGCAACGGCGACGGCAAGCTGACCATGCAGGATCGCGGCGGCTTCGGCCACGGCGGCTGGGGCGACCGTGACGGCCGCGGCGGCCGCGGCGAGCGCTGGCACCAGTTCCGCGGCGACGACGACCGCGGCCCCGGCCCGCGCAACGGCATGCCGGCGCCGAAGGACGACGGCCCGCAGATGGACGTCGGCCCGGCGGCCGAGTAAGGCCCCCGCCGGCTCGCCGATCCCGCCCCCGGATCAGGCGAGCCGCTTCCGGCGACCCGGCGGTCCGCTCCCGCCGGGTCGCTTGCCGTGCGACCCGTGCCGCGATCGCCGCGGAGAGAGGCCCATGAAGCTGTCGACCACCCTGGCCGTCGCCGTGGCGGCCGTCGTGATCACCGTCCTCGTCTCGGCCGCGCTGCAGTCGCACCCCGACGTCGTGCCCGACAGCCGCATCCTGTCGTGGTTCGGCCGCCAGGGCTGGTGGTAGCGCGATCGCGGCGCATCGACGACCGCGCGGTGCTTGCGCGCCCGCGCGGCCGGCGACATCTTCCGCCGATGAACGCTTCCAGCGCCGCCCCCGATTTCCCCGTCCTCCGCATCGACGACCCTGCCGACGCCCGGCTCGGGCCCTACACGGGCATCCGCGAGCGCGACCTGCGCGGCCACGGCGACCGCTTCGTGGCGGAAGGGGAGGTCGTGCTGCGCGTGCTTCTCACCTCGTCGCGCTTCGCCGCCGATTCGGTGCTCGTGAGCGAGCGGCGGCTCGAGGCGCTGCGGCCGTTGCTTTCGGAGGTCGCGGCGGAAGTGCCGGTGCTGGTCGCGAGCCAGGCGGTGATGGACGAGGTGGTGGGCTTCCACATCCATCGCGGCGTGCTGGCCGTCGGGCGCCGTCTGCCGGAGCCCGCGCCGACCGGGCTGCTGGCGGGCCTGCCCGAGCGGGCGCTGGTCGTCGGGCTCGTCGGCGTGTCGAACCACGACAATATCGGCGGGATCTTCAGGAACGCCGCCGCCTTCGGCGTCGACGCCGTGCTGCTCGACGGGGCGAGCTGCGACCCGCTCTACCGGAAGGCGATCCGCGTCTCGGTCGGGGGCACGCTGAAGGTGCCGTTCGCCCGCGTGGAGAGCGGCGAGGCGATGCTCGCCTGCCTCGATGCGGCGGGCTTCGCGGCGCTGGCGCTGTCGCCCGCCGGCGAGGAGGAGCTGATGTCGCTCGGCGGCGGCCGCGGCCGCACGGCGCTTCTTCTCGGGGCGGAGGGCCCGGGCCTGCCGCCCGGCCTCATGGCGCGCTGCCGGACGGTGCGCATCGACATGGAAGCCGGCTTCGATTCCCTCAACGTCGCCACCACCTCCGGCATCGCGCTCTACGCGCTCGGCCGGAGGTGAGGGGGCTGCCGGCGGGACCGCTCAGCCGCGCCCGGCGATGAGGCGCTCCGAGCGCAGCGCGCGGCGGAAGGCGAGCACGCTCACCCACGCCACGCCGAGCGCCAGGACGGCGCTGAGCGGCAGGTAGACGGCGGGGGAGAAGTGCAGCATCCCCGCCACGCCCCAGTCGAGGGCGCCGGCCATGAAGCCGGTCTCGGCCGCGCAGAGAAGCATGAAGAAGAAGGCGTTCCACCACACGACGACGTTCGTGCGGGAAGGGGCGGTGGCCTGCCCCGTGGGGACGGCGATGGTCATCGACGTTTCGTTCCAGGTGGAGAGGCGCCACCCGCGCTGCGCCGCGAGGTGCGGCACGACGAAGCTTCGATCCCAGATTGTGGCGAATCTGCGAACGCCGGCCGCGCTCGCGCGGCGTGTCGGCAAGATGGCCGACGCGGCCGAGTCGAGCCTTCCGCAGGGGACAGTGTTCGCGCGGGGCGCCGCTGCCCGTCCGCAGTGGATGGCGGCCCCGCATCGACGGCCGGACATCCCGGAGAGCCGCGAATGACTGTCGTCTGCTTGCAGAGTTGCGCGCGCCCCGAGGCAGATTCCTGCCGAAAACGAAGCGGCGACCCAGGGGAATGTACAGATATGCTGGCGGCGGGACCTCGTGCAGGGAGCGCGAACGACCGGGTGGCGCCCCGGGGAGTCTGTACAAAGCAGAGGATGCGTTGCCGATACTCAACACTGCCGGAAAATGGATACGCCGGAGGAAGATTTTCGTAGCCGAATCGTGGGGTTTTGGCACATTGGCGAAAGCGAATGCTGCAAGCGGCGCCCGAGAGGCGGTGTCGATTGCCCCACTGTTATCCTCGCGAGGAGGCATGCGAGCATGAAGACGAAGAGCACTGTTGTCGCGCTGGCCGTCGCCGCACTGATCGGCGGCGTGAGCGCATCGAAGGCGGCGGACGCGCCGATGTACGAGAAGATGCCGATGGCCGCCCCGGTCGTCGCGCCGGCCTGGAGCTGGACGGGCCCCTATGTCGGCGTCTTCGCGGGCTACGCGTGGGGCGACGTCGACATGACGGAGCCGTACAACCCGACCTTCGGCTTCTACTACAACGGCACGTCCGCTCCCTGGACGATCGACGCCGACGGCTTCTTCGGCGGCGCGACCGCCGGTTACAACTGGCAGAGCCAGAACTTCGTGTTCGGTGTCGAAGGCGAGCTCGGCTACATGGGGATCGACGATTCCAAGATCGATCCGAACTCGGTCGCCCTCTCCAACGGCGACACGCGGTCCGACTTCAGCGGTGACTTCTACGGCGCCCTGACCGGCCGTCTCGGCTTCACGGCCGGCCGCGCGCTGTTCTACGTCAAGGGCGGTGGCGCGTTCATCAACGCCGACGCCAGCGTCGTCGACACCTGCAGCGTCGCCCCCTGCGGCGGTGGCGTCCTTCGCGTCGACGGCAGCGAGACGATGTTCGGCTGGACGGTCGGCGGCGGCGCCGAGGTGGCGCTGGGCGGCGGCTGGACGGCGAAGGCGGAGTACATGTACTTCGACTTCGGCAGCATGGACCTCGACGGCGTCGATGGTGTTCCGCTCAACTACTACTCGAGCGCCGACGTGACCGCGCACACCGTCAAGGTGGGCCTGAACTACAAGTTCTGATCTTCCGGCCGGCACGTCCGGCGGAACCGACGACCGGGGCCCGCGTCGCGCGACGCGGGCCCTTTTTCGTTCGCAGCCGATCGGGTGTGGCCGGCGCCGGCGCTTGCGTCCGAGCGCCGCCGCCGTATGGTCGCGCGCGGACGAAAGACGAGGGAGAGACCCGCCCATGCCGGACGCGGTGCTACATATCGGCTTCAGCAAGACCGGCTCGAGCTCGCTGCAGGCCTTCCTCTCCCAGGGCGGCCTCGCCGGCACGGGCTACGAGTACGCGGTGATCGACGAGGACGGCTCGGTCGCCAGCGGCGAGACGCTGCGGCAGCGGGCCATGCGCGCGCGGCAGGGCTACGTCGCCTCGCGCGGCCGGCTCGACGGGATCGACACGGAGCTCACCCGCAAGGGGCTCGCCGCGATCCGCGGCCACGGCAGGATCCCGGTCCTGTCGAGCGAAGGCTGGAGCGGGAATGGCGCCATGTTCCGCGACGGCGAGCTCCTGAGGGAGATCGGCATCTCCGACGCCCACGCCATCGCCTATGTCCGGCCCCAGGTCGGCTTCCTGAACTCGGGCTGGTGGCAGTGGTGGGCGTGGAAGGGCGAACACGCCTCGCCGGAGGACATGGTGCACGCCGCCGGGACGATGTTCATGGAATGGGCGCGGCTGCTCGACGCCTGGGCGACGATGCCGCGCGTCACCAAGCTGACGGTCCGCCTGCACGGCGGTGACACGGTCAGCGACTTCGCCGGGGTGCTGGGGGCGAGCGCCTCGGCCGGCGACTATCGCCGGGTCAACGACAGCAAGAGCCGCCAGCTCGTGCAGTTCTACCGCGCCGTGCCGGGGCTGCGCCAGGTGCGCGGCGCGGTGGCCGACGCGGTGTTCGCGCCGCTCCTCGACGAGGGGCGCACCCCGTGGATCGTGCCGCGCTCGCTCGCCGAAGAGATCGTCGAGGCCTGCCGGGCGGACAACGAGCGGCTGATGGAGCATCTCGATCCCGCCCAGCGCGACGCCATGGCCGGCGACGCCAGATGGTGGGACGCCGCCGCCTGGCCCGAGGCCGAAGCGCTCGACCAGCCGTCGCGCGAGGAGCTCCAGGCGATGCTGCGGAAGGTCGGGCCGGAGCTGCTGGCGCTGGCACGCCGGCTGCCGGCCAATCCGGATGCGACCGGGCCGCAGGTCGCGGCGTCGCAACGGAGCACGCTGCGCCGCGCGGCCGGGAAGGCACGTCGCGCACTGAAGCACCGGCTCGGCTGAGCGCGGAGGGCCGCGGAGAGGATCGCCTTCGGGATGGCTGGTGCCCCTGGCCGGACTCGAACCAGCACTTCCTTGCGGAAAGCAGATTTTGAGTCTGCCGCGTCTACCATTCCGCCACAGGGGCACGCGCGGCGGATCATAGCGGGCGACGACTCCCCGTCAATCGCCGGAAGGGCGGGCACACGGCTCCGAACTCGGGTTAACGGGCTTTCGCTGTTGCTTGGAGGCTGATTCTGTTGACGGACCCGATTCGGAGCCGTCATGAGTGGGCATATCGTCGTTGAGCTGGCAGAGCTGGAGCCATCCAAGTCGCGCCTGAGGGTGCTTCTCGATCACCTGGGGCAGATCGAGGATCCGCGCGAGCCGTGGCGGGTGGCGTACAGGCTCGACGAGATCCTGTTCCTGGTTGTCTGCGGCACGATCTGCGACTGCGACGACTACGAGATGATCGCCGCCTGGGGCGAGGAGCGGCTCGACTTCCTGCGACGCTACCTGCCCTACGATTACGGCGTTCCCGGCGAGCGCTGGCTGACGATCATGATGAACCGGCTCGATCCGGCGCTGTTCCAGGAAGCCTTCACCGCCTGGGTGCGCGAAACCTGGCCGGACCGTCCGGACCTTGTCGCCATCGACGGCAAGACGTCCCGGCGCAGCCATGATTGCAAGGCGGGCAAGGCAGCGCTCCATCTCGTCTCTGCCTTCGCCACCACCAGCCGCCTGGTGCTCGGCCAGGAGGCGGTGGCGGAGAAATCCGCCGAGGTGGTCGCCATCCCGGCTCTCGTCGAGCGCCTTGCCGACGGCGGCGGGCTCGATGGCGCCCTCGTCACGATCGACGCCGTGGCGACCAATCCGGCCGTCGCCGGCGCGATCCTGGAAGCGGGGGCCGACTACCTGCTGGCGGTCAAGGCGAACCAACCGACGCTGCGCACCGACATCGCCCGCTTCTTTGATGACGCCGCCGAGGGAAGCCTTGAGGTTCATGTCGATGTCGACAAGGGGCACGGCCGCATCGAGGAACGATCCGTCACGGTCGCCCACGACGTCGCCTGGCTCTCCGGCGACCGTCGCTTCCCCAGGGAGTTTCGTCTCCCCGCAATCGCCTGCCTGATCCGCGTCGCCTCGCGCACCCAGCTCCGTGACAGAAGCCGCTTCGAGACGCGCTACTACGTCTCCTCAAGACCCCTGACCGCCGAATGCGCTGGCCAGGCCGTGCGCGGCCACTGGGCCATCGAAAACAGCCTGCACTGGACACTCGACGTCATCTTCAAGGACGACCAGTCCAGGCTCCGCAAGGGGCATGGCGCCCTCAATATGGCCGTCGTCCGCCACTTCGCCCTCAACCTCGTCCGCGCCGTCGATGACAAGAAAGCCATCAAGCGAAGGCGCAAGATCGCAGGCTGGAGCACCGAATACCTCACAAGCATTCTCGGCGCGCTAACGTGTTAACCCCGATTCGGAGCCCTGAGGGCGGGCACGCGACCAAGGTAGCCATGGACTTCGCGGCGCGAAGCGGCTAACCGCTGCAGCGAACCGGAACCGCTGACCGCCCGAGCTCCGCGCCCGCCATGCTGCGCCGCCTCTACGACTGGACCATGTCGCTCGCCGCCCATCGCGGCGCGCCGACGGCGCTGGCGATCGTCGCCTTCGTGGAGAGCTCGGTCTTTCCCCTGCCGCCCGACCTGCTGCTCCTGCCGATGGTCCTGTCGGAGCGCCGCAAGGCGTGGCTCTACGCCGGCATCTGCACCGTCGCCTCGGTCGCCGGCGGGCTGCTCGGCTGGGTGATCGGCGCCTTCCTGTTCGAGGCGGTGGCGCAGCCGATCCTCGCCTTCTACGGCTATTCCGAGAAGTTCCACGAGTTCGCCGCCTGGTACAACGACTGGGGCGCGTGGATCGTCTTCTTCGCCGGCGTCACGCCGTTCCCCTACAAGGTGATCACCATCGCGAGCGGCGCCACCGGGCTGCCGCTGCCGGTGTTCATGCTGGCGAGCGTGCTGGCGCGGGGCCTGCGCTTCTTCGTGGTGGCGGCGCTGCTCTACTGGGTCGGGCCGCCGATCCGCGACTTCATCGAGAAGCGCCTGGGCCTCGTCTTCACCGTCTTCGTCATCCTGCTGTTCGGCGGCTTCGCCGCCATCAAGTTCCTCTGAGGGGGTGGCCGTGAGATTGTCGTCCGCCGCCTGGATCCTCGGCCTCGTCGCGGCCGCCACCATTCTCGGCGCCTGGGGCTTCCAGCTGATCGGCGGCCTGCCGCCCTGTCCGCTGTGCCTCGAGCAGCGGCTGCCCTACTACGCCGGCGTGCCGCTGGCGCTGCTCGCCGCGCTGATCGCGCGCCGGCTGCCGCTCCCGGCGCGGGGTCTGCTCGCGCTGTTCGGCGTGGCGATGGCCGTGACGGCCGGCATCGCCGCCTATCACGCGGGCATCGAGTGGGGCTTCTGGCCCGGGCCGACCGACTGCACCGGGTCCGTGCCCGACACGACCGACGCGTCGAGCCTGCTCGGCCAGCTCAACAAGGCGCAGGTCGTGCGCTGCGACCAGGCCGCGTGGCGGCTCCTCGGCCTGTCGCTGGCCGGCTGGAACGTGGTGATCTCGGGCGGGCTGGCGGTCCTCGCCTGGCTCGCCGCCTGGCGCGCCCGCGCGGCCTGATCCCGAACCGGTCCAGCAGCCCTTCCGCGAAGTATCCTGCGGCCAGCCGGGACCCCGGGCGGGTCCGGTGCCGTTGCCTCGCTACGGACCGCTCGCCATGCCGGGCGCGTCCGGCCCTCCTCCGGCAACGGGACCCGCACGATGGCCGAGACCGACAGCCCTTCCATCCTCGCCTTCGACGTGAACGAGACCCTGCTCGACATCACGACGCTCGAGCCCCTGTTCGAGCGCCTCTTCGGCGACGCCGGAACCATGCGCGAGTGGTTCGCCCAGCTCATCCTCTATTCGGAGGCCGTCACGCTGTGCGGCCGCTACGTGCCGTTCGGCGCGCTCGGCGCCGGCGCGCTGAAGATGCTCGGCGACACGCGCTCGACGACCGTCTCCGACGACGACGTGGCCGAGCTCCGCGAGCGGCTGGCCGCCATGCCGGCCCACCCCGATGCCGCGGCGGCCCTGCGCCGCCTCGCCGAGGCGGGCTTCAGGCTGGTGACGGTGACGAACTCGGCGCCGGGCGGGGCCCCGAGCCCGCTGGAGCGCGCGGGGCTGGCGGAGCACTTCGAGCGCAGCTTCACGGTGCACGAGGTCGGCCGCTTCAAGCCGGCGCCCGAGGTCTACCGGATGGTGTGGCAGGCGCTCGGCGTCGGGCCCTCCGACATCTGCCTCGTCGCCGCGCACGCCTGGGACACGCTGGGGGCGCAGGCGGCGGGCTGCCGCGGCGCGCTGGTGACGCTGCCGGGGAACGCGGTGCTGCCGGTCGAGGGGCTGCCGACGCCCGACATCGTCGGCGACAGCCTGTCGGCCGTCGCCGAGGCGATCATCACGCGCTGGCGGTAGGTCGTCGCCGGGTCAGGCGACGACCGGCACGAGCAGGTGCGAATCGTGCTCGCCGCCCGTGTGGACGGTGTAGCGGCCCTCGTTCACCAGGTTCTCGTGCAGCGACATGACGTTCGGCTTCGGCCAGTTCCACACGTCGCGGCCCTGGATCAAGAGGCGCAGGCTCTCGCCGGCGCGGAACATCGTGCCGGACGGCAGGATCTCGATCTCGAGCGGCACGATCTCGCCCGGCGTCAGCTTCAGCTCGCGCTGGTGCCTGAGCACCGGGTGGTGCGGCTGCGACCGCTCGGGGTCGAGCTCGCGGTGCGAGGCGCGCAGCCAGCCGACCGCCACCGGGCCGTCCTCGAACTGGCTCTGGACCGGGAAGTCGACGAGGTGGCCGTCGGCGTCGAGCTTCTGCACCGCGACGAAGACGTCGGCGTCGTCGGCCGTCTCGGCGGACAGGAAGAGCTTGAGCTTCATGTGCCCGACGAGCTTGGTGTCGGCGTCGAACTTGAGGTCGAAGGTCAGCTGCGAGGCGCGGGGATCATCGCTGCCGCTGTCGTAGTGCGCCGTGGCGGCCTCGGCGGCGGGCGTCTCGCTCAGCGCGTGGCGCGACGCGTCGAGATGGAGCGGCACGTAGCGCGTGTTCGCCAGCGGCCACTCCGTGTCGGCCTGCATGGTGCCGGAGTAGTAGCTCTCGCGCACCTCGACCTCGACCCGCGGCCAGTCGGTGACCGGCGTGTCCTTGCCGAGCAGGAAGTGGTCGAAGAACTCCGTCTGCCGGCGCACCGAATCCGGCTCGTAGAAGTGCGACCATTTCTTGCGGCCGTGCACCATCAGCCATTTCTGCTTCGAGGAGATGCGCCGGAAGCCTTCGAGCGTGCCGCGGGTGTGGACGCCCTGGTCCGTCCAGCTCGCGACCACGAAGGCCGGCACGGTGATCGCCTCGAGGTCGGGCACCTTCGAGGCCCAGTACTCGTCGAAGAAGGGCCTCTCCGCCGTCTCGAGCGCCAGGTCCTCGACCTCGGTCGTCGAGCGGCCCCAGCGGCCGGGCAGGTAGGACCAGAAATGCGTCTCCGGGATGCCGCCGTGGCGGATGATCTCGCGGTAGATGTCAGACCAGCCTTCCCACGGGTTGATCGCGGCGAGGTGCGGCGGGTTGAGCGCCGCGACGTGCCACTGCGCGAAGGCGAGGTAGGAGACGCCGGCGAGGCCGACCTTGCCGGTCGACCAGTCCTGCGTGCCGGCCCACTCGATGAGGTCGTAGAAGTCCTGCGCCTCCTCGGGCGACAGGAAGGTCGCCTTGCCCTCGGAATACCAGGTCCCGCGCGGGTCGACGTCGATCACGGCGTAGCCGCGCGGCACCCAGTAGACGGGGTCGACCGCCTCGAAGGCGGTGTGCCGGGAGATCGTCTCCTCGGTCACCTCGGCCGTCGGGAAATGCGTCGGCATGTGGGTCGGGCTGTGCTTGCCGTAGGGCCCCCAGCCGATGAGGGGAGCGGCCGGCGTCTCGTCCGCCGGCCGGAACACGTCGATGTAGATCGTCACGCCGTCGCGCATCTTCACGGGCACGTCGCGCTCGATCAGCAGCCCGTCCTCGACGGTGCGGCTGTAGCTCGGCGGCTTGCCCTTGAAGTCCTCGGGCGCGAAGAGCGGCGGGCGGAACCTGTAGGGAATGGTCACGGTCACGGTTTCTCCGGTCCTTCTTGCCGCGTCGCCGGCCGTGCGTGGCATGCATTTCTGCGCGGCTGCGACACTGCCTTCCTAGCAATGTATCGTTGTCTTGACAACGATACCCTCCGGTGCGGGTTGCGACATGGTGGCTCGGCCCATCTCCTCGAGCGTCGGCCCATGTCCACGAGTGTCGGCCCACGTCCTCGAGCCTCAGCCCATCTCCTCGAGCGCCAGCATGGCAGCCTCGATGTCCCGTGCCGAGAGCCGGCGTGCCTGGTTCTCCATGTGCGGGCCGGCGGCGCAGGCCTCGGCCATCCCGCGGATCTCGCCCTCCGCGATGCCGCCGAGCCCCAGGCCGGACAGGCTTGTCGGAAGGCCGATCTCGCGGCAGAAGCCGATCAGCTCGTCCGTCTCCGCCCGCGGCCGGCCCTCCGCGAGGACCTGGACGAGCGTGCCGTAGGCGGCGTGCTCGCCGTGCAGCGAGCCGCCGGCCGCCGGCATCGCGGCGAGCACCGGCGCCATCGCGTGCGCGACCGACAGGCCGCTGTTCTCGAACGCCATGGGCGAGAGGAGCAGGATGGCCTCGACGGCCGCCTCGAGGCTCTCGTCCGCCTGTCCGGCCTCGCACGCCGCGAGCGCCGCGACGCCGTGCGCGCGCACGGCATCGTAGCAGGCCTGCGCCATCGCGCGCGCGGCGTGCAGGGGCCGGGTGCCGTGCTTGTTGAGGCCGCTGCCGGCGAAGACGCCCTCCGTCTCGAACTTCTTCGACAGGGCGTCGCCGAGGCCGGCGCGCAGGAAGCGGGCGGGCGCCGCCGCGATCACCTCCGTGTCGACGAGCACCCATTCGGGATTGCGCGGCAGCTGCTCCACCGCGACGACGCGGTGGCTTTCGTCGTAGATCGCGATGCCGCGCGAGGCCGGCGCGTCCGTCGAGGCGACGGTCGGGACGCTGATGAAAGGGCGGTCCAGGGTCAGCGCCGCGCCCTTGCCCGCGTCGATCGCCCGGCCGCCGCCGACGCCGACGACGACGTGCGGCGCCTCCGCCGCGGCCCCGGCCAGCGCCGCGATCGCCGCGCGCGTCACCTCGCCGGAGAAGGCGTGGAACGTCGCCATGACGCCGGCGCCGCCCAGCGCGGCCGACAGCCGCTCCTCCAGCGGCCCGAGCATGGCGGCGTCGCACACGACCGATGCCCGCACGCCGAACGAGGCCGCCTTCTCGCCGACGAGATCGAGGGCGCCGGGCCCCTGCACGTAGGCGCCGGGCGCCATGAAGACGCGGGCCGTCATCGAGATCTCCTTGCCGATGGCGATTGCCGGGGCGCCGCTTTCCTGCGGTAATGCGGGGAACGAGGGAATCGGGCGGCACGACCCGGTCCGGGCAGCGGGGCGACATGAAGGGCGGCGAGCCGGCGGCACCACCGGAAGAGGAAGCGCGGGAGGCCGCGGACGAGTGCAGGCGGCACCTGACGTCGCTGCTCGCCTTCCGCCTGATCCGCCTGGCCGACCGGGTCAGCCGCGGCGCGAGCCTCGTCTACGAGACCCGCTTCGGCATCAGCAATGTCGAGCTTCGCGTCCTCGTCGTGCTGAACGAGGACCAGCCGCTGTCCGTCAACGAGCTGGCGCGCCGCGCCTACACCGACAAGGGCTGGATCAGCCGCTCCGTCCGCGACCTCGAGGCGAGGGGCCTGACGAAGCGGGACGGGCACCCCTCCGACAGCCGCGTCAGCCTCGTCTCGCTGACCGAGCAGGGATCGGCGCTGGTGCGCGAGATCGTGCCGGTCGCGGTCGAGCGGCACCGGAGGCTCCTGGCCGACCTGCCGCCGGAGGAGGTGGACCGGGTGATCGAGACGCTGGAGCGCAACGCCGAGGATCTCCTGAAGAGCCCGTGACGGGCGGCGCGCGGCGGCGGCCGTGAGGGTCATGTCGCGGTCACTCCGCCGTCGACCGGGATGACGGTGCCGGTGACGTAGCTCGACGCGTCGGAGGCGAGGAACAGCGCCACGCCCTGCAGCTCCTCGGCGCGGCCGACGCGGCGCAGCGGCACGCGCTCGGACAGCTGCGCGGCCAGCGCCTCGTCGCGGCCGAGGGCGCCGCCGGCGAGATTGGTGACGATGAAGCCCGGCGCCACCGCGTTGATGCGGACGCCGTGCGGCCCCAGCTCGGTGCAGGCGTGGCGCACGAGGTTGATCAGCGCCGCCTTGGCCGCGACATAGGCGTAGCCGGAGACGGGGGAGGCGGTCATGCCCGAGATCGAGGCGGTGACGACGATGCTGCCGGCGCCCTTCGGGATCATGTGGCGCGCGGCCGCCCGCACGGTCTCGAAGGCGCCGCCGAGATTCACCTGCATCGCGTGGTCCCACGCGGCGGGATCGACCGCGTCGAGCCGCCCCCGCGGCGACAGGACATGGCTCGGGCCGGCGCTGATGCCGGCATTGGCGAAGACGGCGTCGAGGCCGCCCTGCCGCGCCGCGACCGCGTCGACCGCCTCGTGCAGGCCCTGCCGGTCGGCCACGTCGAGCCGCACCGCTTCCGCCGAGAGGCCGCGCCCGCGAAGCGCCGCGGCGGCGCCCTCGGCCCCTTCGCCGTCGATGTCGGCCAGGGTCACGCGCGCGCCGGCCTGTGCCATCGCGTCGGCGATCGCGCGGCCGATGCCGCTGGCGGCGCCCGTCACGAGCACCGAGCGCCCGTCGACGTCGAACAGGCCGGCCTGCGTCATTCTCGCCTCCGCGGTGGATCGGGCCTTGACGCTAGGGACCTCGCGAATTCATTGTCAAGACAACATTCTCGCCGCCGTCGCCGGCGGAGCGGGACGTGGGAGGGAAAGCCGCCGATGAACATCCGCGCCGCGCTCTTCGCGGGAGACGAGGCGCCGCGCCTCGTGGCGGCCGAGCTCGCCGAGCCGGGACCGGACGAGGTGCGCGTGCGGCTCGTCGCGACGGGCATCTGCCACACCGACGCGAAGGCCGCGCGGACCGGCGGCCCGGTGCCGCATCCGGTGGTGCTCGGCCACGAGGGAGCAGGGGTCGTCGAGGCGGTGGGCGCGCGGGTGCGCAAGGTGCGGCCCGGCGACCACGTCGTGCTGACCTTCCCGTCCTGCGGCGAATGCCCCTCCTGCCTGGAGGCGGAGCCGGCCTACTGCCATCGCCAGTTCGAGCTGAACTTCCTGTGCCGGGGGCACCAGGCCGTGCGGGTCGAGGGGCAGGAGGTGCACAGCGGCTTCTTCGGCCAGTCCTCCTTCGCCACGCACGCGATCGCCGGCGAGCGCAACGCGATTCCCGTGCGCCGGGATGCGCCGCTTCATCTCCTCGGCCCCCTCGGCTGCGGCATCCAGACCGGCGCGGGCGCGATCCTGAACGACTTCCGGCCGAAGGCGGGGGACGCGCTGGCGATCTTCGGCGTCGGCAGCCTCGGCCTGTCGGCCGTCATGGCGGCGCGCCTCGTCGGGGCCGGCACGATCGTCGCGATCGACCGGCAGGCGGGCCGGCTCGATCTCGCCCGCGAGCTCGGCGCGACCCACACGATCCTCGCCGGCGACGAGCCGGTGACGCCGGAGATCCTGCGCCTGACGGGGCAGGGCGTTCGCTTCGCGCTCGACACGACCGGCGTCCTGCCGGTCATGCGCCAGGCGATCGACGCGCTGGCGCCGCGCGGCGAGTGCGGCTTCGTCACCTCGCCCTGGGGCGGCGCCGACCTCGGCGTGCCGGTCGGCAAGCTGCTCGGCGGCCGCCGCATCCGCGGCATCCACCAGGGATCGAGCAACCCCGACGTGTTCATCCCGCGGCTCGTCGACCTGTTCATGGCCGGCCGGTTCCCGTTCGACCGGCTGGTGACGTTCTATCCCTTCGAGGAGATCGGCCGGGCCTTCGCCGAGATGGCGGACGGGACGGCGGTCAAGCCCGTGCTGCGGTTCGGGGAGGGGCGGGCGGAATGATGCCGCGTCCCCTCCCTGCGCCACGCCGGGGAAGGACAGCCGGGGCCGGAAGCTCCGACGCGGCCTTACGGCGCGCTCGCCGCGTCGAGCCGTGCGACACCGTCGGCGCCGAGCTCGATCCGGGTCGCCCGCACCAGCAGGTCGAGCTGCCCGGCGCTCGTCGCGCTGGCGACCGGCGCCGTCACGCTCGGCCGCGCCATCAGCCAGGCCAGCGCGATCTCCGCCGGGGTCGCGGCGTGCGCCTCCGCCACCTCGTCGAGCGCGTCGAGGATGCGCAGGCCGCGCGGGTTGAGGAAATGCGCGTTGCCCTGGCCGCGCCGGCTCTTCGACAGGTCGGCCTCGCTGCGGTACTTGCCGGTGAGGAAGCCGCGGGCCAGCGCGTAGTACGGCATGACGGCGAGGCCCGCCGCGGACGCGACGCCCTCCAGATCGCCCTCGTAGGCGTCCCTCGTGTAGAGGTTGTAGTGCGGCTGCAGCGCGTCGTAGCGCGGCAGGCCGTTCGCCTCGGCCGTCTCAAGGGACTGCCGCAGCCTGTCGGCGCCGAAGTTCGAGGCGCCGATCGCCCGCACCTTGCCCTCGGCGATCAGCTCCGCGTAGGTGCCGAGCGTCTCCTCGACGGGCGTCCCGGCGTCGTCCATGTGCGAGTAGTAGAGGTCGACGCGGTCCGTCCGGAGCCGCCGCAGCGAGCCCTCGATGGCGCCGCGGATGTAGTCGCGGGTGAGGCGGCCCTTCGTGTCGGGCAGGTCGTGGCCGACCTTGGTCGCGATCACCACCTCGTCGCGCCGGCCGCTGCGCGCCAGCCAGTTGCCGATGATCGTCTCGGATTCGCCGCCCGAGTTGCCGGGGATCCAGAACGAGTAGGCGTCGGCGGTGTCGAGGAAGGTGAGGCCCGCATCGACCGCGCGGTCGAGCAGGTCGAAGGACTGCGCCTCGTCGAGCGTCCAGCCGAAGACGTTGCCGCCGAGGCAGAGCGGCGGCACCTCGATGTCCGATCGCCCGAGCTTCAAGTGGCGCATGCCGTTCTCCTTCATGTTCCGGGATTCCATGTCTCGGGCCTCGTCTCGGCGGGCGGCCCGCCGCGCGGCGGCGCCCCGCGATGCCCCTTGGCTTCTGCCGTGAGCTGTATACACTACCGGACAAAGTCGACCTGCGGAAAGCGTGGCACCATTGCCGCCGAAAAGCGGTGAAATCGGGAGGAAAAACATATGATTGGTAAGATAGCGGCCGGAATGGCCCTCGGACTTGGCCTGTCATGGTCCATGGCGGCCCAGGCGCAGGACACCGTGAAGATCGGCGTCATCCTGCCCTATTCCGGCCAGTTCGCCGACACGGGCGTGATGCTCGACAACGGCATCAAGCTGTGGATGCAGGAGCACGGCGACGAGGTCGCCGGCAAGAAGATCGAGCTCATCCGCAAGGACGTGGGCGGCATCGCGCCGGACGTCGCCAAGCGCCTCGCGCAGGAGCTGATCGTGCGCGACCACGCCGACATCCTCGTCGGCTTCGCGCTGACGCCCAACGCGCTCGCGGCGGCCGACGTCTCCAAGCAGGCGAAGAAGTTCATGGTCGTCATGAACGCCGCCACCTCGGTGATCACCGAGGCCTCGCCCTACGTGACGCGGACCGGCGTGACGACGCCGCAGATCAACTCCGCGCTCGGCAAGTGGGTGGCCGACCAGGGCGTCAAGAAGGTGTATACAATCGCCACGGACTACGGCCCCGGCCACGACGCGCAGAACGCCTTCGAGAAGGCGTTCAAGGAGAATGGCGGCGAGGTCGTCGGCTCCGACCGCACGCCCGTCGTCAACCCGGACTTCTCCGCCTACGTCCAGCGCGTCAAGGACGCCGCCCCCGAGGCGATCTACGCCTGGGTGCCGGGCGGCACGCAGCCGCCGGCCCTCGGCAAGGCGCTCGCCCAGCGCGGCCTGACGCCCCCCGACACCAAGGTGTTCGGCCAGGGCGAGCTGACGCTGCCGGAGGCGCTGCAGAGCATGGGCGACGTGGCGCAGGGCATCATCACGGGCTTCCACTACACCGTCGAGCGCGACGACCCGATCAACAACGAGTTCGTCGCCGCCTTCAAGAAGGCCAACGGCGACCGGCTGCCCGACATCTATTCCGTCGGCGGCTATGACGGCATGCACCTGATCTACGAGGCGCTGAAGAAGACCGACGGCGACGCCGGCGGCGAGGCGCTGATCGACGCGGCCAAGGGCATGAAGATCGACAGCCCGCGCGGGCCCATCTCGATCGATCCCGAGACGCGCGACATCGTCCAGACGATCTGGATCCGCAAGGTGGAGAAGGTCGACGGCAATCTCGAGAACGTCATCATCGACCAGATCGAGAACGTGAAGGATCCGCTCCACGGGGCGGCCAAGTAAGCCCTGCCCAGCCAGGTTGGTGGACCGGTCGTAGATCGTGATTAAGCAGCTTGCCGTCGTGCTGTTCGACGGGTTCGCCTTCGGGATGCTCCTGTTCGTCCTGTCGGTGGGCCTGTCGGTCACGCTCGGCCTGATGAACTTCATCAACCTGGCGCACGGCGCCTTCGCCATGCTGGGCGGCTACATCACGCTGACGCTGATGACCTCGCTCGGCGTGCCGTTCCTGCTCACCCTGCCGCTCGCCTTCCTCGGCGCCGCACTGGTCAGCGTCCTCTTCGAGAGGACGCTGTTCCGCCGGCTCTACCGGGCGGGCGACCTCAACCAGGTGCTGTTCACGATCGGCCTCGTCTTCGTCGCCTCGGCGGCGGCGGCCTACGTGTTCGGCACGGTGCAGCAGCCGATCAGCATTCCCGACTACCTCAGGGGCACCGTCGAGGTGTCGGGCATGCGCTTCGGCGTCTACCGCATCTTCATCATCGCGGTGGCGCTCGTCATCACCGGCCTGCTCGTCGTCGGCCTCGAATACACGCGCTTCGGCGCCCAGGTGCGCGCGGCGGTCGACAACCAGCGCGTGGCGCAGGGCATCGGCCTCGACGTCGACACGATCTTCGCCGTCACCTTCGCGCTCGGCTCGGGCCTCGCCGGCCTCGGCGGCGCGCTGGCGATCGAGATCGTCGGCCTCGACCCCTCCTTCGGCTTCCACTACCTCGTCTACGTGATGATCGTCGTCGCGGTCGGCGGCCTCGGCTCGATCGGCGGCTCCTTCGCGGCCGCCGCGCTGCTCGGCATCTGCGACGTCGCCGGCAAGTACTTCGTGCCGGAGATCGGCTCGTTCCTGATCTATCTCCTGCTGGTGGGCATCCTCTTCGTGCGCCCGCTCGGCCTGTTCGGGAGGCGCTGACATGGCAGCGACCGACACGACCCCGCCCCAAGCGGCGAGCGATCCGCATGCCTGGCTCCGGCGGCAGAGCCGCTTCTCGGTCTTCGAGATCCTGTTCTGGCTCGCGGCGCTGGTGCCGTTCTGGCTGTTCCCGACCTACCTGACGCTGGCGAGCCAGATCGCGATCACCGCGCTGTTCGCCCTCTCGGTCGACCTGATCCTCGGCTATGCCGGCATCATCACGCTCGGCCACGCCATGTTCTTCGGCCTCGGCGCCTATGCCGCCGGGCTCCTCAGCAAGTGGGGCATGGGCGAGCCCGTCGTCGGCCTCGTCTTCGCGGCCGCCGTGGCGGGGCTCGTCGGCTACGTCACGAGCTTCATCATCGTGCGTGTGCAGCACCTCGCGCTGATCATGATCACGCTCGGCCTGGGGCTCCTGACGGCCGAGCTCGCCAACTCGATGACCTGGCTGACCGGCGGCGCCGACGGCCTGCGCGGCATCGACATCTGGCCCGTGCTCGGCACGTTCGAGTTCGACCTGTGGGGCTACACCGCCTACAGCTACGCGCTGGCCGTGCTGTTCGTCGGGGTGCTGGCGAGCCGCAGGCTGGTCAACTCCTCGTTCGGCCTGGCACTGCGCGGCGTGCGCGAGAACCTCCGGCGCATGCCGGCCATCGGCTCGCCCTATCGCGGCCACCTGCAGAAGGTCTACACGATCTCGGCGGCGATGGCGGGCGTCGCAGGCGCGCTCCTGACCCAGACGACGCAGACGGCGTCGCTCGAGACGCTGAGCTTCCAGCGCTCCGCCGACGTGGTGGTGATGCTGATCCTCGGCGGCACGGGGCGGCTCTACGGCGGCATCCTCGGCGCGATCATCTTCTTCGTCGCGCGCGACCAGCTGTCCGACATGAACCCGCAATACTGGTACTTCTGGATCGGCATCCTGCTGATGGTCGTCGTGCTCGTCATGCCGAACGGCATCCTCGGCGGCCTCGCGCGCCTCGTCGGGAGGCGCGACTGATGGCCGACGGAGACATCGTCCTCAGGACCGACGGCCTCAGGAAGAACTTCGGCTCGCTCGAGGTGACGCGCGACGTCTCGATCGCGCTGCCGCGCGGCGCCCGGCACGCGCTGATCGGGCCGAACGGCGCCGGCAAGACGACGCTGATCAACCTGATCACCGGCGAGATCCCGCCCGACGGCGGCCGCATCCTGCTCGACGGCGAGGACATCACCGGCCGCAGCGCCGCCGCGCGCGTCAAGAAGGGGCTGACCCGCACCTTCCAGATCAACACGCTGTTCCCCGACCTGACGCCGCTCGAGGCGGTGATGCTGGCCATCTGCGAGCGGAAGGGGGAGGCCGGCCAGTTCTGGCGCAGCCTGACCTCGCATGCCTCGACCGCCGACGAGGCGCACGCGATCCTGACGCAGCTTCGCCTCGGCGAGGCGGCGACGCGGCGCACGAGGCACCTGCCATACGGCCAGCAGCGGCTGCTCGAGATCGCGCTGGCGCTGGCGACGAAGCCGAAGGTGCTCCTGCTCGACGAGCCGGCGGCCGGCGTGCCGCGCGACGAGAGCGCGGCGCTGTTCAGCGTCATCGCGGCGCTTCCCGAGGACATCTCGGTCCTGTTCATCGAGCATGACATGAACCTCGTCTTCAGGTTCGCCACGCGCATCGTCGTGCTCGTCGCCGGCGGCGTGCTGATGGAGGCGGAGCCCGACGTCATCCGCACCGACGCGCGCGTCCGCGAGGTCTATCTGGGGCATGGTCATGGCTGAGCCGGTGCTCGAATTCCGCGACGTGCGCGCCGGCTACGGCGAGGCTGTGGTGCTCGACGGGGTGTCGGTGGCGATCCCGGCGAACGGCAGCCTGGCGCTGCTCGGCCGCAACGGCGTCGGCAAGACGACGCTCCTGCTGACGGCGATGGGGTTCGTGCATCTCGCGCGCGGCCAGATCCTGTTCCAGGGCCGCGACGTCTCGCGCATGGCGCCGCACCGGCGGGCGCGCCTCGGCCTCGGCTGGGTCCCGCAGGAGCGCGACATCTTCCCCTCGCTGACCGTCGAGGAGAACCTGACGGTCGCCGCGCGCAAGGGGCGCTGGGACATGGAGGCGGTCTACGCGCTCTTTCCCCGCCTGAAGGAGCGCCGCGGCAACATGGGCAACCAGCTGTCGGGCGGCGAGCAGCAGATGCTGACCATCGCCCGCACGCTGATGACGAACCCGGCGATCCTGCTCCTCGACGAGCCGCTCGAGGGGCTCGCGCCGATCATCGTCGAGGAGCTGATCGCGGCGATCCGGCGCATGGCCAAGGACGAGGGCATGGCGCTGATCCTCGTCGAGCAGCACGCCGAGATGGTGCTCGGGCTGACCGAGGACGCCGTCGTCATCGAGCGCGGCCAGATCGCCCACCGCGCGAAGTCCGCGGAGCTGCTTCAGGACCGCGAGGCGCTCGACCGCTATGTCGGCCTGAACCTCGCCGAGGGGTGAAGCGGCCGGCCCGGAGCAGGCGGCTCCACCCCACCCGGCCCTTGCGGGCCGACCCGGGGCCGAGCCGACCGTCCCGGCCCGTCCTGCGGACCCCGCCCTCGAGGGGGAGGTGGCGCTTCGAGCCGGGCTGGCCCTACGCGACCTGGGGCCGGTAGGTCTGGCGGACCACCTCGGCGTAGGGGACGGGGCTGACGACCGCCCGGATCTCGCGCTGGGCGTGGCGCTCGACGGTCGGCTTCTTCGTGCCGCCGTTCTCCTCGCCCCAGAGCAGCGTCACCTCGGTGCCGGGCTCGGCGACCTCCGGATCGACCATGGCGAGCGACAGCCACACCCGTTCGTTGGAGGAGTAGCCGGAGAAGGTGGAGATGCCGACGGTCCTGCCGCCGCTCATGACGGCGTCGTTCGGCAGGGTGGCGTAGTTCGAGGCCGGCCAGTCCATGTATTTCGCCCGGTCGCCCTTCTCGAACATGGTGGCGATCGTGTCGATCACGTCGCGCGAGTTCCAGGCGAGCGTCACCTTCCGGCGGTGCGGCGCGTCCGCCATCTTCTCCAGCGCCTCGCGGCCGACGAAGTCGTGGTCGAAGCGCATGAAGCTGTCGTAGCCGAGGTTCCACGGCGTCAGGTAGTAGTCCTCGATCCGCTCCGAATGGAAGCTGCCGCCGAGCGAGGCGGTGCCCTCGTAGCCATCGGCCGGCAGCCACTCGCGGTAGGGCTTCATGGCGTCGCCGGAATATACGGCGGGCATGGGGGAGGGGATCCAGCCGGATTCGAGCGTGTTCGTGGAATAGGCGCGGGCGCCGGCGGCGCGGATGCCGAACTCCTCGCCGGCCTCGAGGATCGCGGCGCGGATCTCCGGGCCCTCCTCGCGCGGCCCCCAGATCTCGAGGCCCGGCGCGCCGGACATGCCGTGATGCAGCGCCGGCACCTTGCGGCCGGCGATCTCGATGTGGCCGAGGCGGAAGAAGCCGATCTCGGGGAGGGGCCCGCCATTGACCTTCTCGAGGATCTTCAGCGCGTTCGGCCCCTGCACCTGGTAGCGGTAGGTCCGGCGGCCCGTGGTGTTGACCGCCAGCCGCTCGTCGCGCTCGACCTTCACGTCGTAGCCGCCGGTCTCGGCGTGGAACTGCAGCCAGTTCATGACCGACGGGCGGCCGACGAGGACGACCTTGTTCTCCTCGATCGGGAACAGGATCGCGTCGCCGATGACGAAGCCGTCCGGGCTGCAGGCGACGAACTGCTTGGCGCGGTCGAGCCGATAGGTCCTGAACGAGTTGATGCCGTGGTCGGAGAGGAGGCGCACGACGTCCGGACCCTCGAAATAGACGTCGGTCATGTGGTTCGACTGGTCGAACAGCACGGCCGTCTGCCGCCATGCCTCCTGCTCGTCGCGCCAGTTCGTGAACTCGGCCTGCACGGGATAGACGTAGGCGCCGATCTGCGAGTTGCGCAGCATGTCGACGGGATTTCCGGCCGCCCGGATCTTCTCCTCGAGGTTCGCGTGACCCATGATCCGTTTCCTTCCCTCACGATGAAGGCCGTGCCGCCCGCGGGGTCGGCCGGCCGGTTATGCGATCGAGCTCGTCCGGCACGGGAAAGCCGCGGCCCTCCTCAGCCCCCGGACGTCTCGAGGACGCTGCGCAGCAGGGCGCCGCCGGGCACCATCCGCGCCGCCTTCTCGGAGCGCAGCACGACCTGCAGGTTGCGGCCGGCGAGGCGCGCGTGCTCGCGCATGATCGCCTCGGCGCGGGTGCCCTCGCGCCTGGCGATCGCGTCGACCACGCAGCGGTGCTGGTCCTGGGCGACGACGAGGTTGCGGTGCGATTCCGGCAGCTGCGACTGCGCCATCACGAAGCCCGACGGCGAGGCGAAGGGAAGCGAGGCGGCGCGGCCGATCTGGCGGGCGAGCGACGGCGCGTCGGCGAGCGCGACGATCAGCTCGTGCAGGCGCGCGTTGAGATCGGTGTAGCGCACGAAGCCTTCCTCCGTGCCGAACTGCGCCGGCACCACCGCGTCGAGCGCCTCGACGCAGGCCCGCAGCGGCTCGATCTCGGCCGGGCTCGGGTTTCGCTCCGCGGCGAGCCGGGCCGCGAGCCCCTCGAGCGTGCCGCGGATCTCGATGGCCGTCGACACGTCGCGTTCCGTGAAGGTCTTGGCCGCGAAGCCTCCCGAGGGGATCAGCTCGACGAGGCCCTCGTCCTCCAGCCTCTGCAGCGCCGCCCGGATCGGGGTGCGCGAGACGCCGGCACGCGCCGCGACGGCGACCTCGGCGATCCGCTCGCCCGGCGCCAGCTCGCCGTCGAGGATGAGCTCGCGGATGAACAGTAGCGCCTTGGCGGTCGCGCCGCCGGCGGCCTCCCCGGCGGCTGCCGAACGTGTCGAACGGATCATCGGCCGGCCCTCCCATGGCCGTGCAGCCCGTATCGCCGCGTCGGAGGCCCGCGGCCGCCCTGCCGTGCGGTGCCGCGATCGGTGCCCCGACCGGCGATCGTGCAATTGTATACAGGCTGCTCCAGCCTCGCGCGGGGTGTCAAGACGCAACGTGGCGGCGGCGCGGCGCGTCCGGAGGAAGGCCTTCGCCCCGCACCGGCCCCCGGGGCGCGCCGGTCCCACGAGGGATTCGCGCCTGACGGACGCTGCGCCTCCCTGCCGCCCGCGCCGGCCGCCGTGCGTGCGGAATGGCGCGCGGGCGGGCGATCTCCGGCCTCGGAGGTATACAACCGGGGGAGCGACGGCGGGGAGACTCGCGCCGCTGCATACCAGCGCGGCGGCCGGGGCGGCGCCCGCCAGCCTTCGGCTTTATCGCGGTCGCGCGGCCCCGTAGTCTGCGTAACGGGCCGCCATGTCCGGCGGCGAGCGACGGAGGCGACGTGACCGGAATGAGCTTCAACCAGCCCCTCGGCGGCAACGACATGCCCCGCTTCGGCGGGCCCGCGACGATGATGCGGCTTCCCCACCAGCCCTCCGCCGAGGGCCTGGACGCCTGCTTCGTCGGCATCCCCATGGACATCGGCACCTCGAACCGCTCCGGCACGCGGCACGGGCCGCGCCAGATCCGCGACGAGTCCCGGATGCTGCGGCCGTTCAACATGGGCACCGGCGCGAGGCCCTTCGAGAGCCTGCAGGTCGCCGACATCGGCGACGTGGCGATCAACACCTTCGACCTGAAGAAGACCGTCGGCATCATCGAGGCGAGCTACGACGCGATCCTCGGCCACGGCTGCATCCCGCTGACGCTCGGCGGCGACCACACGCTGACCTACCCGATCCTCAAGGCGATGGCGAAGAAGCACGGGCCGGTGGCGCTGATCCACGTCGACGCCCACGCCGACACGAACGACGAGATGTTCGGCGAGAAGATCGCGCACGGCACCCCGTTCCGCCGCGCCTACGAGGACGGCTGCCTCGACGCCTCGCACGTCTTCCAGATCGGTCTGCGCGGCACCGGCTATTCGCCGGAGGATTTCGACTGGGCGCGCGACAAGGGCTTCACCGTCATCCAGGCCGAAGAGTGCTGGTACAGGTCGATGGCGCCGGTGATGGAGGATATCCGCGGCAGGATCGGCGACCGGCCGGTGTACCTCTCCTACGACATCGATTCCCTCGACCCCGCCTTCGCGCCCGGCACCGGCACGGTCGAGGTCGGCGGGCTGTCGACCTGGCAGGCGCTCGAGATCGTGCGTGGCTGCCGCGGCCTCAACCTCGTCGGCGGCGATCTCGTGGAGGTCTCGCCGCCCTTCGACCCGAGCGGCAACACCGCGCTGATCGGCGCGAACCTGCTCTACGAGATGCTCTGCGTCCTGCCGGGCGTGGCCTACTGAGGCGCGGGCAGGGCCGGGCGGCGCCCGAGCCGGCCCGCGCTCGCCGGGCGATGGCGCCGGCGGCGGGCGGGGCCGGATCTTCCTCTATCCCGCTGGGGATATGTACCCCCTCGTTCCGGGGTCGCTAGCATTTCCCTCACGATGGCGACGGGACGACCGCCGGGACAGCCGGCCGGGGCATGGGGGCCCCGAACACGCTGCCGGTCCCGGCTCCCGCCGCCCGCGACTTGTCACGCAACACCGACCAGGCACTGAGGGGACCATCATGAAAAAAGACCGGACCACCCGACCTCTGGAGACCGTCTTCGGGCCGTCGCGGCGCAGCGTCCTGAAGGGCGGGGCCGGCCTCGCCGCGCTCGGCCTGACGGGCGGGCTCTCGACGATCGCGACGAAGGCGCTGGCCGCCGCGCACATGAACTACATGTGCTGGGAGGGCTACGATTCCGAGGACATCCTCGGCCCCTTCAAGAAGGCCCACGACGCCGAGATCTCCGTCGACCTGATCACCGATTCCGCCGGCGGCTTCGCCAAGCTCGCCTCGGGCGGCTATCGCAACTTCGACGTCGTCTCGACCGACTCCCCGTGGGTGCAGCGCATGGGCCCGGCGGGGATCTGCGAGTTCCTCGACGACGAGGAGTTCGCCGACCAGTATGCGAGCTTCTACGACAAGTTCCGCTCGCCCTTCAAACCGCTGCAGTTCGAGGGCAAGGCGACCGGCCTGCCGACGCGCTGGGGCTGGGTCGGCCCGACCGTCAACCGCGACTACGACAAGCTCGAGACGTGGTCGAGCTACGCGCCGTGCTTCGACCCCGCCTACCGCGACAAGATCTGCGTGCTGGACTGGGGCGACTGGCCGATCATGCCGATGGCGCTCTATGCCGGCGTGAACCCCTACAAGCCGCTCGACGAGAAGGAGCTGAACGAGGTCCGCATGGTGCTGCGGGCGCTGTTCAAGAACACCCGCGCGGTGATCGGCGACCTCGCCACGGCGCAGAAGGGCCTGATCGACGGCTCGTTCCGCGCCCTGATCGGCGGCGGCACCTACTGCACCTCCGTGCTGCGGCGGAACGGCCACGAGGAGATCCTGTCGATCGTGCCGGAGCCGAAGGACGGGCTGAACCAGGGCATCATCTGGATGGAGGCCTCGGGCGTCCTGAAGGGCAGCGGCAACGAGGAGCTGGCCAAGGACCTGCTGAAGCACCTCGTCGCGCCGGAGACGGCGGTGAAGCTCGCCTGGACGGAGGCGACCTGCAACCTTGTGCCGAGCCAGGCGGCGGCGGACCTCTTCACCGAGGAGCAGAAGGACGCGCTGCAGTTCGACTACATGTGGGAGGCCTGGGACAAGAGCCACTTCCACGACGTGGCCCCGAACATCGACGACATGCTGGCGATCTGGCAGGAGGAGCTGGCGAACGCCCACTGAGGGCGGTCCCGGCCAGTCCCTCGAGGGCGCCGCCGCCGCGGCGGCGCCACCGTTCTCCCGCCTCCGGGACCGTCGGCCCGGGGGCGGGACGACTTTCGTGCAGCCTGCCCGGACGCCGCCGCGGCCGGAGGCGGCCGTCTTTTCCGAAGGAAGCTGAGCCTTGGACGACACGATCATCGAGGCCGGGAACATCGACAAGTTCTACGGCCCGCACCAGGCGCTGTTCGGGGTCTCGCTCGACGTCCGCCGCGGCGAGTTCGTCGCGCTGGTCGGCCCGTCGGGCTGCGGCAAGACCACGCTGCTGAAGATCCTCGCCGGCTTCGAGGACCCTTCCAAGGGCTCGCTGCGGATCGAGGGCAAGGAGATGGAGGGCGTGCCGCCGGCGCTGCGCCCGACCCGCATGGTGTTCCAGAAGCTCGCGCTCTTTCCCCACAAGACGGTGCGCGAGAACATCGCCTTTCCGCTCCAGGTGCACCGCGCCGACAAGGCGACGATCGAGGAGAAGGTCACGGCGATGATGCAGCTGATGCATCTCAGGCCCGCCTATCTCGACCGCTACCCTTCTCAGCTCTCGGGCGGCGAGCAGCAGCGCGTCGCGCTCGCCCGCTCGATGGTCTCCGAGCCGAGCGTGCTCCTGCTCGACGAGCCGCTCTCGGCGCTCGATGCCAAGCTGAAGAAGTCGCTGCAGGCGGAGCTGAAGAACCTGCACCGCTCGCTCGGCACGACCTTCGTGCACGTCACCCACGACCTCGAGGAGGCGATGGTGCTGGCCGACCGGATCTGCGTCATGCGCGACGGCCGGATGCAGCAATACGGGCCGCCCGCCGACATCTACTACCGGCCGGCCAACGCCTTCGTCGCCTCCTTCATCGGCGACACGAACCTGATCCCCGTCTCGGTCGCCCGCGACGGCGAGGGGTGGCGCGCGGCCTCGCCGCTGCTCGGCGAGGCGAGCATCAAGCTCCTCGCGGCGCAGGCGGCGCGCGGCATCGAGGGCGGCGACGCCCTGATGATGGTGCGGCCGGAGCGCGTGACGATCGGCGGCGCGGGCGACGTCGCGGTCCCGGCACGCGTGAGCGAGCGCTTCGTCAAGGGATCGAGCATCCAGTATGCGGCCGAGCCGGTCGCGGCCGAGGGGCCGGGCCTGATCGCCGAGATCCAGGGCACGGAGAACCTGCCGGCCGAGGTCGGCGACCGGGTGGAGTTCCGCTTCCACGCCGAAGACTGCTTCCTGGTGAAGGGCTGAGGCCATGGCGGTGCACCGCAAGTCGTGGTCGAACCCGGCGCTGCTGCTGGCGACGGCGCCGTTCCTTCTCGTGCTCGTCGCGCTGTTCTTCGTGCCGCTGGCGATGACGATCGGCCTGAGCTTCCAGTCGACGCAGTACTACCGCGTCGTGTGGACGTGGAACCTCGACACCTGGCGCGACGTGATGAGCGGCCTGCACTACTGGCGGATCATGGGGCGCACCATCGTGATGGCGCTGCTGACCACGGCCACGTGCATCGGCCTCGGCTTCCCGATCGCCTACGCGATGCTGACGCGGGCGCGGGCCTACGACAACCAGATCAAGATCCTGATCATCTTCGCCTTCCTGACGGACGCCGTGCTCAAGAGCCTCGGTTGGGTCCTGTTCCTCGACCGCTCCGGCGGGCTCAACTGGCTCCTGTCGCTGGCGGGCTTCGGGCCGCAGTCGACGAACATCCTGTTCAGCCCGTTCGCGACCTATCTGGGCATGGTCTACAACCTGCTGCCCTACACGATCTTCACGATCTACATCTCGATCGACCGGATGGACCGCGACCTCGTGCTCGCCGCCTACGACGCCGGCGCGACCAAGATCCGCGCCTTCCGCGAGGTGACGCTGCCGCTCTGCCGGCCGGGGATCTATGCGGGCGGGATCCTGGTCTTCGTCCTGTCGCTCGGCGTGTTCCTCGAGCCCAAGGTGCTCGGCGGCGGCACCTCGCCGATGGCGGCCGAGCTCATCCGCCAGAGCTTCGAGACGCGCGTGAACTGGCCGCTCGGCGCGGCGCTGACCCTCGTCGTCATCGTCATCGCGGCGCTGTCGCTGGGGCTGTTCTCGATCTTCGCGGCGCGCGGCCTGAAGCCGGAGGCGCAGGGATGAGGTATCACCGCTTCGAGGAGGTCGGCTCGTCGGTCCTGCTCTACGGGCTGCTCGGCGTCGTGCTCGTCTTCTTCTACGTGCCGATCTTCACGCTGATCGCCTTCTCGTTCACCGACGGGCGCTTCCTGTCGCTGCCGTTCCCGGGGCTGAGCCTCAAGTGGTACGCCGCGCTCTTCGCCGACCCCGACTTCTCGCGCGCCCTGACGAACTCGCTGATCGTCTCGACCGTCGCGACGGTGATCACCACGGTCTTCGGCACCGCGGCGGCCATCGCCTGGGGGCGCTACGCCTTCCGCTTCAAGCGCGCCTTCCAGGCGGCCTCGATCATGCCGCTCCTGTTCCCGCAGCTCCTGCTCGGCGTGGTGCTGCTCCTGTGGTTCTCGGTGCTCGGCAACTGGCTCGACTTCTCGCCCAACCTCGTCACCGTGATCCTCGGCCACGTCGTCTACATCACGCCCTTCGTCATCGTGATCGTCTCGGTGCAGGTCTATGGCTTCGACGACACGCTGGAGGACGCGGCGCGCGACGCCGGCGCCTCGTCCTGGATGGTGCTGCGGGAGATCACGCTGCCGATCCTGTGGCCCGGGATCTTCTCCGCCGCGGTGTTCGCGTTCCTGCTGTCGTGGGGCAATTTCTACATCACCTACAGCCTCTCCGGCACGGCCCGGACGCTGCCGACCTTCGTCTTCGCCGGCATCGCCATCGGCTCCTCGCCGATCTACCCCGCGCTCGCCACGCTGACCTTCATCCCGGCGATGCTGCTCGTCGCGGCAGCGGACTACCTGAGGCGCCGCGGCCTCAAGCGGGCCCGCGTCGAGGCGGCGACGGAGTAGGCGTTGACAAAATTTGCCAATGCTTCAGGCTTCTCCGTGACTGAGGGAGGTCGTGCATGGCGACGATGAATGTCAGCCTGCCTGCGGACATGGTCGAATTCATCGAGGGCGTGGTCGCGGAAGGCGGCTACAGCTCATCGAGCGAAGTCGTGCGCGAGGCATTGCGCCTTCTTCGGCACGAGAAGGCGATCGAGCGCGAAAGGATCGCAATCCTCCGCCGCGAGGTGGAGGTCGGCCTGGATGCTGCCGAGACGGGCGACTTCGCCGACATGACGGTCGGCGATATCGCCGCGGAGGTCTTGCGTCGGAACGGCGTGGGATGAGCTATCGGCTCACGAGGCCGGCTGCACGCGACATCGACGTCATCCTCGAAGATACCCTGAGGCTGTTCGGGCCACGCCAGGTGAAGGCCGATGCGGACCTGATCGAGCGGGGGCTTGCTCTCGTGGGCGACGACCCGGTCCGGCCAGGATCGATCCACCGCCCCGATCTCGACACGCGCGTGCGCTTCTTCCATCTCGCGCTCGTTGCGGGGCGGCAGGGCTCCGCCGCTCACGGCATCTACTACGCTGCGACGGACAAGACCGAGCCCGCGATCATCCTGCGACTGCTCCACGAGCGCATGGATCCCCGCGGCCGCATCACCGCCGCTCTTCTCGGTGGCGGCGAGAAATTAGACCTCACACCACCTCGAGGTAGCGGCGGCGCTCCCAGGCGGTGACGTGGCCGCGGGCGGCGAGGTCCTCCATGCGGCGCGAGGTCACGAAATAGTCGACGAAGGCGTCGCCGAAGATCTCGCGCGCCGCCTGCGAGCGCTCCAGCCGGTCGGCCGCCTCGAGCAGCGTCCGCGGGAAGGCGAAGCCGGGCGCGGGCTCGCGGGCGTAGCAGTCCTCCTGCATGGCCGCCGGCGGCTCGACCCGGTTCTCGATGCCCCAGAGGCCGGCGCCGAGGCACAAAGCGAGCGACAGATAGGGGTTCGTGTCGGCCGAGGGCACGCGGAACTCGAGCCGCGTCTCGCCGGGCGCGCCGGTGATGGCGCGCGCCGCCGCCGTGCGGTTCTGCACGCCCCACGAGGCGTAGGTCGGCGCCCAGGCGCCCGGCACCATGCGGCGATAGGCGTTGATCGTGTGGCTGCACATGGCGAGCAGCTCGGGCATCAGCTTGACGACGCCGCCGGTGAAGTGGCGGAAGGTCTCGCTCAGGCCTTCCGGCGCGTCCGGGTCGTGGAAGACCGGGCGCCCGTCGCTGTCGGTCAGCGAGACGTGCAGGTGCCCGGACTGGCCCGGCAGGTCGTCGCGCCACTTCGACATGAAGCCCGCCATCATGCCCTTGCGCAGGAAGAAGGCCTTGGCGAAGTTCTTGAACAGCATCGCGTCGTCGGCGATGCGGATGCCGTCGGCCACCTTCAGCGGCGCCTCGAAGCAGCCGGGGCCGAGCTCGGTGTGGATGGAGTTGGCGTGGACCTCCATCGCGGCCATCGTGTCGCGCAGCTCCGCGAAGAGCTCGGCGTGCAGCGCGGCGGTCTGCACGGAATAGGTGCGGTTGCCGGCGGCGATCGTGTCGAGGTCGGAGAAGTCCTTCAGGCGCAGGCTTTCCGGCGTCTCGTCGAACAGGAAGAACTCGAACTCGAAGGCGCCCTTCGCCTTCAGGCCCATGCCCTCCGCCTTCGCCAGCTGGTCGAGCACCAGGGCGCGCGGCGAGAGCTTGCGGTAGTCGTCGGCGAAGTCGGCGATGCACAGGGCGGCGCCGGATTCGAACGGGTAGGCGCGCAGCGAAGCGGGATCGAGGGTGGCGGGAGAGTCGGTGAAGGTGCCGCCGCCCCACGGCGTCTCGCCGATGTCCCAGTGATAGAGCACGTTGCAGAAGGCATAGCCGTTGTCGAGGAGCTTGCGCGCCTTCGGCCCGTCGACGCGCTTGTGGCGGAACGTCCCCTCGACGTCGACGATGCCGACATGGAGCGCGCCGAGCTCGCCCGCCCGGACCTGCTCGAGGAAGCGCTGTCCCCCGCTCTGTTCGCTGGCCAATCGGGCCTCCCTTCGTCGGCTTGGCGCGGCGGCGCACGGCGTGGCCGGGCCGCGGGGCCGGCAATCCCGGTCCCCGCGAAGGCCGTTTCGCCCGCGCGGGTGTTTTCGCAGCGCCGTCGCTTGATCTAGGAAGGATAGAAGCGCGCGCGGATCCTCATGAATATCCCGAAGGTGATACTCCTGTGGATGTATGGCCGCTCCGCCCCGCCGCATCCTAAGCCGGAAGAACGTGGTCCCCGAATGGGCATAATGATCGAGACCTTCGCGCGATGGAACAGGGCCCTGGCCGCAGCGGCGGCCATCGTCGACACTCCGGAGCTGCCGGCCCAGCTCGGCGAGCTCCTGTCCTGCGTCGTCGACTACGACATCCTGATGGTCTTCGCCTATTCCGGCCGGGCCCGGCCGATCTGCCCCTTTCACAACGTGCCCCGGCCGGAGGCGCAGACCGTGATCGCGGATTACCTGAAGGGCCCGTTCCTGCTCGATCCGTTCTTCGAGGCCGCCCAGCGCGACGACGGCGACGGCGTGATCCGGCTGCAGGACCTGGCGCCCGACCGCTTCTACCAGAGCGAGTATTACCGCGCGCACTACGTGCGCACGGAGATCGCCGACGAGGTCGGCTTCAAGTTCTCCGTCGGCGGCGGCGTGACGGCGATCCTGTCGCTGACGCGCCAGCGGGGGCATCGCCGCTTCAACGACGCCGAGATGAAGCGGCTGACGGCGGCCGAGCCGGCCGTGCGCGCGCTCGCCGCGCAGCACTGGCGCCGGCTGCCGGAGCGCTTCGGCCGCGAGGTCGACGCGGACGGGCACGGCAACCGGCTCGACCGCGCCCTGTCGATCTACGGCCGCTCGCGGCTGTCGGCGCGGGAGGCGGAGATCGTCGCGCTGGTGCTGCAGGGCCATTCCTCGGATTCCATCAGCCGCAATCTCGGCATCAGCTCCGGGACGGTGAAGATCCACCGCAAGAACGCCTACGCGAAGCTCTCCGTCTCGTCGCAGGCGGAGCTGTTCCACGACTTCATCCGCTGGCTGCACAACCAGGAGGACGTCCTGTCCTTCGGCTGACGCCACCCACCCCCCGCAAGACCGGACGAGCACAGAGATGACCGACGACACGAGCAGCGGCGCGGCGCCGACCGCGAGCTGGGGCTTTCCCACGCGCATGCGCCTCGCCCCCGGCGCGATCGCAGAGGCGGGCGCGATGTGCCGCGACGCCGGCATGCGGCGCGTGCTGATCGTCACCGATCCCGGCGTCCGCGCGGCCGGGCTGGTGGCGGGCCTCGAGGCGAGCCTCGAGGCGGCGGGACTCGCGTCGGCGGTGTTCGACGCGGTGTCGCCGAACCCGACCGGCGAGGACGTCGAGGCGGGCGTCGAAGCCTATCGGCAGCACGGCGCCGACGGCGTGGCGGCGATCGGCGGCGGCAGCGGCCTCGACGCCGGCAAGGCGGTGGCGCTGATGCAGGGCCAGTCGCGGCCGATCTGGGACTTCGAGGACATCGGCGCCAACTGGAAGCGCGCCGATCCCGCCGGCATCGCCCCGGTGCTCGCGATCCCGACGACGGCGGGCACCGGCTCGGAGGTCGGCCGCGCCAGCGTCATCACCAACTCCGCCGACCACACCAAGCGCATCGTCTACCACCCGAAGATGATGCCGGCCGCGGTCATCCTCGACCCCGAGCTGACGGTCGGCATGCCGGCCTGGCTGACCGCGGCGACCGGCATGGACGCGCTGACGCACTGCATCGAGGCCTATTGCGCGCCCGGCTTCCACCCGATGGCCGACGCGATCGCGCTGCGCGGCGTCGAGATCGTCGCAGCCGCCCTGCCGGCGGTGATGAAGGACGGCGGAGACCTGAAGAACCGCGCGCTGATGCTGACCGCGGCGAGCATGGGCTGCGTCGCGCTGCAGAAGGGGCTCGGCGCCGTGCACGCCCTCGCGCACACGCTGGGCGGCCTCTACGGCAGCCACCACGGCATGCTGAACGCGGTGCTGCTGCCGGCGGTGCTGACGGTGAACGCGCCCGGCATCGAGGCGCGGCTCGCCGACCTGCACCGGGCGCTCGGCTGCCGCGACGGCGAGACCGTCATGGACCATCTCGCCGCCATGAACCGTGCGCTCGGCCTGCCGGAGACGCTCGCCGCCCTCGGCGTCGAGGGCATCGACGAGCCGGCCGTCGTCGAGCGGGCGCTGGCCGACCCCACGGCCGGGGGCAACCCGGTGCCGCTGACGGCGGAGATGCTGAAGGAGATGCTGCGGCTGTCGGCCTGAGCGGCCAGGCCTACAGGAGATCCTCCCGCAGGTCGGCGGCCTGCGTGCTCAGCGGGATGGCGCCGCCCTTCAGCGCGTCGAGCGAGACGGTCATGAGCGCCTCGTTGTCCGTGCCGGCACGGGCGAGGTCGCGGCCGTCGGCACCGACGATGGCGCTCAGGCCGGCGTAGACGAGCTCGCCCTCGCGGCCGCAATGGTTGGCGTAGGCGACGGCGACGCCGTTCTCGAGCGCCCGGGCGCGCACGAGCGTGGTGGGCACCTCGACGAAGGGCATCATGTTGGCCGTCGGCACCACGATCAGCTCGGCGCCGGCGCGGGCGAGGGTGCGCGCGACCTCGGGGAACTCGATGTCGTAGCAGATCGCGAGGCCGACCCGGCCGATCGGGAGATGGGCCACCTGCAGCCCGGCGCCGGGGCGGAACTGCCTCGCCTCCTCGTCGCCGAACAGGTGGATCTTGCGGTAGAGCGCGGCGATCTCGCCGTCCTCCCCGACGATCATCGCGGAGTTGTAGACCTCGCCGCCGTCGCGCTCGGGGAAGCCGACGACGATCGCGATGCCGGCGTCCCGCGCGATCTCGCGCACGCCGAGGACGAGCGGCCCGTCGACCGGCTCGGCGAGCTCGCCGGCGCGGTCCTTCAGGTTGTAGCCGGTGAGGAAGAGCTCGGGGCACACGATGAGCCGGCTCCCCGCGAGCGCGGCCGACGCGCAGACGCGCCGCAGCCTCTCGAGGTTGGCCTGCTTGTCCCCGAACACCGCCGCAGCCTGATAGATCGACAGCACGTCCGCCCTCCCGTTGCGCAAGGCCGCATTGATGCCAGATCCGCGGCCGCAGGACGAGGGCCCGCGGCGGCGGGGTGGGGAAGGGAGGGCGGCGGCGGCTCCGTCTGGCACCGCACCGTGGCGCCATAAGCCCCGGATTCCGGGGGCTCTGGAACATCTCGCGCCGGCTCGCCGCGCGGTGCCGCGCCGCAGCTTCGTGAACGGCAACCGCGGGGCCCGCGTTTGGCTTGGTGGCGGCCGTCCCGCGCCGGGCCGCCGTCTTCCGCCCCCTGCGCCCGATGGACCCGGCATGGCTCTCGTCCTCTCCTGCCTCTGGCTCGCCGTCGTGATCTGGCTGATCTCGCGCGCGCTGCGGCAGCGGGGCGTCCTGCCGGCGCTCGAGAGGCGGCCGCGGGGGCAGGGGGAGGACCTGCCGCGGCTCTGCGTCGTCGTGCCCGCCCGCGACGAGCGCGCCAATATCGGCCCCTGCCTGCGCTCGCTCCTCGAGCAGACCTACCCGCCGGAGCGGCTGCACGTCGTGGTCGTCGACGACAACTCGACCGACGGCACGGCGGAGGCCGCGCGTGCCGCCGCGGCGGGCCGCGACAATGTCTCGATCGTGCAGGCGCCGCCCCTGCCGGAGGGCTGGAAGGGCAAGGTACACGCCTGCTGCGCCGGCGTGGCGGCGGCGCCGGCCGACGCCGAATGGCTGTGCTTCATCGACGCCGACATGCGCGCCGCGCCCGCCCTCCTCGCGAGCGCGGTGCAGGCGGCGTCGTCCGGCGGCCTCGACCTCCTGTCGCTGTCGCCGCAGCACGAGCTCGGCAGTTTCGCGGAGCGGCTGATCATCCCGTGCGGCCTCTACGTCCTCGCCTTCTCGCAGGACCTCGCCGCCCTGCAGGCGCCGCAGGGCGACGACGCGACGGCGACCGGCCAGTTCATGCTCGTCGGGCGGGAGGCCTACGACGACGTCGGCGGCCTCGCCGCGGTGCGCGAGGAGATCTGCGAGGACCTCGAGTTCGCGCGGCTGGTCAAGCGCCGCGGCCACCGCGTGCTGCTCCAGGACGGCAGCGGCCTCCTGCGCACGCGGATGTACACGGGCTGGGAGACGCTGCGGCCGGGGCTCGCGAAGAACCTGAGCGAGATGCTCGGCGGTCCCGCGCGGATGAGCGCGATCGCCGCCGCCGCCCTGGTGCTCGCCTGGGCGGCGGTCCTGCTGCCGGCGGCGGATGCGGGCGCCTGCGCGCTCGGCTCGCACGGCGCCTGCGTGGCGCTCGTCCCGGCGCTCCTCGCCTCGGCGGCGGCCTTCGGCCTGCACATCGCCGGCGCGCTGCATTTCGGCATCCCCGTCTGGTACGGCCTCGTCTTCCCGCTCGGCTACAGCGGCGGCGCGCTGGTGGCGCTCGAGAGCCTGCGCTGGCGGCTGCGCGGGGCGGTGCGCTGGAAGGGGCGCGTCTACCCATGAGCGGGGAGCGGCCGAGGCACAGGCGCGAGGAGAGCCAGGCGGAGGCGCTCTACGACCGCGTCGAGAACATCGCCGTCGGCACCGTCATCTTCTTCGCCATCGCGCTCTTCTTCTTTCTCCACCTGATCCGCAGCATCCTCCTGCCCTTCGTCTTCGCGGGGATCGTCGCCTACGTGCTGACGCCGCTGGTCCGCTGGATCCGGCTGCGCACCGGCGCGCCGCGCTGGGTGGCGGCGCTCGCGGTGCTGCTGGCGCTGATCGCCCTGGTGGCGCTGGCCTGCCTGCTCGGCGGGCCGCTGCTCCTCGACCAGCTCTCCGCCGTCGCCGGCGACCTGCCGGGCACGGTCCGGACCCTGGCGCAGAAGCTGATGGGCGGCCACACGCTGCACCTGATGGGCACGACGATCGACGCCTCGAAGGCCGGCAGCTACGTCGTCGACGGCCTCGACGGCTGGCTCTCGGCGCACGGCCAGGTCCTGAACATCGCCACCTGGACCTTCGCCGCGTTCTTCGGCGTGATCCTGACCTGGGTGATCCTCGGCTATCTCCTGTTCGACGGGCCGCGGGTGTGGGAGGGGCTCCTGTGGCTCGTGCCGCCGCGCTACCGGCCGTTCACGCGCCGCGTGTGGGCGCGGCTCGACCCGATCCTTTGGCGCTATTTCGGCGGCATCGCGCTCGTCGTGATCTACGCCGCGACGGCCGCCTATGTCGGGCTCGGCTTCTTCCTGGGGCTGAAGCACGCGGTGCTGCTGGCGCTCCTGACGGGGGTGCTCGAGGTCATCCCGGTGGTCGGGCCGGCGGCATCGGCGATCATCGCCGGCCTCGTCGCGGTGCAGGAATCCTCGAGCAGCTGGGGCATCGTCTCCTACGCGCTCTACGCCACCGCGCTGCGCATCTCGATCGACCAGTTCTTCGGCCCGATCGTGCTCGGCAAGGCGGGGCGCGTGCCGCCGGTGCTCGTCATCTTCTGCTTCCTGACGGGCGGCTACCTGTTCGGCGTGATGGGCGTGATCCTGGCGGTGCCGGTGGCGCTGACGATCCGCACCGTGCTCGCCGTGCTCTACGACGAGCAGGAGGGCGAGGAGGCCTGAGCGGGCGCTTCGGCACGCTTCCGGACGGCGGGTGAGCGCGCTTCCGGACGTAGCCGGAAGGGTCGGAACTCCCGGGTTCCGCATCCGGTTCCCTTTCCACAGCCCCAATCAGCCCGTTCCGGAAGCCCATGTCCGCGCGCCACCGCCTTCTCAGCCAGATCAGAGGCATGACGGAGAGCGAGCCGGTGCCGCTGCGGCTGGTGTTCTGGGACGGCGAGAGGTTCGACTTCGAGCCGCAGCCGAAGGTGACGATCGGCATCCACTCTCCGGCGGTGGTGCGCTCGTTCCTGACCGGCCAGATCGGCCGGCTCGGCGACGCCTACGCGGCGGGCGACATCACCGTCGACGGGCAGGTCAACGACATCCTCGACACCGGCATCGCGCTCGCCGAGCGCTTCGGCCGCCTGTCGCGCCTCGCCGCGCTGGCGAAGCCGCTCGGCTGGCTCGCCTTCCGGCATTCCAGGCAGAACGACGCCGACGCCATCCGGCACCACTACGACGTCTCGAACGAGTTCTACCGGCTCTGGCTCGACCGGAGCATGACCTATTCCTGCGCCTATTTCCCGACCGGCGCGGAGGACATCGACGCCGCGCAGCAGGCCAAGGTCGACCACATCTGCCGCAAGCTGCGGCTCGGGCCCGGCGACCGCCTGCTCGACATCGGCTGCGGCTGGGGCGGCCTCGTGCACCACGCCGCGCGGCGCTACGGCGCCTCGTGCGTCGGCGTGACGAACAGCCCCGCCCAGTGCGAGCACGCGCGGGCGACGATGGCGGCGGAGGGGCTCGACGGGCAGGTCGAGATCCGGCTGCAGGACTACCGCGAGATCGACGAGCCGGAGGGCTTCGACAAGATCGCCTCCGTCGGCATGTACGAGCATGTCGGCCTCGCCAACATGCCCGCCTATTTCGACGCAATCCTGCGGCTCCTGAAGCCGGGCGGCGCGCTGCTCAACCACGGCATCGTCACGACCGATCCCGAAGGCCGGCCGCAGGGGCCGCCGGGCGGCGAGTTCATCGACCGCCACGTCTTCCCCGGCGGCGAATTGCCGAACCTGCCGCGCGCCCTGCAGGAGATCGCGCGCGCCGGGCTCGAGCCGGTCGACGTCGAGGACCTGCGGCCGCACTACGCCCGGACGCTGCAGCTCTGGGTGAGCCGCCTCGAGGCCCGCGCCGGGGAGGCGGTCGCCGCCGCCGGCGCCGAGCGCTACCGCATCTGGCGCATCTATCTCGGCGGCATGGCCTACGCCTTCGACCGCCGCTGGCTCTCGATCGCGCAGGTCCTCGCCTACAGGCCGGCCGGCGACCGCCCGGCGCCGCGACCGTGGTCGCGCGCCTACCAGTATGTCGACGGCGCCGAGCCGGCGATCTCGCGCGGCCTCGAGTGGCCCGCTCCCGAGGGTGCGGGGGCCGGCGGCCCGGACGAGCAACCATGAGACGGAGCCCGGGAGGATCTGCCATGTCGTCAGTCACTGCCCAGGAACCCCGGCGCCGGCGCGGCAGCCTGGTCGGCCGCGCCGTCTTCGCGCTCGATGCGCGGCTGCAGCGGCGCGAGGGCGTCTACGAGTATTCGAGCGATCCCGACTGCCTGTTCCGCATCCAGCGGAGCGCGGCGACCCGATATCTCGAGTTCCGCGACGGGACGCGGCTGCCGCCGGGCACGCCGCTGTTGAAGCTGCACCTGTGGAACGAGCAGATGCCGGCGCGGCCGCGCAAGGGCTCGGCCGTCGCCTGGGCGCGCGAGATCGGCCACCGGATCGACGGCTCGCTGAGGAAGCTCGCGGCCCACCTGGAGGCCGACAGGGAGCTCGACGACATCTGCGCCGTCTGCGCCGACATGCGGCTCGGCACCGCCCAGGAGAACCGGCAGATCGCGCGGCTGGCCGGCCGCTACGGATTCGAGGACGTGCCGGGCGAGGAGGTGGGGCAGGCGCGCGGCCTGCGCCGCGCCGGCGAGAACTGCCTCGGGTTCCTGCTCGTGCTCGCCTCGAACCCGGCCGCGGCGCGCCTGTCGGTCCTGCGCCGCGACAGCGCCGTCGTCTATCTCTCGCGCACCACGCTCGAGCGACGCTACCGGAGCGGCGTTGCGGACGCGCCGCCGGAGGGTGCGGGCCGATGAGCTACGTCGACGCGCTTCCCGGCTGGATCGCCGACCTCCTCCTCGCCCTCTCGGCGCTCGGCTGCCTCTACGCGCTCGTCGCGGCGTCGGCCACGCTGCGCTTCGGGCGGCGCGGCGGCCGGATCCTCCACGCCCCCGTGCCGGTGAGCGTGATGGTGCCGCTGTGCGGCGACGAGCCGGGCCTCGCGCTGCGGCTGGCATGCCTCTGCCAGCAGGACTACGCCGCCCCGGTGCAGCTCGTCTGCGGCGTCCGCGACGGCGCCGACCCGGCGCTCGCCGAGGTCCGCAAGGTCGCCGAGGCGTTCCCCGGCACCGACATCGAGACCGTGGTCGACCACCGGGTGCACGGCCGCAACCTGAAGATCTCGAACCTCGTCAACATGTCGGCCCGCCTCCGCCACGAGGTCGTCGTCCTGATCGACAGCGACATCGAGGTCGACCGGCTCTATCTCGCGCGGACGGTCTCGGAGCTGCAGCGGCCGGGGGTCGGGGCGGTGACGTGCCTCTATCACGGCATCGCCGCGGGCGGCCCATGGGCGCGGCTCATGGCGATGGGCATCGACCTCGGCTTCCTGCCGGGCGTGGTCATGGCGCTGACCTTCGGCCTCGCCCGGCCGTGCTTCGGCGCGACCGTCGCGCTGCGGCGCGAGACGCTGCGGCGGATCGGCGGCTTCCGCGCCTTCGCCGACCATCTCTGGGACGACTATGCGATGGGCGAGGCCGTGCGCGAGCTCGGCCGCGAGGTCGCCGTCTCCCCCGTCGCGCTCGGCCATGTCTGCACGCAGGACTCGCCGGCCGACCTCTTCGCCAACGAGATCCGCTACGCGCGCACCATCCGCGGCATCGACCCCGCCGGGCATGCCGGCGGCATCATCACCCATCCGCTGGCGCTGGCGCTGGCGGCGATGCCGCTCGGCGGCGGCGCCGATGCCGTCGCGCTGGTGCTGGCGGCGCTCGTCTGCCGCCTCGTCCTGTGCGCCGCCGTGGCGCGGCGCTTCGGGCCGCCCCCGGGCCCGTGGTGGCTCGTCCCGGCGCGCGACCTCGTGTCGTTCGCGGTCTTCGCGGCGAGCTTCCTCGGGGCCACCGTGGTCTGGCGCGGCCAAAGATACCGCGTGGCGTCCAACGGGACGCTCACGCCCGAAACCAGGTAAGGAGACGCCATGCGCACGCTATTCCTGCAGGCTCCGAGCTTCGAGGGCTTCGACGGCGGCGCCGGCTCGCGCTACCAGGCGCGGCGCGAGATCAGGTCCTACTGGTATCCGACCTGGCTCGCCCAGCTCGCGGCGCTGGTGCCGGACAGCAAGCTGATCGACGCGACGCCGCACGGCATCGGGCTCGAGGAGATCACGGCGCAGGCCGGCGACTACGACCTCGTCGTCATGCACAGCTCGACGCCCTCGTTCCAGACGGACGCGAGGACGGCGTCGGCGCTGAAGGCCGCCAACCCCCGCCTGACGATCGGCCTCGTCGGCGCGAACGTGGCGGTCGAGCCGGAAACCAGCCTGTCGCGCGCGCCGGACGTCGATTTCGTGGCGGGCAGCGAGTACGACTTCACGATCAAGGAGATCGCCGAAGGCCGCCCGCTCTCCGAGGTCGTCGGCATCACCTACCGGGACGCCGACGGCACGCTCGTCGACACCGGGCAGCGGCCGGTCATCGAGCGGATGGACGACCTGCCCTTCGTCACCCCGGTCTACAAGCGCGACCTCGACGTCGAGAACTACTTCATCGGCTACCTGAAGCACCCCTACATCTCGCTCTACACCGGCCGCGGCTGCAAGTCGCGCTGCACCTTCTGCCTGTGGCCGCAGACGGTCGGCGGCCACCGCTACCGCACGCGCAGCGTCGAGCACGTGGTCGAGGAGATCGCCTGGGCGCAGAAGGCCTTCCCGGAGGTGAAGGAGTTCTTCTTCGACGACGACACCTTCACCGACGTGCCGGACCGCGCCGAGGCGATCGCCCGCGAGCTCGGCCGGCTCGGCGTCACCTGGTCGTGCAACGCCAAGGCCAACGTGCCGCGCAAGACGCTGAAGGTGATGCGCGACAACGGGCTGCGGCTGCTGCTCGTCGGCTACGAATCCGGCAACCAGCAGATCCTGCACAACATCAAGAAGGGCATGCGGATCGAGGTCGCGAAGCGCTTCACGAAGGACTGCCACGACCTCGGGATCACGATCCACGGCACCTTCATCCTCGGCCTTCCCGGCGAGACGCGCGAGACGATCGAGGAGACGATCCGCTTCGCCAAGGAGGTGAACCCGCACACGCTGCAGGTCTCGATCGCGGCGCCCTATCCCGGCACGTTCCTGCACCGGCAGGCGCTGGAGAACGGCTGGCTCGACGAGGCGAATGCCGAGCTTGTCGACGACCACGGCGCGCAGCTCGCGCCGATCGCCTACCCGCATCTCAGCCACTCGGAGATCTTCGACTCCGTCGAGGAGTTCTACCGCCGGTTCTACTTCCGGGCGCCGAAGATCGCGTCGATCACCTGGGAGATGGCGCGGAGCCCGGAGATGATGAAGCGGCGGCTGCGCGAGGCGGGCGAGTTCTTCGCCTTCCTGCGCGAGCGTCGCGAGGTGAGGCCCTGAACCGCCTGGTCGTCACGGCGGACGATTTCGGCCTCTCGCGCGAGGTCAACGAGGCGGTCGGGCAGGCGCACCGCCACGGCATCCTGAGCGCGGCGAGCCTGATGGTGGCCGCCCCGGCCGCCGGCGAGGCGGTGGCGCTCGCACGAGACATGCCGACGCTGGCCGTCGGCCTGCATCTCGTGCTCGTGGAGGGGCCGCCGGTGCTGGGGCCGGACGAGATCCCCGACCTTCTCGACGGGCCCGGCCGCCTGCGGGCCGACATGGTGCGGCTCGCCGTCGACATCGCGGCGCGCCCCCGGGTGCGGCGGCAGCTCGCGCGCGAGATCGCCGCGCAGTTCGAGGCGTTCCGCAGGACCGGCCTGCCGCTCGACCACGTCGACGCGCACAAGCACTTCCACCTTCACCCCGTGATCGGCAAGCTGGTGCTGGAGATCGGCCGCGACTACGGTCTTGCGGCGCTGCGGGTGCCGTGCGAGCCGGCCGCCGTGCTGGCGCGGGTGGAGAGGGCGCATACCGGCGCGGCGGACGCGGTGGCCGGCCTCTGGGCGCGGCGGCTCCGTGCGCGGGCGAGGCGGGATGGAACGGTCGTCCCCGATGCCGTGTTCGGACTGCGGTGGTCGGGCGCGATGACGTCCGCCCGCATGCGCGGGCTCCTCGGCGCGCTGCCGGAGGGGCTGGTGGAGATCTACACGCATCCTGCCGCGCGCGACGGATTTCCGGGGCAGGCGAGGGGCTATCGCTACGCCGAGGAGTTCGGGGCCCTCGTCGATCCGGAGGTTGTCGCCGCCGCCGCCCGTTCCGGGCGGCCGCTCGGCGGCTACGCCGGCGGCGGGCGGGATCCCCGCGCGCGAGCGACACTGGGACGGGCTTGGAGGTGAACGGGTGACGTACGACGAACATGACTGGCCATCGGTCGGCCGCATCGCCCGCGTCACGGCGCTGATCACGGCGGTGGTCGGCGCCTTCGCGCTGATCTTCGCCGTCGTCTGGGTCGCCTCGCCGGGCCTCATCACCGTCGGCGTCGGCATCCTTCTCGCCGTGCTGCTCGACGCCGGCGCCCGCGGCCTCGGCCGGCTGGCGTCGTGGTCGCGGCATGTGCGCCTCGGCATCGTGTTCGTGATCGCGGCCGCCGTGCTCGTCGGCGCGCTCTGGTACGGCGGCACGATCCTGGTGAGCCAGCTCAACAGTTTCCTCGCCGCGATGGACGACCTCTTCCGGCAGGCGATGGACCTGCTGCAGCAGGCGGGCCTCACCCACGAGTCCGGCGATCCGAACGCGGCCGCGATCCTGCCGAGCACGTCGACGCTGTTCGGCAGCGTCACGATGATCGTGCGCAGCGCCGTCGGCTTCGTCAGCATGTGCGCGGCGATCATGTTCCTCGGCGCGTTCTTCAGCTGGGAGCCGCAGATCTACAAGGCGATCGTGCTGAGCGTGCTGCCGCAGGACAAGCGCCCGCGGGTCGACGAGGTGCTCGACCAGGCGGGCGGCGCGATGCGCGAGTGGCTGATCGGCCAGAGCGTCAGCATGATCGTGATCTTCATCTTCACGCTGCTCGCGCTGCTTCTGGTCGGCATGCCCTATCCCATCCTGCTCGCGGTGCAGGCGGGGCTCCTCACCTTCATCCCCACGCTCGGGCCGTTCGTGGCGGGCGTGGTCATCATCCTCGCCGGCCTCTCGCAGAGCGCGACGATGGCGCTCTACGGGCTCGGCACCTACCTGCTCATCCAGTTCCTCGAGACGCATTTCGTGACGCCGCTGGTGCAGGAGCGGACGGTGCGCTTCCCGCCGGCCGCGACGCTCGGCCTGCAGGTCGTCTCGGCCTTCCTGTTCGGCCTGCTCGGGGTGGCCTTCGTCGTGCCGCTGGCCGCCGCCGGCAAGGTCCTGATCGGCGAGCTCTACGTCAACGACCGGCTCGGCGGCCCCTACGAGGTGGAGCACGAGCCGTCCTGGCTCGAAAGGTGGTTCAAGCGGACGAAGCACAGGGTCGAGGACCGGCTGTAACGGCCCCGCTCAGCCGGGAAGCTGGCCGGCCTCGCGGAACCAGGCGATCGCGTCGCGGATCCCCTCCTCGTAGGGCCGCGCGCGTGTAGCCGAGCTCGCGCTCGGCCTTGCCGGAGCTGAAGAACATCTTCCTGCGCGCCATGCGCAGCCCGTCCATCGTCACGAAGGGCTCGCGCCCGGTGACGCGCGCCGCCGCCTCCGCCGCCAGCGCGACCGGCACCACGGCCCCGTGCGGCAGGCGCAGCCGCGGCGGACGCCGGCCGGTCTGGCGCGCCACCGCGGCCAGGATCTCCGCCAGCGTGGCGTCCTGTCCGCCCAGTATGTAGCGCTCGCCGACCCGCCCGTGCCGCATCGCGGCGATGTGGCCCTCCGCCACGTCGTCGACATGGACGACGTTGAGCCCGGTGTCGACGAAGGCCGGCATCCGGCCCGAGGCCGCCTCGACGAGGATGCGGCCCGTCGGCGTCGGCTTGACGTCGCGCGGGCCGACCGGCGTCGACGGATTGACGATGACCGCCGGCAGCCCCTCCGCTATCATCGCCTCGACCAGACGCTCGGCCACGACCTTGCTGCGCTTGTAGGCGCCGACCGCCTCCGCCTCGCCGAGGGCGCCCGTCTCGTCGGCGGGCGCGCCGCCGGGGCGGACGCGCAGCGTGGCGACGCTCGAGGTGTAGACGATGCGCTCGACGCCCGCGCGCCGCGCCTCGGCCATGAGGTTGCGCGTGCCCTCGACATTGCTCGCGATCATCGCGGCCGGGTCGGGGGTCCACAGGCGGTAGTCGGCGGCGACGTGGTAGAGCTGGCGCACGCCCTGCAGCGCGCGGCGGAGCGAGGCGGGATCGCGGAGGTCGCCCTCGGCGAAGTCGAGATCGAGCCCGGCGAGGTGGGCGACGCGGCTCGTCGGACGCACCAGCGCCCGCACCCGCGCGCCGCGCGCGACGAGGGCCCGGGCGACCGCCGATCCGACGAAGCCGCTCGCTCCCGTCACAAGCACTGGATCAGCCGGATTCATGGTCCGCAAGCGCACAAACTAACCCGAAGTAACTGGCGGTCCGACAAAAAGTTCCTCTTCTGGCCATTCGGGCCCCATCTTCTGCCGGAACTGGGGGGAAGACCGGCCGGTTATGCTCCTGGGGCGATCATGCCATGAACGTCGTGCGGTGACAGAGTTGTTCGTACTTGCTGCACTCGGTGTGCCGGGGATCTGGCTCTATCTGGTCGCCGCGCGCGGCGGCTTCTGGCGCGCCGCGCCGCGGGACGGCGATGCCGCCGTGCCGGCGCCCGGCACGGTGGCCGGACGTCACGGCCGTCGTGCCGGCCCGCGACGAGGCCGCCTGCATCGCCGACAGCGTCGGCAGCCTCCTGGCGCAGGACTATCCCGGCCGGCTGCGGGTGATCCTGGTCGACGACGGCAGCACCGACGGGACGGCGGGCCTCGCCGAGCAGGCCGCCGCCGCGGCGGGGGCGGCCGACCGGCTCGAGGTGATCGCCGGAGCGCCGCTGCCGCAGGGCTGGACCGGCAAGCTGTGGGCCATGAAGCAGGGCATCGACCGCGCCTCGGCCGGCACCGAGGCGCCGCCCTTCCTGCTGCTGACCGACGCCGACATCGTCCACGACCCGCGCTCCGTCGCCCGGCTCGTGGCGCGGGCCGAGGCGGGCGGGCTCGTCCTCGCCTCGCTGATGGTGCGGCTGCGCTGCTCGAGCTTCGCGGAGCGTTGCATCGTGCCGGCCTTCGTCTACTTCTTCCGCATGCTCTATCCCTTCGCCTGGGTGAACCGGACCGACCGCACCACGGCCGCCGCGGCCGGCGGCTGCATGCTCGTGCGCCGCGAGGCGCTCGCCCGCGCCGGCGGCGTCGAGGCGATCCGCGGCGAGCTGATCGACGACTGCGCGCTCGGCCGGCGCCTCAAGGCCGTCGGCCCGATCTGGCTCGGCCTGAGCGACAGCGTGCGAAGCGTCCGCGCCTATGACGGCTTCGGTCCGCTGCGCCGCATGGTCGTGCGCTCGGCCTACGCGGAGCTGCGCTATTCGCCGCTGCGCCTCGCCGGCGCCGTGGCCGGCATGGCGGTGACGTTCCTGGCGCCGCCGTTGCTGGCGCTTTTCGGGGGCGGCGTCGCCTCGCTTGCCGGGCTCGCCGCCTGTGTCATGATGATGCTCTCTTTCGTGCCGATCCTGCGGTTCTACGGCCTGTCGGCGCTGTGGGCCCCGGCGCTGCCGCTGATCGCGCTCGTCTACACGGCGTGGACGGTGGAGTCGGCGGTCGAGCACGCAAGCGGCCGGGGCGGCCGCTGGAAGGGCCGGGCGCAGGCCATGCCACGGGGGGCGAGATGAGCGAGGCGACCGCCGTCAGGTCCGGCAAGACCCATCGCGGGGAGAACTTTCCGGTGGCGTCGCGGCTCGTCGACGCCCGCCATCGCCAGCCGATCCTCGCCTTCTACGAGTTCGTCCGCACGGCCGACGACGTCGCCGACCATCCCGACGCTGCCGGCCGAGGAGAAGCTGCGGCTTCTCGACCGGCTCGAGGCGACGCTGACCGGCGGGAGCGACGACGAGCCCGAAGGCGTCGCCCTGCGCGACGTGCTGGCGGAGCGCTCGCTGAGCCCGCGCCACGCGCTCGACCTGCTCCAGGCCTTCCGGCTCGACGTCACCAAGCGCCGCTACGAGGACTGGGACGACCTCATGGCCTATTGCCGGCTGTCGGCGATGCCGGTGGGCCGCTTCGTGCTCGAGGTGCACGGCGAACCGGCCTCGACATGGGAAGCGTCCGACCCGCTGTGCGCCGCGCTGCAGGTCATCAACCACCTGCAGGACTGCGGCGAGGACTACCGCAGCCTCGACCGGGTCTACCTGCCGCTCGACGCGCTTCGTGCCAGCGGCGCCGGGGTCGAGGCGCTGGGCATGCCGGCTGCGTCGGACGGGCTGCGGCTCTGCGTCGACGGGCTGTGCGACCGGGTCGAGGACCTGCTGGCCACGAGCGCCGGCCTGTCGCGGCGGGTCGGCAACGCGCGGCTGGCGCTCGAGATCTCGGTCATCCAGCGCCTGGCGGAGCGGCTGGTGTTCCTTCTCCGGACGCGCGACCCGCTGGCCGGCCGGGTGCATCTCGGCCGCCTCGAATCCGCGAGCTTCGCGGCGCTCGGCCTGCTGCGGGAGGGCGGGCGCCGGGTCGTCGGCGGCGGCTCCCCGGCGATCCGGCTGCCGGGCGGCGAGGCCGGCGACGAGGCCGCCCGGAGCCCGGCCGCGAGCGCCGCGTCGGGAAGCTCGTTCTACGCCGCGATGCGCATCCTGCCGCGCGAGCGGCGCGGCGCGATCTTCGAGGTCTACGGCTTCTGCCGCGCCGTCGACGACATCGCCGACGAGGCGGGCGAACGCGAGGACCGGCTGGCCCGCCTCGAGGGATGGCGGGCCGACATCGACGCCATCTATGCGGGGCAGACGCCGCCGCACCTGTCGCATCTCGCGGCGGCCGTCCGCGACTTCGGCCTGAAGCGCGAGGACTTCATGGCCGTGATCGACGGCGTCGAGATGGACGTGATCGACGACATCCGGGCGCCCGACATGGCGACGCTCGAGCTCTACTGCGACCGGGTCGCCTGCGCCGTCGGGCGGCTGTGCGTGCGCATCTTCGGCCTCGGCGAGGCGGAGGGCATCGCGCTCGCCCACCATCTCGGCATGGCGCTGCAGCTGACGAACACGCTGCGCGACGTCGACGAGGACGCCGCGATCGGCCGGCTCTACATGCCGCGCGAGTGCCTGGTCGAGGCCGGCATCGACAGCCGCGACCCGAAGGTGGCGATCGCCCATCCGGGGCTCGACGCGGCCTGCCGGAAGGTGGCGCGGCTGGCGGAGGCGCATTTCGTCGAGGCGGACGCGATCATGGCCGGCTGCCCGCGCGCCGAGGTCCGGGCGCCGCGGATCATGGGCGACGCCTACCGCTCGATACTCGCCAACCTGGTGACGCGCGGCTGGGCGCCGCCGCGCCGCCCCGTCCGGCTCGGCCGCGGCCAGATCGCCGGCATCCTCCTGCGCAGGTTCGTATGGTGAGCGCATCCCTCGTGCACGTCGTCGGGGCCGGTGTCGCGGGGCTCGCAGCCGCCGTGGCGCTCGCCGGCGGCGGCGCGCGGGTGGTCGTGCACGAGGCGAGCCCGCAGGCCGGCGGGCGCTGCCGCTCCTACCACGATCCCGTGCTCGACCGGACGATCGACAACGGCAACCACCTGATCCTCTCCGGCAACAAGGCGGCGCTGTCCTTCCTCGCGCGCACCGGCGCGGCCGACCGGGTGTCGGGCCCGCGGGACGGCACGTTCCACTTCGTCGACCTGCCGGCGGGACGGCGCTGGGACCTGAAGCTCGGCAGCGGCCGCGTGCCGTGGTGGATCTTCCGCGACGGCGCGCGCGTGCCGGGCACCCGGCCCGGCGACTATCTCGCCGCGGCCGCGCTCCTGTGGCGGCCGGGGGAGAAGACGGTCGGCGAGGCGATAAGCTGCTCCGGGCCCCTCTACGAGCGCCTGCTCGAGCCGATGCTGCTCGCCTGCCTCAACAGCGCGCCCGACGAGGCCTCGGCGCGGCTTGCCGCCGCGGTCGTGCGCGGCACGGTTGCGGCCGGCGGCGCGAACTGCCGCCCGCTCGTCGCGCAGGACGGGCTGTCGGAGGCCTTCGTGCACCCCGCGCTCGCCTATCTCGAGGCGCGCGGCGGCGAGATCCGCTTCGGCCGGAAGCTCTCGGGCATCGAGCTCGACGGCCGCCGCGCCAGCGCCCTGCGCTTCGGCGAGGAGCGGCTGGCGCTCGACGGCGCGCCGGTGGTGCTGGCGGTCCCCGCCGACGCCGCCGTGCGCCTCGTGCCGGGGCTCGACGCGCCGTCGGAATTCCGCTCGATCGCCAACATCCACTTCCTCGTCGACGACGACCACGACCTGCCGCCGGTGCTCGGCGTGGTGCACGGCGTCAGCCAGTGGATCTTCGCCTTTCCCGGCCGCGTCTCGGTGACGATCAGCGCCGCCGACGCCTACCTCGGGACGCCGCGCGAGGAGCTGGCGCGCACCGTGTGGCGCGAGGTGGCGGCGCTCGCCGGCCTCTCCGGGGACCTGCCGCCATGGCAGGTCGTGCGCGAGAAGCGGGCGACCTTCGCGACCCTGCCGGAGCAGGAGCGCCGCCGGCCGCCGGCCCGCACCCCCTACGACAACCTCTTTCTCGCCGGAGACTGGACCGACACCGGCCTCCCCCCGACCATCGAGAGCGCGGTCCGATCGGGCGACCGGGCCGCGCGGCTCGCAGCAGCGTGAGGCGCCCCGGAGACATGCACAACAGCTTCGACCATGCGACCTTAGAGGGCCGCGCCACCGGCCCGATCCTTCCGCTCCTCGAGCGCGGCATCTCCCAGGCTGCGGCGGCGCTGCGCGACGCGCGGCAGGCGGACGGCCACTGGGTGTTCGAGCTCGAGGCCGACGCGACGATCCCCGCGGAATACGTGCTCTTCACGCACTACCTGGGCGAGGAGCCCGACCTCGACCTCGAGCGCAAGATCGCCACCTATCTGAGGCGCCGCCAGGCGGAGCACGGCGGCTGGCCGCTCTTCCACGACGGCGAGCTCAACGTCAGCGCCAGCGTGAAGGCCTATTTCGCGCTGAAGATGATCGGCGACGACCCGCAGGCGCCGCACATGCGCCGCGCCCGCGAGGCGATCCTCGCCCGCGGCGGCGCCGAGCGCGCGAACGTCTTCACCCGCATCCTGCTCGCGCTCTACGGCATCCTGCCGTGGACGGCGGTGCCGCAGATGCCGGTCGAGATCATGCTCCTGCCGCGCTGGTTCCCCTTCCACCTGTCGCGGATCTCCTACTGGGCGCGCACCGTCGTCGTGCCGCTTCTCGTGCTGCAGGCGCAAGAAGCCGAAGGCGCGGAACCCGCGCGGCGTGCGGATCGACGAGCTGTTCACCGTGCCGCCGGGCGAGGTCGGGCCGCAGCAGCGGGCGCCGCACCAGGGCCGCGCGTGGTTCTACTTCTTCCACACCGCCGACGCGGCGCTGCGCCTCGCCGAGCCGATGTTCCCGCGGCGGGCGCGCGAGAAGGCGATCGAGGACGCCGTCGCCTTCGTCAAGGAGCGCCTGAACGGCGAGGACGGGCTCGGCGCGATCTTCCCGGCGATGGTCAACTCGGTGATGATGTTCGACGCGCTCGGCGTGCCGGCCGACGACCCCGACCGCGCCGTCGCCCGCCGCTCCATCGACAAGCTCCTCCTCGTCCGCGACGACGAGGCCTACTGCCAGCCCTGCCTGTCGCCGATCTGGGACACCGCGCTCGCCTGCCACGCCCTGCTCGAGGCGGGCGACGAGGAGAGCGTGGCGGCGGCCGGGCGCGGGCTTCGACTGGCTCAGGGACCGGCAGGAGCTCGAGGTCGTGGGCGACTGGGCGCTGCAGAAGCCCCACCTGCGGCCGGGCGGCTGGGCCTTCCAGTACGCCAACCCGCATTATCCCGACCTCGACGACACGGCCGTCATCGTCAGCGGCATGGACCGCGCCCAGCGCACGCTCGAGACGCACGACTTCCAGGAGTCGATCGAGCGGGCGCGCGAGTGGATCGAGGGCCTGCAGAGCCGCGACGGCGGCTGGGCGGCCTTCGACGCCGACAACACCGACGAGTACCTCAACAACATCCCGTTCTCCGACCACGGCGCGCTGCTCGACCCGCCGTCGCCCGACCTGACCGGCGCGCTGCGTGTCGATGCTGACCCAGCTCGGCGAGAACCGCGACGCACCGGCGGTGAAGGCGGGCGTCGACTACCTCATGCGGACGCAGCGGCCGGACGGCTCGTGGTTCGGCCGCTGGGGCGTCAACTACATCTACGGCACCTGGTCGGCGCTCTGCGCGCTGAACTGCGGCCGGCCTCGAGCCGGAGGCCCCGGCCATGCGCAGGGCCGCCGCCTGGCTCGTGTCGATCCAGAACGGGGACGGCGGCTGGGGCGAGGACGGGGACAGCTACAGGCTCGACCATGACGGCCACGAGCCGGCGCCGAGCACGCCGTCGCAGACGGCCTGGGCGCTGCTCGGCGCTGATGGCCGCCGGCGAGGCCGACAGCCCGGCCGTGGGGCGCGGCGTCGCCTAGCTCCTCTCGGTGCAGGAGCCGGACGGGCTGTGGAGCGAGGAGCACTACAGCGGCACGGGCTTCCCGCGCGTCTTCTACCTCCGCTACCACGGCTACCCGAAGTTCTTCCCGCTCTGGGCGCTCGCCCGCTACCGCAACCTGCTCCAGACGAACAGCCGGAGCGTCCGGTACGGCCTATGAGCCGCGACCGCTACGTGCTCGTCGCGACGGGCCTGCGCTTCGAGGCCCTGATCGCCGACGGCGAGGGCGTGCGCACCTGCAGCGGCCTCGGCGAGGCGCTCGTCCCGGTGCTGCTCGCGGCGGCGCGGGCAGGGCTGTGCGGGCATCTGAGCTTCGGCATCTGCGGGCGGCCTCGACCCCGCGCTGCGGCCCGGCCACGCGGTGATCGTCCGAGAGCGTGGTGAGCGACGGGCGCGTGCGCCGCACGGACGACCGCTGGACGGCGAGCCTGCGCCGCCTCGTGCCGGAGGCGGTGGTCGCGCCGACGGCGGGCCTGCGCGAGCCGGTGGCCGGCCGCCGCGACAAGGCGCGGCTCTGGCGGGACACGGCGGCGGTGACCGTCGACATGGAATCGGGCTTCGCCGCCGCGGTCGCGGAGGAGCGGGGCCTGCCCTTCGCGGCCCTGCGGGTGGTCGCCGACCCGGCCGGCCGCAGCGTGCCCGCCGCCGCGCTGCAGGGGGTGCGGCGGGACGGCTCGACCGACGCGGCGGCGGTCATGCTGGCGCTGATGCGGCGCGCCGGGGCAGATCCCGGCGCTGATCGGGCTCGCGCGCGACGCGGGCGTCGCCCGGCGCGCCCTAGCTCGCCTGCGCGGCTCGCTCGGGCCGCGGCTTCGGCCTCCTCGATCTCGGCTAGCTTGCGCTCGACGTGGCGCGAGAAGAGGTACTCGGCCGGCCGCTGGTTCTCGAGCGGGATCTCCGGCGCCATCGGGCCGTCGGTCCTGACGCCGCGCAGCGCGACGCGGAGCGGCCTTCAGCGGGTGCTTCACCGCGTCCATCACCGCCGTCGCCTCGTAGCCGCTAGTGGACCATGCAGTCGGCGCACTTCTCGTAGTTGCCGGTGCCGTAGGCGTCCCAGTCGGTCTCCTCCATCAGCTCCCTGAAGCTCCGGGCGTAGCCTTCGCCGAGCAGGTAGCAGGGCCGCTGCCAGCCGAAGACGTTGCGCGTCGGGTTCGCCCCACGGCGTGCAGTGATAGTCCTGGTTGCCGGCGAGGAAGTCGAGGAACAGGCCGGACTGGTTGAACGACCACTTCTTCGCCCCGCGGCCCTTGCGGAAGATGTCGCGGAACAGCTCCTTCGTGCGCGTGCCGGTTGAGGAAGTGCTCCTGGTCGGGCGCGCGCTCGTAGGCGTAGCCCGGCGACACCGTGATGCCGTCGACGCCCAGCGCCTGCACGTCGTCGAAGAACGACGCCACCTCGTCGGCGTCGACGCCGTCGAACAGCGTGCAGTTGATGTTGACGCGGAAGCCGCGCGCCTTGGCCTTGCGGATCGCCTCGACCGCGCGTGTCGTAGACGCCCTGCTGGCAGACCGACTGGTCGTGCATGCTCGCGGTTGCCGTCGAGATGGACGGACCAGACGAAGTAGGGGCTCGGCTCGTACTGGTCGAGCTTCTTCTCCATCAGCAGCGCGTTGGTGCAGAGATAGACGAACTTCTTCCGCGCGATGATGCCCTGCGACGATCTCGGCCATCTCCTTGTGCAGCAGCGGCTCGCCGCCGGCGATCGAGACGACCGGCGCGCCGCACTCGTCGACCGCCTCGAGGCACTCCTCGACGCGACAGCCGCTGGTTCAGGATCTTGCCGGGATAGTCGATCTTGCCGCAGCCCGCGCAGGCGAGGTTGCAGCGGAACAGGGGCTCGAGCATCAGCACCAGCGGATAGCGCTTGCGCCCCGCGATGTGCTGTCGAACCACGTAGGCTGCCCACGCTCGTCATCTGGCGCAGCGGAATGCCCATGACGCGTCCCCGTCCAACTCTCTCGTCTGATGGCCCGCCGCGGGTGGCTCCCGCGGCGGCTCGCCCGCGCCGTCAGGCGCTGGCGTCGGCGCCGGCCTCGTCAGTTCGGCCGGCAGCCGGAACTCGATGTTCTCCACGCGCCCCGCCATGGTCGACACCTCGACCGGGCCGAAGCCCGCCAGCGTGTCGATCACGTCCTCGACCAGGCTCTCGGGCGCCGAGGCGCCGGCGGTGACGCCGACCGCGCCGGCGCCCTCCAGCCATTCGCGGCGTCGATCTCGCTGCCGTCCGCGATGAGGTAGCTCGGTATGCCGCTCGCCGCGCCGATCTCGCGCAGGCGGTTGGAATTGGAGCTGTTCGTCGCGCCCACCACCAGCAGCACGTCGACCATGTCGCAGAGCTCGCGCACCGCGCTCTGGCGGTTCTGCGTGGCGTAGCAGATGTCCTTGGTGTCCGGCCCGTCGATGTCGGGGAAGCGCGCGCGCAGCGCCAGCGATGATGCCGCGCGTGTCGTCGACGCTGAGCGTCGTCTGGGTGACGTAGGCGACCGGCGCGTCGGGCGGCAGCGGCAGCCGCATGACGTCGGCCTCGGTCTCGACCAGGTGCACGGGCCCCGGGATGCTGCCCATCGTGCCCTCGACCTCGGGATGGCCGGCATGGCCGATCAGCACGACGTGCGCGGCCGCGGCCGACGATAGCGCGCGCCCTGCTTGTGCACCTTCGAGACCAGCGGGCAGGTCGCGTCGATCACCTGCAGGCCGCGCGGCGGCCGCGTCCTCCTCGACCCGGCGCGCCACGCCGTGCGCGCTGAAGATCGTCATCGCTCCCGTCGGGACCTCGTCGAGCTCCTCGACGAAGCGCGCGCCCTTGGCCCGCAGGCTCTCGACGACGTGCCTGTTGTGGACGATCTCGTGGCGCACGTAGACGGGCGGGCCGTAGCGCCGGAGCGCCTGCTCGACGATCTCGATGGCGCGCACGACGCCGGCGCAGAAGCCGCGGGGCTGGGCCAGTATCACGTGCATGGGGCACCGGGCGCAGCTGGAGTGACGGATGCTCCGGGCCAGCGGAGCGTGGGATCCCCGGCTTCCGGGGACGACCGTACCTTCGGAACGTGCTGCCGGCCGGCCTCCGGCAGGAAGTCTTCGCGCGTCTCCATCGTGAGCGTGTCAGGCGGAATAGGCAAGACCGGCCTCCGCGAGCTCGTCGTTGCGGCCCCAGACGTCGAGAGCCTTCGCCACGATCGCGGCGTGGTCGAGGCCGGCCGCGGCGTACATCGCCTCCGGCTTGTCCTGGTCGATGAACCGGTCGGGCAGCACCATCGAGCGGATCTTCAGGCCGCGGTCGAGCAGGCCGTGCTCGGCCACCGCCTGCATGACCTGCGCCTGGAAGCCGCCGATGGCGCCTTCCTCGACGGTGATCAGGCATTCGTGCTCGCGCGCCAGGCGCAGCAGCAGGTCGACGTCGAGGGGCTTGGCGAAGCGGGCGTCGGCGACGGTGGTGGAGAGGCCGCGCGCCGCCAGCGCGTCGGCGGCCTCGAGGCACGCGCCGAGCCGGCCGCCGAGCGAGAGGAGGGCGACGCGCGAGCCCTCGCGCAGGATGCGGCCCCGGCCGATCTCGAGCGGCACGCCGCGCTCGGGCAGCGCGACGCCGAGCCCCTCGCCGCGGGGATAGCGGAAGGCGGAGGGCCGGTCGTCGATCGCCGCGGCGGTCGCCACCATGTGCACGAGCTCGGCCTCGTCGCCCGCCGCCATGACGACCATGTTCGGCAGGCAGCCGAGATAGGCGAGGTCGAAGGAGCCGGCATGGGTCGGGCCGTCGGCGCCGACGAGGCCGGCGCGGTCGATCGCGAAGCGCACCGGCAGGCTCTGCAGCGCGACGTCGTGCACGACCTGGTCGTAGGCGCGCTGCAGGAAGGTCGAGTAGATCGCGGCGAACGGCTTCAGGCCCTCCGCGGCGAGGCCGGCGGCGAAGGTGACGGCGTGCTGCTCGGCGATGCCGACGTCGAAGGTGCGGTCGGGGAACTCGCCGGCGAAGACGTCGAGGCCGGTGCCGGACGGCATGGCCGCCGTGATCGCGACGATGTCGTCGTCGCGGCGGGCCTCCTCGACGAGGCTCCTGGCGAAGACCTTGGTGTAGGACGGGGCGGCCGCCCTGGGCTTCGCCTGGGCGCCCGTCGCGACGTCGAACCGGGCGACGCCGTGATACTTGTCCGCCGCCTGCTCGGCCGGCGCGTAGCCCTTGCCCTTCTGCGTCACGACGTGGACGAGGATCGGCCCGTTGCGGGTGTCGCGCACGTTGCGGAGCACCGGCAGGAGGTGGTCGAGGCTGTGCCCGTCGACCGGGCCGACATAGTAGAAGCCGAGCTCGTCGAAGAGCGTCGAGCCGCCGCAGGCGCTGCGCACCAGCGCCTCGGCCCGCTCGGCGTGGCGGCCGAGATGGGCCGGCAGGTGCCGGGCGATGTCCTTGCCGGTCTTGCGCAGCCGGCGGTAGGCGCGGCCCGAGGTCAGGCGCGCCAGATAGGACGACATCGCGCCGACGGGCGGGGCGATCGACATCTCGTTGTCGTTGAGGATGACGATGAGGCGCGAGTTGCGCGCGCCGGCATTGTTCATCGCCTCGTAGGCCATGCCGCCCGACATCGCGCCGTCGCCGATGACGCAGACGACGTTGCGCTCCCCGTGGCGCAGGTCCCGCGCCACCGCCATGCCGAGGCCGGCGGAGATCGAGGTCGAGGCGTGCGCGGCGCCGAACGGGTCGTACTCGCTCTCGGTGCGCTTGGTGAAGCCGGAGAGACCGCCGCCCTGGCGGATCGTGCGGATGCGGTCGCGCCGCCCGGTGAGGATCTTGTGCGGGTAGCACTGGTGGCTGACGTCCCAGACCAGCCGGTCCTCCGGCGTGTCGAAGACGTGGTGCAGCGCCACCGTCAGCTCTATGACGCCGAGCCCGGCGCCGAGATGGCCGCCGGTCGCCGCGACGGAACCGATCATCTCCTCGCGAAGTTCGGATGCGACCTGTCCCAGGTCGTGGTCGGCCAGGGCGCGCAGGTCGGCCGGGGTTTCGATGCCGTCGAGCAGGCGGTCGCTCATCGTGTCCCTCCTCCGTGCAGCAGCGCCTGTTCTTCCGGCCGCAGGGCAGCGGCGGGATCGCGCTGCACGTGATGATCAACGCCGCCCGGAGACGGCATGTTCTGACGGAACCCGTACGGAACGGGGACCCCGTCGCCTGCCGTACGGAGGGCCCGGCGCCGCCGCGGCACGGCGTCATGCCGTCAGCTTGGCGTAAGGTCCCGCGGGCATGGTCCGCCGCATCATCAGCGCGGTCCCCACCGGTCCAAGGAAGCCCCCACATGATCCCGATGCAGGAATGGCACCCGGTTGCCGTGCATTTCCCGATCGTTCTCCTCATCCTCCTCGCCGCCTACGACATCTGGGTCGTGGCGAGCGGCCACCACCTGCAGTCGGAGCGCGGCATGCCGACGCTCTCGACCGTGCTGGCGGTGCTCGCCGGCGCGGCCGCCGTCGTGACGTATTTCCTCGGCGACATGGCCGCCGACATCGCGATGGAATCCGGCGTGCCGGACGCGCTGATCGAGACGCACGAGGGCCTCGGCACGACGACCGCCATCATCGCCGGCATCTGGGCGCTCGTCCGCCTCGGCCTGTGGTGGCGCGGCCGGACGCTCGGCGGCGGCCTGCGCCTCGGCGTCGTCGGCGTCGAGGTCGTGATGGCCTGCCTCGTGATCGTCACCGCCTATTTCGGCGGCGACCTCGTCTACCACCACGGCGTCGCGGTGGTGCAGAGCGCGAGCTGAGGGCGCGCCGGGCCCGGTTCCGGACGGAAGCGGGCCGACAGGCCGCCGACGAGCGGCCTTTCTCCTCCAGGACCATGGCGGCGGCCGGCGCGGGATTTGCAATTTGCGCCCCGCCGGAGCAGCTTGCGGGAAGCCCGTCCCACCTGCGCCAACCGCCGCCGACCTCCATGCATGACCTTTCGCGACTGCCGTCCGTCGAGCGACTGGCCCAAACGCCGCGCGCGCTCGCGCTGATCGAGGCGCACGGGCGGCCGCTCGTCCTCGACGCGCTGCGCGAGGCGCTGGCCGGCGCGCGCGAGGCGGCGCTGCAGGCGGGCCGGGCGGTGCCCGGGGAGGCGGCGCTGCTCGACGACGCCGCGGCGCGGCTCGCGGCGGGCAGCCGGCCGTCGCTGCGGCCCGTGCTCAATCTCACCGGCACCGTGCTCCACACGAATCTCGGCCGCGCGCCGCTGCCGCCAGAGGCGGTCTCCTCCGTCGCAGCCGTGGCGGCGGGCGCCTCGAACCTCGAGTTCTCGCTGGCGGCCGGCCGGCGCGGCGACCGCGACGACCACGTCGAGGCGCAGCTGTGCCGGCTGACCGGCGCCGAGGCGGCGACCGTCGTCAACAACAACGCCGCCGCCGTCCTGCTCGTCCTGTCGACGCTGGCGCGCGCCCGCGAGGTCGTCGTGTCGCGCGGCGAGCTGATCGAGATCGGCGGCGCCTTCCGCATGCCGGAGATCATGGAGAGCGCCGGCTGCGTCCTGCGCGAGGTCGGCACCACGAACCGCACCCACGGCCGCGACTTCGAGCGCGCGATCCACGAGGCGACCGGCCTCGTCTTCAAGGTCCACAAGAGCAACTACGAGATCTCGGGCTTCACGACCGAGGTGGCGGAGCGCGATCTCGCCCGGATCGCCCATGCGCGGGGCGTGCCCTTCGCCGTCGACCTCGGCAGCGGCAGCCTCGCCGATCTCTCGGCCTTCGGCCTGCCGCACGAGCCGACGCCGGCGGAATGCCTCGCGGCCGGCGCGGACCTCGTGACCTTCAGCGGCGACAAGCTGCTCGGCGGCCCGCAGGCCGGGCTGATCGTCGGCCGCGCCGATCTCGTCGCCCGCCTCAAGTCGAACCCGCTGAAGCGGGCGCTGCGCTGCGACAAGATGACGATCGCGGCGCTCTCCGAGGTGCTGCGGCTCTACGGCGATCCCGCGCGCGTCGCGCGGCGGCTGCCGGCGCTCGCCCTGCTGAGCCGGCCGCGCCGACGAGATCGCGGCGGTGGCGGACGCGCTGCTGCCCCGGCTTCGCGAGGCGCTCGACGGGCTCGCCCGGGCCGACCGGATCGAGTGCCAGAGCCAGATCGGCAGCGGCGCCCAGCCGGTCGACCTCCTGCCGAGCGCCGGGCTCGCGATCTCGCCGCTCGGACACGACGATGCGAAGCCGCCGCTTTCCGCCGGCCGCATCCTCGCCGCCCTGCGTGCGCTCGACACGCCCGTGATCGGCCGCATCGCGAAGGACCGGGTGATCCTCGACCTGCGCTGCCTGACCGAGCCGGACGCCCTTGCGAGCCAGCTTCCGGCCCTCCGGACGATCCTCTCCGACATGGCGGAGGGCCGGGCGTGAGATCCGCCCTCGTCGGCGTGGTCGGCCATGTCGACCATGGCAAGACCTCCCTCGTGCGCGCCCTCACGGGCACGGAGACGGACCGTCTGGCCGAGGAGAAGGCGCGCGGCCTGTCGATCGTCCTCGGCTTCGCCGTGCTGCGCGGCGAGGCAAGCGAGATCGACCTGATCGACATGCCGGGCCACGAGCGCTTCGTGCGCGCGATGATCTCCGGCGCCACCGGGATCGACGCGGTGCTCGTGGCGGTCGACGCGGGCGAGGGCATCAAGCCGCAGACGGTCGAGCACATCGAGATCGCCTCGCTCGTCGGCGTCTCGCGCGGCGTCGTGGCGCTGACGAAGTGCGACGTCGCGCCGGCCCGGCGCGTGTCCGAGGTGGCGCGCGAGGTCGAGGCGCTGTGCCGCGACGCCGGCCTCGCCATCGCGGCGACGGTCGAGACCTCGGCGGTCTCCGGCCGCGGCATCGGCGAGCTCGCCGCGGCCCTCGAAGGGCTGGCGGAGGAGCCGGCCGAGCCGCCGGCCGACGCGGCCCTCTACCTGCCGATCGACCGCAGCTTCTCCGTCCGGGGCTTCGGCACCGTGGTCACCGGCACGCTGCGCGGCGGCGCGCTCGCCGTCGGGTCGGAGGTCGAGGTCGCGCCGGGCGGCAGGCGGGCGGAGGTGCGCGGCCTGCAGATCCACGGGGCTTCCGTCGCGCGGGCGCTGCCGGGCCGGCGGGTCGCCGTCAATTTGCGCGGCGTCGAGGTCGACGACCTGCCGCGCGGCCACGCGCTGGCGAGCCCCGGCCGGCTCGGGCCCAGCCGCTGGCTCGACGTCTCGCTCGCCGTGCCGCGGGGCGGCGACCCGCTCGCCACCGGCGCGACGCTGTCGCTGCTGGTCGGCACGCGGGAGATGCCGGCGCGGCTGCGGCTGCTCGACTCCGAGGCGGTGGCGCCGGGCGATCGGGCCGTCGCGCAGTTGAAGCTCGGCGACGAGATCGCGGTGCCGGCGGGCGAGCCCTTCGTCCTGCGCGTGCCGAGCCCGGCCCGCACCGTCGCCGGCGGCCGGGTACTGGACCCCGTCTCGCGCCGCCGCCGTCGCCGCGATGACGGGGACATGGCGCCGCTGCGCCATCTCGCGCGCGGGGAGTTCCGCGAGGCGGCCGTCGCGCGCCTCGCCGCGGCGGGCCGCGCCGGCCTGCCGGTCGGCGACCTCGCGCGCGTCCTTAGCCGCGACGAGGAGGCGACGGCGGCGATGCTGCGGGAATGGGGTCTCGCGGTCGCCGGCGGGCGCGCGCTGCACCCCGATTTCTGGCGCGAGAACGCCGAGGCGCTGGCCCGGGCGGTCATCGCCTTCGCGAGGAAGCATCCGCTCGAGGACGGGCTGCCGCGCTCCGCGCTTCCGTCGGTCCTGCCGGGCCTTCCTCCGGCGGTCGCGGCGGCGGTCGCCGACCATCTCGTCGAGCGCAGGATCCTGGCGCGGCGCGGCGGCGCGCTGCGGCCGAACGTCGAGCAGGCGGCGCGCGACCGCGAGGCGCGCATGCTGGCGGACGTCGAGCGGGCCTTCGCCGCGGCCGGCCTCAAGCCGCCGGACGAGACGGAGGTGGTCGGCGGCGACCCGCGGCGGCTCGAGGCGCTGCGCTACCTGCTGCGGCAGGGCACGCTGGTGCGCACGACCGACCGCGTGCAGAAGCGCACCATCACCTTCCACCGCGCGGCGATCGAGGGCGCCAGGCGCACGCTCGCCGAGGCGCTCGGGCAGTCCGATGGCTTCGCCGCCAAGGAGGCCGGCGCCGCGCTCGGCATCTCGCGCAAGTTCTCGATCCCGCTGCTGGAGCATTTCGACGCCGTCCGCTTCACCCGCCGGTCCGGCGACCGCCGGGTGATCGTCGTCGAGGAGACTGGCGCCGGCAGCGTGAAAGACGCTAGGGAGTAGCTCCACGGAGGCGATAGGGGTCTGGTGGCCCTCCTGGTCTTCAAAACCAGTGGCACGTCGAAAGGCGTGTGGTGGGTTCGATTCCCATCCGCCTCCGCCAGTCCCCTGCCGGGGGCCGCGAGGCACGGCGCAAGCGGCTCCCGGGGGTAGGCCCCTATTTCTCCAGCATGTCCATGATCTCGTCGCGCGCCTTCTTCAGCCGGTCGTAGTGGAAGCCGACGAGGGGGTATTCGGCGCCGTGGGCGAGGCTGAGGAGCGCGTTCGCCCGGTCGAGCTCGTCCTGCGTGCACTCGCCCTGGCGCTTCGCGTCGATCAGGCCGTTGCGATAGGCGATGATGCACTGGACGGTCGCCGTGACCTCCGGATGGCCGATCGTCTTCGGCTCCCTGGCCAGCAGCGTGTTGAGCCGCACGAGCGCGACCTGGCCCTTTTCGCGGGCGGCCTTCGAGTTCATCGCACCCTCCGCGGCCGGTCGAGCACCGGCCGGTCCTGGCGGTGGCGCTCGGGCAGGTGGCGGCCCTGGGCAAAGCGGAAATAGTCCCGCGGCCGCTCGGCCGAGCGCTCGCCGGCGCGCATCGTGGCGTGGCGGCTGAGGAAGCCGCCGGCGATGATCGCCGCCGCGCCGAGGATGGCGAGGCCGGGGCTCCGCTTCCGCGTCAGCCGGTAGGTGGCGTAGGCGGCGAGCGGCACGGCGCCGCCGATCACGAGGTCGGCCAGCTGTCGCTCGCGGCCGGAACTCGTCTCGCGCGTGACGTCGCCGACCTCCTCCATGTCGTGGTGCCAGTCGCTGACGACGCTGACGGCGAGGTGGGCGCCGGTCGCGATGGCCGCGACGGTGTCGAGCCTGTCGGCGGTGTCGTGGCGGCCGCCGAGCCGCTCGCCGATCGACAGGGCGGCGGCCGAGGTGGCGATCGAGGAGGAGGCGAAATGCGCGCCGAGATGGGCCGGCCCCGCCGCCCAGTAGGGCGTGCTCGTCGCCGAGAGCAGCGCGGCGGTGTAGGTGCCGAGGCCGGCGCCGGCGATCGCCGCGGGAACCTGCGCCATGTCGGCGGCCGCATCGGCGATGCGCCCGACCCGGCCGGGCCCGCGCATGACCTCGCCGAGCACGGTGACGCCGGTGGCGCCCGAGAACGACAGCAGCACGTAGGTGCCGATCGACATCGGAGAGGTCGGCCGGAAGATGCGCATCATGTTGTAGAAGCGCTGCGGCGTGCGCAGGTCGGCGATCAGCAGCCCGGCGCCGACGGCCGAGCCGGCGAGCCCGATGAACCGCGCGTTGCGCACGATGCCGCGCGAGCGCTGCCGGTCGGCGCGCTGGAAGAGGGCCGCCAGGAGCTGCGACCCGCCGGACAGGCCGGACACGGCGATGTAGCCGCTGACGAGCCAGCCCCAGGCCGCGGGCTTGAGCGCCGGCCGGCCGTAATAGGTCTCGCCGGCATAGGGACGGCGCAGCGGCCGCGGCAGGTGCGCCTCGGGGGGCTCCGGTCTCTCGTTCATCGCCGGCCGCTCCCGGAGAACACCGCGAAGGCGGCCGCCGCGAGGCCCGCCATGGCGACGAGGCCGGTGCCGAGGGCTGCGGGAATGCGCTCCGAGGGCCGGGTCGGCGCGGCCGGCAGGTTGTAGACCTCCGGCCGGTCGACGAGCAGGAAGAAGGCGTTCAGCCGTTCGAGGCCGCCGGTCGAGCCGGGACCGTCGGGGGCGCCGTAGAGATAGGCGTCGACGACGCCGCGGGCGTGCAGGTCCTCGACGCGCTTCTTGGCCTTGCGGTCGAGCTCCTCGATCTCGCCGAACTGGATCGAGTCGGTCGGGCAGGACTTGGCGCAGGCCGGCTCGAGGCCGCCCTTCAGCCGGTCGTAGCAGAGCGTGCACTTGTGCGCCTTGCCGTCGAGCTCGTCGAGCTCGACCACGCCGAACGGGCAGGCCGGCACGCAGTAGCCGCAGCCGTTGCAGATGTCCTGCTGCACGACGACCGTGTCGAACTCGGTGCGGAAGATCGCGCCCGTGGGGCAGGCCTCGAGGCAGGGCGCGTTCGCGCAGTGCTTGCACACGTCGCTCATCATCAGCCACTGGCTCTGGAAGCCCGGCAGGTCGGTCGGCCGCTCCGCGCCGCCGTGCTGCATCTTCTCGACGAAGGTGACGTGCCGCCAGGTCGTGGCCGACAGGGCCTCGGTGTTGTCGTAGCTCATGCCGGTGAGGTGCATCTCCTCGGCCGGCAGCTGGTTCCACTCCTTGCAGGCGACCTCGCAGGCCTTGCAGCCGATGCACAGCGTCGTGTCGGTGAAGAAGCCGTAGCGCTTGCCGGGCTCGATCCGCGTGTGCGCCGTCAGCTCGCTCTCGTTCGGGATCGGGCCCTCGAAGCGGCTGCGCGTCTCCTCCGTCGAGCGGGGGTGCATGTTCATGCGTCACGCCTCATCGGTTGCGGCTCCGCCGGATGCGGCCGGCGCGGATCTGGCAGGTCAGCGCCTTGTTCTCGTGCATCGAGGTGTTGGGGTCGCCGACGATCGAGGTCAGCACGTTGACGATGTCGCCGGTCGCGAAGCCCTCCCAGCCGTAGTGCCAGGGCAGGCCGATCTGGAAGATGCGCCGCCCCTCGATCTCGAAGGGCCGCAGGCGCTCGGTCACCAGCGCCTTCGCCTCCATCTCGCCGCGCAGCGTCGAGATGACGACCCAGTCGAGGTTCTCGACGCGGATCTCGGCGGCGAGCTCCGGCGGGATCTCGGCGAAGCCCTCGGGCTGCAGCTCGGCGGTGTGCGGCACGCCCCTTGTCGGGGTGCCGCCGGAATGGTGCTCGGTCAGCCGGTAGGTCGTCAGCACGTGCGGGAAGCGCGGGTCGCCGACCTCGTGCAGCCTGTTGTCCGGCCGCTCCCAGCGCTTCGCCGTCGGGTTCGACTGCTGCTCGTAGAGCGCGTTCCTCACCGGGCTCTCGATCGGCTCGTAGTGCGTCGGCAGCGGCCCGTCCTTGAGGCCCGACGGCGCGAAGATCTCGCTGCGGCCGTCGGCCATCATGATGAACGGCGCGTCGCCCCGGACCGCGTCCATGCCGGAGGGGTGCTCCGACCAGTCCGGCCGGTAGCCGGGCGCCTTGGTGTTCTCGTAGTCGATCGAATCCGGGCTCTGCCACTCGCCCTTCTCCTCGTCCCACCAGACGAGCTTCTTCTCCTCCGACCACGGCCGGCCCTCGGGATCGGCCGAGGCGCGGTTGTAGAGCGTGCGGCGGTTGGCGGGCCACGCGAAGGCCCAGTCCAGATGCGTGCCGGGCCCGTCCGGCCCGTCGGGCTTCCTCGACCGCGCCTTGTTCTGCCCCTCCTCGGGGAAGACGCCGCAATAGATCCAGCTGCCGCAGGCGGTCGAGCCGTCGTCCTTCAGCTCCTTGAAGCTCGAGATCAGCTTGCCGTCGGCGACGGTGAAGCCGTTGATCTCCTTCAGCACGTCCTCGGCGGATGGCTCGGCGCGCGGGCCCTCCTCGCGGTAGGGCAGGGTGATGTTGCGGATCTGCTCGTCGCGGGCAAGCGTCGAGGCGGCGTAGAGGCGTTTGAGGCGCTTGGCCAGGTGGTGCATGAACCACAGCTCGGAGCGGCTGTCGCCCGGGCCGTCGACCACCTTGTCGTGCCACTGGATGAGGCGGTGGGTGTTGGTGAAGGTGCCTTCCTTCTCGCCGGCGAGCTCGGTCGGCATGAGGAAGATCTCGGTGCCGATGTCCTCCGGCCGCGTCCTGCCGTTCTTCACGAGGCGGCCCTTCTGCCAGAAGTTCGCGCTCTCGATCTCGGCGGAATCGCGGACGACGAGCCAGTCGAGGCTGCCGAGCGCCTCCTCGACGAGGTCGGAGTTCGAGCCGCCGATCACCGGGTTCTGGCCGAGCAGGAAGAGGCCGCGGATCAGCCGGTCCTTCATGGCGAGCGTCATCGGCAGCTGCGAGTGGTCGCCGACGATCTTCGGCAGCCACTTGAAGCCGAAGCCGTTCTCCCTGGTCGCGTGCTCGCCGTACCAGGCCTTCAAGAGGCTCGTCATGTATTTCGGGAAGTTGTGCCACCAGCCGGTCGGCACGGTCTCCGTCTTCAGGAACGCCTCGTAGCTCTCCGCCTCCGGCTTGAAGGCGTTCGGCTGCGGCAGGTAGCTCGGCAGCATGTTGTAGAGCGTCGGGATGTCCGTCGAGCCCTGGATCGAGCAGTGCCCGCGCAGCGCCAGGATCCCGCCGCCCGGCCGGCCGATCGAGCCGAGCAGCGACTGGATGATCGCCGCCGCGCGGATGATCTGCACGCCCGTCGAATGGTGCGTCCAGCCGACGGCGTAGCAGAACGCGCCCGTCTTCTCGCGGCCGGAGTTCTTCGCCAGCGCCTCGCAGACCTGGACGAAGGTCTCCTTCGGGCAGCCGGTGATGCGCTCGACGGCCTCGGGCGTGTAGTCGGCGTAGTGGCGCTTGAGGATCTGGTAGACGCAGTTCGGGTGCTGAAGCGTCTCGTCCTGCGGCGGCGGCTTGTCCTCGAGCTTCTGCGACATGTTCGAGAAGCTCTCGGCCGTGTTCACGTAGTGCTCCGACAGCGCCGAGGGCACGACGAGCCCTTCATACTGCCAGCTGTCGAACTGGTAGGCCTGCTTCTCCTCGTTCCAGCCGGAGAACTTGCCGCCGCCCTCGCGCGGATCCTTGTAGGACGGCTCGATGATCGTCGCGATGTTCGTGTACTTGAGCGCGTAGTCGCGGAACCAGAGGTCGTTCTCGATGAGATAGCGGATGACGCCGCCGAGGAACGCGATGTCGGTCCCCGCCCGTACCGGCGCGTAGAGATCGGCGAGCGCGGAGGTCCGCGTGAAGCGCGGGTCGGCGTGGATCACCGTGGCGCCCTTCTCCTTCGCCTGCATGACGAAGCGGAAGGCGATCGGGTGGTTCTCCGCCATGTTGGACCCCATCACGACGATGCAGTCCGACTGCGCGAGATCCCACTGCGCCATGGTGGCCGCGCCGCGGCCGAACGAGGCGCCCAGACTGGGCACCGATGAGGAGTGTCAGACCCTGGCCTGGTTCTCGATCCAGACCATCCCGAGGCCGCCGGAGAACACCTTCTTGATGAGGTAGTTCTCCTCGTTGTCGAGGGTCGCGCCGCCGAGCGCGGCGACGCCCAGCGTGTGGTTGACCTGCGTGCCGTCGGGCAGGCGCTCCGTGTAGGTCTCGTCGCGCGTCTGCTTCGTCAGGTGCGCGATGCGGTCCATCGCCCAGTCGAGCGGCACCTCCTCCCAGCGGTCGGAGTGGGGCCGGCGGTACTTCACCTTGGTCAGACGCTCCGGGTTCGACAGGAGCGAGAAGGTGGTCGCGCCCTTGGGGCAGAGGGTTCCCTGGTTGATCGGGCTCCTCGGATCGCCCTCGACGTGGATCACCTGGCCGTCCTTGGCGTAGACGAGCTGGGCGCAGCCGACCGCGCAGTAGGGGCAGATCGAGGTGCCGACGCTGTCGGCCTCTTCGAGCCGCGGCCTCAGCCGCTTCGATGCGGAGCTCTTCGCGGCGGCGCCCCTGGCGCTCTCGCCGCGCAGCTGGCGCGGCAGCGACCAGTCGTCCAGGAAGGATTTCAGGCGCTTCTTCGGCGTGCGGCGGTTCACCGTCATGGCGTGACCTTCCGTGTCGTGACTCCGGCGCCGGCTCGGGAGGCGGCGCGGGCGAAGGCGGGATTGCGGGCTTCGACGATGTCGTGGACGAGGCCGGCGATGCGGCCCGGCGCGTCCTCGTAGACGACCTTCACGCGCAGCTGCTGCCGGGCGAGGGGCTCGAGGTCCTGCGGCTCGAGGGGCGCGAAGCGGTGGAGGAAGAAGAGATCGGAGGAGCCGTCCTCCCGCGACAGGCGGAAGCGGCCTTCCTGCACCACGCTGATGATGCCGATCGCTGTCTTCATGGGTCCCCTCTCTCCACACCGACAATGGTGCGGAGCAGCAGGATGTTCCGGCGGCTCAGCCGAGGCGGATGCGTTCGTCCGTCAGCGTACATGGCTCGACCTCGCCGACGATCGCGGCCGCGGGCGCGGCGGCGCGGCGCAGCTCGGCGAGGCATGCGTCGGCGCGGGTCGCGGGCACGCCGGCGAGGAGGCCGCCGGCCGTCTGCGGGTCGAACAGGATCGCGTGCGGCGGCCGGTCGGGATCCGGCGCCCCGGCGATCCATCTCGCGGCCTCGGCATTCGCGGCGTGGAGCGTGCTCAGGTGCCCCGCCGCCATCGCCTCCGCCGCGCCGGGGAGCAGCGGCAGACGGTCGGGCCGCAGCAGCGCCGAGGCGTCGGAGCGCACGAGCATCTCCACGAGGTGCCCGGCGAGGCCGAAGCCGGTGACGTCGGTGACGCCCCGCGCGCCGTGGCTCCGGAGGATCGCGGCCGCCTCGCCGGACGATCGCTGCATCTCCGCGACGGCGGCCTCCATGTCGCGGCCGTGCGCCTTGCCCCGCATGGCCGCGGCGAAGAGGGCGCCGGTGCCGAGCGGCTTCGTCAGGATCAGCCGGTCGCCTTGTGTCAGGCCGCCCTTGGCGAAGAGCGCGTCCTGCCGGCTGGCCCCCGTCACGGTGAAGCCGAGCATCGCCTCGGCGCCTTCCGCGCTGTGGCCGCCGGCCAGCGTCGCGCCGGCCTCGCGCAGCGCTGCCACCGCGCCGGCCAGCATCTGGAAGAGCTCGTCCTCGACGACGCCGGGTGCGGAGGGCGGCAGCGCCGCGATCGCCAGCGCCGCGAGCGGGCGGGCGCCCATCGCCCACAGGTCGGACAGCGCGTGGTTCGCGGCGATGCGCCCGAACAGATAGGGGTCGGAGACGATGGCGCGGAACATGTCGACCGTCTGGACCGCGACCTCGCCCGGCTCGAGCCGGAGGACCGCCGCGTCCTCGCCGTCGCGCAGGCCCACGAGCACGGCGGGCACGGTCGGCGGGTCGAGCCGCCCGAGCGCCTTCGAGAGCACGGAAGCCGGGATCTTCGCGCCGCAGCCGGCGCAGCGCATGGCGTGCGCGTCGGGCGCGGAGAGCGCCACGTCGGTCGCCGGCTCCGCCGACATGTCCGGCAGCTCCTGGTACCTGCGCATCCAGTTGCGGTCGATGCGGTCCTTCCAGCGCCACAGGAGCCGGCCCTCCGCCGCGAAGGGCCCGCGCGAGGCGACGGCATACTCGTCGCCCGTCGAGATCAGCGACAGGAACTGCCGCTGCGCCCGGAAGGGCTTCGGGGCGAGGCCGCGCGCCGCGCGCCGCAGGTTCTCGTCGAGCCGCGGGCCCGCGCGCACCGCGAAGACGCCCGCCTTGGGCCGCGGGTCGTCGAGCACCGTGGCCGTGTCGCCGGCGGCGAAGACGAAATCGTGGCTCGTCGAGCGATAGGCCCGGTCGACCGCGACGAAGCCGTCGGCCAGCGCCAGCCCGGTGTCCTTCAGCCAGGCGTGCGGGCCCGGGCCGGTGGTCCAGACGAGCTCGTCGAAGGCGACCGTCTCCCCCGCGTCGGTGCGCAGCTCGCCGCTCGCGACCTCGGCGACCGCCGTCCTCTCCAGAACGCGCACGTCTCGTTCGCCCAGGATGCGGCGGAAGATGCGGCCGACCTTCTCGTCATGGCCCTCCATCAGCGCGCCCGCCGTCACCAGCGTGTAGGCGTGGGGCTGGCCCGTGCCCGCGAGCCTGTGGCGCAGCGACAGGAGCAGTTCGACGCCGCCCGCGCCGCCGCCGGCGACGACGATCTTCAGCGGCCGCGCGACGGCCTCGCGCGTCAGCGTCTCGAGGCGGCCGAGGAAGCGGCTCACCGGCCGCACCGGCGTCGCGTGCGCGGCGGCCCCCGCGACCTCGAAGCGCGCGGTCGAGCCGATGTCGAGCGACAGGACGTCGAAGCGCAGCGGCGGCCGGTCGTCGAGGACGAGGCGCCGGCCGTCGAGATCGAGGCCGCAGGCGCGGGCATGGACGAGCCGCGCCTGCGCGAAGGTCGCGAGCGGCCACAGGTCGATATGCGCGTCGTCGTGGCCGTAATGCCCGGCGATGAGCCCAGGCAGCATGCCGGAATAGGGCGTCTCGACCGCGTCCGTCACCAGCGTCAGCCGGGCGCCGGGCAGCGGCCGCATGCCGAAGCGCTTGAGGACGTGGACATGCGCGTGGCCGCCGCCGACGAGCACGATGTCCTTCTCGATCGGCTGGGCGGGCATCATGCGGGCGTTCCGGACCTGGCGGCGGGCGACGGCGAGGCCCCACTCATCCCCCATGTCGCGCCGCGCGGCAATGGCGGGCGCCGGCGAGCGGCCGCGGCCGTCTCTACGCTACCCCACCCGGGGAGGGGTCGGATGTCGCACCCGCCGCCCTTGACCGCAAGCTTCCTCAGCCAAATATTACGCGCATCGGATACCCCCACCCCCGGTGGGGTAGGTAGAGACACGGAGCATGGACATGACCAGGCTGAAGATCGAGGGCATGAGCTGCGGCCACTGCAAGGCGAGCGTCGAGAAGGCGCTGGCCGGCGTCGACGGCGTGAGCGCCGTCAAGGAGGTCGACCTGAAGAGCGGCGAGGCCGTCGTCGAGGGCGACGCGTCGCCGAAGGCGCTGATCGCCGCCGTCGAGGGCGCGGGCTACGAGGCGCGCGCGGTATGACCGAAGCCGCCCCCGCCCACTCGCACTGCCTGCATCTCGACCCGGACACCCGGGCCAAGGCGCGGCAGCGCCTCCTGTCGGTGCGCGGCCACGTCGAGGGCATCCTCCGGATGCTCGACGACGAGGGCGTGTACTGCGTCGACGTCCTCAAGCAGGTCAAGGCGGTGGAGGGGGCGCTCGACAAGGTCGGCGACCTGGTGCTGCGCAGCCACCTCAAGGACCACGTGGTCACCGCGCACCAGCGCGGCGACACGGACGAGATCGTCGAAGAGCTGATGGAAGTCCTGAAGTACCGGTGATCCCGGTCGGAGAATGACGATGAGCCGTGACCTGAGCCTCGAAATCGACGGCATGACGTGCGCCTCCTGCGTGCGCCGTGTCGAGACCGCGCTGGCCGGGGTGCCGGGCGTGGAGTCCTCGTCGGTCAACCTCGCGACGTCCAAGGCCAGGCTTTCGGTCGACCCCGCCGCCGTCGATCCGCAGGCGCTCGTCGCCGCGGTCGACGATGCCGGCTACGAGGCGCGGCCGGCCGAGCTGCGCCTGGCGATCGAGGGCATGAGCTGCGCCTCCTGCGTGCGCCGCGTCGAGACCGCGCTGGCCGGCGTTCCGGGCGTGCTCGAGGCGAGCGTCAACCTCGCCACCAACCAGGCGCTCGTGTCCTATGTCCCGGGCCTTGCCGAGCCGGCCGACATCGCCGCGGCCTCGGCCGAGGCCGGCTATCCCGCGAAGCCCCTCAACGAGATCGGCGCCGACGAGGAGAAGGCGGCGCAGGAGCGCGAGATCGGCAAGCTGCGGCGCGACGCGATCTTCGCCGCCGCCTTCACCGTGCCGCTGGTGATCGTCGCGATGGGCCGCCACCTGCCGGGCACGGAGGGGATCTACTCCGTCCTGCCGGAGCGGGCGTGGATGCTGGTCGAGCTCATCCTCGTGCTGCCCGTGCAGTTCTTCGCGGGCGCCCGCTTCTACCGCCAGGGCTGGGCCGAGATGCGCCATCTCGCGCCCGGCATGAGCAGCCTCGTGATGCTCGGCACCAGCGCCGCCTTCCTCTATTCCCTGATCGCGCTCGTCGTGCCGCAGGTGCTGCCCGAGGGCGCGCGGCACAGCTATTTCGAGGCGGCCGGCGTCATCGTCACGCTCATCCTGCTCGGCCGCCTGATGGAGGCGGTCGCCAAGGGCCGCACCTCCGAGGCGATCAAGAAGCTCTTCAAGCTGCAGGCCAAGACGGCGCGGATCACCCGCGACGGCGAGGAGCGCGAGGTGCCGGTCGGCGAGGTCGTGCCGGGCGACGTGATCGTCATCCGGCCGGGCGAGCGCCTGCCGGTCGACGGCATCGTCGCGACCGGCGAGAGCTATGTCGACGAGTCGATGATCAGCGGCGAGCCGGTGCCGGTCGCCAAGGCCGAGGGCGCCGAGGTCGTCGGCGGCACCGTCAACAAGTCGGGCAGCTTCACCTACCGCGCCACCCGCGTCGGCGCCGACACGGTGCTGAGCCAGATCATCCGCATGGTCGAGGACGCGCAAGGCTCCAAGCCGCCGATCCAGGCCATGGCCGACCGCATCGCCGCGGTCTTCGTGCCGGCGGTGATCTCGGTGGCGGTCGTCACCTTCCTCGTCTGGATGGCGGTCGGCCCGTCGCCGGCGATCAGCTTCGCCTTCGTCGCGGCCGTCTCCGTGCTGCTCGTCGCGTGCCCCTGCGCCATGGGCCTCGCCACGCCCACGGCGATCATGGTGGGCACCGGCAAGGGCGCCGAGATGGGCGTCCTGTTCCGCAAGGGCGCGGCGCTCGAGGAACTCGCCCGCATCGGCACGGTGGTGCTCGACAAGACCGGCACGCTGACCCGCGGCAAGCCCGAGCTGACCGACGTCGTCGTGCTGCACCCGACGCTCGCCGAAGCGCGCATCCTGTCGCTCGTCGCCTCGGCCGAGGGCCGCAGCGAGCATCCGATCGCCGAGGCGGTGCTCGCCGGGGCGAAGGCGCGCGGGCTCGAGCTGCACGAGGTCGAGAGCTTCGACGCCGAGGCCGGCTACGGCATCGCCGCGACGGTCGACGGCCACAAGGTCGAGGTCGGCGCCGACCGCTACATGCGCCGGATCGGCCTCGACGTCGACGCGGCCCAGGCGCAGGCGCAGCGCCTGGCGGACGCGGCCAAGACGCCGCTCTACGCCGCGATCGACGGCGAGCTTGCGGCGGTGCTCGCGGTCGCCGACCCGCTGAAGGAGGGCAGCCGCGCCGCGATCGACGCGCTCTCGGGGCTCGGCATCGAGGTCGCCATGCTGACCGGCGACAACGAGGGGACGGCGAACGCCATCGCCGCGCAGCTCGGCATCGGCCGCGTGCTCGCCGAGGTGCTGCCCGACCAGAAGGCGTCGGAGATCAAGCGGCTGCAGGGCGAGGGCCGGTCGGTGGCCTTCGTCGGCGACGGCATCAACGACGCGCCGGCGCTGGCGCAGGCGGATGTCGGCATCGCGATCGGAACCGGCACGGACATCGCCATCGAGGCCGGCGACGTCGTGCTGATGTCCGGCGACCTGCGCGGCATCGTCAACGCGCTCGGCCTGTCGCGGCAGACGCTGAAGACGATCCGGCTCAACTTCTTCTGGGCCTACGCCTACAACGTCGCGCTCATCCCGCTCGCGGCCGGCGTCTTCTACCCGCTGTGGGGCGTGCTCCTGAGCCCGATGCTGGCGGCCGGCGCGATGAGCCTGTCGAGCGTCTTCGTCGTCACGAACTCGCTGCGGCTGAGGAGCTTCCGGCCGCAGCTGGCGGACGGCGGGGCCAGAGGGGCCCGCGGCGACAAGACGCTCGTGCAGCAGCCGGCGGAATAGGTCACTCTCGGCGCGAGGGCAGGCGAGACGAGAGGAGCCTGGACATGAGCCGGCACGAGACCGCCGTCGAAGCGCCGCCGCTGCCGGCGATCGACAAGGGCGAATACCACGACGCGCTGCACGCGCTGCAGATCGAGCTGGTGAAGCTGCAGAAGCACTTCATCCAGGAGAACGACAAGATCCTCGTTCTCCTGGAGGGCCGCGACACCGCCGGCAAGGACGGCACGATCAAGCGCGTCGTCCAGCACCTGAGCCCCCGCGAGACGCGGGTGGTGGCGCTCGGCAAGCCCTCCGACCGCGACCGCACCTCCTGGTACTTCCAGCGCTACGCGCCGCACCTGCCGGCGGCGCAGGAATTCGTGCTGTTCAACCGCAGCTGGTACAACCGCGCCGGCGTCGAGCGCGTCATGGGCTTCTGCACGGACGCGGAGTACGAGGAGTTCATGGAGAGCGTGCTCGACTTCGAGCACATGCTCGTCAGCTCCGGCATCAAGCTCTTCAAGTTCTACCTCGACATCACCCGCGACGAGCAGAAGGCGCGCCTGAAGGACCGGCGCGACAACCCGCTGAAGCAGTGGAAGGTGAGCCCGATCGACGCCGAGGCGGTGCACCGCTGGGACGCCTACAGCGAGGCGCGCAACGCCATGCTCGCCCGCACCCACAACCCCGTGACGCCGTGGATCGTGGTGCGCGCCGACGACAAGCGGCTCGCCCGGCTCAACCTGATCCGCGAGCTCCTGACCCGGCTGCACTACGCCGGCAAGGACGCCTCGGTGCTCCTGACCAACCCCGAGGTGGTCTTCGAGTATCACGAGGAATATTTGCGCAACGGCATGATCGCGCCGTAGCCGGGCCTTCATCGCTCCGCACAGTAAAAAGGGCCGCGCGACGGATGCCGCGCGGCCCTGTGTTTCTTGCGGAGCGTCGAGGCCGGCTAGCGCCCGCTCTCCGGCTGCGCCATCCGGCGGTGCATCTCGGCGAGCACCGTGTCGGGGATGATGCCGGCAAAGGTCGCCTGGACCTTGTTCATGAAGCCGGTGGTGACGCCGCTCTGGCCCTTCATCATGGCCTTGTAGCCCTCTTCGGCGACCATGGCGGGATCGTCCTTGGAGTCGTCCTGGCCGACCGGCGTGTCCTGCATGTGGGCGCGGTCGAAGAACTCGGTCGCCGTCGGCCCCGGCATCAGGCAGGTCACCGAGACGCCCGTCTCCTTCATCTCGTTGCGCAGCGCGTCGGAGAAGCTGTCGAGATAGGCCTTCGTCGCGTTGTAGACCGCCTGGAAGCTGCCCGGCATGAAGCCGGCGATCGAGCCGGTGATCAGGATGCGGCCGTCGCCGCGGTCGCGCATCTGCCGGCCGACCTTGTGGAGCAGCGAGGTCGTGCCGGTGACGTTGAGGTCGATCACCCGCTTGATCTCGGCGAAGTCCTGGTCGAGGAAGGCGTGGCCGAGGCCGACCCCCGCATTGGCGAGGAAATAGTCGATCCGGCGGCCCTTCACCCGGTCCCAGAACTCGTTCACGCCGTGCTCGGTGGCGAGGTCGGCCTGGATCGCCTCGACGACGCCGCCGGCCTCGCGCAGCCGCTGCGCGGCCGCCTCGATCGCGGGCTCGTCGGCGCAGACGATGACCTCGTGGCCGTCCTCGGCGCAGCAGCGGGCGAGCTCGTAGCCGATGCCCGTCGAGGCACCGGTCACGACGGCGAGTTTCCTGTCCGTCATCTCAGGCTCCCTTTCCGGGCTTCAGCACGACCTTGGTCCAGTCGTTCTGCTTGTTCTTGAAGTTGGCGTAGCCGGTCGGCCCTTCCTCCAGCGGCAGGCGGTGGCTGATCAGGAAGGTCGTGTCGATCTCGCCTCTCTGGATCCGCTCGAGAAGCTCCGCGATGTAGTGCTGGACGTGGGTCTGGCCGGTGCGGATCTGCAGGCCCTTCTCCATCATCGCGCCGAGCGGGAACTTGTCGAGGAAGCCGCCATAGACGCCGGGGATGGAGACGCGGCCGCCCTTGCGGCACGCCATCAGCGCCTCGCGCAGCGCGTGGCCGCAATCGGCGCCGAAGCCGACGGTCTGCTTGACGTTGTCGAGCATCGTGTCGGGCGCGAAGCCGTGGCTCTCCATGCCGACGGCGTCGATCACCGCGTCCGGGCCGAACCCGCCCGACATCTCCATCAGCGCCTCGAGCACGTGCGTCTCGGTGTAGTCGATCACCTCGGCGCCGAGGCTCGCGGGCGAGGGCGAGGCGGCGGGGATAGTGGTCGATGGCGATGACCTTGGAGGCGCCCATCAGGATGGCGCTCTGCACGGCGAACAGGCCGACCGGGCCGCAGCCCCAGACGGCGACGGTGTCGCCTTCCTCGATGTCGGCGTTCGCCGCCGCCATCCAGCCGGTCGGCAGGATGTCGGAGAGGAACAGAACCTCGTCGTCGTCCATGCCGTCCGGCATGACGATCGGGCCGACGTCGGAGAACGGCACGCGGACATATTCCGCCTGGCCGCCGGGATAGCCGCCGGTCAGGTGCGAATAGCCGAACAGCGCCGACAGGGCGTGGCCGTAGAGCCCCTCGGTGATGTCCTGGTTCTCGACGGGGTTGGAGTTGTCGCAGGCCGAGTACAGGTGCTTCTCGCAGAAGAAGCACTGGCCGCAGGCGATGGTGAAGGGCACCACCACGCGCTGGTCCTTCTTCAGCGTCGATCTTCGGCCCCGTCTCGACGACCCGGCCCATGAACTCGTGGCCGAGGATGTCGCCGGACAGCATGCCGGGAATGACGCCGTCGTAGAGGTGGAGGTCGGAGCCGCAGATCGCCGTCGAGGTGACCTCGATGATGGCGTCGCGCGGGTTCATGATCTCGGGATCGGGTACGGTGTCGACGCGGACGTCGTGCTTGCCGTGCCAGGTGAGTGCGCGCATGGCTTGGCTCCTCAGGCTGCGGATCTGTGGTTGCTGGAGGTGGCGATCTCGCCCGTCTCCATCAGCATCTTGAAGCGCTTGAGCTCGCGCCGGCCCTGGATGGCCGGCTCCTTCTGGAAGATCGTGGCGATCCACCGGCCGAGCTCGCCGTAGGGCGCGCGGTAGGCGACGATCGCCTCGACCTCGGTGCCGCGGCCGCCCGGCGCGTCGCGGAAGCGCACCCGGCCCTCCGTGTCGATCTCGGAGGCGTCGGTGGAGCGCCAGGCGATCAGCTCGTTCTCGCGCTCCTCGGCGATCCGCGTCTCGACGACGACGTGGCGGCCGCGCGGGCCCGCGATCTTCCAGCGGAAGACGCCGTCGCCGACGGGCGTGACGGAGCGCACGTTCTCCATGAACCGCGGCAGGTTCGCGAAGTCGCGCCAGTAGGCGTAGAGCTCGGCGCGCGGCCTGTTGATCGTGACGGTGCGGCCGACGACGGCGTAGCGGCCGAAGCGGCGCTGCCTGGCGGTGCGGCCGGGGGCGCTGTCGGCTGGGTGCGGCTCGTGCCGTCCGGGCTGCATGAGATAGGCCGCGCCGGCCGCGCCGATGAGCGCGGTGGCGGCGCCGAGGGCGAGCCAGCCCGTGCCGGGCGCCGCGCCGCGGTCACGGGCGTGCTGCCTCCACTCGTGGCGTGTCATCGTGATGGTCTCCTCTCGGCCGCCCCCCGGCCATGCCGGACCGGGCGCCGGCGGCCGCAGAGGCCGGGACGGCGTCAGGGAGACGGGGCAGGCGGGCGGCGTGGTCCGTTCCGGTGCATATCTCCGCCTTCAAGCCCGGCTTGCCGGAGGAGGTTCCGTGCAGTGCGGTAACAGACCCGTGCGTGGCCCGGGGAACCGGGCGAGGAGAGCGGGCGCCGGCCCGGCCGGCGCCGGCTGCTCAGGCGAGCACCGCCTCGATCAGGCGCGGCCCGGGCTCGGCCATGGCCGCCTCGAGCGCCTGGCGCAGCCCGGCATGCGTCCCGACGCTCGTGGCGTCGACGCCGTGGCCCCGGGCGAGCTGCACCCAGTCCGGCGCCGGGTCGTCGAGGCTCATCAGCGGGATCGTGCTGTCGCTCGGGTCGCCGGCGCCGATCTTCGACATCTCGTTGTTGAGGATCCGGTAGGAGCGGTTGGCGAGCACCACCACCGTGACGTCGAGCCGGTAGCGGGCCATCGTCCACAGCGACTGCAGCGTGTAGAAGGCCGAGCCGTCGCCGACGAGGCAGAGCACCTTGCGGTCGGGGCAGGCGACCGCGCAGCCGACCGACAGCGGCGTCGAGATGCCGATCGAGCCGCCGCGGTTGGCCAGCCAGTCGTGCGGCTTCGCCGCCCCGCAGGCGGGATAGAGATGGGCGCCGGAGGTGATCGCCTCGTCGATGACGATGGCGTTCTCCGGCAGGCTCCGCGCGACGAGGCTCGCGAGCCCCTCGGGCGTGATCGGCCCGTCCGCCGGCGCCTCGGGCAGCGGCGCCGGCGCGTAGGGGGCATGCGTCGCGCCGACCGCCTCGTGCAGCGCCTCGAGCGTCGCCTCGGCGTCGGAGGCGGGCGGGCTCAGCTTCACCGTCTCGGCCTCCGCCGGCATCAGCGCGCTCGGCCGGCCGGGATAGGCGAAGAACGCGACCGGCGGCTTCGCGCCCGCCAGCACGACGTGGCGGACGTCCTTCAGCGCCTCCGTCGCGAGGTCGACGTGGAAGGGGATCCGGGCGAGCGGCGGGATGTCGCCGCCGCGGGTGACGCGCGGGCTGATGCTCTCGGTGATGACGCGGCAGCCGGTCGCCTGCGAGATGTCGTGGGCGAGCCTGGCGGCGCGCGCGGTGAGGATCGTGCCGCCGACCACGAGCATCGCCGTCCCGCCCTTCCGCAGCGCCTCGACGGCGGCGGGGAGGGCCGACGGGTCGTGGGACGGCGCGGCCTCGACGTTCGGCAGGCTGCCGGCAACCTCGGTCTCGCTCCATGCCGCGTCGTTCGTCACGGCGAGCGTGGCGACGCCGCCGTGCCGGATGCGGGCGACCGCCTCGGCCGCCAGCGGGCCGCACCTGTCGGCCGTCTCGGCGGTGGCGACCCAGTCGCTGACCGGCCGCGCCATGCCCTCGATGTCGGCGTTGAGCGGCGCGTCGTACTCCTTGTGGTAGGCGGCGTGGTCGCCGACGATGTTGAGGACCGGCGTCTGCGCCTTGCGGGCGTTGTGCAGGTTCGCCATCGCGTTGGCGAAGCCCGGCCCGAGATGCAGCAGCGTGACCGCCGGCTTCCGCGCCATCCGGGCATAGCCGTCGGCCGCGCCGCTCGCCACGCCCTCGAACAGGCAGAGATGCGACCTGATCCGGTTCTCCCGGCCGAAGGCTGCGAGAAGGTGCATCTCCGTCGTGCCGGGATTGGTGAAGCAGGTGTCGATACCGTTGTCTGCCAGCGTGGAGGTCAGGCTGTCGGCGCCGTTCTTTGTCATGGGCTCGGGATCTCGGGGAGGGGACGGTGGCGCGGCGGGCGCCTGCGCGGCGAGAGTGGTTGCCGGCGCCGCGGCTTGTCAATCGCCGGGCCGGCCGCGAGGGCGGGCGCAGTGGACGTGAAGCGGCCGCCAGCGCGGGCCGCTCGCCGCGTTGACAACGTCCGGGACATGACGGATCGTCGGGCGACTGGTCTGGTGGACGGACCAGCCGGCCAAGGGGCGCCGATGTCGCGGACGGACTACGTTCTGGAGAATGCCGCGGAGCTGCGCGAGGCGATCGTCCGCCGCAGCGTGCGCGACCTCGTGGCCTCGAAGATCGCCGCGCTGATCGCCTCGGGCCTGCTCAAGGTCGGGGACGAGCTGCCGAGCGAGCGCGACCTCGCCAACGCCCTGCAGGTCAGCCGCGAGACGGTGCGCGGCGGCATCCAGATCCTGTCCGCCAAGGGGCTGCTCGCCGTCGTGCACGGGGCGCGCACGAAGGTCGTGTCGGACGAGATCGGCGGCGACTTCACCGGCCTGCGCGAGGCGAAGCTGATCAACAGCTATGCGCTCGACGACATCCACGCCGCGCGCCTGCTGGTCGAGCGGCCGGTCGTGGCCGCCGCCGCCCTGCGCATGGACGACGCGACGCTGGCCTTCCTCGAGGAATCGCTGAAGGCGCAGCGGGACGCGGTGGACGATCCGGTGCGCTTCCTCATCATCGACCGCGAGTTCCACACCGCGATCTATCGCTGCGGCGGCAACCCCGCGCTCTCCGATTTCGTCGCCGACCTCTACGGCTACATGGTGGAGCACCGCCGCAAGGCGGTGGCCGAGCCCGGCGCGATCGCGCGGAGCTGCGAGGACCACGCGGGCATCGTCGAGGCGCTGCGGGCGCGCGATCCGGACGCGACGGTCGCCGCCTTCGAGACGCATCTCGACCGGATCCGCGAGACGACGAAGACGGTGCTCGACGGCGCGGCGGGCGCCGGCGGGGCCCAAGGCGCCGGCGGGCACCAGGGCGCCGCACGGGCGCGAAGAGCCGCCGGGAGGCGGCAGGGAGGAGACGTCACATGAAGGTTCTCGTCATCGGCGCCGCCGGCATGATCGGGCGCAAGCTGGTCGAGCGCCTCGCGCGCGACGGCCGGATCGGCGACCGCCCGATCGAGGCGATGACGCTGTTCGACATCGTGGCGCCGGAGGCGCCGGACGGCGCCGGCCCGCGCATCGAGAGCGAGGCCGGCGACATCTCCGACGCGGCCGTCGCCGGCCGTCTGGTCGAGGGGCGGCCCGACGTGATCTTCCATCTCGCGGCCATCGTCTCGGGCGAGGCGGAGGCCGATTTCGACAAGGGCTACCGCATCAATCTCGACGGCACGCGCCACCTCCTTGAGGCGGTGCGGCGGGCGCACGACGCGGAAGGCTACACGCCGCGCCTCGTCTTCGCCTCGTCGATCGCCGTGTTCGGCGCGCCGTTCCCCGACCTCATCGGCGACGAGTTCCACCTGACGCCGCTGACGAGCTACGGCACGCAGAAGGCGATCTGCGAGCTGCTGCTGGCCGACTACACGAGGAAGGGCTTCGTCGACGGCGTCGGCCTGCGCCTGCCGACGATCTGCATCCGGCCCGGCAAGCCGAACAAGGCGGCGTCGGGCTTCTTCTCCAACATCCTGCGCGAGCCGATCAACGGGCAGGAGGCGGTGCTGCCGGTGGCCGAGGACGTGCGCCACTGGTTCGCGAGCCCGCGCGCCGCCGTCGGCTTCTTCGTGCACGCGGCCGCGATGGACACCTCCGCCATCGGCGACCGGCGCAACCTGTCGATGCCGGGCCTGTGCGCGACCGTCGGCGAGGAGATCGAGGCGCTCGGCCGCATGGTCGGGGCGGACGCCGTGAAGCGCATCCGCCGCGAGCGCGATCCGGTGATCGAGAAGATCGTCGCCGGCTGGCCGACGGCCTTCGACGCCCGCCGGGCGCGCGCGCTCGGCTTCGAGGCCGAGAGCTCCTTCGACGAGATCATCCGCGTCTATCTCGAGGACGAGATGGGCGGCGCGGGCGCGGCCTGACGGCAGGGGAGGACAGGCACGTGCTTCTCGGCTGCATCGGCGACGACTTCACGGGCTCGACCGACCTCGCCAACACGCTGGCGAAGGGCGGCATGCGCGTCACCCAGTATTGCGGCCTGCCGCGGGAGCCGGCGGCGGACGACGTCGAGGCCGGCATCGTCGCGCTCAAGTCGCGCACGATTGCCGCGCAGGACGCCGTCGCGCGCTCGCTCGAGGCGGCCGAGTGGCTCCTCGCGCAGGGCTGCCGGCAGCTCTTCTTCAAGTACTGCTCGACCTTCGATTCCACGCCCGATGGCAATATCGGGCCGGTGATCGACGCGCTGATGGCGCGGCTCGGCGCGGAGGTCACGGTCGTCTGCCCGGCCTTCCCGGCGACCGGCCGCAGCCTCTACCAGGGCCATCTCTTCGTGAAGGACCGGCTCCTGAGCGAAAGCGGCATGGAGCACCACCCGCTGACGCCGATGACGGACGCCGACATCAGGCGCTGGCTCGCCCGCCAGAGCCGGCTCGGCGTCGGCCACGTCGCCGCGACGACCGTCTTCGCAGGCGGCGAGGCGATCGCCGCGGCGCTGCGGGCGGAGGCGCAGGCGGGGCGGCCGGTCGTCGTCGTCGACGCGATCCGCGACGAGGACCTCTTCGCCATCGGCGAGGCCGCGCAGGGCCTGGCGCTCGTCACCGGCGGATCCGGCGTCGCGCTCGGCCTGCCCGGCAACTTCGAGCGGCAGGGGCTGCTGGCGGGCGGCGGCGGGGCCTGGAGCGGATCGGACGGGCCGGCCGCCATCCTGTCGGGCTCGTGCTCGGCGATGACCCGCGCGCAGGTCGCCCGCTACGAAGAGCATGGGCCGAGCCTCGGGATCGTGCCGGAGGAGCTGATGGAGGGCCGCATCTCCGCCGCGGACGCCGTCGCCTGGGCGCTCGAGGCCGCGGGGCAGGGCGCGCCGCAAGGGCGCGCAACAAGGGGCGCCGCTCGTCTATTCCTCCGCCGCGCCGGAGGCGGTGAAGGCGGCGCAGGCGCGCTTCGGACGCGAGGCGGTGGCCGAGGCGATCGAGCGCTTCTTCGCCGAGACCGCGCGCGGCCTGTGCGACGCCGGCGTCACGCGCCTCGTCGTCGCCGGCGGCGAGACCTCGGGGGCGGTGGTCGAGGGGCTCGGGCTCACGGCGCTCCAGATCGGGCCCGAGATCGCCCCCGGCGTGCCGGCCGTGAAGGCTGCGGACCGGCCGCTCTGGCTCACGCTCAAGTCCGGCAATTTCGGCGACGAGGACTTCTTCCGGGCGGCCCTCGGCGTGCTCAAGGGGGAGGGCGCGCGATGAGCGAGGAGGCGCGGCTGCGCGAGACGGTCTGCGAGGTCGCCCGCTCGCTCTACGAGCGCGGCCTGACGCACGGCTCGACCGGCAACATCTCCGTGCGCCTCGCCGACGGCGGCCTGCTCGTGACGCCCACCGGCTCGTCCTTCGGCCGGCTCGATCCTGCGCGCCTCAGCCGCTTCGACGGCGACGGCAACCACGTCGACGGCGACCGGCCGACGAAGGAGATGCCGCTCCACCAGGCCTTCTACGAGACGCGCGGCTCGGCCGGCGCGGTCGTGCACCTGCATTCCGCGCATTCGGTGGCGTGGTCGATGATGCCGGACGTCGACCCCGACGACATGCTGCCGCCGCTGACGCCCTACGCGATCATGCAGCTCGGCAAGGTGAAGCTCCTGCCGTTCATCCTGCCGGGCGACCCGGCGATGGGCGAGGCGATCCGCGGGCTCGCCGGCCGGCGCTCGGCGGTGATGCTCGCCAATCACGGCCCCGTCGTCGCCGGCAGGGACCTGTTCGCCGCCCTGAACGCCGTCGAGGAGCTCGAGGCGACGGCGCGGCTCGCCCTTCTCACGCGCGGCCACGCGCCGCGCCTCCTGACGCCCGACGAGGTCGGCCGCGTCGTCACCCGGTTCGACGTGGAGTGGAGCTGATCCCCATGCGCTTCTCGGCCAATCTCGGCTTCCTGTGGACCGGCATGAAGCTGCCCGACGCGATCCGCGCCGCGGCGGCGGCCGGCTTCGACGCCGTCGAGTGCCACTGGCCCTATGACGAGGACCCGGACGCGGTGAACGCGGCGCTCGCCGAGACCGGCCTGCCGATGCTCGGGCTCAACACGCGCAAGGGCGACCGCGAGGGCGATTTCGGCCTCGCCGCGATGCCCGACCGCGAGGACGAGGCACGGGCGGCGATCGAGGAGGCGTTCGACTACGGCGCCCGGATCGGCGCGGCCGCGGTGCACGTGATGGCCGGTCGTGCCGCCGGAATCGAGGGGGCGGCGGAGACCTACCGCCGCAATCTCTCCCGCGCCTGCGACCTCGCCGCCGAGCGCGGCATGAGCGTGCTGATCGAGCCGCTCAACGAGCGCGACGCGACGGGCTACTTCCTGATCGGCATCGAGACGGCGGCGGCCATCGTCCGCGAGCTCGGCCGCCCGGAGCTCAGGATCATGTTCGACTGCTACCACGTGCAGGTCTCGCAGGGCGACGTGCTCAGGCGCTTCGAGGCGCATGCCGGCCTGGTCGGCCACGTGCAGTTCGCCGCCGCGCCGTCGCGGGCCGAGCCCGACGAGGGCGAGCTGGCCTATGGCTGGCTGCTGCCGGCGCTGCGGGCGGCGGGCTATGGCGGGCACTTCGGCGCCGAGTACCGGCCGCGCGGCAGGACCGAGGACGGGCTCGGCTGGCTCCGGGCGATGCGGGAGCGCTGAGCCGCCGCGACGGCCAAGCCCGGCAATGTATACGGAAATTTCCGCCCGCCGTGGCCTGGCCCGCCGGCGGGCTGCAACCCGTTGCGCGCGACAGCGGAACGAGGTATTTCGGGCGATCTTCGGGCCGCGGAAAAAGAAGGTTGCGTCGCCTTCTGCTTCCGACCACTATGCCGGCAACGAATACATTAAAACAATGCATGGGGGAGGCATGGCGCCGGTCTCGTTCCGGGATGTCCGCAAGCGCTTCGGATCGGTCGAGGTGCTGCACGGCGTATCCGTCGACATCGAGGAGGGCCAGTTCGTCGTGCTCGTCGGCCCGTCCGGCTGCGGCAAGTCGACCCTCCTGAGGATGCTCGCCGGGCTCGAGCACATCAGCTCGGGCGAGATCCTGATCGGCGACCGCGTGGTCAACGCGCTGCCGCCGAAGGACCGGGACATCGCCATGGTGTTCCAGAACTACGCGCTCTATCCGCACATCACGGTGGCCGACAACATGGGCTTCTCGCTGAAGCTCAAGGGCGCCTCGAAGGCGGAGATCAAGGAGCGCGTCGACCCCGCCGCCAAGATCCTCGGCCTGTCGCATCTCCTCGACCGCTACCCCCGGCAGCTGTCGGGCGGGCAGCGCCAGCGCGTCGCCATGGGCCGCGCCATCGTGCGCGACCCGCAGGTCTTCCTGTTCGACGAGCCGCTGTCGAACCTCGACGCCAAGCTGCGCGTCTCGATGCGCACCGAGATCAAGAACCTGCACCAGCGCCTGAAGACGACCACGGTCTACGTCACCCACGACCAGATCGAGGCGATGACGATGGCCGACAAGATCGTCGTCATGCACGACGGCAGGGTCGAGCAGGTCGGCGAGCCGCTCGAGCTCTACGACACGCCGAACAACCTCTTCGTCGCGGGCTTCATCGGCTCGCCGGCGATGAACATGGTCTCGGGCCGGGTCGACGAGAACGACCGCAGCGTCTTCGTCACGGGCGACGGGCAGCGCCTGCCGGTCGGCCGGCCGGGCCGGTCGCAGCCGGGCCAGGACCTCGTCTACGGCTTCCGGCCCGAGGCGATCTCGCTCGGCGGCGACATCGCCATGCCGATCGAGGTGATCGAGCCGACCGGCTCGGAGACGCACGTCGTCGCCATGCTCGGCGCGACGGAGGTGACGTGCGTCTTCCGCGAGCGCATCCGCGCCGCGCCCGGCGAGGAGCTGAAGGTCTCGATCGATCCCGAGGCCGTCCACCTGTTCGACGCGGAGGGAGGCGAGCGGCTCTCGGCGGCGTAAGGCGTGCTCGACGGGAACGGGACAGAAGAACAACCCGGCCCGGCAAGACGGAGACAAGACGGCAAGACGATCAGTGGTCCGAAACCGACTGGCGGAGCCGAGAAAAACAGGGGCTCCGAAATCTAGGGAGGAAGCAAGATGACGATCAACCGCAGAACGCTGCTCGCCGGGACGGCGGGCGTCGCGGCGAGCGCAGCGCTCGCCGGCACCATGAATCCGCTGCGGGCGCTGGCGCAGTCCGCGGCGGCGAAGTTCGAGCCGGAATCGGGCGCCTCGCTGCGCCTGCTGCGCTGGGTGCCCTTCGTGAAGGGCGAGGAAGAGGCGTGGAACGCCAACACCAAGGCCTTCACCGACGCCACCGGCGTCGAGGTGCGCATCGACCAGGAGAGCTGGGAGGACGTGCGTCCCGAAGGCCGCCGTCGCCGCCAATGTCGGCTCGGGGCCGGACATGGTGATGAGCTGGTTCGACGATCCCTTCCAGTATCCCGACAAGCTCGTCGACGTCACCGATCTCGCGACCTCCCTCGGCGACCAGTACGGCGGCTGGTACGAGGGCCTCGAGGGCTACGCCAAGCAGCAGGACGGCACCTTCATCGCCGTGCCGCTCTGCGCCATCGGCAACGCGATCTGCTACCGCGACAGCCACATGAAGGCGGCCGGCTTCGACGAGTTCCCCGGCGACACGGACGGGTTCCTGGAGCTGTGCAAGGCGATGAACGCCAAGGGCACGCCGGCCGGCTTCCCGCACGGCAAGGCGGTCGGCGACGGCAACAACTACGCCCACTGGCTGCTGTGGAGCCACGGCGGCATGACCGTCGACAAGGACGGCAAGCCGGCGATCGACAGCCCGGAGACGCGCGCCGCCATCGAATACGCCAAGAAGCTCTACGCCACCTTCATCCCGGGCACGGAGAGCTGGCTCGACATCAACAACAACCGCGCCTTCCTGGCCGGCCAGATCTCGCTGACGGCGAACGGCGTGTCGCTCTACTACGCCGCGACGAAGGATCCCCAGCTCAAGGAGATCGCCGAGGACATCCGCACGGTGAACCTGCCGATCGGCCCGGTCGGCGAGTCGGTCGAGCTGCACCAGGCCTCGACCCTGTCGATCTTCAAGCACTCGAAATATCCGCAGGCGGCCAAGGCCTACCTGAACTTCATGTTCCAGGCCGACAACATGAACAAGTGGATCGAGGGCGCCAGCGCCTATTGCTGCCAGCCGCTCAAGGCCTTCGCCGACAACCCGGTGTGGACCTCGAACCCGATCCACAAGCCCTACGCCAACGCCTCGGCGAGCCTTCGGCCGAACGGCTATGCCGGCCCGCTCGGCCCGGCCTCGGCCGGCGTGATGGCCGACTACGTGGTCGTCGACATGTTCGCCGAGGCCGTCACCGGCCAGCGCACGGCGGACGAGGCGATCGCCAACGCCAACCGGCGCATCGCGCGCTACTACCGCTAGGCATGACCGGGCGACCGGGCTCACGGCCCGGCTGCCGCGTCCACGCGAGCGCGCGGGCGTCGCGGTCCCGCGGTGCCGGCGGCGGCCCCGGCCGCGCGCCGGCTCGGCAGACGAGAGGCGACCCTCATCATGTCCAGCGTGCAGGCGACGGCGCGGCGGCCGCTTCTCGGCCGCTTCCTGGAAAGCCGCAACGGCCTCGGCTTCCTCTTCATGCTGCCGGCGGCGGTGTTCCTCCTGTGCTTCCTGACCTACCCGCTGGGCCTCGGCGTGTGGCTCGGCTTCACCGACACGAGCATCGGCCGCGCCGGCCATCTTCATCGGCTTCGAGAACTACACGTGGCTGTTCGACGATCCCGTCTTCTGGCTGTCGGTCTACAACACGATCCTCTACACCGTCGTCGCGTCGATCCTGAAGTTCGCGCTCGGGCTGTGGCTGGCGCTGATCCTGAACGAGCACCTGCCGTTCAAGACCTTCTTCCGGGCGATCATCCTCCTGCCCTGGGTGGTGCCGACCGTGCTCTCGGCGCTCGCCTTCTGGTGGATCTACGACTCGCAGTTCTCGATCATCTCCTACGTGCTGATGAACTGGGGCGTGATCGACGAGCCGATCAACTTCCTCGGCGACCCCAACACCGCGCGCGCCTCGGTGATCGCCGCCAATGTCTGGCGCGGCATCCCGTTCGTCGCGATCTCGCTGCTCGCCGGCCTGCAGACGATCCCGCAGTCGCTGAACGAGGCCGCCGCCCTCGACGGCGCCACCTCCTGGCAGCGCTTCACCAGGATCACCCTGCCGCTGCTGACGCCGATCATCGCGGTGGTGATGACCTTCTCGGTGCTCTTCACCTTCACCGACTTCCAGCTGATCTACGTCCTGACCCGCGGCGGGCCGGTCAACGCGACGCACCTGATGGCGACGCTGTCGTTCCAGCGGGCCATTCCCGGCGGCCAGCTCGGCGAGGGCGCGGCGATCGCGGTGGCGATGATCCCGTTCCTGCTCGCCGCCATCCTGTTCAGCTTCTTCGGCCTGCAGCGCCGCAAGTGGCAGTACGGCACGAAGGACTGAGGGGCACGCCATGAGCAACCAGACCGTCGCCGGCCGCTCCGCCGCCAGCCACGACGATTCCGAGGGGATGGAGCAGTTCAACACGCTGCCCCGGCGCATCTTCGTCGTCTACCTGCCGCTGGCGTGCTTCATCTTCGTCCTGCTGTTCCCGTTCTACTGGATGGCGATGACGGCCATAAAGCCCGACTACCAGCTGACGAACTACCAGGACTACAGCCCGTTCTGGGTGGTCAAGCCGACGCTCGAGCACATGAAGTATCTCCTGTTCGAGACCTCCTATCCCGGCTGGCTGTGGAACACGATGCTCGTCGCGGTGTGCGCCACCTTCATCTCGCTCGCGGCCAGCGTCTTCGCCGCCTACGCGATCGAGCGCATCCGCTTCACCGGCGCGCGCGTGACGGGGCTCCTGATCTTCCTCGCCTATCTCGTGCCGCCGTCGATCCTCTTCATCCCGCTCGCCTTCATCGTCTTCAAGGTCGGCATCTTCGACTCGCGCCTGGCGCTGATCCTCACCTACCCGACCTTCCTCATCCCGTTCTGCACCTGGCTGCTGATGGGCTATTTCCGGACGATCCCCTTCGAGCTCGAGGAGAGCGCGCTGGTCGACGGCGCGACGCGCTGGCAGATCCTGACGAAGGTCATCCTGCCGCTCGCCGTGCCCGGCATGATCTCGGCCGGCATCTTCGCCTTCACCCTGTCGTGGAACGAGTTCATCTACGCGCTCACCTTCATCTCCTCCTCGGAGAACAAGACGGTGCCGGTCGGCGTGCTGACGGAGCTCGTGCGCGGCGACATCTACGAGTGGGGGGCGCTGATGTCGGGGGCGCTTCTCGGCTCGCTGCCCGTCGTGATCCTCTATTCCTTCTTCGTCGACTACTACGTCTCGTCGATGACGGGGGCCGTGAAGGAATAGCCGGCGGCGGCCGTCCGGGGTTACACCTGTCCCAGACATCGGGAGGAAACGACATGCGTGTGGCCGTCGTCGGCCTGGGCTCCATGGGCATGGGCGCCGCGAGATCGCTGGTCGCGGCGGGGCACGCCGTGCTCGGCGTCGATCCGCGCGAGGAGGCGCGGCGGGAGCTGCTCGGGGCCGGGGGCGAGGCTGCCGCGGCCCGCGGCGGCGACCTCGACGGCCCGGTCGAGGCGGCCCTCGTCCTCACCGTGAACGCGGAGCAGGCGCGCGAGGCGCTGTTCGGCGAGGGCGGCCTCGTGCCGCGGCTTTCCGCCGGCGCGCCGGTCATGATGTCGGCGACGATGGCCGTGGCGGCGGCGAAGGCGCTTGCCGCCGACCTCGAGGCGGCCGGCCACCCGATGCTCGACGCGCCGGTCTCCGGCGGCCCGGTGAAGGCCGCCTCCGGCGAGATGACGGTGATGGCGTCGGGACCGGCCGCGACCTTCGACGCGCTTCAGCCGGTGCTCGACGCGGTGGCCGTGAAGGTCTTCCGGATCAGCGAGGCGATCGGCGACGGGGCGGCGGTCAAGATCATCCACCAGCTGCTGGCCGGCGTGCACATCGCGGCGGGCGCCGAGGCGATGGCGCTGGCCGCGCGCGCCGGCATCCCGCTCGACACGATGTACGAGGTCGTCACCAGCGCGGCCGGCAACTCCTGGATGTTCGAGAACCGCATGCGCCACGTCGTCGACGGCGACTACACGCCGCGCTCGATGGTCGACATCTTCGTGAAGGATCTCGGCCTCGTCACCGAGACGGGGCTGTCCTTCCGCTTCCCGCTGCCGCTCGCCACGACCGCCTACTCGATGTTCGCGACCGCGAGCAACGCCGGCTATGGCAGGCTCGACGACAGCGCGGTCATCAAGGTCTTCCCCGGCATCGACCTGCCGGGGGACGAGACGGACTGACGGGCCCCGGCGACTGGCCGCCGGAAGGGGACCGCGACAACATCCTGCGAAGGGGGAAAGACGCATGAACAGGATCGACCTCGAAGGCCGCACGGCGGTGGTGACGGGCGGGGCGCAGGGGATCGGCCTCGCCGTCACGAAGCGCCTTCTCGACAGCGGCGCACGGGTCTCGATCTGGGACCGCGACGGCGACCTCGCCCGCGAGACCGCCGCGAGCCTCGGCGACAACGCCGAGGCGCGGACCGTCGACCAGGTCTCGCTCGATCAGGTCGAGGCCGCCGCGAAGGCGGTCGAGGCGGAGTTCGGGCCGATCGACATCCTCGTCGCCAATGCCGGCATCTCCGGGCCGAACGCGACGGTGGTCGACTACGACCCGGCGGACTGGAAGATGGTCGTCGACATCAACCTGAACGGCACGTTCAACGTCTGCCGCTCCGTGCTGCCGGGCATGATCTCCCGCGGCTACGGCCGCGTCGTCGCCGTCGCCTCGATCGCCGGCAAGGAGGGCAACCCGAACGCCGCCGCCTACTCGGCCTCGAAGGCCGGCGTGATCGCGCTCACGAAGTCGCTCGGCAAGGAGACGGCGGGCCAGGACATCGCGGTCAACTGCGTCACGCCGGCGGCGGCGCGGACGCGGATCTTCGACCAGATGTCGCAGGCCCATATCGACTACATGCTGTCGCGCATCCCGCGCGGCCGGTTCCTCGAGGTCGAGGAGGCGGCCAACATGATCGCCTGGCTGGTCAGCGCGGAGAACTCCTTCACGACCGGCGCCGTCTTCGACCTGTCGGGCGGCCGCGCGACCTACTGACGGGCCGCCCGGACGGCACGCCGCGGTCCGGACGACCGGCGCCGGCCGGTCAGGCGGAGGGCTCGCGGTCCTCGCCGGCGCCCAGCCGCTTGCCGGGGTTGATCGCCTCGAGCCAGAGGAGATAGGCCGCGTGGTCGTGGCGCGGCTTCTCCATCTTGTGGACGAGGTCGTGGAAGGCGTCGCGCGCCTGCTCGGTCAGCGGCAGGCGCAGCCCGGCCTGCCGGGCGACCTCGAGCGCGTTCTCCAGGTCCTTGAGCTGCAGCGCGGCGGGGCCGCCCGGCACCCAGTTGCGCTGCATCATGCGCTCGCCGTGCAGGTCGAGGATGCGCGAGGTCGCGAAGCCGCCCATCAGCGCGTCGCGCAGGGCGGCGGGATCGCAGCCGCCCTCCTGGGCGAGCAGCATCGCCTCCGAGACCGCGCCGATCGTCACGCCGACGATCACCTGGTTGGCGAGCTTGGCGACCTGGCCGGCGCCATGGCCGCCGACATGGGTCGGCCGGCCCATCGTCTTCAGGAGGGGCTCGATCTCCGCATAGTCCTCGGCCGTCGCGCCCGCCATGATCGCGAGCGTGGCCTCTGTCGCGCCGCGCTCGCCGCCCGACACGGGCGCGTCGACGTGGCGGCGGCCCGACGCCTCGAGGCGCTCGGCGTGGTCGCGGGCGACGGCCGGCTGGATCGACGACATGTCGAGGAACACCGCCCCCGCGGGCGCCGCGTCGGCGATCCCCTGCGCGCCGAAATAGATTTCCGTCACCACCGCGCCGTTGTCGACCATCGTGATGATTGCGTCGGCCTCCGCCACCGCCGCGCGCGGGTCGTCGGCGACGGCGGCGATGTCGGCCAGCGCCTCGGCCTTCGACGGCGTGCGGTTCCACACCGTCACGCGGAAGCCCGCGCCGGCGATGTTGCGGGCCATCGGCGCGCCCATGATGCCGGTGCCGATGAGCGTCACGTTCTTTATCGTCATGTGGTCTGGTCCGTGCCTCTTGCCGCGGCGGGCCGTGGATGGAAAGGGTCGAAGGCGGGCCTCACGAATCCCCGGCCATGATCTCCGCCTCGCGCAGCAGCGCAAGCGTCTGCCTGTCGGCGCGGGCGCGATGCTGCTCGTGCAGATGCGCCGCGGCCGCGTCGTCGCCGGCGCGGATCGCCTCGAAGATCGCCCGGTGCTCCTCGTCGGACTGGGTCGGCCGCGGCCTGAGCGGCACGATCGCCATGCGCGCGCGGTACTGCTGCTCCCAGTACTGGCGCAGCGTCGCCTGCAGCCGCGAGTTGCCGCACAGCGAGGTGATCTCGGAGTGGAAGATGTCGTCGAGCTGCGACCAGTGCTCGATGTCGTCGCGCCGCGTGGCGCGCTCCATCTGCGCCATCAGCGATTGCAGCCGCTCCGCCTCGCCGCGCGACAGGCCGCGCCGGGCGAGCAGCCGCGCCGCCATCACCTCGAGCGCCGAGAACACCTCGTAGATCTCCGTCAGGTCGTCGAGCGACTGCGCCTTCACCGTCATGCCGTGGCGCGGGCGCACCGAGACGAGGCCCTCCTCCTCGAGCCGGATCAGCGCCTCGCGCACCGGCGTCCGGCTGAGCGACAGGAGGCTCGCCACCTCGGTCTCCAGGAGGGTCGTGCCGGGCGACAGGCGGCCTTCGAGGATGCGGTACTTCAGCTCGTGATAGGCGCGGTCGCGGGCCGGCATCTCCGCGACGCCCTGGAGCGTCGGCCGGGGCCGCGAGCCCGCCTGGACCGCGTCCGCCGCGGCTGCCCCGCGCGCCGCCGCCTCGGTGGTGTCCTTGCTCATCCGCGGCCTCCGCTGGCGCTTCCCCTCAGGTCGCGTCGTTCTTGGCCGGGCCGCGGCGCCGCGCCGCCTCGGGGATGCCGTTCAGCTCGGCGACGATGTCGGCGATCGTCGGCAGGTAGCCGTCGCCGTGGCCCAGCGCCTCGGCGGTCGCGTAGCCGTTCTTGACGCTCGAGGAGACGTGCGAGGCGATGCCGCTCTCGTTCGCCAGCGAGACGACGTAGCGCATGTCCTTGTGGGCGTTGCGCAGCGCGAACTTGTGGGCGTTCGGATCGCCGCCGACCACGTACTGCATGAAGGTCTGGTAGAAGCCGCAATCCATGCGGCCGTTGCGGATCACGCTGTCGAAGGTCGCCGCGTCGAGCCCGTTCTTGGCGCCGATCGCCAGCGCCTCGGAATAGAGCGCGGCGTAGCCGAGCGACAGGAAGTTGTTGAGGAGCTTCATCGTGTGGCCGGTGCCGACGTCGCCGACATGGACGATCCGGCCGGCCCAGGTCTCGATCAGCGGCCGCAGGCGGGCGAAATCCTCCTCGCTCGCGCCGATCATCGCGTCGAGCGTGCCCTCCCACGCTTCCTTCGGCGTGCGCGAGAGGGGGCAGTCGACCAGCACGGCGCCGGCTTCCGCGCAGCGCGCCGCGAGCGAACGGGTGGAGACGGGGTTGCTCGTCGAGGTGTCGACGATGGTCTTGCCGGACGGGTCGCCCGACAGGATCTCGCCGACCGCCGCCTCGACCTGCGGGCTGCCCGGCAGGCAGAGGAAGATCACGTCGGAGGCCTCGGCGACGGACGCGATGCTCCCGGCCTCGCTCGCGCCGCGGCCCTTCAGGTCCTCGACCGGCTCGCGGTTGCGGTGCGCCATCACGGTCAGCGCGTAGCCGGCCTCGACGATGTTCTTCGCCATGCCGTGGCCCATCAGGCCGACGCCGATGAACCCGACCCGGGGCTTGTCCGTCATGCTGTCTTCTCCTGCCTGTCCGGTATCTGCCTGTCCGGCGTCTGCCCGTCCGGTCGTGCCGGCCCGCGTGCGTCCGCGCCGCGCCGCCTCAGAGCGACCAGCCGCCGTCGATCAGCTGCGTCGTGCCCGTGGTGAAGGCGCTCTCGTCGGAGGCGAGATAGACCGCCAGGTGCGCGATCTCGTCCGGCGTGCCGAGCCGCCCCATCGGCTGGCGCTCGACGAACATCCGCCGCGCCTGCTCCGCGCCGCCGACGCTTCGGCCGAGATCGGCGATGCGGCCCTCGAGCGAGGGCGACTCGATCGTGCCCGGGCAGATCGCGTTGCAGCGTATGCCGCTCCTGATGAAGTCGATCGCCACCGAGCGCGTCAGGCCGATCACCGCGGCCTTGGTCGCCATGTAGACGTAGCGGTTCGGCGCCGCCTTCAGCGACGACGCCGCCGACGACATGTTGATGATCGAGCCGCCGCCATTGTCGATCATGCGCGGCAGGAGGGCGCGGATCGTGCGGTGCATCGAGGTGACGTTGAGGTCGAAGGAGAAGTCCCACGCGGCCTTGTCGCAGTCGAGGACCGTGCCGTGATGCACGTAGCCGGCGCAGTTGAACAGGATGTCCGGCGTCGGCACGCCGGCGAGATAGGCGGCGACGTCGTCGTCCTTCGTCACGTCGAGGGAGGCCGTCTCGGCCCGCCCCAGCGCCGCGAGCCCGTCGAGCTTGGCCGCGTCCAGGTCGGTCGCGTAGACGGTTGCGCCCTCCGCGAGGAAGGCCTCCGCCACCCTGCGCCCGATGCCCTGGCCGGCGGCCGTGCACACCGCGATCTTCCCCTCGAGCCGCTTCGTCATCCCGTTCCCTTCCCGTCGGTGTTGCGCTGCCGCGGCCGTCAGTGGTTGTCGCGCGGCACGGGCGAGATCGTACCGTCCGCGCCGCCCTGCGCCAGCCCCCGGTACTTCACCGCCGGCTCGAGCACCATGCCGCTCTCGAACTGCGAGACGATCGCGCGCTGGATCTCCTGCCACGGCGTCTGGTGGTCGGGATAGGCGTAGCCGCCCGCGTCTTCCAAGCGCCTTGCGGCGCGCCTGCAGCTCCTCGTCGGGGACCAGCATGTCGGCGGTGCCGCGGCCGAGATCGATGCGCACCCGGTCGCCGGTCCGCAGCAGCGCGAGGCCGCCGCCGACGGCCGCCTCGGGCGAGGCGTTGAGGATCGAGGGCGAGCCGGAGGTGCCGGACTGCCGCCCGTCGCCGATGCAGGGGAGGGAATGGATGCCGCGCTTCAGCAGGTAGTCCGGCGCGCGCATGTTCACGACCTCGGCGCCGCCGGGATAGCCGACGGGGCCGACGCCGCGCATGAAGAGCACCGTGCTCTCGTCGATGTCGAGCGCCGGGTCGTCGATGCGGTGGTGGTAGTCCTCCGGCCCGTCGAAGACGACGGCCTTGCCCTCGAAGGCCATCGGGTCGTTCGGGGTTCGACAGGTAGCGGGTGCGGAACTCCTCGGAGATCACCGACAGCTTCATGATCGCGGAGTCGAACAGGTTGCCCCGGAGCACGCGGAAGCCCGCCTGCCGGCGGAGCGGCCTGTCGAAGGGCCGGATCACGTTCTCGTCGAGGATCGCCGCGCCGCGGCAGTTCTCGCCGATCGTGCGGCCGTTGACCGTCATCGCGTCCTCGTGGATGAGGCCCTGGCCCATCAGCTGGGCGACGACGGCCGGCACGCCGCCGGCGTGGTAGTAGTCCTCGCCGAGATACTCGCCGGCCGGCTGCAGGTTGACGAGCAGCGGGATGTCCTCGCCGTAGGTCTGCCAGTCGTCGATCGTCAGCTCGACGCCGAGATGGCGCGCCAGCCCGTTCAGGTGGATCGGCGCGTTGGTCGAGCCGCCGATCGCGCTGTTGACCCGGATCGCGTTGACGAAGGATTCGCGCGTCATGATGTCGGAGGGCTTCAGGTCCTCGCGCACCATCTCCACGATGCGCAGGCCCGTGCGGTAGGAGACTTCCTGCCGGTCGCGGTAGGGGGCGGGGATCGCGGCGGAGCCCGGCAGCTGCATGCCGAGCGCCTCGGCGAGCGAGTTCATCGTCGTCGCCGTGCCCATCGTGTTGCAGTAGCCGGTCGACGGGGCGGAGGAGGCGACGAGCTCGACGAATCCCTTGTAGTCGATCTCGCCGGCCGCCATCATCTCGCGCGCCTTCCAGACGATGGTGCCCGAGCCGGTGCGCTCGCCGCGGAACCAGCCGTTGAGCATCGGCCCGACCGACAGGGCGATCGCCGGGATGTTCACCGTCGCCGCCGCCATCAGGCAGGCGGGCGTGGTCTTGTCGCAGCCGATCGTCAGCACGACGCCGTCGAGCGGATAGCCGTAGAGCAGCTCGACGAGGCCGAGATAGGCGAGGTTGCGGTCGAGCGCCGCGGTCGGCCGCTTGCCGGTTTCCTGGATCGGATGGACGGGAAACTCGATGGCGATGCCGCCGGCCTCGCGGATTCCGTCGCGCACGCGCTTGGCGAGCTCGAGGTGGTGGCGGTTGCACGGGCTGAGGTCCGAGCCCGTCTGCGCGATGCCGATGATCGGCCGCCCCGACTGCAGCTCCTCCTGGCTCAGCCCGTAATTGAGGTAGCGCTCGAGATAGAGCGCGGTCATGTCGGGGTTGCCGGGATTGTCGAACCAGGCGCGCGAGCGCAGCCGGTCGGAAGGCTTCCTGTCGGTCATCGGGTCTCCGGACGATTGGGCCGGCATGGACGGCCTCGCGGCCAGCCGGCTGCAAATAATGTATGCATTAATGGGCTGCGGTGGCAACCGAGCCGGCGCCTTCGCCGGTGCCGCATCTGTGCTAGAATGCGCGTGCCCGATCATCCCCGAGAGCTGGGCTTTCCCATGAGCGACAACGACACCAAGCGGCGCACGAAGACGCGCACCAGGACCGAGCGGCCGCGTCTGCACAAGGTCATCCTCGTGAACGACGACTACACGCCGCGCGAGTTCGTCGTCACGGTGCTGAAGGCGGAGTTCCGCATGAACGAGAGCCAGGCGCACCAGGTGATGATCACGGCGCACCAGAAGGGCACCTGCGTCGTCGCCGTCTTCACCAAGGACGTCGCCGAGACCAAGGCGACGCGGGCGACCGACGCCGCCCGCAGCCAGGGCTATCCGCTGCTCTTCACCACCGAGCCCGAGGAGTAGGGGCGAGGCGGGGCCGGAGCCGGCCCCGCGCCGCGCTCAGTCGCGCGGCGCGTCGTTCTCGAAGCCGACGGTCTTGGCCGTCTGCAGGCGCTTCTCGGTGCTCTCCGAGCCGGTCTTCAGGTTGCGCGCCTGCGCCACCTCGTCGTCGGACAGGTCGGACTGCTTGAAGAAGGTGTAGGACAGCGTGATCTGCTTGATGCCGCGGGCGTCGTCGTCCTTCAGCATCTGCTCGTCGACGTAGAAGACGAGCGGCATCCGCGCGCTCTCGCCGGGCTTCAGCTTCTCGTTGGTGAAGCAGAAGCACTGGATCTTGAAGAAGTACGAGGCGGTCTGGTACGGCGTGACGTTGAAGGTCGCGCGGGCGACCTGCGTCTCGTCGGAATTGTTCTTGGCGTAGTAGTAGACCTTGGTCGGCTCGCCGATATGGGTCGTCACCTCCGCCTGCTCCGGGCGGAACTCCCACGGCAGGTTCGAGGCGGTGTTGGCGTCGAACTTGACGGTCACCGTCCGGTCGCTCTTCGCCGCGGCCTGGGGCTGCGCGGCGCGCTGCACCGTGCCGCCATAGCCCGTCAGGTTGCAGAACATCTGGTAGAGCGTCGGCGAGTAGATGACGGCCGTGGTGGCGATGCCGATGAGCGTGCCGGCGAGGACCAGCACCCACGTGTGGTTGGGGCGTTTGTCTTGCATGATGCGGCGAGCCTACCCGCCGCGGGCCGCCGCACAAATGCGTCGCTCTGGCGCACCTCTCCGGCGGAACCTGTCCGCGTTTCGCAGCCACACGGGCCCATCCGGCCCCTGCGTCCGTTTGGCGCGGCCGAAGCGCTTGCGCGAGCGGGCACCGGCTGGAACATCGGGGGGCGGTCCCGCGGCTCCGACGCCGCGCGCGGAACGGCGTCCTGCCCGTTCCCCTCATCCCGCCCCTCGCCTGGCCGCACGCCGCACAACACGGAGAGACCGATGTCGAACGAGAGATCACCCCGAAGCCTCGTCGCGTACCTTGGCTTCGGCGCGCTCGCCGTCGCCGCCGCCATCGTGGCGGGCGCGACGGCGGCCGACGCGCACAGCTATACGCTCGGCGACATCGCCATCGGCCACGTCTGGGCGCCGCCGAGCGACGGCACGAAGAGCATCGCGGTCTACGGCCCGATCTTCAACCAGGGCAGCGAGACGGTGACGCTCGAGGCCGTCTCCTCGCCGGTCGCCGGCGTCGGCAAGTTCCGCAAGGACGACGACGGCAACGTGAGCTGGCCGGAGGCGATCGACTTCCCGCCCGGCAAGCCGATCGCGCTCGCGCCGTGGCGGGAGCACGTCTGGCTGACCGACCTCGACCGGCCGCTGAAGGCCGGCGATTCCTTCGACCTCGACCTCGACTTCGGCACCGCGGGCCACATCACCGTCGAGGTCGAGGTGGAGAAGAAGCCCGGCCACTGAAGCGGGGCCGGTGTCGCCGGCCTCGCGCGCCGGCCCGTGCGCGGTGTATGGAGTGAGCCCACGCTCCACACACCGGGCACGAGGAAGCCACATGGGAACACTCTCCACCCGCACCTTCGGCAACCTGGCTGACGGCTCTCCCGTGCAGGCCGTCGATCTCGAGGGCGAGGGGATCCGGGTCACGGTCATCAGCTTCGGTGCGACGCTGCAGGCGGTTCACGTGCCGGACCGCGACGGCCGGATGGCCGACGTCACGCTGGGCCATGACGAGCTGGCCGACTACGAGGCGCAGCCGCACTATTTCGGCTCCTCCGTCGGGCGCTACGCCAACCGCATCGCCGGCGCCTCCTTCACGCTCGACGGCACGCGCCACCGGCTCGCCGCGAATGCCGGCCCGAACTGCCTGCACAGCGGGCCGACCGGCTGCGCCCTGCGCAACTGGACGATCGTCGAGACGCGCGAGACGCCCGCGCCCGCGGTCACGCTGCGCTATGTCAGCCCGGACGGGGAGGGCGGCTTCCCCGGCCGGCTGACGATCACCGCCCGCTACGAGCTGACCGGCCCGGGCGAGCTGACGGTGCGCTACGAGGCGACCACGGACCGCCCGACCGTCGTGAACATGACGAACCACGCCTATTTCAACCTCGCCGGCATGCCGTGCGGGCGCGACGTGCTGGGCCATCGCCTCGAGGTCGCGGCCGACGAATTCCTGCCGGACGACGAGACGATGATCCCGACCGGCGAGGTGCGGCCGGTCGAGGGGACGCCGTTCGACTTCCGGGAGCCGCACGCCTTCGCCGAGCGCATCCGCGACGGACGCGACGGGCAGATCCTCGGCGGGCGCGGCTACGACCACTGCTACGTGCTGCGCGGCGGCGTGACGGAGGAGCCGAGATTCGCCGCCCGCGCCGAGGAGGAGACGTCGGGCCGGGTGCTCGAGCTGTCGACGACGGCGCCGGGCCTGCAGGTCTACACCGGCAACTTCCTCGACGGCACGGCGGCCGGCAAGGGCGGCCGCGCCATCCGCCAGTCCGACGGCTTCTGCCTCGAGGCACAGCATTTCCCGGATGCGCCGAACCGGCCGTCCTTTCCCTCGACGAGGCTCGATCCGGGCGAGACCTACCGGCAGGTCACCGTCTACCGGTTCTCCGCCGGCTGACCGGCCGCCGGGCGCGGCCTCACTCGGCCGGCTTCTCGTCCCGGGGGCCGGGATCCTTGGCGGGTGCCGCCGCCGGCTGGCCGCCGAGGCCGCCGAGCACGCCCCGCAGGATGTCGATCGGCACGGGGAAGACGATCGTCGAGTTCTTGTCGGCGGCGATGTCGTAGAGCGTCGAGAGGTAGCGCAGCTGCATCGCCTCGGGGCGCTGGGCGAGCTCGGAGGCGGCCTCGACGAGGCGCTCGGCCGCCTGGTGCTCGCCCTCGGCGTTGATGATGCGGGCGCGCCTGTTTCGCTCCGCCTCCGCCTGCCGGGCGATGGCGCGCACCATGCTCTCGTCGATGTCGACATGCTTGATCTCGACGTTCGCGACCTTGATGCCCCAGGCGTCGGTCTGGCTGTCGAGGATGTCCTGCAGGTCGGCGTTCAGCTTGTCGCGCTCCGACAGCATCTCGTCGAGGTCGTGCTTGCCGAGCACCGAGCGCAGCGTCGTCTGGGCGAGCTGGCTCGTCGCCATCATGAAGTCCTCGACCTGGATGACGGCCTTCTCCGGCTCGATGACGCGGAAATAGAGCACCGCGTTGACCTTCACCGAGACGTTGTCCTTCGAGATCACGTCCTGGCTCGGCACGTCGAGCACGATCGTGCGCAGGTCGACGCGCACCATCTGCTGGACGACCGGGATCATGACGATGAGGCCCGGGCCCTTCACGCCGGTGAAGCGGCCGAGCGTGAACATCACGGCCCGCTCGTATTCCCGCATGATCTTGAGGATCGAGGTCAGGATCACGACCACGATGACGGCGATGACGGCGTAGGCGACGAGATCGAACGGCATGGCGGTCCTCTTCAGGCCTCGGGTTCGGCAGCGGTGTCGGGTTCGACGTCGAGAACGAGCTTCCGGCGGCCGCGCACCCGCACCTTCTCGCCCGGCGCGAGGGGCCGGGGCGAGCGCGCCTGCCAGCGCTCGCCCTGCACGTGCACGTAACCATGCTCGCCCGACCATGTCAGGACGTCCGCGACGTCGCCGATCAGGCTCTCGTCGCCCGAGGCGACGCGGCGGCGCTGCGCCTGGACGACGGCGGCGATGACGAGGACGAAGAAGGCGACCGTCAGCCCCGTCGCCACGCCGATCACGGTCCACGACAGGCCGAAGCCCGGCACGTCCTGGAACAGGAAGACGGAGCCGAGCGCGAAGGCCGTGGCGCCGCCGATGCCGAGCATGCCGAAGGAGGGCACGAACGCCTCGGCGACGAAGAGCGCGATGCCGAGCAGCACGAGGCCGGCGCCCGCCATGTTGATCGGCAGGAGGTTCAGCGCGAACAGCGCGACGACGAGCGAGATCGCCCCGACGACGCCGGGCGCCACGGCGCCGGGGCTCCAGAACTCGAAGACGATGCCGTAGATGCCGACGAGCATCAGGATGTAGGCGATGTTGGGATCGGTGATGACGGCGAGGAGCCGCGTCCGCCAGTCCGGCTCCAGCGGGACGACCCGCAGGCCGGCGGTGTGCAGCGTCGCCTGCGCGCCGCCGATCTTCACGGTCCGGCCGTCCGCCTGGTTCAGCAGGTCCTCCACGTCGCGGGCGACGATCTCGATGACGTTCTTCTGCAGCGCCTCGTCGGCGCTCAGGCTCTCCGCCCGGCGCACCGCGCTCTCGGCCCAGTCGGCGTTGCGGCCGTGCAGCTCCGCCAGGCTGCGGATATAGGCGGCGGCGTCGTTGATCGCCTTGGCGCTCTCGGCGTCGGCGGGGGCCGCGTCGCCGCCGTCCTCCGCGTCGCCGCCGTCATTCCCGAGCGGCGTCTTGCCGCCGCCGAGCCGGATCGGCGTGGCGGCGCCGAGATTGGTGCCGGGCGCCATCGCGGCGAGCTGGCTCGCGTAGAGGATGTAGGTTCCCGCGCTCGCCGCCCGCGCGCCGCTCGGCGCGACATAGGCGATGACGGGGATCGGCGAGGCGAGCATGTCGCGGATGATGTCGCGCATCGCAGCCGACAGCCCGCCCGGCGTGTCGAGCCGCAGGACCACGACCGCGGCGCCGCCGTCGACCGCCTGCCCGAGGGCGCGGTGCAGGTAGTCCGAGGTCGCGGGGCCGATCGCGCCGTCGATGTCGAGCAGGGCGGCCGCGCCGCCGAGCCTCGCCTCCTGCGCCCGTGCCGCGTCGGTTGCCGAGAGGGCGAGGAGCAGGCCAAGGAGCGGGCCAAGCGACAGGACCGCGAGCAGGAGCGCGCCGGCGCGGCGGCCGGCGCCCCGCCATCGCCCGCCGCGGGCTGCGATCCGAACGTCCCGGCTCACGCGCATCGCTCCTTCGCCGGCTTCAACTCCTTCGCAAAGGGGTACATGAAATGCCGCCGGGAAGACAGCGAGCCTCCTAACCGCCATCGAGAAGGGCCCGGACCAGGTCGATGAGCTCGTCGTCCGACGGGGGCTTGGCGAGGACGTGGCTGACCCCGGCCGCCAGCGCGCGCGCCTGCAGGGCGCCGTCGAGCGCGGCGGTCAGCATGATGACGGGCACGGCACGGCCGAGGCCGCGCAGCTCAAGCGTCATCTCGAGCCCGCTCATCCCGGGCATGTTCTGGTCGACGATGACGAGGGCCGCCGGCACCCGGTCGAGCACGGCCAGGAAGGCCGCCGCGCTCAGGAAGGTCTCGACCTCGAAGCCTTCCATCTGCAGCAGGAAGCGCAGCGCATCCACGATGGCCTTGTCGTCGTCGATCACGGCGACCAGCACGGACATGCCGTTCGACTGCGCCCCGCTCATCGTGTCTTCGTCTGCTCCGGCACCGTCCCGACAGGCGAGACTTCACCGGGAGCATGCTGGGCATCGCCGCGGGCCCGCGCCTTGACCTAGCTCAACGCGTGGCCGGATTGGCCCGGCGGAGTGGCTGCCGGATCCTCGCTGCCGTCGAGCCGGCGCAGCGTGAAGCGGAAGACGGTGCCGCCGTTTTCTCCGCACTCGGCGGAGATCTCGCCGTCATGCGACTCGATGATCGTCTTGCAGATCGACAGGCCGACCCCCATCCCCTGCGTCTTGCTGGTGACGAAGGGCTGGAACAGCCGGGCCCTGATCTCCTCGGCGATGCCGGGGCCGGTGTCGGCGACGCGGACCTCGACGAAGTCCTCGCCCACGGGATGCGACGAGATCGTCAGCTCGCGCAGCGGCGAGCCCTCCATCGCCTCGATCGCGTTGCGCATCAGGTTGAGCAGCACCTGCTGCACCTGCACGCGGTCGGCCATGATGGCGTCCGCGGCGCCGTCGAGCCGCACGCGCACCACGACGCGGTGGTCCTTGACGCCGACGAGGGCGAGCGCGCTCGCCTCGTGCACGATCTTGTCGAGGCTCTCCGGCAGGTGCTCGCTCTTGCCGCGCGAGACGAAGCTGCGCAACCGCTGGATGATCTGGCCCGCCCGCAGCGCCTGCTCGGCGGACTTGCTGACGGCCTCCCGCAGCATCTCCTCGCGGCCCGGGGTGCGGCTGTCGATGATCCGCCGGGCGCCGCTGAGATAGGTGGCGATGGCGGTGAGCGGCTGGTTCAGCTCGTGCGCGATGCTCGAGGCCAGCTCGCCCATCGCCGTCAGGCTGCCGACGTGGATCAGCTCCGACTGCAGCTCCTGCAGGCGCCGCTCGGTCTCGCGCCGCTCGGTGAGGTCGCGCACGAAGCCGGTGAAGTAGCGCCGGCCCGAGAACGTCGTCTCGCCGACCGACAGCTCCATCGGGAAGGTCGAGCCGTCCCGCCGCTCGCCGACCACCACCCGGCCGATGCAGATGATGCGCCGCTCGCCGGTGCGCAGGTAGCGCGCGAGGTAGGAATTGTGCGCCTCCCGGTAGGGCGAGGGCATGAGCATCGACACGTTCAGGCCGAGCACCTCCTCCTCCGCGTAGCCGAACAGCTTCTGCGCGGCCTTGCTGAAGGAGCGGATCAGGCCCGTCTCGTCGATCACCACGATCGCGTCCGGGGCGATGTCGATGATCGACTGGTGCAGGGCGCGGCGAAGCGCGCAGTCGAGATCGTCCTCGTCCGGCGTCATCTGGATGGCTCACGTTGAGGGCGCCGCGGCGGGGTGGCCTCCAGCCGGGCGCGGGTCGCGGGCGTCAACGGTACGGTATATGACCCGATGTGTCCCCCGATGGCCAGCGCCGCCCGGGCGGCCGCGCCGCCATGCCGCAGCGACTTTCGTCGAATGTGCCGGGCCTGCGGCGAGCCCATCTCAGTCCCCGAAGATGTCGGCGGTCATGCCCTCGTACCAGCCGAGCGACTCCTCGTAGTTCGCCTTGCGCAGCTTGGCGGGCTCGTCGGTCTGGCTGATGAAGTGCGAGGTCGACGCGATCTTCCCGTCCGCCGGCTCGTATTCCGCGCCGACCTTCACGCTGTCCTCGGCGTCGATCAGGCTCCAGCAGGTGCTCGCGTAGTGGGCGGGATAGGTCTGCTGCGCCGGTCAGCTCGCCGACGATCGTCATCGCCGCGACCTTGGCCTGGCTGTTGGCGGCGAAGGCGGACTTCGGCATGTCGCCGGCGATGGCGGAATCGCCGAGCACGAAGATCGCCTCGTCCATCGCCGAGCGCATCGAGGCCGGCTCGATCGGGCAGTAGCCGGTGTCGTCGGCGAGCTCCGCGGCCTGGGCGATGGCGCCGGCGCGCTGGGCCGGGATCACGTTCACCAGCACGCCCTTGAAGGTGTCGAAGTCGGTCATGACCTCGCCGGTCGAGGGATCGACGCCCTTGATGCCGCCGTGGATGCCCGGGCCGTACCACTCGACCATGCCGGGGTAGTGGCTTTCCCAGCCTTCCGAGAAGAGCCCTTCCTTGGAGAAGCGGTCCTTGGGGTCGAGGATGATGATCCGGGAGTCGGTGAAGCCCTTCGACTTGAGGACGTGCGCGAACACCGAGGCGCGCTCGTAGGGCGCCGGCGGGCAGCGATAGGGATCGGGCGGCGGCACGATGAGGATCTGCTGGCCGTTCTCCACCGCGTCGAGCCGGTCCTTCAGGAGCTTCGTCTGCGGCCCGGCCTTCCAGGCGTGCGGCATGATCTGCGCCGCCTCCTCGGAATAGCCGTCGACGGAATCCCAGATCAGCTCGATGCCGGGCGACAGGACCAGCCGGTCGTAGGGCAGGCGGCTGCCGTCGTCGAGCCGCACCTCCTTCGCGTCCCGGTCGACGGCGGTCGCCGTGGCGGTGACGACCGACAGGCCGGGAAGGGCGGCGAGGCCGTCATAGCCGTGGGTGATGGAGTTGAAGCTGCGGAAGCCGCCGAGATAGAGGTTGGAGAAGAAGCAGGTCGTGTAGCGCGGCTCCGCGGTGACGAGCGTCACGTCGACCGCCCCCTTCGAATCCGCCGCGACGTAGCGCGCCGCGGTGGCGCCGCCCGCGCCGCCGCCGACCACCACGACCTTCGGCCGGCCCTGTGCGCGGAGCAGGGCAGGTGCCGCGAGGCTGAGCCCGCTCGCCCCGGCGATGACCCCGAAGGTGCGGCGTGTGATGCGCGTCATGGCTCCCTCCTGTCGCCGGTGCCCGGCCGGACGCCTGATCGCAGGTCGTGCACCCGCTTGCAAGACGCGGCCGGAGCAGCCCGGGCCCGGTCGTCCGGTCCGCCGGCGGTGGAAGCCGCCGGGGGGCGGACCGGCCGCGGCCGGCCCGTCACCCCCGGACGGGGCCGCCGATCAGTCGACCGAGCCCGCGCCCTGGTTCTCGTCGTCGTCGACCGTGCCGGGCGTGACGTCGAGGATGCGCGCGCGCATCGTGATCTTCACCGGGCTGTCCTTGCAGTCCGTCATGCACGGCTCGGTCTTCTCGGCATAGTGCGCCTCGGAAGCCCGGTCGTCGCCGATGAAGTTGCCCTTGTTGGGCAGCTCGATCGAGGTGAAGTTCTCCTTCGACAGCTCGAAGTCCTCGTCCGTCACGACGTCGTTCAGGTAGAGGAGGTAGGCCGTCAGCGCGTAGACGTCGTCGTTCGACAGCGAGTGCGCGTTGCCGAACGGCATCGCCCGGCGGATGTAGTCGTAGACGGTCGAGAGATACGGCCAGTAGGAGCCGATCGTCTTCTCCGGCCGCTCGTCGGTCAGGCTGCCCTGGCCGCCCGCCAGCACCGGCCAGCGACCCGTGCCCTCGCCGAACACGCCGTGGCACGCCGAGCAGTTGTCCTGGAAGAGCTGGTCGCCCTCCGCCGCGGTGCCGTGGCCCTCCGGCAGGCCCTGGCCGTCGGGGCGGATGTCGACGTTCCACGCCGCGACCTCCGCGGGCGTCGCCTCGCGGCCGAGGCCGTAGACGAGGCCGGCGCCTTCCGGCGGCAGGTCGCCTGCCGCCGAGGCTTCGGCGGTCGTGTCGGCCGAAGTCGTGTCGGTGCCGGACGACCCGGCGGCCGACGCGTCGGCTGCGGGAGCCTCGGCGGCGCTCGCCGTCGTCTCGGCAGGCGCGGCCTCGGGCGCCGCCGACTGGTCGGAGCCCTCGGTCTTGTCCGCACCGCCCGACTGGCCGGACCCGTCGGCCGAGCCCTGCGAGAACGTCTTCAGGTAGGCGATGACGTCGTCGAGCTCGTCCTGCTTCTTCAGGCCCGGGAAGGCCATCTTGTTGCCGGGCACCATCGCCCGCGGGTCGGCGAGGTACTGGTGCAGCGTCTCGCTGTTCCAGACGAGGCCGTTCTCGCCGGCCTGCTTCATCGCCTTCGAGTAGTTGAAGCCGTCGAGGCCGCCGGCGGTGCGGCCGATGAGCTCGTTGAGCTCAGGCCCCATCTTGTTCTTCGCGTTCTCGCCGACCGCGTGGCAGACGGCGCACTTCCTGAACACCTTCTCGCCCTTGGCGGCGTCGCCCTCGGCGTGGGCCGCGGACGGCGGCGAAGGCGAGCGTGCCGGCGGCGAGGAGGATCTTAAGAGACTTCGACATTTTCCGAGGTTCCGTCCGGTTTGACGTGCCAGGTCTGGATGCCGTTGTTGTGGTAGATCGAGTTCTCGCCGCGCACGGCCCGAAGCTCGTCCTTGGTCGGCTGGATGAAGCCGTTCTCGTCCATCGCGCGGGACTGCAGCAGCAGGTCGGAGCCGTCCCAGTCGATCTCGAGATAGAAGCGGTGCAGGGCCTTGGGCAGGCTCGGCCCGTCGATGCGCGCCGTCTTCCAGTTGCGGCCGCCGTCGATCGAGACGTCGACGCGCTTGATCGTGCCGTTGCCCGACCAGGCGAGGCCGGTGATCACCAGCGGCCCCTTGCCGTGCGGGATCGGCACCTGCGGGCTGGGGCTCGTGATGACGGACTTGACGTCCATCAGCCAGGTGAACCGGCGCGCCTTGCCGTTGGCGAGGAGGTCGGTGTACTTCGACGTCTCCTCGCGCTGCTGCCACGGCATGTCGCCGACCTCGAGGCGCCGGAGCCACTTGACCCACATGTTGCCCTCCAAGCCCGGCACCACGAGGCGCAGCGGGTAGCCCTGTTCGGGGCGCAGCGCCTCGCCGTTCATCTTGAAGGCGACCATGCAGTCGTCGACCGCCTTCTCCAGCGGGATCGACCGCGTCATCGCGGCGGCGTCGGCGCCCTCGGCCAGCACCCACTTGGCGCTCGACTTGATGCCCGCCTCGCCGAGGATCGTGCGCAGCGGCACGCCGGTGTACATCACGCAGTGGACCATGCCGTGCGTGTACTGGGCGCCGTTGAGCTGCGAGCCGCGCCACTCCATGCCGGAGTTGGCCGCGCACTCGAGGAAGTAGATCCTGTTCTCGCGCGGGAAGCGCTTGAGGTCGTCCATGGTGAAGACGAGCGGCTTGTCCACGAGGCCGTTGATCATCAGCCGGTGCTCGGCCGGGTCGACCTCGGCGACGCCCGCATGGTGGCGCTCGAAGCACAGGCCGTTCGGCGTGATGATGCCGTCGAGCGCGTGCAGCGGCGTGAAGTTGACCGAGCTCTCCGTCGACGCCGTCAGCCAGCTCACGTCGCGCCGGATGACGTCCGCCTCGTATTTCGACGGCATGCCGTAGGGGGCAGCCTCCACGCCCGGCCCGAGATACCGGTTCCAGTCCTTGATCTCGAGAATTGCCGGGTCGCCTTCGGCCGCCACGGCCCGGCCCGCGATCGCGGCGCCGCCGGCGGCGAGGCCGGCGGTCAACAGCCGGCGGCGGTCGATACCCTTCCTGTCGTCCATCCTAGTCTCCAGCTTCGTTCCCTGCAGCGCGACCATAATACATTCAAAATTTCATATGTATATGGCTATGATCCGCCCGGGCCTGTTCCCGCTCGCCGTGGCGAGCCGCTTCAGAGCTTGACGCGCACCGTCTCGCCGCCCTCGATCTCGACCTCCTTGTGGCGCGACAGCCAGGCCTCGACGACCTCCCAGATCGGCGGGCCCTCGGTGCCCTCGTTGATCGAGGCCCAGCCGGCGACGGTGTAGTCCTTGGCCGGGTCGATCGGCTCGCCCGTCCGGGTCAGGGTCATCTCGGAGATCCGCGCCCCCATCTCGGAGGCGCGGCGCGATCGCGTAGGACATGCCGCCGACGCGGACCATGTCGCCGCCCTGCTGGTAGTAGGGGTCGGGGTTGAAGAGGTTGTCGGCGACGTCCTCCATGACCTGCTTGAGCATCGAGCCGCTCATCGTCGTGCGGTAGGCGGCCGGATAGGTCATGGCGCAGCCATTGTGCAGGTCCTCGACCGTGATCGCCTGGCCGGGCATCAGCGAGGTGCCCCACCGGAAGCCCGGCGACAGGGCGATGTCGGCGTCGCGCTCCTCGAGCAGGGCGGCGCAGAACACGTCGTCGAGCGTGCCGTTGAAGTTGCCGCGGCGGTAGAGCAGCGAATCCGTCGCGCGCCAGCTCGCGGCCGAGCTCGTCCTCGAACGGCGCGCGCACCTTGTCGACGAGCGCCGCCATGTCCGGGTCGGGCGCGATGACGTCGGAGAAGACCGGGATCAGCCGGTAGGCGTAGCCCTTCACCTCGCCGCCCTGCACGTCGAGGTCGAGGCGCGAGACGAACTTGCCGTTCGAGCCCGAGGCGACGAGCAGCGTCTTGCCGACGACCACCGGCTCGGGCAGCGCGTCGTGCGTGTGGCCGGTCAGGATGACGTCGATGCCCGGCACCCGCGCGGCGAGCTTGCGGTCGACGTCGAAGCCGTTGTGCGACAGGAGCACGACGAGGTCCGCGCCGTCGGCGCGCGCCTCCTCGACATGCATCGCGATGTCCTCCTCGCGGATGCCGAACGACCAGTTCGGGATCATCCAGCGGGGATTGGCGATCGGCGTGTAGGGGAAGGCCTGGCCGATGACGGCGACCTTGACGCCGCCGCGCTCGAAGTCGGCGGTCGCGTCGAAGGCCGGCTCGTTCCATTCCGCGTCGTAGATGTTGGAGCCGAGGAACGGGAAGTCGATCTGCTCGACCGCCTCGTTGACGCGGTCCGTGCCGTAGGTGAACTCCCAGTGGCCGGTCATCGCGTCGGGCTTGAGCGCGTTCATGACCTCGATCATGTCGGCGCCGAGCGTCTTGTTGGCGGTGTAGCTGCCCTGCCAGGTGTCGCCGCCGTCGAGCAGGATCATGTTGTCGCCGCGCTCGGCGCGGATGCGGTTCACGATCGTGGAGATGCGGTCCATGCCGCCCATCCGGCCGTAGGTCCTGGCCAGCGCCGCGAAGTCCGTCGAGGTCAGCGCGTAGGCCTCGCGGCGAGCCCGGCTCGATGCCGTAGAGCTTGAGGAAGTCCTTGCCCGTGACGTGCGGCGGCAGGCCGGCGACCGGGCCGACGCCGAGATTGATCGACGGCTCGCGGAAGAAGACCGGCTTCAGCTGCGCGTGGAGGTCGGTGATGTGGACCAGCGTCACGTTGCCGTAGGGCTTCATGGCGAGGAGCGTCTCCTCGTCGAGGGCCTGCTGCGCCATCGCGCGGGACCAGCCGCCGGGGAAGCCGCTGCCGAGGATGGCTCCGGTGGCGGTGGCCGCCATCAGGAAGTCGCGCCGTGAGATCATGGTCGTTCCAGTCGCTCCGTTGACGAGTCTCCCCGCTCGGCGCGCACACGTGGTGCGCCCGTTCCTCGCGAGGAGCCCGGGAAACCGTCGATCCGGCGGTTCACCCCCGCCGGAGGGGGGACGGACGCGGCGCCGGCCGCGTCCGTGAGAGGCTTACTGCCGGACCGCCGGCGTCTCGACCGACAGGCCTTCGCCGCGCCAGGTCACGTAGACCTCGAGCGCCATCAGCTCGTCGGAGAAGGCGGCCGGATAGGAGGCGCGCGTGTCGCGGATGCAGCCGCGGAAGCGGTTGTGCAGCGACACCATGTGGGCCTGCTTCAGCCGGTAGGTCGGGAAGCCGTTGACGTTGCCTTCGCTGAGGTGGTCGGCCCGGATGAACTGGCCGTTGTGGTCCTCGTGGCAGGTCGCGCAGGACATGTTCAGCTGGCCGGTACGCAGATAGTACCGCTCCTTGCCCATCTCCCACCATTTCTTCATGTCGCCCTCGGTGAGGTCGATGTCGACCGGCTTCCCGAGGGACTGGTACTTGATGTAGGTGACGAGCGCCTTCTGGTCGGCGTCGTCGAACTTGTACGGCTCGGCCTGCATCTTCTCGCTGCGGCAGTCGTTGATCTGCAGCTCGAGATTGTACGGCTTGTTCGCCTTGGCGTTCCACTTGGGATAGTGGGCGCCGACGCCCGCCATCGATTCGGACGCGTCGTTGTGGCACGACGCGCAGGACTTGCCGGCCGCGCCGTCGACGGTGTTCCAGATCTCCTCGCCGCGCTCGACGTAGAGCATGCCGGGGTTCTGGAACGAGTCCGCCTCGAGCTCGCGGGTCTCGGGCGTCCGGTAGTGCCACCCCGAGATGATCTCGGGGAGCGGGTTGCCCTCGGGCGAGGGAACCCGGGTCTGCATCTCGACGCCGTCGATGACGAGCGTGTCATCGGCCGGCTCGGACTGTGCGGGGCTCAGGACCATGCTGGCCGTCAGCCCCACTGCGGCCACTAGGCCCAGCTTCTTGATTTCCAAGGCATCTCCTCCACTTCGCCGGCGGTTTCGTCGCCCGTCCAGTCGAATTTCCGATCGTCGGTCAGGCGACCGAGATCTTCGCCTCCTCCGAGTAGACGCTGCCGTCGTCGTCGACCCATTCGAACTTGAACGTGCCGCTCTCCGGGACCTTCGAGCTGAACTCGAAGTACGGGTTGGCGGCGACGGCCGGCTCGAGGTCGCACGAGAACACCGTCTGGCCGTTGAAGGTGCAGGTGAACTTGTTGATGATCTTGCGCGGGATGACGTTGCCGTCCTTGTCCTTGCGCTGCCCCGATTCCATGTCGTGGCTGATCAGCGTCTTGATCGTGATCACCTCGCCGGCGGACGCCTTGTGGGGCACCTTGACGCGGGGTTTGTGATTGCTCGCCATCGCTGTTGTCCTCGCTCGCCGATCAGCCGCCGCAGCCGCCGATCGTGACCTTCACTTCTTTCTTGTCCATGTAGACCGAGCCGTCCTTCATCTTGGCGACGGCGACCACGTTCTGCGTCTTGGCGAGCCGCATGCGGGTGGTGGCCGAGGCCTCGCCGCTCATCGGCGTGAAGTGCAGCGTGGCGACACCCGGGTTGGGGTTGCCGTCGGCGAAGATGATGACGTCGCTGACGTAGTCGTCCTCGGTCATCGGGCTCTCGACGGAGACCGAGATCGGCACCGTGTTGCCGTTCTCGGCGATTTCCGGGGCCGTCAGGGTGATCTTGCCGGTCTCGGGCTTCTTGCCGCCCGTGAAGTCCATGATCGCCTTGTCGGTCTCCTCCGGCGTCGCGAAGGCCGGCGAGACGCGCCCTCCAGCGAAGGCCAGGACCGCGGCACCGGCCGTCAGGGCCAGCGCGTCGCGTCGAGTAAGCTTCATTCTCTTTCCCTCCATGTGCCGCCTTATTCCTTCAGCGTCGTGAGATAGGCGACGACGTCCTCGACCTGCTGGGCCGAAAGGATCGTCTTGCCCTTGAACTGGTCGGCGACGTCGGCCCCGACGTCGAGCGTGTAGAAGCCGGGCATGATGGTCTGGTCGCCGAGGACCTTCTTGGCGTTGACCACGATCGCCCGCAGCTGATCCTCGTTCCAGCGGCCGGCCACGCCGTCGAGCGACGGACCCACATTGCCGTGGAACAGCTCCTTCGACATCTCGGAGACCGCGTGGCAGGCAAGGCAGTTGCCGAGCTTCTTGTCGATCATGACCTTGCGGCCCGCGTCGGGGTCGCCCTTCTGCCCCGTCAGGGACTGGGTCACGGCCATGTCGTCGAATTTCACGTCGCCAGGCGCGACGGTGTCCGCGCTGGCGGCGCCCGCCAGCAGGACCACCGTCAGGGCGGCGAGTCCGGTAGCCTTCATCATCTTGCGCACGTTCCCTCCCTCGTCGCGAGCCGGTTCGTCCAGCCTCTGAACCCGTCGAGCCTAGCCTCAGAGGCAGCCCGCATCAATCATTGAATATATTTATTTGCATATGTCGCGGCGGCGTCCAAGAGCTGCCTCGCCCGGCCCGCTCGCGCTCACTCCGCGTCGAGCCGGCCTTCCTCGCGCAGCTTCTGGATCATCCGGGCATGATACTTCTGGAAATGCTCGTCCGTCTCGTAGCCCTTCTCGTTCACCCATTTGAACATGTCGAGGAAGGTCCACTTGCCGAACGCGCCGGGCATCGTCTCGACCGCGGCGTCCCGCACGCTCTCGCCGTCCTGCGGCACGTGGTCGGGCAGGAAGACGATGGTCGGCGTGAAGACGTAGCCCCACTTGCGGGCCGCCGACTTCTCGGTCAGCACCTCGCCGTCGAGGTCGGTGACCTCCTCGTCGCCGAACATGTTGTACTGCACGACCTTGAAGTGCTCCTTGATGTAGTCGCGCACCTCGGGGTCGCTGAGCAGCTCCTCGTGCATCTTCTTGCAGTAGATGCAGCCGCGCTGCTCGAAGATCATGACGAGGCGCTTGCCCTCGTCGTTGGCCGCCTGGATGTCCTCCGCCACGTCGCGGAAGGTGATGGAGAACCAGTCCTCCTTGTGCAGCCCGTCGTCGCCGAGCGTGGCCGCGTGGGCCGGCACGGCGAGCACCGCGAGGACGAGGGCGGCGAAGAGATGTCGGAGCATGGTCTGTCTCTCCGGTCGGTCGGCCCGGCTCATCCCACGCGGGAGAAGGCCGGGAAGGTTTCGAGAAGCCAGTAGGCGATCGCCGACATCTGGCCGGTGATGAACAGGACGCCGGTGACGACGAGCAGGCCGCCCATCGCCTTCTCCACCGTGCCCATGTGGCGGCGGAACTTCGCGGCCCAGCCGAGGAAGCGGCTGGCGAAGGCGGCGGCGAGGATGAAGGGCAGGCCGATGCCGAGCGCGTAGACGGCGAGCAGCATCGCGCCGCGCAGGGCGGTGTCGGTCGAGCCGGCGACGAACAGGATGGCGGCGAGGATCGGGCCGACGCAGGGCGTCCAGCCGAAGGCGAAGGCGAGGCCCATGAGATAGGCGCCGACGAGGCCGGCCGGCTTCTTCTCGACCTCGACGCGGGCCTGCCGGTAGAGCAGGCCGATGCGGAACACGCCGAGGAAGTGGAGCCCCATCACGGCGATGATGATCCCCGCGATGATCGACAGCGTATCGAAGTAGCGCGCCACGGTCTGGCCGATCACGCTCGCCGTCGCGCCGAGCGCGATGAAGACGGTGGCGAAGCCGAGGACGAAGGCGACCGCCGCCATCACGACGCGCCGCGCCGTGTCGTCGGCCCGCTCCTCCGCCTTCAGCTGGTCGAAGCTGACGCCGGCGAGGTAGCACAGATACGGTGGGACGATGGGCAGCACGCAGGGCGAGATGAAGGAGAGGAGCCCCGCGAGGAATGCCGCGCCGATCGAGACTTCCAGCATTGTTGTCTTTACCCGATCAAGCCGCCCGCTGCCGTACGGACGGTACTGGAAAAATATTCACAAATCGCTATATATGGCAATCGGGAAATTGACGAGGACCCACGCCGTGAAGAGGCTGTTCGCTCTCCTGACCTTCATCGCGGTCGCCGCCGGCAGCGCCGGCGTCGCGAATGCGGCCCAGCTCCTGATGATGGAGCAGCCGGGATGCGCCTGGTGCAAGCGGTGGCACGAGGAGATCGGCGCCGCCTATCCGAAGACGAAGGAGGGCCGCATCGCCCCGATCCGCTTCGTCGACATCACCGAGCCCTGGCCGGAAGACCTCGCGGGCATCCGCCGCGAGCGCATGACGCCGACCTTCGTGCTGCTCGACGACGGTGTCGAGGTGGCGCGGCTGCGCGGCTATCCCGGCGACCAGTTCTTCTGGCCGCTGCTCGACGAGATGCTGCAGGAACTCCCCCATTCCGCCGGCATGTGACGTGAAAGCACGTTGCGTCCGCGGCGGCAGGCACTAACCTTGATGGACGTTGGCGGCGCGGCCGGTCGGGCGCGCGGCAGCAACGGGAAGCCGATATGACCGAAGCGCAGCCGAAGGCTGTAGAGAACACGGTGCCGCAGCTGAAGCCCCCGCACAATGCTGCGGAATTCGAGGAGCTCGTCGAGCAGGCGCGGCAGGCGAGCGAGCTGTTGAAGGCGCTGTCGCACGAGACGCGCCTGCTGATTCTCTGCCTGCTGTCCGACGGCGAGAAGTCCGTCTCCGACCTCGAGCGCATCCTCACGATGCCGCAGGCCGCCGTCTCGCAGCAGCTCGCGCGCCTGCGGTTCGACCGCCTCGTGACGACCCGTCGCGAGGGGCGCATGATCTACTACCGGATCGCCGGGGAGGAGGTCGGCCAGATCATCGGCGCGCTCTACGACCTGTTCTGCCACCAGGTGCTGCACAAGGACGGCGGCTGAGCAGGCACGGCGGCTGATCAAGCACGGCGGCCGGGCAAGGCCGGCGGCCGGGCCGGCCCGCTCCGCACATTCCCTGCGATTGCCTCATCCCGCGCGACGGGCGTAGAGTCGCCGCACAAGAGGACTGCCGGGCCCACCGGCAGGGGAGGAAGCCATGGATGGTCTCGACGCGCTGATCGCGCTGCCGATCGCCGGCGTGCTGGCGGGCACCGTGCTTGGCTATGTCGCCCGCGTGAACCGCTTCTGCACGCTCTCCGCGCTCGAACGCTACTGGTATGCCGGCGACGGCACCGGCCTGCGGGTCTGGGTGCTGGCCGCGGCCTCCGCGCTCGTGGCGACGCAGGCCATGGAGTTCGCCGGCCTCATCGACCTGTCCTCGACCTTCTACCTCGCGCCGCGCTTCGGGCTCACCGGGGCGATCGGCGGCGGCCTGCTCTTCGGCTTCGGCATGGCGCTCGTGGGCACGTGCGGCTTCGGCGCCGTGGTCAGGCTCGGCGGCGGCAGCCTGCGCTCGCTCATCGTGCTCATCGTGCTCGGCCTGTCGGCGCTCGCCACGCAGCGCGGCCTCGTCGGCCAGGCGCGCATCCAGCTCGTCGACAATCTGGCGCTCGACCTCTCCTTCGCCGGCGACCAGTCGCTCGGCAGCCTCGCCTCCGCCCTGGCGGGAATCGAGCTCCACGCCGTCGTCGCGCTCGCCGCGGCGGCCGGGCTCTTCTGGTGGATCTTCCGCGACGCCGACTTCCGCGGCCGCCGCGGCCCCATCCTCGCGGGCACGGCGATCGGCCTCGTCGTCGCCTTCGGCTGGCTCGCCACCACGGTGGCGGCGGCGCGCGCCTTCGGCCCGGTGCAGATCGAGGCCGGCTCCTTCGTGGTGCCGGTCGGCGACCTCATCCTGCAGGTCATCGCCTTCACCGGCACGCTGCCCGACTACGGCGTCGGCCTCGTCGCCGGCACGCTGATCGGCGCGGCGATCGGCGCGTGGCGGCACAGCGAGGTGCGCTGGGAGGCGTGCGACGACGCGCGCGAGCTCGGCCGCCACCTCGCCGGCGGCGCGATGATGGGGATCGGCGGCGTCTTCGCGATGGGCTGCACGGTCGGGCAGGGCATCACGGCGGTCTCCGCGCTCGCCGTGTCCGCGCCCATCGTCATGGCCTCGATCATGGTCGGCGCCCGCATGGGGCTCGGCTGGCTGCTCGAGGGCTCGCCGATCGCGCCGTTCCGCCGCCAGCCGGGACTGCCCGCCGAATAGCGCCCTCGCGGGGCTCCCCTGCCAATTGCCTGACCTGCCTATTGCGGCATCTCGACCGTCACCTTGAGGCTCGAGAACCAGGCCGCGACGTTGGCGATGTCCTCGTCGCTCAGGCCTTGCGCGATGATCGACATCTGCTGGTGCTGGCGTGCGCCCGACTTGAAGGCGTGCAGCTGCGTCCTGATGTAGATCGGGCTCTCGCCCGCGAGGTTCGGCACGTCGGGGTTCTTCCCCAGGCCATCGAGGCCGTGGCAGACGGCGCAGGTCTGCTGCACCTTCGCCTTGCCCGCGGCGGCGTCGGCCGCGGCGGCCCCGGTATGGGTGGCGGCAAGCAGGACGGCGCAGCACGCCGCGATCGTGACGGAACGCATCCGGCAACTCCATGCGAAGCGGGGAGGGGAAGGCTGCGGCGGCGGACCGCCGCAGCCCGGGCAGGGGCTACTTCTGGTAGCTGATGCGGTAGACCGCGCCCGCCAGGTCGTCGGAGACGAGGAGCGAGCCGTCCGGCAGCTGCGCCACGTCGACGGGGCGGCCGAGATACTCGCCGTTCTCCGTCTTCCAGCCCTCGGCGAACGGCATCGTGTCGCCGGCGCTGCCGTCCTCGTTGACGGGCGTGAACATCACCCGCGCGCCGACCGGCTCGGTGCGGTTCCACGAGCCGTGCTGCGCCGAGAAGATGCCGCCGCGATACTTCGCCGGGAACATCTTGCCGGTGTAGAACATCATGCCGAGATCGGCGGCGTGGGCCGTCATCTCGACCTCGGGGAAGACGATGTCCGCCGGCGGCTCGGAATCCTTGTACTCGTTGGTGCGGGTGTGGCCGCCGCCATACCACGGGAAGCCGAAATTCTGGCCCTGCGCCGTCGCCCGGTTGATCTCGCCGGCCGGGATGTCGTCGCCCATGCCGTCGACCTGGTTGTCGGTGAACCACAGCTCGCCGTTGGCCGGGTTGAAGTCCATGCCGACGGAGTTGCGGATGCCGCGCGCGTAGACCTCGCGGTTCGAGCCGTCGCGGTCCATCCGGATGATGCCGCCGATGCCCCACTTGCTGTACTTGTCGAGCTTCTCGGGCGCCGGGACGTTGAACGGCTGGCCGAGCGTGATGTAGAGCTTGTTGTCCGGCCCGACGTCGCAGACGCGGGCGGTGTGGTTGAAGCTCTCCTCGTCGGACGGGATCAGCTCGCCCTGCTTGACCACCTCGGCGACGGCGACGTCGGGGCTCTCGTAGAAGAACTCCGCGGCCGGGAACACCAGCACGCGGTTCTGCTCGGCGACGAACAGGAAGCCGTCCTTCGAGAAGCACACCCCGTTCGGGATCGTGAAGGAGATCGACGGGGCGAAGCGCTTCACCTCGTCCGCCTTGCGGTCCTTGTTGCGGTCGGTGATCGCCCAGACCTTGTCCTTGCGCGTGCCGACGAAGGTGACGATGCCCTGGGGGCCGACCGCCATGTGGCGGGCGTCCGGCACGACGGCGTAGAGCTCGATCTTGAAGCCGTCCGGCAGCTTCACGTTCTCCAGGTTCTTCCGGATCTGGTCGGCGAACTCGCCGGACTGGTCGACCGTCTCGAACTGCATCGAGGTCCCGGTGGTCTGGAACTGCCCGAGTTTCTTCATGTTGTCGTCGGACTGCGCGGATGCTGCAGTTGCGCAGAAGAGTGCTGCAGTGGCAACAGAAACCATCAGCAGGTTTCGCATGACGTTCCCTCCTCTATTGCTCGGCTCGCCGGCCGAGACGGCCATGCTAGCACTTCCATTGCGGCGGCAGGAGATGTTCTTGCCGTTCGACGCGCGACGCCGCGTCACGACGAAGATGTTCGGCGCCTTTGGCGGGGTCGACACTGCCATGGCCGGTGCGTCGCGCTCGCCACCGCGATTGTCCCCGGCCCGGGCGGCCTGGTTCGCCCCTGTCCCGGGTGCGGCCCGGCGCGCGCAAGAACCTGCCGCCGATTTCCTGTCGGGCGAAAAACTGATCCGCCTTCCCGGCCGAAGAGGGATGGTAACGTCGCGGGGGCAAAGAAAATCCGGGAGCGTCGCGCGAGATTTTATGTCTTCGAACAACTTTCGGAGACCTACGCGTATTTACGGATTATTTCGGAATATTTTCGAGGATGAAGCATCCCGGGGCCGCGTGACGGAGCGGGAAAGAGCAAAATTTGATACTCCGGTGTCCGTCGGCAGGCGGATGCCGATCCACGGGGTGAAGGACATGGGCAGTCTCTCGACGCTGGTCGGCAGCGGCGCGGACGCACGCGCGGTGCTGAAGGCGCTCGGCAAGTCGCTGGCGACGATCGAATTCGACACGAAGGGCACGATCCTGCGGGCCAACGAGAATTTCTGCAGGGCGGTCGGCTACGAGCTGTCCGAGATCGTCGGGCGTCACCACCGGATGTTCGTGGAGCCGGGCTACGCCGAGAGCGCGGACTACGCGGAGTTCTGGGCCGGGCTGCGGCGCGGCGAGTTCGACGCCCGCGAGTACAAGCGCATCGGCAAGAACGGCCGCGAGATCTGGATCCAGGCGTCCTACAACCCCGTCGTCAACAGCCGCGGCAAGGTCTACAAGATCATCAAGTTCGCGACCGACATCACGGCGCAGAAGCTGCGCGCCACCGAGAACAGCGGCCGGATCGACGCGCTGTCCCGCGTCCAGGCGACGATCGAGTTCTCCCCCGACGGCACGATCCTCACGGCCAACGACAACCTGCTGAAGGCGGTCGGCTACGAGCTGTCCGAGATCGTCGGCCGGCACCACCGCATGTTCGTCGACGAGGCCTACGCGCGCTCGGAGGAGTATCGCGGGTTCTGGGAGCGCCTCAACCGCGGCGATTTCATCGCCGCCGAGTTCGTGCGCTACGGCAAGGGCGGCCGCGAGATCTGGATCCAGGCCTCCTACAACCCGATCTTCGACATGAACGGCAGGGTCGTGAAGGTGATCAAGTTCGCCACCGACATCACCGAGCGCATCCTCCTGTTCCGCGAGCTCAGCGCCGCGTTCAACGCGCTCGCCCAGGGCGACCTCAACCGCCGCATCCAGCCTTCCTCGATCCCCTCGCTCGAGACGCTGCGCAGCGACTTCAACGCCTCCCTCGACATGCTGAAGGACACGCTGCAGCAGGTCGACGGGATCGCCCGCACGAACGGCACGGCGACGGAGGAGATCCGCGCCGCCTCCGACGACCTCGCCAGGCGCACCGAGCGCCAGGCGGCCTCGGTGGAGGAGACGGCGGCGGCGCTGGAGGAGACGACGGAGGCCATGCGCTCTTCGAGCGCGCGCGCCGAGGAGGCCGGGGCCGTCGTCGCGCGGACGAGGGCGCGGGCGGAGAAATCGGGCGAGATCGTGCGCCGGGCGGTGGGCGCGATGAACGAGATCAACGCCTCGTCGGCGCAGATCTCGCAGATCATCGGCGTGATCGACGAGATCGCCTTCCAGACGAACCTGCTGGCGCTCAATGCGGGCGTCGAGGCGGCGCGGGCGGGCGAGGCCGGCAAGGGCTTCGCCGTCGTGGCGCAGGAGGTGCGCGAGCTCGCGCAGCGCTCCGCGGCCGCGGCCAAGCAGATCAAGGAGCTGATCACCGCCTCGGGGCGCAACGTCGATGCCGGCGTCGCGCTGGTCGGCGAGACGGGCGAGGCGCTCGAGGGCATGGTCGGCGAGGTGCGCGAGATCGACGGCCATGTCCGCGCCATCGTCAAATCCGCGCGCGGCCAGGCCGCCGGCCTCGCCGAGATCAACGCCGCCATCCGCACGATCGACAAGGACACGCAGACCAACGCCACGATGGTCGAGGAGGCGACGGCGGCCTGCCACAGCCTGGCGCAGCAGACCCTCGCCCTGACCGAGCTCCTGTCGCGCTTCGACTTCGGCGGCGAGGCGGCGGGCCGGCAGGCGGCCTCGCCCGCGCACGCGCTCGTCGCGCGGGTCTCGGGCGCCTTCGCCGCCCAAGGCCGCCGCGGCCGGCTAGGCCTGGCCCCTCGCGGCGCCGGCCGGCCCCCGGGGCCGGCCCGGACGCCGGGGACGCCGGATCAGGCCGGCACGAAGCGGTAGGCGCCGCCGGCCGTCTCGGCGGTGCCGACGCCCGGATGTGGCAGGTGGAAGGAGATGAAGCGCGCCTTGTCGGCGGCGAGCCGGTCGAGCAGGGCCTTGCGCGTGGCCGCGCCCTTCTCCGGGTCCTGGTCGGTTCCCGAATGCCAGTCCGGCCGCTCGAACGAGATGACCGGGTGGGTGATCGCGTCGCCGGTGACGAGCAGGCTCTCGCTGCCGCCGTGCAGCATGTAGGAGACGTGGCCGGGCGTGTGGCCGGAGGTGTCCACCGCCTCGACGCCGGGCAGCACCTCGTCGCCCGGCTTGAGGAACGAGACCCGGTCCTCGATCGCGTCGAACCGGTTGCGGGCGCCGACGACGAAGGTCTTCCGCTCTTCCGGCATCAGGGCCAGCGTGTCGTCGGCCCGCCAGAAGTCCCATTCCGCCTGCGGCATCCAGTAGTTCGCCTCGGCGAAGACGTGCTCCTCGAAATCGTCGAGCACGCCCCAGAGATGGTCGGGGTGGGCGTGCGTGAAGACGACGTCGGTGACCTCGGCGGGGTCGATGCCGGCCGCCGCGAGGCTCGCCGGCAGCTCGCCGGCGGTGTTCTGGAACATCGGCCCGGAGCCGGCGTCGAACAGCACGAGCCGGTCGCCCGTCCGCATCAGCGTCACGTTGCAGTCCGGGACGAGGGCGTCGGTTGGAAGCCCGTGCGGCTCGAGCAGGGCCGCGATCTCCGCCTTGTCGCGGTCCGGCAGGGCGAAGCCCATCGGCAGGGTCAGGTGCCCGTCGCTCAGGACCAGGATCTCGGCCTCGCCGAGCATGATCGGCTGCGGCGCGGCGGCGAACACCGGCCGCCCGCGCAGCAGGAGGCTCGACGCCGCCAGCGCGCCGGCCCCGGCCAGCACCTCGCGACGCGTCGGCCCCGTCCGTTTCACAGCACCCATCCTCGCCTCCCTCATATTCATTGATTTGAATTCTTGCGTCTGTCTTGAGCGGCGTCAATGCGCATCCGCACGGACTCCCCTCATCTGGCGGTGCATATCGGCCGCCGTGCGTCCCGCCATCCGGACGCCGGCGCGCCCGCCGGGGATTTGAACGATGATGGACCTCACCTTCTTTCTCGACCGCTTCAGCGAGCCGTGGGTTCTCGCCGGGGGCGGGCTCGTGGTCGGCGTCATGTTCGGCGCGTTCGCGCAGCAGAGCCGCTTCTGCCTGCGCGCCGCCTCGATCGAGTTCGCGCACGGCCGCTTCGGCCACAAGCTGTCGGTCTGGCTCCTCGCCTTTTCCGCCGCCGTGCTCGGCACGCAGCTGCTGATCGTCTTCGACTACGTGAACCTGTCGGAAGCCCGCCAGCTCGCCTCGCCGCAGAGCCTGTCCGGCGCGGCGGTCGGCGGGCTGATGTTCGGCACCGGCATGATCCTGTCGCGCGGCTGCGCCAGCCGGCTGCTCGTCCTGTCGGCGACCGGCAACCTGCGGGCGCTGCTGTCCGGCCTCGTCTTCGCCGTCGTCGCCCAGGCGAGCCTGCGCGGCTTCCTGCAGCCGGCGCGCGAATGGGTCGCCGCCAGCGTCACGACGGCCGACATCGGCGGCAACGACCTCATGGTCTTCCTCGGCGCCTCGCGCGGCGCGTCGATCGGCTTCACCGCCCTGTGGCTCCTCGCCGGCATCGCCGTCGCCGCCTATGCCCGCGTCGGCTGGTGGCGGCCGCTGGCCGCCGTCGGGGCCGGCCTCGCCATCCCGCTCGCCTGGTGGTTCACCAATTCCATGTCCAGCCAGGCCTTCGATCCCGTCCTGGTCGAGGGCGTGACCTTCACCGGGCCCTCCGCCGACGCGCTGATGCTGTTCCTGTCGCCGCCCGGCACCATGCTCGATTTCGACGTCGGCCTCGTGCCGGGCGTCTTCCTCGGCTCCTTCCTCGCCGCGCTCCTCACGCGCGAGCTCGCGATCCAGGGCTTCCAGGACGGCCCCTCGATGCGCCGCTACCTGCTCGGCGCCGCGCTGATGGGCTTCGGCGGCATGCTGGCCGGCGGCTGCGCCGTCGGCGCCGGCGTCACCGGCGCCTCGATCTTCGCGCTCACCGCGTGGATCACGCTCGGCTCGATCTGGCTGTCGGCGGCGATCACCGACCGGGTGGTCGACGGCGAGCACGCCTCGGCCCGCCTCGCGCCGAGCTTCCCCTGAGGCCGTCGGGGCGGCTTCCCGGGCCGCCCCCCGACGGCGTCATGCCTCCCACCCGCCTGCCGGGCAGCATCGCGCGCGCCCTTGTGCTAACGGAGAAGCGCCGCGCCGCATCGGGCGCGGCCGACCGGCATTTGCGACAACGGAGTGGGACAGAGATGACGCGGGCTTATCCGGACACCGAGCTTCTGATCGACGGCGAATGGCGCGCGGCCGCCGGCGGGCGAACGATCCCCGTGGTCGACCCCGCGACGGAAGAGGTCATCGGCAAGGTGGCCTGGGCCGGCCGCGAGGATCTCGACGCCGCGCTCGCCGCCGCCGCCAAGGGCTTCGGCATCTGGTCGCAGACCGGCGCGTTCGAGCGGGCGAAGCTCATGCGCAAGGCCGCGAACATCCTGCGCGAGCGCGCCGACGACATCGCCTGGACGATGACGCGCGAGCAGGGCAAGCCGGTCGCCGAGGCGAAGGGCGAGATCATGGCCGGCGCCGACGTCATCGACTGGTTCGCCGGCGAGGCGCAGCGCACCTACGGCCAGATCATCCCGGCCCGCGCCGGCGGCGTCACGCAGATGGCGCTGAAGCAGCCGGTCGGCCCCGTCGCCGCCTTCACGCCGTGGAACTTCCCGATCAACCAGGTGGTGCGCAAGCTCTCCGCCGCGCTGGCGACCGGCTGCTCGATCATCGTCAAGGCGCCGGAGGAGACGCCGGCCGCGCCGGCCGCGCTGATCCGCGCCTTCGTCGATGCCGGACTGCCGGCGGGCGTCGCCAATCTCGTCTACGGCGTGCCGGCCGAGATCTCGGAGTACCTGATCCCGCACCCGGTGATCCGCAAGATCTCGTTCACCGGCTCGACGCCGGTCGGCAAGCACCTCGCCGCGCTGGCGGGCCAGCACATGAAGCGCGCGACCATGGAGCTCGGCGGCCACGCGCCGGTCATCGTCACCGACGACGCCGACATCGGCAAGGCGGTGAAGATGCTCGCCGCCTCGAAGTACCGCAACGCCGGCCAGGTCTGCATCTCGCCGACCCGCTTCCTGATCCAGGAAGGCGTGAAGAAGGACTTCCTCGAGGGCTTCACGGCGGCGGCGAAGGCGGTGCAGGTCGGCAACGGCCTGGAGGACGGCACGACGATGGGGCCGCTCGCCAACGAGCGCCGCGTTCCCTTCCTCGAGGAGCTGATCCAGGACGCCGTCGACAAGGGCGCCTCGCTCGAGACCGGCGGCCGGCGCATCGGCAACAAGGGCTATTTCTTCGAGCCGACGGTGATCGCCGACGCGCCGCTGTCGTCGCGGGTGATGAACGAGGAGCCGTTCGGCCCGCTCGCCGTCGTCAACTCCTTCTCCGACCTCGACGAGGTGATCGAGGAGGCGAACCGGCTGCCCTACGGTCTGGCCTCCTACGCCTTCACCGGCTCGCAGAAGACCGCGCACGAGCTCGCCATGCGCATCGAGTCCGGCATGACGACGATCAACCATATCGGCCTCGCCCTGCCGGAGGTGCCGTTCGGCGGCATCAAGGATTCGGGCTACGGGTCCGAAGGCGGCTCGGAGGCGGTCGAGCCCTATCTCGTGACCCGCTTCGTCACGACCGCCGCGGCCTGACCGGCCGGGCGTGCCACATCCCGGGCGGCCGCCGGCCGCCCGGGCCTGCCGCGCCGCCGCTCGCCGATACGTGAACGGCGGGACGCTGTTCCGGCCCGGCGGCCGGGCGTAGCATCGTCATCATGTTGCGGCGGTGTGCTTTCCTCATCGCGGTTGCCGCGATGTCTCTCGCAGTGTCGGTCCCTTCCGATCTCGCGGCGCAGCCCGCGGAGATGCCGGTCGACGTCGAGCTGGTCATCGCCGTCGACGTCTCGCTCAGCATGGACACGGCGGAGCAGACGCTGCAGCGCCAGGGCTACGTCCGGGCGTTCCTCGATCCCAAGGTGCTGGGCGCCATCGCCAGCGGCCTGCAGGGGCGCATCGCCGTCGCCTTCGTCGAATGGGCCGGCGTCACGAGCCAGAGGGTCCTCGTCGACTGGACGCTGGTCGACGGCGAGGCGGCCGCCGCCGCGCTCTCGGCGCGGCTCGCCGCCCTGCCGCTCGACCGGCGGCGGCGCACCTCGATCAGCGGGGCCATCGACTACGCCGCCGCCCTCTTCGACGACAACGGCTACCGCGGCCTCAAGCGGGTGATCGACGTCTCCGGCGACGGGCCCAACAACCAGGGCGACCTCGTGACGGCCGCGCGCGACCGGGCCGTCGGCCGCGGCATCGTGATCAACGGCCTGCCCTTCGTGGGGTCGTCGAACGGCTCCTTCTCCATGTGGGACATCCCCGACCTCGATCTCTACTACGCCGACTGCGTCGTCGGCGGCCCGGGATCGTTCTCGCTGCCGGTGCACGACGCGAGCGAGTTCGCCTCGGCGATCCGGCAGAAGCTCGTGCTCGAGATCGCCGGGCCGCTGCCGCCGAGGCTGACCGAGGCCGAGCCGCGCGTGCCCTGCGACATCGGCGAGCGCATCTGGCGGATGCGCATGCAAGGGTTCCAGTAGGGATCTTTCGCCCGCGAAGTGTCGGGGAAGCGGACATTTCGGCCAATTTGCCGCGAACTTCCGCGAGGCAGGCCGACTTGTTTCAGCCAAGACTATCTTCTCTCTCGCGGCCATGCCGCCGAATGAAAAGAATTTTCCCCGAATTGCGTCTGCTCCGCGAAAATTGATGATCTTGCGCGTTGCGCAGGTAAAATTCGACGATTTTCAGGAGCGTAAGCCCTTTTACATACGACGCCGATGGTAAGACATCTTCAACACAGTGGCGTCTAAATCCCCCTCAAGGCTTCGGGGGGAATGGAGCCGAGAGTTCTTTTACTATGTTTGCGTGGGGGCGTTTCCCGTGTGGGGCACTATGGGAAGTCTTCGCCTGTCCGGCGCGCTGGGTGTGCGCGATGCCGGCCAGGTGGCGGAGAACATCCGCGATGCGCTTCACGGCGCCGATGGCCTGACCATCGAGACGGATCAACTTCAGAGCATCGATCTCAGCATCCTCCAGATCCTGATCTCGGCCCACAAGGCGGCGCGGGAGGGCGGCAAGTCGCTGTCCGTCGCGGTGCCGCAGGGCGGGGCGGTGGATGCGGTGCTGCGCCGCTCCGGCGTGGCGGATGCCGCGGACGCGCAGATCGTCCGCGACGGCGAATTCTGGACGGCCATCGGCCTCAGCTAAGGACAGCACAGTGAGCAAGACGATCCTCATCGTCGACGACTCGCGATTCCGTTCGCCAGATGGTCGGCGATGACCCTCGCCCAGGCCGGCTACCAGGTCGATCGAGGCGGTCCGACGGACGACGACGGCTTCGCCAAGGCGACCGCCAAGCACGCGTCCACGCCGTCATCACCGACCTCAACATGCCCGGCACTGCGACGGCCTCTCCTTCATCCGCGAAGTATCGCGCGACGCCCGGCGAGCCAGCGGCGTGCCGATCGTCTTCCTGTCGACGGAATCCGACGACGGCGCTCAAGGCAGCGAGGCCAAGCAGGCCGGCGCGACCGGCTGGATGGTCAAGCCCTTCAAGCCGGAGCAGCTCCTCGCGGTCGTCCGCAAGGTCGCCGGCGCATGAGCGGGCTCGATCCCGTCGAGACCTTCCGCCAGGAGGCGGCGCGAGCTGCTCGAGACGCTCGAGCAGGCGCCTGCTCGACCTCGGAGCAGCAGCCCGGCGACGGCGACCTCGTCAACCGCGCCTTCCGCGCGCTGCATACGCTCAAGGGCTCGGGCGCGATGTTCGGCTTCACGGCCGTCGCCGCCTTCATCCACGACTTCGAGACGGCCTTCGACCGCGTCCGCAAGGGCGAGGCGACGGCCGTCCGACGACCTCGATCGCCGCGGCGCTCGCATGCGCGCGACCATGTCGCGCGGCTGATCGAGCGACCCCGATGGCCGGGCACCACGGCGGCGACGCCATCCTCGAGCGCGCTGCGCGCCGTCGTGCAGGGCGGCGGCGGCGGAGCCGCCGCCGCGCCGGCCGCGCAGACGAGCGGCAGCCGGAGCCGGCCGGAGCCGGTGCGCCGGCGGCCGGCGGCTGGCGCGTCCGCTTCCGGCTGCCCGAGGACGCGCTGATGCTCGGCACCAATCCGCTCCTGCTGCTCGACGAGCTGCGCGGCCTCGGCCCCTGCGAGCTCGTGCGCCCTCGCCGGCGACGTGCCCGTCGCTCGAGCGTGATCGAGCCGCAGAACTGCCTATCTCGCCTGGGACGTCGCCCTGCGCGGCCGCGTCGCCCGCGAGGCGATCGAGGACGTCTTCCTCTTCCTGCGCGACGACATGGAGCTGTCGATCGCGCCGCTCGAGCGACGCCGCGCCCGGCGAGGGCGCCGCCGAGGGGCCCGACGTCGCGCCGGCGGCGGAGGCCGATGCCGGCGAAGCTGCCGCCGTCGCCCCGCCCGCCGCGGCAGCGCCCGATCGTCCCGTGGCAGCGCGCGGCCGCCGAGACGACCAAGGCCGCCGACGACCAAGGCGCGAGACGCACACAGGGCCAGCCAGGCCAAGGGCCACGACGACGCTGCGGGTCGCCGGCCGAGCGGCTCGACGAGCTGATGGACCGGGTCGGCGAGCTCGTCATCGCGCAGGCGCGGCTGAGCCAGCTCGCCGATGGCGGGCCACGATCCCACCCTCGTCGCCGTCGCCGAGGAGATCGAGCGCCTGACCGCCAGCCTGCGCGACACGACGATGGGCACGCGCATGGTGCCGATCGGCTCGCTGTTCGGCCGCTTCCGCCGCCTCGTCCACGACCTGTCGGACGAGCTCGGCAAGCCGATCGACTTCGTCGACGGCGGGCGAGGAGACCGAGCTCGACAAGACCGTGATCGAGCAGCTCGCCGATCCGCTCGTCCACCTGATCCGCAACTCCGTCGACCACGGCCTCGAGACGCGCGGAGCGGCCGGCGCGCGGCCGGCAAGGCCGAGACCGGCACGCTGCGCCTGACGGCCAGCTACCGGGGCGCCGAGGTCGCGATCACCGTCTCCGACGACGGCGCCGGGCTCGACGCCGAGCGCATCCGCCGCCGGGCGGAGGAGGCCGGGCTGATCGCGCCGGACGCCAGGCATCACCGACGGCGAGCTCTACCGCATGATCTTCGAGCCGGGCTTCTCGACGGCGGAGGAGGTGACGGCGCTGTCGGGCCGCGGCGTCGGCATGGACGTCGTCAAGCGCACCATCGACGGCCTGCGCGGCTCGATCGACATCGCAGACCAGGCCCGGCCAGGGCACGAGGTGACGCTGCGCCTGCCGCTGACGCTCGCCATCATCGACGGCCTGCTCGTGCGGGTCGGCGCCGACCGCTACACGATCCCGCTCGCCGCCGTCGAGGAGTGCGTCGAGCTGCTCGGCGGACGCGCGACGCCGAGGCCAGGGGGCGCAGCTTCCTCAACATCCGCGGCGAGCCTCGTGCCGTTCCTGCGGCTGCGCGAGCTCTTCGGCGCCGAGACGCCGGCCGACGCGTACCAGAAGGTCGTCGTCGTCTCCTCCGGCGAGATCCGCGTCGGGCTCGTCGTCGACCAGATCATCGGCAACAACCAGACCGTCATCAAGCAGCTGTCGCGGCTGCACTCGCGGGTGAAGACCTTCTCCGGCGCGACGATCCTCGGCGACGGCTCCGTCGCCCTGATCCTCGACGTCATGCACCTCGTCGCGCTTCGGCCAGTCGCTCGAGGAGCGCAGCCGCGGCGAGCGCGATGGGGAGGGCAGCATGACGGCGGCCAGCATGACGGCGGCCACAGGAGAGAGCGGCATGCAGGCCCTGACCTTCCGGCTCCAGGACGAGACCTTCGCGCTCGAGGCGCGAGACGGTGCGCGAGATCCTCGACCTCGGTGCCCGATCACCCGGGTGCCGAACGCGCCGCCCTTCGTCGGCGGCCTCATCAACGTGCGCGGCACCGTCGTGCCGCTCGCCGACCTGCGCGTCGCCTTCGGCATGGAGCGCCGCCGAGCCCGACAACGACACGCGCATCGTCGTCGTCGAGTTCGAGCTCGACGGCGAGCCGCTCGTCGCCGGCATCCTCGCCGACAAGGTGCACGAGGTCACCGAGATCGACGGCGACGTCCTTCGAGGAGGTGCCCAAGGTCGGCATGCGCTGGCCGCCGGAGTTCGATCCGCGGCCATCGGCAAGCGCGACGACAGCTTCATCATCGTCCCAGACATGGAACAGCATCTTTCGCATGCAGAGCGGACAGACACGCCGCCGCTAGCCTGTTCGAAGAAAGGTCCGAACAATGAGACTGACCCTGAAGTTCAAGCTCGCGGCGACCTTCGTGGTCATCATCGCGATGTCCGTCGGCGGGCATGTTCTTCGCCCTGAACAGCCTGAACAGCATCGACGAGGCCTTCAACGACGCCGTCAACGGCAACGTCAAGCGCATCGAGATCGCGGGCGACATCAACGTCATGATGACGCGCCTCGGCCGCGAGGAGGGCACGCTCCTGCTCGCCGGCACGCCGTCGGCGATGCGGGAGGCGGCCGCCGAGCTCGACAAGGAGGTCACGGAGATCCGCAAGCAGGTCGCCGACCTCCGCGAGATCTCCTCGGAGGAGGGCAAGCGCCGTCTGGACGACTTCGCGACCGCCTTCGACGGCTACATGGCCCAGCAACGCGGAGATGCGCCGTCTCGCCTTCCTCGGCCAGAACGCCGAGGCGACCCGCGTCGCCAACGAGGACGCCACCGCCGAGCGCCGCGCCTCGCGGGAGGCGCTCGACAAGCTGATCGACCGCAACAACCAGGAGCTGCGCGAGGCGCAGGACGCGGCCGGCGCGCAGTACGCGCAGGCTCGCATGCTGGTCCTCGGCATGCTGGTCGGCTCGGCGCTCCTCGCGGCGGCCGCGGCCCTCTGGATCATCTCGTCGATCAGCCGGGCCCTCGCGAGCGCCGTCGGCCTCGCCAACTCCGTCGCCTCGGGCGATCTCAGCGCCACGGCGCACGCGAGGACCAACGACGAGATCGAGCGACGTCATCGACGCGCTCAACCGGATGGTCGTCAAGCTGCGCGAGGTCGTCGGCGACGTGACGGCGGCGGCCCGCAACGTCGCGTCCGGCTCCGAGGAGATGTCGGCGACGGCGGAGCAGCTGTCGCAGGGCGCGACCGAGCAGGCCTCGTCGACCGAGGAGGCCTCGGCCTCGATGGAGCAGATGGCCGCCAACATCAAGCAGAGCGCCGACAACGCGGCGCAGACCGAGGAGATCGCCCGCCAGTCGGCGATCGATGCGACCGCCAGCGGCGAGGCGGTGGGCAAGGCGGTCAAGGCGATGCAGACGATCGCCGAGAAGATCATGGTGGTGCAGGAGATCGCCCGCCAGACCGACCTCCTGGCGCTCAACGCGGCCGTCGAGGCGGCGCGCGCCGGCGAGCACGGCCGCGGCTTCGCGGTGGTGGCCTCGGAGGTGCGCAAGCTCGCCGAGCGCAGCCAGGCGGCGGCGACCGAGATCTCGGGCCTGTCGGGCGACACGCTGAAGGCGGCGCAGGCGGCCGGCGAGATGCTGTCCAAGCTCGTGCCGGACATCCAGAAGACGGCGAAGCTCGTCGAGGAGATCTCGGCGGCGAGCCGCGAGCAGAATGCCGGCGCCGCCCAGATCAACATGGCGATCCAGCAGCTCGACAAGGTGACGCAGCAGAACACCGCGGCGGCCGAGGAGATGTCGGCGACCGCCGAGGAGCTGGCGAGCCAGGCCGAGCAGCTGCAGGCGGCGATCGAGCTACTTCCGGCTCGAGGACGGCGCCGCGGCGCAGCGCCACTACGCGCCGGCGGCGAAGAAGGCCGGCACGCCACGTCACGCCATGGCGGCAGCCAGAGCGAGGCCGTGCGCGCGCTGCGGGCGACCTCCAGCAAGATGCGCGGCGAGGGCGGCTTCGACCTCGATCTCGGGTCCGACGACGACGAGATCGACGGCGAGTTCACCCGCCGCGGCGCCGCCTGAGCGAGCCCGACGATGGCAGCGTCCGCGCAGTACGTGACCTTCGGCGTGGCGGAGGATCTCTTCGCCGCGCCGGTCGACCGGGTCCGCGAGATCCTCGACCTGCGGCCGATCGCCCGGCTGCCGCGCATGCCCGGACCAGCTCCTCGGCATGATCGACGTGCGGGGCCAGGCGATCCCGGTCGTCGACCTCCGGCGCCTGCTCGGGCGGCCGGAGACGGAGGACACGCTGAGCACGCGGATCATCGTGCTGACGATCCGCGCGGCCGGCGCCGAGGTGACGGTGGCCCTGAAGACCGACCGCGTCCTCGAGGTCGCGCCGCTCGACGAGGACGCGCTCGAGCCGGCGCCCGAGTTCGGCAGCACCTGGCGGGACGGCGCGATCGCCGGCGTCGGCCGGCGCAACGGCGCCTTCGTCACGGTGCTCGACCTCGACAGCCTCTTCGCCTCGGCCGATCCCTCCGCGCTCGCGGCGGCGCCGCCGGCCGTCGACCACGCGGCCTGAGCCACATCCCGCAGGTGGCCGGGCCCCGGCCACCTCCGCATCCCATCGACCCGAGAGACCCATGAGCACGACCGCTCTTGCGCTTGCCCCACTGCGCACGCACGAGGATCACCTGAGCGCGGCCGATTTCGAGCGCCTCTCCAGGCTCATCCGCGAGACGGTCGGCATCAAGCTGCCGCCCTCGAAGCGGCTGATGGTCGAGAGCCGCCTGCGCAAGCGCTTCCGCCACCTCGGCGACATGAGGTTCGACCGCTACTGCCGCCAGCTCTTCGACGACGACGGGCTCGAGCAGGAGATGGCCTTCCTGATCGACGCCATCACCACGAACAAGACGGACTTCTTCCGCGAGCCCGACCATCTCCGACCTGATGGAGCGGCAGCTCGTCCCCGAGCTCCTGGCGCAGCGCCGGGAGCGCAAGCCGCTGCTCAAGATCTGGAGCGCGGCCAGCTCGAACGGCGCCGAGGCCTACTCGATCGCCATGATCCTCGCCGATCTCGCCGAGGCGCGCGGCGACTTCGGCTTCGCGATCCTCGGCACCGACATCTCGACGGCGATGCTGCGCCACGGCGCAGCAGGCGATCTACCCGGCGGAGGTGGTCGGGCCGGTGCCGCCGGCGATGCGGGCGCGCTACCTGATGAGCGGCGTCCACCCGCGCCGCCGGGGCCAGGTCCGGATCGTGCCGGAGCTCCGAAGACCCGTGCGCTTTCAGCGCCTTAACCTGATGGACAAGACCTATCCGGTACGACCGGGACGTCGACATCATCTTCCTGCGCAACGTGCTGATCTACTTCGACAAGAGCGACCAGGACGCCGTCGTGACGCGGATGATCGAGCACCTTCGGCCGGGCGGCTACCTGATCGTCGGCCATTCCGAATCGATGGTCGTCGACACGCCTGCGATGCAGGCAGGTCGGGCCGGGAGTCTTCCGCAAGTGCTGAGGGGAGCGGCGATGCCGGGGAGCCAGGAAAGGTCTGTCGGGCGGCGCAAGGTCGCGGGTGCTGATCGTCGACGATTCCGCCTCGGTCCGCACGACGCTGGCCGGCATCATCTCGGACGATCCCGATCTCGAGGTCATGGCGACCGCCGGCGACCCCTACGTCGCGGCGCAGAAGATCCGCGCCGAGGTGCCCGACGTCATCTTCCTCGACATCGAGCTGCCGCGCATGGACGGCCTGACCTTCCTGCGCAAGATCATGGCGCAGTGCCCGATCCCGGTCGTCATCTGCTCGAGCGTCGCCGAGGAAGGCTCGGAGAAGATGATCGAGGCGCTCGAGGCCGGCGCCGTCGACGTCGTCACCAAGCCGCGCGTCGACACCGCCCAGGTCCTCCGGGAGTCGCGCGATGCTGATCTGCGACACCGCCAAGGCCGCGGCGCACGCCAAGGTCCGCAACCTGCGCAAGCCGGCGCCGAAGCTGACGGTGGAGGCGAAGCTGACGGCCGACGCGGTGATCCCGCCGCTGTCGCCGAGCCGCGCCGCGATCCTGCGCAACTCCGGCCTGCGGACCGAGCAGATCGTCTGCATCGGCGCCTCGACCGGCGGCACGGAGGCGCTGGCCGACGTGCTGAGGGCGCTGCCGGCCAACAGCCCCGGCATCGTCGTCGTGCAGCACATGCCGGAGAACTTCACGGCCGCCTTCGCCCGCCGGCTCGACACCTTCTGCGCCGTCCCGTCAAGGAGGCCGCCGACGGCGACCAGGTCCTGCCGGGCCGGGTGCTGATCGCGCCCGGCAACCGGCACCTGGTCCTGCGGCGCAACGGCCGGCAGTACGGCGTCGACGTCGTCGACGGGCCGCACGTCTCGCGGCACCGCCCCTCGGTCGACGTCATGTTCCGCTCGGCCGCCCAGGTCGCCGGCGCGAACGTCATGGGCGTGATGCTGACCGGCATGGGCGACGACGGCGCCCGCGGCCTGCTGGAGATCCGCGAGATGGGCGGCTTCACGATCGCCCAGGACGAGGAGACGAGCGTCGTGTTCGGCATGCCGAAGGAGGCGATCGAGCTCGGCGCCGCGCAGAAGGTCGTGGCGCTGCCGCGCATCGCGCCGGAAATCCTGCGCGTCACCCGCATGATGGAAGAACAGAGGACCGCCATATGAGCGCCGTCGCCCTGAAGGCCGTCGAACTGGACGATGTGGCGGTCGAGCCGGACGCCCTGTACGGCATCGCCGGCGGCCTCGGCGAGTCCGCGCGCTCGATCGAGTCCGCCTTCGTCACCGCCGGCGGCAAGCTCGCCACCTGCGTCGGGCTGCTCAACAAGGTGCTGTCGGCCTTCAATTCGCTGTCCGGCACGATCGCCAGCCCCGAGCTGCGCAGCGCGAGCGACACGCTTCGCGCGGTGGGGCCGCAGGGCCGCGAGATGCTCAAGGCGTTCGCGGGCGAGCGCGCCTCCATGGCGCGCCTCGTCGGGACGCTCGCCTCGGCCGGCGGCCCGATCCACGACCTGCACCGCACCATCGAGATGATCGGCGCGGTGGCGATCAACGCGCGCGTGGTCGCGGCGGGCATGCACGAGGACGCCGACGGCCTGCAGGTCTTCACGACGGACGTCTCCGACCTCGCCAAGCGCGCCGCCGCGACGGTCGGCAGCTTCCAGGACGGCTATGACGGCCTGCTCGTCAAGATCCGCACGGTGAACGCCCAGAGCGTCTCGTTCGAGCGCGACTACCGCGCCACCGTGGAGCGGCTCGGCGAGCGTCTCGACCATCACCTGGCGAGCCTCGACGCGCGCCGCGGGACGGCCTCGGCGGCGAGCGCCGGCGTGGAGGAGATGTCGCGCGACTTCACGAAGCGCGTGTCGCAGATGGTCGGCGCGCTGCAGATCGGCGACAGCGTGCGCCAGCGCATCGAGCACATCGACCAGGCGCTCTGCCTCGCCGCGCAGATCCGCGGCGGCGGTGTGCCGGACGAGCTGGCCGGGCAGGCGATCTCCGCCGCCGGCCGCGACATCCTCGCGCACGGCATCGCGCGGCTGCAGGCGGCGCAGCTCGACGCCTCGCTGCAGGTCTTCGAGGGCGAGGTCGGCGCCGCCGAGGCGACCCTCGCCGCGCTCGTCACCGACATGGGCCGCGCGCTCGACGAAGCCTTGCGCGACTTCCACGCCCTGCGGGGCGGCAAGGGCGCCTCGATCGCCGACCTGACGGCGGAGCTCGCCGAGGCGGCCGACCGGCTGCGCGAGTGCGAGGAGGAGCGCGCGAAGATCGACGCGCTGACGATCGAGGTCGAGGAGACCGTCGGCCGCCTGCTCGACTGCGTCGCCGACGTGCGCGCCGTCGAGTTCAACATGCGCATCCTCAGCATGAACACGACGATCAGCTGCTCCAAGCTCGGCGAGCGCGGCAAGGCGCTGAGCGTCGTGTCGCAGCAGCTGCGCGAGCTGACCGCGACCATGGTGGAGCTGTCGGAAGGGTCGGCGACGGCCCTCGAGGAGGCGCGCGCATTTCGCCCACGAGATCGGCGCGGCGGCCCGCGGCGACGGCGCGGCGCGGCTCGCCCATCTGGAGGAGGACAGCCGCAGCTCGCTGGCGCGCCTCGAGGCGGTCGACCGGCAGCTCGCGGAGGCGATCGCGCTGCTCGACGAGAACGGCCCCAACATCGCGCGGCTCGCCGAGGACGCGCACTCCGCCTTCAGCGGGCAGGGGCGCATCGCCGCCGATCTCGCGGTCCTGTCGGCGGAGCTCGTGGCGCTGGCCGGTGGCGGCGGCGCGATGCTGCCGGGCGGGGCGGACGAAGCGGCCGCCAGGCAGGTCTGCGACGGGCTGCGCAAGCGCTACACCATGGCGGCCGAGCGCCAGCTTCACGACGCGCTGGTCGGCGTCGCCGTCGGAGGAGGACGCGCCGGCGCAGGAGGTCGCGGACGACGCCGCGGAAGCCGCGGACGAGCTCGACGACATCCTCTTCTAGGCCCGGCCGGCGGCCTCAGATCAGCGCGTTGACCGCGAGCTTGAGGGCCAGAGCGCCGAGCAGCACCAGGATCACCCGGTCGAAGGTCTCCTTCGAGAAGTGCCGGGCGAGCCGCGATCCGACCGGCATGAAGGCGAGGATCGGCACGAGCGCGAAGATGCTCATCAGCGCCCGGTGCGGCGTCAGGATGCCGAACCAGGCGAGGGCCGGGACCTGCGGCAGGCTCATCACGGTGAAGAACACCGACACGGTGCCGATGAAGTTCAGCCGCTCGAGCCGCAGCGAGTTGAGGAAGGACAGCGAGGCCGGCGCCGAGATGCCCGACGCGCCCTGCAGGGCGCCGGCGACGAGGCCCATCGGCACCGACAGCTTGAGCCCGGTCGAGAAGGGCAGCTGCCAGTCGGTGCGCAGCACCCGGAAGCCGATATAGGCGAACACGGCGCAGGCGACGATCAGCGACAGCACCTCCTGCGACAGGTTCGCCAGCGCCACCGTGCCGAGCACCACCCCCACGCCGCCGGCGATCGCGAAGCTCGCCGCGAACAGCCACGACTGGATGTGCCGCCGGAAGCGCCAGGCCTGCACGACGTTCGTCATCAGGTTCGGCATGATCATCACCGCGACCGCGAACTTCACGTCGAACAGCATGGCCAGCGCCGGCACCGCCAGGATCGGCGCGCCGGCCCCGGTGGCGCCCTTCAGGATGCCGCCGAGCGCGAGGCAGACGAAGACGATGGCGATGGAGGAGATGCTCAAGGGCGCACTCGGTGCTGTCGGTTGGCGGGCGGCCAGGCGGGATAGATAGGGCGGCACGCGGCCGGGAAGAGCCACCCCGGCGGCATGCGGGCGCCGCGGCCGGGGCGGATGGTTCAGTGGCGGTCGGAGACGGCGATCTTCACTTCCAGCACGGCCTGCCGCCGCTCCTCGCGGATCACCCGGATCGCCCGCTCCAGCGCCGCCGGCAGATCGTCGCCGGTCTCGACCCTCTCGGTGTAGGCGCGGCTCGCGCCGGCGATCTCGGTGTAGGTCGGCGCCGGCTCGAGCGAGGTCAGCGGCATGGCGTTGGCCTTCGCCGCGGCGCCGTTCGGATAGGCGTTGACGACGGAGCGGCGCACCGCGTTCCACATGCCGTTGTTCTTGATGATCGTGAGGATCGGCAGCTCCAGCGCCTCGGCGATCTGGTGGCAGGCCACGGGGTTGGCGAACATGTAGGAGCCGTCGCCGATGCAGGCGATGCAGAGCCTGTCGCGGTCGGCGAGCTGGGCGCCGAGCGCCGCCGGCATCGCCCAGCCGAGGCCGCCGGAATGCGGGTTGTTGAACACCCGGTTCGGGCCCTTCAGGTCCATCGCGCCGGCCACCACGCCGAGCTCGCCGAACACGACGGCGTCCTCGTCCATCGCGTCGGAGATGCACTTGCTCATCCATTCCGCGGTCATCGGGCTGCCGTTGCCGGAGGCGGCGGCCTCCGCCGCCCTGGCCCTGCGCGCCCCGGCCCGGCGCGCGATGTCGTCGCGGCGCGCCGCGACGGCCTCGCCGGCGTCGGGCATCGCCTCGATGAGCGCGTAGAGGCCGGCGGCGGGATCGCTGGTGATCGCGAGGTCGGCCTGGTAGCCGCGGATCGGCATGCGCCGGAAATGCGGGTCGGCGCCGATCTGGATGACCTTCGTGCCGGGGCCGGGCCGGTGGAGCTGCTCCATCCACGGCACGGCGCTGTCGACGACCAGCACGACGTCGGCGTTCGCCAGCGGCTCCTTGACGTCGTAGCCGAGGAACATCGGGTCCGACGGAGGCCATGACGTTGCGGATCGTGAACGGCTCGACGACGGGAATGGCGTGGCCGTTGGCGAGCTGCGAGACGAGGGCGCCGACCTTGCCGGCGGTGTCGCCGCGCTGGCACAGGATCAGCGGGCTCTTCGCCGACGCGAGCCACTGCGCCGCCGTCTCGATGGCCATCGGGTCGGGATAGGCCGGCGTCGCCGGCTGCTGGTGCGGCGTCGCGGCGGAGGCGCGTCGCGGGCACCGTGTCCATCAGCGGCTCGCGCGGCAGGCTGACATAGACCGGGCCGCGCGGCTCGCTCATCGCCAGCATGGTGGCCCGCGTCATCAGCGCCGCGCCCTGCTCGGGATAGCGCATCTCGTAGTGGAACTTCGTCACGTCGCTGACCAGCGAGGCCTGGTCGTACATCTCCTGGCCGTACTGGATCGGCGTGACGCGGGCGCCGGTGCGGCCGGCCTCGGTGATCGGCGTGCGGCCCGACAGGACGAGCACCGGCACGTTGTCGCTCGCGGCGTTGATCATGCCCATCGCGGCGTTGGCGAGGCCGACGTTGACGTGCACCATCACCGCCTGCGGCTGGCCGGTCATCAGGTAGTAGCCGTGCGCCATGCCGACGCTCGCCGTCTCGTGCGGCACCGTCACCGGCAGCGGCACGCTGTCGGCCGGCAGGGCCGCGAAGGCCTCGATGATCGGCGGGAAATCGGTGCCGGCATTGGCGAAGATGATAGTCGATGCCGTTCTGCTTGAGGCCGGTCAGCACGGCTTCGGCGCCGGTGACGCCGCGTGCCTCCGGATCGTTGCCTTCAAGCGCCATGTCGCGATCTCCTGTCGTTGCCCGGCCGCCCGCCGCAGCCGCCGGCCGGCTCGATCCCGCGGGCGCGTCGCCCCGGCCGGCCGATTGCCCGTTCCGCCGGAATTGACCTTGTAATCCGCGGCGTGGCAAGGGCATATTGATCAAAAATCTCACGTTAAGGGATTTTGGATCGCTATTTGGCGGGTGATCGGCGTGCTCGGACGCCTGCCGCCTCACGCAAACCCCAGGGCACGCAAACACAAGGGAGGAACGATGAAACACCAGATAGCCTCGATCGCGTTCGCGGTCGGCGTCGCGCTCAGCGGTGCCGGCCTCGGCGCAGACGGTCGGAATCGCGACGTCGAACCCCGGCTCGCTGTTCCACAACATCGGCTCGGCGGTGGCGAGCGCCGCCAACGAGGCCGGCCTCAACGCCACGATCCAGCCGGCGACGAGCCCGAACCAGTACATCCCCTACGTCGCCTCGGCGGCATCGAGTTCGGCGTCGCGAACCTGCAGGAGGTGAACTACGCGCTCGAGGGCAAGGCCTGGTTCGACGGCAACGCGAACCCGAAGCTGCGCATCGTCGGCATGCTCATGCCGCTGCGCGAGGCGATCTTCGTGCGCAAGCCGATTCCGACATCCACTCGATCGCCGACCTCAAGGGCAAGCCGATGGTCGACGGCTACACCGCGCAGAACACGATCCTGCCGCAGCTCGACGCGATGTACGCCACGGCCGGCATGACGCGCGACGACATGAAGCCGGTGCAGGTGCCGAGCGTCGTGGCGGGCGCCGACGCCTTCATGTCGGGCGATTCCGTCGGCTTCATCTTCGCCCACGGCGCCGGCAAGGTGCGCGAGGCCGACGCCTCCGTCGGCGGCCTGCGCGCGCTGCCGATCGAGAACACGCCGGAGAACGTCGAGGCGATCAAGAAGCACTGGCCGGTCGCCTACCTGACCGAGATCAGCCGCGGCCCGAACGTGCCGGGCGTCGAGGAGACGGGCTAGTTCATGGCCTATCCGCAGGTCGTGTTCACCAATGCCGACGTCGCCGGACGACGTCGTCTACCAGATGGCCAAGGCGCTCTACGAGAACAAGGACGCGATGAAGCAGACCTTCGCGCCCTTCGCCCAGTTCGACCCGAAGGACATGGCGGGCGACATCGGCGTGGCGCAGTACCATCCGGGCGCCGTCAAGTTCTTCAAAGAAGCCGGCATCTGGAAAGAGTAAGTGCCCATGGCGGCCGCGAACGTCCGAGGGGAGGGCCGGTTTCGGCCTTCCCCGCTCCGTCTCGCGCCCGATCGCCAACGTCCTGGCCGTCTGCCTGACGCTGACCGCGGTGGCATGGTCGATCAACATGCCGCGCTTCTTCGGCGTCGCCTATCTATCCGCAGCAGTTCATTGCGGTCATCCTGGCCTTCGCGCTGCCGATCGCCTTCCTGACGCTGCCGGCGCGCCGCGGCAGCGGAGCGGGCGCAGCGTGCCCTGGTATGACTGCGTCGCCGCCGTCGTCGCCTTCGTCGCGGTCGGCTTACGTCGCGATCCGCTACCCGCACGTCGTCAACCTGATCTTCATCGCGGCCGCCGAGCGCCTGGGTGCCCGGCGTGCTCATGCATCCTGCTCCTGCTCGAGGCGCTGCGCCGCGCCACCGGCTGGGCGCTGGTCATCATCGTCGTCGTCTTCCTGGCCTACGGGCTGTTCGGCGATCTCGTGCCCGGGCCGGCTGTCCGGCCGCGCGCAGGACTGGCGCATGCTGTCGGGCTACATGGCGTTCGACTCCAACGGCATCCTGGGCATCCCGATGGCCGTGGCGACCGACGGTGATCGTCGCCTTCATCCTGTTCGGAAACCTGCTGGCGGCGACCGGCGGCTCGAAGTTCTTCACCGACGCCGCCCTCGTCGGCATGGGCCGCTTCCGCGGCGGCGCGATGAAGATCGCCGTGCTCGCCTCGGGCCTGTTCGGCTCGATCTCCGGCTCCGCCGTCGCCAACGTCGTGGCGACCGGCGTCGTGACGATCCCGATGATCAAGCGCGACGGCTACCCCGCCCACAAGGCGGCGGCGATCGAGGCCGTCGCCTCGACCGGCGGCCAGCTGATGCCGCCCGTCATGGGCGCCGCGGCGTTCCTGATGGCCGAGTTCCTGCAGATTCCCTATTCCGACGTCGTGCTCGCCGCGCTCGTGCCGGCGATCCTCTACTACGTCGCGCTGTTCATCCAGGCCGACCTCGAGGCCGCCCGGCTCGGCATCTCGCGCGTGCCGAAGGAGGACATTCCCGCCGGCCGCCTGGTGGCCACGCGGCCTGCACTTCCTGTTCGCCTTCGCGGTGCTGATCTACACGCTGTTCAACCTCGCACTGGCAGCCGGAGAAGGCGGCGCTGGCGGCGGCGCTGTCGGTCGTCGTGACGGCGCTGGTCGTCGGCTACCAGGGCACGCGGCCGAAGCTCAGGGCGCTGCTCGCGACGCTTCGCGGGCACCGGCCACGCCGTCGTCGAGATCATCCTCATCTCGGCCGCCGCCGGCATCGTGATCGGCATCCTCAACGTCACCGGCCTGAGCTTCAACCTGACCTTCGCGCTGGTCCAGCTCGGCGGCGGCAGCGCGGTCGCGCTCCTGCTCCTGTCGGCGGTGGTCTGCATCGTGCTCGGCATGGGCCTGCCGACGCTCGGCGTCTACGTGCTGCTCGCCACGCTCGTCGCGCCGGCGCTCGTCAAGGTCGGGATCGAGCCGCTCGCGGCGCATCTCTACGTGCTCTATTTCGGCATGATGTCGATGATCACGCCGCCGATCGCCATCGCCGCCTTCGCCGCGGCGAGCCTGGCGCAGGCGCCGGCCATGGCGACGGGATTCGCCGCGATGAAGTTCGGCTGGGCGGCCTATGTCGTGCCGTTCCTGTTCGTCTTCTCGCCGACGCTCCTGCTGATCGGCGATCCCGGCGCCATCGCGCTGGCCATCGTCACGGCGACGCTCGGCGTCTGGCTCGTCTCGGCGGCGCTGGCGGGCTTCCTCGCGACGCGGCTCTCGATGCCGCTGCGGGTCCTGTTCACGGTCTTCGGGCTGCTCTGCCTCATCCCGGCGGGCGCCTTCTCCGGCGCGATCTACACCGACGTCTTCGGCGTGATCGGCGGGCTGGCGCTGCTCGGCTTCGAGTTCTACAGGGGGCGCCGGACGACCGAGGCGGTGGCGTCCTAGGGGGGCCCGATGATGAAGACGGGCAACAGCCTGGAACGCATCCTGGCGGTCCTCGAGGTCTTCACCGAGGACCGCCTGGAGTGGACGCCGGAGGAGATGATGGAGGAGCTCGGCTACTCCCGGCCGACGCTCTACCGCTATCTCAAGACGCTGCGCCGGGCGGGCCTCCTCACCTCGATGCCGAATGCCGGCTTCACGCTCGGGCCCAAGGTCGTCGAGCTCGACTACCTCATGCGCAAGTCCGACCCGCTGATCCTGCGCGGCGGCCGATACCTGAGGGAGCTGAGCGCCGCGCGCCCGTGCACGGCGCTGCTCGTGCGCTGGTACGGCAACAGGATCCTGTGCGTCGATTCCGTGTGCTCGACGCCGGACCCGGTCAGCTCCTATCCGCGCGGCCGGCCGATGCCGCTCGGCCGCGGCGCCATCTCCCGCTCGATCGTCGCCTTCCTGCCGCGCCGGCAGCTCATCCCGACGATCGAGCGCAACCTCGAGGAGTTCCGGGCGACCGGCCTCGGCGACACCGTCGAGGAGATCCACCAGACCATGAAGCGGGTGCGCCGCGCCGGCTGCGCCATCGCGCGCGGCGAGGTGACGCCCGGCGTGGTCGGCGTCGCGGCGCCGGTCTTCGACGCCGGCCAGGCGCCGATCGCCAGCATCTGCGTGACGATCGCCGCCGAGACGGTCTCGGAGCGACGACATCGCCGGGCTCGCCCGCGACGTGCAGCGCCTGGCGGGCGAGCTGAGCGCCGAGCTGGCGCAGGCTCGCCACGAGCAGGCGGACAACAATCTCACACCGTGAGATAAGCGTTGACTTGATCCCGCCGGCTGCCCATTTTGCCGGCCACGAAGGAAAACGAGGCAGGATTCCCCACGATGAAGAAGATCGACGTCTTCAACCACATCTGGCCGAAGCCGTTCTTCGACGCGCTGATCGCCCATATCGGGCACATGACCGACATCACGAAGCGCTCCGGCGACGTGCCGATGATGACGGAGCTCGACCGGCGCTTCGAGGTCATGGACATGTTCGGCGAGGACTACGTGCAGATCCTGTCGCTCGCCTCGCCGCCGCTCGAGCTGCTCGCCGATCCCGACAAGGCGGTGGAGCTGAGCCGCATCGGCTCCGACGCGATGGCCGATCTCTGCCGCAAGTATCCCGAGCGCTTCCCCGGCTTCATCGGCACGACGCCGATGACCCACCCCGAGGGCATGATCGCGGAGTCGAAGTACGCGATCGAGGATCTCGGCGCCGTCGGCATGCAGATCTTCACCAACGTCGCGGGCAAGGCGCTCGACGCGCCGGAGTTCCTGCCGTTCTTCGAGTACATGGCGAAGACGGGCAAGCCGGTCTGGCTGCACCCGGCGCGCGGCGAGAACTTCTCCGACTACCGCTCCGAGAGCCGCTCCGAGTACGAGATCTGGTGGACCTTCGGCTGGCCGTACGAGACCTCGGCGGCGATGGCGCGCCTCGTCTTCTCCGGCATCTTCGACAAGTGCCCGGGCCTCAAGGTCATCACCCACCACGCCGGCGGCATGGTGCCGTTCTTCGAGGGCCGCGTCGGCCCCGGCTGGGACCAGATGGGCAAGCGCACCTCCGACCGCGACCTCGCCGCGGTGCAAGAACGCGCTGAAGCGGCCGCACCTCGACTACTTCAAGGACTTCTACGCCGACACCGCCTCGTTCGGCTCGGTGAAGGCGATCGAGCACGCGGTCGAGTTCTTCGGCGACAGACCACGTCCTCTTCGCCTCCGACGCGCCGTTCGATCCGGAGGGCGGCCCGATGTACATCCGCGAGACGATCAAGTGCATCGAGAGCGCCAACCTCTCCGACGAGCAGAAGAAGAAGATCTTCCAGGACAACATCGTCGACCTCGTCGGCCTGAAGATCTGAGGAGGCTGGACCGGATGCTGGGCGCAAACGCGATCGCCGAGAACTACATCGCCGGCGAGTGGGTCGGCGGCGACAGGGAGCTGCGCGACAGCGTCAACCCCGCCGACGGCAGCGTGCTCGGCCGCTACCGGCCGGGCTCGGCGCGGCTCGCCGACCAGGCGGCGGCCGTCGCGCGCGAGACCTTCGAGACGACGGGCTGGGGGGCGTCCCCCCGGCTGCGGGCGACGGTGCTCGACGAGCTGGCCGACCGGCTCGAGGAGGCGCGCGACGACCTCGTCGAGCTGATCGTCGCGGAAAACGGCAAGCTGCGCGCCGAGGCCATCGGCGAGATGATGGGCTCGATCTCCGAGACCCGCTACTACGCCGGCCTCGCCCGCGCCTTCCAGGGCCGGACGCAGGAGACCGCGCCCGGCAACTTCTCGATCCTGCACCGCGAGCCGGCGGGCGTCGCGGCGATCATCGTGCCGTGGAACGCGCCGGTGACGCTCCTGATCCGCTCGCTCGCCCCGGCGCTGGCGGCCGGCTGCACGACGGTCATCAAGCCCGCCCCGCAGGCCTCGCTGATCCATGCCCGCGTCATGCAGTGCATCGAGGCGTGCCGGTCGCTGCCCGAAGGGCGTCGTCAACTCCGTGAACGAGGACGGCAGCGAGGTCGGCGAGGCGCTCGTCGCCTCCCGCGACGTCGACGTGATCAGCTTCACCGGCTCGAGCCGCACCGGCTCGCTCATCATGGCGGGCGCCGCGCCGACGCTGAAGCGGCTGTCGCTCGAGCTCGGCGGCAAGGCGCCGTCGCTGATCTTTCCCGACGCCGACCTCGACCTCGCCGCGCGCGAGCTGACCCGCGGCTCGCTGATCATGGCGGGCCAGATGTGCGTCGCGGCGGCGCGCTTCCTCGTCCACAGAGTCCTGCGAGGCCGCGTTCGTGGAGCGCATCAAGGCGGCGTTCGAGGCCGTGAAGACCGGCCCCGGCGGCGATCCCGCCAGCGGCATGGGCTGCCTCATCGACAAGCCGAACCAGGCGCGCATCGTGAAGCTGATCGAGCAGGCCGGCGACGAGGGCGAGCTCGTGCTGAAGGGCGGCATTCCCTCCGGCCTGCCGGAGGCGGGCGCCTTCGTGACGCCGAGCCTGTTCCGGATCGACGACGTGAACTCGCCGCTCGTCCAGGAGGAGCTGTTCGGCCCGATCGTCTCGATCGAGACCTTCGAGGACGAGAAGGAGGCGGTCGCCAAATCGAACGCCACCCGCTACGGCCTCGCCGCGAGCCTGTTCACCAACGACCTCAACCGGGCGATGCGCGTCTCGCGCGCCATGCGCACCGGCACGGTCTGGCTGAACTCGCACACCCGGCTGTTCGCCGAGGGCGAGACCGGCGGCTACCGCCACTCGGGCCTCGGCCGCCTGCACGGCATCGAGGGACTGAACGACTTCCTCGAGACCAAGCACGTCTATCTCGAGGCCGGCACCGTCTGAGGGCGGGCGCCGAGACGCGAACGCACGGGCGGGCCGCCGGCGAGACGGCCCGTCCACGCCCCACCGACCATCCCGGAGCCAGAGAGAAGTGACCGACCACGCGCCGAATCCCGACCAGATCCCCGTCCTCGTCGTCGGCGGCGGCCCCGTCGGGATGGGCCTCGCGATCGAGCTCGGCCAGCGCGGCATACCCTGCACCGTGGTCGAGCGCCATGCCGAGCCGCAGCCCGTGCCGAAGGGCCAGAACCTGACGCAGCGCACGATGGAGCACTTCCATTTCTGGCACGCCGAGGAGGACCTGCGCGCCTCCAAGACCGTGCCGAAGGAATACGGCATCGGCGGCATGACGGCCTACGGCACGCTGCTCAGCGACTACCACTACGACTGGCTGCAGCGCGAGCTGGTGCGGCCCTACTACTTCACGGACAACGAGCGCCTGCCGCAATACGAGACGGAGAAGGTGCTGCGCCGCCGGGCGGCGCAGCTGCCGAACGTCGAGGTGCTGTACGGCTGGAGCGCGGAGACGCTGTCGCAGGACGGAAACGGCGTCGAGGTGGAGGTCGTCGAGCGCGGCGGGGAGGGCCGCCGCACGCTGCGCGCCGCCTGGGTCGTCGGCTGCGACGGCAGCCGCTCCACGGTGCGCGATGCGGCCGGCATCACCGAGACCCGCTCGGAGCACGACAAGCGCATGGTGCTGCTCGTGTTCAAGTCGACGGAGCTGCACGAGCTCCTGAAGCGCTACCCCGGCAAGTCGTTCTACAACACGCTGCACCCCGACCTCGAGGGCTACTGGCAGTTCTTCGGCCGCGTCGACCTCGGCTCGACCTGGTTCTTCCACGCGCCGGTGCCGGCCGACACGACGAAGGACAATTTCGACTTCCGCTCCTACCTGCACCGCGCCGTGGGGGCGGAGTTCGAGGTCGAGTTCGAGCATATCGGCTTCTGGGACCTGCGCGTCGCCATCGCCGACGGCTACCGCAAGGGCCGCGTCTTCATCGCCGGCGACGCCGCGCACAGCCACCCGCCCTATGGCGGCTACGGCATCAACACGGGGCTCGAGGACGCGGTCAATCTCGGCTGGAAGCTCGCGGCCGAGCTGCAGGGCTGGGCGGGCCCCGGCCTCCTCGACAGCTACGACGAGGAGCGCCGCCCGGTCTTCGCCTCGACGGCGCGCGACTTCATCGAGAAGGCGATCGAATCCGACCGCCGGTTCCTGGAGACCTACGACCCGGAGCGCGACCGCGCGGCGTTCGAGCGCGCCTGGGCGGAGCGCGGCTCCGGCGCCAAGGGCGAGGTCGACGCCTTCGAGCCGAACTACGAAGGCTCCTCCATCGTCTCCGGCGGCACCGGCGGCAGCCCGAGCGCCAAGGGCGGCCACGCCTTCAGGGCGCGGCCCGGCCACCATCTGGCGCCGCGGGCGCTGTCGACGGGACGCAACGCGTTCGAGGAGCTCGGCGAGGGCTTCACGCTGCTGGCGCTCGGTGCCGCCGACGGCGCGGACGCCGCCTTCGAGGCCGCCGCCGCGGCGCAGGGCGTGCCGCTGAAGGTCGTGCGCGACGACGGCGCGGACGAGCGGGCGGACTACGAGGCGCGGCTCGTGCTCGTGCGGCCGGACCAGTTCGTCGCCTGGGCCGGCGACGAGGCGGCCGACGCCGCCGCGATCCTGCGCCGGGCCGTCGGCACGGCCTAGGTCGCCGGGCGCCCGAGCGATTCGGGTCGTCCGGCTCCGGCCGCCGCCCCGGGCGAGGTCGGCCTGCCCCGGCTTGCGTCGTGCCCGCGATTGCGCTGCGCGCGCCGCCGAATTTCGTCGCCTCCGCCGCAAGATCCGTGGCAAAGCGGTATCGGGCGGTGCGGATACCGCGCGTGGTAACAAACTTGCCACTTCCAAAGTCGCGGCTTCTCGCCGAAACTTGCGGGAATATCGGTTTTCGCTTGATTGGCGGCGAAGGTGAGTGCCGAACCCGACTTCATAGAGTTCGTCGACGACGGCCCCGTCGAGCGCGCGCGGCCGACCGTACCTCCGTGGAAGGTGGCGATCGTCGACGACGACGACGCGGTCCACGAGGGCACGCAATTCGCGCTGCGCGACTACCGGCTCGAGGGGCGCGGCATCGAGCTCCTGTCGGCGCACTCCGCCGCGGAAGGGCGGCGCCTGCTCGCCGAGCACCCCGACATGGCGGTCATGCTGCTCGACGTCGTGATGGAGAGCGAGGAGGCCGGGCTCGGCCTCGTCACCCACGTCCGCACCGTGCTCGGCAACGAGACCGTCCGCATCATCCTGCGCACCGGCCAGCCCGGCCAGGCGCCGGAGCGCCGGGTCGTCGTCGACTACGACATCAACGACTACAAGGCGAAGACGGAGCTGACCGCCGACAAGCTCTTCACCGCCCTGACCGCGGCGCTGAGGAGCTACGAGCAGCTGCGCAACCTGACCGACATCAGGCGCGGCCTCGAGGACGTCATCGATTCCGGCGCCGAGCTGCTCGACGCCCGCAACCTGGCCGAGCTGGCGCAGACGGCGCTCGGCCGGGCGCGGCGGCTTCTCGGCGACCCGGTCTCGGCGCGGCTGGCGCTGCGCGAGGAGCCGGTGCCGGGCGGCGAGACCGTGGCCCGCTCGGGGCCGGCCGACCCCGGCCTCGACGCGCTTCTCGCCGACAGCCTCGCCTCGCGGTGCGGCCTCCGGGCGCCGGCGCACACGGCGTTCCACGCCGAATCGGGCCATGGCTGCCAGGTCGTGCTCGCGGTCTCCGGCGGCCCTGCGCTGTCGCGCAGCCAGGCCACGCTCGCCGACCTCTTCTGCGCGCGCGTCGCGGTGGTCGCCGACAATCTCCGGCTGCGCCGCAAGCTCGAGGACTCGAACGCCGACCTCGAGCGCTGCGTCGTGGAGCGGACGCGCAACCTGATCGCCGCCAACCGGCGGCTCGAGGCGCAGGGCCAGACGCTGCGGCGCGCCAACGCGTTCAAGAACGAGATCCTCGGCACGATCGCCCACGACCTCAAGAACCCGCTCGGCGTCGTGCTCGGCCGGGCCCAGATCCTGCGCGAGCTGATCGACCGCACGCCGCTTCCCGTCGAGCAGGCCGAGGCGCAGCTGCGCGAGATCGGCGAGGCGGGCCGGCGGCTGACCGGCATGATCGACAACCTGATCTCGAACGCGATGATGGACGCCGTCGACATGACGATCGTCCGCTCGCCGCTGCAGATCGCCGGTCTCGTCGCCGCGGTCGTCGAGGCGAACCGGCCGAGCGCCGCCCGCAAGGAGCAGGCGCTCGATCTGACGCTCGAGGCCGAGCCGCTGGTCTCGGGCGACGCCGACCGGCTGCGCGAGGCGATCGACAACCTCGTCGACAACGCGATCAAGTACACGCGCGCCGGCGGGCGGATCGAAGTCCTCGTGGAGAGCGACGGCGAGCAGGCCGTGGTGCGGGTCCGCGACGAGGGGCCGGGCCTGTCGCCGGAGGACATGCGCCGGCTCTTCGCGAAGTTCCAGCGGCTCTCGGCCAAGCCGACCGCCGGCGAGAGCTCGACCGGGCTCGGCCTGTCCATCGCCAAGCGCATCGTCGAGCTGCACGGCGGCACGGTCTCCGCCGAGAACCGGCCCGGCGGCGGCGCCGTCTTCTCGATCTTCCTGCCGCTGGAGCCGGCGGAGGAGGCTGCGTGACCGCGACGCCCCACATCTTCGTCGTCGACGACGAGGCGCCGGCCCGCGAGATGGTCGGCGACTATCTCAAGCTCAGCGGCCTGCGCGTCACGCTGTGCGACGGCGGCAGCTCGCTGCGCGCCGCGATCGCCGCCGAGACGCCGTCGCTCGTCGTGCTCGACCTCAACATGCCGGAGGAGGACGGGCTGTCGATCATCCGCGACCTCAAGCGGACGAACGGCGTGCCGATCATCATGCTGACCGCGACGGCGAGCCCGATCGACCGCATCGTCGGGCTCGAGCTCGGGGCCGACGACTACGTCGCCAAGCCCTGCGAGCTGCGCGAGCTGCTCGCGCGCATCCGCTCGGTGCTGCGGCGGGCGAACGGCGCCGAGCGGCCCGCCGAGGCCGCCGAGGCGGCGGAGGAGAGCGCCGTGCGGGTCGGCACCAAGATGCTCGACCTCGCCGCCCGCACCCTGCGCGACGGCGACGGCAGCGAGCAGCTGCTCACGACGTCCGAGTTCAACCTGCTCAAGGCCTTCGTCGACAACCCGCGCCGCGTCCTGTCGCGCGAGCGCCTGCTCGACCTCGCCCAGGCGCGCGACCCCGACGCCTTCGACCGCGCCGTCGACGTCCGGGTGACCCGCATCCGCCGCAAGATCGAGCCCGATCCGCAGCGGCCGACCGTCATCCGCACGGTGCGCGGCGCGGGCTACGTCTTCTATCCCGACGGCGTGGAGTGACGGCCGCCGCGCGTGCGGAATGTTTCGTCCCGCCGCTTTGCGACGAAACATTCGGCGCAACACTGAAACTCTTTTTCCCGCTCCACGACGATCTGGCGAAACGGTGCGCCGCTAGAACTGACCTCATCGAAGAAGCCGGGGCCGAAAGCGCCAACCGGCAAGGAGGTCGCCAAGATGTTCACCACTCGCCGCATCCTGGTCGCCCTGGTCGCCGCGACGGCGATCACCGGCGTCAGCATCACCCTCGACCAGTCCGGCCAGCAGGCCGTCCGCCCCGCCAAGGACCAGAGCCGTCTGCTCGGCGCCCTCGGCATCCCGACCTTCGACGGCAGCAGCGGCATCGGCGAAGTCGCCGTCGCCCGCGACGGCAAGGCCGGCCGCGTCATCGCCGCCGCCTCCTGCGACGGCCACAACTGGCCCTACGTGCCGGCCTCCTGCCTGACGGTCGCCGCCGGCGAGGCCTCCCACGCCGCCGTCCGGATGGTGACGGTGGAAGAGGCCGGCCCCACGGGCTCCACGCTGATACGCATTCCCGTCACCCGGATGGCCAGCCAGTAGACCGGCTGCGCCGTCGAGGAACCCGGACCATGAAGAACGGCTCGCACGCCGCCCCGCTCACTCTGAGGCCCGCAAGGGCGGACGAGATCGATCTCCTGCGGCACATGCACGTCGCCTCGCTGTGGTGCGTGGCGATGCGCGATCACCTCGCCGACGACGTCGCGGCCTTCCTCCGCGCCTTCCCGACGGTGGACCTGCCGCTCGTCGCCGCCGGCCGCTACTTCGTCGCCGAGCTCGGCGGCCACATCGTCGCAGGCGGCGGCTGGGCGCCGACGCGCGAGACGGTGCCGGCCGACGTGGCCTTCGCCGAGGTCGCCCGCTTCGACGCGATCCTGCCGACCGACTCCGCCTTCGTGCGCGGCTTCTTCGTCGCCGGCGGCGAGGAGACGGGCGTGGCGCGGCTCCTGATGCAGCGCATCGAGGCCGATGCCGCCCGTGCCGGCTTCCCGCTCGCCATCGTCGTCACCTCGCGCGCCGCGGCGATGGCCGGCGGCAGCCCGAGCTACCGCGACATCCGCCCGCTGCCGCTCGTCGTGGCGCCGGACCGGGTCCTGTCGCTCCTGCAGCTCACGAAGCGCATCGGCGCAGATCTGGCGGCGGTCGCGTGATGCTGAACGTCACCCCGCCGTCGGGCACGACGGCGAGCGGGCGGGCCGCCCGGTATCCTGCTAGGATCGGCTCCGGGGACGGGTTCCGGAGCCGGCGCGGCGGATGGCCGCCACGTCGTCCGGGCGCGGCTTGGGGCGCGCGCGGCATGCGCATCAGCTACAAGATCCTTCTGGTCGGCGCGATCCCGATCGCCATCGCCGCGGCGATCGCGGTCGCGGCCGTCATCCTGCAGATCGAGGCCGAGCGCGCGCGCAACGGCGCGATCCTGGCCGGCGCGATCTATCGCAACGTGCTGACGGCCGTCACCGAGCGCGACCGCTACGTCGACGCGCAGCCGGGCGAGCGCGACCGCTATCTCGCGCGCTTCGCGGTGCCCACCAACAAGGCGGAGTCCGACCTCGACGGCCTGCGCGACCTCGCGCGCGACGACGCCGACACGGCGGCCATCGAGCAGGCGCGCGAGGCGCTCGGCGAGTACATGGCGAGCATGGCGAAGCTCGCCCAGGTCACCGCCCGCAACGATTCCCTGATCACCGACATGGGCGCCCGCGCCAGGCGGCTGATCGAGCTGACCGACGAGGCGCGCCAGCGCCAGCACGCCTCGAACGCAGACATCGTCGCGGCGCTGTCCGAGCGCGACAGCCAGGTCAGGGCGGCCCGCGACCTCGTCGACGCCGCCTACGTCCTGCGCACCTCGCTGACGGTGGCGGGCGTCGAGGCCGTGACGGCGCTGATGGGCTCGGGCACGGGCGAGGGCGAGGCGGCACGCCGCGCAGCTGCAGTTCGCGCTGCCGCGCCTGGACGAGGCCGCCGCGACGCTGACGTCGCTTCTGCGCCGGCAGGACGACGAGGAGGCGGCCGGCCAGCTCGAGGCGCTCTCGGGCGCCTATCTGCGGCGCCTGAAGGCGGTGGCCCAGGCGTCCTCCGAGCCGCTGCTCGGGCGCGCCGGCAGCAGCGACCCCGTCGAGCTCGACCAGGCGCTCGCCAACTGGACCGAGCGGCTCCTCAAGGTCCACTCGACCGAGTACCGCTCCCTGCACGACGAGATGGCCGAGCTCCTGACCTATTCGGTCAAGGCGCACGAGACGGAGCAGGCGACCCAGAACGTCGCCATCACCGTGCTGAAGCTCGGCGACGACGCGACCGCCGCGCTCGGCAGCCGCAGCCCCGACGCCTCCTCCAAGGTGCTCGACGAGAGCAGCACGCTGTCGCAGACGATCTCGGAGCTGCCGATCTCGCCGCTCATCCAGTCGGAGATGATCGACGCCTTCGACCAGTGGCGCGACGGCCTGGCGACGACGACCGACGGGCTGAGCGTGCAGAACGGCCTGATCGGCGACATGGACGCCGCCGCGCACCGGATGATCAATGCCGCCCGCTCGCTCGACGCGCGCTTCACCACCAGCGCCGAGGCGATCGGCCGCTCGATCCGGCGCGTCCTGATCCTCGGCGCCGCGATCGGCCTCGTCTTCGGCTCGCTCACCGCCGCGATCGTCGCGCGCTCGATCACGGCGCCGCTGAAGCGGCTGCAGCAGGGCATGCTCGATCTCGCCGGCGACCCGCATCGCGGCCGCATCGAGGGCAGCTTCGGCCGCGACGAGCTCGGCGACATGGCGAAGGCGACGAACGTCTTCGTCGCCGAGATCCTGCGCCGCGAGCAGGCGCAGCGGCGCGCCAAGGACCGCGCCGACCAGGCCCTGGCCGAGCTCAGGCGCACCCAGGGCGAGCTCGTCCAGGCCGAGAAGCTCGCCTCGCTCGGCCAGCTCGTGGCGGGCGTCGCGCACGAGATCAACACGCCGCTCGGCATCGCGCTCACGACCTCCACCGTGCTCGACCAGGAGGTGAAGGAGTTCCGCGAGGCGGCCTCGTCGGGGCGTCTGGCGCGGCCCGCCTTCGAGCGCTTCACCGAGCGGATGGGCGAGGGGACGCGGCTCCTCTTCGCCAATCTGAGCCGCGCCGCCGACCTCGTGCACGCCTTCAAGCAGGTCGCGGCCGACCAGGCGAGCGGCGAGCGGCGCAGCTTCGACATGAGGAGCTGGCTCGACGAGCTGCTGACGAGCCTCGGGCCGATGCTGCGCAAGAGCGGCCACGAGGTCGACTGGGACTGCCCGGAGGGGCTCGTCGTCGAGACCTATCCCGGCGCGCTCGCCCAGATCATCACCAACCTCTTCACCAACACGATCGTGCACGCCTACGGCCCCGGCGAGCAGGGCCGCATCACGCTGCGCGTCCTCGAGACCGAGCCCGGCACGATGCGCCTCGACTTCGCCGACGACGGCCGCGGCATTCCCGAGAAGAACCTCGCCAAGGTGTTCGACCCCTTCTTCACCACCGGCCGCAGCCGCGGCTCGACCGGGCTCGGCCTGCACATCGTCTACAACCTCGTCACCAGCACGCTGGAGGGGCACCTCGCCCTCGACAGCCGGCCGGGCGAGGGCACCCGCTTCACCATCGACATCCCGATCCGCCACGGCGACGCCGCGGGGCGGGAGGAGGCGGCCTCCGGGCCCGCCGGCGCCGCGCAGGAGCAAACGGCATGATCCGCACGCTGATCGTTCTCTCGTCCCTGGCGCTGGCTGCGGCCGGCGGGGCGCAGGCCAAGACCCTCGTCTACTGCTCCGAGGGCAATCCCGAGGCGCTCAACCCGCAGATCATCACGACGACGACCGGCGTCAGCGCGTCGAAGCCGATGTTCAACACGCTCGTCGAGTTCGCACCCGGCTCGACCGAGCTGCAGCCCGGGCTCGCGGAGTCCTGGAGCGTCTCGGGCGACGGCAGGGAGTACGTCTTCCACCTGCGGAGCGGCGTGAAGTTCCACGCCAACAAGCTCTTCACGCCGACCCGCGAGATGAACGCCGACGACGTCGTCTTCTCGCTGATGCGCCAGTGGAAGGAGGACCACCCCTACCACGCGATCTCCGGCGCGCGGTACGACTACTTCAAGGACGTCGGCATGCCGGACCTCCTCGAGGCGATCGAGAAGGTCGACGACATGACGGTGCGGATCCGGCTGAAGCAGCCGGAGGCGCCGTTCCTCGCCGACCTCGCCATGCCGTTCAACGCGGTCCTGTCGGCCGAGTATGCCGAAAAGCTCCTGAAGGCCGGCACGCCCGAGCTGCTCGACGAGCAGCCGATCGGCACCGGGCCGTTCATGCTGGCGAGCTACCAGAAGGACGTCGCGATCAGGTACCGCGCCTTCGACGGCTACTGGGGCGGCCGGCAGCCGATCGACACGCTGGTCTTCTCCATCACGCCGAACGCGGCGGTCCGGCTCATCAAGCTCAAGGCCGGCGAGTGCCAGGTCATGGCCTTCCCGGATCCGGCCGACGCCGCGCGCATCGCCGCCGACCCCGAGCTCGACCTCATGACCCAGGAGGGGCTCAACATCGGCTATCTCGCGCTCAACGCGACGATCCCGCCCTTCGACGACGTCCGCGTCCGGCGCGCGGTCGCCATGGCGATCGACCGCAAGCTGATCATCGACGCGGTCTATGACGGGGCCGGCGTCGTCGCGAAGAACCCGATCCCGCCGACGATGTGGTCCTACAACGACGACATCCAGCCCTATCGCTACGACCTCGCGGGAGCCCAGCGCCTGATGCTCGAGTCGGGCCACGGCGGCGGCTTCGAGACGGACCTCTGGTACATCCCGGTCAGCCGGCCCTACAACCCGAACGGCAAGCGGGTCGCGGAGATGATCGCCGCCGACCTCATCCGCATCGGCATCCGGGTCAACCTGAAGACCGCCGGCTGGGACGAGTACCGCGTCAAGCTGCAGGCCGGCGAGGCGCCGCTCGCGATGTTCGGCTGGACCGGCGACAACGGCGACCCCGACAACTTCTTCTACGTGCTGCTCGGCTGCACCGCCGCGCGCAAGGGCGGCAACAATGTCGGCAAGTGGTGCGACCGGGAGTTCGACGATCTCGTGACCCGCGCCAAGACCGTGTCCGACCGGGCCGAGCGCGCGGCGCTCTACCGCAAGTCGCAGGAGATCGTGCACGACCAGGTGCCGTGGGTGCCGCTCGCGCACTCCATCGTCTTCATGGCCAAGCGCAAGAACGTCGTCGGCTTCAAGATGGACCCGCTCGGCCGGCAGATCTTCGAAGGCGTCGACCTCGTCGATCCCGCGCCGACGGAGGCCGCGTCGGCCCGGTGAGGGTGACGTGCGGCAGCGTACATTTTGCCTGCTGCAAACCTCAAGATTTGCGGTAGACTGGCGTCGCCTTCTGCCTGCCGGGCGAGGGCGGTTGCCTCCATGGCACCGGCGCGTCGCCGCGAGCTCCGGCGAAGGCGGCTGCCCGGTGACTTGGGTCTTCGCGTGTTTGACGCCACGCAAGGCGCGCGTCCGGCGGCCGTGATGCACTCGGCGCCCGGCGTCGGACGCGCTGGTGCCCTCGCCGAAGACCCTCGGGAGCAGCCATGGATCAGGATCGGCACATCGTCTGCCCGCACTGCGCGGCAGTGAATCGCATTCCCGCCGGCCGGGCGGCGCAGGCGGCACGCTGCGGCACCTGCAAGAGCCCCCTCTTCGCCGGCCACCCCGCCGAGGCGGACGCCCGCATGTTCGAGCGGCAGGTCGGCCGCAGCACCATTCCGGTGCTCGTCGACGCGTGGGCGGCGTGGTGCGGCCCGTGCCGCATGATGGCGCCCGCCTTCGAGGAGGCGGCACGCACGCTGGAGCCGGAGGTGCGCCTCCTCAAGCTCGACACCGAGGCGGAGCAGCAGATCGCGGCACGGCTCGGCATCCGCTCGATCCCGACCATGCTCCTGTTCCGCGACGGCCGCGAGCTCGACCGCATATCGGGCGCGCTGCAGGCCCGGCAGATCGTCGACTGGACGAGGCAGAGGCTGTCCGTCGCGGCGTGAGCCGCCGGGCACCCGGGCGCCTGTGCGGGTCCCTACGAGCCGGCGCGCCGGGCCGGCTCCGCCGCGGCGTCCGCGGGCCGCCGCGGCCGCTTCCTCTCGCCGTCCACGGCGAGGAGGGCGAGCCGGCACTTCAGGTCGTTCATCAGCCGGTCGGCCGGGGGCGCCGCCGCGCCGAGCGCCTCGCGGACCGACGAGATCGACCGGGGCGCGCAGCGGCTCGGGCTGCCCGCCGCCGCGTAGAACATGTCGACGATGCGCACGAACTCCTCGCGGCAGTCCTCGACGATCAGGCTCGCCGCCGTGGTCACCGTCATGCCGTCCGGCTTCTGCTGCCAGTGCTGCGACAGGCCGGCGATCTTCCGGCCGTCGACCGTCAGGTCGTAGCGCCCCGGGCAGAACGCCGTCGTGGCCTCGCACGGCAGCGCGTCGAGGCCGAGCGGCTCGAGCAGGGCCTGCAGCATCGCCGCGACGTGCTCGTAGCCCGCGTCGATGGTCGTGCCGGCGGGGGCGCGCTCGGTGAGGGCGATCTGCAGCGTCGCCTCCGAGACCGGGCAGGCGGAGCCGCCGCTGCGGCGCACGTGCACCGGCCAGCCTTCCGCCGCCAGCCGCTCGCAGGCGTCGGTGAAGCCCGGCAGCCGCGTGTCGCTGCGCCCGACGATCAGCGCCCGCGGCGCCTGCCACATCAGCAGGAGCGGGCGCTCTCCGGCCGCGACCTCGGCAGACAGGCTCTCCTGCCGGGCGATGCCGGCGGCGGCGGCCGGGAAGTCCTCCATGCGCACGACCGGCGGCAGGGCGCCGCGGCCGCCGGACGCCGCCCCGCTCCCGCCCGTTGCGGCGCCGTCAGCCATCGATCCGGCCGATCACGGTGCCGGGCGTCACCACGCCGTCCTTGGGAACGGCGATGCGCAGCCTGCCGGCCGCCGGCGCGGCGATCTCGAAGGTCGACTTCTCGACCATCAGCTCCGCCACCGTCGCGCCGGAGGGGACGGTGCTGCCGTCGGCGTAGAACCAGTTGGCGACGATGCCCTCCGGCGTCTTCGCGACGTCCCACAGGCCCTCGGGAACGGCGATGTCGGCCATCTCAGGACACCTTCCCGAGCGTCTGGCGCGCCGCCGCCACGATCTGGTCGGCGCCCGGCAGCACGAACTGCTCCATCGGCCGGCTGTAGGGGATCGGCACGTCCGGCACGGCGAGGCGGCGCGGCGGGGCCTTGAGGTGCGAGGGGTCGTCCTCGACCACCGAGGCGATGATCTCGCCGGTCAGGCCGAAGCTCCTGTAGTCCTCGTCGACCACCACGAGCCGGCCGGTCTTGGCCACCGACTTGATGACGGTGTCGCGGTCGAGCGGCACCAGCGTGCGCAGGTCGATGACCTCCGCGTCGATCCCGTCGGCCTCCATCGCCTTCGCCGCCTCGAGCGCCCGGTGCACCATCATGCTCAGCGAGACGATCGTCACGTCCTTGCCCTCGCGCACGACCTTCGCGCGGCCGAAGGGCAGGATGTAGGCCTCTTCCGGCACCTCGGTCGCCGCGCCCTCGGGCGAGGCCATCCAGGCGAGGCCCTGCAGGCCCTTGTGGAACATGAACATCACGGGGCTGTCGTCGCGGATCGCCGCCGCCATCAGGCCCTTGGCGTCGTAGGCGTTCGACGGCGCCACGACCTTGAGGCCCGGCAGGTGGGCGAAGGTCGCGTGCAGCGTCTGCGAGTGCTGGCCCGCGTCGGAATAGCCGCCGCCGGTCGCCGTCATGATCACCAGCGGCACCTTGCAGTTGCCGCCGGAGAAATAGACGTTCTTGGCCGCCAGGTTGTAGATCGCGTCCATGCAGACGCCGAAGAAGTCGACGAACATCAGCTCGACGATCGGCCGCATGCCCGCCATCGCCGCGCCGACGCCGGCGCCGATGAAGGCGGTCTCCGAGATCGGCGTGTCGCGGACGCGCTCCTCGCCGAACTCGGCGAGAAGGCCGGTCGTCGCGCCGAAGATGCCGCCATACGTGCCGATGTCCTCGCCCATCACGAAGACGCTCGGGTCGGTGCGCATCTCCTGCGCGATCGCCTCGGAGATCGCGCGCGAGACGGTGAAGATACGGTTGCTCGACATGGTCCTGGTCCCTCCTCGAGGTCGCGGCGCGCGGGTCAGGCGAAGACGTGGGCGAGGGCTTCCTCGCCGGCGGGGTACTCCGCCGCGCGGGCGAAGGCGAAGGCCTCGTCGACCTCGGCCCTGGCGCGCGCCAGCGCCGCGTCCGCCTCCTCGGCGGTGACGTCGCCCATCTCGAGCATCGCCTCGCGGAAGCGCCGGATCGGGTCCCTCGCCTTGAGCTCGGCGACCTCGTCCTTCGGGCGGTAGAGCTCGGGATCGCCCTGGAAGTGGCCGTAATAGCGGTAGGTCTCGACCTCGATCAGCGTCGGGCCGCCGCCCCGCCTCGCCCTCGCCACCGCCTCGCCGGCGACCTCGAAGAGCTCGAGCGTGTCGTTGTCGGCGACGTGGAAGCCCGCAATGCCGTAGGCCGCGGCGCGGACGCTGTTGTCCGCGACCGCCGTCGACGCGTCCTTCGGCACCGAGATGGCCCAGGAATTGTCCTCGATCACGAAGATCACCGGCAGCTTCCACAGCGCCGCGAGGTTCAGCGCCTCGTGGAAGGCGCCCTGGTTGGCCGCGCCGTCGCCGACATAGGCGACGGCGACGGAATCCTTCCCCGACAGCCTGGCCGCCAGCGCCGCGCCGACGGCGGGGCCGGTGCCTTCCGCGATGATGCCGCTGCAGGCGAAGTTCACCTCCGGGTCGAGCAGGTGCATGTGGCCGCCGCGGCCGCCGGCGAGGCCGGCCTTCTTGCCGAAGATCTCGGCCGTCATCTTCTTCAGGTCGACGCCCTTGGCGATCGCGGCGTGGTGCGGCCGGTGCGTCGCGGTCACCGTGTCGTCCTTGCGCAGGTGCACGCAGACCGCCGCCGCGCACGGCTCCTGGCCGGCGGCGAGGTGCATCTCGCCGGGCACGGTGCCGGCGCCGATGTCGAATTTCGGCGACTTCCCTTCCATGTAGACGGCGGCCATCGTGTCCTCGTAGTGGCGCGCCTTCTCCATGGCCTCGTAGATCCAGAGATACTCGGATTTTGTCGGCACCGGACGTCTCCCCTTTGCAGCGCGGCTCGTGCGGATCTTCGGCCGCATCGACGTGCGGCGGCGCCTTCTGCGGGCGGCCGCTCCGTGCGCTCGAACGGTGGCAGGAAAGCGGGGCGGGCGAATTGACTTCGCTCAACGGAAAGCCCCGCCTCCCTTGGGAGGCGGGGTGGGGGTGGCCGGCTTCTGGTGGTCGCGCTCAGGTCGGCACGATCTTGCGGTAGAGGTGCCAGCTCGCATGGCCGAGCACGGGCACGGCGACGGCGAGGCCGATGAAGGCGGGGATCGAGCCGAGCAGGAACGCCGCCGCGACGACGAGCCCCCAGGCCGCGACCGCCGCGGGGTTCTCCGCCGTCACCCGGGCCGAGACGCGCATCGCCTCGCCGGCGCCCATGCCCCGGTCGAGGATCAGCGGGAAGGTGACGATGCCGATCGACAGCACGACGGCGGCGAAGGCGAACCCGACGAGATTGCCGACGACGATCAGCGTCCAGCCGCCGGCCGTGCCGAACAGGTCGTCGACGAAGGCGCCGACCGAGGCCGGCGTCTCGACCCCCATGGTCAGCGCATAGAGGAGCCAGGCGACGCACAGCCAGACGAAGAAGATCGCCGTCAGCAGGCCGGCGAAGGCCAGCACGGCGCCGCGGGCCGGGTGCTCGCGCAAGGGCTCGGCGGCGCCCCGGCGATCCTGCCTGCGGCTCGCATTGTCGTAGGCGAGGGTCATCAGCGGGCCGACCAGCGTCATGCCGCCGAGGATCGGGAAGACGAGCGGCAGCACGTCGTAGCCGAAGGCCAGCCGCGCCGCGAACAGTGCCACGATCGGATAGATGATCGCGAGGAACACGAGGTCGCTGCGGTTCGTGCGGAAATCGAGAAAGCCCTTCCGCAGCGCCTCCGAGATGTCGTGCGGCGAGAAGGACTGGAGGCGAGGCGGCGACTGTCTCTCGGGTGCCTCCAAGGCGCCGGTTGCGTCGACCATGATCAAACCTCCTTTCGTGTCGGATCAGGTCCGTCGAAAGTCTTCGATCACCTGACGCTACGCCATGTCGAAGGAGATGTCAGTTCACGACTTGCGGACGACTTGGCGAGGCGGGCGGCGCGCCTCGCTCACGGCGCCGTCATCAGCGGCGTCGCCTTGCCGCTGTAGGCGGCCCCAACCGTCAGCGCGCCGGGCCATGCCGTCGCCAGCGCGCCGGCCATCGCCGGGCCCGGCCGGCTCGTCAGCGTCCGGGCGAGCAGCGAGGCGGCGCGGATGCGCGTCGCGAACTGCCCCCGCCAGGCGCGCCGGTAGCGACGCCCGGCCTCGGCGCGCGCGGCCGGGTCGCGCAGGTCGGTCCGGGCGAGCGCCTGCGCCAGCAGCCAGCCGCCCTGCAGGCCCATGCTGATCCCCTCGGCGATGATCGGGTGCGCCTCGCCGGCGACGTTGCCGACACGGAAGATGTCGTCGGCGTAGAGCGCGCGGATGCCCGGCCGGATCGGCCCGGCGGCGAGCCATTCGCCGTCGAGCGCCGCGCCGTCCAGCGCCTCGCGCACGCCGCGGCACCGCGCCGTCAGACAGGCGGCCACCGCGGCGCCGGCGCCGCCGCCGCTTGCCGACCGCGCCGCCTCCAGCACGTCGCGCCGGATGCAGCAGGAGAGCGACAGCCGCCCGCCGTCGGCCCAGACGAGGCCGCCATAGCCGCCGGGCACGACGAAGAGCGGCATCAGGTCTTCCGGCAGGCCGCCGCCGCGGAAATGCGCCTTGAACCCGAGCAGGTCGGAGGGCTCGTTGCGCTTCAGGGATTGCGTCGGCAGCGGGCCCGGCTCCCAGGAGCCGTGCGCGGCGATCAGCACGGGCGCCGTCAGGCTCCGCTCGTCGTGCTTCGTGCGGACGGCCACCGTCCAGCCCTCCGCGTCGCGCTCGAACCCGGTCGCCCGCCACGGCTGCAGGATCTCCGCCCCCGCCGAGCCCGCCGCCGACAGGAGCAGCGGGTCGATCACGTCGCGGCCGAGCGCCCGGCCGCACGGCGCCGCGCCGCGCCCGGCCGGCATGTCGGCGAAGACGATGCGCTCGCCGGCATAGAGCCCGACCCGGCGCACCTCGGGGCCGGCGAGGTCCCGCCACGCCTCGCCGAGGCCGAGCCGGTCGAGCAGGGCTGGCGTTGGTGCCGGACATGAACTCCCCGCACACCTTGCGGCGCGGGTAGGCCGCGCGCTCGACGACGGCGACGGAGCGGCCGGCCTGCGCCAGCGAAAGCGCGGCCGAGGCGCCGGCCGGGCCCGCCGCCGACGATGATCGCGTCGTATCTCATGGCGCTCCGCCGCTCCCGCCCCGCACGGCGGCGAAGCCGTGCGTGAAGATGCCGCTCCGCCGTTCCTCGATCCGCCACGCCTCGCCGGCCGGCCACAGCCGCGTCAGCTCGTCGCCGTTGAAGCCCGCGCGCACGCTGACCGAAGCGTCGTGGCGCGTCACGTCGTTGGCGCCGAGCACCCACAGGAAGCGCGACAGCCGATAGGGCAGGGGGCCGCGCAGCGGCTCCGTCGCGACGAAGGCGGGGCTGCAGGCGGCGATCCCGGCCAGGAGGTCGCGCAGGCGCGGCGCCTCGAAATGGTGCAGGAAGAGGTTCGCGAGCACGAGGTCGTAGCCGGGCCCCTCCGCCCGGCCGAGGCGGTCGAAGACGTCCGACCGCACCGTCTCGGCCCGCCAGCCGAGCCGCCCGAAGGCCGCCTTCCGCTCCGCCGGCACGATGTCCTGGCGGTCGAGCAGGTGGATCTCGACGCCCGGCCAGCGCGGCGCGAGCCGCTTCGCCACGGCGAGGCTGAACGCGCCGTCGCCGGCGCCGATCTCGAGGATCCGCCGCGGCGGCGCCGCGACGTGCCGGGCCGCCAGCCGCGCCATGATGCGGGCCTGCAGCATCACGGCGTTGACGCGGGCGAGGTCGCGGCGCGACCGCACCGCCCGCGGGTCGTCGGCGGGCAGCTCGTCGAGGATCTCGGGCGTCACCTCGCGTCGCATGGGCAGCGCCCTCAGCGCCCGGTGCTGAACAGCATGGTCTCCGCCGTCAGGCCGGGCCCGAACGCCATGCCGCAGCCGCGCGCTTCCCGCTCGCCGCGCTCCATCAGCGCCTTCATCACGAACATGATGGTCGCCGACGACATGTTGCCGTAGTCGCGCAGCACGCCGCGGGCGGCGTCGAGCGCGAAGGAGCGGCAGCTTCAGCGCCTTCTCGACGGCGTCGAGCACCGAGCGGCCGCCGGGATGGATGGCCCAGAGCGCGATCTCCTGCGGCGCGGCGCCGCCCAGCACCTCGTCCTGGTGCTCGCGCAGCGTGTGGCGGATGGCGCCCGGCACCTTGCCGGAGAGCACCATGTCGAAGCCGTCCTCGCGCACGTGCCACTCCATCAGCTCGCTCGTGTCCGGCGTGACGACCGAGCGGAAGCTGTCGAGGCGGATGCCGGTCTCCTCGGCGCTGATCAGCGAGGCGGCGCAGCCGTCGCCCCAGAGGTAGAAGGACAGGAGCTTCTCGACCTCGCGGGTCTCCTTGATGTGCAGCGTGCACAGCTCGAGATTGACCATCAGCACGCGCGCCTGCGGCTCGGAGCGCACGATGTGGCGGGCGAGCTTGAGCCCGCTCACCGCCGCGTAGCAGCCCATGAAGCCGACGATCGTGCGCTCGACGGAGCTGTCGAGGCCGCAGCGCGCGACGATCTCGAGGTCGAGGCCCGGCGCCGAGAAGCCGGTGCAGGAGGTGACGATGACATGCGTCACCTTGTGCCGCTCGTCGCCGAGACCGAGCCGCTCCACCGCCTGCTGCGCCAGCACGGGCGCGCGCTCCTCGTAGAGCTTCATCCGCTGGTCCGTCCCCGGGAAGGCGCCGGGAAAGAACATGCCCTCGGCGTCGAGGCTCTCGCTCGCCGGGTCGCTGGCGGGCTCCAGGCAGGAGAAGCGGTGCTCGATGCCGCCCTTGTCGGCCATGCGGTCGAAGAGGGCGCCATAGACCATGTTGTGGGAGATGCGGCTGCGGGCGAAGTCGAGGAAGAACCGGTGCACATCGTTCGGCGGGACGGCCGTGGCGATGCGGTTCACGTGGGCTTCGGTCAAGGGCTGGTCGCTCCTGGTGGGTCTCGCGGGCGGCGGACGAATGTTCGACTGTTACGGGCTTTCCGCCGAGCCTGCCATGACCTCACGCAGGAGACGATCGTCCTCGTCTGCATAACGCGGCGAAAAATGAAACGGTTCGAGGCGCTTGGCGCCGGCCCTGCCGGCCGATCTCGACCGCCTGGGCGGTCGTGAGGTGGCCGCGCTCGGCCGCGACCTCCCGGTCCTCCGCCGCGAAGGCCGCCTCGACGAACAGGACGTCGGCACCCGCCACCAACGCCGCCGCGGCGGCGATGTTCTCCTCCGTGCCGCGAATGTCGGTGACGTAGCCGATCTTCTGCCCGGCCTCGACGCTGACGAGGTGGCGGAGCTCGCCGAGCGGCCGGTGCCGGCCTCCGTCGACGGCGATCGGCGCCTCGTCGGGCGCGTCCGCCGCCACGGCCTCCTTGAACGCCTTGAGCCACGGCCCGACCGGCAGGCCCTCGGCCTCCACCCTGTTGCGCCAGACGTTCACGTGCTTCGCCTCCTGCAGGGCGAAGGCGAGGCACGGCATGAAGTGGTCGAGCGTCGCCGTCTCGACCCGCAGCGTCGGCTCGGCCACGAGGCAGCCCGGCGGCAGGTCCGGAACCGGGTGGTCCTCCGGCGCGAAGCGGTTCTTCAGGCGCAGCCGGGCGGCGCGGCGCGCTCCGTTCGCCGCCATTTCCTGGACGATGAAGACGAGATCGACGGCGTACTTGTCGGCGAGGTTCCAGGTGTAGGCGGCGAGCTTGTGGGCGACCTTGCCGATCAGCCCTTCCGGCCCGTGCAGCCTGATCGTCGCCTCGCGGCCGATCGACAGCCTGAGCAGCCGGTCGAAGCCGACGAAATGGTCGAGGTGGCAGTGCGAGACGAAGGCGTCCGTCACGCGCAGGAGCTTGCGCGCCGGCATCGGGTGCAGGTCGCCGAGGTCGAACAGGAAGGCGCGGCGCGCGAACTGGAAGTCGAGGAAGAGCGCCGGGTCGCCGGTCCGGCCGTTGACCAGCTCGGGATGGAGAAGGGACTTCAACCGGCGGCGCTCCGCGGCGTGGCCGTCACAGCTCCTGCTCCTCGCCGGAGACGCGGCGCCGCGCGCCCCAGTCGTCGAGGATGTCGTTCATGTCGCCGAGCACGAAGTGGCGCGCGCTGTCGACGTCGTAGCCTTCCTCGAGCAGCTCGTCGTAGTCGGTCAGCATGTGCCTGACATAGGCCACGAGGGACAGCCACGCCGCCTGCTCGGGGTAGGCCGTCTTCAGCCCGGCGCTGTCGAGCGCCCGGTCGACGACGATCTCGAACTCGTGGTCCGGGATGTCCGGCGCCAGTCGCCTCAGCGCCTCTTCGATGTCCGCCCGCCGCGGCATGGAAGGCCTCGCCCTCTGGTTGCCGCGGAAGGAGAGCACGAAAAGGCCTGCCTGCCAAAGCCGCTCAGCCCAGCCCGCCGCGCCGGCCCTCGCGCACGATGTGGTCGCCGATCCGCGCCGCCATCGCCATGATGGTCAGGGACGGGTTGACGCCGCCCGAGGTCGGGAACAGCGAGCCGTCGCACACCCACAGGTTCGGGATGTCCCAGCTGCGGCCGTAAGGGTCGACGACGCTGTCGCGCGGGTCGGTGCCCATGCGGCAGCCGCCCATCAGGTGCGCCGTGTCGGTCGTGGTGTAGAGAACCTCCGCGCCGCCGGCGTCGAGCATGTCCGACATGAAGTCGAGGCAGTGGGCCTTCAGGCGCTTGTCGTTCTCCGAATGCGAGTAGTAGACGTGCGCCCGCGGCAGGCCGAAGCGGTCGGTCTCCTCCGCGTCGAGCTCGACGCGGTTCACCTCGCGCGGCTCCGCCTCGCCGACGATCTTGAGGCCGGCCATGTGGTTGTAGAGCGCCATCTCGCGCCGCAGGTCCTCGCCGAACAGGCCGGTGTTCGAGACCAGCGACTGGGCGTAGTCGACCGGCAGCGGGCCCTGGCTCATGAAGGAATAGCCGCCGGAGAAGTCCTTGCCGCGGTCCTCGTAGTTCCAGTGCTCGCACACCGCCATCGAGGGCGGGCCCTTGTACCAGCGGATCTCCTCCTCGCAGACGCCCCAGACGGCGTGGTTGCCGTGCGCCATCAGGCACTTGCCGAGGAGGCCCGAGGAGTTCGACAGGCCGTCGGGATGCTGCGGCGTCGCCGAGTTGAGGAGCAGCCGCGGCGTCTCGACCGCGTAGCCGGCGACCACGACGTGCTTCGCCCTCTGCCGGCGCCATTCGCCCTGCCGGTTGTAGACGACGCCCGTCGCCCTGCCGTCCGGCGCCGTCTCGACCTGCCCGACCATCGCGAGGTCGCGGATCTCGGCGCCGGCCTCGATCGCCATCGGGATGTAGGTGTTGAGGATCGACTGCTTGGCGTTCGTCGAGCAGCCGACCTTGCAGAAGCCGCGATAGACGCACGGGTGGGCCCGTCCGCGCGGCGCCGACAGGGTGGCGAGCGGGGTCGCGCACCAGCCGACGCCCATCGCCTCGGCGCCGCGCGCCAGCACCTGGCCGGCGGCGTTCACCTCGTGCTCGCGGAAGGGGTAGCGCCCGCGGTCCGGGCCCCACGGATAGCGGATGGGGCCGGAGATGCCGAGCACGTGCTCGACCTCGTCGTAGTAGTGCCACATCTCGCGCCAGTCGACGGGCCAGTCGTGGCCGTAGCCGAGGGCGGAGCGGGCCTTGAACCACTCGGGCCGGAACCGCAGCGTCACCATCTGGAAATGGACGGTCGAGCCGCCCACGGCCTGGCCGGAATTGTTGTCGCCGAAGGTCAGCGGGTCGTCGCCGTCGGAGATCCGGTCGTCGAGCCAGTAGAGCTTGCGCTGCGCCCGCTCGTCGGAGGCGAAGTCCTCGAGCGGGCGGAAGAAGGCGCCGGCGTCGAAGGCGACGACGGAGAAGCCGGCCGCGGCGAGCTTCGCGGCGAGCACGCCGCCGCCGGCACCGGTGCCGACGATCGCGAAGTCGACCTCCTCGCCGTCGTCGTACTGGCGCATGGGGATCCATCCGCCGCGCTCCATCGGGTCGGGGGCGCGGTTGTGGATGGCGCGGGGATGCTCGGTCGCGTCGCTCATGTCAGCTGAAATCCGCTTCGTTCACCGGCAGGTCGCCCGTCTCCTCGGCCTCCCACGGGTCGCGGCGGTCGGGGGCGAGGCGCAGATAGCCGCGCGGGGCGGCGGGGCCGCCGAAGCCGATCTCGCTCCACGCGTCGGGATGGGCGTAGTAGATGCCGACCACCTCCTTGAGCAGGATCTTGCGGAACACCGTCTGCGGCGGCAGGCCCTGCCAGGCCTCGGTCATGACGTCGCCGTCGCCGATCCGGCGCAGCACCTTGGTCTGCGAGGTGATGTCGATCCGCTTGAAGGGGTGGCCGTACTGGCCCTCCGCCTCGGCGTCGATGCCGGCCACCAGGCGGCGCCAGCATTCGTGCAGCTTCGGCAGCGCGGCGAGCTGCGTGCCGCTCGTCGAGTTCTCGGCGAGGCCCTTGTCGATGAACGGCACGATCGGCACCGGCTCGCGGCGCTCCGGCTGCGGCAGGATGCGCTCGCAGACCGCCTCGAGCGTCTCCCACTCGTGCTGCGTGAAGAAGCGCCGGTCCGGAATGTTCGTCAGGCGGTCGTGCACGGCCTCGCGGGTCTGGTCGTTCCACGAGACCGTGTCCCACTTGTCGAGGACGTTGTAGCCGCGATAGGGCGTCCTGAAGGCGCGCATGGAGGTCCTCCTTCGCTGTCACCGCCGCTCGAGCAGGCGCACCGCGCCGATGCCCGCCAGCGCGAGGCCGGTCAGGCTCGGCGGCGCCGCCATCGGCGGGCCCTGGAACATGGTCTGCATCCAGTTGGCGAAGCCGCCCATGTTGCGGTGGACGCCGTAGGCGTGGAAGCCGACCCCGGCGAGGCCGAGCACGCCCAGCGCCATCATCGAGCCCTGGGCGAGCCGCCGCTCGGTCGGGCCGTTGCTCGACGCGGCGAGGGCGAGCGCGGCGCCCGCCGCGGGCGGGATCGTCACCGGCAGGTACATGTAGGGATTGTGGAACGCGCCGCGGAAATGCAGCAGCGCGATCTCCGTGGTCGTGGCGAAGATCGCCGCGGATGTCAGGGCGCCGACCTCGCGGCCGGCCCTGACCTCGCCCTCGTGGCGCCGCTCGCGGTCCTCGATGATCGAGCGCGTGGCGCCGACGAGGCCGCTCGCGACGAGCGCGCCGGGGGCCCCGAAGGGGGCGGCGTAGAACAGGTTGTTCCAGCTGAGGCCGCCGGGGCGCTTGGTGATGTTGTACATGTGGAAGGCGAGGCCGGCCGCGCCGACGCCCGCCACGCCGAGGCCGGTGGCGCGGCGATAGGGCCAGGCCGGCCCGGCGATCGCCGCCGACAGGGAGACGCCCGCCGTGATCGGCGCGACGTACATGGCGGGGTTGGCGTAGCTGCCCTTGAAGTGCTCGAAGGCGCTGTCGAGCAGCACGCTCGTCGCCAGCATGCCGGAGCCCGCCGCCACGAACTGGCTCGGCTTCAGGCTCGGCCGCGGCGTGCCGACCACGGGGCGCCGCTGGCGCCTGCGCTTCACCGCCGTGCCGACCAGCACCATGCCGAGCAGGCCGAGGCAGGTCGCCGCGACGACGGGCGCGGCACGCGTCGGCGGCTGGTGCCGGGCCGAGGCGGGACGAGCGATATGGGCTTCTTTCTTGCGCGGTGCGCCGGGCATGCCCAACCCTCCGGCTTCTCGTTCTATCGGATGTTCGGCGGCGGGCGCCGCCATGTGGTCAATCCGGTGCCTGCAGCCGTTGTTCCGGCGGAGCGGCCGCCGGCTAGTGACCGTACCCGGCGGCGAAGATCAGCCCGAACAGGATCTGCGCGGCGACCGTCGTCAGCGGCGTCGCCCGGCCGTAATTGAGGCCGAACTTGCCGGGCGGCTCGAGCCGGCGCAGCGCGTTCGGGCCGTCGTACTCGGTCGCGACGTGCGGGTGGACGTAGGGCAGGATCGGCAGGAACACGGTCACCAGGAACAGGCCGTGCACGAGGCCGAGCAGGGCGCCGAACCACCACGCGTAGATCTGCGCCGCCTCCATGAAGAACGCGTAGACGAAGGCGAACAGCCACGCCCCCGCCATGTAGAGGAAATAGCCGGCGATCGTCGCCTTCTGCCGGTCGCGCATGATGAACGTGCCGAACAGGAACGGCAGGCTGAGGCGCGAGAAGCCGGTGAGCTGGGTGCCCTCCAGCACCGTGGTCATGCAGCCGGTCGCGAGGAGGCCCCACGCCAGGATCTGCTGCCAGTGCTGGAAGACCGTCTGGAAGAGCTGGTCGTTCACGTCGGGGCTTCCTCCGGGGCTTCGGACTGGCCGTGGACGAGCTCGCCGCGCTCGGCCGCCTTGATGGTCATCGCCGCGCCGATCAGCCCGGCATGCGAGTAGGCCTGCGGAAAGTTGCCGAGCATCTCCCCGCTGTCCAGGTCGATCTCCTCGGCATAGAGGCCGAGATCGTTGCCGCGCGCCAGCATCGCCTCGAAGCGGCGCTTGGCCTCGTCGATGTCGCCGCGCCGGGCGAGGTGGTCGATCGCCCAGAAGCTGCAGACGACGAACGCGCCCTCGTTCGAGGCAAAGCCGTCCACGCCCTCGTTGTAGCGCAGCAGGAGCTCGTCCCGGCCGATCTCGCGCTGGATCGTGTCGAAGGTCTTGCGCATCTTGGGGTCGTCGGCGTCGATGATGCCGAGCCGCGGCATCAGCAGCGTCGAGGCGTCGACGAAGTTGCGGCCATAGGCGCCGTCGAAGCGCTGCAGCGCCTCGTTCCAGCCTTCCGTCATGACGGAGGCGCGGATGCGGTCGCGCTCCTCCTCGAGGCGCTGCCGCGGGCCCTGGAGGTAGCCGCCGTCGATCATCCGGATCAGCCGGTCGAGCGCCGCCCAGCACTGCGCCTTCGAGTAGGTGTTGTGCAGCGGGCCGCCGCGGATCTCCCAGATGCCGGCGTCCGGCTTGCGCCATTCGCCGATCACGACCTCGCCCATGCCGAGCAGCAGCTTGCGCTCCTGGCCGTCGAGCCGGCCGCCGCGCTCGACATAGTCGTGCGCCGCCTCGATCACCGCGCCGTAGACGTCGAGCTGCGTCTGGCTCGCCGCGCCGTTGCCGACCCGCACCGGGGCCGAGCCCATGTAGCCCTCGAGCCCCAGCGCGTTGCGCTCGCCGCCGCCCTGCCGGCCGTAGATCGTGTAGAGCGGCCGCAGGCGCGGGGCCGTCTGCCGCGTCGCGTGCAGCAGCCAGCTGAGGAAGCCCTGGCCCTCCTCGTCGTAGCCCATGTCGATGAAGGCGCGCAGGATGAAGGCGGAATCCCTCAGCCAGCAGAAGCGGTAGTCCCAGTTCCGGACGCCGCCGATCGATTCCGGCAGCGAGGTCGTGGCGGCCGCGACCACGGCGCCCGACTGGTTGAAATTGAGCAGCCGCAGCGTCACCAGGCTGCGCTTCACCGCCTCCGGCCAGTCCCCGTCGTACCGGCAGCGCGAGATCCACTCCCGCCACCAGCCGCAGGTCGCCTCGAGCTTCTCGTCGCTCTCCGCGCCGATGCCGGGCACGATGCCGATGTCGCGCCGCGTGAAGGAGAACGAGACGTATCGCCGCTCGCCGGGCCTCAGCCGCGCGCAGCCGCGCAGCGAGCCGAAGCCGCTCGGCTCCGCCTCGATGTCGGTGCGCAGCAGGAAGAAGTCGGCGCCGTGGGCGAAGGTCCAGCCGAGCTTGCCGCGCTTCTTCAGGATCGGCTGCGCCTGGCCGTAGTCCGGCCGCGGATCGAAGCTCAGCTCGACCTCCGGCTCGCCGGAAATGCCCTCGACGATGCGGATCAGCTCGCGCTCGGGCTCGATGCGGCCGCCGGTGCCGTCGAGCGCGAGCGGCATGAAGTCGATGACCCGGAAGCTTCCCTCCTGCGACGTGAAGGTCGTCTCGAGCACCGGCGTGGTGTCCAGGTAGCGCCGCGTCACCTCGTGCTCGACGGGCGGACGCAGGCCGAGCCGGCCGCCCGAGTGCCGGTCGAGCAGCGCGGCGAAGATCGTCGGGCCGTCGAAATCCGGCAGGCACAGCCAGTCGATGCTGCCCTGCTCGGAGACGAGCGCGGCGGTGCGGCCGTCGCCGATGATGCCGTACGTGGAGATGGGCGGATAGAGCCCGCTTCGGACCGGCTTCATGTGAATCCTTGGCGGAGTGGTTGGGCGGCGGGGAGGGTCTCGTCTGCAGTGATGTCAGAACCCGCACCCAGGGGCAAAGGTTCGCTCCCTGTCCGGAACACGACCGCGCGCCGGCCGGTTCAATGCCCGAGACAGCCATTCGAGCGCGCCGGCCGACCCCACGGCCAAGCCGCCCTCGAAGACGGTCCGGGCCGCCACCGGCCCCTCGGTGGAAACGCACCCGGTGCGAGTTCCCGCAGCGAACGCCCGCCCCGGGTGCTGCCGCAATCCGCCTCGCCGCGCAGCACAGCAAGGGATCTCAGACCATGGCCAAGACAACCGGTGACTTTCTCCTCGAACGCCTGAGCGAGTGGAACGTGGAGCGCGTCTTCGGCTTCCCCGGCGACGGCATCAACGGCATCCTCGCCGCGTACGAGCGCAACCCGGACTGCTTCAGCTTCGTGCAGACGCGGCACGAGGAGGAGGCCGCCTTCATGGCCTGCGCCCACGCCAAGTACACCGGCGAGGTCGGCGTCTGCCTCGCCACCTCCGGGCCCGGCGCGATCCACCTGCTGAACGGCCTCTACGACGCCAAGCTCGACCACCAGCCGGTCGTCGCCATCGTCGGCCAGCAGGCGCGCAGCGCGCTCGGCGGCAGCTATCAGCAGGAGGTCGACCTGCAGGTGCTGTTCAAGGACGTCGCCCACGAGTTCTGCCAGACCTGCATGGCGCCCGCCCAGCTGCGCCATCTCGTCGACCGCGCCTTCCGCATCGCCGCGGCGACGCGCAGCCCGACCTGCATCATCATCCCCAACGACGTGCAGGAGGAGCCGGCGGTCGAGAAGCCGCCGCACGCCCACGGCACCGTGCATTCCTCGGTCGGCTTCCACGAGCCCAAGGTCGTGCCGCAGGAGGACGATCTCAAGCACGCCGCGCGCATCCTCAACGAGGGCGAGAAGGTCGGCATCCTGATCGGGGCCGGCGCGCTCGGCGCCGAGGACGAGGTGATCGCGCTCGCCGACACGCTCGGCGCCGGCGTCGCCAAGGCGCTGCTCGGCAAGGCGGCGCTGCCCGACGACCTGCCCTTCGTGACCGGCCAGATCGGCCTGCTCGGCACCGAGCCGACCGACTACATGATCCAGCACTGCGACACCTTCCTGATGATCGGCTCGAGCTTCCCCTATTCGGAGTTCCTGCCGAAGGAGGGCGACGCGCGCGGCGTGCAGATCGACATCGACGGCAAGATGCTGTCGATCCGCTACCCCATGGAGATCGGCCTCGTCGGCGACACCAAGGCGACGATCAAGGCGCTGCTGCCGCATCTGGAGCGCAAGCAGGACCGCTCGTGGCGCGAGAAGCTCGAGAAGAAGATCGCCGACTGGTGGGAGAGCGTGGAGTCGAAGAGCATGCTCGACGCCGACCCCGTCAACCCCGAGCTCGTGTTCTGGGAGCTGTCGAAACGCCTGCCGGAGAACGCCATCATCTCCGCCGATTCCGGCTCCTCGGCCAACTGGTTCGCCCGCGCGCTGAAGCTGCGCCGCGGCATGAAGGCCACCCTGTCCGGCACGCTCGCCACGATGTGCCCGGGCGTTCCCTACACCACGGCGGCGAAGTTCGCCTTCCCGGAGCGCGTGTGCATCGGCTTCGTCGGCGACGGCGCGATGCAGATGCTCGGCATCAACGGCCTCATCACCATCTCCAAGTACTGGAAGCGGTGGGCCGACCCGCGCCTCGTCATCTGCGTGCTGAACAACCAGGACCTGAACCAGGTGACGTGGGAGCAGCGCATCCAGGCGGATTCGCCGAAGGTCGAGCAGACCCAGGATCTGCCGCTCTTCCCGTTCGCCGAATATGCCGAGCTCGTCGGCCTCAAGGGCATCCGCGTCGACAGCCCCGACCAGGTCGCGCAGGCGTGGCAGACCGCGCTCGGCGCCGACCGGCCCGTGGTGATCGACGTGCTGACCGACGCCAACGTGCCGACGATCCCGCCGCACATCACCTCCTCGCAGGTGAAGAGCTACGCGACCGCCTTCCTGAAGGGCGATCCGAACGCGGCCGCCATGGCGTGGCAGACGATCAAGCGCACCACGCACTGAGCCGCGACCGATGAAGAGGCAAATCGAGAAGGTCGGGGTTTCCGCCTACGAGATCCCGACCGACGCGCCGGAGTCCGACGGCACGCTCGAGTGGTCGAGCACCACCATGGTGCTCGTCACCCTGAAGGCTGGCTCCGAGACCGGCATCGGCTACACCTACGGCGACGTCGCGGTCGCCAGGTTCATCGAGAGCAAGCTCGGCTCCATCGTCGAGGGCGGCGATCCCTTCGACATCCCGAAGCTCCGCCGCGACATGGAGGTCAAGCTCCGCAACAACGGCCGCCCCGGCATCGCGGCCATGGCGGTGGCGGCGATCGACAACGCGCTGTGGGACCTCAAGGGCAAGCTGCTCGGGGTCCCCGTGGCCGATCTCCTCGGCCGGGCGCGCGACGAGATCCCCGTCTACGGCAGCGGCGGCTTCACCTCCTACGACGACCGGAAGCTCGAGCAGCAGCTCGGCCACTGGGCGCAGCAGGGCTGCCGCTGGGTCAAGATGAAGGTCGGGCGCGACCCGGCGCACGACGTCCACCGCGTCAAGACCGCGCGGCAGGCGATCGGCGAGGAGGTCGGCCTGTTCGTCGACGCCAACGGCGCGTGGACGCGCAAGCAGGCGCTCGCCTTCATGGAAGCCTTCGCGAGCTTCGACGTGTCGTGGGTGGAGGAGCCGGTGTCCTCGGAGGACCGCGCGGGGCTGAGGCTGCTGCGCGACCGCGGGCCCGCCGGCATGAACGTCTCGACCGGCGAGTACGGCTACGACAGCCGCTATTTCCGCGACCTGCTCGTCGAGGGCTGCGTCGACGTGCTGCAGGCCGACGCGACGCGCTGCGGCGGCATCTCCGGCTTCATGCAGGCGGCGGCGCTGAGCGAGGCCTTCGAGATCCCCATGTCGAGCCATTGCGGCCCGGCGGTGCATCTTCACGCCTGCCTGGCGGCGCAGCCGGCGATCCACATGGAGTGGTTCCACGACCACGTGCGCATCGAGAAGATGCTCTTCGAGGGCGCGCCGGCGATCCAGCCGGGCGGCGTCCTCCGGGCCTCGAAGGCGCCGGGCCTCGGCCTGACGCTGCGCGAGAGCGAGGCGGCCCGCTTCGCCGTCTGACCGCGCCGCGGCGGGCTCGCGCTACTCCTTCGGGAAGGTCGAGCGCCACAGCGCGATGAACTGCGCCCGCTTCTGGCGGTCGAGCCCGACGAGCAGGGCCGGCGACAGCGGGATCGGGCGCAGCACCGAATCGTCGCCGCCGGGGATGCGCAGCTCGGTCGCGTCGGGGTCGTCGAGCGGCACGAGCAGATGGCTCGCCGCCAGCGCCCTGCGGCCGGCATCCGACAGCATGAAGTCGAGGAACGCGCCCGCCAGCTCCGCATGCGCCGCGCCGCGGGGGATCAGCGCCGCGCGGGTCAGCACCAGCGTGTAGTCCTCCGGCGCGACGACGGCGATGCGCCGGTCCCGGGCGGCACGCTCGAGCGCGTAGGAGCCGAGCACGTTGTAGGCGATCAGGTAGCGCCCCTCGGCCACCCCGTCGATGATCTCCGCGGAGCAGCAGGTGGCCACGGCGCCGGAGCGGCCGAAGGCCTCGATCAGGCTGCCGAAGGTCGTGGCCTGCAGCGAGTCCGCGAAGGCGAAGAGATAGCCGAGGCCGGATTCCTCGATGTCGTAGGTCGCGACGCGGCCGGCATAGCGGCTGTCGTGCGGGCGCAGCAGGTCGATCAGGTCGAAGCGCGAGCGCGGCGCCTCGTCGGGCGGCACGAGGTCGACGTTGTAGACCATCACCGCCGGCTCGCGCGTCACCCCGAACACCTCGTCGCGCCAGTTCGCCTCGCGCGGCAGCCGCTCCGTCCAGAGCGAGCGGTGGGCCTCGGCGCAGCGGTCGTTCACGAGCTTGACCTGCTGGTCGATCGCCGAGCTGACGATCATGTCGGCCGGCCGCCCCTCGCCCCGGCAGGCGGCGGCCGCGACCTCGTAGAGGTCGTTCGAGGCCCACTGCTCGTAGTCGATCCGCACGCCGGCCGCGGCGCGCACGAAGGCCTCGATCACCGGCGCGAAGGCGGCGACGTCGGTCGTGCCCTGCACGGTCAGCACCTCCACGGCGTCCTCCGGCCCGTACCGGGCGGTCGCCTCCGGCGCCGGTCCGGCTCCCGCCGTTCCGCAGAGGGCCAGAACCGCCGCGAGAGCCGCGAGTCCGGGCAGGACGATGCTCCTCATGCCTCCTCCGCCTCCTCGTCGTCGGCCGGCAGCGTCAGGGCCGCCTCGAACTCGCCCGCCGCGGTCCGCCGGAACGCGAGCGTGCCGGCATGGGCCTCTGCGACGGCGCCGACGATGGCCAGTCCGAGCCCCGCCCCGCCGGGGGAGGACGCGGCGTTGCGGGCGAAGCGCTGCGCCGCGTCGTCCCAGTGCTCCTCCGGAATGCCCGGGCCCCGGTCGCGCACGCAGAGCGTCGCCGTGGCGCCGGCGGCGAAGGCCGCGACGGTGACCGGCGGCCGGCCGTAGCGCGCGGCGTTGTTGATCAGGTTCTTCGTCGCCTCGACGAGCGACAGGGTGTCGCCGCGGCACGGCACGGGATCGTCGGAGAGGTCGAGGTTCAGCGTGCTCGCCGCCTCCGGCCTTTCCTGGTCGGTCTCCTCGACCGCGCGCAGCGCCACTTCGCGCAGGTCGATGCGGCCGAGCGGCTCGGCCTCGGCCCGGTGGATGATCAGCGCGTGGCTCAGCATCTGGTCGGTCAGGCGGCTCAGGCTCACCGCGCGATCGTGGATGCGCGCGACGATGGCGCGCTGGCGCTCCGGATCGGTCTCGGCGGCGGCGAGCTCGGCCTGCGCGCGCAGCGCCGTGACGGGCGTGCGCAGCTGGTGCGAGGCGTCGGCGATCAGCCTGCGGGTCGCCGTCACCTGCCGGTCGAGCCGCGCCATGAAGCGGTTGATCGCCGCGGTCAGGTGCTCGATCTCGCGGGGCACCGCCACGTCGAGCGGCGTCAGGTCCTGCGGCTCGCGTCCCGACAGCCCGCGCTCGATGCGGCGCAGCGGCTGGAGCGCCGAGCGGATCGCGAAGACGACGAGCCCCGCCATCACGAGCCCGGCGCCGCCGACCACGAGCAGCGCGTTCTCCGTGATGTTGCGGGCGAGCTCCCGGCGGGCGCGCAGCGTCTGCCCGACGACCACGTCGACGGCGCCGCTGAAGGCGCGCTCCGCGAAGCGCCGCCGCACGGCGACGAGGCGCACCGGCTCGCCGCCGAAAATGCCCTGCCGGAACGCCGCCTCGCCCACGTCGCCCGGCGGCGACAGCCCGTCATACCCGGTGATCAGCTGCCCGGCCGGGCCGAACACGGCGTAGACCACCCGGTCGTCGCGGGCGAGCGCGAGGAGCTCGAAGGCCGACGGCGGGATGTCGACCACCACCTCGCCGTCGTGGATCGAGATCGAGCCGGCGATCTGGTTCGCGGCGCCGATCAGCAGCTGGTCGTAGGCCTGGCGCGCGGCCTGGCGGCCGTAGGCGAGGGCGGCGACCGTCACCGCGGTGCCGCCGAGCGCCAGGATGAGCGCGAGCGCGGCCGCCAGCCGGGTCGACAGCGACGCGGCGAAGCGCGGCCTAGTTCTCGGCAAGGAGCTGGTACCCGAGGCCGCGCAGCGTGCGGATGGAGACGCGGCTGCCGGCGAGCTTGCGCCTCAGCCGCGCCATGTAGATCTCGACCGCGTTGAGGCCGACCTCCTCCTCGTTGGCGGCGAACATGCGGTCGAAGATGCGCTCCTTCGAGACGACCCGGCCGCGATTGGCGAGCATCACCTCGAGCAGGCTGAACTCGCGCCGCGTCAGCGAGATCGGCTCGCCGCGCACGGCGAGCGCCCGGCCGGCGGGATCGAACACGAGGTCGCCGTACTCGACGAGGCCGCGATGCTCCGCCGTGCCCCGCCGCGCCAGGGCGCGCACCCGCGCGTTCAGCTCCCGCAGGTCGAACGGCTTGACGAGGTAGTCGTCGGCGCCGGCGTCGAGCGCGGCGACCCGGTCCTCGACCCCGAAGCGCGCCGTCACCACCAGCACGGCGGTGGCGAGGCCGCTGCGGCGCATCCAGTCGAGCAGCTCGCCGCCGCTGCCGTCGGGCAGGTTCATGTCGAGGATCACGACGTCGTAGCCGCGGCCCTCGAGGAAGTCGCGCGCGCCGGCCAGCGAGGCGGCGTGGTCGACGGCCGAGCCGTCGCGCGCGAGGCTCGACGCGATGGCGTCGGCCACGTCCAGCGTGTCCTCGATGACGAGCAGCCGCACTCTCGTGTTCCTCCGGCTCGCCGCGCGCTTGCCCGGGCGGTCGTTTCGGCGACTATAGACCGGAGGCGGCGCTGCCCGAAACGGGACATCCTGCCCGGCTTCGCCGGCTACCGCGCCGGAGGCGGCCGCGGCCGGGTCTGACAGCTTGGTGACAGCTTGTGCGGGTAACGCTGTTGGCTCGGGGTCTCCGTGCCTGCTCGCAGGGAGATCGTCCACAAGAAACGAACTCGGAGGAAAAAGACATGGCAGTGCTCGGCCACACCTGGCGTGCCCTGGTCGTCGCCGCGGTGGCGGTGACCGGCCTTTCGGCCAACGCCGGCGCCCAGGACTTCAAGCCCGACAACACCGAATGCATCGCCCCCGCCAATCCCGGCGGCGGCTGGGACTTCACCTGCCGGCAGGTCGGCAAGACCCTGCAGGATCTCGACCTGATCCCCGGCACGATGCAGGTCACCAACATGGCCGGCGGCGGCGGCGGCGTCGCCTACGCGGACGTCGTCAACAAGCGCAACGACGACAACAACCTGATCGTCGCGGCCTCGTCGGCGACCGCGACCCGCCTCGCCCAGGGCGCCTATCCCGGCAACACGATGGACCAGGTCCGCTGGATCGGCTCCGTCGGCGCCGACTACGGCATCATCGCCGTCGCCAAGGACTCGCCGATCAAGACGCTCCCCGAGCTGATGGACAAGATCAAGAAGGATCCGACCTCGGTCTCGATCGCCGGCGGCTCCGCGGTCGGCGGCTGGGACCACCTCAAGGTGCTGATCGCCGCGCAGGCGGCCGGCATCGACGACGTCCGCAAGATCAAGTACGTCGCCTTCGACGGCGGCGGCGAGGCGGTGACGCAGCTCCTGGCGGGCAGCGTGCAGGCCTTCACCGGCGACGCGTCGGAGGCCAAGGGCTTCGTCGATTCCGGCGACATCAAGGTGCTGGCCGTGCTGGCGCCGGAGCGGCTGCCGGGCGACTTCTCGGAGTTCCCGACCGCCAAGGAGCAGGGCATCGACGTGGTCGGCGCCAACTGGCGCGGCTTCTACGGCCCCGGCAACATGTCCGACGACGCCTACGACTACTGGGTCGACGCGATCGGCAAGGTCTACGCTTCCGACGAGTGGAAGAAGATCATGGCGCAGAACGGCCTGGCGCCGCTCGACCTGCAGGGCGAGGAGTTCCAGGAGTTCGTGCAGCAGTCGGTCGACAAGATCCAGAACCTCTCCAAGCAGATCGGCCTGATCAAGTAAGCCGCCTCCGAGCCTTGCGCCGCCGCGGCACGCCTGCGGCGGCGCCCGGACTGCAACGATACCACGCGGCGCCGGCACGAACCGGCGCCCACCTTTCCAGGGAGGGGCCGATGAGCGATCGCGTCCTCGGCGGCTGCGGTCTCGCGCTCGCCATCTTCTACATCTGGCAGGCGACGCAGATCCAGGTGAGCTTCATCTCCGATCCGGTCGGCCCGAAGACCTTCCCGATCATCATCGGCGTGCTGCTCGGCATCTCGAGCCTCTACGTGCTGCTGCGGCCCGATCCCGAGCCGGACTGGCCGGCCTTCGGCCGCCTCTTCGAGATCGCCGTCGTCGGTCGCGGTGCTCGTCGCCTACGCGCTGGCGCTGCCCGAGGTCGGCTTCGTCATCGCCACGGCGGTGGCCGCGGCGTTCCTGTCGCTGGCGGCTCGGCGCGGGGCCGCTGCAGGCGGTCGTCGCCGGCGTCGCCATCTCGGTCGGCATCTACGTCGTCTTCCACCTCATCCTCGGCCTGTCGCTGGCGCGCGGCCCGTTGGGCTTCTGAGGGAGAGACAGGATGGATACGCTCACCGCCCTGCTGCACGGCTTCGCGGTCGCGCTGACGCTCGAGAACCTCGGGCTCGCGCTGCTCGGCTGCTTCCTCGGCACCATCATCGGCGCGCTGCCGGGGCTCGGCCCGTCGAACGGCGTGGCGATCCTGATCCCGCTCGCCTTCACGCTGGGCCTGCCGGCGACGCCGGCGCTGATCCTGCTGACCTGCGTCTATTACGGCGCCATGTATGGCGGCCGCATCTCGTCGATCCTGCTCAACATCCCGGGCGACGAGCCGGCGCTGATGACGACGCTCGACGGCTACCCGATGGCCAAGCAGGGCCGGGCCGGCGAGGCGCTGGCGCTGTCCGGCATCGCCTCCTTCGTCGGCGCGTTCTTCGCCACCTGGGGCCTCGTCTTCCTCGCGCCGCAGCTCGTGAAGGTCGCGCTGCTCTTCGGCCCGGCGGAGTATTTCGCGCTCTTCTCGCTCGCCTTCGCCACGCTCGGCGGCATCGCCTCGAAGAACCAGGCCAAGGCGGCCTTCGCCGCGGCGCTCGGCCTCGGCATCGCCATGATCGGCGTCGACGGCCAGACGGGCGTCCCGCGCTTCACCTTCGGCGAGGTGCATCTCTACGACGGCATCGACTTCCTCGTCGCCATCGTCGGCCTGTTCGCGCTGTCGGAGGTGTTCGTCTTCCTCGAGCATCGCGGCCAGGGCGAGGGCGCGCACCAGGAGAGCCGCATGGAGCTCGGCCGGGTGACCCCGCTCCTGGGCCATGCTGCGCAGCACGGGCTGGACGATGGTGCGCGGCACGCTGCTCGGCTTCATCGCCGGCGTGCTGCCGGGCGCCGGCGCCTCGCTCGGCTCGTTCATCTCCTATTCCGTCGAGAAGCGCCTCGTCGACCGCAAGGGCACGTTCGGCACCGGCGACCCGCGCGGCGTCGCGGCGCCGGAAGCCGGCAACAACGCCGCCGCCGGCGGCGCGCTCGTGCCGATGCTCGCGCTCGGCGTGCCGGGCTCGGGCACCACGGCGGTGCTGCTCGCCATGCTGCTGGCGCTCAACATCACGCCGGGGCCGCTGCTCTTCCAGCAGAACCCGGACGTGGTGTGGGGCCTGATCGCGGCGCTGTTCATCGGCAACTTCATGCTGCTGCTCCTGAACATCCCGATGGTCGTCGCTCTTCGTGCGGGTCCTGCTGGTGCCGCCGAAATACCTGATGCCGGCGGTCGCCATGATCTCCTTCGTCGGCATCTACGGCATCTCCGGCTCGACCTTCGACCTCATCGTCATGGTGATCTTCGGCGTGCTCGGCTGGATCCTGCGCAAGCTCGACGTGCCGCTGGTGCCGATCATCCTCGGCGTGCTGCTCGGCAACGAGATGGAGGCCAACCTCCGCCGCGCGATGACGATCTCGAACGGCGACTGGCTGGTGCTCGTCTCCTCGCCGCTGGCGATCGCGCTGTGGACGCTCGCCATCGTCGGCTTCGTCATGCCGATGCTGTTCGGCCACCTGTTCCGGCCGAAGCGCCCGGACGACGCCGCCGACGAGGGCGCCGATCCGGACTGAGCCGCAGGAGCCGGGTGCGGGGACGAAACTTCCCGCCATCCTCCGCGGTTGTCGTGTCGACATCACGCCAACCGAAGGAGACGGCTCCATGGCACACGCCGCCAAGGAAAGCCCCATCGTTCCGAGCGACGAGGGCGACGAGAAGGGACTGAAGCTCGCGAAGGCGCAGGGCGAGGCGCTGACGAAGACGCTCAAGCACATGACCGAGGAGATCGCGACCGACGGCCGCGAGATCCAGGTCGGCGAGTATCTCGTCGCCTACGCCGTGGAGGAAGCCGAGGGCATGTACATGCCCAAGGGCGGCAAGCTCGAGTGGGTCTATCCGGAGAAGGAGAACTGCCACGTCGAGGTGTCGGTGCGCGACGCCGCCGACGGCCGGTTCATCCCCGGCCTCGACGTCACCGTCACGGTGATCGGCGACGACGGCAAGGAGCACGGGACGCAGAAGCTGCCGCTGCTCTGGCACCCCTATCTCTACCACTACGGCCGCAACTTCAGGGTTCCGGCGGACGGCACCTACAAGCTGCGCGTCCGCTTCGACCCGCCGACCTTCATGCGGCACGACGAGAAGAACGGCCACCGCTTCCTCGAGGGCGTCGACACGACCTTCGAGGACGTGAAGATCGAGACCGGCCAGGACTGAGGCCGGAGCCGATCGTCGGCAGGGGCGGCGCGCCCCTGCCTGCCCCCCTCCTGCCTGCCGGGCCTCAGGCCCAGAAGCGCATGTAGACGACCTTCGGCGCCTGCCGGCGCCCCTTGCCGCCACCGAATCCGACATGGCCGCCGTCGGCCGTGCGCGGCTGCGCGGCGAGGGCGCGGCCGGCGGTCCGCAGGCGCTCGAGAAGGCTCGGCCCGCGCGTCGGCATGACCGGGAATGCGGCGGTGTGGGTCAGCGTGGACATGTCTGTCTCCCAAAAATCGTGGCGTTCGCGTTGCGCTGTGACTGGTATCTGGTATGCCAGACGCAGATGCACAATTGCCGGTCGCTCAACGCCGCATTGCGCATGCTGCAATCCTCCTCCTCCGCGCGCCGGCCCGCATTGATTCATCTCATGCCATCAGGCGGTTGGTTGCGCCGGGACGTGGAACTCCCCCGTTGCCGGACCCATCGCCCCGCCCTTTCAGTGCAGGTGCGAAGAAGACCCCGAAATTACGTCGAGTAAGCTCGGCATAGCGCCGGGCGGAGGCGCGAATTCTGCGGTCTAGAGCGCCGCGAACGACAAGATTTCTTCTGGCCATCTGGTATGTGGTCGCCCACAGTGGGGCATGTCGGGACGAGGCCGGCAGGTTCGCTCCGGGCCGGCTTTCCCCGTCGCGTGAAGACCATCAAGCCGCCTCTCGGGCCCGTCCGGCCCGGTCCCCACGAAGAGGTTCGAAGGCGGCGAGGCTTGAGGAGGATGAGAGTTCGTGAGCACGACAACGGTCACGGCTGACGATACGCGGGTGGGCGTCGCTGAGGACGACGTCGCGGTCCGCGGAGACACGATCTATCTCGAGGCGCCGGGCACGACCCTGCGCGACACGTGGAAGGCCGCGGGGCCGGGCATCGCGGCGGCGATGACGGGCATCGGCGCGAGCCACATCATGCATGCCCCGACGGCGGGCGCGCAGTACGGCTATGCGCTGCTCTGGATCATCCCGTTCGCCTATCTCCTGAAATACTGCGCCTTCGAGTTCGCGCACCGCTACACGCTGGTGAAGGGCGAGAGCGTGATGGAGGCCTACGGCCGGGTCGGCCAGTGGCCGTTCTGGTATCTCGGCTTCCAGTCGCTCGCCAACACGTTCGGCATCGCCGGCCGCGCGCTCGGCTGCGGCGCCCTCCTGTGGGCGGCCTTTCCGTTCATGCCGCTCGAGGCCTGGTCGATGGCGGTCCTGTTCGTGTCGCGTCGGCATCCTGTGGGCGGGCAAGTACGAGGCGCTCGAAGGCGCGGTGAAGATCGCGATCATCGTCTTCGCGGTGTGCTCGTTCATCGCCTTCGCGCTGCAGGCGCCCGACCCGTCCCTCTACATGACGCGGCTCCTGCCGACGCTGCCGCCGGCCGGCGCGATGCTCCTGTTCGGCGCGATGTGGGGCTACTTCCCGACGACCGTCGAGGTCGCGCCCATGCAGTCCAACTGGGCCGTCGACAAGAAGAGCGGCATGGTCCAGGTCCACGATCTGCGCGCCAAGGGCTACAAGGTCGAGCTCGCGCCGAACTACCTGAAGAACTACATCACGCTCTTCAAGCGCGACATGAACACCTCCTACATCATCGCGATGCTGACGGGCATGGTGTTCCTGATCGTCGGCGCCGTCGTGCTCCAGCCTCTCGGCGTCGTGCCGGAGAAGAAGGAGATGGGCCTGACGATCGCCCGGATCTACACCGAGACGTTCGGCGCGTGGGTCTTCCCGGTCATCATCGCCGGCGGCGTCGCGGCGCTGTTCTCGACCGTCTTCACCTATTTCGACGGCCAGGCCCGCGTCTTCGAGGAATGCTGCGTGCGCATCCGCAACCGCTGGGACGGCGCGTGGGACAACCCCTCGACCCGCAAGCTGATCTATCGCGGCTTCCAGGTCCTGTGGATCGCCGGCGGCGCGGCCATCATGTTCGGCCTGCCGAAGCCGATCCTCGTGGTGCAGATCGCCTCGGTGATGGCGCTCGTGTTCTCGCCGATCGTCTACTGGCTGAACATCAAGGCGATCCAGGAGTTCGGCCCGGAAGACGCCGAGTTCGCGCCGGGCAAGTTCATGATGGGCCTCGCCTGGGCGGGCGTCGTCGGCCTCGCCCTGATCAGCGCCTACGTCCTGATCATGACGTTCCTCTGATCCACGACGGCCGGGCCCTCGCGGCCCGGCCCGACACGTCCCGAAGAGGGCCGCGCCACCCGGGTGGCGCGGCCCTCTTTGCGTTGGGTCGGATCGGGGCGTGGTTTGAGATCGCCTCGGAGAGGCGTCGGCGACGGGGGCCGTGAGGGGCACCGGCCGGCGGTGCGGGCAGCACGGGCCCCGTCGCTGCGGCGGCGTGGGGTCCCGGTCCGGTGCCGGAGGGTAGGGCGGCGTGACCGGTCGCCCGGCAGCCCCGCAAGCGGTGAGAGGGCGGGCAGGCGAGGGGAGCGCCGGGACGTCCGCGGCGCCGGAAGGCCGGGCTTACTCGCCGGGCGTGGTGAGGTCGACCTGGCGGATGCGCTCGGCGAGGGCGATCCCCTGCGGGGCGCCGTGGCCGTCGCCGTTCACCACCTTGCCGTTGACGTGCTTGCCGTTCACGCTCTTGCCGTTGGCCTTGGCCGTCGGCTTGCCCTGCGGCTTCTCCGACGACTCGATCAGCTGGCGCAGGTCGTCGCCGCCCGATTCCGCGGCGGTGCGGGCGATCCGGGCGGCGAGGTCGCGCATCGACTCGCGCAGCGCCTCGTCGGCCTCGCGGTCGCGTCCGCCGGCGGCCTGCTTCGCCGTGGCGGCGTCCTCCTCGGCCTTGCGCAGCGCCTCCTCGCGGGCCTTCAGCGTCGTCTCGAGCTCCGCGATGCGCGCCTTCAGCGTCGTGCTCTGCTGCTCGCTCTCGGCGTGGCGGGCGTCGCCGCTGGCGCTGCGGACGGCGGCGGTCGAGATCGCCACCTGCTGCTCGGAAATCTTCTCGCGCGCCTGGTCGAGCTCCTTGCGGAGGGCGACCATGCGGCTGCGGCGCAGCGCCGCGAGCTCGCGGCGCCGCGCGGCGCGCTTCCTGGCGGCCTTGTCCTGGTCCTCGAGGCGCGCCATGCGCAGCTCGCGCGTCGACAGTTCGGTGCGCAGCTCGGCGATCTTCGTCTGGTGCTCTTCCATGAGCTGGCGCGTCGCGTCGAGCTTCGCCTCGAGCTCCTGCTTCTCGGAGTCCAGGTTGGCCTTCTGGGTGCGCAGCGCGACGAGCTCGACCTTGCGGCTGTCGGCGAGCGCATGCGTCTCGGAGAGCTCCGCCATGCGCGTGCGCAGCGCGTCGTTCGTCGCCGAGATCGTGTGCTGCTTCTCCTTGAGCGCCGAGCCCTGCTCGGTCACCTGCTTCTCGAGCCCGCGGATCGTGCCCTTGAGATCCTCGATCCGGCTCTCGAGCTCGATCTTCGCGGTGTTGAGGCCGGCGACCTCGATCGTCAGCTCGTTCAGCCGCTCGTCGCGGCGCCCGAGCTCGACCTGCTGCTGCGCGGTGCGGGCGCGCGCCTCCTCGAGGCGCACCTCGATGCGGCGATGGTCGACGGCATATTCGGCGCGCACGAGATCCTTCTGCGCGGCGAGCTCGGCAAGGCGCAGCGGCGTCGTCGAGAGAACCCGCTCGCGGGCGAGCCGGGCGGCGCGGCGCCACAGCATCGGGCCGACGACGAGCGCGATGAGCGCCGCCGTCAGGACGCCCAGGAAATAGATGATCGCCGTCTCAATCATTGACGCCGTCTTTCGACCGGAAAACACAGTTAGGCAGCACGCATTCTCGCGCGCCGCCTCGGAGCCGCACACCGGTCATTCTAGCTGGTCGTTATGCAACACTCCAGCGCGACGGCCGCCCGCCTCCCAACGTCGTAAACACGCGGCGTCAGAAGGGGTTCCAGGTCGGCTGGCGGGTGAACTTGAGGTAGCCGACATTGACGCCGAGGCGCGCGCCGATGCCGGTGCGGATCGGCGCCACGGTCGCGGGCTGGTTGGCGTAGACCGACACCTCGAGGCCGGCCACGAGATAGGCCGAGCCGTTGACGCCCGCGTAGTGGCGGTACATCGCGTCGACCGAGGGCAGGTTGTAGACGAGGATCATCGTCCGGTCGCCGTTGCCGCCCATGTCCCAGCCGATCGAGGGGCCCTGCCAGTAGACCTTGTGGTTGCCGACGTTCTTGGTCGTCAGCGTGCCCTCGCCGTAGCGCAGGCCGGCGATGAAGGCGCCGCTCCCCTCCTGGCCGAGAATGTAGCCGTTCGGCCGGCCGGAGCGCTGGAACATGTACTCCACCGTCTCCGCCAGGCCCTTGGCCATGGTGCCGAAGAACTGGTGCCCGGTGCCGACGATCTCTTCCATCGTGTAGCCGGGGTCGCGCGGCTGCGCGTAGGCCTGCTGCCCGTAGGCGGCGGCCGCGTTCGCGAGGGTGGGCAGGCAGGCCGAGCCGGCCGTGGCGCCGAGGCCGGCCAGCAGAGAACGACGCGTGGTACTCATCTCGCTCTCCCGATTGTGCGACGCCGGCCGCCCGCGTTTGCGCGATCTTTACCGCTGCTGCGTTAGGACGCCGGCACGGAGACATCGCGACCTTGCACAGGGATTGGTTAAAAGTGTCTTTTTCCGCGCGCCTCGTGATCGCGATTTCCGTTGCCGCGGCAGCGCTCGGCTGCCTGCCCGCACGGGCGGCGCTCGCGCCCGACATCGTCACGGCCGAGTATTCCGGGCTCGCCATCGGCGGCTACGACCCCGTCACCTATTTCGAGCACGATGCCCGCAAGGGCCGGCCGGAATACACCGCCATGTGGGCGGGCGCGGCCTGGCAGTTCGCCAACGAGGGCGACATGCGCGCCTTCCTGGCGGCGCCGGAGATCTACGCCCCGGCCTTCGGCGGCTACTGCGCGACCTCGCTGGCGCGCGGCGAGCGCGTCGAGGCGGACCCGCGCCTCTTCGTCGTCCATCGCGGCCGCGTCTACCTGTTCTATTCCCGCGAGAACCGCGACGCCTTCCTGGCGGCGCCCGACCGCTTCGCCACCCGGGCGCGTCACGAGTGGCAGGCGCTGGCGCCGCGGGCGCCGGCCGCGCTCATGCCGGCGGCGCTGCCCAGGCAATGAAGCCCGGGTTGTCGTAGCCGCGCTCGCGCTTGCCGTAGCGCAGCGGCTCTCCCCCGACCGTCTCGACGTGGCCGCCGGCCGCCCGCAGCACCGCGTCGCCGGCGGCCGTGTCCCACTCCATCGTCCGCCCGAAGCGCGGGTAGACGTCGGCCTCGCCGCGGGCGATCAGGCAGAACTTGATCGACGAGCCGGCGCTGCGCGTCTCGGCGACGCCGTTGTCGGCGAGGAAGCGGTCGGTCTCGGCGTCGCGGTGCGACCGGCTCGCCACCGCAACCGGCGGCTGCCGCCGGTGGCGCGCCGAGATGCGCCGCCAGCCGGCGGCGGCGCCGTCCGTCACCGTCGCCTCGAACGCGCCCTCCGGGCCGCCGGCGCAGACCGTGCCGAGGGCGGGGGCGTAGACGACGCCGATCGTCGGCACGCCGTCCTCGACGAGCGCGATGTTGACCGTGAACTCGCCCCGCCCGCCGATGAACTCCCGCGTGCCGTCGAGCGGGTCGACGAGGAAGAAGCGCGCGCCCGTCTCCGGCACGCGGCCGGCGGACACCTCCTCCTCGGCGATCACGGGGATCTCCGGGGCGAGCCGCGCGAGGCCTGCGAGGATCACGGCCTCCGCCGCGCGGTCGGCCGCGGTGACCGGCAAATCATCGCCCTTCGTCTCCACCGCGACGTCGCCGCCGTGGAAGCGGAGGATCTCCTTGCCCGCGTCGACCGCGAGCACCACGAGATCCGCCAGGAGGCCGTCGGGCTGTTCTGCGGGCATGGCCTGTCTTTCCTGCTGCGCCGTTTCCTTGCGCGGTCGCCTTAGCAGGTTTTCCCGCGCTGCGGTAAGGCCCACCGCCTTGCCGCTCGGCGATGCGGAATGTAACACTCCGGCCCCGCGGAGAGGGCGGCAGCGGTTCGAGGAGGCAAGGCCGATGAGCGACATGCGTGAACCAGACGAGCTCGAGCTCGCGGCACTGATGTGCAGCAAGCTGTGCCATGACGTCATCGGACCGATCGGCGCGATCAGCAACGGCTTCGAGCTGATCGACGATCTCGGCGGGGCGCCGGACGAGGAATCGCTGAACCATATCCGCCGCAACGCCGACAAGGCCTCGCGGCGCGTCCAGTACGCCAGGCTCGCCTTCGGCGCGATGGGCGCCGCGGGCGACCAGTTCCCGCTCGACGAGGCGCGCCGGCTGACCGTGCAGTTCTTCGAGGACGAGAAGCAGACCGTCGTCTGGGAGGCGACCGGCCGGGCGCTGCCGAAGGACGAGGTGCGGCTGCTCGTCAACCTCGTGGCGGTGGCCGCCTCCGCCATTCCGCGCGGCGGCGAGGTGACGGTGAACTTCGAGGACGAGGGCGATCGCACGCGCTTCCGCCTCGTGGCAGCCGGCCCCCGGGGCGCCGTCGTGCCGGCCGCGCCGGCCGCGCTGTTCGCCGGCGAGGCGCCGCCCGACGGGCGCGTCGACGCCTACAACGTCCAGGCCTACTACGCCGCGCGCCTCGCCCGCTCCGTCGGCATGGCGCTGAGCTTCGTGCCGGGCGAGGGCCAGACCGAGCTGCTCGCCGATCCCGGCACCGCCGACGCCGCGGCGGCGGGCTAGGGCGACCTTCCGCCCCGCATCCGCCGCGCCCGCCCGAACCGCGGATGCGTCGGCAATGCGGCGATCGTCGTTACGCTTTGCAAAGCTTTCCCCGGTTACCCTGCGACAGGAACAGCCGGGAGACGACGTGCCATGACGCAGTGCCTGATCGTTGACGATTCCTCCGTGGTCCGAAAGGTGGCCCGACGGATCGTCGAGGGCGCCGGCTATGCGGTCGTCGAGGCGGCCGACGCCGGCGAGGCGCTGATCGCCTGCCGCCGCGAGATGCCGCGCCTCATCCTGCTCGACGGCATGATGCCCGGCATGAGCGGCGCCGACTTCCTCCTGAAGCTGCGCAAGATGCCGGGCGGCGAGGCGCCGAAGGTGTTGTTCTGCACGACCGAGAACGACGTCGCCCAGATCGCCCGCGCCAACCGCGCCGGCGCGAATGCCTGCCTCCAGAAGCCGTTCGACCGCGACATCCTGCTCGCCAAGATCGCCGAGACCGGCGTGGTGCCCGCCGACGCCACCGCCGTCTGAGGCAGCGACGGCAGGCCTTCCCTGGCTTCGGTCACTCCGGGGCCGGCCGCACGGGCCCGATCTGGTCCATTTGCACCATGGCGGTGCCATCCGCTTTGTGATGTGCTTCTTCTCGCGGATCGGCCCGAGATGTCGCCTCTGCTTCGCCGTTCGCCGCGAAGCCTCCAGCCCCGGCCTGTCGCCGGGCGAGCTCGCAGGATCCGCAGTCACAGCGTGAGCACGAGCGTCGCTCCTCGTCCGGGAGAGAGGGAGGATTGCGAGATGAGCCTGCGTTTCGAGACGTCGGAGTTTCACCACGATGCCGTCTACCGGGAGGTGGCCTATCCTTGCCTGATCCGGTGGAGCCTGAGGTGCGCGGAGGCGGGCAAGCGTTCCTGGCAGAGCCGCCGCAGGAGGGGCGCCGTCCTTGCCCCCTGATGGTGCACGAGGCGCGAACCGGGTCGTCCGCCTGCGTGAGGCGCGCGATCCGGCATCGCCGCACGAGATCGCCCGTCGGCGCGCCGAGTTCTTCGCCTTCCTCGACGAGATGAGGCGGTGGGAAGCGGAGCCGGAGGCGACGGAGGCCACCCGTCCGCCGTCCCGCGTGATCGACGCGGTGCCTCGCCTGCTGAGAGGCGGAAGCAGCTGAGCAGCGGCGAGAACGCGGACGAAACCAGCCCTCCGCGGCACTGTCCCGCCTCTTTCTGCCGGAGGGGCGGGATCTTTTTTGCGCCTAGACGCCGAAGAACCGGATCGCCGCGGCGACGATCGCCTCGGGCGCGTCCTCCTGCATCAGGTGGCCCGAGCCCGGCACCACGGTGAGCTCGCAGCCGGGCAGGAGCGCCGCGAGCTCGCGGCCGCGCTCCAGCGGGATCCACTCGTCATCCTCGCCCCACAGGAGCCGCACGGGGCAGCGCAGCTCGCCGTAGCGCGGCTGGACCTCGTCGGTGAAGGCGAGGTCCATCTGGGCGATCTGCCGGTAGAAGGCCGGCTGGCCGACCGGCCCCGTCCACGGCGCGACGTAGGGCTCGAGCTCCTCGTCCGTCATGTGGCGGGCTGCCGCGCCGCGGACATAGGCGCGCAGGATGGCGTCCTGGATGTAGCCGGGCACGCCGGCGAAGGCGGCCTCGTTGTCGCGCACGTGCTGCACGAAGGGCGAGCCCCACGGCCGCACCGCCACGGGATCGAACAGGAGCAGGCGCCGGTAGTCGCAGCCGTCGAGGAGGTGCGCGCGCAGCGCCGTGGCGCCGCCGAAATCGTGGGCGATCACGTCCGGCAGGCGGCCGGGCGCGCGCAGGCCCCAGTGCTCCAGGAGCGCGGCGAGCACCCTGTTCTGCCGCCCCAGCGACACGTCCTGCCCGTCGCGCTTCTCGGACTGGCCGTAGCCGAGGAGGTCGTAGAGGTGGACGGTGTGCGTGCGCGCCATCTCGCGGGCGATCGACCGCCAGACATGCGACGAGAAGGGCGTGCCGTGGATCATCACGAGCGGCGGGCCGTCGCCCGCCACGTCGTATGCGACGCTCTCGCCCTCGAAGTCGAAGCGCTGCCTCAGCGGCTGGCCCGTCACGTGACGTCCCCGTTCCTGTGGGATCAAGGTTCCGGACCTTGCCCCGCGCCCGCGCGGCGTTCAACCTCTCCGCCACCACCAGACACGAAGCAGGACGATGCCCAGACCCATCGAGCCCGAGCCGATCCCCACCGAGGCGTTCACCGACGCGGCGGCGGCCGTCGCGCGCGTCGAGGAGATCTACGAGCGCAACACCGGCTTTCTCCGGCGAGCACTTCGAGGCCTTCGTGTCCGGCGAGACGCCGCAGGGCCGGGTGCGGGCCACCTATCCCTTCGTGCGCATCGTCACGACCTCGCATGCCCGCGTCGACTCGCGCGCTCGCCTACGGCTTCGTGGCGCAGCCCGGCGTGCACGAGACGACGGTGACGCGGCCGGACGTCTTCGGCGCCTACCTGCGCGAGCAGATCGAGCTCCTGATCGAGAACCACGGCGTGCCGGTCGAGGTCGGCGAATCGGACGAGCCGATTCCCGTCCATTTCGCCTATCAAGCGCGACATCAACCTCGAGACGGCCGCGCTGCAGGGCGAGGCGCCGCCCGAGACGGCCGCTGCTCGACCTGTTCGACGTGCCCGACCTCGCCGTCGATGGACGATGCGATCATCAACGGCACGCTGCGAGCTGGCGCCCGGGCAAGCCGGCGCCGCTCGCGCTGTTCCGCGCGGCGCGCATCGACTATTCGCTGCACCGCCTGCTGCACTACACCGGCACGGGGCCGGCGCATTTCCAGAATTTCGTGATCTTCACGAACTACCAGTTCTACGTCGACGCCTTCGTGCGGATGGGCCGCGAGCGGGTGGCGAGCGACCCCTCCTGCACCGCCTTCGTCGAGCCGGGCGACGTGGTGACCCGCCGCAACGCGGCCGGCGAGGCCGAGACGGCAGGAACCGCGCCCGAGCGCCTGCCGCAGATGCCGGCCTACCACCTCGTGCGCGACGACGCCTCGGGCATCACGATGATCAATATCGGCGCCGGCCCCTCGAACGCCCGCACCATGACCGACCACGTGGCGGTGCTGAGGCCGCACGCCTGGCTGATGCTCGGCCACTGCGCGGGCCTGCGGAACACCCAGAAGCTCGGCGACTACGTGCTGGCGCACGGCTACGTGCGCGAGGACCACGTGCTCGACGCCGACCTGCCGCTGTGGGTGCCGGTGCCGGCGCTCGCCGAGGTGCAGGTGGCGCTCGAGCGGGCGGTGGCCGAGGTGACGCAGCTTTCGGGCTACGACCTCAAGCGCGTGATGCGCACCGGCACGGTGGCGAGCGTCGACAACCGCAACTGGGAGCTGTCGGACTACACCTCCGTGATGCGCCGCCTGTCGCAGTCGCGCGCCATCGCGCTCGACATGGAATCGGCGGTGATCGCCGCCAACGGCTTCCGCTGCCGGGTGCCCTACGGCACGCTGCTCTGCGTCTCCGACAAGCCGCTGCACGGCGAGATCAAGCTCGCCGGCATGGCCGGCGCCTTCTACCGCCAGCGCGTCGTGCAGCACCTCGAGATCGGCCTCAAGGCGCTCGAGATCCTGCAGACCCAGGAGCGCGAGCGCCTGCACTCGAGAAAGCTCAGGAGCTTCCCGGAGGTGGCGTTCCAGTAGGGGAGGGACCTGTCAGTCGATGGTAGTACAAAATTAAGTGGCATATAACATGTTGCATTGCCACTGACCATGGGTTATTGATCCTTTCGCCGCGTCGTTCTGGCTATGAAAGGAATTCTGGCATGGCACCCGACCCGCACCACATGCAGCAGCTCACCGAAGGGCTGAAGACGAAGTCCGACAAGATCAGGACGCTGGACGCTGCGGGCTACGCCCGCGCCGACATCGCCCGCTTTCTCGACATCCGGTACCAGCACGTGCGGAATGTGCTGGTCCAGCAGCCGTCCGGTCAGTCGCCACAGCCGACATCCGAGAAGGCGCAGGCTGCGGCGCCTTCTCCCGCGGTCGAGCGGTTGCAGCTCGGCCCCGGCGGGCGGATCGTCATCCCGGCTGCCATGCGCGAGGCGATGGGGCTCGAGGAGGGAGCGACGCTTCTGGCGACGCTTCAGGACGGCGAGCTCCGTCTCATCACCCCGAAGATGGCTTTGGAGCGGGCTCAGGCGATCGTGCGCAAGTGCGGTACCGGGGCGGCCGACCTTCTGGACGGGCTGATAGAGGAGCGCCGGGACGAGGCCCGCCGCGAAAGCGCGGAGAGCGACAATGGCTGAGGCCGTTCTCGACGCCTCGGCCATCCTTGCCCTGTTGCTGGACGAACCCGGAGCCCGGCATGTCGGCGAGATCCGCGAGCGCTGCAAGGTCTGCACGGTCAACCATAGCGAGGTCGTGGCGCGGCTCGTGCGGCACGGGCTGCCGCGCGAACAGCTCGGCATCGTGCTTGCGGCCCTGACCTACGAGCTTGTCGACTTCGACGCCGATCTGGCCTGGCGGACGGCAATGCTGGCTGAGACGACGCGGTCGGCGGGCCTGTCGCTCGGCGACCGGGCCTGCCTCGCCCTCGCCGAGCGGGAGGGCCTGCCTGCCGTCACCGCGGACCGGGCCTGGGCCGAGCTTCGGCTCGAGGCGGAGGTCATCCTCGTTCGCTGACGCGGCGAGGCCGCGCACGCTCAGGAACGGCGGGTCTCGCACCCCGGCGGGCTCGGGACCGGAACGCGCTCCGGCCCCGGCCGCTCAGTCCACCGCCTCGGCGATGCCCGTCTCCGTGCCGGGGTCGAGCTTCTTCCAGACGACGTCGTCGAGGGGGCCGATGACCGGGTTGCGGCCCTTGTCGTAGCTCTGCTCCTTCACGATCAGGCGGTAGGCCTTGTCGAGCGCGATCGCGCGCTCCGGCGAGGGATCGGTGAGGAGGCCGACGCGCCTTGCGAGCTGCGCGACGGCGTCGTCGTCGGCCTCGCCGCCGGGGAAGAAGCGCCTGAGCGCCTCGTCGTTGGCGCGGAACTCGTCGCCCGCGCGGTTGCGCGTCAGGTAGGTCGCGTACTCGCCCCTGCCGTTCGCACCCCGGGCGTCCGGCATGTCGCCGAGCGGCCGCGCGCGGTCCCAGTGGAACCAGCCGCCGTCGGGCGCGTCGAGCTTCCTCGCATAGGAGAAGACGTTGTCGACCGTCCTGCCGGTGCCGGCGTGGCAGCCGGCGCAGGTCAGGCTCTCCTCGAAGGTCTGCGGCCGCAGGTCGCCCGACGCGTCCTCGATGAAGCCCTGGAAGCGCCAGCCCTGGCCCGTGGCGATGCCGGATTCGACGTCGCCGAGGAAGCCCTCGGGCCGCTCGGGGTTGTCGTGCTCCTCGCGCAGCTCGTTCATCGCCTGGTCGAGCAGGGAATAGTAGCTGCGCCAGTCGAGCTTGCGGGCGTAGCGCAGCTCCTTGAGGCGCGCCGCCGGCCCGACCGAGCCGTCGTCGGCGACGTCGAGATAGCGCAGGCTGTGCACGAACTCGGTGCCTTCGGGAAAGAGGCCCGCGGCGAGGTGCACCGTCCCGGCGTCCTGCTCGAGCCGCGCCTTCCCGACATAGCTCATGTTCACGCCGTTCCTGGGATCGAAGGCGTAGGTCACCCGGGTGGCGGTGCCGAGCGTGCCGTCGCGGTCGAGATCGACCTTCAGCGGCCGCTCGTCGGTCGGCCGGATCGCGACGTCGGCGCGCTTCGCCAGCGCCTCGACGATCGCCAGGTTCGTCTCGTAGACGCCCCAGTCGGTCGCGCCGTCTTCCGTCTGGCGGAACGCTTCGGGCAGCCGGATCGCGACGTCGTCGGCCGAGCCGTTCGACGGCCAGAAGGCGCCGGGCAGGGGAACGTAGCCATAGGCGCGCCAGCCCGTGCGCCCGCCGTCGGGCGCGAGGTCGTAGCCGGCCGCGTCGAAGCGGAAATGGATGTCGGGGCGATAGCCCGACCAGTGGCCGTCGCCGTTGATGTCCCAGCCCTCCGGCGGGCGGGCGAGGCGCGCCACGAGCTCCGGCTCGCCGGACGGGCCGTGGTAGTTGTCGGTGCGGACATAGGCGAGCGTCTCGGCGTCCGGCATGCCGGCGATGGCCGGGCGGCGGTCGACGAACAAATTCGTCCAGCGGTTCGTCAGCGCCGGCTCGGGGAAGTCGTATTCCGTCTGCAGCTCGGCGTCGTCGACGTAGTTCGGCGCCCGCGAGCCCGTGTGGCAGGCGTAGCAGGGATTGTGCACCTCGCCGGCGGCGTCGCGGGTGCGCGTGTAGCACTGGGGCGGGATGAAGGCGAAGGCGTTGCCGGGGACCCGCGAGCGCAGGTCCATGGCCTCGCCGTCTTCGCCGGCGGCGGCGCTGCCTGCGGCAGCCGTCACGAGGACGGCCGCCGCGAGTGCCGCACGCAGGGTCGCGTGCCGTTTCATGCCGGGCTCAGTCGAGCGTCGGCATCGGGCCGATATAGCCCATGTAGGCCTTGGCGTCGGCCGGCGACTTGAGCTTGTCCTCGTCGGACTCGCCGTAGGGGTGCTGCACGACGCTCATCAGGTAGGCGTGGCCCTGGACGTTCGGGTAGACGTAGACCGACGTCGTCTCCGAGCCGTAGGGCGTCGTCTCGATGCGGGTCAGCTCCTTCGAGCCGAGGTCGTATGACCAGACCGCGTCGTTCTGGTGGCCGTCGCCCGTGTCCTCGCCGATGATCAGCGTGTCGTGGCCCGGCACGTAGGTGATGTTGTCGGGGTTGGCGAGGCCGTCGATGTCGCAGGTGTTGCCGGCGAACTCGCTGCCCTCATCGTAGGTCTTCGGCGTGCCGGTGACGATGGCCTTCATGTTCGTCGCGACGAAGTCGTCGTCGAGATCGAGCGCGTAGACGCCGCCGCACGGATTGGCCTGAACCTTGATGTGGTTGGCGCTCGGGATGTCGTACTTGTCGCTCGGCTTGCCTTCCTTGGCATGGTCTTCCATGCCGCGGGCGATCTCGCTGATCGCGACGTAGAGCCGCTTGTGGTCGGGGTCGTAGGTGACGCCCTCTTCCTTGCGGATCTCCGTCGTCGCGCCCTTGATCGCGGCGTAGCGGCGGGTCTCGAGGCGGGAGGCGGCGAGCTCCATGCCGTCCTTCACCTTGAGGCACTCCTTGACCTCGTTGGCGGCGGAGGCGGTGAAGCCCTCGGGGCACGAGCCGTCGTCGCCCATGTCGGCCGTCTCGAAGATGTCGGAGAAGGTCGTGCCCTTCTCGACGAGCGCCTTCACCTCGTCGGAGGAGGCGTGGCCGAGGTCGATCCACTCGAGGTCGGCGGCGCCGCCGTTCTCGGCGCTCGTCTGGTTCCACTTCATGGCGTAGAGCTGGCCGCTGTCGAGCTTGCCGGCCTCGTCGGCGACGAAGCGGAACAGGCCGACATTGGTGCCGTCGTCGCTCATGTAGACGGTCTTCCGGTCGGGCATCACGTAGCCGAGCTCGTGGGAGAAGCGGCCCATGGCGTAATGCTTGACGCCCTTGCCCTTGCCGTCGTCGCCGACCGAGACCTCGGTGATGTAGCCGTAGGCGTACGGGTTGAAGACCTTGCGGAAGCCGTCCATCGAGGGCTTCTCGGCCGTGTCGTCGCCCTTGGCCATGGCGTCGTAGCCGAAATAGAGCGCCATCGGCTTCATGTAGTCGTCGAGCTTGCCGATGTCCTCGGTCGTCTCGACCGCGTGCGCGTCGGGCTCGTACTCCTCGCTGCCCAGATGCGTGCCCCACGGCGTGATCGAGCCGGCGCACGGCACCCAGAGGCCGCCGTCGGCGGAGAAGTCGACCGGCATCGTGTCGACGGGCTTCAGCTCGCCGGTCGCCGCGTCCTGCTCCACCTCGGTCAGGTAGACCGCGGCGGGGCGCGATTCGAAGTGCGACGCGATGTAGAGCTTGCCGTCCTTCTGCAGGATCGACGAGAAGTCGGTGTCGTTGGAGATCATCGGCGTGCCGTCCGCCCCGACGATGGGCTTGCCGTCCCTGTCGAGGATCTGGCCGAACGTGCCGGACTTGAAGGTGTCGCCGGAGCGCAGCAGCGGCACGAAGGCGATGTCGGCGGTCTTGTCGCCGACGGTGACCTTCGGCGCCGCGCGGACCTCGCGCTTCTCCTGGTCGGTCTTCGGCGCGTCGATGCCGGTGAAGTTCAGCTTGCCGGCCGCCTCGGCCGGATGGGTGGCGGCCGCGGTCAGCGCGACGACCGCCGTGGTGGCGAGCAACATGAGCTTCGTCATGATCTCGGGATTCCTCTCAGACGTCATTGGGGCGAGCCCGCCGTCGCCTGCCTCCACAGGGGGCGGCGGAGCGGCCGGAGGATAGAAGGAGCTGCGCAACCGATTTGTGACAGTCGCGTCCCGGGAGGCGGCGAGGGGGCTCTCATGCGCCGGAGAGGCAGGCCGCGAGGAGGCGGGCCCGAAACGAAAGCGGGCGCGGCACCTGGGAGGTGCCGCGCCCGGAAATCCGGTGTTGCCTTGTAAGGCGGCCCTTACGAGGCCTGAAGCTCCTGCTCCGGGTCGCGCAGCACGTAGCCGCGGCCCCAGACGGTCTCGATGTAGTTCTGGCCGCCGGTCGCCGCCGCGAGCTTCTTCCTGAGCTTGCAGATGAAGACGTCGATGATCTTCAGCTCCGGCTCGTCCATCCCGCCGTAGAGATGGTTGAGGAACATCTCCTTGGTCAGCGTCGTGCCCTTCCGGAGGGAAAGGAGCTCCAGCATCTGGTACTCCTTGCCGGTCAGGTGGACGCGCTGGCCGTGGACGTCGACCGTCTTCGTGTCCAGGTTGACGCGCAGGTCGCCGGTCTCGATGACCGACTCCGCGTGCCCCTTGGACCGGCGCACGATCGCATGGATGCGCGCCACGAGCTCGTCCTTGTGGAACGGCTTCGTCATGTAGTCGTCCGCGCCGAAGCCCAGGCCGCGTACCTTGTCCTCGATGCCGGCGAGGCCGGACAGGATCAGGATCGGCGTCTTCACCTTCGAGACGCGCAGCGTCTTCATCACCTCGTAACCGCTCATGTCGGGGAGGTTCAGATCAAGAAGGATGATGTCATAGTCGTAGAGCTTGCCGAGATCGACACCCTCTTCGCCCAGGTCGGTCGTGTACACGTTGAAGTTCTCGGACTTCAACATCAGCTCGATGCTCTGAGCTGTCGCGCTGTCGTCTTCGATCAGCAAAACCCGCATGCCAATCCCTTTCCGCGTGCCTATCCTGGGCTGGCGCCGCCCCCAGGGGGAGCGGGGACCGACGGACACTCTCGCTTCCGATTCGGAAGGCTACGCCACAATGGTTAACAAAACCTGTTCTCGTCAACTCACAAAGCTGCTCAGCATGTCCGCGAATCTCCCCAGCCTATTGAGATTCCCCGACATTCCCAGCTCGCGAGACTTAATAGATCGGTTTAACTCGTGGTCCTAACCGACTCTCCGGACTCACCTCGCCGGGTGCCCCGCAACCGCTGTCACCGTGGTTTACAGCGGTTTAAGGTGTTGGTTGGAAGTATTGACGGGACGCGTAAACGAATCGTTACGCTGGCCCGAAAGGATGGGCGATGAAGGGGCTGATCGACGAGATCGCGGGGGTGCCGGAACACGAGGTTTTCGGCAGAGTCGCGGCGATTCAGGGGCTGCTGGTGGAGGTCGTGGGGCCGGTCAACGCGATGCGCATCGGCTCGCGCATTAATGTTGACGACACGTCCGGCTCGCCGGTCGAGCTCGAGGTCGTCGGCTTCCGCGACGGCCGCGCCGTCTGCATGCCCTTCGCGCCGCTCGACGGGGTGCGGATGGGCTGCCGCGCCGTGCTGGCGGAGGCCGAGCCGTCGATCCGCCCGACCAGGGCGTGGCTCGGCCGGGTGATCGACGCGCGCGGCAACCCGATCGACGGCAAGGGCCCGCTGCCGCAGGGGCCCTCGCGCCACCTGCGCCAGAGCCCGCCGCCGGCCCATGCGCGCAAGCGGGTCGGCGAGCCGGTCGATCTCGGCGTGCGCTCGATCAACACCTTCCTCACCTGCTGCCGCGGCCAGCGCATGGGCATCTTCGCGGGCTCGGGCGTGGGCAAGTCCGTCCTGTTCTCCATGCTCGCGCGCAACGCCGCCGCCGACGTGTCGGTGATCGGGCTGATCGGCGAGCGCGGCCGCGAGGTGCAGGAGTTCATCGAGGACGATCTCGGGCCGGAAGGGCTCGCGCGCGCGATCGTCGTGGTGGCGACCTCCGACGAGACGGCGCTGATGCGCCGCCAGGCGGCGTGGGTGACGATGGCGCTCGCCGAGCATTTCCGCGACGAGGGCAGCCAGGTCCTGTGCCTGATGGATTCGATCACCCGCTTCTGCATGGCGCAGCGCGAGATCGGCCTCGCCGGCGGCGAGCCGCCGACCGCCAAGGGCTACACGCCGACGGTGTTCACCGAGCTGCCGCGCCTGCTCGAGCGCGCCGGGCCCGGCACGGGGGAGGGCGCGATCACCGGCCTCTTCACCGTGCTCGTGGAGGGCGACGACCACAACGAGCCTGTGGCAGATGCGGTACGCTCGATCCTCGACGGCCATATCGTGATGGAAAGATCGATTGCGGAGCGAGGTCGCTTCCCGGCGATAAACATTTCGAAATCCGTTTCGCGCACGATGCCCTCCTCTGCCGATCCGGATTACCTGCCGGTCGTGCGGAAGGCGCGCCAGATGATGGCGACCTACGCCGACATGGAGGAGCTGATCCGGCTCGGCGCATATCGGAAGGGGTCCGACCCCCTTGTCGACGAGGCGATCGAGCTGAACCCGGATTTCGAGGCGTTCCTCGGCCAGGGCAAGCAGGAGATCACCTCGCTCGCCGAGGGCTATGCGCGGTTGGCCGAGATCGTGGCACGTACCGACAAGGCCGGCCGGGGGAAAGAGGGTGATAGACGATGAAGCCGCGTAGCACGCTGATCCGGGTCAAGCGCTTCCAGGTGGACGAGAAGCGCCGCCAGGTCACGCAGATCGAGATGATGATCGCGGATTTCGAGCGCATGGCCGACGATCTCGACCGGCAGATCGCCGACGAGCAGAAGAAGGCCGGCATCGACGATCCCACCCATTTCGCCTATCCGACCTTCGCCAAGGCCGCGATGCAGCGCAAGGAGAACCTCCTCGCCTCGGCCGACGGCCTGCGCGACCAGCTCGCCGCGGCCCAGGCGGCGCTCGAGGAGGCGTTCCAGGAGCTGAAGAAGGTCGAGCTGCTCGACGAGCGCGACGCCGAGCGCGAGCGCCACGAGGAAAACAAGCGCGAGCAGGCCGAGCTCGACGAGATCAGCCTGCGCAACCGCATGAAGATCGGCTGACGGGGGCAGCCCCGCCGGCCACGGACACGCTTCCGGCTCCCGCCGAGCCGACGAGGGCGGAGCGCCGCCCCGGCGCTCCCTTCGCCCACGCCCCCGGGCGTCGGCCCCTACCGAACATCCCCGCCGCCGCCCTGCCTCGTCTCAGGGAAGAGTCACGCCCCCCGACATCCCGTCGCCGGGACGACGAGCGGCCCCGGCGCCCGAACGCCGGTCTCGCCTACTGGGTCGCCCAGGCGCAGTCGAACATCCGGGACAGCGCGTCGCCGCTGCCGGCGAGCGAGAAGGTCGCGACGTGCTGCGCCCCGTCGACGGGGTAGGCGAAATGCACCGAGCCGTTGCTGATGAACGATTCCTCGATGCCCGGCCCGCCCGAGGTGCTGTCGCTGCCGCCGATCCAGTCCACGCCGTCCGCCGTCGTCTGCCACTGCGCCGTGATGCTCTCGGCGCTCGACCGGTCGTTGTCGAACCAGAAGGTCACCGGAAGCTGCCGGGAGACGAGCGAGGCGTACGACATGAAGCCGTACTGGAACACCTGCTGCGCGGAATCGAAGGCGAGCCGGATCGCGTGCTCGCTGGCCTGGATGCTGATCGCCTCGCAATAGAGCCGCTTCTTCCCGGCGGGATCGCGCGACAGCCACGCCACCTCCCAGTTCTTCGTCTGGAGCGCGACGCCGCGATAGAGGCCGGGCGCCACCTCCACGGCCTGCGCGGGCGCGCCCTGGCTCTGCCATGCGGGCTGCTGGTTGGCGCTGCCCGGCGGATGGCCGTAATTGGCCGCGCATTCCTCGATCTTGGTGAGCGTCGCGGCGGAGCCGTTGAGCGGCACGGAGAAGGAGTAGCGGTCGATGTCGAGGATCAGCTCGCTGCCGTTGCGGAAGCCCTCGATCTCGCTCGCGCCGACCCACGAGACCGTCCAGATGCCGTCGCGGGAGTGGCTGTAGGTGTAGGGCGCCACCGGGTAGGGCGCGCCCGACGACCTGCTGGTTCACCTGGATCTCGTCCTGGTCGCCGGTCACGCGCGGGGCGTACTGGACGGCGAACTGCCACTGCTCGTTGCTGTAGCCGACGAGGAAGCCGGGTCCGGGCGCGGGCGACTGGGCGACGCAATAGGCGAACCTGCCGTCCACGTAGCCGGCATTCACCTGCCAGCCGCGGACGGTGGCGTAGGTCTGCTCGTGTCCGCCGGGCTCGCCGACGATGTCGTGGAATTCCTGGGCGCGCGCCGCTGCCGGAAGCGCGAGGGTGGCGAGCAGGAGGAGGCCGGGGCCGGCCCCGTTCGGGATGCGGATCATGCAACGCTCCGTGCACGAGTTGGATGTCGCTGGCTTCCGCGGCCCGGACGGGCCGCGGGGTCACTGGTGCCGGCCGCAATCGAACAGGGCTGACGAGGCCCGCCCGGCTGGCGGGAGAGGTGTCGGAGGCCTAGTAGTGCCACTCGACCCTTTGGCCCGGGCTGGCGTCCGCCTGGTAGGCGCTGCCGGAGACGCAGTCGCCGGCCCCGGTGTTCCACGCGACCCAGGTGTGGCCGACATAGGTCGGCTGGTTCTGCTGGCTGTGCGGCCCGAGGACGCCGTAGTTCACCCAGTTCCCGTCGAAGTCGATCCAGTAGAGGATGACCTCCGTGTCGAGGCTGTTGACGAAGGTGACCTGGGTCGGCTGGTTGCTGGCGAACGAGCGCCCGGAGCCGGGATAGGGGCAGTTCGGCCCGTCGCTCGGGGGCTCGGCCTCGCTCGCCGCGGTCGACACCGCGTTGCCGACCCAGCCCGACTGGCCGAAGGTCGCCTGCCCGCCGTAGCTGGGCTGCGCACCGTAGCTCGGCTGCGAGCCGTAGCTCGGCTGCGAGCCGTAGCTCGGCATGGCCGGCTGCTGCACCGCCATGCCGCGGCGCGGCGCCCGGCCCTGGTTGGCGGCGCATTCCTCGATCTTCGTCAGCGTGGCGGCGGAGCCGTGGAGCGGCACGGAGAAGGAGTAGCGGTCGATGTCGAGGATCAGCTCGCTGCCGTTGCGGAAGCCCTCGATCTCGCTGGCACCGACCCACGAGACCGTCCAGATGCCGTCGCGGGAGTGGCTGTAGGTGTAGGGCGCCACGGGGTAGGTCGCCCCGACGACCTGCTGGTTCACCTGGATCTCGTCCTGGTCGCCGGTCACGCGCGGGGCGTACTGGACGGCGAACTGCCACTGCTCGTTGCTGTAGCCGACGAGGAAGCCCTGGCTCCCTGCCGGGGCGGCCGCGACGCAGTAGGCGAACCTGCCGTCGACATAGCCGGCGTTGACCTGCCAGCCCCGGACGGTGGCATAGGGCTGTTCGCTCGCGCCGGGCTGGCCGACGATGTCGTAGAATTCCTGCGCGGAGGCGGAGCCGGCGAAGGCCGTCGCCCACAGCGCGAACAGGCCGCCGGCGGCGATCGATGTGGATCGCGACATGAAACTCTCCTGTAAATCCCTCGAGGGCACAGGGGCCGGCGTGCGCGGCCGCATGAGCGCCGGCACGCGCGGCGCCCGGGGCCGTCAGTTGTGGTAGCGCACCCACTGCCCCCGGTCGGCCTTGGCGACGTAGCCCGAAGCCGGCACGCAATCCTGCCTGCGGGTGTTCCAGGCGACCCAGGCGTGGCCGACATAGGTCGGCTGAACGATCTGCCCCCGGGACGGGATCGTGGCGTACTGCACCCAGTTGCCGTTGAAATCGACCCAGTAGATCGCGACGGTCGAGTCGAGGTTATTGATGAACTTGATCTGGGTCGGCTGGTTGCCCTTGTTCCACGAATGGAACTGGCCGGCGGCCGGGCAGGCCGGCGTCTCGGCCGGCGGCTCGATATCCCGGGCGAGGGCTTGCGGGATGAGCGCGAACGTGCCCGCGAGCCAGGCCATGGTGGCCGCGAGGAGGATCTTCGGCATGGTCGTCTTCCTGTTGGAGCCGACGCCTCCTTCGGGGCGCGGCCGCTCGATGAGCACGGTTGAGAAGACGACGATCGAACCGTGCCCGAACGGAGCCCTTGCCGCGCGGCATGCCCGTTCAACAGGCATTCCCGGCGATCAATGGCACCTATTCCGGTTTTCGCAGTCCCCCGACCGGAATTAGCGGGGAAGTTTAAGAATTTGTCAATAATATACAGATCGAGGCCGCGTACTGCCTCACGGCTGGCCGATCCGGTGCGCCTCGAGCTTCTCGTAGGCGGGGCGGACGGCGTCGGCGATCCGCATGAGATGCGGCGGCAGCGGGGCCGGCGTCTCGGTCGGCGGGCCGAAGCCGCGGCTCGCGGCGACGGACTGGTACCAGTGATGCGCCCAGACGCCGTCGGTCGGCCTCAGCCCCGGCTCCCAGCTCAGCATCGCCTCGTCGAAGGCGATCCCGAGCGTCGCGCACAGCGCCTCGAGCGTGCCGCGGGGGTCGCTCAGCACGTCGTGGGAATCGACCACGGGCGGCGCGTGGCCGAGGCGGTCGGCGACCCGGTCGAAGATCTCCGCCTGCTGCAGGAAGCCGATGTCGCTCGCCTCCACCGCCTCGCGCTTCTTGACGTAGGAGGCGAGCACCCGCTCCGGCCGCCGGATCAGGAACACGTTGGTGACGCGGTCCATCCAGTCGCGGCCGATGCCGGGGATCATGTGGTGGGTCATGTGCTTCTGGTAGAAGACGCCTTTGCCCTCGGGCAGCGGCGCGAGCAGCGCCTCCACGACCCTGTCGGGGTCGGTCTCGCCGGTCTCGATGACCTGCCGGTTCATCGGGTGGTCGATGCCGGTCATCGACAGATAGGCCGCGTAGAACGGCTCGTCGCAGACGACGGTGTCGGCGCGGCTCCCGAAGGATCGCATCATCGCGGTCGAGATGTTGCGCGGCCCCGACCACATGGCGATCCTCAGCGCGTCGTCCATTCGTCACCCCCCTGGGAAGCGCTCTTTACGAGATCGCGCCAGTCGGCGCTCTCCTTGAGCTTGTCTCTTGCATACCAGCACAGCGGCACGATCTTGAAGCCTTCCCGTCGCGCGTCCTCGGCGAGCCGCTCGACGAGCGCGTAGGCGACGCCCCTTCCGCGGAAGGCCGGCAGCGCCTCGGTGTGCAGCACGGTCACGCTGCCGTCGTGGTGGCGGTAGGAGAGCTCGCCGGCGCGCTGCCCCTCCACTTCGGCCGTGTAGAGCCCCCGGGCGCCGTCGTCGCGGCGCGTGATCTCGACGGACATGAGCTGTCTCCCGAATCCTCGTCCTCAGGCGGGACGGACGGATTCGCGGCGGGAAAGTTCCCTGTAGGCCTCCCGCAGCTTCCGCGTCACCGGGCCGGCCCGCTCGTCCGCGGGCGGCAGGCCGATCAGCCGGCCGTCGACGTCGTGCACCGGCGTCAGCCCGGCGAAGGTGCCGGTGACGAAGGCCTCGTCGGCGCCGTAGACGTCGGTCAGCGAGAAGCGCTTCTCCATCACCGGGATCCCGTTCTCGCGGCACAGCCGGATGACGTTGCCGCGGGTGATGCCGCCGAGGCAGTAGAGCCCGTCGGAGGTCCACACCTCGCCGTCGCGCACGATGAAGAAATGGGTGGAGTTGCAGGTCGCGACCGCGCCTTGCGGGTCGAGCATCAGCGCCTCGTCGGCGCCGGCCTTGGTCGCCTGGATGCAGGCGAGCACGCAGTTCAGCTTGGAGTGGCTGTTGAGCTTCTGGTCCTGCATGTCGGGCGCGGTGCGGCGGACATGGACGGTGAACAGCTTGAGGCCGCGCTTGGCGACCTGCGGCATGGGCGACTTGTACTCGGGGATGATGACGACGGTCGGCTCGCCGATCGTCATGCGCGGGTCCTGGTAGGGCGTGCGCTTGACGCCGCGGGTGACCATCAGGCGGATATGCGCGCCGTCCGTCATCTCGTTGGCGTCGAGGCAGTCGAAGATCCGCGCCGCCAGCGCCTCGCGCGACAGGCCGATATGCAGGTCGATCGCCTTGGCGCCCTCGTAGAGCCGCTTCAGGTGGGCGTCGAGGAAGGCGACGCCGCCGTTCACGACGCGCATGCCCTCCCAGATGCCGTCGCCGAGGACGAAGCCGGAGTCGAACACGGACACCATGGCCTCCGCGCGCGGCTTCAGCTCGCCGTTGATCGAAATGAAGATGTGTTCGTTGCGCGGGTCGTCGTTGAAGTCGTGGGTGCCCTGCGCCATGGCATCCTCCCCGGCAGGAATGGCAAGGAGGCGAGACTAGAAGCGCGGGGGAGGCGCCTGCAACGCATTGATTGCATGGGCGGGTTGCGCTCCCGTCATTTTCGCAGGCGCAATATCAGCCGCGTCCGCGATAGGACGGCACGCCGGTTTCCGGCAGCCAGACGCCGTCCGGCGGGCTGCCCGTCTGCCAGAACACGTCGATGGGGATGCCGCCGCGCGGGTACCAGTAGCCGCCGATCCTCAGCCATTGCGGCTGCAGCAGCGACTGAAGGTCGCGGCCGATCCGCACCGTGCAGTCCTCGTGGAAGGCGCCGTGGTTGCGGAACGAGGTCATGTAGAGCTTGAGGCTCTTCGATTCCACGAGCCACTCGCCCGGCACGTAGTCGATCACGATGTGCGCGAAGTCGGGCTGTCCCGTCACCGGGCAGAGCGAGGTGAATTCCGGCACCGTGAAGCGCGTCACGTAGAGCGTGTCGGGGTGCGGGTTCGGCACGCGGTCGAGCCGCGCCTCCTCGGGGGAGGCGGGCATGCGCGTCTGGTGGCCGAGCTGGAGGTCGTCGGGGGCTGTCATCGGGCTGTGGGCTTCGTCGCTGGAACTGCCGTCGCCGCTCCCATAGCAGCGCAGCGCCGCCTTGCGCGAGCCCCGGTGCCGGCAGGAGCGGCCGGAACCTTCTTCTTCATCATCGTGTTGTTCGGCACCACGTCAGCTTGAGGAGTGACGAAGATGGGCCTGGGTCGCGGAATGCTTCTGTGGCTGATCGGGGTGCCGATCCCGATCATTCTCCTGCTCGTCCTGTTCTGGCACTGAAACGGCGGGGCGGCGGCCGGCAAGGCCCGGCCGCCGCCCCTGTCCGTTCTGCGAGCGCGAGGCGGCCGTTCAGGCCGGTCGCGCCGCCCGTCTCACCAGACGCCTGTCTTACTTGAAGAGGTCGAGGTCGAGGCGGTAGCTGACGCCGGCGCCCACGGTGAAGGTGTTCTTGCTGCCGGCGTCGGCCACGATGGGCGACTTCGCCGCGTCGCCGACGAGGTGGTCCCAGCCGGCCTCGAGGTGCAGGTCCATGAGCTCGGTCAGGTTGTAGACGAGCTCGCCCGCCACGCCGACGCTCTTGAAGCCGCCGGAGGCGTCGAAGGTCGGCAGGCCGGTGGCGGCCGATTCGGCGGGAGACACCGAGTAGTAGCTGTCGAAGAACTTGTCGCTCGCCGCCGTCACGCGCGGGCCGCCGATGAAGGTCAGCCGGTCGGTCGGCCGCATGATGATGTCGAGGCCCGCCTCGCCGACCACGCCCTCGTGGCCGCCGAAGCCGCGGCGCACCGCGACGAAGCCGCCGAACGTGTCGGTCGTGAAGCCGACCTTGCCGCCGAGCTCGATCGTGGTGTCCACCTTGTCGAGGCCGAACAGGTCGTCGCCCGCCTTGGGATCGCGCTCGCCCACGACGTTGAACGAGGGGCTGAACGAGAAGCCGGTCGACGGGCCGCCGAACTCGCCGAGGCCCGGCAGGCGCAGGATCTCCAGCGACACGATCGGCCACGGCACGACCTGGTACTCGTCGGAGCCCTCGAACTCCGGCTGCACCTTGATGCCGCCGCCCACCCGGACCGACAGGTCGACATTGTCGCCGATCGGCGCGGTCGGACCCGGCGCGAACGCGTCGGTGGCCATTGCCGGGGTCGACATGGCGACCAGCAGGAACGCTAGAACCGTCAAACGCAAAGGAAAGTGCCCCCGAACCCCTCGGACTCCGCCGAGCCCGAAACCCGTATTGGAGCGCAACTTAGCAGAGGTTGGCCGCGATGCCCGTGTCGCAAATGCAACGATGGGCCGCCGAGGTTGCCGGGCTACACCGAGCCGAGGGTCTTGAGCTTGGCGCGGGCGTGGATCTCGTTCTGCGACATCACCACCGTCTGCGCCCTGAAGCGCTCGATGATGGCGCGCACGTGCGGCCGCGTCAGGCCGCTGGTCAGCAGCACCGGCATCTCGCCCTGCCGCGCCGCGTCCTCGAACCGGTCGCGGACGACCTTGATGAAGGTCTGCAGCTTCGACGGCGCGATGGCGAGCTGGCGCTCCTCGCCCTCGCCGACGAGCGCCTCGGCGAAGGCCTGCTCCCATTCCGGCGACAGCGCGATGATCGGCAGGTAGCCGCCGGGCGCCTGGTGCTGGGCGCAGAGCTGGCGGGCGAGCCTGGTGCGCACGTGCTCGGTCATCGCGCGGGTCGAGCGCAGCGAGCCGGAGACCTCGGCGATCGCCTCTAGGATCGTCGGCAGGTCGCGGATCGAGACGCGCTCCTCGAGCAGCGCCTGCAGCACGCGCTGGATGCCGGAGATGGTGATCTGCGCCGGCACGAGGTCGTCGACGAGCTTCTGCTGCTCCTTCGGCAGCTCGCGCAGGAGCTTCGAGACCTCGGAGTAGGAGAGGAGCTCGGCCATGTTGGCCTTCAGGAGCTCGGTCAGGTGGGTCGCCACCACCGTCGCCGGGTCGACCACGGTGAGGCCGCGGATGTTCGCCTCGTCGCGCATGCTGTGCTCGATCCAGGTGGCCGGCAGGCCGAAGGTCGGCTCGGTCGTGTGCGTGCCCGGCAGGTCGATCTGGCGGCCTTCGGGATCCATCACCATCAGCGACTGCGGGAAGACGCGGCCGCGGCCGGCCTCGACCTCCTTGACCTTCACGACGTAGTTGTTCGGCTCGAGGTGCATGTTGTCGAGCAGGCGCACGGAGGGCATGACGAAGCCCATCTCGCTCGCCAGCTGGCGGCGCAGCGCCTTGATCTGCTCGGTCAGCCGGTCCTGCCCGTCCGAGCCGTTGACGAGCGGCAGCAGCGCGTAGCCGATCTCGATCTTCAGCTCGTCCATCGCCAGCGCCGTGGAGATCGGCTCCTCGGCCGGCTGGGCGTCGATGGCCGGCGCGGCCGCCGCCTCGACCGCGGCCTCCTCGGCGGCGCGGGTGGCCTGGTCCCGCGTCGAGCGCCAGGCGAGGTAGCCGGCCGCCCCCGACAGGGCGAAGAACGGGATCATCGGGATGCCGGGCAGGAGGGCCATGATGCCCATCACCGCCGACGACATGCCGAGCGCCTTGGGATGGCCGGTGAGCTGGCGGCCGAGCGCCTGGTCGGCGGTCTCCTCGCCGCCGGCCTTGGAGACGAGCAGGCCGGCCGCCGTCGAGACGATGAGCGCGGGGATCTGCGAGACGAGGCCGTCGCCGACGGTCAGCAGCGTGTAGCTCTGCGCCGCGTCGGAGAAGGACAGGCCCATCTGCGCGACGCCGACGATCATGCCGCCGATCACGTTGATGAAGGTGATGAGCAGGCCCGCCACCGCGTCGCCGCGCACGAACTTCGAGGCACCGTCCATGGCGCCGAAGAAGCCCGTCTCGTCCTCGAGCGCCCGGCGGCGGCGCTTCGCCTCGATCTCGTCGATCAGCCCCGCCGACAGGTCGGCGTCGATCGCCATCTGCTTGCCGGGCATCGAATCGAGGCTGAACCTCGCGGCCACCTCGGCGATGCGGCCCGAGCCCTTGGTGATGACGACGAAGTTCACGATGACCAGGATGCCGAACACGATCAGCCCGATCACGAAGTTGCCGCGCATCACGAAGCTGCCGAACGCCTGGATGACGTGGCCGGCGGCGCTCCCGCCCTCGTGCCCGTACTGCAGGATGAGGCGCGTCGAGGCGAGGTTGAGCGCCAGCCGCAGCATGGTCGCGATGAGGAGGATCGTCGGGAAGGCGGAGAACTCGAGCGCCGAGCGGATGAACAGCGAGGTCATCAGGATCAGCACCGAGAAGGTGATCGAGATGGCCAGCGCCACGTCGAGCATCATCGCCGGCATCGGCAGGATGAGGACGACGAGGATCGTCATGACGCCGATGGCCAGCGCCAGGTCGCCGTGCTTCAGCACCTCGGTGGCGCGCGAAAGCCAGCCCGGTCCCGCCGCCTTGCCGGTCCCTGCCGGCACCACCGCCGTCGTGTCGCTCATCCCAGCTCCGCCACCCGGAAAAATCTACCCGGCAAGCTTTGCCGGGTACGTGGTTACCGAAAGGTTAACGGCGGGCAGGTCTTTCGAACGGATGGAGGCTCACGGCGAGGTAGGGGCGGCCTCCCGGGGCGGATGGTCCCGCTCGTCCTCCGGCGGCGCCAGCCGGCGCAGCAGGGCCCCGATCACCTCGAGCGCGACGACGGCGCCCTCGTCCTCGTGCCGCGCCAGGCCGCGCCGCGGCTCGCTCGGCATGTTCACGGGCCTGCCGGTGGGAAGGCTGAAGAAGCGGCCGCGCACCTCGCGGATGCGCCCGATGCGGGCGTCGATCACGTCCGCCAGCGCGGCGACCGACGCCGTCTCGTCGGCCGGCCGGATCTCGCCGCGCGACAGGCTGCGGGCCAGCGCGCGGCCCCAGTGGGCGCAGCCGGTGAGGAGCAGGAGCCGCTCGCGCACGTTGCCGAACCGGGTGACGACGGTCCACGGGCCGCCGAGCGGCCGCGCCGCCGTGGCGAGGTCCGACAGCGCCCTGTCGAGCCGGCGCGAGGCCGCCAGCGGGTCGCCGCCCTCGTCCGTGCCGCGCGCGGTGGCGACGAGCTCGGCGAGGGCGTCGAGATAGTCGTCGAGGGCCGCCGACACGCCCGTCGTCGCCCGCTTCGGGAAGACGAAGAACGCCGTCAGCACGCCGGCCGCGGCGCCGATGACGGTCTCCTCGAGGCGGACGACGAGGAGCTCCGGCGAGAACCGCCCCATCAGGCCGTAGAGCAGGGCGATCGCGATCGTGACGAAGAAGATCATCACGCCGTAGGACGCCTGCAGGAAGTAGAGGCCGAGGAAGAAGGCGACGAGGATGCCGACCCCCGAGGCGATCATGTGGCCGTGCAGCAGCGTCGCCACGAGCGTGCCGCCGACGAGGCCAGCCAGCGTGCCGGCCGAGCGCTGCAGCGCCCGCACCGCCGTGTCGGCGCGCGAGCGGGTGTTGTTGAAGACGATGAAGGCGGCGAGCACCGCCCAGTACCAGCGCGTCGAGGAGACGAGCGGCCCCGACGCCATGGCGATCGCCGAGGCGAGCGTCACCTGGATCGGCACGTGGTAGCGCTGCGGCACGAGCCCCTTGCGGCCGCCGCTTTGTCCCGGGCCGCCGCCTCCGCCGCCCGCCGCCTCGCCGGGCTTCACCCGGAACGCCGGCGCCGGGGAGGGCTCGAGCGAGGTGGCGAGCCGCTGCCGCGTCTTGTGGACGCGCAGGAGCACGCGCTGCGTCGCCGCGTCGGCCGCCTCGCCGTCGCCGCCGAGATCGCGGGTCGCCGCGGCGATCCCGGCGCCGTCCGATTTCTGCACGGCCGCCACGAGATCGGCGGACGGCAGGGCCCGGCTGCTCGCCGCCACGAGCCGCTCCACCGCCAGCTGCAGGTCGAACAGCTCGACGGCGAGCTCCGAGGCGGGGCCTTCGGCGGCCAGGCTGCCCTCCGGGCCCTGCGGGATGAAGCCCTCGGCCATCAGCACGATGTCGCGCAGCCGCGTCACGTGGTCGATCAGCCCCTTGCGCGCCCGCTCGCCCAGCCGGCCGGTGCGGGCGGCCTGGCGGAGGTCGCCGAGGATCAGGTTGATGCGCCGGTCGATCGTCACCATCGCCCGCCGGAAGTCGCGCTCGGGATCGTCGACCAGCACGAAGCGGCCCACGACATGCGTCGTCGTCAGGGCGATCGCCGCGGCGAGCGCGACCCAGCCCATCTCGGCCGGCGGCGGCCGCAGATAGTCGCCGAGGAAATAGGCCATGAAGGCCAGCATGCCGATCGCGAAGCCGCGCGGGCCGTAGCCGCGGGCGAAGACGGCGGCGAAGATGATGCAGAGGAAGGCGATGTCGGCGAGGAGCGGCGTCGGCGACAGGAGGCTCGCCGTCAGCATCGACAGCACGGCCGCGACCCCGGCCATCGCCCGCGTCACCGCCTTGCCCTTCGGGGTGCTGTCGCGCACGGCCAGCGAGCCGATGAAGGAGATGACGACGGCGAGGCCGTAGGCGGCGATCGGCAGGCCGTGGAGCATCGTGATGCCGGCCAGGAGGAGGCCGTTCACGATCATCGACAGGACCGCGCGGGAGGCGATGCGCAGCCGCGAGAGCGCCGGGTCCGACGCCGCGACGCGGTCGCGCAGGCGCCCGAGCACGCGCCGCGGCGGCGCGAACCTCGCGGACGCCGGAGTCGCCTCCGCCGCTTCCGTCATTGCCTCTCCCTCGCTGGCCCCACGTCGGTTTCGGCCTGCCCCGGGGCTCCGGTCGCGCCGTGACGGGGCCGCGCGGCAATCGTGCCGCAGCCGGCCGTAAAGCCCAATAGCGCCGGGTCGCGCCGGGTTCCCGCGTGCGCGTGCGGCACCCGGGCCGGCGGGGCGCCGCCGTCGCCGTCCCGACCGCGCGGTCAGGTGGCTGACGGAGAACCTTTTTTCGCGACCGCCGTTGGCTTCTGGACAAATCGACGCACGAGACTTGCCGGACGCAGAGACAGAAGGGACTCCACATGAAAGACCGCATCGCAATCGTCGGAAACGGCGCGATGGGCCTCTCGCTGGCCTACAGGCTGGCCGATGCGCCCGGCCGCCCGGAGATCGTGGTCTTCGGGCCGGAGACGCTCGCCGACCAGTATGCCGGCAGCTGGGCGGCGCCGGCGATGGTCAACGTCTTCGGCGAGGTGACGGCCGGGTACGAGAAATCCTGGGCCGCCCGCCACATGCTGGAGATCGGCATCTCGGCGATGGACCTGTGGCCGGGCTTCCTCGAGGGGCTGAACCGCGAGCTCGCGGATCTGGGCCGTCCGGCGATCTCGACCCATTCCGGCACCTACATCGTCTCCCGGCCCGGCAAGAAGAAGGAGAAGGCCAACCTCCGCGCCGTCCGCAAGGCGCTGAAGCAGCACGGGCGCGACTACAGCGACCTCGACCTGCGCAGCGGCAAGGCCGGCCCGGTGGTCGATCCGGAGCGCTTCGAGGACGGCATCTACGTGCCCGACGAGATGTTCGTCGACGCCCGCGCCCTGCTGGAGGCCCTGCACGCCTGCCTCGAGCGCAAGCCGAACGTCGAGTTCCGCCGCACGAAGGTCACCCATGTGCGCGCCGGCAACCCCACGCTCGTCGACGAGACGGGCGCCGAGACGAGCGTCGACCAGGTGGTGCTCGCCAACAGCTACGGCTTCAACGACCTCGTGGAGGGGCTCGGCCTCGCCGGCCGGGTGCCGCATCTCCTGCGCGTCTTCGGCGTCGGCCTGCGGGCGGAGGCGCGCGAGGGCGAGCCCGCCGCGGTGCGCACGCCGGTCTACGGCTCGAGCTGCGGCGACTACGGGGTGCAGCTTCCGGGCTTCACCTATGTCGGCGCGTCGGCGCTGACCAACACGGGTCGCGTCGAGATGACGACGCAGGTCCAGCGCAGCCTCGACTTCTTCGACCCGCACGCCAATCTCAACGGCCTGCAGCTGACCGGCGGCATCCGAGCCATGGGGCAGGACACCCATCCCGTCATCGGCAAGCTGGCGGACGGTGTCTGGGCGGCGGCCGGCTTCTTCAAGAGCGGCGTGACGCTCGCGCCCTACGTGTCGGACTTCCTGGCGCGCGAGCTGACGGGGCAGCCGCATTCCTACGACAACCGCTTCGGCCCCTATCGCCACGCCGACGATGAGCCGCCGTCCCTGTCGGAGCTCACCGACACGATCTGGGACGAGATCCAGTCGAGCGCGACGAGCGCCGGCAGCCGCGCCCAGCTCCAGCGCTACGGCTGGCTCGCCAAGCCGATCGTGCGCTGGCGGGTCGGCAAGACGGTGCGCCGCTTCCGCAAGGGCGTCTACTACAACAGCGACATCGTGCAGGCCGTGACCTACGATTCCTCGCTGCTCGACAAGCTGAACCGCTACACGCCGTCCGAGGCGCCGCCCGCGGCGGACCGGGCCCCGGCCGAGGCGCCGGCGGCGGAGGTCGAGCGCGACGCGGCCTGACCGTCCGCGTCCTCGTCGACCAGGTTGTCGCGGATCAGCGGCCAGTTGCAGCCGAGATAGGCGACGTTCAGCACCGGGATCGCCGCCTTGAAGAACGACCAGGTCTCCGTCGAGAAATTGCGGCGGACGATCTCGTTGAGCACGGCGAGCACGATGAAGTAGATCGCCGTGCGCACCGACAGGCGCCGCCAGGCGCGGTCGGTGAGGCGGAAGCCCGCCTGCAGCGCCCCCTTGAGGACGAGGTGCCCGGTGGCGAGGCCGCCGATGATCGCGATGGCCGCGGCTCCGTTCACCACCGTGGCGCGAAGCTCGATATAGGCCGCCTGGTCACGCCAGATGGTCAGGCCGCCGAAGATCGCGGCGAGCAGGAAGGTGGCCGCCGGCACCCGGGGAAAGTGCCCCTGCGCCCGCCACGAATAGAGCGTCGCCGCGGCGATGGCGGCGACGAACAGCCCCGTCGCGAGCACCAGTCCCGCGGCCTGCAGCGCCACCACGAAGACGAGCGCGGGCCCGAACTCCGTCGCGAAACGCGTGGCGAGCACGCTCTTGTCGACGCGGCTCCACGCGTCATTCCCGCTGGTCAAGCTGTTGCCTCCGTCCCGACACGCCCCGCCGCGGGGGCCGGCGCACTGTCACGATCGCGCGCCGGAAGCCAAGCGCTTCGGGTGCGGCGGCGTCCGGGCGTACGGTAGGCGACCCGGCGGCGCAGCTAGCCCGCCATGCGGTGTTCGCCGCCGGGGCCGCTCACCGGGAAGCCCTCGTCGGAATACTGGTGCAGCTTGTTGCGCAGCGTGCGGATCGAGATGCCGAGGATGTTCGCGGCGTGCGTCCGGTTGCCGAGGCAGTGGTCGAGCGTCTGCAGGATCAGGTCGCGCTCGACGTCGGCGACGGTGCGGCCGACGAAGGAGCGGGCCACCGCCTCCGCCGTCGCGGCGGCGCGGGCGGCCGCGTCGCCCTTGGCGAGGCTCGATCCGTCGGGCAGCACCAGCGCCTCGGGGCCGATCTCCTCGCCGGAGCGCAGGAGCACGGCGCGGTGGATCGTGTTCTCGAGCTCGCGCACGTTGCCGGGCCACTGGTTGCTCGTGAGCTGCCGCTCGGCCTCCCTGGTCAGCGCGCAGACCGGCGCGCCGTTCGCCTCGCAGTACTTCTTCACGAAGTGCTCGGCGAGCGCCAGCACGTCGGCCGGGCGCTCGCGCAGCGGCGGGATCTTCAGGTTCACGACGTTGAGGCGGAAGAACAGGTCCTCGCGGAACGTGCCCTCGCGCACCGCCTCGGCGAGGTTGCGGTTCGAGGTCGCGATGATGCGGATGTCGACCTGAACGGGCCGGGTGCCGCCGAGCCGGTCGATCACCCGCTCCTGGATCGCCCGCAGGAGCTTCGCCTGCAGGCGCACGTCCATCTCCGAGATCTCGTCGAGCAGCAGCGTGCCGCCGTTGGCCTCCTCGAACTTGCCGACGCGGCGCGCCACGGCGCCGGTGAAGGCGCCCTTCTCGTGGCCGAACAGCTCGGATTCGAGCAGGTTCTCCGGGATCGCCGCGCAGTTGACCGAGATGAACGGCTTCTCCGCCCGCTTCGACTTGCGGTGCAGCAGCCGCGCCATGACCTCCTTGCCGGTGCCGCTCTCGCCGGTGATCAGCACGCTCGCGTCGGCGGGGGCGATCTGCTGGGCGAGGCGGACGACCGCCGACATCGCCTCGTCGCGGTAGACGACGGCGTGGGTCTCCTCGGCGACGGCGGCGAGCACCGCGGCGATCATCTCGGGGTCCGGCGGAAGAGGAATATATTCCTTCGCGCCGGCCCGGATCGCCGCGACGGCGGCGCGGGCGTCGTTCTCGGTGCCGCAGGCGACGATCGGCACGTGGATGCGCTCGAGCTCCATGCGGGCGACGAGGTCGGCGATGTCGAGGCCGACATCGACCATCAGCAGGTCGGCGCCGCGGCCGCCGCGCAGCGCCTTCATGGCGTCGTCGAGCCCGGCGGCGTGCATCACCGAGGCGCCGCGGTCCATCGCGATGCGCGTCGCTGCGGACAGCTGCCCGCGCAGCGTCCCCACGATCATAAGCCTCATCGTCGTCCTCCTGTGCTGTCGCCGATCGCGGGCTTCAGCCGCGCTCGTTCTTCACGATTTCCGTCATGGTGATGCCGAGCTTGTCCTCGACGAGGACCACCTCGCCGCGGGCCACCAGCCGGTCGTTCACGTAGATGTCGACCGCCTCGCCGACCTTCCGGTCGAGCTCGACGAGCCGTCCCGCGTCGAGCCGCATGAGCTCCGAGACGCCCATCCGGGCGCGGCCGAGCACGGCCGAGACGCGCACCGGCACGTCGAAGATCGCCTCGAGGTCGGCGGCCGAGCGGGGGTGGTCGTCGTCGTCGTCGCCGAGCGTCGGCAGCACCGGGGCCTCGGGCTCGTCGCCCTGGTTCAGGTCGCCGAACGGCTGGTCATCGTCAGCAGCCATGGCTCATCCTTCCATCAGTCCTGTTGTGCGGTCGTGCGGGTGGCGAGATAGCGGTCCACCGCCGCCGCGATCTGCTCGTCGATCCGGCCCTGCTGGCGCACCGCGCCACCGTCGGCCCAGTCGATCCGGCCGTCGCCCGGCGCCACCTCCGGGTCGGGCAGCACCATGACGCGGCCGCGGAAGCCCTTCTCGGCGGCGAGCGCGTCGACCTTGTCGCGCAGGCTCTCCGCCGCCTCGTCGTGCACGCGGACGACGAGGTGCGGCGCCTCGCCGGCCCATCCCAGGCACTCGCGCAGCAGCGCCTCGACCTCGGCGACCGGCTCGCGCGCCGTCAGCGAGGCCGCGAGCTTGCGGGCGGCGGCGAGGCCGATCCGCACCGCGTCCTCGGCGTGCCGGCGTTCCTCCTCGGCGCGGCGCTCGACGAGCGCCGCGCACGGCCTCCACGAGCGTCTCGCTGCTCCGCGCGATGCGCTGCGTGACGTCGGTCTCGGCCTCCCGCCGCGCGGCCTCGCGGCCCTCGCGCAGCCCCTCTTCCCGCGCCTTCGCGACGGCGTCGTCGATCGCCCGCTGGTCGAAGCTCGGCGCGGGGGCCTTCTTCGCCGGCTTCGGATCGATGGCGAAGACCTCGTCGAAGAGGTAGCGCGGGGCGTGTCCGGTCATGGGGGCGGCCTCAGTAGACAAGCTCGTCTTCCTGGCTGTTCTTGGCGATGACGATCTCGCCCTTGGCGGCGAGGTCCTTGGCGAGGTTCACCATCGTCATCTGGGCCTCGTCGACCTCGCGCAGGCGCACCGGTCCCATCACCTCCATGTCCTCGCGCAGCATCGCCGCGGCGCGCTGCGACATGTTGGAGAAGAAGAACTCCTTCACCCGGTCGTTGGCGCCCTTCATGGCGACCGCGAGCTTGTCGCGCTCGACCTGGCGCAGCAGCGTCTGGATGCCGGCGGCGTCGAGCACGGCGAGGTCCTCGAAGGTGAACATCAGCGACTTGATGCGCTCGGCGGAGTCGCGGTTGTGCTCCTCGAGCGTCGCGATGAACCGCGCCTCGGTCTGCCGGTCGAAATTGTTGAAGATCTCCGCCATGCGCTCGTGCGGGTCGTGGCGCTGCGTCTTGGCGATGTTCGACATGAACTCGTTGCGCAGCGTCTGCTCGAGGCCCTCGATGATCTCGCGCTGCACCGACTCCATGCGCAGCATGCGGTCGATCACCTCGAAGCCGAGCTCCGGCGGCAGGATGCTCAGCACGCGCGCGGCGTGGTCGGCCTTTATCTTCGACAGGATGAGCGCGATGGTCTGCGGGTACTCGTTCTTCAGGTAGTTGGCGAGCACCGTCTCCGGGACCTTCGTCAGCTTCTCCCACATGTTGCGGCCGGCGGGGCCGCGGATCTCCTCCATGATCAGCTGCACGCGGTCTTCCGGCAGGAACCGCATCAGCAGCTTCTCGGCCGCGTCGTCGTTGCCGACCACGGCGCCGGCGTTGCTCATGTCGAGCACGAACTCGGCCATCAGCTTCTCGATCGCCTCGGCCTGCACCTTGCCGAGCCGCGACATGGCGATGGTGACGAGCCGGACCTCCTCCTCGTCGAGGTCCTTGAGGATCTGCGAGCCCGTCTCCGGGCCGAGCGCGAGCAGCAGGGCCGCCGCCCGGTCGGGGCCCTTCAGCTCCTTCTCGCCGGGGCGTCCCGGCAGGTGGCTGTTGGGGAGCGCGAGTTCGTTGCTCATGCCGCAGCGCCCTCGTTGATCCAGTTGCGGATGATGCTCACCGCCTCGTCGTGGTTGTCGCCGACCAGCTCGTTGACCCGGCGCACCGCGGCGGCCTGCACCTCGCCGGCGATCTCGGCCATCGCCACCACGTCGGGGTGGGGCTCGCCCTCGGGCGCGGGGAGCTGCGGCACGCCGCCCGGTCCGGTCAGCGCCGGCGCCTGCTCCTCGACCGTCGCGGTGACCGCGTCGGGGGCGAGGATGCGGCGGACCAGCGGCCGGGCGACGAACAGGATCACCAGGATCGCGATCAGGCCGAGGATGCCGCTCTCCGCGAGCTTCACGATGTCGGCGCGGGTGAGCTCCGGCAGCCAGCCGCCGGCGACGTCGGGCGCCGCGTGGGCGGGCGGCTCGGCGAAGCGCAGGTTGACCACCTCGACCTTGTCGCCGCGCGCCTCGGAGTAGCCGACCGCCGAGCGCACCAGCGCGGTGATGCGGTCGAGCTCGTCCTGGGTGCGCGGCTGGTAGACGACGTCGCCGTTGGCGTTCTGGCCGTAGGTGCCGTCGACGACCACGGCGACCGAGATGCGGCTGATCTCGCCGGCTTCCTTCGTCTCGGTCTTCGAGGTCTTGGAGATCTCGTAGTTGACGACCTCCTCGGTCGAGTTCGACGCGTCGCGGTTGCCCGGGCCGGCGGCGGCGGCCTGGCCGGCGGCCGGCAGCTCGTTGCCGACGCTCACGCCCTGGTCGCCGGTGGCGCTCTGGCTGTTGCTCGTTTCCTCGCGCGTCTGCGACGAGCGGATCACGCGGCCGTCGGGGTCGTAGAGGTCGGAGGTCGTGGTGACCTTGGCGTGCTGGAGCTCGGCTGCGACCTGGACGCGCATCCGGTCGCGGCCGACGACGCTCGAGACGATCTCCTCGACATGGGTGCGGATGCGCTTCTCGAACTCGCTGCGGCGCTCGTCGAGCTGCCCCGCGGCGAACATGTCGTCGCCGCCCGCGCCGTCGGCGAGCAGCCGGCCGGTCTCGTCGACCACCGACACGCGCTCCGGCGACATGCCCTTCACGGCCGAGGCCACGAGGTGGCGGATCGCGCGGACCTGGGCCGGGTCGAGCTCGCCGCGGGCGCGCAGCACGATGGAGGCGGAGGGGTCGGGCCGGTCGCGCGAGAACAGCTCCCGCTCCGGCAGGTTGAGGTGCACGCGCGCCGAGGTGACGCGGTCGAGCGACTGGATCGTCCGGGTCAGCTCGCCCTCGAGCGCCCGGACGTGGTTGATGTTCTGCACGAAGCTCGTCGTGCCGAGGCCGTCCGAGCGGTCGAAGATCTCGTAGCCCACGCCGCCGCCGGAGGGCAGGCCCTTGCCGGCGAGGTCCATGCGCAGGCGCAGCACGTTCTCCTCGGGCACCAGCACGGTCGAGCCGCCGCGGTCGAGCTGGTAGGCGACGCCCCGGCTCTCGAGCTCGTTGACGATCGACCCCGCGTCGCGGGTGTCGAGATCGGTGTACAGCGGCACCATGACCGGTGCCGTGAATTGCAGGATGAGGAACGCGAAGAACGCGGCCAGGCCGACCGCCACGGCACCCATCGCCGCCAGCCGGGCCGCACCAAGCGACCTCAGGAAACTGAGAACTCCCTCCACTGCAGAAACCCCGCCGTGCCCCGAACCTCGATATGGGTGGCGCTGCTACTGGAGCGCCTGCCCGGCAATTATTTCCCACCAAGATGCTAAACAAATGGTTAACGGACCCGTTAACGCCTTCGCTTCCTGTACGGATTCGAGGCATTCCGGGCGTTTCGGGGGAGGGGAGGGGCGGCAATTCCTGCCGGTGCGGGCGCCTGCGGCGTCGCCGTGGCCGCGCGGACGGGGCCGGGACCGGGCGTGCGAGTCGGCGCCGCCTCGCCGCGATCCGGAGCGCCAAAAGAAAAGGCGCCGGTCGATGCCGGCGCCCGTGGCGTGGTCTGGTCTGTCGGGAAGCGGCTATTGCCGGTAGTGCTGGACCCGGGTCGCCCGGAGGCCCGGCAGGCCGTGGCGGTCGATCGACGCCTGCCAGCTCAGGAACTCCTCGACGGTGAGGGTGTAGCGGTCGCACGCTTCCTCGAGGCTCAGGAGGCCGCCGCGAACCGCGGCGACGACTTCGGCCTTCCGGCGGATCACCCAGCGCTTCGTCGTGGGCGGCGGAAGATCGGCGATCGTCAACGGGCTTCCGTCCGGTCCGATGACGTATTTCGTCCGCGGCCGATACTGTTCCGACATCGACACTCTCACAACGCGATACCTATCACGCCGCGAGACTACCGGGCCGCCTTTAAGAATTGCCTAAGCGAATGGTGGGTAAATCGTTAACAACAAACTCGAATTCGCCTCAAAACGAGACATCCTCGAGCCCTCGTGTCAGTCGAGTGACGGCTCGACCACCGAGGTCACGTCGCTCAGCTTGACGCCCCGGTCGCCGGACAGGAGCACCGGCTCGGAGCCCGAGAAGTCGACCCCGTCGATGATCGCCGAGACGGAGATCGAGACCGGCACCGTGTTGCCGTCCTCGTCGCTCGCGTCGATCGTCAGCGTGTAGAAGCCGTCGCCCGCCTCCGAGCCGTCGTCGGCATAGCCGTCCCAGCTGAAGGTGTCCTTGCCCGAGCCGATCTCGCGGGTCTCCTCGTGGACGACCTTGCCGGTGTCGTCGGTGATCGTGAAGGTCGCGCTCTGCGAGGAGCCGCCGGCGTAGTAGAGCCAGTTGGCCTGGCCGTTCGCCAGCGCCGTGCTGGCCGACTCCACCGTCACGGCCTTGCCGAGGAAGCTCGTCGCCGCCGTCGCCGCGTTGACCGCCTGGAGCTGGATCAGCGACTCCAGGTTCTTGTTCTGCTTGATCGACTGCTCGACGCCCGAATACTGCACGAGCTGCTTGGTGAACTCGTTGGCGTCGAGCGGCTCCATCGGGTTCTGGTTCCTCAGCTGCGTCGTCAGCAGCTGCAGGAAGGTGTCGAAGTTCGAGTTCAGCGAAGAGCTGTCGGACGCCGATGTGCCCGTCGAGTTGATCGCGCTGCCGATGCCGCTGAGGAACATGGTTCCGTCTCCCGCGTGAAGTCGTTCAGATGCGTATGTCGAGGCCGCTGGCGCTCGTCATGCGCGCGCCTGCCCTCGCCGTCGTCGTGCCGATCTCGGTCGCGCCGTCGACCGGGGCCGTGCCGGATCCCCGGCCGCTCCCCCGTCCGTCGCCCTGCTGCCACTGCTGGCCGCCGGCGAAGCTGCCGCCGTCGCGCAGCTCGAAGCTCAGGCCGTCGCCGTCGAGGGTGAAGCCGTTCTGCGCCAGGGCGCGCTCGAGCGAGCGTGCGTCGCGCGACAGCGCGTCGAGCGCGTCCGGCCGGTCGACCACCAGGTGCGTCGAGACGCGGCCGTCCTTGTGGAAGTCGACCTTCACCTCGACCCGGCCGAGCTCCGGCGGGTCGATCTGGATCTCGAAGGTCTTCTTGCCGGAGGCGATGCCGCGGCTCATCGAGGCGGCCAGCGCGCCGACGTCGGGCCGTGCGGCGGTCGCCGCCGACTGGGCGGATGCCGACGTGGCGCCGTTGCCCGAAGCCTGCTGGGTGCCGGAGACGTCGCCGATCGCCGCGACGTGCGAGGTCGGGGTGGTGGCCCCGGCCGGCGTGGCGGCCTGCGCGGCAGACGCCGGCTGGACCGCGGCGGCGTTGCCGCCCGACCCTGCCGTGGCGGTGCCGGACGTGCCCGACGAGGCGGCGGCGTCCTTGCCGCCGGCCGCCGAGCCGGTGTCCTTGGCGGCGGATTTCGCCGTGTCCGCCGGCTCCTTCGCCGCAGCCTTCCGGGCGTTGGCCGCCTCGGCGACGGCTTCGCCCGTCTTGTCCGTCCGTGCGGCATCGCCCGGTATCGCGGCGGTCGCCGGCTTCGCGGCCGTCGTTCCGTCCGATGCCGCAGCGCCGCTGGCCGCCGCGGCCTGGTCCTGCGCGGCAGCCTCGGAGCCGGCCGCCGGCTGGCCCTGCAGCGAGCCCGTTGCCGGCGTGAGCGGGGCCGTCTGGCCGGTCGCCAGGGCCTGCTGCACCGCCGCGGCGGTCGTGGCCGTTGCGCCTTGCGCGGATGCGCCCGTGCCGGCGCCGGCCGCGGCCAGCGCCTTCGGCGACGCGCTCTGCAGCAGCGCCGCGGACTGCGACCCGTCCTTCGCCGCCGCGTCTCCGCCGGCCTTGATGGTGAGCGAGGCGCCGTCGGCGAGGGCGGCCAGCTTCTGCTGCAGTACGGTTGCCGGCGAGGCCGCTGCAGCCGTCTTGCCGGTGGCGTCCGTGGCGGTGCCGTCGGCGGCCGCCTTGCCCTGTGCCGCGGCGAGGGCGCCTGCGCCCGGGGCGGCGTCCTTCGCGGATCCCGCCGTCATGTCGGCGCCCGCCTGCCGCAGCGCCTCGACGAGCCCGTCCGGCAGGTCGCCCGCGACCGCGGTCCCGGCTGCCGGAGAGGCCTTGACCGGCGTGGCGGTGGTATCGGCCGCGCCCGGCGTCGCCGCCTGGCCGGCCGCGGCGGCTGTGCCGTCCGCGCCCGTCGCGGCGCCGGCGGTCGCCGCGCCGGCGACGGATGGCGTGCCCGATGCGCCCGCCGAGGCCGTGCCCTTCGCGGAGGCGGCCTGCGGCACGAGCATCGCGATCAGACCGCCCGCCGCGACGAGGATCTCGGCCGCCTTGCCGTCGTCGGCGTCGCGGTCGTCCTCCTTGTCGTCGTCGGGCTTGCTGCCGCTTTCCTCCGCGGCAGCGGAGGACGCGGACTTGCCCGCGGAGGGCGCGTCCGGCTCGTCCGCGGGATCGGGCGCGGCGGCGTCCCGCGCCTCGTCCCGGGCCGCCTTGGCGGGAGCCGCCTTGCCGCCCGCGTCGCGGGTGGCCGAGCCCCCGCGGGGAGTCACCGCGTCGAGCAGATTGGCGAAGGCGTTGCCGCCCGAACTCGTGGAACGCGCGGCCTGCACCTCGGCGCCGGCCGTGGATATCGTGGAAGCGTCGACCGTAGAAAGCATTCTTCACCGAAACATCTGCGCAAGGTTCCCGCAGGGTGCCTTGCCAACCCACCAGGGAAGAGCAAGCTTCGGGCCAACCGCCCCGCCGGGCGGCGGAGCCTGCCTTTCCGGGGCGGGCGGCTTGTGGGATGCTGCGGCGGCGTGCCATGAAGGCGGCAAAATATGCCGGTAGCCATGCACGTCTTTCCCGGTGGCCGGCGGCCCGCCCTCCGGTCCCTCGCGGGAGCGGCGGCGCGTGCGGCGGGCCCGGCGCGTCCCTCATGTCCGGATGTCGATCCATGGCTGAAGTGAACATCGATCTCGAACTGCCCGCGCCGCGCGCCGAGACGCGCGTCGTGGTGGCGATGTCCGGCGGCGTCGATTCCTCGGTGACGGCGGCGCTGCTCAAGGCCTCGGGCTACGACGTCGTCGGCGTCACGCTGCAGCTCTACGACCACGGCGCCGCGACGCACCGCAAGGGCGCCTGCTGCGCCGGGCAGGACATCTACGACGCCCGCCGGGTCGCCGAGAGGCTCGACATCCCGCACTACGTCCTCGACTACGAGGCGCGGTTCCGCGAGGAGGTGATCGACCGCTTCGCCGACTCCTACCTCATGGGCGAGACGCCGATCCCGTGCGTCGCCTGCAACCAGTCGATCAAGTTCCGCGACCTCCTCGAGACGGCGCGCGACCTCGGCGCCGACGCGCTGGCGACCGGCCACTACATCGCGAGCCGCAGCCTTCCCGGCGGCGGCAGGGCGCTGCACCGGGCGCGCGACGAGGACCGCGACCAGAGCTACTTCCTGTTCGCGACGACGCCGGAGCAGCTCGCCTTCCTGCGCTTCCCGCTCGGCGACATGCCGAAGAGCGAGACGCGCGAATGGGCGCGGCATTTCGGCCTCGAGATCGCCGAGAAGAGCGACAGCCAGGACATCTGCTTCGTGCCGACCGGGCGCTACAGCCAGGTGATCGAGCGGCTGCGCCCCGGCGCGGCCGAGCCCGGCGACATCGTCCATGTCGACGGCCGCGTCCTCGGCCGCCACGAGGGCATCATCCACTACACGGTGGGCCAGCGGCGCGGCCTCGGCGTGGCGCTGGGCGAGCCGCTCTTCGTCGTCGACCTCGACGCCCGCCGCAGCCGGGTCGTCGTCGGCCCGCGCGAGGCGCTCATGACGCGCCGCATAACCTTGCGCGACGTGAACTGGATCGGCGACGGGCCCCTGTCGTCAGGCCGTCACGAGATTCATGTGAAGGTCCGCTCGACCCGGCCGCCGGCGCCCGCCCTGCTCGAGATCGCCGGGGACGGGGCCGTCGAGGTCGAGCTCGCCGACGGCGAGCACGGCGTCTCCCCCGGCCAGGCCTGCGTCTTCTACGAGTCCGACGCGGCCCAGAGCCGGGTTCTCGGCGGCGGCTGGATCTCGGGAACCCGATCCGGGGCGGCAGGCGTTAGGGAGCTACCGCACCTGCGCGAATCCGCCGCAGCCGGGTGAGGGTCGGGACGATCTTGCGGCGCAGGTGGAAGGGCACAGGGCGATGACCGAAAGCCAGCACGCAGAGACCGCCAGGCAGCATCATCTCAATCTCGACGTGGACGACGTCCGCCGCGCCTACAGGCGCTGGGCGCCGATCTACGACGTGTTCTTCGGGAAGATCGTCGACGCGGGCCGCAGGCAGGCCTGCGACCACATCAACACGCTCGGCGGCCGCGTCCTCGAGGCCGGCGTGGGCACGGGCATCTCGCTGCCGATGTACGGCCGCGACCTGAACGTGACGGGCGTCGACCTGTCGAGCGACATGCTCGAGCGGGCGAGGCAGCGCGTCGCGCGCGAGAAGCTCGGCAATGTCGAGGAGCTGCGCGAGATGGACATCACCGAGCTCGACTATCCCGACGAGAGCTTCGACGTCGTCGTCTCGATGTACACGATCACCGCCGTGCCGGAGCCGCAGAAGGTGATGGCCGAGTTCGACCGCGTCTGCAGGCCGGGCGGCGAGGTCGTGCTCGTCAGCCACTTCAAGTCGGAGGGCGGCTGGTACCAGCCGATCGAGACGCTGATGGCGCCGCACGGCAAGAAGCTCGGCTGGCATCCCGCCATGCCCGTCGAGCACATCATGACGCAGCCGCGCCTGAAGCTCGTCGAGAGCCGCCGCTTCAAGCCGTTCGGCCTGTTCTCGATGCTCCGCTTCAAGAAGCTGCACGACGGCGAGAGCGCCGCGGTGCACTGAGCGGGCGCCCGGCCGTTCGCGGGAAGCGAAAAGGGCCGGGCCCGCGCCGGATGCCGATGCCCGGGTCCGCGACCCGGGCACGGCTTTCGTCCATGCCTAGCCGATCTTCATGACGACGCGGCCGTCGATCCTGCCGTCGCGCAGGCGGTCGAAGATCGAGTTGATGTCGTCCAGGGTTTCCCAGCTGAAATGCGTCTTCACCTTGCCCTCGCCGGCGAACTGAAGGGCCTCCACGAGGTCCTGCCGCGTGCCGACGATCGAGCCGCGCACCGTGATGCGGTTCAGCACGACGTCGAAGATCGGCAGCGGGAAGTCGCCGGGCGGCAGGCCGACCATCGACATGGTGCCGTGCCGCCGGGTCATCGCCACGGCCTGCGCGAAGGCCGGGCGGGAGACCGCCGTCACCAGGATGCCGTGCGCGCCGCCGTCGGTGATCCGGCGCACCTCCTCGACGGCGTCGTTCGCCCGCGCGTCGATCGTCGCGTCGGCGCCCAGCTCCTTCGCCAGCGCCAGCTTGTCCTCGGCCACGTCGATGGCGACGACGTGCCGGCCCATCGCCTTGGCGTACTGCACGGCCATGTGGCCGAGGCCGCCGATGCCGGAGATCGCGACCCAGTCGCCGGGCTTGGTGTCGGTCTCCTTGAGGCCCTTGTAGACGGTCACGCCGGCGCACAGCACGGGCGCCGCCGGGCCGAACTCGAGGTTGTCCGGCAGGTGCCCGACATAGTTGGGGTCGGCCAGCACGTACTCGGCGAAGCCGCCGTTCACGGTGTAGCCGGTCATCTCCTGGTCGTAGCAGAGCGTCTCCCAGCCGGTGCGGCAGTGCTCGCAATGGCCGCAGGCGGTGTGCAGCCACGGCACGCCGATCCGGTCGCCTTCCTTAACGGCCGTCACGCCCGCGCCCACCGCGGCGACGTAGCCGACGCCCTCGTGGCCCGGGATGAACGGCGGGGTCGGCTTCACCGGCCAGTCGCCCGACGCGGCGTGCAGGTCGGTGTGGCAGACGCCGGAGGCCTCGACCTTCATCAGGATCTGGCCGCGCCCGACTTCCGGCACCGGCATGTCCTCGATCACCAGCGGCTTGCCCAGCTCGCGCACCACCGCAGCCTTCATCATCTTCGCCATTCGGAACCCTCCGATTCTCGGCATTGTCGCGCCATCGCTACGAAACCGCGCGGTTCGCCTCCATGATCTGGGTCAACGATGGCGAAAGTCGGGGATTCCCGTCGTTAATGGTCCGTTACCCGCCATTGGCGCGGCGGCATCATCTGCCCTATTACGTTCGACGACATCGTCGAGAGAGTTTCCGGCCGCGGGTGCCGAGCAGTCGAAGGAATAGCCTATGAAGATCGCGATGATCGGGACCGGGTATGTCGGGCTCGTCTCGGGCGCCTGCTTTGCGGATTTCGGCCACGAGGTGGTGTGCGTCGACAAGGACGAGCTGAAGATCCAGCGGCTGATGCGCAGCGAGATCCCGATCTACGAGCCGGGGCTCGACGTGCTGGTCGCCGGCAACGTCGCCGTCGGCCGGCTGTCCTTCTCGACCGACCTCGCGAGCGCGGTGGAAGGGGCCGACGCGGTGTTCATCGCCGTCGGCACGCCGTCGCGCCGCGGCGACGGCCATGCCGACCTCTCCTACGTCCATGCCGCCGCGGAGGAGGTCGCCCGCTCCGTCGTCGGCGACACGATCGTCGTGACGAAGTCGACCGTGCCGGTCGGCACCGGCGACGAGGTCGAGCGCATCGTCCGCGAGACGCGGCCCGACCTGCGGATCGACGTCGCCTCGAACCCGGAGTTCCTGCGCGAGGGCTCGGCCATCGAGGACTTCAAGCGCCCCGACCGCGTCGTCATCGGCGTCGAGAGCGAGCACGCGCGCGAGACGATGCGGCTCCTGTACCGGCCGCTCTTCCTCAACGAGACGCCGATCCTGTTCACCAGGCGCCGCGCGGCCGAGCTCATCAAGTACGCCGCGAACGCGTTCCTCGCGACGAAGATCTCCTTCATCAACGAGATGGCCGACATCTGCGAGAAGACCGGCGCCGACGTGCAGGACGTGGCGCGCGGCATCGGCCTCGACCGCCGCATCGGGCCGAAGTTCCTGCATCCGGGGCCGGGCTTCGGCGGCTCGTGCTTCCCGAAGGACACGCTGGCGCTCGTGCGCACGGCGGAGCAGTTCGGCGCGCCGACCCGCATCGTCTCCTCGGTGATGGAGGTGAACGACGCGCGCAAGCTGCGCATGGCCGAGCGCATCGTCGAGGCCTGCGGCGGCTCGATCGCGGGCAAGACGATCGGCATGCTGGGCGTCGCCTTCAAGCCGCGCACCGACGACATGCGCGAGGCGCCGGCGATCGACATCGTCGCGCGCCTGAAGGCGCTCGGCGCCCGCGTGCGGGCCTTCGATCCGGCGGCGATGAACGAGGCGAAGAAGATCGACGCCTTCGAGGGCGTCGAGTGGTGCGCCACGTCCTACGAGGTGATGGAGGGCGCCGACGCGCTGGCCATCGTCACGGAGTGGAACGAGTTCCGCGCGCTCGACCTCGGCCGGGTCAAGCGGCTGCTCAGCGCGCCGGTGATCGTCGACATGCGCAACATCTACACGCTCGAGGAGATGCGCGAGGCGGGCTTCACCTACCTCTCGGTCGGGCGCGAGCCGGTGCTCGCGGGCGCGGCGGCCGACACGGGCAAGGCGCCGGGCCGGCGGGCCGGGTCGGACCGCTGAGGAAAGGGCGCCCGCCGTCCGCGGCGGGCGCGCCGGCGGGGCCTATTCGGCCGCGACGTGCATGCTCTCCTGCGCGGGCACCGCGGTGCCGCGGCCGAGCAGCGCGTCGAAATACTCGATCGTCCGCGACAGGCCCTCGCGCAGCTCGACCTCGGGCTGCCAGCCCAGCTCGGTGCGGGCGAGCTCGATGTCCGGGCAGCGCTGCTTGGGATCGTCGGACGGCAGGGGCCGCGACACGATCTTGGAGCGCGAGCCCGTCAGCTCGATGATCGTCTCCGCCAGCTCGCGGATCGTGTACTCGCCGGGATTGCCGAGATTGATCGGTCCGGTGAAGGAGGGCGGCGTCCGCATCAGCCGCAGGAAGGCCTCGATCAGGTCGGAGACGTAGCAGAAGGAGCGCGTCTGCTGGCCGTCGCCGAAGATCGTGATCGGCTTGTCGTTCAGCGCCTGCACGATGAAGTTCGACACGACGCGACCGTCGTCGGGGTGCATGCGCGGCCCGTAGGTGTTGAAGATCCGGGCGACCTTGATCTCGAGGTCGTGCTGCCGCCGGTAGTCGAAGAACAGGGTCTCGGCGCAGCGCTTGCCCTCGTCGTAGCAGGCGCGCATGCCGATCGGGTTCACGTGGCCCCAGTAGTCCTCCTGCTGCGGGTGCATGGAGGGGTCGCCGTAGACCTCGCTGGTCGAGGCCTGCATCACCTTCGCGCGCAGCCGCTTGGCGAGCCCCAGCATGTTGATCGCGCCGTGCACGCTCGTCTTCGTCGTCTGGACGGGATCGTGCTGGTAGTGCACGGGCGAGGCGGGGCAGGCGAGGTTGTAGATCTCGTCCACCTCGACATAGAGCGGGAACGTCACGTCGTGACGCATGAACTCGAAGCGCGGATGGTCGAGCAGGCTGCCGATATTGTCCCGCGTGCCGGTGAAGAGGTTGTCGACGCAGAGGACGTCGCGACCTTCCGCCAGCAGCCGTTCACAGAGATGCGAGCCGAGGAATCCCGCCCCGCCGGTGACGAGGACCCTGTTTCCGTGGAGATTTCGTGTCGGCAAGCTGAACCTCGCACATTTTGTTCTGTATTCGCCCGCCAGGATCGGCGGCGTCCCTTGGAAGACCCCACCCAGGTCGAGCCATCCCTAGGAACGTCGCCGGCAGCTTCTGGTTCTGCGCCGGATCATGATCCTGATCTGCGTGCGGTGGCGGACATTCTGTCGCAGCCCCCGCGGCCCCCCTCGGTGCCGGGCAGGAGCGAGGTCTTCGCGCCTTGAGCGGCAGATCGGGCCTGCCGCATCGGCACGAGCGGTGAATGGTGGAGCTTGGGGAGCTGGGGGACGGCTGGGGGAAGGATTCTCGGGCCTGTCGCCGGTCCGTCCGCGGACAGGACCGCCTGTTTCCAGGACCCGACCATTGGCAGGGAGGACATTGGACGCGCGGCTTCGCCGCGCGGGGCGCCTGCGAGAACGCGACTCAAGCGACATGGCTGCGCGGGCAGGCCGGGCGACGAGGCGCACGTAGGGCGACACTCATCCTGCAGGCGCCGGTCGCGCTCCGTCACGAGGGAAGTGTGTTCGTGCCGCCGCTTGCGTGCCCGCGGGGCTCGGGCCATCGACCGCCGCCGGGGGCGGGGCCGTCCCGTGCGGGAGACAGTCGGCTCGGCCGACCAGCCTCCTGGCACGGAATGAAGGTCAGCGGCGACCGCCGGCCTTGCGCTTCGGCTTGGCGATCAGACCCTCGCGCTGGGCCATCTTGCGCGCAGCCTTGCGGGCGCGGCGGACGGCTTCGCCCTGTTCACGGGCGCGGCGCTCGGAGGGCTTCTCGTAGGAGCGGCGACGCTTCATCTCGCGGAAGACGCCCTCGCGCTGAAGCTTCTTCTTCAAGGCCCGCATGGCCTGTTCGACGTTGTTGTCACGGACGAAAACTTGCAGGGCTTTCTCCTTTCGTGGTTCGCGGCATATGCGGTCGGCGTATCCGCAGGCGGCAGGGCCGGCGGCGCGATCGCCATCTCACTGGACCGGCCGGTCTTCCGGGCATTGCCCGGGACGCGAGCCGATGTGGAAAAACGAGTGGCGCCGCCGTTTGTTCAACGGCGGCCGCCGACCCGTTGGTGTGGCCCGGCACGTCGATGCCGGGCCGTCGGGACGCGATCAGAGCGCCTCGAGATTGGTGGCGGCGTTCTTGCCGCTGCGGCGGTCGGGCTCGACCTCGTAGCTGACCTTCTGGCCTTCGGCGAGCGGCGGCAGGCCGGCGCGCTCGACGGCGGTGGCGTGGACGAACACGTCCGGGCCGCCTTCATCCGGCTGAATGAAGCCGTAGCCGCGATCGTAGTTGAAGAACTTGACGGTTCCCGTGGCCATGAGGGCCTCCTTTTAAACACGCGTGATTGCGTTTCGACCCGAGCGACCCTTCGCTCGAGCCGGCATCCGAAGTCAGCGATGTCTTGGGAGAGGCCCATGAAGGCCGGCAGTCAAGGCAGAGCGCAGTCTCGAACCTGGCCATATATGAACGGTCCGGCGCAGGAATTCAACGCGAGAAGTTGCCTCGGGACAAATTCTGGCGACCTCAGCGCACGATGGTGATGCGCTCGGCGGCCCGCGTGATCGCGGTGTAGAGCCAGCGCTCGCGGGTTTCCCGGAAGGCGAAGCTCTCGTCGAACAGCACCAGATCGTCCCACTGCGAGCCTTGCGCCTTGTGGACGGTCAGCGCGTAGCCGTAGTCGAACTCGTCGGAGTTGCGGCGCTTGGCGAAGGGCACGTTCTCCGGCCCCTTGTCGAACATCTCCTTGAGCACGCGGATCTTCGCCGAGGGGCCGCGCGGCCCCTCGTCCTCGCTCTTCACCAGCATGTTGATCGCCGGGCCGTTCCTCAGCCCGAGCGAGGTGACGCGCCACAGGCCGCCGTTGAGCAGGCCCTTCTCGGAGGAGTTGCGCAGGCAGACGAGCTTCTCGCCGACGGAAGGGTAGGCCTCCTCGAAGCCCTTCAGCTGGCGGATGCGGCGATTGTACTTGTGCCGGGTCCGGTTGATGCCGAGCAGCACCTGGTCGGCCTCGAGCACACGCTCCGAATCGATCTCGTCGCGCCCGATCACCCGGCTCGAGCCGTACTCGCCGTAGTCGAGGTGGCCGCCCTCCCGCACCGTCTGGGCGAGGTCGATGATCGGGTTGTCGCGCGCCTGCCGGTGCACCTCGGTCAGCAGGATGTCGGGCTCGGCCTCGGTGAAGTAGCCGCCGCCGGAAACGGGCGGCAGCTGGCCCGGGTCGCCGAGCACCAGCACCTTGGTGCCGAACGACAGGAGGTCGCGCCCCAGCGCCTCGTCCACCATCGAGCACTCGTCGATGATCACGAGCTTCGCCTTCGCCACCTGGCTCGTGCGGTTGAGCGAGAAGGCCGGCAGCGTCTCGCCCGTCTCCTCCTCGGTCTCCTCGCCGCGCGGGCGGTAGATCAGCGAGTGGATGGTGCGCGCGTTCGAGCAGCCCTTGTTGCGCAGCACCTGCGCCGCCTTGCCGGTGAAGGCGGCGAACAGGACCTCGCCGTCGACCCCCTCGGCGAGCTGCTGGGCGAGCGTCGTCTTTCCCGTGCCGGCATAGCCGAACAGGCGGAAGACCTGGGAATCGTCGCTCTTCAGCCATTTCGACACGGCCTTCAGCGCCGCGTCCTGCTGAGGGGAGGGTTTCATGGAGACATCGCCCGGGAACGAATCGAGACCCTGATCTAAGCCGCCAGGGCGTGCCGCGCAAAGCCCCTCCCGCCCACAAGGCGCGAGAAGGCAAGGCGCGTGAAGGAAAGAGCCGGGGCCGAAGCCCCGGCAGTTGCTGACCGATCGTTCCCGGCTCCGGCAGGGCCGGCGGGGAGGGGTCCGCACGAGGGGCGGCCGCCGGCGGCCGGTGCCGCGACGCCGTGACAACAGGCGGAACGGCATCCGGGTTGCCGTGCGGAACCGCACGGTGCGAAGGCGGGGAGCCCGGGCCCGGCCCCGGCGCCTGCCCGCACCGGCCCGGATCGGCCGGCAGGCACGCGTCGGATCCTGTACCGTTGGCCCTCGCCGGCCGGTGCCGCGCCAGAAACGTCGACAATCAGACAGTCGGCCCTCAGCAAATCGGCAACACTTGCCGGCATGCTCAATCCCGACATGACCCTGGGGGCGGACATGGCCGGATCGACCCACGCGCGGCGCTTGCTGCACCGCTACCTGCAGCGATACCGGGACCGCATCGAGGTTCTCGACGCCGACGCGATGGCGGCCAGGCTCCGCCGGACCGCCGGGCGCCGCGAGGCTCCGCCGCTGGCCGCGCTGGTGACGCGCGACCTCGTCATCGAGGCCGCCATCCGCTCCAGCGTGTCGACCCGCTGGGGCCGCGCCGCCGCCGCCGCGCGCTGCGCCTGATCGCGCCGCTCCCGGAACCCGCCGCGTTCCAGAACCCGTCGCTTCACGAAGGCGTCGCTTCACATCGGGGCCCGGACACCCGACCCTGCGGCCGGGGCAGCGAGGAGGGCGAATCGATGGCGCGGCGCAGGCGTTCCCTGATCCGGGAGCTCTACGAGGCCGACACGAAGCGGGCGCAACGCTTCCGCTACGGGCTGCTCGCCTTCGACCTCGTCACCATGATCTTCGTCATCGTCACCTCCTTCGTGCCGCACGAGGGCATCGTCGAGACGGTCGACGTGATCTTCGGCGTCCTCATCCTCGCCGACTTCGCCGCGCGCCTGTCGATCGAGACGAACCGCACCCGCTTCCTCACCAGCCCGGTGACGCTGGCGGACATCGCGGCGATGGCCTCCTTCCTCGCGCCGATCGCAGGCGAGGGGCTCGGCTTCCTGCGGGTGCTGCGCATGGTGCGGCTCCTGCACACCTACCAGCTGATGGCCCGGCTCAGGCGGGACTTCGCGGTGTTCCGGCGCCACGAGGAGATCCTCGTCGCGTCGATCAATCTCGGCGTCTTCATGTTCGTGATGACGGGCATCGTCTACGAGACGCAGTACCGGACGAACCCCGACATCGGGAACTACGCCGACGCGCTCTACTTCACCGTGACCGCGCTCACGACCACCGGATTCGGCGACATCACGCTGCCGGGCACCGGCGGGCGGATGATCGCGGTGCTCATCATGATCTTCGGCGTCACCCTGTTCCTCAGGCTCGCCCAGGTGCTGTTCCGGCCGCCCAAGGTGCGCTACGAGTGCCCGACCTGCGGGCTCAGGCGCCACGATCCCGACGCGGTCCACTGCAAGCATTGCGGCACGACCCTGCACATCGAGACCGAGGGAGAGACGTGAGAATGGCCACGACGAACGGCCCCGGCCGGCGATGATCCAGTCGCTCGGCTTCTTCGGCTTCCTCGGCCGCTCGCACGACCTGCGCCAGCTCGACACGGCGCTGCGCGAGGTCGACCTGCACCCGCGCCTCGTGCCGGAGGCGGTCAAGCTGGCGCTGCTGAAGGTCGTGAAGGGCACGCCGCAGGGGCAGGATTTCCGTCCCGCGGCCTCGCTCCTCGCCTACTGCATGCTGGGCGCGGAGGGCTTCGCCGGCGCCAACGGCGAGGCGGCGGCGCTGCACGAGGAGGGCCGCATCGAGCGCGCCCTCGTCGCCGGCGAGAGCACGGACGCCAAGATCGTCCTCCTGGCGCTGCACGCCAAGGTCATCCAGCCGAGCGTGGTCGCGACCTTCGGCCTGGAAAGCGGCTGAGGCGACCTCAGGGGCGGTGGGCCCACGGGTCGAGGAGCCGCACCCCGGTGCCCTCGAAGTCGCGCGTGTTGCGGCTGACGAGCGTCATGTCGTGGACGATCGCCGTCGCCGCGATCAGCCCGTCGCGGTCGGGACGCGGGTCGGGCACGTGCAGTCGCGCGCAGCGGATCGCGACGGCGGCGTCGACCGGCAGGATGCGCCCCTCGAACTCGCGCAGCAGATCCTCCGCCCAGCGCCGAAGCCGCTCGCCCTGCACCCTGTCGCGGCGCTCCAGGAGAGCGATGCCGTGCTCGATCTCGAGCACGGTGATCGCGGAAAGGTGGAAGATCGAGGCATCCTGCGCCTCCGCCCAGGCCAGCACGGCCGGGTCGGCCTTCTCCGGACGCCTGAGCTCCGACACGACGTTCGTGTCGAGCAGGAAGCTCACAGCTCGGGCAGCCGGTGAAGAGGCCGCTCGATCCTCGGAAACTCCACGTCGAGCTCGCTCGGGCGGGGGCCGGCGATGGCGTCGGCCAGCGAGCGGCCGCGCCCGGTCAGCCTGCGATATTCGTCGATCGACAGGAGCACGTGCGCCGGCCGGCCCCGGTCGGTGATGATGACCGGCCCGTCGCCTGCGGCCTTCTTCGCGCCGCTGGTGTCCTGGTTGAACTCGCGGCTCGTCATGGTCGTCACGCCCATCCGCGATCCTCCGATGTAGAGATGTTTCTACATATACGCCGGCGGCACGGCCGTCGCAATCGGCGGGCTCACGCGAGCGCCGGCTGCGGCTCCCGCGTCCGCCACAGGATCGAGCCGATGATCGCGATGTTCACGAAATTGAAGGCGATGCCGTTCACGAACGCCGCCTCGTAGGACGCCGTCATGTCGAAGATCCAGCCCGACATCCAGCCGCCGAGCGCCATTCCCGCCACCGTCGCCATGATCACGGTGCCGACGCGCTGCCCCGCCTCCTTCGCCGGGAGATACTCCCGCACGATGATCGCGTAGCTCGGCACGATGCCGCCCTGCGCCAGCCCGAAGACGAGCGACACGACGTAGAGCGACGCCAGCCCGTCGAAGGGAATGTAGAGGAACAGCGCCAGGCACTGCATGACCGAGCCCATCAGCAGCGTGCGCACGCCGCCGATATGGTCGGCGAGGAAGCCGGAGGCGAGCCGGCTGAAGATGCCGGCGAACAGCATCAGCGACAGCATCTCCGCGCCCACCGCGACGCCGTAGCCGAGGTCCGCGCAGTAGGCCACGATGTGCACCTGCGGCATCGACATCGCCACGCAGCAGCCGATGCCGGCCGCCATGAGCAGCCATTGCAGCGCCGCCGGCTTCAGGTCGACCTGCCGCTTCGGCAGCGCCGGGGCGCCGCCTGCGGCCGCCATGTGGACGTGCAGCGGCCGCCGCCGGAGCATCATCGCCAGCGGGATCATGACGCAGACGCAGACGGCGGCGATGACGAAATAGGTCGTGCGCCAGCCCTCGTTCGCGAGCACGCCCTTGAGCATCAGCGGCCACACCGCGCCCGCCAGGTAGTTGCCGCTCGCCGCCGCCGCCACCGCGATGCCGCGACGGCGGTCGAACCAGTGGGAGACGTCGGCGATCAGCGGCCCGAAGGTCGCCGAGGTGCCGAGCCCGATCAGCGCCCCTTGCGCGAGCGCGAAGAGCCACATGCCGGGCGCCATGGCGGCGAGCGAATAGCCGGCCCCCAGCATCAGCGCCGCCACGACGACGCAGACGGTGATGCCGAAGCGGTCGACGACGCGGCCGAGCAGAAAATTGCCCAGGCCGAACCCGATCATCGTCGCGGTGTAGGCGAGCGAGGCCTCGCCCCGGTCGACGCCGAACTCGGCCTGGACCTGCGGCAGGACGAGGATCGCCGACCACATGCCGATATTGCCGACCGTGGCGAGCACGATCGACACGACGAGGCGCGTCCACGAATAGCGTCCGTCGAGCACGCTCTCGGCTGCGGAATGTTCGGACAGGGAATGGGCCACGGCTGGATGGCGCTCCGGCTCGCTTCGGGCGGGACGACATCTATAGGCGCGGCGGGAGGAGGCGTACAGGCCGCCCCTGACGAACCGCGTCAGGATTGCGGCGCGGCGCCTTGCTGCGTAGTGCTGGCCTGCCGTCCTCCTGCGCCGAGACACCGACTTGCCCGACACGCTGCCCGTCGCCGAGATCCTGCCCGAGCTTCTGTCGACGCTCGAGGCGTGCCCCTGCGCGGTGCTGGTCGCGCCGCCCGGCGCCGGCAAGACGACGGGCGTGCCGCCGGCCCTTCTCGCCGCGCCGTGGCGGGGCGAGGGGCGCATCGTCGTCGTCGAGCCGCGCCGCCTGGCCGCCCGCGCCGCCGCCCATCGCATCGCGCAAGGGTTGGGCGAGGAGACGGGGCGGACGGCGGGCTACCGCGTGCGCAACGACACGAAGGTGTCCGCCGCGACGCGCGTCGAGCTCGTCACCGCCGGCGTCTTCGTCCGCATGATCCTCGACGATCCCGCCCTCGACGGCATCGCGGCGGTGCTGTTCGACGAGGTGCACGAGCGGGCGCTCGACATGGATCTCGGCCTCGCCCTGGCGCGCGAGGCGCAAGGGGCGCTGCGCGAGGACCTGAGGCTTCTCGCCATGTCCGCGACCCTCGACGGCCGCCGTTTCGCCGATCTCCTCGGCGGCGCGCCGGTCGTCGAGAGCGAGGGCCGCCTGTTTCCGGTCGAGACCGTCTATCTCGGCGGCGATCCGGCCGCGCGGGTGGAGGACAGGGTGGCGGCGGCGGTCCGAAAGGGGCTCGCCGAGGAGGACGGCTCGATCCTCGCCTTCCTGCCGGGCCAGGCCGAGATCCGCCGCACGGCGGAGCGGCTCGAGGGGCGGCTGCCGGCCGACGTCGATCTCGCGCCGCTCTTCGGGGCGATGGAGGCGCGGGCGCAGGACGCCGCGATCCGGCCGGCGCCGCCGGGCCGCCGCAAGGTCGTGCTCGCGACCTCGATCGCCGAGACCTCGCTGACCATCGAGGGCGTGCGGCTCGTCGTCGATTCGGGGCTCGCCCGCCGGCCGCGCTACGAGCCGGGCTCGGGCCTGACGCGGCTCGAGACGGTGCGTGTCTCGCGCGCGGCGGCCGACCAGCGCCGCGGCCGCGCCGGCCGCACCGGGCCGGGCCTCTGCTACCGCCTGTGGGACGAGCCGCAGACGGCCTCGCTCGCCCCCTTCGACGCGCCGGAGATCACCGCGACCGACCTCTCCTCGCTCGCGCTGACGCTGCTCGCCTGGGGCGTCGCCGACCCGGGCGAGCTCGCCTGGCTCGACCCGCCGCCCGGCCCCGCCTACGAGGAGGCGCTCGACCTGCTCGACCGGCTCGGCGCCCGCGATCCCTCCGGCGGCCTGACGGCGCACGGGCGCCGCCTCGCCGGGCTGCCGCTGCCGCCGCGCCTCGCCCACATGGTCATCGAGGGCGCCGCCGCCGGCGAAGGCGAGACGGCGGCCGACATCGCCGCGCTCCTGTCGGAGCCGGGCCTCGGCGGCCGCGACTGCGATCTCGCCGCGCGCCTCGACGGCTTCCGCCGCGACCGGAGCCCGCGCGCCAGGGCCTCGCGCGACGCGGCGAAGCGCTGGGCGCGCATGGCGAGGTCGGCGGGGCAGGGCGAGGCGCCGCTGGCCGGCCTCGACGCGGCGTCGCTCCTCGCCTTCGCCTATCCCGAGCGGCTGGCGCAGCAGCGCGGCGGCCGCGGCCGCTTCCGCATGGCGAACGGCCGCGGCGCGAAGCTCGACGAGACGGACGCGCTGGCCGGCGCGCCATGGCTCGCGATCGGCGAGGTGCAGGGCGGCGGCCCGGACGCGCCGCATCCTGCTCGCCGCCGCGATCTCCCGCGAGACGATCGAGCGGCTGTTCGCCGGCCGGATCGTGGAGGAGGAGAGCCTGAGCTACGACGCGGCCGGCGACACGCTGCGCGCGGCCCGCACGCGGCGGCTCGACGCGCTCGTCCTGCGCGAGGTGGCGATGGAGGTGCCGCGCGACGAGCGCACGGCCGCGATCCTCGCCGACGCCGCCGTGAAGCGCGGCATCGACGCCCTGCCGTGGCCCGACGACCTTCTCTCCGTGCGCCGGCGCATCGCCTTCCTGCGGGCCCGCGACGAGAGCTGGCCCGACCTCTCCGACGAGGCCCTCGCCGAACGACGGGCGGACTGGCTCGTGCCGGCGCTCCAGGGCCGGCGCCGCCTCGCCGACCTGTCGGGCCGCGACCTGCGCGACGGCCTGGCCGCGCTCCTGCCGTGGCCGCGCATGGCCGAGCTCGACCGGCAGGCGCCGGCCCGCTTCGAGGCGCCGTCGGGGCAGGGCGCCGCCATCGACTACGCCTCGGGCGAGCCGGTGGTGCGCATCCGCGTGCAGAACCTGTTCGGCCTCGCCGAGCATCCCGCCGTGATGGACGGCCGCGTGCCGATCCTGTTCGAGCTCCTGTCGCCGGCGCAGCGGCCCCTGCAGGTCACGCGCGACCTGCCGGGCTTCTGGGCGGGCTCGTGGCGCGACGTGCGCGCCGACATGCGCGGCCGCTACCCCAAGCACGCCTGGCCGGAGGACCCGGCGACCGCCGAGCCCCTGTCCGGCGCCAAGCGGCGGCGCTCATAACCGTTCCGGAACCGGGATTTCTTCCCGGTGATACCGGAATTCGCGGGGAATTCCGGGTTTCGCACATCCTCGTCGGGAAATCTTAAGGCGCCCGCGCCATGGTCGCGCCCTCGACCCTGAAGACAAGACGAGATGCACATGGGCTGGCTGCAGGAAGCGGATCTTCTCGGCACCTTGACGTCGGCCCTGTTCACGGCGAACACGCTTCTCCTCCTCGTCCTGGCCGGCGCCTTCTTCGTCGCGTGGCGCGGCCAGCGCTCCGAGCGGGCGTTCCTGTCCTGGATCGCCAGCAACCTCACGCTCGCCGCCGCCTTCCTGCTGTTCGTCCTCGTCCCGGCCGACGCGCCCCGCGCCATGGTCCTGCCGAACGTGTGCCTTCTCCTGGCGATCGGGCTGCACTGGCGGGCGGCGCGCCGGTTCAACGGGCGCTCCACCCCGGTCGCGGGATGGGCGGGCGCCGCGATCGGCATCGTGCCGATCTACGCGGCGCGCGACCTGCTTCCCTATTCCAGCCTCTTCATGACCACGAACGGCCTGGCGCTGGCCGGCACGGTCCTCACCGCCTGGGAGTTCTGGCGCGACCGCGGTGACGGGCTCAGGTCGCGCTACGGGCTCGTCTTCGCCTATGGCGTGATCTCGATCACCTATCTCGGCCGCGTCCTGCAGGGGCCCCTGCTGGACCCCGGGGTGTCGAACCTGCCGCAGGACGGGCTCCTGGCCGTCGGCCTGCTGCTGGCCGTCGTCAATTCCTCGGCGGCCGGGGCGTTCGCGCTGTCGCTGGCCTACGAGCGCAGCAGCAGGGAGCTGCGCCAGGCGGCGATGAGCGATCCCCTGACGGGCCTCTTCAACCGGCGCGCCTTCGAGGGGCGCATGGCGGAGGTGCTGTCGGAGGTGCCGCGGCGGCCCTTCGCGCTCGTCCTGCTCGACATCGACCGCTTCAAGGCGATCAACGACAGCTACGGCCACAGCGCCGGCGACGACGCCCTGCGCACCTGCGCCGCCGTCTGCGCCAGGGAGCTGAGACCGGGAGACTTCCTCGCCCGCATCGGCGGCGAGGAGTTCGCGGCCCTGCTCCTCGACGTGACCGCCGCGGAGGCGCTGAGCCTGGTCGACGGCGTCCGCCGCGCGGTGGAGGGCTGCGAGGTCGCCTCCGGCAGCCAGCGCTTCGGGCTGACGCTGAGCGCGGGCATCTTCCACGGCCGCGCCGGGCCGGCCGATCTCGACGGCGTCATGCGCCAGGCCGACGCCCAGCTCTACGCGGCCAAGGACGGCGGCCGCAACACGGTCACCTCCTCGGCCGCCGCGTAGGCCGCCGCCCCGCCCGCCGCCGAGGAACGCGACCCGGGGACGCACCCAGGAACGCGCCGGCCCGCGGCCCGTTGGCTTCGCGGTACGATCTTCCGCGAGCGGCGAGGGAAGGGCATGGCCAGCATCGGCCGGAGACGCCAGACCGCCATCTTCACCTCCGGCCTGTCCGGCCGGCGGCCCGCCATTCCCGTCTCGCCCGACGGGCTCGAGGCCGAGGCGCTGCGGCGGATGGGCCGCGACGCCGCGGCCTATGTCGCGGGCGGCGCCGGCATGGAGCGCACCATGGCGGCCAACCGCGAGGCCTTCGACCGCCACCGCATCGTCCAGCGCGTGCTGCGCGACGCCTCGCGGCGCGACCTCTCCACGGAGCTGTTCGGCCGCACCCTGCCGCTGCCCTTCATGCTCGCGCCGATCGGCGTGCTCGAGATGGCGCACAAGGAGGCCGACCTCGCCGCCGCCCGCGCCGCCGCCGCGGCGGGCATCCCCTTCGTCGCGTCGAGCCAGGCCTCGCACCCGATGGAAGCGATCGCGGACGCCGTCGGCGAGGGCCCGCGCTGGTTCCAGCTCTACTGGTCGGGCAGCAACGAGCTGACCGAGAGCTTCGTCGCCCGCGCCGAGGCCGCCGGCTACGAGGCGATCGTCGTGACCCTCGACACGACCGAGATCGGCTGGCGGACGCGCGACCTCGCCTCGGCCTACCTGCCGTTCCTGCGCGGCCGCGGCATCGCCAACTACGTGTCGGACCCCGTCTTCGCCGGCATCCCGGTCGAGGAGGACCCCTCGCACCGCCGCCCGCGCTTCGGCCCCGGCACGCTGCGCTCGGCGCTCGAGCTCCTGCGCGCCTGGCCGAGCGGCCCGGTGAACGCGCTTTCCGGCGGCGCGGCGCAGACGGCGGTCAGGCGCTTCATCCAGATCTATTCGCGGCCCGACCTTTCGTGGGACGACCTGCCCTTCCTGCGCGAGCGCACGCGGCTGCCGATCGTGCTCAAGGGCGTGCTCCATCCCGACGACGCCCGCCGCGCCGTCGACGCCGGCATGGACGGGCTCGTCGTCTCGAACCACGGCGGCCGCCAGGTCGACGGCGCGGTCGCCGCGCTCGACGCGCTGCCCGGCGTCGCGCAGGCGGTGGACGGCCGCGTGCCGGTGCTGTTCGACAGCGGCATCCGCGGCGGCGCCGACATCGTCAAGGCGCTGTGCCTCGGGGCCCGGGCGGTGCTGGTCGGCCGCCCCTATGTCTACGGCCTCGCCCTGGCGGGAGAGCGGGGCGTCGCGCGAGGTGATCGGCAACCTCGCCGCCGAGCTCGACCTCACGCTCGGCCTCTCCGGCCGGCGCAGCCTCGCCGAACTCGAACGATCCGTCCTCGAAACGCCGTAACCTTTCAAGGTTTCTGCGAAAGCAGGGGCGGAATCTTAACATCCTCCGCCCATTTTCCGCCGCCAAAAGTCATGGGGTGGAGGCAAGGCGGCATGGGGCAGGACGCGGCTGCGGGCATCGGGGTGGACGCCTTCACCCTCTTCGAGGCCAACGCGATCATCCTCGGCGTGATGGCCGTCGCCTTCCTCGCGGCCTGGTGCGGACAGCGCGACCACCGCTACTGGCTCTCCTGGGTGCTCGCCAACCTTGCCCTGTGCGCGGGGCTCATCGCCTTCATGCGGGGCGACGACGGGCTCTTCATGGCGGTCGGCAACGTGCTGCTCGTCGTCGGCTTCGGGCTGCGCTGGCGCGCGGCGCGACAGTTCGGCGGCCGGCCGGCACCCTGGCCGACGATCGTCGCGCCGGCCCTGCTCGTGGCCTCGATGTTCGCGCTGCCCCGCCTGTTCGACCACGGCGGCGTCTTCACGGTCGTGAACGCGGCGCTCGCCTTGCTGACCGCGGGCGCCGCCTACGAGTTCTGGCGCGACCGCAGCGACCGGCTTCCCTCGCGCGACGCGATGTTCCTCTCCTACGCCATCATGAGCCTGTCCTTCCTCGGCCGGGTCGGGCAGGGGCTCGCCGCGGGCAGCGCCCTGACGACCTACCTGCCGCACGACACGATGCTGCAGGTCCACCTGCTCGTCGCCGTCTTCCACACCGTCGGCGCGGGCGCCTTCGCCCTGTCGATCGCCTACGAGCGGACGGCCGCCGAGCTGCGCGACGCCGCCCTGCAGGATCCCCTGACGGGCCTCAGCAACCGCCGCGCCTTCGAGGATCGCATGCGGCAGCTCCTGACGGGCGATCCCGACGCCGAGTTCGCGCTCGTCCTTCTCGATCTCGACCGCTTCAAGTCGATCAACGACACGTTCGGCCATGCCGCGGGCGACGAGGCGCTCCGCCGCGTCGCCCGGGTCGCCCGCGGCGTCCTCAGGCCCGGCGACTTCGTCGCGCGCATCGGCGGCGAGGAGTTCGCGGCGCTTCTGCCGGCGACCTCGGCGGCGGACGCGTTCCGGATGACCGAGCGGGTGCGGCTCGCGGTGGCGGCCTGCGAGGCCGCGCCCCGCGACCGCCGCGTCCGGCTGACGCTCAGCGCCGGCATCTTCCACGGCCGCGCCGGAAGCACCGACTACGACGCGCTGATGCGCGAGGCCGACCGCAGCCTCTACGCCGCCAAGGAGGGCGGCCGGAACCGCGTGATCGAGCTGGCGGCCTGAGCGGCCCGGATCGTCCGACCTCGAAACAACTTGCACGGAATTTGGGCGGGACCGAAGATGGTCCGTCTGCCGCAGGCTCGTGGCGATGGCGAACGGCGCATCGCGCGCCGGGCCCTCGCCGCCGCCGCTTGATCCCGTCGGCAGGCGCGAAGGGAGGTGTCGATGGCGAACAAGGGCGAGACGTCCGGAACGGGGGCGAAGGACCGCCGCCAGAAGGCGGAGGAGACCACGCGCACGGCCATGGCGCTGATCGAGGCCGAGCGGAAGGCCGCCAACAGGAAGACCGAGCGCCTTCGCGCCGAGCGCCTGGCGCGGGAAGAGGCCGAGGCGCAGGCGCCGGAAGAGAAGCCGGCCCCCAAGCGCAAGCGCCGCTAGGGCGGGCAATCGCCGCCCAGCGCAAGCGCCGCCAGGGCAGGGTTTGCGCCGCCTGGGCAGGCTTGCGAAGAGGCGCAGGCCTTCCGGACGGGACATGGCGGGCCGGCGAGGCGCCGGCGCGCACGATCCGGTCGAGCCGGATGTTCGGATCGCGCGCGAGCCCGCGCGCGAATCCCGGGACGCCGCGGCGGCCCCGGCGCCGATCCTGCGGCCGCTCGGGACGCGGCCGCCCCGAAGGCCTCACGCCGACGTGTCCGCCGCCCGCTTGCGCCGGGCGGGGTGCGCTCCCATCTGGGCCTCGACCAAGATGCGGAGGGGGCGGAGGCCCGCATCCCCTCCCGCTCGACCGCAGGCCGAGACACCCGGGGGAACTCAGTGGAATCCTATCTTGCGCTCGCCGCCGATCCGGCGGTGTGGGCGGCGCTCGTCACCCTGATCGCGATGGAGATCGTCCTCGGGATCGACAATCTCGTCTTCATCGCGATCCTGACCAACAAGCTCCCCGAGGAGCAGCGGCCGCGGGCGCGGCGCATCGGCATCACGCTGGCGCTCGTGCTGCGGCTCGGCCTGCTCGCCACCGTCGCCTTCATCGTGGGCCTGACGACGCCGGTCTTCGAGGCGTTCGGCCACGGCTTCTCCTGGCGCGACCTCATCCTCGTCGCCGGCGGGCTGTTCCTCGTCTGGAAGGCGACGAAGGAGATCCACCACAACGTCGACCCCGACCCGGGCGACGACATGTTCGAGGAGCGCAAGCCCACCGTCGGCTTCGGCGCGGCGATCGTGCAGATCCTGCTGCTCGACCTCGTCTTCTCCGTCGACTCCATCATCACGGCCGTCGGCATGACCGACCACGTCGTCGTCATGGTCATCGCGGTCATCGTGGCGGTGTCGGTGATGATGCTCGCGGCCGATCCGCTCGGCGACTTCATCCAGCGCAACCCGTCCATCGTGATGCTGGCGCTCGGCTTCCTGCTCCTGATCGGCACCACGCTGATCGCCGACGGCTTCGGCTTCCACGTGCCGAAGGGCTACATCTACGCGGCGATGGCCTTCTCCGGCCTGGTCGAGGCGCTGAACATGCTGTCGCGCCGCGCCCGCCGACGCGAGCGCAGCCCCGCCGCGGCGGCCGTGCACGAGGAGCCGCCGACGCGGCACTAGCGGCAGGCCCCGCCCGGGCGCTCCCCGCGTTCAGGCGCCGTCCGGCGGGGCGTCGGCGTCGCGGCGGCCGGCGGGCTTCGCCCCGCCGTAGATCAGCCGGGCTCCGCGCTCGTAGGTGAGGTAGCGCCACAGCCACTGCATGGCGACCAGCATGCGCTTCTCGAGGCCGGTCAGCAGGTAGATGTGGACGATCGCCCAGAGGAGCCATGCCGGACGGCCCTTGAGCTGGTGGCGCCCCCAGTCGAAGACCCCGGCATTGCGGCCGATCACGGCGGTGTTGCCGCGGTCGTGGAAGGCGAATGGCGGCATCGGCCGCCCGTGCTCGAGGCTCTCGCGCAGCGCCCGGCCGAGATGGCTGCCCTGCTGCTTGGCGACCTGGGCGAGGCCCGGCAGCGGCTTGCCGTCCGCGTCCCGGCACAGCGCGGTGTCGCCGATGGCGTAGACGCCTTCGAGGCCCATGACCGACAGGTCGGCTTCGACCGGCACGCGGCCGGCCTTGTCGCCGGTGACGCCGATCCACTCGCCGGCCGGCGACGGCTTGATGCCGGCGCCCCAGATGACGTTGGCGGCGCGGATCGTGCCGCGGTCCTTCACCGTCACCCCGTTCTCGTCCAGCGCGACGACCGGATTGCCGGTCCACACCGTCACGCCGAGCCGCTCCAGCGCCGCCTGCGCGTGCGCCGCGAGCCGCTCGGGGAAGGGCGGCAGGAGCCGCGGCCCCGCCTCGACGAGGACGATGCGCGCCCGGGTGGGATCGATCCTGCGGAAGTCCTGCGCCAGCGACAGCCGCGCCAGTTCCGCCACCGCGCCGGCGATCTCCACCCCCGTCGGCCCGCCGCCGACCACCACGACCGTCAGCAGGGCGTCCTGCTCGGCCGGATCCTCGCTCGCCTCGGCCCGCTCGAACGCCCTGAGCAGGCGCGAGCGGATCTGCAGCGCGTCGTCGAGCGTGCGCGGGCCGGGCGCGATCGCGGCCCATTCGGGATGGCCGAAATAGCTGTAGGAGGAGCCCGGCGCCAGCACGAGCCGGTCGTAGCCGATCCGGGCGCCGTCGCGCGTCAGGACCTGCCGCGCCTGCGTGTCCACGCCCGTCACCTCGTCGAGCACGATCCCGACATTGCGGTGGCGCCGCATCAGGCGGCGGATCGGCTGGGCGATGTCCGCCGGCGACAGCGCCGCCGTGGCGACCTGGTAGAGCAGCGGCACGAAGAGGTGGTAGTTGTTGCGGTCGATGATCGTCACCCGCACCTGCGAGCCGCCGAGCTCGGTCGCGCAGGCGAGGCCGCCGAAGCCGGCCCCGACGATCACCACGTGCGGCTGCGATTGCGCGTCCATCGCTGATGCTCCTCCACGCGGGATGACCGCAGGCCGAACGCGCAGCCGCCGTGCCGGGTTCGTCGGGCGCGGCAGCGCGAACAGGCCTTTCCGGCCGGCAATCTCGAAAATTTTTTCCCGCGCGTGACCGTGGCGGCTCCGCGGCCGGGCACGAAGACGGGAAAGTGGTTCGAATTTTCACAAAAGTCGAAATGCCTGCACAGTTTTGTCGCCGGGGATCTCTGCGGGGCCGTTGCGGCGCCGGCGAGTTGTGCGCAGGCATCGCTGCCGCAGACGGGAAGTTTCGCTCGCAACGGGTCTTCCGCCGCCGCCCGTTCGTCTTGTGATCCGGCCTTCCGGATCTGCCGTAGACGTGTCGATCGGTCCCTTTCTTCGACAGAATAGCGTGCAGTCGAAATTCGCAAAATTTGCTATAGGTCTCAATTTTCAGCCCAAATCACGCATGCGACATCGGAATTGTACTGTTTTTACGGGTTAGTAAGCCGGTAACGATATAAATATTACGGCAGCGACGGGGCTTGTTACGCTGCCAAATACGGAAATATACGGATCCGTGTAATTCGGGTTGTTCTTGCTCTCCTCGTGAAGGGTAAGAGACCTTCTGTGTGATGGTGATGAAATGACGTTGCTGCAGACCAAGATGCGCTTCGGCGCCGGGGACGGGGCCGTCCTCAGCGCCCTGTCGAGATCTCTCGCGATCATCGAGTTCGACCGGCAGGGCAAGATCCTCTCGGCGAACGAGAACTTCTGCCGGGCCCTCGGCTACGATGCTTCCGAGCTCGTCGGGCGCCATCACAGCATGTTCGTGGACCCGGCCTACGCCGCCTCGCCGGCCTACAAGGACTTCTGGGCCAAGCTCGGCCGGGGCGAGTTCGACGCGGCGGAGTACCGGCGCATCGGCAAGGATGGCCGCGAAGTCTGGATCCAGGCGAGCTACAATCCGGTCCTGAGCCGCCGCGGCAAGGTCCTGAAGGTGGTGAAGGTCGCCACCGACGTCACCACCCAGAAGCTCAAGGCGGCCGACGACGCCGGCAAGATCGCCGCGATCTCGCGCGCCGAGGCCGTCATCGAGTTCACGCCGGACGGCCGCATCCTGACGGCGAACGAGAACTTCCTGAAGGCGATGGGCTACCGGCTCGACGAGGTCGAGGGGCGGCACCACAGCATCTTCGTCGACCCGGCCTTCGTGGCCTCGGCTGCCTACGCGGAGTTCTGGGCGAAGCTCGGACGCGGCGAGTTCGTCGCCGAGGAGTTCCGGCGTGTCGGCAAGGGCGGCCGGGAGGTGTGGATCCAGGCCTCCTACAACCCGATCCTCGACGCGGACGGCAAGGTGATGAAGGTGGTGAAGTTCGCCACCGACGTCACGGGCCGGGTGCACGCGGTCAACGAGATCGCCGCCGGGCTCGGCCGGCTCGCCGCCGGCGACGTCGCGCAGCGCATCGAGGAGCCGTTCATCCCGGCGCTCGACAGGCTGCGCACCGACTTCAACACCTCGCTGCAGATGCTCGAGGCGACCCTCGACCAGGTCGGCGTGACCGCCCGCTCGATCGAGACCGCGACGGCCGAGATCCAGGTCGCGTCCGACGACCTGTCGCGCCGCACCGAGCAGCAGGTCGCCTCGGTCGAGGAGACGGTGGCCGCCCTCGAGGAGATCACCAGCACCGTGCAGCAGTCGAGCCAGCGGGCCGGCGAGGCCGGCGCGCTCGTCACCCGGACCAAGGCCGGCGCCGAGAAGTCGGGCGAGGTCGTGCGCCGCGCCGTCGAGGCGATGGGCCAGATCGAGGGATCCTCCAAGCAGATCTCGCAGATCATCGGCGTGATCGACGAGATCGCCTTCCAGACGAACCTGCTGGCGCTGAACGCCGGCGTCGAGGCGGCGAGGGCCGGCGAGGCCGGCAAGGGCTTCGCGGTGGTCGCGCAGGAGGTCCGCGCGCTGGCGCAGCGCTCGGCCGAGGCGGCGCGCGAGATCAAGCAGCTCATCACCGTGTCCGGCGAGCAGGTGCGCTCCGGCGTCTCGCTGGTCGGCGAGACCGGCGACGCGCTCAGGGCCATCGTGACGGAGGTGCAGGAGATCGACGCCAACGTCCGCGCCATCGTCGAGGCGGCGCGCGAGCAGGCGATCGGGCTGCAGGAGATCAACAAGGCGGTCAGCCTGATCGACCAGGGCACGCAGCAGAACGCCACCATGGTCGAGGAATCGACCGCCGCCTGCCACAGCCTCGGGCAGCAGACGACGCATCTCAACGGCCTGCTCGGCACGTTCCAGCTCGGCGCGGCGGCCAAGGCCGCGGCCCCGGCTGCCCCGCGCAGGTCCGCCGCGTCGCCGGCGCTCAAGGTCGTCGGGGCTCGTCCGGCACCCGCGATCCGCGGCAACACGGCGCTCAAGGAGGAGGGGTGGGAGGAATTCTGATCGCCTTCCCCCTCCCGCGCGTCGGGCCTGCGATCTCCCCGCAGGCCCGATATGCGCGCGCGTGCCTCCTCTGCGCCCGCTGGTGATGCTATAGCGCCGGGTCACCGTTCCGCTGCAGTCCGCGGTCATCGGTGCCCCATACCGAAAGCGGGAGACGGTTCTTGCAGAGAAAGACCATCCTGACCGTTGCGGTCACCGGCAACATCACGACGCTCGAGCAGCACCCGGGCCTCCCGTGCACGCCCTTCCAGATCGCCAACGCCGCCATCGAGGCCGCCCGCGCCGGCGCCGCGATCGCGCACATCCACGTGCGCCACGAGGACGGCCGGCCGTCGATGGAGCTCGAGCACTACCGCGAGACCGTCGAGCGCATCCGCGATGCCGGCACCGGCGTCCTGATCAACCTGACGACCGGGCCCGGCCAGCGCTTCGTGCCGGGCGACGAGGATCCCAAGACCGCCGCCCCGGGCACCACGCTGATGCACCCGCTGAAGCGCATCGAGCACGTCGTCGCCCTGAAGCCGGAGCTCTGCAGCCTCGATCTCAACACGATGTGGTCCGGCAACTCCGTCGTGATCAACACGCCGAAGACGGTCGCGACGATGGCCAACGCCATCTACGAGGCGGGGGTGAAGCCCGAGTTCGAGGTCTTCGATTCCGGCGACATCCATCTCGGCCGCGCCCTCCTCGCCGAGGGCACGCTCAAGTCGCCGCCGCTCTTCCAGATCGTCTGCGGCGTGCGCTACGGCTTCGCCGCCGATCCAGGCGCGCTCGCCTACGCGCTGACGCTCCTGCCGGAGGACGCGGAATGGTCGGCCATCGGCATCGGCCGCATGTCCTTTCCCTTCGTCGCCCAGTCCTTCCTGCACGGCGGCCACGTCCGCGTCGGGCTCGAGGACGCGGTCTATCTGCGCCGCGGCGTCAAGGCGCCGAGCAACGCCGCGATGGTCGAGAAGGCCGCCCGCATCGTCGACGATCTCGGCGGCGAGCTGGCGACGCCCGCCGAGGCGCGGCGGATGCTCGGCCTTCCCGGCTGACGCTCGACCTGCCCGGCTGACGCTCGACGCCGCCTCCCGTCTCTTCCGGCCATCCCGCGGTCGGCCTGCCGACGGCGGGGGCATGCCTCATCCGCCGAGCGCGGTCTCCAGCGCACGGGCGCCCTCGACATGCGACGGCGCCTTGCCGCGCAGCACGTCGAGCGGATCCACCGCGCGGCCGTAGAAGGCGCGCGTCTCCTCCTCGTCGAAGGCGATGTCGGAGGCGCTGAGGCCGACGCCGCCGAACACGCCCTTCGTGTCGGCCCACATGACGACGTCGCCCTTGCCCCAGGAGCCCTGCGCGTTGGCGGACCAGGTGAGGACGGTCAGATCGGCGTTGGCGTTGAGCGAGAAATTGTTGTCCTGCATGAAGCTCGCGACCGCCTTGTCGCTCATCAGCAGCATGGCGATGGCGCCACCCGACGCGCCGGCCTCGGCGCCGATGCTGACCTCGCCGATCGAGTAGAAGGCGGGCGCGCCCCAGCCGCCGGCGCCGTTCATGACGAGCACGCCCTCGCCGGCGGCGCCGCCGACGAGAAGGGCGCCCTTGCCGTAGTCGGGCACGATGAACACCGCCTTCGCCCGCCCGAGGAGCTTGGCCAGGTCCCCGTCGGCCCGCATCGTCTGCGCCACCTTCGCCGCCCCGGCGACGGTCGTCTCGGCATCCTGCCGCGCCTCGAGGTCGACCGAGCGCTGGTTGTCGACGCCGCCGGCGACCATGCCGCCGGTCTGCAGCTCGGTCTCGTCGGCCTCCGTCTCGCCGACCGTGCCGTTGCGGGCGGGTGAAACGCCATTCGTGTCCGCGGCCGCGCCCGCGTCCGTGCCGGCCGCCGGCTGGTCGTCCTGTGCCGCGGCGGGGCCGCAGGCCAGCGCGCCCGCGGCCAGGATCAGCGTCGCCGCGAGGGCCGTGCGCCTGTGTCCGTGCATCCTCTCTCTCCCTTCGCTCCGTTCGACGGCCAACGGCGCGCCCCGGCGCCGGTTCCTCGCCGGCGCGGCCGGTGGCGCATGAAAAAGGCCGGCCGCATGTGCGGCCGGCCCTCGTCGTCTCTGTCTTCGTCCGGACGAAGCGTCAGCCCGGGAAGGCGTTGGTGAGCGTCGCGGCGTTCTTGTTCGCCGCCGAGTTCAGCACCTTCTGCGGCGTCGTCTGCTGGCCGTAGAAGGCCTGCGTCGCCTCGCCGTCATAGACGATGTCGGAGGCGCTGAGGCCGACGCCCGCGAACAGGCCCTCGGTGTCCGACCACATGATGACGTCGCCCTTGCCCCAGTTGCCCTGGGCGTTGGCGGACCAGTCGATCACCGACAGGTCGGCGTTCGCGTTCAGCGAGAAGTTGTTCTGCTGCTGGAAGCTCTGCACGGCGTCGTTCGTCATGAGCAGCATGGCGATCGACCCGCCGGACGCGCCGGCCTCGGCCCCGACGCTGATCGCGCCGATATTGTAGAAGACCGGGTTGCTCCACTTGCCGTTGTTGTTGGTCACGAGCACGCCCTCGCCGCCGGCGCCGCCGACCAGGAAGGCGCCCTTGCCGTAGCTCGGCACGATGAAGATGCCCTTGGCCTGCTTCAGCGCCTTGGTCAGGTTCGGGTCCTGCTGCATCTGCTTCACGACCTGCGCGGCGTTGTTCACCGTCTCGCGCGCATCGCTCGCCTCGCCGCTGTTCATGGCGTTGGCGTTGGTCGTGCTGACGCTGGCGTTCGCGCCGGCATTGCCGGTGGCCTGCGTCTCGGTCTGGACCTTGCCGGTGCCCATGTTGGAGTTCGAATCCATCGCGCCCGCGGCGGCCGCCGGGCCGAGCGCGAAGGCGCTCGCGGAGATGAACAGGGCGGTCGTCAGGGCCATTCGCTTGGTCGTCAACATGGCTGTACTCCTTTGAAACATCGGGGGAATTGCTGCGGAGCGCACGTTCGGCCCGGGGGACAGGCCGTCGATCGCGCGTCTCCGCGCTGCCCTCTGCACAGTCAACGGATCGCCCGCTTTCGTGTTCCGCGATTTCCCTCGCCCGCAGCCTGGGCCGGAAAGCGCACCCGGCCCCTGTCCGGCGGCATGCTGATCGCGGAAGGGCGGCGGCGGATGATGCTGTCGCCGCCGCCGAACGGGCATCTCGGAGCTCTGCGCCGCCCTCGAGCGCCAGCCGTCGCCCGGCCCGTCGCCCGGTCGTCAATTGGCGCAGGCGTCGGCGCCGGCGGCGCGCGAGATCGCGATCATCTCCGGCCGGTACTCGAAGTGCATCGTGTCGTAGTGGTACCAGCGGCCGCCCCAGATGAAGCCGTGGCGCTCGAAGGCCTCGACGATCTCCATCGGGATGCGGTTCCTGTAGGTCGGCACGTCGCCCGGCATGCCGCCCGACTTGCCGCCCGACCATCGCCAGTAGTCGGCATAGGCGGTGTCGAGGTCGATCGCCGCGGCGAAGGAATGGACGGAGAGCTGGTCGGTGCCGGCGATCCTGCGCCAGTTGAAGGTGCCGGCGCTCTTCAGCGCGGGCTTGCGCACGCCGGCCGGCAGCTTCGCGATGTCGTCGCGCACCTTCGCGAGCGCCGCGTCGACCCCTTGCGCGGTCGTGACGGGCAGGCGGCTGCCGAACCAGTCGATGCGCGCGAGCTTCGCCGAGACGGCCTTGCCGCTCGCGCCGTAGAGCCGCTTCATCAGCGCCTCGGACCGGATGCGGCCGGGGTCGAAGTTGCGCGCCGGCCGCGTCTCGCAAGCCGCCGGACGGGTAGACCTGGCTCAGCATGTCCTCGATGTCGGCGTCGGCGAGCTTCTCCTCGTGGGTCTTCTGCCGGCCGTCGTCGACGACGATCGGCGGCCCGCCGTCGCGCAGATACAGCTTGCCGTCCTCGACGCGCGAGATCGCGCCGGGATAGCTCTCGACGAGGATCTTCAGCTTCGCCTCGAGGCCGGGATCGGCCGCCTCGGCCGTGCCGGCGCCGGCCCCCAGCGCCAGCGCGACGAGGAGCGCGGCGCCGGCGCCGCGCATCACTGCACCGACACGTTGACGAAGTTCGGGTAGATCTCGACGTGGATCCAGACCTGGCCGTTGACGATGGCGTTCGCGGCGCTGCGCTCGATGTGGCCGTTCTGGATCATCCGCTCCATGCGGGCGCGGTTGGCCGCCGAGGCGAAGAAGCTGTCGCCCTGGTCGCCGCGGTCGCGGATGCCGAAGCGGTGGAAGTTCGCCCGGTCCTGCCGGATGATCTGCCACGGCTGGGTCAGCCGCTGGCCGTTCGAGTTGTAGTGGTCGTCGGCGCCGAGATAGGCCGTGTAGCTGTCGAGCATCTGGGCCTTCGCGGCCGGCGCGCCGGCCAGCACGAACGCCGCTGCCGCGGCCGCCATCAGGATCCTTGCCTTGCGCGTGAACATCGTGGAGCTCCCCCTGTTCGAGCAGACACAGATGTACCGCATCGCGCGGCGGCTGGCCTCTTCGTAGAATCCCGACGGGGCGGTCAGGTGGCGGAGGGCGGGCCGCCAAAGGCGCGGGCAAGGCGCGCGGGCAAGGGCGCGGGCAAGAGCGCGCGCCACGTATGGAACCGCACCCGCTGCGCCGCCCTGTCGCAGGCTGCAACCTTGCGGGGCCCGGCAGGGTTCTTCTCCCGGACGGCACGATCAGGCCGCCCGCGGGGCGCCGGGGACACGGCGCCCCGGCGTCTCCCATCACGTCCACCAAGGAGGAAACGGCGATGAAGACGATCAAGTTCGCGCTGGCGTCGGTCGCGGCGCTCGGCCTCGCATACGGCACGGCCCTGGCGCAGGGCAGCGACTTTTCCGCCTCGAACCCGAAGCTCGACGGCAACGAACTGACGGTCGACGTCAACTCGCCGCAGGCCGGCTGGGCCGTCATCCACACCGTCACCGACGACGGCAAGCCCGGCGACCACATCGGCTATGCCGAGATCAAGCAGGGCGAGAACGACGCGGTGCAGTTCGACCTCGACAAGGCCGTCACCGGCAAGAAGCTCATCGTCATGCTGCACGAGGATGCCGGCAAGAAGGGCACCTTCGAGTTCGGCCCCGAGAGCAAGGCCGACATGCCGGTCACGAAGGACGGCAAGCCCGTCATGGAGACGATCAGCGTCCAGTAGGACGGCCTGCAGACGGAATTCGGGCCGCGGCGCCTCGAGCGCGCCGCGGCCCTTTTTCTGCGCGACGGCCCCTTTTCGCGTCCCGCCGCGGGCCCGGCGGGCGGGCCCCCGCGAGGGTCCGCCCGCGGCCCGTCCGGGTCAGGAAGGCTGGTTCAGCTTGAAGATCGCGATGACGTCGCCGCGCTGGAAGCCGAGCTGGAAGTTGCCGCCGGCCGCGACCGCGATGTACTGCGTGCCGTCGACCTCGTAGCTGATCGGCGGGGCGTTGACGCCGGCGCCGAGGTTGAAGCGCCACACCCGGTCGCCGCTCTTGGCGTCGAAGGCGTCGAACCAGCCGTTGCCCTCGCCGGTGAAGACGAGGTTGCCGGCGGTGGCCAGCACGCCGCCGATCATCGGCTGCGGCGCGTCGTACTTCCACGCGACCTTGCCGGTGTCGACGTCCACGGCGTCGAGCACGCCGCTCTGCACCGAGGCGTCGCCCTCCACGCTCTTGAACGTGCTGCCGAGCCGGATCTGCCCGGGGATCGTCTCGGTCGCGCCGTCCGTCGTGAAGTTCATGAGCTGGTTCATTTCCATCACGTAGAACATGTGCGTGTCGGGCGAGTAGGCCGGCGGCGACCACTCGGCGCCGCCATTGGCGCCCGGCAGCATCTTCACGCCCTCCTTGGTCGGCGTCGTGAACATGTTGTCCGACATCTTCACCAGCGGGTCCGACTTGCGGATGAGCTCGCCGTTGTCGCGGTTGACGATGTAGAGCCAGCCGACCTTGCCGGCCTCGCCGGCCGCCTCGACGGTCTTGCCGTCCTTGTCCTTGGTGTCGAACAGCACGACGTTGCTGACCGCGTCGTAGTCCCAGACGTCGTGCTTCACCTCCTGGTAGTGCCACTTGATCTTGCCGCTGTCGGCGTCGAGGGCGACGATGGAGTCGGTGTAGAGGTTGTCGCCCTTGCGGCTCGTGCCGTCGAGGTCGGGGTTCGGGTTGCCGACCGAGAAGATCACGAGGTTGCGCTTGGGGTCGATCGCCGGCGTCGTCCAGACCATGCCGCCGCCCGTCTTCCAGGAGTCGCCGGCGAACGTGTCGGGATCGGTGGCGTCCCACTTCCAGGCCTGCTTGCCGGTCTTGGCGTCGTAGGCGGCGACGAAGCCGCGGATCGCCCACTCGCCGCCGGAGCTGCCGACGATGACCTTGCCGTCATAGATCTGCGGCGCCATCGTCTCGGAGTAGCCGGCCCGCGGCTCGGCGAGCTGGGCTTCCCACTGCTTCTCGCCGGTCTTGGCGTCGAGCGCGAGGAGCTTGGCGTCCAGCGTCGCGACGTAGACCTTGCCGTAGCCGACCGCGACGCCGCGGTTGACGGGGCCGCAGCACGTCTTGCTCAGGCCGACGTCGTAGGTGGTCGTCCAGAAGCGCTCGCCCGTCGCGGCGTCGATCGCCATGACGTTCATCTTGTCGTCGACCACCGGCGTCGTCGCGTACATCACGCCGTCGACGACGACGGGCGTCGTCTCGAAGCTCGCCACCATGCCGGTCTGCACGAGCGCGACGGGCGCGAGAGAGCCGATGTTCTTCGTGGTGATCTGGTCGAGCGGCGAGTAGCGCTGGTTCGAGTAGCCGTGGCCGTGCAGCAGCCAGTTCTGCGCGTCCTTGCCGGCGCCGCCCATCTGCTCGTCGCTGACGGAGACGCCGGCACCGTCCGGCACCGGCGTCTGCTGGCTGTTCGAGGTGTCCTGGCTCTTCTGGATCTCGTTCGACTGCTTGACGTTCTGGTCCGACTGCTGCGCGTGGGCCGGGGCGGTCGCGGCCATGGTCAGGCCCAGCATGGCGAGCATGGGCAGGGTGCTGGCGCCGGCCAGCCATGAGATGCGGGTTTTCATCGGGTTCCTCCGTTTCCTGTGTGCTGGTGGTTCCGGCCTACTGCCCGCTTGCGCCGGGCAGCGGCAGGAGATCCACCTTCTTCAGCTCCTTCTCGTCGAGCTGCGTGTCGCCCGCCGGGAAGCCGTTCTTGGAGAGGATGTAGGCGAAGACCTGGACGTACTTGTCGTGGCCCAGTTCGCCCGGGTTGTTCTTCGGCATGTGCTTGGAGATGAAGTCGAAGAGCTGCGTCGCCGACATCTTGCTGAACTGCAGGCTGCTCGAGAACTTGTCGCCGGCCAGCGCCGGGCCGGCGCCGCCCTGCAGCGACGTGCCGTGGCACATCGCGCAGTTCTGCTTGTAGACGGCCTGGCCGTCGCTCGCCTGCTGGTCCGTGAAGTGGGCCTCCCTGGCGAGGGCCGGCGTCGCCGCGAGCGCGGCGAGCGCGAGGCCGGCCGCGGCGGCACGGCAGGCGCGACGTACGGGTGCGGCTGCGGGTGCGGGTGAGGGCATGGGCATTGATCCTTGGGGAGCTGGGCGGGGAGGCGTCGCGGCGTCCGCGAGGGGTGCGCGGCGCCCGCGGCGGGAAAAGGCGATGGCCGGGGGCGGGCGCGGGAAGGCAATCCGCCGCGCGTCGCGTGCGCCGGATGCCGCGAGGCGGGTCGATATGGGGGGAGATCGATAGGCCTGGAAGATCGGCCGAGGGCGCCGTTGCGACGGCTCCCGGGGCTTGCGGGTCGTGCTGCGGCCGTCGCGCCCCTTGCTCGACGGCAAGCGGCCTCGGCCCGATCGAAAGCGCACGCGCACGGCCACCTCAGCTGGTCGTTGCCGTCGTTCGCCCTCGGAAGAAGAACGGCAGCCGCCGCAGCATGTTCCTCTACGGCCGCCCCGGTACGGTGGCCGGCGCAGGCGGCCGCGCGTGGCCCCTGGCCGCGGCCGGCCTCAGCTCAGCATCGGCCAGAGCGACAGGACGAGCAGCGCGCCCATCGCGCGGTTGAACCATTTGAGCCGGCCGGGCACGGCGAGCCAGCCGCGCAGGACCGAGCCGAAGCCCGCCCAGGTCGTGACGCTCAGAACCGTCACGCCGGTGAAGATGGCGGCGAGGGCGACGATGCTCGGGACGTAGAAGGCGGGGTCGGTGTAGGCGGCGCTCGCGGCGATCGCCATCATCACGCCCTTCGGGTTGACCCACTGGAACGCCGCGGCCTGCAGGAAGCTCATCGGGCTGCCCGTCGAGGTCGCCTCGCCCATCGAGCGCGACAGGGCGATCTTCCAGGCGAGCCACAGGAGGTAGGCGCCGCCCATCGATCTTCACCGCGATCTGCAGCGCCGGCACCTCCTGGAACACCGCGCCGAGCCCGGCCGCGACGACCACGATCATCAGCGCGAAGCCGACGGCGATGCCCAGCATGTGCGGGATCGTCCGGCGGAAGCCGAAATTCACCCCCGACGTGACGAGCATCAGGTTGTTGGGGCCGGGCGTCATCGCCGCCACGAAGGCGAAGACGAAGATCGCGACGATCAGGTGCGTTTCCATGTCAGGCTCATTCGCGACGGACCATGCCGGTCCGATCTTCCTACGGCGCGGGCCGCCGCGCCGCCACCCGATTCCGCAACGCCCGCCGGCTCCGGCGCGCGTCAGAGCGTGCCGGGCCCGCGCTGCAGGGCCGCGAGGCCGGTGCGGGCGACCTCGAGGAGGCCCAGCGGCTGCATGATGGCGACGAACTCGTCGACCTTGGTCGGCCGGCCGGTGATCTCGAAGACGAAATGGTTCGTCGTCGCGTCGACCACCCGCGCCTCGTAGGCGTCGGCGAGGCGCAGCGCCTCGACCCGGCGCTCGCCGCGGCCGCCGACCTTGACGAGGGCGAGCTCTCGCTCGAGCGGCCGGCTGGTCAGCGTCAGGTCGACCACCTTGTGCACCGGCACGATGCGCTCGAGCTGGTTGCGGATCTGCTCGATCACCATCGGCGTGCCCGTCGTCACGATGGTGATGCGCGACAGGTGCTTCTCCTGCTCCGTCTCCGAGACGGTGAGGCTGTCGATATTGTAGCCGCGGCCCGAGAACAGGCCGATCACGCGGGCGAGAACCCCCGGCTCGTTGTCGACCAGCACGGACAGCGTGTGCTGCGCGGTGGCGTCGGCGTCTTGCGTCATCTTGTTGTTCTTCCTCGTTCTCGTCGCGGCCCCGCCGCTTGTCGTCTAGCTTTGTCGCCGGCGCCCACCCTCCCCTCGATGGGGAGGGTCGGGCGAAGCCCGGGGTGGGGTGGAGCCGCTTGCTCCGTGCCTGCCGCCCCACCCCCGCCCGGCCCTGGCGGGCCGACCTCCCCCCTCGAGGGGGAGGTGGAAGGCCGCCGTCGAGGGGATCGAGCAGGCGTGCGCCTCAAAGCCCCGGGCGCAGGTTCTCGACCTCGGGCTCGTCGACCTCGTCGTGGGGCAGCACGTCGGTCTCCTGCAGCGCGGCCTTCCGCCACGCCTGGAAGGCCGGCAGCGCCATGACCGCGCCCATGTAGGTCCGCACCTCGTCGTCGACCGGCACCGAGTAGGTGTGGAAGCGCGTGACGACCGGCGCGTACATCGCGTCGGCGGCGGTGAACTGGCCGAACAGGAAGTCGCCGCCGGCGCCGTAGGTCTTGCGCGCGTGCTTCCAGATCGCGATCACCCGGGCGAGGTCGGCGGCGACGTCCTCGCCGCGGTCCTTCTCGGCGAAGCGGCGGCCGAGATTCATCGGCATGGTGCGCCTGAGCGCCTGGAAGCCCGAGTGCATCTCCGCCGAGATCGCGCGGGCATGGGCGCGCGCCTCGGCGTGCCTCCGGCCACAGCATCGCCTCGGGGAAGCTCTCGGCGAGATATTCGAGGATCGCCAGCGAATCCCACACCGTCACCGCGCCGTCCTTGAGGATCGGCACCTTCCCGGCCGGAGAGTGCTTCAGCATCTTCTCCTTGGTGTCGGGCTTGTCGAGCGGGATCGTGACCTCCTCGAAGTCGATCCCGTGGTGGCGGAGCGCGAGCCACGGCCTGAGCGACCAGGAGGAATAGCACTTGTTGCCGACGACGAGGGTGAGCATGGCGGGCGGTCTCTGATGATGGTCGGAAGGGCCGCCGGCGGTCCGGCGGCGTTTTGCGTTGTTAGTCCCCCGGCGCGGCCGCGTCGAGGGGGGAGGGCGGAGCCCTCCACCCGATCGCGCCTCCCGCGGGGCGAAGGGCAGGCCGGGAGGGGCACGCCGCCGGCGTTCGCCGTTCCGCCCCACCTCCCCCTTCGATGGGGGAGGTCGGCCCGCAAGGGCCGGGTGGGGGTGGGGCCGCTTGCGCCGTCGCCTGCCGCTCCACCCCACCCCGGAGCTCCGCTCCGACCCTCCCCATCGAGGGGAGGGTGGGCGCACGCCGCGGCGCTTCCCCGTGCCTCCCTGGATCCCGGCCTTCGCCGGGACGAGCGGCCGGGGCAAAGCCCTGCCGTGCCCGCGCGCCTCGTCCCCGCCGGAGGCGGGAGCGGGTCAAGGGCAGCGCCCTTGCCGCCGGAGGCGGGAGCGGGTGACGGGCGAGCCCGTCAGACCAGCATCTTGCCTTCCTCGTCGATGGCGCTGGCGACCTCCTCGTCGGGCACGTCGGCGCCGAGGATCATCTCGTTGTGCGCCTTGCCCGAGGGGATCATCGGGAAGCAGTTCGTGAGGTTGGCGACGCGGCAGTCGAAGATCACCGGCCGGTCGCAGGCGATCATCTCCTCGATCTTGCCGTCGAGCTCGTCGGGCTTCTGGCAGAACATGCCGACCGCGCCGTAGGCCTCGGCGAGCTTCACGAAGTCCGGCAGCGCCTCGGTGTAGGAGTGCGACAGCCGGTTGCCGTGCAGCAGCTGCTGCCACTGGCGCACCATGCCCATGTACTGGTTGTTCATGATGAAGACCTTGATCGGCAGCTCGTGCTGCACGGCGGTCGACATCTCCTGCATGTTCATGAGCACCGAGGCGTCGCCCGCCACGCAGACGACGAGGCTGTCGCGGTGCGCCGCCTGCACGCCGATCGCCGAGGGCAGGCCGTAGCCCATCGTGCCGAGGCCGCCCGACGTCATCCAGCGGTTCGGCTCCTCGAAGCCGTAGAACTGCGCCGCCCACATCTGGTGCTGGCCGACCTCGGTCGTGATGTAGGCGTCCTTGCCCCGCGTCAGCTCGTAGAGCCGCTCGACCGCGTATTGCGGCATGATCACGTCGTCGTTCGGCTTGTAGGTCAGGCACTGGCGGCCGCGCCACGCCTCGATCTGGCGCCACCAGGTGGCCAGCGCCTCCTTTTCCGTGTGGCCGCCATTGGCCTTCCAGGTCGCGTCGAGCTCCTCGAGCACGGCCTTCACGTCGCCGATGATCGGCACGTCGACCTTCACGTTCTTGTTGATCGACGAGGGGTCGATGTCGATGTGGATCTTCGTCGAGCCCGGCGAGAAGGCGTCGAGGCGGCCGGTGATGCGGTCGTCGAAGCGGGCGCCGACGCAGATCATCAGGTCGCAGTCATGCATGGCGAGGTTCGCTTCGTACGTGCCGTGCATGCCGAGCATCCCCAGCCACTGCCGGTCGCTCGCGGGGTAGGCGCCGAGGCCCATCAGCGTCGAGGTGATCGGGAAGCCGGTGGCGCGCACGAGCTCGCGCAGGCGGCGGCTCGCCTCGGGGCCGGAGTTGATGACGCCGCCGCCGGTATAGAAGACCGGGCGCTTTGCCTGCGCGATCAGGCGCGCCGCCTCCTCGACGCCCGCCGTCTCCGGCTTGATGCGCGGCTGGTAGGTCTTGTGCTGCACGTTCTCCGGGCCCTGGTACATGCCGAGCGACAGCTGGACGTCCTTCGGCACGTCGACGAGCACGGGGCCGGGCCTTCCCGAACGGGCGACGTAGAACGCCTCGTGCATGACGCGGGCGAGGTCGTTGACGTCCTTCACCAGCCAGTTGTGCTTGGTGCAGGGCCTGCGTGATGCCGACCGTGTCGCACTCCTGGAAGGCGTCGTTGCCGATCAGGTGCGTGGCGACCTGGCCCGAGATGCAGACGATCGGGATCGAATCCATCAGCGCGTCCGTCAGGCCCGTCACGGCGTTGGTCGCGCCGGGGCCGGAGGTGACGAGGACGACGCCGACCTTGCCGGTCGAGCGGGCATAGCCTTCCGCGGCGTGCGTGGCGCCCTGCTCGTGGCGCACGAGAATGTGCTGCACCTTGTCCTGCTGGAAGAGCGCGTCGTAGATCGGCAGCACGGCGCCGCCGGGGTAGCCGAACACGTGCTCCACCCCCTGATCGGCCAGCGCCTGCATCAGGATTTCGGCTCCGTTCATTTCCTCGGACATGGTCTTTCGCTTCGTGTCTGTTGTCGGGTCGGATCGGGCGCGCGCGCCGCGATTTCGGGCAATAAAAAAGGGCCTCAGAGGGCCCTCGGATGCGCACCAGCGTTCGGAGAGGTCCTAGTCCCCTCCGCCCATGGCGCGCCAGCTTACGATAAGGATCTTGCGGGCCACGAGGGCCTCCATTCCATAAATTGCGTCGCGCGGAATGTGCGCGCCGCGGCGGCGGGTGTCAAGGGTGCGGGGAGGCACTTCGCTCGGCCCTATGCGCTCTGGCAACCCTCATCGGCAGAGCGGCTTCATAACATTCTCAGGCCATGCTACGGCAGTCTCAATCGAACGCAATCGATCCACCCGCTCACGCGCGCCTCTCATGCGCTACGGCAGTCGCCTTCTCAGGCTTGCGGCTGCGCTGTCTCGTCCCACGGCATGAGCCCTCTTCGTAGAAACACCGCCGTGAGCCGCGAGTTCCAGTCTCGACCGTCATTGGCGATCAGTGGTCGCCCGAGCTATCAACGCGTACGGCTCCTTCAGGAAATCACCTCATCGCAGCATTCTAGAGATAGTTCCGCCCCAATGAGCGACATGAGCAGACTTGCAAGAAGCCCGATCATATCCGCTGCCCGAGCAGCCTCGGCGACCCCGCTCACTGTACGGCCCGTATGCTTATAGGAAACGAAAATCTTCCTCTAGGCCGCATGCGTGCAGCGAGGTACGCGATCTTCGTTGCAGCCTTATCCGGCCAGATGAGTACTCCGCTGCAGCGATATGCTTGACCCTTGCTCGGCTATGGTCACGTAACCTCCTCATGTCAGACCGTGCTGAGTCTATCTCGACGTCCTCGCATTTCGTCTTGGTGATCTACCACGCTGACCGTTCTTCGAGCTCTACAGTTCCCCGTATTGATCGCACGTTGACCCTTTCAAGGTCGTCGACCGGCTGAGTTCCTCATCGAGCGAGCCTTGAATTCCCCAATCATCATTGTCACGCCAAGCTTAATCTCTATGCCGCACAAATCGCTTCTATTGATCTGCAAATTGATCCGTATTCTGGCTCTCAGCTCGCTCTCTCCGTGTGCGTATATTAGGCGCGGTAGAAATTCGAGATTTGTCGTCGCGAATATTCCATTTCGGTGTGCACCATGGACAGAGGCCATCATACGCTGTCGGATTGAGCGCTGTTTCGGTCTTCGTATCACGAGCCAACGAGAATCCAGAGACCGAGTATCCAGCGTCTAGGGTATCGCAACTAAAAGTCACTAGAAATTTTCTTCGCATACGAGTAGTTACACCGACATCGATTTGCGGCGTATCGCCTTAGGGTTCAGCACGAATGTCTGGGCGTGCGGGAAGTCTTCCTCCTCAATCCCTGTAGGACCGGGGCAATTTCCAAGTTCGCAATCAGCCACGTGAAATCGATCGCCGCGTGTCTGCTACCCGCCATCATCCGGTCTCGCCTCATGTAGTCCAATCGATCGGCATCGAATTGGCTAGAGACAACTGCATGATGTACAGTCTTTACGCCTTCTTTTCTGATGATGTCGGCTACGTCACTTGCGAAACCACTGCCGAGCTGGTTCAGGATTTCGGCAACCTCGCCACCTCTAATTAGGGCATCGCGCAAGGCTTCGTGATTGCGAGTTTCAGCTTCAATCGCCTGCCCACGTCTTCGAAGGCATGCCTGAATGGCCTTGACCGAGGCCGTGCCGGAGCGCTGCTGCCAGAGAACGATCCTCTTTGTCCGCCATGGCCTGTCCATTTCTGGCGCCCCACCTCTATGAGCATGCGAGCCGTTTGAAAGACACCCACACTGTGTGAAAAGCGCGAATGAGTGGCCCCGGGATACACAAATTCTGAAAATCCAAGCTGCTTGACGCGTCGTAGCCGCTGGAAGGCTCGTAACTGGACTGCCTCCCATAAGACACGCTCAAGCTCGTCGTGCCTCACACGAAACTCGACGAGATCATGGAGGGGATCGCGAATGCGTTCCTTTTCTTTATTTTTCATCGGGATACTTTTTGTGGACCCACTTGGCTGATGATTGGCTCGGGTTATATTTCAATAGCCGTGCGGGGTAGCAAATCCTATTGTGTATTCTCCAGAACTGGTCCCGCTCTTCGAGAGTTTGCCTCAGAGTCTCCGCTATCGCCGCGCTCAGGTGCCATTGAAACCGCTTTCCTCACCCACACCAGTCCCGCCGCCGCCCCGTCCATGTCTCCGCCAGCCCCTCGGCGACCAGCTTCGCGCCGAGGCTCTGGCCGTCGCGGGTGACGATGCGCAGCAGGCGGCCGTAGCGGCCGCGGTCCGGGCCGTCGCGGACGAGCTCGAACGGCCCCTCGCTCAGCAGCGCCTGCAGCCGGTGCGTCGCGGCGCGGCCGAGCTGCGCCTCGTGCTCGCAGTGGGCGGGATGCGTCTCCGGCGCGTTGATGTCGGCGATGCGGATCTTCTCGCCCTCGAGCCAGAACGTGTCGCCGTCGATCACGCAGGTATACCGGTCCGGCCCGCCGCAGAAGGGAAAGCGCGTGGCGGGCACGCGCGTCACGTCCTGCGCCGCCGGCGGCGACAGCCTGGCGAAGACGCGGGGCGCCTCCTGCCACAGGAGGCCGCCGAGCCCGACCGCGATCATCGCCAGCGGCACGAGCGGCAGGTGCCGGCCTTGTCCGATCGTCCGCATGGCGAAGCTCCGTCGATCCCGTCCCGGCCCATCGGACCGGGGCGGGCGTTAAGAAAGCGCTGAGGGGAGGGCGCAAGGCCTCACTTGGTGCAGTTGCCGGCCTCTCTCCTTGCCTCAGGCATTCCTGGTCGAGTCTTCCGGCCGCCCGAGGGGCGGCCCGAGACGGTCGTCTCCTCGTAGTCGCTCCGTTGGTCGGCTCCACTGGAGCAGTTCTTGCACCTGTGCCAGGTGTCACTGTTCTTGCGGCGCCGATAGCTCGTCATGTCCGTTCTCCCTTGGGTTGCGGGGCCGCAACCATGAGCGCGATTCTGGGCTAGTAACAACCTATGCGTGTATTCACCCGGCGCTCGCCCGTGCCGCCCTGGATCCCGGCTTTCGCCGGGACGAGCGGCTGGGGGAGGGCACGGCGTCAGCCACGATCTCCGCTCATTCCCGCGAGAGCGGGAAACCATGCTGCGCGGGGACATGCGGAGGGGACATGCGGAGAGACCGTGTGGGCACGGCGACGCGGCAGCCACCCACCTCCCCCTCGATGGGGGAGGTCGCGCCGCAGGCGCGGGTGGGGGTGGAGCGGCAGGCTCCGAGCAAGCGGCTCCACCCCACCCCGGAGCTTCGCTCCGACCCTCCCCATCAAGGGGAGGGTGTGGATCCCGGCTTTCGCCGGGATGAGCGGCTGGGGGAGGGCACGGCGTCAGCCACGATCCCCGCTCATTCCCGCGAAAGCGGGAAACCATGCTGCGCGGGGACATGCGGAGGGGACATGCGGAGAGGCCGTGTGGGCACGGCGACGCGGCAGCCACCCACCTCCCCCTCGATGGGGGAGGTCGCGCCGCAGGCGCGGGTGGGGGTGGAGCGGCAGGCTCCGAGCAAGCGGCTCCACCCCACCCCGGAGCTTCGCTCCGACCCTCCCCGTCAAGGGGAGGGTGTGGATCCCGGGTCAGGCCCGGGATGAGCGGCTGTGCGGGAGGCACGGACCCTCCGGCTCACGGAGAACCGTGCAAGCAATATCCGCTCATCCCGGCGAAGGCCGGGATCCACGAGGCCCGGGAAGCGGCGGCGGCATGCACCGTGTCATCCTGAACATGGGTCTCGGGACATGAGGGCCGCTCGCGCAGGAGCCGGCAGGAGCGCACCGGCATGTGAACAGATCACGACGGTCGGCAGATCCTTTCCCTTCTTGGCCAGCCCCTTGCGCCCCCACCGCCCGCGAACATGCTCACACCCCCGAAACCTCCCGTATCATCCTCCCTACTCCGTCCCGATCGAGGGGCGTGTCCGGAACGTCGGGAGACGCGGGGCGGGGTGCGGTGGCCTCTGGATGTCCGGGTGTGACGTTCCGGCGCTGGAGGCGGCTCAAGTCGGCCATCCCGGCCCATAAGGCCATGGGTCACTGACGGGACTTTGCGCGTTGCCTTACGAACCCTGGTCCACCTGAAATGGGGACTTCGCGTCTCGCGGACCTGGCGGACGAATCGCGGCCCGTCGCAGCGGAGGATAACAAGAGTCTAGCCTCCGGGGGTGCGCCGAAGCAGGCCAAGGGCCGGTGTCTCTCGGACAGGGTAGGCAATGGCGCGCGAAGGGCGATGAGGCGTCAGGAGCGTGCCGCAGCGCGATGCGGGGCATCGGGCAAGGCGCGCGACGCCGCGCCTCGAAGCCCTTCGCGTGTCCTCCGGATGGGGCCGCTCTGGCCGGCCTGCGGCGTCGCCGTCGCTTGAAGCCCGTCCAGGGGCTCCGGCGCGCCGGCTCCTGGCATCCGGCCAGATCGGCCGCCACCATTGCCTGCCCTGTCCGAGAGATACCGGCCCCCACACCGCGTGCGGGACGCTCGGGATCGAGCCTGCTCTCGCGGTTGACTACCTCCTGTGCGCTAAAAACTCATCGCGCGCAGGGCCGTGGGGCCGGCAGCCCCGAGCGTCCCGCACGCCCTCGGACACTCGTGTCCGGCTTTTTGAGGCGTGTGAAGACGGCAGCATCCCTCCGGGGCCAGGACACATGTCCGGCCCGCGGGGCGCTTTGGCGTGCCCGGACGCTGGAGTCCTCCCACCTGTCACGGCAAGCCGCATGGATCCCGGCTTTCGCTCTCGACGAGCGGAATATGCCGATAGCCCGGCCGAGAGCCGCAGAGCCCGTGCCCTCCCCATTTGCGCTCATCCCGGCGAAGGCCGGGATCCAGGGCTGCACGGGAAACGCCGGCGAAGCCCGCAGGACGGGCCGCCGCCCCCTCCCGCCATGCCCTGAACGCAGCCGGGCCCTGCGTCGCGGCGGCGTGCGGCGGGGCGGGGGATGGGGCAGGCTGGGCGCAGCCAGAAAAGACAGGGAGGACGGACATGGCGAGGATCATGCTGGTGACCGGCGGCAGCCGCGGCATCGGGGCGGCGACGGCGCGGCTGGCGGCGGAGCGCGGCTACGACGTGGCGATCAACTATGCCGCGCGGGCAGACGCCGCCGAGGAGGTGGCGGCAGCCGTGCGGGCGGCCGGCCGGCGGGCGCTGACGGTGCGGGCCGACTGCGGCGAGGAGGCGGAGATCGCGACGATGTTCGAGACGGTCGACCGCGAGCTCGGCCGCCTCGACGTGCTCGTCAACAATGCCGGCATCGTCGCGCCGGCGACGACGGTGGCGGAGATGTCGGCGGAGCGCATCGCGAGCCTCATGCGGCTCAACGTGACGGGCGCCTTCGTCGCGGCGCGCGAGGCGGTGCGGCGCATGGCGCGCTCCCGCGGCGGGCAGGGCGGGGCGATCGTCAACGTCTCGTCGATCGCGGCCCGGCTCGGCGGCGCCAACCAGTATGTCGACTACGCCGCCTCGAAGGCTGCGGTCGATGCGCTGACCATCGGCCTGTCGCAGGAGGTCGCCGCCGACGGCATCCGCGTCAACGCCGTGCGGCCGGGCCTCATCGAGACGGAGATCCACGCCTCGGGCGGCCAGCCCGACCGGGTCGAGCGGCTCAAGGGCCAGGTCCCGATGCGCCGCGGCGGCCGGGCGGAGGAGGTCGCCGAAGCGATCCTCTGGCTCGCCTCCGACGCCTCGTCCTACGTCACCGGCTCCCTCCTCGACATCGGCGGCGGGAGATAGGGGAGGCGGGAGAAGGGAAGCGCGGGCCCTTACGTCCCGGGCTGCCACGGCGGGGCGACGATCTCCAGGGTCTCCGTGGCCGCGTCGGCGGCGTCCTTCACGGAGCGGCCGGAGAGCGTGAGGCCCGGGCGGATCTCGGCCAGCGGCTTCAGCACGAAGGCGCGGTTGAAGAGCTCGCGGTGCGGGATGGCGAGGTCGGGCTCCGCGACCTCGCGGTCGCCGTAATAGAGGATGTCGACGTCGATCAGCCGCGGCCCCCAGCGGAAGGTCGTCTCGCGGCCGAGCCGCTCCTCGACCGACTTGGCGCGGGCGAGCAGCGCGTCGGGCATAAGCGCGGTGCGGCCGACCGCGCAGGCGTTGACGAACCAGTCCTGGTCCTGGAACCCCCAAGGGGGCGTGCGGTAGAAGGACGAGCAGGCGACGAAGGCGATGTCGGCCGCCTCGAACAGGACGCCGAGCGCGCGGGCGATGTTGGCCTGCTTGTCGCCGAGATTGGAGCCGAGGCCGAAGCCGACCTCGATGGGCGCTGCCGCCATCAGGCGGTCACGTCGGTGCGGTCGCGGCAGATGACGCAGCCGGCGTGGGAGAGGACGCCGGGGATCGGCACGGCGGGCTTCCTGATCTCGACGCGGACGTGGGTGATGCCGTCGAACTTGCGCAGCACGGCGCGCCCGATCTCGTCGCCGAGCGCCTCCATCAGCTTGAAGCGGCGCGCCGTCGCCGTCTCGACCACCGTGTCGTAGAGCTCGGCGTAGTCGGCGGTGCCGGAGGGCTCGTCGGTCGTGGCGAAGGAGCGCGTGTCGAGGCGGCACTCGAGGTCGATCTCGAAGCGCTGCCCCAGCGCCTCCTCCTCCCGGTAGACCCCGTGGCGGGCGAAGACGACGATGCCGCGCAGGAGAAGCAGGTCGGTGTCACGCATGGCGGATGGCCTCGATGATCTTCACGGCGTCGACATGCTCCCTGACGTCGTGGACGCGGATGATGTCGACACCCTCTACCAGACCCCAGGTGTTCATGGCGATGGTGCCGGCGAGCCGCTCGTCGACCGGCCGGCCGGTGGCGTGGCCGATCGAGGACTTGCGCGACACGCCGAGCAGCACCGGGAAGCCCATCCCGTGCAGCACGTCGAGCCGCTTCACGCACAGGAAGCTCTGCTCCGGCGTCTTGCCGAAGCCGATGCCGGGGTCGAGCCAGATGCGCGCGTTCTTCACGCCGGCGTCGTGCGCGAGCTTCAGCGACCTGTCGAAGAAGCGGCGGACGTCGTCGATTATGTCGATGTCGCGGTCGATGCTCGTGGCGGTTGTGCATCATCACGAGGTCGACGTCGTGCTCCGCGACCACGGCGGCGAGGTCGGGGTCGTGCTGCAGGCCCCAGACGTCGTTGACGATCCGGCAGCCGAGCTCGATGGCGCGCCGCGCCACGGGCGCCTTCATCGTGTCGATCGACACGGGAAGGTCGAGCTCGGGAACGATCGCCCGAAGCACCGGCTCGACGCGGGAAAGCTCGGTCTCGGCGTCGACGGGCGGGGTGCCGGGCCTGGTCGATTCCCCGCCCACGTCGATGATGTCGGCGCCCTCGGCCTGCATCTGCCGGGCATGCGCGACGGCGGCCTCGAGGGCGTCGAACCGCCCGCCGTCCGAAAAGGAGTTGGGCGTGACGTTGAGGATGCCCATCACCCGCGGCCGTCGCGTGCGGGGGGCGTTCTCGTGCTGCGCGGTCATTTTCTTTCCTTCGATTGCGGCTCTACGCAAGCTTTCGTCTTTTCAACCCTGCCTCCGGGGCGGTAAACAGCCGGCCGATCCCGCCGGCGCGCCTCGGGCCCGTGGCGGCCGTCAGCCATAACACCAAAAGGAGAGGCAAACCCATGCGCGTCTATTACGATCGCGACGCCGACCTCAATCTCATCAAGGGCAAGAAGATCGCCGTCATCGGCTATGGCAGCCAGGGCCATGCCCACGCGCTGAACCTGCGCGATTCCGGCGTCACCGAGGTGGCGGTCGGCCTGCGCCCCGGCTCGTCGAGCGCCAGGAAGGCGGAAGGCGCCGGCCTCAAGGTCATGAGCGTGGCCGAGGCGGCCGGCTGGGCCGACCTCATCATGATGTGCATCCCGGACGAGCTGCAGGCCGACACCTACAACGAGCACATCGCGCCGAACATCCGCGACGGCGCCGCGATCGCCTTCGCGCACGGCCTCAACGTGCACTTCGCGCTGATCGAGCCCAAGTCGACGATCGACGTCATCATGATCGCGCCGAAGGGCCCGGGCCACACGGTGCGCGGCGAATACGCCAGGGGCGGCGGCGTGCCCTGCCTGATGGCGGTCCACCAGGACGCTTCCGGCAACGCCCACGACCTCTGCCTCGGCTACGCCTCGGCGATCGGCGGCGGCCGCTCGGGCATCATCGAGACGACCTTCCAGGAGGAGTGCGAGACCGACCTGTTCGGCGAGCAGGTCGTGCTGTGCGGCGGCCTGGTCGAGCTCATCCGGGCCGGCTTCGAGACGCTGGTCGAGGCGGGCTACGCGCCCGAGATGGCGTATTTCGAGTGCCTGCACGAGGTGAAGCTGATCGTCGACCTGATCTACGAGGGCGGCATCGCCAACATGAACTACTCGATCTCCAACACGGCCGAGTTCGGCGAGTACGCGTCCGGGCCGCGCATCATCACCGACGAGACGCGCGAGGAGATGCGCCGGGTGCTCTACGACATCCAGTCGGGTGCGTTCACCTCCGAGTGGATCCGCGAGTGCCGCGCCGGCCAGCCCAAGTTCAAGGCGACCCGCCGCATGAACGACCAGCACCCGATCGAGGAAGTCGGCGAGCGCCTGCGCGGCATGATGCCGTGGATCTCGGCGAACGCGCTGGTCGACAAGGAAAAGAACTGACGAGCTCTGAATATCGAAGCTCAAAAGATCTCGCCCGCCGGTTTGCCAGTTGGCCTCCGGCGGGCGTTGTTTGTCCACAGCCGCAAAATTGAACGATAGTTACAGTCGTCGCCGGTTGATTTTTCGGCCGCTCTGGTTCCTCTATAAGTATAGAGGTAGCCGGGAAGTCTTCCCGCAAGTGCTGCCTCGGGCGTGTTGTGCAGGTGGTGGAGTTGGCCGTGGCCGAATCGTTCGTTCCCGTGTCCCGGGGGCCCGTTCCGTTCGGGGCGTCTCTGCGCCGGGGCGTTCAGATCCGGGCGGCGCGCGAGGACGAAGCCGCTGAACTGAGCGCGCTTGCCGTTTCGTCGAAGGGGCACTGGGGCTACGCCGCCGATTTTCTCGAGGCCTGCCGGGCCGAGCTGGCCGTCTCCGCGCTGGACATCCGCCAGGACGAGGTGTGGATCGCCGAGGACCCGGGCGGCCGGCCGGGCGGCTTCGTCCACGGGGTGGCCGTCGACGGGGTGCTCGAGATCCTCTGCCTGTTCGTCTCGCCGGCTCACATCGGCATGGGCTATGGGCGGCGCCTCTGGCAGACGGCGGAGTGGCGGGCCACGGTGCTCGGCTGCTCGACGCTCGCCCTCGATTCCGACCCCTATGCCGTCGGCTTCTACCGCCGCATGGGCATGGTGGTCGCCGGCGAGGTGCCGTCGGGCTCGATCCCGGGCCGGATGCTGCCGCGCATGGTCAAGCACCTCGCCGCCTGACGGGCGGCAGGCGCGAGCCGCCATCCCCGCTCTTTCGACTTGAAAATCCGGCCGCCAAATCTACGGTGAGGCGACTTCCGGTCGGCAGGACCGCAAGAAGACGGGGGAAGCATGCAGCAGGCTCGGCGGCCTGAGGTCGTCTCTGCGCCGGCGGGCGCGCCGGCGGTGGCGTTCCGCGACATCCGGATCTCCTTCGCGGTGGAGGGCCGGCCGGCCTACACGGCGGTCCGCGACGTCGACCTCGACATCGGCGACGGCGAGTTCGTCGCGATCGTCGGCCCCACCGGTTGCGGAAAGTCGACGCTGCTCAACGTCGCGGCGGGGCTCCTCCTGCCCTCCGCCGGGGTCTGCGAGATCTTCGGCACCAGGCTCTCCGGCATCAACCGCCAGGCGGGATACCTCTTCCAGGGCGACGCGCTGATGCCGTGGAAGACGGCGGTCGACAACGTCGCGGTCGGCCTGACGATCCGCGGCGTGCGGCAGGCGGAGGCGCGCGAGCGGGCGGTCGGCTGGCTGCGCCGCGTCGGGCTGCAGCCCTTCGCCGACCGCTACCCGCACCAGCTTTCCGGCGGCCAGCGCAAGCGCGTGGCGCTGGCGCAGATGCTGATGCTCGACCCCAAGCTCCTGCTGATGGACGAGCCGTTCGGGCCGCTCGACGCGCAGACCCGCCAGATCATGGGCGAGCTCCTCCTCACGCTGTGGTCGAACGACCGCAAGGCCGTGCTCTTCGTCACGCACGACCTCGAGGAGGCGATCGCGCTCGCCGACCGGGTCGTCATCATGTCGGCGGGACCGTCGTCGCACATCATCGGCGACTACCCGATCCCGCTCGCCCGGCCGCGCGACCCCGCGGAGCTGCGCCACACGCCGGAGTTCGCCGAGCTCCACCGCACGATCTGGCACGCGCTGAAGAACGAGGTCATGAAGGCCTACGAGAACGCCGACCATGTCTAGCCGACCGCACACCCGCATCCTTCTCCTGCAGATCCTCGTCGCGGTGCTCGCGCTCCTCCTGTGGCACCTGCTGACGACCGTGCCGGTGTTCGGCGACACGCTGCTCGACCCGTTCTTCTTCTCGAGGCCCCTCGACGTCGTCGAGCGCACCATCTCCGACTTCGTCTCGGGCGTGATCTGGAAGCACCTGTGGATCACCCTGAAGGAGACCATCCTCGCCTTCGTCATCGGCTCGGTCTCGGCGGTGCTCGTCGGCTTCTGGCTCGCCCGCCGCGACCTGATGGCGGCGGTGTTCGACCCCTACATCAAGATGGCGAACGCCCTGCCGCGCGTCGTGCTGGCGCCGATCTTCGCGCTGTGGTTCGGGCTCGGCATCTGGTCGAAGGTGGCGCTCGGCGTGACGCTCGTCTTCTTCATCGTCTTCTTCAACGTCTACCAGGGCGTCCGCGAGGTCAGCCCGGCCGTGCTGGCCAATGCCCGCATGCTCGGCATGAACGACCGGCAGCTCCTGCGCCACGTCTACCTGCCCTCGGCGATGTCGTGGGTGTTCTCCTCGCTGCACACCTCGGTCGGCTTCGCGCTCGTCGGCGCGGTGGTCGGCGAGTATCTCGGCTCGGCGGCGGGCCTCGGCTACCGGATCGCCCAGGCCGAGGGCACGTTCGACGTGACCGGGGTGTTCTCGGGTATGCTGGTGCTGGCGATCTTCGTCGTGCTGATCGACGCCGTGGTCAGCGTGATCGAGAGACGGCTTCTCGTGTGGCGGCCGGCGGCGGCGTCGTCGACGGCCCAGGCGTAACGGAACCGGTCCGGAACGAGGCCGGTCGAACAGGGAGGTAACGACACATGCGATTTCTCAAGAGCGCGGCCCTCGGGCTCGTGGGGGCGGCGGTTCTCGCCGGCTCGGCGTTCGCCCAGGACCTCGAGAAGACCGACGTGCAGCTCGGCGTGGGCGGCAAGTCGCTGCTCTACTACCTGCCGCTGACGATCGCCGAGCAGAAGGGCTTCTTCAAGGACGAGGGCCTGAACGTCACGATCTCCGACTTCGCCGGCGGCTCGAAGAGCCTGCAGGCGCTGGTCGGCGGCTCGGCGGATGCGGTCACGGGCGCCTACGAGCACACCGTGCGCATGCAGACCAAGGGGCAGGACATCCGGGCCGTCATCGAGCTCGGCCGCTTCCCGGCGATCGTGCTCGCGGTCAATTCCGACCTCAAGGGCGAGGTCAAGGATGCCTGCGACCTCAAGGGCAAGAAGATCGGCGTCACGGCGCCCGGCTCCTCGACCAACAACTTCGTCAACTACCTGCTCGGCAAGTGCGGCGTGAAGCCGGACGAGGCGTCGTTCATCGGCGTCGGCGTCGGCCCGACGGCGGTCGCGGCCATGAAGAGCGGCCAGATCGACGCGATCTCGAACCTCGACCCGGTCATCTCGACGCTCGAGAGCCAGGGCGAGGTCTTCATCCTCGCCGACAGCCGCACCGAGGAAGGCACCAAGAACATCTTCGGCTCGGGCGACGTGCCGGCCGCGGTGCTCTACACCACGGGCGACTTCATCAAGAACAACCCGAACACGACGCAGGCGCTCGTCAACGCGCTCTACAAGGCGCTGCAGTGGCTCGACCAGGCGAGCCCGGAGGACGTCGTCGCGACCGTGCCGAAGGAGTACTACCTCAACGACAAGGATCTCTATCAGGCCGCGGTCAAGAACTCGCTGTCGACCTATTCCCGCACGGGCATGGTGACGGAAGAGGGCAAGAAGGCGGCGATGGAGCTCCTCTCCTTCGACGAGGGCGTCGCCAACGCCGACATCGACCTCGACAAGACGTTCGACCCGACCTTCGTGAAGAAGGCGAGCGGCATGTGACGGGCCGAGCAGGCCGACCGGACGAGGGAAGGGGCGCCGCGGCGCCCCTTTCTGCGTGCGGCCGACGACGCGGCCCCGGGTCCGACGTTGTCCTGTCACGAGCGGGACGTTACTCATGCGCCGCGCAAGAGGCGCGCGCCGGCGGCTCCGCCGCCCGCGGCCTCACCGCCTGAAGGAGGTTCACGACCGCATGGCCATCCAGTACGTCGTCGAGGGCGGGCACCGGCTCGAAGGGTCCATCGAGCCGTCCGGCAACAAGAACGCGGCGCTGCCGATCATCGCCGCCACCCTGCTGACCGAGCATCCCGTCGTCCTCGAGAACGTGCCGCGGATCCGCGACACCGAGACGCTGGTCGAGCTCGTCCGCTCCGTCGGCGCGAGCGTGGAATGGACGGCGCGGAACACGCTGCACGTCCACGCCGCCGACATCCGCGCCACCGATCTCGATCCCGGGCTGTGCGCCAGCATCCGCGCGTCCATCCTCCTGGCGGGCCCCCTGCTGGCGCGCTGCGGCCGGCTCACCCTGCCGCCGCCGGGCGGCGACCTGATCGGCCGGCGCCGCCTCGACACGCACTTCCTCGCCCTGAAGCAGCTCGGCGCCACGGTCACGCTGGGCGAGCGCCTGACCTTCGAGGGCAAGGACCTGAAGGGCGCCGACGTCTTCCTCGACGAGCCGAGCGTGACCGCGACGGAGAACGCGCTGATGGCGGCGGCGTCCGCCCGCGGCACCACCATCCTGCGCAACGCCGCTTCCGAGCCGCACGTCCAGGACCTCGCGCGCTTCCTCGTGGCGCTCGGCGCGCAGATCGACGGCATCGGCACGAACACGATGGTGATCGACGGGGCGCAGACGCTCGGCACCGCGCACCATCGCATCGGGCCCGACCTCATCGAGGTCGGCTCGCTGGTCGGGCTCGCGGCCGTCACGCGGTCGTCGCTGCGGATCGAGCGGGCGGGCGTCGAGCACCTGCGGCCGGTGCTGATGGGGTTCGAGAAGCTCGGCGTCGGCTACGAGATCGACGGCGCCGACCTCGTGGTGCCGTCAGGGCAGTCGCTGCGCATCGTCTCCGACGCCGGCGGCCACGTGCCGAAGCTCGAGGACCAGCCCTGGCCGGCCTTTCCGGCCGACCTCATGTCGATCGCGATCGTCACGGCGACGCAGTGCGACGGCATGATCCTGATGTTCGAGAAGATGTTCGAATCGCGGCTCTTCTTCGTCGACAAGCTCATCACGATGGGCGCCCGGATCGTGCTCTGCGATCCGCACCGCGCGGTCGTCGCGGGCCCGAGCCCGCTGCGCGCGGCGCGGGTGACGTCGCCCGACATCCGCGCCGGCATGGCGATGCTGCTCGCCGCGATGTGCGCCGACGGCACGAGCACGATCGACAACGCCGACCAGATCGAGCGCGGCTACGAGCGCATCGACGAGCGCCTCAACGCGCTCGGCGCCCGCATCCGCCGCGTGCCGGGCCGGGAGGACGGCTAGCCCGGCCGAGGCGCTCAGCCGGCGAGGACGATGATCTCCGGGCTGCCGGCCTCGAACGGGCTGCCGTCCCAGTCGCCCCGGATCTCGACCGTCGCGAAGCCGGCGCGGCGCAGGAGCGCGGACAGCGCGGCCTCGGGCAGGAAGCGCAGCGTGCTGTGCGAGACGAGGGTCTCGCCGCTGTCGAAGCGGTAGGTCGTGGCGAAGCTGACGAGCTCGCCCTCGACGGCCTCGATCTCGTCCCAGGCCTCGAACGCGCCGGTGCCGGGATGCTCGAAGCGCTCGCGGGTCGTGGCCTCCCTCCACGTCTCCCACTCGCGGGCGAGCGGGTTGCGCGTCTCGAAGGCGGCGATCCCGCCGGGGACGAGATGGCGCCGCATCGTCGCGAGCGCCGCCAGCACGTCGTCGTCCGTCAGGAAGACCTGGAAGGCGTGCCCGGTCATGACGACGAGGTCGAAGCGGCGGTCGAGCGAGAGGTCGCGCGCGTCCGGCCTCGATCCACGCCACGCGGTCTCCGCCCGGGCGCCGGCGGGCGACGTCGAGCATCGCCGAGGAAGGGTCGCTGCCGACGGCGTCGCAGCCTTTCTCCGCCAGGGCCACCGCGAGGCGGCCGGTGCCGCAGGCGAGCTCCAGCACGCTCTGCCCGGGGCGGCCGAGCGACAGGTGGAACTCGTAGTAGCGGTCCCACGGGTTCACGGTGTCGTACAGCGCCGCGAGCCGTGGATCGGCGAACTGCTCGTCGACGCGAAGGTCGGAAAGGGGCATCGGCACATCCACCTGGAGCGAGGGCCCGACCCGTAGCATCTCGCGGCGGCGCCGTCCGTGTCGGCGCGGCGACAGCCGGGCAGATGCCGCACCATCTTGGGGTGCTGCCCCGGCGCCCCCATATGCCGGGGACGATGCTGTTCGAGACGACGAAGGAAGATCGATGAACCTGGGCAAACGCTCGCGTGTCCTGCTCGCCCTGATGACCCTCTTCATGGCCTTCGCGATGGTGACGGTCGACAGCGCCGACGCGCGGCGCGGCGGCAGTTTCGGCAGCCGCGGCTTCCGCACCTACCAGGCGCCGGCGATCACGCGCACCGCCCCGCGCGAGGTGTCGCCGCTGCAGCGCTCGATGACGCCGCGGTCGCAGACCGGCGAGCCGTCCGCGGCGATGCGCCAGAACGGCTTCGGCACCGGCATGGGCCGGCGCGGCATGTTCGGCGGCGCCTTCGGCGGGCTGCTCGGCGGCCTGATGCTGGGCGGGCTGTTCGGCATGCTGATGGGCCACGGCTTCGGCGGGCTCGGCGGCATCCTGAGCATGTTCTTCCAGCTCGCGCTTCTCGCCGTCGGCTTCATGCTGCTGATGCGCTTCCTCGGCGGCTCGCGGCAGCCGCAGGCCTATGGCGGGCCGCGCATGTCCGACACCTCCCACCGCTACGAGGCGCCGCACGGCCGGATCGAGCCGGAGCAGTTCGGCACCGGCGGCGGCTCCGCCGCGGCCGGCGGGGCGACGGGCGGCGACGAGATCGGCGTCGGCCAGGCCGACCTGGATGCGTTCGAGCGGCTGCTCGGCGAGATCCAGGACGCCTTCGCCCGCGAGGACTACCAGGCGCTCCGCGAGCGCTGCACGCCCGAGATCGTCTCCTACCTGTCGGAGGAGCTGAGCCAGAACGCCGTGAAGGGCCTGCGCAACGAGGTCATGGACGTGAAGCTCCTGCAGGGCGACCTGGCCGAGGCCTGGCGCGAGGGCGACAGGGAGTACGCCACCGCCGCGCTGCGCTACGAGAGCCGCGACGTCATGCGCGAGCGCGACAGCGGCCGCGTCGTCTCCGGCGATCCCGGCCGCGTCACCGAGACGACGGAGATCTGGACCTTCGTGAGGCCCGTCGGCGGCGAGTGGCAGCTCTCGGCGATCCAGGAAACCTGATGCGCCGCCGGGGCGGGCGCCCCGGCCCCGCGGCGACGTCGCGAGATCAAAGAAGTCGAAACTCCGGCTGATCTATCCTCGCGCGGAATGACCGGTTGCCCGGCGGGCGGCAGAGACCGCCCGCCTCGGGCCGGCATCCGGTGCGGAGACGGGCATGCTGGGATGGATCGCCGCGTGGCTTGCGGCGCAGGAGGGCCAAGGGCGCCACGCGCGCGGACGCAGACGTGCGTCGGCGCGGCAGGTCGCCTACGAGATCATCGAGGAGGGGCCGAGCGAGCGCCGCCTGCCCAAGCTCGTCGACTGGTTCCTCGTGACGCTCATCTGCGTCAACATCCTCGCCGTCTGCCTCGAGACGGTGCCCGAGCTCGACGCGCAGCACCACCTCGTCTTCGTCGTCATCGAGGTCGTGTCGGTCGCGATCTTCACCGTCGAGTACGCGATCCGCGTCTGGGTCGCGCCGGAGCACATGCCGTATTCCGGCCTGAGCCCCGCCCGGGCGCGTCTCAAATACGCGCTCAGCCCCTACGCGATCATCGACCTCCTGGCGATCCTGCCCTTCTACCTCGCCTTCATGGTGCCGTACGACCTGCGCATCCTGCGCGTCTTCCGGCTGGTGCGGTTCTTCAAGCTCGCCCGCTACTCGACCGGGCTGCGCAGCCTCGTGCGCGCGGTGCAGGCGGAATGGCGGGCGCTGGCGGCGAGCCTGATCATCATGGTCGGCCTCGTGCTGGTGGCCGGCGCGGTCATGCACATGGCCGAGCACAAGGCGCAGCCGGACGTCTTCGGCTCGATCCCGCAATCGCTGTGGTGGGCGGTCGTGACGCTGACGACGGTCGGCTACGGCGACGTGGTGCCGCAGACGCCGGTCGGCCGGCTGCTCGCCGGCATCGTCATGCTGTTCGGCCTCGCCATGTTCGCGCTGCCGCTCGGCATCGTCGCCACCGCCTTCGCGCAGGAGGTGCACCGCCGCGACTTCGTGGTGAACTGGGGCATGGTGGCGCGGGTGCCGCTGTTCTCCACGCTCAACGCCGTCGAGATCTCCGAGATCATGAACCTCCTGAAGGCGCAGAGCGTGCCGGCCGGCGGCACGATCGTGCGGCGCGGCGACCAGGCGCAGGCGATGTACTTCATCGCCTCGGGCGAGGTGGAGCTCGAGCTCAGGGACGCGACGGTGCGGCTCGGCAGCGGCGAGTTCTTCGGCGAGATGGCGGTGCTGCGCAAGACCCGCCGCTCCGCCACCGTCAGCGCCGTCACGCGGGTCAACCTCCTCGTGCTCTCCTCCGACGACCTGCACGTCCTGATGGAGCGCAACCCGGGCATCGGCAAGCAGATCAGGGCCGTGGCGGAGGCGCGGGTCGGCAAGCAGCGCGTCGTGCGCGGCGGCGATCTCGTCACCGAGGAGCTCGAGGCGGCGCGCGAGGAGCCGGAGCCGCACGAGGGGTGATCCCGGCGCGGACGCCGGCGCTTACCCTCCGTGCCGCTCTGGGGTAGGGTCGCGGCCCCCGAAGGCACGCTCTCCCACGAAGGTTTCCCCCATGGCGAAGGTCGCAATCGTCATCCCCGCCCGCTACGCCTCGTCGCGCTATCCCGGCAAGCCGCTGGTCGCGCTGACCGGCGCCACCGGCGAGCCCGCGACGCTGCTCGCCCGCACGGTGCGGGCCGCCCGCGCGGTCGAGGTCGAGGCCGACGTGTTCGTCGCGACCGACGACGAGCGCATCGCCGAGGAGGGCAGGGCGGTCGGCGCCGCGGTGGTGATGACCGACAGCGCCTGCCGCAACGGCACCGAGCGCGTCGCCCAGGCGGTGGAGCGCGCCGGCATCGACGCCGAGATCGTGGTCAACCTGCAGGGCGACGCGCCGCTCACCCCGCCCTGGTTCGTGTCCGCCCTCGTCGAGACGATGCGGGCGGAGCCCGAAGAGCACGTGGCGACGCCGGTGCTGCGCTGCGACCTCGAATCGCTGCGCCACTTCCTGAACGACCGCCGGCACGGCCGCGTCGGCGCGACGACCGTGGTGCGCGACCGGACGGGGCACGCCCTCTACTTCTCGAAGGAGGTCATCCCCTTCATCGGCCGCGAGCCGACCGAGGACGACCTGCCCGAGGTCTGGCACCATGTCGGCGTCTACGCCTACCGCCGGGACGCGCTGCACGATTATGCGCGGATGGAGCCCGCGCCGCTCGAGCTCGTCGAGGGGCTGGAGCAGCTGCGCTACCTCGAGAACGGCACGAAGGTGCGCGCCGTCGAGGTCGATGCGCGCGGCCAGAGCTTCTGGGAGCTCAACAACCCGCAGGACGTGCCGCTGATCGAGGGGTATCTGAAGCGCATGGGCATGGCGTAGGCGCGAATGCGCGGGCCTCGGCCCCGCGCGGTGTATGCCGCGCCGGCTCATTCGTGATATGGCGCAGGCCCAACAGATCGGCTTGCGAAATCCGACACGGGAGAGGCCAAGGTGCCGCGACGCTACCACGTACTCGACGTCTTCACCGACAGGGCCATGAGCGGCAACCCGCTCGCCGTCGTCACCGAGGCGGAAGGGCTCGACACGGCCGCCATGCAGGCCATCGCCGCCGAGTTCAACCTGTCGGAGACCGTCTTCGTGCTGCCGCCGGAGCGGCCGGCGCACACCGCCAAGCTCAGGATCTTCACGCCGAAGAAGGAGATCCCCTTCGCCGGCCACCCCACCGTCGGCACGGCGATCCTGCTCGCCCGCCGCAACTGGGGCGAGGGCGGCGGCGAGCGCGAGGGCATCGTGGCGGTCGAGGAGGAGATCGGCTCGATCCGCGCCGGCGTCGTGCTGCGCGACGGCCATGCCTATGCCGAGTTCGACATCCCGCAGATGCCGAAGAACCTCGACCCCGCGCCCGACCGGGAGCTCGCCGCGGCCGCGCTCGGCCTGTTCCCCTCCGAGATCGGCTTCGAGAACCACAAGCCGTGCCGCTTCCACGCCGGCAACGGCTTCGCCTTCGTGCCGGTGCGCAACCTCGAGGTGCTGCGCCGGGTGAAGCTCGAGCGGCGCACCTTCGACAAGGCGTTCCCCGACGGCGGCGCCTATGTCTACTGCCGCGAGACGATGTCGAACGAGAACGACTTCCACGCCCGCATGTTCGCCCCGGCCATGGGGATCGTCGAGGATCCGGCCACCGGCTCGGCGGCGGCGGCCTTCGCCGGCGTCATCATGGAGTTCGACGAGCCGACCGGCGGCCACCATCGCTACCGGATCGAGCAGGGCCACATCATGGGGCGCCCGAGCCTCGTCGAGGTCGAGCTCGAGATCGAGGGCGACCTGCACGCGGTGCGCATCGGCGGCTCGGCGGTGATCGTGGCGGAAGGCCAGCTCCTCGTCTGAGGACGAGGGCCTCGCGCGTTTTTCGCGATAGAATGTTGCGCGGGGGGAGGTCTTCGCGTATCTCTTCGTTCGTCGATGCGTCGCCGCGGGATGTCCGCGGCGCGCGCCAACGGTTGCATCGGGACGTGATGTTCGAGGATCTGGCCACGACGGGAATGGATCGCCGCGCTGCCGCGCGGGCCGTTCTGCGTGGCTCCTCGCTTCTTCCCCACCTCCTTCTCCTTACCGGCCCCTGAGCGCCGGCTGCCTGCGTTCGGCAGGCGGGCTCTCAGGGGGTGATCGCCACACGACCGGATGGAACACGGGCTGGCGCCGACGCGCCTTGGGCCCGAGAAGGACGAGAGCCGAAAGACATGACCGCTCAGGTAACGAACTCCGACAAGGACCGCGTCGTCATCTTCGACACGACGCTGCGCGACGGCGAGCAGTGCCCCGGCGCATCGATGACGTTCGACGAGAAGCTGCAGGTCGCCGAGCTGCTCGACGACATGGGCGTCGACATCATCGAGGCGGGCTTCCCGATCGCCAGCGAGGGCGACTTCGAGAGCGTGCGCGAGATCGCCAGGCGCGCCAAGAACGCCACGATCGCCGGCCTGTCGCGGGCGAGCTTCAAGGACATCGACCGCTGCGGCGAGGCGGTGAAGGCGGCGCGCAGGCCCCGCATCCACACCTTCATCTCGACCTCGCCGATCCACATGAAGCACAAGCTGCAGATGGAGCCGGAGGCGGTGCTGCAGCACGTGATCGATTCCGTGGGGCGGGCGCGCAGCCACGTCGACGACGTCGAGTGGAGCGCCGAGGACGGCACGCGCACCGACTTCGACTTCCTGTGCCGCTGCGTCGAGGCGGCGATCAAGGCGGGCGCGACGACGATCAACATTCCCGACACGGTCGGCTACACGACGCCGGCCGAGTACCGCGACCTGTTCCGGCGCGTGCGCGAGACGGTGCCGAACTCCGACAAGGCGGTGTTCTCGGTGCACTGCCACAACGACCTCGGCATGGCGGTCGCCAACTCGCTGGCCGGCGTCGAGGGCGGCGCGCGGCAGATCGAGTGCACGATGAACGGCATCGGCGAGCGCGCCGGCAACGCGGCGCTCGAAGAGATCGTCATGGCGATCAAGACGCGCAACGACGTGCTGCCCTACGAGGTCGGCGTCGAGTCGACCATGCTGATGCGCGCCTCGAAGATCGTCTCGGCCGTGACCTCGTTCCCGGTGCAGTACAACAAGGCGATCGTCGGCCGGAACGCCTTCGCCCACGAGTTCGGGCATCCACCAGGACGGGATGCTGAAGAACAACCAGACCTACGAGATCATGACGCCCGAGTCCGTCGGCGTGAAGTCGACCTCGCTGGTCATGGGCAAGCATTCGGGCCGGCACGCCTTCAAGGAGAAGCTGAAGGAGCTGGGCTACGAGCTGGGCGACAACGCGCTGCAGGACGCCTTCCGCCGCTTCAAGGACCTCGCCGACCGCAAGAAGATCGTCTACGACGAGGACATCGAGGCGCTGATCGACGACGAGATCCTGGCCGCGCACGACCGCATCAAGGTCGTCGCGCTGACGGTGATCGCCGGCACCGGCGGGCCGCAGAAGGCGACGCTGACGCTCGAGATCGACGCCGAGCGGCACACGCGCGAGGCGACCGGCAACGGCCCGGTCGACGCGACCTTCAACGCCATCCAGGCGCTGGTGCCGCACGACGCCAAGCTCGACCTCTACCAGGTGCACGCCGTGACGCAGGGCACGGACGCGCAGGCGGAGGTCTCGGTGCGGCTCGAGCAGGACGGCCGCCGCTTCACCGGCCGCGGCGCCGATCCGGACACGCTGGTCTCGTCCGCGCGCGCCTACATCCACGCGCTCAACAAGATGCTGGCCAAGCAGGGCCGGCTGCACTCGCAGCACTCGAAGGCCGAGACGGCCTGAGCGAGCCGACCACGAGAGCGAACGGGAAAAGGGGCCGCACGGCCCCTTTTCTTCGTCCGGGGCTCGGCGTCCCGGCCGGTCGTGCGGCCGACGGTGCCGGACCGCCGCCGCCTCTCGCGCCGTCCCGCTACTGCCGGAGCATTTCCAGGAAGCGCTGGTGGTTGGCGTCGTTGAGCTGCTGCTGGGCTTCCCAGTTCTGGCGGTTCTGGACGCCGAAATCGTGGATCGCCTGCATGCGCTGCTCGTGCGTCATGCCGTCGTAGCCGTAGGGCACCTGCTGGTTCGTCTGGGCCACCTCCATCTGGAAGCTCTGCCAGTCCTGCGACAGCTGCATGTAGCCCTGGTTGTAGGCGTTGCAGGCCTGCTGGTCGCCCATCTGGCACTGGTAGCCCGACTGCATCATGAGGTTTGCCTGCTGCTGCAGGTAGTTCACCGCCTGGCACGCCTGCGGGTTGCCGGCCTGGCAGTAATACCCGTAGGTGCCGATCATCTGGTTGAACGCGGAGGCGACCTGCGGGTCGGTCCCTTGCGTCCATTGCTGGGCCGCCGCCGGCGAGGCAAGTCCTGCGGCGAGCACGAGGCTCAGTCCGATCGCTCTCATCTCGGTCCCTCCCGATATTACCCAACGGAAGATGACGCGAATTCGGGGCGGAGTTCGAGGAGAGGCCCCGCCGACGCTGCCGCCGGGCCGCAGCGCGGCAAGACGACGTGCCGATTTCCCCGGCAACCCGATTGCCGCGGCGGCGAGGAAGTCCGCGTTCCGGCGCGCGAACACCAGTCATCTGCCTGCCGCGACAGCCGTTAGACCATCGTCCGATGGTCGTTCGAGAGGAAAACGGCTAGCCATGTCGGTCATGCGCACGCACAATGCGTGCCGATTGAACGGCCGGGAAGAATGGCCGGAAGTCCGATGGGAGGATACCTCATGAAGAAGTTGCTTGCGGCGTTCGCCGTATCCACCGCGCTGTTCGCGGGACCCGCCTTCGCCCAGTGCGACGACGGCGAGCAGGTCGTCAAGTTCAGCCACGTCGTGGCCGCGCAGGGCCATCCGAAGGGCGAGGCGGCGCAGGCTCTGGCCGACCGCGTGAACAAGGAGATGAACGGGAAGCTGTGCATGCAGGTCTTCCCGAACTCGACCCTCTACGACGACGACAAGGTGATGGAGGCCATGCTGCTCGGCGACGTGCAGCTCGCCGCGCCGTCGCTGTCGAAGTTCGAGGCGTACACGCTGAAATATCGCCTGTTCGACCTGCCGTTCCTGTTCTCGAGCCTCGACCAGGTGAACACGTTCGGCAACAGCGATGCCGGCCAGCAGCTGCTGCACGCGATGGACGACCAGGGCTTCACCGGCCTCGGCTACTGGCTGTCGGGCCTGAAGCAGTTCTCCGCCAACAAGCCGCTTCTCGTGCCCTCGGACGCCGCGGGCCTGAAGTTCCGCATCCAGCAGTCCGACGTCGCCCAGGCGATGATCGAGGCGCTCGACGCCAACGCCCAGAAGCTGGCCTTCTCCGAAGTCTACGGCGCGCTGCAGACGGGCGTCGTCGACGGCCAGGAGAACTCCTGGTGCAACATCTACACGCAGAAGTTCTTCGAGGTGCAGGACGGCGTGACCGAGACCAACCACGCCACGCTCGCCTACCTGCTCGTGACCTCGCAGGACTTCCTCGACGGCCTCGACGACGCGACGCGGGAGCAGTTCCTGAAGATCGTCAACGAGGTGACGAACGAGGCGAACAAGAAGGTCGCGGACAAGGAGTCCAACTGCCGGCAGCAGATCATCGACGCCGGCGGCAAGGTGCGCGAGCTCTCCTCCGAGCAGCGGCAGCAGTGGGTCGACGCGATGAAGCCGGTCTGGGACAAGTTCCGCGACGACATCGGCCAGGACCTCATCGACGCCGCCAAGTCGACCGGAAGCTGATCCGGCCGCAGGTTGCCTGACGTAGATCAAGGTCGCCTGACGTAGATCAAGGCGGCGGGTCGGGTCCGCAAGAAGACCCGGCCCGCCTTCGATCGGGGGGAAGAATGCGGTCGTGGTCGGAGCGCATCACGCGCTGGGAAGAGAACTTCATCGCGGCGCTGATGGCGATCCTGGTGATCGTCGCCTTCTCGCAGGTCATCGCGCGCTACGTGTTCCTGTCCGGCTGGAGCGGGGCGCTCGAGTTCCAGCGCATCCTGTTCGCCTGGATCATCCTGTTCGGCATGGGATACGGCGTGAAGGCGGGCGTCCATCTCGGCGTCGACGCCGTCATCCGCCTGTTTCCGAAGCCGCTCTTCAGGGCCGCCGCGATCTTCGGCGCGCTGTGCGGCGTGCTCTACGCCGTGGTCCTGCTCTACTCCGACTGGCTGCAGGTTTTCGGCGCCAACTCCAAGGGCGGCGCCGCCTTCTACTGGTGGCGGTTCTACAAGATCGGCATCGGCCTCGACGATTTGCGCTGGCCGGAATGGATGCAGGCGACCTTCGGCCTGCAGGACCGCGTGCAGCGCTGGATCGCCTATCTCATGCTGCCGCTCGGCCTCGGCCTGCTGGCGCTCCGGTGCGTGCAGGCGACGATCGACATCGTGCGCGGCCGCCGCGAGCTGATCGTGGCGAGCCACGAGGCGGAGGAACTCGTCTCCGAGCACATGAACATCGCCGGCGACGACCCCGACGAGGGCCCGGACACAGGGCGCGCGCGTCGCGGCCCGGACGCGCGATAGGGACACGATCCGCACATGGAATCCCTCATCCTGTTCGTGCTCGTCCTGGTGCTCCTGTTCCTGGGCGTGCCGATCGCCGTGTCGCTCGGCCTGTCGTCGATCCTCGTCATCGCCTTCTTCTCCAACGACTCCATGTCGTCGGTGGCGCTGCAGCTCTTCACGGCGTCGCAGAACTACACGCTGCTCGCGATCCCGTTCTTCATCCTGGCCTCGGCCTTCATGTCGACGGGCGGCGTGGCGCGGCGCATCATCCGCTTCGCGATCGCCGCGGTCGGGCATTTCCGGGGCGGCATGGCGATGGCCTCGGTCGTCGCCTGCATGCTGTTCGCCGCGCTGTCGGGCTCCTCGCCCGCGACCGTCGTCGCCATCGGCTCGATCGCCATCGCCGGCATGCGCCAGGTCGGCTACTCCAAGGAGTTCGCCGCCGGCGTGATCTGCAACGCCGGCACGCTCGGCATCCTGATCCCGCCGTCGATCGTCATGGTCGTCTATTCCGCGGCCACCGACGTGTCGGTCGGCCGCATGTTCCTGGCCGGCGTCATCCCGGGCCTGCTCGCCGGCCTGATGCTGATGACCGGCATCTACGTCAACGCGTGGCTGCGCGGCATGAAGCCCCAGCCCTTCGCGGGCTGGGACGAGTTCGTCGCCGGCGGCAAGGAGGCCGGGTGGGGGCTCTTCCTCATCATCATCATTCTCGGCGGCATCTATGGCGGCGTCTTCACGCCGACCGAGGCGGCGGCCGTCGCGGCCGTCTATTCCTTCCTCATCGCCGTCTTCGTCTACCGCGACATGGGCCCGCTCAAGGGCGTGCCGTGGGTGACGGAGGAGGACGGGCCGAACGCCCGCGTCGGCTTCTCCGCCACGGTCTACGCCGTCTCGGCGTTCCTCGTCTGGCTGATCCTGTCCTACTTCTTCATGACGGCGGCGGGGCTCGGCGTGCGCTTCTGGATCGGCGTCGCGATCGCCGCGGCGATCGCGCTGGGCTACCCGTTCCTGCGGGCCGACCGGCGCACCGCCGGCGTCGGCCGCGCCTATCTGCGCTCCACCCGCATCTGGGGGCGCAACCTCTGGCAGATGACGCGCGCCCTGGTGCCGGCCTTCTTCAACGAGGACACGCGGAAGGTCATGGTCGACGCGGGCAAGACCACGATCATGCTGATGTTCATCATCGTGAACGCGCTGCTCTTCGCCCACGTGCTGACGTCCGAGCGCATCCCGCAGACGATCACCGAGTGGATGCTCGGCGCCGGCTTCGACTGGTTCACCTTCCTGATCGCGATCAACCTGCTGCTGCTGCTCGGCGGCCAGTTCATGGAGCCCTCGGGACTCCTGCTGATCGTCGCGCCGGTGGTCTTCCCGATCGCCATGCAGCTCGGCGTCGACCCGATCCATCTCGGCATCATCATGGTCGTGAACATGGAGATCGGCATGATCACGCCGCCGATCGGGCTCAACCTGTTCGTGACCTCGGGCATCACGGGGATGAGCCTGTTCAGGGTCGTGCGGGCGGCGGCGCCGTTCGTCGCGATCCTGCTCGTCTTCCTGGTGATCATCACCTACGTGCCGGTGATCTCGACCATCCTGCCCTATTCGCTGATGGGGCCGGAGATCGTCACCCGGTAGGCAGAGCGGGCGGGCCTCAGGCGAGGCCGCCGCGCAGCAGGTCGAGGAAGCGCACGACGCCGACGGGGCGGCCGTCCTCGACGACGAAGACGACGGTGATCTTGTGCTGCTCGAGGAGCTGCAGCGCGCTCGAGGCGATGTCGTCCGGCCGCGCGACGATCGGGTTCCTCGTCATCACCGCCTCGACCGGCTTGGTCAGGAGGTCCGGGCTCATGGCCCGCCGCAGGTCGCCGTCGGTGATGATGCCGGCGAGCCGGCCGCTGTCGGGCTCGACGATGCCGAGCGCGCCGAAGCCGTGCCGCGTCATCGTGATCAGCGCGTCCGACATCGGCGTGCCGACCCGCACGAGCGGCAGGTCGTCGCCCGAATGCATGAACTGGTGGAGGTAGCGCAGCTGCGCCCCGAGCTTGCCGCCGGGGTGGAAGATGCGGAAATCGTCCGGGCGGAAGCCCTTCTCGCCCAGCAGCGTCACCGCCAGCGCGTCGCCGATCGCGAGCTGCAGCACCGTGGAGGTGGTCGGCGCGAGGTTGTGCGGGCAGGCCTCGCGGATCTGCGGCATGACGAGCGGCACGCGCGCCGCCCGCGCGAGCGTCGAGTGCGGCCCCGCGGTGATCGCGATCACCGGCACGTCGAAGCGCTGGGTGTACTCGATCAGGTTCGCGAACTCGCTCGTCTCGCCGGACCAGGAGAGGGCCAGCACGGCATCCTCCGCTCCGATCATGCCGAGGTCGCCGTGGCTTGCTTCGGTCGGATGGACGAAATGGGCGGGCGTGCCCGTGGAGGAGAAGGTGGCGGCGAGCTTGCGCCCGATATGCCCGCTCTTGCCGACGCCGGAGACGATCAGCCGGCCCTTCAGCTCCTGCAGCAGCCGGATCGCGGCGACGAAGTTCTTCGCCAGCGGCCCCTCGTGCAGCGCGTCCTTCAGCGCGTCGATGCCCTCGATCGTGATGTCGAGGGCGGCATGTGCGGAATCGAGGATCGGATCGACCATGGCTTCGTTCTGGCGGGGCGGAGCCCCCGAGGATGCGACTGGCGGAGGCGCGGCGAGCGCCGCCGCGCCATGCGTCCCTTAGGCCGGAGCGCCGTCCGGTTCAAGCGGCGCGGGCGGCTGCGCCCGGTTCAGTAGGGTGCCTCGACGTGGCCGAGATTGACGTAGACGCTCTTCCGCTCCGTGTAGAAGTCGAGCGCGGCGAGCCCGTTCTCGCGGCCGAGGCCGGACATCTTGGAGCCGCCGAACGGCATCGGGATCGGCGTCAGGTTGTAGTGGTTGACCCAGACGACGCCCGCCTCGAGCTTCGCCGCCACGCGGTGGGCGCGGGCGAGGTTGTTCGTCATCACGCCGGCGGCGAGGCCGAACGGCGTGTCGTTCGCCCGCCTCAGCGCCTCCTCCTCGCCCTCGAAGGGCAGGACGCTCATGACAGGGCCGAAGATCTCCTCGCGGCAGATCGTCATCTCGTCGAGCACGTCGGCGAAGATCGTCGGCTGCATGTAGTTGCCGCGGGAGAGGTCGCCCTCGGTCAGCCGCTTGCCGCCGGTGATCAGCCGGGCGCCCTCGCTCAGGCCCTTCTCGACATAGGCCATGACCTTGTCGATGTGCTGGGCGTGGATCAGCGGGCCCATCTGCGTCTCGGGGTCCATGGGGTCGCCGATGCGGATCGCCTCGGCGCGCGCCTTCGCCTTCTCGAGGAACGCCTCGTAGACCGGCCGCTCGACCATCACGCGCGTGCCGTTCGTGCAGATCTCGCCCTGCGTGTAGAAGTTCGCGAGCATCGCCGCCGACACCGCGTCGTCGAGGTCGGCGTCGGCGAAGACGAGGAGCGCCGACTTGCCGCCGAGCTCCATCGTCACGTGCTTCAGCGTGCCGGCGGCCGACGCCATCACCGCCTTGCCGGTCGGCACGGAGCCGGTGACGGAGATCTTGGCGATGGCTGGATGGCTCGACAGGATCTCGCCGGTCTCGCGGGCGCCGGGAAGGACGCAGAGAAGGCCCGCCGGGGCGCCGGCCTCCTCGACGATCTTCGCCAGCTCGAGCGCGGTGAGCGGCGTCACCTCGCTCGGCTTGAACAGCATCGCGTTGCCGGCGGCGAGCGCCGGGGCGGTCTTCCAGCTCGCGATCTGGATGGGATAGTTCCAGGCGCCGATGCCGGCGCAGATGCCGAGCGGCTCGCGGCGCGTGTAGGCGAAGCCGTCGTCGCCGAGCGGGATGTGCTCGCCCTGGACGATCTGCGTGAGGCCGGCGAAGAACTCGAAGCAGTCGGCCGCCGAATCGATGTCGGCCTCGGGCGCCTCCTGGATCGGCTTGCCGGTGTCGAGCACCTCGAGCCGGGCGAGGCTCATGCGGCGCTCGCGCAGGATGTCGGCGACCTTCGCGAGCACCCGGCCGCGCTCGGCCGCGCCCATCGCCATCCACTGCGTGCGCGCGTGGCGCGCCGCCTCGATGGCGCGCTCGATCTCGGGCAGGGCGGCGGCGTTGCCCTCGGCGATCGTCTCGCCGGTGGCCGGGTTCACCGAGACGAAGCTCTCGCCCGTGCCGGGCACGCGCTCGCCGGCGATGTGGCAGCTGATCTCGTGGCTCGTGCTCATCGTCCTTGGCCCTCGTTGTGCGTTCCTCGTGTGCCGAGGGGATTTGCACGCGGCGGCCCCGGAGGCAAGGGGCGACGGGCACGACGCAAGGGGCGGGCGAGGCGAGGGGCGAGGCCAGGGCCAGGCAAGGGGCGAGGCGAGGGGCGCCCGCATGCCGGCGCCCGCGTCCAGCGACCCTCGCGCGGCCCGGCCGCCGCGCCGGCCGGCCGTCCTCCACAATTTTCCCCGACGAACCGGGTGGACATCCTCGCGCCGCTTGACTATATCGCTGCAACCGGATGCGACGACGTCGCCTCCGACGGCCGGCGACGCCCTCGCGGCACGCCGGCACGGATGGGTGATTAGCTCAGTTGGTAGAGCAGCTGACTCTTAATCAGCGGGTCGTAGGTTCGAGCCCTACATCACCCACCACTTCTCCAGGACATCGACGTTTTGCACGGCAGCGCCTCCCGGCGTGCCGGCGCCGGTCGTGCGCTGCGGCGGCTCTGCGGCCTGCCGGCGCGCGAGCGGATCGCTGAACGGTCCTATGCCGTGGTCTTCCCCGAACGCCTGACGAGAGGAGCACGGACCGTGCCCGGCTCGCACCATGCCCCGTCCGAACATCGCGCCTGGGGCTGGCTCGCCGTCGTGGCGATCATCGCCGAGCTCGTCTGCATCGCCGTCGAGATCGGCAACCGCGACTGGTCGCATGCCGTGCTCACCGGGACGATCGCGCTCGCCTCGCTCCTCGCCGTCTTCGCGCCGCGGCGCTATCTGCCGCCGCTCTTCGCGCTGCTGATCGCCCTGATCGGCGTCATCCATGGCTCGGGCGTGCTGACGGGCGTCCTCGACGACATCTACGGCGCCGACAAGGTGGCGCACTTCCTCGGCGGCTTCGCGCTGGCCGCGGTTGCCGGCTGCGTCTGGCTGCGGTGGACCGGCCAGGCGCCGCGCCGGGCGAGGCTGGTCCTCGTCTTCGGCGGGCTCGCGCTGGCGATCGGGATGGGCTGGGAGGTCCTCGAGTTCCTGACGATCGAGACGAAGTGGCCCGACACGCTGGGCGACCTCGTCTTCGACACGGCAGGCGGGGCGCTCGCGGCGCCGTTCGTCCTCTGGGCGCTGGCGCTGTCGCCGGCCCGGAGCGGCGGCGGCGCCCGGTGACGGCCTACCTGAACAGCACGACCGGGATCTTGCAGGAGCGCACCATCTCGGTCGTCGTCGAGCCGATGATCAGGCTGCGGATGCGCGAGTGGCCGTAGGCGCCCATGACGAGGAGGTCGATCCTCTCGTTCTCGACCGCCTGGGCGATGACGCTGTCGGGCTGGCCGGGCACGACGTCCGCCTGCACCGCGTAGCCCGCGCCCTTCAGCACGGTCGTCGCGTCGGCGAGCCGCTTCGTCGTCTCCGGGCTCTCGCTGCCGACGGTGAGGAGGCGGCACTGGAGGCCCGCGAAGACCGGGCTGCGGGCGACGTGGTCGATGGCCTTCATCGCGCGAGACGCCGCCGTCATAGGCGACGAGGAAGCGCTCGATCGGCTTGAAGGCGCGCGAGGCGACGAAGACCGGCTTCTTCGAGGAGCGCACGATGCGCTCGAGGTTCGAGCCGAGATGCAGCCTGGCGAAGTCGGCGGCCTCGCCGCGCTTGCCGATCACCACGACGTCCGCGTCGGCCTCGAACTCCGCCGACCGTCTCGACGATGTCGCCGATGCGCAGCTTCGTCGTCACCTCGCTCACGCCGTCCGCCTCGAGGCGCGCCTTGGCGTCCTCGAGGATCGCGCGGCCGCGCTTCTGGGCGAGCTTGCCGCGCTGCTCGTCGAGCGCCGTCAGCTCCTCGAGCAGCGCCGTGCGGGCGCCCAGCGTGATGTTGCCGCTGAGATCGGCCGGCGCGCTCGCCGTCTCGCGGCGGCCGATGACGTGCAGGATCTCGACCGCCGCGCCGGTGCGCCTGGCGATCCACGCCGCGTGGTCGCACACGCTCTGCGAGTAGATCGAGCCGTCGACCAGCGCCAGTATCTTTGCCATTCCCTCGTTCCCCCTAGTGCCCGAGCAGGCTTTCCATGGCGCCCGGCTTGTCGTGGATGGCGAGCCTGTCGACGATCGTCTCGCTCGCCTTGTTCATGCCGACGATCTCGACCTCGGCACCCTCGCGGCGGAACTTGAGCACGACCATGTCGAGCGCGGCGACGCTGGAGATGTCCCAGATATGCGCCCGGCTGACGTCGATGGTGACCTTTTCCAGCGCCTCCCTGAAGTCGAAGGCGGCGGTGAAGTCGTCGGAGGAGGCGAAGAAGATCTGGCCCTCGACGAGGTAGGTGCGGTGCGTGCCGTCGGCTGACAGCGTCGAGGTGACGCGCAGGAAGCTGGGCGATCTTCCAGGCGAAGAAGATGCCGGACAGCAGCACGCCGACGAGCACGCCGATGGCCAGGTTGTGCGTGTAGACGACGCAGGCGACGGTCGCCAGCATGACGATCGACGAGGAGCGCGGGTGCGTGCGCAGGTTCTTGATCGACGACCAGGAGAACGTGCCGATCGACACCATGATCATGATCGCGACGAGCGCGGCCATCGGGATCTGCTTCACCCACTCGCCGAGCACGACGATCATGAACAGCAGGAAGATGCCGGCGCAGAAGGTCGACAGCCGGCCGCGGCCGCCCGACTTCACGTTGATCATCGACTGGCCGATCATCGCGCAGCCGGCCATGCCGCCGATGAAGCCGGTGCAGAAATTGGCGATGCCCTGGCCGATGCATTCGCGGTTCTTGTCGCTGGCCGTGTCGGTCAGGTCGTCGACGATCGACGCGGTCATCAGCGATTCGAGCAGGCCCACCGCCGCCACGGCGGCCGAGTAGGGCAGGATGATCCGCAGCGTCTCGAGGTTGAGCGGGATCTGCGGGATCAGGAAGACCGGCAAGGCGTCCGGCAGCTCGCCCATGTCGCCGACCGTGCGCAGCTCGAAGCCGAAGACAATCGTGATCGCCGTGAGCACGACGATGCAGACGAGCGGCGAGGGGATCGCCTTCGTCAGGTAGGGGAACAGGTAGATGATGCCGAGGCCGGCCGCGACCATCACGTAGGTCAGGTTCGGCACGTCGATCAGCTCGGGCAGCTGCGCCATGAAGATCAGGATGGCGAGCGCGTTGACGAAGCCGGTCATCACCGAGCGCGAGACGAAGCGCATCAGGCCGCCGAGCCTGAGGAAGCCGGCGCCGACCTGCAGCACGCCGGCCAGAACGGTGGCCGCCAGCAGGTATTGCAGCCCGTGGTCGCGCACCAGCGTGACCATCAGCACGGCGGTCGCGGCGGTGGCGGCCGAGATCATGCCGGGCCGGCCGCCGGTGATCGCGGTGATGACGGCGATCGAGAAGGAGGCGTAGAGGCCGACCTTCGGGTCGACGCCGGCGATGATCGAGAAGGCGATGGCCTCGGGGATGAGCGCCAGCGCGACGACGAGGCCGGAGAGGATGTCGGCGCGGACGTTCCCGAACCATTGCTGGCGGTAGGCGGCGAGTGAGGTCATGGGGCTGTCCGGTGACGAGCGGGGCGGCGACGGTCAGACGATCCGTCCGGGCGGCGTTCGCGATTGGAAAGAGCCGGCGAGCGCCTCCAGCAATGCGTGCGGGCGCCGGGCCGAAGCGATGTTCCCCGCAGCCTTACGCGATATCGATGCTGCAACGCAACATGAGGCGGGGCCGCGCGCCATGTGCGCGCGGCAGATCAGCGTCCCGCCTCGTCCGGCCCCTTCACGTGGCGCAGCGTGTCGACCGGGCGCTCGGGCGAGCCCGAGACCACGCTGAACGAGCCGTCGGTCTCGAGGACCACGGCATCGACCTGCGAGACGTCGGCGAGGCCCTGCGACCGGATCGCCGCCAGGACCTCCTCTTCCGTCACCCGCTCCTTGCGCAGCATGCCGGGCAGGAAGTCGCCCCGGAAGAACAGGAGGCTCGGCTCCGCCTTGACGAGGTTCTGGAAGCGCTCGGAGCGCACGGAGACGAAGGCGACGATGTATTGCAGCCCGCAGAGGAGCGCGAAGGCGAGGAAGCCTTCCGACAGCGACACGTCGCTCGACAGGAGCACCGTCGCCAGCGTCGAGCCGAGCGCGACCGTCACCACGAGGTCGAAGGCGTTCATCTTCGACAGGGTGCGCTTGCCGGTCGTCCGCAGCAGGACGACGAGCCCGACATAGGCGCAGATCCCGACGACGAGGATGCGGAGGAGGTCGTACCAGGTGTCGAAGAACATCGGCGTCTGCGTCGCTCGCGCTGGAGGTGGGCACCGCTCCGCGTGGGAGGGGTGGCTCGACAACCTGCCAGCTGCCCGATGCGTTCCGGGAGAGCCCGGTCACGCTTCTGTACGCGTCGACCTGCCGGATCACCCGGGCGGCGACGTCACTCCGCGCCGGGACGGGCGAAGGCCTGGGCGATCGCGTGCCGCTTCAGCTTCTGGGTCGGCGTGAGCAGGCCGGTCTCGACCGTCCACGGCTCGAGCGTCAGCTCGACGGACTGGATCTGCGCATGGTGCGGGAAGTCGGCCATCTGCGCCTTGAGCCGCTGCAGCACCGCCTTGCGGGACGCGGCGGCGCGGATCGAATCCGGCGCGTCCGGGTCGATCCCGAGCTCCCCGGCGAGCGCCTTCCAGCCCGCCCGGTCGAGCACGACATAGGCGACGGGCCGCGCCCGGCCGTGACCCGCGACCATCGCCTGCACGAAGAGCGGGTCGCGCCGGATCGCCGCCTCGATCTCCACCGGCGACAGGTTCTCGCCGGTCGACAGGACGATGATCTCCTTGATGCGGCCACGGATGAAGACCTGGCCGCCGCGCATGTAGCCGGTGTCGCCGGTGTGCAGCCAGCCGCCGGCGAGCGCCCGGCCGGTCTCCTCCGCCATGTTCCAGTAGCCCAGCATGTTGCCGGGCGAGCGCACGAGGATCTCGCCGCCCGCGCCGGTGCGGATCTCGACGCCTTCGAGCGGACGGCCGGTCGAGCCGGGAACGTAGGTGCCGATCGCCGCCGCGCAGGCCGCCGACGAGGCCTCGGTCAGCCCGTAGCCCTCGACGAGCGGCAGGCCGAGCCCGAGGAAGAAGCGGGCGGTCTCCTCCGGCAGCGGAGCCCCGCCGGAGACGGCGATGCGGAGGCGGCCGCCGAAGCGCGAGGTGATGCGGCGGGCGACCAGGCGCTCGAGCACGAGCCAGGCGAGCAGGGTCCAGAGCCGGACGCCGACGTCGTCGCGGCGCGCCTCGTAGACGGCGAGGCCCGCCGTCGTCGTCCACGACAGGAGGGCCGCGCGGATCCGGCTCTTCGCCGCCTGCGACCGGGCGACCCCGTGCACCCGTTCGAGCAGGCCCGGGACGACCAGCAGGATGGTCGGGCGCGCGACCAGCAGGTCCTGCCGCAGCCGCTCGATCGACCGCGCGAAGACCACCGGCGCGCCCAGCATCAGCGGCACGTAGTAGCCGACGACCCGCTCGAAGATGTGGGCGAGCGGCAGGTAGGACAGGAAGACGTCGTGCCGCGTGCCCGGCACGCGCTCGAGGATGGCGGCGGCGACGGCGAGCATGTTGCGGTGGGACAGCATCACGCCCTTCGGCGGGCCCGACGTGCCGGAGGTGTAGACGATGGTGGCGAGCTCGTCCGGGCCGGAGGGGCGCGCGGGGGCCGGCGGCCCGGCTGCACGGTCGAGCCATTCGGCGAGCGCGGCGGGGCGCGGGCGCCCGTCTCCTGCCGCCGGCTCCTCGCCCGGCGCCGCGCACACGACCTCCTCGAGGCTCGCGAAGGGGCCGTGCGCGGCAACCTTGCGCCAGCGGTGGCCGGTGTCGACGAGGAGGAGCCGCGCGCCGCAATCCTTCAGGACGTAGGCGCTCGTCGCCGGCGCGTCGTTGGAGAAGAGCGGAACGACGACGAGCCCCAGCGCCAGCGCCGCCTGGTCGAAGCATCACCCACTCGACGCCGTTCGGCACGAGCACCGCCACCCGGTCGCCGGGCGAAAGCCTGCGGGCCGCGAGCGCCGCCATCCACCGGTCGACGCGCGTGGCGACGTCGGCCCAGCTCTGACCGACCCAGTCGCCCTTCGCCTGGTCGAACTCGCGATAGGCGAGCTGCGTCGGGCCGTCGGCGACGCGGGAGCGGAAGAGGGCGGGGATCGTCCCGGCGATATCCCGAAGATCGTCGTGCTGCGTCACCCGCCCGACACCCTCCCGTTGTCACGCCCGCGCCGGCTCGTCGCGCGCGGACGTGGGGCCGGAGCTGCCCGCGATCCCGCCAGGGCGGGGCCTGCGGAACTCTAGCGGAGCGTCGCGAAATAGGCGACGAGGTCGCGGATCTCCTGGCGCGTCAGGCTCATGTCCGGCATGGCCGGGTGCGGGTCGGCGAGGAAGCCCTCGAGGAAGGAGAGGTCGCCGCCGCTCCGCCCGGCGATCGTCGCGAAGGTCGGCACGGCCGCGCTGCCGCTCGTCTGCTCGGAATCGACCACGTGGCAGGCCGAGCACCAGCGCGTCGCGATCTCGTGGCCGCGCGTGGCGTCGCCCCGGCCTTGCGCGAACGCGGCCGGTGCCATGGCCACCATGAAGAGGGAGAGGATGAGGGTTCGTCGCATCAGGCCGTGGCCCCCGGTCAGAGGTTTGCGGTAAGCGTCTCCTTGCGAGTGTGGCGTGGCCGGCGGTGGAAGAAAAGCCCCGTGCCGCGGCGTCCCGTCGCGGACCGGGCGAAGGAGCGTGGGGAATGGAGCGTGTCGGAACCGTCGTCATCGGCGCGGGGGTGGTCGGGCTGGCGGTCGCGGCGCAGCTCGCGCGGCAGGGCCGGGAGGTCGTGCTTCTCGAGGCGACCCGCGAGATCGGCTCGGGCACGAGCTCGCGCAATTCCGAGGTCATCCACGCCGGCATCTACTATCCCACCGGCAGCCTCAAGGCCCGGCTGTGCGTCGAGGGCGCGGCGCGGCTCTACGATTGGTGCGCCGCCCACGGCGTGCCGGCGAAGCGCGTCGGCAAGCTCATCGTCGCGACGAACGCGGCGGAGGCCGAGGCGCTCGAGGCGCTGCGCCTGAAGGCCGCGGACAACGGCGTCCGGCTCGAGCCGCTGGACGCGGCGCAGGCGCGCGCGATCGAGCCGCAGATCGCCTGCGTCGCCGCGCTCCATTCGCCGGGCACCGGCATCGTCGACAGCCACGCGCTGATGCTCTCCTATCTCGGGGAGCTCGAGGATCACGGCGGCGCGCTCGCCCTCGACGCGCCGGTGACGGGCGGCGAGGCGATGGCCGGCGGCGGCGTCCGCCTGAGCGTCGGCGGGGCCGCGCCGACGATCCTCGCCGCCGACGCGGTGGTCAACTGCGCCGGGCTCTTCGCGAACCGCGTCTCGCGATCCCTCGGCGCGCTGAACGTGCCCGAGCTCACCCTCGCCAAGGGCAACTACTTCGCGCTGGCCGGCCGCGCGCCCTTCCGCGGGCTCGTCTACCCGATGCCGGTCGATGGCGGGCTCGGCATCCACTACACGGTCGACATGGCCGGGCAGGGCCGTTTCGGCCCCGACGTCGAGTGGCTCGGCCACGGGGATCCCGACGCGGTCGACTACGCCGTCGACCCGGCGCGCGGCGAGGTCTTCTACGGCGCCATCCGGCGCTACTGGCCGGACCTGCCCGACGGCGCCCTCGCGCCGGCCTATTCCGGCGTGCGGCCGAAGGTGGGGGCGCCGGGCGAGCCGGCCCGCGACTTCATCATGCACGGCCCCGCGGAGACCGGCATCCCCGGCTGCGTCGCGCTCTACGGCATCGAATCGCCCGGGCTGACGGCATCGCTGTCGATCGCCGAGGCGGCCGCCCGGCTCCTCGCCGCGGCCTGACGCGGCCGCCGGAGCCGCCGTCACAAACGGCGGTCCAGCCCTGTCACAATTCCCGGCCGGGCCGGGCGGGAGCGGCTTTCGGGGCCGCCCGCGGTGGAAGAAGTAAAGCTCGACCGCACCGGCCTTTTTTGATAGCGCTCCGCCAGACAACCGAGTGTCCTATAACGGCTTCCTGCCCGCGGGCCACCAGGAACGGCCGCCCGTCCCACGCGGCGCGGTGCGGCCTCTGGCGTACGGCTGGCGCAACGGAAGGCGGCTCGAGAGCCCGGCCCGCCGGCAGCACCGACGGGGCCGGCTCGGCCTGGGAGAAGACTGAATGGCGAAGATCCTGGTCTTGGGCGGCGACGGCTTCTGCGGCTGGCCGACGAGCCTTCACCTGTCGCAGAGGGGGCACGACGTCGTCATCGTCGACAACCTGTCCCGCCGCAAGATCGACGTCGAGCTCGAGGTCGAATCGCTGACGCCGATCCGCCCGATCAGCGAGCGCCTGCGGGCCTGGAAGGAGGTCAGCGGCCGCCAGATCCGCTTCGAGCAGCATCTCGATCGACCGCGCACTATCACCGCCTGCTCACGCTGATCCGCGAGGAGCGGCCGGACGCGATCATCCACTTCGCCGAGCAGCGCGCCGCGCCCTACTCGATGAAGTCGTCCTGGCACAAGCGCTACACCGTCGACAACAACCTGAACGCCACGAACGACGTGCTGTGCGCGATCGTGGAATCGGGCGTCGACGTGCACCTGATCCATCTCGGGACGATGGGCGTCTACGGCTACGGCCACGCCGGGATGAAGATCCCGGAGGGCTATCTCAAGGTGAAGGTCGAGAACGGCGAGGGCGACGCGCTGGAGCAGGAGATCCTGTACCCGGCCAACCCCGGCTCGATCTACCACATGACCAAGACGCAGGATCAGCTGTTCTTCTACTTCTACAACAAGAACGACGGCGTGAAGATCACCGACCTGCACCAGGGCATCGTCTGGGGCACGCAGACCGTCGGAGACCGAGCTGGACGAGCGGCTGATCAACCGCTTCGACTATGACGGCGACTACGGCACGGTGCTGAACCGCTTCCTGATGCAGGCCGCGATCGGCTATCCGCTGACCGTGCACGGCACCGGCGGCCAGACGCGCGCCTTCATCCACATCCAGGACACCTGCCGCTGCATCGAGCTGGCGCTCGACAACCCGCCGCAGACCGGCGAGCGCGTGAACATCCTCAACCAGATGACCGAGACGCACAGGGTGCGCGACCTGGCGCAGATGATCTCGGAGATGACCGGCACCGAGATCCAGTATCTCCAGAACCCGCGCAACGAGGCGGCCGAGAACGACCTGCACGTCGCCAACGACCGCTTCCTCGGCATGGGGCTGAAGCCGATCCGGCTGCGCGACGGCCTGATGAGCGAGGTGACCGACATCGCCCGCAAGTACGCCGACCGCTGCGACCGCACGAAGATCCCCTGCGTCTCGCTGTGGCGCTCGGGGCGCGGGCCGGTCGCCGAGGCGGGGCCGTCCAGGGTCGCCGCCGCGGCCGAGCCGGTGAGCTCGAGCTGACGCGGGGCCCCCGCCGGCCGCCCGCGGACTGACCTCGCCGGGACGGCCGGCCGACGCCTCTCTCGCCGCCGCCGGCCGCACTTGGCATAATCGGTGCTGTACAAGCGGCCGGCGCCGCACTAGAGCGCTGACCGGACGTCCTTACTTCCTCGTCCGGAGCCGGCTGCCGGAGCTTCGACGGCATGCGCATCTTCGTCTCACGCAAGCGTCTCCTGGCGCTCACCCACGACCTCGGCATGACCGTGGCCGCGGTGTATCTCGCCTACTACATGCTGTTCGCCGACATCGGGCTCGGCGGCCGGCTCGACGACATCGCCATCGTGTCGGCGATCCTCGTGCCGCTGGCGGCGCTCGTCTACGTCTCGTTCGGCCTCTACGACGGCATCTGGCGCTTCTCCTCGCTGTCGGACTTCCGCAACATCCTCAAGAGCGTCGCGACGCTCACCGTCGTGCTGGCGCTCGTCGACTTCGCCTCGCGCGGCCACGTGCTGGTGCCGCGCGAGGTGGTGGCGGCCTATTTCGTGATCCTCGGCCTGCTGCTCGGCCTGCCGCGGCTTCTCTACCGCTCCTACCGCGAGCACCGCACGCAGGTCCGGGGACGGCGCCACCAGCGGCGCGTCCCCGTGCTCGTCGCCGGCACGGGCTACGACGCCGAGATCATCATCCGCGCGCTCGAGACCTATCTCGGCGGCCGCTACCGGCCGGTCGCGCTGCTGACCACCAAGCGCAGCCAGATCGGCCACCGCATCCGCACGATCCCGATCCTCGGCCATGTCGGCGAGCTCGAATCGGTGTTCCGCCGGGTCAGCCGCGGCGGCGCGACGCCGCAGCGCCTGATCGTGACGAACGAGGCGCTGCGCCGGGAGCCCGCGATCGAGGACGCGATCGTGCAGGCGCGGCGGCTCGGGCTGCAGGCCGAGCGGCTGATGCGGCCCGGCGACACCGGCGCGATGGGCGACCAGGTGCAGATCGCGCCGATCGAGATCGAGGACCTGCTCGGCCGCGAGATGTACCGGCTCGACACCGACCTGATCCGCCGGCTGGTGCAGGGCCGGCGCATCCTGGTGACCGGCGGCGGCGGCTCGATCGGCGGCGAGCTGTGCCGGCAGATCGCGGCGATGGACTGCGCGCAGCTCACCGTCGTGGAGAAGTCGGAGCGGCCGCTCGTGGCGATCGAGAACGACCTGCGCGAGGCGCGCAGGGACCTCGACGTCGAGGGGCTGATCTGCGACGTGCGCGACCGCAAGGCGATCTTCGCGGTCGTCGAGCGGCTGCGGCCCGAGATCGTGTTCCACGCCGCCGCGCTCAAGCACGTGCCGATCGTCGAGGCGCATGTGCGCGAGGGCGTGCGCACGAATGTCGGCGGCACCCGCAACGTGGCGGACGCCTGCCAGGCGGCCGGCGTCGGCGCGATGGTCATGATCTCCACCGACAAGGCGGTGCGGCCGACCTCGGTGATGGGCGCCACCAAGCGGGCGGCCGAATCCTACTGCGAGGCGCTCGACGAGCTGCAGCGCAGCGACGGCAGCGGCGCCCGCGAGACGGCGACGCGCTTCCTCTCCGTCCGCTTCGGCAACGTGCTCGGGTCGAGCGGCTCGGTGGTGCCGCTCTTCACGCAGCAGCTGCGCAAGGGCGGCCCGCTGACCGTCACCCACCAGGACATGAAGCGCTATTTCATGACGATCTCGGAAGCCGTCAGCCTCGTGCTCATGGCCTCCGCGCACGGCTTCGAGCGGCGCGAGCGCTCGACCATCTACGTGCTCGACATGGGCGAGCCGGTGAAGATCGTCGACCTGGCCGAGCGCATGATCCGGCTCGCCGGCATGAAGCCCGGCATCGACATCCAGATCGAGTTCACCGGCATGCGGCCGGGAGAGAAGCTCTACGAGGAGCTGTTCCTCGGCAACGAGCGCCTGCATCCGACGGACCTCCAGGGCATCCTGGTCGCCGAGCCGCAGCCCGTCGCGCCGCAGCTCGTGATCTCGCGGATCGAGCATCTGTGCGAGCGCGCGCCGACCGCGAGCGACGCCGAGCTCGTCGGGCTTCTCGAGGAGCTCGTGCCGGAATACGACCGCGCGCCCGCTCCCGCCTCCGCCCTGCCGCCGCTCGAGCCGGCGGCGAGCTGAGGCGCGGCCGCCCGGTCCCGCCATCAGCCGTGTGGCGTTCCGCTCGGGCACGTCCTATAGGAAGGCGCTGACGACCACTCGAACCGACGCTTTGGGACGCCATGCCTTTGAGAAACCGCATCGTTCTTGTCACCGGCGGCACCGGCTCGTTCGGCCGCGTGATGGTGCGGGACCTGCTGGAGGGCGACGTCGCCCAGGTTCGCGTGCTGAGCCGCGACGAGGGCAAGCAGGACGACATGCGGGCGGAGCTGTCGGACGGCCGCATCAAGTTCTTCATCGGCGACGTGCGCGACCGGGCGAGCGTCGACACCGCGATGAACGGCGTCGACCTCGTCTTCCACGCCGCCGCGCTGAAGCAGGTGCCGTCCTGCGACTTCTTCCCCGTCGAGGCGGTGAAGACGAACATCCTCGGCTCCGAGAACGTCATCAAGTCGGCGATCGCGCACGGCGCGGAGAGCGTCGTCTGCCTGTCGACCGACAAGGCCGTCTTCCCGATCAACGCGATGGGCATGTCCAAGGCGATGATGGAGAAGGTCGCCCAGGCCGCCGCGCGCGAGCTCGGCGACGGCGCGCCCACCCGCATCTCCTGCGTGCGCTACGGCAACGTCATGTATTCGCGCGGCTCGGTCATCCCGCTCTTCGTGCGGCAGATCCGCGACGGCCGGCCGATCACCGTCACGGAGCGCGACGATGACGCGCTTCCTGATGCCGCTGACGGATTCGGTGGCGCTCGTCGAGTTCGCCCTGTCGCACGCCGAGCAGGGCGACCTGTTCGTGAAGAAGCAGCCGGCCGCGACGATCGGCGACCTCGTGACGGCGCTGAAGGCCATGTTCGACGTGCCCGACCACGAGGAGCAGGTGATCGGCCGGCGGCACGGCGAGAAGCTCTTCGAGACGCTGGCCAACGCCCAGGAGCTCAGCCAGGCGGAGGACCTGGACGACTACTGGCGCATCCGGATGGATGCGCGCGACCTCAATTACGGCATCTACTTCACCGAGGGCGAGCGGCGCGTCGCGGATCTCCAGGACTACACCTCCCACAACACGCAGCGGCTGAGCGTCGCCGGAGGTCGAGGCGCTGCTGAAGACCCTGCCCGAGATCTCCGCCGAGCTCGCCGCCGCCGGCCGGGCGCCGCGCTGATGCTGCGGATCGGCGTCACCGGCGCGGACGGCTTCCTCGGCTGGCACGCCCGCGTGCGGCTGCGGGCGCGCAACGCCGCCGCGGCGCCATGCCGGCGAGCCCGAGCCGTTCGACGTGCTGCCGGCCGGCCGCGACCTCGTCGCGGATCCCGACCGCCTCGACGCCTTCGTCGCCGGCTGCGACGGCATCCTGCACCTCGCCGGCGTCAACCGCGGCGATCCCGATGCGGTCGCCGAGGGCAACAGGACGGCCACCGCCCTGCTGGTCGAGGCGCTCGACCGCACCGGCGCCGCGCCCCACATCGTCTTCGCGAACTCCACCCATGCCGAGGGCGACACGCCCTACGGCCGCGCCAAGCGCGAGGCCGCGACGGCGCTGACGGAATGGTCGATCCGCCGCAACGGGCGCTTCACGGACCTCGTCCTGCCGCACGTCTTCGGCGAGTGCGGCCGGCCGGACTACAACATGGTGACGGCGACGCTGTGCGACGCGGCGGGCGCGGGGCGAGGCGCCGCAGGTCCGGCCGGGCGCCGAGGTCGAGCTGCTGCATGCCGGGGCCGCGGTCGAGCGGGCGCTCGACGCGCTCGCCCGCGGCGACGCCGGGCAGATCCGGATCGACGGCCGGCCGATCTCCGTCGAGGCGCTCGACGCGCCGCATCCGGGCGTTCCACGAGCTCTATGCCGCGAACGTCTTTCCCGACCTGACGCGACGCCTTCGACCTCGCCCTCTTCAACACCTATCGCAGCCACATCCCGCCGGAGGCATGGCCCCGGCCGCTCGAGATCAGGCGCGACGCGCGCGGGAGCCTGTTCGAGGCCGCGAAGGGCGGCGGCGGCGGGCAGAGCTTCATGTCCTCGCACCGTGCCGGGCGCGGTGCGCGGCAACCACTTCCACCTCGCCAAGGTCGAGCGCTTCCTCGTGGTCGAGGGCGAGGCGGCCATCCGCATCCGCAAGGTGCTGGGCGGCGAGGTGCACGAGTTCCGCGTGTCGGGCGACCAGCCGACGGCGGTGGACATGCCGACGCTGCACACGCACAACATCGAGAATGTCGGGCAGGGGCCGCTTCTCACGCTGTTCTGGGCGCACGAGATCTTCGATCCCGCCAGCCCCGACACCTTCGCCGAACCGGTCTGAGGAGGCCGCCGCACCGTGTCCGCTCAAGGTGATGACCATCCTGGGCACGAGGCCCGAGATCATCCGCCTGTCGCGCGTCATCGCGCGGCTGGACCGGCACGTCGACCACGTCCTCGTGCACACCGGCCAGAACTACGACGAGCGGCTGAACGCGGTGTTCTTCCGCGATCTCGAGCTGCGCGATCCCGACCACTATCTGGGCGTCGACACGTCGAGCCTCGGCGCGACGCTCGGCGACGTGCTGCGCCGCTCCGAGGAGGCGATGCTCGGCGGAGCGGCCCGGACGCGGTGCTCGTGCTCGGCGACACGAACTCGGCGATCTCCGCGATGATGGCGCGCCGGATGAAGCATCCCCGTCTTCCACATGGAGGCCGGCAACCGGTCGTTCGACCCCAACGTGCCGGAGGAGACGAACCGCAAGGTCGTCGACCACCTCGCCGACTTCAACCTCGTCTATACCGAGCACGCCCGGCGCCACCTCCTGTCGGAAGGCCTGCCGCACCGGCGGATCTACCTGACCGGCTCGCCGATGCGCGAGGTGCTCGACCACTACCGGCCGCGGATCGAGGCGTCGGGAATCGTCGGCGAGCTCGGCCTCGAGCCGGGCCGCTACTTCATCGTCTCCGCGCATCGCGAGGAGAACGTCGACAGCCGCTCGCGGCTGGCGCAGCTCCTCGCGACGCTGAACGCGCTCGCCGAGCGCCACGACATGCCCGTCGTGGTCTCGACCCATCCGCGCACGCGCAAGCGGCTCGACGCCCTCGGCGGCGCAGGAGATCGACCCGCGCGTGCGCTTCCTCGAGCCGTTCGGCTTCCACGACTACAACCGGCTGCAGATGTCGGCGTTCTGCGCGATCTCCGACAGCGGCACGATCGCCGAGGAGTCCGCGATCCTCGGCTTCCCCGCCGTGACGCCGCGGGAGTCGATCGAGCGGCCGGAGGCGCTCGACGCCGGCAGCCTCGTGATGACCGGCCTCGAGACGCGAGACGATCCTCGACGCGGTCGACGCGGTGACGGCGCAGTTCGCGGAGGCCAGGGCGGCAGGCGCCGCCTGGCCGATCCCGGATGCCTATGCGATCGCCAACACCTCGCAGCGCGTGGTCAACCTGATCCTCGGCGCGACCAGGCTGTCGGCCGGCTGGGACGGGCGGCGCCCGCGCGGGGACGGCTGAGGTGGCGCTGCGGCCCGTCATCGTCATCGGCGCCGCGCGGTCGGGCACCAAGCTCCTGCGCGACCTCCTCGCCGAGAGCCCCGAGGCGAAGGCCGTGCCGTTCGACGTCAACTATGTCTGGCGCACCGGCAACGAGGGGGTGCCGCACGACGCGCTCGAGCCGGCGCAGCTGACGCCGAAGGCGCGGGCGCGCATCCGCCGGACGCTGCCGAAGATCGCCGGCCTGTCGCCCGACGGCGACGGGGTGATGGTCGAGAAGACGGTCTCGAACACGCTGCGCGTGCCCTTCGTCGACGCGGTCTACCCCGAGGCGCGCTTCGTCCACCTGGTCCGCGACGGCAGGGCGGTGGCGGAATCGACGCTGCGGACCTGGCAGGCGCCGACGGAGTGGCGCCGCCTGCTCGTCAAGCTGCGCCACCTGCCGCTGTCGAACGCCGGCTACGCCGCGTGGTTCGCGGTGAACCAGCTGCGCGGCCGCCTGGCCGGCCGCGGTGGCGGCGGGGACGTCTGGGGCGTGCGCTATCCCGGCTACACCGAGGACCTGCAGCGGCCGCCGCTCGAATTCTGCGCGCTGCAATGGGCGCACTCGGTCAGGCATGCCTTGGACGGCCTCGACAAGATCGCTGCCGACCGCGTCTTCACGATCCGCTACGAGGATCTCGTGGCGGGGGAGGAGCCTTTGATGGATCTGGTCGACCGGCTCGGCCTGACGGGGCATGACGAGGTCGCGGGGGCCTATCGCGCCTGGGTGCGGCCGGAGGAGGCGCAGAAATGGCGGAGCCGGCTCGACGCGTCGCAGGCGGCGCGGCTGACGGAGCTGCTGGGGCCGGAACTGGCGAGGCTGGGATACGCGACGTGAACACGATGCATGTGCCGTTCTTCCGCCCCTCGATCGGCGAGGAGGAGATCGCCGAGGTGGTCGACAGCATCCGCAAGGGCTGGCTGACGACCGGCCCGAAGACGAAGGCGTTCGAGGAGGGCATCGCCGCCTATCTCGGCGGCGGCGTCGAGGCGATCGCGGTCAACTCCGCGACGGCGGGCCTGCACCTGGCGCTCGAGGCGGTCGGCATCGGGCCCGGCGACGAGGTGATCGTGCCGACGCTCACCTTCACGGCGACGGCGGAGGTCGTGCGCTATCTCGGCGGGGAGCCGGTGATCGTCGACGTCGACCCCGTCACGATGAACATCTCCGTCGAGGCGATCGAGCGCGCGGTCACGCCGCGCACGAAGGCGATCATGCCGGTGCACTATGGCGGCCTCGCCTGCGACATGACGCGGATCGGCGAGATCGCACGGCGGCACGGCCTGAAGGTCGTCGACGACGCGGCGCACGCCCTGCCGACGCGGCATGCCGGCCGGCTGATCGGCTCCGACTTCGCCGACGCCACGGTGTTCAGCTTCTACGCCAACAAGACGATCACCACCGGCGAGGGCGGCATGGTGGTGACGCGCGACCCCGAGATCGCCGCGCGCTGCCGCGTGATGCGGCTGCACGGCATCGACCGCGATTCCTTCGACCGCTTCACCGCCGCCCGGGCGCGCTGGCGCTACGACGTCGTGGCGCCGGGCTTCAAGTACAACATGACCGATCTCGCCGGCGCGCTCGGCATCCACCAGCTCCGCCGCGCCGACGCCTTCCGCGCGGAGCGCTCGCGGCTGGCGCTGCGCTACGACGAGGCCTTCGCCGGGCTGCCGCTCGAGCTGCCGCCGCGCGCCGATCCGGAGGAGGCGCACGCCCGCCACCTCTACGTCATCCGGCTGGCGGCAGGGGCGTCGGTGGCGCGCGACGCGTTCATCGAGCGGCTGCAGGAGCGCGGCGTCGGCTGCTCCGTCCACTACACGCCGCTGCACATGCTGACATACTGGCGCGAGCGCTACGGTCTCGTTCGGGAGGACTATCCCGTCGCCACCGCGATGTTCGAGCGCATCGTCACGCTGCCGCTCTTCGTCGGCATGACGGAGGCCGAGCAGGACCACGTCGTCGCCAGCGTGCGGGACATCCTGGCGGGGCGCAATTGAAGCGGCTCTTCGATCTCGTGGCGGGGTCGGTCGGCCTCCTCGTGGCGGCGCCGGTCCTGCTCGCCGTCGCGATCGCGGTGAAACTCGCCTCGCCGGGCCCCGTCTTCTACGTCGCGCGGCGCGTCGGCAGGGACGGCCGCCTCTTCGGCATGTTCAAGTTCCGGACGATGCACCAGCGCCGCGAGCAGGGCGCGGTCATCACCGCTCCGGGCGACGCGCGCATCTTCCCGCTCGGCCGCTTCCTGCGCCGCAGCAAGCTCGACGAGCTGCCGCAGCTCTTCAACGTCGTCAGGGGCGAGATGTCGGTGGTCGGGCCGCGGCCCGAGGATCCGGGCATCGTCCGCGACCACTACACCGACTGGATGCGCGAAACGCTCGCCGTCAGGCCCGGCCTGACGAGCCCGGGCGCCATCTTCGGCTATTTCCACGAGGACGAGTATCTCGACCCGCAGGATCCCGAGGGCTCGTACGTGTCCGGCCTCATGCCGGTGAAGCTCGCGATCGAGCGGGTCTACGTCGAGAAGGTCTCGATCACCTACGACCTCGTGATCGTCGCCAAGACGATCATGGTCATCATCACCCGCCTTCTCGGCATCGACCGCGAGCCCCACCTCCCGGAGCGGGAGCAGAGCCGACGCTTTCTCGAACGGGGCCCGGCCGGCTCTACTGCCGAATACTTTTCATCGCGGTGATCTCGAATCTCGCGGCTCTCGTAATCGGGCCCGTGAGGGTTCGCGGGCGCGCGTAGCGCCCTGCGGATACGAGGCAGGAGATTTGTTGCGCCGCTTTACCAACGGTAATAAAAGGTGCGGCCGCAACGGGACGAGCATTAAAGTTGCATCTGAAATTCATGAATACGCAAACTCACGGACATAACGCTCGAATCGGATCAGAATACTTCGATATCCTTGAAGAGAGAGGCCATGTCGGGGTCTGGGCGTGGGATCTGGAGGCGAACCTGCTGTCGTGGTCGAACGGCCTGTATCAGGCTGTTCGGCCTGACCCGCGAACTCGACGCCGCCCACCAGGGAGTTCTTTCACAGTCTCATCCATCCCGAGGATCGCCCCGTCCAGCTGCAGCGGGCGCAGGCGATGCGCGAAGGCATCGCGCTCAGCTTCGACTTCAGGCTCATCCGGCCGAACGGTTCCCTGCGCTGGATGACGACCAAGACGGAGACCCTGTCCGACGCGGACGGCAATCCGGCTCGCGTCGTCGGGGTGGTGTTCGACATCACGGCGCGCAAGCGCGTCGAGGGCGCGCTCGATGCGTCGCGCGACCGCTTCCAGGCGCTCGCCGAGGGCGCCGACGGCGTCGTCTGGACCGCCCAGCCGGACGGGTCGCTCGAGATCCTGTCTGATCCGCGCGGCATCATATCGACGATGCTGCCGAACACGCCCCGGACCTGGCTCGACCTCGTCGCCGAGGACGACAGGCCGCGGCTCGTCCACGCGTGGGAAGCCGGGCGCGACGTCGGGGAGAAGATCGTCACCGAGTGCCGTCTCGCCTCGGAAGGCTCCGGCGACAGCATGTTCCAGCTGCGCGTCCTTCCGGTCGTCACGCAGGGCGGCGGCATCCGGGAGTGGCTCGGCGTGTGCCGCGACATCGGGCGGAGCGGTCTCGGCCGGGCGCCGACGGACAAGCGGGTCCAGCCCACGGGCGCGCAGCTGCGCGCCGGCCGCGGCATCCTCAACTGGTCCGTGCGGGAACTGGCCGAGCAGGCCGATGTCTCGGTCTCGACCATCCGCCGCCTGGAGGAGCTGGACGGATCGCCCCCCTCCTTCGAGCCGAAGCTCGCCATGGTCCAGCAGGCGCTGGAGAACGGCGGCGTCGAGTTCATCTTCCCGAGCACCGGGAAGCCGGCGGTGCGCCCGGTCTAGCCGGGCCCCGTTCCTCTCTTCTCAGAGCGCAGGCCGGCCCTCTGGGCCGGCGCACCGGCATCGCCGATACGCAATCCCCGATCTCCGCAGAAGGTCTTCCGGCCGCGCCGGTAGAGCTTGGATGCACGTGCGGCAATCTGCCCCGACCACCGCAAAAACCCACCGACACTCGTAGAATTGTCGGGTTTTCCGCGCCCGAAACCCGGAAAAACTGCGGTTTCCCTCGTTTTCTCCTTCAAAATTCATTTAAGCCTCTGGAAAGAAAAGGCTTTTAGGATCCCCTTCGTCATCGGCACTGGCGTCATGCGCCGGCGGTGACGTGGGGGGAGGGGGATACGCGCCGGGGCCCTCGGCGCGCTCATGTCGTTCCCGATCGAAACATCGCCGGGCAGGAGCCCGGTCTGCGGCCGCTGCGCGAGTATCGGGGCGGCCGGCGTGCGTGAGCAGGAGAGGCGAGAGTGGGTCTGGGGAACTTGAGAATTTCGGTCAAGCTGGGAGCGGCGTTCGCCGCCCTCACGGTCGGCGCGGCCCTGATGGGCGTCATCGTCTTCATGAACATGAGGACGATCCAGGAGCAGCGCGTCAACACGCAGATTGAGTCCCAGATCCTCGTCGCCGCCAAGGAGGCGCGCGCGGCGCTCGGCCGGCAGGAGAACTCGCTGCGCGGCTACATCATCACCAAGGACGACTTCTACTCCGGCCGCGTCAAGCATCACTACGAGGCGTTCTCGGCCGAGCTCGCCAAGATCGCTGAGCTGACCAAGGACAAGGAGGATGGCGCCGAGGACGCGGCGAGCCTCAAGGCCATCGCCGACTCCGCCGCCGCCTGGCACGCGAACGTCGCCGATCCGGCCATCAAGGCGGCGAGCAGCCCGGTGACCTACGGCGAGGCGATCAGGATCCTGACCTCCGGCATCGCCGACAAGTATATCGAGCCGGTCGAGAACGGCCTCGACGCCTTCGCCGACGAGGCGACCCAGCGGACGCAGGCCGATTTCGCCCTGCAGCAGGCCGCGTACGACGCCGCGCTCCTGGCGCTCGGCGTCGGCGTGGCGGTCCTCGCCGCGCTCGCCATCGCCTTCGGCTGGCTGTCCTCCCGCGTCATCGCGCGGCCGGTCCTGCGCATGGCCGAGACGATGAAGGACCTCGCCCGCGGCAACAACGACGTGGACGTGCCCTTCACCGGGCGGGGCGACGAGATCGGCCAGATGGCCGGCACGGTGCTGACGTTCAAGGAAGCCGCGCTCGAGAAGGAGCGCGTCGAGGCGGAGGCCACGGCGCAGCGCGGGCAGGCGGATGCGGAGCGGCGCCGCAACGAGGAGATGCAGACGCAGGCGTCGCACGAGCAGTCGCTCGTGGTCGGCGAGATCGGCACCGGCCTCGCGAGGCTGTCGGACGGCGACCTGACCTACCGGATCGCGGCGGAGTTCCCGGGCGAGTACCGGAAGCTCAAGGACGACTTCAACGGCGCGATGTCGCAGATGCAGGACGCGATGAAGACGATCGCGCGCGCCACCGAGGGCATCCGCTCGGGCACCGGCGAGATCAGCCAGGCCTCCGACGACCTGTCGCGGCGCACCGAGCAGCAGGCGGCGAGCCTGGAGGAGACGGCGGCGGCGCTCGACGAGATCACGGCGACGGTGAAGCGCACCGCCGAGGGCTCGAACCATGCCCGCGACGTCGTCGGCAAGGCCAAGAGCGACGCCGAGCAGTCGGGCGAGGTCGTCAAGAGCGCGGTCGGCGCGATGACCGAGATCGAGGGCTCCTCGAAGCAGATCTCGCAGATCATCGGCGTGATCGACGAGATCGCCTTCCAGACGAACCTGCTGGCGCTGAACGCCGGCGTCGAGGCGGCGCGTGCCGGCGAGGCGGGCAAGGGCTTCGCGGTCGTGGCGCAGGAGGTCCGCGCGCTGGCGCAGCGCTCGGCCGACGCCGCCAAGGAGATCAAGACGCTGATCCAGACGTCGTCCGGCCAGGTCGAGCAGGGCGTGTCGCTCGTCGGCCGGGCGGGCGAGGCGCTGGCCCGCATCGTCGAGCAGGTGACGGAGATCAACGGCATCGTCCGCGACATCTCCGCCTCCGCGCAGGAGCAGGCGACGGGCCTCGCCGAGGTCAACACGGCCGTCAACCAGATGGACCAGGTGACGCAGCAGAACGCCGCCATGGTCGAGCAGGCCACCGCCGCCGCGCACGGCCTGTCGAACGAGACCGGCGAGCTCGTCCGGCTCGTGGCGGGCTTCAAGCTCGGCGAGGGCGACGTCGCCACGGCGACCCGGCCGGCGCCTGCCGCGCCTCAGGCCCGGAAGGCGGCACGTCCCGCCGTCGCCGGCAACACCGCACTCAAGATGGATCCGGTCGTCGAGAACGACTGGGAGGAATTTTGACGGAAGACCCGAAGACGGCGCCGTCGAAGAACGACTGTTTCACAACCGAAGGGGGAAGACTGACATGTTCAAGACCATGCTGACGACCGCGGCCCTGTCCGTGATGCTTCTGGGAGCCGCCGCCAACGCGCCGGCTTCGGCCGAGGGAGAGCACGTCGCTCCGATCAAGGAGTACGTGAACTCCAAGCTCATGGACGCCCTGAAGGACCCGACGGTCATCAAGGCGATCAAGGCCCAGAACGAGAAGACCGGCTCGTATTCGCAGGACAAGATCGACGAGCTCGACAAGGAGTGGCGCTCGGAGGTCGATTCCGGCGGCGGCAAGCTGATGGACGAGACCCTCAACTCCGACGCGTCGCAGTACCTCAAGAAGGTGAAGAACGACCAGCAGGGCATGGTGACCGAGCTGTTCGTGATGGACGCCAAGGGCCTGAACGTCGGCCAGAGCGATCCCACCTCCGACTACTGGCAGGGTGACGAGGCCAAGTTCCAGAAGACCTACGGCGCCGGCGCCGATGCGGTCTTCGTCGACGACGTGGAGCAGGACGAGTCCACCCAGACGCTGCAGTCGCAGGCGAGCTTCACCATCGTTGATCCCGAGACCGGCGAGCCGATCGGCGCCGCCACGGCCGGCATCAACCTCGACATGCTCGGAATGTAATCGGGCACGTGAAGGAGGAGGCCTCAGCCATGCCGAGTTTGTCATTGCGTAACTTTGCGTTCGGTCGCTCCATCGGCGTCAAGGCCGCGCTGGCCACCGCCATTCCAGTGCTCATCGGGGTCTCGGCCCTGGTGGTGCTGGAAATGCAGAACCTGCGCAGCACCGTCTACGAGCACGCGCAAAGCAGCACCACCGTCATCGCCAACCTGATGGCCAACCAGATGGCGGGGGGTGTCAAATGGGGCAAGGCTGAGGTCGTCGCGAAGGTTTACGACGACCTCGTCAAGGATCCGGGCAACGAGCTGTCCGACGTCCTCGTCCTCAACAAGGACGGCGAGGTCGTCACCTCCTTCGCACACGACACGCTGGACAGCTTCGGCGACCTGATGCCGAGCGTGAAGGCGGCGGCCGAGGATCTCGGCGCGGGCAAGACCGTGACGAGCTGGCGCGACCACCATCTGGTCGTGGTCACGCCGATCGCGCCGGGCGGCGAGACGATCGGCAGCCTGACGACGGCCTGGGACCTGTCGCATCTCGAGGCGATCGCCCGCGAGAAGACGATCAAGGGCACGCTGTTCGGCCTCGCCCTCGCGGCGGTCATCGTCGGCATCGTGTCGATCTTCCTGATGAAGAGCGTCACCGGCCCGATCCGCAAGGTGACGGGCGTGATGTCGGCTCTGGCCGGCGGCGACAACACCGTCGAGGTGCCGCACGTGTCGCGCCGCGACGAGATCGGCCGCATGGCGCAGGCGGTCATGACGTTCAAGCAGGCGGCGATCGAGAAGCAGCGCGTCGAGGCGGAGGCCGCGGCGCAGCGCGAGGCGGCGGATTCCGAGCGCCGGCGCAGCGAGGCGACGCAGAGCCGGGCGGCGGAGGAGCAGTCGATCGTCGTCAGCGAGATCGGCTCGGGCCTGTCGAAGCTGTCGGACGGCGACCTGACCTACCGGATCGAGGCGGAGTTCCCCGGCGAGTACCGCCAGCTCCGCGACGACTTCAACGCGGCGATGGAGCAGCTGAGCGAGGTCATGACGACGATCGTCGGCACGACGGACGCGATCCGCACCGGCACCGGCGAGATCAGCCAGGCCTCCGACGACCTGTCGCGGCGCACCGAGCAGCAGGCGGCGAGCCTGGAGGAGACGGCGGCCGCGCTCGACGAGATCACCGCGACGGTGAAGAAGACGGCGGACGGGGCGAACCACGCCCGCGACGTCGTCGGCAAGGCCAAGTCCGACGCCGAGGAATCCGGCGAGGTCGTGAAGACCGCGGTCGGCGCGATGACGGAGATCGAGGCATCCTCCAAGCAGATCTCGCAGATCATCGGCGTGATCGACGAGATCGCCTTCCAGACGAACCTGCTGGCGCTGAACGCCGGCGTCGAGGCGGCGCGGGCGGGGGATGCCGGCAAGGGCTTCGCCGTCGTGGCGCAGGAGGTGCGCGGCCTGGCGCAGCGCTCGGCGGAGGCCGCCAAGGAGATCAAGACGCTGATCCAGACCTCGTCGGGCCAGGTGGCGCAGGGCGTCGACCTCGTGGCGCGGACGGGCGAGGCGCTCAACCGGATCGCCGGGCAGGTGGCGGAGATCAACGCCATCGTGCGCGACATCTCGGGCTCGGCGCAGGAGCAGGCGACGGGCCTCGCCGAGGTCAACACGGCGGTCAACCAGATGGACCAGGTGACGCAGCAGAACGCGGCGATGGTCGAGGAGCAGACGGCGGCGGCGCACAGCCTGTCGCAGGAGACGGGCGAGCTCGCCCGGCTCGTCGCGCGCTTCCGCCTCGCCGGCGCGACGGAGGCGGCCGCACCCCGCGCCGCCGCCCCGGCCGCGAGAGGCTCCCGCCCGGCCGCGCCCTCGCGGCCCCGCCCGACCCTCGTCGGCAACACCGCCCTCAAGGCCGCGCCCGCGGCCGACGAGGAGGGGTGGGAGGAATTCTGAGGTCACGGCCGCCGCGCCGCGCGCAGGCGCGGCGCGGCGGCAACGCCTCGTCCTTCCGCCGAATCCGGTGCGGCCGGCCATGAGCCACGGAGCGGAGCGTCCAATCCCGTCGCCCCGTTCCTCCGGCCCCGTCCGTGGCCGCAAAAATCGTCACCTACGTAGAAATACCAATACTTGAATTCGAAGATTTTGATCTTGCGAATGACCTGCAGATCGAGTCCGCGATTAAGTGATGCTTAGTCTATTCGAGGCAAAAGTCTTCCCAAGAGGTCTTCCGCCACCATCGGCGGCGGGGGATGGAGCCAGCAAGAGCTCCGGACGACTTGCCGGCCCCCTCCACATGGAAAGGTGTCCTGCCGAACGAACGAGGCCCCGCCGCGGCGGAGCCGCAGCGTTCGCCCGTCGAACGGAACGAATGGCGGCCGTGCCAGCGAACCGGCCGCCGATGAAGGGATACGGGCCAATATGACCCGCACGACGACACTCGCCGAACGACTTTCCTTCATGGAGATCGACGAGCGCACGCGCGCCGACCTGCTCCGGATCAAGCCGATCCTCGACGAGGAGATGCCGAGGGCGCTGTCGATCTTCTACGACAAGATCAGGGCCGAGCCGGCGGTCAGCCGCTTCTTCTCGAGCGACGCGCAGATGAACGGCGCCAAGACGGCGCAGGCCGGCCACTGGGCCAACATCGCGAGCGGCGAGTTCAACGAGGCATACCTGGAGGGCGTGACGACGGTCGGGCGGACGCACGCCCGGATCGGCCTCGAGCCGCGCTGGTATGTCGGCGGCTACGCGCTGCTGGCCGACGAGGTGGTGCGCAGCCTGGCGGTGCGCCTGCGCAAGCGGGTGAGCCTCGGCGGCAAGACCCACGCGGAGGATCTCGGCCGGGTGATCGGCGCCTTCGTCAAGGCGGTCCTGCTCGACATGGACATCGCCATCACCGTCTACATCGAGGCCGCCGAGGAGGCCCGGCGCAAGGAAGAGGCAGCCCGCCGGACGATGGAGGGCGAGCGGCAGGTCGCCATGGCCGCGATCGAGCAGGCGCTCGCCAGGCTGGCCGAGGGGGATCTCGCCGTCCGGGTCGAGGCCGATGTCGCGCCGCAGTTCCAGAAGCTGAAGGGCGACTTCAACAAGGCCGCCGAGACGCTCGAGGCTGCCATGCGCACCGTCAGCGAGAAGACGGCCGGCATCAGCTGCGCCAGCAGCGAGGTGAGCCACGCCGCCGACGACCTGTCGCGGCGCACCGAGCAGCAGGCGGCGAGCCTCGAAGAGACGGCCGCCGCCCTCGACGAGATCACCTCGACGGTCAGGCAGAGCACGGACGGCGCGCGGAAGGCCCGCGACAGCGTCGCCGAGGCGACGGCGGAGGCGCAGGCCTCCGGCGAGATCGTGCGGCGCACGGTCGAGGCGATGAACGGCATCGAGGGCTCCTCGAAGCAGATCTCGCAGATCATCGGCGTGATCGACGAGATCGCCTTCCAGACGAACCTGCTCGCCCTGAACGCGGGCGTCGAGGCGGCGCGCGCCGGCGAGGCCGGCAAGGGCTTCGCCGTGGTCGCGCAGGAAGTTCGGGCGCTGGCGCAGCGCTCGGCCGAGGCCGCAAAGGAGATCAAGACGCTCATCTCGACGTCGACGGCACAAGTTGACGAAGGCGTAACCCTGGTCGGAAGAACAGGCGACGCCCTGCAACGGATCGTTGAGAGAGTCTCGGCTATCAACGGGCTCATCGCGAGCATCTCGTCGTCGACCGAAGAACAGTCGACCGGACTCGGCGAGGTGAATACAGCGGTCAACCAGATGGACCAGGTCACACAGCAGAACGCCGCGATGGTCGAGCAGACCAGCGCGGCCTCCCGCAGCCTCGCGCAGGACGCCGACGACCTGTCGCGTCTCGTCGCGCAGTTCCGGCTGTCGAAGGGCGCCGTGGAGACCGACGGTTCCCTCCGGCACCAGATGAGAAGGGCGTCCTGAGGTGAAGGGCCGTCTGATGCCGTGGCTGTCGGGCTGCGCCATGGCGGCGCTGACGCTCGTCGCCGCGCTGTCGCTTCCGGTGCCGGCGTCGGCACGGGCCGTCGCGGCGATCTTTCCGCCGTGGTGGAACGAGGAGGCTGCGCTCGTCGCGGCGGGCGAGGCCGGCGACGTGCTGGGCCCCGGCCTGTGGCGCAACGTGATGATCGTCAGGGCGGGCGACGGCGACCTGCCGGCCCGGCTGTCGGCCGCGGGGGCGCTGGTGGTCGTGGATGCCGACATCGTCGGCTGCGGTTCGGCCCGGGGCCGTATCTAGGAGAGTTCGAGTGCTGGATTTCGAAGCGCAGCGCCATCGTGGCGCAAGTCTGATCGGCATCCTGCTGTGGCTGCAGATCCCGCTGGTCGCGGGCATCGCGGTGGTGATGGACCGCCCGTGGATGATGCCGGCCGCGGTGGCGCTCGGCGTGGCGGCGATCGCCACCGTCGCGACGCGTGCGACGGGCGCGGGCCTGAGCGCCCGCATCATCCTGGGCGTGGCCCTCATGGGCCTGATCTCGATGATGGTCGCGCTGCTCGCGGGCGACCCGCTGCAGGTCGACATGCACATGTATTACTTCGCCGGCCTGGCGCTCCTGATGCTGATGCTCGACTGGCGGGTGATCGCGGCGGGTGCGGGGACGGTGGCGGTGCATCACGTCGTGCTCAACTTCGCGCTGCCGTCGATGATCTATCCCGGCGGCGGCAACCTGGTCCGGCTGTCGATGCACGCGGTGATCCTGGTGATCGAGGCGGCGGCGCTGGTCTGGCTGGCGATGACGCTGGCGAAGATGTTCGAGGTGCTGGCGGTCGAGCGGGAGGCCTCCGAGGAGGCGAGGAAGCGCGCCGAGCAGGCGAGCGCGGAAGTCGTCGCCCGCGGCCGCGAGGCCGACGAGGCCCGCGAGCGCGGCGATCTCCTCAGGCGCGAGACCGCGGAGAAGCAGGAGCTCGTCGTCGGCGGCCTCGCCGAGGCGCTCGCCCGGCTCGCGGACGGCGAGCTGACCTACAGGCTGCGCGCCGAGTTCCCGAGCGAGTATGCCGGGCTGCGCGACGACTTCAACCTCGCGCTGGAGCGGCTCGACGGCGCCATGAAGGCCGTCGCCGAGGCGAGCGGCGCGGTCGCCCAGGGCAGCGGCGAGATCAACGAGGCGGCCGGCAACCTGTCGCGCAGGACCGAGACCCAGGCGGGCCGGCTGGAGGAGACGGCCGCGGCGCTGACGGAGATCACGGAAGCCGTCGGCAAGGCCGCGAGCGGCATCCGCGAGGCCGCCAGGGTGACCGGCGAGGCGAAGCAGGACGCCGAGGCCGGCGGCGAGGTGGTGCAGCGGGCGGTGGGGGCCATGGCCTCGCTCGAGCAGTCCTCGAAGCAGATCGGCCAGATCATCCACGTGATCGACGAGATCGCCTTCCAGACGAACCTCCTGGCCCTCAACGCGGGTGTCGAGGCGGCGCGCGCCGGCGAGGCCGGCAAGGGTTTCGCGGTGGTCGCCCAGGAAGTCCGCGCGCTGGCGCAGCGTTCGGCCGACGCCGCCAAGGAGATCTCGGCGCTGATCTCGACCTCGACCGGTCAGGTCGGCGAGAGCGTCGCGCTCGTCGGGCGCACCGGAGAGGCGCTCCAGACGATCGTCGGGCGGGTGACTGTCCTCGACGGGCTGATACGGGACGTGTCCGGCTCGGCCGAAGAACAGGCGCGCAGTCTCGGCGAAATCAACTCCGCCGTTAACCAAATGGACGAACTCACCCAGCAGAATGCGGCGATGGTGGAGGAGGCCAGTGCGGCGAGCACTGCGCTGAGCCAGGAAGCAAGGCGCCTCAACGAGTTGCTGGGTGCCTTCCGGGTGGGGACCGCGGCTGGTTCGGCGGCTCGCAGACCGGAGATCGCGACGCCGGCCGCACGGCCGGTCAAGGCGAAGCGCTCCGCCGTGCGTGTCCTGACGGGCGCCTCGATGACGGGAGCGGTGGCAGCTGCTCCGGCCAACGAGGCGGGTTGGGAAGAGTTCTAGGCGAGACCGGGGGTCAAGACGAAATGAATGCCGTTCAATCGGGACCTGAAAGGTTCCGCCTGCCCGAAATCATGGATCTCAAGGCAGCCGCCCCGCTGAGGGCGCAGCTCCTGGAGCTCCGCGGAAAGCCGGTCGAGCTCGACGGCGGGGACGTCCAGCGTCTCGGCGGGCTCTGCCTGCAGGTCCTGCTGTCGGCACGGGACAGCTGGAGTCACGACGGAATGCCGTTCTCGCTGGCAGCCGCCAGCGAGGCGCTCGAACACTCTCTCAGCCTCTTCGGCGTGCACGCCGAGGAATTCCAGACATCAGGAGTTTGACCAGTGTCGATCACCATCCTCACGGTCGATGATTCACGGACCATGCGCGACATGCTGAAGATGTCGCTTCTCAAGGCGGGCTTTACGGTGGTGCAGGCCGAGGACGGCGTGCATGGCCTGGAGGTGCTCCAGGAGAACCACGCCGACGTGATCATCACCGACATCAACATGCCCCGCATGGACGGCTTCGGCTTCATCGAGGGCGTGCGCGGCAAGGACGCCTTCAAGGCGACGCCGATTCTCGTGCTGACCACCGAGGGCGACCCCGAGAAGAAGATGCGTGCCAAGCAGGCCGGTGCCAGCGGCTGGATCGTGAAGCCTTTCAATCCCGAGAAGCTGATCGACGCCATCCGCCGCGTGGCCGCTTGAACTGACGCATAGGCAGGGGCCGGGGGGACTGGAATGGATCCGTTCGAGGAAATCAAGGAAACCTTCTTTCAGGAGTGCGACGAGCAGCTCGCCGAACTGGAAGGAGGCCTGCAGGCGATGAAGGACGGCGACGGCGACGACGACACCGTCAACGCCGTCTTCCGCGCCGTGCACTCGATCAAGGGTGGCGCGGGTGCCTTCGGGCTCGAGGAGCTCGTGCGGTTCGCGCACACCTTCGAGTCGGTCCTCGACGAGGTGCGCGGCGGGCGGCTGGCGCCGGACGCCGACCTCCTCAACCTCATGCTGACGTCCTCGGACATGCTGGCGGACCACGTCCGCGCCGCCCGCGGCGGCGAGCCGGCCGACCCCGAGCGCAGCCACAGCCTGGTCGAGCAGCTCGACGCCCGCCGCCTCGGCGGCGGCGCGGCGGCGCCGCAGGCGAGCGCTCCGGCGGCCGGACGGGGCCCGGTGCTCACGCCCGGCGTGTCGGAGGACGGCGGCATCGAGGGCTTCGACTTCACGCCGGTGGCGATCGCCATCGACGACGACGAGGAGCCGGCGGCGGACGAGGAGCCGCTGCCGATCGACGTCGCGGCGCTCGCCGCCGAAGCCGGTCTCGCCGCCGAAGCCGAAGCGGAGGTCGAGGCCGAAGCCGAAGAGGCGCCGGGCACGACCTGGATCATCAGGTTCCGGCCCAAGGCGTCGCTCTACAGCTCGGCCAACGAGCCGGCGGTGCAGCTGCGCGAGCTCGCCCGCCTCGGCACGATGACCGCCCGCCTCGAGGCAGGCGCGCTGCCGCTGCTCGAGGACATGGAGCCCGAGGAGAGCTATCTCTCCTGGACGATCACGCTGACGACCGAGTCCGGCCTCGACGACATCGCCGAGATCTTCGAGTTCGTCGAGGACGACTGCGACCTCGAGATCGTCGAGGCCGCCGGCGACGCCGCCCGGGCCGACGAGTTCGACGTGCCGGAGCCGGAAGCCGACGCCGACGCGAAGCCGAAGCCGAAGCCGAGGACGCGGCGCCCGACGTCGAGGCGCTGATCGCCATGGCGCAGGCCATGAGCGAGCCCGACCTGGCCCGCGAGGAGCCCGAGGAGGCGCCGGTCGCGCCGCAGCCGCGCTCCGGCCGCCGCGGCAGAGCCGGAGGCCGATGCCGGCGACAAGGAGCACGCCGCGCCGGGCGGGGCAGCGCCGAAGCAGCAGCAGGCGGCGGCCGCCGGCCATCCGCAGACGGCCCAGCCGGCCCAGACGATCCGCGTCGAGCTCGACCGCGTCGACCGGCTGATCGACCTCGTCGGCGAGCTGGTGATCAACCAGGCGATGCTGGCGCAGCGGGTCTTCGACTCCGGCGTCGCGCGCAACTCCGACGTCGCGCTCGGCCTCGACGACCTCGAGCACCTGACGCGCGACATCCAGGAAAGCGTGATGGCGATCCGCGCCCAGCCGGTGCGCTCGGTGTTCCAGCGCATGCCGCGCCTGGTGCGCGAATGCGCCGCGATGACCGGCAAGCAGGTCCGGCTGGAGATGGAAGGCGAGGGCACCGAGGTCGACAAGACCGTGGTCGAGCGCCTGTCCGAGCCGATCACCCACATGATCCGCAACGCGATCGACCACGGGCTCGAATCGCCCGCCGACCGCGCCGCCGCCGGCAAGCCGGCCGAGGGCATCGTCGTCCTGTCGGCGCGCCACCGCAGCGGCCGGATCGTCATCGAGGTCGCCGACGACGGCAAGGGCATCAACCGCAAGGTCGTGCGCGAGAAGGCGATGGAGAAGGGGCTGATCGAGCCCGACCAGTCGCTGAGCGACGAGGAGATCGACAACCTGATCTTCCTGCCGGGCTTCTCGACCGCCTCGGCGATCTCCGACCTGTCCGGCCGCGGCGTCGGCATGGACGTCGTCAAGCGCTCGATCCAGGCGCTCGGCGGCCGCATCTGGATCACCTCCAGGCCCGGCATCGGCTCGACCTTCACGCTGAGCCTGCCGCTGACGCTGGCCGTGCTCGACGGCATGGTGGTGACGGCCGGCGAGCAGACGCTCGTCACGCCGCTCGCGACGATCCTCGAGACGCTGCAGCCCAAGCAGGAAGACCTGCGCCGGCTCGGCCCGAAGGACTGGGTGATCGCGATCCGCGACACCTACGTGCCGCTGATCGACGTCGGCTGCGTCCTCGGCTACCGCGACACGCCGCTGACGCCGAAGGACGGGGTGGCGCTGCTGATCGAGGCCGAGGGCGGGCGCCGGGCGGCGTTCCTCGTCGACGCGATCCAGGGCCAGCGCCAGGTCGTCATCAAGAGCCTCGAGGCCAACTACCGGAAGGTCGAAGGCATCGCGGCGGCGACCATCCTCGGCGACGGCCGCGTCGCCCTCATTCTCGATGTCGATGCCATCATCGCCAAGCGGAGGCTCGACGCTCCCCAGGCAGGCATTCCATTGGCAGTAGCGAGCTGAAGACCATGAACGAAGTTATGAAAGTCCCGGGTTCCGGGGAGCTCATCGCCTTCTCGATCGGCGACCAGGAGTTCTGCGTGGACATCATGGCGGTCCGCGAGATCCGCGGCTGGACGACCACGACGCCCCTGCCGCAGTCGCCGAACTACGTGCGCGGCGTGATCAACCTGCGCGGCGCGGTGCTGCCGGTCGTCGACCTCGGGGCGCGGCTCGGCATGCGCCCGGCCGAGCCGACGGCGCGCAGCGTCATCATCGTCGTCCGCGTCAAGAACCAGACGGTCGGCCTGCTCGTCGACGCGGTCTGCGACATCCTGACGGTCACCGACGAGATGCTGCAGCCGACGCCCGACGTCACCTGCGACACGATCGCCAGGTTCGTCACCGGCATCATCGCCGTCGAGGGACGGATGATCAGCCTGGTGGCCCTGGACAACGTCCTTCCCGAACTCGAGGTCGAGGCAGCATGAACGCTCCCGTGGGTGCCGGCGTGACAAGGTCCCGCGGAGGCGGACGTCTGGTGGAGGGCGAGTTCCTCTTCACGGACGACGACTTCCGCAAGATCGCCGAGATGCTGCATGCCGACGCCGGCATCGCGTTGCCCGACACCAAGGCGACGCTCGTCTACTCGCGCCTGGCCAAGCGCCTGCGGGCGCGGGGGCTCGAGAGCTTCCGCGAGTACTGCGAGGTGGTCGCGAGCGAAGAGGGCGTCGACGAGCGCAAGCGGATGCTGGCGGCGCTGACGACGAACGTCACGCGCTTCTTCCGCGAGCCGCACCACTTCGAGCACCTGAAGACGCAGGTGCTGCCGCCGCTGCTCGAGGAAGCCAAGCGCGGCGGCCGCGTGCGGATCTGGTCGGCCGGGTGCTCGACGGGCCAGGAGCCGTTCTCGATCGCGCTGACGATCCTGTCGCTGATGCCGGACGCCGCCGACCGCGACGTCCGCATCCTCGCCACCGACATCGATCCCGACGTCGTCGCGATCGGCCGGCGCGCCGTCTATCCCGAGAGCGCGATGGTCGGCATGCCCGAGGGCCTGCGCAAGCGCTGGATGACGAAGGTCGAGGACGCGAGCGGACCGGCCTGGCAGATGGGCGAGGAGATGCGCCGCCTCGTGGCGTTCCGCGAGCTCAACCTGATCGGCAACTGGCCGATGAAGGGGCCGTTCCAGGCGATCTTCTGCCGCAACGTCGTGATCTACTTCGCGGAGGAGACGCAGAGCCGCGTCTGGGCGCGCTTCAAGACGATGCTCGGGCCCGGCGGCCGCCTCTATATCGGCCATTCCGAGCGCATCACCGGCGTCGCCGACAGCTTCCGCAGCGACGGCCTGACCACCTATCAACTGCTGGAGCGCGGCCGATGACAGTCAAGGTCCTTGTCGTCGACGACTCGGCGACGATGCGGTCCCTCGTGACGACGATCCTCCGGCGCGACCCCGAGATCGAGGTGGTCGGCGCGGCGGGCGATCCGTACGAAGCCCGCAACATGATCAAGCAGCTCAATCCCGACGTCATCACGCTCGACGTCGAGATGCCGAACATGGACGGGCTGAACTTCCTCGAGAAGATCATGCGGCTGCGGCCGATGCCCGTCATCATGGTGTCGACGCTGACGCAGCGGGGCAGCGAGGTCGCGCTGCAGGCGCTCGAGCTCGGCGCCTTCGACTGCGTCGGCAAGCCGACCGGCAGCGGCCTCGCCAGCTCCGCCTTCGCCGACCTCGCGGAGAAGGTGAGGGCGGCGGCCCGGGCCCGGGTGCGCCCGCGCCAGGCGAGCGCGCCGGTGGCGCGCCACCAGGGCTTCATCGGCAACGGCAGGATCGTCGCCATCGGCTCGTCGACGGGCGGCGTCGAGGCGCTGCTCTCGGTGCTCTCCTCGTTCCCGGAGAACTGCCCGCCGACGGTGATCACGCAGCACATGCCGGCGACCTTCACGGCGAGCTTCGCGGCCCGCCTCGACCGGGTCTGCGCGCCGCACGTCACCGAGGCGCGCGACGGCGACGTGCTCGAGGGCGGCCGCATCTATCTCGCCCCCGGCGGCGACCATCACCTGGAGATCGCGGGCAGCGGCACGCGTCGCTGCCGGCTCACCGCCGGCCGACCCGGTCAACGGGCACCGCCCCTCGGTCGACGTCCTGTTCCATTCGGTGGCCAGGGCCGCGGGCTCCCGCGCCGTCGGCGTCATCCTCACGGGCATGGGCCGCGACGGCGCGTCCGGCCTGCTCGAGATGAAGACGCTCGGCGCCCCGACCATCGGCCAGGACGAGGCCACCTCCGTCGTCTACGGCATGCCGCGCGTCGCCCGCGAGATCGGCGCCGTCGACCATCAGCTTGCGCTCGAGAAGATCGGTCCCCGGATTCTCGAGCTCTGTTCCTCCGCAACCACGAGAGACGCCACATGCCAGCCGCTCGCTCCATCAGCGTGATGACCGTGGACGATCAGTTCTCGATGCGCTCGTTGATCCGCAACGGATTGCGCGAGATCGGATTCCAGGACGTCCGCGAATGCGCGAATGGCGAGGAAGCGCTCCGGCAGCTCATCACGCAGCCGGTCAACCTCGTCATCTCCGACTTCAACATGCCCAAGCTCGACGGCATCGGCCTGCTTCGGTCGATCAGGGCCTATCCGCCGCTGAAGAACACCGCCTTCATCATGCTCACCGGCTCGACGGACACCGAGGTGGTCAAGCGGGCGATGCAGTACGGCGTCAACAACTACCTCGTGAAGCCCTTCACGGTCGCCGCTCTGCGGAGCCGTATCGAGGCCGTGGTCGGAAAGCTCAACTGATGGCAACGATGACTGATCCCAGACAGACCGCCGGGGCGACGGAACGACGCGTGCACGTTGTGCAGGGCGAGTTTCACGTCACCGACGATCCTGCGATCGTGCTGACCACGATCCTGGGATCCTGCGTCGCGGCGTGCATGCGTGATCCCGTGGCCGGCGTCGGCGGCATGAACCATTTCCTGCTGCCCGACGGCGCAGCCGCGAGCGGCGACCCCGAGGCGCTGCGCTACGGCGTGCACTCGATGGAGCTGCTGGTGAACGGCCTCCTGAAGCGCGGCGCGCGTCGCGACCGGATCGAGACGCGGCTGTTCGGCGGCGCGCGCATGGTGCGGGGCCTGACGGATATCGGCGAGAAGAACTCCACCTTCGCGGAGGAATTCCTGCGAAAGGAGGGGCTTTCCTTCCTCGGCGGCAGCCTTCGCGGCAATCACGGCCGGCGCGTCCAGTTCTGGCCGGTGGCCGGGCGGCTGCGGCAGATGATGGTCGGGCGCGAGGAGGAGAAGGTCTTCGAGGCGGAACGGCGCACGGTCGTGGTGCCGCCGAAGCCGCAGGTGGACACGGGCTCGGTCGAACTCTTCTAAGGGCGGGGAACATGACGCACGCTGCGATGAAGCCGAAGGAATTGGCCGCGCACATGACGATGTCGGACGTGCTGGCGGCCGTCCGGGAGGAGCTCGGCGATCTCGCCACCTCGGCCCGCCAGGTGGAGGGGCTGCTCGCGGATCTGGTGGCGCGGGTCGAGCCCGAGGTCGTGGAGTCGCTCGTCACCGACGCGCAGCTCGTCGACGCGATGAGCCAGCGGCTCGAGGCGCTGGAGATCTACCTGCGCGCGCTGCGCGGCCTCGTGCCGCACGACTGGGAGCTCGATCCGCGCCCGGCGAGCGCGCTGCTGACCCTGTCGCAGCTCGCCGGCCGCCTGACGCGGGATCTCGTCGACCACGAGGCGCATGCGTCGGGGGACTGCGAGCTCTTCTGAGCACGGGCGGCGCGGGGAACCGCGGCGGGCCGGGCGAGTTTTGCGCAATGCAGCATCCGTTCGCCCCTGCGGACGGGCATCTCCCCGGGCCGTCACATGCAGGCACCTCACGCAAATGCCGGCGCATCGCGTGACGCCGCCACCCGGCGGCGCTGAGCGATGGCCGCGGCACCCCTGCCGGACGAGCTGGGCAACGCCCTGCTCGGACCGCTCGCGCAAGCCACCAGGACCGTCTTCGACAGCGTGCGCTGGCTGCCGGACTGGGTGGCGACCGCGCTCATCCTGGTCGTGCCGGCGCTGGTCGCCCTCTGCGTCTACCAGCTCTTCGTCCGCCTGATCCGGCGCATCGCGCGCGGCAAGTCGAGCTATGTCCGCACCGTCCTGACGCGGGTGCGCGAGCCGATCCGGTTCGCGCTCGTGATCCTCGCCCTGAGCGCCAGCGTGCGGGCCTCCGCCTTCAGCGTCACGCTGAGGAGCGAGCTGTCGCACCTCCTGCTCATCGCCTTCATCGCGCTCGTCGGCTGGGCCGCGGTGCTGACGGTGCACGTGACGGGCGAGCTCTATCTCCGCCGCTTCAGCCTCGACAGCGAGGACAACCTCCTCGCGCGCAAGCACTTCACGCAGATCCGCGTGCTCCAGCGCGCCGTCGACACGCTGATCGTCATCATCACGGTGGCGGCCGCGCTGATGACCTTCGAGAGCGTGCGGGAGTACGGCGTCAGCCTGTTCGCCTCGGCCGGGGCGGCGGGCCTCGTCGTCGGCCTCGCGGCGCGGCCGGTCCTGTCGAACCTGATCGCCGGCATCCAGCTCGCCGTGACGCAGCCGATCCGCATCGACGACGCCGTGGTCGTCGAGGGCGAATGGGGCTGGATCCAGGAGATCTCCGGCACCTATGTCGTCGTCCGGCTGTGGGACTGGCGGCGCCTCATCGTGCCGCTGACCTACTTCATCGAGAAGCCGTTCCAGAACTGGACCCGCGAGCAGGCGAACATCATCGGCACCGTGTTCCTGCGGGTCGACTACACGGTGCCGGTGCAGCGGGTGCGCGACAAGCTCGAGGAGATCGCCCGCGCCTCGCGGCTGTGGGACGGGCAGGTGGTCAACCTGCAGGTGACGGACGCGGGCGAGCGGACGGTCGAGCTGCGCGCCCTCGTCAGCGCCCGCAACTCGCCGCAGACCTGGGACCTGCGCTGCGAGGTGCGCGAGAAGCTGATCCAGTTCCTCCAGGAGGAATATCCGGGCTGCCTGCCCCGCCAGCGCATGGAGGTCGCCGACTGGCCCGAGGGGCCCGCCGGGGCGCGGCACGCGGGCATGGCGGGCAACGGCGTCTCGGCGCCGGGCGCGGCCGCGCCGTCCGGCCCGCGGGCCTGAGCGATGCGGGCCGGCGCCGGACGCAGGCCTGCCCTGCGCCGGTGCGGGCTTGTGTCGCAGCCGCCGGCGTGATTTTTCCGCCGACGGGGGAGAGGGCTCTGCAACATCTCGTCGGCATCGGTTTCAAGGTCGCCTCGACGCTGGTCTTCACGATCATGGCGGCGCTCGTGAAGATTCTGGCCGAGCGGGTGCCGATGGGCGAGATCATCTTCTTCCGCAGCTTCTTCGCGCTGCCGCCGCTGCTCCTGTGGCTCGCCGCCCGCCACGAGCTGCCGGGCGCGCTGTGGACCGCCAAGCCGCTCGGCCATTTCTGGCGGGCCGCCGCCGGCATCACCGCCATGACCTTGAACTTCTACGCGGTGTCGCTCCTGCCGCTGCCGAACGTGACGGCGATCATCTTCATCTCGCCCCTGGTCGTCCTGCCGCTGGCGATCGTCTTCCTCGGCGAGAGCGCCGGCATCTACCGCTGGTCGGCGGTGGTCGTCGGGCTGGCGGGGGTGCTCGTCATCCTGTCGCCGAACCTCTTCTCCGGCGTCTCCCTCGACAACGCCGCCGCGATCGGCAGCGCCTGCGCCCTGGCGGCGGCGCTCATGATGGCGGTGGTGGTCATCCACGTGCGCAACCTCACCAGGACCGAGCCGACCGGGGCGATCGTCTTCTACTTTTCCGCCTTCGGGGCGCTGTTCGCGCTCTTCACGCTGCCCTTCGGCTGGGTGATGCCGCTCGGCGAGGACGTCCTGCTGCTGATCCTCATGGGGCTGATCGGCGGCATGGGGCAGATCCTGATCACCCAGAGCTACCGGTACGCCCCCGCCTCGACGATCGCGCCCTTCGAGTACACGAGCATGATCTGGTCGCTGCTGCTCGGCTTCCTCGTGTTCGGCGACGTGCCGCAGCTCGTGGTGCTGTTCGGCGCGGCGATCGTCATCTCCGCCAACATCTTCGTCATCCTGCGCGAGCGCCGCCTCGGCATCGACCGCAGCAAGGTGCGCAAGGCCGGCCCCTACACCTGAGGCGCCGCGAGGCTCAGAACGCCTTGTAGGTGGTGATCGTGTAGGTGTCGCGGATGCCGTCGAAGCAGTGCACCTTCTCGTTGACGAAGTGGCCGATGTCGGTGTCGCGGTCGACGTAGAACTTCACGAGCAGGTCGTAGGCGCCGGCGGTCGAGTAGATCTCCGAGGCGATCTCGGCGTCGGCGATCTGGTTCGCCACCTCGTAGGCGCGGCCGAGCTGGCACTTGATCTGGACGAAGAAGGGGATCATCGGAAGGCGCTCCTGTTGCCGGGCCCGGGAATGGGGCGCGATGTGAGCAGATGCGGGCGCGGTCGGCAAGATCGGCGGACGCCGCCCCCGCTGCCCCTTGCGCGGCCCGCGCGCGTCCACTAGGTGCAGTCCGCGAGAGATCTCATTGGGGTGCCCGAGAGGGCTGAGAGGCGCCGGCCGCGGCCGACGCCAACCCGTGGAACCTGATCCGGGTCATGCCGGCGGAGGGAGTTGAGATGACGACAGATTTTCCATCCACGCGCGTGCCGCGGCCCGCCCTCCGGAGCGAGCGGCCATGAGCGCGTCCGAGATCACCTCCGACGACGTCGCCATCGCCTTCGAGGAGCTGAAGGCGCGGCGGCCGCGCGTCCACTGCATCGTCAACAGCGTCGCCGAGACCTTCACGGCCAACGTGCTGATCGCGCTCGGCGCGACGCCCTCCATGACGAGCAACCCCGAGGAGGTCGCCGAGTTCGCGGCCGGCGCCGACGCGCTCGCCGTCAATCTCGGCACGCTCGACGCGGCGCGCCGCTTCGGCATCGAGCGGCTGCTCGAGGCGGGCGAGGGCAAGCCGTGGGTGCTCGACCCGACCTTCGTCGACCGCTCGCGCCTGCGCTGCGACTTCGCCGTCGGGCTCGTGGCGCGGCGGCCGACGGTCGTGCGCGCCAATCCAGCCGAGCTCGCGGCGCTGGCGGGCGGCGAGGAGGCCGGGTCCGGCGAGCTGAGCCGGCGCTGGGGCACCACGGTCGCGGTGACGGACGCGGTCGACCGGGTCGCCTCGGGCGAGCGGGTGCACGCCGTCTCGAACGGCCACGAGCTGATGTCGCGGATCACCGCCTCGGGCTGCGCGCTCGGCGCGGTGACGGCGGCCTTCGCGAGCGTCGAAAGCGACGGCCATCTCGCCGCCGTCGCGGCGCATGCGAGCTACGGCGTCGCCGGCGAGATCGCCGGGCGGGCCGCCAAGGGCCCCGGCTCGTTCCAGGTCGCGTTTCTCGACGCGCTCTACGGCCTGAGCGCCGACGCCGTCGCATCCGGCGCCCGGATCGCGGCCGCCACCGACTGACACGAAGGGCCGCACGGCCGACACGAGGACAGGAATGACGCCCATCGCACTGACGATCGCCGGCACCGACCCGACCGGCGGCGCCGGCATCCAGGCCGACACCAAGACCTTCGCGGCGCTCGGCGTCTACGGCGCGTCGGTGATGGCCGCCCTGGTCGCCCAGAACACGACCGGCGTGCAGGAGGTGTACGACATCCCCGCCGCCTTCGTGCGGCGGCAGATGGATTCGGTGTTCGAGGACCTGTCGGTCGACGCCGTGAAGATCGGCATGCTGAGCGTGCCGGCCGTCATCGAGGCGGTGGCGGAGGGGCTCAAGGCACACGCCGCGCGCAACGTCGTGCTGGATCCGGTCATGGTCGCGGCGAGCGGCGACGCGCTGCTGCGGCCCGAGGCTGTGGCGACGCTGCGCGAGGTGCTGCTGCCGGTGGCGCTCGTCATCACGCCGAACCTGCCGGAGGCCGCGAAGCTCCTCGACGCGCCCGTCGCCGAGACCGAGGACGAGATGCGGGCCCAGGGCGAGCGCCTGCTCGAGCTGGGGCCGAAGGCGGTGTTGGTGAAGGGCGGCCACGCCTCGGGCGCCGAATCGGTCGACCTCCTGGTCACGCCGGAGGGGGCGACGCGGCTCGCCGCGCCGCGCATCGCCACCAGGAACACGCACGGCACCGGCTGCACCCTGTCCTCGGCGATCGCGGCCGGCCTCGCCAAGGGCGAGGACCTGCCGCAGGCGGTCGCCGCGGCGAAGGCCTACCTGACGGCCGCGCTCGCCGCCGCCGACACGATCGAGATCGGCCGCGGCCACGGCCCCGTCCACCATTTCCACGCCCTGTGGCCCGCGGCCGAAGGAGGATCGATATGACCAATCCCGTCACGAGACGCGCGCTGATCGGCGGCGGGGCGACGGCCGGTGCCGCCGCGCTGGCCCGGCCGGCCCTGGCGCAGGAGCGCCGCCAGTGGCGCATGGTCACGTCGTGGCCGAAGAACCTGCCGGGCCCGGGCGTCTCGGCCGAGCGGCTGGCGGCGCGGATCGGCGAGCTGAGCGGCGGGCGGCTGACGGTCGAGGTGCAGGCGGCGGGCGAGATCGTCCCGGCCTTCGAGGTGTTCGACGCGGTGTCGCAGGGCGTCGCGCAGATGGCGCACACCGCCTCGTTCTTCTGGGCCGGCAAGGCGCCGGCGGCGGTGTTCTTCACCACCGTCCCCTTCGGCCTGACCCCGCCGGAGCACGTCGCCTGGGTCTACGAGGGCGGCGGACAGAAGCTGTGGGACGACCTCTACGCGCCCTTCGGCATCAAGCCGTTCATGGCCGGGAACTCGGGCTTCCAGATGGGCGGCTGGTTCAAGGAGCCGGTCAACGCGCTGTCGGACCTCAAGGGCCGGACGATCCGCAGCGCGGGCCTCGGCGCCGAGGTCTTCCGCAAGCTCGGCATGGGCGCGACGGCGATCCCGCCCGGCGAGATCTTCCAGGCGCTGCAGTCGGGCGTCGTCGACGCGGTCGAGTTCCTCGGGCCGTTCTCCGACCAGGCGCTCGGCTTCGACGAGATCGCCTCGCACTATCTGTGGCCGAGCTTCAACAAGCCGAACGGCACGGCGGAGGCGCTCGTCGCGAAGGCCGAGTACGACAAGCTGCCGGCGGAGCTGCAGGCGGCCGTGTCGGCGGCCTGCGCGGAGGAGGCCTCGCGCGGGCTGGCGCAGGCGGACTGGATGAACGGCCGGACGATCGCCCGGCTGCGCGAGAGCGACGCGGTGGCGCTCGAGCCGTTCCCGCAGGAGGTGATCGACGCCGCCCGCACGGCCGCCGACGAGGTCATGGCCGATCTCGTCGAGGGCTCCCCCGAGGCGAAGGCGGTGGCCCAGTCCTACAACGCGGCGCTCGAGACACTCGGCGGCTGGTCTCGCGTGTCGATCCAGCCCTTCCTGCAGGGGCGGCAGGCGAGCTGACGCCGGGCCGCCAGGTCAGTCCCCGGCGATGACCTTCTGGTAGCAGCTCGTCCGCGTGTCGCGGTAGCCGAGATGCTCGTAGAAGCGCTTCACGGCGACATTGTCCTCGCGGATCAGGAGCTGCACCTTCCAGACGCCGCGGGCGGCGAGCCATGTCTCGGCGGCCTCCATGACCGCGCGGCCGAGGCCCGTCCCTTGCCGCGCGGGATCGGCGGCCACGTAGTAGACCCAGCCGCGGTGGCCGTCCTCGCCGACCATGACGGTCGCCACGATCGCCGCGTCCTCCTCCGCGACAAGGACGGTCGAGTGCGGGTCGCGGCGGGCGAAGGCGATGTCCTTGCGGGGATCGTTCCACGGCCGCGAGACGCCGGCGCCGTGCCACAGCGCGACGACCGCCTCGACGTCGCTCGTCGCGGATCTCCCGGATGGTCGCGTCGCTCATGGCAGGGATTCGCCGGTGCTTGCGGCCGCGGCGGGCCGCGCGGGACGCGGCCGTCTCCGACGGCACGAGGGAAGGGAAGCCGGGTGGGACAGCAGGTGGGCGCGCCGCCCGCCCCCGCCGAGGCCGGGACGGGCGGGGTGCGCCGGGCCCCGGCGGGCCCGGCAGCCATGCGTCAGCGCAGCACGACCTTCTGGCGCTGCTCGCCGAGGCCCTCGATCGCGAGATACATCTCGTCGCCGTGCTTGAGGAAGCGCTGCGGCTTCATCCCCATGCCGACGCCGGGCGGCGTGCCCGTGACGATCAGGTCGCCCGGCAAGAGCCGCATGAAGCGGCTCGTGTAGGAGACGACCTCGGCGACGCCGAAGATCATCGTCTTCGTCGAGCCCGACTGCATCGTCTCGCCGTTGACGTCGAGCCGCATGTCGAGGGCCTGCGGGTCCGGGATCTCGTCGGTCGTCACGAGCCAGGGCCCGAGCGGCCCCCAGGTCGGCGCGCTCTTGCCCTTGAGCCACTGGCCGGTGCCCTCGAGCTGCCAGGCGCGCTCGGAGACGTCGTTGCAGATCGCGTAGCCCGCGACGTGGTCGATCGCCGCCGACTCCGGGACCTCGAACGCCTCCTCGCCGATGACGATGGCCAGCTCGACCTCCCAGTCGCCCTTCGTCGTGCCGGGCGGGAAGATCACGTCGTCGTTCGGGCCGGAGATCGAGGTCGAGGCCTTGGTGAAGAGGATCGGCTCCTTCGGGATCGGCATGCCGGCCTCCTCGGCGTGGTCGGCATAGTTGAGCCCGACCGCCATGAAGTTCGCCGGCCGCGGCACCGCCGAGCCGATGCGCGCGCCCGCCGGCGCCTCGGGCAGCGACGCGGGGTCGGTCGACCTCAGCCGGTCGAGCCCGGCGCGCGACAGCGCGTCGCCCGACAGGTCGGCGATCACGCCCGACAGGTCGCGGATCGTGCCGTCCGGCGCCAGCATGCCGGGCTTTTCCCGTCCGGCCTCTCCGAAGCGCAGCAGTTTCATGTGTCCCGTTCCTCCCGACATGGTTCTTCGCGGCGGGATCATGGGCTGTCGGGCGGGGCGAGACAAGCGGCCGGGAATCACCCGCAGCGGCGTCTTCCGGCCCTGCCGATCGGCTGACGCAACGTCGCCTTTTGTTGTCGGCGCGTCACAACGTCTCATGAAAGCGACAATGTTCCGCTGCGGCATGTCCTGCCGCGGGAACCGCCCCCTCGGACTGCCGATGGGGCCGAAGTCACGCCGGAACATGCGAATTCCGCGGGAAAAGGGGCGGTGTCGCCCCGATTTTGGCGGGAATGCGAATATTTTCGGGCGCGAGCGTCATGTCGCACGCGGCGACGGCGGGTTCGCGGGCGCGCAGATGGCCATTGATCGTCAACCGGTTCGCGAAATACTCGGGCCAGAAATCGGGCTGTCCGCCGAGTGGACCGCCATGTCGCAAGGAAGAAGACGAAATGAGGAAGCGCCTTACACTCCTCCAGTGCGGGACGGCGATCGCGGCCGTGGCCGGCATTCTCGCCGTGACGGGCACGGAGGCCGACGCCGGGGCCTTCGCGCTTCGCGAGCAGAGCTCCTACAGCCAGGGCGCCAGCTTCGCGGGCGCCGCGACCTGCGGCGACTCCATCCAGGGCATGTTCTGGAACCCCGCCGTCGTCACCTGCACGCGCGGCATGACCGTCGAGGGCACGCTGAGCGGCGTCATGCCGTCGGCCGACTTCACCACCTATCCCTTCCCGGACTCGACGTTCGGCCCGGGCAGCCCCCTCGTGAACGCGGGCAATCCCGGCGACGTCGCCGAGAGCGCGCTGGTCCCGTCGTCGGCTGCGGCCTTCAACCTCAACGACCGCATCTATTTCGGCGTGTCGGTGAACGCCGCCTACGGCCTCGCCACGAAGACCGACTACAACCACGCCGCCCAGGTCTACGGCCGCACCTCCGACGTGTTCTCGATGAACGCGCAGCCGGTGATCGGCGTCCGCGTCAACGACATGATCTCGCTCGGCGTCGGCCTGCAGATCCAGTATTTCGACGTGCGCCTCACCTCGGCGACCGGGCCGTTCCCGAACGACCCGACGGCGATCCTGCAGGGTGACGACACGGCGATCGGCGCCACGGCCGGCATCGTCTTCACGCCGCGGCCGGGCACCGAGATCGGCCTCGGCTACCGCTCGCGCATCGACCACAGCCTGGAGGGCACGCTCGCCACGCCGAGCGCGCTGGGCCCGGTCAGCATCCCGATCGACGCCGACATCACGCTGCCCGACGTGGTCAGCCTCGGCATCCGGCAGCAGCTCACCGACAAGTTCACGCTGCTCGGCACCGTCGAGTGGACGAACTGGAGCGTCTTCTCGACCTTCCCGGTGACGAGCCCGGCGCTCGGCGGCGCCCAGGTCACCACGCTGCCGTTCGAGTATGACGACGGCTGGTTCTACTCGCTCGGCGGCGAGTACCGCTACAACGACCAGCTCACCGTGCGCGCCGGCGTCGGCTGGGAGAACTCGCCGGTCTCCGACCGGGTCCGCAGCGTGCGGCTGCCCGACGACGACCGCCTGTGGCTCAGCGCCGGCCTCTCCTACGACGTCAACGACCGGCTGAAGCTGAACGCCGGCTACTCGTTCCTCAAGTCGTTCGACACGACGGTGAACTACGGCCCCGGCCACCCGGGCTATGTCGGCGTCGACTACGCCGCCGACGTGGACGCCAGCGTCCACATCGTCTCGGTCGGCCTCAAGTACAGCTTCGGCGGCGACCCGATCTATGCGGCGCCCGCAGGGGAGCCTGTCTACAAGCCCTGACCCGACCCGGGTCGGCATATGCTAGGATCGAAGGGCTGGCCGCAGGGCCGGCCCTTCTTATTTTTGCCGTCTGAGGCGGAATGATCGGGAAGCGCACATAATTTCCGTTGGCTCGCCACACAAAGGACGAAGCGTCACATTGGTGCAAAGCGAATCCCGCATATGCCGCAGAACGAAAGTCTGATGGGGGCCGATGTGCAGGACCATCCGCCGGTTCGAAAGTGCCGAACGCTGTTCATCTCCGATATCCATCTGGGGACGAAGGGATGCCAGGCCGAGCTGTTTCTCGATTTCCTCCGGTATCACGAGGCGGAGACCGTCTACCTCGTCGGTGACATCATCGATTTCTGGCGCCTGAAGCGCAGCTGGTACTGGCCGCAGTTCCACAACGACGTCGTGCAGAAGCTCCTGCGCAAGGGGCGCAAGGGCACGCGGATCGTCTACATCCCGGGCAACCACGACGAGCTGCTGCGCGACTACGCGTCGATGAACTTCGGCGGCATCGACATCGAGCGCAAGACGGTGCACGAGACGGCGACGGGCGAGAAGATCCTCGTCATGCACGGCGACGAGTTCGACGCGGTGGTGCGCTACGCCAAGTGGCTCGCCTTCCTCGGCGACTGGGCCTACGCCTTCGCCCTGACGATCAACACCTATTTCAACATCGTCCGCCGCAAGCTCGGCTTCCCCTACTGGTCGCTGTCGGCCTGGCTGAAGCTGAGGGTGAAGAACGCGGTGAACTTCATCGGCGAGTTCGAGCAGGCGCTGGCCGCCGAGGCGCAGCGCAACGACGTCAGCGGCATCATCTGCGGCCACATCCACCACCCCGCGATCCGCGACATGAACGGCCTCAAGTACATGAACTGCGGCGACTGGGTGGAGAGCTGCACCGCCATCGTCGAGAACATGGACGGCACGTTCGAGATCGTCCACTGGCCGGCGCTCGCCACGGAGCAGGCCGGCGAGCGCAAGCTTTCGGCCGCCAGGGTGGCGGCATGAAGCGCATCCTCATCGCCACCGACGCCTGGCACCCGCAGGTCAACGGCGTCGTGCGGGTGCTCGACCGGCTGCGCCACGAGATCGAGCCCTTCGGCATGCAGGCCGACGTGCTGTCGCCCGAGGGCTTCCGCACGGTGCCGCTGCCGACCTACGGCGAGATCCGCCTCGTCCTGTGCCGGCCCGGCGCCGTCGGGCGGCGGATCGAGAGCATCGATCCCGACTACATCCACATCGCCACCGAGGGCCCGATCGGCCTGATGGCCAGGTCCTGGTGCATCAGGAACGGCCGCGGCTTCACGACGAGCTTCCACACGCGCTTCCCCGAATATCTCGCGGCGCGCGTGCCGGTGCCCGTCTCGGTCTCCTATGCCTGGCTGCGGCGGTTCCACAATGCGGGCCTCGCCACCATGGTCTCGACCGACCGGCTGGCCGGCGAGCTGCAGGGACCGCGGCTTCACCAAGACGCGCATCTGGTCGCGCGCCGTCGACACCGACCGCTTCACGCCGGGCGAGGCGGCCGACCTCGGCTTCCCCGGCCCGATCTTCCTCTATGTCGGCCGCGTCGCGGTCGAGAAGGGCATCGCGAAGTTCCTCGAGCTCGACCTGCCGGGCACCAAGGTGGTGGTCGGCGACGGGCCGCAGCGGGCGGAGCTGCAGCGGCGCTTCCCCGATGCGAAGTTCCTCGGCCTGAAGGGGGGCGACGAGCTCGTGCGCATCTACCGCGCCGCCGACGTCTTCGTCTTCCCGAGCAAGACCGACACGCTGGGCCTCGTCATGATGGAGGCGATGGGCTGCGGCGTGCCGGTCGCCGCCTATCCCGTGACGGGCCCGCTCGACGTCGTCGGCGACAGCGGCGCCGGCGCGCTGCACGAGGACCTGCGGATCGCGGCGCTTGCGGCGCTGGAGATGTCGCGGGATAAATGCCGCACGCGCGCGCTCGATTTCAGCTGGAAGGCATCCGCATCCAGTTTCGTCGACTGCGTTCTCCAGGCGAATGGCGAGCTGCGGATGGCCGCCTGACAGGCGGAACCCGCGACCCGTGGCGCAATCTCTCCCGACCTTCGACGACGTTCGCGCGGCCGCCGGCCGCCTGGCCGGCCAGGCGGTGCGGACGCCGCTGATCTCCTCTCCCGTCCTCGACGCGCTGGCGGGGCGCCCCGTCCTGCTCAAGGCGGAGGTGCTGCAGCGCACGGGCTCCTTCAAGTTCCGCGGCGCCTACAACGCCGTCGCCTCGCTGCCCGACGAGTTGCGGCCGCGCGGCGTCGTCGCCTGCTCGTCCGGCAACCACGCGCAAGGCGTGGCGGAGGCCGCGGCGATCTTCGGCGTGCCCGCGACGATCGTCATGCCGGCCGACGCGCCGGCCCTGAAGGTCGAGCGGACGATGCGCTCCGGCGCCAGGGTCGTGTCCTACGACCGCGTCTCGCGAGAACCGCGAGGAGATCGCCATGCGCATCGTCGAGGAGACGGGCGGCAGCTTCGTCTCGCCCTACGACGACGCCCGCGTCATCGCGGGGCAGGGCACGATCGGCCTCGAGATCGCCGAGCAGGCGAAGGAGCTTGGGCTCGCGCCGTCGCGCGTGCTGGTGCCGTGCAGCGGCGGCGGCATGACGGCCGGCATCGCGCTCGCCCTCGAGGCGCTGGTCCCGGGCGGCCGCGTGGTGACGGTCGAGCCGGCCGGCTTCGACGATCATGCCCGCTCGTTCCGCTCCGGCGCGCGGGAATCCAACACCTCGCGGGCAGGCTCGATCTGCGACGCCCTGATGGCAGACCGGCCGGGCGAGATCACCTTCGCCGTCAACGCGCCGCGCGTCCCCGAAGGCCTCGCCGTCACCGACGACGAGGTGCGCCGCGCGATGCGCTTCGCCTTCGAGGAGCTGAAGCTCGTGGTCGAGCCGGGCGGGGCCGCGGCGCTGGCGGCGCTGCTGGCGGGTCACCTCGAGGCGGGCCCGGAGCCCGTCGCCGTGGTGCTGTCCGGCGGCAACGCCGACCCCGCGACCTTCGCCGCGGCGGTGCGGGGCTAGGAGAAGCTTCCGGCCTACCCCCAGAGCTCCGGCTCGGGCGGATGCAGCGTCGCGCCGTCGTAGACGAGGCCCGGCTCGCGGTCCTTCGCCAGGATCAGCGGTCCGTCGAGATCGACCCAGTCGGCGCGCTGCGCGACGAGCATCGCCGGCGCCATGGCGAGCGACGTGGCGACCATGCAGCCGACCATGATCTTCAGGCCCGCAGCCTCCGCCTCGTCGGCCAGGAGCAGGGCCTCGGTCAGGCCGCCGGTCTTGTCGAGCTTGATGTTGAGCGCGTCGTAGCGGCCGCGCAGCGCCGGCAGGCCGTGCCGGTCGTGGGCGCTCTCGTCGGCGCAGATCACGACGTCGCGCTCGATCCTCTCCAGCGCCTCGTCGGCGTCGGCGGGCAGCGGCTGCTCGACGAGCTCGACCCGCGCGGCCGCGCACGCCTCGAGCAGGGCCTTCAGCTCCTCGCCGGCCCATCCCTCGTTGGCGTCGACGACGATGCGCGCGTCGGGCGCCGCCTCGCGCACCGCGGCGATGCGCTCCGCGTCGCCGGGCTTGCCGAGCTTGACCTTGAGGAGCGGCCAGCCGGCCTTGCCGCGGGCCGCCTCCGCCATCTCGTCGGGCGTGCCGAGGCTGATCGTCGTGCAGGTCGTCACCGGCCGGAGCTGCGGCAGGCCGGCGATGTCCGCGGCGCGGCGGCCGGAGCGCTTCGCCTCGAGGTCCCAGAAGGCGCAGTCGAGGGCGTTGCGCGCCGCCCCCGCCGGCATGGTGGCCACGAGCTGGTGGCGGTCGAGCCCCGCCTGCAGCGGGTGGGTGAGCCCGGCGATCGCCTCGGCGACGCCTTCCGGCGTCTCGCCGTAGCGCGCGTAGGGCGTGCACTCGCCGCGGCCGACATGGATGCCGTCGGTCAGCTCGGCGACCACCGTGACGGCCTCCGTCTTGGTGCCGCGCGAGATCGTGAAGCCGCCGGCGATCGGCCAGCGCTCGATCCGGACGTCGAGTTGCAGCGCCATCAGCCGGGGAACTCCTGCACCAGCCGGTCGACGATCGGCGCGACCCCGAAGCGCACCGGGTCGCTCGCCGGCAGGTCGTAGCGCGCCGAAATCTCCTCGATCACGCGCCGGCCCTCGGCCTCGTCGAGCGCCGCGGTGTTCACCGCGATGCCGACGCAGCGGATGTCGGGGTTGGTCAGCGAGCCGCAGCGGACCGTCAGGTCGATGACGTCGGCGATGTCGGGGATCGGGTGCTCGACATTGCGCATCTTCCGGCGCGTCGGCTCGTGGCAGACCACGAAGGCGTCGGCCTGGGCGCCGTGCAGCAGGCCGAGCGTGACGCCGGCGAAGGAGGGATGGAAGAGCGAGCCCTGGCCCTCCACGACGTCCCAGTGGTTCGGGTCGTTGGCCGGAGACAGCCACTCGGCGGCGCCCGAGATGAAGTCGGCGATCACCGCGTCGACCGCGACGCCGCGGCCGGAGATGAAGACGCCGGTCTGGCCCGTGGCGCGGAAATCGGCGTCGAGGCCGCGCTCGCGCATCTCCTTCTCGAGGGCGAGCGCGGTGTACTTCTTGCCGACCGAGCAGTCCGTGCCGACGGTGAGGAGGCGCCGGCCGGGGCGCCTCGTGCCCTTGCCGGTCGAGAAGCGCTCGGTGGAGTGGCGCACGTCGGAGAGCTTGCGGCCGTGCTGCCTGGCAGCCTCCGCGATCTGCGGCACGGCGTCGAGCCGCATGTGCAGGCCGCTGGCGATGTCGAGCCCGGCCTCGATGGCGGCGACGACGGTGTCGATCCAGTGGTCGGGGAGGACGCCGCCGGGATTGACGACGCCGATCACCATCGTGCGCGCGCCGGCGTCGCACGCCTCGGCGATCGTCATGTCCGGAAGCTTCGCATCGGCCTTGCAGCCCTCGAGCCGCAGCTGGCCGACGCACCAGTCGCGGCGCCAGTCGACGATGCCGTAGGCCGTCTTCGCGGCCAGATCGTCGTGCACGTCGCCGAGAAAGAGTAGATATGGACGCTCGATTTGCATAAACGGACTCTCCGGGAACGGCGACGCGTGCAACTGGCCGAGTCTTTTGCGACTGCGGCGGACCGATCGCGGTTTTATCGGGGGCGAGAGGAAGGGCGCAAGCTATGATCTCTGCCGAGGGGCTATGGCCAGGCTGCAACCCGTGAACGCACAGTCATCCCTGCTCGCCCGCTCCGAAGGCGGGGTGTGCCGCCTGCAGGCCGCCGGCGAGTGGACGATCGAGACCTGCGACGCCCGCCAGCGCGACATCGCGGAGGCCGTGTCGGGCATTTCCGGGGCGGAGCCGGTCGAGCTCGACCTGACGGAGATCGGCCGCTTCGACACCTCCGGCGCCTGGCTCGTGCACCGCACGGCGGCGCGGCTCAAGGACGGCGGCCACGAAGTCCGGTTCCGCGACCTGTCGGAGAATCAGCGCATCCTCCTCGAGGAGGTCGCCGAGAACGCGCCGGGACCCTACGAGGAGTCCCGCGAGCCGCCCTTTCCGGTGCGGCTCGCGACCGACACCGGCTGGACGGTCATCAACGCCTGGCACGACGTGATGGGCCTCGTCTCGCTGTTCGGCGAAGCGGTGGTGATCAGCGGCCGGCTGTTCCTGCGGCCGGGGCGGGCGCGCTACACCTCGCTGCTCCACCACCTCGAATATATCGGCCTGCGGGCGGTGCCGATCGTCGCGCTGATCTCGATCCTGATCGGCGGCATCATCGAGCAGCAGGGCGTCTACCAGCTGCGCGGCTTCGGCGCGGAGATCTATTCGGTCGATCTCGCGGGCATCCTCATCCTGCGCGAGCTCGGCGTGCTGCTGACATCGATCATGGTCGCCGGCCGCACCGGCAGCGCGATCACCGCCGAGATCGGCTCGATGAAGATGCGCGAGGAGATCGACGCCATGCGCACGCTGGCGCTCGATCCCGCCGAGGTGCTGATCGTGCCCCGGCTGATCGCGCTGATGATCTCGCTGCCGCTGCTGACCTTCCTGTCGGACATGGCGTGCCTGCTCGGCGCCGGCCTCGTCGCCTGGAGCTACATCGACCTGCCGCCGGAGACCTTCATCCAGCACCTGAAGGGCGCGATCGACTTCAACACCTTCATGGTCGGCATGATCAAGGCGCCCTTCATGGCCATGGCGATCGGCTTCATCGCGTGCCTCGAGGGGCTGGCGGTGGCCGGCAGCGCCGAATCGCTCGGCCAGCAGACGACGGCCTCGGTGGTGAAGGCGATCTTCACCGTCATCGTCCTGGACGGCTTCTTCGCCATATTCTTCAGCGCGATCAACCTGTGAGGAGCACGGCGTGGCGATAGAGCCGAAGAGCGCCGCCGGCACCGGGCGGCAGCCGGTGATCGAGGCGCGCGGGCTGACGGTCGGCTTCGGCGATGCCGTCATCCTGAAGGACCTCGACCTCGACGTCGCGCCCGGCGAGATCCTCGGCGTGGTCGGCGGCTCGGGCACCGGCAAGTCGGTGCTGCTGCGCACGCTGATCGGCCTCGTGAAGCCGCGCGCCGGCACGATCCGCATGTTCGGCACCGACATGCTGAACGCCGGCCCGCAGGCGGCGACCGACGTCCAGAAGCGGTGGGGCGTCCTGTTCCAGCAGGGCGCGCTGTTCTCCTCGCTCAACGTGCAGCAGAACGTCGAGGCGCCGATGCGCGAGCACCTTCACCTCGACGAGGAGCTGCGCGGCGAGCTCGCCCGGCTGAAGCTCGCCATGGTCGGCCTGCCGGCGGACGCGGCCGGCAAGATGCCGTCGGAGCTGTCGGGCGGCATGATCAAGCGCGCCGCGCTGGCGCGCGCCCTGGCGCTCGATCCCGATCTTCTGTTTCTCGACGAGCCGACCTCCGGCCTCGACCCGATCGGCGCGGCCGAGTTCGACGAGCTGATCGCCAAGATGCAGGAGACTTTAGGTCTCACGGTTTTCATGGTAACCCATGACGTGGACAGCCTATTTTCCATCTGCAGCCGGGTTGCGGCCCTGGGTGGAAAGAAGATCCTGGTGGCCGGCGATGTGGAGACGGTGCTGCGCCACGACGACCCGTGGATCAAGGCCTATTTCGGCGGACAGCGCGGTCGCGCAGCAGCACTAGCCCACGGATAGTTGCACCATGGAGACACGCGCCAACCCCCTGATCGTTGGCCTGTTCGCGCTTGCGGTGATCGCCGGCGCGTTCGGCTTCGTGTTCTGGATGGGCAGCTACGGCAGCGCCGGCGACCGGACGCCGTATCACGTGGTCTTCCAGGGCGAGGTCACCGGCCTCACGGAAGGCAGCACGGTGCTCTACAACGGCATCCGGGTGGGCGACGTCGCCTCGCTCGGGCTTGCGCCGAACGATCCCTCGCGAATCGTCGCGACGATCCGCGTCCAGAACGGCTATCCCATCACCAAGACCACGCAGGCGCAGCTGCAGTTCCAGACGCTGACCGGCGTCGCCTACGTGCAGCTTCAGCCGGGAGAGGCCGAGGCCGAGCCGCTGCCGCCCGGCGGCACGATCGTCGCGCAGCGCTCGAACTTCCAGGATCTCCTGGAGAGCGGCCAGTCGCTGATGACCAAGATCGATTCGATCGCCGGCAAGCTCGACACGGTGCTGACGCAGAACCAGGACGCCGTCTCGGCGACCGTCAAGAACGTCCAGTCCTTCACGCAGGCGCTCGCCGACAACTCCGGCAACGTGCAGTCCTTCCTCTCCGACGCCGCGATGGCGGCGCGCCGGCTCAACGAGCTCGGCGAGAAGGTCGGGCGGCTCAGCGACAGCCTCGACGGCATCGTCGGCGCGATCAATCCAGACGACGTCCGCCAGGCGGTTTCCGACGCGCGCAAGTTCACCGATTCGCTCGCGGAGAACGCCGGCCGCATCAACCAGATCGCCGACAACGTGACGCAGGCCTCGGAGCGCTTCAACGGCATGGCCGCGAATCTCGAAGGCGCCGGCCAGCGCGTCTCCGACGTCGCCGCCGCGGTCGATCCGGCGCGCATCTCGAACACGCTGGCGAACATCGACACCTTCTCCGGCCAGCTCGCCACGGCCGGGCAGCAGCTCGACGGCCTGATGACGGACGTGCGCGGCGCCGCGACCCGCGTCGACCAGGTCGGCGGCAGCGTCAACACGCTCGTCGCCGCCATCGATCCGGAGCGGATCAACTCGGTCATGTCGAACGCCGAGACCTTCACCTCGGCGCTCGCCCGCAACGGCGACCAGCTCGACACGCTGATGCAGGAGGCGCAGTCGGCGGTGAAGGAGATCGGCTCGGCCGGCACCCGCATCGCCGCGCTCAGCGCCGACCTCGACAAGGTCGTGGCGGCCGTCGATCCGGACACGCTGTCGTCGAGCCTGTCCAACATCGACACGTTCTCCGGCCAGCTGAGCACCGCCGGGCAGAACCTCGACGGGCTCGTGGCGGACGTGCGCTCGGCGGCGCAGCGGATCGACGAGATCGGCAACAGCGTGAACTCGGTGATCGCGGCGATCGACACCGCCCGCATCGGCAACGTGATCGCCAATGCCGAGAGCTTCACCTCGGCGCTCGCCCGCAACGGCGGCGAGATCGACGGGCTGGTGGCGGACGCGCGCACGGCGGTCAGGCAGCTCGGCGACGCGGGCGGCCGCGTCGGCACGCTGAGCGACACGATCAACGGCGTCGTCTCCGACAATGCCGGACGCATCTCCAACAGCCTCGCCAACCTCGAGACCTTCTCCGGGCAGCTGAGCTCGGCCGGCGGCCAGCTCGACGGCGTGATGGCGGACGTGCGCGGCGCGGTGGGCCAGGTCGGGCAGGCCGGCGAGAGGGTCAACACGCTCGTCGCGGCGATCGACCCGGCGCGGCTCGGCAACACGGTCAGCAACGCGGAGAGCTTCACCGCGGCGCTCGCCCGCAACGGCGACGCGATCGACGGCCTCGTGCAGGACACGCGCACCGCCGTGACCTCGCTCGGCGAGGCCGGCGCCAAGGTGAACGACGTGGTCGGCGCGGTCGATCCCGAGGCGGTCAAGTCCGTCGTCTCGAACGTGCGCCAGTTCAGCGACGCGCTGGCGGCGAACGCCGACAAGGTGACGATGCTCGCCGACAAGGCGGTGTCCGCCGTCGACCGGATCGACCGGGTCGGCGCGCAGCTCGAGACGATCGGCGACGACGTGAAGGCGATCACCGCCGCCGTCGACCCGCAGAAGGTGTCGAGCACGCTCGACAGCATCGAGAGCTTCTCGAGCGTCCTCGGCCGCAACTCCGGCGAGATCGAGGGCTTCGTGACGGACGCGCGGGCGGCCGCGCAGAGCATCAGCGAGGCCGGCAACAAGGTCGCCGCGATCGGCGACAGCGCGCAGAAGGTGGTCGACGCGGTCGATCCCGAGCAGGTGCGGGCGGTGCTGGGCGACGTGCGCAACTTCACCGACATGCTGTCGAACAACCGCGAGCTGGTGGCGAACTTCCTCGTCAGCGCGAGCTCCGCGGCCGACCAGGTCGGCAGCCTCGCGGGGCGGGCGAACACGCTGGTCGAGGCGATCGACCCGCAGTCGATCCAGCGCTCGGTGACCAACGTGGAGAGCTTCACCGTCGGCCTCGCCTCGAAGACCGACCAGGTGGAGAGCTTCATCGACGACGCGAGCGCGGTCGCCTCGCAGCTGCGCACGACCTCGGAGAAGCTCGACAAGCTGCTCTCCCAGGCCAACGGCATGCTGGAAGGGCAGGGCGGCGGCTTCTTCACCGAGGCGACGGAGGCCGCGAAGTCGATCCGCAAGACGGCCGACAACCTCAACTCGCAGATCGACGCGATCGGCGGCGACGTGCAGCGCTACGGCACCGGCGGGCTGAAGCAGTTCCAGCAGCTGATGAGCGACGGCCGCCAGACGCTCGGCGAGCTCGAGCGGGTCATCAAGAAGCTGAGCCAGAATCCGGCCGGGTTCTTCTCCGGCAGCGGGTCGCAGGTGCAAGAATACAACCCCGGGCGACGCTTCTGAGGAAGAGGCTGCGTCGACGATAGGAGCGCCCCGGGCGATGTGCTACCAAACGCTTAAGTGATTTGGTCTTTCGAGGGGGCTTGCAGGTGCCACGAGTCGGTCGAATTGCCGCGGGCCTCGCGCTTGCGACGATGTTGAACGGCTGTGCCGCGGCCAGCCTGCTCGGCGGGGGCGGCCCGCCGCCCGCCACCTATGACCTGACCGCCCCGGCGGCCCTCGACACGGCCGGCTCGAGCTCCGCACAGCTGGCGGTGACCGAGCCGATGGCCGTCGGCGCCCTCAACTCCGAGCGCATCGTCGTCCGCACCTCGCCGACCGTCGTCACCTACCTCAAGGGCGCGCAGTGGAACGACCGCCTGCCGGTGCTCGTGCAGGCGCGCCTGATCGAGGCCTTCCAGAACAGCGGCCGCATCCGCGGCGTCGCGCCCTCGGGCGGGGCCCAGGCCTCCGACTACGGCCTCGTCACGGACCTGAGGAGCTTCGAGGTCGCCGCCTACGACAAGGCGGCGGTGATCGACGTGTCCGCGAGGATCGTCGCCGACGCCAGCGGCCGCGTCGTCGCCTCGAAGCACTTCCGCGCGACGGTGGCGCTCTCCGATGCCGAGGCGCCGGGCATGACCGCCGGCCTCAACGCGGCCTTCGACGAGGTGGCGGGCGAGATCGTCGCCTGGACGCTCGCGACGATCTGAACCGCGCCGCCCGCGGCGGCGCCTGACGGTTTCCGACCTTTTCCCAAGGGTTTCCGCTGAAGGACGCGGCCGTCCGGCCGCGCCTCGACGGCGCCCCGATTCGCGGGCAGCAGGGGCTGGGAGCGGGGCAGGGCAGCAGGAGCGCAGGAGCAGGAGCAGGCGCAGGAGCTTGCGGCGGCGGCTCCCGCCCCCTGCAGGGCCGGGCGGCGACGCGACAAAGGCACCCGCCGACCGTTCGGCAAGAAAGAGATCCGGAAACGAAGAAGGGGCGGCCAGACGGCCGCCCCTTCCTGCATGTCGAGCGCGCGCCGCCGGGCGCGCGGCGCTTACGTCGTGCGGCCCGAGGCCTCGGCGAGCAGCGAGTAGACCTTGCTCGGCTCCGAGGTCAGGTACATCTGCCGCAGCACGCCGTTGCGGTCGGTGGCCGAGATCTGCTCGACCAGCGCGTCGAAGCCGTCGACATAGCGGTCGACCGCGTCGCGCAGCTCCGGATCCCGGCGGTACTTCCGGCGCACCTCCTCGATGACGCCCCGGTCGCGCTGGGCGTAGAGGCGACGGATGAAGATGTCGCGCTCGCCCTTCCGGTAGCGGTCGTAGAGATCCATGAAGGCGTTGTCGTCGATCGCCCGCACGATGTCGACGGCGATCGCGTCGAGCGACTCCATCATCTGGGCCGGCGAGCGCTGCTCGGGGGCCGGGCTCGGGCTCTGGCGGCGCTGCGAGGAGCGCTGCTGGTTGTCCTCGCCGCCGTGCGAGGCGATCGCCAGCACGTCGGACAGGGACCAGCGGTCGTCCTGCCGGCCGGCCGGCTTGCGCGGCTGGGCCTGCGGCTCCGGCTCGGCCTTCGCCTCCGGCGCGGGTGGCCGGGGCCGGCTTCTGCGCCGGCTGCTGGCTGCGCCAGGTCGAGCGCGGCCGCTCCGCCTGCTGCGGTGCCGCCGGCGCCTGCCGCTGCGGCTGGGCCTGGGCCGCGGGAGCCGCCGCCCCGCCGCCGGAGGCGATGCGGCGCGACTGCTGCTCCGGGATCACCACGTCGACCGGGTTCGAGTGCCGCGACACGATCTCGGAGAGCTCGTTCAGGGCCTTGATCTGCTCGGCCACCGCCCGGCGCATGGCCGCGGCGTTCTCCTGGGTCTCGCGCGGCAGCTCGAAGATGCCGCGGCGCAGGTCGCTGCGGGTCAATTCGAGCTCGTCGGCGATCGCCTTGGCGGCGTCGCGCATCTCGCGGCTCGCCTCCGAGAAGCGCTCGGTCGTCGACTGCAGCAGCGTCGAGATCTCCTGCGTGACGTCCTGGAAGCCGTAGCGCACCGCCTGCGCGGCCCGCTCGCCCTCGCTGCCCGCGCTGAGGCGCATCTGCTCGAGCTGCTCGGACACGGCGCGTGCCGACTCCGACGCCGTCTCGCTCAGGAGCTGGCGGATCTCCTCGGTCGAGCGCCGCAGCTCGTCGAACTGCTGCGCCACCGAGCGGGCGGTCGCGGCCGTGCGCTGGCTGATCGCCTCGCCGATCTCGTCGGCGCTCGGCGCGGACGCGCTCGACCTCCTCGCGCATCTCGCGGGTCGAGGCCGAGGCCCGCTCCGCGATCTCGCCCGAGATCTCGTCGGTCGCGGCACGGATCGCCTCGACCTCGTCGATGACCGAGCGGGCCGACTGGGCGGCGCGCTCGCCGATCGCCTGGGCGATCTCGTCGGCGCGGTCGCGCAGCCCGTCGAACTCGTAGGCCGCGTTGCGGGCGGCCATCGAGGCGCGGTTGCCGATCTGGCCGGCGATGTCGTCGGCCGTGGCGCGCACGCCCTCGATGTCCGACAGGAGCGAGCGGGTGGAGCTCTGGAAGCGCTCCGCCATCGTCTCGGCCATCGCGTCGACCGTCTGCTGCACCCGGGCGAGCTCCGCCGACAGCGCCTCGGTCGATTCCGAGGTGCGGTCGCTGATCCGCGACGAGATCTCTTCGGCGGCGCGGCGCACCGCCGAGAGCTGGTCGTAGAGCTCGCGGGTCGAGGAGGCGGTACGCTGGCTCACCATGCCGGCGAGGTCGTCGACGGCGGTGTTGAGCCTCTCGAACTCGCCGTAGAGGCGATCGGCCGCCTCGCGGCTCGAGCGGTCGAGCAGGTCGGACATCGCGTCGGCGCGCTGGCGCGCCTCGGCGAGCGCGGTGTCGAGCGACTCGGTGTAGCCGCCGACCACCTGGTCGAACTCGCCGGCGCGCTCGGTGAGGGCGCGCGACAGCTCCTCGAGCTTCTCGCGGCGTCCGTCGATCGCGCCGTCCATCGCCTGGTTGGTGCGCTCGATCTCCTGTGTCGTCTCGGAGAGCAGGCGCGCCTGCTGCCCGAACCGCTCGGCGAGCGCGCCGACCTCGCCGAGGGCGCGGCTGGAGCTCTCCTCGAGAAGCCGGACCTGCTCCTCCATCTGGCGGCTGGTCTCGCCGGTCTGCGAGGTGGCCGCCTGGATCGCGCCGCGGAACTCCTCGACGCGCGACGACAGGCTGGTCTCGATGGTCGAGAGGTTCTCGCTGGCGCCGGCCATGATGTCGCGCAGCGCGCCGTTCGATTCGCCGAGACGGTCGAGGATGGCGGCGATGTCGGTCGTCACCCTCTCGTTCGTCGCGTTGATCTCCTCGACGACGCTGCGGCTGCGCGTCTCCATCGTGTCGTAGGCCGCCTGGCTCGACGACGAGATGGCACGCGCCACCTCGAGGCCCTGCTGGGCGATGGCGCGGGTGATGTCGGCGGCGCGCGTCGACAGCACGCGGTTGACCGTGTCGGCCGTCGAGCCGACGACCTCCTCGATCTCGTCGCGGCGGGAGGTGAGCTCGCTGACGAGGCGGCCGCCGCGCACGGCGAGCGTCTCCTCGATCTCGCCGGCCCGGCTCTCCAGGGCCTCGGTGATCTCGCGGGTGCGACCGGTCAGCATCTCGGTCAGGCTGCCGCTGTGCGCGGCCAGCACCGTCTCGAGCGCCTCGGTGCGTGCCGACAGGCTCTCGTCGAAGGCGCGGGCCCGCGCCTCGAGCGCCTGGCCGAACGTGCCGCCGCGGTCGTCGAGCAGCGTCTCGATCGCCTCGTAGCGGTCCGCGAGGTTCGTCCGGAGCTCCTCGGCGCGGCGGCCGAGCATCTCGTCGAGCGCCGTGCCGCCCTCGCTGAGCGTGGTGCGCAGCTCGCCGGAGCTGCCCGAGAGGGCCTGCTCGAGGCTCGCCACCCGGTCGGCGATCGCCTCCGTGAGCTCGCGGCCCTGTTCGGCGAACAGGCGCTGGACCTCGCTCGACTGGCGGCCGAGCACGGTCTCGAGCGCGCTTCCGCCTTCCTCGAGAGCGGCCCGCATGTCGCTCGAGCCGCCCGACAGGGCCTGCTCGAGGCGCGCGACGCGGCCAGTGATCGTCTCGGCCAGCTCGCCACCCTGTTCGGCGAACAGGCGCTGGACCTCGGCCGTCTGGCGCCCGAGCATCTCCTCGAACGCGCTGCCGCCCTCGTCGAGCGCGGCCCGCAGCTCGCCCGAGCTGCCCGACAGGGCCTGCTCGAGGCGCTCGACGCGGCCGGCGATCGTCTCGGTGAGCTCGCCACCCTGTTCGGCGAACAGGCGCTGCACTTCGGCCGTCTGGCGCCCGAGCATCTCCTCGAACGCGCTGCCGCCCTCGTCGAGCGCGGCCCGCAGCTCGCCCGAGCTGCCCGACAGGGCCTGCTCGAGGCGCGCGACGCGGCCGGCGATCGTCTCGGTGAGCTCGCCACCCTGCTCGGCGAACAGGCGCTGGACCTCTGCCGACTGGCGCCCGAGCATCTCCTCGAACGCGCTGCCGCCCTCGTCGAGCGCGGCGCGCAGGTCGCCCGAGCCGCCCGACAGGGCCTGCTCGAGCCGCGCGATGCGGCTGGAGATCGTCGTGGTCAGCTCCTCGCCCTGCTCGGCGAACAGCCGCTGCAGCTCGGCCGACTGGCTGCCGACCGCCTCGCGCATCTCGGCCAGGCGCTCCGCCAGCGATTCGGCGAGAGTGCCCGCCTGCTCGCCCAGCGCGCGCTCCACGTCGGCCGAGCCTTCGCCCAGCACGCGCTGCAGCTCACGGGTGCGCTCGGCGAGGGCGTCGCTGAAGGCGCCCGTCCGCTCGCCCAGCACGCGGTCGACCTCGGAAGACTGGCCGTCGAGCGTCTCGCGCACCTCGCGCGTCTTCTCCGACAGCGCGTAGACGAGGCTGCGGCCGTGCTCGTTGAAGATGCGCTCGATCTCGCCGGACTGGCCGCCGAGCACTTCCTCGAGCTCCTTGGCGCGGGTCGCGAGCGTCTCCGTCAGGTTGCCGCCGCGCGTGTCGAGCGTCTGCTCGATCTCGCCGAGGCGGCTGCCCAGCGCCGTGTCGATGCGCTGCGCCCGCTCGTCGAGCGACACCTCGATCGCCCGGGTGCGGTCGGAGAGCAGCGTCTCGATCGAGCGCGTGCGGTCGTCGAGCGCCTTCTGCAGCACCTCGGCGCGGCCGTTGAACATGCTGGTCAGCGCGTCGAGGCGGCTGTCGAGGTTCTCGTGGACCTCGGAGGCGCGACGGCCGATCGTCTCGGCCACCTCGCCGCCGCGCACGACGAGCGTGTCCTCGATCTCGCCGAAGCGCTTGGTCAGCGTCTCGTTGATCTCGTCGCTGCGGCGGCCGAGCGTCTCGCTGAGCTCGGTCACGCGCTCGCCGACGGTCGAGCCGAAGCCCTCCGCATGGCGGGCGAGGGCGGCGGCGGCCTCCTCGGCCTTCCGGGAGAAGGACTCCTCGATCGAGCTGCTGCGCTCCTCGAGCGTGTCGCCGATCGACTTGAGGTGGCCGGCCAGCGTCTGGTCGACCTCGCGCGCCCGCTCGACCACCAGCTTGGTGAAGGAGTTGGACCGGCGGGCGAGGGTCTGCTCGATCGCGTCGCCGCGCTGCTGCAGCACCTTGTCGATCTCGCCGAGCCGCGACTCGAAGGACTCGTTGATCGCGGCGGTCTGCGTCGACAGGACCTCGCTCAGCTCGCCGGTGCGCCGGGTCAGCGCGTCGTTGAACTCGCTGGTGCGCGCCGCGAGGATGTCCTTGAGCTCGCTCGTGCGGCCGCTGAGACGGTCGTCGAGCTCGCCGGAGCGGGCGCCGATCGCGTCGACGAGGCCCGCCACGCGGGCCGCGAGAAGGGTGTCCACCTCGCTCGTGCGCGAGTCCAGAAGGTCGCGGATCTCGCTCGTGCGGCCGGCGAGGCGGTCGTCGAGCTCGCCGGTGCGGGCGCCGATCGTCTCGACCAGCTCCGCGACGCGGCCCGAGAGCACGCTGTCGACCTCGCCGGAGCGGTCCGACATCGCCTCGGTGACCTCGCGGGTGCGGGCCGACAGCGCCTCGAGAACCTCGGAGCTGCGGGCGGCCAGCGTCTGGCTGATCTCGCCGGAGCGGCTGTCGAGCGCCTCCGCGAGGGCGGAGGTGCGGCGCGACAGCATCTGGTCGAGCGAGTCGCTGCGGGTCGCCAGCGTCTCGCCGATCTCGCCGGAGCGGCTGTCGAGGGCCTCGACGAGGGAGGAGGTGCGACGCGACAGCATCTCGTCGAGCGCGTCGCCGCGGGTGGCCAACGTCTCGCCGATCTCGCCGAGCCGGCTGTCGAGCGTGCCGGTGATGGCGGAGGTGCGCTCGGAGAGCATCTCGTCGAGGGTCGTGCTGCCGCTCGACAGGGTCTCCCGAAGCTCGCCGGTGCGGTCGCCGATGACCTGGAGGATCTCGTCGGACCGGCTGCCGAGGATCTCGCGGATCTCCTCGGCGCGGCTGAGCAGCTGCTCGGAGACTTCCGTGCCGCGGCTCGACAGCGTGCCGTCGATCTCGGCGAGGCGGCTCGAGAACACGCTCTCGATCTCGGTGCTGTGGCGGCCGAGGATGCCGTCGAGCTCGCCGCTGCGCGCCTCGAGCCTGTCGGCCAGCGCGCCGCCCTTCGTCGACAGCGTCTCGTCGAGCTGGCCGACGATGCCGCTCAGGCGCCCGTTGACCTCCTCGGAGCGGGCTTCCATCGCGCCCATCAGCTCGTCGGTCGTCTGCTGCAGGCTCTCGGCCAGGCGGCTGCCGCGCGACGAGACGGCGCGTGCCACCTCGGCACCGACGCGGCCGAGCTGCTCGGTGAAGTCGGTGGTGCGGGCGGTGATCGTCGTCGTGAGGTCCTCGCCGGCGCCGGCCAGGCGGCCGAGAATGTCCTCGCCCATCGTCGAGAGGCGGCTGGTCAGCTCGTCGCTGCGCTCGGCCATGGTCGATTCGAGGCGGGTGCTCGTCTCGTCGAGGCTCGTCGTCAGGCGCGAGCCGTTCTCGGCGATCGAATTCGGAGATCTGCGTGCCGACGGTCGACAGGCGCGTGGTGATCTCGTTGCCCTGGGTGAGCAGGTTGTCGGTGATGTCGGTGCCGGTGGCGAGCAGCCGGTCGGTGATGTCGCCGCCCTGCGTGACGAGGCGGTCGGTCATGCTCGTGCCGGTCTCGCGCAGGCGCTCGGTCACCTCGTCGGACCGCGACGTCAGGCTCTCGACCAGCGACTGGCCGGTGACGCGCAGGCGCTCCGACACCTCGTTGGAGCGCTCGCTCAGCTCGTTGACCAGCGTGTAGCCGGTGTCGCGCAGCGTCGTGTTGACGGCGTTGCCGCGCTCGCTGAGGTCGTTGACGATGTTCGTGCCGGTCTGCTCGAGCGCGTGGTTGATCTCGTAGCCGCGCTCGGAGAGCAGGTTGGTCAGCGAGGTGCTCGTGTCGTTGAGCGACGTCGTCACCTCGTGGCCGGTGTCGGAGAGGCGGCGCACCAGCTCGTCGCCGTGCACCGTCAGCGTGCCGATCAGGTTGTCGCCGGCGGTGGTCAGCGCGTCGGCCAGCTCGTCGCCGCGCTGCGACATCGCGTTCGTCACGCGGTCGCCGGCGGCGGTGACCGATTCGGTGATGCGGTCGCTCACGGCCCCGAGGTCGGCGGCGAGGTCCTCGTGGGTGCCCTGGATGGCGGCGCGCAGCTTGTCGGCGTTGGTGATGATCTGCTCGCGCTCGTTCGACATCTGCTCGAGCAGCGCGCGCATGCGCAGTTCGTTCTCGTGATAGGCGCGCTCCAGCGAGGAGACCTCGCCGTGGATCAGCGCCTCGAGCTCGCCGGCGCGGGCGAGCGCGCGCTCGACGCCGTCGCCCATCGCGGCGACCTCGCGGCGGATCGCCTGGCCGACGGCCACGACGGAATCCTTGGCGACGCCCTCCGGCTCGCTGAGGCGGATCGCGGCCTCGGTGAGGGCGCGGCTGGCCAGCCGCAGGTCCTGGGCGCGCCAGTACATGGCGGCGGTGGCGAAGAACAGGAGGATCGGCAGGACGATGCCGGCATAGAGGCTGAGGATGCCGGGCTCGGCGCGCAGCGCGGCGAGATTGCCGACGTCGAAGAGGCGCGATTCGTAGAGGCCCCAGCCGAGGGCGAGGCCGAGGCCCGCCCAGATCGCGGAGAGCAGGAAGGCGACGACGAAGGGCGCCTTCGAGGGACGGCGCTGCATGGCGTAGACGACGTGGCCCATGCTCGGGCGGTCGTCGTTGGCGGGGCGCCTGGTGTCGTTGGCGGGCTGGCTGGGCCTCGCGTGGCCCCCGGCCGGCTCGGCCGCCGCGGCGTCGCCCGCGCGCGAGGCGCGGCCGTTGTCGCGCGCCGCCTCGACGACGCGCTCGACGGCGCGGTTCACGGTCTCCGTGGCCTCGGCCGCCGGATCTCCCGGCTCATGCTGTTCGGCCGATCCTCCCAGCGCTTCTTCGAGAGCGGAGAGAGCCGCCGCGTCTGCATCCCGCGCCTTCGGTGACTGGTTCGCCATCTATATCGCCTCGCGTCCGTACTCGATACTTACCGGGCGCTCGCCCGCCGCTACGAGCCGACCTCCCGGCCGGCACCAAATCCGGAAGCTCGTGTTGAGGCCTGCCTCCGGTTCGGGCGCTGCCTCTGCGCCCGGCCGGTGGCGAAGCACAAACGCCGCCCCGCACCGCACTCAAAGACAGTGCGGCAGGCAAATACTATCGGCAAAGGTGTGACTGGGAAACACCCGGCAGGGAGAACATTAAGACATCGTTAACGACTTTCTCCGGGCGGGGTTAACCGCTTCTTTGCGCCTGCGGCGCGAGGCTGCGGGGAGTGATGGCGTGGGAGCAGCGGGGACGTGAAGCGATGGCACAATCGAGCCCGATCGGATGGGGCGCGGTGGCGCGGCCGCCGCGGGTCAACTTGAAGCGCCCGGTCGACCTCGACCACCTCGCGCGGCAGACCGCGGGGGACCCCCAGGTCGAGCGCGAGGCGCTGCAGCTCTTCGTGATCCAGGCGGCGCTCTATCTCGACCGGCTGAGGATGTCGGCGGGCCGCGACCGGGTCGACGCGGCGCACACCCTCAAGGGGTCGGCCGCCGCGGTCGGCGCCTGGGGCGTGGCGGAGCTCGCCGAGCAGCTCGAGCAGATGGGCCGGGGCGGCAGCGGCCGCGGCGTCCGCAGCCTGCTCAGCGACCTCGAGAGCGAGCTCGAGGACGTCGGCTCGTTCGTCGGCCGGCTGTACACCGAGCACTGAGGAAGCCCCGCCGCAGCCCGGAACACTTTCGCGTTCCGGGCTCTTCGCCTATAGGGTCCGCCGAAACCCATATCTTTCAGAGGCGCGGAGCAGGGCGAATGCCGAAGATCGTGTTCATCGAACACAATGGCGAGGTCCACGAGGTCGAGGCGGAGACGGGCTCGACGGTCATGGAGGCGGCGATCCGCAACATGGTGCCGGGGATCGAGGCCGAGTGCGGCGGCGCGCTCGCCTGCGCCACCTGCCACGTCTACGTGGAGGAGGACTGGCGCGACAAGACGGGCGAGGCCTCCGAGATGGAGGAGGACATGCTGGACTTCGCCTTCGAGGTGAAGCCGAACAGCCGCCTGTCCTGCCAGATCAAGGTCAGCGACGAGCTCGACGGCCTGACCGTGCGGGTTCCCGAGCGGCAGGGCTGAGCCGGCGCCGGCGGGGTACGGGTTGATCCGGACTTGCGCCGGCGCTACGTACTGCGCGCTTGTTCGTCCCGTCGGTCCTTGAGCTGACCCCTTCAAGGAGACGGGAGACTGACAATGCACATCGTCGTCATCGACACCGAGGGGCGCGAGCACCCTCTCGAGGCCCTCGAGGGCTGGCGGGTGATGGAGATCATCCGCGACTGGGGCCTTCCCATGAAGGCCGAGTGCGGCGGCGCCGCCGCCTGCGGCACATGCCTCGTCAAGGTCGAGCCGGAGTGGAAGGATTTCCTCGTCGAGCCGACCGACGAGGAGCTCGACATGCTCGACACCCTGCCGGACGTCGATTCCTGCACCCGGCTGTCCTGCCAGATCCTGATGTCGGAGAAGCTCGACGGGCTGCGCGTGCATCTGGTGCGCGAGGACGAGGCGGAGGCGGCGGCGGCCTGAGCGCCGCGTTGCTGCCCCGCCGCCTCCCGCGGAACGCCATTCTCCGCCGCCCCGCGTTCGGGGCACCAGCTTCCAAATCTCACTAACTTACTGAATTTGCTTGTTTATTCGCTCGGACCCCGTTGGCTTTGCCGCGGCGCCGCGCGATATTCCCGGCCAGGTCAGTTCAAGGATCCGGCATGGGCAAGCTCAGGACATTCCCGGTTTCTGCCGTCGTCGACGGCCGCCGCGTCGTGGTGGCGGGCGGCGGCGGGGAAGCCGGCGGCAAGCTTCGGCTTCTCGCCAAGACGCGGGCGCGCGTCATGGTCTATGCGCCCGAAATCGAGGCGGAGGTCGCCGATCTCGCGGGCCGCGAGGGCTGGGACGTCATCCGGCGGTGGCCGGAGGCGGCCGATTTCGACGGCGCCGCGCTGGCCTTCGTCGGCACCGGCGACGAGGCCGAGGACCGGCGCCTCGCGGCGCTCGCGCGCCAGGCGAAGGTGACGCTCAACGTCGTCGACCGCCCGGACTTGTGCGACGTGCTCACCCCGGCGATCGTCGACCGCGCGCCGCTCACCGTGGCGATCTCCACGGAGGGCGACGGGCCGGTCCTCGCCGGCATCATCCGCAACCGGATCGAGGACATGTTGCCGCAGGGGCTCGGCGCCCTGGTGGCGCTCGCGGGCTCGTTCCGCGACCGCGTGGCGGCGCTCCTGCCGCCCGGCAGGCGGCGGCTCGCCTTCTGGCGCGACTACTTCTCCGACGAGGCGCTGGCCGCCGAGGCCGCCCGCGACCAGGCGGCGGCGCAGCGGCGCGTCATGCGCAAGCTCGAGACGGCGCGCTCGGAGGCGGCTGGCGACGGCCACGTCTGGCTCGTCGGCGCCGGCCCCGGCGCGGCGGACCTGCTGACGATGCGTGGCCGGCGCGTCCTGTCGGAAGCCGACGTCATCGTGTTCGACGACCTCGTCGACGCGGGCGTGCTCGAGGTCGGCCGGCGCGACGCCCGCCGCATCCATGTCGGCAAGCGCAAGGGCCGCCACTCGCACGGCCAGGACGAGATCAACGCGATCCTCGTGGCCGAGGCGAAGGCGGGCAACAGCGTCGTCCGGCTGAAGTCGGGCGACCCGATGATCTACGGCCGCGCCGGCGAGGAGATCGCCGCGCTGCGCGAGGCCGGCGTCGCCTTCTCGATCGTGCCGGGCATCACGGCCGCGCTCGGCGCGGCGGCCGAGGCGGCGATCCCGCTGACACACCGCCGTCACGCGTCTTCGCTTGTGTTCGCGACGGGCCATGCCGCGCGCGGCGAATCGGGTGTCGAGTGGGCGAACGTCGCCCGCACGGACGCGACGCTGACGCTCTACATGGCGCGGTCCGTGGCGGACGAGGTGGCCTCCTCGCTGATGGCGGCAGGCCTCGCCGCGGACACCCCGGTCGGCGCGGTGGAGAATGTCGGGCGCGCCGACGGCCGCCGGTTCTTCGGCCGGCTGGACGAGCTGCCGCGGCTTTCGCGCATGAAGGTCGACGGCCCCGTGGTGATTTTCGTCGGCCGGGCGGTGGCCGAGGGCGAATGGTCGGAGGCCATCGCCTTCGAGGACGCCGCCGCGCTGGCCGCGTGAGGAGCGAGACGATGGCGAAGAAGCTTGCCGAACAGATGGTGCTGTCCGCGAACCGGCTGGCGGACGGGCGCGTGATCTACCTGGGCGCCGAGGGCTGGACGCTCGAGTTCGACGAGGCCCGCGTGATCCGCGGCGCCGAGGACGCGGCGGACGCCGAGGCCGAGGGCGAGAGGGCGGTCGCGGCGCGGCTCGTCGTCGAGCCGTACCTGATCGAGGTCGAGGAAACCGGGGAGGGCGTGCAGCCGGCGCGGCTGCGCGAGCGCATCCGCCACACCGGCCCGACCACCGGACATTCGAGAAGCGCAGCGTAAGGGACGCTTGTCCAGAGATGTATCGCTACGACGAATTCGACGCCGCCTTCGTCGCCGACCGGGTCGCGCAGTTCAGCGACCAGGTCGCCCGGCGGATCGCGGGGGACCTGACGGAGGAGCAGTTCAAGCCGCTCAGGCTCATGAACGGCGTCTACCTGCAGCTCCACGCCTACATGCTGCGCATCGCCGTGCCCTACGGCACGCTGTCGTCGACGCAGATGCGGAAGCTCGCGCACATCGCGCGCACCTACGACAAGGGCTACGGCCACTTCACGACCCGGCAGAACATCCAGTTCAACTGGCCGGCGCTGAAGGACATCCCCGCCATCCTGCAGGAGCTGGCCGAGGTCGAGATGCACGCCATCCAGACGTCGGGCAACTGCATCCGCAACACCACCGCCGACCACCTGGCGGGCGCGGCGGCCGACGAGTTCGCCGACCCGCGCGTCTACGCCGAGATCGTCCGGCAATGGTCGTCGCTGCACCCGGAGTTCTCGTTCCTGCCGCGCAAGTTCAAGGTCGCGGTGACGGGCGCGGCGACCGACCGGGCGGCGATCCGCACGCACGACATCGGCCTCGAGGTCCGCCGCGACGGCGAGGGCCGGCTCGGCTTCCGCGTCTTCGTCGGCGGCGGCCAGGGCCGCACGCCGATGATCGCCAAGGAGATCCGCGACTTCGTGCCGGAGCACGAGCTGCTCGCCTATCTCGAGGCGATCCTGCGCGTCTACAACCGCTGGGGCCGGCGCGACAACAAGTACAAGGCGCGCATCAAGATCCTCGTCCACGAGCGCGGCATCGATGCCATGAAGGAGGAGGTCGAGGCCGAGTTCGCCGAGATCCGCGGCGGTGCGCTCGACCTGCCGCAGGAGGAGCGAGACCGCATCGCCCGCTACTTCGCGCCGCCGCCCTTCGAGGAGGGCCCGATCGACGCGGCCCGGCTCGGCGAGGCGATCTCGCGCGACCGTGCCTTCGCGATCTGGGTGGAGCGCAACACGCACGCCCACAAGCAGCCGGGCTACACCTCGGTCACGATCTCGCTGAAACCCACCGGCGGCGTGCCGGGCGACGCGACGGCCGACCAGATGGACCGCATCGCCGAGCTGGCCGACGAATACGGCTTCGGCGAGATCCGGGTGAGCCACGAGCAGAACCTGATCCTGCCGCACGTGAGGAAGAACGACCTGCCGGAGATCCACGCCGCGCTCGTCGGGATCGGCCTCGCCAGCGGCAATCGCGGCCTCGTTACCGACATCATCGCCTGCCCGGGCCTCGACTACTGCGCGCTGGCGAACGCCCGGTCGATCCCGATCGCCCAGCGGCTGTCGCAGCGCTTCGACGACATCGAGCGGCAGCGCGAGATCGGCGACCTGTCGATCAAGATCTCCGGCTGCATCAACGCCTGCGGCCACCACCATGTCGGCCACATCGGCATTCTCGGCGTCGACCGGAAGGGCGAGGAATTCTACCAGATCACGCTCGGCGGCGCGCCGGGCGAGGACGCCGCGATCGGCGAGATCGTCGGCAAGGGATTCTCCGCCGACGAGGTCGTCGACGCGGTGGAGACGCTGGTCGACACCTACATCCGGGTCCGCGAGGACCCGAAGGAGAACCTCCTCTCGGCCTATCGGCGGGTCGGCGAGGCGCCGTTCAGGGAGGCCCTCTATGGCGGCTGAGGCACTGCAACTCCACGGCGCCGCGGCGCCCGCCCGCGGCCTGCCGCCCGCCTCCGTGCTCGACCGGCTGCTCGCCGGCGAGCCGGCGAGGGACGTGCTGCGCTACGTGCTGGGCGACCTCGCGCCGGGCCGCACGGCGGTCGTCGCCTCCTTCGGGGCCGAATCGGCGGTGCTTCTGCACCTCGTGGCACAGGTCGATCCGGCGACCCCGGTGATCTTCCTCGACACCGGCAAGCATTTCGACGAGACGCTTGCCTACCGCGACACGCTGGTGACGGCGCTCGGCCTGACCGACGTGCGCTCGACCCGGCCGGACCCGGCGCAGCTTTCAGCCTTCGATCCCGACGGCGGCCTCAACGCCCGCGACGCCGATCTGTGCTGCCACCTGCGCAAGACGGTGCCGCTCGAGGAGGCGCTGTCGGGCTTCGACGTCTGGCTGACCGGCCGCAAGCGCCACCAGAGCCAGACGCGGCAGGCGATGGCGACGGTCGAGGACGAGCACGGCCGGCTCAAGGTCAACCCGCTGGCCGACTGGGCCCCGTCCGAGACGCGCGCCTACATGGTGCTGCACGAATTGCCCGTCCATCCGCTCGTCGGCCAGGGCTACCGCTCGATCGGCTGCCGTCCGTGCACGAGCCCGGTCGCGGCGGGCGAGGACGACCGCGCCGGCCGCTGGCGCGGATCCGACAAGACGGAGTGCGGCATCCACCTGACGCACAACGGCCAGTTCGTCCGCGTCATCGAGGGGAGCCGGCCGGCATGAGCGAGCGCCTGTGGACCCGCGAGGGATTCGTCGAGGACGGCTGGCAATCGGTGCCGGACGGCGAGGCGCTGCCGGCGGAGGGCGCCGTGGTCGTCTCGTCGGCGCGGCTCGAGGAGGCGCGCGAGACGAATGCGCTCGATCTCGGCGTCGCGCTCGAGCCCGGCGAGCCGGTCGAGGACATCGTCGACCACCTGCCGCGGCTCGCTCTCGTGTCGCTGCCCTTTCCCGCCTTCACCGACGGGCGCTCCTATTCCGCCGCCCGTCTCCTGCGCGAGCGCTACGGCTTCGAGGGCGAGATCCGCGCCCGGGGCGACATTTTGCTCGACCAGATCCCCTTCATGCTGCGTTGCGGCTTCGACACGTTCGTCGTAAGTCATGAGCCGACCCTGAGGGCCCTTGCGGAGGGGCGGTTGCCCGAGGTGCCCCTCTACCTCCAGCCTGTCGGCGAACGCGGCGAGACGCGGGTGGGGCCTCGGCCCTGGCTGCGCCGCCGGACAGAACAAACGGTAGACTGACGAGATTATGAGCGAAGCTGCACTTTCCACCGATGTCGTGATCATCGGAGCCGGCCCCGTCGGGCTTTTCGCCGTGTTCGAGCTCGGCCTGCTCGACATGAAATGCCACCTGATCGACATTCTCGACCGGCCGGGCGGGCAGTGCGCCGAGCTCTATCCGGAGAAGCCGATCTACGACATCCCGGCCTGGCCGGTGATCTCGGGCCAGGGCCTGACCGACAAGCTGATGGAGCAGATCGAGCCGTTCGGCGCGACCTTCCACCACGGCCACATGGTCACGAGGCTCGTCCGCCACGACGAGAACCGCTTCACCGTCGAGACCGACCAGGGCACGAGGATCGACTGCAAGGTCGTGGTCATCGCGGCCGGCGGCGGCTCGTTCCAGCCGAAGCGCCCGCCGATCGAGGGCATCGAGGCCTACGAGGGCAAGTCGGTCGCCTATTCCGTGCGCCGCATGGAGGATTTCCGCGACCTCGACCTGGTGATCGTCGGCGGCGGCGATTCCGCGCTCGACTGGACGCTCAACCTGCAGCCGCTGGCGAAGAGCCTGACCCTCGTGCACCGGCGCGACAATTTCCGCGCCGCCCCCGACAGCGTCAACAAGATGCGCAAGCTCGTGGAGGAGGGGAAGGTCGACCTCAAGATCGGCCAGGTCGTGAAGCTCGACGGCGCGAACGGCGAGCTCAAGGACGTCACGATCAAGGGCGGCGACGACGAGGAGTCGGTCGTGCCGTGCGACCGGCTGATGCCGTTCTTCGGCCTGACGATGAAGCTCGGCCCGATCGCCGACTGGGGGCTCGAGCTGCACGAGAACCTGATCCCCGTCGACACCGCGAAGTTCGAGACGAGCGAGCCCGGCATCTTCGCCGTCGGCGACATCAACTGGTACCCGGGAAAGCTCAAGCTGATCCTGTCGGGCTTCCACGAGGTCGCGCTGATGGCCCAGCAGGCGCACCGCTACGTCTATCCGGACAAGCGGCTCGTCTTCCAGTACACGACGAGCTCGACGAGCCTGCAGAAGAAGCTCGGCGTGAACTGAGGGGCGGGCTTCGGCCCGTCTTCGACCCTCGTCCCGTCGTGCCCGGGCCGGCCCCGGCACGGTCGGGCGCGGCGCATCGGCGGCACCGGGGCTGGTCCCCCGATTTTTCCGGAACTGGACGTTTATCGGCGCCAGCGCTTCCGGCATGGATGCCGGGAAGCATGTCCGCCCTCGTTTGCGTCGGAATGCGTGACGGGGAAGGCCGCGAGATGCGAGTCCACGAACCGGCCGGCCGGCTGCCCCTGGCCGGCGTGACCGGATGAGCGACGGGGAGGGGCGCGGCGACCTGGCCGCGCGGGGCCAGCTCGTGCTCGTGGCCCTCGTCTGGGGCCTGAACTGGCCGGCCGGCAAGTTCGCCCTGCACGACCTGTCGCCGTGGACGTTCCGGACGATCACCTTCGGCGTCGGCGCCGCGGCGCTCATGCTGGCGGCGCGCGCGACGGGCGCGAGCCTGAGGATCGGGAAGGGATGGCCGCGGCTCCATCTCGCGATCGCAGGTCTCCTGGCGACCGGCGGCTACGGGATGCTCACGGCCTTCGCGCTGGTGGCGACCTCGACGAGCCGGACCGCGATCTGCACCTACACGATGCCGATCTGGGCGACCGCCCTGGCCTGGCTCGTTCTTGGCGAGACGCTGACGGCGCGGCGCGCCGTCGCGCTTCTCCTCGGCGTCGCGGGGCTCGCCGTGCTCGTCTGGCCGCTCGTGGCGAACGGGCTGCCGACCGGCGCGCTCTTCGCGGTGGGGGCAGCGGTGAGCTGGGCGGCGGGAACGGTCTATCTCAAGTGGGCCGACGTGCAGGGGCACCCGCTGGCGATCGCCGCCTGGCAGATCGCCGCCGGCTTCGCCGCGGTGACGCTCGGAGCTTTGGCAAATGGCGCCGATCCGGCGGCCGGCATCGGCGCCCTGTCGGCGGCGGGGCTCGCCTACAGCGCGCTGATGGGCACCGCCGTCGCCTATCTCCTCTGGTTCCGCCTCGTCGGGCGCCTGCCGGCCAGCACGGCCGGGCTCGGCAGCCTCCTCGTGCCGGTCGTCGGCGTCGTCTCCTCGGTGGTCCTCGTCGGCGAGCGGCCGACGCCGGCGGACACGGTCGGCTTCGCCCTGATCTTCCTCGCCGCCGTGCTCGCCCTGCGGCCCGCCCCGAGGCCTCATGCGCGGGGGACGGGACCGGGTTCGGCGTAGGCGGCCCGGTACCGGCCGGCCCCGGCGCGCTCAGCGGCGCTTGCGGGACCGGTTCAGTGCGGCGGCATCGCGGACGAGGGCCTTCAGCGCCTCCTCGTCGATCGTCTCGCCCTCGCGGATGTCGATGGCGCGCCGCGTGTTGCCCTCGAGGCTCGCGTTGAACAGCCCCGCGGGGTCCTCGAGCGAGGCGCCCCTGGCGAAGGTCATCTTGACGACGGCCTTGTAGGTCTCGCCGGTGCAGATGATGCCGTCGTGCGACCACACGGGCACGCCGCGCCACTTCCACTCCTCGACGACATCGGGATCCGCCTCCCGGATCAGCTCTCGCAGCCTCGCCAGCGTCGCGCCGCGCCAGTCGCCGAGCTCGCGGATCCTGCCGTCGATCAGCTGCGAGGGAGTCTCGCCGGTTGCAGAATGGCTTTCGCCCATCGGTCAGTCACCGGTCCAGCGGCCATCGGCCGCTCACACGTTCAGCAGCAGATATTCCCGTTCCCAGCTCGAGATGACCCGGTTGTAGAGCTGCCATTCGAGCTGCTTCACCTCGAGGAAGGCGTCGACGAAGCGGCTGCCGAGCGTGTTGCGCAGGGGCTGGCAGGTGCGCAGGAGCTCCAGCGCGTCGTGCTGGTGGCGGGGCAGGCCGAAGGGCAGGGTGTGGGCGTCGATCGTGACGACCGGCTGGGGCTCGCGGGCCTCGTGCAGGCCGATCAGGCCGCAGGCGAGCGTCGCGGCGAAGGCGAGGTAGGGGTTGGCGTCGACGCCCGGCACCCGGTTCTCGACGCGCCGTGCGGAGGGCGGCGAGTCCGGCACGCGCAGCCCGCAGGTGCGGTTGTCCTTGCCCCAGTGGACGTTGATCGGCGCGTCGCTCTCGAGGCGGATGCGGCGGTAGGAGTTCACGTTCGGCGCGAAGAGCGGCATCGCCGACGGGACGTAGCGCTGCAGCCCGGAGATGTAGTGCAGGAGCGCCGGCGCGTCCGCGCCCGCGTCGTCGACGAAGATGTTGCCGCCGCCGTCGGTGCGGACGATCGACTGGTGGACGTGCATGGCCGAGCCCGGCTCGTTCTCGTGCGGCTGGGCCATGAAGGTCGCGTACATGCCGTGCTTCAGCGCGGCCTTGCGCACGGTGCGCTTGAACAGGAAGACCTGGTCGGCGAGCTCGAGCGGGTCGCCGTGCTTGAAGTTCATCTCGATCTGCGCCGGCCCCGCCTCGTGCGCCATCGTGCCGATGTCGATGCGGGTCGCCTCGCAGTACTCGTAGATCTCCTCGACCACGGGGTCGAACTCGTTGGCCGCCTCGATGCCGTAGGCCTGGCGGCCGCTCTCCTTGCGGCCCGAGATGCCGACGGGAGTGGTCAGCGGGGTGTCGGGATCGACCGACTTCTCGACGAGGTAATACTCGAGCTCGGGGGCGACGATCGGCCGGAGGCCGCGCTCGGCATAGGCGGCGAGCACCTTCTTCAGCACCGAGCGGGGGGCGAAGTCGACGGGCGTGCCGTCGTCGTAGACGCAGTCGCAGATGACCTGCGCCGTCGGCTCCTCGTACCAGGGCACGATGCGGACGGTCGAGACGTCCGGCATCGTGACGATGTCCTGGTCGATCTCGGCGGCGACCTTCGTTTCGTAGACCGTGTCGCCGGTGACGGCCTGGATGAGGATCGTCTCGGGCAGCTTGAGGCCGCTCTCCATGTTGCGGATGAAGTCCTCGCGCGGGACGATCTTGCCGCGCATCATGCCGGTCATGTCCGGCACGAGGCACTCGACCTCGTCGATGTGGCGCTGCCGCAGCCACCGGACGATGTCCTCCGCGGTCTCGGGGCGGTCGTCGTGCTCTTCTGGAATCATGTGGGCCTTCGGCGCGGAGACGGGAGGCCCAATCTGCGCGACCGCCAGCGGGCTGTCGAGATGGCGCGCGCCGCTCAGGCCTGCCGGGCGAGGCCGCGCAGGCGGATGCGCACGCCGCGGGGCAGGCGCTCGAAGACCGACTTCAGGATCTGCGGCCCGCGGACCCTCACGGCGGCGGCCAGCGCGCCGCGCGGCGACAGCACCACGACGTGGTCGGCGACCGGCACGGAGTGGTCGGCCCATTCCTGCTTGTAGTCGTCGGCCGGGGCGAGCAGGTCGTAGGTCTTCGCGCCCTGCTCCACGAGATCCTCGATCGTCCGCTCGATCTGCAGCTTGCCGACGCCGTAGCGGCTCATCTCGCCGGAGAAGGCGCCGAGATAGGCGCAGTAGTGGTCGCGGTGGAGGAAGCCGACCTCGATCGCGACGGGCTGGCCGTCGAGCGTCAGCCGCGAGACGACGGCGCCCGCGCCGCCCCCGCGCACCAGGTCCTCCAGGCACTGCAGCGTGCGCGGATCGGCGAAGGCGCGGCCGGCCCGGCCGCGCTCGGCGAGCCAGGCCTCCTTCATCGCCACCGCTTCGTGCAGGAGCGCGACCGCCTCCTCGCCGCCGCGCAGCGTCTCGAAGCCGACCTCGCCGAGCTTCTCGAGCCGCCGCACGGTGCGCCGGTTCTGGCGGGCGAGCGAGCGGTGGGTGTCCTGCAGGCTCTCGCTGCCGCGCAGCCGGTCGAGCTGCAGGCCCGGCGCCCGGTCGCTCGCGCCGACCTGGCGGGCGTGGGCGCGCAGGAAGGGGGCGATCGCGGCGTCGCGGCGGACGTTGTGGAAGACGACGGCGCCGATGCCATAGCGCACCTGCAGCTGCGCCAGGGCGTGCGCCAGCCAGTCGGCCGGCAGGCTGCGCCAGGCGAGGGCGGCGTCGGCATACTGGCAGAGCGGCCGGCCGGCCACCTCGGCGACCCGACCGAACGGCGTGCGCCGCTCGACGAGCGGCAGCGACATGACGAGCTCGCCGCCGTGGCGCAGGGCGAGGAGGCGCAGCGGCGCGGCCGGGGAGAAGCGGCGCGCCCAGGCGCTGAGGAAATCGTGCGTCTGGAACGGCGTCAGCGGATGCGGCGAGCGCGCCTCGAGGCGGCGATGCTCGTCCGCCAGCCGGTCGAGCTCGTCGGGCCCCGTCACGATGTCGATGGCGAGATCGCCGGCGGGCCCGTGCGCGGACGCAAGCCTGCCGGAGGTCCCGGCCGCCGGCCAGGCCACCAGGCTCCCCAGCTTCATCGTCAGATCGAGAAGATCCTCCATACCCGCCTCCAATTCGCCGTGGGTCATAGTGTGGCGTCGGCGGAGATTATTTCAATTTTTCTCGTACTTAAGCGGATGTTAGGGTTAATCCGCTGTGGACGGCGCGTTAACCGCTTTGCGAAGACTTCACCTGGTCAGCTCGCGGATGGCGCCGTCGAGGCCTTCGAGCGTCAGGGGGAACATGCGGTCGGCGAAGATCTGGCGGACCATGCCGATCGACTGGGTGTAGTCCCAGTGCGCCCGCGGCACGGGGTTGAGCCAGACGGCGTGCGGATAAACGTCCGTGACGCGCTGCAGCCAGATGCCGCCGGCCTCCTCGTTCATGTGCTCGACCGAGCCGCCCGGAATGGCGATCTCGTAGGGGCTCATGGAGGCGTCGCCGACGAAGATCACCTTGTAGTCGCTGGGGTAGGTGTGCAGCACGTCCCAGGTGGAGGTGCGCTCCTGCCAGCGGCGGCGGTTCTCCTGCCACACGCCCTCGTAGAGGCAGTTGTGGAAGTAGAAGTGCTGCAGCGTCTTGAACTCGGTGCGGGCGGCCGAGAACAGCTCCTCGGAGAGCTGCACGTGCCAGTCCATCGAGCCGCCGACGTCGAGGAAGAGCAGCACCTTCACCGCGTTGCGCCGCTCCGGCCGGAAGGAGAGGTCGAGATATCCCTTGTCGGCGGTCCGGCGGATCGTGTCGTCGAGGTCGAGCTCGTCGTGCGCCCCGGTGCGGGCGAACTTGCGCAGGCGCTTCAGCGCGACCTTGATGTTGCGGGTGTCGAGCTCGACGGAATCGTCGAGATCCTTGAACTCGCGCTTGTCCCACACCTTCACGGCGCGGAAGTTGCGGTTGCCGTCCTGGCCGATGCGGATGCCTTCGGGATTGTAGCCGTAGGCGCCGAAGGGGGAGGTGCCGGCGGTGCCGATCCACTTGTTGCCGCCCTGGTGGCGGCCCTGCTGCTCCTCGAGGCGCTTCTTCAGCGTCTCCATGAGCTTGTCCCAGCCGCCGAGGCTCTCGATCTCGGCCTTCTCCTCCTCGGTGAGGTACTTCTCGGCGAGCTTCCTCAGCCACTCCTCGGGGATCTCGGCGGTCTCGGTGGCCTCCGACATGAGCTCGAGGCCCTCGAAGACGTGGCCGAAGACGCGGTCGAAGCGGTCGAGGTTGCGCTCGTCCTTCACCAGCACGGCGCGCGACAGGTAGTAGAAGTCCTCCACGCGCTTGCCCGCGAGGTCGGCCTCGAGCGCCTCGAGAAGGCTCAGATACTCGCGCAGGGAGACCGGGATCCCCGCTTCGCGAAGCTCATGGAAGAAATTGACGAACAAGAGACTGCCGCACCCTAGCCGTCGTGCTGGAAGACGATCTCGCCGACCTTGAAGCGGCCGCGGTTCGGGTCGACGCCGGTCATCTCCATCTTGTAGGCGCCGCTCTGGCCGAAGGTCAGGGTGATGGTCGGCGAGGCGCCCTCGGGAATGCCGCCGCCCGACTGGAGCACGAGGTGCAGCTGGTTGCCGTCGGCGGTGCCCGACACCTGGGCCGCGCCCATGCCGGCGTCCCAGCTGCCGGCGTAGAACGTGCCGCCCTGGCTGACGACGCGGGCCGAGATGCGGCGCGTGTCCTCGCCGGCGGCGCAGCGGCCCGACTGCTCCAGCACCCGGCCGTCGTCGGCCAGGTGGCTCGAGATGCGGCAGAAGGCGCGGCGGGGCTCGCCGCCCGGCTCGAGGCGCACCTCGCCGCGGCCGACCCAGTCTCCGACGAAGCGCTGCAGCAACGCGTCGGCCGCGCCGGCGGGCGGAGCCGCGAGCGTCGCCGCCGATCCGGCGACGAGGCAGGCCGCGAGCGTGCGGCGGAGAGGCAGGCGGAGGGTCATGTGGTCTGCTCCTGACGGGCGGGCGGTTGGTCCCGGGCCAAATGTAAGGCGAGTCGCGTCCGCCGCCAGAGCCGCATCGCGTCGTGCCGGGCAGAAGACGTGCCGCGCGAACCGCGAAGGCCTGTGTCCGGGATGGGACATTGCGCCGCGGACGGGGCCGAATCGTGACGAGGAACGTTGTTGCCTGCGAATCCGGCCGAGCCATGCGCGACCGAGGGGCAGGTGCCGTGTTGCTCGGACGACCGGTTGCTCTAGTTCGGTTGGTACAGCTCCTGTGGTTGGACAAGAACGAGGATTGATCATGGCCGCAGAACCGAAAGGGGGCGGCGCCTACGGCGCATGGCTCCTCCTCGCGAGCATGCTCGGCGGGCTCGTGGTTGCCGCTGTCGACGCGTTCAACGCGGGCAACGGGATCGCCTACAGCTTCGGGGCCTACCTGGTGCTCGCCGCGACGGCGCTTCTCCTCGCCGCCGGGCTTCTCGTCTCCTTCGTCAAGGGCATGCCCGGCTGGCTGTCGATCGTCATCTCCTTCCTCATCCTGATCGGGATCCTCGGCACCGGCCTCGCGGCCTATTTCCTCGCGGCATGGGTGCTCGTGGCGTTCATGGTCCTGGGGCTCGTGGCCTGGCTGGCCCACGTCTTCGCCGACCCGGCCGCCAGGCGGCCGACGCACCACACGCACAGGGAGGCGGTCACCTCATGAGCAGGAACAACGTCATCGCGCTCGCCGCTTCGCTGATGCTGACGGCGGCGGCCTGGCCGGCGCTCGCGCAGGACAGCCAGGACCAGCCGGGCAGCAGCGGCGGCGGCCAGCCGCAGGGGGTGACCGCGCCGCAGGGCGAGCAGCAGGGGCAGTCGACCGGCAGCGAGGGCACCACCTCGACGCAGCAGCAGGCGCCGGCGGGAGAGACGACGTCGCCCTCCGGGACCTCGATGAGCCCGGGCGCGCCGGACACGGGCGCGCCGGCGGACGCGGGGCAGGCGACCACCACCAGTCCCGCGGGGCAGGGCGGCACGGTCGAGACCGGGCCGGCCGGCCAGGCGCCTGCCGCGACCGCGGCCACGCAGCCGCCGAAGAAGGGCCCCGACCAGTGGATGCAGTCGCCCGGCAGCTGGGCGACCTTCAACGGCGACCTGATGGCCCAGAAATACTCGCAGGCCGACCAGATCACGCCGGAGAATGTCGGCAACCTGGAGAAAGCGTGGGAATACCACACCGGCGACGTGTCGGACGGCTCCGGCGACGTGCCGATGTCGGTGTGGTCGGCGACGCCGCTCTTCGTCAACGACACGCTCTATCTCGGCACGCCGTTCTACCGGATCATCGCGCTCGAGCCGGACACGGGGAAGGAGAAGTGGGTCTTCAACCCGCACGCGGTGCTGAAGGCGCTGACGCAGCCCGACATGAAGAACCGCGGCGTCGCCTACTGGCAGGCGGACGAGCCGCAGCAGGGGCAGGCCTGCCAGAAGATCGTCTATATCGGCACGATGGACGCCAAGCTCTACGGCGTCGACGCCGACACCGGCAAGCCGTGCGCCGACTTCGGCGACAACGGCATGGTCGACGTGAACCAGTGGAACACGGTCAACAACAAGTGGCCGCTGTCGCTGCTGCAGCCGCCGACCGTCTACCACGACACGCTCTTCCTCGGCTGGGCCGGCAAGGACTGGACGGATTCCGCGGCCCCGCCCGGAACCGTGTTCGCCCTCGACGCGCGCACCGGCAAGCTCAAGTGGATGTTCCACGCGCTGCCGAACGAGGTGATCCAGAAGACCGGCACGGCGAATGTCTGGGCGTCGATGTCGATCGACCCCGAGCGCGGCCTCCTCTACATCCCGGTGTCCTCGCCGAGCCCGAACTACTATGGCGGCGACCGCAAGGAGAAGCTGCCGCTGGCGACCTCGGTGACGGCGCTCGACGCCGAGACCGGCAAGGTGGTGTGGAGCTACCAGCTCGTTCACCACGACATCTGGGACGTCGACACCGATGCGCCGCCGACGCTGGTCGACATCCAGAAGGACGGCAAGACGATCCCTGCGCTCGTGCAGTCCTCGAAGCAGGGCTTCCTCTACGTGCTGAACCGGGAGACCGGCGAGCCGATCTACCCGATCGAGGAGCGGCCGGCGCCGAAGTCGGACGTGCCGGGCGAGGAGGCGTCGCCGACGCAGCCCTACGTCGCGAAGCCGCAGCGCGTGATCCCCGACGAGTGGCCGGGCGTCTTCTGGCTCGCCGACTGGGTGAGCTTCGGCGGCTGCTCGAGGAAGGCCGCGAACTACCGCTACGACGGCCCGTTCACGCCGCCGAGCCTGCAGGGCACGATCGCCTTCCCGCCGACGACGGGCGGCACCGAATGGGGCGGCGGCGCCGTCGACCCCAACAGCGGCATCTACGTCGTCAACTCCAACCACGTGGTGCAGATCTACCAGCTCGTGCCGCGCGAGGAGTACCAGCAGAAGGAGCAGGCCGGGGAGACGGGCGGCTACTACGCCCAGGAGGGCGCACCCTACGCCTTCCACCTCGAGACCTTCCTCAACTGGGCCGGCATGCCCTGCTGGAAGCCGCCCTACGGCACGCTGGCCGCCTACGACCTGAAGACCGGCGAGCGGCTGTGGAACGAGCCGTTCGGCCAGGTCCAGAAATACGGCTTCTACATGCCGAAGGCGTGGGGCTCGGTGACGATCGGCGGCCCGGTGATCACGAAGTCCGGCCTGATCTTCATCGGCGCCTCGATGGACAGCCGGGTGCGGGCGATCGACCTGAAGAGCGGCGACGTGCTGTGGCGGGCGCTGGTCGACGCGCCGGCCGTGTCGCTGCCGGCGGTCTACACCTACAAGGGCAAGGAGTACGTGACCTTCGCCGTCGGCGGCAACTCGATCCTGCTGCCGAAGGTGTCGGACCAGGTCGTGACCTTCGCGCTGCCGGACAACGGCTAGGCGAAGGATGGCGGTGGCGCCTCAGGCGGAGAGCGCCACCGTCTTGTCCGGCGAGGGCGATCCTCCAGATCGCGCCTCGGGCGAGGTTCCCTCAATCTTCCTTGTGAGCCGCGGCGTAGGCCTTCAGCACGTTCTGATGAGCGTGAGATGGCCCTTTCCGTCGTCTCGGAAAAGAAGACTGAAAGACCTCCGGGTCGAGCTTCAGATGGACGGAGCGCGGGCTGGCGGCTTCTCGACCCTGGCCTTCTCCGGCGAAGTCCCGGCCGAGGCTTTCGGCGACTGGTGCATCCGAGATCGTGGACGACTTCGCCTTGCTCATCATCCGTCCGATTTCGGCGAGCGAGGCCCGCTTCATAGTACGCGCGCTCGATCGCGACCTCCTTTCCACGCAGTGATCAGCCGGGTCGACCTCGCCGCGCCGCGTGTGGACGACGACGAAGCATTCGCTGCCGACGATCCCCAGGTCCAGATGCAGATCTCGCCATTCTCCGACGTAGTCGATGCGCGGGTGTCCTGGCGGCTCGAGATGCTCGCTCTCGGCGATCGGTCGCCGGCATACAGGTAGATCGCCAGCCGCGCTCTCCCTGCACCCGCGCCCGCTTCTCGGCGGCGATCAGCGCGCTCGAATTCGCAGAGCTGACGATCCCCCCACGCCCCGCCGCGTCGTTGCGCGTCGTCGAGACGGCGCACCCGAAGCGAATGCCTGCGGATCCGCATGATATAGACGTCGGCCATCGGCGTACGGAGTCCATGAGAATGTCACGCCGTCGATTTGCGCCTCGGGCGCACCGCAACGGCCGCCGCTCAGCGCCGCTGCCGCTCCGCCACCGGCTTGCCGTTCTCCTTCCAGGCCTTGAAGCCGCCGCGCAGGCTCATGCTCCTGAGGCCCATTTCCTGGGCGACGCGGGCGGCGAGCAGCGAGCGCCAGCCGGAGGCGCAGAAGAAGACGAAGGTCTTGTCCTCGGCGAAGGCCGGCTTGTGGTACGGGCTCTCGGGATCGATCCAGAACTCGAGCATGCCGCGCGGCGCGTGCATCGCGCCCTCGATGGTGCCGTCGCGGTCGAGCTCGCGGACGTCGCGGATGTCGACGAGCACGATGTCGGGATCGCCGCTGCGCGCCGCCGCGTCCTCCACCTCGATCGAGTCGACGACGGCATCCGCCTCGTCGAGCATCTCCCTGTAGCCCTTCGCCATGCTTCCTCTCCGCACGTGATGCCGGCGTCGCGCGGCGCGCCGCCGGCCGGCATTTGAGGCCCGAACGCTCGCCGGGCGCAAGCTGGAAAGACGGTCTGCCTCAGCCCTGGTCGTTGCGCCGCTTCCTGGCGGCGTCGGAGCCGCCGATCACGTTGAGGATGTCGCCCATGCCGGGCGGGCGGGCCTGGATCCAGGGCAGGGGGCGGGCGACGTCGAGGGCGGCGAGGCCGATGCGGGCGGTCATCAGGCCGTTGACGAAGCCCTCGCCGAGACGGTGCGAGACGCGGGCGGCGACGCCGTGGCCGAGCACCTGCTGCACGATGCCGTCGGTCAGCGCCACGCCGCCGGTCACGGCGAGGTGCGAGACGGTCAGGCGCAGGAGGCGCAGGAGGGCGAGGCCGGTCGGCCGGCTGCCGTAGAGCGCGCCGACGCGCCGGACGAGCCGCAGCGCCTCGTAGAGCACGTAGAGGAGGTCGATCACGGCGCGCGGCGAGGCGGCGGTGACGATCGACACGCGGCGGGCGGAGGCGATGATCAGGGCGCGCGCCTGGGCGTCGAGCGGCACCATGATGTCGCGCTCGGCGAGCCGCATGAGGTCGCGCCCGTCGATGATCTCCCTGCTGTGCTCGTCGAGGGCGCGGCGCGAGCGGGCGAGCTCCGGCCTGCCGGAATAAAGCGAGACGAGGCGGGAGGCGACCTTGCGGGCGCCGTCGCGGTCGTCTCCGGCGACCGCCGCCTCGGCCTCCGCCCGCAGCTCGGCGATGCGCGACAGGCGCATCAGCCCGTACGCCTCGCGCGCCAGGAGCCCGGCGAAGCCGAGCCCGGCGAGGCCCGCCGCGAACAGCGCGATCCAGGCGAGCCAGTCGTTGCGGGCGAAGAGGTTCAGGATGAAGTCGTTGATCCAGATGCCGAGCGCGAGCGTGATCAGCGAGCCGAGGCCCGATATCAGCAGCGCGCCGAAGCTGATGCCGCGGCGCTTCGGGCTCGGGGCGGGAACGAGCGCGTCCTCCGTCTCCTCGCGCTCCGGGCGCACGAGCACCCGGCCGTCCGGCTGGGCCTCGCTGCGGGTCGCCTCCGCGTCCTCGACGACCACGTTGGGATCGTCGAGCCGGAAGGCGGTGGGGCGGCGTCGATCCTCGCTCATTCCAGCTGGTCTCCGATCAGGAAGTCGAGCGCGCGGTCGAGCCTGATGTGCGGCAGCGAGAGCTTGATGCCCTCGGCCGTGCGCTCGCGCCGCGGCGGCCGGAACTTGACGAAGCGATAGGCCTCCGCCTCGTCGTCGGCCACCGCCCGGGGCGGCTCGTAGAGGGGCTGTCCCTCGCCGGCGGCGCTCTCGGCCCGGGCGAACACCGCCTCGGGATCGTCCGGCAGGTCGCCGGGGAACATCGCGACCTCGTGCTGCCCGTCGAAGGTCTGGCCGCCGATCGTCTGCCCGGCCTCGGGCACGCCGACGATGCAGTCGAGGATGTCGCGGCCGTGCTTGACCTGCGCCTCCCGCGTGGCGCGCACGGAGGCGAGGGCGAGCACGTCGACCTGGGCGCCGGCGAACTCGGCGCGCTCGATCGCCCGCCGCGTCAGGCGCTCGAGGATCGCCTCCAGCCGGTCGTGGCTGCCGTGGTGCAGGTGGTCGGCCTTGGTCGCGGCGAAGAGGATGCGGTCGACCCTGCGCGACAGGATGCGGCCGAGCCAGCTCGCCCGGCCGGGCCGGAAGGTCGCGAGGATGTCGGCGAGCGCCGTCTCGAGGTCCTTGAGCGCGGAGGGGCCGGCGTTCAGCGCCTGCAGCGCGTCGACCAGCACGATCTGCCGGTCGAGCCGTGCGAAGTGGTCGCGGAAGAACGGCTTCACGACGACCGACTTGTAGGCCTCGAAGCGCCTTTCCATCATCGCCGCGAGCGAGCCGCGTTTCGTCTTCACGCCCGGTTCGACGTCGAGCGGCGCGAAGGTCAGGGCCGGGGAGCCCTCGAGGTCGCCGGGCATCAGGAACCGGCCCGGCGGCAGGGCCGACAGCGAGAAGCGCTCGTCGCGGCAGGCGCGCAGATAGGCGGTGAAGAGCCGCGCCGCCTCGAGCGCCTGCAGCTCGTCCTCCTCGCCGTGGGGATCGAGCGCGGCGAGATGGGCGTGCCATTCCGCGGCGAGGCCGGCGCGCGGCTCGGCCCGGCTCAGCGCCAGCGCCTGCTGCGACCATTCGGCGAAGGACAGGTTGAGCAGCGGCAGGTCGAGCAGCCACTCGCCGGGATAGTCGACGATGTCGAGATGCAGGCGGCCGGGCCGCAAATTGCGGCTGAAGAACGAGGCGCTCTCGTACTCGATCGTGACGCGCAGCTCGCTGACGCGCCGGGTCGATTCCGGCCAGTGCCGGTCGTCGCCGCCGATCAGCGCCTTGACGTGGCTCTCGTAGTCGAAGCGCGGCACGTCGTCGTCGGGCTGCGGGTCGAGCCTGGCGCCGGCCACCCGGCCCTGCGCCATCGCATCGAAGACCGGCAGGCGGCCGCCATTGACGAGGTTGTGGACGAGGGCGGTGATGAACACCGTCTTGCCGGCGCGCGACAGCCCGGTCACGCCGAGCCTCAGGCTCGGTTCGACAAGACCCGTCGCGAAGTCGAAGAAATTGCCGACGACGAGGCGGGCCTCGTCGGTGATGCTCGTCTGCGCCAACCGAATGCTCCTGCGGTCCGGCCTATGTAGGTGGGATCAGGCGAATTCCCAAGCGGCGGGCGACCGAAGGGATGCGGCTCCTTCCCCTCGCGGCGCTCCGGACGGCCTCAGCCGCTCACCATGGCGAGGAGGAACCCGTCATAGCCCTTGGCCCCGACCGTCTGCAGGGCCGTCGCCTCGATGCGCGGGTTGCCCGCGAGGCTGGCCGTCAGGGCGCGCACGCCCTCGACGCTCCCGTCGCCCGTGCCGTCCTCCACCACCCGGCCGTCGCGCACGACGTTGTCGAAGATGAGGACCGTGCCGGGCCGCGACAGTTTCAGCGCCTCGGCGAGATAGTCGGCGAGGCGGGCCTTGTCGGCGTCGAAGAAGACGAGGTCGAAGGCCGCCGCCTCCTCGACGAGCGCCTTCATGCCCTGCGAGCGCGTCGCCCACGCGCACCTCCGCCCGGTCGCCATATCCGGCGGCGGCGAGGCTCTCCCGCGCGACCTCGGCGTGGTGCGGGTCGATCTCGAGCGTCACCAGCCGGCCGTCCTCCGGCAGGGCGCGGGCGAGCCAGATGGTCGAGTAGCCGCCGAGCGTGCCGATCTCGAGGATGCGCCGGGCGCCGCGCATCTTCGCCATCAGCATCAGGAGCTTGCCCTGGTTCGGCGCGACCGCGACCTCCGGCAGGCCGGCGGCGCGGCTGCGCTCCCGGGCGCCGTCGAGAGCGGCGTCGCGGCCGATCAGGGCGTCCTCGAAATAGGCGTCGACCGCCAGCCAGCTCTTCTCTGCCATGATCTCCTCCGGCTCCCTTCGGCGACCCGGCCCTAGCCGATCGACTTCGGCGTGTGGAAGGCGACGAGCCGGCCGGCGCCGGGGCCGACCTCGTCCCATCTCGGCGCGTCGAACTCGATCACGGCGAGCGCGGCGGTGGGGAACTTCTCCTGCATGCGCCGCAGCGCGTCGCCCTCGCCCTCGGAGGCGAGGAGTCCCGCGACCTCCTCCATCGCCGGGTTGTGGCCGACGACCATCAGCGAGTTGGCCGTGCCGCCGGTGCCGCGGATGTCCTCGAGCAGGTTCTCGGGGTCGGCGTCGTAGATGCGGCGGGTGAGCTTGACGTCGATCTCGCCCTCGAGGTGGGGGATCAGCGCCGCCAGCGTCTCGCGCGCCCGCAGCGCCGAGGAGCAGGCGATCACCGCCGGCTCGTAGCCCTGCGCCGCGATGAAGGGCGCCATGCGGGCGATCGCCTCGCGTCCCCTGTCGGCGAGGGGGCGGTCGAAGTCGTCGCCGTCCTCGTCCCACGAGGACTTGGCGTGGCGGAGGAGATAGAGCCTGACCATGGTTCAGTGCACCTTGCCGTAGTCGGGGGGACGCTTCTCGAGGAACGCGCTGAACGCCTCGCGCGCCTCCGCCGAGAGGAGGCGCTCAGCGAACACCTTGCTCTCCGCGAGGATCGCCGCCTCCAGCTCCGCCGGATCGCCGCGCAGCAGGCGCTTCGTGGCGCGCAGCGCCTGCGGCGGCTTGGCGGCGAGCGAGGCGGCGACGCGCGCGATCATCGGCTCGATCTCCTCGGCCTCGGCGACGTGGTTGACGACGCCCAGCCGGCGCGCCTCCTCGGCGTCGAAGAAATGGCCGAGCATGAGGAGCTCGGCCGCCTTCGCGTGCCCGACGAGGCGCGGCAGAAGCAGGGTCGAGGCGGCCTCGGGCACGAGGCCGAGCTCGACGAAGGGCAGGCGGAAGCGGCTCCGCGTGCTGGCGACCACCATGTCGCAGTGGAGGAGCATGGTCGTGCCGACGCCGATCGCGTCGCCGTCGACGGCGGCGATCAGCGGCACGCTGGCCCGCGCGAGCTCGCGCAGGAAGCGGAAGACCGGCGCGTCGCCGCCCTTGGGCGGGTTCGAGAGGAAGTCGGCGAGGTCGTTGCCCGAGGTGAAGGCGCCGCCCGAGCCGAGGATCATGACGACGCGGATCGCCTCGTCCGCTTCGGCCGCCGCGATGCCGTCGGCGAGCGCGCCGTACATCTCCGAGGTGAGGGCGTTCTTCTTCTCCGGCCGCGCGAGCCTGAGGATCAGGACGTCGCCGTTGCGCGTCGTCTCGACGTGTGAGGTCATCGGTCTCGGCATTCCTTCCGTTGGCGCGTCGCCGCGAGCATAGCGAAGGAGGCCGGACGAGAAAGGGGGCTCACCTTCCGTCATGAGCCCCGCGGCAAAGAAAATGGCGCGGCCCAGGGGCCGCGCCAGATGTGTCTCGTGCCGTCGAGGTCGCTTACTTCGGCATCAGGACGTGGTTGATGACGTGCACGACGCCGTTCGACTGGTCGACGTCGGCGGTCGTGACGATCGCCTTGTTGCCGGCCTCGTCGACGATCGCCAGGCCCTTGCCCTCGTGCATCGCGGTCAGCGTGCCGCCCTGCACGGTCTTGAGCTCGGCCTTGCCGCCCATCTTGTCGACCATCGCCAGGATGTCGGCGCCCGACATGTCGCCCGGTACGACGTGGTAGGTCAGGATGGCGGTGAGCTTGTCCTTGTTCTCGGGCTTCAGCAGCGTGTCGACCGTGCCGGCCGGCAGCGCGGCGAAGGCGTCGTTGGTCGGCGCGAAGACGGTGAAGGGCCCGTCGCCCGCCAGCGTGTCGACGAGGCCTGCGGCCTTCACGGCGGCGACCAGCGTGGTGAGATTCTTGGCCTGCGAGGCGTTCTCGACGATCGTCTTGTTCGCGTACATGGGCGCGCCGCCGACCATCGTCTCGGCGGAGGCCGGAGCGGAGGCGATCATGCCGGCGATGGCCACGGCGCCTGCGGTCTTCAGAATTCCGGTGACGTTGAATCTCATCGGGCAGTCTCCCTGTCGATTTTGCCACTGCACACCCTGCGCAGTGTGACGGGGGCTACGGCGGGGAGAGGGGCGGCGGATCGAAAAACCCTCCTCACGATGGTGCGAGGAGGGTTTGAGACGTCTTGATCGGAAAAGAGTGATCCGATCGGCGCTATCGGTCGTTCGTGCGCGCCTCAGTCCTTCGCGCGCGCTTTGGGATCCTGCTTCTCGAAGCTCTCGACCACCCCTTCGGTGTCGCGCGTGGCGTCCGCCTGGGTGTGGCGCTCGTTCCGGACGTTGAGCTGGTCGTTGCCCTGGAGCTGGTTGTTGCCCTTGATGTCGTCGGCGAGGTCGTCCTGCTCGAGCATCTCGTCGGGATCCTCGTCGCTGATGTGCTGGTGGCCTTTCGGGCCAGCCTTGGGGCTGTGCATCTTCTTGCCTGCGTCGGCCATGAATGCCTCCATCTCTCGGCGGCGCCCGGGACGGCGCCTGTCGGAGGTCAACTCGCTGGCCCCGTTGCAGGTTTCTGAAACGTCGAGGCGGCCGAACGCTCTACGCCCTCTCCGGCGGCGCCCGGAGCTGCCGCAGAGATGGATGCGCGCGGCGTCCGGGAGGCGTACACTCGCATCCCGTTCCCGTTCGGAGGGCTGCCATGGCCGAGCTTCGGGATGTTCGCCTGTCAGCGCGCGGATCCGGCTCCGACGCGGTCCTGACCGCGACGGGCAGGATCATCTGGAACGCAGCGGAAACGAGCCTCAACGCGGCGGCCCTGCACATTCACTTCTGGGGCAAGGATTCGGGCCTGCGCGGCCGCGACGACAACCGCCACGGCATCGTCATCGCGTTCACCCGGGCACCCGAATCCACCCTGGAGGGCGGCGGATCGACGCTGACCCTCCGTTGGGACGGCACCGGCCACGCCTTCACCTGGCGCGTCAGGAACATCGAGCTCGACATCGGTGGGCGGCCCAGGACGCGGCGGCGCTTCAACGAGGATGCGCCCGGGCCCGACGAGATCTATGCCTACCTGCAGGTCAGGGACCGGGACACCGGCGCCGTCCTTTCCGAGCAGGTTCGCACCAACCAGGTCTCGGGCCGCTTCTGAGGAGCGGAACCGCTAGCGTCCCTCGCGGCGCGCCATGAAGGCCAGGCGCTCGAAGAGATGCACGTCCTGCTCGTTCTTGATGAGGGCGCCGTGCAGCGGCGGGATCAGCTTCTTGGGGTCGCGCTGGCGCAGCGCCGTCTCGTCGAGATCCTCGACCATGATGAGCTTGATCCAGTCGAGCAGCTCCGACGTCGACGGCTTCTTCTTGAGGCCGGGCACCTCGCGGATCTCGTAGAAGACCGACAGCGCCTCGCGCAGCAGGCGCTTCTTGAGGTCGGGGAAATGCACCTCGACGATCTCGGCCATCGTCTCGGCGTCGGGGAAGCGGATGTAGTGGAAGAAGCAGCGGCGCAGGAAGGCGTCCGGCAGCTCCTTCTCGTTGTTCGACGTGATGACGACGATCGGCCGCCGCTCGGCGCGCACCGTCTCGCCGGTCTCGTAGACGTGGAACTCCATCCGGTCGAGCTCCTGCAGCAGGTCGTTCGGGAACTCGATGTCGGCCTTGTCGATCTCGTCGATCAGCAGGACGGGCCGCTCGGGCGCCGTGAAGGCCTCCCAGAGCCGGCCCTTGCGGATGTAGTTCGCGATGTCGTGCACCCGCTCGTCGCCGAGCTGGCTGTCGCGCAGGCGGCTGACGGCGTCGTACTCGTAGAGGCCCTGGTGGGCCTTGGTGGTCGACTTGATGTGCCACTCGATCAGCGGCGCGCCCGTCGCCTTCGAGATCTCGTGCGCCAGCACCGTCTTGCCGGTGCCGGGCTCGCCCTTCACCAGCAGGGGCCGCTCGAGAGCGATCGCCGCGTTGACCGCCACGCGAAGATCCTCGGTGGCGACGTAGCTCTGTGTGCTCTCGAATTTCATGGGCGGCTCCGATGTTCCGGCTGGGTCCGGGTGAACTAGCGCACCTGCAGCATCGACTCCAGCCCGGCATGTTTTTCCGTCTGCCGGGTCAGCTCTGCCGGGAAGCTCGCGCAAAGGGGCCGAGGCCACCGGCCTAAGTCCATTGAAATGTCTGGACGTGGAGAGTTGGCCCGGCAGTTGCTTACCCCCTTTGGTGGCTGCGCGAAGAGCGCGCGCCGCATGATCCTGCTTTGGGGAGAGTCCGATGGGCATCTATGGGGCGATGAGCACGGCCGTGGCCGGCCTTCAGGCGCAGTCCTATGCGCTCGAAAACATTTCAGGCAACATCGCCAACGTGCAGACGAGCGGCTTCAAGCGGCTCGAGACGAGCTTCGCCGAGCTCGTGCCGGACAGCAATGGCGGCAGCTACAGCGCGAGCTCCGTGCGCGGCTTCGGCCGCCAGACGGTGGACGTGCAGGGCGACATCGCCAGCAGCGACATCGGCACGTTCATGGCCATCAGCGGCGACGGCTTCTTCACCGTCGGCCAGCGCACGGGCACGGTGGACGGCAAGCCGTCCTTCAGCGACGAGGACCTCTACACGCGCCGCGGCGACTTCGACTTCGACCGGCAGGGCTACCTCGTCAACGGCGCCGGCTACTACCTCATGGGCTACCAGGTCGATCCGTCGAGCGGCAACGTCGCCGGGCTCGCAGCTCGAGCCGATCCGCGTGACCAACGACCTGATGGAGGCGAAGGCGACGGACAAGGTGACGCTGCACGCGAACCTTCCCTCCGGCTTCGCCGTGTTCGACCCGGACGCGAACTCCGACGGCAGCGTGGACGCCAGCGAGAGCGACGGCGTGATCAGCGAGGCCGAGGAGTCGAACTTCATGGACCAGTCGCTGTCCGGCGGCTCGGTGACGGTGCGCGACGCGAACGGCCAGGCCGGCGAACCTGCAGCTGCGCTGGGCGAAGACCGCCGACGGGGAGTGGAGCCTCTACTACCTGAGCAACAGCGACGAGGCCGCGACCGAGTGGACCAAGGCCGGCACGTTCACGTTCGACGTCGGCCGGCGAACTGACCACGACGGGCGACTCCGCGACGATCACCGGCATGTCGATCGACGGCATCTCGATCGGCGACGTGACGCTGCAGCACGACCGCGCGCTGACGAGCTATGCGAGCTCCACGGAGACGGTGAAGACGACGGAGCTGTCGCAGAACGGCTATGCGGCGGGCGAGCTGATCGACGTCGCCATCTCGGATGCCGGCCGCGTCACCGGCACCTACTCGAACGGCCAGACGATCGACCTCTACGCGATCGGCATCGCGAGCTTCAACGCACCGAACCAGCTGGCCCACAGGGACGGCGGCGCCTACGCCGCGACGGCGGAATCCGGCAAGGCGATCATGGGCGCGAGCGGCTCGATCATGGGCTCGGCGCTCGAAGGCTCCAACACCGACATCGCCGACGAGTTCACGAAGCTGATCGTCACCCAGCAGGCCTATTCGGCGGGCACCCGCATCGTCACGACGAGCGACGAGATGATGCAGGAAGCCCTGAACATGAAGCGCTGACGGCCGCGCACGGCCGGGCATCTAGCGCGGGAGCGAACGAGAGATGGGGCTTTACGGGGTTCTGCGGAACGCGTTGAACGGGCTCGACGTCACCCAGGCGGGTCTCGACGTCGCCTCGCGAAACGTCGCGAATGCGAGCACGACCGGCTACTCGAAGCAGAGGCTGAGCCAGTCGGTGCTCGACTATGGCGGCCCGTCCTTCGGCGTGAAGGTGGGCGAGGTCAAGCGCGTCATGGACCAGCTGCTCACCAGCCAGCTGCGCGGCGAGCTGACCGGCGCCGGCTATGCCGACGTGAAGCAGAGCTATCTCGAGCGGCTCGAGATCTCGTTCGGCGCGCCGGGCGCGGCGAACGGGGTGGAGAGCCTCTACTCGGATTTCTCCGCCTCGCTCGACAGCCTGGTGGCGAGCCCCGAGAACCCCACCACCCGCACCGAGTTCGTCCAGAACGCGCGGATGCTCGCGACCGGGCTCAACTCCCTGTCCGACGACATCCAGGACATGCGGCTGCAGACGGAGACGGAGATCGGCGACTCCGTCTCGCGCATCAACACGCTGCTGAAGGGCATCGCCGGCGCGAACCAGAAGATCGCGCTGGCCCCCGTCGACGACCCGGTGGTGCTCGACCAGCGCGACCAGATGATCAACGAGCTCTCCGGCCTCATGGACGTCAACGTCATGAAGCCGGCCGACGACGGCACCGTCAGCGTGCTCACCCGCTCGGGCACGCTCCTCGTCTCCGACGTCGCGACGGAGCTGACCTTCAAGAACCAGCAGTCGACCGTCACGGCGCGCTCCGACGTCGACAACGGCACGCTCGGCACGATCATCCTGAGCGGCCCCGGGCGGCCGCCGGTCGACCTGCTCGACGAGGGCGCCTTCAAGTCCGGCAAGCTCGGCGCCCTGTTCGAGCTGCGCGACGAGATCCTGCCCGACGCGCAGAACAGCCTCGACGCGCTGGCCGACTCGATGGCCCGCGCGATGTCGAGCTACCAGATGGACAGCCAGCCGGTGGTCGACGGCGGCGGCGCCGAGATCGGCCGCTCGCTCGACCTCGACTCGCTGCAGTACGGCGACGAGGTGAGCTTCACCTACGACGACGGGACCGGCGCCACCCAGACCGTCACCTTCGTCAAGGCGAACGCCGACATCGACGCCGTCCCCTCGGGCAAGATCGGCGTCGACTTCAGCTCCGGCGACATGAGCGCGCTGCAGGCGGAGTTCGCCACGCGCGGCTTCCAGCTGGCGCAGAACTCGGACGGCGCCTGGGAGGTGACGCCACGATCCGACTGGCGACACCCGCGCCCTCGGTGCAGGGCCTGAGCGCGCAGGCGACGGCGACCTCGCTGACCGGGCAGCTGGCGATCCCGCTCTTCACCGACGGCAGCCAGCCCTATGTCGGCACCTATGACAGCGGCAAGCAGCAGCTCGGCTTCGCCGGGCGGATCAGCATCAATCCCGCGCTGCTGAGCGACACCGAGGCGCTGTCGGTCTATCTCGACTCCGGCACGACGCCCCTCGGCGACCCGGCGCGGCCGGCCGACATGGCGGCGCGCCTCAAGTCGGCCGAGATCCGCACGCCGAACGGCAAGATCAGCGCCGGCTCGGCCGCCGACGGCGTCGATGTCGGCCACTTCGTGTCGCGCATCATCACCACCCAGGCGATGCGGGCGAGCGCGGCCAACGAGCAGCAGGAGGCGCAGAGCCAGGTCGTCTCCCAGCTGCAGGAGCGCGCCACGATGAAGTCCGGCGTGAGCGTCGACGAGGAGATGGCGCATCTCGTCGAGCTGCAGATGGCCTACCAGGCCAATGCGCGGGTCGTTAAGACCTTCCAGGACATGCTGTCCATGCTGATGGAGATCTGACGCGATGGCGATTTCGCCCCTGTCCTACAGTGCCGGATGGCTGCGCGGGCTGACCGACACCCGCCAGCAGATGTTCGACCTCCAGCGCCAGATGACCACCGGCAAGAAGGCCGACCTCTACAGCGGCCTCGGCGGCGCCAACAACATCGACACCGCCGTCGCCATGCGCTCCAGGATCGACAGCCTCGACGCCTTCAACTCGTCGGTCAGCCTGCTGTCGACCCGCATGGACACGATGGACACCGTGCTCGACCGCTACGGTGCGCTGACCCGCGAGGCGCGCACCGCCGTCGCCACCACCATGCCGCTGGCCGACCTGCCGAACCCGCAGTCCCTGAGGGACCAGGCGAACGCGCAGCTCGACGAGGCGATCTCCCTGCTCAACACCGATCTCGGCGGCCGCCACCTGTTCTCCGGCCGCTCGGCGACGCAGGAGCCGGTGGTCCGTCTCGACAAGATGCTGAACGGGGAGGGCTCGAAGGCCGGCTTCACGACGGTCGTCGACGAGCGGCTCCAGGCCGACCTCGGCGACGGCCTGGGGCGGCTGAAGCTCGACGGCTCGACCGGCGCGACGGTGACGCTGGCGGAGGATTCCACGGCGGCGCGAGAACAGCCCGTTCGGCTTCAAGGTCGACGGCGTCCTCGCCTCGACGGGCGCCAACGCGACCACGACCGGCCCGGCCGGCGACCCGGCGGCCCTGAGCGTCACCTTCGGCGATCCCCTGCCGGAGAACGGCTCGACGGTCACCTTCACGCTCGGCCTGCCCGACGGCACGACGACGACGGTGAAGCTCACCGCCGTCGACACCGACGAGGCGGCGGCCGAGCCCGGCACGTTCCGGATCGTCAGCGACCAGGCGACGCCGGCGGACAACGCGGCCGCCACGGCGGCGAACCTCAAGGCGGCGCTCGGCACGCAGCTCGGCTTTTCCGCCAAGACGGAGCTGAAGGCCGCCTCGGCCTTCGCGGCCGCCAACGACTTCTTCGACAACAACCCGCCGCTGCGCGTCGCCGCCTCGCCGACGAACGCCGACGGCTATCCGACCTCCACCGCCGCCGACGCGACCGGGACGGTGCGCTGGTATGTCGGCGCCGACTATCCCGACGACGCCGCCCGCGCCGCCAACGTGCGCGGCAGCGCCAGGGCGGAGGTCGCCGAGGGCCTCGACGTGAACTACGGCGCGCAGGCCAACGAGACCGGCCTGCGCCAGACGATCAAGAACCTCGCGGTCATGAGCATCTCGGACTACGAGCTGCCGGGAGACGAGGGCGAGGCGCTCTACACCTCCAAGAGCAGCCGGCTGATGGAGAACCTGCAGGACTCCTCCGGCAGCGTCGGCGAGGTGCGCGCCGACATCGCCTCGCAGCGCGTCATCGTCGACAAGGCGAGCAAGCGCAACGACCTGCAGAAGGCGACCGCGCAGGACTTCCTGGGCGAGGTCGAGAACGCGGATACCAACGAGGTGGCGGTGATGCTGCTGCAGCTGCAGACGCAGCTCCAGGCGAGCTACCAGGTCACCGCGATGCTGTCGCAGCTGAGCCTCGCCAAGATGCTCTGACCGGCGCGGGCCGGCGGACGATCGGACACGAAAAAAGCCCCGGTGCGGCCTGCCGCACCGGGGCTTTTCGTCGTGGCATGCGGGGCCGGCGGAAGCGCGAAGGGCGGGGCTCCGTCCGGAGCGCCCGCCCTCTTGTCGCAGTCCCGGCGGCGGCCGGTCCGGCCGCGCGTGTCACATCGACGCGACGGCCTCGGGCTCGGCGCGGGCGCGCTCGCGCAGCCCGGCGGCGATCTGCCGGTTGATGTTGATGAGCGGCGCGATCTTCGCGGCCTCGCTGTCGGTCTCGACCGCGATCGTGCGGTTGAAGACGAAGAGCGCGATGTTGGCGATGTTGTTCTTCACCGCCTGGGGCAGCGGGTTCTCCGGCTTCGTGGCGGAGGTCACCAGGAGGGTCCAGAGGCGGCGGTTGTAGGTCAGCGCGTCCTGCAGCTCGCCGGAGCGGTTGAGCCAGTCGTCGCTCACCGCCTGCAACTTGGCGGCGGCCTTCATGAGGAGGTCGGCTTCGAGGTCGCGCGGACTAACCGTCTGCCGGGCCACCTGGCCGTATGCTTGGGCTGCGCTGTGCATTCTGGAGAAGTTCCGCCTCGTACTGGATTAAAGCCTTCGCTTCGCGTAAACCTTTGTAAAGAGAATCGGTTAAGATATGGTTACTTATCCGCTCCACATAAGGGAGTCGTCGACGGTGCTGCTTCTACCAGCTCGTTGATTAGCTTGAAGTAAAGCTCGCGCGTCTCATTTGTCGGCCATCCCGAGATACATCAGCTGGACGGCGAGGTAGATGCGCTTGGCACGGCGTGTCGGCGGTCTCCGCGGTCAGGATGTCCTTCTCGCGCAGGACCGGCGCGTCGCCCTGGATGTAGAGCCTGGTGCGCTGGTTGTCGTTGGTGATGACGCTCGTGCCGAGGATGAAGCGCTCGCCCGGCTTCAGTTCGACTTTCAGGGCCATGGTGCCTGACCTTCCCCGCACGATTGAGCCAATCCGTGCCGTCGAGATACCTCTTTCCGCGGATCTCGCAACGAAAAACGGCGGGGCCGAGGCCCCGCCGTCCGATTTTCGCGTGTGAACGCTGATCAGAAGAGGCGGAGCACCGCCTGGTCGGCCTGCGAGGCCATCGACAGAGCCGTCGACGACAGCTGCTGGCGGGTCTGCAGGGCGAGCAGGTTGGCCGCCTTCCTCGTTGGTGTCGGCCAGGACGAGGTCGTCCGAGCCGGTCTGCAGCGTGTTGATCATGTTCTTCGTGAAGTCCTGGCGCGTCTGGACGGTCGAGAGGTTCGAACCGAACTTCGACGCCTGCGAGCGCAGGCTGCCGAGCGCGCTGTCGATCTTCCCGACGATCGAGTCGATCTGGTCGTTGTCCTGGAATTTGTCGCCGGTGACGGCGTTCAGGCCCAGGTGGTTGGAGTCGAAGGTCACGCCCGAGATGGTGAGCGAGCTCGAGCCGTTCTCGTTGAACGTCACCTTCAGGTCGTCGCCGTTCAGAAGGTTGATGCCGTTGTAGGAGGCGTCCTTCGAAAGGTCGTCGATCTGCGTCAGAACGTCGTTGAAGTCGTTCTGCAGGCGCTCGCGGGTCTCGTTGGCCGAGGTCGAGATGACCTCGCCCGACTGCTCGCCGTCCGTCAGGCCGATCTTCGAGGTGACCGTGCCGCCGATCGCCAGGCTCGTCTGCTTGGTGCCGGACTCGACCCGGATGTCCAGCGCGCCAGCGTCGGACACCGAAGCGGTGACGCCGGAGAGGGCGCTGAGCTCGGTGTTGAACTGGTCGATCGTCTGGACCTGGTTGTCACCCTTGCCGAACGTGATCGTCTGGGTGGCGCCGCCGTTGGCCGCGACCGTCAGGGTCTTGCCGGAGGCGTTGCCCGCGCCGCCGAAGGCGGTGTCGAGCAGGTCGAGCAGGCTCGTCGAGTTGTTGACCGACGAGGTCGAGGCGTCGGAGGTGAGGCCGAGGGCCGCCGAGGTCGTGTTCGCGTTGACCGTGAAGTCGACCGAGGAGTCCTTGGCGTCGATCTTGATGTGCTCGTGGCCCGAGCCGTCCGTCGTCTTGCTGAAGTCGAGCTTCGAGGCGAGGGCGGAGGACGATGAGCTTCGACAGCACGTCGTCGAGACGGTCCGTGCCGTTGATGCCGACCGTGTAGGCCTTGTCGTTGACGGTGAAGCTCAGCGAGCCGCCGCCGGACAGGCCGGTGCCGAGATCGGCCAGCGTCGGCTGGCTGTTGTGCGTGGAGAACACGTCGCCCGCGGTGGTCTCGAGCGTCGTGGAGGCCGCCGTCAGCGTCGACAGCGTGCCGCCGACCGTGACCGAGGCCTTGTCGGCGCCGGCCTTCGTGATGCTGATCGCACCGGTGATGTTGGTGCCGGCCTTGGTCGTCGAGGCGTTGGCCGAGAAGCCGCCGGAGGCGGTCGCGGCGTTGCCGAGGGCCGTGTTCAGCTCGTCGAGGGTCGAGATCTCGCCCGAACCGGTGCCGAAGGTCAGCGTCTGGCTGGTGAAGGCGCTGCCGCTGGCGTTGTTGCCGGAGATGGTGAGGGTCGTGCCCTGCGCCGTCGCGCCGCCGAGCTGGTCGAGCAGGCTCGAGGAGTTGTTCGCAGCGCCGGCCTCGGCGCCGGTCAGGCCGAGCTCGGTCAGGGTCGTCGCGTTGGAGCCGCCCGCCGAGTCCTCGATCGTGAAGTCGACGGCCGAGTTCTTGGCCGTGAACTGCAGGTGGCCCGAACCGTCGTCGGTGACGTCGATCAGCGAATTGAGCCGGGTGCCGGACACGCCGTTGACCGTGGCGGTCGTGCCCTGGATGGCGCTGAGCACTGCGGCCTGGGTCGTGACGCCGGCGTCGATGGTGACGCTGAAGGTCGCCGCCGTGCCGTCGCGGCTCGTCACGGAGATGTCGACGTTGCCGCCCGTGGTACCGGCGCCGCCGAGTTGAGCGCGGCCAGGGTGGCGTCGTCCGACGCGTTCGACGCGGTGGCCTGGCCGAGGGTCTCGGTCACGGTCTTGCCGGAGACGGCGATGTCGGTCGCCTCGAGGTTCGCCGAGGTGCCGGTCGCGGTCGCGACGGACTCGGAACCGTTGAGGAGGTCGGTGCCGAGGATGTTCGAGCTCGAGCTGACCGACGAATAGGTGTTCGTCGCGCCGGTGGCCGAGCGCGCCTGCTGGGCGATCGACTTGGCCGAGGAGACGAGCTTGGTCAGCGACGTGATGCCGTTGTTGGCGGCGTCCAGGGTCTTGGTCGCCTGCCCGATCGAGTCGAGCAGCGAGTTCAGGTCGCTCGCACGGTCGTTCAGCGACTGCGAGGTGAAGAAGTTCGAGGGGTTGTCGAGGGCCGAGTTGACCTTCTTGCCGGTGGCGAGACGATTCTGCGTCTTCGACATCATGTCCGCAGTGTTCTGCAGCGAGAGCAGGTTCTGGCGGACGCCGGCGGAGAGAGTGACATCACTCATTTGGACGATCCTTTTCTGGACGCACTAACGATGGTCGATCCCGTTCTGGGTATCGACCTTCTGGGTAGCCCGTCCGCCGCTAACAAGCGGTTAAAAGGGAGCGTCGGATCCGTCTGCGCGAGCCGGCCGGAATCGCCGGCTGGCGGTCACACCAGGCGACTGATGCCGTGGGGAACGTCGTCCTCGTCGCGCCGGTAGGCGATCGTCGCCTGCGGCCCGTAGGCCTGGTCTACGGCGGCCGCGGGCGCGACCGGAACGGGGTCGCCCTCGACCTGCCAGAGCACTTCGCCGGTCACGGTGTCGACGGCGAGGTAGAGGAGGGGATGTCGCTCGGGCTCCGGCGCGGCCGAGGTGCGGTCTTCCGTCGCAGGCTCGCGGTCGGGAGGGCCGGAAAAGTCGCGGGCGTCCCGGCCAGGCGGCTCGCGGTCGCTTTCGGGAGGGGTGCCGAAGCTTTCGGCGGCGGGATCGACCGGGCTGTCGAAGTGGCGGGGCCGAGAGCCGGCCACCGCGCCTGCCATCGAGGCGGGCACGCTGCTCGTTCGCGCAATGCGGCCAGGACCGTCACTCATCGTGCAACCTTCCCAGGCTAACGTATCAGCCCCCCGGCACCGATCAGTCTAGGCCCGATATCTCAATCTTTCGTCAACAAGTTCGGGCGAATGCGATCGGCCGGCACAGAGCGGAGGACGGGCGCCGCGGCGGCGCTGCCGCTATTCGCTTGCCCCGGTCCCCGCATTCGGGCGCCACGGCAGGGCGATGCCGCCGGTGCAGTCGCATTCCGACATCTCGCCCTGGCGGATGGTGCGCCAGTTGCCGTTCCAGGCGATCGACGCCGACAGCGCCTCGCAGATGCGGCTGGCCGCGTCCGGGCCGTCGATCGGCCCGGCGGCGATGCCGCCGGGCTGGCCGTCGACGACGAGCCCGTATCCGAGCGCGTTGACCGCGTGGCAGATGGCGGTGCCGTCGGTGCCCTTGGTCACCCACTCCCCGTCCCAGCGGAGCGTGCAGGCGGCGACGCAGGCGGTGCCGGCCTCGACGTTGTCGCGGATCGGACCGGCGCGCATCGCGAAGACGGCCGCTCCCGCCGCGGCGAGGCCTGCCAGCGCAAGGCAGATCGCGGAGGCCAGGAAGGTGGCGTCGCGGGGCCGGATCACAGCGGTCATCCCCGGAACCGTCGTGCTGCGGGGCGCGCCGCCGGCCGTGCCGCCGGCGCGCCGCCGAGCCGGCTTACTTCTTGGTCCAGCTCGTGCCGTTGCTCCACGAGATCTTGCGGCCGTCGAACGTGCCGGTGTACGTGCGGTCGTCGGTGAAGTTCACCGTCAGCTGGTTGCCCTGGCAGGTGCCGTAGGCGTTGGGGCGGCCGTTGTCGAGGATCACGTTCACGGTCCTGCCGTCCTGGCCGACGATGATCGCGGTGACGCCGCCGTAGTAGCCGCTGAGGCCGTTGCACTTCATGTCGGCGGCGGAGGCCGCACCCGGCACGGCGGCGGAGAGGAGGGCGGCGGCGAAGGCGGCGGTGCCGAGCTTCATGATCGTGTTCATCTTCTGTCTTCCCTTGATCGCTGTTCGAGCCTTGGCGCCCCGCGGGGGCGCCGGCGGTTGGCGTTCCCGCACCGATTTTCGGGCACCGGGAACGCGAACGACCTTGCGGAAATCGCCGGGGCGGCGGAACTGACCGTGCGGCAGGCGCGACTGGACAGGTGTACAGGGCGGATCAGAAATCCTGCTCGTCGACCAGCCTGTTGGCGACGGCCATCGCCGAAGCCTCGGTGCGGTTCGAGACGCCGAGCTTCTCGAGGATCGCGCTGACGTGGTAGCGGGCGGTGGGCGTCGAGATGCCCATGTGCTCGGCGATCTCGCCGTTGGTGAAGCCCTTGGTCATCAGCGCCAGCACTCGCTTCTGCTGCGCGCCGAGGCGGATGTGCGGGGACCCGTCCTCGGCGGGCGCCTGGTCGAGCAGCCGGCGGACCTCCTCGGCGACGACCCGGCGCCCGGCGTGGACCGCGCGCAGCGTGGCCTCGAGCTCGGCCGCCGTGACGTTCTTGAGGATGAAGCCGTGCACGCCGCTCGCTTCGACGAGGCTCGCCGTCCGGCGGTCGACGAAGGAGCTGATGGCGATCACCCGCGTGTCCGGCGCATGGGCGCACAGGATCTTGGCGGCCTCGAGCCCGCCCATGCCCTCCATCCGCAGGTCCATGATGACGATCGACGGCCGCAGCTTGCGGCACAGGTAGAGCGCCTCCTCGCCGGTCTCGGCCTCGCCGATCACCGTCATCCCCGCGAAGCTGCCGATCGCCTGCCTGAGGCCCATGCGCACGATCGGGTGGTCGTCGGCCAGGAGGACCGGGATGTCAGGCGTCACCATCGTGCTCCGTCCAGATCAGCGTGGACCGCGTGCCGCGTCCCGGTTCGCTCGAGATCTCGAGGCTCGCGCCCGCCCGCGCCGCGCGCTCCCGCATGATCGCGAGCCCCATCGCGCCGGGGCGGAGGGCGCCCATGTCGAAGCCGCCGCCGTCGTCCTCGACGGTCAGGATCGCGCGGTGGCCGGTGCTGTCGAAGTAGACGCGCAGCGTGCGGGCTGCGGCGTGCTTGGCGACGTTGTTCAGGCACTCCTGGAGGATGCGGTAGAACTGCAGGTGCACCTCTTCGGGCAGCCGTCCGTCGCTCTCGACCTCGAGCTTCGCGTCGATGCCAGTCCGCCGCCCGAGATCGGCGACGAGGCCGGCCAGGAGGTCGCCCATGGCCGCGTCGAGGATCGCGGCGGGCCGGAACTCGGTCAGCAGCGCCCGCATCTCGCTCAGCGCGCTCCGGTTGAGCTTGACGACCTCGTCGAGATGGCGCTCGGCGGCCTCGGGGCTGCGCCGCCAGACCTCGGGCAGGGCATCGGCCAGCAGCGTCGCCGAGAACAGCGTCTGGCTGACGGAATCGTGCAGGTCGCCGGAGATGCGGCTGCGCTCCTCGAGGCGGGCGTTGCGGGCGGCGAGCGCGCTCGCCTCGGCCGTGCGGCGCTCCACCCGCGCCTCGAGGTCGCTCATCATGGCGTGCTGCGAGCGGGCCATCTCGTTGAAGGAGGAGGTGAGGTAGCCGATCTCGTCGGGCTGCGCGATCGGCAGGTCCTCGACGAAGCCGTCCTTCCGGAACTGCTGGACGCCGAGCAGCAGCCGATCCAGCGGCCGCGCCAGGTTGACGCGGAAGAAGGCGGGGAAGACCAGGACGACGAAGCCGCTGACCGCGAGCACGTACCACGCGATCGGCCGGTAGATCCGGTCGAGATAGTCGACGAAGCCGAGCCGGAAGTCCTGCACGAGGCCCTGCATCGGCTCGCCGGTGTAGGGCAGGTCGTCGCCGAGCCGCACCATCGCGACGCCGCCCGCGAGATAGCCCGGCGTGATCCCCGCGAACCACGCCGTGGCGTTGCTCTCGTAGAGGTCCGGCCGCGTGTCTGCCGGCAGGTCGAGATAGGCGAGCTCGATCTGGCCGTTGGGGTAGAGCGTGGCCCGGAACGAGTAGAGCGCGTCCCGCCGCCGGGCCTCGGGCAGGAGGTACCAGGTGATGCGCACCCGGTCGGGCCGGGCGTCGACGAAGACGCCGCTGTCCTTCGGGATCGCCTCGCCGGGCCCCGCGAGATCCACCGCCAGCGGATAGATCGCCGGCGCTCCCCCGAAGCGGTGCGAGACGTCGCGCCAGAGAGGCATCTCGGCGAAGCCCACCATCCCGTCCTCGCGCACGAACGCGTCGCGGTAGACATGGCCGTAGAAGGGAAAGCCGAAGGGCAGGGCGATCGGCCCGGCGAACGGGTCGATGCGCGTGCCCAGCGTGTCGTCGAAGCTGATGCCGCTCTCGGTCGCCCGGTAGGAGCCCCCGGGCAGGGGCGTGAAGAAGAAGGCGCGGTTGTCGACGGCGAGACCGTCGCCGCGATAGGCGTCGACGTAGACCGGGCTGACCAGCCACGCCATCGTCGACAGGATCGTCATCATGGTCACCAGCGTGATCGCGACGATCTTGCCGGAGAAGGTCGCCACGCCGGGCAGGAAGTTGAAGAAGATCAGGCCGAACGTGGCCAGCAGGAGCAGGCTGGACAGGGTGAGGGCGATCTCGTTCGCGGCGGCGCCGGCGAGGGCGTAGCTCCTGGCGAGCGTGAGAAGGATCAGGGCGAGCGGCAGGAGCGCCGCGGCGAGGACCGTGCGTGCCGCGCCGACCGGCAGGCCGGCGAGGCGGAGCTGCCGGATCTGGCGGACGAGCGGCACCGCCGACCACAGGATCGCCGCGAGGAAGGAGAAGTCCATCGCCGCCGGGCGGAACTCGATGTGCCCGACCGCCAGCTCGCGGTAGCGGTAGATCGCGTACCAGATCTCCGAGCCGACGAAGAGCCCCAGCGCGAGGAGCACGGCATGGCGCTCGCCGGGCAGGGGGCGAAGGACAATCGGAAACCGGTAGGTCGCGAGCACGAAGCAGGCCAGGGCGAGCGAGGACGAGATGCTGACGAGCGGGTCGACATAGGCCCTGGCGGCCGGATGGGCCGCCACGTGCAGGAAGCTCAGCAGCACGTAGGCGCCGAAGAAGCTCAGCATGAGCGTGAACAGGCCCGCCTCGCGGACCCATGGATCCGTGGGCGCGGGCCCCGGCCGCTGCGGCGATGCCGCGCGCGGGCCGATGCGCAGGCGGCCGGCGACCATGAACGCCAGCACCACGCAGACCAGGATCAACTCCGTCAGGAGGGTGATCGACGCCGGTGTCCACATGACGAGGGGCAAGGCCTACCCCTCCGCAACGGCGCAGCGCATCGTTCCCCCCGCCCGGTCAGCCAGACGAGGCGCCCGCAGACCGGATCGCCTCGCTCGCGTTCAGCCGGCCCGCCGTTCGAGACGATCCCCCGGTCTCGCCCGCCGACCTTGTCGCAATCTGCCGATCCTGAAGAGGGCGGGTGCGGCGGTTCCGGTACATCTTCCAGATATACCAGAACCGCGGCGCCGATAACCGAATTTCGGCGCGTTCTACCGGAATATGCGTGTGTGCCCGCGCCGGTGGGGGCCGCACCGCCTGCGCGGGCCCCCCGGGCGCGGGCCGGTGCCGTCAGAGGGCGACGTCGACGGCGATGGCGCCGGCGCGGACGGAGCCGTCGGGGCGGCGGGCGTTGGAGCCGTAGGTGGTCGGCTTCGGCCCCTTCGAGCCGATCGTCTCGGCGACCGACTTCACGAGCGTCTCCGACACGGTGCGGGCGGTGGCGAGCACCGCCAGGTTCGACTGCAGCGTGCGCTCGAGCAGCCTGTGGCGCTGCCTCAGCTCCTCGACCTCCTGCGGCGCGTCGCGGCCGAACAGCTCGGCGTTGTCGCGCAGCACGTCGAGCGCCCGGCGATAGTCCTCGGCGATCATCGCCTTGCGCGGCGCCAGCGCCGCGGCGTCGCGCAGCTTGGCGGCGCGGATCAGCGCGGCCTCCTCGTCGAGCGTCGCCATCAGCTCCTCCAGCGTCTCCGCCAGGCGCAGGTAGAAGGCCTGCGCGGCGTCCTGGTCCTCGAGGCCGTTGGCGGGCGCGTCTTCGCGCTGAAGATCGGTCGTCATGTCAGTTCGTCTCCTGCAGGGCGATGATGTCGCGCATTACGCTGTCCGCGAGGCCGATGCCGCCATTGGCCGACATCTCCTTCGCGTATTGTTCGACGAGTAGGGAGCGGTAGGTCTTCTCGGCGTCGCCGCCGAGGCCGGGGCCGTCGGTGGAGAGGCCCGAGAACATCCCCGACAGCATGGTGTTGAGGAACACCGACTCGAAGTCCTCCGCCGTCTTGCGCGCCGCGGCGACCTGCTCGGGCGGCACGCTGGCGGGAATCGGCGAGAGCGGCGTGGTGTGCGGCATGCCGATCATCACATCACCTCTATCTCGGCCTGGAGGGCGCCTGCGGCCTTGATGGCCTGCAGGATGGAAATCAGGTCGCGCGGGCCGATGCCGAGCGCGTTGAGGCCGTCGACCAGCTGCTGCAGCGTCACGCCGCTGTCGATGATCGCCATCTTGTGCCCGGCCTCGTCGTTGACGCCGACCTGGGTGCGCGGCACCACCGCGGTCTGGCCTCGCGAGAAGGGGGCGGGCTGGCTGACCTGCGGCGATTCCGAGATGGTCACGGTCAGGTTGCCCTGGGCGACCGCCACCTCGCTGACGCGGACGTTCTTGCCCATGACGATGATGCCGGCGTGCTCGTCGATCACCACCTTGGCGCCCTGGTCGGGCTCGACCCGCAGCTGCTCGATCTCCGTCAGGAGCGAGACGATGTCGCCGGGATAGCCGCGGGGCACGGAGATGCGGACGGTCGCGGGGTCGATCGCGTTGGCGGTGCCCGCGCCGATGAAGGCGTTGATCGAGGCCTCGATGCGCTTGGCCGTCGTCAGGTCGGGGTTGCGCAGGGCGAGGCGCAGCGAGGTCTGGCCGGCGAGGTCGAACTCGATCTCGCGCTCGATGAGGGCGCCCGACGAGATGCGGCCGGTGGTCGGCACGCCGCGGGTGACGGTGGCGGCCTGGCCCTTGGCCTCGAAGCCGCCGATGGCGACGGGCCCCTGCGCGACCGAATAGACCTCGCCGTCGGCGCCGAGCAGCGGCGTCACGAGCAGCGTGCCGCCCTGCAGGCTCGTCGCGTCGCCGAGCGCGCTGACATTGACGTCCATCCGCGTGCCGTGCGTGGCGAAGGGCGGCAGGTTCGCGGTCACCATCACCGCGGCCACGTTGGCGGTGCGCATGTTGGTGTCGCGCGTGTTGACGCCCAGCCGCTCGAGCATGGCCTGCAGGCTCTGCTTGGTGAAGGGCGCGTTGTTGAGGCTGTCGCCGGTGCCGTTGAGGCCGACCACGAGGCCGTAGCCGATCAGCTGGTTCTCGCGCACGCCCTCGACGTCGACGAGGTCCTTGATGCGGGAGGCTGCGCCCGACATGCCGGCCATGCCGGTGTCGATGGCGGGATAGGAGGCGGCGACCGCGGTCCCGGCGCCGGGTGCCGCGCCGGGCGCGAGATCGGCCGCCAGCGCCTGGCCGGACGCGGCGATCAGCGCGAGCGCCAGCCCGAGCCGGCGGAAGCCGCGAATTCGGCGTGGCGGAGTGTGGCGGTGACGGCCGGCTGTCACGAGAGGATGCTCCCTGCACTTCCTGCCCCTCGCGGGGCGACACGCATCCTTCAAGCGAGAAGCGTGCCAGCGGGGCCGCGCGGCCAAGCCGTTGGGAAACATGAGGGTTTGCGAAGGGGGCGGATGCGGCAGGTCGTGCCGGGGCGGCGATGCTTGCCCGGTGACCGCGGCAGATTTTGCCGGTTTAACCGGGCATTAACCATGCCGGCCGAAGCTGGGCACCGTCGAGTTTCAACCGAGCGTGTTCATGCGGATCGACGGAGCCTACTACATCGGTGCCTATGCACCCGTTCGCGAGCGCAAGCGCGCGGGCGTGGACGGCACGTTCTCGGTCGAGAAGCGCAGCGCGGGCGCCTCGCGCGTCGCCACCCAGGCGACGGCGATGCTCGCCGACATCGAATCGATGCTGGCGCTTCAGGGTATCGAGGACGACCCGCGCGAGAGGGGGATGCGGCGCGGCAACGCCGTGCTCGATCTCCTGGAGGAGCTGAAGATCGCCCTGCTCGAGGGCGACGCGGGCGGCGGCCGGCTCGACCGGCTGGCCTCGCTGGTCGCCGAGGCACCCGAGGACACGGGAATTCCCGGCCTCGACGACGTGATCGCGGCCGTCGACCTGCGCGCCAGGGTGGAGCTCGCCAAGCGCGGGCGCTGACGCGGCGCCCCCTCCGGCGGCCTGCGACGCTACGTCATCAACATCTTCTTCTGCAGCCGCCGATAGTTTGTTGTATGTCGTCGCCCTTCCGGCTATAAGGGCGCCCTAATCGACGGGTTCTCTTAGGGAAACGCCGATGCTTAGCATATCGGACGAGACGTACGCTCCGACTGAGACTGAACCGTTCATGGGGGAACGGCAGCGGGAGTACTTCCGCAAGAAGCTTCTCGCCTGGCGGGAAGACATCTTGCGGGAAAGTCGCGAGACGCTCCAGCAGCTGCAGACCGACAACAACAATCACCCTGATCTGGCCGATCGGGCCTCTTCGGAGACCGACCGGGCGATCGAGCTTCGGGCACGCGATCGTCAGCGCAAGCTGATCGCCAAGATCGACGCCGCCCTGAAGCGAATCGAGGACGGCACATACGGCTACTGCGAGGAGACGGGAGAGCCCATCGGGCTCAAGCGCCTCGATGCACGGCCGATTGCCACCCTGTCCCTCGAGGCGCAGGAGCGTCACGAGAGGCGGGAGCGGGTCTACCGCGACGAATGATCTCAGCCGGAACGAAGTAGAGTTTCCTTAAGCCCCGCTTGCGGGGCTTTTTTCTGTCTCGTGCTCCGCCGCGCCCGAGGCCGCCCGGAACGACGAGGGCCGCCGCTCCCCGGGGAGCCGCGGCCCGTCGTTCGAGGTCCCGCGGCGGTGGCCGCCGCGGGAGACGCCGCCTCACCAGGGCAGCACGATGTCGAGCAGCTGCTGGCCGTAGCGCGGCTGCTGCACGTCGCTGATCTGGCCGCGGCCGCCGTAGGAGATGCGCGCCTCGGCGATCTTGGAGGAGTTGACGATGTTGCCGGCCGAGATGTCCTCGGGCCGCACGACGCCGGCGATGATCAGCTCGCGCACCTCGTAGTTCACCCGGATCTCCTGCCGGCCCTCGATGACGAGGTTGCCGTTGGGCAGGAGCTGCGTGACGACCGCTGCGACCGTGGTCGACAGCTCCTCCTTGCGGTTGACGCTGCCCGCGCCCGCCGTCTGGGTGTCGGAGCTCAGGTCGCCGAGCACGCTGCCGTTGGCGACGTCGGCCGGCAGCGCGTTGATGATCGCGTTGCCTGCCGCGCCGGCGGCGCCGAGCGTCTCGCCCGAGGTGCGGCTGCGCGAGGTCTGGTTGTCGAACACCGCCTTGTCGGTGACCGTGATCTTCACGGTCAGGATGTCACCGACCTTGTGGGCGCGCTGGTCCTTGAAGAAGGCCCGGCTGCCCGACCGCCACAGCGAGTTGGAGTTGAAGACGGCCGGGTCCTGCTCGGGCATCGGCATCGAGACCGGCTGGTAGCCGGGCATCGAGGTCGGGCTCTCGATCGGCGACAGCGGCGGCGGCCGGCCGATATTGGCCACCCGGTCGGCGGCGGAGCAGGCGCCGAGGGAGGCCGCCAGGCTGGCGACCAGCACCGCTCGGGATGCGCGGGATGCGCGGGAGGGGAGGGACATGTCGGATCCTCGGAAGTTCAGTTGCCGGCCGCGGAGGCGACGAGCTGCCGCGGCGGCTCGACGACGACCTGGCCCGGCCCGGAGACGATGGCCTCGATGGTCCGGTTGGACTGGGCGTTCATGACGGTGACGAGGTCGCCGCGGGCGCCCTCGGCGAGGGCGCGGCCGCGCACGCTGAGGACGAGGCCGCCGGAGCGGTAGACGATCGTCACCGCGTCGTTGCGGCCGACGAGCAGCGGCTCCATCAGGCGGTCGGCCGGGACCGGCGCGCCCATCTGCAGCGTGCTGCGCGCCGACTTGCCGACGATCTCGGCCAGCGAGCGCACCGCGTCGTCCGGCGCGCGCGACAGGGGCAGGCGCTGCATGGCGACGTCGGCGGGGCCGATCGTGTCGCCGCGCTTGATCTGGCGCTGCGGCACCGGCAGCTCGACGATCCGCATGGCGCGGCCGGTGACGCGGGTGCCCTGGCCCAGCACGTCGCTGTCGGGGACGGCGACGACCGCGGCGAAGCGGCTCGTGGCGGGGTCGTAGTCGAAGTCGCGGACGGCGAGCGGCGCGAGCGCGTCGGCCTCGACGTGCAGCCCGTCCTTCGCGCCGTCGAACTCGATCTCGACGGGGCCGTCGACGGAGATCTCGGCGGCGAGCGCGTCGGCGATCGCCCGCTTCAGGTCGGCCTCGCCGACGACGCGGCTCGCCCGCGTCACGCTGACCTTGGAGACGCCCGTGGGCGCCGGGTCGAGCCCGTGCGCGGTGGCGGCGGCGAGGACGCGGGAGGCGCTGACCGAGCCGGTCGTGCCGGGATCGGGCGCCTGGAAGACGGCCGTGTCGGCCTCCGTCCCGGCATCCGAGAACAGGTCGCCGAGCGTGACGAGCGGGCCGCTGACGGTGACGGCGGACCGCAGCCGCGGCGCCGGCTCGGCCTGGGCGGCGAGCGACAGGGCGGCGAGGGCGGCGAATGCGAGGATGGCGTGGCGGATCATGGCGGAGGTCCTGCGTGCGATCAGCTCAGCTGCGTGGTGGCCTGGAGCATGTCGTCGGCCGCCGAGACGACGCGGGCGTTCATCTCGTAGGCGCGCTGCGCGGCGATCAGGTCCGACATCTCGGAGACGGCGTTGACGTTGGCCTCTTCCAGGTAGCCCTGGAGGAGCGTGCCGAAGCCCTCGTCGCCGGCATTGCCGACCTGCTCGTCGCCGCTGGCGGCGGTGCGCAGGTAGAGGTTGTCGCCCATGCCGGCGAGGCCGGTCGGGTTGACGAAGCGGGCGAGGTCGATCTGGCCGAGATTGACGGGATCGGCGCCGTTCTGCAGCGTCGCCTGCACCGTGCCCTCGTTGTTGATCGTCAGGCCGATCGTGTTCTGGGGGATCACGATGCCGGGCTCGACCTGGTAGCCGTCGGCCGTCACCAGCGTGCCGTCGGAGGAGCGCTGGAAGGAGCCGTCGCGGGTATAGGCGGTGCGGCCGTCGGGCAGCTGCACCCGGAAGAAGCCGTCGCCGCGGATCGCGACGTCGAGCTGGTTCTCGGTGCCGGTGAGGTCGCCCTGGCTCATGACGCGCGGCGTCGCGGCCGTCTTGACGCCGAGGCCGATCTCGAGGCCGGCGGGAACCTCCGTGCCGGACGCCGAGGTCGTCGTGCCCGGCCGGCGCAGGTCCTGGTAGAGCAGGTCCTGGAAGTCCGGGCGCTGGCGCTTGAAGCCCGTCGTGCGCATGTTGGCGATGTTGTTCGAGATCACCTCGACGTTGAGCTCCTGGGCCCGCATGCCCGTCGCGGCGATGTTGAGCGCTTTCATCTGTCGGCTCGTCCTCTGGTGCGCCGCGTCAGCTGACGCGGGAGAGGGTGGAAAGGGTCGACCGGCGAAGCTCGTCGGTCGTCTCGATCATGCGGGCGAGGCTCTGATAGGCGCGGCTGACCTCCACCATGTTGCTCATCTCCGAGACGGCGGAGACGTTCGAGCCCTCGAGCATGCCCTGCATGACGCGCGGGTCGTCGGCCGGCTGCGCCACGGCGTTGCCGGCGGAGAACAGGTTGTCGCCCTCGGCCTTGAGCAGCGCGGGGTCGTCGAACTGGACGATCTGCAGCCGGCCCTTCTCGCCGGCCGAGGTGGCGACCGTGCCGTCCTTGCCGACCACGATGCCGCTGTCCTCGGGGTTGAAGGTGATGGGGCCGGCCTCGCCGAGCACGGTGTAGCCGGACGCCGTCACGAGCTGGCCGTTCGCGTCGATCTGGAAGCCGCCGTCGCGCGTGTAGCGCACGCCGTCCGGCGTCTGCACGGTGAAGAAGCCCTTGCCGCCGATCGCGACGTCGAGCGGCGCGTCGGTCTGGCGCATGCCGCCCGGCGAGAAGTCGCGGAAGCTCGCCCGGTCGACCACGTAGGAGACGATGGAGTCGGGCCGGTCCGGCGCCTCCATCTGCGCCTTCGCCATCTGGTACTCCTCGAACACCACCGACTGGGACTTGAAGCCCGAGGTCTGCATGTTGGCGAGGTTGTTGGCGATGACGTCCATGCGGCGGCGCAGGGCCATCTGCCGCGACAGGCTGATCAGCTGAGAGTTTTCCATCATCGCAAGACCGCTCCCTTCGTGAATGGGCGACCCCCGGCGGCACGGGAGGCTCACCACTCGTTAAGCATCCCGCGTGCCAAACGCGATGTCGTGTGATTTCAATGGCTTGCGAGGAGAGCGCGGCAGGCGTTCCTTTCCGGGTGCGATCATTCCGGCAGAGTTTGCCGGGCAGAAATTGCCGGAATCGGGCCTCTGGTAACCAGTTGTTAACCATTTCCGACGCATTCCAATGGGTGTGGAACGAGGGGGCGCGAACGCGTCCCGGGGGAGCATCGGGGTCCGGACATGGCCGACGTGACAGCCGGCGAAAGCGCAGCGCCAGAAGCCGACGGCAAGGCTGCCGGGGGCAGCAAGAAGCGGCTGATCCTGATCGCCGCGGCGGCCGTCGTGCTGCTCGGCCTGGTCGGCTTCGGCGCCACCATGTTCCTCGGCGGCGGCAGCGACACGCCGCCCCCGCCGCCCCAGCCGGTCTTCGTCGATCTCCCGGAGATGACGATCAACCTCGCCGGCGTCGGCGACCGGCCGCACTACCTGCGCACGACGATCTCGCTGGAGCTGCCGGACGAGGCGACGAAGGCGGCGATCGACCCGGTGATGCCGCGCGTGCTCGACGCCTTCCAGGTCTACCTGCGCGAGCTCCGGCCGGCCGACATCTCCGGCTCCGCCGGCATCCAGCGGCTCAAGGAAGAGCTCGTGCGCCGCGTCAACCTGGCGATCCACCCGGCGGAAATCACCGGCGTCGCCTTCAAAGAGATCATCGTTCAGTAGGATCCCGAGATGGCGGACGACGATTCTGACGCCCTGATCGATCCCCGCAGCCTCGTCGGCCAGGACGACGAGAGCGTCGGCGGCAACGGACGGTCGGCCGAGCGGATTCTCAACCAGGACGAGATCGACAGCCTTCTCGGCTTCGACCTCAACGACATGAACGCGGGCGAGAAGCGCGGCCTGCGCGCGATCATCGACTCCGCGATGGTCTCCTACGAGCGTCTGCCGATGCTCGAGATCATCTTCGACCGGCTGGTGCGCCTGCTGACGACGAGCCTGCGCAACTTCACCTCCGACACGGTCGAGGTGTCGCTCGACGAGCTGACCTCCGTGCGCTTCGGCGACTATCTCAACGCCATTCCGCTGCCGGCCATCCTCGGCGTGACGAAGTGCGAGGAGTGGGACAACTACGCCCTCGTCACCGTCGGCGCGAACCTGATCTACTCGATCGTCGACGTGCTGCTCGGCGGCGGCCGCCGCGGCGACCGGCTGCGCATCGAGGGCAGGCCCTACACGACGATCGAGATGAGCCTGATCCGCAAGCTGATCGAGCTCGTGCTGTCGGACGCCAACGACGCCTTCGCGCCGCTCGCCCCGGTCGGCTTCGGCCTCGAGCGGCTGGAGACGAACCCGCGCTTCGCGGCGATCACCAGGCCCGCCAACACCGGCATCCTGGTGCGCTTCCAGATCGACATGGAGGAGCGCGGCGGCCATTTCGAGATCCTGCTGCCCTACGCCACGATCGAGCCGATCCGCGAGCTGCTGCTGCAGCAGTTCATGGGCGAGAAGTTCGGCCAGGACCCGATCTGGGAGGGCCATCTCGCCTCCGAGCTGTGGCAGACGCAGATCGACCTCGACGCGGTGCTGTTCGAGCAGGACATGCCGATCGGCCGCGTGATGAACTTCCAGGTGGGCCAGACGCTGATGCTCGAGCGCGGCCCGCGCGACCTGATCGAGCTGCGCTGCGGCCAGATCGGCCTCGTCGACGGCCGTGTCGGGCGGGTCGGCGACCGGGTCGCGGTGCGCGTCGCGAGCGGCCTGCGCCGCCCCAAGACGAGCTACGCCTCGCTCGAGGAGAAGACGGAAGAAACCGTGGGAGGCGAGGCATGACGGATTCCCCGCTCGGCATGGCGGTCGAGCTGCTCGTCGCCCTGCTGCTCGTCATCACCATCGGCTACTGCGCCGTGCTGAACCGCCGGCTGAAGCGGCTGCGCGCCGACGAGGAGGCGCTCAAGACGATGGTCGTCGAGCTCGTGAGGGCGAGCGAGACGGCGGAGCGGGCGGTCGAGACCTATCGCCGGACGGCCGACGAGTGCGACGCCGCGCTCGGCGAGAAGCTCAAGGACGCGCAGCACTTCAGCAACTTCATCTCGCGCGAGGTCGAGCGCGGGGAGGCCATTCTCGAGCGGCTCGCCCGGCTCAGCGCCTTCGCGCGCGAGAACCGGATCGGCGACCGGCGGGCGCGGCAAGGAGCCGAAGATGGAGAAGGCGGCGTGAGGGAGCTCAGGCTTCTGCCACTCGTCATGGTCGCGGCGACGGCACTGCTCGTCCTGCGCACGATGACCCTCGTCATGGGCCAGCCGCCGGAGATCGGCGTCACCCAGGCGCACGCCCAGGCCGCGGCCGGGGGCGACACGGCCGCGTCGGCGCCGGCACAGCCTGCCGCCGCGCCGGCGCGGCCGGCCAGCCGGCTGCCGGAGACGTGCAGATCGACCCCTCGCTGCCGGGCGCGACCAGCGCCGCCGCGGCGATCCAGGAGAGCCTGTCGGAGCGCCGCGCCGAGCTCGACAAGCGCGCCGCCGACCTCGACCTGCGCGAGAAGCTGCTGGCGGCGACCCAGCAGGGCGTCGAGGAGCGCATCGCGGAGCTCGAGGCGATCGAGAAGCGCATCGACGGCATGCTGCACGCCCGCACGGCGGAGGAGGAGGCCAAGTTCACCTCGCTCGTCGAGATGTACAGCAAGATGCGGCCCAAGGACGCCGCGCGCATCATGAACGGGCTCGACATGCCGGTGCTGCAGCGCGTGGTCGAGAAGATCAACCCGCGCCAGATGTCCGAGATCATGGCGAACATGGATCCCAAGGTGGCGCAGAAGCTGACCATGGAGCTGTCGGCGGAGCCGCCGAAGCTGACGGTCGAGGCGTCCGGCGACGGCCAGCTGCCGAAGATCGTCGGCACGTCCTCACCGCAATAGGCCGCCACTTAAGCCGATCTTTACTGCCACGGGCGAGGATCGCCGCCGGATAATGCCGCTCGACCAGGCGGCGGCGAACAGGGGCCGGCCGTGCGGCGTGAGCGGGATCGAGAGGAACGGGGACGGCGAGGCGCCCTGCTGCGGCGGGGCCACGCCGTGGCTCTGTTTCTCGGCTTCGCCTGGCTGCTGCTCGCCGTCTCGGCGGGCGCCGCGAACGCGGCGTCGGCGACGATCTCGACCAGCGAGGACAACGGCTACGGCCGCCTCGTGCTGACCTTCAAGGACGACATCCCGACCGCCAGGGTCGAGGTCGCCGGCGGCGTCGCCGTGATCTCCTTCTCCGAGCCCGTCGACCTCGCGGTCGAGCGCATCAGGACCGGCCTGCCGAGCTACGTGAACGTGGTGCGGCGCGACCCGGACGGCACCGCCGTGCGGCTCGCCCTGAACCAGCCGGTGCAGGTCAGCACGACGCCGGCCGCCGAGCAGCTCTACATCGACCTCCTGCCGGCCGACTGGCAGGGCGTCGCGCCCGGCCTGCCGCAGCAGGTGATCGAGGAGCTGGCGCGGCGCGCCCAGGAGGCGGAACGGCTGGCGCGCGAGGCGGCGGAGCGGGCGACCCCCGAAAAGGTGCAGGTCGAGGCGGAGTTCGTCGCGCTGCCGACCTTCGGGCGCTACGTCTTCACGCCGGACAAGCCGATCGACATCCATCTCGACCGCGACGCGACGGGCCTCGACATCACCTTCGACGGTCCCTCGGCCGTGCGGCTCGGCACGCTGGCCGACCGGCTGCCGGAATATGTCGGCGACCTGACGCGGACGACCGACGCGGGCAAGACCGTGCTGCGCCTGTCGATCTCGCCGGGCCTCAAGGTGCGCGACTTCCGGGAGGACAAGTCCTACGTCGTCGACCTCGTGCCGCCGGAGGGCTATGTCGACGGCACGACGGAGATGCCGGCCGAGGCCAGCGGCGCCGACCAGCCGACCCCGCCCGCCCCGCCCGCGCCCCGCGGCCAGCCGGACGCCGCGGCGCCGGCTCCTTCGACCGCACCGGCTCCTGCAGCCACACCGGCTCCCGCAGCCGCTCCGGCCGCGGCTCCGGCGCCGGCGTCCCCGGCACAGCCCGAGCCGGCCGCACGGCCTGCGGAGCGCAAGGCCGCGGCCGGCAGTAATCCCGACGCCGGGGCAAAGCGCGGCCAGGCCACGGCGGCCGCCGCGACCACGCCGGCCGCGACGGACGCGCAGGCGACCCAGGACGACGTCAGCCTCGTGGACGCCCCGCAGGTCGCGGCCGAGCCCTACGGCGACGGGTTCCGCCTGATCTTCAACTTCCCCGATGCCACGCCCTCGGCGGTGTTCGAGCGCATGCAGGTGCTGTGGATGGTCTTCACCACGGACCAGCCGATGGACCCCGCGCCGCTGCGCAGCGTCGCGCCCGACCTCGTGAAGGACGTGCAGAACTGGCAGACCGACGGGGCCGTCGTCTTCCGGATGGAGCTGTCGCGGCCGCTGCTCGCCACCGCCGAGGCGGAGGGGCGCCGGCTCGTCGTCGTGGTCGGCGACCACGACACGCGGGCGGCGGCGCCGCTGGCGCTGCGCCGCGCCCAGGCCGAGGACGGCACCGCCGTCGGCGAGGTGCTGATGGCGGGCGCCGGGCGGCTGCACGAGTTCGACGACCCGCAGACCGGCGGCCACCTGATGGTGGTCACCGCCAAGGGGCCGGCGCGGGCGATGATGAAGACGCAGCGCCTCGTCGACTTCACGCTCTGGACGACCGCGCACGCGCTGGCGCTCGAGCGCAACTCCGACGGGCTGAACGTGTCGGTGGACGGGCACGCTGGTGCGCATCTCGCGGCCGCGCGGCCTCAGCCTCTCGGCGGCCGGCGCGGAGAGCATGTCGCTCCTGTCGCCGCAGGACGCGGAGGCGGCGACGCGGCCGGGCTTCGTCCAGCTGACGCCGCCGCCGACGCTGACGGAGGCGCGCGACCGGATCAATCGCCAGATGCGCGAGATCGCGACGGCGCCGGAGGTGACGCGCAACACCGAGCGCGTCGCGCTGGTGCGCATGTATCTCTCGCTCGGCATGGGAGCCGAGGCCCTCGGCGTGCTCGACATGGCCGGGGAGGCCGACAGCTCGCTCACCGCCACGTCGCGCTTCCGGGCGCTGCGCAGCGTGGCGCTCCTGCAGCTGCATCGCCCGCGCGAGGCGCTCGAGGAGATGAAGGGCTTCGACCTCTCGCAGTCGACCGACACCGCGCTGTGGCGCGGCGAGGCCTACGCGCAGCTCGGGCAGTGGGACAAGGCGGCGGAGTCCTTCGGGACGGGCAAGCCCGCCCTGTCGAGCTATCCGCCGGAGCAGCAGAGCCAGTTCCTTCTGGACGAGGCCGAGGCCGCGCTGGACCTGGGCGACGCCGGCAACGCCACCAGCGCGCTCGACCAGGCCAAGGACGTCGGCCACGGCAGCGACGAGCGCCGGCTGCGCTTCCTCGAGGGCCGGCTCGCCGAGCTCAACGGCGACGACAACCGCGCCATGGCGGCCTACGACATCGTCGCCGACGGCAAGCTGCCGCGCGACGCGGTCGGCGCCGGGGCCGAGCTGCGGCGGATCCTGCTCGGCCTCGAGATGGGCGAGATGGACGAGGACAAGGCGATCGCCGCGCTGGAGAGCCTGACCATGTCGTGGCGCGGCGACGAGACGGAGTACCTGGCCTCGCGCAAGCTCGCCAACCTCTATGCCGACAAGGGCGAATACCGCCGGGCGTTCGAGCTGATGCGGACGGCGATCCTGGCCGAGCCGAGCTCGCCCAGCACGAAGGGCCTGCAGGACGACATGACGGACGTCTTCGAGAAGCTCTTCCTCGGCGGCAAGACCGACGGCATGCCGACCGTCGACGCGCTGGCGCTCTACTACGACTTCAAGGAGATGACGCCGATCGGCCGCAAGGGCGACGAGATGATCCGCGCGCTCGCCGACCGGCTCGTCTCGCTCGACCTGCTCGACCAGGCAGCCGACCTGCTCGACTACCAGATCAACAACCGGCTGAACGGCGCCGCCCGCGCCCAGGTGGCCGCCCGCCTCGCGGCGGTGCAGCTGATGGCGAAGCGGCCGGCCGAGGCGCTGAAGGTGCTGACGAACACCCGGCAGGCCCACCTGCCGCCGGAGATCGAGGACGAGCGCACCCTGCTCGAGGCGCGCGCGCTCGGCCAGACGGGGCGCACCGAGCTCGCGCTCGGCCTCCTCTCGGCGCTGCCCGAGAACAGCCAGGTCAGCCGCACCCGGGCGAGCATCCTGTGGGCGGCGGAGCGCTGGCAGGGGGCCGGCGAGGAGATCGAGCGGCTGCTCGGCGACAGCTGGAACGGGGGCGCGCCCCTCGACGATGCGACGCGCAACGACGTGCTGCGCGCCGGCATCGCCTATGCGCTCGCCGGCGACCGGCTCGGCACGCAGCGGCTGCGCAGCAAGTATCTCGACAAGATGGCCTCGAGCGCCGACGCGCACGCCTTCGACGTGGTGACGCAGCCGGCCGCGGCGGCGGAGGGCGAGCTCGACAAGGTCGTCGCGAGCCTCGCCAAGACCGACGACCTGCGCGCCTTCATGAAGGAATACAGCGCCCAGGCGAAGGTGAGCGCGAACGCGACGCCGGAAGGCTGAGCGCAGGCGCCGGCCGCGACCGCCCGGCGCTCAGCTCCCGAAGCTCTGGACGAGGCTGCCGGCGATCAGGTGCCAGCCGTCGACGAGCACGAAGAAGATCAGCTTGAACGGCAGCGAGATGACGATCGGCGGCAGCATCATCATGCCCATCGACATGAGCAGCGACGCGACCACCATGTCGATGATGACGAAGGGCACGAAGAGCAGGAAGCCGATCTCGAAGGCGCGCCGCAGCTCGCTGATCATGAAGGCCGGCACGAGGACGCGCAGGTCGACGTCGTCGGGCGTCGCCGGCGCCTCGCCGCCCGACAGGTCGACGAAGAGCTGGAGGTCCTCCTCGCGGACCTGGCCCATCATGAAGGTGCGGAAGGGCGCGGCGGCGCGCGGGAACGCCTCCTGCAGCGTCATGTCGCCGGCCATCAGCGGCTGGATGCCGTTCTGGTAGGACGTGGTCAGCACGGGCGACATGATGAAGAAGGACAGGAACAGCGCCAGGCTGACCATCACCGAGTTGGGCGGCGACGTCTGAAGCCCGAGCGCGGTGCGCAGCAGCGACAGCACGACCACGATCCGGGTGAACGACGTCACCATCACGAGGATCGAGGGCGCCAGGCTCAGGACCGTGATCAGCGCGATGAGCTGGAGCGCGCGCTGCGTCAGCCCGGTGTCGTTGGCGAAGTCGAGCGTCATCTCCTGCGCCGCGCTCGGCTCGACGAGGAGCGCGAGAACGGCGGCGCCCGCCGCCGCGACCAGCCCGCGGCGGCTCCAACGTGTCATGCGATCAACCGTCCCGCTTCAGTATCTGGTCGTAGATGTTGAGGTCGTCGCCGCTCTCCCCCTCGTTCTCCTCGGACTCCGGGGCCCGGGGCTTCTGCGGAGAGGACTGCTGCTGCGGCGGCTGCTGCTGCGGCGTGGCGGTGCGGCGCTCCGGGTCGCCCTGGGGCTTCGCCGGGGCGCGGGGCTCCGGCGCGAGATCGAGCTCGGCCGCCATCGCCGCGGCGAGGTCGGCCTCCCCGAAGCGCGGCCGCGGCTGCTGCCGGTTCTCGCCCTCTTCGGGGCGGGCGGGACGTGTCCCCTCCGGACGCTGACCCTCGGGACGTGCGCCCTCCGGGCGCTGGGCCTCGGGGCGCTGGCCCTCTGGACGATGCTCCCGCGGCTCTCCGCCGGGGGCCGACGACGGGCCTTGCCCGGCGGGGCGCTGCGGTGCGGATGCCGCGGCGGGCCGGGCCTCGCGCTCGGGCTGCGAGGGCCGCGCGAACGGGTTCTCCGGCCCCTGCGAGGCAGGCCGCGGCTGCGGCCGGGCGGGGCTCTCCGCCGCCGGACGTGCCGCGTCCTCGGAGGGCTGGCGGGACGGTGCGGCGGCCGTGCCGGCTGCCGGCGTGCCGGTCGGCCGCGGCGAGGCGGCGGCGGGACGCTGCGGCCAGTTCTCCGGGCGACGCTCCGGCTGCGCGCCGGACCGCTCGGCGGCAGGGCGCTCGGACGCCCGACCGGGCTCGTAGGGGCGGGCCTGCTCGCCCGGTCGCGCCGAACCCGGCTGTGAGGTCGGCCGCGGCTGGGCGCTCGCGCCCGGCGACGGCGCGTGCATCTCGCGCTCGACGGAAGAGGCCTGGTCCTGCGGGCCCGACGGAGCGGGGGCGTGGCCCATCGGCCGCTTCAGCGCGGCCTCGAGGCGGTTCGCCATCTCGTCGATCTGGCCGCCGGAAGACGTGTCCGACTCGGCCTGCGGCCGGCCGGCCGACGGAGCCGACGCGGCCGGACGGGGCTGCTGCGGCTGCGCGGATTGCGGCCGCGGCTGGGGCAGAGGCGGGCCGGGCAGCGGCCGGGGCCTGGCGCGCCGGCTGGGGCTGCTGCGGGCGCGGTGCCGGCTGCTCGCTGCGGGCCGGCGCGACCCGCGGCTCCTCCGCCTTCTCCTTGTCCTTGTCGCCGCGGCCGGCCATGCGGCGCAGGGCGGCGAAGGGCGAGGAGCGCTGGCGCTGCGGCTCCTCCTGCGGCTCGGCGGAGCGACCGCGGTCGGCGGCGGCTGCGGCCGCGGCGGTCGCCACGCGCGGCTCGCTGCGGGTCACGGGCGCCGCCGCGGCCGGCTGCGGCCGGGTCGTGGGGGCCGTGGGACGCGCGGCGGCCGGCCGCTCGCGAGCCGGCGTCTCGGCCGGGCGCTGCTGCGGCGCCGGGCGCGCCGGCTCCTCGGGGATCGCGGCGAGACGGGTCTCCGCCACCTCCGGCGTACGGTCGCTGACCGTAGCGCGGCGGCCATTCGAATCCACGACGATGTCGGTCTGCCCGCCGACCAGCAGCAGGTGCTCGGTGTTGTCCCAGCGGACCAGGACGAGGCGGCGCTTGGCGTCGACGCCCGCCGAATCGATCACCGTGATGCGGTGCTGGCGGGCGCGCAGGCCGCCGACGAGGGCGGAGCGGCCGGAGGCGAGCCTGCGGATAATCCACGCGGTCAGCGCGATCAGCAGCAGGACGAAGACGAAAGCAATCAGAAATCGAGCGGGAAGGCCCAACTCGACATTCAGGAGCTGCTCTAGAAACTCCATGCGAGGGCCTCCTTCATCCAGGGCGAGCGCGGGAGCGATTCAGACTCGTTACCAAAAGCCGGGCAAAACTTGCCGACGTCAAGGCTAACAAACAGTTAACTCCGGTAGCTACACGTTGGGTTCCGCTTGATTCAAGGGGGCGCCGGCGGACCCGTCCGTCATGGTTAACGACCCGTTAACCATTTGCCCGGCAGGATCTGCCCGGTCGAATTTGCCGGGTCCATAACCATGCCTGTCTACAACCTGCCCATCTTCAGCGCTCTCAAGACGCGCATGTCGTGGCTGCAGCGACGCCAGGACGTGCTGGCCGAGAACGTGGCCAACGCCGATACGCCGGACTTCCAGGCGCGCGATCTGAAGCCCGCCGACATGTCCGCCTATGTCGACAGCGCGACGCGCCTCAAGCCGGTGCGCACCAGCGCGGCGCACATGACGCTCGGCATGGCGCACGACCGCAAGCCGCGAATCGTCGCCAGCTCCTCCTTCGAGACCACGCCCTCGGGCAACTCCGTGGCGCTCGAGGAGGAGATGATGAAGGTCGCGCAGACCCAGATGGACTACCAGCTGGCGAGCGGCCTCTACGGCCGCGGCGTCAGCCTGCTCAAGACCGCGCTCGGTCGCGCCTGAACCAGAGGACACCGCAGATGGATCTCATGAAGAGCCTCCAGGTCGCCGCCAGCGGCCTGCGTGCGCAGTCGGCGCGCATGCGCGTCATCGCCGAGAACCTCGCCAACGCCGAATTCGACGGCGCGGGCGCCGAACGGCGACCCCTACCGGCGCCAGGTGCCGAGCTTCGAGGCGGCCTACGACCGCGAGCTCGGCGCCACGGTCGTCAAGCAGGGCCGCACGCTGCCCGACCAGAGCGACTTCAAGATGAAGTACGAGCCCGGCCACCCGATGGCGGACGCGCAGGGCTACGTGAAGATGCCGAACGTCGATTCGCTCGTCGAGGCGATGGACATGCGCCAGGCGCAGCGAAGCTACGAGGCCAATCTCGGCATCATCGAATCGGCGCGCGCGATGGTGAACCGCACCATCGACATCCTGCGCGCATGAGCCTGCCGGACAACTCTCCCCCGCACCTCTAGGACATCGACATGACACCTGCAGCCGCAGCCAAAGCCTATTCCTCGATCTTCAACACGCCGATCAAGTCGGAGGGCGCGCAGTCCGCGGCACCCGGCGGCGACTTCGCCTCGATGGTGCGCGACGCGCTGGCCGACGTGGAGAAGACCGGCGCCACCGCCGACAAGGCGAGCCTCCAGGCCGCGGCGGGGCAGGGCAACCTGGTCGACGTCGTGACCTCCGTGTCGGAGAGCGAGCTCAACGTGCAGACGGTCGTGGCGCTGCGCGACCGGGTGATCGAGGCCTACCAGCAAATCATGCAGATGCCGATCTGACGCGACTCGGGCAGGATACGGCGGACGAGCCAACGGAGACGTGACGATGACTGCGCCGGAAGTGCTGGACGTGGCGCGCGACGGCGTGTGGACGATGATCCGCATGTCGATGCCGCTGATGCTGGTCGGACTCGTGGTCGGCGTCGTCGTGGCGCTGTTCCAGGCGCTCACCCAGATCCAGGAGATGACGCTCGTCTTCGTGCCGAAGATCATCGCCATGTTCCTGGTGCTGCTGCTCGTCCTGCCCTTCATGAGCGAGGCGCTGGGCGAGCTACATGGTGCGCATCTCGCAGTACATCGTCACCGGCTGAGCGCGCGCCGTGACCGTCGATATCCTGCCGGAGACGGCGCTGCATTTCATGATGATCTTCGTGCGCGTCGGCACGCTCGTCATGCTGCTGCCGGTCCTGGGGGAGCCGACGATCCCGACGCGGGTGCGGCTCGTGTTCGCGCTGATGCTGAGCCTCGTGTTCTTTCCGCTGGTCTCCCAGACCCTGCCGCCGGTGCCCGACACGCTGGGGCCGCTGCTCGTCATGCTGTTCGGCGAGCTGGTGATCGGCTTCTTCGTCGGCCTGCTCGCGCGCATCGTCATGTCGGCGCTGCAGGTGGCCGGCTCGATCATCGCGATGCAGACCGGCCTCGGCTTCGCGCAGAGCTTCGACCCCTCGCAGGGCCAGCAGAGCGCGATCTTCTCCTCGTTCCTGTCGGTGCTCGCGGTGGCGCTGATCTTCGCGACGAACCTCCACCACATGTTCCTCGCCGCGATCTACGACAGCTACAAGCTCTTCCCGCCGGGCCGGCTGCCGCCGGTCTCCGACGGCGTGGAGCTCGCCGTGCGGATGGTCTCCAGCGCCTTCTCGATCGGCGTGCAGATCTCCGCCCCGTTCCTCGCCTTCGGGCTGATCTTCTATTTCGGCCTCGGCATCCTCGCGCGGCTGATGCCGCAGGTGCAGGTCTTCTTCCTCGCGGCGCCCGCCAACATCCTGATCGGCTTCATCATGTTCGCGGCGCTTCTCGGTATCATGATGCTGTGGTTCCTCTCCTATCTGGAGGATTCCGTCGCGCCCCTTCTGGTGAGGTGAGGCGATGGCGGAAGGAGACGACAGCGAACGCACAGAAGAACCGTCCCAAAAAAAGCTCGACGACGCCCACAAGCGCGGCGAGGTGGCCAAGAGCCAGGAGCTCGTCTCGTGGTTCAGCCTGGCCGGGGTGACGCTGATCATCCTGGTCTTCGCCGACGGCACGGCGGGGCGGATCAAGAACAGCTTCGGCAGCTACCTGGCGCAGGTCGGCCGCGTGCCGAGCGACGGCGGCCAGCTGCGCGACGCGATCTTCCACCTCGTGCTCGCCGCCGGCGGGGCGATCGCCTTCCCGCTCGCCGTCATGGCGGCAAGCGGCGTGATCGGCAGCCTGGTGCAGCACCGGCTCGTCTTCTCCGCCGAATCGCTCAAGCCGAAATTCTCCAAGGTCTCGCCGCTCGCCGGCGCCAAGCGGCTGTTCTCGGCGCAGAGCCTCGTCAACTTCGCCAAGGGCATCGCCAAGCTCGTCATGGTGGCGACGATGATGGTGCTGCTCCTGTGGCCGGCGCGCGACCAGCTCGACCGCATCGTCGGCCTCGACCCCGCCGAGCTGCTCGGCCTCGTCAGGGTGTTCGTGCTGAAGCTGCTCGGCGCGGTGCTGGCGCTGATGGGCCTCGTCGCGGCGCTCGACTTCGCCTGGCAGCGCTACTCCTTCCTGAAGAAGCAGCGCATGACGCAGCACGAGCTGAAGGAGGAGTACAAGCAGTCCGAAGGCGACCCGATGGTGAAGGGGCGGATCCGCCAGATCCGCGCCGAGCGCATGCGCCGCCGCATGATGGCGCAGGTGCCCGAGGCCTCGGTGATCGTGACGAACCCGACCCACTACGCCGTCGCGCTGAAATACGACCGCTCGATGCCGGCGCCGGTCTGCGTCGCCAAGGGCCTCGACGCCGTCGCGCTGAAGATCAGGGAGATCGCCGACGCGCACGACATCCCGATCGTCGAGAATCCGCCTCTCGCCCGCTCGCTGCACGCCTCCGTCGAGATAGACGCCATGATCGACCCCGAACACTACAAGGCGGTTGCGGAAATCATCGGCTACGTTATGCAGATGAAGGCGAAGAGAGGATGGCGCACGAATCGTGCAGACTGAGCGGCAGGACTTCGCCCGCTCCGACATCCGGCTCTAGGAGGCGTGTGCCACCGCCATGGCGGACATGTTGAACACACAGGACGTCGCCAAGTCGCCAGAACGCGAGAAGGGGGATCGGGAAGGCTCGATCGGCCTCGTGGTGCTGCTCGCGGCGTCGCTCATCGTCATCGCCATCGCGCTCGCCCTGATGGGCCGCGAGGAGGCGAGGCCGATGATTCTCGGCCTTCTGGCCTTCCTCGCCGTGGTCGGCGTCTTCTCGCTGTTCGCCGCCGCCGTCGGCGTGCTGCGCTTCGGCCAGGCGACGCCGCGCGACGAGATCGCGACGGCGGTGATGGAGCACGTGCCCGAAGGCGTGCTCGTCGCCGCCGCGAACGGCCGCACGCTCTACGCCAACCCCGCCTACATGCGCCTGACGGGCGTCGACCGCTTCGCCGACATACGCGGCGTCGAGCGCGCCTTCGCCGGCAGCGCCGAGGCCTCCGAGGCGATCTTCCGGCTCTCCCAGGCGGCCGGCGACGGCCGCCGCGGCGAGGAGGAGATCCGCTTCGAGCGCCAGGGCGAGAACGGCCAGCGCGACGTCACCTGGTACCGCATCCGCGTCCAGCCGCTCGGCCGCGGCCACGGCGCCCGCATGATGTGGGAGGTCGCCGACATCACCCACGAGCGCGCGCGCCAGGAGGACGTGTTCCTGGAGCTGCAGCGGGCGATCGACAATCTCGACCACGCCCCGGCCGGCTTCTTCTCGACCGACCACGACGGGCGGCTGCACTACGTCAACGCGACGCTGGCGAACTGGCTCGGCTACGACCTCGCGGAGACCGAGACGGCGCGGCTGAGGCTCGAGGACATCGTGTCCGGCGACGGCGCCGCGCTGATCCGCCAGGTCTCGCCGGCGCCGGGCGAGGTGCGCTCCGAGACGATCGACCTCGACCTCGTGCGCCGCAACGGCCAGACGATGCCGGTGCGGCTGATGCACAAGCTGGCCTTCGACAGCGAGGGGCGGCCCGGCAACTCGCGCACGCTGGTGCTCGACCGCAGCCAAGGCGCCGACGTCTCCGAGACGCTGCGCGCCGCCGAGGTGCGCTTCGCGCGCTTCTTCAACAACACGCCGCTCGCCATCGCGACGGTCGACCGCAACGGCGCGATCCGCCGCACCAACGCGCCGTTCGCGAGGCTCTTCCCCGAGAACGCGCCGCGCTCGATCCAGGCCTGCGTCGCCGCGAGCGAGCGCGACCTGGTGAGCCGGCTGCTCGACAAGACCTTCGAGGGCCGCGCCGAGCTCGCCCCGGTCGACGCCCACCTGCCGTCGCAGGAGGGCCGCATCGGCCGCTTCTTCGCGAGCCCGGTCGAGGACAGCGACGGCGACGGCGAGGCGGCGATCGTCTACATCCTCGACGTGACCGACCAGCGCGAGCTCGAGGCGCAGTTCGCGCAGGGCCAGAAGATGCAGGCGGTCGGCCTGCTCGCCGGCGGCGTGGCGCACGACTTCAACAACCTGCTTGACCGCGATCATCGGCTATTCCGATCTCCTGCTGATCAACAACCGGCCGACCGATCCGTCGTTCAACGACATCATGCAGATCAAGCACAACGCCAACCGCGCGGCCGGCCTCGTGCGCCAGCTGCTCGCCTTCTCGAGGCGGCAGACGCTGCGGCCGGAGGTGCTGCGGCTCGGCGACGTGCTGAACGACCTGCAGGTGCTGCTGTCGCGGCTGCTCGGCTCGGGCGTCGAGCTGGCCGTCGAGATCAACCGCGACCTGTGGCTCGTGAAGGCCGACCTCAACCAGTTCGAGCAGGTCGTCATCAACCTCGCCGTCAATGCCCGCGACGCCATGCCGGAGGGCGGCAGCCTGACGGTCGGCGCCGACAACCTGACGCTGAGCGCGCCGCAGGGCAGCGGCGCGGCGCAGATCCCGGCCGGCGACTTCGTCGTCATCTCGGTGAAGGACACCGGCACCGGCATGTCGCCGGAGACGATGGAGAAGATCTTCGACCCCTTCTTCACGACGAAGGAGGTCGGCAAGGGCACCGGGCTCGGCCTGTCGACGGTCTACGGCATCGTCAAGCAGACCGGCGGCCACATCGAGGCCGAATCGGTGCTCGGCGAGGGCACGACCTTCCGCATCTACCTGCCGCGCCACGTGCCGCTGCCCGAGGAGGCGACGCCGAAGGCCGGCCAGGCGCCCGCCAAGGCGAAGGACCTCACGGGCTCGGGCACGATCCTGCTCGTCGAGGACGAGGAATCGGTGCGGATCTACGCCGCCCGGGCGCTCGCCTCGCGCGGCTACACCGTGTTCGAGGCCGACACCGGCCAGGCGGCGCTCGACCTGATGGACGAGCACGCCGACGAGATCGACCTCGTCGTCTCCGACGTGGTGATGCCGGAGATGGACGGGCCGACGCTGATGAAGGAGCTGAGGTCGCGGAACCCGAAGCTCAAGATCATCTTCGTGTCGGGCTACGCCGAGGACGCCTTCAAGCGCAACCTCGACGACGAGGAGGCGGAATTCCACTTCCTCTCCAAGCCCTTCGACCTGCGCGAGCTCGCCGCCAAGGTGAAGGACGTGATGTCCGGCGAGGCCTGACGGCCGCGCCGGGACGGCAACGGGAACGGGCAAATGTTCTCGTTGCGTTCCCAGAACGAAGCGGGTACAGTCGCTCCATTGCACGCCCCGGACCCGGTGTGAAATAAGGAGCGCGACTGATGGCCCAGAATTCTCTTCGCCTCGTCGATGGAGACGGCATGGACAAGAACAAGGCGCTCGAAGCGGCGCTCGGGCAGATCGAGCGCCATTTCGGCAAGGGCTCGATCATGCGGCTCGGGCAGGACGGCAAGGTCGTCGAGGTCGCCTCGATCTCCACCGGCTCGCTCGGCCTCGACATCGCGCTCGGCATCGGCGGCCTGCCGCGCGGCCGCATCGTCGAGATCTACGGCCCCGAATCGTCGGGCAAGACGACGCTCGCGCTGCACACCGTGGCCGAGGCGCAGAAGAAGGGCGGCATCTGCGCCTTCGTCGACGCCGAGCACGCGCTCGACCCGACCTACGCCAAGAAGCTCGGCGTCAACGTCGACGACCTCCTGATCTCGCAGCCCGACACCGGCGAGCAGGCGCTGGAGATCGCCGACACGCTGGTGCGCTCCGGCGCGATCGACGTGCTCGTCATCGACTCCGTCGCGGCGCTGACGCCGCGCGCCGAGCTCGAGGGCGAGATGGGCGACCAGCTGCCGGGCCTGCAGGCGCGGCTGATGAGCCAGGCGCTGCGCAAGCTGACCGGCTCGATCTCGCGCTCGAACACGATGGTCATCTTCATCAACCAGATCCGCATGAAGATCGGCGTCATGTTCGGCAGCCCGGAGACGACGACCGGCGGCAACGCGCTCAAGTTCTACGCCTCGGTGCGCCTCGACATCCGCCGCATCGGCGCGATCAAGGACCGCGACGAGGTGGTCGGCAACCAGACCCGGTGAAGGTCGTCAAGAACAAGCTCGCCCCGCCGTTCCGCGAGGTCGAGTTCGACATCATGTACGGCGAGGGCGTGTCGAAGATGGGCGAGCTGCTCGATCTCGGCGTGAAGGCCGGCGTCGTCGAGAAGTCCGGCGCCTGGTTCTCCTACGACAGCCAGCGGCTCGGCCAGGGCCGCGAGAACTCCAAGCAGTTCCTGCGCGACAACCCGACCGTCGCCGAGGCGATCGAGCGGCAGATCCGCGCGAATTCGGGCCTCGCCGTGCCGGTGCCGGGCGGCGGCGCGGTGGACGACGAGGACGAGCCGGACGCCAAGGAGGCGTGAGGCCGCAGGCCCGCGAGCGCGGCTGAAGGGCCGCGGCGCGGGGTGAGGATACGAGATGCGAAGGGCGTGCCGGTGGCGCGCCCTTTTCGTTGGTGCGGGCCGCCGCCGAGCATCGGGGCGTTCCGGGGGTGCGGCTCCTCGCGCGTCGTCCGTGCGGCCGTACCCGGGGGCCGGAGCGACGCCCGGCCGGGGGCCACGGCGAGCCGTCCCGGCGGTGGACTTATCCCGTTGCGGCGGCTAGAAAACGGCCTCCCAATTCCCATCTCCTGTGCTAGGACTTGGGGCCGGCCGACGACGATGCGGCCGTGCCAGATCCCCTCCGGATGCGACCATTAAGATGACCGGCGTCAACGAGATCCGTTCCGCGTTCCTGAACTACTTTGCCGAAAACGGCCACGAGATCGTGCCGTCCGGGCCGCTCGTGCCGCGCAACGACCCGACCCTGCTCTTCACCAACGCCGGCATGGTGCAGTTCAAGAACGTCTTCACCGGCCAGGAGAAGCGGCCCTACGACCGGGCCGTGACGGCGCAGAAATGCGTCCGCGCCGGCGGCAAGCACAACGACCTCGACAATGTCGGCTACACCGCCCGGCACCACACCTTCTTCGAGATGCTCGGCAACTTCTCGTTCGGCGACTACTTCAAGGACCGCGCGATCGAGCTTGCCTGGAACCTCGTGACGAAGGAGTTCGGCCTGGCGAAGGACCGGCTGCTCGTCACCGTCTTCCACGAGGACGACGAGGCGTTCGACCTCTGGAAGAAGATCGCCGGCCTGCCCGACGAGAAGATCATCCGGATCCCGACGAGCGACAATTTCTGGCAGATGGGCGATACCGGCCCGTGCGGCCCGTGCTCGGAGATCTTCTACGACCACGGCCCCCACATCCCCGGCGGCCCTCCCGGCAGCCCGGACGAGGACGGCGACCGGTTCATCGAGATCTGGAACCTCGTCTTCATGCAGTTCGAGCAGTTCGAGGCCGGCCGGCGCGTCGAGCTGCCGCGGCCCTCGATCGACACCGGCATGGGGCTCGAGCGCATCTCGGCGGTGCTGCAGGGCACGCACGACAACTACGAGACCGACACGATGCGGCACCTGATCGCCGCCTCCGTCGACGCGACGGGCGTGCCGGCGGAGGGCGCGAACAAGCCGAGCCACCGCGTCATCGCCGACCACCTGCGCGCCTCCGCCTTCCTGATCGCCGACGGCGTGCTGCCCTCGAAGGACGGCCGCGGCTACGTGCTGCGCCGCATCATGCGCCGCGCCATGCGGCATGCCGAGCTTCTCGGCGTCGCGGAGCCGCTGATGCACCGGCTGGTGCCGGCGCTGGTCAACGAGATGGGCGCGGCCTATCCCGAGCTGGTGCGCGCGCAGCCGCTCGTCACCGAGACGCTCGAGCTCGAGGAGACGCGCTTCCGCACGACGCTCGCCCGCGGCCTGTCGCTCCTCGACGAGGAGACGGCGAGCATGCACGAGGGCGACACGCTCTCCGGCGAGACCGCCTTCCAGCTCTACGACACGTTCGGCTTCCCGCTCGACCTGACGCAGGACGCGCTGCGCGCCCGCGGCATCGGCGTCGACACCGCGACCTTCGACAAGGCGATGGAGCGCCAGCGCGCCGAGGCCCGCAAGGCCTGGGCCGGCTCCGGCGAGGCGGCCACCGAGGCCGTCTGGTTCGGCATCCGCGAGCGCACCGGCGCGACGGAGTTCCTCGGCTACGACACGCGAGGAGGCCGACGGCATGGTCCACGCGCTCGTCCACGAGGGCGTCGAGGTCGATGCCCTGCAGAAGGGCCACGAGGGCGTCGTCGTCCTCAACCAGACGCCGTTCTACGGCGAGTCGGGCGGCCAGCAGGGCGACCGCGGCGTGATGATCGGCGAGAACGGCCGCTTCCTCGTCACCGACACGCAGAAGAAGCTCGGCGACCTGTGGGTGCATTACGGCGTCGTCGAGGAGGGCGAGATCCGCGTCGGCGAGGCGCTGCACCTCGAGGTCGACCCGGTGCGGCGGTCCGGCCTGCGCTCGCACCACTCCGCGACGCACCTCATCCACGCGGCGCTGCGCGAGGTCCTGGGCGAGCACGTCGCGCAGAAGGGCTCGCTCGTCGCGCCCGACCGCCTGCGCTTCGACTTCAGCCACCCGAAGTCGCTGTCGGACGACGAGCTTCAGAAGATCGAGGAGCTCGCGAACCGGGCGATCGTCACGAACACCGAGGTGTCGACGCGGCGTCATGCCGGTCGACGAGGCCGTCGAGTCCGGCGCCATGGCGCTGTTCGGCGAGAAATACGGCGACGAGGTGCGCGTCGTCTCCATGGGCTCGCCCGTCGAGGGCACGAACAGGCCCTGGTCGCTCGAGCTCTGCGGCGGCACGCATGTCGCGCGCACCGGCGATCTCGGCCTCGTGGTCGTGGTCAACGAGGGCGCGGTCGGCTCGGGCACGAGGCGCGTCGAGGCGCTGGCCGGGGATGCCGCGCGGCGCTACCTCGTCCGCCAGAACGACCGGCTGAACAAGATCGCCGCCGAGCTGAAGGTCGCGCCCGACGAGGTCGAGAGCCGGCTCACCTCGCTGATCGAGGAGCGGCGCCGGCTCGAGCGCGAGCTCGCCGACACCAAGCGCCGCCTGGCGCTCGGCGAGACCGGCGGCGGCCAGGCGGCCGACGCGACCCGCGAGGTCGGCGGGGTCACCTTCCTCGGCCGCAAGATCGAGGGCGTCGCGCCGAAGGACCTGCGCGGCATCGTCGACGAGGCGAAGGCGAAGCTCGGCTCGGGCGTCGTCGCGGTGGTCGGCGTCAGCGACGACGGCAAGGCGGCCCTCGTGGTCGGCGTGACGGAGGATCTCGCGGGCCGCGTCAGCGCCGTCGACCTCGTTCGCGCCGGCGCGGCGGTCGTCGGCGGCAAGGGCGGCGGCGGCCGGCCCGACATGGCGCAGGCGGGCGGGCCCGACGGCGGCAAGGCGGATGCGGCGATCGAGGCGATCGCCTCGGAGCTGGAAAAGCTGCCCGCCACAACCTGACGAGGCCCGTTCCGGCGGGAGAGGGGGGCGCCCGTGGAACATCAGCTCTGGCTCAGGGACGCGCTGGTCTTCCTGCTGGTGGCCGGCGTCGTCGTGCCGGTCTTCCACCATGCCCGTCTCGGCATCGTGCTGGGCTTCATCGCCGCGGGCGTGCTCGTGGGGCCGAGCGGCCTCGGCCAGCTGACCGACGGCATTCCCGAGCTCGGCCTCCTCGTGATCTCGGAGCCGGAGCACGTCGAGCCCTTCGCCGAGTTCGGCGTCATCTTCCTCCTGTTCGTGCTCGGGCTCGAATTGTCCTTCGCGCGGCTGTGGCAGCTCCGGCGCTACGTGCTCGGCGTCGGCTCGCTGCAGGTCGCCGTCACGGCGCTGATCGTCGCGCTGGTCGCGCATCTGTTCGGCGCGGGCGGGGCGGTGGCGACGGTGGCGGGACTGACGCTAGCGCTGTCCTCCACCGCCATCGTCATGCAGCTCCTCGTCGAGCAGAAGCGGCTCGCCACGCAGGCCGGGCGCATCGGCCTGTCGGTCCTCCTGATGCAGGACCTGATGGTCGTGCCGATCCTGCTGACGGTCGACATGCTCGCGCAGGGCGCCGACGACCTCCTCGGCGAGCTCGCCGCGGCGCTCGCCGCGGCCGTCGTGGCGATCGCGCTGATCCTCCTCGTCGGGCGCTACGTGCTGCGCCCGCTCCTGCGCCGGGCGGCGATGACGGGCAGCCGCGACCTCATCATGGCGATCGTGCTGCTGGCGGCCGTCGGCGCGGCGATGGCCACGGCCGCGGCCGGGCTCTCGGCGGCGCTCGGCGCCTTCCTCGCCGGCCTGCTCCTCTCCGAGAGCGAGTACCGCCACCAGATCGAGACCGACATCGACCCCTTCAAGGGCCTGCTGCTCGGCCTGTTCTTCACCACGGTCGGCATGTCGATCGACCTCGGCTTCGTGTTCGCCCACCTCCTGCCGATCGTCGCCACCGTCGTCGTCGTGCTGGCGCTCAAGGCGGGCATCCTGTTCCTCGCGGCGCGCGCCTTCGGCGCCGGCCTCTCGGCCTCGGCGGAAGCGGCCATCCTGCTGGCGCAGGCGGGCGAGTTCGGCTTCGTGGTCGTGAGCCTCGCGCGCAACAACGCGATCATGGACGCCGACGTGGCGCAGTTCATGTTCGTGGTGATCGGCATCACCATGGCGGTGACGCCGTTCCTCGCGCGGCTGGCGGGCTGGGCCGGCCGCGAGCTCGACCCGCTCGACCACCAGGGCGCGGCGATCCAGGATCAGCTCTCCGAGCTGTCCGACCACGTGATCATCGGCGGCTTCGGCCGCGTCGGCCAGACGGTGGCGCGGCTGCTCGAAGACCAGAACCTGCCCTTCGTCGCGCTCGACCAGAACGCGATCACGGTGGGCAAGCACCGCCGGGCCGGCCGGCTGGTGTTCTACGGCGATGCCGGCCGGCCGGAGATCCTCGACCGCGCCGGCGCCGAGCAGGCGCGCGCCTTCGTCGTCACGGTCGACGAGCCGGAGACGGCCGAGCGCATGGTGCGGGCGGCCCGCGCCAAGCGGCCGGAGGCGACCGTCTACGCCCGCGCCCGCGACACCGCGCACGCCCAGGCGCTCGCCCGGCTCGGCGCCGTCAGCGCGATCCCCGAGACGGTCGAAGGCAGCCTGCAGCTCGCCGGCGAGGTGCTCTACGGGCTCGGCCTGCCGGACGAGGTGATCAACCGGCGGATCGACGAGGAGCGCGAGCGCGCCCGCATCGAGATGGGGCTTTAGGCGCCCGTCGCGTCGAGTGGCCGCATGGCGGCTCTGCGCCCGGAACGGAAACCGCGCGGGGGTCGAGGCGTTGGGTGACGAAGCACGGCCGGGCGGCCTTCCCGTTTCCGGCCGATGCGGCCATCGCCGCGTCCCACCCTTTTGCGCCGCGGCAGCATCCGGCGCCCGCGCGCCGGGCGCCCGTGCCGCGCCATCCCGAGGAGTTCACGTCATGAAGTACCGCCCGCTCGGCCATTCCGGCCTCTATGTCTCCGAGCTCGTGCTCGGCACGCTGCCCTTCGCCGGCAAGAACGGCTTCGAGAAGGTCGGCGATGTCGGCGTCGAGGACGCCAGGCGCATGATCGCCATCGCCCGCGAGGCCGGCGTCAACGCGATCGACACCGCCGATCTCTATTCGATGGGCGCCGCCGAGGAGGTGGTCGGCCAGGCGCTCGGGAAGAGCCGCCCCGAGATGCTCCTCTTCACCAAGGTGAGGAGCCCGATGAGCGACGACCCCAACGACAGCGGCGCCTCGCGCGACCACATCATCAAGGGGTGCGAGGCGAGCCTGCGGCGTCTCGGGACCGACTACATCGACCTCTACCAGATCCACAACTGGGACGGCGTGACGCCGGTCGAGGAGACGCTGGCCGCGCTCGACCACCTCGTCTCGAGCGGCAAGGTGCGCTACGTCGGCACGTCGAACTACACGGCGTGGCAGATGATGAAGACGCTCGGCGCGGCCGACCGCCTGAACCTCGTGAAGCCGGTGAGCCAGCAGATCTACTACACGCCCGAGAGCCGCGAGGCGGAGTTCGAGCTCCTGCCGATGGCGATCGACCAGGACGTCGGCACGATCGTCTGGGGCCCGATGGGCGAGGGGCTGCTGACCGGCACCGTGCGCCGCGGCAAGAAGACGCCGGAGACCTCGCGCCAGGGCAATGGCTGGCCCGAGCCCTACGTGCACGACCGCGAGCGCGCCTACGACATCATCGACGTGCTGGCGGAGGTCGGCGAGGCGCACGGCGTGTCGCCCGCCCGCACCTGCCTCGCCTGGTCGAAGGACCGGCCCGGCATCACCTCGCTGATCGTCGGCGCGCGCAACGAGGAGCACCTGAAGGACGACCTCGCGGCCGCCGACCTCGAGCTGAGCGAGGAGGAGAGGGCGCGGATCGAGGAGGCGACCCGCATCCGCCCGCTCTATCCCTACTGGCACCGCATCACGACCAACATGGACCGCATCGACAAGGCCGAGGCGCCGTTCCTCGAAGGCCACCGCAAGACGATGGAGGCGCACGGCCAGGCCTGACGGGCCGCACCAGCTCAAGATAGACAAGAGCGCGGCCGAGGCTCGAACCCGGCCGCGCATACACGTGCATGGTGTCCCTGTGCATCGAGGCCTCGCGTGCCCGGCGAGGCGGTCGACTGCAACGGGTGCCACGGCCGGCCGGATCCCCTTGAAGCGGCAAGAGCCGGCACGGGCGATCACCGATGGGGCGGTGGCCCCGAGGAGCTGATTTCCGCAAGGGCTTCAACTACATTCGAGGCATCAACGGCTGAGACCGTCGCGGCCAGGTCCGAGCCGGGCCCTGGGCGGGTGACTGGCCAGCGTGGAGAGCGGTGATGGTCGGCAGCGACGCGTCCTCGCCGGGGGTCACCACCCTGGCCGAGCGGAAGCGACACGAGGCGACCCGTCGAAAACGGGCCGCCGACGAGGCCGTTCGTGCGCTTCGCCGCTATGCCGGCGAGCAGGGCGGGCGCTACGTCGTCTTCGGGTCCTATGTCACGGGGGCGATGCGCTTCGACAGCGACTTCGACGTCCTGATCGACTTTCCGGTGGAGCGCACGGCGGACGCCTGGCTGTTCGCGGAGGACGTGTGCGCGCGGCATCAGCTTCCGCTGGACATCCACGATGCGCGGACCACCACGGAGGCGTTCGCCGAACGGGTCATGACCAAGGGACTGGTCCTGTCATGACGGATGCCCGATGGATCGAGGTCGAGGACGATCTCGACTCCGCGTGCCGGCACTTCGGCAATGCCGCGCGGCTGGCCGACGACGGCGGCTTCGACGACGCGGGCATCTCCGGTTACCGGGCGCGGATGGCGCTCCTGCACGCGATGCAATCCGCCCATTCGTCGCTTGAAGGGGCCTTGAGGCGGATCCTGGAGATCCTGGGCGAGGAGGCTCCGGTCGGCGGGAATTCCCATGCCGACCTCGTCAGGCGCGTCTCCCGGGCCGTGTCGACGCCCGGCCGCGCTCGCCCGGCAATCCTGGACCCCGATGTTGCGCGCGACGCGGACGAGTCCCGGCGCTTCAGGCATCGCGCGACCCATGACTACGACAATTTCGACCCGGCGTTGGCCATGCCTTCGATCGAGGCTGCGCGGCGCCTCGCCTCGAGCCTCAAGCCGTGCATCGCGGCCTTCAGGGAACTCGTCGATCCGCCGTCGGGCGACAGCGACGGAGCGTCGGCGGATCCGGAACGCGGTCCCGGCCGATGACGGGCAACCAGGCACGCTGGAACGCAACGTAGCTTGCGCCGCCACGCCGACTTGAACGAGCGGCCAAGGAAAAGGGCGCGGCCGAGGCCGCGCCCTTCGTCGTTCCAGGCTGGAAGTCGCCGCCTCAGGCGGGCATCTCCATGGCCTTCTGGAGGTTCTCGTCGACCTTGTCGAGGAAGCCGGTCGTCGTCAGCCACTTCTGGTCGGGGCCGACGAGGAGGGCGAGATCCTTCGTCATGTAGCCCGCCTCGACCGTGTCGATGCAGACGGTCTCGAGCTTGGCGGCGAACTCGGCCAGCTTGTCGTTGCCGTCGAGCTTGGCGCGATGGGCGAGGCCGCGGCTCCAGGCGAAGATCGAGGCGATCGAGTTGGTCGACGTCTCCTGGCCCTTCTGGTGCTGGCGGTAGTGGCGGGTGACCGTGCCGTGCGCGGCCTCGGCCTCGACCGTCTTGCCGTCCGGCGTCATCAGCACGGAGGTCATCAGGCCGAGCGAGCCGAACCCTTGCGCCACGGTGTCGGACTGGACGTCGCCGTCGTAGTTCTTGCACGCCCAGACATAGCCGCCCGACCACTTCATCGAGGCCGCCACCATGTCGTCGATCAGGCGGTGCTCGTAGGTGATGCCCTTCGCCTCGAACTTGTCCTTGAACTCGGCGTCGTAGATCTCCTGGAAGATGTCCTTGAAGCGCCCGTCATAGACCTTCATGATCGTGTTCTTCGTGGAGAGATACAGCGGATAGCCGCGCATCAGGGCGTAGTTCATCGAGGCGCGCGCGAAGTCGCGGATCGAGCCGTCGAGATTGTACATCGCCACCGCGATGCCGGCGTCCGGCGCGTCGAACACCTCGTGCTCGATCGTCTCGCCGTCCTCGCCGACGAACTTGATCGTCAGCTTGCCCTTGCCGGGGAACCTGAAGTCGGTGGCGCGGTACTGGTCGCCATAGGCGTGGCGGCCGATGATGATCGGCTTCGTCCAGCCCGGCACGAGGCGCGGCACGTTCTTGCAGATGATCGGCTCGCGGAAGATGACGCCGCCGAGGATGTTGCGGATCGTGCCGTTCGGCGACCGCCACATCTTCTTCAGCTTGAACTCCTCGACGCGGCCCTCGTCCGGGGTGATCGTGGCGCACTTCACGCCGACGCCGTATTTCTTGATCGCGTTCGCCGCGTCGATCGTCACCTGGTCGTCCGTCGCATCGCGGTTCTCGACGCCGAGGTCGTAGTACTTGAGGTCGATGTCGAGATAGGGATGGATCAGCTTGTCCTTGATGAACTGCCAGATGATGCGGGTCATCTCGTCGCCGTCGAGCTCGACGACCGGATTGTCGACCTTGATCTTTGCCATTGCGGCTTGAACCTCTCCGAAAAGAAAAAGCTTGAAACTGGGCCCCGGGCGGGTGATCGCGGGTCTATAACACCCGCCGCGCGCGCTGCAAAATGTCGCGATTCCCGGTCCGCGCGGAGCCGTTGGAGGGGGCGCGCGGCGAAGCTCGCGTCGCGTGTTGCGGTGCAGCTTTGCGGCTGCTTCTGCTACCTGAGGAGATGCGCGCGGGCCCGGCGATTCGCCGGCGCCGCGCACCGCACAGGAAAGGCGGAAAGCGCCGAACACGAAGGAGAAGCCCGGCTCGTGTCGAACACGGAGAACCTCGCCGTCATCCTGGTCAAGCCGCAGCTCGGCGAGAACATCGGCATGGTCGCCCGCGCCATGGCGAATTTCGGCCTGCGCGAGCTGCGCCTCGTGGAGCCCCGCGACGGCTGGCCGAGCGAGAAGGCGAGCGCCGCCGCCTCCGGCGCCGACTGGGTCATCGACGGGGCGAAGCTCTTCGACACGGCCGAGGAGGCGGTGGCCGACCTCGGCATCGTCTACGCCACGACGGCGCGGCCGCGCGAGATGTCGAAGCCGGTGATGACGCCGCACGAGGCGGCGCTGTCGCTGAACGAGCGGCTCGCGGCGGGCGAGCGGGCGGGCCTGATGTTCGGCGGCGAGCGCTCCGGCCTCGATAACGAGGACGTCGCCCTGTGCGACGCGATCATCCAGATCCCGACGAACCCGGACTTCGCCTCGCTCAACCTGGCGCAGTCGGTGCTGCTCGTCGGCTACGAGTTCTTCCGCTCGACGAACGAGACCGGCGGCCGGCCGCGCAAGGCCGAGCTGCCGCCCGTGGCGCCGAAGGCCGACACGATGCGGCTGTTCGAGCACCTGGAATCGGAGCTCGACGCGGCCGGCTTCCTGCACCCGCCGGAGAAGCGGCCGGTGATGGTGCGCAACCTGCGCACGATCTTCCTCAAGGCGGCGCTGACGGAGCAGGAGGTGCGCTCCCTGCGCGGCGTGGTCCGCGCGCTGGCGGAGCGGCGCCGCGGCGGCGGAGGGCAGGGCGATGGCTGAAGCCGCGCGCGCGCCGCGCCTGCTCGTCTTCGATTCGGGCCTCGGCGGCCTGTCGGTGCTGAAGGCGATCCGCGAGATGCGCCCCGACGCCGAGATCCTCTACCTCGCCGACACTGCGGGCTTTCCCTATGGCGGCCTGAGCGAGGCGCGGGTCGTGCGGCGGGTCAACCAGCTGATGGACCGCACCATCGCCGAGGCAGCCCCGGATATCGCGGTCATCGCCTGCAACACCGCCTCGACGCTGGTGCTGCCGTCGCTGCGGGCGCGCCACAAGATCCCCTTCGTGGGCACGGTGCCGGCGATCAAGCCGGCGGCGGAGGCGACGAAGAGCGGCCTCTTCAGCGTGCTCGCGACGCCCGGCACGGTGAAGCGCGACTACACCCAGGCGCTGATCCACACCTTCGCGTTCCATCTCGACGTGAACCTCGTCGGCGCGCCGAAGCTCGCCACGCAGGCCGAGGCGATCCTGCGCGGCGAGAGCGTGGACGACCAGGCGCTCTTGTCGGAGATCCGGCCGGCCTTCAAGGAGCGCAAGGGCAAGCGGACCGACACGATCGTGCTCGCCTGCACCCACTACCCGCTGATCGCCGAGCGCCTGAAGGCCGTCGCGCCGTGGGAGGTCCAGTGGATCGACCCGGCGCCGGCGATCGCGCGCCGGGTGGCGAGCCTGCTGCCCGCGGCGACCGGCGCCCGGCCGGGGCCGGGGCGGGCGGTCTTCACCGCGCCGGCGGAGGACCAGGCGGCGCTCGCCCGCATCCTGAAGCCGTTCGGCATCACGCGAGATCTCGGTCGAGCCGCTGACCCGCGAGGCCGTGTAGGGCGCGCCGTCGCGACGCGCCCTCCGGGCCGGTGCCGGCCTCAGGCGGCCGCCTCGTAGCGCGGCCGGCCCGCGGCATTGCCGGAGAGGACGAACTGGCCGACCTCGGCCGCCAGCGTCTCCGCCTGGGCCGCCAGCGTGTGGGTCGCTGCCGTCGACTGCTCGACCATCGCGGCGTTCTGCTGCGTCACCTGGTCCATCTGGGCGACCGCCTCGCTGACCTCGCGCAGCGCCGTCGCCTGCTCCTGCGCCGCCGAGACGATGGCGCCGACCTCCTGGCGCACCGTCTCGACGCGCTCGAGGATGCCCTTGAGCGCCTCGCCGGTGCGGCCGGAGAGGGCGACGCCGTTCTGCACGGCGGAGGCGGAGCGGCCGACCAGCTCCTTGATCTCCTTCGCGGCCACGGCCGAGCGCTGCGCGAGCTCGCGGACCTCCTGGGCGACGACGGCGAAGCCCTTGCCGGCCTCGCCGGCCCGCGCCGCCTCGACGCCGGCGTTCAGGGCCAGCAGGTTCGTCTGGAAGGCGATCTCGTCGATGACGCCGATGATCTGCGAGATCTGGCCGGACGACTCGGAGATCTCCTGGATCGCCTCCATCGTCTGCCGCACGACCGCGTTCGAGGCGCGCGTGTGGTCGGTGGTCTCGGCCACGAGATCCCCCGCGCGGGTCGCCCGGTCGGAGGTCGCCTCGACGGTGGCCGAGACCTCGGTCAGCGCCGCCGCCGTCTCCTCGAGCGAGGCCGCCTGCCGCTCTGTGCGCGACGACAGGTCGTCGGCCGCCATGCGCAGCTCCTCGACGCCGCTGGTGACGCCGGAGGAGACGTCGCGCACCGAGGCGAGGACCTGCTCGAGGTGGCTCACGGAGTCGTTGAAGTCGATGCGCAGGCTGTCGAGGCTCGGCGCGAAGCCGGTCGAGATGCGGTGGGCCACGTCGCCGCGCGCCAGCCGCCGCAGCGCGTCGCCCAGCGCGGCCATCGCCGTCTCGACCTCGCGGGCCCGGACGGCCTTCTCCGCGTCGGTGGAGGCGCGCTCGCGCTCCTTCTCCGCGGCGCGGGCCGCATCCTCCTCGCGCTGGCGGCGGACGTTCTCCTCCGTCAGCTCGACGAAGCCCTGCACCGCGCGCGCCATCTCGCCGATCTCGTCCTTCGAGCTCGTGTCGACATGCGCCATGTCGGTCTTGCCCTCGAGCAGTTCGCGCATGCAGACCGTGAGGAGCCGCAGCGGCTTGGTGACCGAGCGGGCGAGCGAGATGGAGATGCCGCCGACGAGGAGCACCGCCATGCCGACGCCCAGCGAGAGCACGAGGAAGCGCTGCCAGGCCTGCTGCGAGACCTCGCCGGCGAGGGCGTCGATCTGCGCCAGCGCCGAGGTCTCGATCTGCTTCAGCGCGTCGATGCGCTTCGTCGCCTGCGCGAACCAGGCGGCGGGGTCGAGGACCGACAGGTCGGTCATCGTGCCGTGCGCGATCATCGTTTCGCGCATGGCCTGCAGCACGGACGCGCCCGCCTTCTCGAGGATCTCCCGGTCGGCCTGCTGCTCCTGTGCCGGCCGGCCGGCGAGGTAGCCGTCGAGCAGCGCCGCCTGCGCCCCGCCGAGCGACACGAAGGTCGCGAGCCCCGCCTCGTCGAAGCGGCCGGCGGCGATGGCGCCCGTTCCCACGGCCCGCTCCTGGCCCGCCAGCTCCTTGGCGCGCAGGAAGTCGTTGTAGGCGGACAGCCGCGTCGCCATCCGGGCGCTGTCGCCGGCCCGCGTCGCCGCCTGGACGAGCGCGGCGATCCTGTCGATGGTCGCGGTGTAGTAGCCGAAGGACTGGCCGCCGGCGAGCTTGAGGGCGGTGATGTCGGCGCGCATCGCCGGCAGGCGGGCGAGCATGGTCTGCGCCTCCGAGAGAAGCTCCGCCTGCTCGGGGTGAGCGCTCGCGAGGGCGGCGCGGACCGGCTCGAAGGCCGCCGTCTCGCCGTCGGTCGCCGCGCGGGCCGCCTCGAGCTCCGTCTTCAGGCGGGCGCCGCGGCTGCCGATATAGCCGGCGGAGGCGCCCCGCTCGACCTGCAGGGTGTGGATCAGGTTGCTCATGGCCCGGACGGCCCCGCTCGTCTCGGTCAGCGCCGACATCGCGCCGTAGGTGCGGTAGGTCGCGCGGATCGAATCCTGCGCCAGGTAGGCAACGAGAAGAAGCGGAAGCAGCAGGCACGCGGCCAGCCGGACGTTGACGGAGATATCGGAGATGCGCGGCACGATGTCGTTCCTTCGGGAAAGTAGGTCGCACGTCGTTTTATTCGACGTTCACTTGCGCGCATCTGGCGTCCGGAGTCGTAAAAGGATCATCAAGCCCGCGCGCAGTCGAGCGGTCCGTATGACTACGTAAGACTTCGGGATGGGGCAGGGGCCGCGGATACTCGGCGACACGGGGCAGGGGGCGCTTGCCAGCCCCGTCCCGGCACGCTCAACTCCTGCCCCGCACCGGCAAAAGGGACAGGCAGCCATGCTCAGGAGCTTTCTCGTGATCGTCCTCTTCCAGTTCGTGGGGGAGGCGGTCTCGATCTTCTTCCCGCTGCCCGTGCCGGGGCCCGTCATCGGGCTGGCGATGCTGGCGCTGCTCGGCTCCGCCCTGCCGGGGGTTGCCGGCGAGGTCGAGGCGGCCGCGGACCTGCTGCTCGCCAACCTTTCGCTGCTCTTCGTGCCGGCGGGCGTCGGCATCCTGCAGCACCTCGACCTGCTGCGGCAGGAGCTCGTGCCGCTTCTCGCCGTGCTCGTCCTGTCGACGGCCCTGACGCTCGCCGTCACGGCGCTCGTCTTCGTCGCGGTGTCGCGACTGTCCGGCCGGGGAGAGGCGGCATGACGCCCGTCGAAAGCGCCCACAGCTTCTGGGTCTACCTCGCGACCTCGCCGCTCTTCTGGCTGGCGCTGACGATGGCCGCCTATGTCGGGGCCGACGCGCTCTCGGCGCGGCTGAAGCGGCCGCCGCTCGTCAATCCCGTGCTGATCTCGATCGTGCTGGTCGGCGCGGTGCTCGTCGTCTCCGGCACGGACTACCCGACCTATTTCGAGGGCGCGCAGTTCGTCCACGTGCTGCTCGGCCCCGCCACCGTCTCGCTCGCCGTGCCGATCATCCGCAACCGTCGCGAGCTCCGGCGCCTGTTCGTGCCGGTCGCCTGCGCCGTGACGGCGGGCTCGCTCACCGGCATCACGAGCGCGGTGCTGATCGCCCGCGCCTTCGGCGGCGACCCGGTCATGGTCGCCTCGATCGCCCCGAAATCGGTGACCGCGCCGATCGCCATGGGCATCGCGCGCGAGATCGGCGGCCTGCCGGAGCTGACGGCGGTGATGGTCATCCTGACGGGGATCACCGGCGCGGTGATGGTGACGCCGCTGATGAACGCGCTGAAGATCCGCGACTGGCGGGCCCGCGGCTTCGCCTCCGGCCTCGCCGGCCACGGCATCGGCACGGCGCGGGCGCTGCAGGTGCACCCCACCGCCGGCACCTTCGCGGGCCTCGCCCTGGCGCTGAACGGCCTCCTGACCGCGCTCGTCGCACCGAGCCTGCTCGCCCTGCTGATGCGGTAGGGCAGGGCGGCGGCCGTCAGCGCGGGCGGAGCCGCGGCCGGCAGCGCGGAAGCGCTGGCAGCCTCCGCGCCTGTCCGTCCCTCCGCAGGAAGCGGGGCAGGGGCCGGTCAGCCCGTCAGCCGGACGCCGCGGCCGACCTGCCGTCCCCCGCGCGTCGACGGCGTCTGCCATCCCGGCGCCCTCGAACGCGCGGTGGCGAATCGCGAGACGAGGGGGCGGCAGAGGCCGCGCCCGGCACGGACAGGACCGGCAAGGCGGCTGCCGGCAAGGGCAGGACCGGCAAGGGACGGCAGAGGGCAATACTGGCAAGAGCGGGGCAGGCAAGGGCGGGGCAGGCAAGGGCGCGGCAGGCAAGGACGAGGACTGTCGGCAGAGGGCGAGGACTGCGGCAAGGGTGGGACCGGCAAGGTGCCGCGCCGATGGGCGGGCCGTGGGAGCCGATTGCTCCGGTTTGACGGAGGGCCCCGCGGGTCGGGCCGCGGCCGGCAGGCGGGCCCGAATCGCCAAGCGGCCCGGCCGCCGCAGCCCGGCGCCGCCGAGCCAGCCGTCACCCCCGCGGACGCCGCGGCACCGTCCCCCGCTGCCCTTGCGCCGCCCCCGGGCCGGGCAGATCGCGAACCGGCCGCGCGGCGCTTGACACCACAGGCCGCCGCTCCTTATATCGCCCGGGCCTGCGGCAGGCGGCCACGCCGCCCATTCGCGCACGCCGTGGCGGAGTAGCTCAGTTGGTTAGAGCAGCGGAATCATAATCCGCGTGTCGGGGGTTCAAGTCCCTCCTCCGCTACCAAAATTTTCCGTCAGTAAATCAATGACTTGCCCCACTTGGGGGTGCGGAGTCGCTGTGATACATCTCACACGCGCGTACCCATGGATAGGTGGGCCATGGCACGTGCTTCATACCTCGTCAGGCGCGAGGGACGATACTACCTGCAGATCCGCTGCGCGCCGGCGTTCGCCGCGCTCCTCGGCAAGCCGCTCTTCAGGGCGTCCTTAAGGACCTGCGAGTACCGTCGCGCCCTCGTCCGCCTGAACGAATGCCTCCGCTGGATCCATCCGATGAACGACAGCGACAGCCATCTCGCCCTCATCGCGAAGAACGTGAACGACCTGCGCGCCTACGTCATGGACATCGCGCCGATCACGGAGGACGTCCTGCAGGCGCGGAAGATCTACGAGGAGGCCCTCCGGAACATGAACCGGAGGGCGAAGGCCCAAGGCTTTGAGCCGGAGATCCTGCATCCCGGCTACTACCAGCTCTTCCACACGTTCGTGTCGCAGAACCACGCGGCCGAGGAGGCGCTGCGCGAGCGGGATCGCGCCTTCAACTACGAGCGCGGCCGGGCGGACCAGTTGCGGGCCGTGCAGATGGGGCTGGCGCCGGGCCATCCCCCGCAGCAACCGCAGCACCCGTTTTCCGGTTATGGCCAGCCCGCGCACCCGGTGCCCGGCTACGGGCAGCCGCCGCATCCCATGCCGGGTTCCGACCAGCCTTATCCGTCGCAGCCGGTGACGTCTCCACCGTCCCAACATGCAGTCGGGCCCGCTTCGGGATGGCCGCAGGCTCAGCCTCAGGAGAATCAGGGCGTGCCGTCGGTGACGTTCCACCCGGCGCCCGCGCCAGCTCATCCTCCTCTTCCGGCACACGCTCCGCCGCCCGTGCCCGAGGCGTCCGTCGAAGAGGAGCCTTCAGGTCTCGAGACGCCGCTGTCCGAGGCCCTCGAGGCGTACCTCGCCGAGCGCAAGGAGGCTAAAGGACACGACGGCGAGCGAAGCGAGCTCGGTCTCGTCATCCAGTTCATCGTCGACGAGTTCGGCGACCCTCGGACGGGCGACATCACGCCGGCCGACATGAAGAAGCTCGAGAGGATGCTGCCCGACATCCCGAACCGGGAGGGCATCCCCCGCGAGCACTGCGCCAGCCTCTCCACCCGCTATCACTACGCCAAGGCACACGGCTGGAAGGGCCTCCATCGCCTGACGGACTCGCGCATCAAGAACGGCTACTACGCGTCGCTGCGGAAGTTTTTCAACTGGATGATCGAGAAGGGCTATCACCCCGGCCCGGAGCCCAAGTTCACCTACTCGAGCGACGAGACCTACGTCTCGCTGCCGCGCGACTCGTTCAACGACGAGGAGATCCTGAAGATCTTCTCCATGCCGCTCTTCACGGGCTGCCGCAGCCCCGAGCACTTCTGGACGCCGGGAAAGCTGTTCGTCCAGAACCACCTCTATTGGGGCTACCTCATCGCGCTGCTGACGGGCATGCGCCCCGGCGAGATCGGCCAGTTGCGAGTGGCCGACATCAAGACGCAAGGCAGCTTCCACGTCTTCGACCTGAGCCTGTTCGACCCGACGAAGGGCCGCGTCGCGAAGAAGAACCTGCGGCAGTTCAAGACGGCCTCGGCCGTCCGGACCGTGCCGATTCATCCCCTGATGATCGATCTCGGCCTTCTCGAGAGAGCCAAGGACCTCAAGGAGATGGACTGCCCGTTCCTGTTTCCCGAGTGGGAGCCTTATCTGCGGAAGACCGGGACCCTGGAGTGGGGGCGCCCGCTGGCGAAAAGCTGGCAGAACCTGAGGCGCGAGATCGATTTCTCGCGGAAGAACATCGCCCTCTACAGCGCGCGTCACTGGATGGCGGACCGACTCGACACGCTCACCCTGTCGGAGCGAACGCGACACCGTGTCCTGGGACATTCGAGCAGCGGCAACATTCCGCACGGCTACGGCGCGAAGGGCCGGTACGCGTCGGAGGACCTCGCGGAGCTGGCGGGCCTGAGCACGCCCGTCCTCAAGACGCTGTCCGAGAAGCTGCTCGATGCCAAGGAGCGGGCGGAACGGCGAGAGCTGACGCCGATCCGGACCTGGGTGCAGCGGCCACGCTGGTCAGACTATTACCGCCCCAGGATCGAGCAAGCGGAGAAGGAAGGCTCGAAGCGACGGGCGTGACGTAGCCGGGGTGCGGCAAGCCGTCCGCGGCGGCCAAGGAAATGATTTCCGCCGCCGTCAACGCTCGCCCGGCGGCGGCGTGTTCTCTGCGTCGTCCGGCATGTCGAGCGCGGCGATGAAGTCGCGCACATAGTCGCGCGCGATGCCGATGGCGCCGTCCGCGTGCGGCGCGACCAGCTCGACCCCGACGTCCGCGTGATCGAGGGCGACCTCCACGATGCCAACCCGCCGATCCTCGACGCCTGGCTCGATCGCGAGCAGGACCTCGTCGGCGTCGGCCTCGTCGAGCAGGGTGCGGAGGACGTCGTACAGCCGGACGCGGTCGGCCATGCCTTGCGGCAGCGGCCTGCCCCAGCACGTGACCGCATGCGGCTCCCGCGGCCAGGCCCGCTCACCGTGGTCCGGCGGATCGTCGAGCTTGTCGGGAATGATCGCCCACCCGTAGCCGTCCGGGCGGAGCTGGATGGTGACGGTGCTCATGCTGGGCACTGTTTCCTTCAGGTCGCTCCATTCCGCTCGCGGACGCCGCTTGCAACGACACAGTATGCGCCGCGCGTGCGGAGGCAAAAATCGGTGTTGCGCGAGTGTGGAAGATAAGCGTGCGCGCGTCCCGAATATGATGGGGCCAATTTCTCTTCCATATCGGGAGGCATGATCTTTCTTTCGCGGATTTGTACGTGTTGAGGCGCGCCAGTTTGGCCTGTCCTAGCGCTTCCGCCCGCACGTACACTATTCCGTATAGATTCTACACTGATGCTCCGGAGAAACAAAATTCTGGTGCGCTGTAAGATAATGTTCTTGACATAGATGGTTTCGGTTAATGGTATCTCCTGATGTATCAGGAGAGCCAGCGCAGCCAGTATTCACCATTCATCTTCAGTAAACCGAAATGTTGTTCTTTTTGACTCTCACGAATTCTCCGAGGACAATGTACTCGTCGCTCAGGACCTGGGCGACTTCTGCAGCGGTCCTACACGGAGGCTCTCCATGACCGACACCACGACTACGATGACCCCGATCGACCTGAAGGCGGCGGGGCTCGCCGACGACCAGATCGCGGAGGTTGAGCAGCGCACCAGCGCGATCCACACGATCGGCCGGAAGACCACCGACCAGTCCTTCGACGTCGGGGAGAACCTGACGCGCATGCAGGCTATCTTGCCGCCGGAGACCTGGGCCGGATGGCTCACGCAGCGCTGCGACCTCGGCGAGAAGCAGGCCGGCAACCTCATCGGGATGTACGGCCGCTTCAACGACAGGCGGAAGCGGCTCGTGCAGGACCGGGTCTCGCCGACCGTGCTCATCGCGCTGATCACCGCGAAGGAGGAGGTCGTCGACATGGTGCTCGGCGCCTACTCCGACGGCAACCGCCTGACGGTCGAGGAGGTCAAGGCGATGAGGCGGGAGGCCTCCGTGGACGGCGAGGCCGAGAAGCTCGAGCCGGGCGACGTCGGCGGCACGAAGGGCTTGAAGGCCGCGGCCAACATCGTGATGTCCGCGGGCGTCGCCGAGCTCATGGCGCTCTGCAAGGCGATGGCCAGGGACATCGAGGAGGCCCTGACGGAGGTCGGCGACAAGCGCCTCGTCAAGGACAGGCTGTCGCATCAGCTCGAGATCCCCGCCCGGATCGTGGTCAAGCACCTCGAGGTCCTGCTCGCGCCGCTCGAGTTCCGGTGGGAGTCTGGGGCCTTGCGCGAGGCGAGCCACTCGAAGATCCCGACGAGCCGGTGGCGGGAGGTCCACGACCTCCTCTACACGCTCGGCAGTCACCGGGACTGGCCGGGCAACAGGGCGCTCAAGGTCTGGCTCGCCGACGAGGTGCTGCCCGCCCTCCGGTTCGTCACCAAGGGGCAGCCGTTCGGGGAGCCGAAGGCGACGCTGAAGGTGCAGGCCGAGGCGAGGCGGCCGCCGACGACACCGACGACGACACCCCCGAGGTCGTCGAGACGCCGGAGGTCGGCGAGACGGTCGAGCCAGAGCCGGTGGCGGCTGAGCCCGAGACGGTGGCCGACGCGCCGAGCCTGGCGGTCGAGCCGGAAGAGCCTTCCGAGGCCGAGACGAGGGCGAAGCGGACGGGTCCTGTCCTGGTCCAGACCGAGGCGGAGGCGGCCCCGAAGCCGAAGGCGTCGCGGCCGAGCCCGCGCCGGAAGCCGAAGCTCGAGGTCGTCGACAACGAGACCCCGCAGCCCTCGATCTGACGATCCGGTTGCCCCGCCTTCGGGTGGGGCGCCCGTTCCTCG
>CAWFLD010000010.1:0-159089 GCA_963816555.1 uncultured Alphaproteobacteria bacterium | reverse complement strand
CCCGGCACCCCCTCCCTGCGGGTTGTTATGTTTACTCATCCGGTTGCGAGCGCCAGAGACTGGCACACTGGTATACCAGAGGCAATCGGAATCGTGGGGAGGCAGGTCAGACCAGGAAAAACGCCATCAGAATCAGCAGGACGACGATGATTCCGACCGTCCATTTCAGGACGCCCAGGAAGCCCTCGTAGGTCTGGATGTGGGCGTTGTAGTCCTCTTTCGTCTCGTGCAGCGTCGCCATGGTCTCCCCCTTCGCTGGATTGCGGCGGACAGGACTTATAGCAGGAGGCCCGGACAGAGCAACGCCGCGGAAGGACGCATCTTTCCGCGGCGGCTCGGGTCTTCGGATCGGCTGTCTGGAGGGGCGCCGCTAGAGCGAGACCTTCTCGTTGCGGCCCATGTCCGGGCGCGTGTCGCGGGCGCTCGCCATGGCCATCTTCAGGCCCGCCACGATCGAGCTCGGCCCCTCCCAGTACTCCGCGTCGTGCGGCTCGAAGCGGAGCAGCCGGACGTTGGGATCCTGCGGACCGTCGGGAAACCAGGCGTCCACCGCGGTGTTCCAGATCTCCTCGAGCTTCTGCGTGTCGCGCAGGATCTCGGCGCGGCCGGAGACCGAGAGATAGGTGTTGCCCGACTCGAAGGAGATGCACGCCTCGGGGCTCTGGCGCAGCTCGTCGTCCTTGTGGGCGCGGGCGTCCGTGACGAACCAGACGACGCCTGCCTCGCGGTCGGGCATCGCGCCCATGGGCCGCGCGCGCAGCTCGCCGCCGTCGCGCGTCACCATCATGCAGACGTGCTCCTTCTCCATGATGTCCCAGACGCGCTGGGTCTTGTCGCCGTCGCTCATCGAAACTCTCCGTTGACATGGCTGGGTCGCGGCGGTCGCCGCATTCGCCATGTCAACCGGCGGGCTGCGAGCAGGGTTCCGTCAGGCCGGGCGCAGGAAATCGGGCTCCGGCACCCTCGCCCGGGCCAGCGCCTCGCGCTGCCGCGTGGCCACGGTGTCGAGGTCGAAGCCCTCGATCGTCTCGTTGAACAGGCGGTAGAAGTTGAGCTCCGACTTGAGGCGCAGGAAGACGCCGCCGAGGCCGACCGCGGCACGGTCCATGAAGACGAACTCGCGCGGGATCGTCACCGGCCCCTTCCGCCGCAGCTCCTGCTTGACCCGGAACGCCTCGCGCCGGCCGTACTCGGCGGCGCCGACGTCGCGGGCGAGCACCCGGACGCGGTCCTCGAGCATCGGCCCGTAGATGAAGCGCGCCCAGATGTTGAGGATGTCGACGAGCTCGTTGTCGAGATTCCGGAAGCCCCAGGTCGCGGTAGGCGTGCACGACCCGCTCGCGGTCGTCGGTCTTCAGCCCCTCGTAGAGGTCGATCACGCCCTGGATGAAGCTCGGCGGGAAGATGCGCACGCAGCCATAGTCGAGAAGGTTCAGGCCGCCCGCCTCGCCGTCCTCCTCGAACACGGTGTAGTTGCCCATGTGCGGGTCGCCGTGGATCACCGCGAAGTGGGTGAACGGATACCACCAGGCGCGGAACAGGCACTCCGAGAGGAAGTTGCGCGTCTCCTGCCCGGCCGTCTCGTAGTCCCAGAGCGGCCGCCCCTGCAGCCAGCTCATGACGAGCAGGCGCTTCGTGGACAGATCCTCGACCACCTCGGGCACGCGGATCTGCGGGTGGTCGGCGAGGATCTCGCCGTAGAGCCGCATGTGCGAGGCCTCGCGCTTGTAGTCGAGCTCCTCGCGCAGCCGCTCGCCGAGCTCGACGATCGCCTCGCGCGCGTCGATCTCCGGGCTGATGCGGCGCTGCACCTGGAGCAGGATCTGCAGCTGCTGCAGGTCGGCCTCCACGGCCGAGGCCATGTCGGGATATTGCAGCTTGGCGGCGAGCTCGCGGCCCTCGTGGTCGCGCGCCTTGTGGACCTGGCCGAGCGAGGCGGAGGCCGCCGATTCGCGGCTGAACTCGGCGAAGCGGCCCTGCCAGTCCGGGCCGAGCTCGGCGACCATGCGGCGCTTGACGAACGGCCAGCCCATCGGCGGCGCGGAGGCCTGCAGCTTGGCGAACTCGGCCGAATACTCCGGCGGCAGCACGTCGGGGATGTTGGCGAGGAGCTGCACCACCTTCATCGCCGGCCCCTTGAGGCCGCCGAGCGCCGCGGCGAGGCTCGCCGCGTTCTGGGCGTCGTTGCCCTTGAGGCCCATCAGCCGCGACGCGCCGAGCCGCGCCACGTTGCCTCCGACATTCGTGCCGACGCGCGCGTGACGCCAGGCGCGGGCGGAGAAGCGGTTTCGTTCGGTATCTCGATCGGACATGGGGGACCCGGGAAGGGAGGGAAGCTCGCCCCTTAGATAGGGTCCCCGACCGGCTCTTTCATCGTGGTGGCTTGCCGCAGCTCGTCGGCCAGCGCGGCGAGCCTCGCGGCGATCCGCTCGCGGTCGGCGAGAAGCGCCTTGTAGCGCAGCTCGTCCTCGTTCAGCCCCAGGATCTGCTGCCGCAGCCCCTCCGCCAGCGCCGCGCCGTCCGGGACGGCTCCGGAAGGCGCCGACGGGGTCGACGTAGATCTTGATGGTGAACAGGACGTCGCCCGTCCCGGCAAGCCGCCGCAGCGTCTGGCGCTCGACCCGAACGAAGGCGTCGAGGCCGTCCGAATCGGAGAACCAGTCGCGCGGCCGCTCCTTCGATTCGGGATGGTGCAGCTCGGCAATCGGCATAGAGCGACCAGTTGATCCGCCAGGTCGGCGCCTCGACCTTGAGGCTCTCGAAGATGCGGTTCATCCGCTGGCCCATGCGGCCGGCATAGCCCGGCACGTGCGCGTGCACGCCGTCGAGGGTCTGGCCGAACTTCTCCAGAAGCGACCAGGCGGAGGGGAAGCACAGCGCCGCCGCGGCGAGGCGATAGCCGCCCTCGCCCTTGCGCATGACGACGAGATCCTCCTGCACCACGCGCGCCGCGCGCATCAGCGCGGGCTCGGGGTCGTCCGACAGGGAGACGGAGATATCCGTGCCGGCCACGCACAGGCGATCGCCCTCGCGGCGGTAGAGGTCGGGAAAGCGGCGCGGCAGGTGCTCGGCGAGAAGCGCGAGCACCTCCTCCTGCGCGTCCTCGGTCCCCGGCTCCGCCGCGAACACGACGTCCCGCTTCTCCGCGAAGAACCGCGCCTTCTGCGCGAGATGGGCGATGAAGATGCGCGTCCGGCTCGATCCAGTCGTCGAGGTCGAGCGGCTTCAGGCCGATCGTGAAGGGCTCGCGCGAGCCGTCATAGGGCGTGTAGGCGAAGGGCTGCGGCGAGGCGGTCAAGGCGTGGGCTCCGTCGGCTGGGGCATCGTGATGCCCGCCATTGAGCCGCAGACCGGCATGGGCGCGCAAGATGCCCCGCCGCCGCGGCCTTGCCTTCAGTCCTCCAGCGCCTCGAGCTCGTCGATCAGGCCCTCGACGACCTTGAGGCCCTTCGTCCAGAACTCCGGGTCGGCCGCGTCGAGGCCGAAGGGGGCGAGAAGCTCGGAGTGGTGCTTGGAGCCGCCGGCCTTCAGCATCTCGAAATACTTCTCCGCGAAGCCCTGCTCGCTCTCCTGGTAGATCGCGTAGAGCGAGTTCACGAGGCAGTCGCCGAACGCGTAGGCGTAGACGTAGAACGGCGCGTGGATGAAGTGCGGCACGTAGGACCAGAAGGTCTCGTAGCCCTCGCCGAGATTGATCGCCGGTCCCAGGCTCTCGGCCTGCACGTCCATCCAGATCCGGTTGATCTCCTCGGCCGGCAGCTCGCCCTCGCGGCGCGCCAGATGCACCTTCCGCTCGAACACGTAGAAGGCGATCTGCCGCACCACGGTGTTCAGCATGTCCTCGACCTTGGCGGCGAGCAGCGCCTTGCGCTCGGCCGGGTCGGACGTCTTGGCGAGGATCGCGCGGAAGGTCAGCATCTCGCCGAACACGCTCGCCGTCTCGGCCAGCGTCAGCGGCGTCGGCGCCATCAGCGGCCCCTGCGGCCCCGCCAGCACCTGGTGCACGCCGTGGCCGAGCTCGTGGGCGAGCGTCATCACGTCGCGCGGCCGGCCCTGGTAGTTCAGGAGCACGTAGGGGTGGGCGCTCGGCACGGTCGGGATGCGCGAAGGCGCCGGGCGACTTGCCGGGCTTGGTCGGCGCGTCGATCCAGCCCCTCTCGAAGAACGGCCTGGCGATCTCGGCCATCTCCGGATCGAAGCCGGCATAGGCGGAGAGCACCGTGTCGCGCGCCTCGTCCCACTTGTAGGTCTTCTGCGCGGTCTTCGGCAGCGGGGCGTTGCGGTCCCAGAACTCGAGCCTGTCCTTGCCGAACCACCGCGCCTTGAGCGCGTAGTAGCGGTGCGACAGGCGCGGATAGGCGTCGCGCACGCTCTTCACCAGCGCGTCGACGACCTCGCGCTCGACGCGGTTGGCGAGGTGGCGCGAATCGGCGACGTCCTCGAAGCCGCGCCAGCGGTCGGAGATCTCCTTGTCCTTGGCCAGCGTGTTGGTGATCAGCGAGAAGGTCGGCAGGTGGCCGCGGAAGGTCCGCACCAGCGCCTTCGCGGCGGCCTTGCGGGTCTCCTCGTCGGTGTCCTGCAGCAGGTTGAGCGTCGGCTCGAGCGACAGCTCCTCGCCGTCGACGTCGAAGCGCAGCGCCGCCATCGTCTCGTCGAACAGCCGGTTCCAGGCGCCGCGGCCGGTCACCGCCTTCTCGTGGAAGAGCTGCTCGAGCCTGTCCTCGAGCTGGTAGGGCTTCTCCTTGCGCTCGTCCTCGATCCACGGCCGGTAGTGCGCCAGCGCCGGCTCCGCATCGCCGCCTCGATGCGCTCGTCGGAGATGCGGTTGAGCTCGAGCGGGAAGAACAGCAGGTGCACGCCCGCATTCGTCAGCTTCTCCTGCACGTCGCCGTAGAACTTGGCGCGCACGGGATCGCCGACCTGCAGCGCGTGCTGCAGCCCGGCATAGGAGATGAGCCGGCCGAGCAGGTCCTGCAGCTCCTCGAACTCGGCGATCGCCTCGGCGAGCGTCTTCGCGCCGCCCTCCTCGTCGAGCAGCCCGTCGAGCCTGCCCTTCCAGCGGCTCTCGAACGCCTCGGAGCGGCTGAGCGACTGCTCGAGGTCCCGCTTCACCTCGTCGGAATCCATCGCCGGATAGAGGTCGTTCAGGTCCCACTCGGGCAGGCTGCCGAGATCCTGCGCCGGCCGGCGCGGCTGGGTGACGGCGGTGGCTTCGCTCATGAGTTTGGATATCCGCTGTTCAAGTGCTCGAGATCGTCTTCCCGCAACTGCCGGCAAGAACGCGAACGCGACGGATCCGTTCGCCATATCGGCCATCGGGCCGTCCGTGTCGGAATTGCTTAAGAAGACCTTTACCCGTCCGGTCGAAGGATGTGGGCACGCCGACGTGTCGCGACAACCGCGGCATGCGCGTGGACGGGGTTATTGATGGCCGAACGCATCCTCATTGTCGACGACGATCCGGTACAGCGGCGGATACTCGACAGCGCGGTGCGGCGCATGGGCTATCGCGCGACGGTCGCCGAGAGCGGCGAGAGCGCGCTGCAGATCCTCGGCCAGGACGGCAGCGACATCTCGCTCGTGATCCTCGACCTCGTCATGCCCGGCGGCATGGGCGGCATGGACGTGCTGGCGCAGCTCGCCGAGCAGGGCGAGCATCCGCCGGTGATCGTCCAGACCGCGCATGGCGGCATCGACACCGTCGTCAACGCGATGCGCGCCGGCGCCTCGGACTTCGTGGTCAAGCCGATCAGCCCCGAGCGCCTCGAGGTGTCGATCCGGAACGCGCTGAAGGTGAACGCGCTGCAGGGCGAGATCGTGCGCATCCAGCGCAAGGTCGACGGCCGCCTCACCTTCAGGGACCTGATCACGAAGAGCCCGGCGATGCGCCGCGTCATCGAGCTCGGCGAGCGCGCGGCCGCCTCGAACATCCCGATCATCCTCGAGGGCGAGAGCGGCGTCGGCAAGGAAGTGATCGCCCGCGCCATCCAGGGATCGAGCAACCGCTCCGGCAAGCCGTTCGTCGCCGTCAACTGCGGCGCGATCCCCGAGAACCTCATCGAGAGCACGCTGTTCGGCCACGAGAAGGGCGCCTTCACCGGCGCCACCGAGCGGCGGATCGGCAAGTTCGTCGAGGCCGACGGCGGCACGCTGTTCCTCGACGAGGTCGGCGAGCTGCCGCAGGACGCGCAGGTCAAGCTGCTGCGGGCGCTGCAGGAGAACGAGGTCGACCCGGTCGGCGCGCGCAAGCCGGTGAAGACCGACTTCCGGCTGATCTCGGCGACCAACCGCTCGATGATCGAGCTGGTGCAGGAGGGCGCCTTCCGCGAGGACCTCTACTACCGGCTCAACGTCTTCCCGATCATGATCCCGCCGCTGCGCGAGCGGCCGGAGGACATCCCGCACCTCGTGCAGCACTTCGTCACGCGCTTCTCCGCCGAGGAGGGCAAGCGCATCGACGGCGTGACGCCGGAGGCGATCGAGGTCCTGTCGCGGCACCGCTGGCCCGGCAACGTCCGCCAGCTCGAGAACGCGGTCTTCCGCGCCGTCGTGCTGAGCGACAGCTCCGAGCTCGGCGTCGGCGAGTTTCCCCAGATCGCCGCGCAGGTTCCCGACTTCGAGCCGGCCGAGCCGGAATGGAGCCAGACCTCGCAGCTGCGCGACACGGCGCTGCGCATGTCGGAGATCGACCGCGAGCGCACGCTGCAGGCGAGCGCGGCGCCGCGCCTCGGCATGCTCGACGAGGAGGGCGAGGTGCGCGCCATCTCCGACATCGAGGGCGACGTCATCCGATTCGCGCTCGACCACTACAACGGACGGATGAGCGAGGTCGCCCGGCGCCTCGGGATCGGCCGCTCGACGCTCTACCGCCGGGTCCGGGAGCTCGGGCTCGACGCCGCGGAGTAAACTTTCCGTGGTGTGGCCCCGGGGCCCCTTGGGTGGCCGGCGCGACTGCTGCATGTTCGACGACCATCGCAAGAGACAATTCGAATGACCCGCGCCCATCCCATCATCGCAGCTCTCGTCGCGAGCCTCCTCGGCGCCACGTCCGCCGTGGCGCAGGGCGCCGGCGGGACCGCGGCCATGGAGCGCAGCCCCGCGCCGGCCGACGCCGCGGCGAAGGCCGCCGGGCCGCTGGCCTCGCTCGTCGAGGCGCGGCTGTCGGAGCTCGCCTCGCAGACGGACAAGAAGCTGCGCGGCGACGCCGCGGCGGCGAAGGCGTTCTACGCCGCCCGCGACTTCGCGCCGCTGTGGCTCAACGAATACGGCTTCACCTCGAATGGCCGGGCGGTCGCCAGGCGGCTTTCCGAGGCCGGCGATGACGGCCTCGACGCCTCCGCCTTCGCCGTGCGGCCGCCGCTGTCGACGGCCAGCGACGAAGAGCGCGCCGACGGCGAGGTCGATCTCACGCTCAAGGCGCTGCGCTTCGCGCGCGAGGCCCGCCAGGGGCGCATCTCGCCGTCCGCCCTCGGCGACCTCGTCTCCGCCACGCCGGATCCCTTCGACGGCGGCGACTTCCTGAAGCGGATCGCCGCGGCGGCGGATCCCGTGGCGGTGCTCGACGCGCAGAACCCGCAGAACCCGGAGTTCCAGGCGCTGCGGCAGCGGCTGCACGAGCTGCGCGAGTACACGGGCTCGGTCGAGCCGATGAAGACGATCCCGCCGGGCCAGACGCTGCGCCTCGGCATGCGCGATCCCGACGTGCCGCTCCTGCGCGAGCGGCTGGACGTGCCGGCGAGGCCCGACGCCGACGAGACCGTGTTCGAGCCCGAGCTGGCGGCCGCCGTGCGCGACTTCCAGAAGGAGCACGGCATGACGGTCGACGGCATCGTCGGCCCGCGCACCCGGGAGATGCTGAACGCGCCCGCCTCCGTCACCGCGGCCGACATCGTCGTCAACATGGAGCGCTGGCGCTGGCTGCCGCGCGAGCTCGGGCGGCACCACGTCTTCGTCAACATCCCGGAGTTCAAGGCGCGCGTGGTGGAGGACGGCAAGACCACCTTCGAGACGCGCGTCATCGTCGGCAAGGAGACCAACCGCACGCCGGTCTTCAGCGACGAGATCGAGTATGTCGACGTCAACCCGTACTGGAACGTGCCGCGCTCCATCGCCGTGAAGGAGATGATGCCGCACATCCGCCAGAACCCGGACTACTTCTACAAGGAAGGCATCCAGGTCCTCTACACGGGCGGCGGCAAGGCGCAGCTCATCGACCCGATGAGCGTCGACTGGTCGAGCGTCGACCCCAACAACATGCCCTTCCGCTTCCGCCAGCCGCCGGGCGACGCGAACGCCCTCGGCCGCGTGAAGTTCATGTTCCCCAACAAGCACTCGGTCTACCTGCACGACACCCCGTCGCGCAGCCTGTTCTCCCGGTCGCAGCGGGCGCTGAGCCACGGCTGCGTCCGCGTCGACGATCCCGTCCACTTCGCCGACGCCCTGCTCTCCGAGGAATCGAACCTCGACGGGGAGAAGATCAAGCGCCTGATCGGCGGCGGCGCGAACGGCGCCTACCCGATGAAGAGGCACGTGCCGGTCCACCTCGCCTACTTCACGGTCTGGGCGGAAAAGGACGGCTCGCTGCGGCGCTGGAGCGACATCTACGGCTACGACGCGAAGATGAAGCAGCTGCTCGGTGTCGCAGGCTGACCGTCTTGTCTTGCGCGCGTGATTCGGGTCACATTGCCGCCGTGATGTTTCGCTTTCCTGAGGCAACACAGCCTTAACCATTCCGGGCGAAATATCGCTGGAAGTCCGGCAAACGCGTTAGCGGGGGTCGCCGGACTGATCCAGCTCCGGCCGGTTACGGCCGGGCCGGCAAACGGGGGAATACGAATTTGCCGACGCGTCTCTCGACCGCCTTGTGCGGACTGGCGATCCTGCTGGGTACAGTCGGAGCCTTCGCTCGTCCCGCGGCCGCCGAGGACCGCACGCTGACCTTCATGCAGATGCATACCGGCGAGACGCTGACCGTCACGTACAAGCACAACGGCCGGTACATCCCCTCGGCCATGAAGAAGATCAACTACATCCTGCGCGACTGGCGGCGCAACGAAGCCACGACGATGGACCCCAAGCTGGTCGACCTGCTCTGGGAGGTCCACAAGAAGACCGGCTCGCACGATGCGATCCACGTCCTGTCCGGCTACCGCTCCCCCGTCACCAATGCCGCCCTGCGCGCCAACACCTCCGGCGTCGCCAAGTACAGCCAGCACATGCTGGGCAAGGCGACCGACTTCTACCTGCCCGACGTCAAGCTCGCCACGCTGCGCGCCACCGCGCTGAGGATGCAGGTCGGCGGCGTCGGCTTCTATCCGACCTCCGGCTCGCCCTTCGTGCATCTCGACACCGGCAGCGTGCGCCACTGGCCGCGCATGTCGCGCACCCAGCTCGCGCGGATCTTCCCGGACGGCAAGACGCTGCACATTCCCGCCGACGGCAAGCCGCTCGAGGGCTACCAGATCGCCCTCGCCGAGGCGGAGCGCCGCAAGAGCGGCCAGTCGACCGGCTCATCCTCCGGCTCGCGCACCCTGCTCGCCTCGCTCGGCCTGGGCGGCGGCGGCCAGTCCGCCAACGCCGACGATCCCTCGCGCGCGGTGCGGCCGCAGGGCGGCAAGAACTTCTTCGCCGCGCTGTTCAACGGCGGCGAGGGCGACGAGGAGCAGGAGGCGAACGGCAAGGCGCCGGCCGCCGAGCCGGAGACCGCCGTCGCAACCGCGGCGCCGGCCGCGCCCGAGGCGGCCCCGGAGCCCAAGCCCGTGCAGGTGGCCGCCCTCGAGGCGCCGCTGCCGCCGGCCCGGCCGCAGATCGCCGCAAACGACGACATCAACGCCGTGCTCGCCTCGAACGCCGACGTGCCGACGCCCGACGCCAAGCCGACGGCGATCGCCGCGCTCGACGCCGCGCAGGAGCCCGAGCCGGCCGCCCAGCAGGCGCGGCTCGACGTGCCGCTGCCGCCCGTGCCCCCGGCGCCCGATCCGGTGGTGGTCGCCGGCATCATGCCGCCGTCGCGGCCGCTCGTTGCCGCCGCGGCGCCCGCGGTCAAGCCGGGCGTCATCGAGCCGAACATCGTGACGGCGCTGGCCCCGACCGGCGAGCGCGCCGGCCGCAACCTGCCCTTCGACCGCACCTTCAAGGGCGGCGCGCTGACGACGACCATCCGGCTCGTGCCGATGGACCTGCGGATCGAGCTCGTCGACGCCGTGGCGATGAGCGCCACGCTCTGGCGGACCGGCAACGGCGTCGACATGAAGCACCCCGACCAGCACGACCTTTCCGGCCTGATCGTCCGCGACGGCCACATGGTCGACAACCGGTTCGAGCCGCGCCGGCCGCTCGACTACGCGAACCGCTTCAAGGGCGAGCCGATCAACCACGTGCCGGTGAAGACGCTGACGCTGGCGGCGAACCTGCCGAACTGAGGACCGCGCGCGACGCGTTCGCAGACGCCGTCCAGCGGGGCGAGCCGCACATGCCCGGATCCCATCTCGACGTCGACCGGCGGTCGCTGGTCCTGGGCGGCAGCGCCCTGGCCCTCGCCGCCTCCCTCCCCCGTTCCGCAGCCGCCGCGCCCTCGGCGCACGAGGTCGGCCTCGTCGCGCGGAAGATGCGCGTGCCGATGGTCGGCAGCGGCTACCCCGCGACGGAGGTGTGGTCCTACGGCGACGACCTGCCGGGCCCGGAGATCAGGGTCCGCCGCGGCGAGCGGCTGCGCGTGGCGGTCGAGAACCGGCTCGCCGAGGACACCACGGTCCACTGGCACGGCCTGCGCATCCCCAACGACATGGACGGCGTGCCGCACCTGACGCAGCCTCCGATCCCGGCCGGCGGCGGCTTCCGCTACGAGTTCGCCTGCCCCGACGCGGGCACGTTCTGGTACCACCCGCACCAGCGCAGCGACGTCCAGGTCGGCCGCGGCCTCTACGGCGCGCTGATCGTCGAGGAGGAGACCCCGCCCGACGTCGACCGCGACCTGACCTGGATCCTCGACGACTGGCGCCTGCTCGAGGACGCCTCGATCAGCGACGATTTCGGCAACCTGCGGGACATCGCCCACGCCGGCCGGATCGGCAACACCGTCACGATCAACGGCCGCCTGCGCGAGACCGTCGAGGTCCGGGCGGGGGAGCGCATCCGGCTGCGCCTGATCAACGCCGCCAACGCGCGGATCATGGGGCTCGTCTTCGAGGGCCATGATCCGACCGTCGTGGCGCTCGACGGCCAGCCGGTCGCGCCGCATCGGCCGGAGGGCGGCCGCGTCGTCCTCGGCCCTGCCATGCGCGCCGACCTGATCCTCGACATGACCGGCGAGCCGGGCGCCCGCCACCGGGTGATCGACACGTTCTACGAGCGCGACGCCTACCGCCTCGTCGACCTCGCCTACGCGCCGGGGCGCCTGCGCGAGCCGCGGCGGGAGCCGGTGGCGGCGCTCGCGCCCAACCCGCTGCCCGAGCCGGACCTCGCGGCCGCGGAGCGCCACGACATCGTGCTCGGCGGCGGCATGATGGGGGCGATGGGCAGCGCCATGCTCGACGGCCGCAGCGTCGACATGCGCGAGATGATGCACCAGGGGCTCGCCTGGGCGATCAACGGCGTGGCCGCGCGGGGCCACGTGCTCGACCCGGTCCTGACGCTGCGGCGCGGCCGCAGCTACGTGCTGCGGCTCGCCAACGACACGGCGTGGCACCACCCGATGCACCTGCACGGCCACTCGTTCCGGGTGATCTCGCGCAACGGCACGTCGACGGCCTTGCGCGAGTGGCGCGACACCGTGCTGATCCCGCCGCGCGAGACGGCCGAGATCGCCTTCGTCGCCGACAATCCCGGCGACTGGATGTTCCACTGCCACGTGCTGGAGCACCAGATCGGCGGCATGTCGAGCGTCGTCCGGGTCGCGTGACGCCGGCGCGCGCGCAGCGGCCCTCACAGCCGGCGGAGGATCGCCTCGACCCGCTCGCGATGCTGGCGCAGCTTGCTCTCGAGGTCGGCGCGACGGCCCTGCGCCTCGTCGATCCGGCCCTCCTGCCGCTCCATCTCCGCCAGGTAGCGCCGCTTGAGGTCGCTGCCGTCGGGCACCGCGGCGAGGTTGCGGCGGATCCGGTCCTGCTCCCCCGCGATGCGCTGCAGCGTCTGCGAGACGTCCTCGACGTCGCGCTGCACGCCGGCCATGTCGCGCCGCGCCTGCGCGAGGTCGCGCAGCACGCCGGCGAGCTCGGGATCGGCCGCCTCGGAGGCCCAGGAGAGGACGAGGTCCGGGCCGGCATCCGTCAGGGCCAGCACGTCGTCCTGCCGCATCTCGTTCACCGCCTCGACCCGCGCCGTGCCGCCGGCCGCGACCTCCACCTGAAGACGGTGATGGGTCGGCGTGCTCGCCACGAGCGCGTCCGAGGAGAAGTCCCAGCCCTGCCGGCGCGGATGCTCGATGACGACGGTGCGCGCGGCGTCGGGCGCGCCGTCGATCGTGTAGACGGTGCGGTCGAGGATCCGCGTCTCGGCGTGCAGCATGCCGTCGACGAATTTGACCTTCGCCACGCGCCGCTCGGGACGATCCTCGACGTCGATGCCCACCTTGCGGTCCGCCGCGAAGGCGACCATCCGCTCCTCGCCCGGCGGCATGCCGAGAAGCTGGGCATCGCCGACATAGCCGGCCGCCTTGTCGTAGATCGTCAGGATGCCGGGCGGCAGGCTCGTGTCGGTGTCGTTGGTCAGCATCAGCGCCGCGACCGGATGCCGGCCGGAGACGCCGCGCTGGAAGAGCGACACGCGCTTCGCCGCGACCTCGTGGTCGATCAGCGGCACGGACAGCGTGTCGCCGGCCGCGAGGTCGACCGGCTCGGCGACGGTGAAGGTCGCGGTCACGTCGGCCTCGCTCGACGCCGCCTCGGCGAGCGGCTCGGCCATCGCGAACTCGGCCCGCTCGGGCGCCATCAGGCCGCCCATCGGCGCCGGCGCGGCGGAGGGCATGGCCTTCTGCATCCGCGGCGCCTGGCCGATATCGCGCTCCATGGCGCCGGCGTCGGCCTGCGGCAGCGGCGAGCCCGCGACGTCGACCGGCACCTCGTGGCGCTGCCGCCAGTAGCGCTGGTGCAGCTTCTGGGTCAGCGTCACCGGGGCGCCGGAGGAGAGGGTCAGGCGGACGTCCTGCCAGTCCTCCCCCGTCGCGTTCTCGAGCACCGCCCAGGCCTGCAGCCGCGCGGTCCCCGCGCCCGGCTCGCTGACGACGCGGTAGGCGAGCTTCCAGATCGGCGCCGCGACGACATAGGCGAGATCGACCTCGCCGCCGTCGGTCTCGCTCCTTCCCTCGCCTTCGAGCCGCAGGCGGAGGGTGCGCACGCCGTCGGCCTTCGCCCGGCCGACCGCGTCGGCGGCCTCGCGCAGCTTCTTCAGGACCGCCTCGTCGAGGATCTCGACGCGGACGCCCGGCTCGAGCGTGACCGCCTCGGCCGAGCCGTCGTCGCGCATCACCGTGAGGACGTGGTCCTGCGCGCCGTCGGCGCCCGGCACCGCCACCACGCCCAGCACCTTGCCGACGACGTCGCGGCCGGCGGCGCCGACCTTCACCGGCGTGCCCTGCAGCGTGTCGAGCAGCCGCGGCAGGCTCTTCATCTCCTCCGACGAGAACGGCATCGTGCGCAGCACGTCGCCGGCGGCCGAGGGGCCGCCGAGGCTCAGCCCGCGGACGCGGCCCCCGCCCAGCACCACGAGGCTCTTCAGGACGTCGTCGACCTGGGCGAGCGGCACCTCGATCGCGATGGTGCCGTCGCCGGCCGGCGCGGAGCGGACGATCTCGGCGAGGCCGCCGGAGGACAGCGTGACCTCGCGGATGCGGCCCTCCGCGGCCATCAGCGGCTGCGCGGCCGCTCCCGCCAGAAGGGCGGCAAGGAAGAGCGTGGTGGCGCGTCTCATTGAAGTCCCTCCGCCGCGGGTCCGGCCCGTCGGGATCAGCGTGTTGCGCGGGTGGGGCCGAACTGTGGCCCCGCCGGCGGTCGGCGTCACTCCATGCCGAGCGCCTGCTTGTAGAGCTCGAGGATCGACTCCTCCTCCTCGCGCTCCTGCGGCGGCTTGGCGCGCAGGCGGATGATCGTGCGCATCGCCTTGGTGTCGAAGCCCCGGCCCTTGGCCTCGGCGTAGACCTCCTTGATGTCGTCGGCGATGCCCTTCTTCTCCTCCTCGAGGCGCTCGATGCGCTCGATGAGCTGCTTCAGCTCCTCGGAGGCCACACCGCTGTCGGCGACGTCTTCAACCATGTCGTTGTCTTTCCCTGATCTTCGTCGTGGGTGGCCGGAGCGCGTCCGGCCGGAATTCGGGCGGCCTCAGTGGCTGTGCGAGACCTTGAGCTTGTCCTGCTGCTCGGGCGTCGCCTCGGTCTGGTGGCGCGCCTTCCACTCCTCGTAGGGCATGCCGTAGACGATCTCGCGCGATTCTTCCTTCGTCATCTCGACGCCGCGCTCCTCGGCCGCCTCCCGGTACCAGTTCGAGAGGCAGTTGCGGCAGAAGCCGGCGAGGTTCATCAGGTCGATGTTCTGCACGTCGGTGCGCTCGCGCAGGTGCTGGACGAGGCGGCGGAAGGCCGCGGCCTCGAGCTCGGTGCGTGTCGGTGTCGGTCATCTCTTCACGTCTCCCTGGCCGCTCAGGCGGCAGTCGTCTGGCGGATGTCGTTCAATCCGGGCGTCGCCGCAAGAGCGTCGAGCAGGTCGGCGAGCCGCTCCGCCCACGCCGCGGCCCCCGTCTCGTCGGCGATCAGGTCCTGCCGCAGCTCGACGAGGGCGTGGGCGAGGCCGCGCCGCGTGCCGTGCACGTTCATCGTGTCGCCCCTCAGGCTGCCCGCATAGGGCTCGTTGTCGCCGACCGTCAGCGAGGCATCCTGCCGCAGCGCCTCGATCATCGGCACCGGCAGGCGCGGATCCTCGTCCCACAGGATACCGACCTGCCACGGCCGGGGCACCCCCCGCCAGACCGGCGTGAAGGAGTGGATCGACACGAGCGCCGGCGGCGTCCCCGCCGCGACCGCCTCGTCGATCGCCGCGTCGACGGCGCGGTGGTAGGGCGCGTGGAAGCGCTCGATGCGCCGCTGCCGCTCCGCCGCGTCGGCGCGGGCATTGCCCGGCACGACCGCGCCGTCCGACAGGCGCATCAGGATCGTCGGGATCCTCGGCCCCGCGATTCGGGTCGATCAGGAGGCGCGAGAAGGTGCTGAGCACGGCCGGGCAGCCGAGCCTGGCGGCGAGCAGCCGCGTGACCATCGCCGCGCCGATGTCGTAGCCGATATGGCGCTGCAGCTCGCTGTCGGGCAGGCCGAGCGTGCCGTATTCGGGCGGCAACGCGTTCGACGCGTGGTCGCACAGCAGGAGATAGGGCGACGGCCGCGTGCCCCCGATCGTCTCGAAGGCCGCGAACCCGCCGGCCGGACGCGCCTCTGCGCCGTGCTCTCCACACGCGTCTTTTCTCATGGGCATGTCGCTTTGATTTCTTCGTGACGGGGCAGTCGCGCTGCCCTACGAATGCGCTTCTTATAGGACCAACGGGCGGCGCCGGGCAATCGCGGGGCGCGCGGGGCTCGCGAGGAGGCGGATGGTCGAGGCGACGCAGGCGGCAGCGGACACGGCGGCAGCGGACACGGCGGAGCGCGACGCCTCGCGTGCCGGCCTCGCCTTCGCCGCCGTCGTCGTCGGCGCGATCGCCATGGGCGCCTCGCCGGTCTTCGTCCGCTTCGCCGATGTCGGGCCGTTCGCCAGCGCCTTCTGGCGCGTCGCGCTGGCGTTGCCGCTGCTGGCCACCTGGATGCAGCTCGACGACGGGCTGCCGCTCAGGACCCTGCCGCGCCGCCTCGTCGCGGTGCCGCCGCTCGTCGCGCTGGCCGGGCTGTTCTTCGTCGGCGACCTCGCCTTCTGGCACCTCTCGATCCTCAACACCACCGTCGCCAACGCCACCTTCCTCGCCGCCCTCGCCCCCGTCATGGTCGTCGTCGGCTCCTGGCTCGTGCTGCGCGAGAAGGTCGGCCGCGAGATCTGGCTCGGCCTGGCGCTCGGCCTCTTCGGCGCGGTGTTCCTGCTCGGCTCGAGCTACCGCTTCGCGCCGGAGCACCTCGTCGGCGACGGGTTCGGCCTCGTCACGGCGTGCTTCTTCGGCGCCTACATCCTGGCGGTGCGGCCGGCCCGGTCGCGCATCTCGACGGGCCGGCTGATCTACGGATCGAGCCTCGTCACCGCGCTCGGGCTCCTCGTCCTGGCGCTCGCCACGGAGCCGCGGCTCTTCCCGACGAGCCTCGAAGGCCTCGCCGCGGTGCTGGCGCTCGCCGTCGTCAGCCATTCCGCGGGGCAGGGCCTCCTCGCCTTCGCGCTCGGCCACCTGCCGGCCAGCTTCTCCTCGCTCGTCATCTTCCTCGAGGGCATCGCCGCCGCCATCCTGGGCTGGCTCGTGCTCGGCGAGCACCTGACCGCGCTGCAGCTCTGCGGCAGCCTGTTCATCTTCGCCGGAATTTGGATCGCGCGGCCGCGCCGCCGAAGGAGGTTACCCGCCACATGACCGACCAGACCCGCGCCTTCCTGCGCGAGCTCTTCGACGCCGCCGTCGCCGCAGCCCATCCCGACACCTGCCTGCCGCCGCACCTTCCCGCCCCGCCGGCGGGACGGCTCATCATCCTCGCCGCCGGCAAGGCCGCCGGCGCGATGGTCGAGGCGGCCGAGCGCCACTATCTCGACGACCTCGGCCTCGATCCCTCGCGCATCGAGGGCGTCGGCGTCACGCGCTACGGCTATGCAGGGCCGACGCGGGTCGTGAAGATGACCGAGGCGGCGCACCCCGTGCCGGACCGCAACGGCGTGGCGGCGGCCGACGCGGCGCTGGAGCTGGCGGCGAGCGCCGGCGAGGACGACCTCGTGCTCGTGCTCCTGTCGGGCGGCGGGTCGGCGCTGTGGATCGCGCCGCCGGCGGGCGTGACGCTCGCCGACAAGCAGGAGCTGACCCGGCTCCTGCTGCGCTCGGGCGCGACGATCTCCGAGATCAACACCGTCCGGCGCAGCCTGTCGCGCATCAAGGGCGGCCGCCTCGCCGCCGCGGCCCACCCCGCCCGGCTCCTGACGCTCGCCATCTCCGACGTGCCGCACGACGACCCGCTGGCGATCGCCTCCGGCCCCACGGTGGCCGATCCCGGCCGGCCGGACGCGGCGATGAAGATCCTCGAGCGCTACGCGATCGTGCCGCAGGCGGCGATCGCCGCCGCCCTGGCGGCGGCCGGCGAGCGGCCGGCGCCGGGGGATCCGCGGCTCGCGCGCGCCGAATACCTGCTGGTCGCCACGCCGGCGCTGGCGCTCGAGGCCGCGGCGGAGCGGGCGCGCGCGGCGGGATGGGAGACGAGGAGCCTCGGCGCCGACCTCGAGGGCGAGGCCCGCGACGTCGCCCGCGAGCATGCCCGCACCGCGCTCGACCTGATCCGCGAGGGCGGCCGCCCGACGCTGCTCCTGTCGGGCGGCGAGCTCACCGTGACCATCGCCGGCGGCGGGCGCGGGGGGCCGAATCAGGAGTTCGCGCTGGCCCTGGCGCTGGCGCTCGACGGGCAGCCGGGCGTCTCGGCCCTGGCCGGCGACACCGACGGCGCGGACGGCGGCAGCGGCGCCGACGACGATCCGGCCGGCGCGTTCGTCCTGCCCGATACGCTTGATCGGGCGCGCGAAATCGGCGTGGACGCCGGGGATCACCTGCTGCGCAACGACTCCACGACCTTTTTCGAGCGGCTCGGAGACCTCCTCACCTGCGGCCCGACCCGGACCAACGTGAACGACTTTAGAGCCGTTCTCGTTGACACGGCGGCCGCTGCCGAGCAATTTGCGGCTGGGGCGACCTGACCGACGCGCGAGATGATTGAGAAAGATCTGCCAACACGACGTCGCGGCTTGACGGCGGTCCTTGCCGTTTCCGGGACAATCGCTTCCCTGGCCCTTCTCGGCTCGACGGGAGCCGCCAGAGCCGACTTCCGGATCTGCAACACCACTCCCAGCAGGATCGGCATCGCCATCGGCTACAAGGACAACAAGGGCTGGGCGACCGAGGGCTGGTGGAACCTCGACGCCAATGCCTGCGAGACCCTGCTGCGCGGCGACCTCGCCGCGCGCTACTACTATCTCTACGCAATCGACTACGACCAGGGCGGCGAGTGGGGCGGGGAGGCGTTCATGTGCACCCAGGACCAGATGTTCACGATCCGTGGCATCGACCGCTGCGAGGACCGGGGCTACCTCAAGACCGGCTTCTTCGAGATCGACACCCACGAGCAGTCGAGCTGGACGGTGCAGCTGACGGATCCTTCGGTCGAAGCCGCCGCGTCCCGATGAGGGCCCGCCGCACCAAGATCGTCGCCACGCTCGGTCCCGCCTCCTCCAGCCCGGAAATGCTGGAGAAGCTGTTCGACGCCGGCGTCGACGTCTTCCGCATCAACATGAGCCACACCTCGCACGAGCTGCTGCGGGAGCTGCACGGCCGCATCCGCGCCGTCGAGGCGAAGAAGTCGCGGCCGATCGGCATCCTCGCCGACCTGCAGGGGCCGAAGCTGCGGCTGGGCACCTTCACGGAGGGCGAGACGACGCTCGAGGTCGGCCAGACCTTCCGCCTCGACACCTCCGAGGAGCCGGGCGACAACGGCCGCGTCGGCGTGCCGATGCGGGCGATCTTCGACGCGCTCGAGGTCGGCCACATGGTGCTGCTGAACGACGGCCGCGTGCGCATCGAGGTCACCGAGACCGGCGACGGCTACGTGACGGGCACCGTGCGGGTCGGCGGCCGCATCTCCGACCGCAAGGGCATCAACCTCCCCGACAGCGTGCTGCCGATCCCGGCGCTCACGGAGAAGGACCGCAGCGACCTCGAGGCGGCGCTCAACATCGGCGTCGACTGGATCGCGCTGTCCTTCGTGCAGCGCCCGGAGGACGTGGCGGAAGCACGCAAGGTGACGCGCACCCGCGCCGCCATCATGGTCAAGGTGGAGAAGCCGGCCGCCATGGAGCGGCTCGACGAGATCCTGGAGCTCTCCGACGGGCTGATGGTCGCCCGCGGCGATCTCGGCGTCGAGATGCCGCTCGAGAAGGTCCCCGGGCTGCAGAAGCGTCTGACGCGGGCCTGCCGCTACGCCGGCAAGCCGGTGGTCGTCGCGACGCAGATGCTCGAATCGATGATCGCCGCCCCGGTGCCGACGCGCGCCGAGGTTTCCGACGTCGCGACCGCCGTGTTCGAGGGCGCCGACGCGGTCATGCTGTCGGCCGAATCGGCCGTCGGCGAGTTCCCGATCGAGGCCGTCTCGATGATGGATTCGATCGCCCGCAACGTGGAGAGCGACGCGAACTATCGCGGCATCATCCACGCGCAGCGCGCCGAGCCCGAGCCGACCGGGCCGGACGCGATCAGCGCCGCGGCGCGCTCGGCGGCCGAGACGCTGAACCTCGCCGCCATCGTGTGCTGGACCTCGTCCGGCGCGACCGGCCTGCGCAGCGCCCGCGAGCGGCCGCTCCGCCCGATCGTCGCCCTGACGCCGCGCGTCGACACGGCCCGCCGCCTCGCCGTCGCGTGGGGCGTGCACTGCGTCATGACCGAGGACGCGCACGACGAGAGCGACATGGTGCGCCGCGCCTGCAGGATCCTGTTCCAGGAGAAGATCGCCCGCGTCGGCGAGCGCGTGATCATCATGGCGGGCGTCCCGTTCGGCACGCCCGGCGCCACCAACATGCTGCGCATCGCCTTCGTCGGCGACGACAGCGTCAGCGAGTGACGTCCGCCGGCTGCTGCCGGCCCTCGTTCGTCGCCGGGCGCACGTTCACCGCCGGGCGTTCCTGCCCCTCCGTCCGCACCTCGCCCTCGGCCAGGGCCGCCAGCTCCTCGAGCACGCGGCCCGGCGCGGAATGGTGCGGCATGTGCCCCACGCCGTCGAGCCAGACGAGCCTCGCCCCCGGAATGTCGCGCGCCAGCGCCTCGGCATGGAGCCATGGCGCGACCGTCCGGTCGCTGTCGCCGGTGACGATGACGGTCGGCGCGGCGATGCGCTTGTAGTCGTGCTGCGCGGCGTCGACGAACTCGTTCAGCACCGACAGGTCCATCGAGGTGGCGCGGAAGGCGGAGGGCCGCAGCGTCAGCGGCACGCTCGCCCGCTCGGCATATCCCGGAACCTCGGGCTGCGGCACGAAGGTGTTGGCGACGACGCGCGGCAGGATGAGCTCGGCCACCGGCATGACGATCGTGCGCACGAAGAGCGGCCCGACCAGCGGCAGCGCCGCCGCCCGGTAGTACCACCGGATGCCGCCCGGCCACGGGTGGCTCGCCGGCGCGAGCAGCATGAGGCCGCGCGTGCGGTCGGGGTGGCGCAGGGCGATCTGCAGCGCCGTCGCGGCGCCCAGCGAATGGCCGACGATCACCGCCTCGTCGATGCCGAGCTCGTCGAGCACCGCCACCACGCGGTCGGCCTGCGCGTCGGGACGCGCCACGGAGGGCTCGGCCGGACGCTCGCTCCAGCCGGCGCCGGGGCGGTCGACGGAGACGAAGCGGAAGCGCGACAGCGCCGCCTCGCCGAACGCCACGATCGGATCCTGCAGGCTGCCCGAGGCGCCGTGCAGGAACAGGACCGGCGGCCCGGCGGGGTCGCCCGTCTCGGCGAAGTGCAGCCGCGTGCCGTCCGGCAGCGCCACGAAGCGGCCGACGGGGGGAAAGCGCCGCTCGATGCCGCGCGCGCGCCAGCTGGTCCAGCCATAGAGGACCAGCCCCACGAGCGCGAGGGCGAGCAGCCGTGTCAGAACGAACATCACGGAAGGGCGATACGGTCGCGGCGGGCCATCAGATCGGCAGGCCCTCGACTTCCTTCGTCAGCTTCTCGATGCGCTTCTGCGCTCCGTCGAGATAGGGATGCACCTGCAGGGCCCGCCGGAAGGCCGCGAGCGCCTCGCCGTCCTCGTCGAGATCGTCGAGCACCAGGCCGAGCCCGTTCAGCGCCCCGAAATGGCGCGGCTGAAGCGCGAGCACGTGGCCGATGTCGTTGAGCGAGTTGCCGTAGTCGTCGAGGAGGTAATAGACGGTGGCGCGGCGGTTCCAGCCCTCCGCGAAGCCCGGGTCGAGGCTCACGACGCGGTCGAGATAGTCGAGCGCGCGCTTGTTGTCCTTGGACTTCATCGCCTCCGCCGCCCACTGCATCAGGAGGTCGACGGTGTCGCTGCCGGAGCGCGTCCAGTCGGCGAGGATCTCGCGTTCGATGCGGCTGGCGGCCTGGGGCGAATCCGCCTTGGCGAGCCGGTCGAGCAGGGCCTCGTCGCGAGACCGCAGCGACGCCTCGGCCGCCGCCGACGCCTCGCGTGGGGCATCGGTCGCCGTCTCGCTCTGCGCCGTCGCGGCGCCGAGCGCACCGCCGGCCGCGATCGCTCCCGCGATCAGCAGGGCCGCGGAGGCGCCCCGTCCGGAGCGCAGGGCCTCAAGGATTTGACGCACCATCGCAACCTCACCGCCATCATCCTCCCTGGAAAGATGGGGCAGCGAGGGAACAGGGTCAATCGTGCGCCGTTGAGGCGCCCTTAGCCCTGGCGCGCCTTGAAGCGGCGGTTCTGCTTGTTGATGATGTAGATGCGGCCCTTGCGGCGCACGATGCGGTTTCCGCGGTGCCGCTTTGCCAGCGATTTGATCGAGTTCTTGATCTTCATGACGATTCTTCCGGATCTGGCGCGCCGGCGCGTCTCACGGGAGCTGCCGCGCAACGAAAGGGCCGGCTCCACGAGGGCACCGGCCCATCAATTCAGGCCGGCAAGCTAGCGGCACCGCCATTGCGTGTCAATCGCCGGCGCGAGGGGCCGGAGCCGGGAGCCGGGCCGGACGCGGCTTTACAGTTTGCTAACCATGAAAGACGGCCGGTTAGGTGCAATTTCGAACAAATTGCACCCGCTGCCGTTGAACCACCATGACGAGGAGGATCAAGCAATGATCCGATCTGAACATATCGCCGAGGAGCGGCTCGAAGGCCACCAGGTCCTGGTGGTCGAGGACGAAGCCCTGCTCGCGATGGACATGGCCGACCAGGTTGAGCGTGCCGGCGGCGGCTGCGAGATGGCCGCCTCCGCCCGGGAGGCGCTGCGCCTGCTCGGCCGGCGCCGGTTCGACGCGGCGATCCTGGATTTCCAGCTTCTCGACGGCAACTCGCTGCCGGTCGCGGCCGAGCTGCTGGCGCGGCACGTCCCGTTCTTCTTCGTGACGGCGCAGGGCGAGCTGCCGCAGCTGCGGGAGTGCCATCCCGACGTCCGCATCTTCAGCAAGCCGCTGATGCCGCACCGGATGCGCCGCGAGCTCGTGAGGACGCTCCGGGTGGGCCCGGTCGCGAGCGCCGCGGCGTGAGGCCTCACGCAAGCCGGGCGACGCAGATCCGCGCGCCGCTCGACGCCGTCTCGACCTCGACCGGCACGCCGTAGAGCGCCGAGAGACGCTCCGAGGTGACGACCTCGTCCGGCGGCCCGACCGCCTTGAGCCCGCCCTCCCCCAGTATCGCCACCCGATCGGCCACCGACAGCGCGTGGTCGGGGTCGTGCGTCGACAGCACCACGCCCTTGCCCTGCTCGGCCGCGAGCGCCCGGATCGTGCGCAGCACGAGAATCTGGTTGCCGAAATCGAGGCTCGCCGTCGGCTCGTCCATCACGACGTAGCGCGTGTCCTGCGCCAGCGCGCGGGCGACCAGCACGAGCTGCCGCTGCCCGCCGCTGATGGCGGTGTAGAGCGCGCCGGCGAGGTTCGCGATGCCGAGGGTGCGCAGCGCCGCCGTCGCCGCCTCGCGGTCGCGCCGGGCGGGCGCCGAGAAGGGCGGCATGTGGGCGGTCCTGCCCATCAGCACGATGTCGAGCACGGTGAAGGAGAAGACCGCCGCGTGCGCCTGCGGCACGTGCGCCACCCGGCGCGCGAGTTCCGGCCGCGGCAGCCGGCCCAGCGCATCGCCGTCGACGAACACCGCGCCGCCGAGCGCCGGCATGAGGCCGAGGAGCGTGCGGAACAGGGTCGTCTTGCCGATGCCGTTCGGGCCGAGCACGCAGAGCACGCGGCCCGGCTCGACGGCGAGGTCGATCCCGCGCGCGATCGGCGTGCGGCCGTGGCCGATGGCGAGATCCTGCGCCTCGAAGCTCATGCCCAGCCCTGCCGTCCCCGCGCCAGCAGGTAGAGGAAGAACGGGGCCCCCACGAAGGCCGTGAGGATGCCGAGCGGCACCTCGGTGGTCGCAAGCGTCCGCGCGAGCGTGTCGACGAGGAGGAGGTAGCCGCCGCCGAGCAGGATGGCGAGCGGCAGCATGCGCGCGAAGCTCGGCCCCGCCAGCATGCGCGCGACGTGCGGCATGACGAGGCCGACCCAGCCGACGACGCCGGCGATCGCGACGACGCTCGCCGTCATCAGCGTGGCCGCCGCGACGAAGAGGAGCCGCAGCCGCCCGGCCTCGACGCCGAGCGCCCGCGCCTCGTCGTCGCCGAGCGACAGCACGTTCATCCGCCAGCGCAGGAAGACCAGCGGCACGAGGCTCGCGAGCACGATCGGCGCGCTCGCCTGCAGGTCGGCCGCCTTGACGCCGGACAGCGTGCCGAGCAGCCAGAAGGTGATCGCCGGCAGCTGGTCGTAGGGGTCCGCCAGGATCTTCAGGAGCGACACGAGCGCCCCCGCCAGCGCCCCGACGACGACGCCCGCGAGCACGAGGACGAGCACCGGCTCGCGCCCCCGCACGCTCGCCGCAACGAGATAGACGAGCGACACGGTGGCGATGCCGCCGGCGAAGGCCATGGCCTGGATGGCGAAGACCGGCATCGACCAGAAGATGCCGAGCGCCGCGCCGACGCTCGCACCCGCCGAGACGCCGAGAATGTCGGGGGAGACGAGCGGGTTGCGGAACAGGCCCTGATAGGTCGAGCCGGCGGCGGCGAGCGCGCCGCCGACCATCAGCGCCGCCAGGATCGCGCGGCAGGCGCACGTTGACGACGACGATCGCGGCGCGGGACGTCGCGTCGCCGCCGGCGGTGGCCGTGCCACAGCGCGCGCAGCGCGTCGCCCGGCCCCAGCGGATACGGCCCGAGGCACAGCGCGACCACCGCCATGCCGAGCACCGCCAGGGCGACGCCGAGGAGCGGAGCGTGGGCGGCGATGCGGCTCAGGGTGCGCGGCCCCGTGCCCATTGCAGCAGCCCGTCGAGCTCGGCGTCGCTGATGTCGACGTGGTAGAAGAGGCTGTAGAAGCGCCTCACCCGCTCCGGCAGGTCGTCCGGAAACCTGTCGGGGTAGAACAGGCCGGCGAGCCACTGCAGGCCGATCAGCCGGTTGAGCGAGGGCGGCCGGTCGATCCAGCCGAACGGCGCCGTCGGCGCGAGGTAGACGCGGCCCGCCCGCACCGCCTCGATGCCGGCCCAGTCGGGATCGTCCCACACCGCCCGGTAGAAATGCGGGTCCCAGGTGACGATCGTGTCCGGGTTCCAGGCGATCACCTGCTCGAGCGAGACGCGCGCCACGCCGCGGTTGTTCGGGTCGACCGCGACGTTGACGCCGCCGGCGCGCTCGATGATCTCGGAGTTGATCGAGCCCTTCAGCCCCGTCTCGAGGCCGTCCGGCCCGCGCGCGAGATAGACGCGCGGCCTTTCCTCCTGCGGCACCGAGGAGAGCACGTCGTCGATCTCGGCGAAGACGCCTTCGGTGTAGGCGGCGAGCGCCTCGCCCCGCTCCGGCACGCCCAGGACGCGGCCGACGAGGCGCAGCGCCTCCGGCGTCTCATCGAAGCGGCCGTTGATCAGGATGTAGGGCAGCCCCGTCTGCTCGGTGACGCGGTCGGCGAGCGAGACATAGGTGTCGGTGACCGAGCCGAAATCGACGATCAGGTCCGTGCCGACGGAGAACACCACCTCGAGATTGGCGGTGTCGCCGCGCCCGGTCAGCCGGCCGAGCTCCGGCAGGTCCCGGTAGGGCGCGGCGATGTAGGGCATTTCCTCCGGCCGCGGCGGGCGCGGCCAGCCCGTCAGCGTCTCCGGCGCGACGACGTAGATCAGCACCGAGGCCGGCGGCCCTGCGGCGAAGACGTGCGAGACCGTCTCCGGCACCTCGACGGCGCGGTCGGCCGAATCCGTCACCTCGCGGGCGGCGGCCGGATGCGGCGCCAGCGCAAGGCACGAGCAGGCCGCCAGGCCCGCCAGGGCTGCCGCCATCCGGCGTCGTCGCCTCGCCATCTCCCCCTCCCGAGATCCCGGCCGCTCCCCGCGACCGGCTCATCCGTTGCGACTGTCGAGCCGCACTATGCGCAACTTCCGGGAATTCGGCCAGCGCGCGGAATTTTCGCATGGATCCGGCGTCTTTCGCAGCAACCGCCTTCTGGACGTGCGCGTCCTGCCCTAGAATAAGGACTGGACGTATCTGCGCGCCGGTGCCGAGGTGGTGCCGGCCGCGGCAACGGCACGGGACGAGGAATGAGCGCCGAGCGGAACACCAGCCGGAGGAGAGAGACGCCGCAGCCGTCGTCTGCGGGCGCGCCCTCCCCTGCGCGTGCGCGCATCCTCGGGGACATCGGCGGAGCCTTCGGCGACCTCGGCACGCTCCTGCCCTATGCGCTCGGCGCGACCACGATCGCCGGGCTGAGCCCGATCGGCGTGTTCGGCGGCTTCGCCGTCTTCCTGATCTCGACGGGCCTGTTCTACGGCATCCCGATCGCCGTGCAGCCGATGAAGGCGATCGGCGCGGTCATCCTCACCGGCCATCTCACGCCCGGCGGGATCGCCGCGTCGGGGCTCGCGATCGGCGCGACGATGCTGGTGCTCGGCGTCAGCGGCCTCGCCCAGCGCCTCGCGCGGCTGGTGCCGCAATCCGTGACGGCGGGGCTGCAGCTCGGCCTCGGCCTGACGATGATCTCGGTCGGCCTGTCGCTGATGGCGCAGATGCCGTGGCTCGCCGCGGCGAGCGTCGCCCTGCTGCTCGCGATGCTCAGGTGGTCCGCGGCTTCCCGCCGCCGCCGTGCTCGTGGCGCTGGCGCTCGGCTACGGCTGGGTCACCGGCGACGCGGCCCGCGTGCCCGCGGCGCTGCATGGCTGGACGATGGCGGCCTGGCCCTCGCTCGCCGACTTCCGCGACGCGCTGACGATCGCCGTCCTGCCGCAGCTCGCGCTGACCCTGACGAACGCGGTGATCCTGACCGCCGCCCTGTCGCGCGATCTCTTTCCACACGATTTCCACAGGGCGAGCGAGCGCAACCTGTCGCTCTCGACGGGCATCGCGAACCTGCTGCTCGCGCCGCTCGGCGCCATGCCGATGTGCCACGGGGCCGGCGGCCTGCAGGCGCAGTGGCGCTTCGGCGCGCGCAGCGGGCTCGCGACGGTGCTGCTGGGGCTGGCGCTCCTCGCCCTCCTCGCGCTCCTCGGATCGAAGATCGTCGTGGCGATCGCGCTGATGCCGGGCGCCGCGCTCGGCGCGCTCCTCGCCTTCGCCGGCGCCGACCTCGCCACCTCGAAGCGGCTCTTCGACGCCCGGCCGCGCTGCTGGCCGACCATCGCCGCCGCCGCGGCGGCGACGCTCTTCCTCAACGCCGCGTGGGGCCTCGCGGCCGGCTTCGTGGTGGAGAAGTCGGTGGATGCGCTGATCCGGCACCGGCGCGGACGCCGGGCCGGCATCTGAGGCCGGCTCACAGCGAGGCGGGCAGCATCTCCACCTCGGGGGCGGCCCCGGGCTGCGGGCCCCGCCGCATCTCCTCCGCCGCCTCGCGCAGCCGGCGCGCCAGCACCCCGTCGAGCGGCGCGGGCCGGCCGAGGAGATAGCCCTGGACCTGGTCGCAGCCGACCGACTTCAGGAACTGGAGCTGCCCCTCCGTCTCCACGCCCTCCGCGACGGTCGCGAGGCCCAGCACGTGGGCGAGCTTGACCATCGCCTCGATGATCAGCCGGCTGTCGGCGCTGTCCTCGAGGTCGCTGACGAAGCTGCGGTCGAGCTTGATCTTGTGGACCGGGAACTTCTTCAGATAGGCGAGGCTCGTGTAGCCGGCGCCGAAATCGTCGATCGCCAGCTCGACGCCCTGCGCCGACAGCGCGTTCAGCGTGCGCAGCGTCTCGCCGCTGTCCTGCATCAGCACCGTCTCGGTGATCTCCAGGATCAGCCGCGAGGGATGCAGCCCGGAGAGGGCGAGCGCCTCGTCGACGAGCGCGGCGACGTCCGTGCGGAACTGCGCCGGCGACAGGTTGACCGAGACGGAGGCCCCGGCGAGCGGCCCCTGCCACGCGGCCGCGTCGCAGCACGCGCGGCGCAGGACGCAGCGGCCGATGTCGTCGATCAGGTTCGTCTGCTCGGCGATCGGGACGAAGACGCCCGGCGGCACCCGCCCGAGGATCGGGTCCTCCCAGCGCGCCAGCGCCTCGAAGGCGAGGGTCGCGCCGTTCTGCAGGCAGACGAGCGGCTGGTAGTGCACGTCGATGCCGCCGGTCTCCAGCGCCACCTTCAGCGCCCGCTCGATCTGCCGCCGGCGCTCCGCCTCCTCGAGCAGCGAGCGGTCGTAGAAGCGGATGCGGCCGGTGATCGCGTCCTTGGCGGCGAACAGGGCGAGGTCGGCGCCCTTCAGGAGACGGTCGACCGTCATGCCGTCGCGCGGGAAGACCGCAAGACCGGCGCAGGCGTTGACGAGAAGCTCCTTGCCGCCGACCGAAATCGGCCGGTCGAGGCTCGCCAGCAGCCGGTCGGCGACCAGCTCGATGTCGCGGTGATCGAGGCTGCGCGGCACGAAGGCCACGGCGAACTCGTCGCCACCGATCCGGGCGACGAGCTCGGCTTCCGGCACCGCCTCGCGCAGCCGCGAGCCGATCATGGCCAGCGCCGCGTCGCCGACGTGGTGGCCGTGCGTGTCGTTGACGTTGTTGAAGCCGTCGAGGTCGAGCACCATCAGCACGAAGCCGCCGCCGCGCCGGCGCGCGTCGGCCAGCATCTGCGTCAGGCACGCCTGCGCCGCCGTCCGGTTCAGGAGACCGGTGAGCGGGTCGTGCTCGGCCAGGTACTGGATCCGCTCCTCCTGCTCGAGCTTCGGCGTGATGTCGCTCGCCACGCCGCGATAGCCCCGGAAGCGGCCGGCGCCGTCGAAGATCGGCGTGCCGGAGGCCTGCCAGGTGACGACCTCTCCGGAGGAATTCACGAACTTGCGCCTGACGTTGCGGAAAGGGCGGTGCGCGGCGAGGTCGCGCAGGTGCTGCTGCCATTCCCGGGTCGGCGTCTCCGCGCTCGTCAGCCGGTCCCACGCGCCGACGCACAGTCCGGGGCCGGACTGCGACACGTCGGCCCCGGTGCTGCAGAAGCTGCCGCCCTTCCGCTCCGAAACGAAGGTGAGCTGGAACCGCTCGTTGACCTCCCACAGCAGGTCCGAGGCGCTCATGGCGAAGTGCCGGAAGCGGCGCTCCGCCCGGCGGGCGCCCTGCGCCTCGAGCAGAGACATGGCGAGAAGCAGCGAGGCGACGAGGAAGAAGCCGGAGACGGTCAGCGCGTGGTGCCGCCCGAGCTGGAGGATGCCCTGCCGCGTCGCCTCGAACAGGCGGTGGCGCTCGACCTGGAAGCCGACGAGCAGCGACTGCAGGTCCGAGGCGACCGGCTCGAGCAGCGCGTCGGCCCTGGCGAGGAGATCGAACCGCCCGCGGGCGTCGCGGAGACCGGCAAGCTTGCGATCCAGGGTTTCGAGCGCCGAACGGGCGTGCGTCTTCGCCTGGTCGACCGTCAGGCCGTCGAGCTCGATCGGCAGGACGAGCTCGGTGTCGAGCAGGGGAACGCGGCTCCACAATATGTCGAACCGCATGAGGACGTTGTCGAAGGTGACGGCGGCGTCGCCGGCGACGTGCCGCGCCAGCGCCTCGCGGAAGCGCGCCACCTCGACGCGCGCCTGCAGGACCGGCCAGGCGGTGGCCGATTCGTATCGCTCCGCCTCGAGGCGCGTCGTCTTCACCATGCTGCCGTCGCGCAGGACGAGACCACCCAGCACGATCAGGACGGAGAGCAGGATCAGATATGCGAGCGCCCTCGGACGCCGTGACTTCCAGCGCAGCCGCATCGCGCCAGCCCCCCTGTTGTTAAGCCGCCTCAGAGGGCGCGAAGCACGTGAAGTTGCCAGACGGACACGGCCTGGACGTTGCCGTTGTCGAGCTCCGGCCGCTGCGACCAGGGAAAGACGATCCAGCAGGGCCCCTTGTCGCGCACCGAGATCGGCTCTCCGTCGGCCTCGCAGGCCACGAAGGCGCCCCACTCGACCGCCTCCGCCACGTCCACGTTCGCCCGGTAGTCGTTGAGGGCGATCGCCTCGACCGACGGCGCCGTGATCCCGGCGTGGTCCAGGATCCGCTTGAGCGAGACGCCGCCGAACGCGATCGGCTTCTTCGTCCAGGGGGTGATCGTCGTCAGCGTCTCCCAGCCGAGCGCCTTCATGCCGTCCCGGCCGAGGATGAGCACCTGGTTGCGCGCGCCGTCCTCGATCCTCAGATCGACCGAATTTGCCGACACGCGTGAGCCGGGGCCGGACACGACCACCAGAATCGCGGCAAGAGCGAGAAAAATCGTTCGTCTGAAACTCATTCTGCTTCTCGTATACCTGATATACAAAGCATTCGCTTCATCCACGCATGCCAATGAACCGCATATGGGTTCATTATCTGTAAACGCGGCAGGCATCGTGGCGCGATCGTAAACGCTTCACTGCTTATCCCGTTTGCTCCGGGACAGACCACATATGGTACCGCCGATATCTGCGCCCCAAGGAGAACGAAGGATTGACCGATATCATATGTGATATTAGATTTCCCCTCATGATCGTTGCTGACACGAACGTCATCCTGCGCGGCGTGCGCTCCAATCTCGGCGCATCGGGCTATGTGCTCAAAGGCATGCTGTCCGGAGAGATTGCCTTTGCCGCAAGCCCGGCCGTCATCTTTGAGTACGAGGATGTGTTGAAACGGCCAGGGCAGGTGGGAACGCCGCCGATCATCGACCATCGCGGGATAGACATGCTTCTGGATGCCATTTGCACAAGAGCGGTAGAGAGCCTTCCGCAAATCCGCTTCAGGCCGTTCCTCGATGATCCGAAGGACGATCTCTTTGTTGAATGCGCGCTAGCGGCGCAGGCACGGCTGATTGTCACGGACGATAGGCATTTTCGCCATCCATCCCTGCCGAAGTTCGGCCTTGCCGTCATGTCCGCACACGATTTTGTTTTGGACCTTCGCCACGAAAGGAAGCCAGGATGAGCCAGTATCCCCTGAGGGTTCCAGATCACGTTCTCGATGAAGCCCGCCAGGCAGCGGAGGAAGAGCACGTGTCCATCAACCAGCTTTTCCTCGCCTTGATCGCAGACGGTCTCGGCCACCGCCGTGGATTGAAGATGATGCGCGAGCGGGCAAAGCGAGGTGATCCCGAAGCAGCGCTTGCCCTGCTGGATTCTCTTCCAAGCTTGCCTCCGGAACCCGGCGACGAAATGCCGGAAGATGCCGGTGAAACCGGGCCGGGGCTGCGATAGTCATCGCACCAAGGACGGGGTGCGTTGGAGCTAGGCCGGGTTGGCTCGGTCAGGAAAGGTATCCAGCTTCACCGAACTTGGTGCGGGACGGATGCCGGTATCGCCCCGTGAACCGCTCTTCGCCTTCCCGTCGCGGGCATAGCACCGGGCGGGAGGGTTTCCGCCTCTCGTAGGTCTTGCCCTCCGTCGACCGCGGCACCTGTGCCAGCGCCTCAAGGACCGTGATCCCCTGGGCGGATGCGATGGTTCTTGGCGGCCTGCCGTCTCTCCGGCGCGACCATGGCCAGGATCTTGTCAGCCCGCTGCGCCTTCCACTCCGAGGTGTCGCCGACGATGTCGCGGTAGGGGATCGGCGGCAGCGACTGGCCGATGCCGAGCATGCGGTCGATGGCGTAGCGGAAGAGGCGTCTCCGATTCCAGCGGAAGACGAACTCGTTCAGGTAGGCGTCGGCGTGCTTGTCGCGCAGCCCGTGATAGGTGCCGAGACCCCAGCGCTTCAGGTTCGAGAAAACCCTATGGATCCGCTCGAAGGTGATGTGGGCGGGCAGCTCGTTGCGGGCGCTCAGGTTCCGCGGGATGTGCGTCCGCTCGGGAATGCCGAGATAGGAGCTGTTGGCGTCGGTGTAGATCGCGGAGCCCGGCGCCGTGTTCTCCTCGACGAACGGCCGGATGTAGCGGCCGGTGTCCTCGGGGATGCGCTGGAGGCGGATCCGGCCCGCGCTGCGGCCGCCTCGCTTCTCGACGGCGCCGATGATGAACATCTTGCCGACGGTGCTCTTGCCCTGGCCGCCCGTCGGGGACTCGTCCGCCCTCCGGAACGGGATGCTCGTCTCGTCGATCTCGACGTCGCCCTCGAGCGGCGTCCGGTCGGGCGCGACCATGGCCCGGCGCAGCTTGTGCAGCAGCAGCCAGGCCGTCTTGTAGGACCCCACGCCGATCTTCGGCTGGAGCTGCAGGGCGGAGATCCCGTTCGAGTGCGTCGCGACGAGGTACGCCGCGATGAACCAGGTCCTCAGCGGCAGGTGCGTGCCGTGCATGACCGTCCCGGCGATGACGGAGGTCTGCCTGCGGCAGCCGGGTGCCTCGCCCTTCCCGGCGCACTCCCAGACCCACGGCTTCGCCTCGAGGCGCCAGCCCTTCTTCGAGCCGCAGTGCGGGCAGACGAAGCCGTCCGGCCAACGGCGCCCGGCGAGATGCTCGGCGCAGGCATAGTCGTCGGGGAAGTCCGCCATGAACCGCTCGAGCGACGGCGGCTTGTCGTGCTTCCAGCGCGTGGGGAACAGGGCCTCGGCCATGATGCCGGCATAGGGCAGGCGACGCTCGCTGTCACGCCGAAACGCCACATATGGTTAGCGCCGGAGCGAACGGGATAAGCAGTAACGCTTCTTTGCACCGATATCCGACGCAAAGAGCCCGTACGCCACGTATTACTACCTACAGAAGATTCGATCCTGTTCGTTGCAGATGTATCAGAAGAAATACTTAGTGAGAGACCCATCTTCCGGAGGGTCCTGGCGATCGCCGCACAGACGGCAGGCTCAGGGCACCGCATTCGTGCCGCGCATGGACGGCCGACGCGTGATCAGCGCCATCTTTCGTGCCCCGTGGCGAGCTTCATCTTCAATTCCGGTCAACGAGACCTCACCCGGATCTCCCGGAGGCGGTCGATCGCGACCCTGCGCCGCGGCGTGGGCGTCGCCGGCGACGTTGAGGTCTCGCCGGCGCCGGACTAGGCTCGGGCCCTCGTCGGGACGGTCCGCGCCACCGCCCGCATCCCTCAAGCTTCAGGAGACGCGACGCGGTGCGGCAGGTCCACCATGACGAGACTGGACGCGAAAGCGGCGGATACCGGCTGCGGCCCGCAGATCTGGCCGGGAGCGGCGGCGAACATCGTCGCCGGTGCGTCGCGGCCGCCGACGGATACTCCCCGGCGGCCGCCATGCCGTCCCGACCCGCTCGATCGCCGTTCATGAAGACGCGGAGTGGCGGCGGCACGCCCGCTCCGTCGCAGCAGGACAGGCAGTCATGACGTTCGCGTCCCGCCTGATCCTATGCCTCGCAGGGCTCGCGGGCGCGGCCGGCGTGGCGCTCGCCGCGCTGGCGACCCACGCCGCCGGCGGGCCGATGCTCGCCACCGGCGCCCAGTTCCTCATCCTCCAGGCCGCCGGCAGTCTCGGCGCCCTCGCCGTCGCGCTCCGCAGCTCGGGCGCCGCCCGCAACCTCATGACGATCGCCGCCGCCGCGATGCTTCTCGGCGCGGCGCTGTTCTCGGGCGATCTCGCCATGCGCGGCCTCGCGGGCAGCAAGCTCCTGTGGGGCACCGCGCCCTATGGCGGCACGACGATGATCCTCGGCTGGCTCGCCGTCGCGGTCGCAGCCTTCCTGCGCGGCCACGCCCCCCGCCCTCCGGCCGATTGACGCAACGCTCCGCCCCCGAGACAGTGGCCGCCACCCGCAACGAGGACCCTTCCGCCATGCCCGAAACCGCCGACCTGATCGTGACCAATGCGCGCGTCCTGACGATGGACGACGCCGCGCCGAGGGCGGAGGCGCTGGCGATCGCCGGCAACCGCATCGTCGCGGTCGGCACCACCGCGGAGATCGCCGCGCTGGCGGGCCCGGCGACGCGCACGATCGACGCGGCCGGCGGCACCGTCCTGCCGGGCTTCAACGAAGCCCACATGCACCTCTTCACCGGCGCCGCCGAGCTGCCGCACCTGCACCTCCACGGCGTGCACGGCTTCGAGGCGCTGGAGCGGGCGGTCAGCGAATATGCCGAGGCGCACCCCGACCAGCGCCTGCTGATCGGCCAGTCGGCCGACTACACGATCCTCGGCGACGACGAGCCGGTGACCCGCCGCCATCTCGACCGCATCCTGCCCGACCGGGCGTTCGTGATGTACGCCCCCGACCACCACACCGCCTGGGCCAACACGGCGGCCCTGAAGGCGGCCGGCATCCTCGAGGGCCGCGACGTCGGGGTGGGCAGCGAGATCGTCATGGGCGAGGACGGCCTGGCCGGGGGCGAGCTGCGCGAGCCGCCGGCGATCATCCCCGTCGCCCGGCTGAGCGAGACCGGCGGGCGCGAGCGCCTCGGCCTCGACACCGGCGGCGAGCCCGATCCCGCGCCGAGCGAGGCGGAGCGCGAGCACGACCTCGAGGTGCTGCGGCAGGGGCTCGACTACTGCGCCCGCCACGGCATCACCTCGATCCAGAACATGGACGGCAACCTCTACCTGCTCGAGCTGCTGGACGAGCTGCAGCGCCGCGGCGAGCTCAAGGCGCGCGTGCGCGTGCCGCTGCACATGAAGAACTTCACGCCGATGGAGGCGCTGGAGAAGGCGGTCGAATGGCGCGCGCGCTTCTCCGGCGACATGCTGCGCTCGGACTTCGTGAAGGTCTTCGTCGACGGCGTGCTCGATTCGTGGACCGCCGTCATGATCGAGCCCTATGCCGACCGGCCGGACTGGCGGGGCGAGCCGCTGTTCTCGCCCGAGCATTTCGCCGGCCTCGCGACCGACGCGGACAGGCGCGGCCTGCAGATCGCGGTGCACGCGATCGGCGACGGGGCCGTGCGCCTGGTGCTCGACGGCTACGAGGCGGCCCGCCGGGCCAACGGCGCCCGCGATTCGCGCCACCGCATCGAGCACATCGAGGTCGTCCATCCCGACGACGTCGACCGCTTCGGCCGGCTCGGCGTCGTCGCCTCGGTGCAGCCGGTGCACCCGCCGGGCTCGGCCGGCCTGCCGCTGCAGCCGACCGTCTCGCGCATCGGCGAGGCGCGGTGGCCCTACGCCTATGCCTGGAAGACGCTGAAGGAGGGCGGCGCCCGGCTCGTCTTCGCCACCGACTGGCCGGTCTCGCCGATCGACCCCATGGGCTCGATCCGCGAGGCGCTGAACCGCAAGCCGTGGAAGGCGGGCCTGCCCGACCATCGCCCGACGCTGCAGGAAGCGCTCGTCGCCTACACGCGCGACAGCGCCTGGGTCGAGTTCATGGAGGACCGCAAGGGCATGCTGAAGGCCGGCTACCTCGCCGACGTGGTCGTGCTCTCCGGCGACGTCGAGGCCACCGACGTCGCGCGCCTGCACGAGGTGCGCCCGATCGTCACGATCTGCGACGGCCGGGTCAGCTACGAGGCGTGAAATCGGACGGGATCCGCGGGCGGCGCGAGCCGCCTGTGGACGTCCTGTGCAAAAGTATGGGGAAAGATGGTGGGCGTACGTGGGATTGAACCACGGACCTCCTCGATGTCAACGAGGCGCTCTCCCGCTGAGCTATACGCCCTTGCCCGTCTGCGCCGGCATGCGGATCGCCGGTGCGACGCTTCCGCTTAGCACCACACCCTCGCGGCGATGTCAACGGCCCGCACGGGTTGGGGAAGCGGCCCCGGCCGGGCGGCTGCCCGGCGCGGAGTTCGGTCGATATAACGTCCCCCGCGGCGGCACGCAAGCGGCCTCTCTCCTCTCGACAGGGGAATCGCCTCAGGTTAACGGCGGTGCCTGTCTGACGAGGGCTTCCATGTAGTTCTCGTCGATGGCGGCGACCTTTTTGCGGACCTTGAGGGAGTGCTTGTCCTTCGGGTGGCGGATCATGTTCATGGCCATGTGCTTGACGATGGCCATGTTTTGCGGCCCGTGGCCGGTCCTGAGGCGGGCCAGATCGTCGTGGAAGACGACGTCGAGGACCCAGTGCAGCCGGTTTTCGATGCCCCAGTGAGCGCGCACGGCGGCGGCGAAGGTCCTGGCGTCGAGCAGGGCGGAGGAGAGATAGTAGCGGCGTTCGACCCGCAGCTTGCCGGCCTGTTCGGCGCGGCGCTCGACCATTGCGATCGCCGCGAGGTGGGGGAAGCCCGGCTCGTCGGGATAGCGTCGGTCAGAGCGGAGCCAGTCGACCTCGTGGCAGACGCTGTGGCGCCGCTCCTCGATGCGGCCGTGGTCGCCGTCCGCCGTGACGTGCGTGTCCATGGTGATCTCCGGCGGCGGCTCGTCGAAGAAGGCCACGACGTCGGCGTGGGTGGCTGGCCGGTTGGCCTTGAGCGCAAGCAGGTAGTCGCCGCCGCGCCGCACGATCGTCTTCGCAATCTCGGCCTGGGTTCCGATGGCATCGATGGTGACGAGGGCGCCGGTGAGCTCGAGCCGTTCCAGGAGAAGCGGGATGGCGTTGATCTCGTTGGACTTCTCGGCGACCGCTTCCTGCCCGAGGACGAGGCGCTGACGCGTCGCCCAGGCGGAGACGAGATGCAGGGGCTCTCGGCCGGCGCCGCGCGCATGGGTGCGCCGCGAAGTCTTGCCGTCGATGGCGATGACCTCGGCCTCGTCGTCCCGAAGCGTCTCCACCCAGCGCAGGAAGCACGTCTTGAACAGCTCGGGATCCACGGCATTAAGGACGTCGTTGAGCGTATCGTGCGAGGGAATGCCCCGCTCAAAGGGCAGGAACCGGCGCAGGAAGGGCAGCCGCAGATTGCCCCAGGCGCCGATCTCGACGAAATCCTCCATGCCCGCGATCGTCCCGCACAACGTCAGAAGCAGGATCTCCCGAAACGGGTAGACGACCCTCCACGACTGGCGCGGGTCCTTCAGCGCCGAGAAATGGTCCAGAAGCGAGCGGGAGAACGGTGCGGCGGGCATGGCAGGCTCCAAATCATGGGAGCCCTCCAGGAATCATAAGCCACACTCCGATGCACGCGCGTTAACCTGAAGCGATTGCCCTGCTCCTCTCGCACGGCTCCGAACTCGGGTTAACGGGCTTTCGCTGTTGCCTGGAGGCTGATTCTGTTGACGGACCCGATTCGGAGGCCGTCATGAGCGCGCATATCGTCGTTGAGCTGGCAGAGCTGGAGCCATCCAAGTCGCGCCTGAGGGTGCTTCTCGATCACCTCGGACAGATCGAGGATCCGCGCGAGCCGTGGCGGGTGGCGTACAGGCTCGACGAGATCCTGTTCCTGGTTGTCTGCGGCACGATCTGCGACTGCGACGACTACGAGATGATCGCCGCCTGGGGCGAGGAGCGGCTCGACTTCCTGCGACGCTACCTGCCTTACGAGCACGGCGTTCCCGGCGAGCGCTGGCTGACGATCATGATGAACCGGATCGATCCGGCGCTGTTCCAGGAAGCCTTCACCGCCTGGGTGCGCGAAACCTGGCCGGACCGTCCGGACCTTGTCGCCATCGACGGCAAGACGTCCCGGCGCAGCCATGATCGCAAGGCGGGCAAGGCAGCGCTCCATCTCGTCTCCGCCTTCGCCACCACCAGCCGCCTGGTGCTCGGCCAGGAGGCGGTGGCGGAGAAATCCGCCGAGGTGGTCGCCATCCCGGCTCTCGTCGAGCGCCTTGCCGACGGCGGCGGGCTCGATGGCGCCCTCGTCACGATCGACGCCGTGGCGACCAATCCGGCCGTCGCCGGCGCGATCCTGGAAGCGGGGGCCGACTATCTGCTGGCGGTCAAGGCGAACCAGCCGACGCTGCGCACCGACATCGCCTGCTTCTTTGATGACGCCGCGGAGGGAAGCCTTGAGGTTCATGTCGATGTCGACAAGGGTCACGGCCGGATCGAGGAACGATCCGTCACGGTCGCCCACGACGTCGCCTGGCTCTCCGGCGACCGGCGTTTCCCCGGGGAGTTTCGTCTCCCCGCAATCGCCTGCCTGATCCGCGTCGCCTCGCGCACCCAGCTCCGTGACAGAAGCCGCTTCGAGACGCGCTACTACATCTCCTCCAGACCCCTGACCGCCGAATGCGCCGGCCAGGCCGTGCGCGGCCACTGGGCCATCGAAAACAGCCTGCACTGGACACTCGACGTCATCTTCAAGGACGACCAGTCCAGGCTCCGCAAGGGCCATGGTGCCGTCAACATGGCCGTCGTCCGCCACTTCGCCCTCAACCTCGTCCGCGCCGTCGATGACAAGAAAGCCATCAAGCGAAGGCGCAAGATCGCAGGCTGGAGCACCGAATTCTGAAGGCATTGCACTTCCCCCCGCGCTCGGCTAGGAGGGGCCAAAGCCTGCGCCGCCCCCCGCGGCGCCGGGTTCGCTCGGCGTTGTTCCGGCGATCGACTGAACCCGCCTATTTGCTTGGAGAGAAGGCACACATGTCGACCACCTTCGACACGGTCGCCGACATCATTTCCGACACCTGCGACATTCCGCGTGAGGAGATCACGCCGGAAAGCCATGTGATCGATGATCTCGGGATCGACAGCCTGGACTTCCTCGACATCGCCTTCGCGATCGACAAGGCATTCGGCATCAAGATGCCGTTCGAGCAGTGGACGCAGGACGTCAACGAGGGCAAGGCGAGCGCGGAAGAGTACTTCGTCCTCAAGAACCTCTGCGCGCGCATCGACGAACTGATCGCCGCCAAGCCGGCCTGAGGCCGCGCGCCCGGCATGAACCTCGAGTATTTCCAGCTCATCACCCGCATCGAGACGGTCGACCCGACCGCCGGCCGCGCCACCACGCGGGCGGTGGTGCCGGAGGAGAGCACCATATTCGAGGGCCACTTCCCCGGGCATCCGCTGATGCCGGGGGTCCTGCTGATCGAGGCCATGGCGCAGTCCTCGGGCTTCGCCATCCTCGGCCTGAACGGCTTCGAGCGCATGCCCTTCCTGGCCGGCGTGCGCGAATCGAAGCTGCGGCGCTTCGTGCGCCCGGGCGACGTGCTCGAGATCGAGGCCTCGGTCGAGCATGACGGCTCCGGCTACGCCATGACCGTGGCGGCGATCCGCCACGAGGGCAAGCCGGTGGCAGACGCGAAGCTCACCTTCCGGGTGATGCCGTTCCCGACGCCGGAGTTCCGCGAGCAGATGACCCGACATGCCGCGGGGCTCGGCTTTCCCGTGGAGGCCGCGACATGAACGGACGAAACCGCGACGTCTGGATCACCGGCATCGGCCTCGTGTCGAGCCTCGGCGAGGGCCCCGAGGCGCACTGGGAGAAGCTGACCGCCGGCACGGCGCCGAACGTCGACCGCGAGCGCTTCGCGCCCTACCCCGTCCACCCGATGGTGGCGCTCGACCTCGACAGGCAGATCCCCAAGCGCGGCGACCAGCGGCAGATGGAAGCCTGGCAGCGCATCGGCACCTACGCGGCCGGCGTCGCGCTCGAGGACGCGGGCCTCAAGGGCGACGAGGCGCTGCTCGACCGCACCGACATGATCGTCGCGGCGGGCGGCGGCGAGCGCGACCCGCAGGTCGATTCCGCGATCCTCAGCGAGATGCGCGGCGCGAACGATCCCGAGAGGCTGCTCAACGCGCGGCTCTCCACGGAGCTGCGGCCGACGCTGTTCCTCGCGCAGCTGCCGAACCTGCTCGCCGGCAACATCTCGATCGTCCACAAGGTCACCGGCTCCTCGCGCACGCTGATGGGCGAGGAGGCCGCCGGCATGGCCGCGATCTCCAGCGCGCACGGCCGCATCGCCGCCGGCCAGAGCGACATCTGCCTCGTCGGCGCCTCCTACAACGCCGAGCGCTGGGACATGCTGCTGCTGCTCGAGCTCGGCGGCTTCCTGTGGCGCCGCGAGCACGCGCCGGTGTGGCAGCGCGCCGGGGACGGCGGCGGCGTCATCACGGGCTCGATGGGCGCGTTCCTGGTGCTCGAGGCGGCCGACCACGCGCAGGCGCGCGGCGTCGAGCCGGTCGCGAAGCTCTCCGGCGTCGCCACCGACCACACGCGGCGCAACCCGGGCGACGCGGCGGCCGCCGCCGAGGCGCAGTTCCGGACGCTGTCGGCGGTGGCGAGCGAGGAGCTCGCGGTGTTCTCCGGGGCGACCGGCATCGCCGGGCCTGACCGAGGAGGAAGAGGGCTTCCTCTCCGGCCTGAGCGCGAAGGGCGCCGCCATCCGCGGGCTCGGCTCGTCGATCGGCCACGGGCTCGAGGCGCAGTTCCCCGCGCTCGTCGCCCTCGCCGCGATCAATCTCAGGCACGGCGGCAGCTTCGCACCGGTCGGCGACCGCCTTGAAAGCAACCGCATCCGCGCCGTCTAACATCCTCGTGAACTGCTGGGGTCACTGGCGCGGCGAAGGCATGGCTCTCCTGCAGAAGGCCTGAAGGAAGAGACGCCGCCCGCGCCCGAACACGGAGCTTCCGTCATGCCGGCGAACGGCACCAGATACACAGACCGCAACGGCAACCCGGTCGTCGTGGTGACCGGCATGGGCGTCGTCACCTCGCTCGGCGCCGGCCGCGACGACAACTGGAAGGCGCTGACCGCCGGCCGCTCCGGCATCCACGCGATCTCGCGCTTCCCCACCGACGACCTGCGCACCAAGATCGGCGGCACCGTCGATTTCGTCTCGGTCGACCCGTTCACGGCGCCGGGCCTGTCGGAGCGCCTCGCCGACATGGCGATCGAGGAGGCGGTGACGCAGTCCGCGGTCGGCGCGCGCGGCGACTTCCCCGGCCCGATGTTCATCGCCGTCCCGCCGGTCGAGCTCGAATGGCCGCAGCGCCAGGAGCTCGCCGAGGCGACCTCCGGCGACGGCGCGATCGACTATCCCAGGCTCCTCGCGGTCGCCCGCGACGGCTGGTCGAAGTTCCACCGCCGCTTCCTGTTCGGCTCGGTCGCCGAGCACCTGAGCGAGAAATACGGCACCAAGGGCATGCCGGTGTCGCTGTCGACCGCCTGCGCGTCGGGCGGCACGGCGATCCAGCTCGGCCTCGAGACGATCCGCCGCGGCGACGCCGACGCGGTGCTCGCGGTCGGCACGGACGGCTCGATCCACGCCGAGGCGCTGATCCGGTTCTCGCTCCTGTCCGCCCTGTCGACCCAGAACGAGCCGCCGGAAGGCGCCGCCAAGCCCTTCTCGAAGAACCGCGACGGCTTCGTGATGGCCGAGGGGGCGGCCGCGCTGGTGCTCGAAAGCCTCGAGCACGCGACGGCGCGCGGCGCGACCATCCTCGGCGTCGTGGAGGGCTGCGGCGAGCACGCCGATTCGTTCCACCGCACCCGGTCGAGCCCGGACGGCCACGCCATCATCGGCGCGATCCAGGACGCGCTCGACGACGCCGGCCTCGCGCCGGAGGAGATCGACTACATCAACGCCCACGGCACCGGCACGCCCGAGAACGACAAGATGGAGCATCTCGGCCTGACCGCGGTCTTCGGCAGCCATGCCGAGGCCATGCCGGTGTCGTCGAACAAGTCGATGATCGGGCACACGCTGACGGCGGCCGGCGCCGTCGAGGCGGTGTTCTCGCTGATGACGATCCGCGAGGGCATCATCCCGCCGACCATCAACTACGACGTGCCCGATCCCGCCATCCCGCTCGACGTGGTGCCGAACGTGGCGCGCGAGGCGAAGGTCGGCCGGGTGATGTCGAACTCCTTCGGCTTCGGCGGCCAGAACGTCTGCCTGATCTTCGCGGGCGAGCCGGCCTGATGGCGGCGGACGCCAACCCCAGGACGCTCGTCACCGGCGGCGCGCGCGGCCTCGGCCGTGCGCTCGTCGAGGAGCTGGCGCGGGCGGGCCACGACGTCGTGTTCACCTATCGCAGCTCCGCCGGCCCGGCGCAGGAGCTCGTCGCCGAGCTCGGCGACCGCCATCCGGGCCAGGCCTTCGAGGCGCTCGAGGCGGACCTCGCGGATCGCGAGGAGGTCGCCCGCCTCTGCGCCGCGCTCGAGGAGCGTGGGCCGTTCTACGGCTTCGTCCACAATGCCGGCCAGACCTACGACGCGCTCGCGGCGGTGATGGACGAGGGGCGCGCCGAGGAGGTGATGGCGGTCAACTACTGGTCGCTGACCCGGCTCGTCGGTGCCCTCGTGCGGCCGATGACCCGGGCGCGGGCGGGCCGCATCTGCGTGATCGGCTCGATCACGGCGCTGCGCGGCAGCGTCGGCAACGCCGCCTACGCCTCGTCGAAGGCGGCGATCCTCGGCTACGTCCAGACGCTCGCCGCGGAGACGGCGCGGCGCGGCGTGACGGTGAACTACATCGCGCCGGGCTTCATCGACACCGACATGATGGCGCCCTATGCCGGCCGGCGCGAGCAGCTCGAAAAGCAGATCCCGCTCGGCCGCTTCGCCACCCCGCAGGAAATCGCGGCGGTTGCCGGGTTTCTCTTGTCGGCGCCGGCGGGCTATATAACCGGCGCGATCCTGCCGGTCGACGGCGGGCTGTCCTCGGCCCTCCCCGTCCTCCGCTGACGCCCGAAGCTTCCCGAACCCGAAGAGAACCGATGCGCGCCCTCCAGCTCGTCGCCGACCGCCAGCTCGACCTCACGCAGATCGATCCGCCCGCCGCGCCCGCCCCCGGCGAGGTGCAGATCCGCATCCGGGCGATGGCGCTCAACCACATCGACGTCTGGGGCTGGCGCGGCATGGCCTTCGCCAAGCGCACGCTGCCGCTGGTCGTCGGCGCCGAGGCGGCCGGCGAGGTCGTGTCCGCCGGCGAGGGCGTCGAGGGCTTCGCGGCCGGGCAGAAGGTGGTGCCCTACGGCGCCATGACCTGCGGCGAGTGCCGGGCCTGCCGCGAGGGCCGCGACAATCTGTGCGAGAATGTCGGGGGCATCATGGGCTTCCACCTCGACGGCTTCGCCCGCGAGCTCGTGAACATGCCGGCGCGGCTGCTGGTCAGGGTGCCGGACGCCGTCGAGATCACCGACGCCGCCTGCGCCTCGATCACCTTCGGCACGGTGCAGCACATGCTGTTCGACAACGCCAGGCTCGAGCCGGGCGAGACGATCCTGGTGCACGCCGGCGGCAGCGGCATCGGGTCGGCGGCGATCCGCATGGCCAAGGCGATCGGCGCGACGGTCATCACCACGGTCGGCGACGACGAGAAGGCGGCGAAGGCGGCGGCGCTGGGCGCGGACCACGTCATCAACTACCGCGAGGAGCGCTTCGAGAGCCGCGTCCGCAAGCTCACGGGCAAGAAGGGCGTCGACGTCGTGTTCGAGCATGTCGGCCCCGACACCTTCCCCGGCTCGATGCTCAGCCTCAAGCGCGGCGGCCGGCTCGTCACCTGCGGCTCGACCTCGGGCGTCTCGACGCAGATCAACCTCTACCAGCTCTTCCAGCAGCAGATCCGCATCTTCGGCAGCTTCGGCTGCTCGATGCGCAACATCGCCGACAGCCTGCAGAAGATGGCCGACGGCATCCGCCCGGTGATCGACACGCGCATCTCGCTGGACGACATCCGGGACGGGCTCGACAGGCTGGAGAGCCGCCGCGTCTTCGGCAAGATCGTCGTCGAGCTCTGACGCGAGCCGAGCCCGAAGCGACGTGAGCAAGCTCCGCTACAAGTACGGCTTCCTGCTGCTGCGCCTGCGCCACCGGGCGCGCAAGGTGAGCCAGTGGATCACCGCCAAGATCGTCATCGCCTTCTACGGGCTGGTGCACAGGATCGGTCCCGACAGCGCCAGCAATCTCGGCGGGCGGCTGGCCCGCGCCGTCGGCCCCCTGCTGCCGGTCAACAAGGTGGGGCTCGACAATCTCGCGCACGCCTTCCCGGAGGCGAGCGAGGCGGAGCGGCGCGAGATCCTGCGCGACGCCTGGGAGAATCTCGGCCGCACCGGCGCCGAGTATCCGCATCTGCCGGAGCTCTGGGACTACGATCCCGACCACCCCGACACCGGGCGCATCGAGGTCGTGGGGATGGAGAACTTCGTCAGGCTGAAGGACGACGGCAAGCCGGCTATCATCTTCTCCGCGCACCTGGCCAACTGGGAGCTGCCGGCGGTCTGCGCCGCCCGGCACGGGCTGCCGGTCACCGCCGTCTACCGGACGCCGAACAACCCGCGCGTCGCCGAGGAGATCGCCAGGATCCGCGCCGGCAGCATGGGCGAGCTCCTGGCCGCGGGGTCGGGACAGGCGGTCGCGTTCTCGATGGCGGCGGTGCTCGACCGCGGCGGCCATCTCGGCATGCTCGTCGACCAGCGCCTGACGCGCGGGCTCATGATCCCGTTCTTCGGCCGCCCCGCCCCCACGAACCCGACGCTCGGCCGCCTGGCGCGGCAGTTCGACTGCCCGGTGCACGGCGCGCGGGTCGTCCGCCTGCCGGGCAACCGGTTCCGGGTCGAGCTGACCGACGAGATCGAGCTGCCGCGCGACGCCGACGGCCTCGTCGAGGTCGAGGGCGCGATGCGCCGGGTCAACGAGATCGTCGAGGGGTGGGTGCGCGAGCACCCCGGCCAGTGGCTGTGGCTGCACCGGCGCTGGCGCCAGCCCAAGGTGGCCCGCCAGCCGCGGCGGCCGGCCGCCTGACGCATCTTCGCACGCTCCATCGCCACACGAAGCCGCGAGCGGCGGGATCGACTTTCCGTCATGCGGCGTTCTCGTTATCGAGACATGATGACCGCGAAGCCTTCCGCCCCGCCGGTCCGACGCAACGAGAACGCCATGACGACACCCTCGCGCATCGAGCGCTGGAACTACACGGCCGCCGAGCTGTGGGCGGACGGCGCGGTGCACGTCGTCGGCACCACCTTCGTCGCCGCCGCCTCGATCGCGCTGGTCGTCGGGGTGATCGGCCGCGCCTCCCCCGGCGAGCTCGCCGCCGTCACGATCTACCTCGTGACGCTGCTCCTCTCCCTCGGCGTGTCGGCCGTCTACAACATCTGGCCGGTCAGCCCGACGAAATGGCGCCTGAGGCTGCTCGACCACTCCGCGATCTACCTGCTGATCGCGGGCACCTACACGCCCTTCATGGTGCAGACCGGGACGTGGTGGCTGCTCGCGACGGTCTGGGGCATCGCGGCCGTCGGCATCGCGCTGAAGCTCCTGTGCGCGCACCGCTTCGACCGCGTCTCGATCCTGCTCTATCTCGGCATGGGCTGGAGCGGGATCGTCGCCTACGACCGGTTCAGCGCCAGCGTGCCGCCGCCGGTGCTCTGGCTCGTCCTGGCCGGCGGCGCCGTCTACACGGTCGGCGTGATCTTCCACGTCTGGGAGCGGCTGAAGTTCCAGAATGCCATCTGGCACGCCTTCGTGCTGTCCGGCGCCTGCACGCACCTCGCGGCGGTCTGGCTATTCTGCGCGAGCTGACGCCCGCCGCCCGCGAATCAGGCCGCGAGCAGCCTCTCGACCTGCATGACGAGGTCGCGCAGGTGGAAGGGCTTGGAGAGCACCTTGGCGTTCTGCGGCGCGTTCGAGTCGGGGTTGAGGGCCACCGCGGCGAAGCCGGTGATGAACATCACCTTGAGGTCGGGGTCGAGCTCGGTGGCGCGACGGGCCAGCTCGATGCCGTCCATCTCCGGCATCACGATGTCGGTGAGGAGCAGCGTGAAGCTCTCCTCCTGCAGCCTCGTGTAGGCGCTGAGCCCGTTGTCGAAGTCGATCACCTCGTATCCCGCGTTCGTCAGGGCGCGAACCAGGAATCGGCGCATGTCGCCGTCGTCTTCGGCAAGCAGGATCTTGTGCATCGGTCTTCGAAAGCCTCGTCTCTCCCCTCGGGGCCGGCGGAGCATGCCTCAGGGAAGGCAAACAATCTCCAAACCAAGCGGGCCGTAAACGATCCTCGGTGGGTACGCAATTGCCGAATGGACACCCGGGTAGGATCTTGGCACAGTTCCGCAACTTCCGGCCAGGTTGGTAAATAGCGCGATGAACGGCGACGAGGCGAGCGAATTCGACACCCCCTTCGAGGTGCAGATGCCCGAAGGGGGCGCCCAGTCGCCGTTCGTGTTCAATTCGCCGCACAGCGGCCGCGCCTATTCCCGCGCCTTCCTCGACGCGGCGCGGCTCGACGCGCTGACGCTGCGGCGCTCGGAGGACACGTTCGTCGACGAACTTTTCGCCTGCGCGGTCAGCTTCGGCTCGCCGCTGATGCGGGCGCATTTCCCGCGCGCCTTCGTCGACGTGAACCGCGAGGCCTACGAGCTCGACCCGCGAATGTTCGACGGGCCGCTGCCGGCCTACGTGAACACGCGCTCGATCCGCGTCGCCGGCGGGCTCGGCACGATCGCCCGCATCGTCGCCGACGGCGCCGAGATCTATTCGGACCGGCTGTCGGTGCGCGAGGGGCTGGAGCGCATCGAGCGCTACTACAAGCCCTACCACCACGCGCTGCGCACCATCGTCGAGCAGACGCGACGGCAGTTCGGCATGGCGGTGGTGATCGACTGCCACTCCATGCCGTCGAGCCGAATCACCCGCGAGGGCCGGCGCCGGCCGGACTTCGTGCTCGGCGACCGCTACGGCACGAGCTGCGCCTCGATCGTCACCGACGTGGCGCAGGAGACGCTGCAGCGGCTCGGCTACATGGTGACGCGCAACAAGCCCTATGCCGGCGGCTACATCACCGAGACCTACGGCGCCCCGATGGCCGGGCGGCACGCCCTGCAGATCGAGATCAACCGCGCGCTCTACATGGACGAGGTGCGCTTCACGCGGTCGAGCGGCTTCGCCTGGCTCGCCGCGGACATCGCGAAGCTGTGCCGCCGGCTGATGGAGATCGCCCCCGACACGCTGATCGCGCGCCAGGCCGCCGCGGAATAATCCTACCGCACCGCGACACGCGGAAAACCGCCCCCGGCGGCGGCACTTTCGCAAAAAAAAGGGCCGCCCATTTAAGGACGGCCCAAGTCTAGGGAGGAAACGCCCAAGGAGGGCATGTGCGGTACCGCGAAACGGCAGGGCGATACCGCACTGCAAAAATATGCGCGTGCAGCGCACACAAGTCAACCGACCGGATGCGCTTCTTGCGCATTGCTGCCATGTCCTGACGGTTCGCGGCCCGAAAGGCCGGCGCCGCCGCGGAAACGGCCTCGCCGCACCGGTAGATGGGCTGCCCCGGCCGGCCGCGCCAGACCGCCGTGCGCCGGTTTCTCCGCAGGCTCCCTGCCGCGGTTGCTGCCGTCCGGCCGAGGCGGTAGCGTCCGCCGGCACATCATCCGGCGGAGCGGCATTCCATGGATTTCGACGCATTCGAGCGCCTCGCTCATCGCCTGGCCGACGCGGCCGCCGAGGCGAGCCTGCCGCTCTTCCTCTCGCGCCTCGCCGTCGACGACAAGGGAGAGGCCGGGTTCGACCCCGTGACGGAGGCGGACCGCGGCGCGGAAGCCGCGATGCGCCGGCTGATCGAGGCGGAATGTCCCGACCACGGCATCCTCGGCGAGGAGATGGGCGAGACGGCGGGCCGCGACGGCTGGCGCTGGGTGCTCGACCCCGTCGACGGCACCCGCTCCTTCATCTCCGGCATCCCGCTCTGGACGACGATCATCGGCCTCGAGCGCGACGGGGCGCCGGTTTTCGGCATGGTGAGCCAGCCCTATGTCGGCGACCGCTTCTGGGGCCATGCCGGCGGCGCGGTGCGGCGCGACCGCTTCGGCAATACGCTGCCGCTGCGCACGCGCCCCTGCCCGGCGCTGTCCGCCGCCACGCTGATGACGACCTCGCCCGCGATGATGCCGGAGGGCCGCCCGCGCGAGCGCTACGACGAGATCGAGCGCCAGGTGCGGCTCGCCCGCTACAGCGCCGACGCCTACGCCTACATGGCGCTCGCCGGCGGGCGGGTCGACCTCGTCATCGAGGACGGCCTCAAGCCCTACGACATCGTCGGCCTGATCCCGATCATCGAGGGCGCGGGCGGCCGCGTGACGCGCTGGGACGGCGGCCCGGCGGCGCAGGGCGGGGCGATCGTCGCCGCCGGCGACCCGGCGCTGCACGACCAGGCACTCGCGATCCTGGGCCGCTGACCGGCGGGCCGCCCGGGGCTCACGCCTCCGCGGCGCGCAGGATGGGATCGTCGTGCAGGAAGACCGGCTGCGGCTCGCTGATGTCGTCCGGCCGGATGAAGGCGTCGAACGCCGCCCAGAACTGCTCCCGGTAGATGTCGCGCTCCATCAGGATCTCGTGCTTCGCGCCGGGGATGACGACGTGGCCGCCGGCCCGCAGGTGCAGCGCCATGCGCTCGATGGCCGCGTTCGAGACGACGGAGTCGGCGCCGGCCGCCACCATCAGCACCGGCACGTGCACCTCGGCGGGAAAGCGGGAGCGGGCGAACAGGTCGATCGTCGAGAAGGCGGCGTGCACCCAGCCGATCGTCGGGCCGCCGAGGCCGAGCTCGGGGGCGGCGCGGATGATCGCCTCGGTGCGGTCGTAGCGCGCCTCGTCGGAGGTCACCGGATTGCGCTCGAAGGGCTGGGTGTTGACGATCGTGTCGCCGGAGCCGGGAACGTAGCTCCGGGAGAAGCCGGTGTAGCGCAGCGTCGACAGGAGCGCCCGCGTGAGGCGGCCCGAGGGCGTATTGTGGTGCAGCGCCAGCATCGGCGCGCTCAGGACGATGCGGTCGAAGAGGTTCGTCGTGCGGCGGGCGTGGCGCAGGAGCACGGCGCCGCCCATCGAGTGGGCGATCGCGTAGTGCGGGGCCGGGCAGTCCGGCAGCACGACCTCGCGCATGAAGACCCGCAGGTCGCGCTCGTAGTGCGAGAAGCGCCGGACGTGGCCCTTGCGCCGGTTGCCGGTGATGCGCTGCGAGCCGCCCTGGCCGCGCCAGTCGAGCGTCGCCACCGCGAAGCCGCGGCTGCGCAGATCCTCGATCGTCTCGAAATATTTCTCGATGAACTCGGCCCGGCCGCCGAACAGCGACACCGTGCCGCGCAGGCGCGCCCCGTCGTGCTTCGGCCAGCGCGCGTAGCGCAGCCGCGCGCCGTCTTCCGCATGCAGCTCGCCGACCACCGCTCCGGGCGGAATCGGATTGTCCGGCGTCTCGATCAGGTGCATGTCGCGTGCGGGGCCCGTGGCGTCGGCGAGGAGTGTAAGGGCTTACAGCATGCCCGCCGCCAAGCTCAAGCCGGAAGGAAAATGCCGGCGGCCTCGGCGAGGCCGCCGGCTCGGGTGCCGGACGCTCCGGGGGCTGGTCGTTTCGTCCGGCACCCTTCGGGCGGCAAGCCGCCCGAATCTGTCGGCGCCGTCAGCGCCAGCGGGCGATCGGGGCGCCCGAGCGGCCGTCGAGGCGCACCCAGACCCAGCCGTAGCGGGGGTGGTAGGCACGGACCAGGAAGGCGCGGCCGTCCCAGCGGACGTTGCCGAACTTCAGGTAGCCGTGGTTGCGCAGGCCGTGGTAGCCGCCGAAATGGGGCTGCCAGTCGCTGCGGCCGCGCAGGTCGTGGCGGCCATGGCGGTCGTGGCGGTCGCGGTGGCGCCAGTCGTCGTGGCGCCCGTGGCGGTCGTGGTCGTGGCGGCCGCCGACGAGCTGCACCGCCTGCGGCGCGGACACCCCGTCCTTGAGGCCCGAGGCCGGGGCGGCATCGGCCGGCGCCTGGATCAGGAACGCGCCCCCGAAGAGGGCTGCAGCGGCAATCATCGACTTGGTCAGCATGTCTCTTCTCCTCGTGCTCGAGCCATCTCGCTGGCTATGGAGAGGAGAATGGGCCGCGGCGGCTGAACCCCGCCCGAAGCGGGCATTCATGTCGCGTTCATCGCTGGAAGAAGGTCACGTGCGTCGGTGGAAGAAGGTCTTGCAGCCCCGTTCGGGGGCACCCACATATCTCCCGTGCACGCCGCCGCAGCGGGTGCACTCCGAACGGGCCAGGCCATGACGGCGGGCCCGGCGGCATGTCGCTTCAACAGGAGGATATGCGATGCGACACTACGACCTTTCCCCGCTCTACCGTTCCACGGTCGGCTTCGACCGGCTGTTCTCGATGCTCGACGGCATGACGAACAACGGCGACAACGGCGCCCCGGGCTACCCGCCCTACAACATCGAGCGGACGGGCGAGAACGCCTACCGCATCACGATGGCCGTCGCCGGCTTCGGCGAGCATGACCTGTCGCTCGAGGTCAAGGAGCACACCCTGACCGTGCGCGGCGAGAAGAAGAGCGAGGGCGATCCCAAGGCCGAGCTTCTCTATCGCGGCATCGCCGAGCGCACCTTCGAGCGGCGCTTCCAGCTGGCCGACCATGTCGAGGTCCGCGGCGCGCGCCTCGAGAACGGCCTGCTCCACGTCGAGCTCGTGCGCGAGATCCCCGAGGCGCTGAAGCCCCGCACGATCGCCATCGAGAGCGGCGAGAGCCCCAAGGTCATCGACCAGCAGGCCGCCTGACACGTCCAGGCCTGACGTCGATCCGACGTGTCGCGCCCCGGCAACGGGGCGCGATTTTCTTTGTCCGGCCTCCGACCTGAACCGGTATTGCCGAATATTTCCCGCGCACGCCTCGATCGTTTCGGCCATGTTACCGATAACGGCATACGTAGGCGGGGAGGTACGGGGACGATGAAGCAGCCGGTCGAGTGGCCCTCGGAACCGACCGCCCCCTGCCACCTGGTCTGCCCCCACTGTGGCCATACCGGACACGACGCGCGTCCCCACGAGGTCTTCGAGCGCCCCCGGGCGCGGCGCGGCGAGCCGTGGCCGGTCGACGTCTCCCGCGCGGCGTTCCGCTGCGGCGACTGCGGCGAGATCTCGCCGGTCTGGGTGCACCGGCGCGGCGTCAGGGTGACGTCGCATCTGCGCGACAAGAGGACCGGCGAGCCGCGCATGCCGCCGAACCGCGAGGTGACCTATCTCGACTGAGGCGCCGCGGGCGGCCGTTCGGCCGTGAAGCTCAGCCTCCGGCGGACAGGGCCCGGGCCACGCCCTGAAGATCCTCGTCGCGCGTCGCGAAGGCCGTGACGAAGCGGAACAGCCGTTCGCCCGCCCTGCCCGGCTCCCCGAGACCGGGATCGCCGCTCCAGTCGTAATATTTCGCGCCGGCCGCCTTCAGAGCGGCGTCGCTGGCCTCGTCGAGCCAGACGAACACCTCGTTCGCCTCGACCGGGCCGGCCACGCGCGCGCCGGGTGCCGCCTCGAACGTCTCCCGCAGCCGCGCGGCGGCGGCGTTGGCGCGCCGGGCGAGGTCGAGCCAGTGACCGTCCTCGAGATAGGCCGCGATCTGCGCGCCGAGGAAGCGCGACTTGGAGAACAGGTGGCCGGCCCGCTTGCGGCGGTAGCCGATCGTCTCCGCCAGGTCCTTGCGGAAGACCACGACCGCCTCGGCGGCCATGGCGCCGTTCTTGGTGGCGCCGAACGACATGATGTCGACGCCGGCCTTCCAGGTGAGCTCGGCCGGCGAGGCGTTGGTCGAGACGACGGCGTTGCCGAAACGGGCGCCGTCGACGTGCAGGGCGAGGCCGTGGCGCCGGCAGATCTCCGACAGCGCCGCCACCTCGCCGGCCCGGTAGACGAGGCCGAACTCGCTCGCCTGGGTGATCGACAGGACCGCCGGCTGGACGTGGTGCACGACGCCCATGCCCCAGCCCGACAGGAGCGCGTCGAGCGCGGCGGGATCGACCTTCGCGCCGCCGCCCGACAGCGTCACGAGCTTGGCGCCGGCGGTGTAGAACTCGGGCGCGCCGCACTCGTCGGTGTTGATGTGGCTGTCGGCGTGACACAGCACGGCGCCCCAGGGCGGGCACGCGGCGGCGAGCGACAGCGAGTTGGCCGCGGTCCCGGTCGGCACCAGGAACACGTCGACCTCGCGCTCGAAGACCTCGCACAGGGCCTCGGTCGCCCGCGTCGTCCAGTCGTCGGCGCCGTAGGAGGGGTAACGGCCCTCGTTCGCCATTTCGAGGGCCTTCATGATCGGCGCCGAGACGCCGGCCGTGTTGTCGCTGGCAAAGTTCATGCGGGAGGGGTTCCGTGGGCTGGTCGAGACGGCGCGGAGCCTACAGTCGCCCGGCCCCCACGGGAACCCCTGGCCGGCGCCACAGGCGCGAGAGGATGCAGTCCGCGGAGATCAGGCCGGGGCCGAGCACGAGGATCGCGCCGAGAACCGCCGCCCAGACCGCATGGACGGGATAGCCGGTCGGGATGACGAGCTGGATCATCAGCGTCATGCCGAGCAGGCCGAGCGCGGAAAGCCTGGTCGCGAGCCCGACCAGGACGAGGCACGGCAGCACGATCTCCATCGTGCCGGCCAGTCCCGCCATGAGCGCTCGGGAACGGGAAGCCCCACTGCACCAGCGGCGCCTCCTCGGTGCCCCAGATCCGGACGTTGAAGCAGAAGTCGCAGACTTCCGTGAACTGGTACCTCGCGCCGCTCGCCAGCTGCGGCCAGCCGTTCCACGCGAAGGGCTCGGGCAGCAGGAACGGGAAGACCTCCCACTTCGTGAGGCCCGAGGCGACGAAGGGCAGCCCGAAGAACGGCACGAGCCGCAGGATGAGCTGGATCGGCGCCAGCACCAGCGACAGAGGCTCCCGCCCCAGCCGTGCGTCGAAGCCGCGCCACAGCGCGACGATGCCGCGGCCGTGACGGCCGGCGGTGGAGTGAAGGGCGCTCATGGGGCCACGGCCTCCTCTGGGTCTCCGGCGGCGTCGAGGCGGTGGCCGGCGACGGCGCCGATGCGGAAAAGAGCGGCGAGATGGACGGCCAGGTCGAACTCTTCCGGCCCCGCGCAGGCGCGCCGGTAGGCGCTGCCGATCGGGGCGCCGTCGCGCAGGGCGCGCAGGAAGAGCGCGGCGCCCGGCGACAGCCGCCTGAGCTCGACCGCCTCGCGCGGGCGCAGGACCAGGACGTCGCCGCCCTCGCCCGCCGGACCGCACGTGCCCGCCTCGCCGTCCTGGTTGGCGCGCCAGATCTCGAGGACCGGAAACGGCGAGGAGACGAGGCGCAGCGAGGGATGGAGATCGAGGACGACCTCCGCGACCCGCCCGGGCGGTATGTCGGCCAGCGACCCGATCGCGGCCGGCTCGGCGTCCGCGGCGTGGTAGGCGCGGCTCCACGCCCATTCGAGCCGCGCCACGTCGCCGAGACAGGGCACCACGCGGGCCGGCCCGAACCCGTCGACGTGGTCGGCGAAGCTCTCGCCGTAGTTCAGCATCACCGGGGTCTTCGGCAGCTCGCGGCCGACATATTCGCGCGCCATCGCCTGGAAGAACTCGTCGCCGACGAGCCGCGCGGTCACCGGATAGGTGGCCGCCAGCGCCTCCACGAGGCTGACATGCACGTTGTTGCGGTAGACCGAGAAGCGCCGGGAGGGCACCTCCCCGCCGCGGCCGGCCACGCCCCCGGGCGGCGGCAGGCTCGCGTCGCGCAGCGCCCGGACGAACTGTGCCTGCGTCGCGCTAGGCATGGGCCGGCTCCGGCCGGGCGCGGCCGGCGGCGATCTGCCGCATCAGCCCTTCCGCCTCCGTCGCCTCGCCCAACAGGACGGGCCAGTCCGGCACGTTCGCGTCCCATTCGATGAGCGTCGGCACCGCGCCCGTGCGGCGCACGGTGCGGGCGTAGAGGTCCCACACCTGCCGGTCGACCTCGCGGTCGTGCGCGTCGATCAGCAGCGCCTCGCCGAGATCGTCGACGTCCGGGGCGTGGCCGCCGAGATGGATCTCGCCGACATGCTCCACCGGGAAGGCGTCGATATAGGCGCCGGCGTCGTAGCCGTGGTTGGTCGCCGAGACGTGGACGTTGTTGACGTCGAGCAGCAGGCCGCAGCCGGTGCGGCGCGCGACCTCGCCGAGGAACTCGATCTCGCTCATCTCGGAGTCCGCGAAGCGCACGTAGGTCGAGGGATTCTCGAGCAGCATGCCGCGCCGCAATGCCTCCTGCACCTCGTCGACGTGCTCGCAGACGCGGTCGAGCGTCTCCCGCGTGTAGGGCACCGGCAGGAGGTCGTTGAGGAAGCCCTCGTCGTGGGTCGACCAGGCGAGATGCTCCGAGAACAGGGCCGGCCGGTAGATCCCGGCGAGGCGCTTCAGGCGTTCCAGGTGCAACCGGTCGAGCGGCCGCTCCGCGCCGATCGACAGCCCCACGCCGTGCAGCGACAGCGGGTAGAGCTCGCGGATCGCGTGGAGATAGCGGTGCGGCGGCCCGCCGTCGCCCATGTAGTTCTCGGGATGCACCTCGAACCAGCCGATGTCGGGGCGGGTCGCGATGATCTCGCCGTAGTGCCGGGCCTTCAGCCCGACCCCGGCTCGCGCCGGGATCGGGGTGTCGCTGAAGGTCCCGGCGGGGTGCGTGGGAATGCTCATCCTGCCCCTCCGGCCGGTTTTTCCGCGATCAGCCCTGCGGCACGTCGCGGTCGAGCGGCTCGAGGCTGCCCATCCGGTCGCCCGGCAGATCCATCGCCGTGCAGGTTCCCTTCGGCACGAGCTTCCAGGAGTTGCCCTGGTAGTCGACCTTCGAGGTGCCCGCGCAGGTCGTGCCGGCGCCGGCCTTGCAGTCGTTCTTGCCGGCGAGCGCGACGCCGTAGCACTTCTCCATCTCCAGGCTCTGCGCCTGGGCGGAATGGCTGCCGGCGGAGGCCAGGAGCGCGGTGGCGAAGGCGCCGGCAACGGCGGCGGCGGTGGCGGTGGCGTGGTCTTGTGAGACACGGTCTTTTCCCCTTCTCTGGTTCAGCCTGTCGGCTGCTTCTCGGTGTGCCGAAGCCGCCACGGACGGCGGGGAAGCCGGGCCTTGCAGGTGCAGGAACCGTTCTTTCGCCTCCTGCCGCTCTTCGCCGATGAGTTGCCGCGGAGAACGGCGGCGAACGCATTCATGATTTCGCGAAAGGAGGCCTTGCGAAAATATCCTGCCGCTTATACTGCCTGCCGGGCTGCACATCGTGTCGACGATGCTTCCATGCCGGCCCGACTTCCGTAGGCACGAGCGACTTCGACGCTACGGACACTGGCAAAGGGCAATTTCAACTGGAAGTCACTTCAACGTTACGGAAATTTTTCCGCGGATCGCCGGAGCGTGATGTAGATTTCTCACAAGCTTTCCGGATCTGTCGCGATACCTTTCCTCCACGCAATATTGCTGCGTCGGCCGCCTTGCGGGGAAGTTCCAAATCTGGCATTTTGGCCGCCGGATAGGACAGTGATGCTGACCCATTCCGCACGCCCGATCGCGGTCGGTTCGTGCTAAATGGCGGCACGTGCGGCAAGGTCCGCCCTCGTTCCACGAAGCCAAAAACACCTGTCGCCGGCGGCCCTTGGGCAGGCCGGTGAACCGGGGACGCCGCTTCCGGAGAACGTCGCGGGGCGGCCCAGGTAGACGAAGGAGACGAGCCATGGAACACAGACCATCGGCTTCTGACAGTGTGCGCCGGCCGGCGGGGCTCTTCGACCCCACCCGCGAGTTCGACGCCTGCGGTGTCGGCTTCGTCGCGCACATGAAGGGCAAGGCGTCGCACGACATCGTGAAGGATGGGCTGCAGATGCTGCTCAACCTCACCCATCGCGGCGCGGTCGGGGCCGACCCGATCGCCGGCGACGGGGCGGGCATGACGATGCAGATCCCCCATCGCTTCCTGAAGGAGGAGTGCGGCAAGCTCGGCTTCGAGCTGCCGGAGCCCGGCCATTACGGCGTCGGCCACCTCTTCATGCCGCGCGACGCGCAGGCGCGCGAGACGATGGAGCGGCTGTGGCGCACCGTGCTCGAGGAGGAGGGCCTGCCGCTTCTCGGCTTCCGCGACGTGCCGGTCGACAATTCCTGCCTGTCCGAGACGACGACGAAGCTCGAGCCGGCGCACGTGCAGATCTTCATCGGCCGGCCGGAGAGCGCGGCCGACCAGGACACGTTCGAGCGCCGCCTGTTCATCGCGCGCAAGGTCGTCTCGAACCGCCGGCTCGAACTGCAGGACCAGGCGGCCGTCGAGGACTACTACCCCGTGTCGCTGTCGTCGCGGACGCTCGTCTACAAGGGCATGTTCCTCGCCTACCAGCTCGGCGCCTACTACCCCGACCTGAACGACGAGCGGGTGGAGAGCGCCCTCGCCCTCGTCCACCAGCGCTTCTCGACCAACACCTTCCCGGCCTGGCCGCTCGCCCACCCCTACCGGATGGTCGCCCACAACGGCGAGATCAACACGCTGCGCGGCAACGTGAACTGGATGGCCGCCCGCCAGGCGAGCGTCGCCTCCGACCTGTTCGGCGACGACATCGGCAAGCTGTGGCCGATCTCCTACGAGGGCCAGTCGGACACGGCCTGCTTCGACAACGCGCTCGAGTTCCTCGTGCAGGGCGGCTACGAGCTCGCCCACGCGGTGATGACGCTCGTGCCCGAGGCGTGGGCCGGCAACCCGCTGATGGACGAGGACCGGGCCGCCTTCTACGAGTACCACGCCGCGCTCATGGAGCCGTGGGACGGCCCCGCCGCCATCGCCTTCACCGACGGCCGCCAGATCGGCGCGACGCTCGACCGCAACGGCCTGCGGCCGGCGCGCTGGTTCGTGACCGACGACGACCGCGTCGTCATGGCGTCCGAGATGGGCACGCTGCCGATCCCGGAGGAGCGCATCGTGCGCAAGTGGCGGCTGCAGCCGGGCCGCATGCTGCTCATCGACTTCGAGGAAGGCCGCATCATCTCCGACGAGGAGATCAAGCACCGGCTCTCGACCGCGAACCCCTACCGCCAGTGGCTGTCGCGCACCCAGATCGTGCTCGAGGACATGCCGCCCGTGCCCGGCAACCGGCCGCGCACCGGCGTCAGCCTGCTCGACCGCCAGCAGGCCTTCGGCTACACGCAGGAGGACCTCAGGCTGCTGATGTCGCCGATGGCGACGACCGGCCAGGAGGCCATCGGCTCGATGGGCAACGACGCGCCGATCTCGGCGCTGTCGGAGAAGCCGAAGTCGCTCTACACCTACTTCAAGCAGAACTTCGCGCAGGTGACGAACCCGCCGATCGACCCGATCCGCGAGGAGCTCGTCATGAGCCTCGTCTCGTTCATCGGGCCGCGGCCGAACCTGTTCGACCTCGAGGGCCTGTCGACCCGCAAGCGGCTCGAGGTGCGCCAGCCGATCCTGACGAACGAGGATCTCGAGAAGATCCGCACGATCGGCGACATCGCCGACAACCAGTTCAACACGCAGACGCTCGACATCACCTTCTCCGCCGAGCGCGGGCCGGAGGGGATGGACGAGGCGATCGAGCGGCTGTGCGAGCGCGCCGAGCGGGCCGTCCGCGACGGCTACAACATCATCGTGCTGTCCGACCGGCTGGTGCGCGCCGACCGTGTGCCGATCCCGGCGCTGCTCGCCACCGCGGCCGTGCACCACCACCTGATCCGGCGCGGCCTCAGGACCTCGGTCGGCCTCGTGGTGGAGACCGGCGAGGCGCGCGAGGTGCACCATTTCTGCGTGCTCGCGGGCTACGGCGCCGAGGCGATCAACCCCTATCTCGCCTTCGAGACGCTGCTCGACATGCGCGAGGACATGCCCGAGGAGGTCGACGACCGCGAGATCGTCCAGCGCTACATCAAGGCGGTCGACAAGGGCATCCTCAAGGTCATGTCCAAGATGGGCATCTCGACCTACCAGTCCTATTGCGGCGCCCAGATCTTCGACGCCGTCGGCCTCGCCCAGTCCTTCGTCGACCGCTTCTTCTTCGGCACGGCGACGCTGATCGAGGGCATCGGCCTGAAGGAGGTCGCGGAGGACTGCTTCCGCCGCCACGTCGACGCCTTCGGCGAGGATCCCGTGCTGCGCGACGCGCTCGACGTCGGCGGCGACTATGCCTGGCGCACGCGCGGCGAGAGCCACATGTGGAGCCCCGACACGGTCGCCACGCTGCAGCACGCCGTGCGCGGCGGCTCGTTCGAGACCTACCAGCAGTACTCGAAGCTGATGAACGAGGAGGCCGGCAGGCGGAACACGATCCGCGGCCTGTTCCGCATCCGCGAGGCGGAGGAGCAGGGCCGCATGCCGGTGCCGATCGAGGAGGTCGAGCCGGCCGCCGACATCGTCAGGCGCTTCTCGACCGGCGCCATGTCGTTCGGCGCGATCTCCAAGGAGGCGCACGAGACGCTGGCCGTCGCGATGAACCGGATCGGCGGCAAGTCGAACACCGGCGAGGGCGGCGAGGAGCCGGACCGCTTCATCGTGCTGCCGAACGGCGACACGAAGCGCTCCAAGATCAAGCAGGTGGCGTCGGGCCGCTTCGGCGTGACGACGGAGTACCTCGTCAACGCCGACCAGATCCAGATCAAGATGGCGCAGGGCGCCAAGCCCGGCGAAGGCGGCCAGCTGCCCGGCCACAAGGTCGACGCGATGATCGCCAAGGTCCGGCACTCCACGCCGGGCGTCGGCCTGATCTCGCCGCCGCCGCACCACGACATCTACTCGATCGAGGACCTGGCGCAGCTGATCTTCGACCTGAAGAACACGAACCCGGCCGCCGACATCTCGGTCAAGCTCGTGTCCGAGGTCGGCGTCGGCACCGTCGCGGCCGGCGTCGCCAAGGCGCGCGCCGACCACATCACGATCGCCGGCTACGAGGGCGGCACGGGCGCGAGCCCGCTGACCTCGCTGAAGCACGCCGGCAGCCCGTGGGAGATGGGCCTCGCCGAGACGCACCAGACGCTCGTCGGCAACAACCTGCGCGGCCGCATCCGGCTCGAGGTCGACGGCGGCCTCAGGACCGGCCGCGACGTGGTGGTCGGCGCGCTGCTCGGCGCCGACGAGTTCGGCTTCTCGACCGCGCCGCTGATCGCCGCCGGCTGCATCATGATGCGCAAGTGCCACCTCAACACCTGCCCCGTCGGCGTGGCGACGCAGGACCCGGTGCTGCGGAAGCGCTTCAAGGGCGCGCCGGAGCACGTGATCAACTACTTCTTCTACGTGGCGGAGGAAGTGCGGGCGCTGATGGCGGCGATGGGCTTCCGCTCCTTCCCGGAGATGATCGGCCAGTCCGACATGCTCGACAAGGAGAAGCTGATCGACCGCGCCAAGGTCGAGGGCCTCGACTTCACGCGCGTCTTCTACAAGCCGAGCGTGCCGGAGCACGTCTCGATCCGCCACACCGAGCTGCAGAAGCACCCGATCGACGACGTGCTCGACCGCGAGCTGATCGCCGAGGCGATGCCCGCGCTCGAGACCGGCGAGCCGGTGCAGATCGAGAAGGCGATCAACAACACCAACCGCTCCGCCGGCGCCATGCTGTCGGGCGAGGTCGCCAAGCGCTACGGCCACGAGGGCCTGCCCGAGGACACGATCTCGATCCGCCTGACCGGCACCGCCGGCCAGAGCTTCGGGGCGTTCCTCGCCGCCGGCGTCTCGCTCGAGCTGATCGGCGACGCCAACGACTATGTCGGCAAGGGCCTGTCCGGCGGCCGCATCGTCATCCGCCCGTCGGAGGCCTCGCGCTGCGTGCCGGAGGAGTCGATCGTCGTCGGCAACACCGTGCTCTACGGCGCGATCGCCGGCGAGTGCTACTTCCGCGGCGTCGCGGGCGAGCGTTTCGCCGTCCGCAACTCCGGCGCGGTGGCGGTGGTCGAGGGCACCGGCGACCACGGCTGCGAGTACATGACGGGCGGCGCCGTGGCGGTGATCGGCCGCGTCGGCCGCAACTTCGCGGCCGGCATGTCGGGCGGCGTCGCCTACGTGCTCGACGAGGAGGGCGACTTCCGCCAGCGCTGCAACCTGGCGATGGTCGATCTCGAGCCGGTGGCCGAGGAGGACGACCTCCTGGAGAAGCTGCACCACCACGGCGGCGACATCGAGTGGCACGGCCGCGTCGACGTCTCCGCCGACATGACGAAGCACGACGACGAGCGTCTGCACACGCTGATCTCCAACCACCTCCACTACACGGGCTCCGAGCGGGCCCGCCACATCCTGGAGAACTGGGACGAGTTCCGCCCGAAATTCGTGAAGGTCATGCCGGTCGAGTACCGGCGCGCCCTGCGCGAGATGGAAGAGAAGGGCCGACTGGCCGCCGTGGCGGCGCAGTGAGGGGAAGACGGCATGGGTAAGGTAACAGGCTTCCTCGAGATCGACCGGCAGGACCAGAAGTACCAGCCGGCATCCGACCGCATCCGCCATTTCGGCGAGTTCACGCTGCCGATGGAGGAGCCCGAGGTGCGCCGCCAGGCGGCGCGCTGCATGGATTGCGGCATCCCGTTCTGCCACGGGCCGCACGGCTGCCCCGTCAACAACCAGATCCCCGACTGGAACGACCTGGTCTATGCCGGGGACTGGGAGGAGGCGTCGCGCAACCTGCACTCGACGAACAACTTCCCCGAGGTGACGGGCCGCATCTGCCCGGCCCCTTGCGAGGAGGCGTGCACCCTCAACCTCGAGAACATCCCCGTCGCCATCAAGTGCGTCGAGCAGGCGATCGCCGACCGGGCCTTCCGGGAAGGCTGGATCCGGCCCGAGCCGCCGACGCAGCGGACGGGCATGAAGGTCGCGGTCATCGGCTCCGGCCCGGCGGGCCTCGCGGGCGCGCAGCAGCTCGCCCGCGCCGGCCACGACGTCCATCTCTACGAGCGGGAGATGAAGGCCGGCGGCCTGCTGCGCTACGGCATCCCCGACTTCAAGATGGAGAAGCACTACATCGACCGGCGGGTCGCGCAGATGGAGGCGGAAGGCGTGACCTTCCACTACGGCGCCGACATCCGGACGAAGGAGCAGGCGGACGAGATCCTGGAGTCGCACGACGCGGTGATGCTCGCCTGCGGCGCCGAGAGGCCGCGCGATCCGGGCCTGCCGGGCGGCGACCTCGAGGGCGTGCACTACGCCATGCCCTATCTCGTGCAGCAGAACCGGCGCGTCGGCAACGAGCAGATCGACGGCGCGCCGATCCTCGCCAACGGCAAGCACGTCGTCGTCATCGGCGGCGGCGACACGGCGTCCGACTGCGTCGGCACGGCGTTCCGCCAGGGCGCGGTGCAGGTCACCCAGCTCGACATCCGGCCGGTGCCGCCGATGCGCGAGGACAAGCTGCTCGTCTGGCCCTACTGGCCGACGAAGTTCCGCACCTCGTCGAGCCAGGCGGAGGGCGCCGAGCGCGAGTTCGCCGCCGCGACGCTCGGCATCGAGGGCCGCAACGGCCGGGTCAAGCGCGTCCACTGCATCCGCGTCGACGAGAAGCGCCAGCCGATCGAGGGCACGGACTTCTACATCAAGGCCGACCTCGTCTTCTTCGCGATCGGCTTCGCCGGCCCGGTGACGGAAGGCTTCATCGCCGACCTCGGCTTCGAGCTCGACCAGCGCGGCAACGTCAAGGCCGACACGCTGTCGTACCTGACGTCGCACCCGAAGGTCTGGGCGGCCGGCGACATGCGGCGCGGCCAGTCGCTCGTCGTCTGGGCGATCCGCGAGGGACGGCAGGCCGCCCACTCGATCGACAAGGCGCTGATGGGCAAGACGTCGCTGCCGCGCTGACGGCGAGCCGGCGCATGGCCAGGTCTCCCATGGCCAGGTCTCCCACGGCCCGGTCTCCGGAGAGGGCGAGGCCTCGATGAAGCGCTACCACGAGGGGCCGCCGTCGGATCATTTCGACGGCACCCGCTTCTTCAATCCGGGCCACCCCTCCACCGAACGCGGCTTCGGCGATCTCCTGCGCTGGCGCTTCGGCGGCGAGCGGGCGAAATGGGCGCCCGCCCCGGCCGGCCGCGCCGTCCCCGCGGAGCGGGCGGAGACGCTGACCGTCACGATGATCGGCCACGCCAGCGTGCTGATCCAGCTCGCCGGCATGAACCTGCTCGTCGATCCCGTCTGGTCGCGCCGGGTGAGCCCCTTCCGGTGGATCGGGCCGGCCCGCGTGAACGACCCCGGCGTCGCCTTCGACGACCTGCCGCCGATCGACGCGGTGCTCCTCACCCACGACCACTACGACCATCTCGACCTCGACACGCTGCGCCGCCTGTGGCGGCGCGACCGCCCGCGCTTCGTGGCGCCGCTCGGCAATGACAGCGTCGTCGCGCGCGAAGCCGGCGGCATCGAGGTCGAGACGCTCGACTGGCACGGGTCCACCGGGCTCGCAGAGGGTGTCGCGGTCTGGCTGCACCCGGCGAACCACTGGTCGGCGCGCGGCCTGCGGGATCGGCGGATGGCGCTGTGGGGCGGCTTCGTCCTGCGCGCGCCCGGATGCCTCGTCTACGTGGCGGGCGACACGGGCTACGGCGACGGCGGGATCTTCCGCGACGTGCGGGAGCGCCACGGGCGCCCGGACCTCGCGATCCTGCCGATCGGCGCCTATGCGCCGCGCTGGTTCATGAAGCCCCAGCACGTCGACCCGGCCGAGGCGGTGCAGATCATGCAGGATTGCGGGGCCGCGCAGGCGCTCGGCGTGCACTGGGGCACGTTCCAGCTGACCGACGAGCCGCGGCTCGAGCCGCGCGACAGGCTGCGGGAGGAGATCGACCGGCTGGGCCTGCCGCCGGGGTGCTTCGTGGCGATGGAGCCGGGCGACGTCTGGCAGGCCGGCGGGACCGGCCGCGGCCCTACGGCTTGAGGTCCGGCGGCACCGGCGGCTCTTCCTTCTTCAGAAGGATCGAGATCCGGCGGTTCGACGCCATGAAGGGGTTCTCGGGGAAGAGCGGGTCGCTGTCGGCCTTGCCGATCACGCCGGCGAAGCGGTCGTTCGCGACGCCGTGCTCGGCCAGGATGTCGCGCACCGTGTTGGCGCGCTCCGAGGAGAGGTCCCACGCGGAGTGGCCGACCTCGCTCTCCGTCTCGGCGCTCGTGTGGCCGGTCACCACGATGCGGTTCGGCATCTTCGCCAGCATCGGCGCCATCTTGGTCAGCAGCAGGCGCGTCCGCTCGTTGGGATAGCGCGAGCCGGGCGGGAACATCGAGCGGCCCTCCTCGTCGACGATCTGGATGTCGAGGCCGTCGGGCGTCTCCTGGAAGATGATCTGGTCCGACAGCTCGAGGATGTCCGGCATCTCCTGCCACGCCTGGCGCAGCGAGGCGGCGGCGGTGGCGAACTGCTTCGCCGTCTCGATGTTGGCGGCCTCCGTGCGCGTCGTGTTCGCCTCGGGGCCCTGCTGGCTGTACTCGTCGTGGCGCTGCTGCGCGAACGAGGTCTCCTCGTCCTTCGGAACGGCGGACTGGTGCTTGAGGAACTCGCGGTCCGGCAGGCCGTCGAGCTCGATGATGCCGGCCTTGCGGTTCTCCGGCTTCACGCCGAAGGCGTCGCGCATCGAGCCCGCGACGATCTGCATCTTCTGCTCGTCCTGGATCGAGAACGAGATGATCAGCACGAAGAAGCAGCACAGGAGCGACATCAGGTCGGCGAAGGTGACCATCCACTCCGGCGCGCCGCCGCCGCCACCGCCGCCCTTGTCCTTGCGTGCCACCCGACCGCCCTCAGGCCGCCAGCGCCGCGATTTCCTCGCGGTGCTTCTCGGGGATGTAGGCCTTCAGCATCTCCTTGATGAGGGCCGGGCTCTTGCCCTCGCGCACCTGCAGGATGCCGTCGAGCACGAGCGTCTGGTTCAGGTCCTCGATCTTCGCCTTCAGGGCGAGCTTGTCGGAGATCGGCAGCGCCACGAGGTTCGAGATCAGCGCGCCGTAGAGCGTCGTCAGCAGCGCGACGGCCATGGCCGGGCCGATGCTCGAGGGGTCGTCCATGTTGGCGAGCATCTGCACGAGGCCGACCAGCGTGCCGATCATGCCGAAGGCCGGCGCGGAATCGCCGATCGCCTTGAAGATGCGCTGGCCGTCCTCGAGGCGCTCCAGGTAGAGGTCGCGCTCGCGCTCGAGCGATTCGCGGATGAAGGCCTCGTCGTAGCCGTCGGCGATGTACTGCACGCCCTGGGCGAGGAACTCGTTCTTGACGACGACCGACTCGAGGCCGAGCGGGCCCTGGCGGCGCACCACGTCGGCGAGCTGGGAGATCTCCTCGATGACCTCGCGCGGCTCGCTCTTGCGCTGCGTGAAGGCGACCTTCGCGCCGACGCCGAGCGCCTGCATCACCCCCGACAGCGGGAAGCGCACCACCGTGGCCGCCATGGCGCCGCCGACGACCAGCAGCACCGACTGAACGTCGACGAAAAGCATGAAGTCGCCGCCGAGGAAAATGGCGACGACCACGAGCACCGTACCGGCAATGATGCCGACAATGGTCGCGAAATCCATAAGGCTACGTCCTGACGGTTCAGAAGACGCGCGGGTTCCCGCGCCCTTGTCCGGCAGCGACTGTAGGGAGTGTCCCTTACCGATCGTTAAACGGGGGGAAGAGGATGCTGCCGATCGTGCCGTCAGCGCGCCCCGCCCGGCATGCTTAACAGCGGATTAACCATGTCCGCCGCACTGTCGGTCGGGCGTCCGGCCGATCGGGCCGGCGCTATTCTCGCGGGCCGCGACGCTGCCGATGCATGTGCGACACGAACTCTGGCTTGTCCTCGGGCTGGCGGCGCTTGCCGGCGGCGCGCCGGAGCGCGCGGCGGCGCAGGCGCTGAGGCAGAGCCTGGTGCCGGAGGTCGGCCTCGACACGCTGCAGACCGACGGCCTGGGCACCGCCTCGCCGGCCGCGGCCGACGGCACCTCCGACGTCGCGACGACCGGCTCCGTCACGGGCGTCCGCACGGGCGTCACGCCGGTCATCGGCGACGCCACCGCCACGGCGGCACCGGCAACGGCAACGCCCGGCACGCCGACGTCGCCGCAGGAGGCCGATGCCGCGCAGGCGCAGGCCCTGGAGGCGACGCCGGCGCCGACGCCGGAAGAGGAAGACCCTTACGCCCCGCTCGGCATCCGCCTCGGCAGCTTCGTGCTGCACCCCTCGATCGACGTGCTGGCCGGGCGCAGCAGCAACATCGACGCCCTGCCGCAGAACGGCGACGCCGGCACCTACTACAAGCTCGGCAGCGACCTCGAGCTCAAGTCCGACTGGGGCCGCCACGAGCTGACCGGCCGCTTCTCCTCCGACACCGAGTTCGACGAGGGCGACACCAACACCTCGATCGACAGCGAGCTCGCCCTGCGCCTCGACCTGGTGCGGGGCCTGGTCGCCGACCTCGGCGCCACGTACCACATCGCGCCGGAGGCCCTGAGCGACCCGAACCTGCCGGCGACGGCGGTCGAGCGGCCGGACGCCCAGAGCTACGGCGCCACGGCGGGCCTGTCGGACGACGTCGGCCGGATCGGCCTCTCCGGCCGCGCCGCCTACACCGCCTACCGCTACGAGGACGCGCGCCTGTCCGACGGCTCGATCTACGACAACAGCGACCGCAACTACGACGAGAGGGCGCTGACGCTGCGCGCCAGCTACGAGCTGCAGCAGACCGTGTCGGGCTTCGTGGAGGGCGGCGTCAACGACCGCGTCTACGAGCGCTCCATCGACGACAACGGCGTGCGCCGCGGCTCGAAGGGCTACAACGTGCTGGCCGGCGTCTCGATCGCGCGCGACGACGTGCTGCAGGGCGAGGTCGGCATCGGCTACCAGAACCAGACGCCGGACGATCCCACGCTGCCGGACGTCTCGGGCCTCATGTATCGCGGCTCGCTCGCCTGGCGGCCGACGCCGCTGACGACGGTGCGCCTCGAAGGCTCGCTGCGGCCGCAGGAGACGACGCTCGAGCCCGGCGCGTCGGGCATCCGCGACGCGACCCTCGACCTCTCCGTCGAGCACGCCCTGCGGCGCAACCTGGTGGTGACGGCGAGGCTCGCCGCCGACCGCTCCGAATATGTCGGCATCGACCGGCTCGACACGACCTACACGGCCTCGCTCGACGTCGACTACAAGGTCAATCGCTGGCTCTCGTGGCGGGCGGCGGTGTCGCATGCCCGCCACGACAGCAATGCCGACGGCTCCGACTACACCGACACCCGCGTCGAGGCGGGCGTCACGGTGCGCCGCTAGCGCCCCGGGCTCACGCCCTGCCGGAGAGGATGTCGCCGATCATCGCGCGGAGGTCGTCGGCGAGCTCCGGCCGGTCGAGACCGTAGGCGACGTTGGCGCCGAGGAAGCCGATCTTCGAGCCGCAATCGTAGGTCGTGCCCTTGAACTTCACGCCGTGGAAGGGCCGCGTCTCCATCAGGCGCTGCATGGAGTCGGTGATCTGGATCTCGCCGCCGGCGCCCTTCTCCTGGTTCTCGAGAAGGTCGAAGATCTGGGGCTCGAGAATGTAGCGGCCGGTGATGATCAGGTTGGAGGGCGCCTCCTCCGGCTTCGGCTTCTCCACCATGCCGGTGACCTCGAAGGCCTCGCCCTTGGTCTCGCCCACCGCGACGACGCCGTAGCTCGACACCTTGGCGGGATCGCACTCCTCGACCGCGATGACGTTGCCGCCGCCCACCTGGTTGTAGACGTCGACCATCTGCGACAGGCAGCTCGGGCTCGCCTTGACCAGCACGTCCGGCAGGATCAGCGCGAACGGCTCGTCGCCGACGATCTCGCGGGCGCACCAGACGGCGTGGCCGAGGCCGAGCGGCGCCTGCTGGCGCGTGAAGCTCGCCGCGCCGGCCGGCGGAAGGTCGGCCTGCAGCTGGTCGAGCTCCTTCGTCTTGCCGCGCTCCCTGAGGGTCATCTCGAGCTCGGGCTGGACGTCGAAATGGTCCTCGATGATCTGCTTGTTGCGGCCGGTGACGAAGACGAACTCCTCGATCCCCGCCTCCCGGGCCTCGTCGACCACGTGCTGGATCAACGGCCGGTCCACCACGGTCAGCATCTCCTTCGGCATCGCCTTGGTGGCTGGCAGGAAGCGCGTGCCGAGACCGGCGACGGGAAAGACGGCCTTGCGGATCGGTCGCATGAAGTGATGTTCTCCCCTCGAACTCAATAAGGCAGGCATGCGGGCGGCCGCCGCGCCGGAAACCCTAGCCATGCGCGCCGACGCTTACCAGCCGTAAAGCCTGCAGAATATAGGACGTTCCCGTACGAGGCGGAAAAAGAGGAAGCGATGGCCATCCTGGTGACGGGCGGCGCCGGCTACATCGGCAGCCACATGGTTCTGGCCCTGCTGGACGCGGGGGAGCAGGTGGTCGTCGTCGACAACCTGAGCACGGGCTTCAGGTGGGCGGTGCCCGACGGCGTCGCCTTCGAGGAGGCCGACATCGGCGACGAGGCGGCGCTCGACCGCATCCTCTCCGCGCACCCCGTCGAGGCGATCATCCATTTCGCCGGCTCGATCGTGGTGCCGGATTCGATCGCCGATCCGCTCGGCTACTACCTCAACAACACGGCGAAGACGCGCGGCCTGATCGCCGCGGCGGTGCGGCACGGCGTGAAGCACTTCATCTTCTCCTCCACCGCCGCCGTCTACGGCATGCCGGAGGTCAACCCGGTCGCCGAGGATGCGCGCCTCCAGCCGATCTCGCCCTACGGCTCCTCGAAGCTCATGAGCGAGATCATGCTGCGCGACACGAGCGTCGCGCACGAGCTGAGCTACGTGGCGCTGCGCTACTTCAACGTCGCCGGCGCCGACCCCAGGGGCCGCAGCGGCCAGTCGACGCCGCGCGCCACGCACCTGATCAAGGTCGCCTGCCAGACGGCGCTCGGCCAGCGCGAGCGGCTCGACGTCTACGGCACCGACTACGACACGCCGGACGGCACCTGCATCCGCGACTACATCCACGTCAGCGACCTCGCCCGGGCGCATCTCCTGGCGCTCGACCACCTGCGCCGGGGCGGCGCGAGCGAGGTGATGAACTGCGGATACGGCCGCGGCTATTCGGTCCGCGAGGTGATCGAGGCGGTCAACCGGGCGGCCGGGCACGAGATCCCGGTCGAGTTCACCTCGCGCAGGCCCGGCGACCCGGCGGCGCTCGTCGCGCGTGCGGACCGGGTGCGCGACGTGCTCGGCTGGCAGCCGGAGCTCGAGGACCTCGACGGCATCGTCTCGAGCGCGCTCGGCTGGGAGCGCGGCCTGCCGGAGCGGATGCGCAGGGCGAACTGACCGCAGGGCCGCGGCCGCGATGGTTAGCCAAACGTTGCCGCGGCCGATAAACTCCAAATTAAGCCTGTTCCGCCTCTCCTTGGGCCATGATGGTTCTTCCCGGGAGACGAGACATGACCTGGCCTTGCCAGCGCCGCCGCACGCATGCGGCGTCCATTCTCCGTGCCTTCCTGGCCGCGGCGATCATGCTCATCGCCGGGCACAATTCCGCCTCGGCCGATCAGAGCTTCGATACGTGGCTCAGGGGCTTCTGGCCCGAGGCGCACCAGGCCGGCGTCAGCGCCGAGACCTTCCGCCGCGCCTTCGCCGGCGTGACGCCCGACCCCGACGTCATCCGCCACACCCAGAACCAGGCCGAGTTCGTCAAGCCGATCTGGGAGTATCTCGCCTCCGCGGTGTCCGACAGGCGGATCCAGACGGGCCAGGAGATGCTGCAGCGCTACGACAGCGAGATGGCGGCGATCGAGCGCCGCTACGGCGTCAGCCGCTACGTCTTCACGGCGATCTGGGGGATGGAATCCTCCTACGGGGCGGTGCTCGACAACCGGGCGATCGTCAAGCCGACGATCCGCTCGCTCGCCACGCTCGCCTATGCCGACGAGACGCGCGCGGGCTTCGCGCGCAAGCAGCTCGTCGCGGCGCTGCAGATCCTCCAGCACGGCGACGTCTCGCCCGACGACATGGTCGGCTCGTGGGCCGGCGCGATGGGCCACACCCAGTTCATCCCGACGACCTACCAGGCCTACGCGGTCGACTTCGACGGCGACGGCCGGCGCGACATCTGGAACTCCGTGCCCGACGCGCTCGCCTCGACCGCGAACTACCTCAGGCAGAGCGGCTGGGTCGACGGCGAGACCTGGGGCTACGAGGTCGACCTGCCCAGGGGCTTCGACTACGCCCTCGCCGACGAGGAGACGAAGCGCAGCCTCGCGGAGTGGCGGCGGCTCGGCGTCAGCCGCACCTACGGCCGCGACTTCCCGCGGCCGGACGACCAGGCGACGCTCGTCCTGCCGGCCGGCGCCTCGGGCCCGGCCTTCCTGATGCTGCGCAACTTCCGGGCGATCCTGAAGTACAACAGCGCCACCGCCTACGCGCTCGGCGTCGGCCATCTCGCCGACCGGCTCGCCGGCTACGCCGCCTTCGCCCAGGCCTGGCCGACGAACGACAAGCCGCTCAGCCGCACGCAGAAGGAGGAGATGCAGAAGCTCCTGACCAGCAGGGGCTTCGACACCGGCGGCGTCGACGGCCGGGTCGGACCGATGACGCGCTCGGCCATCCGCTCCTTCCAGGGCCGGGCGGGCCTACCCGCGGACGGCTATGCGAGCTATACTTTGCTGGAGCGCCTGCGCACGGGAAGCTGACCGCGCGGGCGACGTGTGACACGAGCCCGATTGGAAAGACCCTGCGATGACGAGGACCGGCGGCCGCGCGCTCGCGGTGATCGTTGCCGGCATGATCGCGTTGCTCGCGCTCGGCGGCCACGAGGCATCGGCCCAGAACCAGGACGTGAAGAACCCGATCGCCGGGTTCTTCAACGCGATCTTCGGCGGCGGCGGCAACGGCCAGGCGAGCGGCCGCGGCCAGGTGCGCCGGGACGTGCGGCCGAGCGAGCCGGTGCCGAGCCGGCAGCCGAGGCAGCACCGCGCCCAGCCGCGCAGCCATGCCGGCAGCTCCAGCCGTTCGAGCTCGTCCAGCGCCTCGCGCGCCTCGCGCAGCTCCTCCGGATCCTCGGCATCGTCCGAGCCCGCACCGGCGGCCAAGAGCGAGGCGGCGGTGCAGGTCGTGGTGTTCGGCGACGGCTTCGCCGACGGGCTCGCCTCGGGCCTCGAGGAGGCCTTCGCGGAGAACCCCGACGTCGCCATCGTCTCGAAGACGGGCGACAGCTCGAGCCTCGTGCAGGCCGGGCCCGACGCGTGGCCGCAGGAGATCAGGGCGTACCTCGCCGATCCGACGCACGAGGTCGACGCGGCCGTCGTGATGATCGGGCAGAACGACCGCAAGCCGATCTCGCAGGGCGGCGAGACGATCCCGTTCGGCACGGAGAAGTGGCGCGACCTCTACGCCCAGCGCGTCGAGAACATGATGCAGATCTTCATCGCCAAGGGTAAGCCGCTCTACTGGGTCGGCCTGCCGCCGGTCGAGGATCACGACATCGGCGTCGACTACGGCTTCTTCAACGAGATCTTCCGGGCCCGCGCCTACCGCACCGGCGCCGAGTACGTCGACATCTGGAAGGGCTTCGTCGACGAGAACGACGCCTACGCCCAGAGCGGGCCGGACGTGAAGGGCGAGATCCGCGAGCTGCGCGACGACGACGGCATCGGCTTCACGAAGGCCGGCAAGCGCAAGCTCGCCCATTTCGTCGCGCGCGAGCTGCGGCGCGACTTCGTGCGCGACGGCGAGGTGATGGCCTCGCTGCCGGAGGCGTCCGAGAGGTCGCACCCCTACCGGCCGAGCGAGGAGATGCTGCGGACGGGACGGGGCGAGATCGTCAACCTGAACGGCACGCCGCAGCAGACCGGCGGCCTCCTGGCGGGCGGCCTCGACGAGGGCCCGACGCCGCCCGAGGATTCGGCCTATTTCCGGGTCATCATGGAAGGCGAGACGCTGCCCCCCGAGCCCGGCCGCTCCGACGACTTCTCCTGGCCGCGCAGGACCGCCGGCGGCTGACCGCCGGCGCCGTCGGGATCCAGCCTCAGATCCAGCCCTGGAGCTCGCGGCGGACGACGTGCTCCAGCACGTCCATGCCTTCCTCGCTGTCGTTGAGGCACGGAATGGCCGCGAACTGCTCGCCGCCCTCCTCCTCGAAGAACTCGCGGTTCTGCTGGGCGATCTCCTCGAGCGTCTCGACGCAGTCGGCGACGAAGCCCGGCGTGATCACGGCGATGCGCTTCACGCCGTCGCGCGCGAGCTGGCGGATCGTCTCGTCCGTGTAGGGCTTGATCCACTCCGCCCTGCCGAAGCGCGACTGGAAGGTCATCATCAGGTAGTCCTTGTCGACCCCCAGCGCCTCGCGCAGGAGCCGCGCCGTCTTCGCGCAGTGGCAGTGGTAGGGATCGCCCTTGTCGAAATATTCCTGCGGCAGGCCGTGGAACGAGGCGATGATCTTCTCCGGCTCGAAGTCGAGGTTCTCGAGCGACCGGCGCACCGACTTCGCCAGCGCGTCGATATAGACGGGATCGTCGTGATAGGGCGGCACGGTGCGCAGCGCCGGCTGGCGGCGCATCTGCATCAGCGCCTCGAACGTCTTGTCGTTCACCGTCGCCGTGGTGGCGGCGGCGTATTGCGGGTAGAGCGGGAAGACGAGGATCTTCTCGCAGCCGGCCTCCGTGAGGCGGTCCAGCCGCTCCTTGATCGAGGGGTTGCCGTAGCGCATCGCCCAGTCGACGACGATGCGCGGGTCGCTCGGCTGCAGGCGCGCGGCCAGCTTCTCGCCCTGGCTGCGCGTCACGGTGCGCAACGGGCTCTCGTCGAGCTCCCGGTTCCAGATCAGCTCGTAGGCCTCGCCCGACGACTTCGGGCGGCGCGGCAGCACCATCACGTTGAGGATGAACCACCACAGCGGGCGCGACACCTCGATCACGCGGCGGTCGGACAGGAACTCGTTGAGGTAGCGCCGCATCGACCAGTAGTCGGTGGCGTCGGGCGTGCCGAGATTGACGAGCAGGACGCCGATGCGGCCGAACGCGACCTGCGGATGGTCCTTGGGCAGGTGCGAATCGTCCTGCGCCGGGAAGGGAATGACTTTGGGCTGGTTCATCGGGCTCGCGGGGCTGGCGTGTGCCTGGTTTGGAATGACTTTAAGCTGTCGGCGGCGGGGTTCCAACTCTCCGCGCTCTTGTGCCGCAGACGGGAGGGCCGGCGCCATCGGTACGACACCGGAGGCGTTCCGGATGAACGCGCGGGCGCGCGATCGGGCTTACGTCAGTCCGCCACCGCGACGACGGCGGCCCTGCCGTCCTCGAACCAGCGGTCGATCGCCGTGTCGAGCCCGTCGGTGAGCTTGCCCTGCCAGACCCCGACGGTCGCCGACACCGCCTCCTCGTTCGCCTCGACGAAGCTCTCGCGGTTCCACGCCTCCGAAGCCTCGTTCATGGCGTAGTCGGCGGCGATGCCGATCAGGCCGCCCGCCACCGCGCCCATCACCGTGCCGCCGACCGGCTGCACCACGGTGCCGGCGGCGGCGCCCGCCTCCGTCATGGCGATGCGGCCGGCGAAGGCCGCGGCGAACCGGCGGCCGAGCCCGGCGAAGATGCCGCCCGTCGCCCGCTCCATCGCGGGGCGCAGCACGAAGGCGCCGATCGTGCCGCCGGCGCCGATCGTGGCGAGCGAGGTCACGCCGTCGAAGGCGGTGTCCTCCATCAGGTGCGCCGGCGCCTTGAAGGCCTGCGCGTCCCAGTCGAGCTCGAGCGAGGTGAGCTGCGCGTCGTCGGCCGGCCCGGCGACGGGGCGGCCGTTCTTCGCCAGGAAGAGCTGCAGGCGCAGGTCCTCGGCGGCGACCGCGGCCTCGTAGCGCTCGCGCGCCCGGCGCGCCGCCTCCTCGAAGCCGCGCGTGATCATCGGGTCGCGGAACTCGGGCTTCAGCACCCGCTCGGAATAGCTGTCGAGGAAATACTGCTTGAGGTCGCGCTCGACCGCCGTGCGCAGCGGCTCGTACTCGCCCACCTCGACCAGGTGCGTCGCCGTCGACGCCACCGCCTCCTTGAGCACGACATAGGGCCGGCGCCAGGCGAAGAACCAGTCGGCGTAGTCGGAGATCGCCTCGTCGCGGTTGGCGAAGGCGAGATCGAAGAGCTGCGAGACCTCGCGGGCGGCCGCGGCCTTCGCCGCGTCGCGGGCGGCGTCGAGCCGCCTCAGGCTGTCATTGGCGAACCGGTCGGCCTTCGACTTCTCGACGACGAGGCGCCGGAGCGCGCCGTCCTCGTCGCGCATCAGGACCGTGACCTCCTCGCGCAGCGGCTGCCCGTCGCCGACCGACACGAGGCTCGCGTCCGGGTGGCTCGCCATCTGGAAGGTCTTGGCGCGCTGGTAGCTCGTCCAGAAGGTCGTGCCGAAGGACAGCGCCGCGCCGACGACGAGGATCGCCGAGACCGCGATCGACAGCGGCGCGAGCACGGAGCCGAGCCAGCCGCGCTTGACGACCTTCGGGCGCCGCTCGCCCGAGGGCGCGCCGAAGAGCCGCAGGCGCCGCCGGGCAGGCGCGACGCGGGTGGTCGGGGCCGAGACGAGATCGGTCATCCGCTGCTTTCCGAGGTTTCAGAGATCACCGACGATATGACGCTGCCGCGGCGGAATTGTGTCGCGCGCCGTCATGGTTGACGCATGGTTAACGCCGCCCGCCAGGGGCGGCGCCCTGCTATTCCGCCGCCTGCCGGATCTCCGGCACCTCGCCGCGCAGCGCCTCGAGGAGCGTGGCCTCCTCGGCCCGCGCCACCTCGAGGCTCGCAGCCTTCACGGGGCCGTAGCCGCGGATCTTCTCCGGCAGCGAGGCGAGCGCCACGGCGGTCGCGTGGGTCTGCGGCGTCAGGCGGTCGAGGATCTCGTCGAGCCGGCCCAGATAGTCGCGCACGAGGCGGCGCTCCGTCCGGCGCTCCTCGGCATAGCCGAAGACGTCGAACGGCGTGCCGCGCAGGCCCCGCATCGCGGAGAGCAGGCGGAAGAGCCGCATCGTGCCCGGGCCGTACTCCTTCTTGCGCGGCCGGCCGGTGCGCGGGTCGATCTTGGAGGTGGTCGGCGGCGCCAGGTGGAAGGTCAGGCGCGCGCCGTCGCCGAACATCGCCTTGATCTTCTTCTCGAAGTCGCCGTTCGCGTAGAGCCGCGCCACCTCGTACTCGTCCTTGTAGGCCATGAGCTTGTGGAGGTTGCGCGCCACCGCCTCGGTCAGCGCCGTCTCGCCCGGCACGGCCTTCTCCTCCGCCGCGCGCACCCGCTCGACCTGCTTGCGGTAGCGGCCGGCGTAGCGGCGGTTCTGGTAGGCGGTCAGCTCCTCGACCCGGCGGGCGATCACCTCGTCGAGCGTCCGCGACAGGGCGCGCGGCTCGGCGGGGCCGGCGGCCTCGCGGGCCATCGCCTCGACCGCCTGCGGGTGGATGGCCGCCTTCCGGCCGAGGCGGAAGGCGGTGAGGTTCTCCTCCACCGCGACGCCGTTCAGGCGGATCGCCTCCTCCAGCGACTGGAGCTTCAGCGGCAGCGCGCCGAGCTGGAAGGCGTAGCCCAGCATGAAGATGTTGCCGAGGATCGCGTCGCCCATCAGCTTCGTCGCGAGCGCCGTCGCCTCGATCATCGAGACGTGGTCCTCGCCCGCCTGCGCGGCGATCGCGCGCTTCAGCCGCTCGACCGGCAGGCTGAAGTCGGGCCTGCGCGTGAGGTCGCCCGGGTAGGTCTCGTGCGTGTTGAGCACGACCGTGGTGCGCCCCCTCGCCATGGAAGCCAGCACCTTCTTGGAGCCCGCCGTCACCATGTCGCAGCCGAGCACGAGGTCGGCGCCGCCGGCGGCGACGCGGATCGCGGAGATCTTCGAGGGGTCGTCGGCGAGCTTGATGTGGGTCATCACGGCGCCGCCCTTCTGGGCGAGGCCCGCCATGTCGATGACGCCGCAGCCCTTGCCCTCGAGATGCGCGGCCATGCCGATGAGCGCGCCGATCGTGACGACGCCGGTGCCGCCGACGCCGGTGACGACGATGCCGTAGGTCCCGTAGAGCGGCCGGGCGTCGGGCACCGGCAGGTCGCCCGGGTCGACCTCGGAGACCGCGGGCTTCGCCTTGAGGAGGTCGGCCCCCTCGACCGTGACGAAGCTCGGGCAGAAGCCCTTGAGGCAGGAATAGTCCTTGTTGCAGCTCGACTGGTCGATCTGCCGCTTGCGGCCGAACTCGGTCTCCACCGCGGTCACGGCGACGCAGTTCGACTGAACGCCGCAATCGCCGCAGCCCTCGCAGACCGCCTCGTTGATGACGACGCGCTTCTGCGGGTCGGGGAACTGGCCGCGCTTGCGGCGGCGGCGCTTCTCGGCGGCGCAGGTCTGGTCGTAGATGAGGACGGTGAGGCCCTCGATCTTCGCCAGCTCCTCCTGCGTCGCGATCAGCTCGTCGCGGTGGCGGATCTGAAGCCCCTCCGGCCAGCGCGTGCCGGCGGCGTACTTGTCCGGCTCGTCGGTGACGACGAAGATCTTCTTCGCGCCCTCGGCGGCGACCTGCCGCGCGATCTCGTCGACGGTGAGGTTGCCCTCGTGGTGCTGCCCGCCGGTCATCGCGACGGCGTCGTTGTAGAGGATCTTGTAGGTGATGTTGACGCCGGCGGCCTTCGCGGCGCGGATCGCCAGGTAGCCCGAGTGGTTGTAGGTGCCGTCGCCGATGTTCTGGAAGACGTGGCCGCGCTTCGAGAACGGCGCCTCGCCGACCCAGTTGGCGCCCTCGCCGCCCATCTGCGTGTAGCCCTCGGTCGAGCGGTCCATCCACTGGACCATGTAGTGGCAGCCGATGCCGGCATAGGCGCGGGCGCCCTCCGGCACGACGGTCGAGGAGTTGTGCGGGCAGCCGGCGCAGAAATAGGGCGTGCGCACGCCGACGTCCTCGGTGCGCGCCAGCACCTGCTGGAAGCCCCGGACGTTGTCGAGCCGGGCCGAGACCTTCTCGTCGGGCGAGACGCGCACGACCCGCTCGCCGATGGCGATCGCGATGTCGTTGGCGTCGAGCGCGCCCTTCGGCGTCAGGAGCGGACGGCCCTCCTCGTCGCGCTTGCCGACGACGGCCGGCGCGTTCGCGGTTCCGTAGAGGATCTCCTTGACCTGCGCCTCGATCAGCGGCCGCTTCTCCTCGACGACGAGGATGAGGTCGAGGCCCTCGGCGAAGCGCTTCAGCCCCTGCGGCTCGAGCGGCCACGGGCAGGCGACCTTGTAGAGCCTGACGCCGAGATCGGCCGCCTTCACCTCGTCGATGCCGAGGTCCTCGAGCGCCTGGCGCACGTCGAGATAGCTCTTGCCGACGGTGACGATGCCGACCTTCGGGCTCGCCCCGCCGGCGAAGACGATGCGGTCGAGCCCGTTCGCCGCGACATAGGCCTGCGCGGCGGCGATCTTGTGGTCGTGGAGGCGCGCCTCCTGCGTCAGCGGGTGGTCGTTCGGCCTGATGTTGAGGCCGCCCTCCGGCATCGCGTAGTCGGGCGTCACGGTCTTCACCCGGTCGAGCGCGACCTCGACCGAGGCCGTCGAATTCGATCGTGTCCTTGACGCACTTGATGCCGACCCAGGTGCCGGCGTAGCGCGACATGGCCCAGCCGTGCAGGCCGTAGTCGACGAGCTCCTGCACGCCGGCCGGCGACAGGATCGGGATCATGGCGTCGACGAAGGCGTATTCCGACTGGTGCGCCGTCGTGGAGGATTCGCAGGTGTGGTCGTCGCCCATCAGGGCGATGACGCCGCCGTGGCGCGAGGAGCCGGCGAGGTTGGCGTGGCGGAAGGCGTCGCCCGACCGGTCGACGCCGGGGCCCTTGCCGTACCAGATGCCGAAGACGCCGTCGTGCTTGCCCTCGCCGCGCATCTCGGCCTGCTGCGAGCCCCACAGGGCGGTCGCCGCGAGATCCTCGTTGATGCCGGGCTGGAAGACGACGTCGGCGCGCCACAGCTCGCGGCTCGCGCGGGCGAACTGCTGGTCGAGCCCGCCCAGCGGCGAGCCGCGATAGCCGGTGACGTAGCCGGCCGTGTCGAGGCCCGCGGCGCGGTCGCGCGCCTTCTGCATCAGGCAGAGCCTGACGATCGCCTGTGTTCCGGAGACGAAGACGCGCTCCTTGTCGAGGTCGTACTTGTCTCCGAGCGTCACGCGTGCCGACGACATCTCCGCATCACTCCGTTCAACGCCCGCCCAACTCGATCTTCTCAAGGATATAAGGTGCGTCCCGTCAGGATACACGTCCGTTGAGCGTCATGATCGGTTTGTAGAGGTCCGGGCGGCGGTCGCGGAACAGGCCCCAGCTCGCGCGCCGGCCGGCGATCTCGTCGAGATCGAAGGTCGCCGTCAGCACCTGCCGGCTCTCGCGGTCGGCCTCGGCGACCTTCTGGCCGCGCCAGTCGGCGATGAAGGACGAGCCGTAGAACTTGATGGTCGAGCCGTCGATCGTCTCCGGGCCGATGCGGTTCGAGGCGATGAGCGGCATCAGGTTGGCGCCGGCATGGCCGCACATCACGGTCTGCCAGTGGCTCATCGAATCGTAGGAGGGATCCGGCGGCTCGGAGCCGATCGCCGTCGGGTAGAGCAGCATCTCCGCGCCCATCAGCGCCATGCAGCGCGCCGTCTCGGGGAACCACTGGTCCCAGCAGATGCCGACGCCGATGCGGCCGAACTTCGTGTCCCAGACCTTGAAGCCGCTGTCGCCGAGGTTGAAGTAGAACTTCTCCTGGTAGCCCGGCCCGTCGGGGATGTGCGACTTGCGGTAGGTGCCGAGGATCTCGCCGCCGGCGTCGACCATCGCCATCGAGTTGTAGTGGGCGTTGTTGTCGCGCTCGAAGAACGACACCGGCAGGACGACGTCGAGCTCGCGCGCCAGCGCCTGGAAGCGGGTGATCGTCGGATGCCCCTCCAGCGGGTGTGCCCGCCTGAAGTCCTCCGGCACCTGGCGCTGGCAGAAATAGAGGCCCTCGAACAGCTCCTGGATCAGGATGACGTTGGCGCCCTTGCCGGCCGCCTCGCGGATCAGCTCCTCGGCCTGGGCGACGTTTTCCTCGACGACGTCGGAGCAGGCCATCTGGGTGGCCGCGACCGTGACTTCTCTCATGTGACGCACCTGTCGGCTGGTCCGCTCCGCCGGGGAGGCGAAGCGGAGAACGGTTTGGCCGCATGGATATCGCATCGGACGCCCGGATGGCGAGCCGCGAGAGGCAGGGAAACGTCGCGCATCTGGCCCCGCTTAACCATCCGAGAACGCTGACGTGCCAAAGGTGACGCAGGGTCAGTGCGGCTTCTGGGGTGCGAGATGGTCCGGTTGCGGGCTTTTGGCGGCGACGATCGCGGCGTCGTCGCGGTGATCCTGGCGATCGCCATTCTTCCGCTGATCGGCGCCGTGGGCATGGCGATCGACTATTCGCTTGCCACGCGCCAGCGCGTCGCCGTCCAGTCGGCGCTCGACATCGCCGTGCTGGCGGGCGTCACCGCGGGAACGGCGGCCCTCGAGGACGGCGCCGGCCGCACCACCGCCGTGGCTGCCGCCGAGGCCGCCGCCAGGAGCAGCTTCGAGGGCAATCTCGGCACCGCCGGCCCAGCCGCGATGACGGTCGCCTTCGACCAGAGCGGCCTGAGGATCACCGGCACCGGAACCGCCACGTCCAGCGTCCAGAACACGTTCATGAAGATATTCGGGACCGACACCACGGCCGTCGGGGTCACCTCCGAGGCGGTCGCGACCGCGCAGCCCTACCTCGACGTCTACCTCCTGATCGACGTCTCGGCTTCGATGCTGCTGCCGTCGACGAGCGAGGGCATAGACCGGATGATCGCCGGCCAGGGTTGCGCGCTCGCCTGCCACGACAGGACGGACGGGTCCGACTCCTACGGCTGGGCGACCGCCCACGGCATCCAGCTGCGCTACCAGGTCGTGAACCAGGGCATCCAGAACCTGCTCGACTACCTGCGGAGCGGCAGCGGGTCCAAGGGCCGCGTCCGGGTCGAGCTGTGGTCGTTCGACCATGCGATGAGGAAGGTGGCGTCGCGCACGGCGAGCTACTCGGCCATCTCCAGGAAGTTTCCCTCGCCATCCCTGGCCGCGACGGACGCGTCGGCGGCGACGCCGTTCAACAGCCTGATCGACACCTTCGTCGCCGACGTCGGGACGGGCGGCGACGGCAGCTCCCCCTCGAACGCCCAGAAGATGGTCATCCTCGCCACCGACGGGGTGAACGACCCGACGCGCGGCTGGACCTCGAACCCCGCGCTGCGCCCGCAGGTGCGGGTCTTCGACACCGCCTTCTGCAACAGGCTCAAGAAGAACGGCGTCACGCTCGCGATCATCAACACGCCGTACTACCCGATGACCTGGGACTGGGGCTACAACGAGACGCTCGGACAGCCGGGCAGCCTCGGCGGGTCGACCCGGGTCGACGACATCCCGATCGCGCTGAAGTCGTGCGCCGGCAGCAACTACCTCAGGGCCTCCGAGGTCGGCGAGATCGAGGCCGCCTTCACCAGGCTCTTCGTCAACCTGTCGCCGACCCGGCTCACGAACTGAGCGTCGTCGGCCGGGTCGCGGCGGCGTAGAAGAGGAAGAGGAGGCCGAGCGCGACGACGCCGGCCGACGCCTCGAGCGCCGTGACGAAGCCGAAGGACGGGCTCAGGTCGACGAGATAGCCCGCGAGGCCGGGGCCGAACACCTGGCCGAGGCCGAAGCCGACGGTCAGGATCGCGAAGCCGCGCCCGCCCGCGCCGTGCCGGCCGAGCGGCTGGGTCAGCGCGCTGATCGCGGTGAAGGTGCCGCCGAACAGCACCGCCGCGACGATCGCCGCGACGCCGGCGAAGGACACGGCCGGCAGGAGGATGCCGACCATCTGCGCGAGATAGGCGAGCATGAGCGCCACGGCGAAGCCGATGCGCTCGCCCAGCCGCGTCCAGAACAGCGAGGCCGGCAGCGTGGCGAGCCCGGCGATCACCCACACCCAGTCGCCCAGCACCTCGCCGCCCGGCCGCGCCTTGACGATCGCCACGATGAAGGTCGCGAAGACGGAGTAGCCGAGGCCCTCGCAGGTGTAGTTGACGAGCAGCGGCCACAGCGGCAGCGGCCGCGGCACGCGGCGCTGCCGCGCATGGGCGCGCCGCCGCACCGGCAGGTCGCGGTCGCGCACCTCCCACAGGATCACCGGCAGCATGGCGGCGCTGAGCGCCCCGGCCGCGAGCCAGAGCCCGGAGGAATCGAGAAAGCCGCTGGTCAGCCGCACGAGGATGCCGGACAGCGCGATGCCGAGGCCGACGCCGCCGAACAGCCAGCCGACCCGGCCCGGCTCGTCGACCCGCGCCAGCGCCTCCGACACGATGCCGGCCGCCGCGATCATGGCGACCGCGCTCGCCACGCCCGACACCGTGCGCAGGACGAGCCATGCCGCGAGGCTGTCGGTCAGCCCCATGCCGGCCGTCGTCACGACGCTCAGGACGGCGCCCGCGCGCAGCGACCAGAGCCGCAGGTCGCGCCTCGTGAAGGCGAGCGCGGCGACCGAGCCGGCGAGGTAGCCGGCGAAGTTGAACGAGGCGATGAGGCCGGCCGTGCCGGAATCGAAGCCGTACTCCGCCTGCATGATCGGCAGGAGCGGCGTGTAGCAGAAGCGGCCGATGCCCATGACCATGGCGAAGGTCAGGAGGCCGCCGAGCAGCATGCGCCCGGCCGAGGCGGCGGCGTCGTCGGCTCGGGGAAGGGTCGTGTCGAGATGCGACATTGAAAAGGGCTCCGCCGCCGGGGCTCGAAGCACCAGACCATAGTGCGGCGAAACGCCGCCGCCTATGGGGTCGCGAGCGGAGCAGCTATGCGGAGCGGAGGCAGGCCGCCCTCCCGTACCCGGGAAAGGGCGCGTCAACGATGCACCGCGTCTCCTGTTGCGCCGCACCCGGAGCGCGGTACTCTGGTGCGATGACCAGAAGTAACCTGATCCGGCTGATGGCCTGGGGAAGCCTCGCGGCGATCGTCTTCGTCACCGTGGCGCCCATCGAGTTCCGGCCACCCGACCCTCTGCCCGTGGAGCTCGACCGGGCCCTCGCCTTCTCGCTCGTGACCTTCCTCTTCGCGCTCGCCTATCCCCGCCACCTCGTGCTCGTGGCGGCGCTGCTGGTCGCGAGCGCCGGGGCGATCGAGCTCCTGCAGGAGCTCTCCCCGACCCGCCACGCGCACGTGTCGGACGCGACGGTGAAGGCGCTCGGCGCAGCCTTCGGCGCGGCGCTCGGCTGGATCGTCACGCGCACGGCCACGGTGCTGCGCCCGAGCACGGCCTCCCGCCGGTAGCCTCTAACCCGCCTTCGGCTGCTGCTGGGTGATGCAGTGGATGCCGCCGCCGCCCTCGAAGATCCGGGTGGCAGGCACCGGCGCGATCCGCCGGTCGGGAAACAGCCTGCCGAAGAGCTCCGCCGTCTCCTCGTCCTTCGGATCGCCGAAGCGGCACATGGCGACGCCGCCATTGACGAAGGAGAAGTTGACGTAGGTGAGCGACAGCGGGTTGCCGTTCACGTCGTCCTGCGGCGCCGGCGCCGGAAGCTCGACCACCTCGAGCCTGCGCCCCCTCGCGTCCGTCGCGGCCTTCAGGATCGAGATGATCTCCTCACTCGTCTCGTGGTCCGGGTGCTGCGGGTCGGGCTGGCGGTGGGCGAGCACGAGGCCCGGCCGCGCGAAGCAGGCGAGCGTGTCGATGTGGCCGTCCGTGCCGGTCTCGTCGGTGTCGGCCATCAGGCCGCGCGGCACCCAGATCACCTTCTGCGTGCCGAGCCGCAGGTTGAGCTCCGCCTCGACCTCCTCGCGCGTCCAGCTCGGGTTGCGGTTCTCGTTGAGCTGCACGCTCTCCGTGACCATCAGCGTGCCCTCGCCGTCGACATGGATCGCGCCGCCCTCGTTGACGAGCTTCGAGGGGATGCGCTCTGCGCCGGTGCGCCGGGCGATCTCGCGGGCGACGAGCGCGTCCATCGAGCAGTCCGGGAAGGTGCGGCCGCCCCAGCCGTTGAACTGCCAGTCGACGGCGCCGAGCGCGCCCTGTTCGTCGAGCACGAAGGTCGGGCCGAAATCGCGCATCCAGCTCTCGCCGACCGGGTGCTCGACGATCTCCACGCCCTCGTCGAGATAGGGCCGCGCCTGCCCGGCGGCGCCCGGCGGCACCATCATCGTGACCGGCTCGAAGCGCGCGATGGCGTTGGCGACGCCGGCCCACGCCCGGTAGGCGCCCTCCGCCCCGTCGCGGCCGACGAGCACGTACTCGCTGACCGGCCAGGCCATCCACGTCCGCTCGTGCGGCGTCCACTCGGCCGGCATGTGCCAGCTGCGTTCCCTCATCGTCACACGCCCCATGTCCAGAAATCGCCGCCTTCCTTGCCGTGGAAGCGGGCGAGCACCATCCGGTGCACCTCGGAGGCCCCGTCGACCAGCCGGGCGGCGCGGGCGTAGCGGTAGATCCATTCGAGGATCGTGTCGGTGGAATAGCCGCGCGCGCCGTTCAGCTGGATGCCGGTGTCGGCGGCCTTGTGCAGCGTGTCGGCGACGTGGATCTTCGCCATCGACACCTCCTTGCGGGCGAAGTCGCCCTGGTCGAGCTTCCAGGCCGCGTTCATGACGAGCAGCCGGCCGATCTGGATGTCGTGGGCGAGCTCGCCCATCTGCAGCTGCACCGACTCCCGGTCCGCGAGCCTCACGCCGAAGCCCTCGCGGCGCGAGGTGTACTCGGCGGCGATCTCCATGCAGCGCTTCGAGAGGCCGAGCCAGCGCATGCAGTGGGTGAGCCGCGCCGGGCCGAGCCGGATCTGCGTCACCTTCAGCCCGTCGCCGATCTCCATCAGCCGGTTCTCGTCGGGGATCTCGAGGCCGGAGAACTCGAGCTCGCAGACGCCGCCGTGCTCGTCCGGCCCCATGTTCGCGATGCGCCGCACGATGCGCCAGCCGGGATCGTCGCGGTGGAAGAGGAAGGCGGTGAGGTGCTTGCGCTTCTCGGCCGGGTCGTCGCTCGTGCGGGCGATCAGGATGAAGTGCCCGGCCACCGCCGCGCCGGAGATGAACCACTTGCGGCCGTTGACGACCCATCTGTCGCCCTTGCGCTCGGCGGTCGTGCGGATCATGCCGGGATCGGAGCCGCCGCCGGGATGCGGCTCGGTCATCACGAAGGACGAGTTCACCTCGCCGCGCACGATCGGCATCAGCCAGCGCTCGACCTGGTCCGGCCTCCCGACCTGCGCCAGGAGCCGCATGTTGCCGTCGTCGGGGGCCGCGCAGTTGAAGATCGAGGGGCCGAAGATCGAGTGGTTGGCGGTCTCGTAGAAGGCCGCCTGGTCGACCATCTTCAGGCCGAGGCCGCCGAGCTCCGTCGGCACCTGCGGCGCCCACAGGCCCTCCGCCTTCGCCTCCTTGCGCACCTCGTCGCGCAGGGCGATGCGGATGTTCTCGAACTCGTTGTAGCTCGCCTTGTCCGCCTCGAGCGGCACGACGCGCTCCTCCACGAAGCGCTTCACGCGGGCACAGAGATCGAGCGTTTCCGGGGAAAGGGTGAAGTCCATGGCGTCCTCCTGCGGCGGGGGACTGTCGCCGCAGGAGGCGCGCCAGGCAAGAGGTCAGTGCGTTCGACCGCGGCGGGTCAGCTGTCGGAGTCGTGCTCCGGCTTACCCTTGCGCTTGGTCGAGGCCATCTTGTCGAGTTCCTTCTCGTCCATGGACTCGTACATGCTCTTCGAGGCGCCCTGGAGGTCGGAGACCTTCGTGTCGCCCCGCTTGGCCGACAGCGCCGCGCCGGCCGCCTTCTGCTGCGATTTCGACTTTGCAGGCATGGTCAGAACTCCCGGATGACTGCGTTCCGGGAGAAAAACGGCGAGCCGGACGGTGGCGTTCCCCGCCGTCAGAGACCGCGCACGAGGTGGCCGCCGTCGGCCGTCACGACCGATCCGGTCATGAAGCGGCCGGCGTCCGACACGAGGAGCAGGAGCGGCCCGTCGAGGTCCTCGGGCCGGCCGATCCGCCGCATCGGGATCGAGCGCTCGATCACCTTCTGCCCCGCCTCGGAGGAGAAGAAGTCGCGGTTGATCTCGGTGAGGATGTAGCCGGGGGCGAGCGCGTTGACGCGCACGTTCTTCGTCGACAGCTCGAGCGCCATCGCCTTCGTGAACTGCACCACGCCGGCCTTGGCGACGGCATAGGCCGAGAGGCCCTTGGCGACGCCGAAGCCGAGGATCGACGCGATGTTGACGATCGTGCCGCCGCGCTCCGAGGCGACCATGCGCCGGCCCGCCTCCCGCGCCACGTGGAAGACGGCGTCGAGATTGGTGTCGAGCACGCGGTCCCACTCCGCGGCGTCCATGTCGAGGATGCGGCCCTCGGCGGCGACGCCGGCATTGTTGACCAGGATGTCGACGGGCCCGAGCGCCGCCTCGGCCGCGTCGAAGGCGCGGGGGATCGCGTCCGGGTCGGTGACGTCGAGCGCGACCGGCACGGCCTCGCCGCCGCGCTCGCGGATGCGGGCGGCGAGCTCCTCGAGCCGCCCGGTGCGCCGCGCCGCCAGCGCGACCTTCGCGCCGTGCGCCGCCAGCACCTCGGCGAAGCGCCAGCCGAGGCCGCTCGACGCGCCGGTGACGAGCGCGGTCCGCCCCGTCAGGTCGAAGAGCTCGGCGGCGGATCTCACGTCAGCCATAGATCACCCTCGGAAGCCAGGTCGCGAGCTGCGGCACATACCACAGGAGCAGGAGCGCCAGAAGCTGCAGGCCGACGAACGGGACGATGCCGCGATAGATGTCGCCCGTCGTCACCTCCGGCGGCGCGACGCCGCGCAGGTAGAACAGCGCGACCCCGAAGGGCGGCGTGAGGAACGAGGTCTGCAGGTTCACCGCCATCATGATGCCGAGCCAGACCGGGCTCATCGGCTCGCCGCCCATGTCCATCTTCAGGAGCACCGGCGCGACGAGCGGCACCACGACGAAGACGATCTCGAGGAAGTCGAGGAAGAAGCCGAGCACGAACATCAGCGCCATCACCGCCCCCACCGCCCCCACCGCACCGCCGGGCAGGCCGTGGAGCACGTCCTCGACGAGGCTCTCGCCGCCGAGCCCCCGGAAGACGAGGCTGAACAGCGCCGCGCCGATCAGGATGACGAAGATCATCGAGGTCACCTGCGTCGCCGAGCGGACCACGGCCACGAGGATGCCGCCGGAGCGGAGGCGCAGGAGAACGAGGACGAGCGCGCCGGCGAGCCCGAGGCAGAGGAGCACGGCGAGGGAGAAGGCGACCGGGCCGCCGCCCGCGCCGCGCAGATCGGCCGCGGCGGCGAGGACGAGAAGCAGGACGAGGCAGGCCGCGGCGAGCTCCGCCGGCCGCCGCCCCCGCTCCACCCTGCGGCCGGCGAGCAGCGTGGCGCCGACGGCGCCGACGGCCGCGGCCTCGGTCGGGGTGGCGATGCCGCCGAGGATCGAGCCGAGCACCGCGACGATCAGCACGAGCGGCGCAAGCAGCGCGGAGAGAACGTGCCGCCCCTCCCCGCTCCTCCGCGCGCGGCAGGGCGGGCGCGCTGTGCGGCCGCAGCGCGGCGTTGACGAGCTGGTAGCCGGCATAGAGCCCGACGAGCATCAGGCCCGGCAGCAGCGCGCCGGCGAACAGGTCGCCGACCGACAGCGTCTCCGGCCGGAACAGCCCCATGTCGAGCTGCGCCTTCTGGTAGGCGTTCGACAGCTGGTCGCCGAGGATCACGAGGACGATCGACGGCGGGATGATCTGCCCGAGCGTGCCGGCAGCCGCGATCGAGCCCGCCGCGAGCGAGGGGGCGTAGCCGCGCCTCAGCATGGTCGGCAGGGAGAGGAGGCCCATCGTGACCACGGTCGCGCCGACGACGCCGGTCGAGGCCGCGAGAAGCCCGCCGACCAGCGTGACGGAGAGCCCGAGCCCGCCGCGCATCCGGCCGAACAGCCGCCCCATCGCCTCGAGCAGGTCCTCCGCGACCCGGCTGCGCTCGAGCATCACCCCCATGAACACGAAGAGCGGCACCGCGATCAGCACCTCGTTGGTCATCGTGCCGTAGATGCGCTGCGGGAAGGCGCGGAGATAGGCGAGGTCGAAGGCGCCGGCGAGGTGGCCGAGCACCGCGAAGGCCAGCGCGGTGCCGGCCAGGGTGAAGGCGACGGGGAAGCCCGCCATCAGGCAGGCGCAGACGGCCGCGAACATCGCCACGTCGAGGCCGTGGGCAAGACCCGTCATGGTGCGAGAAGACCCGTCATGGCGCGGCGGCGCCCTCGGCCGCGTCGCCCGGTCCGCCGCGCAGCACGAGCGCCGCGCGCAGCGCCATCGCGACGCCCTGCAGCGCCAGCTGCACGGCGAAGACGAGGATCACGCTCTTGAGCAGGTAGACGCCGGGCAGGCCCGAGGTCTCGCGCGAGCCCTCGCGGACCGCCCAGGCCTGGGCGACATACGGCCATGCGGCCCAGCCGATCGCGGCGCACATCGGCAGGAGCAGGAGGAGCGCGCCCGAACAGGTCGACCAGCGCCTTCCGCCGCGGCGAGGCGCCGCGGTAGAAGATGTCGACGCGCACATGCGCGTTCTCCTTCAGCGTCCAGGCGGCGGCCAGCATGAACAGCGCGCCGTGCATGTAGACGACCGATTCCTGCGACCGCGATCGACGCGGCGCCGAAGACGTAGCGCGCCAACACGACCGCGAATTCGACGAAAACCATGGCGAGCGCGAGCCACGCGACGGCATGTCCCGCGATTTCGCTCAGCCGATCGATGCCCCCCGCCAGTCGTCGCACCCGCCGCCTATCCTCTTGTTGCGTTGCGCATATGCGCCGCGTCGCGGTCGTTTCTCCCAGGCGGTCGAAAGCTGCACAAGCTTTCTTGGCGCCTCCGGTCAAAGCTGATAACGATCCGCCGCAAGATGCGGGGTCCCGGCCGTGCCGAAGAGCCCCGCTCCCGGGGGAAACGCCATCCACGTCATGTGCCGCCGGCAGGCGGGCGCGGCCCTCGCCTTCAGGTGAACAGGGGACGGCGGAGCGATGTCGCGCTTCGCCGCGAGCGACGGTCAATGCTGCGCGCATTCGCAACTCTCGTCCGGCTGATCAGCGGACTCAACAACGTCATAGGCAACGTCTTCGCCTGGGTTTCCGTGGCGATCGTCGGCGTGTGCTTCACGGTCGTGGTCCAGCGCTACCTCTTCGACACGAGCTTCGTGTGGATGCAGGACCTCTATGTCTGGCTGAACGGCGTCATGTTCATGGCCGTGGCCGGCTTCGCGCTGCTGCGCAACGACCACGTGCGCGTCGACATCTTCTACCGGGGCGCGAGCCCGGAGCGGAAGGCGGTCGTCGACCTGATCGGCGTCGTCGTGTTCCTCCTGCCCTTCACGTGGGTCGTCGCCTATTACGGCTGGACGTTCGTCGCCCGCTCCTGGCGCTACATGGAAGGCTCGGTCAACCCCGGCGGCATGCAGGGGCTCTACATCGTCAAGAGCTTCATCATCGTGTTCGCCGTCCTCGTCGGCCTGCAGGGCATCGCGATGCTGCTGCGCTCCATCCTCGTCCTGGCCGGCCGGGACGACCTCCTGCCGCCCGCCTACCGCTATCAGGACTGACCAGATGCACGCCTCCCTCTTCGGAGAGATCCTCGCCGGCTCCATGTTCTTCGGCATCATCGCCGTCCTGATGCTGGGCTTCCCCGTCGCCTTCACGCTCGCCGGAACGTCGCTGATCTTCGGCACGGTCGGCTGGCTCGCCGGCACGTTCGACTTCTCCAATCTCGGCGGCCTGTCGTCGCGCTACATCGGCTACATGACGAACGAGGTGCTCGTCGCGGTGCCGCTGTTCATCTTCATGGGCGTGATGCTCGAGCGATCCGGCATCGCCGAGCAGCTGCTCGTGACGATGGGGCGGCTGTTCGGCCCGCTGCGCGGCGGCCTGGGGCTGTCGGTCATCGTCGTCGGCGCGCTGCTCGCCGCCTCGACCGGCATCGTCGGCGCCACCGTCGTGACGATGGGCCTGATCAGCCTGCCGGCGATGACGCGCGCCGGCTACGACCCCAAGCTCGCCTGCGGCATCATCTGCTCGTCCGGCACGCTGGGGCAGATCGTGCCGCCCTCCACGGTCCTCATCTTCATGGGCGACATGCTGGCCGGCATCAACGCGCAGGTGCAGATGGCGAAGGGCAACTTCGCGCCGAGCCCGGTCTCGGTCGGCGACCTCTTCGCCGGCGCGCTCCTGCCGAGCCTCGCCCTCGTCTGCGTCTACATCATCTTCCTGATCGTCAAGGCGATCCTGCAGCCGGAATCCGCCCCCGCCATCCAGGTCACCCACGAGGACCAGAACTCGCTCCTCAAGGACATCCCGATCGCCCTCCTGCCGCCGCTCCTGCTGATCATCGCGGTGCTCGGCTCGATCATCGGCGGCGTCGCGACGCCCACCGAGTCCGCGTCGGTCGGCGCGGTCGGCGCGACGGTGCTGGCGCTGCTGCGCGGCCGGCTGAGCTTCAGGGTCATGCACGAGGTCGCGCTCGGCACGGCGACCATCACCTCGATGGTCTTCGTCATCCTGCTCGGCGCCTCGGTCTTCTCGATCGTCTTCCGCATGCTCGGCGGCGACGCCCTCGTCCACGACATCCTGTCGAACCTGCCGGGCGGCGTGACCGGCGCGGTCATCGTCGTGATGCTCGTGATGTTCGTGCTGGGCTTCATCCTCGACACGTTCGAGATCATCTTCATCGTGATCCCGATCACCGCGCCGATCCTGCTCGACCTCGGCGTCAGCCCGATCTGGCTCGGCGTCATGGTCGGCCTCAACCTGCAGACCTCGTTCCTGACGCCGCCCTTCGGCTTCGCGCTGTTCTACCTGCGCGGCGTCGCGCCGGCGTCGGTCAAGACGACCGACATCTACAAGGGCGTCATGCCCTTCGTGGCGCTGCAGGTGATCGCCATCGTGCTCCTCTTCATCTTCCCGGAGCTCGCGACCTGGCTGCCGACCAAGATCTACGGCGGCTGAGGCGGACGGCCGCGCCAATCATGGACGCGAATTAACGAAACGGGACAGGAAGGTCGCCGGTTGTTACTGCGGGCGGTGGGCAGACCCGAAGGAGGTCAGTCATGAAAGTTCGCATCTTGGCAGCAACGGCAGCGTTCGCTCTCGTCGCAGGTGTCGGCGCCGCGTCCGCCAGCACGCTCCGGCCCGCGCAGGAGATGGCGATCCGCGACCAGGTCACGCACGCCACGTCCGCGAACGGACAGGTCATCCCCCAGAAGGAGACCGAGTCCTGGGAGGTCGGCGAGACGGTGCCGGACGAGTACGCCTCCGCTCCCGTCGAGAACGTGCAGGGCATGAAGGGCTACAGCTACGTACGCGACCGCGACGACGTCTACGTGCTGAACCCGCACCGGAAGATCGTCGACAAGATGCGCCTGACGCAGGCGTCCGGCGCCAACGGCCAGACGACGCCCGGGGCCAACGGCAGGCCGGAGTCCCTGCCGGCGAAGTGATCCGTCACGAGGCCCGGCCACGCTCCGCCGGAAAACGAAAGAAGCCCGGGCAAGCCCGGGCTTCTCCCTTGTCGCAGGTGCCTGGCGGCTTACGAGATCTGGTAGTACTTCTCGCGCGCGCGCTGGAACGGCATGTCGGTCGTCTCGGTCTTCTGGCGGACGACGTTGAGGGCGGAGACGAAGCTCTCGGCCGTCTTCTTCGTCAGCGCGTCGCCCGAATCCCGCAGCTCGCCCATGATCTCCTTGGCGGCCTTGGCGCCCGCCTCGAGGATCTCGTCCGGGAACTGCTTCACCTGCACGCCGTGGTCGTTGACGAGCGTCTGGAGGGCGCGCGGGTCATTCGCGGCGAAGTCGGCCGCGACGGCATCGTACTCGGCGGCCGAGCACGAGCGCACGATCTCCTGCAGGTCCTTCGGCAGGGCCTGGAACTTCGCCTTGTCGACGACGAGCTCGGTCGCGAGGCCCGGCTCGGTGAAGCTCGGCATGTAGTAGTTCTTGCAGATCTGGTAGAAGCCGAGCGCCAGGTCGTTGTACGGGCCGACGAACTCGGCCGCGTCGAGCGTGCCCGACTGCAGGGCCTGGAAGATCTCGCCGGCCGCCATGTTGGTGACGGTGGCGCCCATCTTCTCCCAGACGCGGCCGCCGAGGCCCGGCGTGCGGAAGCGGATGCCCTTCACGTCGTCGACGCTGTTGAGCTCCTTGCGGAACCAGCCGCCGGCCTGGTTGCCGGTGTCGCCGGACAGGAAGCCCTGCACGCCGAACTGGTCGTAGATCTCGTCCCAGATCTCCTGGCCGCCCATGTAGCGCACCCACGCGGAGAGCTCGCGCGAGGTCATGCCGTAGGGAACGCCGGTGAAGAAGGTCAGGCCGACATTCTTGTTCTGCCAGTAGTAGGCGGCGCCGTGGCTCATCTCGGCCGAGCCGTCGATGACGGCGTCGAGCGACTGCAGCGGCGGCACGAGTTCGCCGGCGGCGTAGACGCGGATCGTCAGGCGGCCGTCGGAGGCGGCGGTGATGCGGTCGGCCAGGCGCTGGGCGCCGACGCCGAGGCCGGGGAAGTTCTTCGGCCACGTCGTGACCATGCGCCATTCCTGCTTGTTCTGCGACAGCGCAGGCGTGGCGAGGGTGGTCGCGGCAGCGGCCGCGCCGCCGGCGAGGCCGGCATTCTTCAGAAACGAACGGCGATCCATGTGACGTCTGTCCTCCCGGAACACGTGACAAAGCGAATGAGCTGCCGGCGCTCGAGAGCCGGGCGCCGGCTGCGGCCACCGTCTGAAATGCGGCGGATTGGCGGCAGGTATACAGGCCTCGTTGCGGACAGCACAAGGCGACTATTGTTTTGTTGCCGCTTAAGGTTTCCTCGCGCAGCCACGTTTCGCCGGGCGCTGCAGCGCACTTGCAGCGCACTTGCGGCAGGCGCGCCGGCGCGCCCATATTGTGCGCCACGGCCCGCGGCGCGGGCCTCGCCTCACGAGATCCAGGGAAGACGGACGTGCCACAGCCCGAGAACAGCAAGCCGGTCGTCGCCGTGCCGGCGGACATCAAGAGCTTCGAGAACTACCGCTGGCACGCCGTGACCACGACCTATGTCGACGCCGTCGCCAGGGTGGCGGGCACGACGCCGCTCATCGTGCCGGCGCTCGGCGAGGGCCTCGACATCGACGCGGTGCTCGACCGGGTCGACGGCGTGATGCTGACGGGCTCGAAGTCGAACGTGCACCCCGGCCGCTACGGCGCCGAGCCGACGCCGGGCCACGAGCCCTACGACGAGGCCCGCGACGCGACGACGCTGCGCCTCATTCCGCGGATCCTCGAGCGCGGCATCCCGCTGCTCGCGATCTGCCGCGGCTTCCAGGAGCTCAACGTCGCGCTGGGCGGCTCGATCGCCACCGAGATCCAGGAGATCGAGGGCCGCATCGACCACCGCGCCCCGACGTCGGAGAAGCAGGACGAGCGCTTCGCGGTGCGCCAGGAGGTCCGGGCCCGGCCGGGCGGCGTGCTGGCCGGCATCGTCGGCGCGGAGCGCATGACGGTGAACTCGCTGCACCGCCAGGGCATCGACCGGCTGGCCGAGGGGCTGGTCGTCGAGGCCACCGCCGAGGACGGCACGATCGAGGCCGTCTCGGTGAAGGACGCCGCGGGCTTCGCGCTCGGCGTCCAGTGGCACCCGGAATACTGGGCGGAGAGCGAGGCCGTGAGCCGTCGCATCTTCGAGGCCTTCGGCGCGGCCCTGCGCGGCGGCCGGGCGGCGGCGCGCGCCGTGGCGTGACGGCTGCCGCGGCCCTTGCCCCGCCTCCGAAACGAAATCCCTTTCAGGAGTGGTGAATTGATGAGGTTTCTCGTCCTGTGTGCGGCGCTCGCCCTGGCGGGCTGCCAGGCGACGCCGGCCCCGACCGCAACCGCGGCGGCGCCGCAGGCGCCCGTCGCAGCCCCGGCCGGGGACGTTCCCGCCGGCCTGGCCGCCTTCTCCGGCACGTGGGCCGGGACCTGGCGGACGGCGAACCGCGCGGACGTGAAGGGCACGCTGGTCGTCCAGGACATCGCGCCGAACGGCGACGTCACGGCCCGCTATGCGTGGGGCAGGCTGCCCGACGGGGCGGAGCCCGGCTCGGGCGAGGCGCGGGGCCACATCGAGGACAAGGTCCTCACCGTGCGGACGCCCGGCGGCGCCGCGCTCGCGACCTTCGCGATGCAGCCGAACGGCACGCTCTACGCCACCTACGTGCCGATGAAGCTGCAGACCACCGGCATCTTCGCCAGGCAGTAGGGCGCCGGCCTACCCGACCAGCGCCGGCAGCTCCTGCAGCGTGTAGATCACCGCGGTGATCTCGCCGGGCAGGACGTCGCCCGGCTGGTCGAAGCGGTTGAGGCGGGCGACCTTCAGGCCGAACGCCGCCGCGCCGCTCGCGTCCCACGGGTTCATCGAGACGAAGCAGATCTCGTCCGGCCGGAGCGACAGCCGGTCGCAGGCGAGCTGGTAGACGCGGGGGTGCGGCTTGTAGATGCCGACCTCCTCGATCGACAGCACGGCGTCGAGCTGGGCCGCGAGGCCGGAGTTGCGCGTGGCGGATTCGAGCATCGCCGGCGAGCCGTTCGACAGGATGGCGGTCGTCTTGCCGCGCGCCTTGAGCTCGGCCAGGGCCGGCGCGGCGTCGCCATAGGCGTCCGGCGTCATGTAGAGGTCGAGCAGCCGGTCGCGCATCGACCGGTCCGCGATCCCCGTCGCCTCCATGGCATAGTCGAGCCCGTCGGCCGTGACCTGCCAGAAATCGGCGTGCAGCCCCATCAGCGACCTGAGCCAGGTGTATTGCAGCTGCTTCTCGCGCCACAGGCGGGACAGCGGGTCGGCCTTCTCGCCCAGCGTCTCGGCCGAGCGGGCGACCGGCGAGTGCACGTCGAAGAGCGTGCCGTAGGCGTCGAAGACACAGGCCTTGATGTTCTCGATCATCCCGCGCCTCCTCACGCACACGTCCGCACGAGGGGGACTCTGGGGCCCGAGGGGGTAGATGTCCAGCTTCGCGGGTGGCGCGCCGCCCCGGCGCTAGCCGCAGGTGACGGTCGCGCGGTTCGCGTTGGCCGAGGTCACGGCATAGAGGTCGCCGGGGATCTCGCGCACGTCGGCGGGGATGTCGGCGAGCTTCGCCGCGACGGCTGGATCGAGGTCGCCGGCGCGGCTGACCGCGAGCCGGCAGCCGGCCGGCGCGCCCGCCATCGCCACCGGCGCCGGGCCGGCGAAGGTGAAGTCGACGAAGAAGGTCGGGTCGTAGATCTCGAGCGTCGCCTGGCGGTCGCCGACCAGCATCGGCGCCTCGATCGGCAGCGTGAAGTGCAGCGTCAGCCGGCCGCCGACATCCTCGAGCCAGTAGTCGACGGGCTCGAGGAAGTGCGCGTCGTAGCTGCCGACCTTGAGGTAGGTGAAGAAGTCGTACTCGCGCAGCAACTCCACGTTGACCTGGGCGAGCGGCTGCAGCTCCTCGCGCGTCAGCTTGCCGTCGCCGTCCGTGTCGAGCCCCTGCGCGGCGTAGGAGCTGAACATGTCGTCGAAGGTCCAGACGTGGCGCACGGCGCCGAGCACCCCGTCCTTGAAGACGAGCTCCGAGCTCGTCTCGACCCAGACGTGGGGATGCGCCTCCGCCGGCTGCGGCGCGGCCGCGCCGGCCAGGGCGAGGAAGCCGCCGATCAACAGGGTGCGATAGGTCCGGTTCATGTCCGCTCGGCCGTCATGAAGAAGATGCCGGCTAGATGGCGTACCGGAGCGATCCGCGCAAGGCGACGGCGCCTATCGCCACAGGGCGATGGCCCGGCGGAGGTTCGCCGCCGTCATGAGCGAGCGGTCGGCCGCCTTCACCGCCGCCACCGCGTCCGCCACGAGGTCGGCGGTGTGCTCGGCCCGGCTGCCGTCGCGGCGCTGGAAGTTGTTCTCGAAGCCGACGCGCATGTGGCCGCCCTTGGCATAGGCGAGCCGCGTCACCTCGTTCTCGGCCGGGCCGAAGGCGCAGACGCACCACTCGACGCCGTCGCGCATCGTGTCGAGCGCGTCGAGCATGACGTCGAGCTCGGCCGGGATCGGCCCGCTGCCCCTCGGCGTAGCGGCCGAGCACGAGCAGGACCGACGGACGGCGCTGCCGGAACACGTCGCGGTCGGCGAGCGAGGCGAAGCGCCGCACGTCGGCGACGTCGTAGAGGATGATCTGCGGCCAGATCGCCTCGTCCGACATGAAGGCGAAGACGTCCGCCACCGGCCCCTGGTCGCTGCCCTCGGGATAGATCTCGCGCAGCGCCATCGAGACCGCCTCCGGCCTCAGGTCGCGGATCAGCTCCATCTGCGCGGCCGCCTCGTAGAGGCCGACCGCCTCGGTCGTCGCCTGCAGCACGAGATCGTGGCCGACCTCGTCGCGGATCGCCCGGAAGGCCTCGCGGTAGAGCCCGGCGTCGAGCACGTGCCGCCCCTCGCCGTCGCGCACGTGGACGTGCAGCGCGGCGGCGCCTGCGTCGCGGCAGCGCTTCGCCTCCGCGGCGAGCTCGGCAGCGGTGACGGGCAGGTTCGGATGGTCGCTCTTGCCGCGGCGCGCCCCGTTGGGGGCGGCCATGACGAAGGCCGGCCGCTGCCGGTTCACGGCGCGACCTCGGCGAGCGCGCCGTCGACCGCCGCGGACAGCCGCTGGACGATCATGTCGAGCTCGGAATCGCTGCAGATGAAGGGCGGCGCCAGCAGGACGTGGTCGCCGTGCTCGCCGTCGGCGGTGCCGTTGCCGGGATAGCAGACGAGCTCCTTCGCCATGGCGTGCGCCTTGATCTTCGCGGCAAGGCCCGACGCCCGCGGGAACGGCTCCTTGGAGCCGCGGTCGGCGACGAACTCGATGGCCTGGAAGAAGCCGCGGCCGCGGATGTCGCCGACATGCGGATGCTGGCCGAACACGTCGTGCAGGCGCTGCGAGAACGCCTCGCCGGCCGTCCGCACGCGCGGCAGGAGCTCCTCCTCGGCGATCACGCGCTGCACCTCGAGCGCCGCGGCGCAGGCGACGGGGTGGCCGATATAGGTGTGGCCGTGCTGGAAGACGCCCTTCTGCTCGATCGCGTCGACCACCGGCCAGCGCGCCAGCACGGCGCCGATCGGCTGGTGCCCGGCGCCGAGCCCCTTCGCCACGGTGATGATGTCGGGCACCACGTCGTCCTGCTCGCAGGCGAACATCGTGCCGGTGCGGCCCATCCCGCACATCACCTCGTCGAGCACGAGGAAGACGCCGTACTTGTCGCAGATGCGCCGGATCTCGCGGAAATAGCCGGGCGCCGGAGGCACCGCGCCCGCCGTCGCGCCGACCACCGTCTCGGCGAAGAAGCAGGAGACGTATTCCGGGCCGATCTCGAGGATCTTGTCCTCGAGCGACCGGGCCGCGCGCACGCCGTAGTCCTCGGCCGATTCGTGGGCCGCCTGGTGGCGGTAGGCGTAGCACGGGTCGACATGGGCGACCGGCAGCTGCAGCAGCGGCTCGTAGATCTGGCGCCGCGCCGGGTTGCCGCCGAGGGCCAGGGCGCCGAGCGTGTTGCCGTGATAGGACTGCATGCGCGCGATCGCGTAGGTGCCGGTGCGGCTCGCCGCGCTCGACATGCGCCTGCCGGGCCAGCTTGATCGCCGCCTCGTTGGCCTCCGAGCCGCCCGAGACGAAGTAGACGCGGGTGAAGCCGTCGGGCGCCGCGCGCACCAGCGTGTCGGCCAGCTCCTCCGCCGGCCCGTTCGTGAAGAACGAGGTGTGGGCGAACTCGAGCTTGCCCGCCTGCTCGCGGATCGCCTCTACGATGCGCGGGTGGCAGTGTCCCAGGCAGGAGACCGCGGCGCCGCCGGAGGCGTCGAGATAGCGGCGGCCCTCGGCGTCGACGATGTAGGCGCCCTCGCCCTTCACCGCGACGGGATAGGACGCCTTGAGGTCCCGGTGGAAGACGTGGCTCTGCTGCTCGTTCATGCGCTGCGCCTCGGTATCCTGCGCCTCGGTTCCCGGGCCGCCGTCGGGGGCGCCCGACGGCGCATCGGCCTCCGGGCGGCTGCGTCGGCGGAAGAGATCTCGCAATCCGGGCACCGTTGCTCCTACACTCGTCGAACGTGACCCTGGGGCGCGTCCCACCACCGGCACCACTAGCGCAAAGGCGCGAGAGGCGGAAGGAGCGACATCGATGTCGAGCGAAATCGGGACCCTCGCACCGCGCTCGAAAGGCCGGCTCGCCTCGCTTTTCGTGGCCCTCGCGATCGCCTGCGCCGCGTCGTCCGCCGCGCTCGCGCAGGACGGCCGGGCCGCACCGGAGGCGCCGACCCGGGCGGGCGATTCGGGCGCCCGTCGAGGCCCAGCGGCAGATGGTCGTCGCCGCCCACCCGCTGGCGGCGCGGGCGGGACGCGAGATGCTGCGCAAGGGCGGCAGCGCGATCGACGCGGCGATCGCGACGCAGATGGTGCTCGGCCTCGTCGAGCCGCAATCCTCCGGGCTCGGCGGCGGCGCGTTCCTCGTGCACTACGACGCGAAGGCCGGCGAGGTGACGGCGTGGGACGGCCGCGAGACGGCGCCCGCCGCGCGCGACGCCCGGCCGCTTCCTCGGCGCCGACGGCACGCCGAACCCGTGGCCGGAGATGGTGCCGGGCGGCCTCTCCGTCGGCGTCCCCGGCATGCTCGCCATGGTCGCGAAGGTGCACGAGCGCTACGGCAGGCTGCCGTGGGCCGATCTCTTCGAGCCGGCGATCCGGCTGGCCGAGAACGGCTTCGGCGTCTCCTCGCGCCTCAGCGCGCTGCTGCAGGAGGACGATCCCGCCCGCTTCTCCGCGACGGCGCGGGCCTATTTCTACGACGAGGACGGCGAGGCCTGGCCGCTCGGCCACGTGCTGAAGAACGAGGCCTACGCGGCGACGCTCAGGCGCATCGCTGAGGAGGGGCCGCAGGCCTTCTACGAGGGCTCGATCCCCGACGACATCGCCGCCGCCGTGCACGGCGCCTGGCGCAACGCGGGCGACCTGACGGCGCAGGACATGGCGGGCTACGAGGCCAGGGAGCGCGATCCCGTCTGCGCGCCCTATCGCGGCTACGAGGTGTGCGGCATGGGGCCGCCCTCCTCCGGCGCGCTGACGGTCGGCATGACGCTGATGATGCTCGAGCCGTTCGACCTCGGAGACGCGCCCTCGCCCGAGGCGCTGCACCTCGTGGCGGAGGCGGAGAAGCTCGCCTTCGCCGACCGCAACCGCTACATCGCCGACACCGATTTCGTCGACGTGCCGGGCGGCCTCCTCGACCCCGGCTACATGGCCGGCCGCTCCGCGCTGATCGATCCGGCGACGACGATGGGCACCGCCGAGCCCGGCGACCCGCCGGACATGATCGGCAAGCCCGGCCGCGACGGCACGAAGGAGGCGCCGGGCACGAGCCAGGTCTCGGTGGTCGACGCCGACGGCAACGCGCTGTCCATGACGACGACGATCGAGTCCGCCTTCGGCTCGCGCCTGATGGTCGACGGCTTCCTGCTCAACAACGAGCTGACCGACTTCTCCTTCGCCCCGGAGGACGAGGACGGCCGGCCGGTCGCCAACCGCGTCGAGGCCGGCAAGAGGCCGCGCTCATCGATGGCGCCGACCATCGTCCTCGGCCGCGACGGCAAGCCGGCCTTCGTCACCGGCTCGCCCGGCGGCAGCCGCATCATCTCCTACGTGGCGGAGAGCGTGATCGCCCTGACCGACTGGAACATGGACCCGCAGGCCGCGAGCGCCCTCTTCCATTTCGGCAGCCGCAACGGCCCCTTCGAGATGGAGGACGTGCCAGGCGCGAAGGACTGGGCGGCAGCCCTCGCCCCGTTCGGGCACGAGGTGAAGCTGTCGCACATGACGAGCGGGCTGCACATCATCGCCGTCGGGGACGGCCGCCTCGTCGGCGGCGCCGACCCGCGCCGCGAGGGGGAAGCGGCCGCCGACTGAGCCCGGCCGCCTACTGCTCGGCCACCGCCAGCGCGTTCTGGAAGGGCGCCGGGAAGAACTGGTAGAGCACCGTCTCGCTCAGCGCGTCGCCGTTCCGCGACAGGTAGATCCGCAGGTCCACCGGCTCCTCGCCCTCGGCCTTGAGGTCGAAGATCACGCGCCAGTAGGGCTCGCCGACCACCGGGTAGGCGGCGATCGTGTCGAGCGTGCCGCGGCTCGCCTCGACATGGGCCTTCACGCCGCTGTCGCGGGTCAGGCCCTTCAGCCTGTCGCCCTGGAAGTCGAGGGCGAACTTCGTCACGCCCTTCGGCCGGGGGCTCTGGCCGGGGATGCCGCCCGCGCCGAGCCGCAGGTTGAAGAGCGTCGCGACGTCGGCGGGATACGGGTTCCGCGCCAGCCAGTGGAGCCTGTAGCGCAGGTTCGACGGGCTGCCCGGCCCGGCCGGCTCCTTCGGGCACCAGAAGGCGACGATGTTGTCGTGCACCTCGTCGTCCGTCGGCAGCTCGACGAGATCGACCGCGCCGGCGCCCCAGTCGCCCAGCGGCTCGACCCACAGGCTCGCGCGGCGGTTATAGAAGACGCCGTCGTCCTGGTAGTTGTCGAAGTCGCGGTCGCGCTGCATCAGGCCGAAGCCGCGCGGGCCCCTGTCGGCGAAGCTGTTGACCATCACGCGCGGCGGGTTGTTGAGGGGCCGCCAGATCCGCTCGCCGTCGCCGGCCCACATCTCGAGCCCGTCGGAATCGTGGATCTCCGGCCGCCAGTCCTGCGCGAGATAGCGCGAGTTCTCGCCGTACCAGTACATCGAGGTCAGCGGCGCGATGCCGAACCGGTCGATCGGGCGCCGCGGATGGAGATCGGCCTCGATCTCCTGGACGATGCCGTCCTCGCGCTTCTCGCTGAGGATGCGGTAGGCCCCCGCCACGCTCTCGCTGTCGAGCAGCGCGTAGATCACCAGGCTCGTCGCGTCCCTCGGCTCGAGCCAGAAGGTGGTGAAGCGCGGGAACTCCTCGGCGCGGCCGGGATAGGCGGTGTCGATCGCGAGGCCGCGCGCCGACAGGCCGAACTGCCCGAGCGGGCCGGAGGTGCGGAAGTAGGAGGCGCCGAGGAAGGCCAGCCAGTCGTCGGTCTGCCCGGCGTCCATGACGCGCAGGCCGGCGAAGCCCAGGTCGGCCGGCAGCTCCCGCGCCGGGCTGTCGGCCGGCATGGTGAAGAGCTTCTCGGAATACAGGATCTCGCGCGCCGTGCCGTCCCGGTCGACCACGTGGACGTCGACCGGCAGCCTGGCGTAGCGGCCGAGATGGAAGAAGCGCACGGCCGGGCTGTCGGGGTCGTCGCCCCACAGGGTCGCGTCCTCGTCGTAGCGGATCTTGTTGTGGGCGTCGAAGTCGATGCGGTCGAGCACGTCGCCGCCGCGGACCACCGGCGCCACGTAGGGCGCCGCGGCCAGCGACTTCGCGCGCCGCTTCAGCTCCTCGAAGTCGAACGGCCGCGCCTCGCCGAGCCGCAGCCCGCCCGCGGCGGCGAAGGCGCCGTCTAGCCCGCCGGCCAGCAGCAGCCCGCACGTCGCGGCCGCCGTCTGCAGCAGGACGCGCCGGCTCATGCCGAATCCGGCTTCGGCATCTTTCTCCATGGAAGCCCCCGGAGATGATCTGGTCATGTGCGAAATCACTGTCGCCGCGATCTGTGGCGCGACAGTGGCGAGGGGTCCCGAGTGCTAGCGCGAGGCCGGCAGCACCGTCTCCACGAGCTCGGCCCAGTAGCTGACGCCGTAGGGGATCGCCGCGTCGTTGAAGTCGTATTGCGGCGTGTGGACCATGGCGCCGCCCTTCTCGCCGGGCATGCCGTTGCCGAGCCAGACATAGGCGCCGGGCCGCTCGTCGAGCATGTAGGAGAAGTCCTCGGCGCCCATCTTCGGCGCGCCGTCGGTGCGCACGTTGCCCTCGCCGAGCACGGAGCGCGCCGCCTGCGCCGCGATCTCCGTCTCGTCGGCCGTGTTGACGGTCGCGGGATAGGTGCGGGTGTAGCGGACCTGCGCCCGCGCGTCGAAGGCGGCCGCGACGTTGGTCGCGATGCGCCTGAGCTCGGCCTCGACGAGGTCCTGGACCTCCGGCAGGAAGGTGCGGCACGTGCCGCGCAGCACCGCCTCCTCGGGGATCACGTTGAACGCGGTGCCGGCGTGGAACTGCGTGACGGAGACGACCGCCTCCTCGACCGGGTCGACGCGCCGCGCGACGATCGACTGCAGCGCCGTGACGATGCTCGAGCCGACGAGCACGGGGTCGCGGCCGACATTCGGCATCGCGCCGTGCGCGCCCCTGCCGCGCACCACGATCTCGAACTCGTCGGCCGCCGCCATGCAGGGGCCCGGGCGCATCGAGATGTGGCCGAGCGGCATGCCCGGCATGTTGTGGATGCCGTAGACCGACTGGGCGTTGAAGCGCTCGAACAGCCCCTCCTCGACCATGACGCGGCCGCCGCCGAGGCCCTCCTCGGCCGGCTGGAAGAACAGGTAGACGGTGCCGTCGAACCGGTCGCGGTGCTCGGCGAGGTAGCGCGCCGCGCCGAGCAGCATCGTCGTGTGCCCGTCATGGCCGCAGGCGTGCATCCGGCCCTCGTGGCGCGAGCGGTGCTCGAAGCCGTTGACCTCCTCGATCGGCAGCGCGTCCATGTCGGCGCGCAGGCCGACGGCGCGGTTCGAGCCGCCGGCGCTGCCGCGCACGACGCCGACGACGCCGGTCCTGGCGATGCCGGTGTGCACCTCGTCGACGCCGAAGGCGCGGAGCTTCTCGGCGACGACCGCGCTCGTGCGCGTCTCCTCGAAGCCGAGCTCGGGATGCATGTGGAAGTCGCGCCGGATCGCGGTCAGCTCGCCCAGATAGGGCAGGATCTCGTCCTTGATGGCCATCGGCAGGATTCTCTCGGTTGGCGCGGGGCGCGGGGGCCGGCGCTTCGGCAAGACGCCCGAGATTACACAAACCGGGCAGCGACGATAGCTGTCGAAATCCGCCCGCGCTTCCTGTATGAATCGGCGGACGCTGCGCAGGATCGACACTGCCGCCGCGCTCCGCAGACCGAGGGCCCCGGGAGGCCCCGCGCCTTTCCGGCACAGATGACCGCACCCCACACCGCCCTCGCCACGTTTTCCCCGGCGCCACCCGGTCCGCCCCCGACCCTGCGCGCCGCCGCCCCGGCGGATCTCGACGCGCTGGTCGCGCTGGAGACCGAGGCCTTCGAGGCGGACCGCATCTCCCGGCGCAGCTTCCGCCGCCTGCTCGAAAGCCCGACCGCCTCCTTCGTCGTCGCCGAGGACGGCGGCCGGATGGCCGGCTACGCGCTGATCCTGACCCGCGCCTCGACCGCGCTCGCCCGGCTCTACTCGCTCGCCGTGTCGCCCGCCTCGCGGGGCCGCGGCATCGCGGCGAAGCTCCTCGCCGCCGCCGAGGAGGTCGCCTACGACCGCGGCGCGATCGCGCTGCGCCTCGAGGTCCGCGCCGACAATGCCGGCGCCATCCGCCTCTACGAGCGCGCCGGCTACCGCCAGTTCGGCGCCTACATGCACTACTACGAGGACTTCGCCGACGCGCTGCGCTACGAGAAGCTGCTGCAGCCGCCGGCCGACGAGGCCCTGCCCGACGTCCCGTTCTACGAGCAGCAGACGGATTTCACCTGCGGCGCGGCCTGCGTGATGATGGCGCTCGGCTGGGCCGACAGGAGCTGGAAGCCGCGCTTCGGGCTCGAGCTCGAGACGCAGGTCTGGCGCGAGGCGACGACGATCTTCATGACGTCGGGCCACGGCGGCTGCGGCCCGGTGGGGCTGGCGCTGGCGCTCAAGCGGCGCGGCCTCGAGCCCGAGGTCTGGGCCTCGCACACCGGCTACTACTTCCTCGACGGCGTGCGCGACGAGGAGAAGCGCAAGGTCATGGTCGCGGCGCAGAAGGGATTCCGCCGCGAGGCCCGCGCGCTGCGGATCCCGATCCGCCAGCGCCGCGTTTCCTCTGCCGACATCCGCGAGGCGCTCGACGCGGGCGCCCTCGTGATGCTGCTCATTTCCGGGTTCCGGATGTTCGGCAAGAAGGTTCCCCACTGGGTGCTGGTGCTCGGCCACGACGACAGCCACGTCTTCGTCCACGACCCGTGGGTCGAGGAGACGCACCTGGAGACCGGCACCGCCGCCGCCAACCTTCCCATTCCGCTCGCCGAGCTCGAGCGCATGGCGCGCTACGGCCGCGAGGGCCTGCGCGTCGCGATCATCATCAGAAAGGCACCGCCGCAATGACCGGATGGGTCGTTCTCGTCGACCAGCTGAAGGACTTCCCGAACGCCGACACGCCGCACAAGGTCATCACCACCCGCGAGTATCTCGCCCGGCCGCAGCTCTTCGCCTCCGCGCGGCCGAAGGTGATCAACCTGTCGCGCTCCTACGCCTACCAGAGCCGGGGCTATTTCTGCTCCCTGCTCGCCGAGGCGCGCGGCCACCGCGTGCTGCCGACGGTCGAGGCGATGCTCGACCTCGGCGGCAAGGAGCTCTACGCCCACGCCGTGCCGGAGCTCGAGCAGGAGCTCAACCGCTGCGCCAAGGCCAACAAGGTGGGCTTCGAGGAGGAGACGCAGCTCCTGTCGTGCCTCGGCCTCGTCGAGCGCAAGGGGCTCGAGCGGTTCAGCCGGCTGCTCTTCGACTGGTTCCGCTGCCCCGTCGTCGAGGTCGTCGTGGCGCCGGGCGACTGGCTGACGATCAAGCGCCTGCGGCCGGTCGCGATCACGAAGCTCGACGCCGACGCCCGCGCCTTCTTCCACGAGGCGCTGCACCAGCACACCCAGCGCGAGTGGCGCTCGCCCCGGGTCAAGCACAACCCGAAATACTCGCTCGCCCTGCTGCACGACCCCAAGGACAAGCTGCCGCCCTCCTCGACCTCGACGCTCAAGCACTTCGCCCGCATCGCCGAGCGCCACGACCTCGAGGTCGTGCCGATGACGGCGCGGCAGTTCCACCAGCTCGCCGAGCACGACGCGCTGTTCATCCGCGAGACGACGTCGATCGACAACCACACCTACCGCTTCGCCCGCCGCGCGGTGCAGGAGCAGATGCCGGTGATCGACGACCCCGTCTCGATGATCCGCTGCACCAACAAGGTCTACCTGACCGAGCTCCTGACGGCGAACCGCCTCGCCGTGCCGCCGACCGTGATCCTCGCCAACGCCGAGGACCTCGCGACCGCGCAGGACAGGCTCGGCTTCCCGATGGTCGTGAAGATCCCCGACGGCTCGTTCAGCCTCGGCGTCCACAAGGTCGAGAGCCCGGCGCAGCTCAGGGAGCTGACGCACAAGCTGTTCAGGGAGACCGACCTCCTGATCGCGCAGAAGTTCATGCCGACGGAGTTCGACTGGCGCGTCGGCGTGCTCGGCGGCGAGCCGCTGTTCATCTGCCAGTACATGATGGCCAAGAAGCACTGGCAGATCGTCAAGCACAACGCCGACGGCACCGCGACCGAGGGCGGCTTCCGCGCCTTCTCGTTCGAAGACGCGCCGCAGGACGTGCTGGAGATCGGCGTGAAGGCCGCCCGGCTGATCGGCGACGGCCTCTACGGCGTCGACATCAAGCAGAACGCCGACGGCGTCTTCGTCATCGAGGTCAACGACAACCCCAACATCGAGCACGGCGTCGAGGACGCGGTCGAGAAGGACCACGTCTGGAGCCGCCTGGCGCGCTGGTTCTACGACCGGCTGGAGGTGTAGGGGAAGACCTCTGTGCCCTCCCCGGACACGCGCCTTGTTTCGTATCTCATTTGAGATACATACTTCGGCACCCAGACCGGAGGGCCGCCATGGCTTCGCAAAGCACGATGCTCCATGTCCGCGTGGACGATCGCCTGAAGAACGAGGCCGCCGAGGCCCTCGCGGGGGTCGGCCTGACCCTCTCCGATGCGGTGCGCATCCTCCTGACCCGCATCGCAGCGGAGGGCGGCCTGCCGGCGGGCCTCACGGCCGATCCGGACGCCTACGACGCATGGTTCCGCGCGAAGGTGCACGAGGCACTGAACGATCCACAGGCTGCAGTCTCGCATGACGAGGTCATGCGCGATGCGCATGCGTCTGATCGACGGCAAGCGGCGTGCCCGCTCTTGAATGGAAGCCGACGGCGGCCGCCGATCTGCTGTCGATCATCGGCCACATCTCGGACGACAATCCGGCTGCGGCACAGGCGCTGTTGGCCGAGATCCGTACCAAGGTCGGTCTTCTGACGGCCCCCCGAAGCGCGGTCGACCCGGACGCGTGACGGGGACGCGGGAGCTCGTCGTGCGGCCGAACTACATCGTGGTGTACGTGGAGACGCCGGAAGTGGTCACCGTCCTGCGCGTTCTCCACGCCGCCCGGCACTGGCCGTGAACGCGCCGCGGAGGCGGGCGGTACGTCCTTCACCTCCGCTCATCCCCGAGAGAGCAAGAATCGCCCGGCAGCGACCCCGCCTTGCGCTGCCCAGCCGCGCCGGGCGCCCACCCTCCCCTTGATGGGGAGGGTCGGAGCGAAGCTCCGGGGAGGGGTGGGGCGGCAGGCATGGCGCAAGCGGCTCCACCCCCACCCGCGCCTTCGGCGCGACCTCCCCCATCGAGAGGGAGGTGGGAGCGCCCCCCTATTCCGCGGCCTGCCCCTCGGCCGCGTCGAGGTCGAGGAAGCCGCCGGACTGGCGGGCCCAGAGGCGGGCGTAGACGCCGTTTTTCTCCAGCAGCTCGCGGTGCGTGCCCTGCTCGACGATGCGGCCCTCTTCCATGACGACGAGCCGGTCCATCGCCGCGATGGTCGAGAGGCGGTGGGCGATGGCGATCACCGTCTTGTCGCGCGTCAGGCGCTCGAGGCTCTCCTGGATCGCCGCCTCGACCTCGGAGTCGAGCGCCGAGGTCGCCTCGTCGAGGACGAGGATCGGCGCGTCCTTGAGGAGCACGCGGGCGATGGCGATGCGCTGGCGCTGGCCGCCCGACAGCTTCACGCCGCGCTCGCCGACATGGGCGTCGAGGCCGGCGCGGCCCTTCGCGTCGCGGAGATCGTCCACGAAACCGGCCGCATGCGCCTGCGCGACCGCCCGCTCGACCTCGGCGTCGCTCGCGTCGGGCCGGCCGTAGCGGATGTTCTCGCGCACCGAGCGATGCAGGAGCGAGGTGTCCTGCGTGACGACGCCGATCGCGGCGCGCAGGCTCTCCTGCGTCACGCGGGCGATGTCCTGCCCGTCGATGAGCACGCGGCCGCCCTCGGGGTCGTAGAAGCGCAGGAGGAGGCTGAGGAGCGTCGACTTGCCGGCGCCGGAGGGGCCGACGAGCCCGACCTTCTCGCCCGGCCGGATGCGCAGCGACAGATCCTCGATGACGCCGCGCTCGCGGCCGTAGTGGAAGCGCACATGGTCGAAGGCGATGCCGCCCTCGCGCACCGCCAGCGGCCGCGCGTCGGCGGCGTCGACGAGGCCGTGGTCCTGCGACAGCGTGGTGATGCCGTCCTGCACCGTGCCGATCGACTCCACGAGGCCGGCGAGCTCCCACATGATCCAGTGCGACATGCCTTTCAGCCGCAGCACGAGCCCGACGGTCAGCGCGATCGCGCCGGCGCCGACCGCCCCCTGCAGCCACAGAAGGACCGAGATCAGCCCGACGCCGAACAGAAGCAGCCCGTTGATCAGCTCGAGCAGCAGGTTGAGCGTCGAGACGTAGCGGAACTGCCGGTAGACGTTGTCGAGGAACGGCACCATCGAGGCGCGGGCATAGCCCTCCTCGCGGTCGGCATGGGCGAAGAGCTTGACCGTCTGGATGTTGGTGTAGGCGTCGACGATGCGGCCGGTGACCGCCGAGCGCTGGTCCGCCTGCTCCTTGGCGAGGTCGCGCAGCCGCGGGATGAAGTAGCGCAGCACCGCCGCGTAGCCGAGGAGCCAGAGCAGGAGCGCGCCCGACAGGCGCAGGTCGCTCCGCGCGAACAGCACCACGGCGCTGACGAAGTAGACCGCCACGTAGACGAAGATCTCGGTGCCGCGCATCAGCACGTCGCGCACGCCGAGCGCGGTCTGCATCACCTTGGTGGCGAGCCGGCCGGCGAAGTCGTCCTGGAAGAAGGCGACGCTCTGGCGCAGCAGGTAGCGGTGCGCGAGCCACCTGAGCCGCATCGGGAAGTTGCCCATCAGCGCCTGGTTGACGACGAGCTCGTTGACGAAGGTCAGCGCCGGCAGCACGAGCACCACGACGGCCGCCATCAGCGCGAGCCGCAGGCCGTAGTCGGCGAGGAACGTTTCCTTGTCCGCGCCCTCGAGCCAGTCGACGATGCCGCCGAGGAAGCCGAACACGGTGACCTCGACCACGGCGATCACCGCGCCGAGCAGGCAGGTGGCGAGGAGATGCGGCCAGATCGGCCGGCAATAGTGCCAGACGAAGGCCGACAGCGTCGCAGGCGGCCTGGCCGGGTCTTCCGGCGGGAACGGGTCGAGCAGTCTTTCGAAGAAGGCGAACATGGCGGGCGGCCCATTGTTTCGAAGGGAAACACGGCCGCTCCACGGGGCGCGCATCGCGCCGGGTCGGCCGGGTCAGTGCGTGGGGACGGGATCCCGTGTCATGAGCACCTCCGGAAAAAAATGGCGACGGCGTCTGCCGCCGTCGCCACAGGTCTATAGCCGATCGCGGGCCGCCGGCAAAGGGCCGTCGGCCTTGCCGGTGGACCGCGATGTGATGCCGGGCTCTTGCGGGGCTCTTGCGAGAGGCGCGCCGCGGCAGCCTCGCCTAGCCCTTGTCCTTGAACTTCGAGTTCGTCTGCTCGAGGGCCTTGCGGGCGACCCTGGCGAGCTCCTCCGCGTCGCCCACCGCGAGCTGGTGGGAGAAGAAGAGCTGCGGCTTCTCGTCCGTCTCCTGGTTGTACAGGCAGTGGACCTCGAAGCCGCCGTCCCGCGCCACCTTCACGAGGTCGTTGACCTCGGAGGCGAGCATGGCGAAGTCGGGGGCCACGGCCGTGCGCGGCTTGCCGTCGTCGCCCTCGCCGAGCGGCTGGAAGTCGATGTGCGACATGACGTTGAGCTGGCCGTTGACGGGCTGGCCGCCGAGCGTGATCTGCTCCTTGCGCGGCACGGCGACGCTGACGACGCCGCCCTCCTTGACCTTGGCGTCGCCGCCGAGGATCTCCGCCAGCCGGTCGTGGTCGAGCGGCGTGGTGGGGTCCTTCTCCTTCTTCTGCGGCAGCGGCGCGCCGGTCGCCTTCACGGCCGCGGCGAGCCCCCGGGCGAGCTCGACCGGGTCGCCCTGGCCGCGCATGTGGATGTGGAAGACCTGCGGGTCGAGGCCGTAGAAGTGCTGGTGCTCGGACTGCAGGACGATGCCGTGCGCGATCAGCGCGTCGATCACCGGATTGAGCTCGTCGGCGACCATCGCCATGTCGCCGTTGACGATCGCCTTCCCGTCGCCGAGCGACTGGAAGTAGAACTCGTGCAGGATCTGCCACGACGGCTTGAAGGTGATGCCGTGCGGGCCCTTCACGGTGAGGTCCTTGCGGCCGATCTCGACGGCGAAGACGCCGTTCGACGTCTCGCCGCTGGCCTGCAGGATCTTCTCGATCTCGTCGGTCGGCAGCTTGCCCGGCTGCGGCTGGCCGCCTGCGGTCGATCCGGAGCCGCTGTCGGCGAAGGCGCGGCGGGTGGTGCCGGCGGCGACGAGGCCTCCGCCGATGGCGAGCGCGGCGCGGCGGGTCAGGCCGGCGCGGGACTGGCTGGGGTTCATGGCTGTTTTCCCGGAGCTGGTTTGCGAGGGTCGTGCGCAGGAAGCGCGCTTCCCCCCTTCCGTTCCCGCTCCGTACGGTGGCGGCGCCTGGAGCGCGATCCGGCCCGACTGCATCGGGCCGGGCGCGCTCCAGTCCACCTCTTGGCCGCATGATCTTGTCCGAAAAGTCAGCAGCCTTTCGGGATCATGCTCTAGCGGGCCGGCACCCGCACCGTCTGGAGCAGCGCCAGCCCGCCGACGAGGAAGGCGACGATGGCCGAGATCCCGACGCGCTGGCTGCCTGAGATCGCCGTCAGCGCTCCCACCGCGAGCGGCGCGAGGAAGGCCGTGAGCTTGCCCGTCAACGCGTAGAGGCCGAAGAACTCGGTCATGTTCTCCGGCGGCGCGAGCCTCACGAGAATGGTGCGGCTCGCCGCCTGGGCCGGCCCGAAGAAGACGCCGACGAGGGCGCCCATCGCGAGATAGGCCTTCTCCGGCGCCGAGGCGAACAGGCCGCCGGTGCCGGGAGCCGCGGGGACCACGAAGAAGATCGTGCCGGCGTCGACCGACAGGAGCCCCACCGACAGAACGGCGAGCGCGGCGACGGAGGTCACGACCACCGTCTTCGGGCCGAACCGGTCGTCGGCGCGGCCGCCGAGCCAGGCGCCCACGGCGCCGGTGGCGGCCAGCAGGATGCCGAAGAGCCCGACCTCCGTCGGCGCCCAGCCGAACGTGCCCGCCGCGTAGATGCCGCCGAACAGGAGGAGCGCGTTGAGGCCGTCCTGGTAGAGCATGCGGGAGAGCAGGAAGCGCAGCACCTGGCCGTGCGCCGGCAGCCGTTTCAGCGTCCCGCCGAGCACGGCGATGCCCGCGCGGGCGGCCGGGGCCAGCGCCTGCCGGCGCGGCACGTCGGGGCAGAAGAGGAAGAGCGGCGCGACGAAGACGACGTACCAGAGCGCCGAGAGCGGCCCGGTCAGCCGCTCGCCGGCGGCCGCGCCGAGCCCGGCGCCGAGCGGCGGCAGGCCGAGCAGCGTCCGCTCGCTGCCGGGCATCGTGGTGAGAAGGCCGAGCACGAGGACCAATGCGACAAGCCCCCCCGCATATCCGAGCCCCCAGGCGGCGCCGGAGACGCGGCCGATCAGGTGGCGCGGCGCGATGTCGGGCAGCATGGCGTTGTTGAAGACGGTGGCGAACTCCATGCCGATCGTGGCGATCACGTAGGAGAGGAGCACGAGGAAGAGCGCGGCCCCGCCGGGCGCCGCCAGCCAGAGGCCGCACGCGCCGAGCGCGAAGAGGAGCGAGAACGCCGCGAGCCAGGCCTTGCGGCCGCCGGTCTCGTCGGCGATCGCCCCGAGCACCGGGCTCGACACGGCGATGACCACGCCCGCCGCCGCGGAGGCGAAGCCCCACAGGCTCTGCCCCGTCGCGGGATCGGGGGCGACCTGCGCCGCGAAATACGGCGCGAAGACGAAGGTCGTGACGACCGTGTAGAAGGGCTGGCCCGCCCAGTCGAAGAACATCCACGAGACGCGCGCGGCGCGGCCCGTCCCGTGGCCGCCGACGGCCGCCTCAGCCACCGATGAGGTCGCGCAGGTGGCTCGCCGCGACGGTCAGGCGCGACAGGCTCATCGTGCCGCGGGCGATCTCGCCGAGCGAGCGCTTCACGCGCTCGACCTCGCCCCTGTCCCGCTCCGCCCAGGCCTCGAGCGCCGCCTCGCCCGTCAGCCCCGTCTCGAGGAGCCGGGCGGTGAGCTGGCGCTGCGCGTCGGTGATCAGGTCGACCGTGCGGTTGAGCGCGAGCCCGTCGTAGTAGTCGACGGCCCGAAGCTCGCGCGCGGCGATGATCATCTCCGCGAGGTGGAAATGGGCCTCGAGCACGAAGAACGTCTCGGCGACGTCCGACAGCGGCTTGCCGGAGCGGTCGGCGACGAGGATCACGTCGGGCGCCCGCGACAGCCACGGCAGGCGCGACAGGTGCGCCGCCAGCTCGTCGGGCACGCCGCCCTCGACGAAGCGCGAGCGGCGGACCGCCATCTCCTCGACCTGGCTCGCCGGCACCGCGGCCTCGAGCGAGCCGGCAAGCTCGTCGACGCAGGAGCGGTAGTGCTCGATCACGTCGACGAGGCCGCCCGACAGGTCGGCGTTGCGGATGAACCACGCCGTCGCGCCGAGCAGCAGGTCCTGCAGCTCGCGGTAGATCTCGAGCTGCAGCCGGCCCGAGATGCGCGTGTCGAGCGCGTCGATCTCCTCGTTGAGCTGCGTCAGGCCGAAGGAGTTGCGGCCGGCCGCGTAGGCGGCGGAGATCTCCGGCACCTCGGCGCCCGTCTCGGCCGCGATGCGCACGACCATGGTCGGGCCGCCGCGGTTGATCATCGAGTTCGCGAGCATGGTCGAGATGATCTCGCGACGCAGCCGGTGGTTCTCGATCGCCTGCGGGTAGCGCTCCTGGAGCTTGGCGGGGAAGTAGCGCATCAGCTCCCGCGACAGGTAGGGGTCGTCCGGCACGTCGCTTTCGAGCAGCTGGTCGAACAGGTCGATCTTGGCGTAGGCGAGGAGCACGGCGAGCTCGGGGCGGCTCAGCGGCTGCCCCTGCGCCTCGCGCGCCTCGATCTCGGAATCCGGCGGCAGCTGCTCCACCTTCCGGTCGAGCAGCCCCTTCTCCTCGAGCGTGCGCATCAGGCGCTGCTCGAAGCCGATCTCCTCGAGGCCGCGCAGCTCGGCCAGCGACAGCGCCAGCGTCTGCAGGTAGTTGTTGCGCAGCACGAGGGCGCCGACCTGCTCGGTCATCTCGGCGAGCAGCCGGTTGCGCTGCGGCAGCGGCAGCTCGTCGGAGCGCACGAGCGGCTGCAGCGCGATCTTGATGTTGACCTCGAGGTCCGACGAGTTCACGCCGCCCGAATTGTCGATCGCGTCGGTGTTGATGCGGCCGCCGCGGCGCGCGAACTCGATGCGCGCGAGCTGCGTCATGCCGAGATTGGCGCCCTCGCCGACCACCTTCACCCGCAGCTCGTCGGCGGTGACGCGCAGCGGGTCGTTGGCGCGGTCGCCGACCTGGTCGTCGGTCTCGCCGGAGGCGCGGACATAGGTGCCGATGCCGCCGAACCAGAGGAGGTCGGCCTCGCTCTTCAGGAGCGCGTTGATGACCTCCGTCGGCGCCGCGGAGGACCTGGAGATGCCGGTCATCTCCTGCATCTCCGGCGTCAGCGGGATGGACTTCGCCTGGCGCGAGAAGACGCCGCCGCCGCTCGAGATGAGCGAGGCGTCGTAGTCCTGCCAGCTCGAGCGCTCCCTCTCGAAGAGGCGCTTGCGCTCCGCGAAGCTCGCGGCGGCGTCGGGATCGGGATCGATGAAGATGTCGCGATGGTCGAAGGCCGCACGCAGCAGGATGTGCTCGGACAGGAGCATGCCGTTGCCGAAGACGTCTCCCGACATGTCGCCGCAGCCGATCACCGTGAAGGGCGTCGTCTGGATGTCGACGTCCATCTCGCGGAAGTGCCGCTTGACCGCCTCCCAGGCGCCGCGCGCCGTGATGGCCATCTTCTTGTGGTCGTAGCCGGCCGAGCCGCCCGAGGCGAAGGCGTCGCCGAGCCAGAACTCGCGCGACACGGAGATCTCGTTGGCGATGTCGGAGAAGCTCGCCGTGCCCTTGTCGGCGGCGACGACGAGATAGGGATCGTCGTCGTCGCGCCGGACCACCGCCGGCGGGATCAGCACGTCGGCGTCGTGGATGTTGTCGGTGACGTCGAGCAGGCTCGAGACGAAGAGCTTGTAGCAGGCGATGCCCTCCTGCTGGATCTCCTCGCGCGTGCCGCCGACCGGCATCTGCTTCGGCACGAAGCCGCCCTTGGCGCCGACCGGCACGATGACCGCGTTCTTGACGTTCTGCGCCTTGGCGAGGCCCAGCACCTCGGTGCGGAAGTCCTGCGGCCGGTCGGACCAGCGCAGGCCGCCGCGGGCGATCTTGCCGCCGCGCAGGTGCACGCCCTCGACGCGCGGGCTGTAGACGAAGATCTCGGCGAAGGGCTTGGGGTCCGGCAGGCCCTCGACCTCGCGGCTCCTGAGCTTGAACGAGATCGCCGGCTTGTGACGGTCCTGCACGTCGGTCTGGTAGTAGTTCGTGCGGATGATCGACGAGACGAGGTTGGTGAAGCGGCGCAGGATCCTGTCCTCGTCGAGGCTCGACACGTCCTCGAGCTTCGCCTCGATCTCGTCGAGGATCTCCTGCGAGCGGGCGTCGCGCGCCTCCTGCGGCGTCCCGTCGGGGCGGAAGCGCGTGTGGAAGATCTCGACCAGCAGCCGGGCCACGTCGGGGTGCCGCTGCAGCGTCCGCCACATGTAGTCCTGCGAGTAGGGGATGCGCGCCTGCCGCAGGTAGCGGCTGAGGGCGCGCAGGACCGCGACCTCGCGCCATTCGAGCCCGACCAGGACGACGAGGCTGTTGTAGCCGTCGCTCTCGGCCGCGCCGGTGGCGACCGCCATGAAGGCCTCCTCGAGCGGCGTGTCGAGCGCCTCGAGGTCGACGGCCTGACCGTCGATCCTCTCGATGACCATGTCGTGCAGCCAGACGTGCTCGAGCATCTCGTCGCCGGGGCAGTCGACGCGGAACGAGCGCTCGTTGATCACCCGGAAGCCCATGTTCTCGAGGATCGGCACGCGCTCCGACAGCGGCACCGGCTCCTCGACGCGGAACAGCTTGAGCGCGATGCGGTCGGGCCGCTCCGGCTGCGGCCGCAGGAAGTCGATGGCCAGCGGCCGCGAGCGACCGAGCCGGCCGATCGTGGCGATGTCGCGCACCGCGGTCTCCGCCGAGTAGATCTCGCGGTAGGCGCCGGCGAAGGCGCCGCGGAAGCGGAAGAAGGTCTCCGCGCCGGCGCTCGGCCCCTGCGCCAGGATCAGCGCCTCGCGCAGATTGTCGTTCCAGTTGCGCGCGAGATCGCCGATCTCCCGCTCGAGCTCGTGCAGGTCCGGCGACGGCGTCGGCCCCTCGTAGCGGCCGATGATGAAGTGCACGCGGACGAGCGGCCCTTCCGGGAAGAACGGGTAGTAGGCCGACACGCGCCCGTCATAGGCGTCGGCGAGGAGCTGGCCGACGCGCACGCGCAGGTCGGTCGTGAAGCGGTCGCGCGGCAGGAAGACCAGCGCCGAGACGAAGCGGTCGAACTTGTCGGCGCGGGCGAGCACCCGGATGCGCGGCCGCTCGCCGAGCTGCAGGATCGTCACCGCCCAGTCGAGCAGCGTCTCCTCGTCGATCTGGAACAGCTCGTCGCGCGGGAAGGTCTCGATGACGTTCTGCAGGCGCTTGCCGCTGTGGCTCTCGGGGTCGAAGCCCGCGTGCGACACGACGAACTGGGCCTTGCGCCGGAGATACGGGATCTCCGCGACCGGGCTGTTGTAGGCGGTCGAGGTGAACAGGCCGACGATGCGCAGCTCGCCCGTCAGCCGCCCCTGCCCGTCGAACGTCTTGACGCCGATATAGTCGAGATGCGCCCGCCGGTGGACCACCGACTTGACGTTGGCCTTGGTGACGATCAGCGGCACGGGCTGCTGCAGGAACTCGCGCAGCTCCGGCGTCGAGGCGACGAACTCGCGGCCGCGGCGCAGCACCATCACCTCGGGGTCGCGCAGCATGCCGAGGCCGGACGGCCCTTCCGAGGTGACCCGCTCCAGCCGGCCGTCCATGTGGCCGCCGACGAACTCGTACTCGCGCATGCCGACGAAGGTGAAGTTGTTGCCCTCCACCCAGCGCAGGAAGGCGATGGCCTCGTCGATGTCCTTGGGGTCGAGCGGCGGCGGGCTGTGCTCGAAGACCTGGATGATGGCGTCGAGCCGGTCGCGCATCGGCCGCCAGTCCTCGACCACGGCGCGCACCCGCTCGTAGATCCGCCCGAGCGCCGCCGTCGTGTCGCGGCGCTCGCTGTCGCTGTCGATGCGCCCGACATGGATGTGGATCAGGCTCTCGCGGATCGCGTCGCCGCCCTCGGGGCAGCCGCTGCCGTGGAACGCCCGGCGCGTGCCGCTGCCGTCGCGCGAGACGTAGACGATGGGATGCAGCACGAGCCGCACCTCGTAGCCGCGCTCCTGCAGCTCCGCCATCGCGGAATCGACGAGGAAGGCCATGTTGTCGTTGACGATCTCGATGATCGACACCGCCTCGAGCAGCGACGATCGGGCGCCGTCCTCGACCTCGGGATTGACGACCCGCACCTTCGCCCTGCCGCGGTCCCGGGTCTCCGCGAAGCGCCACGCCCCCTCGGCGAGGTCGGCGAGCTCGGCCGGCGTGTAGACGGCGAGGTCCTCGACCGTCGCGCGGTCGAACAGGCACTGGGCGAACTCCTGCAGGCCCTGCGCCGCCCCGCGCTCGTCGAGCGCCTTGAGCGTGAGCGCGATCAGGTTGCTGCGGCGGTCGTCTTCCCTGTTGAGCATGGCGTTCCCTCGGTTGCGCGTCTTGCCGGCGCTTGCCCGTCCTCGACTTCCGGCCCCGCCGACCCTCGCCCAGATGCGCGCCGGCAGGCAAGACAGCCGCCCCCGCAGCCTATAGGCTTTTGCGCAAACGCCGTACGACGGAGAGCGACAATGCCCACGAATCACATCATCGCGCTCGAGCTGCAGCCCGAGGGCGAGCTCGACGAGCGGCAGAAGGCCTATTTCGCCAAGTGCGAGGAGAAGCTCGGCATGGTGCCCAACGTGCTGAGGGCCTATGCGTTCAACCCGGTGAAGCTGCAGGCTTTCACCGACATGTACAACGACCTGATGCTCGGCGATTCCGGGCTCTCCAAGCTCGAGCGCGAGATGATCGCCGTCGTCGTGTCCTCGGTGAACCGCTGCTTCTACTGCCTGACCGCGCACGGCGCGACGGTGCGCCTGCTGTCCGGCGATCCCAAGCTCGGCGAGCTGATGGTCATGAACTGGCGCGTCGCCGATCTCGATGCCAGGCAGCGGGCGATGCTGGCCTTCGCCTGGAAGCTGACGGAGCGGCCGGCCGAGATCGTCGAGGACGACCGCGCAGGCGCTGCGCGAGGCCGGCTTCTCCGACCGCGACATCTGGGACATCGCCTCGGTCGTCGGCTTCTTCAACATGTCGAACCGGGTCGCCGCCGCGACCGACATGCAGCCGAACGACGAGTACCACGGCATGGCCCGCTGAGCGCCCGACCGTGGGCCGGTTGCAACATGGTTAGCCAAGCGTGAACGAAGCCGGGAACATAGCGGAATCAAGGCCGTTGACTTGTCAGGTCATCAGGTTCTAGTTTTGTTCTCATGAAGCACCTCCGTGACGCAGATCTGCCGATCGCCCTGGCCGGAACGCCGATGGCGGACCAGTTCCGCTACTGGACGGGTGCGAGCGGGCGCCGCTACCTGCACAAGCTCTTCCCGATCGAGCTCGCGCCGGACTTCCGGCACTGCTCTCTCGTGCTCGCCAGCGTGCGGCCGGACGGCTCCCGCGAGGCCGTGTGGGTCGGCACGACCGGCGGCGCGACGGCCGCGGCGATCTCCGCGGCGCGCATGGCCGGCGCCACCGAGGCGCACGTGCATCTCCTGGCCGAAAGCGCCGAGGAGGCGCGCCACGTCGCCGAGGACCTGCGCGCCGCGCTCGAGGATCCCGAGGACAGCGTCGCCGCCTGAGCGGCGCCGTCCGTCGGGCCTCGTCCTATCCGCCGCGCGAGCCGGCGAGCCCGGCGCACAGCTGCTCCAGCGCGGGATCGTGGATGTCCATCTGCCGCAGGTGCTCGAGCGTGCTCGTGACGTAGTCGACGTTCGGGCCGGACTGGCCGTGGCTGCGGCGCACGAGTTCGACCTGCGTCTCCATCGGCAGCACGCCGGCATATTGCTCGTGTTTCCGGTCGACGACGTAGCACAGGGCGCTGACGTGACGGCCGCTGCCGTCGAGCAGCACGACGCGCCGGCGCAGCTCCTTGTAGACCATGGTCGGCTGCTCGCGCGCCCTGAGATAGGCGAGCGTCGCCTCGTGCTCGCCGTCGGCGACGCGGAAGGCGAGGCCGCGGCACGAGCCGCCGCGGTCGAGCCCCAGCACCAGGCCCGGCGCCTCCGGCGTGCCGCGGTGCACGTGCGACAGGACGCAGAGCGAGCGATGCAGCCCGACGAGGCGCGCCGGCACCGTCTCGGAGTGGGCGAAGCCCGGCCGCCACATCAGCGAGCCATAGCCGAAAACCCACATCTCTCCCTCGCCGGATCCCGTCACCGAACGCCCTCGTACCGCCATGAAACGCATGCTATGTGCGCCGTCACCTAGCATCACGACGCGCGCAACTCCAGTTTCCGAAGGCCCGGACCGATGACGATGGACGACAGCCCGAAGCGGGGATGGGGCCGGCCGCCCCTGGCCGTCGTCGTCGTGTTCCTGCTGGTCCTCGCGGTGATCGGCGCCTGGAGCTATTTCTGGATGACCGCCAGCCACCGCGCCGACGCGGCGCTCGAGTCCTGGCTCAAGGTCGAGGCGGCACAGGGCCGCGTCCACTCCTGCGACGACCGCTACACCTCGGGCTTCCCCTTCCGCTTCGAGCTCGTCTGCGAGAACCCGAGCATCACGCTTTCGGCCGAGCCGGAGATCGTCGCCACGGGCCGCAAGCTGCACGCCGTGCTGCAGGTCTGGCAGCCCGATCACGTCATCGTCGAGGTCGAGGGGCCGGTGCGCGTGACGAGCGGCCCGGACCTGCTCGGCGGCGCCCCGCCGCTGGTCGCCGACTGGGACCTGCTGCAGGCCTCGCTCCTGATGCCGCTCGGCCAGCTCACCGCCGTCGACGTCGCCTCGGACGGGTTCTCGCTGCGCCCCGACCCGGAGGCCGGCGCCGCGACCGGGCAGGCGAGCGACTTCGCGCTGCGCGCCGACCACATCGAGCTGCACCAGCGCGACGCGGCCGCGCCGGGGCCGAACGCCATGGACCTCGCCATGTCCGCGAGGAACCTCTCCGTCGCCTATCCCGGCACGAAGCGGACCGAGCCGGTCGACGTCTCGGTGCGCGGCAACGCCGTGGCCGTGACGCTCGGACCTCATCGCCCACCCCCGCAACTTCCTGCAGCGCTGGCAGGAGGCCGGCGGCGCTTTGTCGATCGACTCGTTCGAGGCGAAGCAGGACGAGACGCGGCTGACGGCGCAGGGCGACGTGACGCCGGAGCCCGAAGGCCGCGTCCGCGGCGACCTGACCATCGCGCTCGCGGGTCCGGACGTCTCGGGCCCCGGCAAGGGCGGCGCCTTCGGCGGCCTCGCCCCGATCGTCGCGACGGCCCTGCGGTTCGTCGGCGAGACGACCGAGATCGACGGCAAGCCGGCCGTCACGGGCAAGCTCTCGCTGCACGACGGCAAGGCGTATCTCGGCAACTTCCCCGTCGCGGACGTGCCCCGGCTCTACTGAGGCGCACGCGGCCTCGCGGCCGCCGCGCGGCGGCGCCGGCTCCCCGCCGGGATCAGGCGGGACGGCGCGTCAGGATGAGCGAGACGCCGAGCCCGCCGAGAATCAGCGCCGACAGCTTCCTGAGCCGGACGACGAGAGGCCCGCCGGCCGCCGCGCGCTCGCGCACCCATGAGGCGCCGAGGATCGCCGCGACGCCGGTCGCGCTGTTGAGCACGACCGACACGAGCCCCAGCACGCAGAACTGGAGCGCCACGGGACCTGCCGCCGGGTCGACGAATTGCGGAATGAGCGCGAGGAAGAACGCCGCCGTCTTCGGGTTCGAGGCCTCGACCACGAAGCCCTGCCGGATGGCGCCCCGTCGACCGCGGCCGCGCTCCGGCCGCGTCTGCGCGCCGCCCCCGCTCGGAGGCATGCCGCCAGGTCTGCCAGGCGAGGTAGAGGAGATAGAGGCCGCCGACGAGCTTCAGTGCGGCGAAGGCGGTGGCGCTGGCCATGACGAGCGCCGACAGGCCGATCGCCGCCGCGGCGACGTGCAGAAGGCCGCCGAGCGTCGAGCCGATGCAGGAGCGCAGCCCGTCGGCGCGGCCATATGCCAGGGTCCGGCCGGACAGGTAGAAGAGGCCCGGCCCTGGCATCAGCGCGAGTACGAGGGCTGCGCCCGCGAACAGGGTGAGCGCATGGACGTCCGGCATCGAGCACCTCCCGGCTTTGTCGGCACCGATCTAGCCCGCGCGGGCGCGCTTTCCAGCCCCGCCGGTTCCGCGCCTACTCCGCCGGCTCGTCCTTCGCCACGGGCCGCCGGCCGAAATCGGGCGCGGCCGTTTCCTGGCCGGCCTCGATGATGCCGCGGCGGATGGCGCGGGTGCGCGAGAACAGCTCGAACAGCGTGTCGCCCTCGCCGAAGCGGATGGCGCGCTGCAGCGCGGTCAGGTCCTCGGTGAAGCGGCCGAGCATCTCCAGCACCGCCTCCCTGTTGTGCAGGAAGACGTCGCGCCACATCGTCGGATCGGACGCGGCGATGCGGGTGAAGTCGCGGAAGCCGCCGGCGGAGAACTTCATCACCTCCGAGCTCGTCACCTCCTCGAGATGGGCGGCGGTGCCGACGATGTTGTAGGCGATCAGGTGCGGCACGTGGCTGGTGATCGCGAGCACCATGTCGTGGTGCTCCGGCGCCATCGTCTCGACATGCGCGCCGAGCCCTGTCCAGAAGCCGGACAGCCGCGCCACCGCCGCCTCGTCCGCGCCGGCGCGGCGGCGTCAGGATGCACCAGCGGTTGTCGAAGAGCTCGGCGAAGCCGGCCGAGGGGCCGGACTGCTCGGTGCCGGCCACCGGGTGGGCCGGCACGAAATGCACGGCGTCCGGCAGGTGCGGCTGCATCTGGCGCACGACCGAGGTCTTGACCGAGCCGACGTCGGAGACGATCGCCCCCGCCTTCAGCGCCGGGGCGATCGCCTTCGCGATCTCCTCGCAGGCGCCGACCGGCACGCAGAGGATGACGAGGTCGGCGTCGCGCACCGCCTCGGCGGGGTCGAGCGTGTAGCTGTCGCCGAGGCCCAGCGCCTCGCGCCTCGTCGAGCGTCTCCTGCCGCCGCGTCTGCACGACGATGTGCCCGGCGAGCCCGCCGCGGCGGGCCGCGTGGGCGATCGAGGAGCCGATCAGGCCGATGCCGATCAGCGCGAGGCGGTCGAAGGCTGCCTCAGGCACGGCTCTTGTCCATCAGGCGCGCCAGGCTCTCGACGACGAGGCGGTTCGCCTCCTCGGTGCCGATCGTGATGCGCAGGGAGTCGGAGAGCCCGTAGGCGTCCATCCGGCGCACGAAGATGCCGTCGGCCTGCAGCGCGGCGTCGGCCTCCGGCGCCGTCGGCCCCGGCGCGCCGGGAAAGCGCACGAGGATGAAGTTGCCGACGCTCGGCAGCACCTGAAGGCCGAGCGCCCGGAGCTCGTCCGACAGCCACGGCAGCCAGCGCTCGTTGTGCGCGATGCGCGCCGTCGGAATGCGCCTGCGTCCTTGAGCGAGGCGACGCCCGCGGCGATCGCCGGCGAGGAGACGTTGAACGGCCCGCGCACGCGGTTCAGCACGTCGGCGATGTCGGCGCGGGCAGTAGGCCCAGCCGAGGCGCAGCGCCGCGAGGCCGTGGATCTTCGAGAAGGTGCGCATCATCACGACGTTCTCGCTCGTCGCCACGAGCTCGAACCCCGCCTCGTAGTCGTTGCGCCGGACATATTCCGCGTAGGCCGCGTCGAGCACCAGGATCACGTGGCGCGGCAGCCCGGCGTGCAGGCGCTTCACCTCCTCGTGCGGCAGGTAGGTGCCCGTGGGGTTGTTCGGGTTGGCGAGGAAGACGAGCTTGCGTGCGCTCGCTCACCCGCGCGAGGATCGCGTCGACGTCGGCGATCATGTCCGCTTCCGGCGCCACGACCGGCACCGCGCTCGCGGCGAGCGCCGAGATCTTGTACATGAGGAAGCCGTACTGCGAGTAGAGCACCTCGTCGCCCGGCTCCAGATAGGCGCTGCACAGGAGCGAGATGATCTCGTCGGAGCCGGCGCCGCAGACGATGCGGTCGGCGTTGAGGCCGAAGCGCTCCGCCACCGCGCGGCGCAGCGCCGTCGCGCCGCCGTCGGGATAGGCGGCGAGGTCGTCGGCGACCGCGCGATAGGCCTCGACCGCCGCCGGGCTCGGGCCGAGCGGCGTCTCGTTCGAGGACAGCTTGAAGATGCGCCCTCCGGGCACCGACTTGCCGGTGCCGGGCGTGTAGGCGGCGATGTCGAGAACGCCGGGCTTGGGTCGCGGGCGGTCGAGGGCCTCGCTCATGGGGTCTTGCGCCTTCATGTCTTTCAGAATTTCGGCAGGGCGTAGAGGCGGCCGACCGGCACGGCGCTCGTCAGCACGTCCTCGAGGTTCGCCTGCTGCCTGATGTCGCCGAGCGCGGTCTCGTCCTCGTAGGCGATGAGCGATCCGGCCGCCGTGCGGCACAGCACGTGCAGGTGCGGCGCCTCGACGAGATGGTCGACGGCGTAGACGCCGAGCGGCGCGTCGTCGACCTCGATCAGGCTCGAGCCGAGCACGAGCGCCGGCGGCAGGCCGAGCTCCTTCGCCGAGACGAGAAGCGGCAGCGCCGTGACCACCTTGATGCCGGCATCCGGCTCCATCAGCGGCCGCCACCAGTCGTCCTCCGCGTCGTCGTCGAGCGGGATGACCACGAGGTCGGTGCCGCTCTCGCGCGCCGCCGCGATCGCGCCGGCCGGCGTGGGATGATCGACGATCTCGGCGGCGAAGCCGAAATGGAAGCGCAGCGTGTCGCGCACCGCGGGGGTGGCGGCGCGCGGCGCGTGCACCCTGAAGCGCGCCTGCGCCTGGGTGAACGTGCCGATGATCTCGCGCCAGACGTGCTCGACCGTCGACAAAGGCAGCGTGCCGCCGTGGCGCGCGGCGAGCCGCTGCAGCATCGCCACCTCGCGGCCGGGCCGGAAGGCGACGCCGGAATCCTGCGTGCGCTTGGCGGCGACGAGCCGGTCGATCACCTCGCCGCGCCGCATCAGCAGGCGATGCATCTCCGTGTCGATCTCGTCGATCTGGGCACGGAGCGCGCTCAGCTCCTCGGCATTCTGGGGGACGGCGATGACCATGCGGATAAGGACCGGCGAACTCGTTCGTGAAGGGCACGCGAAACCCGGCAGTCATACGAAAGGCCGCCTGCGGAATCAAAAGAAAGATTGACCTCCGTCGGCGCAATCCTTAGCTACTCTGCACCCATGCGAGGCTCCAGCTCCGCCACAGGATGCAGGACCCGCCCCACAGCCCCTTCGGCTGGGACATGAACGAAGTCGCCACATCGCTCACCGCCGCGGCGCGCCAGCTCGAAGCGCCGGACAGCGCCGTCCTCAAGCTGCCGCCCGACGACGTGCTCGTGCTCGAAGTCGGGCGCCGAGCTCCGTGGCCTGACGATCGCCTACCAGACCTACGGCGAGCTCAACGCCGACAAGTCGAACGCCGTCCTCGTCTGCCACGCGCTGACCGGCGACCAGCACGTCGCCAACCCGCACCCGGTGACCGGCAAGCCCGGCTGGTGGTCGCTGATGGTCGGGCCGGGCAAGCCGATCGACACCGACCGCTACTTCGTCGTCTGCGCCAACGTGCTCGGCGGCTGCCTCGGCACGACCGGCCCCGCCTCGATCAATCCCGACGACGGGCGAGCCCTGGGGCCTCGACTTCCCGCTCGTGACGATCAGCGACATGGTCAGCGCCCAGGCGAAGCTCGTCGACCATCTCGGCATCGACCGGCTGTTCGCGGTGATCGGCGGCTCGATGGGCGGCATGCAGGTGCTGCAATGGGCGGCGAGCTATCCCGAGCGCGTCTTCGCCGCGGTGCCGATCGCCACCGCCGCCCGCCACTCCTCGCAGAACATCGCCTTCCACGAGGTCGGGCGGCAGGCCGTCATGGCCGACCCGGACTGGTGCGGCGGCCGCTATCTCGTCGAGGGCTGCCGGCCGACGCAAGGGCCTCGCCGTGGCGCGCATGGCCGCGCACATCACCTACCTCTCCGACCCGGCGCTGCACCGCAAGTTCGGCCGCAACCTGCAGGACCGCGAGTCGATCACCTTCGGCTTCGACGCCGACTTCCAGATCGAGAGCTATCTGCGCCACCAGGGCATGACCTTCGTCGACCGCTTCGACGCCAACTCCTATCTCTACATGACCCGGGCGATGGACTATTTCGACCTCGCGGCCGACGCACGGCGACACGCTGGCCAACGCCTTCATGCGGCACCAAGACGCGCTTCTGCGTCGTCTCCTTCACCTCCGACTGGCTGTTCCCGACCGAGGAGAACCGCAAGATCGTGCACGCGCTCAACGCCGCCGGGGCGCGGGTCAGCTTCGTCGAGATCGAGAGCGACAAGGGCCACGACGCGTTCCTGCTGCACGAGCCGGAGATGCTCGACGCGATCCGCGGCTTCCTCGAGGGCGCCGGTCGCGCCTGGCCGCGGGGCTAGGCATGGTGGCCGATCTCGCCCACTCGGACCCGCGCCACCACACGCCGGAGTTTCCCGACCGCCTCGACCTGCAGCTCGTCGCCGAGATGATCGAGCCGGGCTCGCGGGTGCTCGACATCGGCTGCGGCGACGGCGCGCTCCTGCGCCTGCTCGAGACGACGCAGCGACGTCGACGGCCGCGGCATCGAGCTCAGCCAGTCCGGCGTGAACGAGTGCGTCGCCAAGGGCCTCGCCGTCGTCCAGGGCGACGCCGACCACGACCTGGTCGACTACCCCAAGGACGCCTTCGACGTCGTCGTGCTGAGCCAGACGCTGCAGGCGACCTACGACCCGCGCGGCGTCGTCGAGCACCTCCTGCGCATCGGCCGGCAGGCGATCGTGTCGTTCCCGAATTTCGGCTACTGGAAGCTCCGGGCGCAGATCGTGCTCAGGGGCCGCATGCCGATCAGCTCGCACCTGCCCTGCGCGTGGTACGAGACGCCGAACATCCATTTCTGCACGATCAAGGACTTCGTCGCGCTCGCCGACGAGATCGGCGCGACCATCGTGCGCTCCGTCACGCTCGACGGGCGGGGCAACCGGCTGCCGAGCTCGCTGCCCATGCCGGTGCTCAACCTGCTCGGCGAGCAGGCCGTCTTCCTCCTGAAGCGCGGGCACGGCCCCGAAACGCCGCGGCCCGCCCGGGACCTGCCGCGCAAGCGGTGAGGCCGGCGGGGCCGCCGGCCTCCTCGCGAGCCGCGACCGGGCCGGCTCAGTTCTGCTGGGGCTTCGGCGCCTGGGTGTCCGGGCTCGCCGGCGTGGAGATCTGCGCCGTCTTGATCGGCGTCATCTGCTCCTTCTCGGAGACGTGGGCCGGGCACGCCGAGGCGGCACCGGCGAAGGCGACGAGGGCCAGGGCGGCAAGAGCGCTGCGGATCATGGCTGAACTCCCTCTGTTGCTGGGCCCGGCATGCGGGCACCCTTACGCAGGGTAACACCGCGGCGGCGCAGCGCACCTCCCCTCACCATCATTTGATGGAGGCGTTCGCCCGCGGGTGCGCCGCCATGTAGGCCTCCATCAGCCGCGCCTCGTCGACCTCGGTGTAGAGCTGCGTCGTCGACAGGCTGGCGTGCCCCAGGAGCTCCTGGATCGCGCGGAGGTCGCCGCCGGCGGCCAGAAGATGCGTCGCGAAGGAATGGCGCAGCGCGTGCGGCGTGGCGCTGTCGGCGAGGCCCATCGCGCCGCGCAGCTCCGCCATCCGGCGCTGCACGATGCGGGGGTTGAGCGGCCCGCCCTTGGCGCCGACGAACAGCGCGTCGCCCGGCGCCAGCCGGTGGGGGCAGCGCGCGAGATAGTCCTGCACCGCCTCCGCCACCGCCGGCAGCACCGGCACGAGGCGGGTCTTGCCGCCCTTGCCGAGGATGCGCAGCACGTCGTCGCCGCCCGGCGCCGGCGCCTCCTTGCGCAGGAGCCCGAGCGCCTCGGAGATGCGCAGGCCGCAGCCGTAGAGCAGCGAGAACACGGCGATGTCGCGCGCGGCGATCCACGGCTCGGCGTCGGCGAACAGGTCGCCGGGCTCGATCAGCCGCGCCGCCGCCTCCTGCGTCAGGGGCTTCGGCAGGGTGCGCTTCTTCTTGGCGCCGCGCACCACCGCGAAGGCCGACGTCGTCGGCCGGCCGGCGCGCTCGAGATGCGCCGAGAAGCCGCGCAGCGCGGCGAGCGCCCGGCTCAGCGATCGGGCGCCGACCCCGCCGTTGCGGCGCGACGCCATGAAGGCGCGCACGTCCATCGGCGTCAGAGAGGCGAAGTCGGCGAGGCTCGGCGGCTCGCCGAGATAGCCCTGCAGGAAGAGGAGGAACTGCCGCATGTCGCGCGCATAGGCTTCGAGCGTGTTGGCCGCCACGCGCCGCTCGCCGGCGAGATGGGCGAGCCATTCGCGCACCGCGGCCTCGAGGTCCGGCGCGGCGGACAGGAGGGCGACGTGGCCGTCGGTAGCGTCTTCGCTCATGCGGCCGATCCTCCGGGAAACACGGTGAACGGCGGGTTTACGAGGGCCTCCCGTCAGCCCTCCGCCCGGAAGTGCTTCGACAGCTTCAGGCCCTGCGCCTGGTAGTGCGAGCCGATGTCCCTGCCGTAGAGCGTCGCGGGCCGCTCCGTCAGCCGCTCGTAGACGAGGCGGCCGACCGTCTGGCCGTCCTCCAGGATGAACGGCACCTCGCGCGAGCGCACCTCGAGGACGGCGCGGCTGCCGTGGCCGCCCGCCTCCGCGTGGCCGAAGCCGGGGTCGAAGAACCCGGCATAGTGGACGCGGAACTCGCCGACCAGCGGATCGAACGGCACCATCTCGGCCGCGAAGCTCGGCGGCACGTGCACGGCCTCCTTGGAGGCGAGGATGTAGAACTCGTTGGGATCGAGGATCAGCGTCCCGTTGCCGGTCTCGAGCCTGTCCCAGAACTCCTGGACCGCGTAGCCGTCGCGCCGGTCGACGTCGATCACGCCGGTGTGCCGCTTCGCCCGGTAGCCGACGACGCCGCCCTGCCCCTTCAGGTCGACGCTGACCGCGATGCCGCCGGAGATGTCGGGCTCGCCCCCCGCCACCAGCCGCTCCGCCGCGTCGAGCGCCCGCGTCTCCTCGTCGCCGAGCGTGGCGCGGCCGATGCGGAAGCGGATCTGCGACAGCCGCGAGCCGGTGCGCACGAGGACGGGGAAGGTGCGCGGGCTGATCTCGAGATAGAGCGGGCCGGAATAGCCCGCCTCCATCGTGTCGAAGGCGCGGGCGCGGTCGGCGATGACGCGGGTGAAGACGTCGAGGCGTCCCGTCGAGCTTTTCGGGTTGGCGTCGGCGGCGATGTCGGCGGGGAGGTCGAGGCTTTCCAGCAGCGGCACGATGTAGACGCAGCCCGTCTCCAGCACGGCGCCGTTCGTCAGGTCGATCTCGTGCATGGCGAGGTCGGCGACGCGCTCGCCGACGCTGCGCCGCGGCCCCGGCAGGAAGCTCGCCCGCACGCGGTAGGCGACGCGGCCGAGCCGCAGGTCGAGGCTCGCCGGCTGCACCTGGTCGGGCGCCGGCGCGCCGTCGGTGCGGATGCCGCCCGTTTCGAGAAGATCCTGGATGTGGTGCGCGGGAAGAATGCCCTGCATGCCCGCGGCCGCCTTGAGATCCATGTCGTGCCGAATGCCCCCGATGCCAGGCACGCACCTTTAGCCGAGCGCACGCTTGACGCCAAGGCGGGGCTGGGGCAGAGAAATGCGATCGTCCGTGGTGATTTGGGCCGGCCGGCTTGCAGCCACGTAAAACAACTCGCTAAAAGGTCGGGCGCGACGGGCCCGGAGACGCCGTTATCCACGCGTCGACCGGGCTTTTTCGTACCCGGCCCTCCATCGGAGGCACCCTCTTGAACGACTTTCCCGACCACGACGCCACCTTCGGCCTCGCCACCGAGCTCGTGCACGGCGGCACCGTCCGCAGCCAGTTCGGCGAGACGTCCGAGGCGATCTTCCTCAATTCCGGCTTCGTCTACGACACCGCCGAGGCCGCCGAGGCGCGCTTCAAGGGCGAGGCGCCGGGCTTCGTCTACTCCCGCTACGCCAACCCCACGGTCGGCATGCTGGAAGAGCGCATGTGCCGCATCGAGGGCGCCGAGGCCGCCCGCGCGACGGCGAGCGGCATGGCCGCGGTGCACGCCGCGCTGATGTGCCAGCTCAAGGCCGGCGACCACGTCGTCGCCTCGCGCGCCCTGTTCGGCTCGTGCCTCTACATCATCCAGGACCTGCTGCCGCGCTTCGGCGTCTCCTCGACCGTGGTCGACGGCACCGACCTCGACGCGTGGCGCAAGGCGGTGCGGCCGGAGACCCGGCTGTTCTTCCTGGAGACGCCGACCAACCCGACGCTGCAGGTCCTCGACCTCAAGGCGATCTGCGACATCGCGAAGGAGAACGGGGCCCGCGTCACGGTCGACAACGTCTTCGCAACGCCGCTCGGCCAGCGCCCCCTCGATCTCGGTGCCGATGTCGTGGTCTATTCCGCGACGAAACATATCGACGGCCAGGGGCGTTGCCTCGGCGGGATCATCCTCGGCAGCGAGGAATTCGTGGCGAACGAGCTCAAGGACTTCTACCGGCACACCGGCCCCTCGATGAGCCCCTTCAACGCCTGGGTGCTCCTGAAGGGCCTCGAGACGCTTCAGCTGCGGGTCGACCGGCAGGTCTCCTCGGCCGCGCGCCTCGCCGACCACCTCGCCGGCAAGCCGGGCATCGCGAAGCTCCTCTATCCCGGCCGCAGCGACCACCCCGACCACGAGATCGCGAAGCGCCAGATGCGCGACGGCGGCCCGATGCTGGCGATCGAGGTCGAGGGCGGCAAGGAGGCGGCCTTCCGCTTCTGCAACGCCCTCAAGGTCATCAAGATCTCGAACAATCTCGGCGACGCCAAGAGCCTCGTCACCCACCCCGCGACGACGACCCACCAGCGGCTCACCCCGGAGGCCCGCGCCGATCTCGGCATCGGCGACGGCCTCCTGCGGCTGTCGGTCGGTCTCGAGGATCCGGCGGACCTCGCCGCCGATCTCGACCGCGGCCTGAAGGCCGTGTGACATGTACCGGGCGCTGACACGGGACATCGAGGTGACGGTCGAGCCGGCCTATTGTCCCGAGCGGTCGGACCCCGACCAGAGCGCCCATTTCTGGACCTACACGATCGAGATCACCAATCTCGGCCACGAGACGGTGCAGCTTCTCAGCCGGCGCTGGATGATCATCGACGCGCACGGCAAGCGGATGGACGTGGCGGGACCGGGCGTGGTCGGCGAGCAGCCGATGCTCGGCCCCTCCGACTCCTTCCGCTACACGAGCGGCGTGCCGCTCAACACCACCTCCGGCGTGATGTCCGGCGCCTACGAGATGATCACCGACGAGGGCGAGCGCTTCGAGATCGAGGTGCCGACCTTCTCGCTCGACGCCCCGGACGCCTCGCGCACGATCAACTGAGGTGTCCTTCCGCGCGGGCCGTGCGCGAGCGGCGGCCGACGAACAGGTCTGCCGCGGCGGCGAGCCCGGCGAGCGGCAGCACCCAGTCCTGCGGGATGCCGAGCAGTATTGCCGCGCTTCCTCCCACGACAGCCCAGAGGAAAGGCACCGCGAGGAGCCGGAGCGGTGCAGGCGGGGTGGCGAGCAGCAGGATCCCGAAGGTGAAGATCGTGAGCGGACACGGCGTGATCCCGAAGAGCGGCAGCTCCGCGGCGGCATGTCCCGCGACGAGCCCGACGAGGGGATAGAGGACGCCCGCGTAGAGGATCAGCGCGGCCGCCGCGACGGCGCGGCCGCCACGCACCCGGCCGAAGCGCAGGCCGCGTCCGCCGGCAAGCGCGAAGAGCACCGCCTGCAGGACGAACAGGCCGGCGAAGACGTAGGCTGCCGGGTTGATCCCGGAGAAATAGAGGCCGTGATAGGCGATGCCGGTCCACGCCCACATGAGGGCGAGGAGCCAGCCGACCGGCCGCCCGGCGTGCTCCGGATGGCGTAAGACGAGGACGACCGAAACCGCCGCGGCGAGATAGGCCGCGACCGCCGCCGGCCACAGCGCGGCGTTGTAGTCGGCGAAAACGTCGAGAAACGCGTCCCGGGTAAAGGGCAGCATGGCGGCGCGACTCCTCCCGCGTCGGAGCCTAGACCTGCGGCCTGCCGCAGCGATTGACGTGGATCACGCCGCCGATCTCGACCGCGGCCTGAAGGCCGTGGCGCGCACGATCACCTGGGGTTCACTCCCGGCCGCTTCGGCCTCCACTCCCTTTGCCACCGAGCCGGGATCATGCGGAGACAATCGGGCCGGAACGCGCTCGATGCGGGCCCGCCCATGCCTTTGCCGCAGGGCAGCGAAACGCTAGTGTCGCGCTCAGAGCCCGCCGACCCAGCCCACAAGGAATTCCAGACTTGGCCGCAGCCGCCCCTTCTGCCCGCGACATCCTTGCCCGCCTCGTGGCCTTCGACACGACCAGCGCCAAGACGAACCTTCCCCTGATCGACTATGTCCGCGACTATCTCGAGGGCTACGGTATCGCGTCCTCGCTGTTCTTCAGCCCGGAGCGCGACAAGGCGAACCTGTTCGCGACGATCGGGCCGAGCGAGGCCGGCGGCATCGCCCTGTCCGGCCACACCGACTGCGTGCCGGTGACCGACCAGACCTGGAAGAGCGACCCGTTCACCCTGACCGAGCGGGACGGGCGGCTGTACGGCCGCGGCTCCGCCGACATGAAGGGCTTCCTCGCCTGCTGCCTCGCGAAGGTGCCGGACTTCCTGGCGGCCGGGCTGAGCAAGCCGATCCACCTCGCCTTCTCCTATGACGAGGAGCTCGGCTGCGAGGGCGTGCAGAGCCTCGTGAACGCCCTCGGCGTGGCCCATCCGATGCCGGCGGCGGTGGTGGTCGGCGAGCCGACGACGATGAACGTGGTCGACGCGCACAAGAGCATCAGCGACTTCACGACGACCATCACCGGCCGCGCGTCGCACTCGGCGAACATCCACAAGGGCGCGAACGCGGTCATCGCGGCGAGCGAGCTGATCGGCGAGATCGTCGCGATGCGCGAAGAGGCGATCGCGGCGGGCGATCCGTCCGGCCGCTTCGATCCGCCCTACACGACGGTGCATGTCGGGACGATCTCCGGCGGCACCGCCGTGAACATCGTCCCGAGCTCGTGCCGCTTCACCTGGGAGATACGGGGGCTGCCGGGGACCGACGTCGACGCGATGCGGGCGCGCTACGAGCGCTTCGTGCGCGAGACCGTCCTGCCGAAGCTGAGGACGGTGGCGCCGGAGGCCGACATCGTCACGGAGCGGATGGTGCATGTCGAAGGGCTGAAGCCGCAGCCGGGCTCGGCGGCGGAGCGGCTCGCCATGCGCTGTGCCGGGCGCAACGAGACGCACACGGTATCCTTCGCGACCGAGGGCGGCGTCTTCCAGGCGCAGGGCGCGCCGACGATCGTCTGCGGCCCCGGCGACATCGCCCAGGCGCACAAGCCCGACGAGTTCATCGAGATCTCGGAGCTCGACGCCTGCGACCGGTTCCTCGACCGGATGATCGAGCAGGCGAAGGCGGCGGCCTGAGCCGCCTCGGGCCTCCTCCTCAGCCGAGCTCCTCGGGATCGATCTCGTAGTGCGCCGAGCAGAACTCGCACGTCACCTCGATCTTGCCGTCGTCCGTCACCATCTCGCGCCGCTCCGCCTCGTCGAAGCCGCGCAGCACGTTGAGGATCTTCTCGCGTGAGCAGGTGCAGTCCTCGACGACCTCGATGGGGTCGAACACGCGCACGCCGCGCTCGTGGTAGAGGCGGAGAAGCAGGCGGCCGACCGCGATCGAGGGATCGAGCAGCTCGTGCATCTCGACCGTCTCGAGCAGCAGCCGCGCCTCCGTCCACTCGTCCGGCTCCTCCACCTCGTGGATCTCGGCGCCCTCCGGCGCGTCGCCCGGGTGCAGGTCCGCGGAGCGGCCGGGGCCGCCTTCCGGCATGTGCTGGATGATGATGCCGCCGGCGCGCCAGCCGGTGCGCAGGCGCCTCGCCGCCGCGATAGATCGGACCGGCCGAGACGCGCACCGTGGTCGGGATCTGCTCGGACTGGCGGAAATAGGTGTGCGCGGCCTCCTGCAGCGTCACGCCGTCGAGGGCGACGATGCCCTGGTAGCGGCGCATGTTGCCGCCGGGATCGACGGTCATCGCGAGATGGCCCTTGCCGAGCAGGCGCTGCGGCAGGTCCTCGCCCGGCTCCTGGCGCGCGACCGCGTCCGCGTCGAAGCTCGCATAGCCGCGGATCGTGCCCGGCACCGTCAGGTCGGCGACCACGAGCGACACCGGCCCGTCGGTCTGCGCCTGCAGGATGAACCGCCCCTCGAACTTGAGCGACGAGCCGAGCAGCAGCGTCAGCGCCACCGCCTCGGCCAGGAGCGCCGCCACCGGCTCGGGATAGCCGTGCCGGTCGAGGATGCTGTCGATCGCCGAGCCGAGCCGCACGACGCGGCCGCGCACGTCCAGCCCCTCGACCGCGAACGGCAGGATCAGGTCGTCGGCGGCCGTATCGAGGACGATCTCCGGCAGGTCGGCCGGTGAAGCCATCAGGCCCTGCCTTCCAGGCACCAGGCGAGGATGCCCTTCTGCGCGTGCAGCCGGTTCTCCGCCTCGTCGAACACCACCGACTGCGGCCCGTCCATCACCTCGTCGGTCACCTCCTCGCCGCGGTGCGCCGGCAGGCAGTGCATGAAGATCGCGTCGGGGCTCGCCGCCTTCATCAGGCGCTCGTTCACCTGGTAGGGCTTCAGCAGGTTGTGGCGCCGCTCGGCGCCCTCGTCGCCCATCGAGACCCAGGTGTCGGTGACGACGCAGTCGGCGCCGTCGACGGCCTCGAACGGGTCGTCGTGGAGCGACACCTTCACCTTCTCGCGCTCGATCCAGTCCATCAGGTCGCGGCGCGGCCTGAGCTTCTTGGGCGCCGCGATGCGGAGCTTGAAGTCGAAGCGCGCGGCGGCGTGGATCCACGACGCCGTGACGTTGTTGCAGTCGCCGGTCCAGGTCACCGTGCGGCCGGCGATCGGCCCGCGGTGCTCCTCGAAGGTCATGACGTCGGCCATGATCTGGCAGGGATGCGACAGCCGGGTCAGGCCGTTGATCACGGGGACGCTGGCGTGCCGGGCGAGCTCCTGCACGTCCTCGTGCTCGAGCAGCCGGATCATGATCGCGTCGACGAAGCGCGACAGGACGCGCGCGGTGTCGGCGATCGTCTCGCCGCGGCCGAGCTGCATCTCCTTGCCGGTCAGGAAGATCGCCTCGCCGCCGAGCTGGCGCATGCCGACGTCGAAGGAGACGCGGGTCCGCGTCGACGGCTTGTCGAAGATCATCGCCAGCGTGCGGCCCTCGAGCGGGCGCGCGGCGTTGCGGCCCTCGGCCTTCATCGCGCGGCTGGACTCGATGATCGCGCCGCAGGTCGCCCGGGCGAAATCTCCGTCAGGTCCACGAAGTGACGGGGCGTGTCGTTCATCATGCAGCACCTTGCGTACTGGTGGCGGCCTCGAGGGCCTGGCAGGCGCGGTCGAGCTTGTCGAGCGCCTCGTCCACTTCGGCCTCGCTCGATGATCAGCGGCGGCAGGAGCCGCACGACGTTGTCGCCGGCGGCGACCGTCAGCATGTGCTCGTCGCGCAGCGCCGAGACGAGGTCCTTGTTGGCGACGCGGCTCTTGAGGCCGAGCATCAGCCCGGTGCCGCGCACCTCCTCGATGACGCCGGGATGGCTGTCGACGATGCGGGCGAGCCCCTGGCGCAGCCGCAGCCCGATGTCCTGCACGTGCTGCAGGAAGCCCGGCGCCAGGATGACGTCGAGCACCGCGTTGCCGACCGCCATGGCGAGCGGGTTGCCGCCGAAGGTCGTGCCGTGCGTGCCGGGCGTCATGCCCTTCGCCGGCCTCCTCGGTGGCGAGGCAGGCGCCGAGCGGGAAGCCGCCGCCGATGCCCTTGGCGACCGCCATGATGTCGGGCTCGACGCCCGACCACTCGTAGGCGAACAGCTTGCCGGTGCGCCCGACGCCGCACTGCACCTCGTCGAAGACCAGGAGCAGGCCGTGCTCGTCGCAGAGCTGGCGCAGGCCCTTGAGGAAGCCCGTCTCGGCCGGCCGCAGGCCGCCCTCGCCCTGGATCGGCTCGATCAGGATCGCCGCCGTCTGCGGCCCGACCGCCTCGCGCACCGCCTTCAGGTCGCCGAACGGCACCTGGTCGAAGCCGTCGAGCTTCGGCCCGAAGCCCTCGAGATACTTCGCCTGGCCGCCGGCGGCGATCGTCGCCATGGTGCGGCCGTGGAAGGCGCCCTCGAAGGTGATGATGCCGTAGCGCTCGGGCGCGCCCTCGACGTAGTGGTAGCGGCGCGCGGTCTTGATCGCGCACTCGAGCGCCTCGGCGCCGGAATTGGCGAAGAACACGCGGTCGGCGAAGGTCGCCTCCACCAGGCGCTCGGCGAGGCGGGACTGGCCCGGGATCTCGAACAGGTTGGAGACGTGCCAGACCTTCTCCGCCTGGCCCTTCAGGGCCTCGACGAGGTGGGGATGGCAGTGGCCGAGCGAGTTGACGGCGATCCCGGCCGTGAAGTCGAGATAGGCGTCGCCGCCAGCCGTGAACAGGCGGGCGCCTTCGCCCCGCTCGAATGAGAGTGGAGCCCGCGCAAAGGTCGGGTACAGAGCGTCCGACACGACAAGATGTCCCAAGGCTTGAAACAGAACGTGCCGCAACGATGCGGCACGGAAGACGGTGAGAATACGGGATTTCGGGCGCGCCGGTCAACGCGGGCCCTGCCCCAGCGTCAGGTGTTGCCCTTGCGAATCACTTTGCGGCTTTCTGGGGAAAATCCTTTATCAAAGGTTGATGCAGGGTTGTCGCTGAGTCTGGGCATATAGTAGGTTTTTTTCCGTCGGATACGACATTTTGTGCGGCGGACGACACCTCACCACGAGTGAGAGCCTTCCCGGGCGGCGGCAGAGGCCTGCCCCGCCATCGGGAGGAGTCTGCCCCCAAAGCGCACGAACATGGAGCGGCGGATGTCTTGGACCGAGGAACGTGTCGAACTCCTCAAGAAACTCTGGACTGACGGGCTGAGCGCGAGCCAGATCGCGAGCGAGCTGGGCGAAGTCACGCGCAACGCGGTGATCGGCAAGGTGCACCGGCTCGGCCTGTCCGGCCGGGCCAAGACGGTGCGCAGCGCGGCGCCGCGGACGCACAAGCCGCGCCGGCCGTCGGCGCCGCGGCCGCAGCACGGGCCGGCACCCGCCAAGCCCGCCGTCGCGCCCCGCGTCGTCGGCAACACCGCCCTCAAGGCCGAGACGGTCGCCTATGCCGAGCCGGAGGTCGAGGCCGTTCCCTACCGGGCGCCCGCCCCGGTCGAGGAGCTGGTCATCCCGAGCGGCGAGGGCTGCTCGATCCTCGAGCTGAACGAGCACACCTGCAAGTGGCCGATCGGCGACCCCACGAGCCCCGAGTTCCATTTCTGCGGCGGCGGCTCGAAGGTCGGCTCGCCCTATTGCGAGCGTCACGGCCGCATGGCCTACCAGCCGGTCAACGATCGTCGCCGCAAGGCCGGCTGACGCGAGCTCCCTGAGCGTGGCAACTTCAGGCGGGCCTCCGGGCCCGCCTTTTTCGTAGGCCCCTACCCCGGCCAGGCCGGTCAGTTCGCGCCGAACTGCTCGTTGAAGGCGTAGCCCGCGCCGCGCACCGTGCGGATCGGGTCGGAGCGGCGGCCGCGGTTGATCGCCTTGCGCAGCCGGCCGACATGCACGTCGACCGTGCGTTCGTCGACATAGACGTCGCGGCCCCACACGCCGTCGAGCAGCTGCTCGCGGGTGAAGACGCGGCCGGGGCTCTGCATCAGGAACTCCAGCAGCCGGAACTCGGTCGGGCCCAGATGCACCTCGCGGCCGTTGCGGCGGACCCGGTGCGTGTCGCGGTTGAGCTCGATGTCGCCGGCGTTGAGCACGCCGGCGATGAGCTGCGGCTTGGTGCGGCGCAGGAGCGCCTTGATCCGGGCCATCAGCTCGGGGATCGAGAAGGGCTTCACGACGTAGTCGTCGGCGCCCGTCGACAGCCCGCGGATGCGCTCGCTCTCCTCCGCCCGCGCCGTCAGCATGATGACGGGAAGCCCGTTCAGCTCCGGCTTCGAGCGGATGCGCCGGCACAGCTCGATGCCCGACAGGCCCGGCAGCATCCAGTCGAGAAGGACGAGATCGGGCGCGCTCTCTTCGAGCCGCGTCTCAGCCTCGTCGCCGCGCTCGACCGCATCGACGTCGTAGCCTTCGGACTCGAGGTTGTAGCGGATGAGCAGGCTCAGGGGCTCTTCGTCTTCGACGATGAGGATCTTCGCCGCGGTCCCCGATGCCATGAGGCCTACTCCTCGCCGGTCCCGGCCGCCGCCTCGTCGACGCCGACCGAGGTCAGGCTCGACGTGTCCTGCTTCGGCCGGGGCCCGCGCAGCGGGCTGCCGGCGATCAGGTAGTGGACGGTCTCGGCGATGTTGGTCGAATGGTCACCGATGCGCTCGATGTTCTTCGCCGCGAACAGGAGGTGCGTGGAGAAGGTGATGTTGCGCGGATCCTCCATCATGTAGGTCAGCATCTCGCGGAAGATGGAGGTGTAGATCGCGTCGAGCTCGGTGTCGCGGTGCCAGACGTCGACCGCCTTGTCGAGGTCGCGCCGCGTGTAGGCGTCGAGCACGTCCTTGAGCTGGGCGAGGGCCATGCGGGCCATGTGGTCGAGCTGCGGCACGCCCTTGTGGGGCCAGGCTTCCGAGTAGATGGCGAGCGAGCGCTTGGCGATGTTCTTGGCGAGGTCGCCGATGCGCTCGAGGTCGGAGGCGATGCGGATCGCCGCCATCACCGCGCGCAGGTCCGAGGCCATCGGCTGGCGGCGGGCGATCAGCAGGACCGCCTGCTCCTCGACCTCGGCCTCCAGGTCGTCGATGCGCACGTCGGCGTCGATCACCTGGTGGGCGAGATCCTCGTCGCGCCGGTCGAAGGCGTGGACCGCGTCGGTCAGGATCTTCTCGGCCAGCCCGCCCATCTGGGCGATCAGGACCGCGAGTTCGTTCAGCTCGGTATCGAATGCCGAGACGGTGTGCTGGCTCATGATCTCGTTCCCGTTCGTCGTTCCGGTGCCGTCAGCCGAACCGACCGGTGATGTAATCCAGGGTCCGCTCGTCCCGCGGGTTCGTGAAGATCTGCTCGGTCGGGCCGGCCTCGACGAGATTGCCGAGGTGGAAGAAGGCCGTCCGCTGCGACACGCGTGCCGCCTGCTGCATCGAGTGGGTGACGATGACGATGCAGTAGTTCTCCTTCAGCTCGTCGATCAGCTCCTCGATCTTCGCCGTGGCGATCGGGTCGAGCGCGGAGGCCGGCTCGTCCATCAGGATGAGCTCGGGGCTGACGGCGATCGCGCGGGCGATGCACAGGCGCTGCTGCTGGCCGCCGGAGAGGCCGGTGCCCGGCTCCTCGAGACGGTCCTTCACCTCGTTCCAGAGGCTCGCCTTCTTCAGGCTGTCCTCGACGATCTCGGCGAGCTCCTGCTTGCCCCTGGCCAGCCCGTGGATCTTAGGGCCGTAGGCGACGTTCTCGAAGATCGACTTGGGGAACGGGTTCGGCTTCTGGAACACCATGCCGACGCGCGCCCGGAGCTCGACGACGTCGAGGTCGGGGTCGTAGATGTCGTGGCCCTCGAGCTCGATCTTGCCGGTGACCCGCGCGATGTCGATGACGTCGTTCATGCGGTTGAGGCAGCGCAGGAAGGTCGACTTGCCGCAGCCGGACGGGCCGATCAGCGCCGTCACCGCCCGGTCCTCGACGTTCAGGCTCACGTCGAAGAGCGCCTGCTTCTCGCCGTAGAAGACGCAGACGTCCCTGGCCGTGAGCTTGAGGGGGTGCGGCTCCCGGTCGACGCTCTGGTTGATCGAGAAATTCCCGCCGGCGCTCGCCCGAGCCCCGGTCTCGGCACCTGCCGCCTTCGTGTCCGTCGTCGCCATGTCCGGGCCCTCTCGTGTCACCAGCGCCGCTCGACGCGGTTGCGAAGGAAGATCGCGATCGCATTCAGCAGGATCATCAGCCCGAGCAGCACGATGATGGCCGCCGATGTCCGCGATTCGAAGAAGTTTCGGTTCTCGTTGCCCTGCCACAGATAGACCTGCACGGGCAGCGCCGTCGCCTGGTCGAGCGGCGAGGTCGGCACGTTGGCGACGAAGGCGTTCATGCCGATCAGCAGGAGCGGCGCCGTCTCGCCGAGCGCCTGCGCCACGCCGATGATCGTCGCCGTCAGGATGCCCGGCACCGCCACCGGCAGCACGTGCTGGAACACCATCTGCGTGCGCGAGGCGCCGATGCCGAGCGCGGCCTGGCGGATCGAGGGCGGGATCGCCCGCAGCGCGCCGCGCGTCGCGATGATCACCGTCGGCAGCGTCATCAGCGTCAGCACGAGGCCGCCGGCGAGCGGCGCCGAGAGCGGCAGCCGCATCCAGCCGATGAAGACCGAGGCGCCGAGCAGGCCGAAGACGATCGAGGGCACCGCGGCGAGGTTGTTGATGTTCACCTCGATGAGGTCGGTCGCCTTGTTGGTCGGCGCGAACTCCTCGAGGTAGATCGCGCTCGCCACGCCGATCGGCACGGCGAGGCAGATCACGATCAGCATCATGTAGAGCGAGCCCATGAACGCCCCGGCCAGGCCCGCCGAGGCGGGCGAGCTGCGGGAATCCGCGTTCAGGAACAGCGCCTTCGAGAACGACATGTCGATGACGCCGCGCTCGAGCAGCTCGTCGGCCAGCGTCTGCTGGACCTTCTTCAGCTGCTGCCGGTCCTGCGGCAGGCTGCGGTCGATGTTGCCCTTGAGCCAGACGTCGACATTGGCGTCGGCGAGCAGGTCGACCTCGCGGGTCTGGCCGATCAGGCCCGGATCCTCCAGCACCATGTCGCGCAGCTTGTAGCGCTCGCCGCTGGCGACGAGGCCGACGAGGTCGCCGCGGCTGGCCTCGACGTCGGGCACCTGCTTGCGGATCGCGTCCTCGATGAGCGCGCTCCAGTTGACGAGCGCGAGCTTGCGCTGCCAGGTCGACATCTTCTTCTCGTGCTCGGCCGGCGACTCCCCGGCCACCGGCTCGGGCGGCGGCCCGACCTTCACCACCTGCGGGTCGAACGTCACCTCGAGGTGGAACGTCGCCTGCCAGAAGGCCGGCACGCCCTTCCACAGGACGCTGCCGAACAGGATGAACACGAAGCCGACGGCGACCACCACGGCGGCGATGCCGTAGGCGCGGAAGCGCCGCTCGGCGGCGTGGCGCTTCTTCAGGCTCTCCGCGACGGCCGCCCTGGTGTCGGTGCGCCGGCCGGCGCCGGAAGCACCGGCAGCGAGGTCTTGCGTGGTGCTGACCATGGCCTACTCGTATTGCTCCCGGTACTTGCGGACGATGTAGAGCGCGACGACGTTCAGCCCGAGCGTCATGACGAACAGCGTCAGGCCGAGGGCGAAGGCGACGAGCGACTGCGGGCTCGAGAACTCGGCGTCGCCCGTCAGCTGGTTGACGATGGTCACCGTGACGGTTGAGACGGGCTCGAAGGGGTTGGCGCGCAGCACCGGGCTGTTGCCGGCGGCGAGCACGACGATCATCGTCTCGCCGATGGCGCGGCTGACGGCCAGCAGCAGGGCGCCGACGATGCCCGGCAGCGCGGCCGGCAGCAGCACCCTCTTGATCGTCTCGGACTTCGTCGCGCCGAGGCCGAGCGAGCCCTCGCGCATCGACAGCGGCACCTGGGTGATGATGTCGTCGGAGATCGACGAGATGAACGGGATGATCATGATGCCCATGACCGCGCCGGCCGTGAACGCGCTGGTCGCCGTGACGTCGAGGCCGACCGCGCCGAAGATCTCCACGAGCGCGGGGCCGACCACGGTCAGCGCGAAGAAGCCGTAGACGATGGTCGGGATGCCCGACAGGACCTCGATGACCGGCTTGGCGAAGGTCCGGACCCGGCGCGGCGCGTATTCGGACATGTAGATCGCCGTCATCAGGCCGACCGGCACCGCCACCAGCATCGCGATGAGCGCGATCATCACCGTGCCCCAGAGCAGCGGCAGCAGGCCGAAATCGCCCTGCCCGCCGGTGCCGACGCTGGAGAAGCGCGGGTTCCACACCGTGCCGAAGAAGAAGTCGAGCCGGGCTGACGAAGGTGAAGAAGCGGATCGCCTCGCCGAGCAGCGAGAAGACGATGCCGACCGTGGTCAGGATGGCGATGGCCGAGCAGAGCACGAGCAGCACGCCGATCACGCGCTCGACCTCGTTGCGGGCCCGCAGGCGCGGCGAGATGCGGCGATAGGCGAAGTAGAGCCCGGCGGCCGCGGCGGCGGCGACGAGCGCGACGAGCGCGAAGCTGACGATCGCCTGGAGACGCCCCAGCGCGGTCGCGGCGGCGTTCTCGTAGGGCTGCGTCTCGCCGACGACGCCGAAGCCCGAGGCGATCTGCTGGACCCGCAGGATGACGCCGCGCAGGTCGCCCGGCGGCATGGAGCGCACGTCCTCGGGAAGCTGCGCGAGAACGTACTGGTGGATGATGGCGTCGCGGAAGAGCCACCAGACGAGGATGATGGCGAGCGCCGGGATGGCGGCCCAGATGGCGACGAGGTAGCCGTGATAATGCGGCCGGGAATGGAAGCGCTGCGTGCCGCCGGCCGCGGCCGCGCGGGTGCGGCGCAGCGCGAGCTGGTAGCCCACCGCCATGATGACGAGCAGTATGGCGACGATGATGAGGTCGAACGTCATCTTCACGTGCACCGTTGCTTGGCGGGCGGTGGAGAAAGAGGCCCCGGCCCGGCCCTAGTGGTAGGGCGCCGAGCCGGTGCTTCCAGGGGATGACGGCCCGGGCGCGCCGGGCCGTCCCGTCAGGATCGCGATCGCAGGGCGATCAGCCCTTCGACTTCTCGACCGTCTTGCGGTTCTCGAAGTTGTCGATCTGGGTCTGGCGCTCGTCGTCGGAGAGCGGGATCAGGCCCTGCTCGACGAGCGGGCTGCCCTCGCCGGACATCTCGGGGCTGAGGAAGAACTCGGTGTACTCCTCGATGCCCGGGACCTGGCCGATGTGCTCGCCCTTCACGTAGAAGAACAGCGGGCGCGACACCGGGTACTCGCCCGACGCGATCGTCTCCATGGACGGCTCGACGCCGTTGATCGTGGCGACCTCGAGCTTGTCGCGGTTCTGGTCGTAGAACGACAGGCCGAACACGCCGACCGAGCTCGGCTCGGCGTCGAGGCGGGCGAGCGTCTCGGTGTAGTCGCCGGAGATCTCGGTGACGCGGCCCTGGCGGAAGTCGAGGCACGCCTTCTTCATGGCGTCCTTGTCCATCTCGGGCAGGCCGGCCTTCTCGCAGCCTTCCATCACGACCTTCTCCTCGAACACTTCGCGGGTGCCGTGGTTGGAGGCCGGGATCACCAGGTTGATCTCCTGGTCGGGGAGCGAGGAGTCGATCTGGTTCCAGTTGGTGTAGGGGTTGTCCACCATCTTGCCGTCCTGCGGCACCTTGGCGGCCAGGGCCTTGTAGATCTCTTCCGGCGTCAGCTTGAAGGGATCGTTCTCGGCCGACGTGGCGAAGACGATGCCGTCATAGCCGATCTTGATCTGCAGGATCTGCTTCACGCCGTTCTGGCCGCAGGCGTCGATCTCGCTGTCCTTGATCGGGCGCGAGGCGTCGGCGATGTCGATCGTGTTCAGGTCGACGCCCTGGCAGAACTGGCGCAGGCCACCCGACGAGCCGCCCGAGCCGACGACCGGCGTCTTGAAGTCCGGGAACGCGTTGCCGAATTCCTCGGCGACGATGGACGCGAACGGCAGGACCGTGGACGAACCTGCGATCTGGATGGTGTCGCGGGACTGGGCCTGGGCACCGTTGGCCAGGATCGCGCCGGCGGCCGTGACGGCGACCGCACAGGCTAGGTTGATGCGCTTCACGACGATCTCCCTGTCGTTGGGATTGGTTTGCTTTCCGCCCGCGACGGCGCTGGTGCTGCCCGGGCCCTTTGGTGAACGCTCCCCCGAGAGGCGCGAACGGGCGGGACTGTAGGGGCCGGCCACTATGTTTGTATGACCCGGCCATGACAGTTTGACGACAGCGTAAGCGACTGGAATCTAGGCGTATTCGCTCGCGGGCCTCGTGCCGGTGCGATGCTTTGCCCCTTCGGATGCGACATCGATCACGGTCGAGAAGGTGGCGCCCTCGCCGACCTCGCTCTCGATCAGCAACTGGCCGCGATGGCGGTTCAGGATGTGCTTCACGATGGCGAGGCCGAGGCCGGTGCCGCCCTTTTCCCGGCTCGAGGCGACGTCGACCCGGTAGAAGCGCTCCGTCAGCCGCGGAATGTGCTCGGCCGGGATGCCGGGCCCATGGTCCCGAACCGAGACGATGGCGGCGTCCGGCCGGCTGCCGCCACGCACCTGCCGCCACACCGAGATCTCGACGCGGCCGCCGGAGAAGCCGTACTTGATGGCGTTGTGGATCAGGTTCTGGAAGACCTGGGCCAGCTCGTCCCGGTCGCCGACGACCTCGAGCGGCCTGTCCTTCGTGTCGACGGAGATCTCGAGCCCCGCCTCCTCGGCGATCGGCTGCATGGCCTCGACGACGTGGTCGACGATGGGCGCGAGGTCGACCACCGTGTTCGGCCGCATGTGCGCCTTGAGCTCGATCCGGCTCAGCGACATCAGGTCGTCGATCAGCCGCGACATGCGCCGCGCCTGCACGGCCATGACGCCGAGAAAGCGCTCGCGGGCCTTCGCGTCGTTCTTCGCCGGCCCCTGCAGCGTCTCGATGAAGCCGATGAGCGAGGCGAGCGGCGTGCGCAGCTCGTGGCTCGCATTCGCCACGAAGTCGGCGCGCATGCGCTCGACCCGCTGCGCCTCGGTGAGGTCGCGCAGCAGCACCATGTAGAGCTCGGCCGAGCCCTCCCCCGCCGTCACGCGGCGCACCGTGGCCTGGAACCAGCGGTCGATCGGCACCTTCTCGAAATAGGTCACCACACGCGGGCCGCGGCCGTTCACCACCTCCAGCACCGCCTCGGACACCTCCGGCGCCCTGAGCAGGAAGTTCAGCGGCTGGGTCGGCTCGACCCGGCCGAGAAGCTCGGCCGCCGCCGCGTTCTGGTGTCGCACGCGCATGAAGCGGTCGACGAGCAGGCAGGCGTCGGGCAGCGCCTCGGCGAACGCCATGAGGTCGGAGCGGTCCGTGCCGGCGACGACGGTGGCGGGCGACGAGGCCGCCGGGATCTGGCCGCCGAGGCTGGGCCAGGCGGCGACCACCGCCGCGCCGATCGTGACGCAGGCGAGCAGGGCGACGAGAGGGTGCAGCGCCCCGGCGGCGGCCAGCAGGACGAAGAGCCCCGCGACGACCGCGAGAACGAGGTAAAGCCGGCGCCTGGCCGCCCTCGCGGGGGTAGCGGTCGGAACGGTCTCTGGTTCGGGTGGGCTCACGCGCTGCTCCCGCTCGTCGGGCCGGTCCCCGTGACGCGTCCGGGCGGCTCCCTTGGCGACCGCCATCATCCGCCCATATCAGTCGGGACGCGAAACACGAATCAAGACAGGACGCGAAGCCCGAACATGCTTTCCCTATCTCTCGAACAGGCTTGTTACGTTGTTGTGAAGGCGCGGGAGTTCGACGCGCAGGATGTGTCCTCCGAGACCGAGGACGGCTCCAATGCCGTCGACGACGACATGATCGGGACGCTCGAGGACGACTCGGCGGATCCGGTCGAGAGCGAGCTCGTCGGCTTCATCGACGGCCTGAACATCGACGCGCAGGTCGAGCTCGTGGCGCTCGCCTGGCTCGGCCGCGGCGACTACACCCGCGACGACTGGCAGGACCTGGTCAGGCAGGCGAGCGAGGAGCATTCCTCGCACACCGGGCGCTACCTGATCGAGATGCCGCTGCTCGCCGACCATGTCGAGCAGGGGCTCGACGAGCTCGGCTTCTCGTGCGCCGACGTGGAGGCGGACCGGCTCTAGCTCCGGCCGCCGCCGCGAGGGGCGTCGGGCCCCGGTCTTCAGGCGTGGACGAGGACCTGGGTCCCGACGGGCGCGCGCTGGTAGAGGTCGATCACGTCCTCGTTGAGCAGGCGGATGCATCCCGACGACGACGAGGTGCCGATCGACCACGGCGCGTTGGTGCCGTGCAGCCGGTACATCGTGTCGCGGCCGTTGCGGTAGAGATAGAGCGCGCGGGCCCCGAGCGGATTGTTCTCGCCGCCCTCGACGCCGCCCGCATATTGCAGCAGGCGCGAATCCCGGGCGATCATCGTCTGGGTCGGCGTCCAGCGCGGCCATTCCTCCTTGCGCCCGACATAGGCGCGGCCGGCCCACACCGCTCCCTCGCGGCCGACGCCCACGCCGTAGCGCATCGCCTTGCCGTCACCCTCGATGAAGTAGAGGAAGTGGTCGCCGGTATCGACGACGATCGTGCCCGGCTTCTCCTTGCCGGTGTAGTCGACCCGGCGGCGCCGGAAGCGCGGATCGAGGTCGGCGTAGTTCTGCAGGCCGGCAATGCCGCCCGGCTGCGGCGTGCACGCGGCCGCCGCAAGGGCCGCCGCGCCGATCAGGAAGCCGCGCCGCGCGAGCTGCCTGGAATCGCGAGAATCGAAAGACATTGTGAAGACACACCCCCCGTCTGATGTCCGGGGGAGATATTTAAGCGGGAATGGTTAACCAGGCATCACCAATCCGGCGGGCCGGACGGGCGCCGGGGCGCCGCAGTGGCGCCGCCGCAACAGGCCGCGACGGCTCAGGCGACGCGGCCCGACGAGTTCGATCCCTCGGGCTGGACGAGGTGGATGCGCGGGTTGCCGGGCGAGCGCAGCGTGGCGAGGTAGTCCTTCGCCCATTTGCGAACGTCCGTCTTGCGCACGACCTCCATCAGGTCCGAGTAGCGGTTGCGCCGCTCCGACACCGGCATGACCAGCGCCTCGCCGATCGCTTCGGCGATCTCGCGCTCGTCATACGGGTTGACGAGGAGCGCGCTCTCCATCTGCTCGGCCGCGCCGGCGAAGCGCGACAGGATGAGGACGCCGGGGTCGCCCGGATCCTGCGCGGCGATGAACTCCTTCGCCACGAGGTTCATGCCGTCGGCCAGCGGCGTCACGAGCGCGGCGTCGCTCATCCGGAAGAAATGCGCCAGGCACTCCCGGCTGTAGCCGCGGTTCAAGTAGAAGAGCGGCGTCCAGTCGAGGTCGCCGTACGAGCCGAGGATGCGGCCGGTGATCTGCTCGAGCTCCTCGCGCAGGCTCGCATAGGCGTCGATGTCGGCGCGCGACAGCGGCGCGATCTGCGTCAGCACGGCGCGGCCGGCGAGGTTCGCGGGATCGGACAGGAAGTGCTCGAAGGCGCGGAACTTCTGCGGCAGGCCCTTGGAGTAGTCGAGCCGGTCGACGCCGATCAGCATGCCGTGGCGGCTTGCGAGCTTCTTGAAGCGCTCGACCGAGTGGTCCGGCGGCGTCGTCTCCGTCGCCTTCTGGAACGCCTCGACGTCGATGCCGATCGGGAAGGCCTGGATCGCCAGCGTCTTGCCGAAGACCGAGATGCGCGTCGCCGACAGCTCGACCGCGCCGAACTGCATCTCGAAATATTCGATCAGGTTGCGGCAGTCGCGCTCGGTCTGCAGGCCGATCAGGTCGTAGGCGGCGAGCGTTCGCGCGATGACCTCGTGATCGGGCAGCGTCTGGAAGAGCTGCGGCGGCGGCACGGGAATGTGCAGGAAGAAGCCGATGCGGTTCTGGATGCCCCACGACCTCAGCTCCGCGGCGAGCGGGATGAGGTGGTAGTCGTGGATCCAGATGATGTCGTCTTCCTGGATGAAGGGGTTGAGGCACTGCGCGAACAGCTTGTTCGTCTTGCGGTAGCCGTCGATGTCGCGGGAGCCGTACTCGACGAGGTCGGTCCGGGAATGGCAGAGCGGCCACAGCACCGAGTTCGAATAGCCGGCGTAGTACTGGTCGAACAGCTGCTTGGTGAGCGACACCGTGATGTAGGTGACGCCCTCGGCGCGCTGCACCTGGACGGAGCTCGCCGAATCGTGCGGGGCGAAATCGCCGCCCCAGCCGAACCATATCCCGCCGTCGGACTTGAGAGTGTCGTTGAGCGCGACGGCCATGCCGCCGGGCTGGGCGCCCTTCTGCGGCAGAGCTACGCGATTTGAGACAACGACGAGTCGCATTCCCCCCGACCCTTTCTTCATTGGCCATGCCCGGCGAGGCATGCCTCACCCGACACTAAGGGCAGTTCATCACAGAAATGAAACCCTCCGTCTGCCCCGCAGGTTCCGCGTTCGGAAGGGGACACGAAGAGGAAGCCGTGCTCGAAGGGACGCGGCGGCGACGGCGCCACCGAGCGGTTTCCTAGGCCGTGCGGCCGCTGCGAAGCTTCCATGGCAGACATTCTGCCAAAACAAAGTGCAGCACAAAATGTCAAACTATGGGCGCGCCTGCTCATTGTGCAGGCGCGAGGCCTCACAGGCGCCGTTCGAGCAGCCGGAAGACGAGGTCGAACGAGATCGCCATCAGCGCGACGAGCACCGCCCCCTGCAGGATGAACGCGGAATTCCCCGCCTGCAGGCCCGCCATGATGACCTCGCCGAGCCCCTTGGCGCCGACCGTCGAGCCGATCGTCGCGGTGCCGATGTTGATGATGGTCGAGACGCGGATCCCGGCCAGGATCACCGGCGCGGCGAGCGGCAGCTCGACCTGCATCAGGATGCCGAGCTTCGACATGCCCATGCCGCGGGCCGCCTCGAGCGTCGTCGGCGGCAGGCCCCGCAGGCCCGCCACCGTGTTCTCGAAGACCGGCAGCAGGCCGTACGCGCACAGCGCGAAGAAGGTCGGCTCGAAGCCGAAGCCGACGATCGGCACGGTGACGGCGAGGACGGCGATCGGCGGAAAGGTCTGGCCGAGATTGGAGGTCATGCGCGCGAGCGTCATGAACTCGGCGCCGCCCGGCCGCGTCACCAGGATGCCGAGCAGCATCGCCGCCGTCACCGCCACGGCCTCCGCGGCCGCCACCACGAGGAGGTGCGACCAGGCGAGCCCGATCAGCGACTGCCGCGTGTAGACGAGCTGGGTGCCGGGGTCGACGAGCGCCGACAGGACCGGCGAGAAGACGCGCGGCGCCAGCGCGAGCGCGAAGAACAGGGCGAGCGAGACCGCGAGCCCGACGAGGCGGCCGATCCTCACCGCAGCCGCCCGCCCACGCGCCACACGTCCTCGGCACGCACGGCGCCCGTCACCGCCCCGTCCTCGACGATCGGAAGGATCTCGGCGTCCTCCCAGATGATCCGCGAGGCCGCCTCGCGCAGGCTGTCGCCCGCCTTGAGCGGCAGGATCGGCCGCTCCCTTCGCCGGTCGTAGAGCTCCTCGCCGCGCATCTCCCACGGCGCGTCGGCGGGCTCCGCGGCGATCTCCGAGACCGAATGCAGCGACAGGATGCGCAGCGCCCGGTCGTCGAGGCCGACGAACTGGCGCACGAAGCCCTCGCGCGGCCCGCGCAGCAGGTCCTCCGGCGTCTCGATCTGCAGGATGCGCCCCTCGTCCATCACCGCGATCCGGTCGGCGAGCTTGAAGGCCTCGTCCATGTCGTGCGTCACGAGGATCACCGTCATGCGGCGCCGCCGCTGGATCGCCGCGAACTCGTCCTGGAGCCTCGCGCGCGTGATCGGGTCGAGCGCGCCGAACGGCTCGTCCATCAGCAGGACGGCCGGCTCCGCCGCCATCGCCCGGGCGACGCCGACGCGCTGCTGCTGGCCGCCGGACAGCTCGGAGGGGAACTTGTGCGCGAATTCCTTCGGGTCGAGGCCGAAGAGCTCGAGAAGCTCGGCGACGCGGTCGTCGACCTTGCCGCGCTCCCACCGCATCAGGCGCGGCACGGTCGCCACGTTGCGCGCCACCGTCCAGTGCGGGAACAGGCCGACGCCCTGGATCACGTAGCCGATGCCGAGCCGCAGCTCCTCGAGCGGCATCGAGGTCGTGTCGCGGCCGTCGATCGTCACGTGGCCGGAGGTCGGGTCGATCAGCCGGTTGATCATGCGCAGCGTCGTCGACTTGCCGCAGCCCGACGTCCCGACGAGCGCCAGCACCTGGCCGTTCGTCACGTCGAAGCTGATGTCGTCGACCGCCGTCTCGGCGCCGAACCGCTTCGTCAGGTTGCGAACCTCGATCATGAGCGCCTCGCCTTCAACACGTCGATCGCGGCGTCGAACAGGATGGTCGCGGCGATCGCCAGCGCGATGATCGGCAGCGTGCCGAGCAGCACGAGGTCCATCGCCGTCTGGCCCATGCCGCGGAACACCAGCGTGCCGAAGCCGCCGCCGCCGATCAGCGCCGCCACCGCGGCCAGGCCGATATTCTGCACCACCACGATGCGCACTCCCGTCAGGATGATCGGCGCGGCGAGCGGCAGCTCGACCTGCCGCAGCAGCGCCGCGCGGGTCATGCCCATCGCCCGCCCCGCCTCGCGGATCTCCGCCGGCACCGCCAGGAAGCCGGCGATGGTGTTCGTCACCACCGGCAGCAGCGAATAGAGCGTCAGCGCGATGATCGCCGGCGTCACGCCGATGCCGGCGATGCCGAGGCTGCGCAGCGCCGGCACGGCCGCCACGAGCGCCGCGAGCGGCACCATCAGCAGGCCGAACATGGCGATCGACGGCGTCGTCTGGAGGATGTTGAGGATCGGGATCGCCACCGCGCGCGCCCGGTCGGAGCTGTAGCAGAGCCAGCCCAGCGGCAGGCCGACGAGGAGCGCCGGCAACAGGCTGCCGCCGACGAGCAGGAGGTGGCCGCTGAACGCGCCGGCGAAGGTGTCGGCGTTCGAGTGGTACTCCTGCATGATCGAGAGGTGGTCGAACCAGCCGCTCGTCAGGCTGACGCCGAGCGCCGCGGCGACGAGCGCGGCGAGCCCGATGCGCCACGCCGGACTGAGGTCGAGGCGCATCAGCGCGTCCGCCGCCGCCAGCGCGAAGAAGGCGAAGGCGAGCCAGAAGCCGCCGCCGAGCGACACGCGGGCGAACTCCGGCGCGTCGGCGAGAAGCTCCGTGCCGCCCTGCCCCGCCAGGAACATGAGGAACGCGCCGCCGGCGAAGGCGGAGACGGCCCGCAGATACTGGCTGGTCAGGACGACCGTGCCGGCCGCCAAAGCGAGCAGGACGGCGAGCCCCGCGAGGCCCACCGCCGCGTTCGGAAGCTGCCAGAGATAGACCGCGTCACCCGAGACGATGCGGTTCGGCCGGAAGCTCAGGAACGGCAGGGCGAGGAGGCCGAGCACGCAGGGCACGGCGAAGACCAGCGCCACCTTCCAGGAAGGCGCCTCCTCCGCCGAGCCCCGCAGAGCGGTGCCGATTGCGCCTGGCAACGCGCCCCTCCGCGCTCAGTCGAGGAAGCCCTTGCTCTTCAGGTAGTCCTTCGCCACGGCCTGCGCGTTCTCGCCGCCGAGCTGGATGCGGGCGTTGAGCTTCTGCAGCGTCTCGAGGTCGAGGCTCTCGAAGACCGGCTTCAGCATGTCGGCGATCTCGGGATGCTCGTCGAGCACCTCCTTGCGGATGATCGGCGCCGGCTCGTAGACGGGCTGCACCGACTTGTCGTCCTCCATCACCTTGAGCCCGACCTCGGAGATCGCGCCGTCCGTGCCGTAGACCATCGCGGAATTGGCGCCGTCGGTCTGCTCGGCCGCGGCGCGGATCGTCGCCGCCGTGTCGCCGCCCGACAGGATCAGGAGCTGGTCGGACGACATGTCGAAGCCGTAGGCCTGCTGGAACGCCGGCAGCGCGGCCTCGGAGTTCACGAACTCCGACGACGCCGCGAGCTTCACGTCGCCGCCGTTCGACACCCACTTGCCGAAGTCGGACATGGTCTTGAGGCCGTTCTCCTGCGCCACGTCCTGGCGCACCGCGATCGCCCAGGTGTTGTTCGCCGGCGACGGCGTCAGCCAGACGATGTCGTTCTTCTCGGCGTCGAGCTTCTTGACCTCCTCGTAGCCCTTCTTGGCGTCGCGCCACACGTCGGAATCGGCCTTGTTGAAGAAGAACGCGCCGTTGCCGGTGTACTCCGGGTAGAGGTCGATCTCGCCGGAGGTGATCGCCTGGCGGACGATGGGCGTCGCGCCCAGGCCGACACGGTCGGTGACGTCGATGCCCTTGTCCTGCAGCACGAGCTTGATCATGTTGCCGAGCAGGTTGCCCTCGGTGTCGATCTTCGAGCTGACGACGACCTGGGCGCTGGCGCCCGAGGCGGCGCCCGTCGCCAGGACGGCGGCGATGGCGGCTGCAGTCAGAAGTCTGCGCATGATGTGTTTCCCCCTGTGGCCCGATGGCTCTTCGGTTTCGCGTTCGCGCGGTGTCGGAGTGTTCAAGATAGGCGTCTGCGCGAGGCCTTCCAGTCACGCCACCGGCGATTTTGGGCCTCCGGCGTTGACCCTGCAGCGATTCAACCGGTAGATCTACACTCGACGGTTCCCTTCGGGGATCAAAAGGGAACGCAGTGACGGTACGGCTTCGTGCCAATTCTGCGGCTGCCCCCGCAACTGTGAGCGGCGAGTCGTCCATCATTTCCAGCCACTGGGCCAACGGGCTCCCGGGAAGGCGATGGAACGGCAACGACCCGCGAGCCAGGAGACCTGCCGTCAGTCGTGGTCACACGCGGCAGCGCCGAGCGGGTTGGATCGGCGGGCGGTCTTGCTGCGTCCCGGTTCCCGGGGACGGCATGCCTTCTGGTCGCGGTGACGTGCCACAAACGTTATCGCCCGAGGCAACTTCTATGCTCGACTTTCCACGCGCCCTCCGTCACCGGCGTCTCGCGCCGCTTTCGGCCGCGGCCTTCCTTCTCTCCTGCGGCGGCGCCGCCGCGCAGGAGATGAGCCTGTCTCCCGACGGCACGATCTCGCTCGACACGGTCACCGTGACCGCCAACGCCACGCCCACCGAGGCCTCCGAGGTCGGCAGCGCCCTCACCGTCGTCTCCCACGAGGAGCTTCAGAAGCGGCAGATCCGCGTCGTGGCGGACGCGCTGCGCTCGGTGCCGGGCGTCTCGTTCGACCGCTCCGGCGCGCTCGGCAACCTCACGCAGGTCCGGATCCGCGGCGCCGAGCCGAACCAGACGCTGGTGCTGATCGACGGCATCGAGGTCAACGATCCCGCGCTCGGCAGCGAGTTCGACTTCGGCAGCCTGCTCGCCTACGACGTCGAGCGGATCGAGGTGCTGCGCGGCCCGCAGAGCGCGCTCTACGGCTCCGACGCGATGGGCGGCGTGATCAACATCGTCACGAAGCGCGGCTCCGGCAAGCCGCACGTCAAGGCGGAGCTCGAGGGCGGCTCCTTCGGCACCGTCTCCGGCAATGCCAGCGTCTCCGGCGGCACCGATCGCTACGACTTCCTGGTCAGCGGCTCCGGCATCTCGACGGACGGCATCTCGACCGCCTCGGAGTGGCGCGGCAACCCCGAGAAGGACGGCTATCGCAACGGCACCGGCTTCGCGAAGGTCGGCGTCAACGCCACCGACTGGCTGCGCCTCGACTTCGTCGGCCGCTACACCGACTACACGAGCGAGTACGACGACTTCGGCACGCGGGCCTTCGACGCCGACTTCGAGGCGAAGGGCAAGCAGACCTACGGCCGCAGCCAGGCGACGATCGACCTCCTCGGCGGCCGCTGGCAGCACATACTCGGCGCCGCCTACAGCGGCATCGACACCGACTATTTCTCCTACGGCTCGGTCAGCGCCTACGAGGGCCGCAAGACCAAGCTCGACTACCAGACGAACTACTTCCTCGACACGCCCTCGCTCGACGCCCACCACACCTTCACCTTCAAGGCCGAGCACGAGGAGGACAGCCTCCTCGCCGACACGCCCTATTCGGCGCTCGACAAGTCGATCCGGTCGGAGGGCTTCGTCGGCCAGTACCAGCTGAGCGTCGCCGAGGCGCTGTTCGTCACCGCCGCGCTGCGCCACGACGAGAACGACTTCTTCGACGACGCCACGACCTACCGCCTGACCGGCGCCTACCGGTTCGCGCAGACCGGCACGAAGATCCGCGCCTCCTACGGCACGGCGGTGAAGAACCCGACGCTGTTCGAGCTCTACGGCTACACCGGCAGCTATATCGGCAACCCGAACCTGTCGCCGGAAACGGCGAAGGGCTGGGACGTCGGGATCGAGCAGGGATTCTGGGACGGCCGCATCCACGCCGAGGCGACCTATTTCGAGGAGCGCATCGACGACCTGATCGTCGGCGCGGGCTCGACCTCGGTCAACCTGCACGGCGAGTCGACGATCACCGGCGTCGAGCTCGCAGGCTCCGTCGAGCCGCTTCCGGGCCTCACCGTGAAGGCCTCCTACACCTTCATGAACCCAGAGGACGCCAACGGCGACAAGCTGATCCGCCGGCCCGACAACACCGCGAGCCTGCACGTCGACTACGCCTTCCTCGACGGGCGCGCCGACGTCAATCTCGGCGTCTCCTATGTCGGCGAGCGCCGCGACGACACCTACGACGCCTTCTACAACACGGTGCCCGTGACGCTCGACGCCTACACGCTCGTCGACATCGCCGCGTCCTACGACCTGACCGACAACGCCGAGATCTTCGGCCGCGTCGAGAACCTGCTCGACGAGCGCTACGAGGAGGTCTTCAGCTACGGCACGCCGGGCCGGGCCGCCTATGCCGGCATCCGCGTCACCTTCTGACGCGGCGCCCGCTCAGAAGCGGTGCCAGAGCGCGGCGACCACGCCGCGCTCCTTCAGGGCGTCCTCGCCGGCCACGGTGGCGACCGCGCCGAGCTGCACCGACCAGTCGTCCGCGAATTCCCAGACGGCCGACACCTGGAGCTTGTGGTAGCGGCCGTCCTCGAAGATTCCGGCGGCGCTTCCGTCGCTGACGACGTTGAAGGACTGCAGCAGCACCAGGAGACGCTCGCGCGGCCGCAGGCCGAGTGTCAGGTCGGCGCGGATCTCTCCCGGCGGATCGCCGAAGCGGGCGCGGTAGGCGAGCTGCGCGTCGACGAAGGCGGACATGCCGCCCACGGCGAAGCCGCGGCCGGCGAGGACGCGCATGTCGAGATCGGCGTCCGTGTTGCCGGCCGAGGCCGGATCGTCCTCGTCACGGGCGCCCGGCAGGCGCATCAGCCCCTGCACCGACACGACGGCATCCTCGTCCCGCCAGACGAGACGCCGCAGCCCGAGCTCCTGGTAGCCCGGCCCGCCCCGCCTGGCGTCGAGCGGCGCGCCGAGGGTCACGTCCTGCATCTGCGGCTTGAAGACGAGCGTCGTCTCGTCGTCGAGGCCGTATTCGAGAAGCAGCTCGACCTCGGTCTTCTCGAGGTCGGGCACGAGGGGATCGCGTCCGCCGCGCCCGAAGCCGCTGTCGGCCTCCGAGCGCGACAGGCTGAGGATCGCCTGCCCCTCGCCCGCCGGCAGGAGCCACGCCCCGGCCCGCGCCGGCGAGACCCAGGCCAGGGCCGCCAGGATGCCAGCGGAGACGAAAGAGGCCCGGATCCACCCTGTCGGCATGCGCGACGCCCCGGCCACGCGGCGGCCGCGCCCCGCCGCCGGATCCGCAGATCCGGCAGCCCAGGCACCCGCCGATCAAAGCCGCATCGTCTTCAGGATAAGCACGGATCTTCTTCCCGGGAAGAATATGCAACAGCATCGAATGAAACTATCGGCGGCATTCCAGTCACCGCCCGTCCTTCGTCGCAGATCAGACCGAACGCCGAACACCTTCGGCGACTTCCGCGTTGGTCCCGCACGAGCAACAGAGACAACGTTCGAGAAGGAGAACCACGATGGAGATCCAGGGTTTCGAGGATGGCGATCTCGACCTGCTCAAGGAGCTTCTGACCGCGCGCGGGCCGTCGGGCGACGAGCGGGAGGTGCGCGAGGTCTGCCAGAGGGCGCTCGAGCCGATCTGCGACGAGGTGTGGGACGACGCGGCCGGCAACCTGATCGGCGTGCTGCGCGCCGAGAAAGCCGAGAGCGAGCCGGTCGAGGTCGTCGCGCACATGGACGAGATCGCGATGATCGTGAAGCGCATCGAGGAGGACGGCACGCTGAGCGTGACCAATCTCGGCGGCGACCGGCCGATGAGCTTCGGCCAGTCGGCCGTCGACGTGCTCGGCGACAAGGAGCACCTCACCGCCGTCCTGTCGCTCGGCTCGCTCCACCGCACGGGCGCGAGCAAGGAGATGCAGGACATCCGCGAGCACGGGCCCGACTGGGGCGACGTCTTCGTGCTGACCGGCCGCACGCCCGAGCAGCTCGCCGCGGCGGGCGTGCATCCCGGCACCCGCGTCGTCCTGTCGACGACCGAGCGCCATCTCGTCGACCTCGACAAGTGCATGGGCGCCCATTTCATGGACGACCGGGCGCTCGTCCTGTCCGGCATCATCGCGATGCGCCGGCTGAAGGCGCGCCGCGCCGAGCTCAAATGCGACGTCTACTATGTCTGCTCCGTGAAGGAGGAGGTGACGAATTCCGGCGCGCTGTTCGCGGCGAGGTCGCTGCCGGGCGCGCGGATGATCGCCCTCGAGGTCGGCCCCGTCGCCAAGGAGTACCAGACGGAGCTGACGGAGAACCCGATCCTCTCCTTCGGCGACCAGAAGGGGCTCTACAGCCCGGGCCTGATCGACGAGCTGCGCGAGGCGGCGACCGCGGAGGGCTGCGAGCCGCAGCTGGCGCTGCTCGAGTACTTCGCCTCCGACGCGAGCGCCAGCGAGTCGACCGGCGTGCGCCCGCAGACCGCCGTCATCTGCATCCCGACGCAGAACACGCACGGCTTCGAGGTCATCCACAAGAACGCGATCGACGTCCTCGCCCGCACGCTGGTGCGCCACTTCACGAGCTGAGGCGGCAACCTCCGCGTCGCCGTCCCGGCGGCCCTTGATCGGCATCAATGCCCCCCTTTCGGCTGCGGATCGAGAATGCTCCGCAGCTCAAGGAGGGCTCGTCATGAAGGCTGCCGATGTCATGGTCCGGGACGTCGTGACCGTCGCACCAGACGCGACGGTGCGCGACCTTGCGAAGACCCTGGTCGACCACAGGATCAGCGCCGTGCCGGTCGTCGACGCGGAGGGGCGGCTCGTCGGGATCGTCAGCGAGGGGGACCTCCTGCGCCGCACCGAGCTCGGCATGGAGAGGCAGCGCTCCTGGCTCGACGTCTTCTCGCTGCCGGAAACGCTCACCCAGGAGTTCGTGAAGAGCCACGCGCTGAAGGTCGCCGACGTGATGACCCGCGACGTGGTCACGGCGGAGGAGGAAGCCTCGCTCGCCGAGATCGCCAACCTCCTCGAGAGGCACCACGTGAAGCGCCTGCCGATCGTCCGCGGCGGCAGGGTCGTCGGCATCGTCAGCCGGGCGAACATCCTGCAGGCCTTCGCGAGCCTGCCCGAGGCGAAGCTTCCCGCCGCGGCCCCGAGCGACCGCGAGTTGCGCGAGGCGGTGCTCAAGGCGATCGCCGCCGCCGGCATCGGCGACCCGGGGCACCTCAACGTGATCGTGCACGACGGCACGGTCGAGCTGTGGGGCGTCGTGGCCGAGAGGCAGCGGCAGCCGATCCGCGTCGCCGCCGAATCGACTCCCGGGGTTGCCGCCGTCCAGGACCACATGATCGGCCGCCAGGTCATCGCCGCCTGACGATCGCCGCGGCCCGGCTTCACCGGCAGCGCCCCGAGGGGAGACAGCCGCCGTCCGCCGCCCTAGTTTGTTGGCGCCTGGAAACCAGCGGCGGAACATGATGAGCGAGACGGATCCGGCGGCCGAGGACGACCTGCGCGAGCAGTTCCTCGCCGGCATGAGCCACGCCGCCTCGACGGTCTACGTCGTGACGACGGCCGGAGAGGCCGGGCAGGCGGGCGTGACGGTGTCGGCGATGACCTCGGTGACCGCCGACCCGCCGGTGATCCTCGTCTGCGTCCACCACCAGAGCCCGACGGCGGGCCGCATCGTCGAGAACGGCGTCTTCTGCGTGAACCTGCTGCGCCACAGCCAGTCCGGCGTGGCCGACGTCTTCGCCGGCCGGGTCAGGACCGGCTCGGGCGACAAGTTCGAGGGCGTCGGCTGGGAGAGGATGGAGACCGGCTCGCCGCGCGTCAGCGACCCGCTCGTGGCGTTCGACTGCCGGCTCGTGAAGGCCGACCGGATCGGCACGCACCACGTCTTCTACGGCGAGGTCGTGGACGTGCACCTCGGCGAGCGAGGACGGCACGCCGCTCCTCTACGCCCGGCGCGCCTACGGGACGCCGCTGCCCATCGACCCCGGGCACGGGCCGGACGCCAAGGAGGAGGACGTCGACGGCGCCGCCTGATCGCGCGCGGCGCGGCCTCAGCCGACGAGGGGCGCCGCCACGGCGTCGAGCAGGCGGCGCGCGTCGTCCGGCGCGAGGCGGACCTGCAGGCCGCGCTGTCCGCCGTTGAGGTAGACGGCCTCGTGGCCAAGCGCCGTCTCCTCGATCGCCACACGCACCCGCTTGCGCTGGCCGAACGGGCTGATGCCGCCGACATGGTAGCCCGTCTGCCGCTCGGCCTCGGCCGGCTTCATCATGGCCGCCGACTTGCCGCCGAACGCCGCGGCGAGCTTCTTCATCGAGACCTCGTGGTCCGACGGGACGACGACGCAGACCGGCTTGCCGTCGACCTCCGCCATCAGCGTCTTGAGCACGCGGGCGGGATCCTCGCCGAGCGCTTCGGCCGCCTGCAGGCCGATATGCCCGGCGTCGGGATCGTAGTCGTACTCGTGCACCGTGAAGGCGACGCCCGCCTTGCTCAGCGCGAGCGTCGCCCGTGTTGTCTTCGCCATCGGGCGACGTCCGTTTCGCGCCTCACTCGGCGCCGTAGCCGAGCATGCCCTTCGTCTCGAGGAACTCCTCGAGGCCGAAATCGGAGAATTCGCGGCCGTTGCCCGACTGCTTGTAGCCGCCGAACGGCGCGTTCGTGTCGAAATCGGCGTAGTTGATCGTGATGCGGCCGGCGCGGATGCGGCGCGCCACACGGCGCGCGCGCTCGATGTCGCCGCCCTGCACGTAGCCGGCGAGCCCGTAGGGCGTGTCGTTCGCCATCTCGATCGCCTGCTCCTCGTCGCGGTAGCCGAGGATCGAGAGCACGGGCCCGAAGATCTCCTCGCGCGAGATCCGCATCTCCGGCTGCACGTCGGCGAAAACGGTCGGGCGCACGTAGTAGCCGCGGTTGAGGTGCTCGGGCAGGCCCGGGCCGCCGGTGACGAGGGTCGCGCCCTCCGAGATGCCGGCCTCGATCAGGTCCTGCACCTTGTCGAACTGCGTCTTCGAGACGAGCGGGCCCACCTCGCTCTCCTCCGAGCGCGGGTCGCCGACCTTCACCGCCTCGGCGACGGCCTTCGCGATCTCGGCGGCCTCCGCCATGCGGTCCTGCGGCACGAACATGCGGCTCGGCGCGTCGCAGGACTGGCCGGTGTTCTCCATCATGTTCGCGGTGCCCTGGCGGACCGCCGACTCGAAGTCGGCGTCGGGCAGTATGATGTTCGGGGACTTGCCGCCGAGCTCCTGGTGGACGCGCTTCACGGTCGCCGCGGCGTTCCGCGCGACCGACACGCCGGCCCGCGTCGAGCCGGTGAACGACACCATGTCGACGTCGGGGTGCGAGGAGATCGCCTCGCCGACCTCCGGGCCGGTGCCGTGGACCATGTTGAAGACGCCCTTCGGCAGGCCGATCTCGTCGATCAGCTCGGCGAAGATCACGGCGTTGATCGGCGCGATCTCGCTCGGCTTCAGGACCATCGTGCAGCCGGCCGCGATCGCGGGTGCGACCTTGCACACGATCTGGTTCATCGGCCAGTTCCACGGCGTGATCATGCCGACGACGCCGATCGGCTCCTTCACGATGCGGGTCGAGCCGCGCTGCTCCTCCCAGGAGAACGTCTCCATGGCCTTGACCATCTGCTGCAGATGGCCGAGCCCGGCCGCCGCCTGCTGCTCGCGCGAGAAGGCGATCGGGGCGCCCATCTCGCGGCTGATCGCCTGGGCCATGTCCTCGTAGCGCGCCTCGTAGGCGGCGACGAGGCGCTTCAGCATCTCGTGGCGCTCGCGCCGGTCGGTCTCCGCGAAGGCGGGGAAGGCCGCGCGGGCCGCCGCGACAGCCCTGTCGACGTCGGCGGCGGTGCCGAGCGCGATGGTCTCGAACGGCTCCTCCGTCGAGGGATCGATCACCTCGAGCGTCTCCGCTCCGCTGGGCTCGACCCACGCTCCGTCGATGTAGAACTGGCGCGCGTGCATGGTGGTCCTTCCTGTCTTGGAGAGGCCCGTGCGGGGAGGCGCAGGGCCGATCGGAACGATTGTCGCCGTCGCCGCCTTGAAGGCGTGCGGCGCGGCGCCGCCGACACTAGCACCGCCGGGCCGCCGATCAACCGGAAGGGCACGGGGGGCAAGCGCCCATGGACGGGCTTGAACACAGGATCAAGCGCTTCGCGTCGGCCGACGTCTCCGCCGGCAACGAGTTGACCCTCCTGTGCGACGGGCGGACGGCCTATCCGCGCATGCTGGAGCTGATCGAGGGGGCGAGCGCCTCCATCATGATGGAGCAGTTCCAGTTCATGCCCGACCGCGTCGGCGACCGCTTCGTGGAGGCGCTCGAGGCGGCGGCGAAGCGCGGCGTCGAGGTGCGGCTGATCCTCGACTGGATGGGCTCGGCGGCGATGACGCGGAGCCGCACCCGCAGGCTGCGGCGTGCCGGCGTCGACCTGCGCTGGTTCAACCGGCCGAGCCCGCTGAGGCGCTGGTTCGGCATCCTGCCGCGCGACCACCGCAAGCTCCTGGTGGCCGACCGCACGCTCGCCGTCACCGGCGGGATCGGCGTCGGCCGCATGTGGGAGGACGGCAGGAAGCCCGCCTGGCGGGACAACGGCATCCACATCTCGGGCCCGGCGGTGGAGGACCTGGTGGAAGCCTTCGAGGCGATGTGGAACCGGGCCGGCCGCAACGGCTGGGACCGCTTCGACGTCTCCCCCGAGCTCAACCCAGGCGGCGAGATCCAGGGGCAGGCCGGCATCGTCGGCGTGGTGAAGGGCGCGCCGGGCCACTACACGATCAGCCGCGTGATGCAGGTCCTGAGCGTGGAGGCGCGCGAGCGCTTCTGGATCTGGGACGCCTATTTCGTGCCGGCGCCGGGCGAGGCGGACGCGCTGGGCGCGGCTGCCCGCAACGGGATCGACGTCCGCCTGATCGCGCCGAGCCGCTCCGACCCGGCCTGGGTGCGCCCCCTGACCCGCACCTACTACCGCAACCTGGCGCGCGCCGGCGTGAGGATCTTCGAGTGGAAGGGCGGCATGGTGCACGCGAAGTCGAGCGTGGCCGACGGCCAGTGGGTGCGCATCGGCTCCACCGACCTGAACCCGCTCGGCGTGGCGATCAATTTCGAGCTCGACGTGATCGTGGTCGACAGTGACTTCGGGCGGACGGTGGAGGCCCAGTTCGAGCGCGACCTTCAGAACTGCAACGAGATCACCTTCGACTGAGCGTCCACCTGCCGTTGCCCGGACGGCTCATGCGGCCTTGCGCGTCAGCGCCTGCACCTCGGCGGGGAGAAGGTGGCGCACCTTCTCCACCTCGTTGCCGTCGATATGCCCCTCGAGGATCGCGAAGACGGTGCGGACGGCGCGCTCCGTATCGACCGGCTCGGCCGTCTTGAAGTGCTGCGACACCTGGTCGAGGAACTGGTTCCGGGTCCGCGCCGTCTCGGGCTTGTCGCCGGCGTGGTAGCTCTCCCAGTAGATGCCGCGCACGATCAGCGGCAGCTGCGCGCTCAGATGGATCGCCTCGTCGGTCGGCAGCCGGTCGCGCAGGCCGAACATGACGCCGCGCAGGACGTGATAGGCGTACTGCCGGTCGCCGCCCATCTCCGCGCTGATCTCCTTCAGCCACTCGTTGAGCTCGTGAACCGAACGGTCGATGACCTGAAGGCCTGTCTCACTCATCGTAGGTCTCCCGGTGCCTTGCTTGCTCTGCCGACGTGCCGGGCGGCGGCTTGCCGGCCCGGCGATTCTGCGAGGCAAATTCCGGGAGGGGCGGTCGTGTTCCGGACGAAATTCCGCTCGTGCGCCAGCGGAAGAAGAGGCCGCGGCGGCAGGCGGCCTGCCTGCCCCGGTCAGCGGCCGCCGAGCGCCCGGTAGAGCTTCTGGCCGGCGCGCCCCGTCGGCTCCATGCCGAGCCGCTGCTGCGCCGCCTTGATGCCCTCGCGGGTCGACGGCCCGATCTTCCCGTCGGCCTCGCCGATGTCGTAGCCGTTCGCCAGCAGGAGCTTCTGCAGCTGCAGCCGCTCGGCGCGGGACAGTGGCGGATCGTCGGTCGGCCACGGCGTGCGCAGCGGCGGGTAGCCGGCGATGCGGTCGGCGAGGTGGGAGATGGCGAGGGCGTAGGATTCCGCCTGGTTGTAGGAGTAGATCGCGTCGAAGTTCGGGAAGACGAGGAAGCCCGGGCCGGCGGGGCCGGCCGGCAGGAGGAGCCCGGCGCGGGCGCCGCCTTCGAGCTGCGCACCGTCGGCGCGCACGACGCCGCGCTGGGCCCAGCTCGACAGCGAGGCGCGGTTCTTGCGGCCGGTCGGCCCGTTGTAGCCGCGCGGCACCTTCACCTCGATCATCCAGGAGGCGCCGGGGGTCCAGCCGGCGCGGTGCAGGTAGTTGGCGGTCGAGCCGAGCGCGTCGGCGACGGAATCGACGAGGTTGCGCCGGCCGTCGCCGTCGAAGTCGACGGCGAGCCGCTCGTAGGTCGAGGGGATGAACTGGGTCTGGCCGAAGGCGCCGGCCCAGGAGCCGTAGAGCTTCTCGAGGCGCAGGTCGCCGCGGTCGACGAGCTTGAGCGCCGCGAGGAGCTCGCCGCGCCAGAAGCTCTCGCGCCGTCCGCCGCGGCAGGTCAGCGTCGCCAGCGCGTGCGGCAGGAAGCTGTCGCCGGTCTCGCGGCCGTAGTCGGTCTCGACGCCCCACACGGCGGCGATCACGTAGCGGTTGACGCCGAAGCGCTGCTCGGCGGCCTGCAGCACGTTGCCGTAGCGCTGCATCATGGCGCGGCCGTCGGCGACGCGCTGGTCGTCGACGAGGAAGCCCATGTAGTCCCAGATCGGCGTCTTGAACTCGGGCTGCACCTGCGACAGCCGCAGCACCTTGTCGTCGGGCTCGCGGATGTCGAGCGCGCGCGCCACGATCTGCCGGTCGACCCCCGCCCGCACCGCCGCGTCGCGCAGGCCGGCGACGCAGGAGGCGAAGTTCTGCGCGGAGGCCGGAACCGCCGACAGCGTCACCGCCGCCAGCACCAGAAGCGTTCTAAGCCGCATGCCGTTTCCTTCCTGCGTCGCGGGATCGGCCGCCGCCCCGGTCGTGCGGAGACTGTAGCGGATTTTCGCGGGCGCTACGCCGCCCTGTGGCCCTGGCTCCTGGTCGCGCGCCGACTGGGCGACGCTCTCGGCGTACTGCTCCAGCACGTCCTCCACGGGCCCCGAGCCGATGATCCGGCCCTTCCTCAGGAGCAGGGCCTTGTTGCACAGCTCCTGCGCCAGCCCTTCCGAATGGGTCGCGAAGACCAGGATGCCGGACCGCGTGACGAGCTCCTCCACCCGCTGCCCGGGCCTTCTCGCGAAGGCGGCGTCGCCCGCGCCGATCTGCTCGTCGAGCAGCAGGATGTCCGGCTCGATGCTGGTCGAGACGGCGAAGGCCAGGCGCGCCTGCATGCCGGACGAATAGGAGCGCAGGGGCATGTCGAGGAACTCGCCGAGCTCGGTGAACTCCGCGATCTCCTCGGTCCGCTTCTCGATCTCCTTGCTCGACAGGCCGAGATAGAGGCCGCGCAGCCGGATGTTCTCGTAGCCGGTGCTGTCGCGGTCCATGCCGAGCGACAGGTCGAAGACCGGCGCGACGCGTCCCTTCGATCTGCACCTGCCGTTCGTCGGCTCGTAGATCCCGGCGAGGACGCGCAGCAGCGTCGACTTGCCGGCGCCGTTGTGGCCGATCAGCGCGACACGGTCGCCATGCTCGAGGTCAGGTTGATTTCGACGAGCGCCTGCACGCTAGGTGGCGATCCTTGTCGGCGTCGATCCGGCCGCCCGTGCCCGAACGAGATGAACTGCTGGCGGATCGAACGGCGGCTCTTCCCGAAGATCGGAAAGGAGACGCGCACGTCTCCGAAGCGTAATTGAGGTCATTCTCTCACCAGGTACGGCTCGCGGTTCCTTCGGCCGGAACACGTGGCTAGACCCAATAGGCGATGCGGTGGCGGAAGCGGGCGTAGAACTTGATTCGCACGCGCCCAGCGCGACCGGCGAGGCAGCACGCGACGATCCACACGTGGGTTCCGGTACCTTGCCCCAGCAGAGGAGCGCGGACGACCTCCAGGAGATAATAGAACGGATTGTAGTCGACCACTGCCGCGCGGGCCGGCATCTGGTCCGCCTGCCAGATGATCGGCGTGAAGAAGAAGGTGAACTGGATCACCATCGCGATGATGGGCGGGACGTCGCGGAAACGGGCGCTGACGATCCCAAGCGTCACGGCCACCCCGGCGCAGGTCATGAACAGGAGGACGAAGCCGGGAATGGACAGCAGCCCGTCCCGCCCGGCCACTTCCGAACATCGTGAGGATGATCGGTATGAGCACAGATTGTGGGCGAAGATCAGGAACTGCTTCAAAGCATCTGGTAGAGATAGATGCTCAGCGGCGCCTTGATCTGCTTGATCGTGCCCGCCGGCGATGATGAAGGTCTGGCAGCCGTCGGTCATGAGCGACGACAGCACATTCCAGACGATGAGCCCGAGCGCGAGATACGGAAGATAGTCGCCGACGCTCGTAGCCGAACAGACCGGCGTAGAGGATGCCGATGCCGGCGATCAGCGCGCCCATGCTGAGCGTGATCCAGAACGGACCGAGCGTCGAGCGGCGATAGCGCCGCCGGATGTCCATCCAGCCGAGGGTCGACCAG
>CAWFLD010000009.1:0-105947 GCA_963816555.1 uncultured Alphaproteobacteria bacterium | reverse complement strand
ATGAAGATAGCCGTGCCGACGGAGCGGTCCGACGCTGAGCCGCGCGTGGCGGCCAGTCCCGACACGGTCAAGAAATTCGTCGGCCTCGGGGCCGACGTGCAGGTGCAGAAGGGCGCCGGCACGGCCTCCCGCTTCGTCGACCAGGCCTTCGAGGAGGCCGGCGCGACGATGGTCGACGGGGCCGAGGCGGTTCTCGCCGACGCGGACCTCGTGCTGAAGGTCCGCCGGCCGGAGCCCGAAGAGCTCCCGCTGATGAAGACCGGCGCGGCGGTGCTCGCGCTGATGGATCCCTACGGCCACGACGACGAGCTGAAGGCCATGGGCGAGGCGGGGATCGTCGCCTTCGCCATGGAGCTGATGCCGCGCATCACGCGCGCCCAGGTCATGGACGTGCTGTCGAGCCAGGCGAACCTCGCCGGCTACCGCGCCGTGATCGATGCGGCCGAGGCCTTCGACCGCGCCTTCCCGATGATGATGACGGCCGCCGGCACGGTGCCCGCGGCGCGCGCCTTCGTCATGGGCGCGGGCGTCGCCGGCCTGCAGGCGATCGCCACCGCCCGCCGTCTCGGCGCGGCCGTCTCGGCGACCGACGTGCGCCCCGCCGCCAAGGAGCAGGTGGAGTCGCTCGGCGCCAAGTTCGTCGCCGTCGAGGACGACGAGTTCAAGGAGGCGGAGACCGCCGGCGGCTACGCCAAGGAGATGTCCAAGGAGTACCAGGCCAAGCAGGCCGAGCTCGTGGCGAGCCACATCGCCAAGCAGGACGTCGTCGTCACCACCGCGCTGATCCCGGGCCGGCCGGCGCCGCGGCTGATCAGCCGGGCGATGGTCGAAGTCGATGAAGCCGGGCTCGGTGATCGTCGACCTCGCGGTCGAGCGCGGCGGCAACGTCGAGGGCGCGAAGCCCGGCGAGGTCGTCGACCACAACGGCGTGCGCATCATCGGCTATCTCAACGTGCCGGGCCGGGTCGCGGCGAGCGCCTCGAGCCTCTACGCCCGCAACCTCTACGCCTTCGCCGAGACGCTGATCGACAAGGAAGCGAAGGAACTCAGGATCAACTGGGAGGACGAGCTGGTGAAGGCGACCGCGCTGACCCGCGACGGCGCCGTCGTCCACCCGAACTTCGCGCCGAAGGGAGGTGAATGATGGAGGGCAGCACCGACACGCTCCTGCGGGGAGCCGAGAACGCGGCGCAGCTCGCACGCCAGGCGGCGGACGCCGCCGAGGCCCACGCCGACGCGCTGGCCGCCGCGGCCACGGGCGCGGCGCACGGGGCCGGGGCTCGCCATCGATCCCTTCGTCTTCCGCTTCGCGATCTTCATCATGGCCTGCTTCGTCGGCTACTACGTCGTGTGGAGCGTCACGCCGGCGCTGCACACGCCGCTGATGTCCGTCACCAACGCGATCTCCTCGGTGATCGTGGTCGGCGCGCTTCTCGCCGTCGGCGTCGAGACGACCGACATCGTGGCGGGGGCCGGCTCGGGCTGGGCCCGCGCCTTCGGCTTCTTCGCGCTGATCCTGGCCTCCGTGAACATCTTCGGCGGCTTCCTCGTCACCCAGCGCATGCTGGCGATGTACAAGAAGAAGACGAAGTAAGGGGGCGACGTCATGCTTTCAGGCAACCTCACGGCACTGCTGTATCTTCTGTCGGCCGTCCTGTTCATCCTGGCGCTGCGGGGGCTGTCGAGCCCCGAGACGTCGCGGCAGGGCAACCATTTCGGCATGGCCGGCATGGCGATCGCGATCGTCACGACGCTCCTGCTGGCGGGGCCGTCGAGCTTCTCCTCCTGGGTGCTGATCATTCTCGGCATCGCGATCGGCGGCACGGTGGGCGCGGTCGTCGCCCGGCGCATCCCGATGACGGCGATGCCGCAGCTCGTCGCCGCCTTCCACTCGCTCGTCGGCCTCGCCGCCGTGCTCGTGGCGGCGGGCGCGCTCTACGCGCCGGAGGCCTTCGGCATCGGCATGCCGGGCGACATCCACGGGCAGAGCCTCGTCGAGATGTCGATCGGCGTGGCGATCGGCGCGCTGACCTTCACCGGCTCGATCATCGCCTTCCTGAAGCTCGACGGGCGGATGAGCGGCAAGCCGATCATCCTGCCGGCGCGCCACGCCATCAATCTCGGCCTGGCGATCCTGCTCGTCGTGCTCGTCATCGTCTTCGTGACGAGCCAGAGCCACGTGCTGTTCTGGATCATCACGCTGATCGCGCTGGCGCTCGGCGTCCTGATCATCGTGCCGATCGGCGGCGCGGACATGCCCGTCGTCGTGTCGATGCTCAACTCCTACTCGGGCTGGGCGGCGGCCGGCATCGGCTTCACGCTCGGCAACACGGCGCTGATCGTCACCGGCGCCCTCGTCGGCTCGTCGGGCGCGATCCTGTCCTACATCATGTGCAAGGGCATGAACCGCTCCTTCGTCTCGGTGATCCTCGGCGGCTTCGGCGGCGAGAGCGTCGCCGCGGGCGGCGCCGGCGGCGAGCAGCGGCCGGTCAAGCAGGGCTCGGCCGAGGACGCGGCGTTCCTCATGTCGAACGCCAACCGCGTCATCATCGTGCCGGGCTACGGCATGGCGGTCGCCCAGGCGCAGCACGCGCTGCGCGAGATGGCCGACACGCTGAAGGAGGAGGGCGTCGAGGTGAAGTACGCCATCCATCCCGTCGCGGGCCGCATGCCGGGCCACATGAACGTGCTGCTGGCCGAGGCGAACGTGCCCTATGACGAGGTCTTCGAGCTCGAGGACATCAACTCCGAGTTCCAGCAGACCGACGTCGCCTTCGTCATCGGCGCCAACGACGTGACGAACCCGGCGGCGCGCGACGATCCGCAGAGCCCGATCTACGGCATGCCGATCCTCGACGTCGACAAGGCCAAGACCTGCCTCTTCGTGAAGCGCTCGCTCGCCTCCGGCTATGCCGGCATCGACAACGAGCTGTTCTACAAGGACAACACGATGATGCTGTTCGGCGACGCCAAGAAGATGGTCGAGGAGATCGTGAAGGCGCTGTGAGCGCCTTCGTCCTCCCGACCGACGGCCAGGACCCGGTCGAGTTCGCGCTTGGGTATCCCTTTGCGCGGCCGGCCGGGTCTTTCGTTTTCGAGGCGGCCCGCGGCGAGCCGGCGACGCTCGCCGCGGCCCGGATCGTCCATCAGGGCGAGGGCCGGGCGGACGGGCTGGACGTGCCGCTCGTCTCGCTCGAGGCCGAGGTCGATGGCGTGCCGCGGCGCTTCGACGGGCTGATCCCCATGCTCGCCTCCGGCAGCAACGCGGCGCCCTCGCAGCTCCAGCGCAAATACCGACACATGCCCGGCCTGCCGCCGATCCCCGCCGTCGCGGTCGAGGCGAGGGGGCTGGCCAGCGTCTACTCCGCGCATGTCGCCCGCTACGGCTCCGTCGCGGCGACGCTCGTGCCGTGCGCCGGTGCGGTGTCGCGGCTTCATCTGCTCTTCGTGCCGGTCGACGGCTTCGCGCATCTCAACGCCACCGAATCCGTCGGCGGCAACTACCTGCTCGCCGCCCTGGACGGCACGCCGGTCGACGTGGCCGGCACGGCCGTCCGGCCGCTCGCCTATGTCTCGCGGCGGGGCCCCGCGCGCTTCGGCGGGGCGCCGCTGCGCCTGCCCGGCAGCGCCGCCGGGGAGGGGGCCGGCCCCGCGGAGGCGTCCCAGGAGGAGGTGCTGGAGCGGCTTCGCGAGCTGATGGGGGAGCCGGGCGAGCTTCGCCCGTTCGTGCGCCGGCTGATCGAGGACGGCGGCTTCAGGGCCGCGGCCACGGAGCGGCTCGCGGCGGCGACGCGGCGCGTCGTGCCCGACGGGTCGAGGATCCTGGCGGGAGGCTGAAGCCGGGCGGCGTGCGCCCGGCCGCGCTCGCGTGGCGTCAGCCGGCGTTCGCCGCGTAGCGGTCGAGGCGGCGCTTGCCCTCGTTGGCGGGGGCGTAGTTCGGGTTGATCTGCGAAGCCCGGACATAGGACGAGTAGGCTTCGCCGGGCTTGCCTTCCCGCTCGAGCGCCAGGCCGCGATTGGTCCAGGCCTCGAAATATTGCGGGTCGAGCTGCAGCGCGCGGTCGAAGTCCTTCTCGGCGTCGGCGACGTTGCCCTGGGCGAGCTCCGACATGCCGCGGCCGTTATAGGGCGGCGGCGCGTTGGGGTTCAGGTTGATCGCGGCGCTGAAGTCCTCGATCGCCAGGTCGTGGTTGCCGCGCGACTGATAGATCAGGCCGCGGTTGTGGTAGGCCTCGGAGTTGCCGGGGTCGACCTTGATCGCCTGCTCGAAATCGTTGAGCGCCAGCGACGCCTGCCCGTTCTGCCGGTACAGGTTGCCGCGCTGGACGTAGGCCGGCGCATAGTCCGGCTTGATCTGCAGCGCGCGGTTGTAGTCCTGCAGCGCCGCCTGGGCGTTGCCCATCAGCCGGTAGACCAGGGCGCGGTTGGCGTAGGCCTGGTAGAAGTCCGGGTTGATGGAGACCGCCTTGTTGAAGTCGTCGAGCGCCTCGTCGTAGCGCCCGGCCCGTCCGAGGGCGGTGCCGCGGACGTTGTAGGCGCTCGGATCGTTGGGGTTGCGCTGGATGATCGCCGTCAGCGACTCGATGTTGGCGGACGAGGCCGCGCCGAAGCCGTCGGTCGAGGCGCTGGGCATGCTCTGGCACGCGGCCAGGCCGAGCGAGCAGGCGAGGGCGATGCCGGTCGCGGCGCGCCGGGCGCCGCGAAGCGGGACGGGAAGTCGGGTTGCCGTCATGCCTCTGTGGTCTCGTTCTTGTGGTGCGGGCGACTCCCCCCGAAGCGCCCCGCACCGGGTGTTGGGGACCGTGAGGCCCTTTCGAATCCGGATCAGCTCTTGCGCTTGCCCGGGAGGAGACCTTCGCGCTGGGCGCGCTTGCGGGCCAGCTTGCGGGCGCGGCGAAGGCCCTCGGCCTTCTCGCGGGCACGCTTCTCGGAAGGCTTCTCGTAGAAATTGCGCAGTTTCATCTCGCGGAAGATGCCTTCGCGCTGCATCTTCTTCTTCAGGGCCTTCAGCGCCTGATCCACGTTGTTCTCACGGACGATTACTTGCACACGTTCACCTTTCTGCACGAGAGCCAGAGTTTCTGAAGAACCGCGCCGGAGCGGTCGCGCAACCGAGACCCCCGACAAAAAACCGCGCGCGACGCCTTACGAGTCGCGGGCGGGATTGGGCGCGGAACGTATCAGAAAGGGTTGGGCAAGTCCATGTGGCAGCTTTGCCTCAGCCCGCTCTTTCGAGTGTGCCGATCGGCAGTATCCGCGTCGCGTGACCCATCTTTCGACCGGCACGCGCCTCGCTCTTGCCGTAGAGGTGCAGCGCAAGACCCGGCTCGCCGGCCAGGGCGGGCCAGGCGTCGACGTCGTTGCCGATGATGTTCGCCATCACCGCGTCGGAATGGCGCTCGGTCGCCGGCAGCGGCCAGTCGGCGACCGCCCGGACATGCGCCTCGAACTGGCTGGCGAGGCAGCCGTCCTGCGTCCAGTGGCCGGTGTTGTGGACGCGCGGCGCGAGCTCGTTGACGAGCAGGCGCTCGCGGCCGCCGGCGAGCATCGCGAACATCTCGATGCCCATGACGCCGACATGGCCGAGCTCCTCCATGATCCGCAGGGCGATCGTCAGCGCCTCCTCGCGGGCGGAATCGGACAGGCGCGCCGGCGCCCGGCTCTCGACGAGGATGCCGCCCTCGTGGCGGTTCTCGGTCACGTCGTAGGCGGCGAACCCGCCATCGGCGCCGCGCACGCCGATCACCGAGACCTCCCGGTCGAACTGCACCCGCTCCTCGAGGATCGAGGGGGCCTGGCCGACGACCCGCCAGGCGGCCGCGGCGTCCAGGTGCTCGTCGAGCCGGGCCTGGCCCTTGCCGTCATAGCCGAAGCGGCGGGTCTTCAGGACGGCGTTGTCGCCGAGCCGCTGCCGCGCGGCGTCGATGTCGGCCGCGCTCTCGACCCGTGCCCACGCGGCGGTCGCGATGCCGAGCCGGTCGAGCAGGGCCTTCTCCTCGCCGCGGTCCTGGCAGACGGCGAGCGACCGGGCGGAGGGGCGGATCCGCGTCAGCCCCTCCATCGCCTCGACGGTGCGCGCCGGCACGTTCTCGAACTCGAACGTCACCGCGTCGCAGGCCCGCGCGAACGCGGCGACGGCCTCGTCGTCCTCGTAGGCCGCGACATGGGCGGCCGAGGCCGTCTGGAAGGCGGGGCTGTCGGGGTCGGGGCAGAGGACCGCCGTGCGGAAGCCGAGCTCGGCCGCGGCGATCGCCAGCATGCGGCCGAGCTGGCCGCCGCCGAGGATCCCGATGGTCGAACCGGGGGGAAGAGGCGTCAGCTCTGTCATCTCGATGGTCTTCAGGTCTCGTCGCGGGGCCGGTCCGCCACGGCGTCGCGCTGGGCGTCGCGCCATGCGTCGAGGCGCGCCGCCAGCCCGGGGTCGGAGAGCGCCAGCACCGCGGCCGCCAGAAGGGCGGCGTTGACGGCGCCGGAGCGGCCGATGGCGAGCGTTCCGACGGGAACGCCCGCCGGCATCTGCACGATCGAATGGAGGCTGTCCACCCCCGAGAGCGCCTTCGACTCGATCGGCACGCCGAACACGGGCAGGGGCGTCAGCGCCGCGGTCATCCCCGGCAGGTGGGCCGCGCCGCCGGCGCCGGCGATGACGACCTTGAACCCGGCGTCGCGGGCGCCCCGTGCGAACTCGTACAGACGCTGGGGCGTGCGGTGGGCGGACACGATCCTCGCCTCGTGGCCGATCTCCAGCGCAGCAAGGGTTTCGACGGCGTGGCGCATGGTCTGCCAGTCCGACTGGCTGCCCATGATGACGGCGACGGGCGGCGTTGCGCCGGACATGACATTCTCCTAAAGATCCCCGACAATTATAAAAATTAACAAAATAGAGACAACCGCGGGTAAAACATGACGCCGCGGAAGGTGGGGAAAGGGCAACGCCAGATGCATGATCGTCGGTCTCCGTCGGATGCGGAGGACGAGCCGCTTGCCCGCGTCAGCGGTCTCGTCGATTTCGGTCTCGAGCTGCGCGACGAGAACGAGCGCCTGCGCCTGGAGATCGACGTCCTGCGCGCGCCGTCTGCTCGAGCTCGAGGCGCTGGTCGAGCGCGACGTGCTGGCGCCCGTCTACAACCGGCGCGGCCTGTTCCGCGAGCTCGAGAAGACCCTCGCCAACTGCCGCCGCTACGGCGAGGCGGCGACCGTCTTCTACCTCGACATCGACGACTTCAAGGCGATCAACGACACCCGCGGCCACGGCGCCGGCGACACGGTGCTCCAGAAGGTCGGGGAGGCGCTGTCGCGGGCGACGCGGCTGTCCGACACGGTGGCCCGGATCGGCGGCGACGAGTTCGTCCTCATCCTGCGCCACATCCGCCCGGATGCCGCCGTCGCCAAGGCCCAGGCCCTCGCGGCCACGATCTCCGGCCTGTGCGTCGAGCACGAGGGCGAGACGCTGTCGGTCAGGGCCTCGATCGGCTTTGCGGAGGTGAGGTCCGACGACACCCCGCACGGCGTGCTCGCGCGCGCCGACCGCCAGATGTACGAGGCCAAGCAGAACCGCTGACCGTCAGGCGATGATGTCGGGCGTCAGCTTGTCCTCGAGGTGGGCGATCCTCTCCTTCAGGACGAGCTTCTTCTTCTTGAGCCGGCGAATCTGCAGGGCGTCGACCATGGCGCCGCCTTCCAGGGCCTTGATGGCGTGGTCGAGGTCGCGGTGCTCCTCCTGCAGGCTGATCAATTCCTCGCGAAGAGCGTCCTCGTCCCCGACGACGTCGTTATCCGACATGGCCCCCTCTTGTGTCGCCACATTTCGGCGCAACATACCACAAAGGACGTAACGAACGGCAAAGGCTTGTTGCGTCCCCCACGGGCCCCGCCGGGTGGCTCCGGTCGACTTGGTTACGGGGCTGTGTCAAACTCGTGACGTCGGAAAATGCGACGTAGAGGAGACCACTCATGTCGTTGCAGTCGCACCTTCAGGAACTCGAGCTCAAGCATCGTTCGCTGGATCAGGCGATCCTCGAGGAGATGGCGCATCCCAGTTCGAACGATTCGCGTGTTCGGGAGCTGAAGAAGCAAAAGCTCCTTCTGAAACAGAAGATCGAGCGACTGCGGGCCGATGGAGTATCGGTCCACTGAGCCGGCGTAAGCGGCGGTAGAAAGTTTCAAAGAGGCGTTCAGGGCGTCCCGTTCCGGGGCGCCCTTTTCTTTTGTCCGCCGGCGCTAGCGCGCCTCCCGCGCCATCTCGCGGAGCACGTATTTCTGGACCTTGCCGGTCGAGGTCTTCGGCAGCTCGGTGAAGACGACGTGGCGCGGGCACTTGAAGTGGGCGAGCCGGTCGCGGCACCAGGCGATCACCTCGTCGGCGCTCAGCTCCTCGCCCTCCCGGGTCTCGACGAAGGCGCACGGCGTCTCGCCCCACTTGTCGTCGGGCTTGGCGACCACGGCGACCGCGGAGACCTTCGGGTGCTTGTAGATCGCGTCCTCCACCTCGATCGAGGAGATGTTCTCGCCGCCGGAGATGATGATGTCCTTGGAGCGGTCCTTGAGCTGGATGTAGCCGTCGGCGTGCATGACGCCGAGGTCGCCGGAGTGGAACCAGCCGCCGCGGAACGCCTCGTCGCTGGCCGCCTCGTTCTTCAGGTAGCCCTTCATCACGACGTTGCCGCGGAACATCACCTCGCCGATCGTCTCGCCGTCGGCCGGCACCTCCTCCATCGTCACCGGGTCACGCACCGACAGCGCCTCGAGCGCGGCGTAGCGCACGCCCTGGCGCGCCTTCCTGGCCGCCCGGCCGCCCGCGTCGAGCGCGTCCCACTCGGCCTTCCAGTCGTTGACGACGGCGGGGCCGTAGGTCTCCGTCAGGCCGTAGAGATGGGTCACGTTGAAGCCGTTCTCGGCCATCGCCGCGAGCACCGCCTCGGGCGGCGGCGCGGCGGCGGTGAAGAACTCGACGGTGCGCGACAGCTCGCGCTTCTTGTCGGGCGGCGTGGAGAGGATCGTCGACATGACGATCGGCGCGCCGCAGAGATGGGTGACGCCGTGGTCGGCCAGCGCGTCCCAGATCGCCTTCTGCCGCACCGCCCGCAGGCAGACATGCGTGCCGGCGATGACCGACATCGTCCACGGGAAGCACCAGCCGTTGCAGTGGAACATCGGCAGGGTCCACAGGTAGACGGAGTGCTTGAGCATGCCGCCGGTGATGACGTTGCCCTGCGCCAGGAGCGCCGCGCCGCGGTGGTGGTAGACGACGCCCTTGGGATTGCCCGTGGTGCCCGAGGTGTAGTTGAGGCTGATCGCGTCCCACTCGTCGTCCGGCATCAGCCACGCGTAGTCCTCGTCGCCCTCCGCGACCAGCGCCTCGTACTCGATCTCGCCCAGGCGCTCGCCGTCCTGCGGGAACTCCGGGTCGTCGTAGTCGACCACGAGCGGCGTCACCTTCGCCTGCGAGAGCGCCTCCTTCACCGTCGGCGCGAACTCGCGGTCGGTGATCAGCACCTTCGCGTCGGCGTGGTCGAGGATGAAGGCGACGATGGCGGCGTCGAGCCGGGTGTTCAGCGTGTTCAGCACCGCCCCGCACATCGGCACGCCGTAATGCGCCTCGAGCATCGGCGGCGTGTTGGCGAGCATCACGGCGACGGTGTCGTTCTTGCCGATGCCGCGCTTCGCCAGCGCGCTCGCGAGCTTCTTCGACCGGGCGTAGAACTCGCCGTAGGTGCGCCTCATGCCGCCGTGCACGATGGCCGTGTGGTCGGGGAAGACGCGGCCGGCGCGGTCGAGGAAGCTCAGCGGCGTCAGGGGCTGGAAGTTCGCCGGGTTCCTGTCGAGGCCGGTATCGTAGGGGCTCATGCTGCCGTTTCCCGTGAAGATCTCTTCTTGGCGGTGACGCTAGCTTTCCGCGCGGGCGGCGACAATGCGTCGGATCAAGCGGATGCGCCGGAAGGGGCTCGAAAGCCCGGGGAAAAGCGCTTAGGTAGATGCCGCGCCGCCCGCCGAGGGCGCCCGGAAGAGATGAGCCACGTGAAGCCGCCATGGACCGACTGATCGAAGGATACCGCCGTTTCCGCGCCGAGCGCTGGCCGACCGAGCGCGACCGGTACGAGAAGCTCGCCCTCTACGGGCAGCGGCCCGAGACGCTGGTCATCGGCTGCTCGGATTCCCGGGTCGACCCGCAGACCGTCTTCGGCGCGGGGCCGGGCGAGCTCTTCGTCGTGCGCAACGTCGCGGCGATCGTGCCGCCCTACGAGCCGGGCTCGGGCCGGCATCACGGCACCAGCGCCGCGCTCGAATACGGCGTGCGGGTGCTCGAGGTGAAGCGCATCGTCGTGCTCGGCCACGCCCAGTGCGGCGGCGTCCGGGCGCTGGTCGACGGCGCGCCGGACAGCGCGGCGGACTTCATCAAGCCGTGGCTCGACCTGGCCGAGCCGGTGCTTCAATCCGTGCCGTCCGGCCTCGACCATGCCGAGGTGCTGCACCATTGCGAGGCCGAGGTGGTGCGGCTGTCGCTGCGCAACCTGATGACCTTCCCGTGGATCCGCGAGGCGGTGGAGGCCGGTCGGCTGGAGCTCGCCGGCTATTCCTTCGGCGTCGCCAGCGGCGTCCTGACGAAGCTCGAGGGCGACGACTTCGTGAAGCTGGACTGAGGCCGCAGGCCCCGCGCCGCCCGCCGCGTCAGAAGACCGCCTGCAGGCCGTCCCAGGTGAGCTTGAGGCTCGCAAGGAAGATGCCGGTGTAGGCGAACCGGTAGAACACGTGCGGCTCGATGATCCGCACGAGATAGACGCCCGCCCGCGTGGCGACGGGCGCGACCGGCAGAAGCGTCAGCGACACCAGGAGCGTCTCGCTCGTGTACTCGCCGAGCTGCAGGTAGGGCAGCAGCTTCAGGACGTTCATCGTCCCGAAGAACAGCGCCGCCGTGCCGGCGAGCACGCGCGGCTCGAGCTTCAGCGGCAGGGCGTACATGTGGAACGGCGGGCCGCCGGAGTGGCTGACGAAGCTCGTGAAGCCCGACACGGTGGCCCAGAACGTGCCGCGGACACGGCTCTGCCGGCGTGGCGGCCGGCGCGCGCCGCGGCCGAAGAGCCAGTCGCAGGTGAAGGCGAGGCCGATCAGCCCGACGATGAGGCGGACCTCGTCCGCCGTCACCCAGCTCGCCGCCGCCCAGCCGATCGCCAGCCCGGCCAGCCCGCCGGGCAGCACGATCCGGAGCGTCTGCCGGTCGAAGATGCCGCGATAGGACAGCACCGCGACGAGGTCCATCGCGACGAGCACGGGCAGGAGGATGGCGGCCGCCGTGAGCGGGCTGATGACGAGCGCCATCAGCGGCACCGCGAGCTGCGAGATCGGGCCGCCGAAGCCGCCCTTCGCGAGGCCGTAGAGGATCACGGCCGGCACGGCCACCAGATAGACGTGGAGGTCGGAGATCATCGCGTCTTCGGAAGGATCCGGCCGGGGATCGCCGGCCTTTCCGGCAAGACTATGCGGTTCGCGGACCGTCGGACAGGAAAAAGCGCCACGCGGCGAGCCCCTGCGGGAAATCGGCAGACGCACGACACGTCCCCTCCATCCGGTCGCGACGGGACGTGCTCGTCCACGAATACGCCAATAGTGTCCCGTCAGCGTAGTGGATCGGGCTGGTCGGCGCAGTATAAGCATAGATGTGACCGCCAATACGCAGATTTACCGAGGCCATATGGCCGCAGCCGGAGCTGTTCCGTTCAAAGTTTGCGGCTGGCGCCGGTCGAGGGCGAGGCCGGAGAGCAAAATTTGCGAGCCGCTATCCCCAGGCAAATCCGGATGATTCCGCGGCAGGTGAAGGGAGGGCGATCACATGTCGAGCCCGCCGCCTCGGCCGCGGCGCCTCTGCCGAATTCTCGAGGAGCGCATATTTCTACGGTAACCATAGAGGATATTTGCTTGGACGGCCCCGTTCAGTTCACGGGTTCTTAGGCATCTGGAGGTTATCGGATCGGCTATCGGCACGAGTCGAGCGTCCTGATCTCTCCCCTGGATACTCCCGTCGGTTGCCGCGTGTGGCCAGCAGCGTGCCGGGGGGCACCAACGTGAAGAACATGACGATTGCCAGGAAGCTCATGCTCGCATTCTGCGTGCTTGTGCTTGCCTTTGTCGGATCGGCCGCGGTCGTGGCCGTGAACCTGCAGCGCATCGGGGCCGTGGCGGAGCGCAACGAGGTCAGCACCGACCTCACGATCCTGACGGAGAAGATGCTCACCCTGATGGTCGAGCAGCAGGACGCCGTGCGCGCCTACATGGTGGCCGGCGAGGACTCGTTCGCCAGGATCTACGAGGAGAAGAAGAAGGCCTTCGCCGACGCGATCGGCACCTTCAAGGCGCAGACGGCGCTGCCCGCGCAGCAGGCGCGCGCCGACGCCCTGATGGCCGCCCTCGGCAAGTGGCAGAGCGAGGAGGCCGACAAGCAGGTCGCGCTGTTCGGCGACCCGATGACCCGCTACGAGGCGCGCACGCTGTCGGGCACGGTCGGGCTCGACGAGGCGCGCAGCCTCCAGGCGCAGATCATCGATGCCCAGATCGATCTCATGGACCAGCGGCGCGACGAGCAGGCGAGCGCGATCGGCACGTCGCACGCGGCCCTGATCGCCGGCGGCATCGCCGCCGCGCTGATCGGCATCGCCATGGGCATCCTGCTGACCCGCCTGATCGCCCGGCCCGTCAGGGGCATGACGGACGTCATGCGGCGTCTCGCCGCCGGCGACAAGACGGTCGAGGTGCCGGCGCTGGGCCAGAAGGACGAGATCGGCCAGATGGCGCAGGCCGTGCTGAGGTTCAAGGAAGCCGCGCATCGAGAAGGAGCGCGTCGAGGCGGAGGCGTCGGCGCAGCGCGGGCAGGCGGATGCGGAGCGGCGCCGCAACGAGGAGATGCAGACGCAGGCGTCGCACGAGCAGTCGCTCGTGGTCGGCGAGATCGGCACCGGCCTCGCGAGGCTGTCGGACGGCGACCTGACCTACCGGATCGCGGCGGAGTTCCCCGGCGAGTACCGGAAGCTCAAGGACGACTTCAACGGCGCGATGTCGCAGATGCAGGACGCGATGAAGACGATCGCGCGCGCCACCGAGGGCATCCGCTCGGGCACCGGCGAGATCAGCCAGGCCTCCGACGACCTGTCGCGGCGCACCGAGCAGCAGGCGGCGAGCCTGGAGGAGACGGCGGCGGCGCTCGACGAGATCACGGCGACGGTGAAGCGCACCGCCGAGGGCTCGAACCATGCCCGCGACGTCGTCGGCAAGGCCAAGAGCGACGCCGAGCAGTCGGGCGAGGTCGTCAAGAGCGCGGTCGGCGCGATGACCGAGATCGAGGGCTCCTCGAAGCAGATCTCGCAGATCATCGGCGTGATCGACGAGATCGCCTTCCAGACGAACCTGCTGGCGCTGAACGCCGGCGTCGAGGCGGCGCGTGCCGGCGAGGCGGGCAAGGGCTTCGCGGTCGTGGCGCAGGAGGTCCGCGCGCTGGCGCAGCGCTCGGCCGACGCCGCCAAGGAGATCAAGACGCTGATCCAGACCTCGTCCGGCCAGGTCGAGCAGGGCGTGTCGCTCGTCGGCCGGGCGGGCGAGGCGCTGGCCCGCATCGTCGAGCAGGTGACGGAGATCAACGGCATCGTCCGCGACATCTCCGCCTCCGCGCAGGAGCAGGCGACGGGCCTCGCCGAGGTCAACACGGCCGTCAACCAGATGGACCAGGTGACGCAGCAGAACGCCGCCATGGTCGAGCAGGCCACCGCCGCCGCGCACGGCCTGTCGAACGAGACCGGCGAGCTCGTCCGGCTCGTCTCCAGGTTCCGCATCGGCGAGGGAGAACGGTCCGCATCCGCGGCCCGCGCCCCCGCCACCCCGAAGACGCCGCACGCCAGGAAGGCCGTCCCGGCCAGCGTCGGCAACACCGCCCTCAAGATCGAGCCCTCGGAAGACGAGTGGGAGGAGTTCTGAATATGATCAACGTGACGAACCTGCCGAAGACCGGCGCCGAGCTGATCGCCGTGGCGATCGGCGAGCAGCAGTTCGCGATCGACATCATGTCGGTGCGCGAGATCCGCGGCTGGACGAAGTCGACGCCGCTCGCCCAGGCGCCGGCTCACGTCCTCGGCATGATCAACCTGCGCGGCGTCGTCCTGCCGGTGATCGACCTCGGCGCCCGCCTCGGCCTCGGCGCCACCTCCCCGGCGCAGTCGTCCGTGGTGGTCGTCGTCCAGGTCGGCGAGCACCAGGTCGGGCTTCTGGTCGACGCGGTCTGCGACATCCTGACGGTCCGCGAGGACGCGCTGCAGGACGTGCCGGAGGTCGGCTCCGACCATGTCCGCGACTTCGTGCGCGGGCTGATGACGACGGACGAGGGCATCGTCAGCCTGCTCGCGCTCGAGCACATCGTCATGGACGCGCAGGCCGTCGCCGCCTGAACGGAACCCCGCCCGGGCGGGCGGGGCGACCGATGTCTTGCAAGGGGCGCTTCGGCGCCCCTTGGCTTTTGGCGGGCCCGAGGGGCGCGTGCTGCAGGGCGGCCATGTCGCGCCCTGCCGAAAGACGACGGAGGCAAAACTCGTGGCCGCCGTGAGAGAACGGCGAGATTTCCGGGGAAAGGCGAGCCTTCGGATGACGAAATTAACCTGGTGACAAGAGGCGCCGGCAAGATTGCCCGCATCTTCTTCAAGTTCAGGTGGACAATGTCTCTGCGTCTCCGTCTCTTCCTGTCTGTTCTCTGTGCCGCCCTCGTCGCGACCGCGGCGGTCGGGCTGCCGCTCTACTTCGGCGCCGGGCGCCTCGTCGACCAGGCCGCCGGCCGCGAGCTCGACGTGATGCAGCGCAAGCTCGACCGCTCCATCTCCGCGGAGGTCGACAAGGCGCAGAGCCTCGCCGCCCTCGTCGCGCAGCAGCCGGAGGTGGCGCAGGCCGTCGCCACCGGCGACCGGCAGCGCCTCGCCGACATCTTCGTCCCCGGCTTCGCCGCGATGAAGGCGCAGTACGGGGTGGAGCAGTTCCAGTTCCACACGCCCGACGCCCATTCCTTCTTCCGCGTCCACAAGCCGGAGAAGTTCGGCGACGACCTCTCGAGCTTCCGCTTCACCGTGGTCGACGCGAACGACAACCATCATTCCGTGTTCGGCCTCGAGCGCGGCCGGGCCGGCGTCGGCGTGCGCGCGGTCGAGCCGATCGTGTGGCAGGGCCGCCAGGTCGGCTCGGTGGAGTTCGGCCTCGGCTTCGGCAAGGGCTTCATCGACCGTCTCATGGACGGCGCCGAGGACGAGGCGGAGCTCTACCTCTTCCCGATGGAGAACGTGGAGACCTTCTCGGCCAAGGCGGCCGGGCAGGCCCGGGCCGCCTCGACCTTCGAGGGCGCGCCGCTGCTCGACGGCGACGTGCTGGCGCGGGTGCGCAAGGGCGAGACCGTGCGGACCTCGTCCACGCTCGGCGACCTCTCCTATGTCGGCGTGGCGCGGCCGGTGCGCGACTTCTCCGGCAACGTGGTCGGCGTGGCGCACCTGATGGTGTCGCAGGCCGGCATGCTCGCCACGTCGCGGACCATCGCCCTGACCGCGCTCGGCGGGGCCGCCGTCGCGATCATCCTCGCCGTCCTTCTCGCGCTCTTCGTCGGCCACCGCATCGGCGGCGCGATCCACGGCATGGCGAGCGCGATGTCGCGGCTCGCGGGCGGCGACAACGAGGTCGACGTGCCCGCGGTCGGCCAGTCCGACGAGGTCGGCGAGATGGCGCAGGCGGTCATGACGTTCAAGCAGGCGGCGATCGAGAAGCAGCGCGTCGAGGCGGAGGCCGCGGCGCAGCGCGAGGCGGCGGATTCCGAGCGCCGGCGCAGCGAGGCGACGCAGAGCCGGGCGGCGGAGGAGCAGTCGATCGTCGTCAGCGAGATCGGCTCGGGCCTGTCGAAGCTGTCGGACGGCGACCTGACCTACCGGATCGAGGCGGAGTTCCCCGGCGAGTACCGCCAGCTCCGCGACGACTTCAACGCCGCGATGGAGCAGCTGAGCGAGGTCATGACGACGATCGTCGGCACGACGGACGCGATCCGCACCGGCACCGGCGAGATCAGCCAGGCCTCCGACGACCTGTCGCGGCGCACCGAGCAGCAGGCGGCGAGCCTGGAGGAGACGGCGGCCGCGCTCGACGAGATCACCGCGACGGTGAAGAAGACGGCGGACGGGGCGAACCACGCCCGCGACGTCGTCGGCAAGGCCAAGTCCGACGCCGAGGAATCGGGCGAGGTCGTGAAGACCGCGGTCGGCGCGATGACGGAGATCGAGGCATCCTCCAAGCAGATCTCGCAGATCATCGGCGTGATCGACGAGATCGCCTTCCAGACGAACCTGCTGGCGCTCAACGCCGGCGTCGAGGCGGCGCGGGCGGGCGATGCCGGCAAGGGCTTCGCCGTCGTGGCGCAGGAGGTGCGCGGCCTGGCGCAGCGCTCGGCGGAGGCCGCCAAGGAGATCAAGACGCTGATCCAGACCTCGTCGGGCCAGGTGGCGCAGGGCGTCGACCTGGTGGCGCGGACGGGCGAGGCGCTCAACCGGATCGCCGGGCAGGTGGCGGAGATCAACGCCATCGTGCGCGACATCTCGGGCTCGGCGCAGGAGCAGGCGACGGGCCTCGCCGAGGTCAACACGGCGGTCAACCAGATGGACCAGGTGACGCAGCAGAACGCGGCGATGGTCGAGGAGCAGACGGCGGCGGCGCACAGCCTGTCGCAGGAGACGGGCGAGCTCGCCCGGCTCGTCGCGCGCTTCCGCCTCGCCGGCGCGACGGAGGCGGCCGCACCCCGCGCCGCCGCCCCGGCCGCGAGAGGCTCCCGCCCGGCCGCGCCCTCGCGGCCCCGCCCGACCCTCGTCGGCAACACCGCCCTCAAGGCCGCGCCCGCGGCCGACGAGTGGGAGGAGTTCTGACGGCGCGGGCGCGCGCCTGCCGGTCCCGCCATCGCTGCCGATCCGGCAGCGTCATCGAGCTTCGGCAAGGGGCGCTCCTGCGCCCCTTGCCGCGCGCGCCCGGCGCGACGTCCTGGCGTGGCGGCGGCCGCTTCCGCGACCCCGTGGGCTTCCCGGCTCCCCCTTTGCGCGAAAAAATCGTTCCTGCGGCGCCCGGCGCGTTGTTCGAAAACCCCAATTTCCATGCCTGCGGCGGAATAACGAGTCGCCGACCACGAGAACTTCGGAATTGCCCAAAATTTGCTGTTTCTTTGCGTGCCGCGCGACACACCTCCCGAGGGCGAGGTTTAGTCTTGGATAAGACTTTGCGGGTAGCTTTCAGATCACGGAAATCACTCTTACCTTGAGAGAGCGGTCCTTGAACGTGACGGATAATCTCGCCGCAGTCGGTGCGGACGAACATCACGAGCGGGCCCGTCTCGAGGCCCTGGAGAGGTTCCAGGTGGTTGGAACGGATCCCGAGCCGCAATTCGACCGGATCGCCGCGCTCGCCGCCGATCTGTTCGGGGTCCCGATGGCCCTCCTGACCTTCGTCGATCGCAACCGCCTGTGGCTCAAGGCCCGCCACGGCCTGGACGTCTGCGAGGTCGACCGGTCGATCTCGTTCTGCAGCCACACGATCCGCGGCGACGAGGCGTTCGTGCTGCTCGATGCCGCCAGGACGCCGCTCTTCGCCAAGAGCCCGCTGGTCGTCGACGAGCCGCATGTGCGCTTCTATGCCGGCGCGCCGCTGGTCACGAGCGAGGGGCACCGCATCGGCGCGCTCTGCATCGCCGACACCGAGCCCCGCACCGCCTTCGCCGAGCCGGACCGCCGCGCGCTGGAGCGCCTCGCGAGCTTCGCGATGGACCAGCTCGAGCTGCGCCGGAGCGACCGCCAGTGGCTCGCCATGCGCGGCTTCGCCGACGCCACCGAGCTGGCGATGCTCGCCGTCGACCCGTCCGGCCGGATCGAGTTCGCCAACCGCGCCGCCTCCGAGCTCTTCGGCTACGACCGGCGGGAGATGGTCGGCAGCCCGCTCGACCTGATCATCCCCGAGCGCATGCGCGGTGCCCACCAGATGGGGCTCGACCGCGTCGCCGTCAGCGGCCATTCCAAGCTCAGCGGCCGCACGACCGAGGTGATCGCGCGGCGGCGGGACGGCTCGAGCCTGCCCATCGAGATCTCGGTGTCGGTCTGGCGCCAGGACAAGGGCCTCGGCATGGGCGCCATCATCCGCGACATCTCGGCCCGCCGCGAGCGCGACGCGCGGCTTCTCCGCCTCGCCCACCACGACCCGCTGACCGGCCTGACGAACCGGCGCTGTTTCGAGGATCTCCTGGGCGAGCAGCTGCGCCAGAAGGCGTCCGCCTCCGTCATGCTGCTCGACCTCGACGGCTTCAAGGAGGTCAACGACAGCCTCGGCCACGGCATGGGCGACGCGCTGCTGCAGGCCCTGGCGATCCGGCTGCCGGCGGCGCTGCGCGACGACGCCACCGTGGCGCGCTTCGGCGGCGACGAGTTCGCCGTCCTGCTCGCCGGCGTCGCCGACCCGATGGAGGTGCAGGCCCAGGCGACCCGGATCCTCGCGGCGCTCGAGACGCCGTTCGAGATCGGCGGCCACCTGCTGCAGGTCGGCGCCAGCGTCGGCTTCGCGATCGGCCCGCTGCACGGCGAGGATGCCGAGGAGCTGATCGCGAGCGCCGACTTCGCCCTCTACCAGGCGAAGGATTGCGGCGGCCGCACCGTGCGCATCTTCGAGCCGCAGATGCGCGTCGCCTCGATCGCGCGCCGGGCGATGCAGGAGGAGCTGCTGCGCGCCTTCCAGAACGGCGAGTTCCTGCTCCACTACCAGCCGCAGGTCTCGCTGGACGACGGCCGCGTGTTCGGGGCGGAGGGGCTCCTGCGCTGGCAGCATCCCGAGCGCGGCCTGCTCCTGCCGGGCGCGTTCCTGCCGGCCCTCAAGACGAGCTCGCTGCCCCAGCCGGTCGGCCGCTGGGTGATCGACGAGGCGTGTCGCCAGCTGACGGAATGGCGCGCCGCCGGCCTCGACATCGGGAGGGTCAGCGTGAACCTGTTCTCCGGCCACTTCCGCTCGGGCACGCTCGCCGGCCATGTCCTCGAGGCCCTGGAGACGCACGACATCGAGCCGTCCATGCTCGAGCTCGAGGTGACCGAGATGATCGCGCTCCACCACGACGAGCACTCTCTGGCGTCGCTGCGCGAGATCCGCGACCTCGGCGTCCGCATCGCCTTCGACGATTTCGGCACCGGCTACGCCTCGCTGAGCACGCTGCAGCGCTTTCCCCTGACGGCCCTGAAGATCGACCGCAGCTTCGTGCGCGATGTCGTGACGAACCCGCACGACGCCGCGATCACCCGCGCCGTCGTCGGCATGGGCAACGAGCTGGGCCTCGAGACGATCGCGGAGGGGATCGAGACCGCCGAGCAGGAGGCCGCGCTGCGCGCCTTCGGCTGCCAGTCCGGGCAGGGATACCGCTACGCCAGGCCGATGCCGGCCGACGCGTTCATGCGGTACGTGCTGGAGATGCCGGGCGCGACGGAGGCCATGCGCGCCTGACGGGGCCTGCGGCCGCTCCGTCATTACCGAAGTTTCATCCTGAGCTTGATGGAGATCAACCCGGCCGCGCGCCATGTTGGTCACATGATCTCTTCTCCTGCCGGCCGGGCATCCACACCAGGCGTGCTGGCTGCCCTTCGCCGCCCCGGAGAATGACCGCGGGCGCCCCGCCCGCGCACGAGCGCCAGGATGCGGTGACGGCGATGAGCGAACCGGCGAAGCAAACCGAGGCCGCTGCGGCGACCGGCAAGGACGGGCTCACGACGGCGGAGGCGCAGGAACGGCTGGCGCGCTTCGGCGAGAACGTCCTCAGCGAGCACCATGTCGGCATCGCCGAGCGGCTGGCGCATTTCTTCTGGGGCCCGATCCCGTGGATGATCGAGGCGGCCGCGATCCTGTCGGCGGTGCTCGGCCACTGGGCCGACCTCGCCATCATCCTGGCGATGCTCCTGATCAACGCGGCGGTCGGCTTCTGGCAGGAGTTCAAGGCCGACAACGCGATCTCCCTCCTGCGCCAGCGCCTGGCGCCGCGGGCCCGCGTCAGGCGCGACGGCGCATGGCACGACCTCGAGGCGCGGCTGCTCGTGCCGGGCGACCTCGTCTACGTGAAGCTCGGCAACATCGTCCCCGCCGACATCCGTCTCGTCGACGGCGACTATCTCAGCGTCGACCAGTCGGCGCTGACGGGGGAATCGCTGCCGGTCGACAAGGGCCCGGGCGACGACGCGTATTCCGGCTCGATCGCCCGCCAGGGCGAGATGTCGGGCGTCGTCACCGCCACCGGCATGAACACCTATTTCGGCAAGACCGCGCATCTCGTCGAGCAGGCCGCCCGCGGCTCCCACTTCCAGAGGGCGGTGCTGCGCATCGGCAACTTCCTGATCCTGGTCACCATCGCGCTCGTCTTCGTGATCGGGCTCGCCGCGCTCTTCCGGCGCGACCCGATCGTCGAGGCGCTCCAGTTCGCGCTGATCCTCACCGTGGCGTCGATCCCGGTGGCCCTGCCGGCGGTGCTTTCGGTCACCATGGCGGTCGGCGCGGAGCGTCTCGCGCGCTTCAGGGCGATCGTCTCGCGCCTCGTCTCGATCGAGGAGCTGGCCGGCATGGACGTCTTGTGCAGCGACAAGACGGGCACGCTGACGAAGAACGAGCTGGCGCTCGGCGCGCCGGAGCCCGCCTCCGGCACGACCGAGGCCGACCTCCTGCTCGCGGCCGTCCTGGCGTCGCGGCGCGAGGCGCCCGACCCGATCGACGCGGCGATCCTCGCGGCCGGCCCCTCGGAGGAGGCGCTCGAGGGCTACCGGGTCTCGAAGTTCGAGCCCTTCGACCCCGTGGCGAAGCGCGCGCAGGCCGACATCGCCGAGGGCGATCGGCGCTTCAGCGTCGCCAAGGGCGCGCCGCAGGTGATCCTCGACCTCTGCGCGGCCGGTGCCGGGGAGCGGGAGGCGACGAAGGCGGTGGTCGACCGGGATGCGGCGAAGGGCTACCGCACGCTCGGCGTCGCCCGCACGGACGAGGGCGGCGCGTGGCGCTTCCTCGGCATCCTGCCGCTGTTCGACCCGCCGCGCGAGGACTGCGCCGAGACCATCGAGGCGACGCGCCGCATGGGCGTCGACATCAAGATGGTGACGGGCGACCACGAGGCGATCGCCGCCGAGATCGCCGGCCGGGTCGGCCTCGGCCGCAACATCGTGGTCGCCGACAGCGTCTTCGACGGCGACGGCTCCGACGGCAATGTCGCCGCGATCGCCGCGGCGGACGGCTTCGCGCGGGTCTTTCCCGAGCACAAGTTCAAGATCGTCAAGGCCTTGCAGGGCGACGGCCACATCGTCGGCATGACCGGCGACGGCGTGAACGACGCGCCGGCGCTGAAGCAGGCCGATGTCGGCATCGCCGTCAGCGGCGCGACCGACGCGGCCCGGGCCGCCGCCGACCTGGTGCTCACCGCGCCCGGCCTCTCCGTCATCACGACGGCCATCGAGGAGGCGCGGCGCATCTTCGAGCGCATGAACAGCTACGCGATCTATCGCATCGCCGAGACGATGCGGCTGCTGCTGTTCATGACGGCCAGCATCCTCGTCTTCAACTTCTATCCCGTCACGGCCATCATGGTCGTGCTGCTGGCGCTGCTGAACGACCTGCCGATCATGATGATCGCCTACGACAACGCGGTGGTGTCCGAGCGGCCGGTGCGCTGGAACATGACCCAGGTCCTGACCATCGCCAGCGTGCTCGGCGTCTACGGCGTCATCGAGAGCTTCGGCCTGTTCTGGCTCGTCCGCGACCATCTCGGCCTGTCGCTGCCGGTCGTCCAGGCGCTGATCTTCCTCAAGCTGCTGGTCTCCGGCCACATGACGATCTACCTGACGCGCAACAAGGGGCCGGTCTGGCAGCGGCCGCTGCCGAGCTGGAAGCTCGTCGTGCCCTGCGAGACGACCCAGCTCGTCGGCACGCTGATCGTGGTCTACGGCTGGTTCATGACGCCGACGGGATGGCGGCTGGCGCTCCTCGTCTGGGGCTACGCGATCGTGACCTTCCTGATCGCCAGCGCCTTCAAGGTCAGCGCCTACCGTCTCCTCGAGCACGGCGCGGCCCGCCATGCGCGACACGTCGAGCGGGTCGGGCGGCGCCTCGCCTGAGCGACCGCGCCGGCGCCTGCGCGGCATCGTGAAGCGCGGGCGGATCGCACCGGAGGCTCCCGGCGTTCCTTTGCCTGCCGAGGCAGCGAGAGGGCGGGGGATGCGGATTGCGATCATCGTCAACGGCGGAGCCGGCACGGCCGGTCCGGCGAGCGCGGCCGAGGCGCGCGCGACCGAGCTGCTGCGCCGGCGCGGCCACGAGACCGTGTCCGTGCCCGCCGGCGATCTTTCCGGGCGCCTCGCTGCCGCACGCGAGGGGCCTGCCGACGTCGTGCTGGTCGGCGGCGGCGACGGCAGCCTCAACGCCGCCGCGGCGGCGCTGGCCGGCAGCGGCAAGGCGCTCGCCATCCTGCCGCTCGGCACCGCCAACCTCCTGGCGCGCGACCTCGGCATTCCGCTGTCCTTCGAAGGGGCCCTCGCCGCGCTCGAGGACAGCGAGCCGCGGCCGATCGACCTCGGCGAGGTGAACGGCCGGCTCTTCCTGTCGAAATGCATGATCGGCGCCACGTCGATGCTGTCGACGATGCGCCGCCGCCTGAAGCGCCGGATCGGCTCGAAGGCCTGGGTCGGGCTGCTGGCGGCCTTCCTCGTCATGTTCCGCCCCTCGCCGCGTCTGGCGCTGGTGGCCGAGACGGAGGACGGCCGGCAGAGCCTGCGCGTCCGGGTGCTCGCGGTGCTCAACAACGAGTACGACGAGGGGCCGGGGCGCGTCTTCCGGCGCTCCCGGCTCGACCGTGGCCTCCTGACGATCTACGTCGTGAAGCGGCCGTCGCCGATGGGGCTCGTCCGCATCGTCGGCGGCATGGCGGTCGGCAAGTGGAAGAAGGCCTCGATCCTGTCCTACCGCAGCGTGCGGCAGGTCACCATCCACGCCCACCGCAGGCTGCTGCACATGACGATCGACGGCGATCTCGTCTGCGTCGAGCCGCCGCTGCACTTCGCGGTGCGCCCGAAGGCGCTCACCGTCATGGTCCCGCGCGCGCGAAAGCCGCAGGTCAGCCGGGCGGCGTAAGGGGCGCTGGCCCGCCTCGCGCCGATCGGCAATACTTCCCCCAGGGAGGCATCCCGCGGGAGGAACAAGAAATGCCGACGGTCGACATTCACGTGATCAAGGGCATGTTCTCGCCGGCGCAGAAGAAGGCGATGATCGAGAAGGTGGCGGCGGCGATGGCCGAGGTCGAGGGCGAGGACATGCGCGGCGCGACCCGGGTGACGGTGCACGAGGACGAACGCGCCGCGTGGGACGCCGGCGGCCTGACGCTCAGCGCCGAGGAGGTGCGGGCGATGGCCGAGGTGGGCGATTCCTGAAAGGTCTCGCCGGCGGGCACGGGATCTCGCGCCCGCCGACGGGAGTGACCTCAGCAGCCGGCCGAGCAGGTGCCGTCGGCCCCGAACTCCATCGTGGTGCCGCTCAGCGGCACGTGCACGGGCATGTCGGCCGCCTCGACGAAGGCCTGCGTCTTGGTGCCCGGCTGGACCTCGCCGTCCTTCGTGGCCTCCTCGTTCGCGTGCGAGGCGATGACGGAAGCCGGCTTGACGACCTCGTTCATCACCCAGGCCGCCTCGGTCGGGCCCGTCGTGTAGACGTCGCCGATATTGATGACGGCGAGCTGCGGGCCGTAGTGGTCGTGCACGACGGTCTTCTGCTCCGAGGTGATGCCGGTGTCGCCGGACAGGTAGGCGACGAGACCGTTGGAGAATTCGAGGACGTAGCCTCCGGGCGGGCCGAGATAGGCCGTCAGGCCGGCCGCCGCCAGCTCCTCGCCGAGATTGCCCTCGATGAAGGAGGGAGCGAGCCCGTTCGAGTGCACGGCCGGCACGCTGGCGATCTTCACGCCGCCGACCTCGCGCATGGCGCCGAACCGCAGGAGCTGGACCTGGGACGCCTCGCCCCCGGCATTCGCGACCTTCCTGGAGAAGAAGGAGCCCATCTCCGCGCCGACGATGAGCTTCGCCTTCTTGCCGACGACGATATTCACCGTGTTGGACCGGGGCGTCACGGCCACGGAGAAGTCGGGCTTGCCGCACGTGCCGGCATTCGCCTCGGGCTGGATGCGGTCGCCGAGATGGTCGCCGTGCACGTGGCTCAGCAGCACCGCGTCGATCTTGCCGAGCCGCTCGTCGTCGGGCCCGCGCACCGTGCGGCCGGCGTCGTAGAGGATGCGGGTGCCGTCGGGATCCTCGAAGACGAGGGCGCGGTCGAGCGAGCAGAACTCGCCGTCGTGGCTGCCGAGCGGCGTCACCTTCACCGTGGCGTCCTGCGCCATGGCCGGCATCGCCAGCGCCGCGAGCAGCGCCAGCGTCAGGGAAACGGTCTTCGTCATGTCGTACCTCCCGTCACGATTGACGGGGGATCAACTAGGCGCCCGGGACGAGAGGTCGACCGTGCGCGAGGCGCCGCCCGGTCAGAAGACCGTGAGCGGCGGCCTCAGATCGCCGGAACCCACTTCCAGAAGACGCCCTCCATCCGGTCCGGATAGTGCTTGAACTCGCACTCGAAGCGCCAGCCGAACTCGGCGGCCGCCTTGCGCGCCTCCTCGCTCAGCGGATCCATGCCCGTGCCGGGCGCGAACCACGCCTCGAGGAGATCGTCCGGCACGGAGGCGGCGACGCGGAGGGGAAGCTCGCGCAGGACCGTCGAGAACGCGTCGGGTGGCATCGCAAGGGCTCCTCGTCCGCGGGGAGTGGAAGGCGGGCGGCGCCGCCGGGCCTGTCGGAGCGTGCGGCGCATTGCGCGGTCCCGCAAGGCAAGAGGGCGTGAAATTCGCGGCCCGGACGCCAAGCTCCCGGCAGCGCGCGCGAAACCCCTCCGGGTCCCCGCACTCTGTCGCGCCGGAAGCAGGTAGTCACTAACCAGTACGTGCATCTCCGTAAGGAGTTGGCCGAATTTCGTGGAGCCCCGGTCGCTGGTAGCTAGAACATGTCGCCAACGACAAGAACAGAACCAGGAACTACGGAGCTCACCGATGCAGCTTGCCAACCAGACCTACCCCGACAACGTGGTTGTCCTGCGCCCGCAGGCGGTGCCGGCCCATTCGGCTCCGGCGTCCGGCTGGTCGCGCCTGCAGAGCTTCTCGGCCCATGCCGAGGTCTTCGCCGAGGGCGATCCGGCCAACGCGATCTGGGAGATCGTCGAGGGCGCGGTCATGCTCTACAAGCTGCTGCCGGACGGCCGCCGCCAGGTCGTGGAGCTGCTCGGCCCGGGCGACTTCTTCGGCTTCGGCGCCGGCGCCGAGACGGATTGCGGCGCCGAGACGGTGACCGCCGCGCGCATCCACTCGCACGAGCGGCGCTCGTCGGAGGCCAACGCCGAGTTCCAGCTCCGCCTGATGGCCCATCTCCGCCGCCGCGTCAGGACCATGCACGAGCACACGGTGCTGCTCGGCCGCAAGTCCGCGCTCGAGCGGGTCGCCACCTTCCTCGTCGGCCTGCCGCGCCAGGACGTGATCCAGCTCAACCTGACCCGGCAGGAGATCGCCGACTATCTCGGCCTGACGATCGAGACCGTGTCGCGCTCCTTCAGCGAGCTCAAGCGCCGCGGCGCCATCGTCCTCGATCGCCAGGACAAGGTGCGCCTGACCGACCGCGACGCGCTCGAGGAGCTGGCCGGCGTCTACTGAGGCCGGCCGCGGCGCCGGCCGCCATCTTCGGACTCCGCTCCCGCGCCCGCCGGTGCTAGCTTCTCCGGCGCAACGGTGGTCGGTGAGGGCGGCGGCATGCGGACGAGCAGGCTCGAGGCGTTCAGCGATGGCGTCCTCGCCATCCTGATCACCATCATGGTGCTCGAGATGAAGGCTCCGGAGGAGGTCGATCTCGCGGCGCTCATGCCGGTGCTGCCGGTCTTCCTCTGCTACGTCCTGAGCTTCGTCTATCTCGGCATCTACTGGAACAACCACCACCACCTGCTCGCCGCGACGCCCTCGATCGACGGGGCGATCATGTGGGCGAACCTCCACCTGCTGTTCTGGCTCTCGCTCGTTCCCTTCGTCACCGGCTGGATGGGCGAGCACGACTTCGCGCCCCTGCCGACGGCGGCCTACGGCGTGGTGCTCCTGATGGCGGCGGTGGCCTACTACATTCTCAAGACCCTGATCCTGCGCCGCGAGACGGAAACCTCGCCGCTGCGGCGCGAGCTCGGGCCGGACTGGAAGGGCAGGCTGTCGCCGGTGCTCTACATCGTCGGCATCGGGCTGTCGCTTTACCGCCCCTGGATAGCGTGCGCGCTCTACACGCTCGTCGCCCTCATCTGGATCGTCCCCGACCGGCGCATCGAGCGCGCCGTGATGGCGCGGCAGACGGCGGAGTGAGCGGCCGGCCTCACGCCGGCGCGCGCAGGGCCCACACCGACGTCTTCTTGATCTCCATGTCCTCGAGGGCCCGCGGCGTCGCGATCTCGTACTGCGCGAGGTGCCCGAGCCGCTCCTTCGGCAGGTAGGTGCGGCCGGGATCGCCCACGAGGACCTCGGCGCCCGCTGCCATCGACCGGTCGAGGAAGGCGAGGACGCGCAGGGCGAGCGGCCGCTCGTAGAAGAGGTCGCCGACCGTGACGAGGTCGAAGGGCAGGGCGGGCCCGTCGAGCACGTCCTGCGTGGTCGCCTCGACCGTCACCTCGTTCAGCTCGGCGTTGAGCCCGATCGCGGCCTCCGCCCACGGGTCCGGGTCGGCCGCCACCGCGATCTCCGCCCCGGCCGCCATCGCGGCCACCGCGACGAGGCCCGAGCCGGCGCCGAGATCGAGCACCCGCCGCCCCGCGACGGTCTCCGGATGGTCGAGGAGATAGCGCGCCAGGGCCTGGCCGCCCGCCCAGGCGAAGGCCCAGAACGGCGGCGGCAGGCCGATCTCGCCGAGCTCCTCCTCCGTCTTCTCCCACAGCGGCAGCGCCTCGTCGGCGACGTGCAGCCGGATCTCCGGGCAGTGCGGCACCGGGCGGACGAGCGTGTTCGCCTTGACGAAGACGCGTCGCGCATCGATCGAGCGTACGGTTTCGGATCTTTCGGCCAATTGGGCAGTTTCCTTCAGCGACACGCGCAACGGGAGAGGAACGGGACATGTTCGAAGCCGTCACCTTCGGCGGTGGCGGGACCCGCTGCTTCTGGCAGGGCGGGTTCCTCTCGGCCGTCTCCGAGGACATCGGCCTGAGCCCGCGCCGCATCGACGCCGTCAGCGGCGGCACGATGTCGGCGTGCGTCTACGTGGCGGACCTGGCCGAGCGCCTGCTCGACATCATGATCGACCGCTTCTCGCGGCGCGACTGGAATTTCGATCCCGACGCGATCACCGACGAATCCGACGTGCTGCCGCACCATTCGCTCTACCGCGAGATGATCCAGACCGCCTTCGAGGACCGGCGGGCGCACGAGGCGATCGCCGAGGGCCCCGAGTTCGTCGTCCATCTCGCGCGTCCGATCCGGGGGCTCGGCAGGCTCGGCTCCCTGCTGACGATCGGCATCTACGAGTTCGACCTGCACTGGCGCTCCTCGCCGCACCAGCGATACGCCGCGATGTGCGGCGCGCAGCCGCTGCAGGTCGACGCGCGCCAGGCGGCGCGGGAAGGCAAGCTCGTCGACCTCGTCGTCGCCGCGGCCTCGGTGCCGCCGCTCTTCCCGCAGAAGACCTGGGAGGGGCGGAAGGTGATCGACGGCGGCGTCATCGACAACGCCCCGCCGCCGCGCTGCCGCGACGGCGAGACCGGCCTGATCCTTCTCACGAGGCGCTACCGGCACATCCCGCAGCGCGACGGCTACGTCTATGTCTGCCCCTCCTGCGAGATCCCCACCGACAAGGCCGACTTCAGCGACCATGACGGCGTGAAGCGGACGTGGGACCTCGGCTGCGAGGACGGGCACCGCTTCCTGGAGAGCCTGACGCGGGCGAACTGAACGGCCGTCTTCCTTCTTCCTCTGTTCGTGCAAGCAGCTTCCTTCGCGCGACAAGAGGGACATTCCGATGCAGACGTTTCACCTGATCTTCGGCGAGAGCCCCGACACGATCGTCTGGTGGCAGATGTGCGCGCGCGCCGCGCTGATCTTCCTCTATGCGCTGGCGCTCTATCGGCTCCTGCCCCGCAAGGCGTTCGGCGGCATGGCGGCGGTGGATATCGTCCTCACCGTCGTGGTCGGCTCGAGCCTCAGCCGCGCGCTGACGTCCAATGCTCCGCTGATCCCGACGCTGGCGGCGACCGCGCTGCTCGCCGTCCTCTACGTGGCGCTCTCGTGGGCGACGCCGCGCGCGGAATGGCTGTCGCGGCTGGCCAAGGGACGGCCGATCCGCCTCGTCCACGAGGGGAAGGTCGACCGGGAGGCGATGCGCCGCGCCCAGCTCGGCGAGCGCGACCTGAGCGAGAACCTGCGCCTGAAGGGCGTGCGGAGCCCCGAGCAGGTCGAGGAGGCCTATCTCGAGCGCAACGGCGCGATCAGCGTGATCAAGGCGGGGTGAGGTCTCAGTCCAGCCCGCCCATCCTGCGGATGAGCTTCCACTCGTCCTCGCGCACCGGTTGCACCGAGAGGCGCATCGAGGTGACGAGCGACATCTCCTTCAGCTCCGGCGTCGCCTTCACCTGGGCGAGCGTCACCGGCGTCGGCATCGGCTCGACGGCGCGGATGTCGACGCACTCCCACTTGCCGCTGTCGTCGGTCGTGTCCGGGTGCGCCTCGGCGCAGACCTCGCAGATGCCGACGATCTCCTTGCCCTCGTTGGAGTGGTAGTAGAAGCCGAGGTCGCCGACCTTCATCGCCCGCATGTTGTTGCGCGCCTGGTAGTTGCGCACGCCGTCCCACTGCTCGCCGGACTTGCCCTTCTTCTTCAGATCGTCCCAGGAGAAGACGTCCGGCTCGGACTTGAACAGCCAGTAGGCCATGGTTCGTCGGCTTCCTTGTGGTTTCGCTTCAGGATCATTCCTCGTCGCGGAAGGGGCGCGCGAGCAGCGCCTCGACCGCGCGGGCGACGTCGAGCTCGCCCGCGAGCACCGTAGCGACGGCTTCGGACACCGGCATCTCGACGCCGTGCCGCCGCGCCATGGCGACGACCGCGGGGGCGGTGTGCACGCCCTCGGTGACGGCGGTGCTCGCCTCCATGGCGGCCTCCACCGTGCCGCCGCGGCCGAGCGCCAGCCCGAACGACATGTTGCGCGACTGCTCGCTCGTCGCCGTCAGCACGAGGTCGCCGAGGCCGGACAGCCCCATCATCGTCTCGGGCCGCGCGCCCATCGCCTGGCCGAGCCGCCTGAGCTCGGCGAGGCTGCGCGAGATCAGCGCGGCCGCCGCGCTGGCGCCGAGGCGGCGGCCCTTCGCCGCGCCGCAGGCGATCGCCAGCACGTTCTTCACGGCGCCGCCGACCTGGACACCGACGAGGTCGGTCGAGGAGTAGGGGCGGAACGCGGCGTGACCGAGCGCTGCGACGAGCTCCTTGGCGAGGTCGTGCCCGGCCGCGGCGAGGGTGACGGCCGTCGGCAGGCCGTTGGCGACGTCGGCGGCGAAGCTCGGGCCCGAAAGCACGGCCGGCCGCGCGGCCGGCGCCGCCTCGGCGACGACCTCCGACATGAGCCGCCCCGTCTCCCGCTCGAAGCCCTTCGCGGCGATGACGACCGGCGTCCCCGGCCGCAGGTGCGGCGCAAGGTCGCCGGCAACCTGCCGCACCGTCTGCGCCGGCACGGCCAGCACGACGGCGTCCGCCGCCGCGGCGTCCGCGAGGTCGGGCGTCGTCTGCAGGGCGGGGTCGAGGGCGATGCCGGGAAGGCGCCTGCGGTTCTCGTGGTGGGCGTCGATCTCGGCGAGCAGCGCGGCGTCGCGCGCCCACAGCGTCACGTCGCGGCCGGCCCGCAGCGCGGTCATCGCCAGCGCGGTGCCCCAGGCGCCGGCGCCGAGGACGGCGATGCGCGGGAAGCCCGTCACGCCGCGTCCTTCCGCGCCCGCGATTCGACCTCGGACAGCGGCCAGCGCGCCCGGGCGGCGACGTCCATGCCGTCGCCCAGCCCAGCCGCCAGCCGCTCCGCGCCGGCGAAGGCGATCATCGCGGCGTTGTCGCCGCACAGCTTCAGCGGCGGCGCGACGAGCTCCGCGCCCGTCTCGAAGGCCAGCTCCTCGAGCGTGGCGCGGATCGCGCCGTTGGCCGCGACGCCGCCGGCGACCACGAGGCGCAGCGGAGCGTCCTGCGCGATCTCGCCGGCGAAGAGCTCGAGCGCCCGCCTCGTCCGGTCGCGGATCGTCGCGACGGCGGCGGCCTGGAACCCCGCGCACAGGTCGGCGACGTCGGTGTCCGAGAGCGGCACCAGGCGCTCCGCCTCGACGCGCACGGCGGTCTTGAGCCCGGAGAAGGAGAAGTCGCAGTTCGGCCGCCCGAGCATCGGCCGGGGCAGGGCGAAGCGGTGGGGATCGCCCGACGCCGCGATGCGCTCGAGCGCCGGGCCGCCGGGCCAGCCGAGGCCGAGGAGCTTCGCCACCTTGTCGAAGGCCTCGCCGGCCGCGTCGTCGACGGTGGTGCCGAGCCGCTCGTAGCGGCCGAGCCCGTGCACCGCGACGAGCTGCGTGTGACCGCCGGTGACGAGCAGCAGGAGATACGGAAACGCGATGCCGTGCGTCAGCCGCGGCGTCAGGGCGTGGCCTTCCAGGTGATTGACGGCGACGAAGGGCTTGCCCGCGGCGAAGGCGAGCGACTTGCCCGTCATCAGCCCGACGAGCAGCCCGCCGATCAGGCCCGGGCCGGCCGTCGCCGCCACGCCGTCGACGTCGGCGAGGTCGGTTGCGGCCTCGTCGAGCGCCTGCGCGACCAGCGCGTCGAGGAGGTCGACATGGGCGCGGGCGGCGATCTCGGGCACGACGCCGCCATAGGCACGGTGCTCCTCGAGCTGGCTGCGCACGACGTTCGAGCGGATCACGGCGCGCCCGTCCGCGCCCCGCTCCACGATGGCGGCGGCCGTCTCGTCGCAGCTCGTCTCGATGCCCAGAACCAGCATTGGCCCATTCGCGTCTTTATCAAAGCGTCGGCGTCTCTATAGTCGCGCCGAGCCCAAACCGCCACCCGAAGAGGTTTAGAAGGCGTGATCGACTTCCCCCTGCGCATCGCCACCCGCGGCAGCCCGCTCGCGCTCGCCCAGGCCCACGAGGTGCGCGACCGCCTCGCCGCCGCCCACGGCCTCGGCCAGGAGGCGTTCGACATCGTGGTCATCCGCACGACCGGCGACCGCATCACCGACCGGCCGCTGTCGGAGGCCGGCGGCAAGGGCCTCTTCACCAAGGAGATCGAGGAGGCGCTCGCCGACGGGCGCGCCGACCTCGCCGTCCACTCCGCGAAGGACGTGCCGACCTGGCTGCCCGACGGCATGACCCTGTCGGCGATCCTGCCGCGCGAGGACCCGCGCGACGCCTTCATCAGCCACGTCGCGACGGATCTCGCCGGCCTGCCGGAGGGCTCGGTCGTCGGCACCGCCTCGCTGCGGCGCCAGGCGCTCGTGCGGCGGCTGCGGCCCGACCTCGAGGTGGTGACGTTCCGCGGCAACGTCCAGACCCGGCTCGAGAAGCTCGCCCGCGGCGAGGTCCAGGCGACGCTGCTCGCGGCGGCGGGCCTCAAGCGGCTCGGCATGATCGAGACGGCGACGGCGCTGTTCGAGCCGGAGGGTTTCCTGCCGGCGCTCGGCCAGGGGATCATCGCGATCGAGACGCGCGCCGGCGGCGAGGTGGCCGAATTCGTCGCGGCGATCGACGATGCCGACAGCGCGGCGGCGCTGCACTGCGAGCGGGCCTTCCTGACCGTGCTCGACGGATCCTGCCGCACGCCGATCGCCGGCCACGCCACGATCGCGGGCGGCCGCGTCTCCTTCTCCGGCCTCGTCATCAGTCCCGACGGGCAGACGGAGTTCGCGGCGCGCCCGCGAGGGGGACGGTCGCCGATGCCCGGGCGCTCGGCGAGGATGCCGGCCGCGAGATCATCGCCGAGGCGGGCGAGGACTTCCTCGCCGCCCTGCGGGAGCACGCGTGAGGATCCTCGTCACCAGGGCCGAGCCGGAGGCCTCGCGCACCGCCGAGGCGCTGCGGGCGGCCGGCCACGAGCCGATCGTCGCGCCGCTGATGGCGATCGTGCCGGTGCCGGCGAAGCTGCCCGCCGAGCACGTGCAGGCGGTGGCGCTGACGAGCGCCAACGCGGCGCGCTCGACCGCGGCGCAGCCCGAGCTCGCGCCGCTCATGGCGGTCACGGCCTTTCCCGTCGGCGAGCGGACGGCGGCGGCGGCGCGCGACGCGGGCTTCCGCAAGATCGTGCAGCCGGCGGGCGACGGGCAGGCGCTCGTCAGGCGGGTGGCGGAGACCTGCAAGCCGGCCGACGGCCTGGTGGCGCATCTGGGCGGCCGCGACCTCGCCGTCGACGTCGCGGCGCTTCTCCGGGAAAAGGGCTTTCAAGCGGAGCGGCTCGTCGTCTACGAGGCGCGCGCGGCCGACGATCTGCCGGAGCCCGCGGCCGATGCGCTGCGCGAGGGGCGGGTCGACGCGGTGCTCCTCTATTCCGCCCGTTCCGCGAGCCTGTTGCTCGCGCTTGTGGAGAAAGCGGGCCTCGATGCGGCGCTGCGGCAAATGGCCGTCGCCGCGATGTCGGAGGCTGTTGCGGAACCGCTTCGGCAGGCGGGCCATTCCCGTATTGCGGTGGCGGAGGTCAGCGACGAGGCGGGTCTCTTCAGGGCGATCGAGACGATCGGCGGCGGCGCCGGCTGAGGGCCGGGTCGCGCCGCCCACGCAAATGCGTGTATAAGTGCAACTTCAGCTATTCCAAGGACGAACGGGACGGATCTCGACCATGGCAGCAGGCGACGACGACAGCAGGAAGACCGGTCCGGGAGGACGCCGTCGTGCCGTCAAGCCGCCGACCATCCAGGGGTCCGCCAAGGACGTGACGACGTCCGGTCCTGCCGGCAAGGACGACAAGACGCAGACGAAGGACCAGGGCAAGGAGCAGGGCAAGGACCACGGCAAGACGGCAGCCGCCGGCGCCGCGTCCGCGACGGGCGGATCCTCCTCCGTCGTCGTCGGCAGCGTCCTCCGGGGCCTCCTCGGGCGGCGGCAAGCCTGCCGGGTCCGACCCGAAGGCGCAGGCGAGCGCCACCCCGCAGGGCGGCCAGGGCGACAAGACGTCCGGCCCCGGCGCTGCGGATTCCGCCAAGGCCTCCTCCGGCTCTTCCTCGTCTGCCCCGTCTTCGTCGTCGTCTTCCGACAGGCCGGGCCAGGCGTCGGGCGACCAGAAGAAGGCCGGTGGCCAGGAAGCCGGCAAGCCCTCCGGCAGCGCAGACGACAAGACGTCCGGCGGCACGAACAGGCCCGGCGAGGCCGCGAAGACGGCCGCGTCGTCGACCGGCGCCGCCGCGAGCGCGACGAGCGCCGCCGCCTCGACGGGCTCGGGATCCGGCTCGTCCGCATCGGGCGACAAGCCCGGAGCGAGCGGCAAGCCCGAGTCCGGCAAGCAGTCCGGCAAGACAGTCCGGCAAGACCGAGTCCGGCGGCAAGGACGTCTCCGGCTGGGGCGGCCCGACCGGTCCCGCGTCGGCCGGCGGCGCCAGGTCCGGCGAGTCGGCCTCGAAGGGGTCCGAGGGCGCGGGCAAGACCGGCGGCTCCGGTGCCGGCGGCACCACGCCCGGCAGCTCCGGTTCGGGCGGCACGCCGCCGCCCTCGACGCCGACGGGCGGCGGCCCGAACGGCGCAGGGCCCGGCGTCCCGCCGTCGCGCGCCCGCGGCGCGAGCCTCCTCGCGTCCGGCTTCTTCGGCGCGCTGATCGTCGTGATCCTCTATCTCGTCGCCTCCTACACGGACGTCCTGCCGCCGGTGCCGGCCGGCAACATCAGCACCCTGCAGGATGCGGTGCAGGCGCACACGAAGCGCATCCAGGTGCTCGACGGAACGCTGCAGAAGCTGCAGCGCGACGGCGCCCCGGTCCAGCTGCAGAACCGCGTCGAGGACCTCGAGGAGAAGGTCGCCTCGCTCGGCGAGGCGGGCACCGGCCAGGCCACCGACAGCGACCTCGCGGCGCAGGTCGCCGACCTGCAGCAGCAGGTGACGGACCTGTCGCAGTCGAATGTCGGCGCCGACCTTTCGAAGCTTCGCGACCGCGTCGCGTCGCTCGAGAAGTCGACCAGCACCGCCGCGAGCAACGGCGCGGCCGCCTCGTCGAAGGCGGTGGACGACCTGCAGAAGAGCGTCGGCACGATGAAGGACAGCCTGGGCTCGCTGCAGTCGGACCTCGGCACGGTGCGCGACAGCGTCGCCTCGCTGCAGAGCCGGCTCGACCAGCTGCAGCAGCGCGTCGAGGCGGTGGCCCAGGCGAGCCAGGGGCCGTCGCAGCAGACGCAGGACAAGATGGCCTCGCTCGGCCAGACGGTCGACCAGCTCTCCGGCACGGTGAACGAGCTTCAGCAGGCGGTGCAGAAGACCCAGTCCGAGCTGAAGTCGCGTCTCCAGTCGCTGCAGGGCGACCTCGCCCGCACCGACGCGAGCGCCCGGCAGATCCTCGCCCTGACCTCGCTGCGCCGCGCGGTGGAGAGCGGCCAGCCCTACGCGACCGAGCTCGCGATGCTCAAGGCGCTGTCGCCGCAGGGCTTCGACACGCAGGCGCTCGACGGGCACGCGCAGCAGGGCGTGGCGAGCGACGCCGAGCTCAAGCGCAACTTCGACCGCGTGACGACGGAGCTGCTGATCGCCGGCGAGGACCGCACGAACGGCTACGTCAACGAGATGATGGACGGGCTGCGCTCGCTCGTGCGCGTCCGGCCGGCCGCGGACACCGGCGGCGAGGGCCGCGCCGCCACGGTGACGCGGATCGACCAGGCGCTGCAGCGTGGCGACATCGCCGCCGCCTACAAGGCCTGGCAGTCGCTCGACGAGGCGGCCCGCAACGCCGCGCCCGATTTCGGGCAGATGCTTCAGGCGCGCGCCCAGGCCGAGCAGGAGCTCGCGTCGCTGACCGACGCCATCTCGGGCAGCGGCAAGACCGACGGCAGCAGACAGACGGCCAGGCGTCCGGCGGGACCGCCGGCGACGCCCAGCCCGCCGCAACGACGAACTGACAGCGACATCATGATCCGCGCATTCCTCTACCTCCTCGTCGTCGCGGCGCTCGCCTATGGGGCGAGCTGGCTTGCCGACCTGCCGGGCTCGTTCCAGCTGACGGTGGCCGGCTACCAGTTCGAGACGAGCCTGCTCGTGGCCTTCGTGCTGCTGCTGGTCGTCGTCGGCCTCGTGATGATCCTGTGGGCGGTGATCTCCTGGATCTTCCGCAGCCCGCAGGCCGTGTCCGGCTTCTTCCGGTCGCGCCGCCGCGACAAGGGCTACCAGGCGCTGTCGCGCGGCATGGTGGCCGCGGCCGCCGGCGACGTGCGGCTCGCCAAGCACTACAGCGCCGAGGCGCGCCGCCTCGTGCCGCGGGAATCGCTGTCGCTGCTCCTGAGCGCCCAGTCGGCGCAGCTGAGCGGCGACCGGGCGGCCGCGCGCCGCGCCTTCGAGGCGATGGCGGAGCGGCCCGACACCGAGCTCCTCGGCCTGCGCGGCCTCTATATCGAGGCGACGCGCGAGGGCGACTACCAGGCCGCGCGGCAATATGCCGAGGCCGCCGCCGGGCGGGCGCCGAGCCTGCCCTGGGCCGGCAACGCGCTGCTCGACTACCAGACCCGCGAGCACGACTGGAACGGCGCGCTGACCACGGTGAAGCGCAACGCCGACGCCCGCCTCATCGACCGCAAGGCCGCCTCGCGCCAGCGGGCGGTGCTCCTGACGGCGCAGGCGCAGGAGATCGAGGACGAGGACCAGGACCGTGCGCTGGCGCTGGCGCTCGAGGCGCACAAGCTCGCGCCGGATCTCGTGCCGGCGGCGGTGATCGCCGGCCGCCTCTCCGCCGCCACCGGCAGCACCCGCCAGGCGACGAAGGTGATCGAGCGCACCTGGAAGGACCACCCGCACCCCGACCTCGCCGAGGTCTACGCCCATGCCCGCCAGGGCGATTCGGCGCGCGACCGCCTGAAGCGCGTGCGTGCGCTGGCCGACAAGCGGCCGCACGAGAACGAGGGCGCCATCGCCGTGGCGGTGGCCGCGATCGAGGCGCGCGAGTGGACGGCGGCGCGCGAGGCGCTGCAGCCGGTGCTGCGCGACCGGCCGACCCGGCGCGCCTGCATGCTGATGGCCGAGATCGAGGAGGGCGAGAACGGCGATGCCGGCCGCGTCCGGGAATGGCTGTCGCGGGCGCTGCGGGCGCCGCGCGATCCCGCGTGGATCGCCGACGGCTACATTTCCGAGGAGTGGCAGCCGGTCTCGCCGGTGACGGGCGAGCTCGACGCCTTCGAGTGGCGCACGCCGCCGGAGCTCCTCGCCGAGCACGCGGAGGACGAGGCGGAAGGGCCCGTGCCGCCGGCCATCGCGGCCGAGGCGGCGAAGCCGACCGGGCCCGCCGCCGTGTCCGCCCCCGCCGCGCCCGAACCCGGGCCGGCAGAACACAAGCCGGCAGAACCCAAGCCGGCAGACTCCAAGGCGGCAGCCTCCAAGCCGGCCGCACCCGAGAAGCCCGCCGCGGCCGAGCCCTCGAAGCCGGCGCAGCCCCAGCCCGCTCCCGCGCCGTCGGCGGAGCCGGCGACCGCGGCCGCCGTGGGCGCTGCGGCCCCGGCCACCGCGACGCCGGCCCGGGACGAGAAGGCGGCCGCCGGCAAGGGCGAGACGGCAGTCAAGGGCGACACGGCAGCCACGGGCAAGCCGGCCGGTGCCGCCGAGCCCGCGACGCCGACCGCAGCGGCCGGACCGACCGCGGCCGCGAAACCCGCGGCCACGCCCGAGCCGCAGAAGCCTGCCGCCGCCCCCGCGGCAGCCGCGAAGCCGGCACAGCCCGCCGCCAATCCCGGCGGCAAGCCTGCCGCGACGCGTTCCGAGGCGGCCAGGCCCGCCGGAACGTCCACCCAGGCGGGCAGCCGGGACGAGAGCATGCCGCGGCCGCCGGACGACCCGGGGCCCGACGCGAACGACGATCCGGACGAGCCGCCGCGCCGCATGCCGGTGCTGTGAGCCGTCGGGAAAAAGAGGCAACTGTCGGCTTGAAAAGATCGGCGTGCCGATTTACAGAGGGCACCGCAATGCGTGGCGCCCTCGCGCCGTCGCCGCCCGGCGGTTGACGGAAAAGAAAGGGCTTCCCAGCTACGTATTCGGCGGGACGTCGTCCTCGGCGACACGCCCCGGTGGTTAGGCCGCTTTAGCTCAGTTGGTAGAGCACATCATTCGTAATGATGGGGTCGCGTGTTCGAGTCACGCAAGCGGCACCACTTCCCCCTCCCTTCCGCTCGTTTTCGCATCTTTTCGTCCTCGCCCAGGCCGCTGAATCCGCCCGGTTCGCGGGATCCGGAGCGGGCTTTGCTCCTGCTGCAGCGAAACCCTGCCGGTCGCATGCGCGTTGTCTCGGTCAAAAGGCCGCATTTTCGCGGCGAATTGCGAAAGAGGCGAACGATGACAGCGCACCACGGAACCGAGTTCCGCCGCGGCACGGCCGACAAGTGGGACGTCCTGCGAATCCTCGCGGCGATCATCCTGCCGCCGCTCGGCGTGTTCATGCAGGTCGGGCTCGGCCTGCACTTCTGGCTCAACATCCTGCTCACGATCTTCGGCTACGTCCCCGGGATCATCCATGCCGTCTGGGTCATCCTGAAGAGGTGACATGATGGCATACAGCTATGCAGACGGCGCACGGGCCTATTCGCGCCCGCATGCGCGCACGCGGCTCGAGGAGCTGGAGAAGCTCGCGGACCTGCTCGATTCGCGCTGGCGGGTGCCCGGCACCAACCTCCGCTTCGGGCTCGACGGCGTCGCCGGGCTGGTTCCCGGCATCGGCGACGTGTCCACCGGCCTCGTGTCGGCCTATCTCGTCTGGCGGGCGCGCGAGCTCGGCATGCCGGCCCACGTCATGATCCGCATGGCCGGCAACGTCCTGCTCGACATCCTCGTCGGCTCCGTGCCGATCATCGGCTCGATCGTCGATTTCGGCTTCAAGGCGAACCGGCGCAACGTCAGGCTGATGCGCCGGCACCTCGAGCGGCACGCCATGGCCTGAGCCACGGCCGCCGCCACCGGCGGCGGCGTTCAGACGGCCGCGAGGCGCCCCGTCAGCTGGGCGATCGCCTCGCGGCCGGCGTTTGCGAACGCCACCCGCAGGAAACGCTCCTGGCCCGGGCCGAAATACGGCCCCGGCAGCGCCAGCACGCCGGCCTCCGTGGCGAGCTTCCGCGTCGCCTCGGCCGCCGTCAGCTCCGGCCACGGATGCTCGAGGAAGGCGAAATAGGCGCCGATCGAGCAGAGCCGCCAGTTGTTGAGCGGCCGCAGCGCCTCGCTGAACGCCTCCGCTCGAGACAGGATCTCGCCGGTGTTCCCCGCCCGCCACTCCCGCAGAGCCTCGATCCCCCACGTGACCGCGCCCTGAGGCGTCCGGTTCGGGCAGATCTGCAGGCAGTCGAGCGTCTTGGTGATCTCCGCCACCACGCTCTCGCCCGCCGTCATGGCGCCCAGTCGATGCCCGGGAATGCAGTAGGCCTTCGAGAAGCTGTAGAGCTGGACGACCGTGTCGCGCCAGCCCGGCCCGGCCATGAGGTCGTGCGGCCGCGGCATGTCCGGCGAGATGAAGTCGCGGTAGGTCTCGTCGAGGATCAGCGCGACGCCGCTCTCGCGGCAGAGAGCGCCGAAGGCGGCGATCGTCTCGGCCGGGTAGATCGCGCCGGTCGGGTTGTTCGGCGTGACGAGGCAGATCGCCCGCACGTCGCCGTCGAGCAGCGCCTCGGCATCCTCCGCGCGCGGCACGAAGCCCTCGTCGGCGCGGCAGGGCAGGGGCACCGCCTCGATCCCCAGCATGTCGAGCGTCATCTTGTGGTTGAAGTACCACGGCGTCGGCAGGACGATCTTCTCGCCGGAGCGCGCGAGACCCATCACCGCCACGACGAAGGCCTGGTTGCAGCCCGAGGTGATCGCCACCTCGCCCGGCCCGACGTCGCCGCCGTAGATCCCGTTCAGGTGGGCCGCGTAGGCCTCGCGCAGCGCGCCGTCGCCGGTGATCTCGCCATAGGTCGCCGCCGCCGGGCTCGCCGCCGCCTCGCCGAGCCGCTTCAGGAACTCCGGCGGCGGCGGATAGCCCGGCACCGCCTGCGACAGGTCGATCGCCGGCCCGTGCCGGCCGTCATAGGCGGCGAGCCACGCCTTGGCTTCGGGAATGGGCGGGGTGCCGGTGTCGAGCAGGTGGGGATTGAGGCGCAAAGGAACGGGCTCCCGGGGATCGAGCTGCTGATCGGGTGTCTTTACCCCGCCCGGAGGCGTTGCGGCAGGGCCAGCGTGACGAGAAAGATCGCCAGGGCGGCGACCACGATGGAGGGGCCGGACGGCGTGTCGAACTCGAGCGAGCCGTAGAGGCCGCCGACGACCGCCGCGCTGCCCGCGATGGCCGCGAGCACGGCCATGGCCTCCGGCGAGGGGGCGAAGCGCCGCGCCGTCGCCGCGGGGATGATGAGCAGCGAGGTGATGAGGATCACGCCGACGATCTTCATGGCGATCGCGATCACGCCGGCGATCAGCAGCATGTAGACGAGGCGCGCCGCCTCCGCCGGCACGCCTTCGGCGCGGGCGAGGTCGGCGTTCACGGTGCCGGCCAGCAGCGGCCGCCAGATGAGCGCGAGCACGACGAGCACGCCGACGCTGCCGCCCCAGATGGCGGCGAGGTCGGCGCGGCCGACGGCCAGCACGTCGCCGAACAGCAGGGCGAGGAGGTCGAGCCGCATCCAGGTCATGAAGGCGACGGCGACGAGGCCTATCGACAGCGAGGAGTGCGACAGGATGCCGAGCAGCGTGTCGGTCGGCATCGACCGCTGGCGCTCGAGCAGGACGAGGATCAGCGCCCCGAGCGTGCTGACGCCCAGGATGCCGAGCGTGACGGGGATGTTGGCGAGGAAGCCGACGACCACGCCGAGCAGCGCGGCATGCGCCATCGTGTCGCCGAAATAGGCCATGCGCCGCCAGACGATGAAGCAGCCCAGCGGGCCGGCCGCGATCGCGACGCCGATGCCGCCGAGGAGGGCGCGCAGGAAGAAATCGTCGAGCATGGCCTCAGTGGTCCTCGTGCCCGTCGGCGGCGTGCCGGTGATGCGGCGGATGGGCGTCCGCCTCGTCGTGCACGTGGTCGTGCTCGTGCCGGTAGACCGCCACGATGTCGGCCGCGCGGGGGCCGAACAGGTTGGTGTAGGCGGGGTCGCGCGTCACCTCCTGCGGCGCCCCGGCGCAGCAGACATGGGTGTTGATGCAGATGACGCGGTCGGTGCGCGCCATGACGATGTGCAGGTCGTGGCTGACGAGCAGGATGCCGCAGCCGAGGCGGCCGCGGATCTCGCCGATCAGCTCGTAGAGCGCCACCTCGCCCTGGAAGTCGACCCCCTGCACCGGCTCGTCGAGCACGAGCAGGTCCGGCCCGTCGAGGATCGCCCGGGCGATCAGCACGCGCTGGAACTCGCCCCCCGACAGCGCCTGCACGGCCGGTCGGCGAGGCCGGGCACGCCCGTCTCGGCGAGCGCGGCCTCGATCCGTCGCGCGCGAATGGCGGGAGGTCAGGTTCATCAGCCGGGCGACCGTCAGCGGCAGCGTCCAGTCGATCGACAGGCGCTGCGGCACGTAGCCGATGCGCAGGCCCGGGCGGCGCTCGACCGCCCCCTCGCTCGGCTTCACGATCCGCAGGAGCGCCCGCAGCGTCGTCGTCTTGCCGCCGCCGTTCGGGCCTATCAGCGTGACGATCTCGCCGCGGCGGACCTCGAAGTCGATGTCGCGCACGATCCAGCGGTCCGCCGACCTGATGCCGAGGTCGGCGGACGCGGACCAGCGGCTCGTCCTGGGCCGGGGCGGGGGAAGCGGGAGAGGGCACGTCCGTCTCGTCTTGCATGTGTTATGTTATAACGTTACACAATTGCCGCCAGCCGCAACACCGGAAACGCACCCATGAAGACCATCCTCCTCGCCGCCGCAGCCCTGCTCGCCGCCACCGCCGCGCAGGCCGCGCCGAACGTCGTCGTCTCGATCAAGCCCATCCACTCGCTCGTCGCGACGGTGATGCAGGGGGTGGCGCAGCCGACCCTGCTGGTCAAGGGCGGCGCAAGCCCTCACACATACGCGATGCGGCCTTCCGATGCGACCGCCCTCGCCGAGGCGGACGTCGTGTTCTGGGTCGGGGCGGATCTCGAGACCTTCCTCGGGCACCCGCTGGAGACGCTCGGCGCCGACGCGCGGGTGGTCAGCCTGCTCGACGCGCCGGGGCTCGTCACCTACGACTACCGGGCCGGCGGCGCGTTCGAGCCGCACGAGCACGAGCACGAGGAGGGCGAGGCGGCGCACCATGCGGAGGGCGAGATCGATCCGCATGTCTGGCTCGACCCGGCGAACGCGGCCGTCATCCTCGACGCGGTGGCCCGCACGCTCGGCGAGCTCGACCCCGGCAACGCCGCCCGCTACGCCGACAACGCGGCGGCGGGAAAGCAGCGGCTTTCGGATCTCGGAGAGGAGATTTCCGCGGAGCTCGCGCCGGTGCGCGGACGTCCCCTTCGTCGTCTTCCACGACGCCTACCAGTATTTCCAGCAGCGCTACGGCCTGAACATCGCCGGCGCGATCACCCTGTCGCCCGACCGCTCGCCCGGCGCCTCGCGGCTGCGCGAGATCCGCGAGAAGATCTCGGACGTCCACGCCGCCTGCGTGTTCGCCGAGCCGCAATTCGAGCCGGAGGTCGTCGACGTCGTCGATCGAGGGCACCGGCGCGCGCCGGGCGGTGCTTGATCCGCTGGGGGCGAACCTTGAGGAAGGTCCGGGCCTCTACCCGCAGCTGATGGAGAACATGGCATCCTCCGTCCGGCGATGCCTGTCGAACGGAAGCTGAGCCCGACGAGGACTGCGGCATCGGCCCCGACGTCAAGATGATCCGTTAGCGGAACATTCATTCGCCAAAACGATACTCGCCGCTGGACGGTGGAGGGTAGTTCGTTGCACGACAGGACGCGCCTTGGCCGGATCGTCTGGTCCGGCACCGCGGTCGTCGCGCTCTGCTTCGTGGCGATCATGGTCGTAACGGCCTGGGAGAACCATGAGCGCACGCTCAGGGAAGCGTCCCGGAACGCCCAGAACAACGCTGCCCTCCTGTCGGAGCAGCTGCGAGGGCTGCTGTCCAGCACCGAGATCCTGCTCGGCCTGATCGAGAAGCGCGGCCTGAGCGAGCGCCATGCGCTGGGCAGCCGCTCCGTCAATGTCAGCGGCACGCTCGACGAGGTCTCGGACTTCGTCGGCGGCGGCATCTTCACCCGGCGGGGCCTCATCAAGCCGGTGGTCGCCGCCTCGGCGATGCCGGACATCCCGCACGACATCGTCATGGACCTGATGGCGGGGGTGGCGAGCCACGGGAGGATCTGGATCACCAGGCCCTTCGGAGAGGGCGACGACCTCTACGTGCTGCTGGGCCGCAGCCCGCGCTCCCTCGCCGCGGCGAGCAAGGACATCGCGGTGGCCGTCGTGATGCCGCTGCGGCGGCTCACCAAGCTCGTGACCGAGCCGGATGTCGGCGAGAGCGGCGTCGTCAGCCTCCTGCGGACCGACGGCATCATGCTCGCCCGCGCGCCTTACATGGAGGACCTGCTCGGCAGGTCGTTCAGCCATTTCGTGCTGTTCGACGAGATCGAGAGGCAGGGGGCGTCCGGGCGCTTCCGGCTGCACTTCAAGTCCGACGACGTCTTCCGCCTCGCCGCCTACAAGGCGGTGCAGGATGCCCCGCTCGTCGTGGCCGTCGCGTCCGGCTATCACGAGGCGCTCGCGTCGTGGCGCCGCGACATGGTCCGCGACGGCCTGATCCTGGCGATCATCCTCTGCGTCCTGTTGGTCGCGGCCACGCTTCTGGCGCCGCTTCTCGCGGCGGCGCGACGAGGCGGAAAGCCATCTGCGCGAGAAGTCGGCGATCCTGGAGACGACCCTCGAGAACATGGAGGAGGGGCTGATCCTGATCGACGCGAACATGCGGATCCCGCTCTACAACCGGCGGGCGCTCGAGCTTCTCGACCTGCCCGAGGAGCTGCTCGCGAGCTACCCGCACGGCGACGAGCTGACGGCGTACCAGGTCGCCCGCAACGAATATCGCGAACGTGCAGCCCGACATCCGGGCGAGGATCGAGGGGCCGGTGAAGCAGGTCGGCCGCCTCACCTTCGACCGCGAGCGGCCCGACGGCACCGTCATCGAGGTCCGCCACGTGCCGCTGCCGACGGGCGGCGCCGTGCGCACCTACACCGACATCACCGAGCGCAAGCACTCCGAGCGCGAGATCGTCCGGCTCGCCCACGAGGACGCCCTGACGGGCCTCGCGAACCGCGCGAGCTTCCTGCAGAAGCTGACGCGCGCCTGCCGCGACCTGAACGCCGGCGGCCGGCCCTTCGCGCTGCTCTGTCTCGATCTCGACCGCTTCAAGCACGTGAACGATTCCTTCGGCCATCCGGTCGGCGACGCGCTGCTGAAGGAGGTGGCGCTTCGCCTGCGCGCCCTGCTCGGCGGCTGCGACATGGCGGCGCGGCTCGGCGGCGACGAGTTCGCCCTCCTGATCTACGACCGCTGCAGCCCCGACGCGCTCGAGGCCTTCGCCCAGCGCGTGGTGGCGGTGCTGAACGTGCCCTACACGCTCGACATGGTCATGCCGCGAGGTCAGCGTCAGCGGCGGCACCGCCGTCGCCCCGAAGGACGGGGACGAGCCGGAGGCGCTGCTGCGCCGCGCCGACCTCGCGCTCTACGAGGCGAAGGCGGCCGGCCGCTCGATGGTGCGCAGCTTCGCGCCGGCGATGGAGCAGAAGGCGCAGCGCCGGCGGCTCCTGCTGCGCGACCTCGGCGTCGCCGTCGGGGCGAACCAGCTGCGCCTCGAGTACCAGCCCATCCTCGGCATCGAGGACCGCCGGGTGCGGAGCCTCGAGGCCCTCGTGCGCTGGGACCACCCGGCGCGCGGCCTGGTGTCGCCCGCCGACTTCATCCCGCTCGCCGAAGAGAGCGACCTGATCGACCGGCTCGGCGATTGGGTCCTGCAGGAGGCCTGCCGCGAGGCCGCGTCGTGGCCCGGCGGCGAGAGCGTCGCCGTCAACATCTCGGCGATGCAGTTCGTGCGCGGCCAGCTCGTCGGCGCCGTCCGCGACGCGCTCCGGACGTCGGGCCTCGAAGCCTACCGCCTGCACCTGGAGATCACCGAGACGGCGCTCCTCAGGGAGACCGAGGAGACGATCGCCACGCTGCAGGAGCTGCGGGAGCTCGGCGCGCGCATCGCGCTCGACGATTTCGGCACCGGCTATTCGAGCCTGAGCCACCTCTGCAGCTTCCCCTTCGACCGCATCAAGATCGACCGCTCCTTCACGAAGGGGGCGACCCAGCGGCGCAACGCGCGGGCCGTGATCGAGGCGATCGCCGCGCTCGGCCACGAGCTCGGCATCCCGACCACCGCCGAAGGGGTCGAGACCGAGGAGCAGCTCTCCGTCGTCCGCGGCGCCGGCTGCACCGAGGTTCAGGGCTTCCTCTACGCCCGGCCGATGCGGCCGGACGCGGCGAGGGCGTTCCTCGAGCGCACGCGCGAGAAGGCGGCGTAGCGCAGGGCCCGCGGCCGCGCGTCAGCGGACGATGGCGTCGAGCGCGAAGCCCGCGAAGAGCAGCGCGCCGGCATAGCGGTTGGAGCGGAACATCATCAGGCACACGGCCGGGTCGTCGGGATCGACCCGCCAGACCTGCCAGGCGAGGTGGGCCGCGAAGGCCGCGACGCCGAGGAAGGCGAGCACGCCGCCGCCGGCGAGCCACGTCGCCGTCGCGGCACAGACGATCGTCGCGCCGAAGATGCCGACCAGCGCCCGCTTGGTGTGTTCCGCGAAGAACAGCGACGACGACTTCACGCCGATGATGGCGTCGTCGGTCTTGTCCTGGTGGCCGTAGATCGTGTCGTAGCCGAGGCCCCAGAACCAGCCGCCGACATAGAGCGCGATCGGCGCCGCCGCGAGCGAGGCGGTCGTCGCCGACCAGCCGACGAGCGCGCCCCAGGCGAAGGTCAGGGCGAAGACCGTCTGCGGCAGCGCGATGAAGCGCTTCATGAAGGGATAGATCGCCACGATCGCGAGCGAGGCGAAGGCGAGGACGATCGTGAACGCGTTGAACTGCAGCACCACCGCCAGGCCGACCAGCGACTGCACCGCCGCGAAGGCGATCGCCTGCGTCGGCGTCACCTGGCCGGAGGGGATCGGCCGGTGCCGCGTGCGGGCGACGCCGGCGTCGATCTCGCGGTCGACGATGTCGTTCCAGGTCGAGCCCGCGCCGCGCATGGCGACGGCGCCGACGAAGAACAGGAAGAGGTGCCACGGGTTCGGGTAGGGCGCGTCGACCGCCACCGCCACGAGCGCCGTCGACCACCAGCACGGCCACATCAGAAGCCACCAGCCGATCGGCCGGTCGAGCCGGGCCAGCCGGAGGAACGGCTTCAGGCCGTCCGGCGCGATCCTGTCGACCCAGTTGCCGGCAACCGCATCGGCGACCGTCGGCGCCGCACCTGCCTCGCGTTCCATCGCATCGGTCCTCCCTTGCACTGACGGCGTAGGGTCGCCACCCGACCGGGTCAAGTCGCGAGCCGCCGTCACGCGCCTGTGTCCGGTCTGCGATAACCGAAGATACCGTGACGCCCGCGGAACGAGAGAACCCTCGAATGCATTCGTGCATTATACCGTGGCGAACAAGCCGCAGTCAGGCGGGAGGGGCAGTTTGGGACGTCGCGCACCAGGGCTCTATCAACTTCGGCTCGACGGAGAGGCCGGCCCGGCCGGCTGGCTCGAGGAGGCCCGGCGGGCCGTCGACCTCGGATTCGACCATCTTCTCCTGCCGCCCGTCTTCGCGCTTCCCTCGCGCAGCAGCGGCACGCCGCCCCTCGCGGCGGACGTGGCGCGCTTCGAAAACCTGCCGCAGATCCTCGACCAGGCGCGCGGCCTCGGGCTCGGCCTGGTCATGGAGGTCGAGCTCGACCGCATCGATCCGGCCTCGCCGATCGCGCGGGAGGAGCCGGACTGGCTGAAGCCGTCCAAGACCTCGTCCTCGCTCGATCCGCGGCCCGACCGCCCGGCCACCGAACCCGACTTCACCAGCAACGTCGTGCGCGACGGCCTGTCGGCGGCGGCGCAGCAGCTCGGCCGCTTCCTCGCCGGCGCCGGCATCGACGGCATCCTGGCGCGCCGCGCCGCCGGCGTGCCGCTGCCGCTGTGGCAGAGCCTGATGCGGGCGGCGCGCGACCTGACGCCGGAATTCATGTTCGTGGCCGACGTGCTCGCCACCGCCGCCGACGAGGTCGAGCACCTCAAGGGCGGCGGCTTCGACTTCCTGCTGTCGAGCGCGGCGTGGTGGGACATGCACGAGGACTGGCTCCTCGAGCAGCACCGCCGCTTCGGCGACATCGCGCCGCTGATCTCGTTCCCGACGCCGCTCGACGAGGCGGCGCCGGCGCTGTCTCCGGTCGAGCTCAAGGCGCGCCTCCTGCTGGCCGGCAGCCTGACGCAGGGCTTTCTCCTGCCCGCCAGCGCCCGCGATGCCCTGGCGACCGCGGAGGGCGACCACGCGGGCGGCAGCGTCTCCTCCGTCATCTCCGAGGTGAACGCGCTGCGGGCCCGGCACGACGTGTTCGGGCGCGCCGACAGTTTCGAGCGGCTGACCGGCCCCGGCGACCCGCTCGTCGTCATCTGGCGCAACGACGGCGGCCATCCGCTCGCCGCGCAGGCGGCCGTCGCGATCGCCGTCAACACGAGCGACGAGACGATCGCCTTCGAGCCGCGGCTGCTCTACGGGGCCGGCGGCGGCGTCGTGTCGCAGTTCGTCGAGGTGCTGCCGGGCTGCGTCGAGTCGCCCGTCGCGGCCACGCAGACGATCGACCTGCAGGCCGGCGAGGCGCGCATCTTCATCGGCAGCGAGGGCCAGATCCGCGGCAAGCGGCGCAAGCTGTCGGCCGCCGAGGGCGCCGACCGGCGGCTCGAGGCGCTGGCGGCCGAGCGCGTCGCCATCGAGGGCGTCGAGCCGCAGGTCGAGGGCGGCCGCTTCCCCGCCAAGCGCGTGATCGGCGAGGACCTGCACGTCACCGCCGACATCTTCTGCGACGGCCACGACAAGATCGCCGCGCAGCTTCTCGTCCAGGCGCCGGGCCGCCGCGACTGGGAGGCGGTGCCGATGCGCTTCGTCGAGAACGACCGGTGGGAGGCGTTCTTCCCGCTGGCGCAGCTCGGCCGCTACAGCTTCACCATCGAAAGCTGGCGCGACCTCTTCGCCACCTGGCGCGAGGACACGATCAAGAAGCGCAATGCCGGCCAGAGCCTCGGGCTCGAGATCGAGGAGGGCAAGCGCCTGCTCGAACAGGCCGACGAGGACGCCGGCCGCAACGAGCGCATCCTGATCGAGATGGCGCTGACCAGGCTCTCCGAGATCGAGGGCGACGAGGGGCGGCTCGAGGCGCTGCTCGACGACGACCTGTTCCTCGCCATGCGCTCGGCCGGCGCCAAGACGAACCTCACGCGCTGGAACCGGAAGCTCGAGGTGCGGGTCGACCGCCCCGCCGCAGCCTTCTCCGCCTGGTACGAGGTCGTGCCGCGCTCGCAGTCCGGCGACCCGCACCGCCACGGCACGTTCGACGACGTCATCGCGCGGCTGCCGGCGATCCAGGAGATGGGCTTCGACGTGCTCTACTTCCCGCCGATCCACCCGATCGGCCGGACGAACCGGAAGGGCCGCAACAACTCGCTGACGGCGGGGCCGGAGGATCCGGGCTCGCCTTACGCGATCGGCGCCGCCGAGGGCGGGCACGACGCGCTCCACCCCGAGCTCGGCACGCTCGACGACTTCCGCCGCCTCGTCGACGCGGCCAACGCGCACGGGCTCGAGATCGCGCTCGACTTCGCCATCCAGTGCTCGCCGGACCACCCGTGGATCAAGGAGCATCCGGAGTGGTTCGACTGGCGGCCGGACGGCACGATCAAGTTCGCCGAGAACCCGCCGAAGAAGTACGAGGACATCGTCAACGTCCACTTCTACCGGCACGCGATCCCGGGCCTGTGGTACGCGCTGCGCGACGTCGTGCTGTTCTGGGTCGAGCAGGGCGTGCGCATCTTCCGCGTCGACAACCCGCACACCAAGCCGCTGCCGTTCTGGGAGTGGATGATCGCCGAGGTTCTCGCGGTGTCGCCGGGCGTGATCTTCCTCGCGGAGGCCTTCACCCGGCCGAAGATGATGAAGCGTCTCGGCAAGGTCGGCTTCCACCAGTCCTACACCTATTTCACCTGGCGGAACGAGAAGGCCGAGATCATCGAGTACATGACGGAGCTCGCGCACACCGACATGCGCGACTACTACCGGCCGAACTTCTTCGCCAACACGCCGGACATCAACCCGGTCTACCTGCAGACCGGCGGCCGCGCCGGCCATCTCGTGCGGGCCGTGCTGGCGGCGACCCTCAGCCCCGCCTACGGCATCTACGAGCCCTTCCTCCTCTCCGAGGCGACGCCGGTGCCGGGCAAGGAGGAGTATCTCGATTCCGAGAAGTACGAGATCCGCGGCTGGGACCACGGCAGCCCCGGCAGCATCCGCGCCGAGATCACCCGGCTGAACGAGATCCGCCACCTGCATCCGGCGCTGAAGAGCATCGAGACGATCGCGTTCGTCAATGCCTGGAACGACAACATCCTGGCCTACACGAAGATGCTGCCGGACGGCTCCGACGCGATCCTCGTGCTGGTCAATCTCGACCCGCACAACGCGCAGACCGGCGACTACGAGGTGCCGCTGTGGGAGTTCGGCCTGCCCGACGACGGCACGATCGGCGTGCATGACCTCTTCGGCGACAACCGCTTCACCCTGACCGGCAAGGTGCAGTCGATCACCCTCGACCCCGCCGACCGCCCGTTCATGGTGTGGCGGCTCATCCCGCCGCGACCCTGACGGCCGACCGGCAGGCGCACGGACACGGAACAAGAAGCATTTCGGATCCCAACGACATGATCGATCGCTCCGACCACGACTGGTACAAGGACGCCATCATCTACCAGACCCACGTGAAGGCGTTCTTCGATTCCAACGACGACGGAATCGGCGACTTCCAGGGGCTGATCCAGAAGCTCGACTACATCCAGGATCTCGGCGTCAACGCGATCTGGCTCCTGCCGTTCTACCCCTCGCCGCTGCGCGACGACGGCTACGACATCCAGGACTATCGCGGCGTCAATCCCGCCTACGGCTCGGTCGCCGACGTGCGCCGGCTGATCAAGGAGGCCCACAAGCGCGGCATCCGGATCATCACCGAGCTCGTCGTCAACCACACCTCCGACCAGCACCGCTGGTTCCAGCGCGCCCGCCACGCCAAGCCCGGCTCGCGCTACCGCGACTACTACGTGTGGAGCGACACGGACCAGAAATACACCGACACGCGGATCATCTTCCTCGACACCGAGTCCTCGAACTGGACCTGGGACCCGGTGGCGCGCGCCTATTACTGGCACCGCTTCTACTCGCACCAGCCGGACCTCAACTTCGACAATCCGGTGGTGCGCCGCGAGATCATCGGCGTGCTCCGGCACTGGCTCGACATGGGCGTCGACGGGCTGCGGCTCGACGCGGTGCCCTACCTGATCGAGCGCGAGGGCACGAACTGCGAGAACCTTCCGGAGACGCACGACATCCTGAAGGAGATCCGCGCCGAGATGGACGCGAACTATCCCGACAGGATGCTGCTCGCCGAGGCGAACCAGTGGCCCGAGGACACGCGCCCCTATTTCGGCGACGGCGACGAGTGCCACATGGCGTTCCACTTCCCGCTGATGCCGCGCATGTACATGGCGCTGGCGCAGGAGGACCGTCACCCGATCACCGACATTCTCCGCCAGACGCCGGAGATCCCCGAGAACTGCCAGTGGGCGATCTTCCTCAGGAACCATGACGAGCTGACGCTCGAGATGGTGACGGAGAAGGAGCGCGACTATCTCTGGCGCTTCTACGCCGCCGACCCGCGCATGCGCATCAATCTCGGCATCCGCCGCCGGCTCGCGCCGCTGATGGACAACGACCGGCACAAGATCGAGCTGATGATGTCGCTGCTGATGTCGATGCCCGGCTCGCCGGTGCTCTACTACGGCGACGAGCTCGGCATGGGCGACAACATCTATCTCGGCGACCGCGACGGCGTGCGCACGCCGATGCAGTGGTCGCCCGACCGCAATGCCGGCTTCTCGAAGTCCGACCCGCAGAAGCTGTTCCTGCCCGCGGTGATGGACCCGGTCTACGGCTTCCAGTCGATCAACGTCGAGGCGCAGAACCGCGCGCCGACCTCGCTGCTCAACTGGACGCGCCGGCTGATCTCGGTCAGGCGCAACCACAAGGCGTTCTCGCGCGCCAGCGTCGACTTCCTCTATCCCGGCAACCGCAAGATCCTCGCCTTCACCAGGCAGCACGAGGGCGAGGTCATCCTCTGCGTGGCCAACGTCTCGCGCACCGCGCAGCCGGTCGAGCTCCACCTGCAGGAGTTCAAGGGCCGCGTCCCGGTCGAGCTTCTCGGCCGCAACGCCTTCCCGCCGATCGGCGACCTGCCGTACCTCCTGACGATCCAGCCCTACGGCTTCTACTGGTTCCTCCTCGCCGAGGAGGCCGAGGTGCCGAGCTGGCATTCGGACGCGCCGGAGCCGCTGCCGGAGTTCGTGACGATCGTCGTGCCGCAGGGCCTGAGGTCGCTGCTCGAGGGCCGGCCGCGCCGCGAGCTCGAGGACGGCGTGCTGCGCTCCTTCATCCAGCACCAGCGCTGGTTCGCGGCGAAGGATGCCGATGTCGGCCGCGTCCAGATCGAGTGGGCCCACCATGTCGAGGAGGGCGGCGAATCCCACCTGCTGGTCGGGCTGAGCACGGCGATCTCCGACGCCGAGCAGCAGACCTATCTCCTGCCGCTCGACATCGCCTGGGGCGAGGAGAATGTCGGCCACGGCAACCCGCTCCTGCCCTACACGGTGGCCGAGGTGCGGCGCGGGCCGCGGCTCGGCGCGCTGTGCGACGCCACGCATGGCGGCGACTTCGCCCGCACGACGCTGCAGGCGATGCTCGCCGACCGGACCATCGAAGGCGCGGACGGCACGCTGCGCTACACCCACAGCGCGAGCTTCGAGCTCGACGAGGATCTCGATTCGCTGGAGATCCGGCGGCTCGGCGCGGAGCAGTCGAACTCCTCGATCATGATCGGCCAGAAGGTCATCATGAAGGCCTATCGCCGCCTCTCGAGCGGCGTGCATCCGGAGGTCGAGGTCGGCCGCTTCCTGACCGACGTCGCCGGCTTCGCCAACACGCCGCCGCTCGTCGGCTCGCTCGAGCGCGTCGCGCCCGACGGCACGGTGACGGCGCTCGCCGCCGCCTTCGGCTTCGTCTGGAACCAGGGCGACGGCTGGAACTTCACGCTCGACTACCTCAAGCGCGAGCTCGACACGCTGACGATCGAGGGCACCGGCGAGCTGCCCGAGGGCGAGGACGGCGTGTTCAGCCTCTACGGCGAATCCGCCCGCGGCCTCGGCGAGCGCACGGCCGACATGCACCGTGCCTTCGCCATCGACACCGACGACGAGGCGTTCATGCGCGAGCCGGTCGAGGCCGCCGACCTCGAGGCGTGGCGCGAGAGCGCCGAGGCCCAGCTCGGCCATGCGCTCGCCGCCGTGAAGCGCGTGCTCGGCGACCTCCAGGACGAGGACCGCGAGATGGCGGAGCGCTTCCTCGGCGCCGAGACGGCGCTGCGCCAGCGCCTCGCCGCGCTCGCCGAGACGCCGGTCGAGATGGCCAAGACGCGCGTCCACGGCGACTATCACCTCGGCCAGGTGATCGTCGCCAAGGACGACTTCTACATCCTCGACTTCGAGGGCGAGCCGTCGCGGCCGCTGCACGAGCGGCGGGCGAAGACGGCGCCGCTCAAGGACGTCGCGGGGATGCTGCGGAGCTTCGACTACGCCGCCTGGGCGGCCGTCGACGCGGTGGCCGACAACGGCCGCAGCAGCCGGGACTCCGTCACGCACTATGCGCTCGCGTGGCGTCAGGAGGCGTGCCGCAGCTTCCTCAATGCCTACCGGGAGAAGATGGGAGACTGTCCGTCCCTTCCCGAACCAATCGACGAAGCGAACCGTTTACTCGAGACGTTTCTGCTCGAGAAAGCGTTCTACGAACTCGTCTACGAGGCGAGCAACCGGCCCCGCTGGGTATCCATACCTCTGCGCGGGGTTCTGGGACTACTCGAGGCAACCGACGAGAGCCAGCGCTTCACATGACGAATATCGAACCGACCAGCACCGGCGGACCGGTGGACCATACGCTCGAGGACGGCATCCGCGCCCTCGTACAGGGCCGACACGGCAACCCGTTCTCGATCCTCGGCATGCACGGCGGCAAGCCGGTCGTCGTGCGGAGCTTCCAGCCCGGCGCGACGCGCGTGTGGGTGCTGGGAACGGAGTCCGCCGAGCCCCTGGCGGAGCTCGAGAAGACGGACCCGGCCGGGTTCTTCAGCGGCAGCGTGCCCGGCCGCACCGAGCCGTTCCCCTACCGGCTGCGCATCGAGTGGCCGGGCGGCACGCAGGAGATCGACGACCCGTACCGCTTCCCGCCCCTGCTCGGCGAGCTCGACGTCTATCTCATGGCCGAGGGCAAGCACCTCCACCTCTACCGGATGCTCGGCGCGCACCCGATGGAGGTCGAGGGGGTCGAGGGCGTGCGCTTCGCCGTCTGGGCGCCGAATGCGAGCCGCGTCAGCGTCATCGGCGACTTCAACTCGCTGGGACGGCCGGCGCCACCCGATGCGCCACCGCATCGAGTGCGGCGTCTGGGAGATCTTCATCCCCGGCGTCGGGCGCGGCGCGAAGTACAAGTACGAGCTGCTCGACGCGCACGGCAACATGCTGCCGCTCAAGGCCGATCCCGTCGGCTTCCGCTCCGAGCACCCGCCGGAAACGGCGTCGGTCGTGCAGGGCCTGCCGCGCCACGAGTTCCGCGACGAGGCCTGGCTCAAGGAGCGCGAGAGCCGCAACGGCCTCGGCGCGCCGATCTCCGTCTACGAGTGCCACCTGGCGTCCTGGATGCGCGTGCCGGAGGAGGGCAACCGCTACCTCTCCTACGACGAGCTGGCCGAGCGGCTCGTGCCCTACGTGGCCGAGATGGGCTTCACCCATATCGAGCTGCTGCCGGTCTCGGAGTATCCGTTCGACGGCTCGTGGGGCTACCAGCCCGTCGGCCTCTACGCGCCGACGATCCGGCACGGCGACGCGGAGGCCTTCGCGCGCTTCGTCGATGCCTGCCACGCCAAGGGCATCGGCGTGTTCATCGACTGGGTGCCCGGCCATTTCCCCGAGGATCCGCACGGGCTCGCGAAGTTCGACGGCACCGCATCTCTACGAGCACGAGGACCCGCGGCTCGGGTTCCACAAGGACTGGAACACGCTCATCTACAATTACGGGCGCAACGAGGTGCTGAACTTCCTGCACTCGAACGCGCTCTACTGGCTCGACCAGTACCATATCGACGGGCTGCGCGTGGATGCCGTGGCGTCGATGCTCTACCTCAACTACTCGCGCGCGGAAGGCGAGTGGGTGCCGAACAAGTTCGGCGGCAACGAGAACCTCGAGGCGGTGGCGTTCCTTCGCCGGCTCAACGAGCTGACCTTCGCGGAGTATCCGGGCACCACGACGCTGGCCGAGGAATCGACCTCCTGGCCCAGCGTCTCGCGGCCGACCTATCTCGGTGGCCTCGGCTTCGGCTACAAGTGGAACATGGGCTGGATGCACGACACGCTGCGCTACATCCAGAACGAGCCCGTGCACCGCAAGTACCACCAGAACGACCTGACGTTCGGGCTGCTCTACGCGTTCTCCGAGAACTTCATGCTGCCGCTGAGCCACGACGAGGTGGTGCATGGCAAGCACTCGCTCATCGGCCGGATGCCGGGCGACGAGTGGCAGCGCTTCGCGAACCTGCGCGCCTATTTCGGCTTCATGTGGGCGCATCCCGGCAAGAAGCTGCTCTTCATGGGCGGCGAGTTCGGCCAGGAGCGCGAGTGGGCCTACCAGCAGAGCCTCGACTGGCACCTGCTGGAGCAGTCCTACCATGCCGGCGTGCAGCGCCTGGTGCGCGACCTCAACCACACCTACCGCGACGTCGGCGCGCTGCACCAGCTCGACTGCGAGTCCGCGGGCTTCGAGTGGGTCGACGCCAGCGACACCGAGCAGAGCGTGCTGAGCTTCCTGCGCCGCGGCGAGAGCCCCGAGGACGTCGTTCTCGTCGTCTGCAACTTCACGCCCGTCGTGCGCGAGAACTACCGGCTCGGCGTGCCGCTGCCCGGCGAGTGGCGCGAGATCGTCAACACCGACCGCCAGGACTACGGCGGCGGCGGCGTCGGAGACCGGAGGCACGCTGCGGACGCAGGACGAGCCGTGGCACGGCCGCGACCAGTCCGTGCTGGCGACGCTGCCGCCGCTCGCCACCGTCGCCTTCGCCTGGCACAGGCCCTGAGGCCGTCTGAATGAGCCAATATGCTGTGTGGCCCGGCAGGCCCTGGCCTCTCGGCGCCTGCTTCGACGGCCACGGGGTCAATTTCGCGGTCTATTCGGCGAATGCCGACCGGGTCGATCTGTGCCTGTTCGACGAGGCGGGCCGGCGGCAGACCCATGTCATTCCGCTGCCGGAATATACCGACGAGATCTGGCACGGCTACCTGCCCGAGGCGCGGCCGGGCCTGCTCTACGGCCTGCGCGCCCACGGCCCCTACGAGCCGCGCAAGGGGCACCGGTTCAACCCGCACAAGCTGCTGCTCGACCCCTACGCCAAGGCGATGATGGGCCACATCAGGTGGAGCGACTCGCTGTTCGGCTACCGCGTCGGCTCGGGCCGCGACGACCTGTCGATGGACCGCCGCGACAGCGCGGCGGGCATGCCGAAATGCGTCGTGATCGACGAGTCCTTCACCTGGGACGGCGACCGCCACCCGCGCCGCCCCTGGTCGGAGCTCGTCGTCTACGAGGCGCACGTGAAGGGCATGACGGCGCTGCATCCCGACGTGCCGGAGCACCTGCGCGGCACCTATGCCGGCCTGTCGTCGCTCCCGGTCATCGAGCACCTGCAGAAGCTCGGCGTCACGGCGGTCGAGCTCCTGCCGGTGCACGGCTTCGTCGACGACCGCCGGCTGCGCGAGGCGGGGCTCAACAATTACTGGGGCTACAACACCATCTCGTTCTTCGCGCCGGAGCCGCGCTACCTGTCGAGCGCCTCGCGTGCACGAGTTCAAGACGATGGTCCGCCGGCTGCACGCCGCCGGCATCGAGGTGATCCTCGACGTGGTCTACAACCACACCGCCGAGGGCAACCACATGGGCCCGACGCTGAGCTTCAAGGGCCTCGACAACGTCAACTACTACCGCCTGCAGCAGGACGACCCGCGCTACTACATCGACGTCACCGGCACCGGGAACTCGCTGAACCTCGCGCACGCGCCCGTGCTGCGCATGGTCATGGACTCGCTGCGCTACTGGGTCGAGCAGTACCACGTCGACGGCTTCCGCTTCGATCTCGCGACGACGCTCGGGCGCGCCAGCGACCATCGCTTCGACCCCGGCGCGAGCTTCTTCGACGCGATCCGGCAGGACCCCGTCCTGTCGAAGGTCAAGCTGATCGCCGAGCCGTGGGACGTCGGCTTCGAGGGCTACCGGCTCGGCGGCCACGGCCCCGGCTGGGCCGAGTGGAACGACCGCTTCCGCGACACGGTGCGCAGCTTCTGGCTCGGCGACGAGATGCTGGCGCCCGAGGTCGCGACCCGGCTCATGGGCTCGGCCGACCTGTTCAACCACCAGGGCCGGCGGCCGTGGGCGAGCGTCAACTTCGTGACCGCGCATGACGGCTTCACGCTCGAGGATCTCGTCTCCTACGAGAAGAAGCACAACGAGGCCAACGGCGAGAACAACCGCGACGGCAGCGACCACAATCTGAGCCACAATTTCGGCGTCGAGGGCCCGACCGACGATCCCGCCATCCGGGACGAGCGCGACAAGCGCAAGCGCAACCTGATGGCGACGCTGTTCCTCGCGCAGGGCACGCCGATGATGCTGATGGGCGACGAGGTCGCCCGCACCCAGCAGGGCAACAACAACGCCTACTGCCAGGACAACGAGGTCAGCTGGGTCGACTGGGAGCACCGCGACGCCGATGCCGACGCGTTCCACCGCTTCATGCAGCGGCTGATCGCCATCCGCCGCGAGCACCCGGTGTTCCGCCGCAGCTATTTCCTGCACGGCCTCGAGCGCGCGGCGGACGGGCTGCCGGACGTGAGCTGGGTCAGCCCGCGCGGCGAGCGGATGCGCGACGAGGAATGGCACAACGGCGCGATCGGCGCGTTCGGCATGCTGCTCTCGGGCGCCGCCGGCGACCACATGGACGAGTTCGGCCGGCCGCTGCACGATTCCACCTTCCTCGTCGCGCTCAACGCCCGCGAGGAGGATATCGACTGGGTGCTGCCGCGTTTCCTCGAAGGCTCCTGGGCGCGACTGGTCGACACCGCGGATCCCGAAGGCTTGCCCCTCGACGAAGGGGAGCTTTCCGGAAGCGCGGTCAAGATCGCCGGGGAGTCGCTCGTGCTCTTCGAGCTGAGCGCCGACCACCGGGTGAGAGGAGGTTGGGAAGGCATGCCGACGCCGTTCGGTTCACATCTTTCGGTGCATGGCGGCACGACCTTCCGCCTCTGGGCACCGTCGCTCGACGCCGTGCAGCTCGTCATCGAGGACGTGCCGACGCCGCGGGTGGTCGACATGGAGAAGCAGCGCGACGGCTGGTTCAGCGTCTTCGTGCGCGAGGCCGGCGCCGGCACGGCGTATCGCTACGCCCTGGCCGACCCGCAGATCCTCGTGCCCGATCCCGCCGCCAGCGCGCAGGCGAGCGACGTGCACGGGCCGAGCCTCGTCGTCGACCACGCCCAGTTCCAGTGGCGCAACACCGGCTGGAAGGGCCGCCCGTGGGAGGAGACCACGCTCCTCGAGGTGCATGTCGGCACCTTCACGGAGGAGGGCACCTTCGCCGCGCTGGCCCGCCAGCTGCCCGAGATCGCCCGCATGGGCTTCACGGCGATCGAGCTGATGCCGGTCGCCGATTTCTCCGGCCGCCGCGGCTGGGGCTATGACGGCACGCTGCTCTACGCGCCGAAGCGCTCCTACGGCTCGCCGGACGACCTCAAGGCGCTCGTCGACAAGGCGCACGGGCTCGGGCTGATGGTCTTCCTCGACGTCGTCTACAACCACTTCGGCCCCGACGGGAACTATCTCGGCCTCTACGCCAAGGACTTCTTCCGCGACGACGTGCACACGCCGTGGGGCGTCGCGATCGACTACCGCAAGCCGGAGGTGCGCGAGTTCGTCATCTGCAACGCGCTCTACTGGCTCGACGTCTACCGCTTCGACGGGCTGCGGCTCGACGCGGTGCACGCCATCGTCGACGAGACCGAGCCGCACGTCCTGACGGAGCTGGCGCAGCGCGTCGAGGAGCGCTTCGGCAACGACCGGCACGTCCATCTCGTGCTCGAGAACGACGACAACGCCTCGCACTTCCTGGCCCGCGGCCCCGGCAAGCACCCGTACGACGCGCAGTGGAACGACGACTTCCACCATGTCATGCACGTGCTGCTGACCGGCGAGGGCAACGGCTACTACGCCGACTATGTCGAGCAGCCCGCGAAGCGGCTGGCGCGGGCGCTGGCCGAGGGCTTCGTCTACCAGGGCGACGCCTCGCCGTTCCGCGACGGCGCCAGGCGCGGCGAGCCGTCGGCAGACCTGCCGCCGGCCGCCTTCGTCAGCTTCATCCAGAACCACGACCAGATCGGCAACCGCGCCTTCGGCGAGCGCCTGACGGCGCTGGCGCCGGAGCAGGCGGTGCAGGCGGCGCAGAGCCTGCTGCTCCTCGCGCCGCAGGTGCCGCTGCTCTACATGGGCGAGGCCTGACGGCGCGAAGAGCCCGTTCCAGTTCTTCTGCGACTATTCCGGCGAGCTCGCCGACGCGGTGCGCGAGGGACGGCGCAGGGAGTTCGCGAGCTTCGGCGGCTTCCAGGACCCCGAACAGCGCGAGAAGATCCCCGATCCCAACGACGAGGAGACCTTCGACCGCTCGCATCCCGAGCCGCTCGCGGGCGAGCACGCCAAGGCCTGGGCCGCCCGCACGCGGGAGCTGCTGGCGCTGCGCCAGGAGGCGATCGTGCCGCGGCTCAAGGCGGGGCTCGTCTCCGCGAAGGCCGCCGCCGTCGGCGAGCGCGGCGTCGAGGCCGAATGGCATTTCGGCGACCATTCCGTGCTGCGCCTGCATGCGCAACTCGGTCCCGAGGAGGCCGGCGGCTTCTCCGGGCCCGTCGGGCGTCCGCTGCACGTGAGCGCCCCCGACATCGACAAGACGCTGGCCTCCGGCAAGATGCCGGCCTGGTCGGTCGCGTGGTTCCTGGAGCGGCCATGAGCGAAGTTCTCGATCGCCTCGCCGATGCCTGCGGCATCGAGCCGGCCTATCACGACATCTCCGGCCGCCACCACGTGGCGACGCCGGAGACGAAGCGCGCGCTGATCGAGGCGATGGGCCTCGCCGCCGGCAGTGACGGCGAGTGCCGCGACAGCCTGGCGGAGCTCGATGCCCGCGGCAACGCGGCGCTCGGCCCCGTCATCGTGACGCGCGAGGCCGACCGCATCGTCTGCCGGGGGCGGCTGCCGGACGGCGAGTTCGCCTGGCGCCTCGTCCACCGCGACGGCGAGACGCGGGAGGGCCGCGTCGCGATCGGCGGCGGCGGCCTCGAGCTGCGCTTCGCGCCGCTGCCGCACGGGCGCGCGACGCTGGAGCTGGCGATCGGCGAGGGCGTGCGCACCGAGGTCGTGATGGCGCCGCAGCGCTGCGTCACCCCGGGCGACGTCGGCATCGACAGGGCCTTCGGCATCACCGCGCAGGTCTACTCGCTCCGCGACGGGCGCGACGTGCCCTCCGGCGACTATTCCTCGCTCGCCGAGCTTGCGCGCCGCGCCGGCAATGCCGGCGCCGACCTCGTCGGCATCAATCCCGTGCACGCGCCGTTCCCGGCCGCGCACGACCGGCCGAGCCCCTATTCCCCCTCGAACCGCGCCTTCCTCGACTGGCGGCTGATCGACCCGGCGACCGCGCCGGGGGCGCTGCCGGAGGATCTCGGGCCGCCGCCTCCGAGCGGCCCGTTCGTCGACTGGCCGGCGACGATCGAATGGCGGATGGCGGCGTTGCGCCGGGCCCACCGGCGCTTCGCCTCGCAGCCGAGCGACCCGCTGCGCGACGAGTTCCTGAGCTTCCGGGCGGCCGGCGGCGAGGATCTGCGAGAACCAGTGCCTGTTCGACGCGCTGAGCGTGAGCTTCGAGGGCCGCGCCTGGTGGGACTGGCCGGAAGGGTTCCGCGCGCCGCGCGGCGGCGAGATCGCCCGCTTCGCCGAGCGCGAGGCGGAGGAGATCTCGTTCTTCGCCTATCTGCAGTGGGTCGCCGACCGGCAGCTCGCGCACGCCCACGAGCGCGGCTGCCACGCCGGCATGCGGCTCGGCCTCTACCGCGACCTCGCGGTCGGCGCCGACCCGGCGGGCGCGGCGAGCTGGGCGACGCCCGACCTCGTCGTGCCGCAGGCCTCCGTCGGCGCGCCGCCCGACGACCTGGCCCCCGGCGGCCAGAACTGGGGGCTCGCGCCGTTCTCGCCGGTGGCGCTGCAGTCGGCGGCCTACGAGCCGATCGGCAAGGCCTTCGCCGCCTCGATGCGGCACGCCGGCGCGGTCCGGATCGACCACGCCATGGCGCTGCAGCGGCTGTTCTGGATCCCCCGCGGCGGCTCGGCCGCCGACGGCGCCTATGTCCGCTACCCCTTCCACGACCTGCTCGGCGTCCTCGCGCTCGAATTCGGCGAAGGCGCGGGCGGTGGTGATCGGCGAGGATCTCGGAACGGTGCCGGAAGGATTCCGCGAGGCGATGCACGACAACGGCATGCTCGCCTACCGCGTCCTGCCCTTCGAGCGGCGCCACGACGGCAGCTTCAAGGAGCCGGACGAGTATCCGCAGCTCGCGGCCGCCTGCACGGCGACGCACGACCTGCCGACCGTGCGCGGCTGGCTCGCCGGCCGCGACGCCGAGTGGCGGGCGCAGGTCGGCCAGATCTCCGACCTCGAGGGCGCCCGGCGCGACCGCGAGGCCGACATCGCCCGGCTGCTCGACACGCTGCAGCGGCTCGGCCTCGTGGAGCGGCCCGAGCCGATGACGGAGAGCGAGATCGTCGCCGCGGTCCACCGCTTCGTGGCACGCAGCTCGTCCTGCCTCGCCTTCGTGCAGATCGAGGATCTCGCGAAGGAGCTCGAGCAGCCGAACCTGCCGGGGACGCTGGACGAGCACCCGAACTGGCGCCGCCGGCTGGCGCGCGACCTCACGGAAATCTTCTCGGACCCGGCCACCGAGGCCATCCTGACGGATCTGCGGGCGCAGCGCCCGCGACGGTAAGGCATATGCACGCGACATACAGACTGCAGTTCCGGCAGGGCGTCGACTTCGACGCCGCCGCCGCGCTGGTGCCGTATCTCGAGCGCCTCGGCGTCAGCCACCTCTACGCCTCGCCGATCTTCCAGGCGGCGGAGGGCTCGACGCACGGCTACGACGTCGTCAACCCCAACGAGCTCGACCCCGCCCTCGGCGGCGAGGCGGGCTTCGGCCGCCTGCACCAGGCGCTCCGGGAGCACGACATCGGCCTCGTCATCGACATCGTGCCGAACCACATGTCGGTCGCCGAGGACAATGGCTGGTGGTGGGACGCGCTGGCGCGCGGCATCGACAGCCCCTATGCCGGCTATTTCGACATCAACTGGGCCTCCGGCGGCCCCGAGGAGCGCGGCCGCATCGCCATGCCGATCCTCGGCGGCCCCTACGCCGAGGAGCTGCAGAACGGCAAGCTGAAGCTGGTCGAGGAGCGCGGCCGGATCCGCCTCGGCTATTTCGACCGCCGCTTCCCCCTGTCGCCCGACAGCAAGGAGGGGCTGACGCCGGAGGACGTGGCGGCGCTGAACGGCGACATCGACCGGCTGCACGCCTTCCTCGAGCGCCAGAACTACCGCCTCGTCCACTGGCGCGCCGCGCCCGACAGCCGCAACTGGCGGCGCTTCTTCGACATCGACGAGCTGATCGGCGTGCGCGTCGACGACCCGGAGGTCTTCGCGGCGACGCACGAGCTGACGCTCGACCTCGTGCGGACCGGCATGATCGACGGCGTCCGCATCGACCATGTCGACGGGCTCGCCGCGCCGACGAGCTACCTGCGCCGGCTGCGGGCGGCGCTGAGCGAGGCGGGGGCGGAGGACGACTTCCCGATCTGGGTCGAGAAGATCCTCGGCGAGGAGGAGGAGCTGCCGGCATCGTGGCCGATCGCCGGCACCACGGGCTACGAGGTGCTGAACGACATCACCGGCCTGCTCCTGCCCGAGGATGCCGCCGAGAAGATGGGCGAGGTCGGCGCGCGAGCTGACCGGCGACGAGACGGGGTTCGCCGAGGTGCTGCGGACCGCCAAGGCGGAGGTCCTCGACAACCTCTTCGCCGGCGAGCTGGAGAGCCTGACGCAGTTCCTCGCTGAGCTCGCCAGCCGCGACATGATGACGGCCGAGATCGGCGCCGTGCGCGGGCGGCGCGCCATCGCCGCGCTGATCGTCGCCCTGCCGGTCTACCGGGTCTACCCGGAGAAGGACGGCATCGACCACGCCGAGGAGGCGACGCTCGCCGCCGCCGCCGAGGCGGCGAAGACGGTGCTCGACGCGGGCGACCACATAGCGCTCGATCTCGTGGTGCGGCTCGTGGCCCACCCGCAGGACGGCGACGAGCTGGAGTTCGCGCAGCGGCTGCAGCAGCTGTCCGGCCCGGTGATGGCGAAGTCCTTGGAGGACACGGCCTGCTATCGCAGCGTCGCCGTGCTCGCCGCGAACGAGGTCGGCGGCCATCCGCCGGACGTCGCGCTGTCGCCGGAGGAATTCCTGGCCGTTTCGCGCCGGCGGCTCGACACCTTCCCCTGCACGCTCGTGCCCACGGCGACCCACGACACCAAGCGCGGCGCCGACACGCGGGCGCGGCTGATCGCGATCTGCGAGGCGCAGGAGAGGTGGCGCGAGGCCGCCGCTGCCTGGTTCGCCGGCAACGGCCGGTTCCGCGGCGCGGCCGACGACGGCACGCCCGCCCCCGACCCGGTGACGGAGTATCTCTTCTACCAGAGCGCCGCGGCCGCCTGGCCGCCGCTGCTCCGCCCCGACGACGAGAGCGGCCTCGAGGCCTATGCCGGCCGCCTGACGGACTACATGATCAAGGCGGTGCGCGAGGCGAAGCTGCAGACGAAATGGACGGCGCCGAACGAGGCCTTCGAAGGCGCCCTGCGCGAGTTCGTCGCCGCCTCGCTGACGCCGGGGGAGGGGAACGACTTCCTTCCCTCGCTGCATGCCTTCGTGGAAGCGATCGACGCCTCCTCGCGCGCCAACAGCCTGGCGCAGGTCGTGCTGCAGGCGGTGAGCCCCGGCGTGCCGGACATCTACCAGGGGAGCGAGGCGTTCGATTTCTCGCTCGTCGATCCCGACAATCGCCGTACCCCCGATTTCGCCGCGCTCGCCGACGGGCTGCCCGAGGCGGTCGACGGCCTCCTGGAGACCTGGCGCGACGGGCGGCTGAAGCAGTTCGTGACGCACCGGGCGCTGAAGCTGCGCCGCGAGATGCCCGGGCTCTTCACCGAAGGCAGCGTCGAGCTGCTCCGCGCGGAGGGACCGGCGGCCGACCATGTGGTCGCGATGATGCGTCGTCAGGGCCAGCAGGCGGTGGTCGGGGTCGTCCTCCGCTCGCCGGCCCGTCTTCCAGGCGCCGGCGAGGCGTCGCAGCCGGCAGGCGCGCTCGCCGGGACGAGCTTCGTCCTGCCGGACGGGATGGGGCAGGCGGAAGACTGCGTGGGCGATCGCGTCGTGGACACGTGAGGGCGGGCGCATCTCCGTTGCGGACGCGCTCGGCGACCTGCCGGTCGCGCTCCTCCGCCTCGGCGGCTGACGCTTCACCCGATCAGGTTCTTCTCAGGGAGCTTTCCCGGCGGCCGCGCCATCCGGCGCGGTCGGTGGCGGCGCGCGCTTTCGGGGGCAAAGGGTGGCTTATCGGGGGGAGGCGGCGATGGCAGCGGGGCCATGAAGGGGCGCGCGAGCGCCAGGGGCCCGGAACCCAGGCATCAGTGCCCGGAAACGGAGAAGGCCGACGATCCGGGGGGACGGAGATCGCCGGCCTTCCAAGCTAACCGCCCGGGGGGAGTGGCGGTCAGGATGAACCGTTGCTTCGGGAGATGCGTGGCGCCGAGGCCTCACCTCCCGAAATTCACCTGTGACCCTGGAGGGAAAGATTGACAGCCCATGGGTCGGTCGGTGGCGCCTTTGTGGCGTCGATTCGAAATTATCGTGCCGCCGTCACGGTCGGCGCGGTGCGCATCACGACGCTCGTGTTGCTGCCGAGGTCGTTGGAGATGGACACCATGCGCACGTCCCGCATGCGGGCCTCGTCGCCGCTGCTCAGGCAGGCCTCCGCGATGCGCGGCCAGGTCTGCTCGCTGCAGTTCGTCTCGGACTGCAGGTTGCCCTTGCGGGCGACCGCCACGGTCTGCGGCGTGGTCGGGATGTCGCTCGTCGTCTTGCGGAGCTCGAAGCCGACCTGCTCGACCTGGCCCGCATAGGCCGGATGGCGGTCCGTGATCTTCGTCGTCGTCGCATGGACGCCTTCGCCCGCCGAGGGCTGCGTCATGAGCGCGAAGCCTCCGGCACAAATGGCGGCGGCCGTAATGATGGCTGTACCACGTGCGAACATTTTTAAATCTCCCTCCAACCTCTGCGGCCGCTGTCGCCGTTGGCGCCTGAGGCCCTTGTGTTGCCGGTGTGTCGCCTTCTGGACAAAACAACGCGGCGACCCGCATTCGGTTTCACAATCATATTGACGGGGGGCGGGAAGTGTGGTCACAAACACGTTTCAGTCTTAACCCGCCTCGCCCGAGGCGGTAGCTCCCGAAGCCCCTAGAGAACAGCGGCCCCGCGCCCTTTCGCGACCGGCCGTGATCTGCCGAGCGGCGATCACGCGAGCGATCACGATTTCGTGATCGAGGCCCGCGAACCCGAGGCGGCCGCAGCGGGGACCTGCGACCCGAAATCGCGTGCTTTCCCGGCTGGACAGGAGCGGGCCGGCGAGAGAGCGGCATTCTTTCCCGCGAAATCGTCCGCACTGGAAATCGGCGCCGCGGCCGGTCACCCTTGGCGCGACGCGACAGACGGCGCACCCGCGCCGCTCATCCAGCGAAGGGACAGCGATGCGCGCAGCCACAGTCGGATCCGCCACCGTCGACATCATCACCGTCGTCGCCGACCACGACATCGAGCGCGTGACGATGTCGAACGCCTTCGCGTCGTTCCTGCTGCTCGAGCAGGGCCGCAAGATCGAGGCGGAGAGCATCGCCATCCACCCGGGCGGCGGGGCGTCCAACGCGGCGGTCTGCCTCGCCAGGCTCGGCTACGAGGTCGCGCCGATCGTCAAGATCGGCAGGGATCCGAACGGCGCGCTGATCCGCGAGACCTTCGCCTCGCACGGGATCAGCGAGCGCAACATCGTCGAGGTCGCCGACGCGGCCACGGGCATCGCCGTGATGATCTCGTCGCACGACCGCAACGCGACGATCTTCACCTTCCGTGGCGCGAACACGCTGCTCGAGGACGCCGACGTGCCGCCGGAGAAGTTCGAGGGGCTCGACTTCGTCCACGTGGCGGGGCTCAGCAACAGGTCGGCGGACTGCTTCCCGGCCATCGTTGCCCGCGCCGGTTCCGGTGGCGCCTTCGTCTCCGCCAATCCCGGCATCCGCCAGCTCTCCTCGCGGCGCGACAGCTTCCTCGCCTCGCTCGCCGAGATCGACCTCCTGACGCTCAACCGCGTCGAGGCCGAGAGCCTCGTCCCGGCGCTCCTGCCGGCGGGGCCCGCGAAGCCGCGCATGCCGCAGCCGGACTGGCCGCCGCTCGCCCGGCGCGGCCTCGTGACGCCCGGCTTCGACATGGGGCTGGTGGAGTACTGCGAGGCGCTGCACGCGAAGGGCCCCCGCTACGTCGCCGTCACCGACGGCACGGAGGGCGGGTATCTCAGCGTCGAGGGGCGGCTCTACCACATGCCGTCCATCCCCGTGGTGCCGGCCGGCACGGCCGGCGCGGGCGACGCCTTCGTGTCGACGCTGGGCGCGCGCCTCGCCGCGGGCGCCGACGCGGAGGACGCGCTGGCCGACGCCGCGATCAACGCGTCCGCCGTCGTCGAGCGGACCGACACGCTGAGCGGCCTCCTCGAGGCTGCCGCGCTCGACGCGCGGCGGGCCGGCCTGCCCCCGGAGGTCCATGTCCGCCGGCTGCTCTGAGGGGGCGGTCAGCCGCGGGCGGAGTCCGGCAGGCCGAAGAGCCGGTCGAAGGTCAGGTTGAAGACGAAGGTGTAGACGACGAAGAAGACGATCAGCGCGAGGTCGTAGACGAACGCCTCGAGGAGCGTGACGTCGAGCCACCACGCGACCAGCGGCACGAGCAGGATCGTCAGCCCGAACTCGAAGGAGAGCGCATGCGCGGCGCGCCGGCGGAAGCCGCGGCCGCGCACCGACTGCCTCGCCTCCCACGCCTCGAACACGGTGTTGAAGACGAGGTTCCAGCCGAGCGCGACGAGCGAGCAGGCCGTCGCGAGCGGGCCGGTGTGGCCGAGCGGGGCCGCCGACAGGAGCGACAGGCCGAGGCTCGCGAACACGATGCCGAGGGCCTCGTAGAGCGTGGCATAGACGATCCGGCGCACAACGGGGGACATGCTCGGCCTTGCGCCTCCTGCTCTCGCCCTTGCCGTGCCCGCGCCTAGACGATGCCGCCCTCGCGCAGGGCGGCGATCTCGCCGTCCCCCATCCCCAGCATCTCGTGCAGCACCTCGTCGGTGTGGCGGCCGAGCATCGGCGGCGCGTGGCGGTAGGTCACCGGCGTCGCCGACATCTTCACCGGGTTGCCGATCAGCTCGACCTCGCCGGACCCGGCCGCCTCGTGCGGCATGCGGATGCGCATGCCGCGCTCGACGAACTGCGGGTCGTCGAACACCTCGGCGATGTTGTTGACCGGGCCGGCGGGGACGCCGTGCGCCTCGAGGCCGGCCAGGGCCTCGGCCTTCGTCATCAGCGACAGCGCATCGCCGACGATCGTGACCAGCGCCTCGCGGTTGGCCACGCGGGCGGGATTCGTCGCGTAGGCGGGGTCGTCGGCGAGGTCTGGCCGGCCGATGAACGCGCAGAACCGGGCGAACTGGCCGTCATTGCCGACGGCCAGGATGATGTGGCTGTCCGACGTCGCGAACACCTGGTAGGGCACGATGTTGGCGTGGGCGTTGCCGCGCCGCACCGGCAGCCGGCCGGAGGTCAGGTAGTTCAGCCCCTCGTTGACGAGCCAGGCGACCTGCGTGTCGGCGAGGCCGATGTCGATGTGCTGGCCTTCCCCGGTCCGGTCGCGGTGGCGCAGCGCGGCGAGGATCGCGGTCGTGGCGTACATGCCGCACATCACGTCGGCGATGGCGATGCCGACCTTGGTCGGCTCGCCGTGCGGGTCGCCGGTCAGGCTCATGATGCCGCCCATGCCCTGGGCCAGGAAGTCGTAGCCGGGCCGCGAGGCGTTGGGGCCGGTCTGGCCGAAGCCGGTGATCGAGCAGTAGACGAGGCCCGGCAGGTCGCGGCGCACCGTCTCGTGGTCGAGCCCGTAGCGCTTCAGCCCGCCGACCTTGAAGTTCTCGATCATCACGTCGCAGCCCGCCGCCAGCCGCTTCACCAGCGCCGCGCCCTCCGGCTTCGAGATGTCGATCGAGACGGAGCGCTTGTTGCGGTTGGACGAGAGGTAGTAGGCGCTCTCCGTCGTGTTCGCGCCCTCCGCGTCGGTCACGTAGGGCGGGCCCCATTTCCGCGTGTCGTCGCCTTCTCCCGGCCGCTCGATCTTGATGACGTCGGCGCCGTAGTCGCCGAGGAGCTGGGTGCAGGTCGGGCCGGCGAGGATGCGCGAGAGGTCGAGCACGCGGATGCCGGCCAGGGGGCCGGCGGCAGGGGTATCGGACATGGAGGGCTCTTCGTGAGGAATCGCGGGCGGCCGATCCTAGCCCGGCAGGGGGGCGCGGGTGAACGCCTTACGGCCCGGGACTTCAATCGTCAGTCTTCCGGCGGCGCCCCGTCCGCGAGCAGGGCCGGGGCACGCACCCGCGCCGTCGGCGCCGGCTCGCCCACAAGCACCGGCCGCAGGCTGCGGGCGCGCTTCTTCTGCAGCGGGATCGCGCCCTGGACCTGCTTCGTCGCCTCCACCATGACGAGGCCCGGCGGCACGGCGAGCCACGAGCCGATGCGCTCCAGCGCGCCGAGCGAGCGGATGAGCATCTTGTGGCGGAAGGGCGGCAGCCACAGCGCTTCCTCCCAGCGCACCGGCGTCAGCTGCGCCTCGCGCAACAGGCGCACGAGCTGCGAGCGGCTGTAGGGCCGGCCGTAGCCGAAGGGCGTGTGCTCGAAGCGCGCCCACAGGCCGCGGCGATAGGGCACCGCCACGATCAGCCGCCCGCCATTGGCGAGCACGCGGCGCGCCTCGATCAGGAGCTCGGCCGGGCTGTCGCTCATCTCCAGGCAGTGCACGACCAGCATGAGGTCGACCGTGCCGTCGCCCATCGGCAGCCGCGTCTCGTCGACGAGCGCGGACAGGCAGCGGCCGTCGCTCGGCCAGCGCACCACGCCCTGGCGCGCCGGCATGAAGGCGAGCGTGCGCTCGGCGGAGTCGCGCAGGAGCCCGAGATAGGGCGTCGCATAGCCGAGGCCGACGACGATGCCGGCCTGCCGCTTCGGCAGGATCGCCTGCAGGCGCTGCTGCACCATGCGCCGGGCGACCTGCCCGAGCAGCGTGGCGTAGAACTCCCTCAGGTCGATGATGTCGAGATACATGACGGTCCTTTCCCGTCGCGCCGGCGCTCACCTTGACGCTGGTCTCCCACGGGCCAGTTGAGCCATAGTCGCCCGCACCAGGATAACAGGAGGTTCAGCAGCCCGATGGCCCGTCTCGACATTCGCATGTTTCCCTGCCTCAGCGACAATTACGGCGTGCTGATCCGCGACCTCGACTCCGGCGCGACCGCCTCGATCGACGCGCCGGAGGCGGAGGCGGTGATCGCCGCGGCGGACGAGGCCGGCTGGGAGCTGACCCACATTCTCGTCACGCACCGCCACGCCGACCACGTCCAGGGCATCGAGGCGGTGAAGGCGCGCTTCGGCTGCAAGGTCGTCGGCCCGAAGGGCGAGGCGAGCCAGATCCCCGGCATCGACGAGACCGTGGCCGAGGGCGACCGCTACGCGTTCGGCGGCTTCACCGCCGAGATCATCGAGACGCCGGGCCACACCGAGGCGCCGGCGAGCTGGTACTTCCCCGACGCCGACGTCGTCTTCGCCGGCGACACGCTGTTCGCGCTCGGCTGCGGCCGCGTCTTCACCGGCGACATGCGGCAGATGTGGGAATCGCTGCAGAAGCTCGCCAGGCTGCCGAAGGAGACGCTCGTCTATTGCGGCCACGAGTACACCGTCGCGAACGCCAGGTTCGCGCTGACGATCGAGCCGGACAACCAGGCCCTGAAGGCGCGCGCCGAGGAGGCGAGCCGCAAGCGCGCCGAGGGCGAGCCGACCCTGCCGACGACGATCGGCGCAGAGCTGCAGGCCAACCCGTTCCTGCGCGCCGACCGCCCGGAGGTCGCCGACGCGGTGGGCATGCCGCAGGCCGACCCCGCCGAGGTGTTCGCCGAGATCCGCCGGCGCAAGGACAGCTTCTGAAGATGGCGGCCGACATCTCCACCCTGCCGGCCGACGAGATCGTCCGTCTCCTGAAGCTCGAGCCGCACCCCGAGGGCGGCCACTTCCGCGAGACCTTCCGCGACGTGGAAGGCCCGGACGGCCGCGCCCGGTCCACGGCGATCCACTACCTGCTGGCCGAGGGGGAGGCGTCGCACTGGCACCGCGTCGACGCGGCCGAGATCTGGCTCTACCACGCCGGGGCGCCGCTCGACCTCCGGCTCTCCGCCGACGGCGCGACGCAGGAGGCGCATGTCCTGGGCCCCGACCTCGTCTCCGGCGAGGAGCCGCAGGTCGTCGTCCCCGAGAACGCCTGGCAGGCGGCGCGCAGCCTCGGCCGCTGGACGCTCGTCTCCTGCACGGTCGCCCCGGGCTTCCGGTTCGAGGGCTTCGAGATGGCGCCGCCCGGATGGGCACCGGGGCAGCGCTAGCGTCGCCGCGCGGCGCGTCAGACGATCAGGAACGTCATGTAGCCGGCATAGCAGGCGAGCAGCACCGCACCCTCGCCGCGGCTGATGCGGCCGCCGGTGAGGGCGAAGAGCGCCATGCACGCCATCACCACGATGACGAAGGGGATGTCGAAGGCGAGAAGCTCCGGCGACACCTCGAGCGGCTGGCTGGCGGCGGTGACGCCGGCGATGCCCAGCAGGTTGAAGACGTTGGAGCCGACCACGTTGCCGTAGGCGATCTCCGGCTGGCGGCGGATCGCGGCGGCCATCGAGGTCGCGAGCTCCGGCAGCGAGGTGCCGATCGCCACGACCGTCAGGCCGATCAGCGTGTCGGACACGCCGAGGAGCTCGGCGAGGTCGATCGCGCCGCCGACGAGAACCCGGCCGCCGGCGACGACCGCGACGAGGCCGCCGAGCAGGAACGCCGCCTCGCGCAGCTTCGGCAGGAGGCCCGGCTCCGGCGTCGGCGCGTCGTCGCCCTCCGCGGCGAGCCCCTTCGCCGCCTTCTGCCGCTCGGCGCGCCAGACATAGGCGAGGTACCCTGCCAGCGCGAGCACGAGCACGGTGCCCTCCATCCGCCCCAGCACCCCGCCGAGCGCGAGGCCGGCGAGCAGCACGCCGGCCGCGACCATCAGGATGCCGTCGCGGATGGCGGTGTTCGATTCGCAGCGTATCGGCGCGACGAGGGCCGTGGCGCCGAGGATGAGGAGGACGTTGGCGATGTTCGAGCCGACGACGTTGCCGAGCGCGATCCCGGGCGCGCCGGAGTGCACCGCCTCGAGGCTCGTCGCGAGCTCCGGCGCCGAGGTGCCGAAGCCGACGACGGTCAGCCCCACCACGAGCGGCGTCACGCCGAGACGCAGCGCGAGCAGCACCGCGCCCCGCACGAGGAACTCGCCGCCGACGAGAAGCAGGACGAGCCCGCCGGCGATCATCAGGGTTATCGTCATGGGGCTGGCGATCTCGCGCGCTGGTTGCCGGGCATCGGCCACCATATGGGCGCGAACGGTCGCCGTCGCCAGCGTCGGCGCCGCGGCATCGCCGCAGCGCCGGCCGACCGGTCAGACGATGTACTGCCCGCCGTTGGCGCTCAGGGTCGAGCCGGTGATGAAGCCGGCGTCGTCGGCCGCGAGGAACACGACGCAGCGGGCGATCTCCTCGGGTTCGCCGAGGCGGCCGACCGGGATCTGCGGAATGATCTGCTTGTCGAGCACGTCCTGCGGCACCGCTCGCACCATCTCGGTGCCGATATAGCCGGGGCAGATCGCGTTCACGGTGATCCCCTTGCGCGCGCCCTCCTGGGCCAGCGCCTTGGTGAAGCCGAGCTCGCCGGCCTTGGCGGCGGAGTAGTTGACCTGGCCCATCTGGCCCTTCTGGCCGTTGATCGAGGAGATGTTGACGATCCGCCCGAAGCCGCGCTCGCGCATGCCCTCCCAGACGGGGCGGCACATGTTGAAGAGCGAGCCGAGATTGGTGTTGATCACCGCCGACCAGTTCTCGTGGCTCATCTTGTGGAACATGCCGTCGCGCGTGATGCCGGCATTGTTGACGAGCACCTCGACCGGGCCGAGCTCGCCCTCGACCGCCGAGATGCCGTCGGCGCAGGCCTCCGGGTTCGAGACGTCCCAGCGGAAGGTCGGAATGCCGTGCTTGTCGGTGAAGGCCTTGGCCGCCTCCGTGTTGCCCGCGTAGTTCGCGGCGACGCTATAGCCGGCCGCCTTCAATGCGGTCGAGATCGCCTCGCCGATCCCCCGCGTTCCCCCAGTCACCAGCGCGACGCGTCCCATCGAAGCCCTCCTGTGTGTTCACTGTTCCCTCGGTCGCGCCCCGCCGGTGGCCGGCGGGGTCGCTTCGTCTCGGCCATTCTGACGGGCCGATTTTTCCTGCGGAGACCGGCCGTCGCCCTAGCGCTCGAGGCACATGGCGACGCCCATGCCGCCGCCGATGCAGAGCGTGGCGAGGCCCTTCTTCGCGTCGCGGCGGCCCATCTCGTAGAGCAGCGTCGTCAGCACGCGCGCGCCGGACGCGCCGATCGGGTGGCCGATGGCGATCGCGCCGCCGTTGACGTTGACGATGTCGGGGTTGAGGCCGAGCTCCTTGTTGACCGCGCAGGCCTGCGCGGCGAAGGCCTCGTTGGCCTCGACGAGCTCGAGATCGTCGACCGTCCAGCCGGCGCGCTCGAGCGCCTTGCGGGTCGACGGGATCGGGCCCGTGCCCATGATCGCGGGATCGACGCCGACCGTCGCCCAGGAGGCGATGCGGGCGAGCGGCGTCAGGCCGCGGCGCTCCGCCTCCGCCGCCGTCATCAGGACGACCGCGGCGGCGCCGTCATTGATGCCCGAGGCGTTGCCGGCCGTCACCGTGCCTTCCTTGTCGAAGGCGGGGCGCAGGCCGCTCAGGCTCTCCGCCGTCACGCCCTCGCGGATGTACTCGTCCTGCTCGACGACCGTGTCGCCCTTGCGGCCCTTGATGGTGACCGGCGCGATCTCGTCCTTGAAGCGGCCGTCGCGGCGCGCCGCCTCGGCCTTGTTCTGCGACTTCGCGGCGAACTCGTCCTGCTGCTCGCGCGTGATCTGCCACTGCCGGGCGACGTTCTCGGCGGTGTTGCCCATGTGGTAGCCGTTGAAGGCGTCCCACAGGCCGTCCTTGATCATCGTGTCGATCATCTTGAAGTCGCCCATCTTCTGCCCGTTGCGCAGATGGGCGCAGTGCGGCGCCTGGCTCATCGACTCCTGGCCGCCGGCGACGACGATCGACGCCGAGCCGTCCATGATCTGCTGCATGCCGAGCGCGACCGCCCGGAGGCCGGAGCCGCAGAGCTGGTTCATGCCCCAGGCCGGCGTCTCGACCGGGATGCCGGCGGCGATCGAGGCCTGGCGGGCCGGGTTCTGCCCCTGGCCGGCGGTCAGGATCTGGCCGAGCACGACCTCGCCGACCTCGGCCGCCTCGACCTTCGCCCGCTCGAGTGCCGCCTGGATGGCGACCGTGCCCAAATATGACGCAGGCACGCCGGACAGCGAGCCGTTGAACGAGCCGACCGGCGTGCGGGCGGCGCTGACGATGACCACGTCGGAACTGGAACCCATGGCTGAAGACCTCCTGCCGGGTGCTGGCACCCGATTCCTCTCTTTGGCGGCCGTTGCCCCGGGCTTCGGCCGAATTCGAACGTGGCGGGACTATACAACGACCGGTCGGGGGGACGTCACCCTCAGAAAGGTGCTGGACGATGGTCGTCGCGCGTGACAGCCTCACAAGACCATTGTCCGGTGCAACGAAAAGTCCATAAACTGGGCATGCTGGAGGTTGGAGACGCCGCGAGATGCTCGCCGGCGGTCTCCTGGAGGAGCGGCGAGCGACGAATGACCCGACACGCGCAGCAGCCAACGATCATCAAGAAATATGCCAATCGCCGTCTCTACAACACGGGGACGAGCACCTACGTCACCCTCGATGATCTAGCCAAGATGGTGAAGGACGAGGAGGACTTCATCGTCGTCGACGCCAAGTCGCAGGAGGACATCACGCGGTCGGTGCTCACGCAGATCATCGTCGAGCAGGAGAGCCGCGGCGGCCACCTGCTGCCGACCAACTTCCTGCGCCAGCTGATCCGCTTCTACGGCGACTCGATGCAGACGCTGGTGCCGAGCTATCTCGACTTCTCCATGAACTCGCTGGCGCGCGACCAGGAGAAGTTCCGCGAGCAGATGTCGAAGACGTTCGGCGCGACCGCCATGGGCGCGATGGAGAACCAGGTTCGCTCCAACATGGCGATGTTCGAGCGCGCGTTCCGGATGTTCACGCCCTTCACCGGCGAGGGCGAGGCGCCCGCCGCCGGCGGTCAGCGCGAGAGGGCGCCGCGCGAGAGCCGGTCGAGCGACGCCGACCTCGACACGCTCCGCCAGCAGCTCGCCGACGTCCAGAGCCGGCTCGACCAGCTGGCGAAGAAGGACTGACCGGGAGCCGGCCGGGCACGGCGCGCCGCGCTGTGCCCGCCCGCGACCGGGCGCCGCCGCAGCTGCCGGCGTTTCAGCCCTCCGCTTGGGGCGGCTCGTAGATCACGGGCTTGCCGACGAGATAGCCCTGCAGGTGCTCGACGCCGGCATCCTGCAGGATCTTCGCCTGCTCCTCCGTCGTCACCCGCTCGGCCACCGTGCCGAGGCCGAGGTGGCGCGCCAGCGCGATCAGCGTGCGCACGAAGAACAGCGTGTCCTCGTTCGTGGTGATCGTGTCGACGAACGAGCCGTCGATCTTCACGACGTCGGCGCCGAGCGAGCGCAGGTTGCGGAACGAGGTGTGGCCCGCGCCGAAATCGTCGATCGCCACCTTGCAGCCGAGGTCGCGGAGCGCCTGGACGAAGTCGGCTGCCCGGTCGAGATCCTCGATCGCGACGGTCTCCGTGACCTCGATCATCAGACGCCGCGCCATCTCCCGGTCGGTGCGCAGGTGGCAGGCGAGCCGGGCGAACCACGTGCCGTCGAGCACGCTCGCCGCCGAGACGTTGAGCGCAAGGCTCAGGTCCGGCCGGTCCGACAGCGCCGCGAGCGTCAGGTCCATCATCCGCTGGTCGATCAGCCGGATGATGCCGAGCCGCTCGGCGGACTCGATGAACTCCGCCGCGTTCAGGATCTTGCCGTCCGTCAGGCGCAGCCGGCACAGCACCTCGTGATGGGCCACGGCGCGGGTCGCCGCGTCGACGATCGGCTGCAGCGCGAAGACGATGCGGTTGGCGTTCAGCGCCTCGATCACCTCCGCCGAGACCTCGGCGTTGCGGCGGCGCGCCACGTCCGCGCCCGGCGTCGGCTCGTAGAGCGACAGCCCGCCGGCCGAGTGGGCGCGTGCCTGGCTCAGCGCCTGCATCGCGTGCGCCAGCGCCTCGTCCGCGGTGCGGCCATAGCGGGGCAGCACGACACCGCCGATCGAGATCGTGGCGCCGACCGCGCCCGAGCGCGTCGGCAGGGGCTCGACCGCGACGGCGCCGGCGAAGCGCTCGGCGGCGATCCGGAGGTCCGACTCGCTGCAGGAGTTGAGCAGCACGCCGATCTTGTTGCCGGACAGCCGCCCCATCTGGTCGCCGCGGCGGACCTGGCGGCCGATGCGCTTGGCGACGCCGGCGATCACGTCCTCCGCGGCCTCGTAGCCGTAGGCGTCGTTGAACATGCCGAGATGGTCGATGGCGACGACCGCCAGCGCGCAGGTGGCGCGCACGCGCTGCGCCGCCTCGATCGAGGTCGCGACGAGCTCGAGGAAGCGGCGGCGCATGAAGGCGCCGGTGTGGATGTCGTATTCGCTGGAGGCGACCGCCTCGCCGGTCGACTGGAGCACGCGCACGAGGCCCTGCGCCACCGCGGGCCGGCCGTCGGGGCCCGAATACCAGCGGCCGAGATCCTCGATGACCGCGCCGTGGCCCTCCCGCTCGCCCGCCAGCCGGTACATGACCTGGTAGGGCACGCCGAGGCCGTGGTCGCGGGCTTCGCCCTGCATCACCGCGTCATAGCGGCCGGGCGGGCCGGCGGGATCGAGCAGCCGCACGAAGCGGCGGCCGCTGTCGATCTGCTCGATCGTCGTCACGCCGAACAGCCGCGCGGCGTTGGCGCTCCAGCGAAGCTCGTCGCTGGCGATGTTCCACTGGTAGACGGCGCAGTGCACCGAATCGAGAATGTCGAGCGTGCCGGCGGGGCGAAAACTTGCTGCGGCGTCCGCGTCGGCCCCCTGCATGGCCTCGTCCATTCCTTGAGATACCGGCTGTTGGATGGGACGGTCGCTCGCCCGTCGGCGCCGAGTCTGTCGCCGGAACGTTAACAAAGGGCGAAGGTCCGCCGAACGATTGGCAGCATGCCGGCGTTTTGCACAGAAGTCTCGGCCGGCGCACGGGAGCCCCGGCAGGGACTCGTGGCATCATCCTTGCGGAAGTCTTGATGAAGGATGAACGCCTGTATCGGGATGGGACATGAGGATCGAGCCGACGAGAACCGCAGCTGCCGCCCCGACCGCCCGCCGCGATGCGAGCGGCGAGGGTGGCGATGCGCGACCTGCCGAAGGCGACGCCGTCCACGCCAAGGTGCCCGCCGTCCGCCCGCAGGACCAGCCGCGCCGGCCCGCCGGCGGCCGCGGCAGCTACGCGCCGCTGATCGCCCAGCTCATCGCCACGCGCCTCGACATGCCGCAGACGCGCACCAAGCGGCGGGAAGCGCCCGCCACCGTCATCGAGACCTACGGCCGCACCGTCCAGCCGGCCCCGTCCGCCCCGTCCCGCCTCGTCCGCAGCGTCTGATCCGCCGGGTTGACGCCTGACGCCAGCCAAGGTGGCGCCCGCCAAGGAAAGCCCAGCATGAGCGGGCCTCCGCGCGGCTCGCTCAGAGCCCCAGCGCGCAGCCGTCCTTGCGCGGGTCGGAGCCGCCGATCAGCACGCCCCGCGCCTCGTCGATGACGATCGCCTGGCCGCCGCCATGCGGCCCGTCCGACGGCACGACGTCGTGGCCGCGCTCGCGCAGGCCCTGAAGCGTCGCCGCCGGCACCGTCGTCTCCGGCTCCGTCACGTCGCCCTTGAAGAAGGCCCGCGGGAAGTCGATCGCCGCCTGGGGATCCATGCCGTAGTCGATCATGTTGCCGACGACGTGCGCGTGACCGCAGGCCTGGTACTGCCCGCCCATCACGCCGAAGCTCGCCCAGGGGCGGCCCTCGCGCAGGATCATGCCGGGGATCAGCGTGTGCAGCGGGCGCTTGCGCGGTCCGGCCACGTTCGGGTGACCCTCCGTCGTCACGAAGCCGGCGCCGCGGTTCTGCAGCACGACGCCGCTCTGCGGCGCGACGATGCCCGAGCCGAACTCCGAGAAGACCGAGTTGATGAACGACACCGCCATGCGGTTCTCGTCCACGACGGTGAGGTAGACCGTGTCGGTGCCGCTCGGATGCACCGGCCCGACGTCGCTGAGCCTGCGGGCGGGATCGATGCGGGCGGCGAGGCCGTCGACGAAGGCCGCGTCGAGCACCTGGTCGACCGTGCAGTCGGCGGTCTCGGGATCGCACAGCACCCGGTCGCGCACCGCGTAGGCGAGGCGCGCGGCCTCCATCTCGAGGTGGAAGCGCTCGGCGCCGAGGGGATCGAGCCGCTTCATGTCGAACCGCTCGAGGATCGACAGCATCAGGAGCGCGATCATCCCTTGCGTCGCCGGCGGCATCTCGACGACCTCGACGTCGCGGTAGCGCCGCCGCACCGGCTCGACCCATTCCGACTCGACGGCCGCGAGGTCGTCGAGGCTCAGGAGCCCGCCGCGCTTGCCGACCGCGGCCACGATGTCCTCGGCGACCTCACCCTTGTAGAAGCCGTCCGGGCCGTGCTCGGCGATGCGGCGCAGCGTGGCGGCCAGGGCCGGCATGGCCATGACGTCGCCGGCTGCCGGCGCGGTGCCGTCCGCCTTCAGGTAGTGCCGGCGCGCGCCCTCGTCGCGCTTCAGCTTCTCGACCTCGCCGGCCCAGTCGCGGGCGACGCGCGGGAAGATCGGGAAGCCCGCGTCGGCGACGTCGATCGCCGGCCGCAGCGCCCGGTCGAGGCCCATCGTGCCGTGCTCGGCGAGCAGCGTCGCCCAGGCGTCGACGCAGCCGGGCACCGTCACCGCGAGCCCGTGGTCCTCCGGGATTGCCAGCGGGTCGACCTCGTGCGCCCGGTCGAGCGTCAGCGCGGCGGCGGAGCGGCCCGAGCCGTTGAGCCCCTTCAGCCGGCCGTCCGGCAGGCCGAGAATGGCGAAGCAGTCGCCGCCGATCGCCGTCATCTGCGGCTCGACCACGCACTGCACGGCGACGGCGCTGACCGCTGCGTCGACGGCATTGCCGCCTGATTTCAGCGTCTCGACCGCGGCGAGCGTGGCGAGCGGATGGGAGGTCGCGGCCATGCCGCGGGTCGAGAAGGCGCAGGAGCGCCGGGGCTGCTGGAAGTCGCGCAAGGGTCTGTCGTCCGTCAGATCTCGCCGCCGCCGACGGAGAAGTCGCGGCGTGCGGCCCGGATGGTGATGGAGAAGCCGGCCACGACGTCGACGAAGGAGATGACCGTCATCAGGAAGAACGTCGAGGTCGCCGCCTTGTCGACGAGCAGGAACTCGACGAGGCAGGCGATGAACACGATCGTCGAGAGGATGTGCTCGAGCACCGAGGAGTGGCTGGCCCGGCTCGACTTCAGGATCTCGATGAACAGGACGAACAGCGTGCAGAGCAGGAAGACGTCGCTCGACGTCATCGTCCAGACCGCCTGGGACATCATCGGCACCGCCGAGACCTCCGCCGTCCACTGCGCCGAGAAGACGAGCGCGAGAATGTTGTAGGCGATGAGGGGCAGGATCATCAGGGGGATGGATCCCATGGCGCGACCTCCGGGCAAGGGCTGGAAAAGGCGGTGGCAGGGGCCGCACTATGCCCCTGCGTCTCGTGCGGCGAAAGCCCTCCGGCAGGGCGCGCTCAGCAAAAAGGCCGGCGTTTCGCCGGCCCTTTCGCAAGGCGTGTGCATGGAAGGCGGAGGAGGCTCAGACCTCTTCCTTGGCCTTCAGGATCTGCCGGCCGCGATACATGCCGGTCTTCAGATCGACGTGGTGGGGGCGGCGCAGCTCGCCCGAGTCCTTGTCCTCGACATAGGCGGGCTTCTTCAGCGCATCCGCGGAGCGACGGAAGCCCCGCTTCATCGGCGACGTTTTCCGCTTCGGTACGGCCATGATAATCTCCTGACAACAGCTCATCCGCCGGCGCGGTTGCGTGAGCCGGATGGGCGCGTCTCTCGCGATCGACGAAATTCAGGCGCGCGTTATACAGAATTGCGCGGCGCGACGGAAGCCCGTCAGCGCGATTCTAGACAACCAATATATGCGCCCGCCTGCCGCGCCCGCTGCTCGATGATCCGCGACAGGCGCCGGACCAGCGGACCGGGCTCCCGCGGGTTGCGGACATGGGGGTTCGGCAGCGCCACCGCCAGCCGCGCACCCTCGCCCGGCGTCAGCCTGTCGGCGGACTTGCCGAACCAGTATTGCGCCGCGGCCTCCGCGCCGAAGACGCCGGGGCCCCACTCCACGATGTTGAGATAGATCTCCATCATCCGCCGCTTCGTCCACACGAAGTCCATGTAGTAGGCGAGCGGCAGCTCGACGCCCTTGCGGACGTAGGAGCGCGACTGCCAGAGGAACAGGTTCTTGGCGACCTGCATGGGAATCGTGCTCGCGCCGCGCGGCCGGTCGTCGTCGCTCTCGATCACCTCCTGCAGCGAGGTCCAGTCGACGCCGTTGTGGCTGCAGAACTGCCCGTCCTCCGACATCATCACCGCGTTGACGAGGTTCGGCGAGATCTCGTCGAGCGGCACCCAGTCGCGCGTCGTGTCGACGCCCCGGAGCGCCTGCCATATCTGCAGCGTCGACCAGGGCGGGTCGACCCTGGCGTAGAGCGGCACGAGCACGAGCGGCAGGCAGACGAGGACGACGAGCAGGCGGACGAGGCCGCGCAGGAGGCGCGGCCTGCGGCGCCTCGCGCGCCTCTTGCGTTCCGGCCGTTCCTCGCTCATCCCGCCCTCGCTCCACCCGCTCGCCCGCGAATCCGACCCGCCATGCTTGCCATGCCGGCCGCGCCTGCGCCACTCTCCCCGCCGGCCGCGCCGCCGGGCGCTGGCCCTCGACCCATCCGCGCGGAGGAGCGCCGTCTTGCCAGCCGATTTCGAAGCCGACCTGAAGGACGTGGCCGCGACCGTCGACCGGGAGCTCGAGGCGCTGCTCGGCCCGGGCGGCGGCGACACGCCGAGGCTGCAGGAGGCGATGCGCTATGCCGTGATCGGCGGCGGCAAGCGGCTCCGGCCCTATCTCGTCGTCGCCTCGGCGGAGCTCTTCGACGTGCCGGTCGCCACGGCCTGCCGCACCGGCGCGGCGCTCGAGTGCCTGCACTGCTACAGCCTCGTGCACGACGACCTGCCGGCGATGGACGACGACGATCTGCGCCGCGGCCGGCCGACCGTGCACAAGGCGTTCGACGAGGCGACGGCGATCCTCGCCGGCGACGCGCTCCTGACCTTCGCCTTCGAGATCCTGAGCGAGCCGCCGACGCACCGCGATCCCGCCGTGCGCGCCCATCTCGTGTCGCGCCTCGCCCGCGCCGCCGGCGCCCAGGGCATGGTCGAGGGCCAGATGCGCGACCTGATGGCCGAGCGGCGCGAGCTGCAGGAGGCGGAGATCCTCGACCTGCAGGGCCTCAAGACGGGCGCGCTGTTCTCCTTCGCCTGCGAGGCCGGCGCGATTCTCGGCCTCGCGCCGGAGGACGACCACATCCGGCTCGCCCGCTTCGGCGCGACGCTCGGCCTCGCCTTCCAGATCGCCGACGACCTGCTCGACGAGGAGGCGACGGCGGAGGAGCTCGGCAAGGCGACCGCCAAGGACCGCGAGCGGGGCAAGGCCACGCTGCCCGCCCTCATCGGCCTCGACGAGGCGAGGAGCCGGCTCGACGCCGCCGTCGCCGCCGCGCGCAGCCTGCTCGAGCCCTACGGGGAGCGCGCGGCGCGGCTTTCGGCGGCGCTCGAGTTCACCGCGAGCCGCAAGAAGTAGGCGAGGGCGGCCGCAGCCGTCCGCCCGCCGTCAGGATGGCGGCACGGGCTCCGTCGGCCCGGATGCCGCAAGATCGAGGCCGGCGGGCCGGCGCGGAGGCCGGGCCCGCCCGGAGGAGCGAAAGGACACGCCGTGGCGATCGCCAAGAACACGATCTGCGTATGGTACGACACGGGCGCGGAGGCCGCGGCCCGGTTCTATGCCGAGACCTTTCCCGACAGCCGCGTCGGCGCGATCATGCGGGCGCCGAGCGACTTCCCCGCCGGCAGGGAGGGGGACGTGCTGACGGTCGAGTTCACCGTCGCCGGCATCCCGTGCCTGGGCCTCAACGGCGGTCCCGCATTCCGGCAAACCGAAGCGTTCTCCTTCCAGATCGCCACCGACGACCAGGAGGAAACCGACCGATACTGGAACGCCATCGTCGGCAATGGCGGCCAGGAGAGCGCGTGCGGCTGGTGCAAGGACCGGTGGGGCGTCTCGTGGCAGATCACCCCTCGCGTGCTGACCGAGGCGCTGGCCGCCGGCGGAGCGGAAGCGAAGCGCGCCTTCGAGGCGATGATGACCATGGGGAAGATCGACGTCGCCGCGATCGAGGCGGCGCGGCGGGGCGAGCCTTCCTGAGGTGTCCCGCCGGGGGGCGGCGGGCTCGGGCCGGGAGGCCTTGGTGTGTCGTCGGCGCAAGGCGACAGATGATGCCGCTTTCGCCCCCATGGCCGTCGATGCGATGCTCGGACCCATGCGGACAGCCGGCTCCTGCCGCGGTCTCCGCACGGAGGTGCGAATGGACATTCGACAGACACTGAAGGAGCTATGCGCGGCCTTCAACGCTCATGATCTCGATCGCATCATGTCGTTCTTCGCCGAGGACTGCGTCCTCGAGATGCCGAGGGGCGACAAGCCCTGGGGGACGCGGCTCGAGGGGAAGACGAAGGTTCGCCAGGGCCTGGCGGGCCGGTTCGAAGGCCTGCCCGACGTCCACTACGGCGACGACGAGCATTTCGTGGACCAGGCGGCCGAGACAGGCATCTCGCGCTGGACGCTCACCGGCACCACCCGCGAAGGCGCGAGAAAAGAGGTCCGCGGCTGCGACTTCTATACGTTCCGTGACGGCAAGGTGATCCGCAAGGATTCCTACTGGAAGATCGTCGACGAATAGCCGCCGGGGCGCCCGCCTTGACTGCCGCAGTCAGGTCGGAACCCCTGATGCCGTCGCGCTCCCGTCGTGGTAGGCAGGCCTCGTCTCGGCATGTCGAACCGGAAGGGGCCCGGCGGAATGAAGTGTCTGCGCATCTATGCGACCGACGATGGCGAGTCGCATTTCGACGAGGTCGAGTTGCCGACGAGGAAGACGTCGGTGCATCCCGATGCCGTGCCGTTCGAGGTGACGGCCAGCTATCCGGCCTCCCGCGTCCGCCTCACCCGCATCCCCGCAGGCATGCGCGAGGTCGCCTGGCACACCGTGCCGGAGCCGGTGCTGACTGTCAGGCTGGACGGGGCGGTCGACTACGAGGCTAGCGACGGGGAGGTGCGCCACGTGCCGGCGGGCAGCTTCGTGCTGGTGGAGGACACGCACGGCAAGGGGCACCTGTCACGCCATTCCCCCGAGGCGCAGACCGTCATCTGGATCTCGCTCCCGAACGGTCTCGAGCCGCCGCCCGCATAGGGACGGCCCTCCAGCCCGAAAGGCCGCCTTGACATCGGAAAGAGCACGGACGTAGAAGCTGCGGCAGGTACTGGGCACCTGCCGCCTGCGGACGAAAGTCACGGTGAAGCCCCAGCGAGACAGCGACCCTCACCCTCGAAGCATTTCGTAGGTGGGCAATGCAGGCCCCCATCCCGTTCGAAATGCCTCTTGACGAGGAGTGGATGGTGTCGTCTCCAAGCACATCCGAAAACCGGTTTCTGACCGCGTCGCCGACGCGGCTGTTCGTGGCCAATGCGGCGCCGATGATGGTCCTCATGATGATGAGCGGCCTTCAGAGCATCGTCGACGCGGCGTTCCTCGGCCATTTCGTGGGCGCGGATGCGCTCGCGGCCGTGAGCATCGTCTTCCCCGTCCTGATGGTCACGATCGCCCTGTCGACGCTCGTGGGCGGCGGCATGTCGAGCCTGCTGGCACGCCACCTCGGCGCGAACGAACGGCGCGACGCCGAGGCCGTCTTCGCCCGGGCGCACGGGCTGGCGCTGTTCCTCGCCCTGGTGCTGATCGCGGCCTTCCTGGCCGGCGGCGGGCTCGTCACCAGGGCGCTTTCGGCCGGCCGGCCGGACATCGCGCGCATGGCCTGGACGTACCTCGCCGTCATGATCTTCGCGTCGCCCGTGCAGCTGCTGCTGAGCGTCCACGCCGACGCGTGGCGCAACGAGGGGCGCGCCGGGCTGATGGCGCTGATGTCCGTCGGCGTCACCCTCGGCAACGTCGCGCTGAACTACCTGCTGATCGTGCGCCTCGACATGGGTGTCGCAGGGTCCGCCTGGGGCACGGCGCTCGCCCAGGGCGTGGGGCTCGTCGTCCTCGTCGCCTGGCGCCTGCGAGGCGGGGGCGTCGTGCCGCTCCGCGCCCTCGGCAGGTCCCGCTGGACCGGCGGCTGGCGCGGCATGATGGCGCTCGGCGCCCCGGTCAGCCTGAGCTTCGTCGGCATCGCCCTGGTCTCGGCCACGGTGATCACGACGCTGCGCCTGACGGCCGGGCCGGGCTATGCCGACACCGTCGCCGCCTACGGGATCGTCACGCGGATCTTCAGCTTCACGTTCCTGCCGATGATGGCCATCGCGCTGGCAAGCCAGAGCATCGTCGGCAACAATGTCGGCGCGAAGCTCTATCGGCGGTCGGACGCCGTCCTGCGCATCGCGCTCGGCGCCGCCTTCGTCTACTGCGCGGCCGTGGAGGTCACGCTGCTGTCGGGGCACCGCGCGATCGGCCGCGGCTTCGTCGGCGACCCCGCCGTCGTGGCGCAGGTCGGCGAGATCCTGCGCCCGATGGCGGCCTTCTACCTGTTTGCCGGGCCGGTCCTCGTGCTGGCCCTGTACTTCCAGGCCATCGGCCAGCCGCTGCGGACCGCGATGCTGACCTTGTCGAAGCCCTTCGCGCTCAGCCCGCTGCTGATCGTGGCGATCGGCGCCCTGGCCGGGGCGCGGGCGATCTGGCTCGCCTTCCCGCTCGCCGACGGGGCGGTGGCCGTCATCGCCGTGGCCGTCGCCCTCGCGGGCCGGGCCTCCGGCGACGCGGCCGGCTTCGGGCTGGCGAACGGGGGAGAGGTGCGATGACCGTGCAGACCGTGGCGGACGCCAAGTCGCAGGCCAGGGCGCTGCGCGAAGCCCTGGCCGCGCAGGGCACGCGCATCGGCCACGCGCAGGCGCTGGAGCTCGTCGCCCGCCAGAACGGCGCCCGCGACTGGAACACGCTGCATGCCCGCCTGTCGCAGGCGGAGCCGAAGCCGTTCCAGCTGAACGACGAGGTGAGCGGGCGCTATCTGGGGCAGCCCTTCACGGGCCGCATCGTCGCGCTGTCGAAGGTCGGCGGGAACCACAAGGTGTCGCTTCGGCTGGACGAGCCGGTCGACACGGTCCGGTTCGAGAGCTTCTCCAACATGCGCCGGCACGTGACGGGCCTCGTCGGGCCGGACGGGCGCTCGCCCAGCCGGACGTCGGACGGGTCGCCGCAGCTGATCATCGACCGGCGGGGCAGGGCGCCCCGGTAGCGCCGGGCGGCAGCCGGGCCGGCGGGACGCCTTCAGTCCCGCACCACCACAACGGTCCGGTCGAGCCCGGCCTGCTGCGCCAGCTCGAACAGCGTCCGGGCGTGGTCGGGGCTCAGGCGGATGCAGCCGTGCGAGACCGGGCGGCCCAGCCGCGAGACGGCGTAGGTGCCGTGCACGGCGTAGCCGCCGGTGAAGAACACGGAGAAGGGCATCGGCGCGTCGTCGTACTGGCGCGAGCGGTGGTGGCGGTCGAGCCACTTGGCGCGCCAGGTGCCGGTGGGCGTGGCCATGCCGCGGCGACCGGTCGAGACGGGCCAGCTGCCGACGAGCGCGCCGTCATGCGTGAGGGTGAGCGTCTGCGTCGAGAGAGAGACGTCGACGACCACGGCCGCATCCGCCGGCACGTCGACGAGCGAACCGGGGGAGGCGCCGAGCGAGGAGCCGAAGGACACCGGCGTGACGTCGAGCCGCGGGCGCGCCTCGGCCCACAGGCCGCGCTTGTCCTCGCGGGCCGCCTTTTCGTCCTCGACGTAGCGGTCGCCGTCGGCCCGGGCCCAGCCGCGCGAGACGAGCCACTGGCCGATGTCGCTGCCGGCCACGGTGCAGCGCGCCGCGGCGGGGGTGTCGGCGGGGCGTTCGGCGGGCGCATCGGCCGGGTCGTGGGCGTCGACCCGGCTGCCGGCACTCCACGGCGCGGCGGCGCACGAAGCGCTGCAGCGCGGCGCGGGCCATCGTGCCGCACGGCCAGGCCTGCGCGCCCTCGCCGCATTCGAGGTCGGCAGCGGTGGGCGCGACGCCGGCGAGGCGGAGCGGGCCGTCATCCGTCTCGACGATTCCGGCCGAGGAAAACCGGGCGAGGTGGATGGTCGTGGTCGCCGCCGCCGGCTGCGCGCGCGCCAGGGCGGGCGCCATGCACAGGGCCAGGAGGGCGATCAGCCCGATCTCGAGACGCGCCAGCCGCATGTGCCCTCCCATCGTCGCAAAGCAGTGGCCCGGGGCAGCCGCCCGGCCTCCCGATCAAGCCGCAGGCACGGCCGCAGGTTCCGGTACGGGTACCGGCACCGGAACCTACCAGCGCTCGCGCCGCTCGGCGTCGGTGCGCTCGTCCAGCACGACCCGCCAGCGCGTCGCCGCGGCCGGCGCATCCGCGTTCCTACTCCGCCGCCTCGCCGGCGCCGCGGCCTTCGCCGTAGCGCGTCTCGATATACTCGAGCACCATCTTCTTGAAGTCCTCGGCGATCGACGGGCCGCGCAGCGTCACGGCCTTCCTGCCGTCGATGAAGACGGGGGCGGCCGGCTGCTCGCCGGTGCCCGGCAGCGAGATGCCGATGTCGGCGTGCTTCGATTCGCCGGGGCCGTTCACGATGCAGCCCATCACCGCGACGTTCAGGCCCTCGATGCCGGGATAGCGGTCGCGCCAGACCGGCATCTCCTCGCGGATGAAGCCCTGGATGTCCTGGGCGAGCTCCTGGAAGACGGTCGAGGTGGTGCGCCCGCAGCCGGGGCAGGCGGCGACGACGGGCACGAACTGCCTGAGGCCCATCGTCTGCAGCAGCTCCTGCGCGACCTGCACCTCCCTGGTGCGGTCGCCGTTCGGCTCCGGCGTCAGCGAGATGCGGATCGTGTCGCCGATGCCCTCCTGCAGCACGATGCCGAGCGCGGCCGACGAGGCGACGATGCCCTTCGAGCCCATGCCGGCCTCGGTGAGCCCCAGATGCAGCGCGAGGTCGGAGCGCTTCGCCAGCATGCGGTAGACCGAGACGAGGTCCTGCACGTGGCTGACCTTGGCGGAGAGGATGATGCGGTCCTTGCCGAGGCCGATCTCCTGGGCGCGCTCGGCGGAGAGCAGGGCCGACTGGACGATCGCCTCGTGGGTGACGGCGCGGGCCGACAGCGGCGAGCCGGCCTCGGCGTTCTCGTCCATCAGCTTGGTCAGCAGCTCCTGGTCGAGCGAGCCCCAGTTGACGCCGATGCGGACCGGCTTGTCGTATTTCAGCGCGAGCTCGATGAGCGTCCCGAACTGCCGGTCGCGCTTCTCGCGGAAGCCCACGTTGCCGGGGTTGATGCGGTACTTGTCGAGCGCCTCGGCGCAGGCGGGGTGCTCGGTCAGCAGCTTGTGGCCGATATAGTGGAAGTCGCCGACGAGCGGCACGTTCACGCCCTTGAGCATCAGCCGGTCGCGGATGTGCGGCACCGCGGCGGCGGCCTCGTCGCGGTCGACGGTGATGCGCACGAGCTCGGAGCCGGCGCGATGGAGCGCCATCACCTGCTCGACGGTCTTCTCGATATCGGCCGTGTCGGTGTTCGTCATCGACTGCACGACGACCGGCGCGTCGCCGCCGACGGTGACGCCGCCGACGGGCACGGGCACGCTCGTGCGGCGGGGGGCAGGGCCGTAGTGCTCGTTCGACGACATGAAGCTCGTCCTCTTCAGGCTGTGGCGGCGGACCCGGCGCAGGCGCGGCACAGGCCCTCTATCTCGATCACGCTCGATTCTGCGTGAAAACTATGACGCCGGCATGCATCGGCAACCGGACCGGTCGAGCGCGTCGCCCGCGACCTCGGTGACCGCGCCGCAGCGGCGGCAGATCAGGAAGACGCTCGTGCCGTGCTCCTGCGCGGCGGGCTCGGCATGACTGCAGGCGACATGGCTGCAGGCGACGAAGGCGTTGCGGCTCTCGATGCGGTGGGCGAGGCCCTGGCCGACGAGGAAGTCGAGCGCGCGGTAGACGGTGACCGGCGCCGGACGCGGGCCGTCCTCGGCCAGCGCGTCGACGATCTCGTAGGCGCCGACAGGCTGCGTCCCGCGGGCCAGCACGTCGAGCACCTTGGCCCGCGTCTCCGTCAGGCGCACGCCGCGGTCGCGGCACAGCGCGCCGGCGCGGGCGACGACCTCGTCGGCGCGGGCCGCGGCCTCGGGAAGGCGGTGGGGAGATCCGGTCACGGTCGCTCGCTCGACGATCCTGGGCTGGCCGACATGCGCGGGGCGGGCCGCGGCGGCGCCGGGCGCGCATCCCATCCATACAACGGGGACGGGACTGAGATAAGGGTCGCGTGCGGCCTTTTCATCCCTTGTGGCGCACCGGCGCCCGCCCTAACCCTGCCTCCTGACCTCCTTCGCCATCAAACCCCGGAGAACCTCCCATGTCCCTGCAAGGCAAGACCGCCCTCGTCACCGGCTCGACCAGCGGCATCGGCCTCGCCGTGGCCCGCCGCCTGGCCGAGGCGGGCGCCGACATCTTCATGAACGGCGTGGGCGACGAGGCGGAGAACCGCAGGCTGGCCGACGGGCTCGGCGAGGAGTTCGGCGTCAGGACCGCGTTCTCGCCGGCCGACATGTCGAAGCCCGCCGAGATCGAGGCGATGGCCGACCAGGCGCTCGACGCGTTCGGGCGGATCGACATCCTCGTCAACAATGCCGGCATCCAGCACGTCGCGCCGGTCGACGAGTTCCCGCCGGAGATGTGGGAGAAGATCGTCGCGATCAACCTGTCCGCCGCCTTCTACGCGACCCGCCGCTTCCTGCCGGGCATGAAGGAGGCCGGCTGGGGGCGCATCGTCAACACGGCCTCGGCGCACGCGCTGGTCGCCTCGCCCTACAAGTCCGCCTACGTCGCCGCCAAGCACGGCATCGCCGGGCTGACGAAGACGGTGGCGCTGGAGGTGGCGCAGCAGCACATCACGGTCAACGCCATCGCGCCCGGCTATGTCTGGACGTCGATCGTCGAGCGCCAGGTGCCGGACACCGCGAAGGCGCGCGGCCTGAGCGAGGAGGAGGTGAAGCGCGACGTCATCCTCGGGGCCCAGCCGACGAAGGAATTCGTGACGGTGGAGCAGGTCGCCTCGCTCGCGCATTATCTCTGCACGGACGATGCGAAGTCGATCACCGGCGCCATCCTGTCGATGGACGGCGGCTGGACGGCCGGGTAGGGGCAGGACAAGGACAAACCGACATGGCGAAGCTCGAAGTCACCGTCGCCGACATCACGACGCTCACCGTCGACGCGATCGTCAACGCCGCGAACGAGTCGCTGCTGGGCGGCGGCGGCGTCGACGGGGCGATCCACCGCGCGGCGGGACCGGAGCTTCTCGAGGAGTGCAGGACGCTCGGCGGCTGCCCGACCGGCGAGGTGCGTGTGACGAAGGGCTACCGCCTGCCGGCGAAGCACGTCATCCACGCCGTCGGTCCGGTCTGGCACGGCGGCCACAGCAACGAGGACGCGCTCCTGTCGTCGTGCTACCGCGAGGCGCTCGTCGCGGCGGAGAAGATCGAGGCGCACTCGATCGCGTTCCCGGCGATCTCGACGGGCGTCTACGCCTTCCCGCCGGAGCGTGCCGCCGGCATCGCCGTCGCCACGGTCCACGAGACGGCGGGGCAGCTCACCCACGTCGAGCGGGTGATCTTCTGCTGCTTCTCCGACGATTCCGCCCGCTACCACCGCGAGGCGATGGAGATGCTGGGCCTCGGGCGGTAGGCGAGCCCGCACTGGCGGGGGAAGGCCGAGGCAACCCTCTGCGCGCGGTAAAACGGGGGGCCCGCAGAGCAAGCGGCCCCGCCGCCACGCGCCCCTTCGCGCGCCGACCTCCCCCGCCGAGGGGGAGGTGCAAGGCGGCAGTCCCGGCCTCAGATGTGGATCGAGCGCTTGGCGACGCCGAGGGCGGCTTCCTTGACGGCCTCGGACAGCGTCGGATGGCCGTGGCAGGTGCGGGCGAGGTCCTCGGCGGCGCCGCCGAACTCGATCAGCACGGCGAGCTCCTGGATCAGCTCGCCGGCGCTCGCGCCGACGATGTGGGCGCCGAGCACGCGGTCGGTCGTCTTGTCCGCGAGGATCTTCACGAAGCCGTCGGTCGCCCGCATCGCGCGGGCGCGGCCGTTCGCGGTGAAGGGGAACTTGCCGACATTGTACTCGACGCCGGCCTCCTTCAGCTGCTCCTCGGTCTTCCCGATCGAGGCGACCTCCGGGTAGGTGTAGACGATGTTCGGGATCGCGTCGTAGTTCACGTGCCCCGCCTGGCCGGCGATGATCTCGGCTGCGGCGACGCCCTCGTCCTCCGCCTTGTGGGCGAGCATCGGCCCGGTGATGACGTCGCCGATCGCGTAGATGCCCTCGACATTGGTGCGGTAGTGGCCGTCGGTCTTCACGCGGCCCTTCTCGTCCATCTCGACGCCGGCCTCCTTCAGTCCGAGGCCCTCGGTGTAGGGCACGCGGCCGATCGACACGAGCACGACGTCGGCGTCGAGCGTCTCGGCGTCGCCGCCCTTGGCCGGCTCGACCGTCACCTTGAGGCCGCTCTTGCCCTTCGCGTCGACGCTCGTGACCTTCGAGCCGAGCTTGAAGGTGAAGCCCTGCTTCTGCAGCAGGCGCTGGAACTGCTTGCCGACCTCGCCGTCCATGCCCGGCAGCACGCGGTCGAGGTACTCGACCACCGTCACCTCGGCGCCGAGGCGGCGCCAGACCGAGCCGAGCTCGAGGCCGATGACGCCGGCGCCGACGACGAGCAGCTTCTTCGGCACCTTCTTGAGCGACAGCGCGCCGGTCGACGAGACGACCTTCTCCTCGTCGATCTCGATGCCGGGCAGCCGGGCCACGTCGGAGCCCGTGGCGATGACGATGTTCTTGCCCTCGATCGTCTCGGTCTTGCCGTCCGCGTCCGTCACCTCGACCTTGCCCTTGCCGACGATCCTGCCGGTGCCGTGGTGCGAGGTGATCTTGTTCTTCTTGAACAGGAAGGCGACGCCCTGGACGTTCGAGGTGACCGTCTCGTCCTTGTGGGCGAGCATCTTGTCGAGGTTGAGCTTCGGCTTGTTCACCTCGACGCCGAAATCGCCGAGGTGGCCGGCCGCCTCGAAATGCTCCGACGCCGCGAGCAGGGCCTTGGAGGGGATGCAGCCGACGTTCAGGCAGGTGCCGCCGAAAGTGTCCCACTTCTCCACGACCGCCGTCTTCAGGCCGAGCTGCGCGGCACGGATGGCGCAGACATATCCGCCGGGGCCGGTGCCGATGACGATGACGTCGTAGGAAGCCATGGAAATCTCCGCTGGAACTCTGTCAGGGGCGGCGCGACGCCGCTTTCAATGTGCTGATGGCCGGGAAACCCGGCCATCACCTAGCAACTGTCGTGCGCGTGCGGAAGGGCTCTAGAGGTCCAGCACCAGCCGCTGCGGATCCTCGAGCGACTCCTTCACGCGGACGAGGAACGTCACCGCGTCCTTGCCGTCGACGATGCGGTGGTCGTAGCTGAGCGCCAGGTACATCATCGGGCGGACGACGATCTGGCCGTTCCTGACGACGGGGCGCTCCTCGATGCGGTGCATGCCGAGGATGCCCGACTGCGGCGCGTTGAGGATCGGCGTCGACAGCATCGAGCCGTAGACGCCGCCATTCGTGATCGTGAACGTGCCGCCCTGCATGTCCTCCATCGCGAGCTTGCCGTCGCGGGCGCGGCGGCCGAACTCGTTGATGGTCTTCTCGACCTCGGCGAGGCTCATCCGGTCGGCGTCGCGCACCACCGGAACGACGAGGCCCCGGTCGGTGCCGACGGCGATGCCGATATGGCAGAAGTTCTTGTAGACGAGGTCGGTGCCGTCGATCTCGGCGTTGACCTCGGGGATCTCCTTCAGCGCCTGGACGCAGGCCTTGACGAAGAAGCCCATGAAGCCGAGCCGCACGCCGTGCTTCTTCTCGAAGAGGTCGCGGTAGCTCTTGCGCAGCTCCATCACGGCGCTCATGTCGACGTCGTTGAACGTCGTCAGCATCGCCGCGGTGTTCTGCGCGTCCTTCAGGCGCTTGGCGATGGTCTGGCGCAGGCGGGTCATCTTGACCCGTTCCTCGCGCGCCTCGTCCTGCTCGCCGGAGGGCGCACGGGCGGTCTGCGGCTGCGCCGGAACCTGCTCGATCGCCTTGAGGACGTCCTCCTTCAGGACCTGGCCGCGCTTGCCCGAGCCCTCGACCTGGTCGGCGGAGACGCCCTTCTCCTCCATCATCTTGCGGGCCGACGGGGCGGGCGGCATGTCGCCCTTCGCCTCGGCGGCCTTCGGCTCCGTCTCCTTCGGAGCCGGCGCCTCGTCGCGGGCCGGCGCGGGCTCGGCCTTCGCCGCCTTCTCCTGCTTCGGCGCCTCCTTGGGCTTCGCCGCGGCGCCGCCCTCCGAGATCGAGCCGAGCAGCGCGCCCGGCTCGACGGTGTCGCCGTCCTGCACGCTGATCTCCGCCAGCGTGCCGGCGGCCGGGGCGGGAACCTCGATCGTCACCTTGTCGGTCTCGAGCTCGACCAGCGGCTCGTCGGCGGCGACGCTGTCGCCCGCCTTCTTGAACCACTGACCGACGGTTGCCTCGGTCACCGACTCGCCGAGGGTCGGTACGCGGATCTCGGTTGCCATCAATATCGTCCTTGCAGGCTACGGCCGGTCGGCCTCATTCGGAGAGGGCGTCGTTGAGGAACGCCTCGAGCTGGCTCAGATGCTTGGACATCATGCCCGTCGCGGTCGCCGCCGCCGGCGCGCGGCCGGCATAGCGGGGACGTTTGTGCCTGGCGTCGACCTGCGTCAAGGCCCATTCGAGGTTAGGCTCGATGAAGCTCCAGGCGCCCATGTTGCGGGGCTCCTCCTGGCACCAGACCATCTCGGCGTTCTTGAAGCGCGCGAGCTCGGTGACGAGGGCCTTGGCCGGCACGGGGTAGAGCTGCTCGACGCGCAGCAGGTAGACGTCGTCGATGCCCCGCTTCTCGCGCTCCTCGAGCAGGTCGTAATAGACCTTGCCGGTGCACATGACGACGCGGCGGATCTTGTCGTCGGTGACGAGCTTGCCGCCGCGCTGGTTCTCCTCGTCGTCCCAGAGGAGGCGGTGGAAGCAGGACTCCGGCCCGAACTCCTCGAGCTTCGAGACGGCGCGCTTGTGGCGCAGCAGCGACTTCGGCGTCATCAGCACGAGCGGCTTGCGGAAGTCGCGGCGAAGCTGCCGGCGCAGGATGTGGAAGTAGTTGGCCGGCGTCGTGCAGTTGGCGACCTGCATGTTGTCCTCGGCGCACATCTGCAGGTAGCGCTCGAGGCGGGCCGAGGAGTGCTCGGGACCCTGGCCCTCGTAGCCGTGCGGCAGGAGCATGACGAGGCCCGACATCCTGAGCCACTTGCGCTCGCCGGCGGAGATGAACTGGTCGATCACCACCTGGGCGCCGTTGGCGAAGTCGCCGAACTGCGCCTCCCACAGGACCAGCGCGTTCGGCTCCGACAGCGAGTAGCCGTACTCGAAGCCGAGCACCGCGGCCTCGGAGAGCATCGAGTTGATGACCTCGTAGCGCTGCTGGTCCTCGGTCAGGTTGTTGAGCGGGATGAAGCGGTCCTCGTTCTCCTGGTCGTAGAGCACCGAGTGGCGCTGCGAGAACGTGCCGCGCTCGACGTCCTGGCCGCACAGCCGCACGCGGTACTGCTCGGTGAGCAGCGTGCCGAAGGCCAGCGCCTCGCCGGTCGCCCAGTCGATGCCCTCGCCGGTGTCGATCATCTTGCGCCGGTTGTCGAGGAAGCGCTTGATCGTGCGGTGGGCGTGGAAGCCCTCCGGCGTCTCCGTCAGCTTCTGGCCGATCTGCTTGAGGGTGTCGATCTCGACGCCGGTCTGGCCGCGGCGCGGACCTTCGTCGGTCGCGACCTTGATGCCCGACCACTTGCCGTCGAGCCAGTCCGCCTTGTTCGGCTTGTAGCTCTGGCCGGACTCGAACTCGGCGTCCAGCGTCTCGCGCCACTGGCTCTTGAGCTGCTCGATCTCCTCCTCGCTCACCAGGCCCTCGGCGATGAGCTTCTCGGTGTAGATCGCCAGCGTCGTCGGGTGCTGCCGGATGTTGCGGTACATCAGCGGCTGCGTGAAGGAGGGCTCGTCGCCCTCGTTGTGGCCGAAGCGGCGGTAGCAGAAGATGTCGATGACCACCGGCTTGTGGAACATCTGCCGGAACTCGGTCGCGATCTTGGCGCAGTAGACGACGGCTTCCGGGTCGTCGCCGTTCACGTGCAGGATCGGCGCGCCGATCATCTTCGCCGTGTCGGAGGGGTAGGGCGAGGAGCGCGCGAGGCGCGGGCTCGTCGTGAAGCCGATCTGGTTGTTGATGATGAAGTGGATCGAGCCGCCGGTGCGGTGGCCGCGCAGGCCCGACAGGCCGAAGCACTCGGCCACGACGCCCTGGCCGGCGAAGGCCGCGTCGCCGTGGATCAGCAGCGGCAGCACCTTGGCGCGCTCGGGGAAGTCGTCGTGCTGGTCCTGCTTGGCGCGCACCTTGCCGAGCACCACGGGATCGACGATCTCGAGATGCGACGGGTTCGGCGTCAGCGACAGGTGGACGTTGTTGTCGTCGAAGGTGCGGTCGGAGGAGGCGCCGAGATGGTACTTCACGTCGCCCGAGCCCTCGACGTCGTCGGGGTTGGCCGCGCCGCCCTTGAACTCGTGGAAGATCGCCCGGTGCGGCTTGCCCATCACCTGGGCGAGCACGTTGAGGCGGCCGCGATGGGCCATGCCGAAGACGATCTCGCGCAGGCCCAGCTGGCCGCCGCGCTTGATGACCTGCTCGAGCGCCGGGATGACCGACTCCGCGCCGTCGAGGCCGAAGCGCTTGGTGCCGGTGTACTTGACGTCGAGGAACTTCTCGAAGCCTTCCGCCTCGACGAGCTTGTTGAGGATCGCCCGCTTGCCCTCGGGCGTGAACGAGATCTCCTTGTCCGGGCCCTCGATGCGCTCCTGGATCCACGCCTTCTCCGCGGGATCGGAGATGTGCATGAACTCGACGCCGATCGTGTTGCAGTAGGTCCGCTTCAGGATCGCCAGCATCTCGGGGACGGTGGCGAACTCGAGGCCCAGCACGTTGTCGAGGAAGATCTTGCGGTCGTGGTCGGCCTCGGTGAAGCCGTAGGTCGCGGGGTCGAGCTCGGGATGCTCCGTCGGGGGCTCGAGGCCGAGCGGGTCGAGGTCGGCGGCGAGGTGGCCGCGGATGCGGTAGGCGCGGATCATCATCAGCGCGCGGACCGAATCACGGGTGGTCCGCAGCACCTCTTCCTGCGAGAGGTCGACGCCCTGCTTCTGCGCCTGCGCCCCGACCTTCTCCTGGATGCGCTTCTCCGCCTCCGGCCAGTTGGTGTCGAGCGCGGAGACGAGCTCGCCATTCATCGGGATCGGCCAGTCGGCGCGCTCCCACGAGGCGCCGCGCGCCTCCTTGATGACGGTGTCCGTGTCGTCCTTCAGGTCCTTGAAGAAGGCCTGCCACTGCTCGTCTACCGACTGCGGATTCTCCTTGAATCGCGCGTACAGCTCTTCGATCCAGCTCGCGTTGGCACCGTACAGGAACGATGTCGACGCGAAGGCTTGGTTCGCCTCTTGCCTAGCCATGCTGATTGCGAGAGGGCGCCGTGCACCCTCTTCCTCTCGTGATAATCGTCGTTGGCGACGCGATAAGGGACAACATTGGGACGGAATTTAGATGTGGCCCAGTTGCGAAACCCTTTCAACCCGAAAGGCGCCCCGATCACAAGATGGGGATGTTTACGCAAACGTCATGTCGGCAACCGCTCTCCCGGGCCGTCCGGCCGCTCCGGCGCGCAACGAAAAAGGGCGCCCGTGGGCGCCCTTTGCGTTCGTCGCGGGTGGCTGTCGCCCGCTCAGCCCTTGAGGACCTCGAGCAGCGTCGAGCCGAGGCCGGCCGGCGACGGCGACACCTTGATGCCCGCCGCTTCCATGGCCGCGATCTTGTCCTCGGCGCCGCCCTTGCCGCCCGAGATCACCGCGCCGGCATGGCCCATCGTGCGGCCCGGAGGCGCGGTGCGGCCGGCGATGAAGCCGACGGTCGGCTTCCAGCGGCCCTTCTTCTTCTCGTCGGCGAGGAACTGCGCCGCGTCCTCCTCGGCCGAGCCGCCGATCTCGCCGATCATGATGATCGACTTGGTCGCGGGGTCGGCGAGGAACAGCTCGAGCACGTCGATGAACTCGGTGCCCTTGACCGGGTCGCCGCCGATGCCGACGGCCGTGGTCTGGCCGAGCCCGGCATTCGAGGTCTGGAACACCGCCTCGTAGGTCAGCGTGCCGGAGCGCGAGACGACGCCGACCGAGCCCTTGCGGAAGATCTGGCCCGGCATGATGCCGATCTTGCACTCGTCCGGCGTCAGCAGGCCGGGGCAGTTCGGGCCGATCAGGCGCGACTTCGACTTGCCGAGCTTGGCCTTGACCCGGACCATGTCCATGACCGGCACGCCCTCGGTGATGCAGACGATCAGCGGCACTTCCGCGTCGATCGCCTCCTCGATGGCGGCGCCCGCGCCCGCCGGCGGGACGTAGATCACCGAGGCGTTCGCGCCGGTCGCGTCCTTCGCCTCGGCGACGGTCGCGAAGATCGGCAGCTGCTTCTCGCCGCCGTCGACCTTGCCGGTCCACTTCTCGCCACCCTTCTTGGGGTGGACGCCGGCGACCATCTGCGTGCCGTGATAGGCGAGCGCCTGCTCGGTGTGGAAGGTGCCGGTCTTGCCGGTCAGGCCCTGGACGATGACCTTCGTGTTCTTGTCGATCAGGATGGACATCAGCGGGCCTCCTTCACAGCGGCGACGATCTTCTTGGCGGCATCGTCGAGGTCGTCCGCCGCGGTGACGTTCAGGCCGCTCTCGTTGAGGATCTTCTTGCCGAGATCGACATTGGTGCCCTCGAGGCGCACGACGAGCGGCACCTTGAGGCCGACTTCCTTGATCGCCGTCACCACGCCCTCGGCGATGACGTCGCAGCGCATGATCCCGCCGAAGATGTTGACGAGGATGCCCTTCACGTTCGGGTCGGCGGTGATGATCTTGAAGGCCGCGGTGACCTTCTCGGTCGTGGCGCCGCCGCCGACGTCGAGGAAGTTCGCAGGCTCCGAGCCGTAGAGCTTGATGATGTCCATCGTCGCCATGGCGAGGCCGGCGCCGTTCACCATGCAGCCGATGTCGCCGTCGAGCGCGATGTAGGCGAGGTCGTACTTCGACGCCTCGATCTCCTTCTCGTCCTCCTCCGTCGTGTCGCGCAGCTCGGCGATCTCGGGGTGGCGGAAGAGGGCGTTGTTGTCGAAGGAGACCTTCGCGTCGAGAACCCGCAGGTGGCCGTCCTCGAGGACGATCAGCGGGTTGATCTCGAGAAGGCTCATGTCCTTCTCGGTGTAGGCCTTGTAGAGGGTCTTGGCGAGCGCGACCATCTCGCCGCGCGCCGGCTCCTCGAGCTTCAGCGCGTCTGCGAGCTTCGTGCCGTCGGCGTCGGTGACGCCGGCCACGGGATCGATCGGCAGCGTGACGATCTTGTCCGGCGTCTCCTCGGCCACGGCCTCGATGTCCATGCCGCCCTCGGTGGAGACGACGAAGGCCACCTGGCCGACCGTGCGGTCGACGAGGATCGACAGGTAGAGCTCGCGGGCGATCGCCGCGCCGTCCTCGATGTAGAGGCGGTTGACCTGCTTGCCGGCGGGGCCGGTCTGCTTGGTCACGAGCGTGTTGCCGAGCATCTGGCGGGCGTTCTCGACGACCTCCTCGATCGACTTCACGACGCGCACGCCGCCCTTGGCGTCGGGGCCGAGCTCCTTGAACTTGCCCTTGCCGCGGCCGCCGGCGTGGATCTGGCTCTTGACGACCCAGACCGGTCCCGGCAGCTGCTTGGCGGCGTTCTCCGCCTCGGTCATGTCGGTGATCGCGACGCCCTGCGCGACCGGCGCGCCGTACTCCTTGAGCACGGCCTTCGCCTGGTATTCGTGGATGTTCACTGGTTCGGTTCCCCCCTTACTTGTTCTTTCCCAGATCCGGTGCGATGCGCCGGCACGCCTCGACGAGGCCCTGCACCGACTCCACGGACTTGTCGAAGTTCGTCTTCTCGTCCTTGTTCAGCTCGATCTCGATGACCCGCTCCACGCCGTTCGCGCCGATCACGCAGGGCACGCCGACATAGATGTCCTTGAGGCCGTACTCGCCGGAGAGCGGCGCCGCGCAGGGCAGGACGCGCTTCTTGTCCTTGAGGTAGCTGTCGGCCATCTCGATCGCCGAGGCGGCCGGCGCGTAGAAGGCCGAGCCGGTCTTCAGGAGGCCGACGATCTCGGCGCCGCCGTCGCGCGTGCGCTGGACGATCTCCTCGAGGCGCTTGTCGGTCGTCCACTTCATCTTGACGAGATCCGGCAGGGGAATGCCCGCCACGGTCGAGTAGCGGATGAGCGGCACCATCGTGTCGCCGTGGCCGCCGAGCACGAAGGCCGTGACGTCCTCGATCGACACGCCGAACTCCTCGGCCAGGAACAGCCGGAAGCGCGAGGAATCGAGCACGCCGGCCATGCCGACGACCTTGTGCTTGGGCAGGCCGGACGCCTGCTGCAGCGCCCAGACCATGGCGTCGAGCGGGTTCGTGATGCAGATCACGAAGGCGTCGGGGGCGTACTTCTTCAGGCCGGCGCCGACCTGGTCCATCACCTTGAGGTTGATCTCCAGGAGGTCGTCGCGGCTCATGCCCGGCTTGCGCGGAACGCCGGCGGTCACGATCACGACGTCGGCACCCTCGATGTCGGCGTAGGCCTGCGTGCCCTTGAGCTTCGCGTCGAAGCCCTCGACCGCGGAGGACTGGGCGATGTCGAGCGCCTTGCCCTGCGGCGTGCCTTCCGCGATGTCGAAGAGGACGATGTCGCCGAGTTCCTTCAGACCGGCGAGATGGGCGAGCGTTCCGCCAATCTGGCCGGCGCCGATCAAAGCGATCTTGTTACGCGCCATGGGTGCCGTTTCCTGTGTGATCCCCGCGTTCGAGGGGGAGGTGGGCCGGAAATCGGCTTCGTGACTATCCCGAATGCGCGCCGCGTTCAAGAGAGTGATCTGGTATGTGGTCGACCACAGGGCCTTCCTCTTCGGCGCTGCGGCGGGCATGGGCGCGGGCGAGGTAGTCCTGCGAGCCCATTTCGATGAGACGCGACGCCGTGCGCTCGAACTCGGGGGCGATCTGGCCCTCCGGGTGAAGCTCGGTGGGGTGGCCGTCGGCCGACGCCACGAGCCGCACCGCCTCGTCGTAGAGCGTGTCGATCAGCAGCACGAAGCGGCGCGCCTCGTTGCGCTTGTGCGGCGGCAGGATCGGCACGTCGTCGACGAAGATCGTGTGGAAGCGGCGGGCGAGCCGCAGGTAGTCGCCCGACGACAGCGGCGCCTCGCAGAGCTGCGAGAACGAGAAGCGGGCCGCGCCGTCGGCTGCCTGCGGCACCCGCAGGACGCGGCCCTTGGCGCGGATCTCGGTCGGCTCGCCGCGCTTCGTGCCCGTCAGGTGCTGCCAGACCCGGTCCATCTCGACGCGGGCGCGCTGGTCGGCCGGGCGGAACCAGACGCTCGCCTCCTCGCGCTCGGAGAGGCGGTAGTCGGTCGGCGCGTCGAGGTGATAGACCTCGACGTTCTCCTGCAGCAGGTCGAGGAAGGGCGTGAAGAGCTGGCGGTTCAGGCCGTTCCTGTAGAGCTCCGACGGCGCCGCGTTCGAGGTCGCCACGAGCACGAGCTTCCTCTCGAACAGCGCCGTGAACAGCCGCCCGAGGATCATCGCGTCGGTGATGTCGTCGACGTGGAACTCGTCGAGGCAGAGGAGCCGCGTCTCCTCGGCGATCTCGGCGGCGACGGGGCCGATCGGGTCGTCGCCCTTGACCTCGCCGCTCTTGATCCGGCCGCGCATGGCGTGGACGCGCTCGTGCACGTCGCCCATGAAGTCGGCGAAATGGGCGCGCCGCTTGCGCCGCATCGGCACCGCGGCGAAGAACAGGTCGACCAGCATCGTCTTGCCGCGGCCGACAGAGCCCCAGATGTAGAGCCCCTTCGGGGTCGGCGGCGCCTTGCGGGCGAAGAGCCAGCCGAGGCTCGAGCTCTTGGTGGCGAGCCGCTTGTCGCCGAGCTGGCCGGCGAGCCGGTCGAGGCGGTCGGCGAGCTCGGCCTGGACGGGGTCGAAATCGATGTCGCCGGCGGCGACCCGTGCGTCGTAGCGGGAGCGGACGTCGCTCACCAGGCGGATCTCCGCGACTTCCTCGACGCGCTGCGCGTGATCGCGCGGAGGTTGCTCTCCACCTTTCGGGTGACCGGGACCATCGAGGCCTCGGCCACGGCCAGGGCGTCGAGCCCGGAGAGGGTCGCGCGGGTCGCGGCGAGCTGCACGCGGGCGGCGGCCTCGGTCTTCTCGGCGAAGAGGGCCTGCCAGGCGTCCGCCTGGGCGGCGGGCGAGGTCGGCCACCACATCTGCGCCAGGCGCGCATTGGCGACGAGCATCGACGACATCCACAACGTCGTCATCTCGAACAGGAAGTTCTGCGGGTTACGCATGCACGGGAAGCTCCGGAAGGCGGCACGCGCCGGATGGCGCGGCCAGGCAGAAGGCAACGGCGAAGCCAGCCTCCCGGTTCATGCGGTGGCGCGGCCTCAGCGCGTCATGGACACGGCGCCGCCGAGCTCGAGCCGGCCCTGGTAGCCGTTGCCGGCCTGGGCGAGGCGACCGAGCGCGTTGCCGTCGTTGTCCTTGAGGACGATGTAGTTGCCCTCGATGTTCCACGCGCCGATGTTCTTGAGCTCGGGCGTGCGAGCAGCCGCGCGTCGAGGCGCGGTGGCCGCCCTGCCAGGTCGTGAGCGACACGACGATCTGGCAGCTCTCGCCGGAGGCCGAGATCGACCACTGGCCGAGCACGCTCTCCTTGCTCGGCGGGCCGGAGCTGGCCGGCGGCGCCGAGGCGACCTGCTGGTTCGGCATCTGGCCGCCCGCCATGCCGGCATCGCCCGGCTGGCCGGGCGCGCCCATCTGGCCGGGCTGCCCCGGCTGCTGCGCCGTCGGCGCCTGCATCTGGCCTGGCTGCTGCTCCATCGGCGACTGGGCATTCATGTCGCTGTTCGGAGGTGGCGGGAGCTGTTGCGTCGTCACCGGTCCCGTGGGCGCCGGCGGCAGCGCCGAGACGCGCGACGCGTTGCTGGTGCAGCCGGCGAGAAGCAGAGCCATCGCCGCTGCGGTAATGAAGTCGACCCGCATGTCGCCTTTCCGAATAGCCGTGGGAACCGTCGATCGATCAGTGTTGAGGCGAGTTCAACCTACAGTCGGGCGGGCGGTGCGGCAAGGCTTGGCGGGACGGAGGCCTTATCGCCACATGGAGATGCGCGCGCCGCCGGCCGCCGTGGTGCCGTCGAGGCGGTTCGGCGCCGTGGCGCGGAGCGTCGCCTTCGGCTGGCCGACCGCGTCGAGCAGGACGAGGTCGTAGCCGCGCATCTGCCACTTCTGGACGCCGAAGAGCTCCTGCGACGAGCAGAGCCGCGTCCAGGCGCCGTAGCTGCCGCCGATCTGCGTGGACTTGAGGTCGACGCTGCAGGTGCGGCCGGTCGCGCCGTCGGTGATCTGCCAGGTGCCGGCATAGGCGGACGGCGTCGCGGTATTGCCGGCGGACTGGCCGGCGAGGGCGGCGAACATGGCGTTGGGATCGAAGGAGACGCCGGCCGAGCGCGTCGACGAGCGGGTGACGGTGCGGGTGCCGCTGGGGTTCGTCCAGGTCGAGCTCTTCGTCTTCGTGTTGCTGGCGGAGATCGGCGCCGGCGCGGGCATCACGGGCGCGGGCATGACGGGCGCCGGCGTGACGGCCGGCGGCGCGCCGTAGGCCGGAGGCGGCGGCGCATAGGCCGTGCCGGCCGGGCCGCCCTGGCAGCCGGCGAGGGCGAGCGCCGTGACGCCGCACGCGAAAATCGTCGAAACACGCATGGAAGAGGCCCCCCGAGCCCGCTTGTTCTATGACTTGATCCGCATAATCCGGATTCGGTCGCGGCTCAATGCTTCGCGAAGCGGGTGACGCAGGGGCATGCGCCGGGTCGGCCCTGTGCGCATTGCTGCGATGCAGCAGCGCTCTGGCAAGCGGCTTGCTGCAGCGCAATATATTCCGGAGCGTTCCAGATTCCTGGCGGCGCCGAGCGATTCGAAAGGGCCGGCACATGCAGCGAGCGATGTTCCGCGAGGGGACCATCTGGCGGGTTCCGATGGCGAGCTGGCAGGAGTACCGCGACCATCTCCTGCGCCTGTCGCCGCGGGCGCGGCAGAGCCGGTTCGGCGGCGCGGTCTCCGACAGCTTCATCGAGGAGCACGCGCGCAAGGCGATGCGGCAGGGCACCGAGATCCACGGCTGGTACCTCGACGGCGTGATGCGCGGGGCGCTGGAGCTGTGCCCGCTCGGGCCGCTGGCGGCCGGCAGGGCGGAGGCGGCCTTCAGCGTCGAGGACGACCATCAGGCGCGCGGCGTCGGCAGCGCGCTCTTCGCCCGCCTCCTGCGGCTCGCCCGGACGCGGCGGCTGACGAAGCTGATCGTCGTCTGCCTGCCGAGCAACACGCGGATGCAGGCGATCGCCGCGAAGTTCGGCGGCCGCATCGGCTGGCAGGACGGCGACGTCATCGCGCTGATCGACGCGCCCGCGCCGACGGCGATCTCGTGGTGGCGCGAGGCGGTGGAGGAGACGCAGGGCTTCCTCGCGGTGATGGCGGCGCGGGCCTGGCCGCGGCTGCCCGCAGCCAGCCTGCCTCAGCGCGCCTCGGAATCCTCCGCCTCCTCGCGGTAGACGACGCGGCCGCGGCGGATCTCGGCGAGCGCGATGCCGGCGAGGAGCCAGAACGAGCCGACGAGCAGGCCCGCCGCCACGTCGCTGGGGAAGTGGACGGAGAGGAAGATCCGGCTGAACGCGATGAGCGCGATCAGCACCGCCGCGACATAGGCGACGTCGAAGCGCGCGCGCGGCGAGGAGACGTCGCGCAGCACCGCGTAGGCGATGATGCCGTAGACCGCCATCGCCCCCGTCGTGTGGCCGCTCGGGAAGGACGGCGTCGAGGCGGTGACGTCGAGCACGAAGTCCGGCCGCGGCCGGTCGATGATGAACTTGCCGCCGAACGTCGTGACCTGCGAGCCGACGACGGTGAGCCAGATCGGCAGCACGTAGCGCTGCGGCCCGTGCGCGACGAGGAAGGCGGAGGCGACGATCGCCACCGCGGTCAGCGTCTCCATGCTGCCGAGATTGGTGATCCACTCGAAGATGTCGACGAGCGTCTGGGTGCGCCACGGCGCGACCCAGGAGACGATCGTGTCGTCGACGGCCTTGATCCCCTGCGTGTCGAAGACCTCCTCGACGAGGCCGCCGAACAGGACCGCGAGATAGGCGGCCGCGAGGACGAGCAGCGTCAGCGGCAGGCCGGTGAAGACGGTCGGGTCGGTGCGCGCCCGGAGCACGCGGGCGGTGCGGGGAAAGCGCCGGGAGAACCAGCGGCCGACGAGGTCGCCGCGCACCAGCACGACGCCGCGCTTGAACAGCCCCGGCCCGTGCGCCCAGGCGACGCCGAGCCAGCGCAGGCCGCGCCACAGCGCGAAGCGGACGAGGGCGAGGACGACGACGAGCACCGCGAGGGCGGCGGCGCTCTGCGCGGGATGGACGGCCGGATCGGTCATGGGCGGAAGATACTCTCGCGAGGAACCCTGTCTGATAGCGCACGTTGGACGCAATGGCGCGAGATCAGATGGGGTTCCCGATGGACGTTTCACGATGGCTGAACTGGAGCGCGCGCGGAGGGTACGCGGCCCGCGGCGTCGTCTACCTCGTGATCGGCGCCTTCGCCGTGCTCGCCGCCCTCGGCTCCGGCCAGGCGGAGGGCTCGAAGGGGGCGCTGCGCACGCTCCTGAGCCAGCCCTTCGGCGGCGTGCTGCTCGGCCTCGTCGCGCTCGGCCTCGTCGCCTTCGCGCTGTGGCGGCTGATCCAGGCCTTCGGCGACCCCGACGGCTTCGGCAGCGACATGAAGGGCCTCGCCCGCCGCGTCGGGCAGTTCGGCAGCGCGCTGGCGAACCTCGCCATCGCCGCCTTCGCGGCGAGCCTCCTGTTCAGCCTGCAGTTCGCCGGCGGCTCCGGCGGCTCGCGGCGGCAGCAGCGACCCGACGTCGGGCTGGCTCGGCTGGCTGTTCGGCCAGCAATGGGGCCGCTACGTCGCGCTCGGCCTCGCCTGCGTGCCGGTGATCATCGGCATCGCCCAGATCGTGAAGGGCTGGAAGGCCTCCTACGAGCCGTTCCTGCAGGTCGACCGCGAGAAGATGAAGGTCGTCAAGCCGATCTCCTCCTTCGGGCTGATCGCCCGCGGCGTCGTCTTCATCGTCATCGGCATCCTCGCCTTCTACGGCGGCGGCATCTACGACGCCAAGAGCGCGCCGGGCCTCGAGGACGCGCTCGAATGGATCCAGAGCCTGCCCGTCGGCTGGCTGATCCTCCTCTTCATCGCGTTCGGCCTCGTCGCCTTCTCCGCCTACTGCTTCATCGAAGCCTGGTACCGCCGCATCGGCACCGAACGCGCGGGGTTCTGAGGAGGCTTGCGCCCGCCCCCCGGGTGCCGCTGCCGTTTCCCGTGCAGCCCTGGATCCCGGCCTTCGCCGGGATGAGCGGAATATGCCGCACGGCCCGTCGCAAGCCGCAGAGCCCGTGCATCTCCCCGACCGCTCATCCCGGGCTCGACCCGGGTCCATGCGGCTTGCCGTGACAGGTGGGAGGACTCCACCGTCCACGCATGCGAAAGCGCCCCGCGGGCCGGACGTGCGTCCTGGCCCCGGAGGGATGCTGCCGTCCTTCACACGCCTCAAAAAGCCGGAACGAGTTCCGAGGGCGTGCGGGACGCTCGGGGCTGCCGGCCCCACGGCCCTGCGCGCGATGAGTTTTTTAGCGCACAGGAGGTAGTCAACCGCGAGAGCAGGCTCGATCCCGAGCGTCCCGCACGCGATGTTTATAGGCCTGCTTCGGCGCACCCCCGGAGGCTAGACTCTTGTTATCCTCCGCTGCGACGGGCCGCGATTCGTCCGCCAGGTCCGCGAGACGCGAAGTCCCCATTTCAGGTGGACCAGGGTTCGTAAGGCAACGCGCAAAGTCCCGTCAGTGACCCATGGCCTTATGGGCCGGGATGGCCGACTTGAGCCGCCTCCAGCGCCGGAACGTCACACCCGGACATCCAGAGGCCACCGCACCCCGCCCCGCGTCTCCCGACGTTCCGGACACGCCCCTCGATCGGGACGGAGTACGGAGGATGATACGGGAGGTTTTGGGGGTGTGAGTAAATGCACGCGGCAGAGGGCGCTAGTGGCTGATGTGGTTGGGGAAGAATGGACAGACGTGGTGCGGATCTTATTCACCCGGGGACATTCGCAGGTTTGGAAGAAAGGTTGCCAAATGCGGACTTCCCGCCGGTCAATTGTGGCTATGGCTTTCGCCAACGGCGGCTCCCGGACAGCTACTTTTGGTACTATCTCCTAGCCTGCCTTGATGATCCCCTTGTCGAGTGCCCAAGCTTGCCAGTCGACGTCCTCCGATGAGATGATTTCTAGGCGAGAATCGAAGCCGTGGTTGTCGGCGAAAATCGTCAGATTTTCGCAGTTCCAGCGGGCCGAAGGCGAAATCAACCCGTCGAATTCCAGGAAGTTGAGGGCGGCCCCGATCTTCTGAGTGGCGCTGTAATCGCGCTCGCCATACTTATCCATGTCAACGCCGAGCGAGAGGAGATCTGCCCTCAAAAGACGTACAGTCCGCCGAGTCGTCGTCTCGATTTCGTGTACCCTGAGAGGTTTGCGAGGTACCGGCGTCAGTAAGGCGAGGTAGGAAGATACCTCGGCAAGCGCGCCGTCGCGGTCGAGACTCGTGTAGAGCACACTGACGTCAACAGGGGACCATCTGCCGCCGTTTGCCGAAGCCGCCGTGGCCGGCGAGCTTGCCCCGGTCGCACGGAACACCTTGCCAGAGAATTTCTCCTCCGGGAATGCGCTAAGCCTGTCAATCAGTTCGGTGTCGTAAATCATCTATACGCTTACATATACACCGAATCTCTGATCTGATTAACTAGGCGCAACACCTCATCTATTTTGCCTCCTTGTATCAACTCAGCCGGGGATTCTCCGCCTAGAAGCTTTTGGCGTGAAAATATCCATTGCCTCGCCTCGTTTGGCTCATAGAAATCAGCGAGTTGATCGACAATATATTCAAGTTCAAGTAGAGCTTTTTCTGTATTTCTATGAGGATAGGCTTTTCCTTGGTTCCATCGAGACACAGTTTCCGGACGCGAAGAAAGCAATTGCGCAATATCAACATGACGTAAGGCGCCTTTATCTCTAATGTTATCCAGTCGCCTTGCTACGGCGTTTGACATTCTGTTGTTCTCACTTAATACTATGTGTAGTTTAATTATTGTTTCTTCTTAGATTTAGCCGTTCGGGCAGCAGGGGTGGGCTGTGCAGCCTTTCTGCCTCCGCAAGGTTCGCCATGGACTTGCGATAACGGCTGACGGTGCTCTGCTTCTTCTGAAAGCGCTTCTTCAGCTCATCCGGTAGATTTTCCGCACTTGCAAGCAAGGCGACGTCGTCGGACACCGGGCGCACAAACTGCTCGAGATACTCGGCCGCCCGGATTGCATCGGGGAATCCGCTGATCCGCGTCACCTGCTTGCTGCGCTCATGCACGAAATGCCTCGCAGGACGATCAAGCTGCCCTTTGATGCCGGTGCAGCAGTGCGTGTCGGTACAAGCGAACCGACCCTTGATCCGGGTAGATGCGCTAAACAGCAGTTCCGCTTCTGCCCGGCTCAAGTGCGCATCCAACCGGGGAATATAGACTCTCACCGCAGGGATGCGTGCCGAATTGCTCGTACGGGGTTTACGCATTGGAGCAGCTTTGAAGCCCTCGTACATCGTGATGCCGTGTGCGATGCCCCCGACGGCGCCGAATGCGAGGGCGCCTAGCGCCGGCAGGCCGCCTACGTGATCCGCGATGAGAGGAACTCCAAGCCTCTGGAACTCGCGACATGCTTCAATCTAGGCGACAGTCTTCTCGCCGGACGCGTCAGCCCCAAAATTATCTATCTTAAGCCACATCGCGTCACAGGGAGCATTCCTCAGCGCTTCGATCAGACTGCGTCGATAAGCGGGCTCCCGCAGCGTTTCAATCGAAACCGACAGAGGATAGATGAGATCGATCTTGTCGCTGCCTTGGCCGATACGCCGCTGCACCTCCGCCATCATCTCGATATCGACGGCCAGCCAGGGATCGTCATGCCTCTGCAGGTAGTGCGTCGGGCCCAAGAGCTGCGTGTATGCGTGCTCCTCCGCAAAACTGACATTTCTT
>CAWFLD010000008.1:0-46543 GCA_963816555.1 uncultured Alphaproteobacteria bacterium | reverse complement strand
GCCCCACCTTGTTGATGATGACGAGCGGTATCTACATCGGCCTCCGGTTCGGCTTCGGAGGTTCGGATGGAGGATGCGGTCAGGCGCGATGCCAGGCTTGAAGCCAGGGATGAGGTCAGCGGTTATCGGCGGATCGAGGTGATCACGGGCCGCCGGCAGCGGCGTTCGTGGTCGGACGAGGAGAAGGCACGGATCGTCGCCGAGAGCGCGGCGCCTGGGGCGAACATCTCCGACGTGGCGCGGCGCAACGGGGTGAACCGGGGACTGCTGACAGCGTGGCGCCGGCAGGCCGGCGTGGTGTGCTCCCCGCCGATCGAGCCCGGCTTCATCCCGGTCGAGGTCGAGGATTCGGCCGTGTCGGCTGAGCGGACGGTGCCGGGCAGCATCGACGTCGATCTGCGCGCCGGCCGCGTGGCGATCCGCGGCGGCGTCGATCCCGCCCTCGCCGTGGCGGTGCTGTCGGCCTTGCGGGGCCGCGTGTGATCCGGATCGACGGCGCGCCGAGGGTCTGGGTCTGGAGCGAGCCTGTCGACTTTCGCAAAGGCATAAACGGCCTGTCTGCCTTGGTGGCGCAGGCGCTGAAGGCGGATCCGTACAGCGGCGACGTCTTCATCTTCCGGGCGAAGCGGGCGGACCGGCTGAAGTTCCTCGTCTGGGACCACACCGGCATGGTTCTGGCGACGAAGTGGCTCGAGACGGGCAAGTTCGCGTGGCCGCCGGTGCGCAACGGCAAGGTGCAACTGAGCGCGACGCAGTTCGCCCTTCTGGTCGAGGGTCTGGAGTGGGAACGTGCCTCGCCGCGGGCTGTTCGGCGGCCGGTTCGTGCATCCTGAAGCCGTTGTTTTTGCTGGGATATGAGGCTCGGGCGAGGTAGCCTGAGCCATGTCGATCGACGTTGATTCGCTGCCCCGGGATCCCGACCTCCTGATCCGGCTCGTCCTCGAGCTGGAGGCGAAGAACGCCGACCTCGCCGAGCGTATCGCCGCCTTCGAGAGGCTCGTCTTCGGCGCCCGCTCCGAGCGTGTCGTCGCCGCAGATCCGGGTCAGAACGAACTCGATCTCGGCGACCTCGTCGCGGAGGCGGTCAACGACAATGTGGCGCCTGAGAAGACCGTGGCGTTGTCCCGGTCCCGCAAGCCGGCCCGGCGCAATGTCGGCGCGCTTCCGAAGCACCTGCCGCGGATCGAGCGCGTCATCGAGCCCGACGTGACCGAGTGCCCGTGCTGCGCGGGTCGCCTGCACCGCATCGGCGAGGACGTCTCGGAGGCGCTCGACGTCATCCCGGCGATCCTGCGCGTCATCCGCACGATCCGGCCGAAGTATGCCTGCCGCACCTGCGAGACCGGCGTCACGCAGGCGCCGGCGCCCGAGCGGGTGGTGAGCGGCGGCATGGCCTCGACGGCGCTCGTCGCGCACGTGGCCGTGGCGAAGTTCGCCTGGCACCTTCCGCTCCACCGGCAGACGCAGATGTTCGCCGGCCAGGGCGTCAACCTGGATCGCTCGACGCTGGCCGGCTGGGTCAGCCGGGCGGCCTGGTGGCTGAGGCCGCTCTACGAGCGCCTGCTCGGTCATATCCGGTCGCAGGAGTACATCTTCTGCGACGAGACGCCCCTGCGGCGTCTCGATCCCGGGCGTGGACGAACGAAGGTCTGTCAGCTCTGGTCGCAGGCGGTCGATCACCGGCCGTGGCGAGGTCCGTCGCCGCCTGCCGTCGGCTACGTCTATGCCGAAGGCCGCCGGGCGGTCGAGGTCGAGGCGCAGCTCGCCTCGTTCTCCGGCGTGCTGCATGTCGACGGCTACGCGGCCTACAAGACGCTCGCGAAGGCGAGCCGCCAGGGCAACCGGATCCGGCTCGCCTTCTGCCTCGCCCATGCGCGGCGGAAGTTCGAGAAGGTCTTGAGGACGACGAACTCCGAGATCGCCGGCGAGGTGATTGCCCTCATCCGCAGGGTCTACGAGATCGAGCGGCGCATCGCCGGCGCCACGGCCGAGGAGAGGCTCGCCGTCCGGCAGGCCGAGGCGAGACCGATCATGGCCGAGCTTCATGCGGTCGTGACGAAGGCTTCCGTGGAGATCTCCCGGCAGTCCTCGCTCGCCCGGGCGATCCGGTACATGCTCGCCCACTGGAGCGGGCTCGTCGCCTTCCTCGAGGACGGCCGGCTGAGCGTGGATACGAACGTGGTGGAGCGGAGCATGCGTCCGATTGCCTTGGGAAGGCGCAATAGTCTCTTCGCTGGCTCCGCCGGCGGCGGCCAGAGTTGGGCGATCCTCGCCTCGCTGATCAACACGGCGAAGCTGAACGGGCTCGATCCCTTCACCTGGCTGTCCGACGTGCTCGAGCGGATCGTCTCCGGCGCCGTGAAGATCAACGAGCTCGACCGCCTGCTGCCCTGGCATTGGCAGGGCGAGCGCGAGGCATCGATGGCGAGGGCGGCATGACGGCCAGAGCCAGCCTGGAACGGGTGACGCAGCGGATCGGGCCGAACGAGAAGCTTGCTCCTCCGCCACCGAAGCCGATGCTGTCGAAGCCGGCCTTCGAGGCGTGGCTGAACGAACGGGAACGGGTTGCGCCGGTCTCCAACATCAGCGGTCTCGACGGCTACATCGCCGCCATCATGATCGGCCCGAAGTCCATCGACCCGCGCGACTGGATCGGCGCCATCGCCGGAGCCAATGCGCTCGTGGCCGCCGAAGGAACCCGCGAGTACCTCGCCATCCAGTCGATCGCCGCCCACTACAACCGGGTCAGCCGAACCCTGTTCGACATGCCGGCCCTCTACCGGCCGATCTTCATGGAGGCTCCCGTCGGCGGCGCCTTCTGGCGCCTCGGCTTCATGGAGGGCGTCCTGCTCGCCAAACGGGCCTGGCGCAAGGTCACGAACCCGAACGGCCCGGCCCACTACCTGATCGAGCCGATGAACGAGGCGCTCGACCAGGACGACACGCCGGACAAGGCCGCCGAGATCGTCGGCAGGTGCGTCGTCGACATCCGCAACTACTTCAACGCCACCCGTCGCTGACGCCAGGCGACCAGAGCACGTCAAGCCGGCAAAGCCGTGTGGCGCTCGCGCCGCTTACGGTTGAGCTCGGGCGCCCGAGAGGGCAGCAGGATCGGCGTGATGTTCTTCGGCACGTCGAGCTTCGATGTCGTGTGCCATCCGGCTCGGTCCATGAGGAGCACGGCGTGAGCGCCTTTGGCGACCGTGCGGCTGATCTCGTCGAGATGAAGCTGCATGGCGTCGGTGTCGGCGAAGGGGAGCGCGAGCGCGGCGCCGGTCCCGCGGGCGGGGCAGATGGCACCGAAGAGATAGGCATTCTTGTAGCGCTGGTCGGCTGGCTGGCGCGGGCGGGTGCCGCGCCTGGCCCATTGACGGACTATGCCGTTCTTCTGGCCGATCCGGGCTTCGTCCTGGAACCAAATTTCTATCGGCTTTGCCTTCGGGAGGCCTGCGAGGTGCGCCGTCAGCGTGCGCGGGAAGTTTTTTTAAACTCCTCGACGGTTTCGGCGTCTTGAGCCGGATGACGAGGACGGGCACTCATGTGCGAAAAGCCGAGCTTCTTCAGAACTGTGGAGACGTGGCGCTCGTGATACTCGACGCCGAAGCGCTCCTCGATCACCCGTTGAAGATCGACCCGTCGCCAACGCACGACCCCGTCCCGCGCAGGGTCGGGCCCAGTCTCGATGACCTCCGCCAGTTCTGCGAGCTGCTCCGGCGACAAACGCGGCTGCGGGCCGCTCGACCAGTTGTCCAGGAGGCCTTCGGGACCGGCCTCGTTGAAGCGATGGACCCAGTCGCGCAGGGTCTGACAATTCATCCCGCCGATCCGTGCCGCGTCGCTCCGGTTCATACCGTCCAGCACGGCCGCCAGCGACAGCAGCCGGCTGCTTTGCCGTGCATCCTTCGAAAGCCGAGCCAGCCGCCGAAGCTCGCTCGCCGAATAGTCCGTCCGTACCGCAACTGCCGATCCCATGGCCGAATCCTCCCACAAGGAGGGAATCACGGCACGAGCTTCGAAGGAATCCCCGGCGAGTCAGAACCCGACGCCGCTGGTATGAGGCCCGGGCGAGGTAGCCTGAGCCATGTCGATCGACGTTGATTTGCTGCCCCGGGATCCCGACCTCCTGATCCGGCTCGTCCTCGAGCTGGAGGCGAAGAACGCCGACCTCGCCGAGCGTATCGCCGCCTTCGAGAGGCTCGTCTTCGGCGCCCGCTCCGAGCGTGTCGTCGCCGCAGATCCGGGTCAGAACGAACTCGATCTCGGCGACCTCGTCGCGGAGGCGGTCAACGACAATGTGACGCCTGAGAAGACCGTGGCGTTGTCCCGGTCCCGCAAGCCGGCCCGGCGCAATGTCGGCGCGCTTCCGAAGCACCTGCCGCGGATCGAGCGCATCATCGAGCCCCACACGACCGAATGCCCGTGCTGCGCAGGTCGCCTGCACCGCATCGGCGAGGACGTCTCGGAGGCGCTCGACGTCATCCCGGCGATCCTGCGCGTCATCCGCACGATCCGGCCGAAGTATGCCTGCCGCACCTGCGAGACCGGCGTCACGCAGGCGCCGGCGCCCGAGCGGGTGGTGAGCGGCGGCATGGCCTCGACGGCGCTCGTCGCGCACGTGGCCGTGGCGAAGTTCGCCTGGCACCTTCCGCTCCACCGGCAGACGCAGATGTTCGCCGGCCAGGGCGTCAACCTGGATCGCTCGACGCTGGCCGGCTGGGTCCGCCGGGCGGCCTGGTGGCTGAGGCCGCTCTACGAGCGCCTGCTCGGTCATATCCGGTCGCAGGAGTACATCTTCTGCGACGAGACGCCCCTGCGGCGTCTCGATCCCGGGCGTGGACGAACGAAGGTCTGTCAGCTCTGGTCGCAGGCGGTCGATCACCGGCCGTGGCGAGGTCCGTCGCCGCCTGCCGTCGGCTACGTCTATGCCGAAGGCCGTCGTGCGGTCGAGGTCGAGGCGCAGCTCGCCTCGTTCTCCGGCGTGCTGCATGTCGACGGCTACGCGGCCTACAAGACGCTCGCGAAGGCGAGCCGCCAGGGCAACCGGATCCGGCTCGCCTTCTGCCTCGCCCATGCGCGGCGGAAGTTCGAGAAGGTCTTGAGGACGACGAACTCGGAGACCGCCGGCGAGGTGATTGCCCTCATCCGCAGGGTCTACGAGATCGAGCGGCGCATCGCCGGCGCCACGGCCGAGGAGAGGCTCGCCGTCCGGCAGGCCGAGGCGAGACCGATCATGGCCGAGCTTCATGCGGTCGTGACGAAGGCTTCCGTGGAGATCTCCCGGCAGTCCTCGCTCGCCCGGGCGATCCGGTACATGCTCGCCCACTGGAGCGGGCTCGTCGCCTTCCTCGAGGACGGCCGGCTGAGCGTGGATACGAACGTGGTGGAGCGGAGCATGCGTCCGATTGCCTTGGGAAGGCGCAATAGTCTCTTCGCCGGCTCCGCCGGCGGCGGCCAGAGTTGGGCGATCCTCGCCTCGCTGATCAACACGGCGAAGCTGAACGGGCTCGATCCCTTCACCTGGCTGTCCGACGTGCTCGAGCGGATCGTCTCCGGCGCCGTGAAGATCAACGAGCTCGACCGCCTGCTGCCCTGGCATTGGCAGGGCGAGCGCGAGGCATCGATGGCGAGGGCGGCATGACGGCCAGAGCCAGCCTGGAACGGGTGACGCAGCGGATCGGGCCGAACGAGAAGCTTGCTCCTCCGCCACCGAAGCCGATGCTGTCGAAGCCGGCCTTCGAGGCGTGGCTGAACGAACGGGAACGGGTTGCGCCGGTCTCCAACATCAGCGGTCTCGACGGCTACATCGCCGCCATCATGATCGGCCCGAAGTCCATCGACCCGCGCGACTGGATCGGCGCCATCGCCGGAGCCAATGCGCTCGTGGCCGCCGAAGGAACCCGCGAGTACCTCGCCATCCAGTCGATCGCCGCCCACTACAACCGGGTCAGCCGAACCCTGTTCGACATGCCGGCCCTCTACCGGCCGATCTTCATGGAGGCTCCCGTCGGCGGCGCCTTCTGGCGCCTCGGCTTCATGGAGGGCGTCCTGCTCGCCAAACGGGCCTGGCGCAAGGTCACGAACCCGAACGGCCCGGCCCACTACCTGATCGAGCCGATGAACGAGGCGCTCGACCAGGACGACACGCCGGACAAGGCCGCCGAGATCGTCGGCAGGTGCGTCGTCGACATCCGCAACTACTTCAACGCCACCCGTCGCTGACGCCAGGCGACCAGAGCACGTCAAGCCGGCAAAGCCGTGTGGCGCTCGCGCCGCTTACGACTCTTCTGCAGGTAGGGGAACCGCGAACTTGATCATCAGGAACACGGTGCGCACGTTGCCGGCGAACGTGCGATCGAAACTGTCGATCGCGTAGTCGCAGCCTTAAGGAGACGCCAGCGTTGTTCACGAAGATGTAGAGTTCTACCGACCCGATACGGCGGCGCTTCGGCCGTCTCCGTGTGTGGTTCCGGCTGATCATGCTTGCGCCCCCGTAGCCGGGCCGGAAGACCTGGACGTTTCGAAAGAGCGCCGTTCCTACTGCGGCAGTTGATCTACCAGCAGCGCTGCAATCCGGCATGCCAACCCCGCCTGACGGTAGCCCGACCTGAACCAGGTTCATTCAGAGCCGTGGGCGTTCTGCCTTCGGATCGTACATCGGCTTCAACGACGCCTCCGCCGGAAAGCGTTCTCCCGAAATCTCGATTTCGTACGCGGAGGCCAGACTTCCTCCGCGCTTTCCCCCTCGCAGGGCACGTAGCCGAGGCCGACGGCGCGCACCAAGATAGTGGCCGTAGTTGCCCGACGTGATGATGGAGACGATCTTGCCGTCGCGCACCACCGCCTCGTTGTGGAAGAGCATCGGATCGGGGTCCAAGGCCTGAACTGGATCAGCCTGCGCTTCAGCCCCTCCTCGCGCTTCCGCAGCACGGCGTCGCGGCCGATGAAGTCGCCCTTCTCCGTCTTCACCGCGAAGCCGAGCCCCGCCTCGAGCACGTGGTCCTCGTCGGTGATGTCGTGCCCGAAATGCCGGAAGGCCTTCTCGATCCGGCAGGAATCGAGCGCATGAAGACCACACAGCTTGCAGGCCTGAAGCCGCTCCCGCCTCCTCCAGCGCCTCGAAGACATGGGCTGCCTGATCGGATGTCACGTAGAGTTCCCAGCCGAGTTCACCGACATAGGTGACGCGGTGAGCCCGCGCGAGACCCATGCCGATCTCGATCTCCTGGGCGGTGCCGAAGGGAAAAGCTTCGTTTGAAAAGTCCTGGGGACTGATGCGGCTCATGACCTCGCGCGCTCTTGGTCCCATGAGGACGAGCACGGCTTCGGACGCTGTCACGTCCGTGATGACCGCAAACTCTTCAGGAGCGAGGTTCTTACGAAGCCACGCAAGGTCACGATGCAGAGTCGCCCCGGGCACCACGATCAAGAAAGCGGCTTCGGAAAGTCGGGTCACCGTCAGGTCGCTTTCGATGCCGCCATGCCTGTTGAGCATCTGCGTGTAGACGATCCGGCCGGGCGGTACGTCGATCTGGTTGGCGCAGACCCTCTGCAGGAAGCGCAGCGCGTCGCGGCCTTCGACGCGGATCTTGCCGAAGGAGGTCATGTCGAACAGGCCGACCCCATTGCGGACCGCAAGATGCTCCTCACGTTGGTTCTCGAACCAGTTCTGCCTCTTCCAGTCGTAACGGTACTCGCGCTCCTGGCCTTCCCTGGCGAACCAGTTGGCGCGCTCCCAGCCGGCCACCTCGCCGAACACGGCGCCCCGCGCCTTGAGGTGCTCGTGGATCGGCGACCGGCGTACGCCGCGGGCCGTCTCGAACTGGCGGTAGGGAAAGTGATCCGCGTAGAGCAGGCCGAGCGTCTCGCTCACCCGCTCCTTCAGATATCGGCGATTTCTCTGGAACGGCTGAGCCCGCCGGATGTCGACTTCCCAGAGATCGAAGGGCGGCTCTCCATCGTGCATCCACTGGGCGAGGGCGAAGCCGGCGCCGCCCGACGAGACGATGCCGATCGAGTTGTAGCCCGCCGCGACCCAGTAGCCGGCGAGCTCCGGCGCCTCGCCGAGATAATAGCGGTCGTCTGGCGTGAAGCTTTCCGGTCCATTGAAGAAGGTGTGGATGCCAGCCGTCTCGAGCAGCGGCATGCGCCGCACGGCCCTCTCGAGGATCGGCTCGAAGTGGTCGAAATCCTCGGGAAACTGGTCGAAGCAGAAATCCTCCGGAATTCCGTCCATGCCCCAGGGCTTGGCCTTCGGCTCGAAGGCCCCGAGCAGCATCTTGCCGGCATCTTCCTTGTAGTAGGCGCACTCGTCAGGAACGCGCAGCACGGGCAGCCGCTGACAGGCCCTCGATCGATTCGGTGACGATGTAGAAATGCTCGCAGGCGTGCAGCGGCAGCGTGACGCCCGATCGGGCGGCGAGATCGCGCCCCCACATGCCGCCGCAGTTGACGACGATGTCGGTCGCGATGACACCCTCGCCGTCCTCGCCCGCCCAGGCGACGCCCGACGACGCGGCCGTCACGGTGAGAACGCTCGTGACCCTGACGTTCTCGAAGATCCTCACGCCGTGCTGGCGCGCGCCCTTGGCCAGCGCCATGGCGATGTTCGCGGGGTCGCACTGTCCATCCAGCGGGAGGTGCACCGCCCCGACCACGTCCGAGATGTTCAGGTGCGGATATATGTCGCCGACCTCGGCGGGCGAGATTTCGTGCACGTCGATGCCGAAAGCCCGGGCCAGCGTCGCCTGTCGAAGGATCTCCTCCCTGCGCGCCTCCGTCAGGGCGACCGTGACCGAGCCGCATTGGCGCATGCCCGTCGCGACGCCGGTCTCGGCCTCGAGCCGCACGTAGAGGTCGGCCGAATATTTGGCCAGTCGCGTCATGTTCTCGGACGCGCGAAGCTGGCCGACTAGGCCGGCCGCGTGCCACGTCGTGCCGGACGTCAGCTGCTTGCGCTCCAGCAGCACGACGTCGGTCCAGCCGAGTTTGGCTAGGTGATAGGCTACCGAACAGCCGGAGACGCCGCCGCCGATGATGACGGCACGGGCATGGGGGGGAGGAGTGCTCATATCCGTCCTCGTTCACGATCGGGATCTTGTTCCAGCCGCATGGGCTGGACGCGGGTCACGGGCCGGGCCTGCCGGCGCTGCCTAGCCTCTATATCGTGCATCGCGCCAGGCAATCGCTTCCTTCAGCCCCTTTTCCTTGCGGATCCTGTTGAATTCCGTCCGCTCTTCGCCCCCGGAAGCCTCGATGATGACATCGGTTTCCGCGGCTGCGAGAAGGGCGGATCGCATGCCCCGGATGTCGTAGCCGCGGTTGAGAGCGCGTTTTGTCAGTTCGACTGAGGAGGGCGCAGCGGCGACGATCTCGCGCGCCTTTTCCAGGGCCCGCTCGACGTGGCGGCCTTCTTCCACGACTTCGGTGACCAGTCCGATGTCCCCGGCACGCTCGGCGCTCAGCCGGTCGAAACCTGTCAGCAGGAGGTCCTTCGCGTGCTTCGGGCCGACTATCCAGGGCACGATCATCGCAACGATCCCCGAGCCGAAGCGCACCTCGGGCTCGCCGAAGAGAGCATCCCGTGAGGCGATCGTGATGTCGCAGGCAAGCGCCAGCTCAAGCCCGCCAGCCAGACAATAGCCGTGCACCCCCGAGATCGTCGGCTTTCTGCAGTCCCAGAACTGCATGATGAACTCGAAGTCCGCTTCGATCACGGATCGCCAGTCGGATGCCGTCGTGAGGTTTCGCGCCGCCGATTCCTTCAGGTCGAAGCCGGAGGAGAATGCGCGGCCTTGCGCCGAAAGCACAATGCACCGGACAGAACGGTCTTCTTCCATCCCCTTTAGAGCTGCCGTCACCTCCTTCATCATCAGCCCGTTGATTGCGTTTAGCGCCGTTGGGCGATTCAGGATGATCTGCCCGATGCCGTCTGCGGTGAAGGCGCGGATTGTCTGGTGGTCAGCTGGCATTCTCGCTCCCGGTTTGAAGGACGGCGAGGCAGTCGACGGCGTAAGCGCCATCGGGCCCTGAAAGAAGAGGGTTGATCTCGATCTCTGAAAGCCGGTCCCCGAGGTCGGTGGCCAGCCTGCCAAAAGAGACGATGGCCGAGGCAATGGCCGACAGATCGGCCCGCGGCCCTCCGCGCGCTCCCCGCAGGACAGGATAGGCTTTCAGACGCGTGAGTGCGTCTAGCGCGTCCGCGTCCGTCACGGGCGGTACTAAGAGAGCAACGTCCTTCAATATCTCGGTGAAGATCCCGCCAAGGCCGATGGAGAGCAGCGGACCGAAATCGGCATCCTGTGTCATGCCCAGGATCAACTGGATGCCCTGCATGTGTTTCTGAACCAGAAGCGGAATGCGGGGATGTTCAGCCGACAAGGCCGAGAAGGTAGAGACCGTCATCGCCGCATCTCGGATGCCGACGATGACGCCCCCGACGTCCGACTTGTGAGGAATGGCGGGATCGTCGACCTTCAGCACGATCGGATAGCCGACCTCCTCAGCAAAGCCGATGGCTTCCTCCACCTTGGCAACTTGCCTAAATGCTGCGCAATTCACCCCGTAGTCGGCGAGAAGGGAAAATCCCTCCGCGGCGGGAAGCGCCGTTCCCGGCTGGTTGCGGAGACGTGCCAGCCATCTGTCCGTTGTGACCGAAGTCGTGCGGTCCAAACGGGCTTCGACCTTCCGCCTGTGCGGATAGTCGACGAAGTGCTTGAGCGCCCGCAGCCCTGGCTCCGTGCCCATGAGAACCGGGATTCCCGCCCGCCGGACCTGCGTGATGTCGGCCACGGACATGGTCGTGGCCGAGTTTCCCAAGACTGCGACGGGTTTCTCCGTCGCCTGCCCCACAGCCGGATTGCGTCGGCGCATCGCGTTGTGAAAGCTCTTCCCGGCGGCATGTTCGATGCCATGACCACCATGCCGATTCTGGGATCTTCTGCCATCGCAGTGAGGGAGGGAGCGATGACGTCCCGGCCGTCGCCCCAATAGTCCAGAGGGTTCGCGGGTTCGACCCCGGGATCGAGAAGCGTCTCGAGCTTTTTTGCCGTCACCTCGGATAGCTTCGGAAACGTCAGGTCGATCTCCGACGCTACATCGGCGATCAACTGACGTTCGCCGCCTAAATCCGTTCCCAGTCCAAGTGTAGGCGCTTGTGGCAGGCGAGGGGAGTTGAAGACCTCCACGGTATCGAGCAGCTCGTCTACGCTCCTTACCTGGATCACGTTGTGCTTTCGGAAGACCGCCTCGTAGGCGGCGGCGGAACTGGACATTGCACCGCTGTGAGAGATGGCGAACTGCCTGCCGGTTTCGCTTCGTCCGAGCTTCAGGGTGATGATCGGGATATTCAGTGCATCGGCCCTATCAGCGGCTGACAGGAAGCCTTCGGCATCTCGGAGCGTCTCGAGAACGCAGACAATCGCTCGAGTTCCCTGTAGGTCGAGAAGGAATTCCAGATAGTCGCTCGCGTTCGTTGCGATCTCGCCGCCCGCCGAAATGGCGAGGCCGAAGCCAAGCCCTCGCTGATTTCCGACAAGAGCCGACCAGGTCGATCCGCTATGGGAGATCAGGTGGGTGCCACTCGGCCCAGGAAGCCGATCGAAGGGCATTCCGGTGACCTGCAGGCGATCCAGTAGGTTTATGTATCCCATACAGTTCGGCCCGCAGACGGCGATGCCGGCATTTTTCGCCACGGCGGCCACAGCGTCTTGCACGTTGCCCCCGCCGGTCGCGCGACCGTAGGCTCGGCCGAATATGACAGCGCTCGGTATGCCGGCCGCGGCGACGTCCTCCATGGCGGCCACCAGGTTCGCGTCTCCCACGCACATAATTGCGCAATCCGGAAGTTCTCCGGAGCATCGGCTACGCTGCGATAGCAGGGTGCGCCGGCCACTTCGTCGTAGCGCGGGTTCACGCGGTGTACCGTGCCGCAATAGCCGCTGGACGTCAGGCCTCTGTGGACGTCGGAAGAAAAGGAGTCGGCTCTGGGGGAGGCGCCGACCAATGCGACGGAGCGCGGTCGCAACAAACGGCCGAGATCGGCTGCTGTCGTCATTGTCCGACCGATCCTTCGCCGAGACGCAGGAAATCCACGGCGTTGTCGTGCAGCCATTTGCGGCGCATGTGGTCATCCAGCGGCAAGGCCTCGACTTCGGCGACCGCCCTGACGACGGGCATCATCGGAAACGCCGACCCGAAGATGATCCGGTCGCTCAATACTCGGCTCCCGTAGGTCAGCAAGGCTTCATAGCCCGTTCCCGGCCTAGCCAGGAGCTTCGGACTGACCGCCACCAAGCCGATCCACAGATTCGGGTGGCGCCAGGCCATCGAAACGAGCTCGTGCACCCAGGGCCAACCCGGCGGCGAGGCGCAGACCCTGAGCTCGGGGAAATGCACCAACACCTCGTCGAGCAAGGTCGGCCGACCGTAGTCAATGACGCTTTCGCGAGAGAAATTCGCCCCGCAGTGGATGTTCACGGGTATGTCGAGCTCGATGCACTTGGCATAGAGCGGATAGAGCTTGCGATCGTTGATCGGCAGGCGGTGCTCGAAACACTGCAGGTTGAGACCGATCAACCCCAGGTCGCGCACCGCCACCTCGAGCTCCCGCACGGCCTGCATCCCCTTGTGCGGATCGACGCCGGCAAAGCCGAGGAAGCGGGGGGCGTTCTGCGCGCAGAACGCGGCGACGTCCTCGTTGGCGATGCGGAAGCCGAAGGTCGTCTCCAGGTCGCGCGCCTTCAGCACGACGTGTCGTGCGTTCACCGCCTCGTAGGCCGCAAGGTACGAAGCAAGGGCATCCTCGCCGCTCTCTTCTCGGACCTGTTTCTCGCTCGCGGCATAGACGCGGCGATAGTTTGCCAGGTGCGGTGCGGCACCGGCGAACTGCGGCAACGGGGGCCGGCTTGAGAAATCGATGATCACTGCGCAGCCTCTCTATGCGGCAGCGCGCGCGTGTCCTCGGGGCGCCAGGCGATCGTGACCTCGTCGCCGAGGGCCGGCCTCCAGCGCCCGGCGCGGTTGACCTCCGCGACCTCGAACAGGCTCTCGTCATTGAGCGCCACGAAATGCTTCACCATTGCGCCAGACACCATGGACTCCGTAAGCCGTCCCTGGAGCCGGTTGACGCCCTGCTCCACGGCGGCGGCGAGGTACGCGCTCTCGGGTCGCACGAGAAGCCGCACCCGTTCACCGGTCGACACGGCGAGGTCCGGCAAGGGTGCCGTCAGGACGTTGCCGAAGGCCTGAAGCTCGAGCGTGTCGCCTACGGCCATGACGCTGGCTGGGAGAAGATTGGAATCGCCTATGAAATCCGCGGCGTAGGCACTTTCCGGCCTGAAATAGAGCTCTTCGGCCGTGCCCACCTGTTCGATGCGCCCCTGGTTCATCAGGACGATACGATCTGACATGGTCAGCGCCTCTTCCTGATCGTGCGTGACGTAGAGCATCGTGATGCCGAGCTCGCGGTGCAGGCGGCTGATCTCGATCTGCATCTCCTTGCGGAGCTTCTTGTCGAGTGCGCCGAGTGGCTCGTCCATCAGGATGAGCGACGGCCGGTAGACGATGCAGCGGGCAAGCGAGATGCGCTGCTGCTGACCGCCGGACAGAGCGCGGGGCTTACGGTCCGCGAGGTGAGGCAGGCGCACGAGCTCGAGTGCTTCGTGAACGCGGCGGCGGATATCGGCCTTCGCCACGCCCCGCACCTGTAGCGGAAAGGCCACGTTCTCGAAGACACTCATATGCGGCATCAGCGCATAGTGCTGGAAAACCATCCCGAGCCCGCGTGCGGCAGGCGGTGTGTCGGTGGCGTCCCGGCCGTCGATGAAGATGCGGCCTGCCGTGGGCCGGAGCGTTCCCGCAATCAGGTTGAGGAGAGTTGTCTTGCCGGACCCGCTCGGCCCGAGCAGGCTGAAGAACGAGCCCTCGGGGACGGAGAGGTCGATCCTGCGCAGGGCCTCGAACGCGCCGAACGATTTCGAGATTCCAACGAGCTTCACCATCGGGCGTTTTCGGGTCCGGGCGGTAGCGTCGCTCCGGCTCGCTATCGTCATCGCCGGTCCTCCAGGATTGCCTTCGCGGCGTTGTGACCAGGCACGCCGGTCACCCCGCCGCCGGGGTGGGCGGACGCGCTGCAGAGATAGAGCCCCTCCAGAGGCATGGCGTATCCGGACCAGCCGGGTGCCGGGCGCCGAAAGAAGGTCTGGTCGAGCGTGAGCTCGCCGTGGTGGACGTGCCCGCCGGGCAGGCCGAAGCGGGCCTCCAGATCCGGCGGTGCCAGCACCTGTGCATCGACGACGCTGCCACGGAAACCCGGCGCGTGGCGCTCGATAGTCGAGACGACCGCTTCGAGCAGCTGCGGTCGCGCGCTCTCCCAATCGCCCGCGGCCGGCGTGTAGGGCACATGCCCGCCGAAGATGCTGAGCAGGTGCCGTCCGGGTGGCGCGAGCGTGTCGTCCACGACGCTCGGCGCCATGACCGTTAGAAGCGGCGCCTGTGGGATTTCGCCAGCCTTCGCGGCGTCGAACGCGGCTTCCAGATATGAGGTGTCGCAGCCGATCCGTGTCTGCACGGGATAGTCGAAACCGGCTCGCTCTCGGTCGAAGCCCGAATAATCTGGCAGGCGATCGACCGCCATGTTGACCTTGAAGGCCGTCGAGACGCTGCGGAAGTTCCGAAGACCCGTCGCGAAGGCCGGCGGCAGGCGGTCCATCTTCAGGAGCCGCGGCAGCGCGGTGGCGGCGGCTGCGTTCACCGCCACCACGTCCGCCTGGAAACGCTCGCCCGAGGCGAGCGTGACACCGCTCACCCGATGGTCGTCGTGCTGCACGCTCGCGACCTCCGCGTCGGTACGCACTTCCATGCCGTGCTCGATACCGGCGGCCGCAATCGCGTTCGAGATGCCACCCATGCCGCCGCGCACGAAGCCCGGCCCTCCGGCTGGCGTCGAATGATCGCGCACCAGCGGTCGCAATGCGGTGTAGGCGGTGCCGGGCGTCTTCGGAGAGCCGTTGCCGCCGCCTCCGCCGGAGTAGTAGCCGAGGATCGCCTTCACGCGATCGTCTTCGAACCACCGGCTGAGAAAGTCGTAGGTGCTCAGCGTCATGACGTCGAGCAGGTCGTAGAAGCGGCTGCCGATGTCGCGGTAGCGCCAGGCGAGGCCTGCCATCGCGGCGAGGTCGCGCGGGCGTCGCGACGACACATCTGGCGGCCGCTCCCAGATCACGCGCTGAAGGATTGGACTGAGCGTGGCCATGTGGGCACGGTAGGCGGGATAGGCTCTGGCGTCGGTCGGCGATATGCGCGCGAGCTCCTCGGCGAAGGTATCTGGATCGGAGTGCATGTAGATCCCGTCGCCTTCCGGCAGCGGCACGAAGATCGGCGGTGCCGGGATGATCTCCAGCCCGAGGCGCTTCAGCTCGAGCTCGAGGATGATGCGCGGCTGGAGCAGCGCCATCACGTAGGATGCCGTCGAGACGCGGAAGCCCGGCCAGATCTCTTCGCTGACGGCGGCGCCGCCGATCAGTCCGCACCGCTCCAGTACGAGAACCCGCTTGCCCGCCTTGGCGAGGTAGGCCCCGCAGACGAGCCCGTTATGGCCGCCGCCGACGATGATTGCATCGTATTTCGTCATGCGCCGGTGCCCTCGATCCAGGCCCCGACAGTGCGGTCGTACGCGCCGACGCGCAGGTCGTCGCGCTCGGCGACCAGGGTCTGCTTGGCGATCTTCAGCGACGGCGTCTTGGGAAGCGCACTACGGAACTCGTAGAAGCGGGGGACCTTGAACGGTGCCAGATTGGCCTCGCAATGGGCGATGACACCCCGCAGCAGCGCCTCGTCGGGCTCCAGCCCGTCGCGCAGCACCAAGCAGGCCTTGACCTCTTCGCCACGTGCGGGATCCGGCACCGGAATCGCCGCGGCCTCGGTGACCGCTGCATAGGACAGCAGGACCGCCTCCACCTCGCGCGCGGCAATGTTCTCGGCGGATCTGCGGATCGTGTCCTTGATCCGCCCGACGATGTAGAAGTAGCCGCTCCCGTCGACGCGGGCGAGATCACCGGTGTGGAACCAGCCGTTGCGCATCGCCTCGGCCGTCGCGTCGGGCCGCTTGTAATAGCCGAGCAACATGCCGGGACCGCGGATGACGAGTTGCCCCACCTCACCGGGCGGAAGCGGGCGGTCGCTCTCGTCGACGACCGCGCACTCGCGGAAGGGCCCGGGAATGCCGCACGAGCCGGAGCCGACCATGTCGTCCGCCCCGATCGGCATGAACATCGTGGGGCCAACCTCGGTCATTCCGAAGGCTTCTCGGGCGCGCACGTTGAAGCGGCTCTCGAACGGCGCGTGCAGGGCGGGCGGCATGACGTAGACGTTGGCGCGAACGATTTCGTTGACGCCGTCGTCCGGCCTCTCCGGCTGTTTCATGAGGATGACCGGCATCAGGCAGAAATTGATCCCGTGTTCCCGCACCCACGACAGGAACCGGCTCGCGCTCTGCCGGCGCGCCACGAAGAGCGTCGCGCGGTGATAAAGTGTCATCAGCAGGAGCCACTGTGGGTCCATGTAGAAGAATGGCGTGGAGGCGAGAATGCGCTCGTAGCTCAGCCCGTCGCGAAAGGCGTTCACGAGCCCGGCTTGCAGCCAATAGCGCTGCGTCAGCATGCAGCCCTTCGGGAAGCCCGTGGTTCCCGACGTGTACTGGATGTTGAGCAGGTCGTCGTGACGGAGCGGCGAGGCAGGAACGTGCCGATCAGCCGGTGCAGCTTCGAAAAGAGCCTCCCAGTTGTAACCTCCCTCGATGTCTCCCGCGATCACGATCACCCGTTCCGGCGGCAAGGCGATCTGTCCCTCCGCCCTTGCCGCCTCGTAGGTCGCCAGGGCTTCCGCGTGGACGATCAGCCACGTCGCGTCGCTGTCATTGAGGACATAGGCCAGTTCGCGGGCGGTATAGGCGTTGTTGACGGGCACCGTCACCGCCCCGACCGTGCCGAGTGCGAGCCAGGTCAATGGCCATTGCGGCAGGTTGGGTGCCATCAGCGCCACGTGCGTCCCCTTGGCGATGCCGACGCCGAAGAGCGCGTTGGCGAGACGATGGACCCGGTCGCGCAGTGCCGCGTAGGTCATCGTCTCGTCTTCCTCGAAGAAGCTCCAGGCCAGCCGCGCGCCGGCGGCGTCGGCAGCCTGATCGACGAGCTCGGCGATGCAACCGGGCAGCTCCGTCGCCTCGACCTTGCGTCTCTGCTGGGCGATGGAGGTTGAAGGGGCGTTCATCAGTCTCGGGCTTCCTTGTTCTGCAGGAGCATCATCGCCACGCACACGAAGAGCGAGAGGCCGGTCAGCAGCGTTGAGACGGCGGCGATGACCGGCGAGATCTCCCACCGGATCGCGCTGAACATCTTGACCGGAAGGGTCATGGTCGTCGCGCCGCTGACGAAGTAGGAGATGATCACGTCGTCGAAGGAGATGAGGAAGGCGAAGAGGGCGGCGATCGCGATGGAGGCGTGGATCTGCGGGATGACCACGCGGAAGACGACGCGCGCGCGGCCGGCGCCCATGATGGTGGCGGCAGTCTCCAGAGCGGGATCGATCTGCCGCAGGCCCGAGGCGATCGAGAGCACCACGAACGGGCACGCGAGCACGGTGTGCGCGATCACGAGTGCGGTGGTTGTGCCGGCAATGCCGATTCCGGCGAAATGCAGGTAGAGCCCGAGGCCGAGCACGATCAGCGGCACCAGGATCGGGCTCAGGAAGACGACGGTCAGCAGCTGACGGCCGGGGAAGTTGCCGCGACCGAGCGCGTAGGAGGCCGGTAACCCGAGCACGACGGTCAGAACCGTGGACAGGATGGCGACGCGGAAGCTCTGGACCGCGGCGCCCCACCAGGCCTCGTCGGTGAAGAAGTCGGCGTAAAGGTCGAGCGAGAAGTCGTGGGGTGGAAAGGTGAGTTCTCCCCGGCCGCCGAACGACACCGGGATCACCACCAGGCTCGGCACCATCAGGACGAGATAGCCGACGATCGTGACGAGGCCGAGCGTCAGGCGCCCCAGGCTACCGCCGGCAGGGAGAGCTCGGGCGGACGTGTCACTCATAGGGCGCGTCCTTCTCCCTGCACCCGCTGCAGCAGTGCCGCAAGCACCGACGTGACGAACAGCAGTGTCACCGCGATCGACGTGGCGAGCTGCCAGTCGAGGGTTTGCCTGGTGTAGAAATCGATCAGGTTGGCGAGCATGATGTCGCGCCGGCCCCCGAGCAGCGCCGGCGTAATGTACATGCCGAGTGCGAGGACCAGATTCATCAGCACCCCGGCCATGAGACCCGGCAGCGAGAGCGGCAGCGTGATGCGCCAGAAGATCCGGAGGCGCCCCGCCCCCATGATCTCCGCCGCCCGCTTGAGCGCAGGGTCCTGCGCAAGAAGGCTCGCCAGTATCGGCAGCACCATGAACGGGAGCAGGTAGTTCACCATGCCGGCGAAGACGCCCACGCGGTTGAACATCATCGGGATGTAGACCTCCGGTCCGAAGACGGCCTTGATCGCGGAGTTGATGATGCCGTTCTCCCCCAGCACGATCGCGAGCGCGAAGCTCTTCACCAGGATGCTCGTCCAGAAGGGCAGCATGACCAGGATGAGGAACAGCATGCGCCGCCGTGGTGGCTGCGAGGCGAGATGAAGCGCGATCGGATAGCCGAACAGGAGGCTGATTGCGGTGGCGCCCGCCGAGATCTCGAAGGTGTTGCCAACGACCTTGGCGATCAGCCGGCTGTGGACGAGCTTGTCGTAGCCCTCAAGCGTAAAGCCGGAGCCGTCGTGGATGCTCGTCCAGATGATCAGGCCGAGCGGATAGAGGAAGAAGACCGCGACGAGCAGGCCCAATGGCGCCGCCAGCAGGAGCGCCGTGCGATGTGTCAGCATGCGTGAAGGTCTCCCGCAACCCTCCCGACGAGCGCGGAGGCCGGCGGCCTCCGCGGGTGGTAGACGGCCCAGGTCGGCCGCCAGGCGACGGCTCAGATCAGGAGCCACTCCGTGAAGCGCGCCTGCAGGTCGGCGTAGTGGTCGGCCCACCAGGCGTCGTTGAGGATGGCGTTGGAGGGTTTGGTCATGTCCGGCATGAACTTCCGCGCTTCGGCCGAGGCCTTCTCGAGCGCCGGAATGGAGTTGGGCGTGAAGAATAGGGCCTCGCCGAACGCCGCCTGCCGGTCGGGCCGCAGCACGAAGTCGATGTAACGCATGGCCGCCTCGCGATTGCGCGTGCCCTTGGCGACCGCAAGATATTCAAGTGAGTTGATGGTCTGCTGAAGCGAGATGTCGACGGTCGAGCCGTCGAGTTGCGCCGGGCGCACGCGCGAGATGTAGCTGTAGGAGAAGTCGATCTCGCCGTTGGCGACCAGCGTCACCGTCTGCGGCGTCGCCTCGATCCAGGTCTTAACCGCAGGTTTGATCTCGTCCATCTTGGCGAAGGCGCGCTCGACGTCGAGCGGATAAAGATCGCGCGGCGAGACGCCGTCGGCGATGAGCGCCATCTCGAGGTTCTCGCTGACGCGCGGCCGGAGTCCCCGGCTGCCGGGAATGCCGACGACATCCCAGAACGTTGCGAAGTCGACGGGGTGCTCCCCATCGCCGTGCCGCGCGGAATCCCAGGCCACGCCGCCGCCGAAGAGATACGTGCCGACATAGTCCTCTCCGCCCGGCGCGGCCAGGTCGGAGCGGTCGACGATTGACGTATCGATCTTTTCCCACAGCCCTTCCCGGGCGCCGGAGGTGATCTGCGGACCGACGCTGTCGAAGACGTCCCAGTCGATGCTGCCGCTGTCGACCTGGGCCTTCATCTTGGCGAGATCTGCGTTGTCAATGAGCGTGATCGGGATGCCCGTCTCCTCCGAGAAGGGCTTCGCGAAGATCGACTCGATGCCGTCGCGATACTTGCCCCCCCAGCAAGTGACGGTCAGCCCGGCATCGGCCCGTGCGCCTCGCCAGATGGCGGGCATGAAAAGCCCCGCGCCCAGCGCGGCGCCCCCTGCGAGGATGCTTCGCCGGGACGGGCAGGCTCCGGCCCGGTAAATGCTCTTCGCTTTGTCAGTCATCGCGTTCTCCTCCCTCATGCTGCCAGCTAGCTGGCGATCCAGATGGCCTTCAGATCGGTGTACTTCTCCATCGCATGGATGGACTTGTCCCGGCCGAAGCCGGACTGTTTGAAGCCGCCGAACGGCACGGCCATCGAACCCTTGTCGAAGCAGTTGATCCAGACGACGCCGGCGCGGAGTTCCTTCGCGGCGCGATGCGCCAGCCGGACGTCGCGCGTCCAGATGGCGGCGCTCAGTCCATAGATCGTATCGTTGGCTAGTCTCATGGCGTCATCGAAGTCCCGCGCCGTGATGGTGGCGAGGACAGGCCCGAAGATCTCCTCCTGGGCGATGCGCATCTTGTTGTCGACGTTGTCGAAGATGGTCGGCTGCGCATAGAAGCCGCCGGTCTCTTCCAAGGCGCGGCCGCCGCCGATGATGGCGCGCGCGCCCTCCTTCGTGCCGACCTCGATGTAGCTCATCACCCGGTCGAGCTGCTCTCGGCTAACAATGGCGCCGAGCCTGGTGGATTCGTCGAAGGGGTTGCCGGGCTTGAGGTCGGCGGCGATGGCCGTAATGCGCTCGAGGAGCTGGTCCTTGACACCCTCCGATACGATCAGCCGGGAGCCCGCGTTGCAGACCTGACCGGCATTGCCGAAGATCCCGGCGGCGATGGCGGTCGCCGCGGCGTTCAGGTCCTCGCAGTCGTCGAGCACGACCTGCGGCGATTTCCCGCCGAGTTCGAGGCTCACCCGCTTGGCGTTCGACTGCCCAGCATATTGCAGGAAGAGCTTGCCGACCTCCGTCGAGCCCGTGAAGGTGACGCAGTCGATGTCCATGTGCAGACCGAGCGCCTTGCCTGCCTCCTCGCCGAGGCCCGGCACCACGTTCAGCACGCCTTTCGGAATGCCGGCTTCGACGGCGAGCTCGGCGATGCGCAAGGCGGTGAAAGGCGACTGCTCGGCGGGCTTCAGGACTACCGAATTGCCCGTGGCCAGGGACGGCCCGAGCTTCCAGGCTGCCATCGAGAGGGGAAAGTTCCACGGCACGACCGCGGCGACCACGCCGAGCGGCTCGCGCACGATCATCGTCGTCATGTCTGGCCCGGTGTCGGCGACCTCCCCGTAGATCTTGTCTATGGCTTCGCCGAACCACGCGATGCAGGAGGCGGCGCTTGGAATGTCGCCCGCTCTGCTGCGTGCAATCGGCTTCCCGACATTGAGCGTCTCGAGCGCCGCCAGCTCGTCGCGATGCGCAAGGATCAGTTCCGAAAAGCGCAGCATGACTCGCTTGCGCTCGGCGCCAGGCATGCGGGACCAGCTTCCCTTTTCGAAAGCGCGCCGCGCGGACGCGACGGCGCGGTCGACGTCTTCGGTGCTGCAGGCGGCGATGTCTGCGACATGGCGGCCGTCGCCGGGATAGATCGCCCTGAAGGTCTTGTCGGTGAAGGGTTCAACGGGAGCACCATCCACGAACGGACTCGTCCGCACAGAGCTGCTCTTGAGCCGTTCCAGATCGATCGTCGTGCTGGTCATGCCGTGCCTTCCGTCAGATGTCTCGGGGCGGAGCAATGAAGCTCGCAAGTGGATGCCCGGGACGTAAAGCCTAGGAAGGGAAGCTGCCCTCTGTCCAATTCATCTGGTTCGCATATAAGCTGAACGGAAGTTATAGGTAGCCGGCGCAGCGCGGGGCACGAACATGGCCAATGTCCGCCAGCTCATGATCTTCCGGGCCGTCATGCGGCTTGGCACCGTGTCCGCCGCGGCGCGCATGATGCATCTCACTCAGCCGGCGGTGACGAAGGCCCTCCGGCATGTCGAGGAGGATGTGGGCATCGCCCTGTTTCTTCGGATCGGGGGCAGGCTGAAGCCGACGCCCGAGGCGGAACTGTTCCTGCAGGAGGTGGAGCGACTTCACGGATCGATTGAGGCCATCGACAGCCTCGCCGCAGGCATGCGTGAGGGCACCGTCGGCCGTATCGCAATCGCCGCCGCGTCAACCTTGGCTCTGTCGCTCATTGCCCCGGCTCTTGGGCGGATCCGCAACGACCACCCGGGCGTAGAATTCGACCTGCGCTCCTACGCGACCAAGGAGGTGGTGGATCAGGTTCGTGACGGGCATGCCGAGCTCGGCATAATCGACGTGTTCGTCGATGAACCTGAGCTGCAGGCGATCGAGTTCGGCGAGGGAGAGGTGATATGCGCGATGACGTCAGACCACCGGTTGGCGGGCCAGAAATTCATTGGAGCGGATCAGCTTGCCGGAGAGCCGCTCATCCTGTTCGGTCCGGAGACACGCATCGGCCTCTCCGCAAGGGAAGCGCTCGAGCTGGAGCGTCCGGTCATTCCGGCTGCAACCGTGAACCAGTCTGCCGTCGCCTGTGCTCTTGCTCGCGAGAAGCTCGGCATTGCCCTGATCAACTCGTTTTTCGTTCTCCGCTCGAGGATGTTTCCTGACCTCGTCTATAGTCCGCTCCGCCCACGCATTGCCTTGCATCCGCGGATCCTGGCCCGACGCGGGCGACCGCTGTCGCGGACGGCCACTCACCTCGTGACGCTCCTCCAGACCGCACTCGGCTAAATTCGCGGCCATCCTCTGTTGAAGGCGGCCGGAGGGCTCAATCGGGACGGCAACGTCACGCCGCGCCTCGGCACATGGGGCGAGGCGCGGCTCGTCGGACAGGTCCAGCGTCTCCCCGTGGGGCTATCGTGGCCACGCGGAGATGAACGACGTCCAACGCTATCCCACTGCGGTCGATTGCAATCGGAGCGGGCGCCGTCGCAGGGCAGGCCAACTCCACTATTGGCGATTTGCCCCCCATTCAGGAGCAGGCCTTTCGGGACGAGCTGATCAACTCATTGCGAGCCTTCACAAGCATAGCCCGCGAGGAATTCGTAGATGCGAGGAGAAGCATCGTCGTGCCCATGATGGCCAGAGACTGCAACGCGGACGCAGAGACGCGGATGCATAACCTGATGGCGTCCAGCATCCACGGGCGTCCTCAAAGGATCAATTGGACCTGAAGGTTGCGACTTGGCACTCAGGCTCTATCGTCGCCTAACATTCTCACAGTTGGGCACTGGAGAACAAAGGGCTTCCGGAACTGCGCGGTGCGATGGTCCTGTCGGAAGGGCGGCTTCGCAGCGAGCACGTCCCGAAGCTGACTGGCAGAAGTCGGCCAACGCTCGCCATTGCCGGTGCCCCCCTCATCCTCCGGCCCTCCCCAACAAGGGGTATGGATCCCGGGAGGGCCCTCGGCCGGACAAGGCCCTGTTAAGGGCGGCCGGCTATCCTGTCCGCATGAGCCAGAACGCCCCTCGCCCTGCCGGCGCGTGCGGCCGCCTGCCGGGGCGGGCCGTGCTGCTGCTGGCGCTGATGCTGATCCTGCCCGCCGCCGCGATGGCGCAGGACGCCGCGGCGCCCGCCATGCCCGGCGCGGCGCCGGCCGAAAGCATGCCGGGGTCCGGCGTGGCGGATCCGGGCATGCCGGATTCGGGCTTCGGCGGCGTCGGGGCCGCACGACACGGCGCCGGCCGCGCCGCCGGCGGCCTCGCCGCTCGCGCCGGCGCCGGTCGCCTCGCCGCGCCAGACCTTCGAGAGCTTCCGCGCCCTCGCCCAGGCGGCGGCGGGCGCGCTGCTGCACGCCATCGACCGCTCGGCCGAGAACGACGCGATCTTCGACACGCCGGAGCTGCGCGGCCTCAAGGCCGAGGCGCTCGAGCGGCTCGGCCGCGCCGCCTCGACGCTCGACCTCTCGGCCATCCCGCCGGCCAGCCGCCGCACCGTCGGCATCAGCTCCGTGCTGATGCTCGAGGAGATCATGGACCGCATCGACCTGCCGGCCGTCGCGGACATTCCCGGCGAGGCGCAGGTCGACGCCGGCGCGGCGCCGAACGGCTGGACGCTGCCCGGCACCGAGATCCGCATGGCGCGGGTCGAGGGCCCGGACGGCGAGCCGCGCTTCCTGTTCTCCGGCGAGACGGTGCAGCGCCTGCCGGAGTTCTACGCCCTCGTGCAGCACCTGCCGAGCCGCTCCGACGACATCGACTTCTACCAGCGCTTCGTCGCGGCGCCCGGCCTGTCGATGCCGATCGAGTTCTACCGCTACGTGCTCGAGCTGCCGGACTGGATGCTCGCCGTCTACTGGGAGCAGGCGGTGTGGCAGTGGCTCGCCTTCGCCGTGCTCACCGCACTGCTCGGCCTCGTCGTGTTCGCGCTCCTGCGCTGGGAGGGCAGGCGGGCGCAGCCGATCGACGCGCTGCCCCGCTCGCTGCGGCGCATGGTGTCGCCGGTCGCGATCATCGCGGCTCTCTCCCTCTACCGCTGGGTGAACGACGACTTCGTCAACCTGACCGGCGACGTGCTGGCCGATCTCGAGCTCGCCGTCGAGGTGCTGCAGGCGCTGGCGCTGGCCGTCGTGGCGGTGCTCGCCTTCAACGCCGGCGCGGCGCTGATCATCGCCATGCCGCAGGTCAGGAAGGAGAGCCTCGACGCGAGCCTGATCCGCCTCGTGCTGCGCGTGGTCGGCATCGCGGTCGCCGGCTACATCCTGTTCCTCGGCGCCGCCCGCGTCGGCGTGCCGCTCTACGGCATCATCGCGAGCCTGGGCGTCGGCGGCCTGGCGCTGGCGCTCGCCGTGCGGCCGACGCTCGAGAACTTCATCGGCGGCATCATCCTCTACGCCGACCGGCCGGTGCGGGTCGGCGACTTCTGCAAGTTCGGCGAGATGCTCGGCACGGTGGAGACGATCGGCCTGCGCTCGACCAAGGTGCGCGGCCTCGACCGCACGCTCGTCACGGTGCAGAACGCCGAGTTCTCGCAGATGTCGATCACCAACTTCTCGCGCCGCGATTCGAACCTGATGCAGACGACGGTCGGCGTGCGCTACGAGACCGCCCCGGCGCAGCTCCGGGCGATCATCGAGGACACGGCCGGGATGCTGCGCGCCGACGGGCGGGTCGACGAGGAGAGCGTGCGGGTGTGCTTCCGCGCCTTCGGCGAGTATTCGCTCGACATCGAGATCCGCGCCTACGTGAAGACGGCCGACTGGACGGAGTTCCTGAAGATCCAGGAGGAGCTCTTCATGCGGATCATGGAGATCGTCCACGGCTCCGGCTCGGCCTTCGCCTTCCCCTCGCAGACGACCTATCTCGGCCACGACCGGCTGCCCGGCGGCAGCGCCGCCGCCGCCGACCGACACCGACACCGACGCGGCGGAGACGGTGCGGGCGCTGCAGGCGAGGGTCGCCGAGGCCGGCTGAGGGCGCCGGAAGGCCGGCCGCCCGCCCGGCGCCTCAGGGGATCGCGGCGATCGTCAGGAAGGCCGCGAAGATGACGAGGTGCACGCCGCCCTGCAGCACCGTCGTGCGGCCCGTCGCCAGCGTCAGCGTGCTCGTGAACAGCGCCAGGATCAGCAGCGCCACGTGCTCGTCCTCGAGGCCGAGGCCGAGCGGCGCGCCGATCAGGATCGAGGCGGCGGAGACGGCGGGAATGGTCAGGCCGATGCTCGCCAGCGCCGAGCCGAGCGCGAGGTTGAGGCTGCGCTGCAGCCGGTTGCTGCGGGCGGCGCGGAACGCCGCCAGCCCCTCCGGCAGCAGCACGAGCGTCGCGATGATGACGCCGACGAAGGACGCCGGCAGCCCGGCCGCCGCGACCGCGCTCTCGACCGCCGGCGACAGCCCCTCCGCGATCGTCACCACCGCCACGAGCGCCAGGACGAGCAGCGCGATGCTGGCGAGGAAGGCGCGCGCCGGCGGCGGCTCGTGCGTGCCGCCGACGTCGTCGGCGTCGAGGAAGTAGGCGCGGTGGCGCACCGACTGCACGAAGAGGAAGAGCGCGTAGAGCGCCAGCGACATCAGCCCCACGCCGACGAGCTGCTCCTGCGAGTAGTAGGGGCCGGGCACCGCGACCGTGAAGTTCGGCAGGATCAGCGCCAGCGTGGCGAGCGTCGCCAGCACGCTCAGCGCGCCGCTGGCGCCCTGCACCTGGAAGCCCTGCTCGTGGTGCTGGATGCCGCCGGCGAGCAGGCACAGCCCGACGATTCCTGTCAGCACGAGCATGAGCGCCGCGAACACCGTGTCCCGCGCCACCTCCGGGCCGCCGTCGGGGGCGGCGAGCATGATGGTGATGATGAGCGCCACCTCGATCACCGTCACCGCGGCGGCGAGCACCATCGAGCCGAGCGGCTCGCCGATGCGCAGCGCGATCACCTCGGCGTGGTGCACGGCGGCGAAGACCGCCCCGCCGAGGAGCAGCGCCGCGACCCCCTGGATCACCGGGCTCGTCATGGCCAGGACATGGGCGAATTCGAGCGCCGCCAGGATCGCCGCGGCGATCGGCGCGGCGATGACCCAGAGCGGATGGGTGGAGGAGGTGCCGTGATGTGCCAAGGGAACGGGCCTGCCGGTTGCGTGCCGCGACGTGCCGCCCGCTCTTGCCGCAGGCGGCGCTCCAGATCCCGAGCTATAGCCCGGCTTCCCTTCACCAGCCCTTAAGCGGGCCCGCCGCCTTGGGCCCCGGCCGTTCATCGTCACGTGATTGGCCGGCCGGCGGCACCTTGGCTACCCTTCCCGCCACGATCGAACACGGGAGCCGCCGATGAACCGACCACTCCTCGCCTCGACCCTCGCCGTTGCCGCGACCCTTGCCTCGACCCTTGCCTTCGCGGCCGCGCCGGCGCTCGCCGACGACGTCTCCTACGAGGCGGAAGGCGCGAGCCTGACCGGCTATTTCGCCCCGGCCGACAGCCCCAAGGGCCTCGTCGTCATCGTGCACGACTGGGATGGCCTCGACGACTACGAGAAGGGCCGTGCCGACATGATAGCGGAGATGGGCTACGACGCCTTCGCCCTCGACATGTACGGCGCGGAGGTGCCCGTCGAGACCATGGCCGACCGGCAGGCGGCTTCGGGTGCGCTCTACAAGGACCGCGAGCGCATGCGCGGGCTCATCTCGGCGGGGCTCGAGGCCGCGCACGGCCGGTCCGACGCCACGAAGACCGTGCTCATGGGCTACTGCTTCGGCGGCGCCGTGACGCTCGAGGCCGCGCGCAACGGCCTCGTCGAGGACGCCGCCGGCTTCGCCACCTTCCACGGCGGCCTCGCCACGCCCGAGGGGCAGAGCTATCCGCAGGACGTGGCGCCGCTGCTCATCATGCATGGCGGCGCCGACACCTCCGTCACCATGGACGACGTGACGGCGCTGTGGGGCGCGCTCGAGGAGGCCGGGGCCACCTACACGATCGAGATCTATTCCGGCGCGCCGCACGCCTTCACCGTCAAGGGCTCCGACCGTTACCGGGAGCGCGCCGACATGGAGAGCTGGCAGGCCTTCTCGGATTTCCTGGCGAAGCGCCTCGGCAGCTGAAGCGGTCCGGTCCGCAGGTCCGGGCGCGCGAAGGTAGCCGCGGCGGCGCCGCCCGGAGGGCGGCCCCTGATCGGAGCGCGGTCCGTCCCGGCGTCAGCCGGGGCGGGCGTCGCGAATGGCCTGCCAGAGCTTCAGCGGCGTGACCGGCATGTCGATGTGGGTCAGGCCGGTGGCGGGCTCGATGGCGTCGACGACGGCGTTGACGACGGCCGGGCAGGCGCCGATCGCGCCGGCCTCGCCCGCGCCCTTCATGCCGAGCGGGTGGGTGGCGCAGGGCACGTTGCGGGTCTCGAAGCCGATGTCGGGGAAGTCCTCGGCGCGCGGCAGCTGGTAGTCCTGGAAGCTCGCGGTGACGAGCTGGCCGGTGCCCGGCTCGTAGACGACGTGTTCCATCAGCGCCTGGCCGACGCCCTGCGCGATGCCGCCGTGCACCTGGCCGGCGAGCATGAGCGGGTTCATCGTCACGCCGAAATCGTCGACGACGGTGTAGCGCAGGATCGCCGTCTCGCCGGTGTCGGGATCGATTTCGACCTCGACGACATGCGTGCCATTGGGGAAGGTCGGCGCGGCGGGCGCCCACTCCTCGGTCTCGTCGAGCGGCTCGCCGAGCTCGGCGGCGCGCGCCGCCACGGCCTCGAAGGTCGTCGCGCGGTCGGTGCCGGCGATGCGGATCTCGCCGTCCTCGAGCTCGATGTCGGACGGCGCCGCCTCCAGCATGTCGGAGGCGAGCTTGCGGACGCGATCGGCGAGGCGGATGCCGGCATTCGACACCGACGTGCCGCCCGTCGGGATCGAGCGCGAGCCGCCGGTGCCCCAGCCCGCCTTCACGATATCGCTGTCGCCCTGGATCACGTCGACCTTTTCCGGCGGGATGCCGAGCCGCTCCGAGACGATCTGCGCATAGGCCGTCTTGTGGCCCTGGCCCGAGGCCTGCGTGCCGATGACGACGGAGACCCGGCCGTCCGCCTTGATCGACAGCGCGGCCGTCTCCGCCGCGCCGCCGGCGCAGGCCTCGATGTAGGTCGCGATGCCGATGCCGCGCAGCCTGCCGCGCGCCGCGCTCTCCGCCCGGCGCGCGGGGAAGCCCGCCCAGTCGGCGGCCTCCATGGCGCGGCTCATGTGGCCGTCGAACTCGCCGGAATCGTAGGTGCGCTCCGTCTTCGTCGTGTAGGGCATGGCGGAGGGCGCGATGAAGTTGCGCCGGCGGATCTCCTCCGGCGCGATCTTCAGCTCGCGCGCCGCCTTGTCGACGATGCGCTCGATCAGGTAGGCGGCCTCCGGCCGGCCGGCGCCGCGATAGGCGTCGACGCAGACCGTGTTCGTGTAGATCCCGCGCACGCGGAGATCGACGGCCGGGATGTCGTAGACGCCGGGCACCATGTGCGTGCCGTTGGTCGGCACGAACGGTGCGTAGTGCGAGAGATAGGCGCCCATGTCGGCGCGGCTGTCGACGCGCAGGGCGAGGAACCTGCCCTCCGCGTCGATCGCCAGCTCGGCGTGGCTCTCCTGCGCGCGGCCGTGATAGTCGGCGAGGAAGTGCTCCGTGCGCCCGGCGACCCAGGTGACGGGGCGGCCCACCCGCTCCGCCGCGACGAGCACCAGCGCGTATTCCCGGTAGGGGAAGAAGCGCGTGCCGAACCCGCCGCCGACGTCCGGCGTGATCAGGTGGATGCGCTCCTCCGGGATGCCGAACACGGTGCCGGCGAGGATCGGCAGGATCAGCCGCACCCCTTGCGTGCCGGTGACGAGCGTGTAGCGGCCGCTGTCGGGATCGAAGGAGCCGGTGGCGCTGCGCGTCTCGAGGTAGTTCGTGACGATGCGGTTGTTCACGAGGTCGACCGAGACGGTGTGCGCGGCCGCGGAAAACGCCTCGTCGGTCGCCGCCTTGTCGCCGTAGCGCCAGTCGAAGGCGACGTTCGTGCCGTGGTCGGGCCAGATCGCGGGGGCGTCGCCGGCCAGCGCCTCTTCCATCGTCGCGACGGCCGGCAGGTCCTGCCAGTCGATCTCGATCGCCTCGGCGGCGTCCTGCGCCTCCTCGGCCGTGCGGGCGACGATCACGGCCACGGCCTCGCCGACATGGCGCACCCGGGAGGCCGGCAGGATCGGGTTGTCCGGCACGTGGATCGGGCCGCCGGAGGAATCGGTGATGCGCGCCATGCAGGGAATGGGCTTCAGGTGCGCCACGTCCGCCGCCGTCAGCACGCCGAGCACGCCGGGCATGGCGCGCACCGCGTCGAGGTCGGCGAAGGCGAAGTCGGCATGGCCCATCGGGCTGCGCACGACGACCATCCAGGCCGTGTCGTCCGGCCTGAGGTCTGAGGTGTAGCGCCCCCGCCCGGTGACGAAAGCCGGATCCTCGAGCCGCGTGACGGGCTGGCCTATGCCAAACTTCACGATGAACCTCCTCCTGAAGAACGACAGGAGGCTAGTGCGTGACGCGCGATGCCGCAACGCGGCGCAACGGGCGTCGTGCGCCCGTTTCCGCCGCGGCGAGGCCGTTCGTCACTTCCGTCCGGGCCCTGTTCTGTGGCAGACCTGTTGCCGGGCCGCCCCGGGCGGGCGGTCGGCGAGGGGCGTTCTCCGCTGCCCCGCTACCGATCCCCGAGTAACGCTGGAGCCGAGCCGGCATGCGCGTGATGATCGTCGAGGACGAGGTGCTGATCGCGATGTATCTCGAGACCATGATCGTCGAACACGGGGGAGAGGTCTGCGTCTGCGTGCGCAACGGCGCGCAGGCGCTGGAGGCCGCCGCCGAGCACAATCCCGACTTCGCCACGATGGACCTGCGGCTCGCCGACGGCGACTGCGGCGCCGACGTGGCGCGGGCGCTGAAGGAGACGCTCGGCCTGCGCTGCATCTTCGTCAGCGGCAATCTCGACCGCAAGCGGATCGAGAGCCTCGCCCCGCTCGAGCCGCTGGGCTTCGTGCACAAGCCGGTGCAGGGCGGACAGCTGCGGCGCGCGCTGGACGAGGCGGCGAAGACCCTCGCCGCGACCGAGCAGCCGGAAATCTTCGTGCCGGACGAAGCCGCCGCCAAGCCCCAGGAAAAGTAGCCGCGGCGGCGCCGGTCAGCCGGGCTTGCGGGCGACCAGGTCGATGAGGGCGGACATGCCCTGGTGGCCCTTGCCCTCGTGGATCTCGCTGTCGTGCTCGCGCAGCTCCACGATCTCGAACCCGCCGAAATGCTCCTCGAGCAGCTCGCGCGTGTAGAGCTGGTCGAGCACCTTCGGCCCGCCCGTTCCGTAGGCGAGCTGCTCCGGGCGGTAGCCTTCCATGAGCACGAGCCCGCCGGGCTTCAGGGCCTGCTTCATGCCGTCGAAGATCGTCTTGCGCAGCGTCGGGTCCGCGAACTGGATGAAGATCGCGACGACGACGTCGAACGCCTCGCTGGGCCAGGTCCAGTCGGCCAGGTCGGCCTCGATGCACTCCATGGACACGCCGCGCTCCTCCGCGAGGCGCTTGGCCTTGGCGAGGCCGACGGGGGACGAATCGACGGCCGTGACCTTGAGGCCCTGCCCGGCCAGCCAGACGCCGTTGCGGCCCTCGCCGTCGGCCACGGCGAGGGCGGCGGTGCCGGGCGACAGCCGATGCGCCTGCGCGCGCAGAAAGGCGTTCGGCTCCGTGCCGAAGTGATAGTCCTCGCGACCGTACCGCTCGTCCCACATGGCGTGTCTCCCGGATGCGCCGCACGATGCGGCGGAACGCTGGAGATGCCGCAACCGGCGCGCGCGATCAAGGCGCGCCGCGTCGCGCTGTTGAGGATTCGTCAGCAAAGCAGGCAGATGCTATCGATTCGACCGCCAGCGCTTCGTCGTCCGAGCCCGGGAGTTCCAGAATGGCCAATCGCAAGCGCACCTTCGCGGTGATCGGGCTCGGCACGTTCGGCCGCACCGTCGCCGTCGAGCTGTCGTCGCTCGGCAACGAGGTGCTGGGCATCGACATCGACGAGACGAAGGTCAATCCCGTCGCCGACAAGCTCGAGCAGTGCGTCATCGCGGACGCGCGCGACGAGCAGGCGATGAAGGAGGCGGGGCTCGCGGATGTCGACGTCGCCCTCATCGCGATCGGCCCGCTCGAGGCGAACATCCTCGCCGCCATGACCGCCCAGATCCTCGGCGTCGGCTGCGTCTGGGTGAAGGCGATCGACCGGATGCACCATCGCATCCTGCACCGCATCGGCGTCGACCGCGTCATCCATCCCGAAGGCGAGATCGGCATGCACGTCGCCCAGATGCTGCACACGCCGTTCATGGTCGACTATGTGAGCCTCGGCAACCGCTCGCTGGTGGCGGTGGTCGAGGTGCCGGAGAGCCTCGAGGGCCAGAAGGCCGACGAGCTCGGCCTCGACGAGACCTACAAGGTCCGCTGCCTCGGGCTCGTGCGCGGCAGCGACTTCATCGCCCACGACGACGCGCCGCTGGTGCTCGAGGCCAAGGACCGCATGCTGCTGCTGGGGCCAAAGGACGAGCTGCGCCGGTTCGGCACCGACCTGATGGACATGGGCTGATCGGGACGTGATCACGCCGCTCGCCCGGGCCCCGTTCACGCCGCCGGCGGTTCTGCTGCTGCTCTACGGCTCGCTGGTCGTCGCCGGAACGCTGCTCCTGAAGCTGCCGTGGGCGGCGACCCACCACCTCTCGTGGCTGAGCGCCGCCTTCACCGCGACCTCGGCCGTCACCATCACCGGCCTCTCGGTCGTCGACACCGGCCCCGGCTTCACGCCCTTCGGGCAGGCGGTCATCCTGCTGCTGATCCAGCTCGGCGGGCTCGGCATCATGACCTTCGCGGTCCGCATCCTCGCGATCTTCGGCATGCCGATCGGGCTGCGCCAGCGCATCACGCTCGGCGAGGACCTGAACAACACCGAGTTCGGCGACCTGCTCGACCTGGCGCGGCTGATGATCCGCTTCGTCCTCGTGGCGGAGCTGGCGGGCGCCGTCCTCCTGTCCTTCCGCTTCGTGCCGGACATCGGCTGGGCCGGCGGCATATGGGCCGCCGTCTTCCACTCCGTCTCGGCCTTCAACAATGCCGGCTTCTCGCTCTTCACCAGGAGCCTCAGCGCCTGGTCGGACGACCCGCTCGTCAACGTCGTGGTGCCGGCGCTCTACATCGTCGGCGGGCTCGGCTTCACGGTGGTCTTCGATCTCTACCGGGTGCGCCGCTGGCGCGGCCTGAGCCTGCACACCAAGCTGATGCTCACCGGCACCGCCGCGCTGATCGTCGTCTCGGTCGCCGCGACGCTGCTGCTCGAGTGGAACAACCCCGGCACGCTCGGCGCCCTGAAGACGACGGGGGCGAAGCTCATGGCGGGGTGGTTCCAGGCGACGACGACGCGGACCGCGGGCTTCAACACGATCCCGATCGGCGACCTGCACGAGACGACGGCGCTGATGTTCATCGTGCTGATGCTGATCGGCGGGGGCAGCACGTCGACCGCCGGCGGGATCAAGGTCACGACCTTCGTCGTGCTGCTGATCGTCACGATCGGCTTCATGCGCGGCCAGCGCCGCATCCACGCCTTCGGGCGGGAGCTCGGCGAGACGGAGATCCTCAAGGTCCTGGCGCTCGCGGTCGCCAGCGCCTCGTTCGTCTCGGTCGCGATGTTCCTGCTGATGCTGACGCAGGACGGGCTGACGCTCGACCTCGGCTTCGAGGCGGCCTCGGCGCTCGGCACGGTGGGCCTGTCGCGCGGCGTGACGCCCAACCTCGATACGGTGGGGCGGCTCCTCGTCATGGTGCTGATGTTCGCCGGCCGCGTCGGGCCGCTGGCCTTCGGCTTCGTGCTCGCCCGCCGCGGCCCGCCGCTCCTGCGCTACCCGCCGGGCAAGGTCTACCTGGGATAGCGGCCGCGCCGGTTCCGCCGCAGGCGAAACCCGGCGTCAGCTTCCCGTACCGCCGGCACTACTCGCTGAAGCCGAACTTCTCGAGCAGCTCCTGCCGGGTGAAGATGTCGTCCGGACCGGGGCGCATGCGGCCGCGGATCCGCTGGTAGCGGTCGTCTCGTGGCCCGCTTCCGGTCTTATGGCGCCGGCCGGGAGCCCTCTGCCGGCGCCGTCGTATCGGGCGGAGCGTGAGGCGGTGAAGCGCGGCGCAGCTCGTTCGTCCGCAAGTGGCACGAGCGTACGGTGCCTCGCTCGTGTGAGCCGAGTAATCGAAGAGGGCGGCGCGGAATTGCAGTGAGGCCGAGGGCCGCTTTTTGCGCTCGAGTGGCCGGGGCGTACAGCGAGCGCAGTCGCTCTCGCCTTCTCAGGCGCTTCGAAGGCAGTAAGCCGCGTCGGCGCCGTCACGGAAATGACGTTGCGCACGAAAGCGGGCCACCGAAGTGACACGGCGGCCGATACGAGAATTCATTTGGGGATATAAAGACTGGAGCGGGCGATGAGATTCGAACTCACGACCCCAACCTTGGCAAGGTTGTGCTCTACCCCTGAGCTACGCCCGCGCTCCTGATCGCGCTCGCCGTATCGGCGAGGCGGAGCCGTATATGCACGTTCGGCCGGGGCAATGCAAGGGCCCTGTTTCACAAAACTTGAGAGCTCCGGACGATGGGGCTAGGAGAGGTTCGGCGCCCCGCCGCGGCGGGGCCTGCGGCCGGCGCCCGCGCCGGCCCGCAAGGCCCGAAGCACCCAGGGAGCGCGACGGACAATGACGGCCGGCCCGCGGAGGCCGGCGGACGAGGAATGGATGAGCATGGCTGCGACCCCGGATGATCTCTTCGCCCGCCTCGGCGATCTCGGCATCGAGGTCGAGACGCGCGAGCACGAGCCGCTCTACACGGTGGAGCAGTCGCAGGCGCTGCGCGGCGAGATCCCCGGCGGCCACACCAAGAACCTCTTCCTGAAGGACAAGAAGGACCGGCTGTGGCTGGTCGTCGCGCCGGAAGAGGCGGCGGTCGACCTGAAGCGCCTGCCCGCCGCGATCGGCGCCGCGAAGGTGAGCTTCGGCAAGGCCGAGCTGATGGAGGAGGTGCTGGGCGTGATCCCCGGCTCCGTCACGCCGTTCTCGATCATCAACGACACGGACGGCCGGGTGACCGTGGTGCTGGCGGAGGAGCTTCTCGCCCACGAGACGCTCAACTTCCACCCGCTCGTCAACACGATGACGACCTCGATCGCCCGCGACGACCTCGTCGCCTTCCTGAAGGCCGAGGGCCACGACCCGGTCATCGCGTCGCTGCCCTCCGGCGAGGCCGGCTGAGGCGGCCGGCGCGTCCGGGGTTTGCACTCGGGCGGGCTGCGCCCCATCTTGCACGGAGACGCGGGTCGAGGGTCGCGGGCGCGGGGAGCCCGTGCCGCCCGGTCAAAGGCTGCGCGATTGATGCACTTCAAGGACCTGGAGCGGATCTTGCGCGTCTCATGGCGATGCGACGGCCCAGGAGCAGAGGCGGGGTGAACATGGAACTCTTCACAGGCGGTCAGGCCGCGCCGGCAGGCGGCGACGACCTCATCAAGGAAACCACGACGCAGGGCTTCATGGCCGACGTCATCGAGGCGTCGCAGCAGGTGCCCGTGCTCGTCGACTTCTGGGCGCCGTGGTGCGGCCCCTGCAAGCAGCTGACGCCGCTCCTCGAGAAGGTCGTCCGCGAGGCGAAGGGCAAGATCAAGCTCGTCAAGATGAACATCGACGAGCACCCCGCCGTGGCGCAGCAGATGGGCGTGCAGTCGATTCCCGCCGTCTTCGCCTTCGTCGACGGGCGCCCGGTCGACGGCTTCATGGGCGCCCTGCCGGAAAGCCAGCTCAAGCAGTTCATCGAGCGCCTGGGCACCGCGGGCGGTGCCGAGGGCGGCGAGGAAGACCAGACGGCGCAGGCCATGCAGATGGGCGAGGCCGCGCTCGAGGCCGGCGACTACCAGCAGGCCGCGGCCGCGTTCGGCGCGATCCTGCAGGCCGACCGGAGCGATCTCGGCGCGATCGCCGGCATGGCGAAGACGATGGTGCGGGCCGGCGAGCTCGACCGCGCGAAGCAGACACTGGGTCTCGTGCCCGCCGACAAGCAGGACGATCCCGCCATCTCCTCCGCGCGGGCCGAGCTCGAGCTCGCCGAGCAGGCCGGCTCGGTCGGTGATCTCTCGGAGCTGTCGAACCGTATCGAAGCCAACCCGGACGACCACGAGGCGCGCTTCGAGCTGGCGCTCGCCCTCAACGCGGCCGGGGACCGGGCCGACGCCGCCCACCACCTGCTGGAAATCGTGGCGCGCGACCGCGAGTGGCAGGAGGACGGGGCGCGCAAGCAGCTCCTGCAGTTCTTCGAGGCGTGGGGCCCGAAGGATCCCGCCACGCTGCAGGGCCGCCGCAGGCTGTCCTCCGTCCTCTTCTCGTGAGGTCTTCTTGGCGCTGAACCGACGATATGGCCGCCCCGGCGACGTGCCGCAGGTGATCCCGGTCTTCCCGCTGCCGGGCGCGCTGCTGCTGCCGCGCGGCGAGCTGCCGCTCAACATCTTCGAGCCGCGCTACCTCGCCATGGTCGACGACGCGCTGGCCGGCGACCGCGTCATCGGCATGGTCCAGCCCCGCCCCGAGGACGAGGGCAGCGAGAAGCCCGGCCTGAGCGCGGTCGGCTGCCTCGGCCGGGTGACGCAGTTCCAGGAGACGGGCGACGGCCGCTACCTGATCACGCTGACGGGCGTCTGCCGCTTCCGCACCGCCGAGGAGATCCGCGGCGGCACGCCCTACCGGCAGTGCCGCATCTCCATCGCCGAGTTCACCGACGACCTCACGCCGCGCTGCGGCGAGGAGGAGGTCGACCGGCGCCGGCTGCTCGACACGTTCCGCAAGTATCTCGACGAGCACGGGCTCGAGACGGACTGGGACTCGATCGACCGCGCCTCGACGGAGACGCTGGTCAACGCCCTGTCGATGATGAGCCCCTACGGCGTGCGCGAGAAGCAGGCCCTGCTCGAGGCGCCGGATCTGTCGAGCCGCGCCGAGGTGCTGATCGCCGTCACCGAGATGGCGCTGGCGCGCGGCGACGACGAGTCGGGCTCCTCCCTGCAATAGCTCCAGACGAGAGACAACGACAGATGACCGAGCCGAACCCGCGTGCGATCGACCCCAAGCTCCTCGAGATCCTCGTCTGCCCGGTCACCAAGACGGTGCTCGAGTACGACCCCGTGCACCAGGAGCTGATCAGCCGCGCGGCGAAGCTCGCCTATCCGATCCGCGACGGCATCCCGATCATGCTGCGCGAGGAGGCGCGGCCGCTCGAGGACTGAGCCCGGGCGGCGCGACAACCCTTCATGGCTTCCTCCCGCGGTGCCTCGCGGCTCCTGACGGCGGCGCGTGCGCTCGTCGCGCCGGATGTCGGCTCCGCCCTGCGCCGCTTTCCCCTGCCGTGCGCCTTCTCCGCGATCCTCGCCGTGGCGGTCATGCTGCGGCAATACGAGGTGGCGGCGGTCGTGGCGCTGCCCGACCGCGTCTTCGCCGCGCTCGTCGCACTGGCGCTGGCGGCCTTCGCGGTCGATCTCCTCGGCGAGGGGCGCGGCTGGCGCGCGCCGGCGCGCTTCGCGGCGCAGGCCTGCGCGGCCGCCGCCATCGCCGCACTGCACGTCGCCCCCGCCCCCTGGCGGGTCGACGATCTGCTGCTGATCCCCGGGCTGCTCCTGGCGCTGAGCGTCGCCGGCTTCACCGGCACGCGCCACTCCTCCGACGCGCTCTGGCGCTTCAACGAGCGGCTGTGGCTGTCGGCGGGGCTCGCGCTCCTCGGCTCCGGCGTCTTCGCCGTCGGCATCTTCGTGATCGACCGCAGCCTCGACGTCCTGTTCGGCATCGATTTCGAGCGTCTCGTCCTGAACGTCGTCTTCCCGCTCTCCTTCGGCTTCCTGGCGCCGCTGACCTGGCTGTCCGCGGTGCCGGCGCCGGCCGGCGCAGGGGCGCTCCAGCCCGATCATTTCCTCGACCGGGCGGTGCGGGCGATCGCCCGCTTCATCCTGGTGCCGCTGCTTCTCACCTACGCCGTCATCCTGTTCGCCTACTCGCTGCAGATCCTCGTGACGTGGCAGCTGCCGAACGGCCAGATCGGCTGGATGGTGAGCGCCTTCGGCGCCGCCGGCGCGGCCACGACGCTGCTCCTGCATCCCGAGCGGGAGACCGGCGGGCGGCTGGTGAAGGGCTTCCTCGACTGGTGGTACGCGGCGACGCTCGTGCCGGTGGCGCTGCTGGCGCTCGCGGCCTACCAGCGGATCGCCGCCTACGGGCTCACGCCCGAGCGCTACGCGCTGGTGATCGGCGCCGTCTGGCTCGGGGCGCTGGCCCTCGCCTTCGCCTGGCGCGGCCGGGGCGCGCGCGACATACGCCTCGTGCCGGGCCTCCTGGCGCTGCTCCTGATCGCGGGGTCGTTCGGTCCGTGGGGCGCCCGCGAGGCGAGCCTGACCTCGCAGGCCGGGCGCTTCGTCGATCTCGCCGCCGCTTCGGGCTGGCTGGAGGGCAGGACGCTCGACCGGGAGGCGATCGCGGCGGAGGCCGGCGAGCCCGGCGAGCGTTCGGACCGGGCGCAGCGCGCGATCTCGCTGCTGCATCACTTCGCCGCCGAGGATGCGCTCCCCCGCCTCGCCTCGCGGCTCGACGATCCGGGCGCCCTGGCCGCGTTCGCCGTTCGCGACCCCTATCTGCGCGGCGCCCTCGAAGGCCAGCTCGGCGTCGAGGTGGGCGAGATGCCGCCGCCCCCGCGGCCGCTGGCGGTCGCGGCGCCGGGCACGCCGGTCGACCTTCGCGGCTACGACCGGCTCTTCGGGCCGATACAGCTGCCGGTCGCGCCCGGCTGGCAGGGGGCCGGCGGCTCTCTCGACGGCGGCCGGATCACCCTCGCCCTGCCGGGCGAGGCGCCGCTGAGAATCGACCTGGCGGGCGAGGCGAAGGCGCCGGACGACGAGGCGCGCCGCTCCGCCACCGTGCCGGGCTTCTTCGTGTCGCAGCAGGAGGACGGCCGCGAGGTCGGCGTGCTGCTCCTCGACGTCGCCGGCACCTGGGACGGCGAGCGCATGCGGCTCGAGCGGGCGCGGCTCATCGTGATGCTGCCACGCGCCGCCGAGTGATCTCCGTCAGATCGGCAGGCCCTGGAAGAGGCGCGGCGGGCTCACGACCTGGCCGTCGGCGTCGCGGGTCAGCCGGCTCTTGAGGCCGTGCGAGCGCTCGACCATCGTCAGCCCCGCGTCGCGCAGCGCCCGCAACGGCCCCCAGTCCGTCCCGAACAGGCGGTTGAGCCCGTCCGTGACGGCGGCGAGCGCGACGGCGTCGGGCCGGCGCCAGTGCTCGTAGCGCTGCAGCACGCCGAGCTGGCCGAAATCCTCGCCGCGCCGCGCCGCCTCGACGACCACCTCGGCGAGCGCGGCGGCGTCGCGGAGGCCGACATTGAGGCCGAGTCCGGCCAGCGGGTGCAGCCGGTGCGCGGCGTCGCCGATCAGCGCGACACGGTCGGCGACGTAGCGGCGGGCGATCGACAGCGAGAGCGGGAAGGAGAACGGCCCCTCCAGGACCTCGATGCGGCCGGCCTCCGGGCCGGCGGCGCGCTCGATCTCGGCCCGCTGCTCGTCGGGCGCGAGCCGCATGATCTCGTCGGCCCGCCTCGTCGGCAGCGTCCAGACGAGGCCGGTGCGGCCGTGCGGCAGGGGCAGCAGCGCGAACGGGCCGCTCGGCAGGAAGTGCTGCGCCGCGATGCCGTCATGCGCGACCTCCGTGCCGAGGATCGCGACGATGGCGCTCTGCCGGTAGGGCCAGCCCACCGCGCCGATGCCGGCGCCGCGGCGGACGGCGGAGCGTGCGCCGTCGGCCCCGACGAGCAGGCGCGCCGTCCCGAGATCGCCGGCCGGGCTGGGGCCGATCGTCTGCCCGTGGCGCTCGATGCCGCGGATGCGGGTGCCGTAGCGCGGCTCGAGCCCCGCCTCGGCGCAGGCCGCCTCGACGGCACGCACGAGGTGGCGCGCCTCGACGAAGTGGGCGATCGGCTCGTCCCACTCCGATTCCTCCTCGAAATTGAGGAGCACCGGACGGATGATGTCGGCGGCCGAGCAGTCGGCGATGCGCATGCCGTGCGCCGGCTGGACGTCCCCGGCGATGCGCGGCCACACCCCGAGGATCTCGAACATCTGCCGCGCGCCGCCCGTCAGGGCGTAGGCGCGAATGTCGTTGTGGCCGCCGGGCCCCGGCGCGCCGTCGAACAGCGAGAGGCGCAGGTCGCCGCCGCCGGCCTCGTGCAGGCACAGCGCGAAGACGCGGCCGACGAGGCCCGCGCCCGCCACCATCACGTCCGCCGCACCCTGCGTCAGCTGCCTTGACTTCATGCTCATACGCCGCACACCCTTTTCGCCCTTCGACCACCCGAAAGTTCGCCCGATGAGCAATGCCCTTCAAGGCCTTCTGCAGATCCTCGACCTCGAGCAGCTCGAGCACAATCTCTTCCGCGGCGGCAACCCCGCCACGAGCTGGCCGCGCGTCTATGGCGGGCAGGTGATCGGCCAGGCGCTCGTCGCCGCCTCGCGCACCGTCGACAACCGGCGGCCGCACTCGCTGCACGGCTATTTCCTGCTCGGCGGCGACCCCAAGGCGCCGATCATCTACGAGGTCGACCGTATCCGCGACGGGCGCAGCTTCACCACGCGGCGTGTCGTCGCCATCCAGCACGGCCAGGCGATCTTCTCCATGTCCGTCTCCTTCCAGGTGGAGGAGCAGGGATACGACCACCAGGCGGAGATGCCGGAGGTGCCGCAGCCGGAAGACCTGCTGTCGCCGGAGCAGGCGAGCAAGGTGGCCGGCGACCGCGTGCCGGAGGCGCTGCGCTCGTACCTCAACAGCGAGCGGCCGATCGAGTACCGCCCGGTGAGCCTCGAGCGCTACATCGAGAGGAAGCCGCTGCCGGCGCGCCAGAACGTCTGGTTCAAGGCCGTCGAGCCGCTGCCCGAGTCGGACGAGATCCAGCGCTGCATCCTCGCCTACGCCTCCGACATGACGCTGCTCGACACCTCGCTGATGCCGCACGGCAAGGCGATCTTCGAGCGCGACATCATGGCCGCGAGCCTCGACCACGCGCTGTGGTTCCACCGGCCGTTCCGCTGCGACGAGTGGCTGCTCTACTCGCAGGACTCGCCGAACGCCTCCGGCGCCCGCGGCTTCACGCGGGGCATGATCTTCAAGCGCGACGGCACGCTGGTCGCCTCGGTCGCGCAGGAGGGGCTGATCCGCCGGGTCACGCCGAAAAAGGAATCAGAGTGACGCCTCGGCGGGCAGAATCGCCTTCCTGCACATGAAATAGGCAGGCCGCCCGGCGCCCGCTCTGCCCGCTGAAGCGGCAGATGTTCTGAAATCCCTTCATTATCAATAAGTTGCCGGCGGCTGACGCACGTTGGCACGGCACTTGTTCTCTGAACGCCCGACGATCCCGTGAGGGACGGGTTCGCCGCGGTCCGGGTGACGGGCCGCACCGCGAGGGGTTCGTAGAACAGGGAGCCGACATGAAGATTGTCTCGGCCGTCATCAAGCCGTTCAAACTGGACGAGGTCCGGGAAGCCCTCACCGCCGTGGGGGTGCAGGGACTGACCGTCACCGAAGTGAAGGGCTTCGGGCGACAGAAGGGGCACACGGAAATCTACCGCGGCGCCGAATACGCCGTCAGTTTCCTTCCCAAGCTGAAGATCGAGATCGTCGTCGCCACCGAGCAGGCGGACGCGGTGGTCGAGGCCATCGCCACGGCGGCCCGCACCGGCCAGATCGGTGACGGCAAGATCTTCGTCCACGGCATCGACCGCGCCGTGCGCATCCGCACGGGCGAGACCGATGTGGACGCTCTTTGACAGCGCCTCGGAAAAAACATTGGAGAAGGAAAACGAGATGACGCTTGCTCGTAAACTCGCGGCAGCCCCGCTTTTTGCCTTGCCGCTCATCGGCTTCATCGAGCCCGCGCTCGCCCAGGACGCCGCCAACGCCGCCGCCGATGCCGCGGCCGCGGCTCCGGTTCCCAACCCGGGCAACACGACCTGGATGATGATCTCGACGATCCTCGTCCTGCTGATGACGATCCCCGGCCTCGCGCTCTTCTACGGCGGCCTCGTGCGCGCCAAGAACATGCTGTCGGTCCTCATGCAGGTCATGATGATCACCGCCGTCGTGATGGTGATCTGGTCCGTCTACGGCTACACGATGGCCTTCGGCGACGGCGGCAACGCCTTCTTCTCCGGTTTCGGGAAGATGTTCCTGGCCGGCGTGACGCCCGATTCGACGGCGGCCACCTTCACCGACGAGGTGATCCCGGAATACGTGTTCATCTGCTTCCAGATGACGTTTGCCGCGATCACGCCGGCGCTGATCGTGGGTGCCTTCGCCGAGCGCATGAGGTTCGGCGCGGTCATCCTGTTCTCGATCATCTGGGTGACGATCGTCTACTTCCCGATCGCCCACATGGTGTGGGCCGGCAACGGCCTGCTGTTCAACTGGGGCGCGCTCGACTTCGCCGGCGGCACGGTCGTGCACATCAACGCCGGCATCGCGGGTCTCGTCGGCTGCCTGCTGGTCGGCAAGCGCATCGGCTTCGACCGGGGCGAGATGATGGCGCCGCACTCCATGACCCTCACCATGGTCGGCGCATCGCTGCTGTGGGTCGGCTGGTTCGGCTTCAACGCCGGCTCCAACCTCGAGGCGAACGGCCTGACGACGCTCGTCATGCTCAACACCTTCCTCGCCACCGCCGCCGCGATCGCCGCGTGGGCCGTGATCGAGGCGGTCGCCCGCGGCAAGTCCTCGATGCTCGGCGCCGCGTCGGGCCTCGTGGCCGGCCTCGTGGCCATCACGCCGGCCTGCGGCAGCGTCGGCCCGATGGGCGCCATCGTGCTCGGCATCGTCGCCTCGATCGGCTGCTACGTCTTCGTCTCCGTCGTGAAGCCCGCCGTGGGCTACGACGACAGCCTCGACGTCTTCGGCGTGCACGGCATCGGCGGCATCATCGGCGCCATCGGCACCGGCATCCTGACCGCGCCGTCGCTCGGCGGCCAGGGCGGCGCCGACTTCTCGATCGCCGGCCAGACCTGGATCCAGTTCCTGGCGGTGTGCGTCACCATCGTCTGGTGCGGCATCGGCAGCCTGATCGCCTACAAGGTCGCCGATCTCGTGCTCGGCCTGCGCACGAGCCCCGAGGCGGAGCGCGAGGGTCTCGACCTCTCGTCGCACGGCGAGGCGGCCTACCACAGCTGAGCCTTCCACCCCGCCCGGCGTTGCTCCGCCGGGCGGGACCCTAGACTACCGCCATCGCGTAGACGGAAAGCCAGTCCATGATCCGGTGCGGCTGCAGCGCTGTTCGCGCCGTGCTCGGCGAGGAGCTTGGCGTGGATCTCGTGCGCGCGCCGCTTCACCTTGCAGGCCGCCGGGAAGGTGCCGACATGGCCCAAGCCCACGGTTCATGCAGGATATCCATCGCCGTCCAGATGGCGATCGAGCCCGTGATCGAGATCGGCGCCGCGGTGCACGCGACGCTTCGCTCGGCCGCTTCATCTCGGCCGACCGAGAGCCCCGCCTTCGCCCATTCGAAGCATCTCGCCGCGCTGGCGAAGGGATAGGGCGACGCTGGGATTCGCGGCTTCCGCAACCGCGATCCCCTCCCCGCCCGCCGCCGCAAGCTCGTCGGCGCGCGCGACGAAACCGCCGCCGACGGAGTAGAAGATGCGCTCGCAAGCGCCGCGCCGTCGGCATCGAGCGCGCGGAAGGTCATGCCGTTGGCGTGGCCGGGGAGCGGCGGGCCGTAGTCGAAGCGGATATCCGCTGCGGGATCGAACGCGATATCGGGCAGGCCGATCGCGGCGAGCGTCTTCGCCTCGCTCAAGCTCCATCAGGATCGTACGGGATGGCGTCGGGTTCGACGGTGTCGGGCGAAGCGCCCGAAAGTGCCAGCGCGATCGCGCGATCGGTGCCGTGCCCCTTGCCGGTGAAGGCGAGCGAGCCGTGCAGGTCGACGGCGAGGCGCCGCGCTTCGGGAGCGGCCGCGGAGGTCTCGTCGACGAAACGCCGCGCCGCCACCATCGGTCCGACGGTATGCGAGCTGGACGGGCCGATGCCGATCTTGAAGATGTCGAAGACGCTCAGGAACATGGGCTCGATTCCGTCCCTCGCCTTAACCTTGATGGGCGGCCGCCGCTGGCTTGCGGCGACAGAGCGCGCCGCCGGCCGGCGGCAACAGTTATCGTCAAGGTAAATAGCGTCGAATATCGTTCAAGTGAGCAGAAATGCGTGGTCGAACATCCGCCGAGCTGATTTTCGCGCACCGGGCCCGAGAGCGAAGCGCCACGAATGCAGACCGAGAGCGGACGCAGCGGCAAGCGGGGCGAAGGCCCGCCGCCGTCGTGCCGAGCGACGCGCCGCTCGCGGATCGTCTATGTCGCCATCATCTGCTGCGCCGTCATGGCGAGGATCGGCCATCGTTGCGGCCGCCATAGCCCGCTCAGCCTGTCGCCGGCGCCTGGGTGGAAGACCAGCGCCACTCCGTTGATGCAGTGGCGCTTGCCGGTCGGCGGCGGCCCGTCGTCGAAGACGTGACCGAGATGCCCGCCGCAGCGGCGGCAATGCTCTTCCGTGCGCGCATGAAAGGCCCGGTCCTCCTGTAGGCGACGTGCCGGCGATCTCCTCCCAGAAGCTCGGCCAGCCGGTGCCGCTGTCGAACTTCGTTGTCGGAGCGAAGAGCGGCAGTTCGCAGCCGGCGCAGGCGAAGATGCCGTCGCGGTGCTCGTCGAGCAGCGGGCTGGTAAGGGCGCTCGGTGCCCTCCTCGCGCAGGACGTTGATACTGCGCGGGCGTCAGGATCGCCCGCCATTCCTCCGGCGTCTTCGTGACCTCGAAAGCCTCGGCTCCTCGCTCCGCGCGCCGCCGATGCCGAACCGGCCCGAGCGCCGCAAGCCCCTGCAGCGAAGGCGGCACCCGAAAGAGAGAACTGGCGCTTCGTCATCATGTCGCGACTCCCTTGAATTGTTCCGCGCGCGGCCCGTCCGGGCCGCGCGAATCGACGCAATGTAGTGGTTAGGGCGCGGCCGGACCAAAGCTTTCGCGTCACGCCGCTTCAATCCGCGGTGAGGCGAGGACGGCCCGGAAGCGGCGGCCTCAGGCCGCCATCGCCACCTCTTTCTCGCGCCCGACGCGCTCGATCATCTCGGCGATGTCGGGGCGCAGCCGGATCTGCTCCGAATAGTGCCGGCGGAGCGCTGCGATGAGCCGGCCGTCGCGCTTGAGCAGCGCGTCGGCATGCCGATCATGCGCGAGTTCGGCCATGCCTGCGGGCGGATCTCGCGGATATGCTCGAAGAGCGTGTCCTCGTCCGTCTCCGGCCGCGCCTCGGCAAGCAGGTGGTCATCGAGGCGGTGGAGCGCGAAATTCCGGCGTGGCAGTGCACGAGAGGTGCCCGAGCGGGTCGTCGATCGGCCGCGGCGAGCCCTTTGCCGAATTCCAGCAGCGCCTCGACGTGGTGCAGCTCGGGCGGCATCAGTCCGGTGCCCGCTCGATCACGTCGTCGAAGCGGAGCGTCAGCCGCTTGTGCGGCCCGTAGTCGGCGAAGTCGGCCGGCTCGGGGTAGCCCGGATCGAGGATCGAAGGACATGCGTGACGGAGGCTCCGAACGCGCCAAGCTCGGTCAGGCCGCAGATGGTAAGTCGGCGCTCGGCAAGGCTCGCGGACATGTGGGGCTCCTTCGGCCCCCCTCTATCGCATCCAGTGTGGCAAGGGAAAGACAAAGCGGCGATCAGGCCGTGCGCCAGGTCTTCCCGAGCGGCGCGCCCGCGCCCTTGTAGTCCAGCATGGAGCGCTCCACGGCGAAGAGATCGGCGAGCGCGGAGACCGGCAGCGGCCGCCCGAGCAGATAGCCCTGCGCCTCGGCGCAGCCCACCTGCTTGATGCGCCGCAGCTGCTTGCCGGTTTCCACGCCCTCCGCGGTGACCGGAACGCCGAGGCTGTGGCTCAGCGCCATCACGTCGTCCAGCTGGGCGGCCGCATCTTCATCGGCGACGCTTTGCACCAGCGACCGGTCGAGCTTCACCCGGCCGAAGGCGAAGGCGCTCAGATAGCCCGCGGAGCGGTGCTCGCTGCCGAAATCCTCCATGCACAGTCGCGCCCCGAGCGCCTTCAGCCGCCCCAGCGTGGAGGTGGCGCCGTCGATGGCCGCGAGGCGTGCCGAGCCGGCGATCTCCAGCTCCATGCGGGACGGTGGAAGCGGCGGTGGCCGCCGCCGAGCTGAGCGTGCTGGCGATGTCGGAGGCCGGAGCGAACTGCGCCGGCGAGAGGTTGACCGTCAGCCGGACATCTTCCGGCCATTGCGCTGCGTCGAGGCATGCGCGGCGCAGCACCCACTCGCCGATGGGAACGATGAGGCCGCTCTCCTCGGCGATCGGGATGAACTCCGCCGGCGGGATCGGGCCGCGCTCGGGATGCCGCCAGCGTAGCAGCGCCTCGTTAGCGCCACGATGCGGCCGGTCTCGACGCAGTAGATCGGCTGGTAGTGGAGGCTCAGCTGGCTCTTGGTGAGCGCCGTGCGCAGCCACAGCTCCAGCCTGCGGCGGTCGCCGGCGCTGTCGTCCATGGAATGGGCGAAGAATCCGAACGTGCCGCGGCCGTCGCGCTTGCAGCGATAGCAAGCCGCGTCCGCCGCCTTGAGCAGGGCTTCCGCGCTGCGGCCGTCGAGCGGCGCCACGGCGCCGCCGACGCTCGCACCGATGGTGACGCGGTGGCCGAGCACGTAGAACGGCTCGGCAACCGACTGGACGATGCGCTTCGCCAAGACCGCGGCGTCCTCGGCGCGCGACAGCGGCCCGACAGGATGGCAAACTCGTCGCCGCCGAGGCGGGCCACGAGTCGCTGTCGCGCTTGCAGGCGATCGCAGCCGGTGGGTGACCGCCTTGAAACCGCGTCGCCGACCGCGTGGCCGGCGTTCGTTGACCGCCTTGAAGTGATCGAGGTCGACGCAAGCACCGCGATGGTCTCGCCCCGCTCGATGCGCCGACTGCATCGACTCGAGGTGCTCGCGCAGGAGTACAGCGATTGGGCAGGTCCCGTCGAGCGCGTCGTGACGCGCCAGATAGCGGATCCGCTCCTCGGCCCGGCGCTGCTCCGTGATGTCCTGAAGTGCGTGGCCACCCAGCCGCCGTCCTCCAGCGGCTGGTGCTCGACGGCGA
>CAWFLD010000007.1:257500-388659 GCA_963816555.1 uncultured Alphaproteobacteria bacterium | reverse complement strand
CCGTACCCACGCGAACGTTCGGACGGCGCGGCGCAGGGTAACGCGGAATGAAGCTTATTGCGGAGGGGGATGGGGGTGTCAACCGGGAGTGGGCAGGGACGCAGAATTTTCCGCGACGGTTGCAAAAATGCAAGCGTGGCCCGCACTTATTTGTTGCGGATGCGTTAACGGGGCGGCCTGGATCTGGTTCCGCAGAGGGCGGCGTCGACCCCGATGGGAAATCATGGTCAGGACCTCTCCAGGGGGAGGTGAAAGCCCCTGCATCTTGTCTGTCCGCACGCACCGGACGGCGGCGGGGCCGATCACGGGCGGAACGGCTCCCTCCATGCCGGGGAGGGAGCCTGCAATCGCATCACACGTAGCTGATGTCGTCAGCGCTGTCGAAGGAGCCCGAGGCCTGCTCCAGCGTGACGTCGAGCGTGTCGTCGCCGGTGACGATCGTGAGGTCGACATCGTCGCCCGAGACGGTGGAGGTGACGCTCGAGCCAGCGGCCACCTCGATGACATCGTCGCCCGCTGCGTCGAAATCCGTGATCCTGACGTCGCCGGAAATTCCGTCGGTCGCCGCCGTGCCGAAGGTCGAGAAGTCGAACGTGTCAGCACCTTCGCCGCCGGTGAGCACGGAGCCGGACACGACGTTGTCGCTTGCGGTGGTGGAGGAGGTGGCGGTGCTGCCCTGCTCGAGGGCAATGACATCGTCGCCGTTACCGCCGAGGGCGGTCACGCTGTCGGCGACGAGCAGCGCGTCATTGTCGTCGCCACCATAGACAGTGTCGCCGTCGGCGGAGAAGAGAGCGTCGTTGCCGCCGGAGCCGCCAATGACGTTGCCGCCGCCCGAATTGCGGATGACGTCGACGCCATCGCCGCCATAGGCGGTCTCGCCGGTGTTGCCGCCGAGGTCGAGCGTATCATTGTCGGCGCCGCCGAAGAGGGTGTCGCCCGCTCCGCCGGCGACCGAATCGGCGCCCGAGCCGGCATAGATCTCGTCGCCGACGCTGTCGCCCGTGCCGCCGCCGAGGATCTGGTCATCACCGGCGCCAGCGTAGATCGATTCCTGCGCATCGTCGCCGCCGATGATCGTGTCGTTGCCGGCTCCGCCGCCGAGCGTGGCCTGCATGGAAGAGCCGCCGAGGACGGAGTCGTCACCGTCACCCCCATAGACGACGCTCGCATAGCCGACGACGTCGTTGCCGCCGCCCCCGAACAGCATGTCGCCGTCGCCGCCGAAGAGCGTGTCCTGTCCGTCGTCGCTGCCGCCGAAGACGAGGTCGGCTTCAGGCGTGTTCTCGGCCGACAGGATGCTGTCCATGCCGTCGCCGCCATAGATCGTGTCGCTGCCACCGAGATTGGCGATGATCGAGTCGTCGCCGGTGCCGCCATAGACCTCGTCGTTGCCGGCGCCATCCGTGACCGTGTCGTTGTCGCCGCCGCCGCCGAGCGTGAGGTCGTGGCCGCTCGTGGTGGCGGAGGCGTCGATTGAATCGGCGCCGGCGCCAGCGAAGACCTCGTCGGAGGCGCCGGAGCCGCTGCCCGTCTCGCTGATGGTGATGACGTCGCCGCCGCCGCCGCCGAGAATGGTGTCAACATCGCCGTCGGCGCCGGAGACGAGGACATCGCCGCCGTCGCCCCCCGCAACGTAGTCCGCGCCGTCGCCGCCATCGATCGTATCATTTCCGCCGAGTCCCATCAGGGTGTCAGCCCCGCCGAGCCCCAGGATGGAATCGTCGCCCTCGGTTCCCTCGTGATAATCGGCGCCTGAGGTTCCGGTAAAGTCCGCCATGATGATCTCCCTAAGGCACAATATTTGCGATTTGGCTTCTGGTCCACGTGCGCAGTCCTGATTTCATGGCGGGCTGTGCCGTAGAAGTACTAATGATAACGTCAGGCGCGGCGGCCGAGTCAACATGTCCCGTCTTGTGATCACGAGGGGTAGAGCAGTGTGCTCCCGTTCTGCATGCCTTCAAAAGACAAGAAGATGCTGCGGGGGGCTTGGGAACAGAATGGGATATTCTGTACTCAGAGGTGCAAACAATCGTCGGCAGCGCGAATGTCACGCATCCAGTGCTGCTGCAATCCCACTGCGTACGCTGTCCACGTTGACCCGCCACTCGGGGTGCGCTGGCGCGGGGCCTGGCGCGGTGATTTTCCCGCGCAGGAAGGCGTGGTCGAGGCCGAGGCTGCGGTAGAGGCTTGCGTGCATGGCGCGGAAGCGGCCGTGCGGCTCGATCTCGATCACGATCGTACGGGGTACGCAGAACATTGTGTTGAAGAGGCCGGAGCCGGTCGGCCCGACGACCAGTGCCGCGTCGGCGAAGGCCGCGACGCGCTGCGCGAAGCTCATATCCTCCGGAAAGATCTCTTCGAAACCCTCCCGCTGAAGCGCTTCAACGAGATCGGCCTCATTGACAAGAACCCGGCGCGGCGCGGTTTCGGACCAGCGGCGGCGGGAGACGTAAAGCCGCCGGAGACGAGGACCGACTTGGCCAGCCTGAGCCCTCGCACGTGCGGAGAGGTCGGAGAGGTGAGCGCGAACCCTCGGCGGGACGACGTTCTCCGGCGCCGGCAGGGAAGGCAGGAGGACGTCGCGCAGCCGGGCCACCCGCGTCACGTCCTGCGCGACCAGGCGACGGCCGGGGCAGACGGTTTCGGGGATCTCGCGCATCCATGGCGCCTCGAGCGGCAGGAAGAGAGCGCGGCCTTCGGCCTCCGGCCCGAGCGCGTCGAGATCGAGGAGCTTCGGCAGGATCCGGAAGAGCCAGGAGCCGTAATTGCGCGATTCTGTCGAGCCCACGGCGACCACCGGCTCGTCGACCTCGAGAACGTCGCCGGGCGCGGCCGCGAGGCGCAGGGCCTCTCCCTCGCGCGAGATCGCCGGCGTCATCTGGTACTCGCGGGGAAAGCGCGAGAGCGGCGTCGCGTGGTCGAAATAAGGCTCGGGCAGGAGGAGCGTGTCGTTGTAGATGCGCGGCGGCTCCGCCGCGGTCGTCGACCAGCGCCCGCTGCCCGGCAAGCAGTGCGTCGCGGGCACGGAGCACATATCGCGGGCGCTCGATCAATGGCGCTTCCGGCTCGTCCGGCTCCGGCGGCGCACCGATGGGCAGGCGGCGGCCCTCATCAGGAAGCGGCCGCGCCGGCGACAGCGCCCGGGCCGAGACGTCGGGGCTTAGCGGCGCCAGGTGCTCGCGTCCCAGCCCAGAGATCCGCGGAGCCGGCCGGTATGATCTCCAGGCGCGCGAGGCGGTCGAGGCGCGTCCCGAGGTCTTCATCCCTCATCGCCGGTCTTCGTCTCGAGCTGGGCGAGGCGCTGGTGGAGGGCCTCGATCGTGCGGCCCTGGCGCTCGACGATGTCGCAGAGCCGCGCAACGACGTGCTCTGTGTCGAGGGGCTCGGGCGGGGCGTCGCCAATTGGTGCGGTCGTCTCGTCGATGACGTCGAGGCCGGTGTTAGCCGGCATCCAGCGCGCCACGATCTCCCGGTTGCGTGGCTCGTAGCGGTCGCGGATGAGCGTGAAAAGATTGGTCGGCAGGCGCAGCGTTTCACGGCCGTCGCCACTCCTCGCCGAGGCCATGAAGCTCAGGAGCCTGTCGTCGTCGACCGTTTCGAAGAGCCCGGAATGGCGGTTGAGGAAGCGAATGAGACGCGCGTCCGGGCTCACATTCTCGTCGCCGACCGTCTCGAGACCCTGGAATTCCGTGCCGAGGAAGGCAGAAAAGTCGCCCAATAGCTCGCCGCCCTCGAGGAAGCGGGAGTTGAGGAAACGGATGCGGAAGGCATCGTCGGCCACGAGAGTGGACCATTCGCCGATCGTCGCCTCGTAGTTCGGCAGGCCGGAATTCATGCGGTAGGCGATGAACTCCGGCAGCGACAGGCCGCGCTTCATGCCCCATTGCCGCCAGGCGGCGAGAAGCACGCGGTCCTGCCGGCGGATGTAGTAGGCCACCCGGATCGGGAGGTCGTCGAGAAGCGGGCGGAAGAGGGCGGCGTGGCCGGGATTGAACAGGATCTCGGTCGAGAGCACGAACGTCGCGTCTGGGTCGGGTACCGCCGCCATGCGCGCGCGCAGATATTCCGCGAAGGCTTCGGGCGCGATGCCCGGCGTTGCGGCGGAAATAGTGGAGCGGATTTCCGGCCACGCGGTTCTGCGAGTTCGAACTCGAGCTCGCCCCCGGCGACAAACACCTTGCGGCGCGCGAGCTCGGGCGCGTTCTTCGCCAGAAACGCCTGGATCGTCGACGAGCCAGTCTTCGGATGACCGATATGGAGAAGCAGCTGGCGCATCGGAATCTCGCCTCGCGCTCTGATCTAGTGCGAGAGCTGTCTGGAGAAGGCTGCCTCGAGGCGCGCTTCGTCGAAGGGCTCGCCCAGGAACTCGAAGAGGGGGCGCAGCGCCGCGCGATCCTTCGTGTAGTCGTCGTAGCGCACGAGGAAGCAGTCCTCCGGATGGGCTGCGGCGTAGTCGGCGTACTGGCGGTCGAGATCCTCCACCATCTCGACGACCTTCTCCATCTCCACGTCCTTCCACCAGGAGGAGCGGGCGACGTCGGTGGCCCGGCGGGTGTTGAAGACGAGCCGGCAGGGGAAGAAGAAGGCGCGGATGAAGTCGAGGAACTCCGGCATCTCGCCGTCCTCGGCGTCGTGGAAGCGGATCTCCTTGAAGCCGAGGACGCGGGTGCCCGCCGGCGGCGTCAGGATCTCGCCGATGAACGCCTCCGCCAGCCGCTCTCCGAAGCGGCGCGGCACGATCTCGTCGGCGCCGTACCAGGGCCCGTGCTGCGGGATCGGTGCTCCGCCCTGATTATAGCGTGTGTTGTGGGCGCGCTTCCACGACCGGAAGAGTGGGTAGAGCGCATTGTTGTTCTCGCCGCGGATGCAGGCCCTGTCGATCGTCTGCAGTGCGGTCTGCAGGAGGGTCGAGCCCGACCGGCCGTAGGTGACGATGACGACGAACTTCTCGAAAGGCTTCTCAATGGTCATGTCGTCCTCAATGGCCCACGTCAGCCCAGCGCCGCAAGCCGGCTTCTGATGGTGAAGGCGAGTTTCCCGGGGGGAACGAGCCGGCTCGCCGGCACGCCGCGATTGGCGAGAGCCCTTGCCGTTGCCGGGCCGCAGGCGATGGCATGATGCGCGTGCTCATAGGCCGAGAGCGCCGTCACGGGATCGCATCCGTCAGCAGCCGCAGACATGAGTAGCTCGTCATCATACTCCGCGACCGTCACGATGCGGTCGCCCTTTGCCTCGCCGAAGACAGGCAGGAAGCCGGTGACGCCGAAGGCGGCTATTACGTCATGGCCGCGGGCAAGCCCCATCAGGCGGTGATGGACCGCCGGATCGAGCACCGGCAGATTGCTGCCCATGAAGCCGAAGCTCGCCGGCTTTCGCGATGGAACTCGGGATCGAGGATCACGTTCTCCGGCCGCGCCAGGCGGGCGGCGGGCACGAAGCGAGGCCGTCCGATGTCTGGCCGTCGATCGCGAGCGACAGAGCGAAGGCCGGCAGCCGACAGCCGCTCGCAGAACCGGCGAACGCCTCCCGGCAGGGCCGCCGTGAGACAGGCTCTCCGGCGCCACGGCGACCAGGCAGCGGTCACCGGCTTGCCGGTCATGAAGGGGAATGGCCTGAAGTTCTCATAGCCGCAGAGATCGTCCGTCATCAAGGCGCGCACGTCCTCGACGATCGGCCCGCGATAGAGGCGGCTCGCGTGGCGCATCGGCTGCTGGCGCGAGACCCGAACGAAGGGGCGCAGGAGGGCCGACAGCCGGTCGACGCGGCGCTTCGGCGTGATGCGGCCGCTCGGGGCGGGCACCGCTTCGAGCGTTGGCAAGGCCCAGTGCTCGACGGTTCTGACATCGCGGATCACCGCGAGGCCCGGCCGGGTGGCGTCGCTCAGCCGCGAGCCGGGAGAGCTCGGAGAGGGGGATGAGCGTGATGAGCGCCTGCGCCGGCCTCGGCATCCTTCCGGGCATGGCGGGGATCGCCGAAGAAGCGGCTGGCGTGGTCGCTCGGCTGCACCCGAGGAGCCGCGGGCCGTTCAGCGGATTGGCCATGCGTCTCGAACAGGAGGCTTCGCAGATAGATCGGCCATTCGTCCGCGCGCGGCGGCATCCCGTGATGGGCAACGAGGACCGGCGGCAAGTCGTGCTCGTAGATACCCAGTAGGCCGCTCGAAGGTCGCCGCGGTCTCCTTAAGGCTCATTTCGCGGCCGGGCAGACAGGAGTCGGACGTCGCGCGGATCGCGACCGGTCTCGAGATCGGCCATCAGGAAGCGCGGCGCCTCGGCTCTGCTCGTCGGCGAGGATGGCGCGGCGGAGAAGAGCTTCGCGTGCTTGCGCTGCATCCCGGCAAGGATCTCCTCGGTCCGCCGCCGCGACTGCGCCACCATGCTTTCGGGACGCACGCGATACAGAAAGCCGGGATCCGTCACCCGGACGCCGTGAAAGCCCTTCTCGCGGGCCGACAGCCAGAAATCCCAGTCCTCGAGGCCGAGGCTCATCGTCTCGTCGTAGAACACGCCCGGCGCGAATACCTCGCTGCGCACCAGGCTGCCGGCCTCGCAGATATTGCCGCGGAGGTGCCGGAAGGGCGCGTCGGCGACGGCGGTCTCGCGAATGTCCACGCCTTCGACATCGGCGTCAGGCCGAAAGCATGAACGTCGGGAAACGCCCAGCCTGCGCCCTGGATCGGCGTCGAGCGCCGTGGCATAGGCCGGAGAGCGCATAGGGTCTCGAGCCGGTTGTCGGCGTCGAGGAAGAAGATCGCGTCGAGATCGGGTAGAGGCTCAGCAGCGTGCGAACGCCGGATTGCGCGCAGCCGACAGGCCGCCATTCGTCGGCGCAGCGTGATCAGCCTGCCCGCATGTCGGCGCCGGCAGCGCCGGCAGCGCATGCTGCGTCTCGGGATCGGGCAGCCGTCGTCGACCACGGCCACGACGTGGAGGGCGGCGACGGCCTGGCGGCAGGCGCTTCCATCGCTTCGACCGCATAGCGCGATGGCCGTAGACCGGCACGACGACGCCGAGCCTCCGGAACGCGAGGCCTTGGCCCGGTGCGCTGAGAACCGGCGCGTTCATGCCCCGGCCCGGCGCCGGCTCTCGTCGGCGCCCACGACATCGAGCCGGTTGGACGGGGGCAGGGCCACCGTCACGTCGAGCGAATACCAGCGGCACCAGGCGAAGCTGGTGTGCCCGGAGAGACTGCGCACCGTGCACAAGAGATCGGCCGGCTCCTGAAGCGGCTCGTCGAGCGTGAGCACGAGATCGCGCTCTCGGTTTGCTTCGGTCTTCAGGCGCGCCGCGGCAAGAATGAAATCCGGGCCGCGCCTCGTCTCCCTTCTCGATGAACGCGCTCATGGCGGCCTCGAAAGCGGCCGCGTCGTCCGTCCCGGCACCGCGGCGCACGACGAAGAGGCCGAATTCCGCGTCGGGTCCCTGCGAGTGGCCAGTCATGACCTGCGCGCCGACGCGCACGAGACCCTCGGGAAGAATGCCGACACCGCGCGCGCCGGAGAGGCCGTCGAGCATCGGGTGGGTCTGCATGAAGTTCTCGACGTCGGACACGTCGAGCACGGAGAAGCCGAGGATCTCGGAGGCGCGGCGCGCCTCACTGTCCCCGAACATGTAGCTCATGCGGCTCTTGAGCTCGGGGAACGGTATGCGCCGGGCGAAGGGCGGCGCGAGCTCCGCATGAACCTGCTCCTGCTCCTCGCGTTCTATCCGGGATGCCGACAGCTCGATGTCCTCGTCGCCCGGGTTGCGCACGAACACGACGAGATCCGTGGGGGCATCGAGCGGTTCGTTGAAGGAGAGGCGCAGCGTGGTGCGCGTCGAGGCCGGCAACCGGCGCACGACGAAGGCCGGAACGTTGCCTTGAGGACTGGCAGTGCCGGAGAGGACAGCGTCGGCGAGCTGGCGCAGCTCGTCCGGGTCGTGCGCCATCGCATCGCCCGACGGAAGCGCGAGAGCCGCGATCTCGGTTGCGGCTTCGACCTCGTCGTTCGCCACGCGACAGGTCGACGGCAGACGCCCCGCGTTCCAGTTTCGAGCGCGCCGGCAAGCCGGAAGCCCCCGATCTTCGCCGGAAGGGCGCGCAAGCCGGATCTCCGCCCTGTCGCCGAGTGCGGCGAGGGAACCGCCCCCGGAGGCCTGACGGGCCACGGCTTCGTCGGCCGCGCCGAACACGTAGCGCAGCCCGCCCGCGATCGCGTGGCGGTCGAGCTCCACGCGCCGCAGGCGCAGCGCAGGACGGCTCCCCGCCGGAAACGCCTCGGCAGACAGGCCCTTCCAGACCTTCAGGGCAAGCGAGCCCTCGGCGATCGGCCGCGCCAGCCCGAAGCGGTCCACCGGCTCGTCCGTCAGCGACAGAAGCGGCGCCGCCTCTCCCGGCTCGCGTCATGAAGGCGATGCTCAGAACGCCGTCGCCGTGGAGCGGCCCCACGGCGCGCGGCAGGAAGATCTCGTTCCAGCCGGGCGCGAGGTCGCCATAAGTCATCTCGGCGCGGGCCACACTCTGGCGGAGCTCAGGCGGGCCCAGAGACACCGTCAGGTGGCCGGCACCCTCCGGCACATGGGCAAAGTGAAGGCTCAGTGCGGATATGCCGGCAAGGTCGACCGGCAGGCGCTGGACGAGGCTGCGTGCCTCGACGGAGCCGCCCGGACCGATCGTGCTGGCGTCCCGGCGGCACCTCATAGGCGAGGGTGCGGGTCGAGTATCCGATCGCCTCCACCATTTCGCGGCCCAGCCGCAGTTGCAGGTCCTGCCACTCGGCACCCTGGCGCATCTCGGCCAGCTCCGCCTCACGCCGGCCAGAACCTCTTCCTGCGTGACAAGCCGGTTCGTCATCGCCGGCACGAGCTCGCGGTAGAACAGGGAAAGGGCTGTGTCCGGATCTTCGGCATCCACCACGGCGACCGGAGGGACCGGCCGTGCGTCGTGGCGTGCGAAGACCGCCTGGAGCGTGTCGGCACTCTCCCTCTCATCACCGCGGCACGCGATCAGCAGCACGCCGTGCGGAATGGCATCGATCAGCACGAAGCCGCGGGAGCCCGGGCGCTGGCCGCGGGAGCGAAGGCGCCCCTCGCTATCGAAGACGGACACGGGGACCGGGAGCGACAGCCTGTCGCCGAGCTGATCGGCGAGCGCCCCGGAGACCAGGATCTGGCTCGGCGCCCCGAAGATCGCCGGCGCGGAAGCGAGGATCGACGAGCAGTCCCTGGGAAAAGGCAGTGGCCGGCTTCACGCTAGGCCACCTTTCTCCGCGGCGACCGGGAGTTCCGCCTGTCCTGCGCCTCGCGCTTGCCTGCGAGGAAGCCCTTGAGGCGTGCCTTGTTCAGCTTCTGGCGCGCGGCGATCTCGTCCTCGTCCACCCCGTGGGCGCGGCCCCAGCCGGCGTCGGCCGCATTGAGATCGGCGATCGTCCGTTCAAGCGCAGCCTCGTCCTCGATCAGCACATAGCCGAAATGCTCGTAGAAGAAGGCTGCTTCCGTCGCCGCACGCTCGAAGGTCTCCGCCTCGTCGTAGTCATGCGAATGATAAACGGTCGCGTTGGGTGCGTAGACCTTCTGGTAGCCGGCCGCGATGATGTCCTCGGCGTAGAGCTGGTCCTCGCCGTACGGCACCTCGCGGTAGGGGATCTTCTTCCAGACGGAGCGCCGCAGGCACGAATTGTTGTCGCTGTAAAAGTGCAGGAACTGCCGCCAAGCCGCGTCGCCCGACTCGTAGCGGGGGCGGTCGAGATCCTTCGAGACGGCGAGCGGCTGGTCGAAGAACTGGCGGAAATGGACCTCCATGTCGCGCTTCGTGAAGGCGCTCGCATCAGGCCACGCCAGATGATGGCCGAAGGCGCCGCCGGCATTCGGGAAGTGGTCGAGCATCATCACGAGATCGGACAGCCAGCTTTCGTTGACTGGCAGCGCGTCCTGGGTGAGGAACGCGACATACTCGCCGCTCGTCAGCTCGACGCCGAGATTGCGGGTCTTGCCGTGGCCGAACTGCGACTTGTCGATCCGGTGCAGCATGATCGCCGGATCGCTCTCGATCCGCTCGATGGTGCCGTCGGTCGAGCCGCTGTCGATCACGAGGATCTCGAAGGGATCGTGCAGTCGCTGCGCCTTCACCCGCTCCAGTACGTCGAGGAGGATCTGGCCGCCGTTGAGCGTCGGGATGACGACCGATGCCTTGGGCTTCGCGCCGGCATGGCGGCTCGCGGGCGGTGTGGCCGAGCTCGCGCAGACGGTCGCAGATCCCCTGCTCGATGACGTCGGCCGCGCCGTCCCACGAGAAGCGGGACGACCCAGTCGAGCGCGGCCGCGGCCTGCCGCGATCGGCGCTCCGGATCGAAGAGCAGACCCTCCATGGCGTCCGCGATCGCCACCGGGTCGGGCAAGGCCTGGCTGGCGATGCCGTCGGGATAGATCGCGCGCGTGCTTTCGACGTCGAGCTCCACGATCGGCAGGCCGCATGCCATCATCTCCTGCGGCACGAGAGAATAGTTGGTCGCGGAGAAGACGACGCCGATCGTCGCATTGCGATAGAGATCTGCAAGGGCCTTGGACGGTAATGTGCCGTGGTGGACGAAGGGGAAGGGCGCGTCCTGCATCGGCTCGTCGGAACCGAAGAAGTCGACGAGGAAGCGATGCCCGCGGGCTCGCAAGCTCCTCGAGCGCGAGAAGGCCGAGCTCGACCGCCCGGCGCGCTGTAAAGCCCCGCGCATAGAAGGCGATCCTGGGAAGGGCGTTCTCGCCTCCGACCGCCTCGGAAGCCGGGTAATAGACGTCCTTGTCCGCCGCCAGGTGAAAGGCACGCGTCCAACGCCCGAAATTCTGCGACAGGGTTTGTGCCAGCCATGGGCTTGCGCACAGGCAGTCGACGTCGCTCTCGTAGGTCGCTTCCGCCAGAAGCGCCTCGCTGCCGCGCGGGTAGAAGAAGGGTTCGAAGTCCTGAACGAAGTAGAAGCAGCGCTTCACCCGCGCATCGTCCGGGCGGGCCAGACCGATCCCCAGTCGGTCGCGATCACCGCGTCGCCTTCCGCCTCGGCGAGGCCGCCGTTCTCGATCAGACGGACCTCGGCGTCGATCGTCTGGTAGTGACGCACGATGTTGTCGTATGCGGCGGTGCCCGTCGCATTCGGCCCGCGATTGTGGATCCACACGGTCTGCCGGTGGCCGCGAAGCCCCAGCGCCCGGACCATCCGGAAGATCGTCATGTGGCCGCCGCCGCCGGTGCCGAAGTCCGGGATCACCCAGTGGAGCACCATGCGGTTCGGCACGAAGTTGCCATGTGCTGCCGTACGCTCTGCCGGCCGATAGCTGAGCGGGTAGCGCAGCATGGAGCCTTCGCAGTAGGGCCGGGCGGCGTCGCTTCCGAGGTTGATCCTGTGCGAGGGCCGCGTCGGATCGACCGCGCGAAGGTTTGGTGCACCCGGAAGTCCGGTCTTCAGGAAGATCTTGAGCGGCTCGCCCTGCTCCGGCGTCCAGCCGGTCAGCTCCGCGTAGCGCTTGAGGCTGAAGCCGGTGGAGGGGTCGCGCCAGTCGCGATAGCCGTAGCGAAGGTAGTGCAAAATCGGGGGCAGGTCGGGGCGCAGCGCAGCCGCATTCTGCGCCGCGTACCAGGCTCGGGTCGAAATAGGGATTGGGGCTGCGGCCCTCGGAAATTCCGTTCTTCAGATAGTGCTGCAGGGCGTCCGTCGCACCCGCCGTGTCCGGGTAACGCGCCCGGTACCACGTCTCGTGGAGCAGGCCACTCTCTGCGATCTCTGCGGCGACGGCATCGTCGAGCTTGGCGACGTCTACCGGGGCTTGCGCAATTCGGACGAAAGGAGGTAGTGCTCGTACGGGTTCTCGCCCCGCTCGCGCAGCTCCGGATGCTCTTTCAGGTAGGCACTTGTGTTGAAACTCGCGGAGGGGTTGCGCCCCTCCTTCCAGCCGACGCGGATATAGTGAAGGAGTGGATCGGAGCCAGAGGCCCTCACGTCCGGATAGGTGGCGAGGTACCATTTGACGTCGAAATGGGGCGAAGGATTCCGCCCCTCCTTCCAGCCGCTGTTGTGGAAGTGCTGGACGGGATCGGCGTTCTTCTGCGCAACGTCCTTGTACTGCCTGCGGTACCAGTCGCTGTCCATCAGCGTGGGATGGGCCTTCAGCTGACGAAGCGGATCCGTCGAAGGCCGGAGGACTCGACGCAGGCGTCGCTTTATTCTGCCGATCACAAAAGACGCTCCGGACAGGCTGCACTGGCCGGCGAGGCCACACGGGACGATGGGCCTGCCGACTTGCGGCATGTGGATCGCACAGCTCGGACGGGATCGAAAGGAAATTTTCGCTTCAGGGCGGGCTCGTCACTGCGTGAAGGGCGCAACCGCCGCAGGTGCTTGCCGCCAAGGCCCATGATCAAGCCGGGACTGCCCAGCCGGGACCAGGCTCACAGCCGCCGAAAGGACAGGACGCCCCTTTCGCTTGCCTTCGGCACGAGGGCGAAGCCTCCAGCAGAGAGCGGTCCATGATCGCCTTCACGCCCTGAAGACCGTAGATGTCCGGGTGCAGCTCGATGACGAGCGCCCGGACCATCTCGGAAGTGGCTCCACGAGGAGGTCGAGCTCCGCGCCCTCGATGTCCATCACCACCACGTCCGGCCGCCATTCCTCAAGCCGCGAGAGAAGGCGCCGGCAGGGGATCTCGACCCTCTCTCCCGCCGGGTCGGGGGTCATGGAGGAGGCCCAGAAATCCTTGTGGAGGTAGAAGGAGGCTGTCCCGTCGGCGCGGCCGACGACCTCGTTGTAGAGCTCGATCCCCGCAACACCGTTCAGCTCGTGGTGATGCGCGATCAGCGGCAGAAGCTGCGGGTTGGCCTCGACGCAGTGGATCCGCAGATTGTCGGCGGTCTTCGCCATGAATGCCGACAGGAAGCCGCAGCCACCGCCGAACTCGGCGACCGTGTCGCCCGACTGGACCATTTCGGCCACGGCGTGCGCTTCCGATCCCTCGTACCAGCCGCGCTCGACGGCCCGCCGCAACCGGTCGGTGAAGAGGGGATGCGACAGGTCGAGGCGCACGCCGCGATACTCGACGATGCCCGGCTTGGGCGCTTCGCTCAACGGCACATCCTCAGCAGCGTCACAGGGTACCGGTGCTTTGGCTGCCGATGCATTCAAGGCGGAGCAAACGCTCGACTCCGCGGAGGCGCCCAGGTTTTCGCACATGGCAGCCTGTTGTCTCACGAGAACACGAAGTCCGCCGCCGAAAGAGATGACGGATCGACCGAGGAAATGATGACGATGTCTCCGCCACCGAGGTCGATCCACGTGGAGCCGCCTGAACTGGACGTGTGGCCTAGTACATCGTTGAACGAAGAGAAGTTGTTGACCGTCCCGGTGAGCCAGATGTCGTCCTGGCCCGGCACGAAGTCGTTCACATAGTCCGTGCCCGATCCGGCAGTGAAGCCGAACGTATCGATCCCGGTGCCTCCGTAGAGCACATCAGTACCGGCGCCGCCCCACAAGACGTCGTTGCCGCCATCGCCGCTGAGGTAGTCGCCACCGTCGCCGCCATAGAGAAGGTCGCCACCTTCGCCGCCGAAGACCTGGTCGTCGCCGACATTTGCGTAGACCTGATCATTGCCGTCCCCGCCGGAAATCACGTCGCCTTCTTGGCTGGCGTCGCCGCGGCCGCCGAACAGGAAGTCGTCGCCCTGATGTCCGTAGAGATAGTCGCTGCCCCCGTCGGGCCCGCTCGGGCCGCCGAACAGGTAGTCGCTGCCATCGCCGCCCTGCAGGTGTCGTTGCCGGTGCCGCCGCCGATCGTGTCGTTCGAGACGGTCGAGGTGTACTCGATCACCTGGTCGGCGCCCGCGCCCGCATAGACAAGATCAGCGCCCTCGTCGGGAAAGATGGAATCGTTGCCGTCCGAACCGAATATGAGGTCGGTGCCGTCGCCGCCCGACGCCTGGTCGTTGCCGGCGCCCGAATAGATCGTGTCGGCGCCTTCAAATCCAGCGAGCTTGTCATCTCCCGCTCCGCCCGCCGAGGACGTCATGGGTGCCGGTCCCGATGATCGTGTCGGCCCCTCCCGTGCCGGCTTGGGTCAGCGTCTCGGTCGCCGCATCGTACGACCATCCGGAGAGGTGCGAACCCAGGTTGCTCGACGTTCCGTAGAGATAGTGGAGAGCATCCTGATCGAGTGGACCGAGCGCCTCGCCGTACCCTGGCACGTCGGTATAGCTCATCACCGTGTATTGGGTGTTGTCGAGCGGCGTCTGGAGCGTCGGTTTCCGTCGAAGGGGTGCTTGAGCCCATCGCATGGCCGATCTCGTGGAGCGCCACCTCTAGGATGTCATCCGAGGGGCTGTAGACCGTCGAGTCGAAGAATACGTCGCCGCCCAGAATGTAGCTTGAGGTTGAGCCGTTGTCATAGAGATCGTGACCGGGATAGTAGCCGAACCCGGCTGCATCACTGTAGCCCGGAATGGTGTTGAAGTTCATGAACTGGAAAGAGATGTCGCCGCCCGCCTGGACCTCGATGAAGTGAACGCCGCTCACCAGCTCGTACTGGTGCAGCGCTTCGCGCACGTCCGTCTCCTGCGATGCAATCTCAATGGCTGAAATGTCGCGAGCGCAGTGGGAGAATATTCTATCGAGAGATAGGACGGTGCGCTGTCGGGAAAGGAGTAGGTGACAAAGCTGGACTGTCCGACGACTTCGTCGTTCCAGGAACCTCCGGACAACAGTGCCGTGTAGTCGGAAACAACCGTCATGCGCGTCCCTCCCATTGGCTGGTGAACGGGCCAGAGGACGCACGACCTACTTCTGGCACCGAAGTGGTTTGCCTTGTTTGTGCGTCATCGGCCGGGGCCAGACAAGGGCAAACGGCCATGCTGCCTGCGCAAAGCCATGTTCCGCGGACGACACTCCCCCCCCTCGGGGGAGCCTTCAGCGGGTCTGTTCCTTCACCCGTACCCGTAGATTGACCCCACAGTATCCTATTTCGTCGGTCTTCGGATCGAGGCTGATCAGTCGCAGGGCCAGGTGCGAGGGCTCCGAGACATCGACAGAAAGCGTGAACCTCGCGCGGCGCTTGTTCGGCACGAGCTTCTCTTTCGTTACGAGCGCTCGCCTTGCCCCCGCTCGACGGAACCGCAAGCACTTCTGCCGTCGCTCCGGGGCAGTGGCTATCCACGAAGAGAGCCGCCACCGTCAGGTCCATGGGAGCTTTGATCGTGTCGTAGTGCAGGAGCGTCGTCGCCTCGGGCGCGCTGCTGCGCTGCGTCGGGTGCGTGCCAATGACGGTGACCCGCGCCCCAACCTCGCCGGCGATCCTCGCGCCGAAAGGAGCATCGGCCGGGATCGATTCGGTCTGGATGCCGGGGGGCGTCTCGAAGCGCGCCTTGAACCGCTCGAGCATGTCGACGTCGGCGCTCAGCGGGACATGGCCGGTTCGGTGGTAGACCCGGACGGTCGAGCCGTTGATCTTGAAGGTTTCGGGAAGCTCTTCAAAGCTGCGGGCGACCGGCCAGCCGTCGCGAAAGGCCTCGACCACCATCGAGACGAGATCCTGTTCCTCCGGCCGTGCCATATGGAGGAGCGGCGGGTCGGCGGTCACGACATAATCCGCTTCGGCAAGCTGTCCGATGGGGAAGAAGTCCCGGGAGTTGATCCGCGGCACGGGCGACATGGTGAAGTCGAAGCGCTGTTTGGCCGGAAGTACATCGCGCGCCGAGAGAAGGGCGTCGGAGTTGAAGGAGGATGAGGCGGCCACGTAGACGCTGTCCTTCGAGGTGGTCCGCGAAGCGAGATATTTCGCGAGCCGCACGATCTCGTCGTAGCTCGGGGTCTGCATGAGCCAGATCGGGCCAGCGAGCCAGAGCACCCCGCCTGCTTTGTACGGGCGTCCCATATCGCAGCCAGGGAAGGGCCGAGGCCATGAAGTTCGCGAGGGAAGCTGCCACCACCAGGAAGAACGCGGCGCCGCGAACGATGCGGGGCAGTGGGTTACGCAGCACGCTGGCACAGAGCCCCACCAGCCCGACCGCGACCACCACCGGGAAGGCATGCGTGAAGTACTGCGTGGCGACCTGGCGGACGACAATGAACCAGATAGCAAGCCAGACGACGAGGAAGATGATGACGAAGACCGTCTGCCGCCGACGCATTGCTCCCTGTGATGAGCCCGACCGCGTAACCCGCCGCCACCAGGATCACGATCAGAAGGCCGAGCACGCTTCGCATGGTCGACAGAATCTGGCCGACGCTCAGCCGGTACGAGTTGTAAAGGACAGCGTAGTTTTCGGTGATCGCGTGCTTCGTGAACTCGGGCGAGATCACATACATCACGATCACCGTCACGAGGGGCGCGATCGCGAAGATGAGCCCGTCGCGCAGGATCCGGAAACTCCGCGGCCGCCAGGCCGAGAACGCTGTCAGCGCCAGCCAGATGCGGTCGACGCCGATTGCGGCATAGACGGCAAGGCCCGGATAGGCGAGGTGGCGGCGAAAGAGCGTGCCGCCCGCGATCAGGATGCCGATGAGGACGATGCGGTGCAGGGAGGGGCGCCCTGGCGCCTGCAGGTAGACGAGCATCGCGAGCGCCACCAGAGCAGCTCCGCCCGCGTCGGGAAGGCTGGGAGCCCGCCGCCCACACCGTCGCAGGCAGGAACCCGGCGAAGAGAAAACCTAGTGCAAGGGCCCAGGAGGGGCGCCCGATGATTGTCTCTCGGGCGATGGCACCGGCAGCCAGGCCGAGCAGGCCGACGTAGATGCCCATCAGGGCGGCGATGTAGATGGGTCGGTCCGGACCGAAGAACTCCATGAACGGCAGGAGCGGGGCCGCATAGAGGATGTTCGTGTCCTGGCGGAGCGAGAACTGAAGAAACTCCCACCACGCCTGCCAGGACTTCTGCAGGGCATCGTAACCCCGAACCGCGTACTGGTGATAGAAGCGGTTGTCCATACTGTAGAGCGCCTGGCCAACCTCCATCTGGGTGCGGAGATATCCGAGCAGGACGAGTGCGAGGTCCGCCGCGACAAGGAACAGGATCGGGTAGAGCCAGAGGTTGGTCGTGCCCCAGCCGGAGGGCGCGGGGCGGTGGTCGTGCATCATGCGCGGAAGACCCAGATCTTGTTCGTGATGAAGAGAAGCGCAGGCGCGACGACCAGCATGCCCGGGAGCACATAGGGCCACGGCAGATCGAGGATGCGCACGACCAGCACGATGTTGACGTGATTGACGAAGTAGCCAGCAAAGCGCCGTCGCGAGAAAGCTGGAGCAGGAGCATCCGGTTATGGGTTTGCCGGAACGTGAACCTGACATTGCCGAAATAGGAAACGGACACCGCGCAGAGGAAGGCGAGGAAGTTCGCGACCTCTGGCGTGATCGCGGTCAACGCCTCAAGGGTCGAGAAAACGGCGGTGTGGAGGAGGGTCGCGAGGAGGCCCACGATCCCGAAGCGGATAGCCTGCCCGACAAGCAGGGAGAGAGCTGCGGAAAGCGGCCGGAAATCGCCACCACTTCAATCGGCTTTGCCATCGATAACCTGCCGGACGATGTAGAGAGGGCGGCCCTTCACCTCGTTGAAGACGCGCGAGAGATATTCACCCACGACGCCCAGGCCCATCATCACCACCCCGTTCGAGAACAGCAATGACCGTCATCAGCGAGGCATAGCCCGGCACGTCGATGTCGTGAAAGAAGAGCTGTCGGACGATGATGTAAACGCACGTATATGAGGGCCGCAGACGGCGGTCAGAAGGCCAAGGTAGCTCCAGATGCGCAAGGGAAGGGAGCTGAACGCGGTTAGCCCGTCGAGCGCGAAGTTCCACAAGCTTCCAGTAGCGCCATTTTGACTGATGCCGGCCGACTGCTCGGTCTGCGCGGTCTCGTAGTCGACCGTCGCCTGTCCGGAAGCCGAGCCACGAGAACAGCCCCTTCGTTGAAGCGCGTCCGCTCGCGGCAGGAGGCGCAGCGCCTCGACGACCCGCCGGTCCATCAGGCGGAAGTCGCCGGCATTGCGCGGGGATCGTGCGACGTCGCCAGATCTTGTTGATCAGCCAGTAGAAGCCGCTGCGCGGTGCCGCGCTTGACGACCGTGTCGTCGACGCGCCGGTCGCTGCGTACGCGCGAGCACGACGTCATAGCCCTCTCGCCACTTGGCGACCATGCGCGGGAATGAGCTCCGGCGGGTCCTGCAGGTCCGCGTCAATCGGCACGACCGCGCGGCCGCGCGCGTGGAAGAGGCCGGCCGTCAGCGCCGCCTCCTTGCCGAAGTTCCGGCTCAGATCGATGATCCGGATGACGGGGTTCTGGCGTCGAAGCGCGATCAGGGCGGCAAGCGTGTCGTCGGTGCTGCCGTCATTCACGCAGACCACTTCATAGGCAAGGTCGAGATCCTCGAGGATCGGCGACAGCCGCTCGAAAAGATGGGCCACGCCTTCGGCCTCGTTCATCATCGGAACGACGATCGAGAGTTCTATATCTTCCATTGTTCTCTTGAGCGGGAAGGGCCGTCCGCTTCCACCTTATGATGGGCGGAACCTAGACGAGAACCTCGATCACGGTCTAGCGGCGAAGCGCCTCTCAGCGTGTCTTTGCCACATCACCCGGTAACTTCCTGTCGTCGAGCTGATCGCGCCCCTGGCCAAGAACAGGTCCAGCACGAGCTCAGGATCGAGCCGCTTCGGAGCCCGGGTCGCCCGAGTGCGCGGGCAGGTGGCGCCACCGCTTCATCTGCCGCCGGATGAGGCGATAGCACGGGCGCTCGACCAGATGGTATCCGGCTGCCGACGCGACGAGCACCCCAATCATCATCGCGATGTATCCGGCCAGCTTATACGGCCCCACATTCAGCGCGAGCTTATAGACGGCAAAATGGATGACGATGAAGTGGCACATATAGATGCTGAAGCTTATTTCGCCGAGCCAGACGAGGGGGCGGGCCGACACCGCACGGAAGATGCGGGTGTTCGGAAGGCTGATCGTCATGAGACCGAAGGCGCAGATGATCGCTGTGGCGGACTGAAAAGCCCATGCACCGTAAAGGCCGCCCAACCGGAGACTGTCGACGAAGACGCTTCGCAGCGGATGTCCCCAGGCGACGAGGAAAATGAGGCCGCCGAGCCCCACGATCTGGAGAAGCGAGACGGCGAGTGAATTTCTGGCGAACTGCGTTTCGCGGATCCGGAGGAAGGCAGCGGCACGCGATCATTCCAACCACGAAGTTCTGGGTGAAGACCAGGGGCGAGGTCCAGAAGATCGACCAGCTCGAGAATTCCATCGCGGGCGGGGGGAGATTCGGAAGAGCGTCGAACACGAACACCCAGATGGCGAGCATTACCGGTCCAGCGATCAGCGCCGAGATGAGGAGATGCGGCGCCAGGAACGGGAACAGGCAATAGAAGAACCACTCGACCGACAGCGTCCACGAGACGCCGTTGAACGAGAAGTTGACGCCCGGGATTGGAAGCCAGCTCTGCACGAGGAAAAGGTTCGCCGGCAGCTGGGTGAGCCTCGTGAAATCGGGAAAGATATTGACGTAGAGCGGGGCGCACACGACCAGCGTCACGACGTGAAGCGGCCAGATCCTCGCGAAGCGCAGAGCGATGAAATCAACGGCGCGGATCCTGGGGGCGGCGCCACCATAGTTCAGGTAAAGGACAAAGCCGGAGAGTGTGAAGAAGAACGGGACGCCGACTGTCATGTAATAGGCTTGGTCCCAAGCCTCCCAGCCGAACAGGCCGAGCGGATGGGAAATGGCAATGAGAGCAGCGGCGAAAAACCGGAGCGACGTCAGCGGCGGCACGTAAGGCGGTTTCATTCGAGCCTGTCCGGAAAATCGTGTCCTGGCTCGACAGGCGTCTGGGCCTGCCGTGCCGCCTTTCGTCCTCCGGCCGCAGGGCCGACCTAACGATGCTGGGTGGAAGGCCCCTCGGCGGTCGAGCCTATAGAGGGCGACCGTCCACCAAGAGGGCAAACATAGAGCCGCAATGTTCCGCCGGGCAAGCGTGCAAGCGAGATCCGGTCCAGAACCGATGGGAGGCGCGGCACCCCGAGCGCAAAGTCGCGTTCCCGCGGGATCGGGCTCAGCTACTTCCCCACCACGATGTCCTCGTGCCAGCGGACCGTTTGCTTCGCCTGGCGGCGGACCTTGCCGACCTGTACACGCAACAGGAGCTCCTTCTCCGTCGATACAGCCCAATAGCACTGGCCGCGCCACCTGGCTCCCTTCAGAGGCCACAGATAGTCTGCGATCAGTTGAGGGTTTCCCGGCCTCGAAGCTGAAGACCTGGAAGTACCGGTCGCGTGGGCCGCAGCGATCGGTGCGGACGATCGTGCCGTGCGGCAGGGCGCAGATGTCGACCCCGTCGCGGCTGTGGAGGTCCGGGCAGGCGTCCATTTCGGAGAAGCCGATCTCGGTCTTGTCCATGCAGACGAAGAAGCCTTTGCCGTCTTCGGTCGATCCTGGCTGCGGATAGGCGGCGTGGCACGGGGAGGGTGCGCCGATCCCACCGGGAATGCCCTTGCCGAACGTGTCCCGGAAGATGAACTCCCGGCCCCAATCGACTTGGAAGGCGGACATGCCCACAGAATTGCCCCACCAGAGCTCGTCATAGGTTCGGGTTCCCGCAATCCTGGCTGCACGCCCTGCGGAAGCGATGCGAAGAGCCCTGCCATTGACGAAGCGAGCGCACGGTCCCGCCGCGCGGCCTCTGCCTGATCGGCCCACATCGCGGCGGTCAGGATCATCGTCGGCATGATCGTCCCGAGCGCGAGGCCTATCACGAAGCGTCGGGTCCAGATGTGGGGGAGCGCCAAAGCCAGCGCCGGCAACGCAAAGCCGAGGGGCGCCAAGGCGCGCGACGGCGGGACGCCTGCCACGAGAATGCCGGGCGTGACCACGGGAGCGGCAGGATCACGACGCCAAGGACGATACGCAGGGCCTCCCAGCGATGGCCGCGGAGGGCACACACGACAGCGCTCGCAAGGCCCAAAGCTTCCGCGGCGGCCGCGCCGAAGCCCAGGGCCACCCCCAGCTTCTCCGGAATGAAGAGATAGCGGCCGGACCAGGCGCGGAAGGCCGCCGCCGGCGCGGCGATCGTGTTGGTGATCAGGTCCGACATTGGCAGGAGCCTGAACCGTGGATCGGTGCCGTAGCCGGACAACGCATGGGCGAGATAGTCGCCCGCCTTGTAGAGCGCGAAGCCGAGGGTGAAAACGAGAGCACAGTGAAGAAGGTAACGCCAGTCGAGGTCTTCGGGAAACGTCGATCAGGCGCATCGCCACGGCGAACGAGCCGAAGAGAGCAAAGCTCTGGTAGATCGACGCTGAGAATGCCGGAAAGGCAACCGCGCACGGCAGGAGGGTCTTCCAACGTCCCGCGAAACGGAACGCAGCGAGGCCGAATGCCAGCGAGAGGGGGTAGCCGAAGACGTGGGCAGAGAAGTTCAGCGCGTCGACAAAGTAGGGAAAGCTCGTTCCACCAGCGAAGACCAGCAGCATTGCGGCCGTCGAACCTGTCCGTCGCCGTGGGACGAGCATCCATGCTGACGCCATGAGGCAGAGGAACGCCCCCGCGATCTGGAGCCCGGTGACAAAGGATAGGCCGAAGGCGTAGCGGTGGATCACTTCCATGCCGTAGCGGCCGATCGGGATCCAGCCGGTCTGGCCTGCAAGGTGCACCCAATCATCGACGTTCATGCCGGCGGAGATGAGGCCGATCCCGTGCGTGGCTACGAAGATCAGCGCGGCGCCCATCCAGGTATTCGGCTGTATCTCATGAGCCGGCGCACCCTCAAGGGCTGCCAAGGAAGAGTTGAAGGGTTTCATCGGATAATTCGCGCGGTGAAGAAGATCTCCTTCTACGTAGATAATGTTACGTTCGCAACCTTACCCCTTCCGCTCACGAGCGTTCCGGTTGCGGCATTTTGTCGTGGGTACTTATCCATTCAGAGTTGCGCGCAAGAAGAAAGATGCGCCAGCCCAACCTCAAGGCTACTCCCATGACTGGCGCGATGACCTTTCGGAACCAGATCAGCCCCTATCTCGTCACCGCGGCCAAGAGATGGAAGGCCGTCGCGTCAGCCCTTCCGCTGGGTGATCGAAAGCCAATGCGACAAGACCCTCGAAAGCAGGGTACGGGGCTACGACCCGGACAAGAAAATCAACGGGCGTAGGAGGTACTCGATCCCGGACGCTCGCCCTGATGGGCGGCCTCACGTTCATGCTGCTGATGCGCAGGGCTCCGACAGCGTCCCGCCGTCCCTCGCCTCGATCGCTCGCCCTGCTCGATGACCAACTGCTCGCTGTATCGCGAACTGCGAGCAGCCCGACCTCGTAAGGGTCCCCCCATACGCCGCTATCGGTTCCCCGCACCGTGGCACCCGCCGCTGCGAGCGTGCCGGCCGACCCCGGGGTAGCGGCCTTCGCCAGCCTGATCAGGCAGCATCTGCCACATCCACGGCAAGCTCATCTCGCTTCGCGGGAACAAGTCTCCCTCTCTCCCGCAGACGACGAGTGCTGTTCGGCGACGACCAATGTACGGTACTGCGGTCGAAGTCCCGCCTGTAGGACGGGGTAGAGGCGGAGTGATGGGGGCGCAGCACGCCGGAATGGTGGGTGGCATCAACTCCAATCCGCAGCTCTACGACAAGATCTGCCCTCAGGACGCACCGCACATGCCCTCCTGGCGGCCCGTGCCAACGCGGGTTCGCTTGGCGTAGACGGCATGACTTTCGCGCAAAGCGAGGCGGAGGGACGGAGGATTGGCTGGCGGGGCTGCGCGATGAGCTTCACCCGCCGAACCGCCGGTCCGACTCCCCGAGAGCATTCCCGGCTGATGGCGTTGCCGCTGAGGCCCCTCGCTCCCCTGTCCAGCCGTGCAAGACTGTCCCTTCCGCGCTGTACCTCGTCGGCATCGAGGCGTCTCTTCTCTTCCGCTCGCCCGCTCCTGACTAGGCCGGCGACGCTGCCACCGTCGCATCCTCCGCCTTGCCGCCACCAACCGAAGGAACGCAATGGCCTGAGGATTGAGGGCTGGCCGTCCGCAGCATGGCAGGGTCATGTTGCCAGCGAGGGTTCGTCGCCTCCGGCCCGACGAGCTCGCGCCCAATCGAGACGTAGGTGAAGCCGGCCTCGCGCATCTCCTCGAGCGTGTAGATGTTGCGCATGTCGACGATGATCGGCGCGTTGAGCAGCCGCTTGACCCGGTCGAGGTCGAGCGCGCGGAACTCGTTCCACTCCGTCACGATGACCAGCGCGTCCGCGCCCTCCATCGCCTCGTAGGCGTCGGCCGCACCACTCGACGCCCGCGAAGGCATCGATCTTCTTCGCCTCGTCATCGCCGCCGGGTCGAAGGCGCGCACCGTCGCGCCGGCGCCTTCAGCCGCGGCACGATGTCGATCGCCGGCGCCTCGCGCATGTCGTCGGTGTTCGGCTTGAAGGCCAGGCCCAGCACGCCGATCGTCTTGCCCGCGACGAGCCGCCGCAGGCCTCGACGATGCGCTCGGCCATGCGCAGCTTGCGCGCGTCGTTCACCTCCATCACCGTCTCGACGATGCGTGGTCGGCGCGCCGAACTGCTCCGCCGTGCGCACCAGCGCCAGCGTGTCCTTCGGGAAGCACGAGCCGCCGAAGCCCGGCCCGGATGCAGGAACTTCGGCCCGATGCGGCTGTCGAGGCCGATGCCGCGCGCCACGTCCTGCACGTCGGCGCCGGTCTTCTCGCAGATGTCGGCCATCTCGTTGATGAAGGTGATCTTCGTCGCGAGGAAGGCGTTCGCGGCGTACTTGATCAGCTCGGCCGTCGCGGCGCCGGTGAACAGGATCGGCGTCTCGTTCAGGAACAGCGGCCGGTAGATCTGCCGCATCACCTCGCGCGCGCGCTCGCTCTCGAGCCGACGACGACGCGGTCGGGCCGCTTGAAGTCGTCGATCGCCGAGCCCTCGCGCAGGAACTCGGGGTTCGAGACGACGTCGAATCCGCAGTCGGGCCGCGCCTCGCGGACGATGCGCTCGACCTCGTCGCCGGTGCCGACCGGCACGGTCGACTTCGTGACGACGACCGTGTAGCCGTCGACGGACGGCGCGACCTCCTCGGCCGCGGCATAGACATAGGACAGGTCGGCATGGCCGTCGCCGCGGCGCGACGGCGTGCCGACCGCGATGAACACCGCGTCGGCGCCCTTGACCGCGCTCGCGAGGTCGGTCGTGAAGGACAGCCGGCCCGCCGGCGACATTGCGGCGACCAGCACGTCCAGCCCCGGCTCGTAGATCGGGATCTCGCCCCGCTTCAGCCGCTGCGATCTTCAGCTCGTCCTTGTCGACGCACACGACCTCGTGGCCGAAGTCGGCGAAGCAGGCGCCGGAGACGAGCCCGACATAGCCCGGTCCCGATCATCGCGATCTTCATGTGCCCAAGTCTCCTTGCGGCAGTGGCCACTTCACTCGCCACTATGTCCAAGTCGATCTCAGATCCAGAAGACGTAGGGCCTAGGCGCTCTCGATCTTTTGGCGCCTTTCGAGGCGGGATACACATTTCGGATGTGCTGAAGCGCCATTATAATGTGGGGGTTTTCTCTCGCTGCGCCTTGGAAACGGACCCGTATATTTGCGCCGAGCACTGAAGGGATTGGGCGTTGTGAAGGGGAGCACGTCTGCGCCCGCGTCCGCCCCGTAGACGAGATCCGCCCACGCACCCAAGCCAGATGACGATTTCCGGCTCGCCTCAGGTCCCTGATGGTTCATCAGGACGGGCCAGAGGGACGGCCGAAGCGTCCGCTGCGGTCCGATTCTTCGACGAGGAGGCCGAAACGACGCCTTCATGACGCGCGGCACGAGCGCAGGGAGGAGCAGTCTGGGTGACTGATGAACGCGGTCCCTCCCGCGGACCGTCAGCCTCTGACGGTCCTTGCCGATGTGGCGACTCCGCTCTCGCGCATTTGATTGGCGAGACTTTCGGCTCGCAACAGCTTCACGCGCCCCTACCCGTCGATTCCAACAGGCTGGGCACCCCTTCGATGGCGTGACCCGCTCAGAACCAGGTTTCAGGGCCGGTGCCCACTTTTTAGGAGAGGCGGCTCTCTGAGGCCGCGAGTTCTAGAGGCTGCAGCGCCCGCGTGGCTATGTGCCGGAGGTCCTCTGCAGGCTCGCCTCCGTGAATCTGACGAAGTCTTGAGCCCTCTCTCGCCTGTTGGATGCTTCCGCCATCTCCAAAGCCGTCCGCGAATCCCCATCTTGAAGATAGGCACCGGGTCGAAATGCCAAACAGCGAGGCGGTCGAGTATGTCGGGCCTTTTTGACACGTATTCGCGGAACTATGACGCTCGCCGCGAGACCCTGATGAGCGTCTCCGAATATCTGGAAGCCTGCCGCGATGATCCCGATGATGTATGCCACCGCGACCGAGCGCCTGCTCGCGGCGATCGGCGAACCGGAGATGGTGGATACGGCGAAAGATGCGCGGCTGGGGCGCATCTTCATGAACCGCACCATCCGGGTTTATCCCGCGTTCAACGAGTTCTACGGCATGGAGGAGACGATCGAGCGTATCGTCGGCTTCCTCCGCCACGCCGCGCAGGGTCTCGAAGAAGCGCAAGCAGATCCTCTACCTGCTCGGGCCCGTCGGCGGCGGCAAGTCGTCGCTCGCCGAGCGGCTGAAGGCGCTGATGGAAGCTGCATCCCATCTACGTGCTGAAGGCCGGCAACCAGGTCAGCCCGGTGTTCGAAAGCCCGCTGGGCCTGTTCGATCCGGAGCGCATGGGTGGCCTGCTGGAAGACGCTACGGCATTCCGCGCCGGCGCCTGACCGGGCTGATGAGCCCCTGGTGCATCAAGCGCCTGGACGAGTTCAACGGCGACATCTCGCAAGTTCCGTGTGCACGAAGCTGATGCCCTCGCGGCTGCGCCAGATCGCCATCGCCAAGACCGAGCCGGGCGACGAGAACAACCAGGACATCTCGTCGCTGGTCGGCAAGGTCGATATCCGCAAGCTGGAGCTGCACGCGCAGAACGATCCGGACGCCTACAGCTATTCGGGCGGCCTGAACCGCGCCAACCAGGGCATGCTCGAGTTCGTCGAGATGTTCAAGGCGCCGATCAAGATGCTGCATCCGCTGCTGACCGCGACGCAGGAAGGCAACTACATCGGCACCGAGAACATCGGCGCCATCCCCTTCCAGGGCATCATCATGGCGCACTCCAACGAGGCGGAGTGGCAGAGCTTCAAGAACAACCGCAACAACGAAGCCTTCATCGACCGCATCTTCGTGATCAAGGTGCCGTACTGCCTGCGGGTCGACCGAGGAGCAGAAGATCTACGACAAGCTGATCACGCAGCTCCGAGCTGGCCGAGGCGCCTGTGCGCCCGGCACGCTGGAGATGCTGGCGCGGTTCTCGGTGCTGTCGCGGCTGCAAGGCAGCACGAGAACTCCACGCTGTATTCGCAAGATGCGGGTCTATGACGGCGAAAGTCTGAAGGAGACCGATCCGCGGCGCGCAGCGCTGCAGGAATACCAGCGACGCCGCCGGCGTCGACGAAGGCATGGACGGCGTCTCGACGCGATTCGCCTTCAAGATGCTCTCCGCGACCTTCAACCACGACACCGAGGAAGTCGCCGCCGATCCGGTCCACCTGATGTACGTGCTGGAGCAGTCCATCCGGCGCGAACAGTTGCCTGAGGAGACCGAGAGCCAGTATCTGGAGTTCATCAAGGCGGAACTCGCCCCGCGTTACGCCGAATTCATCGGCAATGAGATCCAGAAGGCCTATCTGGAATCGCTATCACGACTACGGCCAGAACCTGTTCGACCGCTACGTCGCCTATGCCGACGCCTGGATCGAGGATCAGGACTTCAAGGATCCCGATACCGGCCAGCTGATGGACCGCGAGCTGCTGAACCAGGAGCTGACCAAGATCGAGAAGCCGGCCGGCATCGCCAACCCCAAGGACTTCCGCAACGAAGTCGTGAAGTTCAGCCTGCGCGCGCGGGCGAACAACCACGGCACGAACCCGTCCTGGACGAGCTACGAAAAGATCCGCGACGTCATCGAGACGGCGGATGTTCAGCCAGGTCGAGGATCTTCTGCCGGTCATCAGTTTCGGATCGAAGAAGGACAGCGAGACGGATAAGAAGCACACCGAGTTCGTCGAGCGCATGGTGGCGCGCGGATACACTGAACGACAGGTCCGGCGGCTTGTGGAGTGGTACATGCGCGTGAAGCAGGCGGGTTGACGCCCGTGAGGCAGTTGCCAGATGCATATCATTGATCGTCGTCTCGACCCCGCGGAAAGAGCCTGGCCAACCGTCAGCGTTTCGTGCGACGCGCGCAAGTGGCCTTCTCCGCCGCGCGGTGACGGAGCCGAGCGCAGTCGCAGGATCAGGGACGTCGGATGAGGCGGTGAACTCGTAAGCATCTCCGCGGACGCCGTGCGCGAGCCGACCTTCCATGCGAGCCCCTCCGGCGGCCATGCGCGAGCATCTGCTTCCGGGCAACAAGAACTACGTGGTCGGAGACCGGATCCCCCGTCCGCAGGCGCGCCGGGAAAGGGATCGGAGGGTTGCCCCGACGGCGAGGGAGAAGACGTTTTCCTTCGCTCTCTCGCGGGAGGAATTTCTCGATCTCTTTTTCGAGGATCTCGAGATCCCGAACCTGGTCAAGGAGCATGTTCTGGGCGAGGCGAGGGAGACCCGTCGACACGCAGGCTATCAGACGTCGGGTCCGCCGGGGGCGCTCTCCGTCGGGCGGACGATGCGCAAGAGCCTGTCGCGCCGGTTGGCGCTGCGCCGGCCAAAGCCGGAGGAGCTCGATCGGCTGCGACGCCAGTTGGAGGAGCTGATCGCCGCAGGCGCTGCGGATGAAAGGGTTGCGAAGGTGCGGGCAAGGCTCGAGGCCGAAGAGGCGAGGGCGAAGCGCATTCCCTTCATCGATCCCCTCGACCTGCGGTTCCGGCGAACCGAGACGACCCCCGAGCCGGTCGCCCGTGCCGTGATGTTCTGCCTGATGGACGTTTCGGCGTCGATGGACGAACAGATGAAGGACCTGGCGAAGCGGTTCTTCAGTCTTCTCTATGTCTTCCTGAAGCGGCGCTACCGGCGCACCGACATCGTCTTTATCCGCCATACACAGCAGGCAAAGGAGGTCGACGAGGAGACCTTCTTCAATAGCCGTGAAACCGGCGGCACGGTCGTCTCGTCGGCGCTCGAGGAAATGGTGCGGATCATCAACGAACGATATCCGCCGCACGAGTGGAATATCTATGCCGCACAAGCCTCGGACGGCGAGAATTTTTCTTCGGACAATGCCCGGGCCGTCGAGCTCTTGCGTCGTACGATCCTGCCGCTCACGCAGTACTACGCATATATCGAGATACGAGACGGGCTGCAGGCTGCGAGCCAGACGAGCGACCTGTGGAGCGCCTATGAGGACATCCTGGGGCCCGACGTGCCGTTGGCAATGCGCCGGGTTAGCCACCGCCGGGACATCTATCCTGTCTTCCGGCAGTTCTTCGAGCGCTCATCCGCGAAGGCCGGAACATGACGTCGCGCAGCCAGAAGGGGCATCTCTACGAGGGGCACGCCTGGGACTTCGACACGCTCTCAGCGGTCTACGACGCGGTCGAGGAGGTGGCGCGCGACGAACTCCGACTCAGGACCTTTTCCAACCGGATCGAAGTGATCACGGCCGAACAGATGCTGGATGCCTACGCGTCGACAGGCATGCCGCTTATGTACCATCACTGGTCATTCGGGAAGCACTTCCTGCGCAACGAGACATCCTACCGTAGGGGCTGGCAGAGCCTGGCCTACGAGATCGTGATTAACTCGGACCCTTGTCTCGTCTATGTGATGGAGGAGAACAGCGCGACGATGCAGACGATCGTGCTCGCGCACGCCGCGTTCGGGCACAATCACTTCTTCAGGAACAATTACCTCTTCCGGCAGTGGACGGACCCCACGGCGATCCTCGACTACCTGGCCTTCGCCAAGAGATACGTGGCTGCCTGCGAAGAGCGTTTCGGACAAGACAATGTCGAACGCCTCTTGGATGCGGCGCATGCCTTGGCGAGCCACGGCATCCATCGCTATCCGGGCAAGCACAAACCCGATCTCGCTGCGGAAGAACGCCGCGAGCGTGAGCGGCAGGATTACCACGAAGCCACCTTTAACGACCTCTGGCGCACCGTGCCGAAGCGGAGCGTGTCCCGGGAACGCTCCTCGCGTGACCGTCGCCGGGCGCTGCTCAGCCTGCCAGAGGAAAACATCCTCTATTTCCTCGAGAACACCGGCCCGCGGCTTCTTCCGTGGCAACGGGAGGTCCTTCGCATCGTCCGCATGGTCGCGCAGTACTTCTATCCCCAGCGGCAGACCAAGCTGATGAACGAGGGCTGCGCGACCTTCGTCCATCATCGCATCCTGTCGCGCCTGCATGAGCGGGGGCGTATCTCCGACGGTGCCTTCATCGAGTTCCTGCACGCCCACACGAACGCCGTCATGCAGCCGGACTTCGATGATCCCCACTTTGCCGGACTTAATCCGTACGCGCTCGGACTCTCGATGATGCAGGACATCGAGCGCATCTGCACGAGCCCAGGCGAGGAGGACAAGGCGGTGTTTCCGGAAGTGGCCGGTTGCGGAGATGCCTATGGGGTCCTGCAGGATGCGTGGGCGAACTATCGCGACGAAAGTTTCATAGCCCAGTTCCTCAGCCCCCAGCTGATCCGGAAGCTCCGCCTCTTCCGTCTCGCCGATGAGAGTCCGGAGGAGGACCTGGTCGTCAGCGCAATCCACGACGAGCGTGGCTATGTTCAGGTGCGCCGCGCTCTCGCGCGGCAGTACGATGTCTCGCGGCAGGACCCCGATATACAGATCGTGGACGTGGATCTTTCTGGTGACCGTAAACTCCTGCTGCGACACGAGGTTGCTAACGGCATCAGGCTCGACGCCCGCAGCGCAGATCGGGTCCTGAGGCATCTGGCCGATCTCTGGGGCTACCCTGTTCGGCTGGAAGAGGCGGCGGGCGAGGTCATTCTGAAGAACCACGAGGTCGAACCCACTCATCCGTTCTGTGACCTGTGAGGCGTCCAGCCGCACTTCTTGCTTGGGCTCAAGAAAACCTCTTGGCCCGCGGACGTGTACCCCCTGAGATTCGGCGCGCCCGTCTTGTCATTCCCTGCGTCTGTCGTTCGCGATTGCGCGCCTGTCCCCGTGCTCCTGCGATGGTAGGTACCAGGGCGAGCGGGAGGAAGATCTACTGCCTGCGGCGCCGGATCTGGTGTATGGTTTCAGCTGGGCTTGGGGGTCTTACGGCGTGAGGAGGTTTCCGATGAAGCGCGTCGATCCTCAAGAACTTGAGCTTGTGACGTCTGAGCCCGCGGCGAAGCCGATGACGCGCGCCCAGCGCCTTGATCGGTGGGCGGATCTGCTGGATGGCTGTCTAGGCCGCATCTCATCCCTTCCTCGTATCGAATACATGACGGAGAAAGACCGGCGGCAGCTTAGCGGCCTCTCCTATCCGATGACGATCGCTTTTGCCGATCCGGTATTCAGGGAGCTGGGACTCAAGAGCGACCGGCTGGGCGATGCCATGGAGTTCTTCGGGCTCGACACCCGCCAGATGCACGCTCTGATGTGCGAGTGTATGGGAGCGGCTGCAGGCATTCCGCACCGTCTGAGGCGCCAAGCCATGACGAGCGAAGCGCCTGGATGTGGCGCCGTCTTCTGGTCGCCGCCGGTCTCGCCTCGCAAGCCTAGGAGTTGTAACGGCCGCAGGGCGGAAGCCGATCGCGCTGGCCCTGCGGCGGGTCTTCATGACGATCTGCTTTCGGCAGGTGCCGCTTTCGGTGAGACCATGGTGGCTCGATTGTGGCAAGGATCGAGATGCGTTGGGCTCCTGCGCAAGACCCCATTGTAGGGCAAGCGACATCGGCCACGGCCCCCAGGGGTGCTGCAGGAGTTAGCGGACCTGTTGCTGAGGCAATTCTCCATATCGGCTGAAGGTGGGGGGCGCCCGGCAGCGGGCCCAGCCGTCGGAAACGATGCTGACCGACACCCGCCTTGTGCGATCAGGGCAGGCACGCGCTCCTGAGCCGGGGTATCAGGTGCGGCAGCCCGCCGGTGGCGAAACTTGCCACGCCGACTCTGGTTCCGTCCCGATATGTCTCCACGAGCAGGCTGGTGGCCTGCGCAGCTGCGTTGGCGAACTCCAGTACGGTTGACCGTCCTGAAGCCATAAGCACGCTGCCGTCCTCCGCAAACCGCCATGTCAGGGGAAGCTGGGCCGGTCCGTTGACCGACAGGCGAATTTCCGGGTTATCGCCCGGGCTCCTCTCGCTCCGGATCAGCCGGACGGCTCCGGACCCGGGCCCGCAGTTGAGCACCAGCACCGTGAACGTCAGGCCGCTCCTCCGGACAGGCGCCAGCGAAGCCGTGATGTCGCGTGCCCCTGTCACCGGCGAAACCCACTCTGAGACGGACCATTCGCTTACCGCCGTTTCCGCATCGCGCCCCGCAGGCGGAACCGCCTGGCCACCAGACGGCGCCATCCCCGCGGCGCCGACGGTGTTCGTGGGGGGGCCCCGCCCCCACCACTCGCCCGGGAGAGTTGGCGACTGTCCACAACCTCATCGTAGCAGGCCAGACGTGAGTCAAGGGTCTGGAACACTCATGCAGTCCCGGAGCTCCGACCTGAGCAGGCGATCTGGCTGCTCCTGTCCGATTGCCTCCGAGGCTCCGGTCGACACCAGGGCCAGCATGACCGCGGCCGCAACCGGGTAGCCCCGCAAGCCCGTTCGCGGCAAAGACATGCCTCGCAACTTCTGCCTTTCGTGAAAGCAGGTGCGGATTCCAATGAAGTCGTCCACCTGTTCCGATCCGAAGCCGTCCAGGCATTCCGATCTGAAGCCGTCCACCGTTCCAGGACGAAGCCGTCCACTTTGGTGCCGCCTTCCGGGTCGGTCTCAGCATGGTGAGCGGGAGGTCCCGAGGTTTCAAGCGTCCATGTCTGACCGGTGCTTCTTTCTCAGGCTCTCGCCGCTCAGATCGATGCGGTAAGCATTGTGGAACGAGGCGGTCGAGTATGGCGTTGGCGAGCGTTGGGCCGCCGCCGATGACGTCGTACCTGTTGGGCGACAACCACCCTGACGGGCGGTCAGGATGGTTGTCGCCCAACACCCTGCTCGCCGGCGAGCTCGAGGCGCAGGCGTCGCTTGGCCTCGGCGTTGCCGCGGCTGACCTCCATGAGGAGCTCTGCGAGGCGTGGAGCCCCCAGCGTCTCAAGGTTCCTTGCGTTCAGCGTCTTCTTCGATACGGCCATCGTTCTCACGCCATGTCTTGCCGAGGCGGAACTGGTCTAAACCCGGCGGGCGCATGCCGCCAAGGACACAATCACCGGTCGATTGCCGTCGTACGCCGCGTTTTTCGATGAGCCGCAGGCGCTGCACTTCCACGACCTACGCGGAACGGCCGTGACGATGCTTTCCGAGACCGGCTGCACCACGCCTATGATCGCCTCGATCACCGGCTGACCCCAGTACGAAGGAGCCACTCACCAAGAACGGCTTCTACGGCGCCACCGCCGATGAAGGCGTGCTCCGGCGTTGGTGGGCCCGCTGGGGCAAAGCTTCGCTGCCGGTGCACGGATATCCTGGGCCACTGGCTGGAGATGGACATGGACGAGGATGACCTGCCGCCGGATGTGTCGGGGCCGCTGTTGATATCTGATTTATGCGCCTAAACCCGATAATGCAGACTTATGATCCCTTCCGCATAAAGTATGATTATGCGCCACATGGCATATTGTGAGAGTATCCGAAGATAGCGCATAAATCCGGGCAGGAGAGTGAGATGAGCGACCTGGCCCGCACGCCAAAACAGATCGGCAACTTGATACGGCGCGCGCGGAAGAAGCGCGGTCTGAACCAGACGCAACTCGGCGAACGCGCCGGTCTGCGCCAGGAAACGATCTCGCTGATCGAGACCGGCAACCCGGCAACCAAGCTCGAGACGATCCTTGCCGTGCTCGCCGCACTCGATCTCGAGTTGCGCATCGCGCCGCGCTCCAAGGGCGCAGCCAGCAGACATCGAGGACATCTTCTGATGCCGCGGCGCCGCGCAGCACGCACCGCTGCGCGTCTTCTCAACAACCGCCTTGTCGGCCACCTGAGCAAGGAGGCCGAGCGGCGCGATCGACTTCCGCTACGACGAGAGCTGGCTCGGCTGGGAGCACGCCCTGCCGAGTCTCCCTCTCGCTGCCGCTGCGCGAGGACGCCTATCGCGGCGCGCCGGTCATCGCCGTCTTCGACAACCTGCTGCCGGACTGCAGACGGCCTGCGCCGCCGCGTCGCCGAGCGGGTCGGCGCCGCCGGCATCGACGCCTACAGCCTGCTCGCCGCGATCGGCCATGACTGCGTCGGCGCCCTGCAATTCATCGCCCGACGACGATGACCCCGCGCACCGGGCGCCATCGAGGGCGAGGCCGTCGACGAGGACGCATCGACAAGCTGCTGCAAGGCCTTGCCGCAGGCCCCGCTGGGCCTGAGCCGCGATGACGAGTTCCGGATTTCGGTTGCCGGCGCGCAGGAAAAGACCGCGCTGCTCTGGCATCGAAGGGCAAGTGGATCAAGCCGCACGGCACCACGCCGACCACGCATATCCTCAAGACCCAGATCGGCAAGCTGCCGAACGGCATCGACCTTTCGAACAGCGTCGAGAACGAGTTCTACTGCCTGAAGCTTGCTCGCCGCCTTCGGCCTGCCGGCCAACGACGCTGCGATCGAACCTTCGGCAAGACCACGGCGCTCGTCGTCGAGCGCTTCGACCGCGCTGGACGCGCGACGGGCGCCTGCTGCGCCTGCCGCAGGAGGATTGCTGCCAGGCGCTCTCAGTGCCGCCGACCCGCAAATACCAGAACGAGGGCGGCCCGAGCACTGGCCGACATCCTGATCCTGCTCCGCGGCAGCGACACGCCGGCGCGAGGACCAGGCGACTGTGCTGAAGGCGCAGATCCTGTTCTGGCTGATCGGCGCGACCGACGGCCACGCCAAGAATTTCAGCGTCTTCCTCGGCCCCGGCGGCAGCTACCGGCTGACCCCGCTCTACGACGTCCTGACCGCGCAGCCGAGCCTCGACGCGCATCAGATCAACGCGCAAGCAGATGAAGCTCGCGATGTCCGTAGGGACGAACAACCACTATCGGGTTGAGGAAATCCAGGGCAGGCATTTTCTGCAAACAGCGGACGCAGCGGGCGTGCCCAAGGCGCTGGTGCAGGATGCCATGGGAGAGATCGCCGCCGCGCTCGCGCCGGCGCTCGACCGTGTGGCAGCCGAACTCCCGCTCGACTTTCCCGCGGCCATTCCTGAAGCGGTGCGTGAAGCGGCACTCCGCCGGCTGCGTGGGATCACGTAGCTCCCGCGCGAAAGCAGACCCTGCCGCCTCCCTGGGGCGCCAGGTCGCGGGTGCCGCGCCCAGTGTTGCAGTCCCCGCCATCCAGGTTTTGAGCCGGTGTCCAGCGACATCCGGAACTGCCCCCGCCTCGACGGGTTTCGTGCCGGCCATGATCGTGGCGGAAGCGGCCACGGCGGAGCATGATACGCCACGGGTCAGATGGAGATCTTCAGCGCGAACGGGCGGCGTCGTGGTTGTCGGGCGAGATGTCGACACGGAGGCCCTGGCGAGGGTCCTCGACGTTCTAGAGCGGCGAGCGGCCTTCTGCAGAAGGCCGCTCCGGCGCAGACGTTATCGTAATCAGCATCAATCCAATCGGCGCAGGGGGTATTTCCTCGTGTCGCTCTGACCGAGCCGGAGGCTCTGCACTTCCACGACCTCTGAGGCACTTCCACGACCTCTGAGGCACTGCCGTGACCATGCTGGCTGAAGCCGGCTGTGCCGTGGCCGAAATCGCTGCCATCATCCGATCATAGTTTGAAGACGGTTACCCGGATACTGAACAAATATCTCGCCCGCACGCGCGTCCTCGCACAACAAGCAATCATGAACTTTGAGAACGCAGAGAGTGCGAAGTTTGCAAACTCGCTGCAAACCGACTTCCCGGAAACCGGGAAAGAGAGCCTAAAATGACTGAAAATAATGGCGCGCCGGGGAGGATTCGAACCCCCGACCCCCAGATTCGTAGTCTGGTGCTCTATCCAGCTGAGCTACCGGCGCCAAGCCATTCTCGCGGTTCACGCGCCTGGGCAAGGCGCGGACGAGGCGGCGCGAGGCCGCCTCGGAAGCGAGCGTGGCGGATACCTAATCGGCTTTGGACGCGAATGCAAGCGGGGATCGAGCGACGATCCGGAGCCGATCAGGCCCCGCCCGACGCACGGCGCGGCGGGCCGCTGGCGTGAAGCTCCACCGACCCGGTCGGGGATCTCGATCAGGAACGTCGCGCCGAGCGTGCCCTCGGCGAGGCGGATCGTGCCGTGATGCGCGGCGACGATCTCCGCGGCGATGGCGAGGCCGAGGCCCGTGCCGCCGCTGCGGGTCGAGGCGTGGAAGGGCTGGAACAGGCGGTCGCGCACTCGCGCCGGCACGCCGGGGCCGGTGTCGGAGACCTCGATCGTCACCACGCTGCCTTCGCGCCGGGCCGCGAAGCGCAGTGTCGGCTCGACCTCGTCGCGCGTGCGCTGCATCGCCTCGAGCGCATTGCGGCCGAGATTCATCAGGACGCGGAAGAGCTGGTCGGGATCGGCGTCGATCTCGAGCTCGCGGTCGATCGCGGCGACGAGCGCGACGGTCGCCTGTCATGTTCGGCTCGAGCGTCTCGGCCACCTCGTCGACGATCGGCGCCAGGCGCACGCGCTGGCGCTGCGGCGGCGTCTCGCGGGCCGAGCCGTATTTCAGCGTATCGGAGCAGAAGGCGACGGCCCGGTCGAGCGTGCGCACGAGCTTGGGCGCCAGGCGCTGGGCGAGCGGGTCGTCGACGGTCGCCACCCGGTCGACGACAAGCTGCGCGGAGGCGAGTATGTTGCGCAGGTCGTGGTTGATCTTGGAGACCGCGAGGCCGAGCGCGGCGAGCCGGTTCTTCTGGTTGAGCATCGAGACGAGCTCGCGCTGCAGGCCCGCCATCTCGCGCTCGGCGACGCCGATCTCGTCGGCGCGGTCGGACGGGCGCGATGATCCGGTCGGCGTCCTCGGGATCGGCGCGGAAGGCGAGCATGCCTTCCGTCAGCCGCCGCATCGGCCGCACCAGCAGCCAGTTCAGCGTCAGATAGACGAGCGCCGCCGTGACGATCGAGATGATGATCGACAGCGACAGGATGTTGATCGGAATAGCGGATCATCGCCTGCCGCAGCGGCGTCTCGTCCATCACGATCTCGATGAAGCGGCTGCCGTCCTCGGCGCTGCCGACGACGCGGATCGTGCGGCCGGGCGGCGTCAGCAGCACCTCGAAGGAGCGCATGATCTCGTCGAAGGACGTTCATCGTCCGAAGGTCGAAGCTCGCCTCGACTGGCGGCGGCATGTCGGAGATCGCGAGCAGGCGCCGCGTGTCGCCCTCCTTCTCGGCCACCGCGTAGGCGCCGACCTGGTCGAGTAGCCTCAGCTCGAGCTCGCGCGGCACCATGCGGTCGGGCGCCGCGTCGAGGACGAGCGCCGCCAGCCGCGCAGCGTCCAGCCGCTCGCTCAGCCAGTTGTGCCGGAAATTGGCGATCGAGGGCACGTAGATCAGGATCTCGCTCACCATGACGAACGACCACGGTGAGCAGAAGGAGCTTGCCCGAAAGGCCAAGGCCGCACGCGGCCGGCATGGCCATTGCCGGCGGCCTGCGCGCCGCTCGGGTCGCTCACCGATCCGAAGCTCCGTGCCCGTACGGCGTCCCGTCAGCCGAGTTGCCGCAGGAGCGAGATGATGCGGCCGAGCCCAGGGGTTCGTCAAACCAGGCCTGTAGTACTCGTAGGCGGCGCGCCTGGAGATCTCGCCGAGCGTCGGATAGGGCGCCACGAATTCGGTCATCGCCCGGATCGGCAGCCCCTTCGCCATGGCGAGGCTCCAGGGCTGGATCAGCTCGTCGGCGTTCGCGCCGACGATGCCGGCGCCGAGGATCTCGCCGCGCCTGCGAGACGACGGCCTTGATGTGCCCCGCCGTCGTCCGGTCGGTGCGGGCGCGGTCGTTCTCGGCGTAGGGAAAGCGCAGGATGCGGATGTCCCTTGTGCGCCTGGCGCGCCTCGGCCTCGGTGAGCCCGACCTGGGCGAGCTCGGGGTCGGCATAGGTGACGCGGGGAATGTGGCCGTGGTTCGCCTTCGCGTTGAGCCGGAACAGGATGTTCCGGATGACGATGCCGGCATGGTAGTTCGCCACGTGGGTGAACTGCGGCCCGCCGGCCGCGTCGCCGACGGCGTAGACGCGGCGGTTCGTCGTGCGCAGGTGGGCGTCGAGCTTCAGGCCATGGCCGTCGCGGGCGATGCCGCCGGCCTCGAGGTCGAGCCCGTCGAACATCGGCTTGCGCCCGACCGCGACGAGGAGGTGGCTCCCCGCGACGGTGCTCGTGCCGTCGCGCCCCTCGAGGTGCAGCGTGAAGCCGCCGCCTCGGCGGCCTCGACCTTCGTCGCCCGGGCGCCGGTCAGCAGCGTCACGCCGTCGGCGCGCAGCTGGTCGAGCACCGGCTCGGCGAGCTCGGGATCCTCCTTCGCCAGCGCCGCCTCCGCCTCGACGACGGTCACCTCGGCGCCGAGCCGGCGCATGCGCCTGGGCGAGCTCGATGCCGATCGGCCCGCCGCCGAGCACCACGAGGTGGCGCGGCCTCTCCGACAGCCCGAAGATCGTGTCGCTCGTCAGGTAGGGCACCGTGTCGAGCCCCTCGATCGGCGGCACGGCGGGCACCGAACCCGTCGCGATCACGATGCGCCGCGGCCTGATCTCGCGGCCGCCGGCGACGATCGTCGCCTTGTCGGCGAAGCGCGCCTCCGCCTCGATCACGTCGACGCCCATGCCGCGATAGCGCTCGGCGGAATCGGCCGGCGCGATCTCGGCGATCACCCGGTGCACGTGGTCGTGCACCTTCGCGAAGTCGATCTCCGGCTCGTGCGGCGCCAGCGTGAAGCGGTCGGCATGGCGCATCGCGTGCGCGGCGCGCGCCACGGCGATCAGCGCCTTGGACGGCACGCAGCCGGTGTTCAGGCAGTCGCCGCCCATCCGGCCGCGCTCGACCAGCACGGTCGGCACGCCGAAGGCGGCCGCCGCCGCGGCGACCGAGAGGCCGCCCGACCCCGCACCGATGACGCAGATGTCGGGAGTGGCTGTTTCCTGCGCCATACCGTCGCGGGCTCCTGTCGATTGTCGGGGTTCAAGGTGACGGCGTCAGCCGCCGGCGCCGCCCGTGCGGCGGCGGGCCTTCGCCCGCCACAGCTTCTTGACCACGACCGGCATCAGCGCGAGCAGGCCGAGCGCGGCGAGGGCTGCGAAGAGAGTGGGCGTCACGAGGTCGGAGAGATCAAGGGATACCTGGCAGGCGGCAGGGTCGGCCGCCGCCTGCCGGCACGCCTCCGAGCGCCTCCGCCTGCTGCGCCACGACGCTGTCGAGGCCGGCGCCGAGCACGGAGAAGGCGAAGGTCGCCGGGCGCGATGCCGACGAGGGTCGTGACGACGAAGGTCGGCAGGCCGACGCCGAGCAGGGCGGGCGCGAGGTTGACGAGCCAGAACGGGAAGATCGGCACGAGCCGCAGGAACAGCAGGTAGCTCGCCGCGTCCTCGCGGAAGCCTTCGCGCAGGGCGCCGATGCGCTGGCCGGCCCGCTCCGCCAGCGCCTCGCCGAGCGTCGTGCGCGCCAGGAGGAACAGGAGCGTCGCCCCGACCGTCGCCGCGACGACCGTCGTCGCGCCGCCGACGAGCCCAGCCGAAGAACAGCCCGCCCGCGACCGTCATCAGCGAGGCCGCCCGGCACCGACAGCGCGATCAGCCCGGCATAGCCGGCGGCGTAGATCGCCAGGCCCTGCCACCAGTGGGCCGACAGGAACGACTTGAAGGTGGCGTAGTGGCTGACGAGCGCGCGCGGCGACAGCTGGTGGTGGGCGCCGGTGAGCACGACGAGCGCCGCCGCCGCGGCGAGCAGCGCGAGGGCAGCCCACCTGATCCGGCGGCCACTGCCGCTCCGGCCGTCCTTGCGGGGCATCGTCCGGCCGGCACTTTCGGTTCTCGTGTCCAAGGCGAATTTCGCTCCTCGGCCACTGACCGGCCGGCTACCCCGTTGATCTAGCACATCGGCCCGTCGCCGTGTCGGCGCCTCACCGCCATTTGAGAGCAATGTGTCAGGGGGCCATGTCCGCCGGCCGTCGTTGACTTTCCCCGAGTGGGTCACGTATATGCCCATCAAACTTCGCCGCCTCTCGCGCCGCAGCGCGATTGCGTGCGGCGTTGCGTCGTCGTCCCGTTCCGTCGCGATCGGGTCGCGGCGCGGAGACAGCATCGTTTTTTCAGCCGGAGCAGGCCCGTGAAGCGGACTTATCAACCCTCTAAACTCGTGCGCAAGCGTCGCCACGGTTTCCGTGCGCGCATGGCAACCAAGAACGGCCGCAAGGTCCTGTCGCGCCGTCGCGCTCGCGGTCGCAAGCAGCTTTCGGCGTAAGACGAAGGCATTCCGATGCGCGAGCGCCCCGCGGCGCAGCCGGGCAGGCCCGGCGAACAGCCGGGGCGGCTGCGCGTGCGCAGCCAGTTCCTGACGGTGGCCCGCGGAGAGCGCGCCGTGACACCCAGCCTCATCCTACAGGCGGTGCGCCGGGGCGACGGTGAGCCCATGCTCGGGTTCACGGTCAGCCGCAAGGTCGGCAATGCGGTCGAGCGCAACCGCGCCAAGCGCCGCCTGAGGGAAGCCGCGCGCGCCGTCGCGCCGGCCCAGGCCCTGCCCGGCCGCCACTACGTGATCGTCGGGCGACGCGCCACGCTGAGCGCCAGCTACGCCTCCATTCTCGAAGACCTCACACGCGCCTTCGCGCGTGCGAACAAACGCACCGGCGCGGCCGGCAAGGACTCCTCCGATGGATGACAATCGCAACTACATCATCGCGATCGTGCTCTCGATCCTGATCATCGCGGGGTGGCAGTACTTCGTCGGCATGGGCGGCCGCGACCAGCAGCCCGTCGAGCAGGCCCAGCAGCAGACCCAGCCGCAGGCGCCGCAGCAGCAGGCCGGTGCGCCGGCGACGGGAGCGCCGCAAGGCTCGGTCCCGGGCGCCACCCCGAACGCGCCGCCCGCGTCGGGGGCTGCCGGCCAGCAGGCGATGACCCGCGAGCAGGCGCTCGCCCAGTCGCCGCGCATCCCGATCGACACGCCCGCCGTCAGCGGCTCGATCAACCTGAAGGGCGCCCGCATCGACGACGTGGTGCTCAAGGACTACAAGGTGACCGTCGAGAAGGACAGCCCGAACGTCGTGCTGCTGTCGCCCTCCGGCTCGCCGCTTCCCTATTACGCCGAGCAGGGCTTCGTCGCGGCGACGGGCGACGTCCAGGGCCTGCCGACCTCCGACACGGTGTGGCAGGCGCCCGAGGGCGCGAAGCTGACGCCCTCGACGCCGGTGACGCTGACCTACCAGTCGCCGAACGGGCTCGTCTTCCAGCGCAAGATCTCGGTCGACCAGAACTACATGTTCACGGTCGACGACACCGTGACGAACAACAGCGGCCAGCCGGTCTCGCTGAGCTCCTACGGCCTCGTGTCGCGCCACGGCCTGCCCGACAACCTGACGAACTACTACATCCTTCACGAAGGCCTGATCGGCGTGGTCGGCGACGAGGGCCTGAAGGAGATCAAGTACAAGAACATCACCGGCGAGCCGGCGCAGACCTTCTCCGCCACCGGCGGCTGGCTCGGCATCACCGACAAGTACTGGGCGGCCGCCGCGGTGCCGGCGCAGGACGCGCACTACCAGGCGCGCTTCTCCTCCGGCACGGCCGACAACAAGAACAGCTACCAGTCCGACTACCTGCGCGACGCCGTGCAGATCGCGCCCGGCGCCAGCACGACGATCGAGAACCGCGTGTTCGCCGGCGCCAAGCGCGTCGACATCCTCAACGGCTACGAGAACAGCCTCGGCATCGACCGCTTCGAGCTGCTGATCGACTGGGGCTGGTTCCACTTCATCACGCGGCCGCTGTTCTACGTCATCGACTTCTTCTTCAAGCTCGTCGGCAATTTCGGCATCGCGATCATGATCGTCACGGTGCTGGTCAAGGCCCTCTTCTTCCCGCTCGCCAACAAGAGCTACACGTCCATGAGCCGGATGAAGAAGATGCAGCCCAAGATGCAGGAGCTGCGGGAGAAGTACAAAGACGACAAGATGAAGCAGCAGCAGGAAATGATGGAGATGTACAAGCGGGAGAAGATCAACCCGCTTGCCGGCTGCCTGCCCATCGTCATCCAGATTCCTGTCTTCTTCTCGCTCTACAAGGTCATCTTCGTCACCATCGAGATGCGGCACGCGCCGTTCTTCGGATGGATCCAGGATCTGTCGGCGCCCGACCCGACGACCATCTTCAACCTGTTCGGCCTGATCCCGTGGGATCCCCCGCACATGCTGATGATCGGCGTCTGGCCGCTGATCATGGGCGTGACGATGTGGGTGCAGATGCGGCTGAACCCGCCGCCGCCCGACCCGACCTCGGCGATGGTCTTCAACTGGATGCCGCTCGTCTTCACCTTCATGCTGGCGCGCTTCCCGGCCGGCCTCGTGATCTACTGGGCCTGGAACAACTCGCTCTCGGTGACGCAGCAGTACATCATCATGCGCCGCCAGGGCGTGAAGCCGGACATCCTCGGCAACATCAAGGCGAGCTTCGGCCGCCCGAAGTCCGGCGACGGCGACGGAACCGGCGGAACCGGCGGCGGCTCGACACCGGCGAAATCCGGAGCGGGCGAGTAGGATCCACGGTTGATGCAGATCGCCGATGACGCGGAAGGCGGCGAGGACACCGGGACGGGGTCTGGCGACCACCTGCTGTTCTCGCGGCCCGCGAGCTTCGTTCGCGGGGCCCGCGCCCTCGCCGACCTGCCGCCGGGGGAGCTGCCGGAGATCGCCTTCGCCGGCCGCTCCAATGTCGGCAAGTCGAGCCTGATCAACGCCGTCACCGGCCAGGGCACGCTCGCCCGCACCTCGAACACGCCGGGCCGCACGCGCGAGCTGAACTTCTTCGATCTCGACGGCCGGCTGCGCGTCGTCGACATGCCGGGCTACGGCTACGCCAAGGCGCCGAAGGGCGAGATCGCCCGCTGGACGAAGCTGATCTTCCAGTTCCTGCGCGGCCGGGTCGAGCTGCGGCGCGTCTACGTGCTGATCGACGCGCGCCACGGCGTGAAGGCGAACGACGAGCCGGTCTTCAAGACGCTCGACGAGGCGGCGGTCTCCTACCAGGCGGTGCTGACGAAGGTCGACAAGCTGAAGGAGTCCGAGGTCGCGAAGGTCGTCGAGAGCGTCGGCAAGGCGCTGGCGAAGCATCCCGCCGCCCATCCGGTCGTGCTCCTGACCTCGTCGCAGACCGGCCGCGGCATCGACGAGCTACGGGCTGAGATCGCCGGCTTCGCGCTCGACGCGCCGCCGGGCGCGGCCTGATCGGCAGGAACGGACACGGGAGGACGGCCTTTGGAAGACTTCAGCCCGCACGACCACGCGCGCATCCTCGCCGAGGCGCTGCCCTACATGCTGCGCTACGACGAGCAGACGATCGTGGTGAAGTATGGCGGCCACGCGATGGGCGATCCCGAGCTCGCCCGCGCCTTCGCCAAGGACATCACGCTGCTCAAGACTTCCGGCATCAATCCCGTCGTGGTGCACGGCGGCGGCCCGCAGATCGGCCGGATGCTCGAGAAGCTCGGCATCCAGTCGGAGTTCCGCGCGGGCCTGCGCGTCACCGACCGGGCGACCGTCGAGATCGTCGAGATGGTCCTCGCCGGCGGCATCAACAAGGAGATCGTCGCCGCCATCAACCGCGAGGGCGGCAAGGCGGTCGGCCTGTGCGGCAAGGACGGCAACATGGTCACCGTCCGCAAGGCGACGCGGAAGGTGGTCGATCCCGATTCCAACATCGAGCGGGTGGTCGACCTCGGCTTTGTCGGAGAGCCGGAGACGGTGAACTCCAAGGTCATCGACATGGTCTCGCACGCCGACCTCATCCCGGTCATCGCGCCGGTGGCGCCGGGCGACGACGGCGAGACCTACAACGTCAATGCCGACACCTTCGCCGGCGCCGTCGCCGGCGCGATGCACGCCAAGCGCCTCCTCTTCCTCACCGACGTGCCGGGCGTGCTCGACAAGGAGCGCAACCTGATCCCGCAGCTCACCATCGGCGAGGCGCGCCGGCTGATCGCCGACGGGACGATCTCCGGCGGCATGATCCCGAAGGTCGAGACCTGCATCGAGGCGCTCGACCGCGGCGTCGAGGGCGTGGTGATTCTCGACGGCAAGGTCTCGCACGCGGTCCTTCTGGAGCTATTTACCGAGCATGGCGTCGGCACACTCATCACGAAGTGAGGATCCGCTTGCCGCCTTCGCGGGCGTCACGACCTGGATCTTCGACCTCGACAACACGCTCTACCCGCCCCGCTCGAACCTCTTCGCGCAGGTCGACGAGCGCATGGGCCGCTTCATCGCGGCGCTCCTGTCGTGCGACCGGATCGAGGCGCGCAAGGTCCAGAAGGACTACTACAAGCGCTACGGCACGACCCTGCGCGGCCTGATGAGCGAGCACGGCGTCGACCCGCACGAGTTCCTGCGCTTCGTGCACGACATCGACCACTCGCCGATCGAGCCCGACCCCGCCCTCGGGAGCGCGCTGGCGCTGCTTCCGGGGCGCAAGTTCGTGCTGACCAACGGCTCGCGGGCGCACGCGCAGGCGGTCCTGTCGCGGCTCGGCATCGGCGAGCATTTCGAGGACCTGTTCGACATCATCGCCGCCGAGTTCGAGCCGAAGCCCGCGCGCCGGCCCTACGAGACGTTTCTTTCCCTGCACGGCATCGAGCCGACCGCCGCCGCGATGTTCGAGGACCTGCCGCGCAACCTCGAGGTGCCGCACGAGCTCGGCATGCGCACCGTCCTCGTCACCGGCGACCCGACCGAGACGACCGGCCACCGCGCCGACTGGGAGCAGGCCAAGGGCACCGAGGGCCATGTCGAGCACGTGACCTCGGACCTCGCGCAGTTCCTCGTCGACGTGTGCGAGCGGATCGGCTGACGGGTCGCTCCCTTTCCGTCGACCCCGAGCTGAGTTATATTCCTGTTTAACTTCAGGAGACGGATCCCATGGCGACGGCGACACTGCGAAAGGTCGGCGGGTCGATCATGCTGGCGCTGCCGCCGGCGACGCTCGACGAGCTCAAGCTGAGCGCCGGCTCGACCGTGATCCTCGAGACCGAAGGCGGCAAGCTGACGATCGCGCCGGCCCGCCCGAGATACACGCTGGACGAACTCCTGGGCCAGTGCGATCCCGATGCGGCCCGGAGCGACGAGGAAAGATCCTGGCTCGAGGACGAGCCGGTCGGCAACGAGGCGATCTGAGGTGCGCCGGGGCGAGATCTGGCACGTCGATCTCAATCCCACGGCCGGGCGCGAGCAGCGGGGCGCCCGCTACGTCCTGATCGTCTCCCCGGACAGCTTCAACCGCATCTCCGGAACGGCGATCGTCGTGCCGATCACGCAGGGAGGCATGGGCAGCCGCATGGCCGGTTTCGCGGTCTCGCTGTCCGGTGCCGGCACGAACGCCACGGGCGCGATCCTGTGCGACCAGCTGCGCACGCTCGACCTTCGCGCCCGCGGCGGCCGACGCTCGGAGGAGGTGCCGGGCTTCATCCTGGACGAGGTGCTGGCCAGGATCGCGCCGCTCTTCGAATGAGCCCCGGCTCTCCGCGGCATCGAGCTCTCTCGGGACAAAGGACGGGCGCCTCCGATTGACTCCCCCCGCCGCGCGGCTAAGGTCCGCCCGCCAATTCACTGCACCGGGAAAGACAGACGCCGTGGACGCGAGCCAGCTGCAACAGACCATCGACACCGCCTGGGAGAACCGCGCGGACATCTCGCCGGCGACGACCGGCGAGGTCCGCGAGGCCGTCAACGAGGCGCTGAACCTCCTCGACGCCGGCCACGCCCGCGTCGCCGAGCCGAAGGATGGTGACTGGGTCGTCAACCAGTGGCTGAAGAAGGCCGTCCTCCTGTCCTTCCGGCTGAACGACATGACGACGATCTCGGGCGGCCCGGGCGGCGCCCGCTGGTGGGACAAGGTGCCGTCGAAGTTCGAGGGCTGGAGCGAGGACGAGTTCGGCGCCGCCGGCTTCCGCGCCGTGCCGAACTGCACCGTGCGCCGCTCGGCCTTCATCGCGAAGGGCGTCGTGCTGATGCCGAGCTTCGTCAATGTCGGCGCCTATGTCGACGAGGGCACGATGGTCGACACCTGGGCGACCGTCGGCTCCTGCGCGCAGATCGGCAAGAACTGCCACATCTCGGGCGGCGCCGGCATCGGCGGCGTGCTCGAGCCGCTGCAGGCGGGCCCCGTCATCGTCGAGGACAACTGCTTCATCGGCGCCCGCTCCGAGGTCGCCGAGGGCGTGCGGATCCGCCAGGGCTCGGTCCTGTCGATGGGCGTCTATATCGGCGCCTCGACGAAGATCGTCGACCGCACGACCGGCGAGGTCTATCGCGGCGAGGTGCCGCCCTATTCCGTCGTCGTGCCGGGCACCATGCCGGCCGCGGAGCCGGCCGCCGGCAACGGCCCGAGCCCCAGCCTTTATTGCGCCGTCATCGTCAAGCGTGTGGACGAGGGCACGCGTGCCAAGACCTCGATCAACGACCTCCTGCGGAACTGACGCGTTCCTTGGCACGGGCAGGACTCCCGAAAACCGGCAACGCGCGGCGGTGAGAGCTTGAGCGACGAGCGAAATCCGAACGGACCCGGCGGGCGCCAGGTGGCGAAGCCCGCCGGCCTGGCCTCCTTCGTCTGGCTGCTGTTCCGCCTCGACGGGCGGATCGGCCGCGAGGCCTACTGGCTCGGCATCCTGCTCGTCTGGGCGATCACCGCGATCCTCGGCGACTTCCTGGCGCGCGGCCTCGAGGGCGAGGCGGCGCTCAACGCCATGCTGCCCGCCCTGCTCTTCGGGATGTGGTCCGAGCTCGCGCTGATGGTGAAGCGCTGCCACGACCGCGACCTGTCCGGCTGGTATGCCGCCATCGGCCTCGTTCCCTTCGTCGGCCTCGCCTGGTCGGTGCTGATCGGCCTCCTGCCCGGCAAGGACGGGCCGAACCGCTTCGGCCGCATCCGCGACCGCCGGCCGGACGCGGCCGATTGACCGCCGCTGCGGGGCTGGCTAGATCAGCCGCATGACAACGACGAAGATCGACCCCACCGACCCGCTGGCCGTCGCCCAGGCGCTGATCCGCTGCGAGAGCGTGACGCCGAACGAGGGCGGCGCGCTCTCGTTCGTCGAACAGCTCGCGACCGGCCTCGGCTTCATCAGCCAGCGCCTGACCTTCACCGACGTCGACACGCCCGACGTCGAGAACCTCTTCGCGCAGGCTGGGCACGAAGGGGCCGACCCTCTGCTTCGCCGGCCACACCGACGTCGTGCCGCCGGGCGACACGGCGCGCTGGCGGCACGGGCCGTTCGAGGCGGCGATCGAGGACGGGCGCCTCTACGGCCGCGGCGCGGTCGACATGAAGGGCGGCGTCGCCTGCTTCCTCGCCGCGATCGCCCGCTACGTGCGCGACCACGGCGAGCCCAAGGGGTCGATCGCGCTCCTCCTGACCGGCGACGAGGAAGGCCCCTCGATCAACGGCACCCCCAAGATCCTGGGCTGGATGACCGAGCTCGGCGAGACGATCGACCACTGCGTCGTCGGCGAGCCGACGAACGTCCAGAGGCTCGGCGACACGATCAAGATCGGCCGGCGCGGCTCGCTGTCGGGCACGATCGAGATCGTCGGCCGCCAGGGCCACGTGGCCTACCCGGAGAAGGCGGCCAATCCCTGCCGCAAGCTCGTCGCGCTGCTCGGCGAGCTGCTGGCCGACCGGCTCGACGACGGCAACGCGCATTTCCAGCCGTCGAACTTCGAGGTCACCTCGATCGACGTCGGCAATCCCGCCTTCAACGTCATCCCGGCGCGGGCGCGGGCGAACTTCAACGTCCGCTTCAACGACAAGCACACGCCGAAGAGCATGATGGCGCGGCTGCGCCGCACGGTCGAGCGGGCCACGGAGACGACGCCGTTCAAGGGCGAGGTCCGCTTCGAGCCGAATCCGGGCGACGCCTTCGTGACGACCGCCGGCGATCTCGTCGAGGTCATGACCGGGGCCGTGCGCGACGAGACGGGGCAGGAGCCGGCGCTCACCACCGGCGGCGGCACCTCCGACGCGCGCTACATCAAGGATCATTGCCCGGTGCTGGAATTCGGCCTCGTCGGCGATACAATGCACCAGGTGGACGAGAGCGTGCCCGTGGCCGACCTCGAATCGCTGACGCGCATCTACGTCCGCTTCATCGAGCGATACTTCGAGCGCCTCGCGGCCTCCTGAGACGAAAGACGACATGGTGACCCGTACGGAGGTCGCGGCAGGCTTCACGGCCGCGTGGCACGTCTTCACCGGGCGGCCGAAGCCGCTGGCCGGGCTCGACATGAGCGCGGACGGGTTCTGGCGCTCCTTCGTGGCGCCCTTCATGGCGCTGCCGCTCTACGTCATCCACGTCATGGCCGAGCACCGCCTGCTCGTCGGCGCGCTGCCCGAGGGCGCCGACGTCAACGAGTGGCTGTTCCTGCTGACGCGGGCGGCCGCCTTCCTCGCCGACATCGCCGCCTTCCCGCTCCTGATGGCGATCCTGGCGAAGCCGCTCGGGCTCGCGAAGGTCTACGTGCCGCTGATCGTCATCTTCAACTGGACGGCGCCGCTGATCGCGGTGCCGCTGTCGCTGCCGTCGATCCTGCTCGGCGCCGGCATGATGGGCCCGGGCGGCGCGACGGTGCTGATCCTGGGGGCGCTCGTTCTGACCATGGCCTGGCGCTTCCGGGCGGCCAAGGCCGCGCTCGGCGGCGCGCCGGGCCTGGCGGCCGCGATGGTGGCGATCGATTTCCTGCTGTCGCTCGTGCTGGGCGAGACGATCACGCGCTTCGGCGGCCTCTGAAATCCGTAAAGCAAGCGCCCGGCCGGTGCCGCGGCGCGCCCGATCATGCTAGACACGCGCCGCAATCCAAGGGGGGCGACAGCGAATGGACGAGATCGAGCCAGGCCTGAAGGGCCGCGCCAGGATGGTGGTCGGCACGAACGACACCGCACCGCGGGTCGGCTCCGGCCACATCGCCGTGCTGGCGACGCCGATGATGATCAGCCTGATGGAGGAGGCGGCGCTGGCCGCGATCGAGCACCTGCTGCCGGAGGGCAAGCAGTCGCTCGGCACGCGCATGGACGCCTCCCACATCGCCGCCACGCCGATCGGCATGAAGGTCGAGGCGCTGGCCGAGCTCGTGGCGGTCGACGGGCGCAAGCTGACCTTCCGGATCAGGGCGCGCGACGAGCAGGACCTGATCGGCGAAGGGGTGCACGAGCGCGTCGTCGTCACCGCCTCGTCGTTCCAGAAGCGCATCAACGAGAAGATGCCGAACTGGAGCGACGACGAGCTGCCGTTCGACTGACGCCGGCGGCTCAGTACGCGACCTTCTCCAGGTAGAGCCCCGACGGCGGCGAGACGGGGCCGCAGGCCTTGCGGTCCGCCGCGGCGAGCGCCCTGGCCATGTCGCCGCGGCGCCAGCGCCCCTCGCCGACGAGCTTGAGCGAGCCGACCATCGAGCGCACCTGGTTGTGCAGGAAGGAGCGCGCGACGGCCTCGATCACCACCATGTCGAGCTCGCGGCGCACGCTCAGCCGGTCGAGCGTCTTCACCGGCGACTTCGCCTGGCATTCGGCGGAGCGGAAGGTCGTGAAGTCGTGCCGGCCGACGATCTCCTGCGCGGCCGCGTCCATCGCCTCGGCGTCGAGCGGCCTCGCGACGTGCCAGACCCGGTGGCGCTCGAGCGCCGGCTGGGCCCGCCGGTTGAGGATCAGGAAGCGGTAGGAGCGCATCACCGCGCTGAAGCGGGCGTCGAAGCTCTCGTCCACCGGCTCGGCGACGAGGACGCTGACCGGCTCGGGGCGCAGATGCGCGTTCATCGCGTCCCGCACCGTGTCGGCCGGCCACTCCTTCGTCAGGTCGACATGGGCGACCTGCCCCGTCGCATGGACGCCGGCATCGGTGCGGCCGGCGCCGTTCACGCGCGTTTCCTCGCCGCAGAAGCGCTGCAGCGCCTCCTCGAGCACCTGCTGGACGCTGAGCCCGTTCGCCTGGCGCTGCCAGCCGACGTAGGGGCTGCCGTCATATTCGATGGTGAGCTTGTAGCGCGGCATGGGCCTCCGCTCCCGGCCTCAGCCGAGGCGGGCGCCCGGCTCGAGCCGGCGACCGCGCGCGAAATCCATGAAGGCCATCGGCTTGCCGCCCGCCGGCTGCACCTGCAGGAGCCGCACCGCCCCCTCGCCGCAGGCGACGGTGCCGTCGCCGCCGAGGAGCGTGCCGGCCTCGCCGCTGCCCTCGCCGAGCGTCGAACGCAGCACCTTCACCCGGTCGCCGGCGACCTCGAACCAGGCGCCGGGAAAGGGAGAGAGGCCGCGCACGTGGTTGTGCACGTCCTTCGCCGGTGCGCCCCAGTCGATCCGGGCTTCGGCCTTCTCGATCTTGCGCGCGTAGGTGACGCCGTCGGCGGACTGCGGCGTCGCGCCGAGCGAGCCGCGCGACAGGGCGGCGAGGCCGCGGCCCATCAGGTTGGCGCCGAGCCGCGACAGCCGGTCGTGCAGCTCGCCCGCAGTCTCGTCCGCACCGATCTCGACGATTTCCTCGAGGCAGACGGGGCCGGTGTCGAGCCCCTCCTCCATGCGCATCACCGCCACCGCGGTCGTGGGGTCGCCGGCCATGATGGCGCGCTGGATGGGGGCGGCGCCGCGCCAGCGCGGCAGCTTCGAGGCGTGCAGGTTGAGGCAGCCCTCGTGCGGCGCGTCCAGGATCGCCGCCGGCAGGATCAGCCCGTAGGCGACGACCACCGCGACGTCGGCGTCGAGCGCCCGGAACTCCTCCTGCGCCGCCTCGTCGCGCAGCGAAACCGGCGTGCGGACGGGGAGGCCGAACTTCGCCGCCGTCGCGGCGACCGGGCTCGGCCGCTCGGCCATGCCGCGGCCGGCCTTGCGGGCGGGCTGGGTGTAGACCGCCACGACCTCGTGGCCCTGGCCGACGATCTCGGTCAGGGTCGGCACGGCGAAATCGGGCGTGCCCATGAAGACGACGCGGAGCATGGCGTTTCCCTCGCGGCCTCGTGCCGGCTCAGCCGGCGAGCCGCGTGCCGTCGCGCCTGGCCTGCTTGGCGAACTTGCGGGTCACGCGGTCGCGCTTCAGCTTCGACAGGTAGTCGATGAACAGGACGCCGTTCAGGTGGTCGACCTCGTGCTGCACGCAGGTCGCGAGCAGGCCCTCGCACTCGATCTCCTGCTCGGCGCCGTCGCGGTCGAGGAAGCGGACGCGGCAGCGCGCCGGCCGCTCGACCTCCTCGTAGTACTCGGGGATCGACAGGCAGCCTTCCTCGTAGACCGAGGTCTCCTCCGACTGCCAGGTGATCTCGGGATTGACGAAGAACATCGGCCGCCGCTCCTCGCCCTCCTTGGCGAGGTCCATCACGACGAGCCGCTTCGGGATGCCGACCTGGATCGCGGCCAGGCCGATGCCCGGCGCGTCGTACATGGTCTCCAGCATGTCGTCGAGGAGGCCGCGCACCTCGTCGTCGACCGTCTCGACCGGCTCGCTCTTCGCGCGCAGTCGGGCATCGGGCAGGATGACGAGATCACGGACGGTCATTTCGGCAGGGCTTCTGGCTGTGCAGGGGAAGGGACAGCCTCCAGATAGGAGATGACCGGCGCGCGGTCAACGAATCCGCGCGAGGCGCCACGGTGGCCGGGCGGCGGCTGTTCGCGTTTTGGTCCGCGGGCGCGGCCCGAATCATCTACAGTCGGCGGCGATGCTTGAGACGCTGCTTGAGACGGGGCGCGACATGAGCGCCGGCGAGATCCTGCTCGCCTGCGGCGCCATGCTCGCGTTCGTCCTCCTCGTCCTGTCGCTGCGCGGCCGCGGCGGCCGGCGCGGCGCCGAGCAGGAGGAGGAGCTCGCCTACCGCCTCTCGGAGATGGCGCGGGCGCAAGCCGAGATGACCGGGCGCATGCAGACCATGGCCGAGGTCTTCGCCAACCGCCATTCCGACCTCGCCCGCGCGCTGACCGAGAAGCTCGACGGGTTCGGCCACCGGCTGAACCAGAACATGACGAGCCAGACGCGGGCGACGCAGGAGAGCCTGTCGCAGCTCGCCGCGCGTCTCGCCGTCATCGACACGGCCCAGAAGAACATCACCGAGCTCTCCAAGGACGTCGTCGGGCTGCAGGAGATCCTCGCCAACAAGCAGACCCGCGGCGCCTTCGGCCAGGGGCGGATGGAGGCGATCGTCGCCGACGGGCTGCCGTCCGGCGGCTACGACTTCCAGGCGACGCTCTCGAACGGCAGGCGGCCCGACTGCATCGTCAGGCTGCCGGACGCGCCGCACCTCGTCATCGACGCGAAGTTCCCGCTCGAGGCGTTCTCCGCCTACCGCGACGCGGCCACGGCCGAGGCGCGAAAAGGTGCCGCGCAGCGCCTGCGCACCGACGTCATGAAGCACGTCTCCGACATCGCCGAGCGCTACTTCCTGCCCGGCGAGACGCAGGACATCGCGGTCATGTTCGTGCCGTCGGAATTGATCTACGCCGACCTGCACGAGCATTTCGAGGACGTGGTGCAGAAGGCGAACCGCGCCGCGCGTCATCGTCGTGGGGCCGAGCCTGCTCATGCTGTCGATCCAGCTCGTGCAGGCGATCCTGCGCGACCACCGGATGCGCGAGCAGGCGCACGTCATCCACAAGGAGGTGGCGCTGCTCGCCGAGGATGTCGGCCGGCTCGGCGACCGCGTGGGCAAGCTGCGCGACCATTTCGGCCAGGCCAACCGCGACATCGACCAGATCCTCGTCTCGGTGGAGAAGATCCAGAAGCGCGGCTCGAAGATCGAGGATCTCGACTTCGGCGAGGAGAACGACCAGTCTCGCGCCGCGCCGCGCCTGATGGCCGGCGAGTGAGCCCTTGACCCCGCCGAAGAGGAACGCCCGATGACGACCGGCGAGATCGCCGACGAGCGCAGCCGCAGCGAACGCTTCGCCGCGGCGCTGAAGGTGTTCCTGCAGCCGCGCGTCCTGATCATCCTGTTCCTCGGCTTCGCCTCCGGCCTGCCGCTCGCGCTGTCGGGCTCCACGCTGGCGCTGCGCATGGCCGACCAGGGCGTGAGCCTGAGCACGATCGGCCTGTTCTCCCTCGTCGGCCTGCCCTACACGATCAAGTTCCTGTGGGCGCCGATCGTCGACGCGACGAACGTGCCGCTCCTGACGCGCTGGCTCGGGCGGCGGCGCGGCTGGATGATCTTCTCGCAGCTCCTGCTGATCGCCACGATCCTCTATCTCGGCTCGCTCGACCCCACGATCATGCCGTGGGCCGTGGCCTTCGGCGCGCTGCTCGTCGCCATCGCCTCGGCGACGCAGGACATCGTCATCGACGCCTTCCGCGTGGAAAGCCTGCCCGACGAGGAGCAGGCGGCCGGCATGGCGTGGTTCGTCTCGGCCTACCGCGTCGGGATGCTCGCCTCGACGGCGGGCGCGGCGCTGATCGTGACGGCGTTCCAGGTCGAGGGCATGTCGGTCGGGCCGGCCTGGGGCTGGGCCTATGTCTGCATGGCCGGTCTCGTCTTCGTCGGCATGGTGACGACGCTGCTCGCGACCGAGCCGTCGAAGGGCGTGCGCACCGACCAGAGCCATGTCGGCGAGGAGCATGACGGGCACGCCAACCCGCTCGTCCGCGTCGGCATCACCGCCTACGAGGCGTTCCACGAGTTCCTGACGCGGCGCGACGCGATCGCCATCCTCGTGTTCGTCGTGCTCTACAAGTTCTGCGACGCCTTCGCGGGCGTGATGACGGCGCCGTTCGTGCTCGACATCGGCTTCTCGAAGGCCGCCTATGCCGGCATCGTCAAGGGCGTCGGCTTCGGCGCCGCGCTGCTCGGCGGCTTCGCCGGCGGGGCCATGGCCAAGGCCATGCCGATGTACCGCGCGCTCATGATCGCGGGCCTCTTGCAGATGGCCTCGAACTTCGTGTTCTCGTGGCAGGCGCTGATGGGGCCGGAGATCTGGGCGCTGTCGGTGACGATCGCGGTCGAGAACTTCACCGGCGGCGTCGGCACGGTGGTCTTCGTCGCCTACATCTCGAGCCTGTGCACGGACGCCCGCCACACCGCCACGCAATACGCGCTGCTGGCGGCGCTGGCCGCCGTCGGGCGCACGGTGCTGGCGGCGACGGCCGGCTACGCGGCCGAGGCGATCGGCTGGTTCGCCTTCTTCGCCATCTCGGCGGCCGCGGCCCTGCCGGGCCTGGCCCTCCTCTGGTGGCTCGGCACGCGCGGCCACTTCAAGGCGAAGGCCGAGCCGGGCGAGGTCGCGGCGCGCTGAGGACGCCCGCGGTCCGGGATGTCGCCTGCGGGGCGGTCAGTCCCGGTCCGGGCCGAGCGGCACGAGCGCCGGCGTCGTCTCGCCGATCCTGCGCGTCGTGCGCGGCTCGAGGTCGGCGAAATCCCGCTTCAGCATCGGAAGCGCCGCCCACAGCAGGGCGACCGCCAGGATCTGTTCGAGGACAAGAAGTACGTCTCCAACCATGTCCGAGCTCCTTCTTTCTCCCCCATCGACACGCATGATGGCGCGGCGCGGGTAAAGAGGAGGTGCACGAAGCCGGTAGGAAGGCTCAGAACGGCTGGCGGGAGCGGATGGCCGCGGCGAGGGTGCCCTCGTCGAGATAGTCGAGCTCGCCGCCGACCGGCACGCCGTGCGCGAGCCGCGTGATCTTCACGCCGGTCTCCGCCAGGAGGTCGGTCACGTAGTGCGCCGTCGTCTGCCCCTCGACCGTGGCGTTGAGCGCGACGATCACCTCGGCGACGCCGGGCTCCCTGCAGCGCTCGACGAGCTCGCCGATCCGCAAATCCTCCGGGCCGATGCCGTCGAGCGGCGACAGGACGCCGCCGAGCACGTGATAGCGCGCGTTCGTCGCCTGCGCGCGCTCGAGCGCCCACAGGTCGCCGACGTCCTCGACGACGCAGAGGACGCTGCGGTCGCGCCGCGGGTCCTGGCAGATCGAGCAGGGGTCGCGGGTGTCGAGATTGCCGCAGACGGAGCAGACGGTGACCCGGTCGGAGACGAGGCGCAGCGCGTCGGCCAGCGGCTCGAGCAGCAGCTCCCGCTTCTGGATGAGCGTCAGCACGGCCCGGCGGGCCGAGCGCGGCCCGAGCCCGGGCAGGCGTGCCAGGAGCTGGATCAGCCGGTCGAGCTCCGGCCCGGCGGGCGAGGCTCCTGCCACCGCCCGCTCACATGCCCGGAAGGATGCCGGGCGGGATCGGCATGCCGCCGGTGAGCTCCTTCATCTTCTCCTGCAGGGCCTCCTCGGCCTTGCGCCGCGCCTCGGAATGCGCGGCGACGATCAGGTCCTCGAGGATCTCGGCCTCGTCCGGCTTGATGAGGCTGGGGTCGATCTTGACGCCGCGCATCTCGCCCTTCGCCGACAGCGTGACCGTGACGAGGCCGGCGCCGGCCGAGCCCTCGACCTCGACGCGGTCCATCTCCTCCTGGATGTCGGCCATGCGCGTCTGCAGCTCGCGCGCCTGCTTCAGCATGCTGGTGAAGTCCTTCACGTGTCGTCCTCCTCGTCGCCGGGGGGCAGCGCCTCGAGCCCGGCGGTCGCTTCCGGCGCCGGCTCTTCCTCGCTCACTCTGATGTCGACAATCCGCGCGCCGGGAAAGCGTTCGAGCACGGCGCTCACTTCCGGCAGGCGGGCCATCTCGTCCCGCATCGTCTCGCGGGCCTGCTCGCGCTGCTCGCGGATCGTCGGCTCGCCCTGTTCGCGCGTCAGCGCGACGACCCAGCGGCGGCCGGTCCATTCCGTCAGCTTGCGGCCGAGCTCGTGCGGCAGCGCGTGCGAGCCGTGCTCGCCGAGCCGCATGGTGATCTGGCCCGGCTCGAAGGTCACGATGTGGACGTGCGCCTCGAGCGCGATCTTCAGCGGTATGTCGCGCTTCTCCTGCACCAGCGCCACGACCTCGGCGAAGCTCTTCGGGCCCGGCGCCGGCTCCGTCGCGGGCTGGCCCTGCGGCGACGCCTCGGCGCTCGCCTGCGCGGACGGCCGCGAGGCCGGCCGGGCGCTCGCCCGCGGCGCGCTCTGCGGCACGGCCGAGAGCATGGCGCGGGCTGCGCCGCCGGAGGACTGCGCGGAGGTCGCGGCAGGCGCGGGCGAAGCCGCCGGAGCAGCCGATGCCGACGGCGCGGGTGCCGGGGCCGACCGGGCGGGAGACGCCGGGGCGGAGGCTCCATCGGCCGCGCCCTCGTCCTGCAGCCTGCGGATCACCTCGTCGGGGCTCGGCAGGGTCGAGGCGTGGGCGAGCCGCACGAGCACCATCTCGGCGGCGGCGTCCGGCCGGCTCGAGTTCTCGGTCTCGGTGATGCCCTTGAGCAGGATCTGCCAGGCGCGCGTCAGCTCGGGAACCGACAGGGTCTGCGCGAAGGCGCCGCCGCGCTCGATCTCGGCCGGCGACAGCGAGCCGTCCTGCGCCGCCTCGGGCACGAGCTTCAGCCGCGTCACGAGGTGGGTGAAGCTCGCGAGGTCCGTCAGCACCGCCTCGGGCGCCGCGCCCTCGCGGTACTGGCCGGAGAACTCCGTCAGCGCACCGGCGACGTCGCCGGCCATCACCTTCTCGAAGAGGTCGATCACCCGGCCGCGGTCGGCGACGCCGAGCATCGAGCGCAGCTCCTCGGTGTGCACCTCGCCGGCGCCGTGGGCGATCGCCTGGTCGAGCAGCGACAGCGCGTCGCGCACCGAGCCCTCGCTCGCCCGCGCGATCAGCGCCAGCGCCTCGTCGCCGACCTGGACGCTCTCCGCCGCCGCGATCTTCGACAGGTGCTGGACGAGCTCGCCCGCCTCGACGCGGCGCAGGTCGAAGCGCTGGCAGCGCGACAGGATGGTGATCGGGACCTTGCGGATCTCGGTCGTCGCGAAGACGAACTTCACGTGCTCGGGAGGCTCCTCCAGCGTCTTCAGAAGGCCGTTGAAGGCGGCCTTCGAGAGCATGTGGACCTCGTCGATGATGTAGATCTTGTAGCGCGCCTGGGCCGGCCGGTAGCGCACCGCCTCGATGATCTCGCGGATGTCGTCGATGCCGGTGTGCGAGGCGGCGTCCATCTCGATGACGTCGACGTGGCGCGATTCGAGGATCGCCCGGCAGTGCACGCCCTCGCCCGGCATGTCGAGCGTCGGGCCCTGCGCGCCGTCCGTGCCCTCGTAGTTGAGCGCGCGGGCGAGGATGCGGGCGGTCGTCGTCTTGCCGACGCCGCGCACGCCGGTCAGCATGTAGGCCTGCGCGATGCGGCCGGAGGAGAAGGCATTGCGCAGCGTGCGCACCATCGGCGCCTGGCCGATCAGGTCCTCGAAGCTGCGAGGCCGGTACTTGCGCGCGAGCACGCGGTAGGGGCTCGAGCCCTGCTGGTCCGCTGTCAGCTGATCCATCGGCCGTCTTCGAAGGTCGTCGTTGTCCGGTGCGCGTCGCGCGGGGGCAGGCGGGATCCGCGAGGCCCGCGCGATGCCGCCAGCGCCACGCTAGCATGCCGCCGCGCCCGCCGCGAGGCATGGGGCCAGCTTTGCGGCCAAGCTTTGGGGCCGGGCTTTCCGGCTTCGCATGTGGAAGTGAAAGCGGGAGGCTGGTCGGCAACCCGAACCGTACTCGTTGGGGCTGCTTCCTTCCGGACCTGACCCGGTTGGCGAGGGATCCGTCCGCCGCCAACCTCCCTGACGCGCTTATATCAGGAAGACCGCCCCCGAACGCAAGGGCCGGAACGTTCTCCTGATCGAGCGGCCGTGCTACAGCCCGCGGGACCGCAAGATCACCCCGCCCCGGATGTCCCCCATGCCCGAACACAGCCGAAAGACCGGCTTCTCGCAAACCCTGCTCGACCGCCGGTCGCAGCTGCGCGGCGACGCCGCCGCCGTCGAGCGCGACTTCGAGCGCGCGCGCTGCGTGCTCTTCTGCGGCGACCGGCCGCTCCTGCGGCTCGCCGAGGGCGAGCCGGCGAAGCTGTTCTTCACGCGCATGGAGGCCGCGACGCTGGGGGCCTTCGCCGACCACCCGATCCTGCTCGGGGCCGACGCGCAGGGCCCGATCTTCGTCCTGCCGCTCGAGGAGGAGATCGGCGGCGACGCGCTCAAGCTGGTCGACGCCCGCTCGATCGCGGTGCAGGGCCTCGTGCCGCCCGAGCAGCTCGGCGTCGTCGCGCAGGCCAAGAGCCTGCTCGACTGGCACCGCCGGCACGGCTTCTGCGCCAATTGCGGCCACGAGACGGTCTTCGCCGATTCGGGCTATCGCCGCGACTGCCCGAACTGCGGGGCGCATCACTTCCCGCGCACCGACCCCGTGGCGATCATGCTCGTCACCCACGGCGACGACTGCCTGCTCGCGCACGAGCCGCGATTCGCCGACAACATGGTCTCGACGCTTGCCGGCTTCATCGAGCCCGGCGAGACGATCGAGGACGCGGTGCGCCGCGAGGTGCTGGAGGAGACGGGGATCTCGGTCGCCGAGGTCGCCTACCACGCGAGCCAGCCCTGGCCCTTTCCCTCCTCGCTGATGATCGGCTGCATCGCCGAGGCGGCGACGCGGGAGGTGACGATCGACCCCACCGAGATCGCCTGGGCGCGCTGGTTCTCCCGCGAGGAGGTGCGGCGGATGCTGGCCGGGGAGCACCCCGACGGCATCTTCGTGCCGCCGCCGATGGCGATCGCGCACCAGCTGATGCGGCACTTCGTCGGCGAGGCCTGAGGCGCCCCGCCGATCCGCAATGCCCCTCGCGCTACTTGCCGGCCGCCATCTCGCGGATCTTCTCGCGGTAGGGGCTGGCGCGGTAGGCGCCGAGGATCGTGAACTCGCGCGTGAAGAACTCGAGCTCCTCGAACGCGCGCTTCACGGCGGGGTCGTCCGGGTGGCCCTCGATGTCGGCGAAGAACTGCGAGGCGAAGAACTCGCCCTCGAGCTGGTAGGATTCCAGCTTCGTCATGTTGACCCCGTTCGTGGCGAAGCCGCCGAGCGCCTTGTAGAGGGCGGCCGGCAGGTTGCGCACCCGGAACAGGAAGGTCGTGATGATCGGGCCGACGCCGCGCGCCGCCCAGGCCGGCTCCTTCGCGAGCACGATGAAGCGGGTGGTGTTGTGCGCCTCGTCCTCGATGTCGGCGGCCAGCACGTCGAGCCCGTAGATCTCGGCGGCGAGCCGCGAGGCGATCGCCGCCCTCGTCGGGTCCCCCGCCTCGGCGACCTCGCGGGCGGCGCCCGCCGTGTCGGCGTCGACCAGGGCCTTCAGGCCCAGCCGCGAGATCGCCTTGCGGCACTGGCCGAGCGCCATGACGTGGCTCTGCACCGTCTTCACCGTCTCGAGCGTCGCGCCCTTCGGCGCCAGCAGGTAGTGGTGCAGCGGCAGGAAGTACTCGCCGACGATGTGCAGCCCGGCCGTCGGCAGCAGGTGGTGGATGTCGGCGACCCGGCCGGCCACCGAGTTCTCGATCGGGATCATGCCGAGCCCGGCGCTTCCCTCGGCGATCTGCTGCAGCGCGTCCTCGAAGGTGGCGCAGGGGATCGCGTCGTGATCGGGATAGACGTCGTGGCAGGCCATGTGGGAATTCGCGCCAGGCTCGCCCTGGAACACGATGCGGCGTCGGCTCATGAACGGCTCTCTGAGCTGGGGAGGATGAAGCTCATCCGCCGAGCGCCGCCTGGGCCCTCGCGAGATCGGCGGCGGTGTGGACGCCGACCGGCGCGTCGTCGGCGAGCACCACGTCGATGCGCAGGCCGGCCTCGAGCGCCCTGAGCTGCTCGAGGCGCTCGCGCTTCTCCAGCGCGCTGCGGCCGAGCCGGGCGAACTGCGACAGCGCGCTGCGGCGCCAGGCGTAGAGCCCGACATGGTGGTAGAGCGGCCCGTCGCCCCAGGGGGCGGCGGCGCGGGTGAAGTAGAGCGCGCGCAGCCGGGCCTGGCCGATCGGCGCGCCGACGACCTTCACGACGCTCGAATCGCTGCGCTCGGCATAGGCGGTGATCGGCGCCGCGAGCGTCGCCAGGTGCACCTCGGGATCGTCGAGCGGCGGCAGCACCGCCCGCACCATCGCGGCGGCGAGCGTCGGCAGGTCCGCCTGCAGGTTGATGACGATCTCGACCTTGCCCTCGGGATCGAGGATGTTCGCCGCTTCCTCGGCGCGGTCGGAGCCCGACAGGTGGTCGGAGCGGGTCATGACGACTTCGCCGCCGTCGCCGCGGACGACCTCGGCGAGCTCCTCCGAATCGGTCGCCACCACGACCTGGCCGACATCGGCCTCGCGTGCGCGGTCGAGCACGTGCAGGATAAGCGGCCGCCCGGCGATCTCCGCCAGGGGCTTGCGGGGAAGCCGCGGCGAGCTCATGCGGGCGGGAATGACGAGGAGAGCCGACAAGGTGCGTGTCCTTTCAGGCGTTTCCGAACATCGGCTGCGTCGTTTATACAGGTTGCCTTCGTAGAGCAATTCCGAGTATCAGTCACCGGCCTTCCGACCTCCCTTGCGCGGCTTGACTGGACATGGTTTGAGCCGGAGCCACGGACACTCTGGAGCCCCGCCCCGTATGAACAGCTTCGAATTCAACAAGATCGCCGGCGCGGTCCTCGGCACCCTCCTCGCAGTGATGGCCATCGGCGTCCTCGGTGAAGCCCTGTTCACCGTCGAAGCCCCCGAACAGCCCGGCTGGGCCGTCGCCGTCGCCGAGAAGGGCGAGGGCGCAGCGAAGAAGGAAGAGGAGCAGGTGACGCCGCTGCCGGTGCGCCTCGCTTCCGCCGACGCCGAGGCCGGCGCCAACGTGGCCAAGAAGTGCCACGCCTGCCATTCCTTCGAGGCCGGCGGCCCGAACAAGGTCGGCCCGCTGCTGCACGGCGTGGTCGGCCGGCCGATCGCGTCGCACGAGGGCTTCAGCTACTCGCAGGCGTTCAAGGACAAGTCCTCGGAAGACTTCAAGTGGACGTACGAGCACCTGGACAACTTCCTGACGAACCCGCGCGAGTATATCCCGGGCACCGCGATGACCTTCGCCGGCATCAAGGACCCGCAGGACCGCGCCGACGTCATCGCCTACCTGCGCACGGTGACCGAGAACCCGCCGCCGCTGCCTGAGCCGCAGGCCGCGCCCGCCGAGGGCCAGGCCGCGGGCGGCGACCAGGCGGCCCAGGGCGGAGAGGCCTCCTCCGGCGGCCCCGACCTCACCGCGCAGGTCGCCGCGGCCAGCATCGACGAGGGCGAGAAGGAAGCCCGCAAGTGCCAGGCCTGCCACAGCTTCGAGGAAGGCGGCCCCAACAAGGTCGGCCCGCACCTCTACGGCGTGGTCGGCCGGAAGGTCGCGAGCATCTCGGACTACAGCTACTCCGACGCGCTCAAGGCGGTCGGCGGCGACTGGACGCTCGAGAAGCTCGACGCGTGGCTGACCGATCCGAACGGCTTCGCGAAGGGCACCAAGATGACCTTCTCGGGCGTCAAGAAGGACGACAAGCGCCACGCCCTGCTGCACTACCTGTACAGCCTGCAGGAGAACCCGGCGCCCCTGAAGGAGGCTTCGGCCGCGCAGGGCGGCGCCGCGCAGGGACAGGCCGCGGGCGGTGAAGGCCAGGCCGGCCAGCAGGCGGCCGACCAGCCGACCCAGGAGGGCCAGCAGCAGAGCGGCGGCCAGCCGACCTCGCCCGAGCCGCAGCAGAAGGCGGCCGAGCAGCAGGCGCAGCCTGCCCAGGCGCAGCAGGGCCAGGCCCAGCAGGGTCAGGCCTCCGGCCAGGCCGAGCCCCCGACGCCGGGCGAGGGCGTGAACGTGCAGCAGGCTCCCAAGGGCGGCGAGGCTCCCGAGCAGCCGGCGCCGACCGAGGACTCCGCCGCGTCCGGCGTGCCGAACACGGCCGGCGCCGCGAGCCAGGACCAGCAGCCGGCGAACACCCAGCAGCCGGCCGACGCCCAGCAGGGCGGGCAGGACACCGGCGCCCAGCAGCGGCGCCGCGGCAGGACACCGGCGGCCAGGCCGCCGATGCCAAGCAGGGCGCCCAGGCGGCCGGCGGCGGCAACTCGCAGCTCGTGTCCGCGATCGCCGCGACGGACGTCGAGGCGGGCAAGAAGCAGGCGCGCAAGTGCCAGGCCTGCCACAGCTTCGAGGAAGGCGGCCCGAACCGCGTCGGCCCGCACCTCTACGGGGTGGTCGGCCGGCAGGTGGCCAGCATCGCCGACTACAACTACTCGGACGCGCTCAAGGCGGTGGGCGGCGACTGGACGTTCGACAAGCTCGACGCCTGGCTGACCGACCCCCGCGGCTTCGCCAAGGGCACCAAGATGGCCTTCCCGGGCATCAAGGACGACGGCGACCGCCACGCGCTGCTGCACTACCTCTACACGCTGCAGGCGAACCCGCAGCCGCTGCAGTGAGCCGGGCGAGACGGCCCGCACGCGACATCGATCAAGGGGCCCGTTCGGGCCCCTTCTTCGTTGGGCGGCACGGGAATTAAATCTCGTCCATTTTATCCCGCGCTTGTCGCGCCGCCTGCCATCCTCCGCTAAGTTCGCCGGGAAACCGTTTGCGGAGAAAGAAGATGAAGAGCCTTCTCGGGCGCCTCCTTCTCGTCGCGTGCCTCGCCTGCGCCGGCTCCGGCGCCGCCCTCGCCCAGGATACGACATCTGCCGCGACGCCTGCCGCCACGCCGGACGGGGGGCAGGAATGGCATCACGGGCTGTCGCTGTTCGGCGACCTCAAATACGGCCCGGACTTCAAGCACTTCGACTACGTGAACCCGGACGCCCCGAAGGCCGGGAAGCTGCGCCAGTCGGCGATCGGCACGTTCGACACGCTCAACCCGTTCAACATCAAGGGCACGCCGGCCGCCGGGCTCGGCCTGCTCTACGACACGCTGATGACGAGCTCGCTGGACGAGCCGAGCTCGGAATACGGGCTGGTCGCGGAATCCGCCACGTATCCCGACGACTACTCCTCGGTGACCTACAGGCTGCGTCCCGAGGCGCGCTTCCACGACGGCACGCCGGTGACGCCGGAGGACGTGGTCTGGAGCTTCGAGACGCTCAAGAAGTCGCATCCCTTCTACAACGCCTACTACCACAACGTCGTGAAGGCGGAGAAGACGGGCGAGCACGAGGTGACCTTCACCTTCGACCAGAAGGGCAACCGCGAGCTGCCGCAGATCACCGGCCAGATCTACGTGATGCCGAAGCACTGGTGGGAGGCGAACGGGCCGGACGGCAAGCCGCGCGACTTCGGCAGCTCGACCCTCGAGCCGCCGCTGACGTCGGGCCCCTACGAGATCAAGGCCGTCGATCCCGGCCGCTCGATCACCTACCAGCGGGTCGACGACTACTGGGGCAAGGACCTGCCGGTGAACGTCGGCAGCTACAATTTCGAGGAGCTGACCTACGAGTACTACCGCGACATGACGGTGGCGCTCGAGGCCTTCAAGGCCGACCGCTTCGACTTCCGCGCCGAGAACAGCGCCAAGCGCTGGGCGACGGAGTACGATTTCCCGGCGGTCAGGCGCGGCGACGTCGTGCTGGAGAAGTTCCAGACGAAGCAGGCCGAGCCGATGCAGGGCCTCGTCTTCAACCTGCGCAGGGAGAAGTTCCAGGACCCCCGCGTCCGCGAGGCCTTCGACCTCGCCTACGATTTCGAGTGGCTGAACGAGAACATCTTCTACGGCCAGTACACGCGCACCGACAGCTACTTCGCCAACACCGACCTCGCCGCCAAGGGCCTGCCGACCGGCAAGGAGCTCGAGATCCTCGACAAGGTGCGCGACGAGGTGCCGCCGGAGGTCTTCACCAAGCCCTACGAGAACCCCGTCGGCGGCGACCGCCGCAAGGTGCGGGCAAACCTCGAGAAGGCCGACGAGCTGCTCAAGCGAGGCCGGCTGGGTCGTCAAGAACGGCAAGCGCGTCAACGAGAAGACCGGCGAGCCGCTGACGGTGGAGTTCCTGAACGACCAGCCGGACACGGAGCGTGTGCTCGCGCCCTACATCCAGAACCTCAACCGGCTCGGCATCCAGGGGACGATCCGCACCGTCGACACGTCGCAGTACCAGAACCGGATGGACAACTTCAATTTCGACATGACGACCGAGGTGTTCCAGCAGTCGCTGTCGCCCGGCAACGAGCAGCGCGAGTTCTGGGGCTCGGAGGCGGCCGACAAGCCCGGCAGCCGCAACGTCATCGGCATCAAGAACCCGGCCGTCGACAAGCTGGTCGACGAGGTGATCTATGCCAAGGACCGCGAGACGCTCGTCGCGGCGACCCGGGCGCTCGACCGGGTGCTCTTGTGGAACCACTACCTCGTGCCGCAATTCTACACGCCCGACATCCGCACCGCGCGCTGGGACCGCTTCGGCCTGCCCAAGGACATGCCCGACTACGGCTTCAGCCCGATGATCTGGTGGTGGGACGCCGACAAGGCGGCGAAGATCCAGAGTGGCTCGTGAGCCCCGCATGGCGGCGTTCCGGCCGACCAGACGCGGCGTCCTGACGGGCGCGGCGGGCGCCGCCGCCCTCCGCGCCTTCGGGCCGCTGCCGGCGCTCGCCGCCGCGCCGGCCGGCGCCGGGCAGGAGCTGCACGGCCTGTCGATCTTCGGCGACCTGCACTATGCCGCGGGCTTCGCCCATTTCGACTACGTGAACCCGCAGGCGCCGAAGGGCGGCGAGCTGTCGCTCGTGCCGTCGTCCTGGGCCTACAACCAGAACCCGCAGACCTTCAACACGATGAACACGCTCGTGCTGAAGGGCGACGCGCCGGTCGGGCTCACCATCATCTTCGACAGCCTGATGGTGAGGGCGTTCGACGAGCCGGACGCGATCTACGGCCTGCTCGCCAGCCACGTCACGATCAGCGAGGACGGCAACGCCTACCGCTTCGCCCTCCGCCCCGAGGCGCGCTGGCACGACGGCACGCCGCTGACGGCGGAGGACGTCGCCTTCTCGCTCGCGACGCTGAAGGAGAAGGGCCATCCGTCGATCAGCCAGACGATCGCCCCGATGAAGGAGGCGACGGCCCTCGACGACGCGACGGTCGAGGTGCGCTTCGACGGCAGCCAGACCCGCGACCTGCCGCTCTTCGTCGCGCAGCTGCCGGTCGTCTCGAAGCGCTACTACGCCGAGCACGACTTCGAGGCCTCGACCATGACGCCGCCGCTCGGCTCGGGGCCCTACAAGGTCGGCCCGGTGCAGGCCGGCCGCTCGATCGACTATGTGCGCGTCGAGGACTACTGGGGCCGCGACCTGCCGGTGAACGTCGGCAGGCACAATTTCGGCACGCTGCGCTACGAGTTCTACCGCGACCGCGACGTCGCCTTCGAGGCGTTCAAGGCGGGGCAGTACACGTTCCGCGAGGAGTTCACCTCGCGCGTCTGGGCGACGGGCTACGACTTCCCCGCCATGCTGGACGGCCGGGTGAAGAAGGACACGATCCCGGACGGCACGCTGTCGGGGGCGCAAGGGTGGTTCATCAACACCCGCCGGCCGCAATTCGCCGACCGCCGCGTGCGCGAGGCGCTGATCTACGCCTTCGACTTCGAGTGGACCAACCGGGCGCTGTTCTACGACCTCTACAAGCGCACGCGCTCCTATTTCGAGAACTCGCCGATGGTCGCCGAGGGCAAGCCGTCGCCGGCGCAGCTCGCGCTGCTCGAGCCGCATCGCGACGAGCTGCCGGCGGAGGTCTTCGGCGAGCCGTTCACGCCGCCCGTCTCCGACGGCTCCGGCCGCGACCGGCGGCTCCTCCGGCACGCGCAGAAGCTGCTGCAGGAGGCCGGCTGGAACGTGGAGGACGGCGTCCTGAAGAACGGCGACGGCGAGGTCTTCCGGCTCGAGTTCCTCGACAGCGGCCAGAGCTTCGCCCGCGTCATCGAGCCCTACATCCGCAACCTGGAAATCCTCGGCATCGAGGCGAACCTGCGCATCGTCGACGCCTCGCAGTACCAGTCGCGCATCAACGACTTCGACTTCGACCTCGTCTCGCGCCGCTACTCGATGTCGCCGACGCCGGGCGCCGACATCAAGCAGTTCTGGGGCTCGGAATTCGCCAATCTGCCGGGCTCGACCAACCTCGCCGGCATCGCCGACCCGGTGATCGACGCCCTGACGGAGAAGGTGATCCGGGCGGAGACCCGCGAGGAGCAGGTGACGGCGGCGCGCGCGCTCGACCGCGTGCTGCGCGCCGGGCGCTACTGGGTGCCGCACTGGTACAAGTCCGACCACACGATCGCCTACTGGGACCGCTACGAGCGGCCGGCGCAGAAGCCGCGCTACGAGCGCGGCGTCACCGACCTGTGGTGGAGCCGGCAGGGATAAGCCGTGTCGCCGCCCTGTCGAACCGGACGGGGCGCGCTAGTATGAGGAAGCGATCCGCGCTCCGCCCGACGGCGGGCCGATCCGGGAGAACCACTTGGGCGCCTATATCCTTCGACGCGTGCTTCTGATGATCCCCACCATCCTCGGGATCATGCTCGTCTCGTTCGTCATCGTGCAGTTCGCGCCGGGCGGCCCGATCGAGCGCATCGTCGCGCAGCTGCAGGGCACCGACGTCGCGGCGACCGCCCGCATCTCCGGCGGATCGGGCGGCGACACGTCGGGCGGCGGCGCCGGTGCCGGCGCCGGAGAGGGCGTGACGGCCAAGTATCGCGGCGCGCAGGGCCTCGACCCGGAGTTCATCAAGCAGCTCGAAAAGCAGTTCGGCTTCGACAAGCCGGCGCCCGAGCGCTTCCTGATGATGATCAAGAACTACGCGACCTTCGATTTCGGCCGCTCCTATTTCCGCGACATCTCGGTCATCGACCTGATCCTCGAGAAGATGCCGGTCTCGATCTCGCTCGGCCTGTGGATGACGCTCCTGTCCTACGGCATCTCGATCCCGCTCGGCATCGCCAAGGCCACGCGGGACGGCTCGCGCTTCGACACGTGGACGAGCGCGGTCGTCATCATCGGCTACGCGATCCCGGGCTTCCTCTTCGCGGTGCTGCTGATCGTGCTGTTCGCCGGCGGCTCGTTCCTCGACGTGTTCCCGCTCAGGGGGCTCGTCTCGGACAACTGGCAGAGCCTGTCGTGGCCCGCGCGGATCGCGGACTATCTGTGGCACCTCGTGCTGCCGATCACCGCGATGGCGCTCGGCGCCTTCGCGACGACGACGCTGCTGACGAAGAACTCCTTCCTCGACGAGATCCGCAAGCAGTACGTCATCACGGCGCGCATGAAGGGGCTGTCGGAGCGGCGGGTGCTCTACGGCCACGTCTTCCGCAACGCGATGCTGATCATCATCGCCGGCTTCCCCGGCGCCTTCATCACCGCCTTCTTCACCGGCTCGCTGCTCATCGAGACGATCTTCTCGCTCGACGGGCTCGGCCTCCTGTCCTTCGAATCGATCGTCAACCGGGACTACCCCGTGGTCTTCGGCACGCTCTACATCTTCTCGCTGCTCGGGCTGATCGTGAACCTGATCTCCGACCTCACCTACACCTGGGTCGATCCGCGCATCGACTTCGAGGCGCGCGAGGTCTGACATGATGGAGGGACGCGAGACGGCCGGCCGCGGGCGGGAAACCGAGACGGTCGACGAGGCGAAGGCCGAGGCGCCGCTTCCCCCGACGCCCGGCGCCGAGGGCGCGCCGCCGGAGGCGAAGCCGACCGGCCGCCTCACCCTGTCGCCGCTCAACCGCCGGCGCTGGCAGAACTTCAGGTCGCACAAGCGCGGCTACTGGTCGTTCTGGATCTTCCTCGTCCTGTTCGTGCTGTCGCTCTTCGCCGAGTTCCTGGCCAACGACAAGCCGATCCTCGTCGAGTACCAGGGCCAGTACTACACGCCGATCTTCCACTTCTATCCCGAGACGGCGTTCGGCGGCGACTTCGAGACCGAGGCCGACTTCCGCGATCCCTTCGTGCAGGACCTGATCAACAAGGACGGCTGGATCCTCTGGCCGCCGGTCCGCTACAGCTACCGGACGGTCGACCACGACATCTCGGTGCCGGCGCCCGCGCCGCCCTTCTGGCTGCAGAGCCTGCAGGAGCGCTGCCAGGCCTATTACGAGGGCGTGGAGGATCCCAACTGCACGCTCGGCAACTTCCACTGGCTCGGCACCGACGACCAGGCGCGCGACGTCGTGGCACGGCTGATCTACGGCTTCCGCCTCTCCGTGCTGTTCGGCCTGATCCTCACGATCCTGTCGTCGATCATCGGCGTCGTGGCCGGCGCGCTGCAGGGCTATTTCGGCGGCTGGACCGACCTCATCTTCCAGCGCTCGATCGAGATATGGACCTCGATCCCGTCGCTCTACCTGCTGATCATCATCGCGGCGTTCTTCGAGCCGAACTTCTGGCTGCTGCTCGGCATATTGCTCCTGTTCTCCTGGGTGGCGCTCGTCGGCGTCGTGCGGGCGGAGTTCCTGCGCGGCCGCAACTTCGAGTACATCGCCGCCGCCCGCGCCCTCGGCGTCGGCGACCTGACGATCATGTGGCGCCACCTCCTGCCGAACGCGATGGTGGCGACGCTCACCTTCATGCCCTTCATCCTCAACGGGTCGATCACCACGCTGACCTCGCTCGACTTTCTCGGCTTCGGCCTGCCGCCCGGCTCGCCGTCGCTGGGCGAGCTCCTGGCGCAGGGCAAGGCGAACCTGCAGGCGCCGTGGCTCGGCCTCACCGGCTTCTTCGTGATCGCCATCATGCTGAGCCTGCTGATCTTCGTCGGCGAGGCCGTACGCGACGCCTTCGACCCGCGGAAGACGTTCCGATGAGCCACGATCACGACCATCGCCACGATCACGGCCACGGTCACAGCCATGGGCACGGGCACGGGCATCACGACCATGCCGCCCATGCGAGCGAGACGCGGGTGGCGCTGGCGGCCGGCCTCACCGGGCTGTTCATGCTCGCGGAGGTGTTCGGCGGCCTCGTGTCCGGCTCGCTCGCCCTGCTGGCCGATGCCGGGCACATGCTGACCGACTTCGCCGCCCTCGGCATGTCGTGGTTCGCCTTCCGGCTCGCCCGGCGCCCGGCCGACTGGCAGCGCACCTATGGCTGGGACCGCTTCCAGATCCTCGTCGCCTTCGCGAACGGGCTGACCCTGTTCTTCATCTGCGGCTGGATCGTCTACGAGGCGTGGACGCGCCTGGAATCGCCGAACCCGATCACCGGCGGCCTGATGCTCGCCGTGGCGGTCGCCGGGCTCGTGGTCAACATCGCGGCGTTCTGGCTGCTGCACGGCGGCGACCAGGACAACCTCAACATGCGCGGCGCGGCGCTGCACGTGCTGGGCGACCTGCTCGGCTCGGTCGGCGCCCTCGTGGCCGCGGGCATCATCATGGCGACGGGCTGGACGCCGATCGACCCGATCCTGTCGGTCGTCATCGCCGCGATCGTCCTGCGCTCGGCCTGGCGCATCGTCTCCGAGAGCGGCCACATCCTGCTCGAGGGCGCGCCGCCGGAGATCGATTCGCGCCGTATCGGCCCCGCGATCGTCGAGGCGGTCGACGAGGTCGAGGAGGTCCACCACGTCCACGTCTGGGCGATCACCGAGCAGCGCAAGATGGCGACGCTGCACGCCCGGATCGCCGCCGACGCGGAGGCGCCGCACGTCATCCGCGAGATCAAGCGCACGCTCGAGGAGGAGTTCGACCTGCCGCACGCCACGGTCGAGATCGAGCACGGCCGCTGCGCGGACGCCCACGAGAAGACGCCGAGGGAGAACGCCGCGTGACCGACCACACCGCCTCGGGCAAGCTCCTTTCCGTCGAGGATCTGCGCGTCGACTTCCGCATGTCCGGCTCGGTCGTGCACGCGGTCAGGGGCGTCTCCTTCGACATCGCCAAGGGCGAGACCGTCGCGCTCGTCGGCGAATCCGGCTCCGGCAAGTCGGTCACGGCCATGTCGATCCTGAAGCTCCTGCCCTATCCGGCGGCGGAGCATCCCTCGGGCCGGATCGTCTTCAAGGGACAGGACCTGCTCGCCGCCTCCGAGAGGGAGCTGCGCGCCGTTCGCGGCAACGACATCACCATGGTCTTCCAGGAGCCGATGAGCTCGCTGAACCCGCTGCACCAGGTGGGCCGCCAGATCGGCGAGATCCTGGAGCTGCACGGCGGCTATCGCGGCAAGGCGATCCGCGAGCGCACGATCGAGCTGCTCGACCAGGTCGGCATCCGCGATCCGCACGAGCGGGTCGACAGCTACCCGCACCAGATGTCGGGCGGACAGCGGCAGCGCGTGATGATCGCCATGGCGCTCGCCAACGCGCCCGACCTGCTGATCGCCGACGAGCCGACCACGGCGCTCGACGTGACGGTGCAGGCGCAGATCCTGAAGCTCCTGAAGGACCTGCAGAAGCAGCACGACATGGCGGTGCTGATGATCACCCACGACCTCGGCATCGTGCGCAAGATCGCCGACCGCGTCTGCGTGATGACCGACGGCGAGATCGTCGAGCGCGGCGTGACGCGCGACATCTTCGAGCGGCCGCAGCACGCCTACACGAAGCACCTCCTCGCGGCCGAGCCGAAGGGCGAGCCGCCGGCCGGAAATCCCGACGCGCCGATCGTCATGAAGGCCGACGACGTCAAGGTGTGGTTCCCGATCAGGCGCGGCCTGTTCAAGCGCACCGTCGGCCACGTCAAGGCGGTGGACGGCATCGACGTGACGGTGCGCGAGGGCCAGACGCTGGGCGTCGTCGGCGAATCCGGCTCCGGCAAGACGACGCTCGGCCTCGCCCTTCTCCGCCTGATCTCGAGCGACGGCCCGATCGTCTATCTCGGCCAGCGCATCGACCGCTACGGCTTCTCGCAGATGCGGCCGCTCCGGCGCCACCTGCAGATCGTCTTCCAGGACCCCTACGGCTCGCTCAGCCCGCGCATGTCGGTCGCCGACATCGTCGGCGAGGGCCTGCGCGTGCACGGCTCGGGCCTCGGCTACGACGCGCGGCGCGAGCGGGTGGCGCGGGCGCTCGCCGAGGTCGGGCTCGACCCCGCGACGATGGACCGCTACCCGCACGAGTTCTCCGGCGGCCAGCGGCAGCGCATCGCCATCGCGCGGGCGATCGTGCTCGAGCCGCGGTTCCTGATGCTCGACGAGCCGACGAGCGCGCTCGACATGAGCGTGCAGGCGCAGATCGTCGACCTGCTGCGCGACCTGCAGAAGAGGCACGACCTCGCCTATCTCTTCATCAGCCACGACCTGCGGGTCGTCCGGGCGCTCGCCAACGACGTCATCGTCCTGCGCAACGGCGAGATCGTCGAGAGCGGCACCGCCGACCGGATCTTCGACGAGCCGCAGAGCCCGTACACGAAGGCGCTGATGGCCGCGGCCTTCTCGATCGAGGCCGTCGAGGGCGACGTCGTCGCGCAGTAGGCGATTCGCTCTCGACGGCGGTTCCGCCGGCCGGTAGAGGAAGAGCCATGTCGCTTCTTCTCGCCATTGACGGCTGGGACGTCGCGGAGTGGGAGGCGCGGTTCAGGCGTCTCGCCCCCGAGATCGACGTCGTCGCCCATTCCGACCCCCTCGACCCGCCCGCCATCCGCTATGCGTGCGCCTGGCACGCGCCGGAGGGGATCTTCACGCGCTTCGAGAACCTCGAGGTCCTGTTCTCCCTCGGCGCCGGCGTCGACCACCTGCTGCGGCAGGCCAACCTGCCCGACGTGCCGATCGTCCGGGTCGTCGACGACAGCCTGACCGAGCGGATGAAGGAATGGGTGGTGCTGCAGGTGCTCGTCCACCACCGCCGGCAGATCGACTATTTCCGCCAGCAGCAGGCGCATCTGTGGCGCGAGCATTCCCACCCGATGGCGCGCGACGTCACCGTCGGCGTCATGGGGCTCGGCGTGCTCGGGCAGGCGGCGGCGCGCGCGCTGAAGGGACTGGGCTACGACGTCGCGGGCTGGAGCCGCAGCCCGAAGACCGTCGAGGGGATCGCCTGCTTCGCCGGCGAGGAGGGCCTTCGCCCGTTCCTCAACCGGACCGACATCCTCGTGTCGCTCCTGCCGCTGACGCCGGAGACGGAGGGGCTCATCGACCTCGAGCTCCTGTCCGAGCTCCGGCGCGACAACAGGCTCGGCGGCGCCGCCCTGATCAATGCCGGCCGCGGCAAGGTGCAGGTCGAGGCCGACATCCTCCGGGCGCTCGACCAGGGCGTCCTCCGGGGCTGCTCGCTCGACGTCTTCGAGACCGAGCCGCTGCCCAAGGAAAGCCCGCTCTGGGACGACCCGCGCATCCTGATCACGCCGCACGTCGCCGCCGAGAGCGATCCCGACGACGTGGCCGCCTACGTCGTCGCGCAGATCCGCCGCCACGAGCAGGGCCAGACGCTCGAGAACGTCGTCGATCCCCGCCAGGGCTACTAGGCTCCGGGAGAGCGCGGCCACGGGCGCCGCCGCTGCCGCCTCGCGCGGCAGACGCTGCCCGGAAAGTGCACTAGGCGCGCAGGATTCTTTGGACGACAATGGGTGCCGGCGGCGGGAACGCGATCCCGCTCCTGCCGCTCCCGCGGAACCAAGGAGAACATCCTCATGATGAAGAGCGGACTGGCCGTTCTGGCAGCGATCTTCGCGCTGCATGCCACCACCGCATCGGCCGACGTGATGCAGGACGTCAAGGACAAGGGGACGCTGGTCGTCGGCGTCAAGGCCGACTACCGGCCCTTCGGCTTCCGCGACCCGTCCGGCGACATCGTCGGCATCGAGCCCGATCTCGCCGCGGACGTCGCCAAGCGCCTCGGCGTGAAGCTCGAGCTCGTCCCGGTCATCTCGGCGAACCGCATCGAGTTCCTGCAGCAGGGCAAGATCGACGTCCTCATCGCCACCATGTCGGACAAGCCGGAGCGGCGCGCCGTCGTGCAGGCGATCGATCCGCCCTACTATTCCGACGCGGTCAACGTGCTGGCGCTGAAGAAGGCGAACCTGAAGAGCTGGGACGACCTCAAGGGCGCGCCCGTCTGCGGCACGACCGGCGCCTGGTACAACAAGGACGTCGCCCAGAAATACGGCGCCGACATCATCGCGTTCGACGGCTCGGAGAAGCCGCTCTTCGCGCTGAAGCAGGGCCGCTGCGTCGCCTATCTCTACGACCAGACCTTCATCGCCGGCAAGCTGCTCGACAAGGAGTGGAGCGAGAACTTCGAGATGCCCTTCGAGGGCATCATGGAGACGCCGTGGATCATGGCCGTCGCCAAGGGCGAGAACCAGATGCAGGAGTTCCTGCACGAGACGACGATCGAGTGGATGAAGGACGGCACGATCATCCAGGAGGAGAAGAAGTGGGGCATCAAGCCCACCGACTACTCCCAGCGCATGCACGAGAAGTACAAGGGCAACTGAGCCCGCCCGCACGACCCGATGCGTGAGAGGGCGGGAGCCCTCTCACGCGGCTCAAGGCCGGAATCCCGGGAGCGCGCATGTCCGAGATCGCCGACTTCTTCCGTTGGCTGCACGAAACGACCGGCTTCAACTTCACGATCTTCTACGACCCCTACGACGCCAACCAGATGCTGCACGGCTTCTGGATGACGATCTATCTCAGCGTCGTGTCGATCCTGGCGAGCCTCGTCATCGGCATCTTCGGGGCCTGGCTGCAGGGCTCCAACCTCTGGATCCTGCGCGGCGGCGTGAACGGCTTCATCACGCTGTTCCGCAACACGCCGCCGCTGGTGCAGATCTTCTTCTTCTATTTCGGCGTCGGCGTGCTGCTGCCCACCGTGCAGAACAAGTGGGGCCTCGACCAGCCGATCCTGTCGAACGTCGCAGTGGGCGATCATCTCGCTGTCGCTCTTCGCCGGCGCCTTCAACGTCGAGATCTTCCGCTCCGGCATCGACGCGGTGCCGCGCACCACGGTCGAGGCCGCCGAGGCGCTCGGCTACACGCGGCTCGGCACCTACCTCCACGTCGTCCTGCCGCTCGCCCTGCGGGTCTGCCTGCCGGCGCTCAACAACAACCTCGTCAACCTGCTCAAGACGACGACGCTCGCCTACGCGATCGCCGTGCCGGAGATGCTCTACGTCGCCAAGCAGATCTGGGGCACCTCGCAGAACGTGCTGGAGATGATGATCTTCCTGCTCTTCGCCTACGTGACGCTCGTCGGCGTGCTCGTCTTCGTCATGCATCGCTGGGAGCGGGCCATGCGCATCCCGGGCTACGGCCGATGAGCGCCCGCCGCCTCCCCGTCCTGCTGCCGCCGGCCCCGCCGCTGCGGCCGGGCCCCGTGCCCCACATCAGGCTGCGCCTGTGGCACGGGCTGGCGCTCGCGGCCATCGTCGCGCTGTCGAGCGGCGCCGCGATGGCCCAGGCGGGCGACGAGCGTCTGTCGCCGATCGCCGTCATCATCAAGTGGGCGCCGCTGCTCCTGCGCGGCTTCGTCTTCAACATCGCGATCTCGCTGATGGCGATGGCCCTCGGCACGCTCGTCGGGCTGGGGCTCGGGCTGATGGCCGTCAGCCTGCTCGCCCCGGTGCGCAAGCTCGCGTGGTTCATCACGCAGTTCTTCCGCAACTCGCCGTGGCTCGTGCTCCTGTTCTTCGCGATGTTCCTCGTGCCCTACGAGTTCACCATCGCCGGCGTGACGATCCCGTTCCCGGACTGGGTGAAGGCGGTCATCGGCTTCTCGCTGCCGGTCATGGCGAACGTCTCCGAGATCGTCCGGGGCGCGGTCCGCTCGATCCCCGACGGCCAGTGGGAATCGGCCGAGGCGCTGGCCTTCTCGCGCGCGCAGACCATGTGGATGATCATCCTGCCGCAGTGCGTGCGCCGCATGCTGCCGCCGTGGATGAACCTCTATTCCCTCGTCACGATGGCGACGGTGCTCGCCTCCGTGGTCGGCGTCTCCGAGATGCTGACGCTGACCTCGCAGGTCCACGCCGCCGAGGGCGGCCGGCCGGAGCTGCTGGCGCCGCTCTACGGCTTCGCCCTCATCTGCTTCTTCGTCTACTGCTATCCGATCGACGTCATCGACCCGGCGGCTCGAGCGGCGATTCAAGGTCAGGGCCTGATGTCCATGAACGAAACCACAGGCTGGACGCCCGACGAGCCGATCCTGCGGCTGCGCGACGTGCGCAAGTCCTTCGCCAGTTTCGAGGTGCTGAAGGGCATCTCGATGGACGTGACGAAGGGCGAGGCGATCTGCATCATCGGCCCGTCCGGCTCGGGCAAGTCGACGCTCATCCGCTGCGTCAACGCGCTGGTGCCGATCGATTCGGGCTCGATCCTCGTCGAGGGCCAGGAGGTCCACGACCCGAAGCTCGACAAGCTCGCCCTGCGCCGCAAGGTCGGCATGGTCTTCCAGCAGTACAACCTCTTCCCGCACAGGACGGCGCTGCAGAACGTGATGATGGCGCCGGTGCACGTCCTGAAGGAGGACCGCCGCGAGGTCGAGGAGCGGGCGCGCGCGCTGATGAAGAAGGTCCGGCTCGAGGGCAAGGAGGACGCCTATCCGGGCGAGCTGTCCGGCGGCCAGCAGCAGCGCGTTGCGATCGCCCGCTCGCTCGCCATGCGGCCCGACATCATGCTGTTCGACGAGGTGACGGCGGCGCTCGACCCGGAGACCGTGAAGGAGGTGCTGTCGACGATCCGCCAGCTCGTCACGGAAGGCATGACCTGCCTGATCGTCACCCACGAGATGGGCTTCGCCCGCGAGGTCGCCGAGCACGTCTACTTCACCGACCAGGGCGTGATCGTCGAGCACGGCCCCCCGGCCGAGATCCTCGCCCGCCCCCAGGAGCCGCGCACCAAGGCGTTCCTCGAGCAGGTGCTCTGACCCGGACCGCCCCGGCCCCGCCGCTCGCGCGGCGCAACCGGGGCTCACGGCGGGGAAGGGCGCCACGGGAGGTCAGTCCCGTGGTCATTGCGCGGGGCAGTCCTTCGGCACGCTCTCTTCGTAGGGGCCTTCGACCTTCTTCAGGCTGCCGCTCGAGATGTGCAGCGGGACGAAGGGTGGCTCCTGGATCTGCGGCTCGACCTTGCGCACGACGTAGCAGCCGGCATAGGTCGTGACGGCGCCGTCGGGGCCGTGCGAGGCGATCGCGACGGGCAGGGAGACGTAGACGCTTCCCGCCGCGCCCTCGGCGCGGGGGTCGCCGGTGGCGAGGTCGACATGCCGGGCGTCGGCGAAGCCGGCGGCGAAGGCGTCGTAGGGCGTGCCCGGCCCCTTCTCGCCCCAGTACGACCAGGCCCGCGCGTATTCGTGCCGGTTGATGGCGTTGTAGTAGGAGCCGATGAGGCTGGCCGCGTCGGAGCGGTCGTCGCGGTAGGGCGGCGCCTCTTCCCGGGCGTGGGCCGCGGTGGCGAAGAGGGCGCCGGCGAGAAGCACGGCCGGTGAGATGCGCATCGGGTAACCTCGTTGTCGCGGTCGGACAGACGGCGCCGCGCGGCGCCGGGGTTTGCCGGGCGAGGGTCTGCCGGGGTCAACGCGGGCCGGCCGCGATCGGATCGGGCGCGGGGCTCGCGCGGTCGCGGCGAACCGACGCGGCGGCCCGCTCCGCCGCCATTCCTTGACTCCCGCGCCCGTCGCGCGTATCACCCGCCACCTAACTTGAGACGCCAGTCGTCGCTCGGCCGTTCCGCACGTGAGGCGGTAAGGGTCGCCACCCGTCAGCGAGGGTTCGCCCACGGGTGCCGTCGGCGTTTGCGCATACGGATCTTGAACGGATGGCCACGAGCCTCGACATCGCGGACTGCGTGAATGCGACCTGCCCCTGGTCGGGAGATCCCGTCCGGGCGGATTCGCTGACGCTCTATCGCGGCCGGGTCGTCGGCTTCTGCAATCCCGGGTGCCGGGACAAGTTCGAGACGGCGACGGCGCATTTCGACGCCGCCCTGGCCGCCAAGCCCTCGGCCCAAGCCCCTGGCTCAAGCCAAGCCCCTGGCTCAAGCCAGGCCCCCGGCCCAAGCGGAGTGATGTGATGTTCGAGAGCCTGCAGGACCGCCTTTCCGGCATACTGGACCGGCTGACCGGCCGCGGCGCGCTGAGCGAGCAGGACGTCTCCACGGCGCTGCGCGAGATCCGCCGCGCGCTGCTCGAGGCGGACGTCGCGCTCGAGGTCGTCAAGGAGTTCACCGACAAGGTGCGCGAGCGCGCCGTCGGCGTCGAGGTCGTCAAGTCGGTGACGCCCGGCCAGATGGTCGTGAAGATCGTCAACGACGCCCTCGTCGAGACGCTCGGCACCGAGAGCGTGCCGATCGACCTGAACGCTCCCTCGCCGGTGCCGATCATGATGGTCGGCCTGCAGGGCTCGGGCAAGACGACCTCGACGGCCAAGATCGCCAAGCGCCTGACCGAGCGCCAGAAGCGAAAGGTGCTGATGGCCTCGCTCGACACGAGGCGCCCGGCCGCGATGGAGCAGCTCAAGGCGCTCGGAGAGCAGGGCGGCCTCGACACGCTGCCGATCGTCGCCGGGCAGAGCCCGGTGCAGATCGCCAACCGCGCCATGCAGGCGGCCCGCCTCGGCGGCTACGACGTCGTGCTGCTCGACACCGCCGGCCGGCAGTCGGTCGACGAGGCGCTGATGGCCGAGATGGCCGACGTCTACAAGGCCGCCACGGCCGCACGAGACGCTGCTCGTCGCCGACGCGCTGACCGGCCAGGACGCGGTCAACACCGCGCGCGCCTTCGGCGAGCGGCTCGACCTCACCGGCATCGTGCTGACCCGCCTCGACGGCGACGGCCGCGGCGGCGCCGCGCTGTCGATGCGCGCGATCACCGGCAAGCCGATCAAGCTCGTCGGCGTCGGCGAGCGCATGGACCAGCTCGAGGAGTTCTATCCCGAGCGCATCGCCAACCGCATCCTCGGCATGGGCGACATCGTCTCGCTCGTCGAGAAGGCGTCGGAGACGATCGACGCCGAGAAGGCCAACCGCATCGCCGACAAGATGCGCAAGGGCCAGTTCGATCTCGACGACCTGTCCGAGCAGCTGCAGCAGATGCAGAAGATCGGCGGCATGTCCGGCGTGCTCGGCATGCTGCCCGGCATCGGCAAGATGAAGAAGCAGCTCGACGGCGCCAACATGGACGACTCGATCCTGAAGCGGCAGCAGGCGATCATCTCCTCGATGACCAAGCAGGAGCGGCGCAAGCCGGAGATCCTGAAGGCGAGCCGCAAGAAGCGCGTCGCGGCCGGCTCGGGCACCAAGGTCGAGGAGGTCAACAAGCTCCTCAAGATGCACCGCCAGATGGCCGACGTCATGAAGATGATGGGCGGCAAGAAGGGCAAGGGCGCGATGGCCAAGCTCTTCGGCGGCATGGGCGGAGGCATGGGCGGCGGCATGCCGCAGCCGAGCCCCGAGATGATGCAGCAGATGCAGCAGATGGGCGGCGGCAAGGGCCAGATGCCCGACCTGTCGAAGCTGCAGGGCGGCGGCGGACAGGGCCTGCCGCCCGGCCTGCCGGGCATGGGTGGCGGCCTTCCGGGGCTTCCCGGCATGCCGAAGGGCCCGCAGAAGAAGAAGTGATCTGGCCGGTCGCCGAGGCGGCGCCGGCCCTGAGACGGACGACAGACACTGCCTTTAAGACGGAAGGACGTTCAATGGCACTGAAGATCAGACTGTCCCGCGGCGGCTCGAAGAAGCGCCCGTACTACCGCATCGTCGTCGCCGACGCGCGCTCGCCGCGCGACGGCCGCTTCATCGACCGTCTCGGCCACTACAACCCGCTGCTGCCGGACGACCACCCCGAGCGCGTCGTGCTCGACGTCGAGAAGGCGAAGGACTGGGTCGCCAAGGGCGCGGTGCCGACCGACCGCGTGCTGCGCTGGCTCGACGCCCAGGGCGTCATGAAGCGCCCCGAGCGCTCGAACCCGGAGAAGGCGAAGCCGGGCCGCAAGGCGCAGGAGCGCGAGGAGGCCCGCCGCCTCGCCGCCGAGGAGGCCGCCGCGGCCGCCAACCAGGCGCCGGCCGAGGAGGCGACGGCCGAGTAATCGGCCGCGCCGCTTGCCGGACAAGGTCTTCGTGGTGCCATGGCGGACGACGGGAACAGGGTGTGCATCGCACGGATCGGCGCGCCGCACGGCGTGCGCGGCCAGGTGCGGCTGCACGCCTTCACGGCCGACCCGGCCGACGTCGCCGCCTACGGGCCGCTCGAGACCGAGGACCGCTCGCGGCGCCTCGAGATCGTCGGCCTGAGGCCCGGCAAGAACGCGCTGATCGCCGATCTCGCCGGCGTCGAGGACCGGAACGACGCGGAGACGCTGACCAACAAGCGCCTCTACGTCGACCGCGACCGCCTGCCGCCGCCCGACGAGGACGAGTGGTACCACGCCGACCTGATCGGCCTCGCCGTCCGCGACGGCGCCGGCGAGACGGTGGGCGAGATCGTCGCGGTGCAGGATTTCGGCGGCGGCGATCTCCTGGAGATCCGCTACCGGCAGCTGCGCCAGACGGTCTACGTGCCGTTCACGGCGGAGGCGGTGCCGACGGTGGACGTGAAGGGCGGCTTCGTGGTGGTCGACCCGCCGGCCGGCATCCTCGACGAGGCGCCGTCGCCGGACGGCGAGAGCGAGGGAGACGCGGCATGACGTGGCACGCGAGCGTGCTGACGCTCTATCCCGCGATGTTCCCCGGGCCGCTCGGCCACGCGCTGGCGGGCCGGGCGCTCGAGCGGGGCGACTGGCGGCTCGACGCGGTCGACATCCGCGACTTCGCCACCGACCGGCACCGCTCCGTCGACGACACGCCGGCGGGCGGCGGCCCGGGCATGGTGATGCGGCCCGACGTGCTCGCCTCGGCGCTCGACCGGGTCGCGGCAGACGGCCCGCGCCGGCCGGCGCTCCTGATGACGCCGCGCGGCCGCAAGCTGACGCAGGGCCGCGTCCGCGAGCTCGCCGGCGAGGCGGGAGCGATCCTCGTCTGCGGGCGTTTCGAGGGCGTCGACGAGCGGCTGATCGAGGCGCGCGGCCTCGAGGAGGTCTGCGTCGGCGACTACGTGCTCTCCGGCGGCGAGATCGCGGCGATGGCCGTGCTCGACGCCTGCGTCCGGCTCCTGCCGGGCGTGATGGGGGCGGCCGACAGCCACGTCGAGGAGAGCTTCGAGAACGGCCTCCTCGAGTATCCGCAGTACACGAGGCCGCAGGTCTGGGAGGATCGCGAGATTCCTGCCGTCCTGACCTCGGGAAACCACGCGCGGGTCGCCGAATGGCGGCGCGCGGAAGCTGAGCGGGTGACGCGCGAGCGCCGCCCGGACCTGTGGGCGCTCAGGCGGCCGAATGCCGCGGCAGCGCTCGACAAGTGTGACGGTTTGAAGTAGACGCAAGGCAACGCGAGCGCGGCAGCGCCCCTCGTGGGCGGACGTACGTGCGATATTTCCGAAGGACTGACCCGATGAACATTCTGCAAGAGATTGAGCAGGAGCATGCCGCCGCGCTCGAAGCGGCACGCGCCGTTCCTGAATTCCGCCCCGGCGACACGGTGCGCGTCAACGTGCGCGTGACCGAGGGCACCCGTACCCGCGTGCAGGCCTATGAAGGCGTCTGCATCGCGCGCTCGGGCGGCGGCATCAACGAGAGCTTCACGGTCCGCAAGATCTCGTACGGCGAGGGCGTGGAGCGTGTGTTCCCGATCCATTCGCCGTCGATCGAGTCGATCGAGGTGCGCCGCCGCGGCAAGGTCCGCCGCGCCAAGCTCTATTACCTGCGCGACCGCCGCGGCAAGTCGGCCCGCATCCCCGAGCGCACCGACGCCCGCACCGAGAAGCGGTCCGAGAAGCGGGTCGTGGAGATCAAGGGCGCGATCTTCCAGAAGCCGAAGGGCGAGGCCGACGATCTCACGCGCATCAGCGGCGTGAACGAGGACCTGGCCGGCAAGCTCAACAAGCTCGGCGTCACCCAGTACGAGCAGATCGCGAACTTCTCCGACGACGACATCGCCCGTCTCGAGGACGCGCTCAAGATCGAGGGCACCTTCGTCAACGACGACTGGGCGGGCCAGGCGCGCACGCTCTTCGCCGAGAAGACCGCCTCCGAGGTTCCCGCCGACGGCGAGGAAGAGTCGAACGCCTGACGGGCGTTCCGCGGCTCCGCCACCCGGCGGGGCCGGCCTTCCGCACGAGCATTCCGGACGGGCGGCCCTGGCCGCCCGTTTTTGCGTCCGCCCACGGCAAACGACAACAGGAAACGGCATGTCCCCGGGCAACGACACGCAAGGGGCGGCGCGCGGCGCGCCCGCCGGCGGCCGCTGGCTGCTCGTCGCCGGCCTCGTGCTGATCGCCTTCAACCTGCGCCCGCCGATCACCTCGGTCGCGCCGGTGCTCAACCAGATCCGCGCCGACCTCGGCCTCGACGGCACCGCCGCGGGCGTCCTGACCATGCTGCCGGTGGCGAGCCTCGGCCTGTTCGGCGCGATCGCCGCGAAGCTCGCGCGGCGCATCGGCACGGAGGCGACGATCCTCGCCTTCATCCTGCTGATCGCCGGCGGCTGCTTCCTCAAGGGCACGGGCTCGACTGCGGCGCTGTTCCTCGGCACCGCCTTCGGCGGCGCCGGCATCGGCGTCATCGGCGTGCTCCTGCCCGGCATCGTCAAGCGCGACTTCGCCGACAGGGCCGGCCTGATGACCGGCGTCTTCACGACGACGCTCGTCGGCGGCGCCTCGGTCGGCGCCGGCCTGACGATCCCCCTCGCCGAGGCGATCGGCGGCTGGCGGCCGGCGCTGATGGCGTGGGCGCTGCCGGCGCTCCTCGCCGCGGCGCTGTGGCTGCCGCAGCTCGTGCTGCACCGCTACCGCCCCCGCGACAACGCCCCGCCCGGCCAGCCTGTGGCGCGACCCGCTGGCCTGGCAGCTCACCCTGTTCATGGGCCTGCAGTCGGCCTGCGCCTACATGGCCATGGGCTGGCTGCCGGTGATCCTCGACGATTTCGGGATGAGCGCGGCGCAGGCCGGCTTCGTCTCCTCCGTGTCGATCGGGCTGCAGATGGTGACGGCGCTGCTCGTGCCGCCCTACGCGGCGCGCCAGCGCGACCAGCGCCTCGTCGTCGCGGCGATGCTGCTGACGGCGGTGGTCGGCATCACCGGCCTGATCTTCGGCCCGGCCGTCCTCGCCTGGCCGGCGGCGATCGTGCTCGGCCTCGGGCTCGGCGGCTGCTTCGGCGTGTCGATGACCCTGATCGTGCTGCGCGCGCCCGACGGGCAGACGGCCGCCGAGCTCTCCGGGATGGTGCAGAGCGTCGGCTACGTCATCGCGTCGACGGGCCCGTTCATGCTCGGCCTGCTGCACGACCTGAGCGGCGGCTGGCGCGTGCCCGGCCTGTTCTTCGTCGCCGTCGCCTTCCTCGCGCTCCTGCCCGGCCTCGGCGCCGCCCGCGCCCGCCTCGTTGGCGTGCGGAGTTGAGGATCGTGACGCCTGCGTGACAATTCGTGAGGCGGGCCCCGCGCCGGCGGCGGCAACCCTTTGGCGCTCTTTCCCGTTTTCCGGGCATGGTCGGGACACATGACAACCGCGCGGCGAGGGAATGGCTGTCGGACACCGTCGGCTCGGTGCTCGACGCGCTGCCCGGCAAGCGGCCGGTCGACGTCCCGGGCGCGGCCGGCCTCGTCCTGCTCCTCGCCCGGCGCAACGGCGTCGCGGTCGAGCGCAACGAGGCGGAGGCCGCCGTCGTGACGGCCTGCCTCACGCGCGGCCGCGGCGTGCGCCTCTGAAGGGGCGGCTCCGCACAAGGGGCGGCTCGGAGTGAGGGGCGGCGCGAAATCTCCTGTCGCGGCGGCGCCCTGGCGCTTTCGAATGTTGCAGGCGAACCGTAACGCGACTATTTTCCCGCCATGTTCGCCTGGATGACCAGCACACGGCCCTTCCCGCCGACCCGCAACGCGGGCCGGTCGACGCCGCTCGGCCGCCTGCTGCCGGGGCCGCTCGACGACCACGCGCTCCTGCCCTGGCGCTTCCATCCGGCGATGCGGGCCGCCGACGGCGAGCTTCGCCGCGTCTGACCCCACTTCGCCCGCCGCGCGAGCGGCCGGGCCCGCACAGCCTTTTCGATCAGACGCGCCATTTCCGAACGGATGACATCATGACCGCTCCGCGCACGCTCTATGACAAGATCTGGGACGACCACGTCGTCGACTGCCAGGACGACGGCACCTGCCTGCTCTACATCGACCGCCACCTCGTCCACGAGGTGACGAGCCCGCAGGCCTTCGAGGGCCTGCGCCTCGCCGGCCGCAAGGTCCGGGCGCCGCAGAAGACGCTGGCCGTCGTCGACCACAACGTGCCGACGACCGACCGCTCCGTCCCGAACCCCGACCCCGAGAGCGCCACGCAGATCGAGGCGCTGGCCCAGAACGCCCGCGACTTCGGCATCGAGTACTACTCGGAGAAGGACATCAGGCAGGGCATCGTCCACGTGATCGGCCCGGAGCAGGGCTTCACGCTGCCCGGCACGACGATCGTCTGCGGCGACAGCCACACCTCGACGCACGGCGCCTTCGGCGCGCTCGCCCACGGCATCGGCACCTCCGAGGTCGAGCACGTGCTCGCGACGCAGACGCTCATCCAGCGCAAGGCGAAGAACATGCGCGTCACCGTCGACGGCAAGCTGCCGGACGGCGTGACGCCCAAGGACGTCGTGCTCTCGATCATCGGCCGGATCGGCACCGCCGGCGGCACCGGCCACGTCATCGAGTATGCCGGCGAGGTCTTCCGCGACATGTCGATGGAAGGCCGCATGACGGTCTGCAACATGTCGATCGAGGCGGGCGCCCGCGCCGGCATGGTCGCGCCCGACGAGAAGACCTACGCCTACATCAAGGACCGCCCGCTCGCGCCGAAGGGCATGGCGTGGGACATGGCCAAGGCCTACTGGGAGACGCTGCGCTCGGACGAGGGCGCGCATTTCGACACCGAGATCCACCTCGACGGCGCCAACCTGCCGCCGATCGTCACCTGGGGCACGAGCCCCGAGGACGTGATCGCCGTCGACGGCGTGGTGCCCGATCCCGACGAGATCCCGGACGAGAACAAGCGCCTCGCGAAGAAGCGGGCGCTCGAATACATGGGCCTGACGCCGGGCACGAAGATCACCGACATCCGCCCCGAGCGCGTCTTCATCGGCTCGTGCACCAATTCGCGCATCGAGGACCTGCGGGCGGCCGCGCAGATCGTGGAAGGCCGCAAGGTGCACGAGGGCGTCGAGGCGTGGATCGTCCCCGGCTCGGGCCTCGTCAAGGCGCAGGCCGAGGCGGAGGGTCTCGACAGGATCTTCAAGGATGCGGGCTTCCTGTGGCGCGAGCCCGGCTGCTCCATGTGCCTCGCCATGAACGCCGACAAGCTGAAGCCCGGCGAGCGCTGCGCCTCGACCTCGAACCGCAACTTCGAGGGCCGTCAGGGCTTCAAGGGCCGCACGCACCTCGTCTCGCCGCAGATGGCCGCCGCCGCGGCGATCGCCGGCCACTTCGTCGACGTCCGCGACTGGCGCTGACGACGCGTTCCCGGAGGCGGCCGGTCGCGGCCGCCTCCTGCCGGCGCTCCGGCGTCTCGCCGGCCCGGTCCTGAGACGCCTGCAACCTTCCGCGGCCATGCCCTAGCGGCCGTTCTCCTCCGCCAGCACCCGCTCATAGGCCTCCCTGAGCTCCGCGAAGACGGAGCGCTCCGGTGCCGGCGCATCGAGATGCAGCGCCCTGAGCTCGGCCATGAACGCCTCCCAGAGCGGCGGCCCCCCTTCCTCCAGGACCTGCGCGCGGATCGCGAGCTCCGGCGTCACCGGCATGTGGCGGCGCCCCCAGGCCGCCATCTGCGCGAGCACGGGCAACAGCTCGATGGCGGGCTCCGTCAGGCTGTAGATCGCCTTCTGCCTGTGCGTGCCGTCCGGCCGCCTCGTCAGCAGCCCGTTGGCGACGAGCCGCTTCAGGCGGTCGGCGAGGATGTTCGAGGCGATCCCCTCCTCGGAGTGGTTGAGAAGCTCGCGGTAGTGCCGCCGGCCGCCGAACATGATGTCGCGGACGACGATCAGGCTCCACCGGTCGCCGAGGATCTCGAGCGTCAGGTTGATCGGGCAGCCGGAGCGGTGCGGCGCGTCGGACATTCGTCGCCTCCATGACTGCTTGCAATGTAGGATCGGTCGTGGCACGCTCCAACCGCTTGCAAATGGCAAGCGGTATGATGGGAGCTACGGTCATGGCGCTGTCCCTCTACGCCCACCCCTTCTCGTCCTATTGCCAGAAGGTGCTCATCGCGCTGTTCGAGAACGACACGCCCTTCGAGCTCCGCTTCCTCGACCACACCGACGAGGCGATCCTCGCCGAATGGGCCGCGCTCTGGCCGATCAGGAAGATGCCGGTCCTCGTCGACGAGGGGCGGACGGTGGTCGAATCGAGCGTCATCATCGAGCACCTCGACATCCACCATCGCGGCCGCGTGCGCTTCGTGCCGGAAGACCCGGCCGAGGCACTGGAGGTGCGGACGCTCGACCGCGTGTTCGACAACTACGTCGAGACGCCGATGCAGAAGATCGTCGGCGACGGCATGCGGGCGGAGGGCGAGAAGGACCCGGCCGGGGTCGCGGCCGCACGCGCCCTGCTCGATCGGACCTATGGCTGGCTCGACGCCCGGATGGCCGGGCGCGAATGGGCGGTCGGCTCGTCCTTCGGTCTTGCCGACTGCGCGGCGGCGCCGGCCCTCTTCTATGCCGACTGGGCCCACCCCTTCGGCGACCGCCACCCGGCGCTCGCGGCCTACCGGCAGCGCCTGCTCGCGCGGCCGTCCTTCGCGCGGGCGGTCGACGACGCGCGCCCGTTCCGGCAGCTCTTCCCGCTCGGCGCGCCCGACCGTGACTGACCCGCCGGTTCGCCGATCGGTCGTGTCGCAATTCGTCGCATCGGGCACGCCGGGCGACGCCTGCCGACAACGAAGGGCCGCGGCGGCCGCAATTCCGCCGTGGGAAGCGGGCAGCAAGGGTGCTCACGGCAGACAGATCCCCGGGAGCCCGCCATGCGAGCCGTCGCGCTTTCAGCCCTCGTCGTCATGACCGCCACCGCGGCGGTGGCCGCACCGCCCGCCGCGCTCCAGAAGCTGTCGGAGGGCGGGCGCTACCAGCTCATGGAGATCAACGACAAGGTCGTCCGGCTCGACACGGAGACGGGCGGGTTCGACCTCTGCCGCATGGATGCGGGCGCCTGGCGCTGCGAGGTGGCGAAGGACGAGCGCAGGGAGCTCAACGACCGGATCGCCGCGCTCGACGCGCGCGTCAGCCGCCTCGAGCAGGCGCGCGCGGCCGAGCAGGCGGCCAAGGCCGAAGCGGTCGCCCGGGCCGCCTCTCAGAACGGCAAGGGCCTCGTCGCCCGGCTCTACGACTACGTGCCGGAGATCGGCTGGTAGGCGAGGGGCCGGTCCCGCGCGCTCAGCGGCCGAGCTTGCGCTTCAGCGCGTCGATGCGCTCGGACGCCTCGGCCTTGGTGATGTCCTCGCTGAACGTCTCCGGCTCGCCCGCCTCCTCCGACAGCGTCTTCAGGTACGACGCCTGCGCGCCGGTGATCGGCTCGCCGCCGGACACCCACTCCTCCGGATCCTTCTCCGTGTTGCTCTGCGGCGCCGGCTCCGCCTTCGGATTGTGCTCGTGCACGTTCTCGTTCGCGTGCGCCCTGGGGTCCCGCTCCATCGTGCTCTCCTCGATGTTCCGTGAATGTTCCTTCACGGTGAGAAACGGGGCCGCGCCCGCCCGGGTTCCCGGCGCAGCCGCATGCAGTCCCCGGCACCAGGCCTCGGGTCACGGTCGGCCGGGCCACGGCCGCCGATCGTCACCCGCCGCTGCCCGGCCGTTCGGTCTGAAGGCGACCACGAAGACTGCAAAGGGTCGCCGTCTACCTCGCCCGCGGTCACGGCGCGCAGAAACGCCGCCTCCGGGCCTCGTGCGGCCCGTGCCTGCCCGGCCGAGCGGCAACCGGCCAGCCGCGCCTGCGGGCGCGGCTCACGCTACCGCTTGATCACGATCTTCGTGTTGCCGGCGCCGTATTTGCGCACCAGTGAGTAGAGCGCCGCGGCGTTGGCCGGCGACAGCCGGACGCAGCCGTGGCTCGCCGGGCGGCCGAGATACTTCGTCGAGTAGGTGCCGTGGATGGCATAGCCGCCGTAGAAGAAGATCGAATGCGGCATCGGCGACATGTGGTACTTCCGCGAATACCACATCGTGTGCATGCGCTTGGGGCGGAACGTGCCCGTCGGCGTGCGATAGCCGCTGCGCGCGGTCGAGACCGGCCAGCTGTGGTAGAGCTTGCCGTTGACCAGCACCTGCATGCGCTGGCTCGACAGATCTATTTGCGCCACGATGCCGGCGCTGGCCGCTCCGGCCCCCGACAGCAGGATGAAAATTGCGCCCGCCAGCGCGATGAACGTACGCATGTGCCCCTCCAGCCCAGACGATTGACAACGGACTGGCCCCCTCGGCGGAAAGTCTTCTACGTCTTCTTCCTCAAGTAAAGCTCCGCGGGATGACATGCTGGTGAGGTCGCGTTCTTAAGATACCGTTTACCCTGACGCCGCACCGTGTTCCCCTTGCGTCCGGGAGCGGGGGAAGAAGGAGCCTTGAGAACCATGCGACGCCTGTCCTGGGCGGCAGCCCTCTCCTCGTGCCTGCTCGCCGTCGCGCTGCCGCACGCCGCCGCCGCCGACACCCCCGCCAAGCAGCTCTTCGGCGCCAGGGACGAGCCGGCGCCGATGTCGCCGGCGGCGATCGGCTCCTACGCCAAGGGCTGCCTCGCCGGCGCCGAGGCGCTGCCGATCGACGGCCCGGCGTGGCAGGTCATGCGCCTGTCGCGCAACCGCAACTGGGGCCATCCGGCCCTTGTGAGCCTGATCGAGAGGCTGGCGAGCGACGCGCAGAAGGAGGACGGCTGGCCGGGCCTCCTGATCGGCGACATGGCGCAGCCGCGCGGCGGGCCCATGGTGAGCGGCCACGCGAGCCATCAGATCGGCCTCGACGTCGACATCTGGTTCAAGCCGATGCCCGGCCACACGCTGAGCCGGAGCGAGCGCGAGTTGCTCGGCGCCCCCTCCATGCTGAAGCACGGCACCCGCCAGCTCGACCCCGGCGCGTGGGACGAGACGCGCTCGAAGCTCATCCGCACCGCGGCGAAGGAGAAGGAGGTGGAGCGCATCTTCGTCCACCCCGCCATCAAGAAGCATCTGTGCGAATGGGCCGGCAGCGACAGGGCGTGGCTCAGGAAGGTGCGCCCGTGGTGGGGCCACGACGACCATTTCCACGTCCGCATCGCCTGCCCGCGGGGCGACCGGAGCTGCAAGCCGCAGAGCCCGCCGCCGCCGGGCGACGGCTGCGGCGAGTCGCTCGCCTGGTGGCTCAGCGACGCGCCCTATGCGCCCTCCGACAAGCCTTCGAAGCCCAAGCCGCCGATCACCCTGGCCGACCTGCCGCAGGAATGCCGCATGGTGCTCGACGCGGCGGGCGAGCCGGCGCTGAAGAACCCGCCGGCGCCGCCGCCGAACCCGGTGCGCGGCGGGCTCTTCTGAGAACGGCCCAGACGTTCCGGCGGGGCCGCGCCACGCCGCGGCGTCACCCGACCGGGCACCCGGTGGCGGGTCGGTCGATGGCGACTTACTCGGCGGCGACGCCCGTTCCGACCGGGCAGGCGACGCCGGTGCCGCCGAGGCCGCAATAGCCGCCGGGGTTCTTCGCCAGGTACTGCTGGTGGTAGTCCTCGGCGAAGTAGAACGGCCCGGCATCGACGATCTCGGTCGTGATCGGCGGGATAGCCGCGCGCCTTCAGCTCGGCCGCATAGGCAGCCCTGACGCGCTCCGCCGTCTCGCGCTGCGCCTCGTTCTCGACATAGATGCCGGAGCGGTACTGCGTGCCGACGTCGTTGCCCTGGCGCATGCCCTGCGTGGGGTCGTGGCTCTCGAAGAAGGCGCGCACCAGAAGCTCGTACGAGATCTCGTCCGGATCGAAGACGACCCGCACGACCTCGTTGTGCCCGGTCATGCCGCTGCACACCTCGCGGTAGGTCGGGTTCGGCGTCGTGCCGCCGGCATAGCCGACCGCGGTGACGCAGACGCCCGGCAGCTTCCAGAAGGCGCGCTCGGCGCCCCAGAAGCAGCCGAGGCCGAAGGTTGCGACCTCGCTGCCCTCCGGGTACGGCCCCTTGAGCGCGCGGCCGTTGACGAAGTGCTCGCTGGCGGTGGGGATCGCCTCGTCGCGGCCCGGAAGGGCCTCCTTGGCGCTCGGCAGCGTGGCGGGCTTTCGCGAAAAGAACATGGGGAATTCTCCTGTTCGGTCGCCTGCCAATATGGGGTGCCGCGGCCCCGGCGTCACCTCTCGCCGACGGCGGCGTAGGGGTCGCGCCGGCGCCGGCCGAGCGACAGGAAGAGGGCGCCGAGCAACGCGAGCACGATCACCGCCGGCACGCGCAGCAGGAACGTCATCACGGGGTCCCAGAGGAAGGGCGCCAGGTCGGTGACGAGAAACAGCCTGATCGCCTCGAGCGACTGCGGCGCGGCGCCGATCCACAGCGCGCCGAACGGCAGCAGCGTGATGTGCGAGGCGCCGATCGAGGTCGCGCCGTCGACGATGGCCACGATCACGGCGCCGGCGAGCAGGACGAGGCCGATCAGGCGGGCGAAGAAGCGAAGCATGGGCGGAACGGGGACCGGTCGGACGGCGGGTGGATCGAAAGCGGATGCTGATCCCCGTGAATAGCGGAGAGAGGGCATCACGCTCAAGCAACTTCCCGGTGAGGCGGCGGTGTTTCCCGGGCCGGCACGAGACCGGGGCTCAAGCCCGGGCAAGGGAGCGCCGCGGGGAGCGCTTGGGAGACCTGCGAGCCGACGGTTCCGAGGGCGCGGCCGTGGAGGCTGCCGTCGCCGAAGGAAGGCGACGCCTCCATCATCCTCCGGCCGCCAGGCCGCGCCCCGTCCGCCGTGCCTGCTTTCGCGAACGCGCATCGCCTTCCCGCCTTGCGTTGCGGCCAAAGGCCGAATATATCGCGGAACCCATGGAGGGGTGGCCGAGTGGTCGAAGGCGCACGCCTGGAACGCGTGTATACGGGCAACCGTATCGAGGGTTCGAATCCCTCTCCCTCCGCCATGCCCTTCCCATAAGATATCGCTCGGACGGGCTTTTTGCCCGCGTGCCGGCCTGTGACCCTACCTCTATCCCTACCTTTGATGCGTGCCGAGCTGCTTTCTAAGCGAGCTTCCCAGCGGAGTGTGAGGTAGCGCCCATCTCCCACCGGAAGGATGATCCGGCGGCTTGTACGCGCGAAGCGACGAAGGGCTGAAACCTTCGTGGCATCGGCTCCTTGGGCATGTAATAGAGCCACCTCACGTTCTGGGAGGGCTGTCTATGCGACCGATTTTTTTGTTCCTTACCGTCTTGCCTCTGGCGGCGTGTGCGGGCTCTGAAGTCACGAGGACTTCGGCGAACACCATGCTCATTGATGCGGGAGCTGCCCCCGCCTGCGGACGACAGGGGGCTGCTCGCGTAGCGTCCAAGAGTGCGGCGGTGGAGACCATCCGTGCAGGGTACGACCGCTACATCATCACGGGCGCGGCTGCTCAGAACAACGTTTCGGCAACCCAGATGCCGGGGACCGTCTATTCCTCCGGCAGCGTTACCTACGGCCGCGGATTCGGAACCTACCAGGGTTCTTCAACCTACGTGCCGGGCCCGACCATCTACAGCGGCAGCCACGACCGGGCCCTCACCGTGGTCATGTTCAACGAAGGCGACCAAGGATACGAGAACGCGCTCGATGCGCGCCAGATGCTCGGTCCGGACTGGCAGGATATCGTCAAGAATGGCGTCCATACTTGCCTGTGAGCCGATCGAGCAAGCCGACGAGATGCGCGTCGACCATCTCTTCGGCTGCCTCTAACCGCTCCATCTCGCGCTCATAGGTCGACCACCTCATTCGCTTCGGCTTCGGGATGATGGCCGCGCGTGAGCTTCTGACGTGCCGGCAGGATGTTCTTGAGATGCCCGCGCCACAGCGCCGGGTTCTCGCCTGTCCGCCAGGCTCGCGCCCGCGCGAAATCGAGCACCCTTTCAATACGCCCGCGGAGGCGGGATGCCGTTTCCGGCTTCTCGCTCCAGATTGGCGCCAGCACCGCCAGCACCGCCAGCACGTCATCAATGCCGATGGCGGAAACCTTTTTCGGCCGGATCGGTGCGGCGTAGCGCTCCAGCGTCATGCGCCACTGCGCGCGGTGCTTCTCGTTCCGCCACTGCCCCGACATGTTGGCGAGGAACATGTTGGCGCACTCGCCGAATGTCGGTTCCGCCTGCTTTTGCTTTTCGGCAATCGGGTCGCGGCCGTCCGCCACCGCCTGTCGTGCGCTCATGGCCAGCTCGCGCGCCTTGGCAAGCGGGACAACGGGATAGCGCCCGAGGCCCATCTCGCGCCGCCGGCCGTCGCGCTTCCACACGAATGACCACGACTTCGCGCCGCTCGACTTCACGTTGAGGTAGAGGCCACCGCCATCGCTAATCAGCCCCGGCTTCGAGGTGGCGTGGCACTGCACATCCGTCAGCTTGTTCTGCGCTCGCGCCATCGGTCCGTCCCTACCTTTGTCCCTAACTCAAGTTAGGGATGGGGACGGAGGCTGGCGGACGTGTATAGAGGTGGATGGTCAATAAGCTAGGAGAAACCAAGCGTCTGCGGACGCTCGCAACCTGCAAGAAACGCTGGTTCGGCGGACTCTCCATCCGCCGGCCACCGTCGAACCGTGTTCCGCAAACAGCCGAGCTCTGCCGCAATTCGCTTCGAGCCCCAGCCCAGCGCCTTCAGTGCCAGCATCGCCGACACGTCGTCCGGCGTTCGCATCTCCACACCCCGCAGCACATCGAACTGCGGATCTTCTTGCCTTCCCTCGTGCCTCATGCCCACCTCCTGCTCCCCGGCAGGAGGTCAGTTCCTCGTGTCGCCAAGGGGGCAGTTCCGGATGTCGCTGGACATGGGCGAGTTGGTCGCCTGGCTGATGGCGAAGAGCGGGGCGGCCGATCCTGGCCAGATCCATGTCGCGATCGAGGTGCCGCACGGCCCGGTGGTCGAGACGCTGCTTGAGCGCAGGTTCAACGTCTATGCCGTGAACCCCAAGCAGCTCGGCCGATTCCGCGACCGCTTCACGCTCGCCGGTGCGAAAGACGACAGTCGCGATGCGGAGGTCATGGCATCCGCCTTGCGCACGGATCCGCGCTGCTTCCGGTCGTTGAAGACGACCGATCCTGCGGTCATCGAGCTGCGCGAATGGTCGCGCATCGCCGAAGACCTCGGGGCCGAGCGCGTCCGGCTCACCAACCGGATGCGCGAGCAGCTGTGGCGGTACTATCCGGCCTTCCTCGAGCTCGACACCGACCTCGGTGCGCCGTGGCTGCTCGAGCTCTGGGAACTCGTTCCAACGCCCGCAAAGGCGAGACGCATCCGGGAGGCGACGGTGGCTCGGCTCCTGAAGCGCAACCGCATCCGCCGCCTCGACGCTGCGGAGGTGATGGGCATCATCCGTGAACCTCCGGTGACGGTGGCGGAGGGGACCACCGAAGCGGCAGGCGCCCACATCGCCACGCTGATCGCGCGCCTTCGCCTGCTCAACAGGCAGATCAAGGATGCTCACATCAGGCTCGACCGCCTGATGGCGCGCCTGGTCTCCCAGGAGGATGCCGAACCGGGGCAGGTCCGGGAGCAGCATGACGTGGAGATCCTCGCATCCTTGCCGGGAGTGGGAAGGATCGTCCTCGCCACGCTGCTCGCAGAAGCATGCGATCCTCTGCAGCGGCGCGACTACGCCGCCTTGCGAAGTTTGACAGGAGTGGCGCCCCTCACCAAGAGATCCGGCTCTTGCCAGCGCCACCTGCTCTACGTCGCCTACACTTGGGCACGCGAGAGTCTGATCGTCATAGGGACCGAGCCGGCATCAGAGTTTCTGGAGGATTTCCCGGCGGCCATGTCTTGCGCCCTGCACGCGCTCGACCAGAGCGTGCTGTCGAACGCCCTGAAGAGCCCGCCGCCGATCACTCATTCGACGTGCCGCGGCCATTATGCTTTGACCAGGCTTGAAAGCACGCGGAAGCGGCGGCTGTCGATCAACGCGTCCGCGACGAGGTCGAGGGGCCAGCGCTGGCTCGGCCCCTGCGGGATCCTCATCGGCGCCCGCGTGCCGAGTGCCCTCTTGCGGACGCCGCGGCGCCTGACCGTGAGGCGCTGCTCCCGTCTCCGCTGTCGCGACATATCAAAACGGGGCATCTGCGGGGGCGTGGTCAGCGCAGTTCGGTGTGCCGGCCGTGCATCAGCGGCCGGTGTAGGTCGGCTTCCGCTTTTCCAGGAAAGCCTGCATGCCCTCGGCCTTGTCTTGGGTGGCGAAGAGGATCTGTACCGCCTTGCGTTCGAGGGCGAGGGCGGTCGAAAGCGGCGCGTCCTGGCCGTGCAGGATGACCTCCTTCACCTGCGCGACCGCGATGGGCGGCAGGCTCGCGATCTTCTCGGCGATCTTCAGGGCGGTCGTCATCACCTCTGCGTCGTCGACGAGCTTGCTGACGAGGCCCATGTGCCGTGCCTCCTCGGCTGTGATGATCTCGCCCGTCAGGCAGAGCAGCATGGCGCGGAACTTGCCGATCGCCCGGGTCAGGCGCTGCGTGCCGCCGGCGCCCGGCATGATGCCGACATTGACCTCGGGCTGGCCGAGCTTCGCCGAGCGGCCCGCGACGATGATGTCGGCGTGCATCGCGAGTTCGAGCCCGCCGCCCAGCGCGAAGCCGTTGACCGCGGCGATGACCGGCACGGGGCACTCGGCGACCGCGTTCCACAGCCGCTCCGTGTGGCGGTGATACATCTCGACGGTGTCGATCTTCGACATGTCTAGAATGTCGGCGCCGGCGGCGAAGCTCGCCTCGTCGCCGGTCAGGATCACGCAGCGGAGTTCGGAATCGTCCGCGAAGTCGCGGAAGATCCCGGCCATCTGCCGCCGGACTGTCATGTTGAGCGCGTTGCGAACCTTGGGGCGGTTTATCCGGACGATTGCGATCTCCGGACTCGGGCGCTCGAGCAGCACCTCTCGTTCGGCCGCGTCGCCGTTTTCTGTCTGTGTCGTGTTCGCGCTCATACGGGGCAGTCCGGGTCGAAGCTCGGGCGGCGCTTCTCGCGCAGCGATGACAGGCCTTCGCGGACGTCGGGGCCGGTGAAGCCCATGAACTCGAGCGCCAGCGAGGTGTCGAAGGTCGGGCCCGCCATGCGGAGCCAGTTGTTCAGGGCGTATTTCGTGAAGCGCAGCGCCGTCGGCGAGCCCGCGGCGAGCTTGCGGGCGACCTCGAGCGCCTTGTCGTGCAGTTCGTCCTCCTCGACGCACAGCGAGACGAGGCCGATGCGCTCGGCCTCCTCGCCGCTCACCGCCTCGCACAGCATCAGGTAGTACTTCGCTTTCGCCATGCCGCAGAGCAGCGGCCATACGACCGCCGCGTGGTCGCCCGCCGCGACGCCGAGCCGGGTGTGGCCGTCGATGATGCGAGCCTTGCGCGAGGCGATCGAGATGTCTGCGAGGAGGCCGGCGACGAGGCCGGCGCCGACGGCGGGCCCCTGCATCGCCGACACGATGGGCTTGGAGCAGTTGATGACGTTGTAGACGAGGTCGCGGGCCTCCTTCCAGACCCGCGTCAGCGTGTGGAAGTCCTCGCTCATCTCCTTGACGAGGTCGAGGTCGCCGCCGGCCGAGAAGGCTTCGCCGGCGCCGCGTATGATGACGCAGGAGACGTCCGGATCCTCGTCGACGTCGCGCCAGACCCGAACCAGCTCGCCGTGCATGACGGCGTCAGCCGCGTTCAGACGGCCCGGATTCTCCATGGTGATGCGCAGGATGCGCTCCTCCGGCCAGTCGAACTTCAGCCGCCGGTACCTGTCGTAGCGATCGCTCATATCCGCTTTTCCCTCTCCTTCCAGAAGGGCTCCTTGAGGAGGTTCTTCTGGATCTTTCCGATCGGCGTCTTCGGGAACGACTCCACGAACTCGAGGTACCGCGGCCGCTTGAAGCGCGCCAGATGCTCTTCGCAATGTGCGACGAACTCCTCGCGCGTCGCCGCCATCCCGGCCTTGAGCTGGATAAAGGCTGCCGGCACCTCGCCCCATTTCTCGTCGGGAATGCCGAAGACCGCGCATTCCGCCACGGCCGGATGGCCGTAGAGAGCGTTCTCGATCTCCTTGGGATAGACATTCTCGCCGCCCGAGATGATCATGTCCTTGGACCGGTCGACGAGGGTGATGAAGCCCTGCTCGTCAATCGTGCCGACGTCGCCGGTCCAGGCCCAGCCGTGCTTCCAGAAATTCGCCGTCTGCTCTGGCTCGTCGTAATATTCGAGCATCACGTTCTCGCCGCGCGAGCAGATCTCGCCAATCTCGCCGGGCTGCACCGGCTTCCCGTCGGGATCAAGCACCGCGACGTCGACATTGTAGGCCTGCCGGCCGATCGAGCCGAGCTTCTCCGGCAGGTACCAGTGGCGCAGCGAGGTCAGCACCCCCATTTCGGACTGCCCGTAGATCTGCGTCATCCTCACGTCGGGGAGCTTGGCAATCATCTCGCGCTGCACCCAGTCGGGCATCGGCGCGCCCGCGAACGAGACCTTGCGCCAGGCGGAGAAGTTCGCGGCGTCGAACGCGTCGTCGCTCACCACCATCGAGATCTGTGTAGGTACCATGAAGGCTGCGGTCATCCCCGTCTCGCGCGCCATGGCGGCAAAATCGGGCACGCTCCACTTGGAGAGGAACGTACAGGTGGCACCGGCCAGGATGGCGGGCTGGAACATGATGTTGAGTGCCGCGACGTGGAACAGCGGCGTCACGATGCCGACGACGTCGCGCTCGTCGATCGCCTCCTCGACCATCACCGTATGGGCGGTGATCATGCGGTTGCGGTGGCTGCACAGCACGCCCTTCGGTCGGCCCGTCGTGCCGCCGGTATAGGTCATGCAGAACGGGTCGTCCTCGTCGATCTCGACGGGGGGCAGCGCCTCGTCGCCCTGAGCGAGGAAGGCGTGAAATGCCTCGGCCTCGGCCGTGGCGCCGCCGATTCGGACCAGCTTCTTCAGCTGCGGCAGCTGATCGCGCACGGCCATGACCTTGTCCGTGAACACGTCCTCGAAGATCAGGATCTCAACGTCGGCCTTGTCCAGCACGAAGGCGAGCTCCTCCGGCGCGTAGAGCACGGAGACGTTCACCAGCACGCCGCCGGACCGCGCCGCGCCGAAGAAGGTGATGCCATATTCCGTGCGGTTGCGGCTGATGATGCCGACCTTCGCGCCCTTGGCGAGGCCGGCGCCGATCAGCGCGTTCGCCAGGCGGTTGGCCGCGCTGGTCGAGCTCGGCGTAGGAGATCGCCGTGCCCTGCCAGAGTATCGCCGCCTTGCGCGGAAAGCGTTCGGCGGAGCGGCGCAGCATGTCCCCGGTCAGCATCGGTTCCTCCCGTTTCGGCGAAAGCGGTCTTCGATCGCGTTGTTTCCCGGGACTTTCCATCAGGAGCATGCTATGCCGCAACGAAAGATTGCGGAATTGAATTTCGCACAGCGGAATACATATGGCTGACTCGCAACACCCCAAGGACCGCCAGTTCGTCGACGCCCTCGCCCGCGGCCTCTCCCTGCTCGAGGCACTGTCCCGGGCGCAGAAGCCGCTCGGCAACAGGGATCTCGCGAAGGCGACCGGTCTCGCGCCCGCCACCGTCAGCCGCCTGACCCACACGCTGAGCGTGCTCGGCTACGTCCGTCTCTCCCACTCCTCGCGCGCCTACGAGCTGACGCCGAAGAACCTGACTCTCGGCTATCCCGTCCTCGCGGGGCTCTCCCTCATCGACAGGGTCCGGCCGCTGCTGAAGGTGCTGGCGGACCGGACGGGCGAGACCGCGGCGATCGCCATCCGCGACGGGCTGCACATCACCTTCGTCGACGTCGTCGTCGGATCGAGCATCGTCGCCGTGCGCCTGGCGACCGGCGGTCGCCTGCCGATGGCAGTTTCGGCCGCCGGGCTGGCCATCATGGGAGCCATGGAGGAGAGCGAGCGGCGGACGCTGGCGAGCCGCGTGCGCTCCGACATCACGCGGCGCGGGGGCGACGTGGCAGCCTTCAACGCCCGGCTGTCGGCGGCCTGCCAGGAGGGCGTCGCCATCGTCCGCGACGCGTGGCGGCCGGGCATCGGCGGCATCGCCATGTCGGCCCGCACCAACGGCGAACTGGTCGCCGTCACCATTCCCGTCGCCACCGGCGCCGTCAGCGAGCAGGCCGTGCGCGGCCCGCTGCTGCAGGCCCTGCACGACGTCGTCGGGCCGCTCGGCGGCTGAGCCGCCTCGATCGCCGCCGCGCCCGTCACGCTTGCAGCGCCGACAGGCCGAGGCTCGCGCGGCGGCGCAGCCACTGGCTCGGCCGGTAGCGGTCGTCGCCGGTCAGCGACTGGATCTCGTCGAGGATCAGGTAGACGACGTCCGCGCCGAGTTGGTCGGCGAGCTCGAGCGGTCCCTTCGGGATAGTTGAGGCCGAGCCGCATCGCGGTGTCGATGTCCTCCGGCGCGGCGAGCCCCATCTGCGCCATCTCGCAGCCGAGATTGGCGACCATCGCGGCGATGCGCTGGCCGATGAAGCCGGCGCAGTCCTTGATGGCCGTGACGGCGCGCGAGGCTGCAAGCAGCGCCACGACCGACGTCGCGGATCGCCCGGATCGGCGCCCGGCGCCGTCATCAGCGTCACGCGCTTGGAATGGTCGACGACAAGGTCGAGCGCGACGAGGCGGCGGAAGTCGACGCCCGTGCGCATGGCGATCGCGGCGCAGTCCTCGCCGATCGGCGCGACGAGGATCGGCGAGGTGCCGTCGTCCTCGTCGAGGATGTCGGCGCCCGCCTCGCTGACGAGTGCAACCAGGCTGTCGGTTGGTTCGAGCAGCACGACGGCCGTCGCGGGCGCGGCCTCGCTCCTCGTGTCGGGGGAGGGGCGCTCGTCGCCTTCGCCATAGCCGAAGAAGCCGCGGCCCGTCTTGCGGCCGAGCTGGCCCGGTCTCGACCATGTAGCGGTGCAGCGCGGTCGAGCGCATGCGCGGATCGGCGAAGGTCGCGCCGTGGATGAATTCGGTGACGGGGAAGTTCACGTCCATGCCCGTCAGGTCCATGAGCTCGAACGGGCCCATGCGGAAGCCGCAGCAGTCGCGCATCACCGCGTCGATCTGGGCCGGCGTCGCGACGTTCTCCTGCAGGATCGCCAGCCCCTCGGTCGCGAAGGCGCGGCCGCCGAAATTGACGAGGAAGCCCGGCGTGTCCTTCACCGCCACCGGCGTGCGGCCGAGACGCCTGCCGAGGGCGGTCAGGCTCGCCATCACGGCCTCGGTCGTGTCGGGTCCGCGGATCACCTCGACGAGCTTCATCACGGGCACCGGATTGAAGAAGTGCATCCCGGCGATCCGCTCGGGATGCTCCATGCCCGCGGCGATCGCGCCGATCGGCAGCGACGAGGTGTTCGAGGCGAGGATCGCCTCGGGACCGGCGACCGCCTCGAGGCGCTTGAAGACCTCGCGTTTGACCTCGAGCTTCTCCACGATGGCTTCCACCACGGCGTCACAGCCGGCGAGATCCTCGAGGGCGCCGGCCGGCTCGATGCGGCCGATCGCGGCCTCGGTCTCGACCTCCTCGGCCTTGCCGTCGGCCACGCGCTTCCTGAGACGTGCGGCGATCTTCTCCCGCGCCTTGGCGGCGGCGCCTTCCATGGCGTCGAACAGGCGCACCGACACGCCGCCCTGGGCCGCCACCTGCGCGATGCCGGATCCCATGGCGCCGGCACCGACGATGCCGAGCATGTAATCGGGGGCGTTCGCGTCCCGCATCTTGAAAGTCTCCCGGATGTTGTCTCTCAGAGCAGCGAGCGGACGAGCCCGCCATCGACGGTCAGGTTCTGCGAGGTGATGTAGGAGGCGCGACGCGAGCACAGGAACGCGCAGGCCGGCCCGAAATCCTCGGCCGCGCCGAGCCGCTTCATCGGCACCGACTGCGCCATGCGCGTCTTCGCCTCCTCCTCACTGATGCCGAGTTGCTTCGACTGGGCCGCATAGACACGTTTCAGGGCACCCGTGTCCATGAGGCCGGGGAGCAGATTGTTGACCGTGACGCCCTTGTCGGCGACCTCGGCGGCGAGCGACGCCATGGCACCGGTCAGGCCGGCGCGCACGCCGGTCGCCAGCCCCATGTTGGGGTAGGGCTCGCGCACCGTGAACGAGGTGACGTTGACGATGCGGCCGAAGCCGGCGGCCAGCATGTCGGGAAGCACGAGGCGGGCGAACTCGATGGCCGCCAGCATGTTCGTCTCGAGCGCCTTCAGCCAGGTCGCGTGGTCATGGCCCTCGATCGGCCCGGGTGGCGGTCCCCCGGCATTCGTCACAAGGATGGTGATCGGTCCCGCCTCAGCCCGGGCGCGCTCGACGATACCCTGCCGGTCAACGGGATCCGACACGTCGCCCGGCACGGCGAAGGCGCCGGCGCCCAGCGCCCGCGCCGCCTCCCTGGCGCGACCCTCGTCGCGGCCGTTGACCGCGACCCGCACGCCCTCGGCGGCCAGCGCCTCGGCGCAGGAGCGGCCGAGCCCGGCCGATCCCCCGATGACGAGCGCGGTGCGCCCGGCGATGCCCATGTCCATCGCGTCACCTCCAGGTCTTGGCCGTCACAGGTAGGACGGCAGGAACAATACGATCTGCGGAAACAGCGCCAGGAGCGCCATCACGGCGAGGAAGATGCCGATGAAGGGCAGGACCGAGCGGTAGACCTCCTGGATCGACACGTCCGCCACCACGCCCTTCAGGGCAAACAGCGTGTAGCCGAAGGGCGGCGTGATGCCGCCGATCGACATGTTGACGAGGAAGATCGTCCAGAACCACAGCGGGTCGAAGCCGAGCGCGTCGATGATCGGCGTGTAGAGCGGCACAAGCATGATCATCAGCGCGATCTGGTCGATGAACATGCACAAAATGAACGGCAGGGCCTGCAGGATCACGAACATCGCCGCCAGCGGCAGGGCGAGTTCGGTGACGGCACTGACCAGCTTGAAGGTGGCGCCGGTCATGTTGAGGATCTGGCTGAACGAGACCGACGAGACCATGATGATCATGATCATCGCGGTCGTCGCGGCGGTGCTCCTGAGACAGTCGACGACGGTCTTCAGGTCGAGGCTGCCGAAGATCGCGCAGACCACCACGGCGGTGACGCAGCCCATCGCCGCGGATTCCGTCGGCGTCGCGATGCCGGCCAGGATCAGGCCGAGGATCGAGGCGATGATCAAGAGGAACGGCGTCGCCTTGAGCGCGAGCCTGAGGCGCTGCGACCACGGCAGGTCGACGCGCTGGCTGAGCGGCGCGAGCGTGGGATCGAACCAGCCGCGCACCACGACATAGGCGAAGAAGCACGCCGCCAGCACGAGGCCGGGCAGGATGCCGGCGATCAGCAGCGCCGCGATCGACACCTTCGACAGCATGCCGAGCACGATCGCCATGACGCTCGGCGGGATGATCGGCGCGAGGCTCGAACCCGCGAGGATCGTGCCCATCGACAGGCCGCGGTCGTAGTTGCGCGCCCGCATCTCCGGCAGCAGCGAGGCGCCCATCATCGCCGCGACAGCCATCGCGGAGCCGGACAGCGCGCCGAACAGCGTCGAGAGGACGATGCTGACCGCGTAGAGCCGGGCGCGGATGTTGCCGATCAGCGCGTCGACCGCGTTGAACAGGATCTTCACCGAGCCGGAGCGGAACAGGATCTCGCCGAGCAGGATGAAGAGCGGGATGGCGGCCAGCGAGATGCTGGTGCCGGTCGAGAACATCGAATTGAAGATCAGCGTCAGGCCGCGCAGGTCGCCGGTCATCAGGACGAGGCCCAGGAGGTTCAGCGCGAGGAACGACAGGAAGACGGGCAGGCCGGCGGCGAAGAGCGCCAGCAGCAGCACGAAGACGCCGCCGAGGAGGACGTACCACTCCATTCTGGGTCGAGTTCCTCTCAGGCAGCCGGATCGGAGACGAAGGTCGCGACGAGGTGGCGCAGGAAGTGGACCGCCATGCTCGCCAGGCAGTAGGCGATGACGCCGGAGACGAGCCATTTCGGGATCGGCGTCACGGTGATCATCGTGACGCCGCGGCCGATCTGGCGACCCGTCTCGATCGCGCCGACATAGGCGCAGAGCCCGCACGTCACCGCGCCGAGGAGGTGGGAGAAGCGGGTCAGCCACAGCGCGACCGCGGCCGGCGCCGTCTCGGTCACGAAGGTCATGGCCGCGTGGCCGCCCTCGCGCGTCAGCAAGGGGGCGGCGAGGAAGGTGATGTAGGCGAACGCCACCGCCGTCGTGTCCGGCGACCAGTCGGACGGGGAGGCGAAGGCGTAGCGGCCGACGACCTCCCAGGCGGTTGCGGCGGTCACGTACAGGACCGCCGCCGCCGCGAGCCAGGAGGTCAGGCGCGTCAGGCCGTCGTGCAGGCGGGCAAGCGCCGTGAGCATCATGCGGCTCTCGCGTTCTGGCTTACCGGCCTACTCCGCGGTCAGCCCCTTCTCGACGGCGAGCTCGTGGAACTTCTTGCCGTCCTCGCCGGCCTTCTCCTCGACCTGCTTCCAGACGCCCTTCGGCGAAGATCGCGTCGACCTTGGGCGCGATCTCCGGCCCGAACTCGGTGACCTTCATGCCCTTCTCCTTCAGGGCGGCCTCCTCCTTCGACCAGAGCTCCTCGAAGTGCTTGCGGCCCTCGATCTCGAGCGTCTTGGCGGCCTTGGTCATGATCGCCTGCTCGTCTTCCGTCAGGCCGTTCCAGGTGTCGAGGTTCACGAAGAGCGAGAGGTTGGTGATGCCGAAGGTCGGGCGCGTCATGTAGTCGGCGACCTCGTACCACTTGTAGTCGAGCGCACCGAAGACCGGCCAGGCCGCGCCGTCGACGACGCCGCGATCGAGCGCGCTGTAGATCTCGCTTGCCGGCAGGGTGACGACAGAGCCCCCGAGCTCGGTGACGAAGTCGTGGTAGGTGCCGGACGCGCGGATCTTGCGGCCCTTCAGGCCGCCGTCCTCGCCGATCGGCTCGCGCAGCAGGACGTGGTAGCCCGACGCCGCCGAGAAGGAGGCGAGGAACTTCAGGTTCCGCTTCTGGTAGTGCTTGTCGATCAGGTCAAAGATGCCACTCTCGCGGCGCGCCTTCGGATCGTCCTTCACGGCGTCCATGCCGAACGCCATCGCCGTCTCGCCGAGATGGTAGGCGCCGTGCGTGAAGAGCATGTCGAACAGGCCGCTCGACACCGGCTGGAGCTGCTCGAAGGGCGGCACCGTCTCCGGGCCGCGTATCTCGATCTTGAGGTCGCCGTTCGACAGCTCCTCGACCTTGTCGGCGAAGCCGTGCGCAAAGACGGGAACGGCGTTGTAGCTTTCGTCCCAGCTCGACAGCATCGTCAGGTTCTTGGCGCTGGCCGCGCCGGCCGTCGTCACCAGGGCGGCCGCCAGGGCGGCTGCGATTGTGAGATGACGCATGGTTGGTCCCTCCCGTTGAACTGGCGCCTGTCCGGCGCTCGCTGCTTGTTGCCCATGATGGGTCTCGTAGATCCACCTCCGAGGAAAGCTGCCGAGGCGCGAGCCGGTCAAGGAGAATTGCGAAATGAGATTTCGCACAGCGGAATTTTGAAGGATGGGTTCCGTCCATCCGCCGCGAGCCCGGTGACGCGCTTGGGCATGGCACTGTAGTGGGATCGTTCAGCCGCAGGGGGAGGGCACGTGAGGTTCACCACATTGCGCATCTCGATCGCCGGACGCGTCGCCCGCATCACGCTCGACCGGCCGGAGAAGCTCAACGCTTCACGGCCGAGATGCGGCGCGAGCTGCTCGAGGCCCTCGAGGAGGTGCGGGGGGCGCCCGACGTCCGCTGCCTCGTGCTGCGGGGCAGGGGCCGCGCCTTCTCGGCCGGCCAGGATCTCTCCGAGCGCGAGCCGGTGACGCGGGGTGAGGACATCGACCTCGGGGCCGAGCTCGAGGGCGGCTTCAACCGCATCGTCCGCGAGCTGGGCGCCATGCCCATGCCCGTCCTCTGCGGCGTGCACGGCGTCGCCGCCGGCGCGGGGGCCAACCTCGCGCTCGCCTGCGACATCGTCGTCGCCACGCCCTCGGCGCGCTTCATCCAGAGCTTCACGCGTATCGGCCTTGTCCCCGACAGTGGCGGCTCTGGATCCTGCCGCGGCTCGTCGGGGCGGCGCGGGCGCGGGGCATGGCGCTTCTGGCGGAGCCGGTCGACGGCGAGACTGCGGCGCGAGTGGGGCCTCGTCTGGTCCTGCGTCCCCGACGATGCACTGGAGGACGAGCTGGATCGGCTGGCCGGCCTGTTCGCGAACCGCTCCGCGCATGCGCTGGCCGGCACCAAGGCGGCGCTTCGGACGTCGTCGTCGAACACGCTCGACGAGCAGCTCGATCTTGAACGGGACCTGCAGCGCGAGGCCGGGCGCAGCGACGAGTACCGGCAGTCCGTGGCGGGATTCCTGAAGGAACGAAGTGGCCGCAGGTAGGGGCTCAGCGGCCGCAGGGGGCGCCCATTGCACGCGCGCGGAGGCCTTGAGCACGGCCTGCAGGGGCGGGACGCAGAAGCGCTTGTGCGGTCGCCTGCTCGTAGGCCAAGAGGTTCGCCCGCGTCGGCGAGCGAGTCGGAAGACCGGGCCCTCGCGGTCAGGCAGAAAGCGCCGCTCGAGCATGTGCTGCTGAGCCCGCTCCGTCTCGAGCTCGACCCTGTACGCCTGTTCAGCGAAATCCGTGCAGCCCAACAGGCCCTGGTGGAAATCGCAGACAAGGGTGCCGAGGCCGAGGCGTCGGCGACCGCCGAGCCTGCGTTGGACACGTTCCTCTCCGGCCTGCGCACCGCCTGGAAGGAGGGTGAGGTGCGGCCGGCAGCGCGGCGGAAGCCGTCGAAGCCGCGCGGCCGGACGGTGCCCGATCCTCTGGACGCGGCGACCGACGAGCTCAAGGCCCGGTTCGAAGCCGATCCAGGCGCTACCGGTCGACAACTCCTCGATAGACTGCAAGAGGCCTATCCCGGCGTCTATCCAGACACCCTGCTTCGGACGGTGCAGCGCCGCCTCAAGATATGGCGATCCGAGCGCGCAAGAGCGCTCGTGCTCGGCCCATCCTCCACTGCCAGCCCGAGCCCGGCTTCCTCCGGCGACGCGCTGCGCTATGCGGGGGCTCCGCGCGTCGCCGGAGAAACCCCACCGCCTCAATCCATCGTGGGCGAAGAAGACCCTCCGCCCGAGAGGCTTTAACTCGGGAGCATCCCCGATGAGGCAACAGCAACTCGGTCAGGAACATTCCTGGGTGAGGCAATACGACCGGACAACGAGGTTGACGCTCTACAGCGATTACCGCGATCTGCGCGGGAACGGCGTCGAGCACGTGCGCCGAGGATGGGCCGGTGCCGTTTCCGTTCACAGGTGCCCCCGGGATTTCCCTGTCACGACAGCGGCCTCGACTGCGTCCTGCTCCCGAACTTCGCGCCGCTCCTGTGCCGCACGCGCAGGCACAGCGGAGCGTCCCGCCCCCGTGATGAGGGCCTCAAGTGCCGTGGCATCCATGGCCTTGCCATAGAGGAAGCCCTGCGCCTCCTGGCAGCCGAGATCGCGCAAGACATCCTCGTTCCGTTCGTTCTCGACTCCCTCTGCGATCACGTCGAGGCCGAAACTCGATGCGAGCTTGACGACCGCGTCGACGATGGCGAGGTCCTTGTCGCTCTCGCTCAGGTTCAGGACGAATCCCTTGTCGATCTTCAGCTTCGTGACCGGGAAGCGCTTGAGCATGCTGAGCGAGGCGAAGCCCGTGCCGAAGTCGTCGAAGGCGATGCCGACGCCGATCGCTCGCAGTTCCTCGAGCACCTCCAGCACGGTCTCGTCGTGCTCGAGAATGATGTCTTCGGTAATCTCCAGCTCCAGCAAATTCGCCGGAAACTCTGCCTCGTTCAAGGCCTGCTGCGCCACTTCGACCAGCGAGCGGTCCCGAAATTGGGCGGAGAACAGGTTGACGGCGATGCGTGTCGGGTGACCGGCGCCGCGCAGGGCGGCCGCTTCCCGGCAGGCCTCGCGAATGCTCCACCTGCCGACCTCCTCCGCGAGGGGGCTGTCGCCGAGGACATCGATGAAGCCGGCCGGCATGACCAGGCCATAACCCGCTCTGCGCCAGCGGAGGAGAGCCTCCGCACCGACCACCGCGCGGTCCGAGATGCGGACCTGCGGCTGGAAATGCATCTCCAGATCCCGTCTTTCGAACGCTTCCTGCAATTCCTGTTCGAGAGTCCGCCGGGTCTGCGCGGCCTGCCTCAGCTGCGGGGAAAATGCTCGCGTAACGCCCCTGCCGGCGTGCTTGGCGCTGTAGAGCGCCAGATCGGCGCTCGCCATCAACTCGTTTGAGGTGGCTCCATGCTCCGGCGCGATCGCGATCCCGAAGCAGGACGCCAGGCGTGCGCTCTGGCCTTGGATCCAAAAGGGCTGGCGGAGCGCTTGCGTGATGCACGCGGACACCTTGGAGGCGGCAACCAGATCGGCGATGCCGGGTAGCAGGACGGCAAACTCGTCGCCGCCGGTACGGGCAACAAGCGAGCCGGTGGGAGCGCATTTCGAAAGGCGCTCGGCGAACTGGACCAGAAGGGTATCCCCTGCAGCATGGCCGAGCGTGTCGTTCACGCCCTTAAATCCGTCGAGGTCGAGAAGAAGCAGCGCCGCGTAATCGCCGGCCTCGAGCGCCTGTGACAAACGGACTTGGAGAAGCCGTCGGTTCGCCAGTGCCGTCAAGTGATCGAAGTGAGCGAGGTTGTAGAGCTGCTCTTCTTGCTCCTTGCGCTCCGAAACATCTCTGACGATCGCGCCGAAACAGAACCCGTCGCGGACCCGCCACCGGGACAGCGAGACCTCGATCGGGATTTCGTGTCCGTCGCGATGACGCCCCACGAGCTCGACCGTCCGGCCGCCGTCCGACGGCGGCAGTTCGAACGCTGCGGCCACGCAGGCGCCGTGAGCCTCGCGCGACCGGTCGGGAAGGATCATCGACACGGACTGGCCGATCGCATCAGCGGCAGAGTAGCCAAAGATTGCTTCCGCGGCGGCGTTCCAGAATTCGACGCACCCGTCCTGGTCGGCGCAGATCACCGCATCCGGCGAGGTCGACGAGATGTTGCGGAAGCGCTCCTCGCTCGCCCGCAGGGATTCTTCGGCGCGCTTCCTTTCTGTGACGTCATGGAGGGTCCCCAACGTCCGGCTGGGCCGACCGTTTCCGTCCACGATCATGCGTCCTGCAGCGGCGACCCAGCGCTCTTCTCCCGTGTCGGCACGATGAATCCGGAATTCGCAGTCGCGCCTCACACCCGGCGACCGCGGAAGGTCTCGGTAGAGGAGCCTTTCGATCCAAGCCCGGTCGGCGGGATGAACGCGCGCGAGAAAGGTCTCGCGTCGTGGGGCCTCGCCATCGGCAAGACCGAATATCTTGCGGAACTGGCCGGCCCATTCCCGCTCGTCGGTGGTGAGGTCGACGTCCCAGATCCCCAGTTCGGTCGCCTCCACCGCGAGTTCGAGTCTCTCCTCGCTTCTCTGTCGCAGAAGGTCGGCGATGCGCTGGTCGTGGATGTCCTTGAGTGTGCCCACCCACTCCTCGACGGAACCGCCACCATTCTTGAACGGCACGCCTCGGGCACGCGCCCATCGGAAGTTTCCGTCCACATCGCGAATGCGATACTCCACGACGCACGGGCTGGCGTCGCTGATGGCCTCCCTCCACGCCGCCAGCACACGTCCCCGGTCGTCCGGGTGCAGGGCCTCGACCCAGCCGAAGCCCCGGTACTCCTGGAGGGGCTCGCCGAGATATTTCCCCCAGCCCCATGCCTCAAAGACCGAGCCGTCCGGGGTGGCGCGCCACACGATCGAGGCGCTTGCCTCGACAAGCGCCCGATACCGCGCCTCGCTTGCGCGTCCGGCGGCCTCGGCACATTTCCTGTCGGTTATGTCGATGATCGCGCCGACGAGCCGGATCCGACCGTTGTTGCCATCCCGCACGCCTTGGCCATGGTCCGCGATCCATCGAATCGCGCCATCCCGACGTTGGATGCGATATTCGGATCGGAAGGCGCGTCCGTCCGTGGCCGCTGCGCGCAGCTTGGCGACCACGTCTTCCCGGTCGTCGGGATGAACAAGCGAAACGAATTCCTGGAAGCTGGGCCTCACTTCCTTGAGTGACAGGCCTAAGGCAGCATAGATGCCGTCCGACCACCTCACATGATCTGTCGCGGGATCCCATTCCCAGCTTCCCGTCTGCGCCACCTGCTCTGTCAGCGCACTTTCCTCAGAAGCTCGCTGATTGCGAAGGCGAAGCTCGTGGTGTTCGAGCTCGACGCTCGCCATGTCCGCGAGCATCTCGAGGAAATGAAGCTGCGATGGGCTGGCAGAGCGAGGCTCGTAGCCTGCAACGCATAGAAGGCCCAGCTGCATGCCGCGGAAGACAATCGGCTTCCCCGCGTAGAAGCGGATGGATGGGTGACCTGTGGCGCGCGTACGATTCCTGAACCGGTCGTCCTCGAGCATGTCCTCCACGACCACGCCCTGCGGATAGGCGATCGCAGTGCCGAAGAGTTCATCTTTTCGCGAGAGGTTGCAGGTGTCGACGCCCCGGCCCGCCTTGATCCAGATCTCGTCGCGGTCGACCAATGTCACCAGCGCGATCGGCGCGCCGAACAGCGCCTGCGCCATCTCGCAGAATTCGATCGAGAGCCGGGTTCCGCGGAGCGGCCTCGGTCTCGAGGTCGCGCAGGACCTGAAGTCGGGCGATCTGGTCGGGCAGAATCGGGTGCGGCATGTACTTCGAAGAGATTGGACAGGTCCCCGAACAGGAAATCACATGAAACGCTTATGGGAGGTAAAGCAGGCGCTAGAAGAGCATCGCGTCGATCTCTTCATCCTCGGGTGTCGGCGCCGCCGCCCTCTCCGCCGCGCCGCACAGCATGTCGTGGATGAGACGCTCGCTCTCCATCGTGTACCTGGCCCTCAGCTCTGCAAAGAAAGCCGCATCGCTGAAAAGGTTGTCCGATACGGCCGTGCCGGTGGCACACGACCACTCCTCGAGAAACCCGATCTGCGTCGCCCACGAGCTCTCGCCGCCTTCGTATCTGCCGGCGTGCTCGGCGGCCTCGTTCAGGAGCCGGACCGCCTGCGGAGCGCTCTGTCGAATCGTCGAGACGTTCTGGCCCAGACGAGCGAGCACGCCCTCGAGTAGGTCGATGGCGTTGGCAACCGCGGTGCTCGCTGAACCATCGGTCGCGGCATCATGTGCCTGCACAAGGTCCCGGGCCTCGTCGAGAAACCGCCTCACATCCGAAGCCGCATGAACCGTCTGCCCGGCAAACTCCCGCATTTCCTGCGCAATGACCTTCAGAGGACCGCCCTCACGGCCGAGCCGGCTGCAGCGGATCGCCATGTTGAGGCTGAGAAGACGGATCGAGTGCTCGATCGAGGCGACGGCTTCGAGCTGCTCGAGCATGACGCGCATCGAGCCTTCGGCTTCCTCACCCAGCGCCCGCAGGGTCGCACGCGTGTCCTCGTAGTCATCGAGGAGGCGGCCAGTCGATTTCAGGTCGGCGACGAGGGCCGCGAGAGCGGTGCCGCTTGCCGTGACAAGAGCATCGGCCCTGGCCCTGCTTTCGAGCAAGACAGTTTCCGTGTCTTCGGCCAGTCGGCGCAACGTCGCCGCGAAGTGTCGGACCTGGCGCTCGAAGCCGTCCTGGGTGTCGCGCAACTGAAGCGACTGCAGATGGCAAACGCCCCTGACCGTGTCGCCGGGCGGGTCCGGCCTTTCCGCCAGGCTCGCCGCTGCCCGGAGCGCGTCTTCGATATGCTCGAGACGCTGCCGGGTGATATCGCCGATCTGCAGCGCCGAGACGGCCTCGCCGATGCGGCCGCCAATCCGTCCAGCGACCTGACGGCCCTCGTCGGCCAAGCCGAGGGCACTCGCGCGGTGCTTTTCGATCGCCTCTATCTGGGCACCGAGCCTCTGCGCAATGATCGCCGTCGTCGCGGCGTGCCGCGCGACGACGGCCCGGCGCCCCTGTCGCGCTTCGCCAACCTTGCCGATGACGAGCGCGTGTGTCCTTTCCACCCGGCCTACGGTTTCCTTCGCAGCATTTCCCAGGTCGATCATGTCGAGCGTGAAAGCACCGAATTCTGCGCTGTCCTGGTGGAGGCCGGCCGCCACGATACGTGCATTGACGGCAATCAGCCTGAGGCCGTTCACCGCCTTCTTCAGACTGTCGATCGGCCCATGCAGGGCGTCTGCCACAGATGCGAGGTGCTCCGCACGAACGTCCTCCTTGCCGTCTGTGCCGGAGAGGCGGCCAATCTCGGCACCGAGTATCTGCATGATTTCCACGGCCTCGAGGAACTGCGGCCCATGGAACTCGCGCGGCATGTCCTGGTGCGCAGTCGAAACGTCGCGCAGGAGCTTCGCACCCGTCATGAGGTGCTGGCCCATCTCGAGGAACGTGGTCTCGATGGCGCTGCGAGGGCCGGCGATCGCCTCGGCCATGGCGGCCAGTCGGAGCGAGTTCGGCGGCCGGCGACGACGCGCTCCGGGCCGGTCTTGCCGCGATCGCTTTCATGAGGCCCTCGCGGTCGCGCGCTCGGCGCCGGCTTGCATGATCTCGGCGGCGACCCGCGACAGCGGCAGCACCTTGTCGGCCGCGCCCAGCTCGATCGCCTCCTTCGGCATGCCGAACACCACGCAGCTCTCCTCGTCCTGCGCGACGGTGTGGCGCCCGGCCTGCGCATCTCCAGCAGGCCCTGGGCGCCGTCGTCGCCCATGCCGGTCAGGATGATGCCGACGGCGTTCGGCGCCGGCGTTCTGCGCGGCCGAGCGGAACAGCACGTCGACCGAGGGCCGGTGGCGGCGACACAGGGGCCCGTCCTTGATCGCGACGGAGTAGCGGCTGCCGGTGCGCTGCAGCAGCATGTGGCGGTTGCCCGGGCGCGATCAGCACGCGGCCGGCGACGACGGCGTCGCCGTCCTCGGCCTCCTTGACCGCGATCTGCGCAGATGCCGTCGAGCCGGCGGGCGAAGGCGGCGGTGAACTTCTCCGGCATGTGCTGGACGATGACGATGCCGGGCACGTCGGCGGCAGCGCCTCGCAGCACCTCGCGCAGCGCTTCGGTGCCGCCGGTCGAGGCGCCGATGCAGACGATCCGGCTTCGGTCGCGCGCCTGGCGAGCCGGCCTCGGCCGGACGGCGGCCGTGGTATGCACCGACGTCGGCGACGAGCTTCGCCTCGACCGTCAGCTCGGCTGGCGCCGCGGCGCCGGTCGCGGAGCTTGGCCTGCGCCGCGGCCTTGACGGCGTCGCAGATGCGCATGCGCGAATCGCTGCAGGAACTGCGCCGGTGCCGACGCGCGGCTTGGTGATCACGTCGACCGCGCCGGCCTCCAGCGCCTGCATCAGCGTGTCCGAGCCTGCTCGGTCGAGCTGGAGCAGATGACCACCGGGATCGGCCGCTGCGCCATGATCTTGCGCAGGAAGGTGAGGCCGTCCATGCGCGGCATCTCGATGTCGAGGGTGATGACGTCGGGCACCTCGTGGCGGATGCGCTCGGCGGCGACGATAGGGATCGGCCGCCGTCCCCATGACCTCGAGTCCGGGATCGCTCGACAGGATGTCGCTGAGTGTCTGCCGCACCGAGGCGGAATCGTCGACGATCAGCACCCGCGATCTTGCCGGACCGGTTCCTGGCGGCTTGGTTCGACATCGATTCCCTCACTGGACTTCTGGAATATGGCCGGCGCGACCTGCCGCACCGGTAGACTCCAGCCGGCCATCGACTCGGAATGGCCGAGCGATCAGGTAGCCGCCCGGCCGCAGATGGCCGACGAGCCGCGGCGACGACCGCGTCCTGCGTCGGCTTTGTCGAAATAGATCAGCACGTTGCGCAGGAAGATCACGTCCATGTCGCGATCGGACGGGTAGTCGTGTCCATCAGGTTCAGGCGGGCGAAGCTGCACGCGCCGGCGCAGCTCCGGCACGATCGCGCACCTCGCCGCGAGGCTTCGGTCGCGCGGCTCGCATCAGGTAGCGCCGGCGCATCTCGCGGCGGCACCGGCGCCATCGCTCTCGGCCGGATAGATGGCGCGCTTCGCCTGGGCCAGCACCTCGGTGGAGATGTCGGTCGCCAGGATCGAGAAGCGGAAGTCGCGGCGCTGCGCGCACCAGGTCGGCCAGCACCATGGCGATGCGTATAGGCTTCGGCACCGTTGGAGCAGGCCGCGCTCCAGAGCTTGAGCAGCGGGTCCGCTCGCGGCGCCGCATCGCGAGCAGCGTCGGGCACGACGCGGTTCGCCAGGAAGTCGAAATGCTCGGGCTCGCGGAAGAAGTCGGTCTTGTTGGTGGTGACGGCGTCGATCGAGATGCACGATCTCGGTCTCCAGGCCGCCCTCGTCGAACAGGTAGCGGCAATAGGCGGTGAGGTTCGGCTGCGCCGTGCGCCGCATCCGCTTGCGCAGCCGGCCCTCGACCATGGTCAGCTTGGCCGGCGGCAGCTTGATGCCCGTGTGGCTGCTCACCAGGGTCGGCCAGGCGCTTGAAATCCGCGTCGCTGATCTGGTCGTGCTGCGAGCGTCGGGCTCGGCCGACCGCGCGTGCGCGCTGGACGTGCCATCGAAGTCCCTTGCGGCGTCGTCCGCGAGCCATTCCGTGCGATCGCTGCGATCGGGCAAGGACGAGTACCGGCCGCGTCGCCGGATCGCGGAGCCGGTCGGCAGGGTCTAGGCCGCCGCTTCAGGCGATCCGTCGAGTCGGCCGCGATCTCGCTCGCAGCGCAAAGAGGCGGTCGAGGTCGAAGACGGTGACGAAGGCGCCGTTGCGCCGGCCGACGCCGGCGATGCAGTCGGCGCGCCACCGGCTCCCGATCTGCGGCGGCGGCTCGAGCGCCGCGTCGTCGAGCTCGGTGACTTCGAAGACCCGGTCGGCCCTCAGCGCCGAGCTTGCGGCGGTCCGCGCCGTCGATCGCGACGTCGAGCACGATGATGCGCGTGTTCGCGCGTGTCCTCCGCCGGCGGCATGGCGAGCCTCAGGCGCAGGTCGATCACCGGTACGCTCTGGCCGCGCACGTCGATCACGCCGAGGAAATCGGCGGGCGCGTGCGGCATGCCGGCGATCGGCTGCGGCTCCAGGATCTCCTGGACCCGGTCGACCGGCACCGCGAAGAGGTCGTCGGCGACGCCGAGGGTCACGTACTGGATCTGGTCGGCCATCGTCGACGTCCTCGCATCCCGGTTGGCGTCGCCTGCGGCGGGGCCGGAGGCGGGTCTCAGGCTGACGCTCAGGCTGCTGGCCGTTGCGGGTGAACCGGCTGTCGAGCTCGTCGCCGCTGTCGTCGAGGTCGAGGGCGAAGCCGCCGCCCGTGCGCTTCGCCGCCGCTCCTGGCGCTCGCCATGCTCGGCGCCGCGGCCTGCGGATCGCGTGCTGCATCTCGGCGACGCCGAGCCGCTGCGACGCCTTCTGGCGGTGCGAGCTGCGCCTTGCGCGGCGCAGGCTGGCCGCGATCGGCGCCGACGCCGGCGTCGATGCGGAAGTAGGCGATGACCTGCTGCAGCTGCTCGGCCTGGCTCGCCAGCTCCTCCGAGGTCGCGGCCATCTCCTCGGCCGCGGTGGTGTTCTGCTGGGTCACCTTGTCGAGCTGCTGGATCGCCGTGTTGATCTGGGCGGCGCCGGCATTCTGCTCGCGGCTGGCGGCGGTGATCTCCGACGACCAGTTCGGCCGTCGTCTGGATGTCCGGCACCAGCCGGGCCAGCATCTCGCCGGCCTCCTGCGCGGCCTTCACCGTGTCGCCGGAGAGGCCGGAGATCTCCTGCGCCGCCGCCTGGCTGCGCTCGGCGAGCTTGCGCACTTCCGAGGCCACCACCGCGAAGCCGCGGCCGTGTTCGCCGGCCCGCGCCGCCTCCACCGCCGCGTTGAGGGCCAGCAGGTCGGTCTGGCGGGCGATCTCCTGCACGACCAGGATCTTCTCCGCGATCGTCTGCATCGCCTTGACCGCCTTGCCGACGGCCTCGCCGCTGGCCTGGGCATCGGCCGCCGACTGGCGGGCGATCTTCTCGGTCTGCGTGGCGTTGTCGGCGTTCTGCTTGATGTTGGACGCCATCTCCTCCATCGAGGAGGAGGCTTCCTCGGTCGACGACGCCTGCTCGGTCGCGCCCTGCGCGAGCTGCTCGGCGGTGGCCGACAGCTCCTGGCTGCCGGAGGAGACGTTGTGGGCCGCCGCGTTCACTTCGCCGACCACCTCCTTGCAGCTTGCGCGACCATCGCGTTGAGCGCGTCGATGAGGTCCTTGATCTCGTCGTTCGACTTGACGCTGGCCGTGGCATTGAGATCGCCGTCGGCCACCGCGTTGGCAAGGCCCGAGCGCGCTGGCGACGGCGCGGCTGATGTTGACCGACGATCCAGGTCGCGGCGACCGCGGCGATGAGGGTCGAGCCGATCGAGCAGGGCGATCAGCAGGTTGCGGGAGAAGGCGTAGAGCTCGTCGGTCGTCGGCGCTCGCCTCCGCCATCTGCTGTTGTTGAGGTCGATGATGGCGTTGAGAGCGTCGACCGCCTTCTGGCCGAGCGCTTTGCGGCCTCGCCGTTGGCGAGCTCGTACGGCGTAGTAGTCGCCGTTCTCGATGGCGAGCCGCCTTGCAGCGGCTTCGACGACAGCAATCCACTTCGTGCGATGCCGCTCGAATGCCGCGAAGCGGGCGTCGGTCACTCGGGCAGACGAGCACGCGACGGTGTCGATCTGCTGCCGTCAGCTCGGCCAGCTTGGCATCGAGCGCGCCGATGTAGCTGCTTCTGCAGCTTCAGGATCGCTCATCGCCAGGACGACGTTGCGGATGTCAGCGCGCGGCTTCGAGCATGTGCCGTCTCGCAGATCCTTGAGTTGCGCTCGAAGGCACGGCAACTTGGACGCGTCGGCGGCCGTGACCGCTTCGGTGCGCAGGTTGCCGACGATGCCTCGATAGGCCGCGAAGGCCTGCTCCGGCAGCTCGCCACCTCTTCGACCTTCTCCATCGCCTTCTACGTTCGAGTTCAGAGCGGCCAGCTGCTCGACCTTCGGTGCTTGCTCCATGAAGCCGTCCCAGGCCGTCGTGAACGCCTCGACGAGCGGCTTGCCGGTCTCGCTCGACATGTCATGCAGCTTGCCGACCTGCTCGTCGATGCGCCGCTTCCTCGGTCTTGATCCGGTCGCCGAACTGCTTGAACTCCTCGCGTCCGTGTCGGCGAGGATTAGTTCTTCTCGTCGCGGGCGATGCGCAGGGAGCGGGCGTTGATGTCGATCCGCGATCTGATGCGCTGCGACATTGCCGTTGACGATCCCGTCGATCGCCTCATTGAGCGCGCCCAGGTTCTGGATCGCCACGAACATGCTGACGCCGGACAAGGCGACGACGACCGCGAAGGTCGCCGCCAGCTTGGCCTTGAGGGTCAGTCTCATCGATCTGGTCCTTTCATTCGGACCAAGGCCGGCGATTTCTGCCGCCCTCTGCCCCGAAAATTCGTTCCATGTCCGGGATGATGATGAAGTCGTCGTCGCGCTTGCCGATGCCGCGCGACGAATTCCGGCCGGCCAGCGCATGCCGACCCTGCGGCGCCTCCTCGATCGCGGCGGCCTCGATGTCGGTGACTTCGTGGACCTTGTCGGCGAGGATGCCGGCGACGGTCGGCTCGCCGTCGAGTCGATCTCCATGACGACGATCCGCGTGTCCTGCGTCCGGCTCGGCGGCCGGTCCATGCCGAACATCACCCTGCAGATCGGCGAGCGGCACGACGCGGCCGCGCACGTTGATCAGCCCGCCGACGAAAGCGCCGGCATTCGGCACCGCGGTGATCGGCACGAGGTCGAGGATCTCGCGGACATTCGTCGGCCTCGAGGGCGAACATCTCGTCCTGCAGCCGGATGGTCAGGGCCTTCATGGCGCCGGCTGCCTGCGGCTCGCTCATGCTGCCCTCCCAGGCGCTGGTCGCTGCAGGCGGTCCTCGTGGCTCTGGCCGAAGCCGACGAGGTTCACGATGTCGAGGATGAGCGCGACGGTGCCGTCGCCGAGGATCGTCGCGCCGGAGAAGGTCTTGAGCGCCGGAATGCAGCTTGCGAGAGCTGCTTGATGACGGTCTGGTTGTTGCCGATGATCTGGTCGACGACCAGCCCGACCCGGCCCTCGCCGGCGGACACGATCACCACCTTCTGGTACGGCATCGGGCTCGCCCGGCGACTTGAACAGTTCGCGCAGCCGAGGAACGGCACCAGCTCGCCGCGGATGTCGAGGAAGCTGCGGCCGCTCGAGCGCGTGTCGGCCGCCGGCCGGCAGTTCGACGCATTCCTCGACGGCCGAGAGCGGGATCGTGTAGCGGCCGTCGCCGACCCGCACGAGCATGCCGTCGATGATGGCGAGCGTCAGCGGCAGGCGCAGCGTCACGGTCGTGCCGCTCGCCCGGCTCGGTCGTCGACGTCGATGGTGCCGCGCAAGCCCGTCGATGGTCCGCTTGACCACGTCCATGCCGACGCCGCGGCCGGACAGCGAGGTCACCTCGCTTGGCGGTCGAGAAGCCCGGCGCGAAGATCATGCTGGTAGAGCTCCTGGTCGGCGATCTTGGCATCCGGCGCGAGCAGCCCCGCCTCCTCGGCCTTGGCGCGGATGCGCGCGCGCGTCGAGCCCGGCGCCGTCGTCGGAGACCGAGATCGCGACTTCGGCGCCGGAATAGACGCGCCGACAGCCGCACCGTGCCCTGTCGCGCGGCTTGCCGGTCTGCGAGCGCGCTCGTCGGCGTCTTCGAGGCCGTGGTCGACCGAATTGCGGATGAGGTGCACCAGCGGATCGGCGAGCCGTTCGATCATCGTCTTGTCGAGCTCGGTCTCCTCGCCGGCGGTGACGAACTCGATCTGCTTGCCGAGATCGCGCGACAGATCGTGGACGAGCCGGCGGAAGCGGCCGAACAGCGTGCCGATCGGCACCATGCGGATGCCCATGGTCGTGTCGCGCAGGCCCGAGGACAGCCGCTCGAGTTCTTCGGCGATGGACTTGAGATCGAGTCGGCGCTGGCTGCGGCGATCTGCGTAGACGCGCCTGGGCGATGACCAGTTCGCCGACCCGGTCCATCAGCTCGTCGAGCCGCTCGGCGGCGACGCGCAGCGATGCGAGCCGCCTGCCGTCGGCGGCTGCGGCCTTGTCCGTGCGGCGCCGGTTCGGCCGCGGCTGCGCCGGCTTCGGCGCTGGCGCCGGCGCTCGGCTTGCGCCGCGGCCGGTCTCCGGCCTTGGCTGGCGTGGGCTCGGCTTCCGGCGCGGTCGGCGTCGGCGTCCGGCTCTCCTCGCCAGCGGCTCGATCGACAGCTCCATGCCGTCGCGCAGGAACAGGAAGACGTCGTCGATCGCCTCGTGCGGATCGTCCGCCTCGAGGTCGACCTGCCAGCCGAGATAGGCATGCTTCGGGATCGATGACCTCGAGCGGCGGGACGGCGTCGGTCAGCGCCGTGACCGTCGCACGGGCCGATGCTCGCGGATTTCGTCGAGCAGCAGGCAGCGGATTGGTGCCGTAGACGAAGGCGTCGGCGGGCAGGCTGAAGCGGATGCGCCAGCGCGTCGCGGCGCGGCCGGCGCGGCTTTCGGCCGCCGGCTGTCTCGGCGTTCGCCGCGGCGAGCGGCGGCTCGGGCCATGCATCGGCTTCGACGATCGCCGCTGCAGGGCGGCGAGGATCGCCTCGCCGCGGCGCCGGCGGCGTCGGGCGTCTCGATCAGCTTGTGGACGTGGTCCTTGGCATCGAGCGCCACGCGCGATCAGTCCGGGCGTGGCCGACGCTCTCGCCCTTGCGCACCCGGTCGAAGGCGGTCTCGAACTCGTGCACGAACCCGGCCACCGCGGTGAAGCCGAACATGGCGCCCGAGCCCTTGATCGTGTGCAGGGCACGGAAGGCGGCGTTGACCAGGTCGGCATCGGTCGGGGTCCTTCTCCAGGTCGAGCAGCCCCTGCTTCGAGCGTCTCGAGCAGTTCGCGCGCTTCCTGGCGGAAGGTCTCGGCGGGATCGGGTGCTCATGCGCCCGGTCACCTTCTTGATGACGGCGAGCGAGCTGATCCTGCTTGAACGGCTTGACGATCCAGCCGGTGGCGCCGGCCTCCTTGGCCTGCGCGCTTCAGGCCCTCGTCGGATTCGGTCGTCAGAAGGATGATCGGCACGCCCTTGCTCGGCGGGTGGCTGCGGTACTTGCGGATGAACTCGAGCCCGTTCATCACCGGCATGTTGAGGTCGGTGAGCACCGCATGCACGGTGTTCGCTGGTGGCCTTGTCATAGCCTTCCGCGCCGTTGCCCGCCTCGATCACCGTGTAGCCCGGCGCCGGTCAGGGTCATGGCTACCATCTGCCGGACGGAGGCGAATCGTCGATGGTCAGAATTGTCTTGCTCATTTCGGGTTCCGCTTTGGTCTCTGGTTCGACAGCTCGTCCGTCAGGCGTGGGAGAGATGCGGCGGCATGGTCAGCCCCCCGCGCGCGAGGCTCTGTTCGAGCGGTCCGCCGCATTCCGACGCCACCGACAGGGCATGCCCGAGGCGCCGGGCGGTGCCGAAGGCCGCGACCATCAGCTGCATGATCGAGACGTCGACCGATGCGAGGCGGCGGGTATCAATCACCACCGAGCGATGCTCCTGCAGAGCGTGCAGGAGCGCCGCATGGATCTCGCCGGCGTCGCGCGGTCCTAGGTCGCCCTCCAGGAGGAGTGTATGGACGTCTTGGTCTGGAGCCTGGCTGGACATGAGATTTCGAACCTCGTTGTGGTTTCCGTTGCGCGAGGGGTGGAGTGGCCGTGCACAGTTTGTTCAGGCCGCCTCTGTCCGTCGCTTCCTCGGGCTGCCGGCCAAGAGGTCCCGGATCCGCGGCCAGCACGCGACGAAGGCGTCGACGCAGGCGGGATCAAAGTGGCTGCCGCGGTTCGACACGATCTCGGCGCACGCCTTCTCCGCCGACCAGGTCGGCTTGTAGGACCGCTCGGAGCAGAGCGCGTCGAAGACGTCGGCCAGCGCGGCGACCCGCCCCTCGAGTGGAATGTCCGTCCCGGCGAGCCCGGCGGGATAGCCGGTGCCGTCCCACCGCTCGTGATGCGTCCGCGCGACCGCTTCCGCGACGCGCACCACCTCGGTGGAGGCGTCCTTGAGGATGCATGCGCCGATCTCGACGTGACGGCGCATGACCTCAGTTTCTTCCGGCGTCGTCGGCCCGGCTTCTGCAGGATCGCGTCCGGGATGCCGATCTTGCCGATGTCGTGCAGGGGGGCGGCGAGATAGAGGAGGCGCGACCGCTCCGGGCTCATGCCCAGCTCCTCGGCGATCAGCCGGCAGATCTCGGCGACGCGCGACACGTGGTCCGCGGTCGTCCCGTCGCGATACTCGATGGCGCGCGCCAGACGCCAGATTATCTCCTCCTCGCGCACCACGAGGTTGCGCGTCGCGGTCTCGACCTCGCCGGCAAGGTCGCGGGCCCGGTCGGACAGCTCGATCTCGGCCTTCCGTAGCGTGAGGAGGTTTCGACCCGCGCCTGCAGTTCGACCCAATGGAAGGGCTTGGTGAGGAAGTCCGTCGCGCCGCACTCGATCGCCTGGAGACGGAGTTCGGGGCTGATCGTCGACGTGATCATGACGGTCGGCACGATGAGGTAACCCGGCAGCTTGCGCAGGGCCGAAATGACCTCGATGCCGTCCATCTTGGGCATGATGTAGTCGACGAGAATTCGCGTCGAACTGTTCTTTTTTGCAGCGTCCGAGCGCGTCCTCGGGATCAATGCAGATCTCCGGACTGACGGCGGGGAGTTCGCCCAGCTTCTTGGCGATGCCGACGGCGCTCGACCGGCTGTCGTCAATGACCAGCACGCGCAAACCGGTGTCCTCCGCAGGTCATTTGGGCTGAAACTCTCGTTTATCGTCCGGCGACGATGGCCGTTACTTTCTAACGCGCGGTTAAAAACACAGCTCATACGAAGAATATTACCCACTATACTATAAGCATATTATTTTGTAACATTACCTTATCATCCCCCCCCCCTCTTCCCTGAGGCGGAAGCGAAGGTGAGCTGGTGCTCAACCCAGGCATGCGCTGGCAACACTTCACCGCGACCCGAAATTGGTGTAATCGAGAGTTCTGGGCGGAGACGAACATCAGCGGTTTCGGTCATGCGCCAGTGGCTGGAAGACAGATGTCGCAAGCGCCTGACGAGACTGTTCTCGCCCATCTGATTGCGGACGTGGCCCGCCTCTATCAGAACGCATTCGAGAAGGCTGCTGCCCGCTCTCGCCTGGAGATGACCCCGGCCGAGGCGCGCGTTCTGTGCTGCGTCGCCGCGTCTCCAGGCCTCAAGCAGAGCGCTCTCGCGGCGCGGATGTGCGTCGAGCCGATGACCCTTTCGAGCTATGTTGATCGGCTGGCGAGGCGAGGGCTCGTGGAGCGCATTCCGGATCCGTCGGATCGGCGCGTGAAGACCCTCGTTCCCGGAGATGGTTCAGGAGACGCGCTCGCGGTGGCCTGCAAGATGATCGCGAAGCTGCATGAGCGGATCACCGGGAACCTCGACCAAACCGACCTCGAAGTCCTCATCCGCGGGCTCGAGGGGTTGCGCGAGAACCTGGCGGCCGTCCTCGGGCAGTCGCCACGCGCACAGATCGCGCAACAGCCCTCTTCGGCGCCTCGGCTCGATCGCCGGGTGAAGCAGGGCGCGGCAGAGGACGTCGCCACGCCGGCGCCGCTTGTCTCGAGTTGCATGTCCGACGCGTCGGGCGAGTACGGAGAAGGCGCGCCGGATGCGGAGGATGCGACCCACACCGACTGCGTCAGCTGGAGAGCGGACGCCGGCGGCATGGTTGTCGACGCCGTCCATTGGGAGAGCTACACCGGGCAGGATCTGGATCTGGCCAAGGGATATGGCTGGCTCAACATGATTTATCGCGACGATCGGTCCTCGATTCTCGGCCTGTGGCAGCGATGCGTGCGAATGACCAGCGATTACGACGCCATCTTCCGCGTGTGGCACGTCGGGGGGGCTACCGCTGGGTGCGGGCCCAGGCATCGCTCCTCGACGCGGGAGCGCCGGCCATGAGAGAGTGGGTGGGGGTACTTCTCGACATCCAGCGACTTCACGGAGACTTCGAGCCAATCCGGCAGGAGGCGTCTGCTCGGATCGCCTGAGCTCTGCAGGGGCGGATCGTGGCTTGCAGCTCGCCTCGCGGCGAAGGTGGGCGATCTGCCCTGCGGCGAAACTGCCCCTCGAGGAACGCTCCAGAGGCGCTGGTGTTGTGGCAGTGGCCGCAGTAGCTTCTGCGCCGCAAACAGCATCTTCGGGGGCGGATCGTTGGAAATCGCAGCGTCAGGCGACGGCGCCGTCGCCAAGGAGGCCGAGAGACTGCGCGTGGCGCGAACGAAGGGTGACCCCTTCGCGCTGGCGATTCACAGCGCACGCATACCGTTTCTGGTAACCGCAGCCTTCCTTCACGACAATCCTATCGTCTTCCTCAACGAAGCGTTCGGCGAGCTGACTGGCTACTCCAGCGGCGAGGTTCTTGGCCGCAATTGTCGCTTTCTACAAGGACCGGCCAGCGATCCTGCTGCAGTCGGGCAGCTGCGGGCGGCCATCAAGGCCGGCAAACCTGTGGATGTCGAACTGACGAATTATCGTCGGGACGGTACACAGTTCCTGAATGCCGTTCACGTGAGCCCGGTGCGCGACATCAACGGTCGGATCACGCATTTCATCGGCTTCCAGATGGCCGTCACAGATGGGCGGCAACCGCCTCGGCGCATCGGTCTTGGGACCGTGGCCGACCGGCCGAAGGCGCTCGAAAAGGCAATGCGCGAACGGAGAGCCCAGATCGAACGACTTACATCCGAGCGCCCGATCCGACGATAAAGTCTCGCGCGGTCACGTCGGCCGACGCGAAGATGGGCTCAGGAGGCTGATGCCGGGTCAAGCGGTTTCGTTCGTCTGAGGATCTTTCGCATGCTTTCTCCGCTGCTATGCGGGGTGAAATTCTGAAGTCAGGCACTTATCTTGTATCTGCGTCGAACGGTTCCACGCCAACACCTCGTAGGGGGTGGTATGGCATCTTGTCGTGGGGCATCAGCATCCCTGGCAAGGACTGGTTCCGTTCCGATTGATCTACCAAATTGGCGAGCTTGGCTTGAAACACAACGAAAAGACTTTTCAGGAACGCCGCGCTGCTGCCAGCGCGGCCAAGGCCTCCCTTCTGGAGAAGGCGAAGGCGAAGCAGAATGACTCGGCAGTCGAGCGGAAACGCGAAGAGCGCGCGGCCGCCGCTGCCGCCAGGGCGGAGCGGCAGGCCGCCAAGCAGGAGGAGCGGAAGAGGCTGGAGTTGGAAGAGGCCGAGCGTGCGGCTGAACAGGCAGCTCAGGATGTAGCCGACGAAGAGGTCCGAATTGCCCACAAGAACAGGCTCGCGCGCCAAACCGTGGAAGATGAAGCGGTCCGCAAGGCGGCGCGGGACGCGCGCTACGCTGCACGAAAGCAACGCCAGAAGTAGCGCTCGGACGCCGGACTTGCTCAGCGAGGTCGCCATTGTCAACGCCGCCTGAATTCTCGCCAGGAGTGGCGAAGTGAAAAATCCCAGTTCGGCCGCTCAGAGCGTCCCGGCGGGGTAGCCATTTTTGGGCGGTCAGCCGCGGCGGTGGGGTGCGGGCTGAGCGGGACGTGTCGCCGTTACCGGATCGAGACCATCCGTTCGGACGGGCGCATCGATGGGGCGGACCTGTCCATCGCTGCGCTCACTGGCCGGATCGCCGCTTGCCAAGGCCGAATTGCTGCCCGTCATCGAGGTGGTGATGATCTGGAAGCTGAACGAGGAACCGGCGGCGAACGACACCCCGAATTTCAGGCCTTGATCTTCTCGATCAGGGTGACGCCGGGCAGTCCCTCGAAATGCGCGTCGCAGGTCAGAAGCCTGGCGCCCTGTGCGCGGGCGGTCGCGAAGATGATGGCGTCGGGGGTCGCAAGCTTGTGTTCCCGGCAGGCCTCCGTCGCCGCCAGCGCGATCTCGGTATCGAGCGGAACGACGCTGCAGACCTGCGTGAAGGCGATTGCCTGATCGGCCTTGTCCTCATCGACCTCGCGGGTCAGCCATTTCGCCAGCTCCAGCTGGACCATGGTCGGGACGAGCCACTCGGCCTGTTCGGGCAGATGTTCGGACAGCTTCTCACCCGTCTGCGAGCCGATCAGCCATTCGATCCACGCCGACGTGTCGACGAGGATCATCAGAACCGGTCCGTCCGGTCGCGATAATCGGTGGCGGACGCGCCGCGCGCGAGCCCCATCAGCGCATCCCGCTTGGGCACCGGCACCAGCAGGACGCCCGTGCCCTTCGGGATGAAGGCGAAGGTCAGCCCGGCTTCCCAGTGCTGCGCGGACCGGATCGCCTTGGGGATCGAGATCTGAAATTTCGAGGACAGCGTCGCGGTCTCGGCCATTGTCATACCCTCACTTGATCGACGGCTAAAACGTAAGACGCGTACGGGGTGAAAGCAAGGACTCTGACCAACGGCGGAAAAGCGGTTTAGCGTCCGCCTCGCCGCGGTCGGCAGGCGACAGGTGCGCGCCGAACTGGAAGGTGTCGGCGAAGCCGGCGCCCGTGACTTCGGCCGGCTCCGCCGCGAGATGGAGGCGGCCAACGCCCGGCTCGCAGTCTTCTCGCGCCGTGTAGCTGTGGCTGCCGCGGCCGGGCCGCCGTGGCAGCCGCCGCCGCCGCTGGCGTGGCCATGGTCCGGTCCGGGCTGCAGACCTAGATGCGCAGGCGAAGCTGGCGCAGTCACTCGGCACCACGGTCGCCTCGATCCAGACGCTCGAGCGGGCGGGTGATCTGGCGGGCGTGTCGATGTCCGGCATCGAGCTGGCCACCAAGGATCTGAAGTGGACCCGGAATTCGGGACCAAGCTCGTAATTGGAGGGCAGCCGTTCCATCGTGTTAGATGGAGCGGACATGACGAAGCGAACGAGACGGAAGATCGACGCGACGCTGAAGGCGAAAATCGCGCTGGAGGCGCTGCGGCTTCGGCCCCGCCGTCAGCGCCGGGCTGCTGCCGTTCCTGCCCGGGGAGGCTCTCAAGCTCGCGCTCGCCGTCGCGACCACGCAGGCGATGGCCCGCGTCCGCAGCCACGGCTGAGCGGCCGGCTCCCTCAGGCGAGGGCGTAGGGAAGCTCGGCGGAGACGGCGGCGACCAGGATGTCGGCCACCGTGTCGAGCGTCGCGGCCGACATCGGCAGCGACAGGAAGATGTCGCCGCGCGGCGTCGTCGCGAGCCCCTCTTCGAGGGCGTGCAGGTGGACGAGGTCGCGCAGCCGGTTCGTCGCGGGGTCGAGGTCCGCGAGGGTGCGCGGGGCGGTCTCGCCGACATGCAGGCTGATCATCGAGCCGAGGCCGCTCGTGCAGGCCCGGAGGCCGGCCCGCGAGAGGCGCGCGTCGAGCTCGCGCCGGAAGGCGTCCGAGGCCTGCAGGAAGGCGTCGGCGCGCTCGGCCGTGAAGACCTCGCGCAGGCCGGCCAGGCCGCCGGCCATCGACATCACGTTGTTGTTGAAGGTGCCGGCGTGCTTGAGCGCGCCCGGCCGGCGGGGGTCGAAGAGGTCCATCACCTCGTCGGAGCCGCCGAACGCGCCGAAGGGCAGGCCGGCGCCGAGATACTTGCCGAAGGTCGTCATGTCCGGCGTCACGCCGGCTCAGGGCCTGGACGCCGCCGCGGCCGAGCCGGGAGGTCTTCACCTCGTCGAAGACCAGGAGTGCGCCCGCCGCGGACGCTTCCCGCCGCAGCGCCTGCAGGAAGCCCGTCTCGCCCGGGATGTTGCCGGCCGCGCCCAGCACCGGCTCGACGAGCACGGCGGCGAGGTCGTCGCGGTGCCGGCGGATCAGCTCCGCCGTCCCCGCCTCGTCGTTGTAGGGCGCGACGACGAAGTCGAACGGCACGTTCATCGGGCTGCCGCCGCCCGAGAAGGTCATGACGCCGCCGTGATAGGCGCCCTCGAAGACGAGGATCTTCGAGCGCCCGGTCGCGTGCCGCGCCGTGATGACCGCGAAGAGGTTCGCCTCCGTGCCGGAATTGCAGAAGCGCAGCTTGCGCACGGAGGGGAAGCGGGCGCAGATCGCCTCGGCGAGCCCGGCCTCGTAGAGGTTGGGGCCGACGAGGGTGAGCCCGTCGTCGAGCGCCTTGCGCTGGGCCGCCCCGATGGCCGGGTCGCCGTGGCCGTAGAGGCCGGCGGAGAACTCGCCGGCGCAGTCGATGTAGTCGTGCCCGTCGACGTCGCGGATGCGGTCGGCCTCGCCCGAGGCGATCACCATCGGGAAGGGCTCGAAGTGCAGCACGGAGCGCGTGTTGCCGCCGGGCATGAAGCGCGCCGCCTCCTGCATCAGGCGGCGGCTCTCGGGATGGGCGGCCGCGAAGCGCTCGCGCAGTTCGCTCAGTCTCTCGGCATGCAGTCTCTCGGCATGTGCGGTCACGACGCGCGACCCTCCTCTCTGCCTGTCTCGGGGTGAGCCTTCCGCCGGCCCGCGTCGCCGTCGCCCCGGGAAGCCCTGCGTGCGGCCCCGGGCGCGGCGGTCATGCCGCGTCGCCGGGATAGTAGCCGCGGAGGCGGTCCTGCTCGATCTCCTCGGGGGCGCGCTCGTCGGCCGGGCCGTAGCCGCCGCCGCCCGGCGTCCGGACCTCGATCCAGTCGCCGGCGCGCAGGACGAAGCCTTCGCCCTTCGAGAGATGCTCCGGCGTCGTCACCTCGCCGCCGCGGCCGATCTCGATCTCGTTGGGCGCGCCGGCCTCGCCGCCGAGGATGCCCGGCGGGCCGTAGCGGCCGTGCTCCATGAGGAACGAGGCCTTGCCCTGGCCGCGCAGCAGGCGCAGGCGGTAGTCGACGCCGAAGCCGCCGCGATGGCGGCCGGCGCCGCCCGAGCCCTCGCGCAGCGCGTAGTGCTCGAAGAGGAGGGGATAGCGCTGCTCGAGGATCTCGACCGGCTGGCTCTTGGAGATGCCGATCGTCGAGCAGCCGTTGGTCAGGCCGTCGCCGGCCCACCAGCCGCCGTACCCGCCGCCCGAGAAGTAGTACATGATGTAGTTCTCGCCGCGCTCCGGATCGTAGCCGCCGAGGCTCAGATTGCCGCTCGTGCCGGCGGAGGCGGCGAAGAGCTTGCCGGGCACGGCCTGCGCCAGCGCGAGGAAGACCGATTCCATGATGCGCTGCGACGTCTCGGCCGAGCAGCCCGCCACGGGCCGCGGATACTCGGCATAGACGAAGGTGCCCTTCGGCTTCTCCACCGTGATCGGCCGGAAGCAGCCGGCGTTCATCGGCACGTCGGGAAAGATGTGCTTGAGGCCGACATAGACGGCCGACAGCGTCGTCGCCCAGACCGAGTTCATCGGGCCCTCGCAGGGCGGGCTGGACTTCGAGAAGTCGAACGCGATGCCGGAGCCGGCCACGGTGACCGCGACGCGCACCTCGAGCGGCTCGTCGACGACGCCGTCGGAATCCATGAAGGCGCTGGCCTCGTAGGTGCCGTCGGGGATCGTCTCGATATGGGCGCGCATCATCCGCTCGGAGCGCGTCTCGAGCTCGGCGATCGCCGCCTCGACGACCTCCACGCCGTAGCGGTCGAGCAGCGCCGTCAGGCGCCTGACCCCGGTGGCGAGCGCGGCGATCTGCGCCTTGATGTCGCCGATGCGCTCCTCCGAGACGCGGATGTTCGACAGGACGATCCGGACGATGTCCTGGTCGAGCTCGCCCTCGCGCACGAGCTTGACCGGCGGGATGCGCAGGCCCTCCTGGTGGATCTCGGTCGCGGTGGAGTTGAAGCCGCCGGGCACCATGCCGCCCGTGTCCGGCCAGTGGCCGGTGTTGGCGAGGTAGCACCACAGCCGGCCGCGATAATAGAAGGGCCGCACCATCTTCACGTCCATCAGGTGCGTGCCGCCGAGATAGGGGTCGTTGACGAGGACGACGTCGCCGTCCTTCAGGTCGTCGCGGGCGGCGATGACGGAGCGCGTCGTCTCCTGCATGACGCCGAGGAAGATCGGCAGGCCGAGCGCGCCCTGCGCGATCATGCGGCCGTCCTCCTTGCCGTAGATGCCGTTCGAGCGGTCGAAGGCCTCGGAGATGACGGGCGAGAAGGAGGTCTTCTCGTGCACGAGGTCCATCTCGCTGCAGACCTGCTGCAGGCCCTTCTCGATCACGGTCAGCGTGACCGGGTCGATCGCCCCGGGGGCGGTGTTCGTGGCGTGGGACATGTCGCTTTTCCTCCGCCTCAGCCGTCGAGCTCGACGACGATGTTGCCGATGCCGTCGATGCGCGCCTCGCAGCCCGGATCGAGCACCAGCGTCGAATCCGGCTGCTCGACGATCGCCGCGCCGCGCAGCACCGCGTCGGCCGGCAGGCGGTCGCGCCGGTAGATCGGCGTCTCGAGCCAGTCGCCGCCGTAGAACACCTCGCGCGTGCCGAGGCGCGCGGCCTCGAGGTCGCCGCCCTCGGGCCGGAAGGCCGCAAGGTCGATCGGCTCGCGGCGGCCGATCAGCGTCGTGCGCACGTTCATCAGCATCGGCACCATCTCCGGCAGCGACAGGTCGAAGCGCTCCTCGTAGGCGGCGAGGAAGGCCTCCAGCACCTCGTCCGGCTCGAAGCTCTCGCCGGGCAGCGGCACGCGCAGCACGTGCGACTGGCCGCGGAACAGCATGTCGACCTCGTGGCGGATCTCGACCTCGCGCACGCTCACCCGCTCGCGCTTGAGAAGCGCGCGGCCGGCCTCGGCCTGGTCGCGCATGATGCCTTCCACGGCGGCGCGGTCGAGCGTCTTCAGCGGCGCGTTGACGGTCTGGACGAAATCGTGGCGCACGTCGGCGAGGATGCAGCCGAGCGCCGAGGTGAGGCCGGGGAAGCGCGGCACGACGACGCGCGGCAGGCCGAGCTCGCGGGCGATCGCCACGGCGTGCAGCGGCCCTGCGCCGCCGAAGGGCATCAGCGCGAAGTCGCGCGGGTCGTGGCCCTTCTCGATGGAGATGAGGCGGATGGCGCCGGCGAGCTCGGCGATCGCGACGTCGAGCACGGCCGCGGCGGCCGCGTGGGCGTCGAGGCCGAGCGTGTCGCCGATGCGCGCGGTCATGGCCTTCGCCACCTCGTCGAGCGGCGCGCGGCCGCTCGAGCCCGTGACGGCGTCGGGGTTGAGCCGGCCGAGCAGGAAGTTCGCGTCGGTGATCGTCGGCTCGGTGCCGCCCCGGCCGTATCCGATCGGCCCGGGGAAGGAGCCGGCGCTCTCCGGCCCGACGCGGAGCATGCCGGCCTTGTCGATGCGCGCGATCGAGCCGCCGCCGGCGCCGACGGTGTGGATGTCGATCATCGGGATGCGGATCGGCACGGAGTAGGCGAGATCCTTCTCCGCCGTGACGACCGGCTCGCCGCCGACGACGAGCGCGACGTCGAAGCTCGTGCCGCCCATGTCGCCGGTGATGATGTTGTCGATCTTCGCAGCCTTCGCGATCTCCGCCGCCGCGAGCACGCCCGCGGCGGGACCGGACATGACGGTCTGCACCGCCTGCTCGGCGACGAGCGAGGAGGCCATCATGCCGCCGTTCGCCTGCATGATCAGGAGCTCCTGGCGGAAGCCCCTGTCCTTGAGCTGCCTCGCGACGCTGCCGATGTAGCGCGAGACGACCGGCCCGATGCCGGCGTGGATCGCCGCCGTGCTGGCGCGCTCGAACTCGCGCACCTCGCGGATGATCTCGTGGCCGGCGACGACGTGCTCGTTCGGCCAGGCCTCGCGGACGATCGCGGCCGCGCGCGCCTCGTGCGCGGGGTCGAGATAGGAGTGGAGGAAGTGGACGACGACGGATTCGACGCCCGCCTCGACCAGGCGCCGCGCCGCCTCGCGCACCTCGTCCTCGTCGAGCGGCCGGACGACGCGGCCCTGCGCGTCGATGCGCTCGGTCACCTCGAGGCGGTGCTGGCGGGGGATCAGCGGCTCGAAATTGCCGGACAGGCCGTAGGCGTGCGGCCGCGTGCGGCGGCCGAGCTCCAGCGCGTCGCGGAAGCCGCGCGTGGTGATCAGCCCGCACACCGCGCCCTTGCGCTCGAGCACCGCGTTGGTGCCCGCCGTGGTGCCGTGGACCAGCCAGTCGATCGCCTCCGGCGGGCAGCCGAGCTCGTCGATGCCCTGCAGGAAGCCGCGCGAGCGGTCGTCGACCGTGGTCGGCACCTTGGCCGTGCGGAAGGTCGAGGAGGCGGAATCCAGCATCAGGAAATCCGTGAATGTCCCGCCCACGTCAACGCCGACGCTGATCGTCATCTGCCCCCTCTACACGCCATAAGTTCCGGAAAACGGAAATAGATCTCGATTTACGATATTAGATCGGGCATGTTCTCCGGTGTCAACGCGTGGCACACCCCGCCGGCGGTGCGGCAGGCACCGCGCACGAACAACGAAGGAGGCACGGCCGTGGCAGGCGAAGGGCCGGGACCGATCGAACGCTACCTGCAGATCCTCGAGGTCGTGTCCGCCTCGGCGCGGGGCCTGACGCTGACCGACATCGCCGGCCTGACCGGCCTGCCGAAGGCGACGGCGCACCGGCTGACCAAGTCGCTCGTCGAGGCGGGGGCGCTGGCGACCGACGACACCTGGTACAAGACCTTCCGGATCGGCGGGCGCATGTGGCGGATGCTGCAGCTCGGCATGAACCCGGACACGGTCGCGGCCTACGCCCAGATCGTCCTCGACGGGCTCGCGGCGGAGCTCGGCGAGACCTGCTACATCGTCCGGCTGGGCCAGGGCCGCATCCGGTCGATCGCCCGCAGTGCCCCCGACCAGGGCCACCGGCTGCACGTCGTGCCCGGCAACGAGCTGCCCGCGCACGCCGCCGCCTCCGCCAAGGCGATCCTGGCGTTCCAGCCCGACGAGGTGGTGTCGAGGTTTCTCGACGGTCCCCTCGAGGCGCTGACGGGCCGCACCAAGATTTCGGCCGAGGAGGTGCGGCGCGAGCTGGCCGAGGTGCGCGAGCGCGGCCACGCGATCTGCGACCGCGAGATCGACGACGGCGTGATGGCCTATGCCTGCCCGGTCGATCTCGGCTCCGCCGGCGTGATCTACGCCGTCGGCGTCACGGGCCCCTGCGTGCGGCTGCAGCGCCGGGCGCCGGAGGAATGGATCGAGGCGCTTCATGCGGCAGCTGGCCGCTTCGCGCAGATGCTCGGCTCGCTGCCCGATCCGTCCGACGCCAGGGAAGCCGCCGCCGCGCATCGCTAGGCTCAGAAGATCGCGTTCGGCAGCGTCAGGACGATCTGCGGGAAGACCATGCAGATGATGACGGCCAGGATCATCAGGGCGATGAACGGGATCACCGACTTGTAGATGTCGATCATGCTGACCGACGGCGGCGCCACGCCCCGGAGGTAGAAGAGGTTGTAGCCGAAGGGCGGCGTCAGGAAGCCGATCTCCATGTTCACGATGTAGAGGATGCCGAACCACACGGGGTCGAAGCCGAGCTTGATGATGATCGGCACGAAGATCGGCGCCGTGATCATGATGATGCCGACCGTGTCGAGCAGCATGCCGAGCAAGAGCAGGATGACCTGCATGCCGGCCATGATCGCCCAGCGGTTGACGTCGAGGCCGAGCACCAGCCCCTCGATCAGCCGCGCCGCGCCCATCGCGGTGTAGAAGGTCGACAGCGCGGTGGCGCCGATGATGATCCAGAAGATCATGCACGACAGCTGCAGCGTCTCCTCGCAGGCGCTCCTGAGCGAGGCCCAGTCGAGCCGGCGCAGGAGCGCCGCGGCGAGGATCGATCCCCCGGCCCCGACCGCGCCGGCCTCCGACACGCTGGCGACGCCGGTGAGGATCGAGCCCATCACCGCGACGATGAGCAGGAGCGGCAGGACGAGGCCGCCGAGGCCTTTCAGCTTCTCGTTCCAGGTGTAGCGCCGGATCTCCGTGCCGCCGCTGCCGACGGGGTCGACCACGCCGCGGCCGAGCAGGTAGAGGCAGAACAGGACCGCGATCAGCAGGCCCGGCAGCACGCCGCCGGCATAGAGCTTGCCGATCGAGGTGTTGGCGACGATGCCGTAGACGATCATCGTCACGCTCGGCGGGATGAGGATGCCGAGCGAGCCGCCGGCGGCGACGGAGCCGAGCGCGACGCCCTTGCCGTAGCCGCGCTCGAGCATGGCCGGCACCGCCAGCATGCCCATCGAGATCGTCGCCGCGCCGCTGACCCCGGCCATCGCCGCGAACAGCGTGCAGATGATGATCGTGCCGATCGCCAGCCCGCCGCGCAGGCCGCCGAAGAAGCGCTGCATCGTGTCGTACAGGTCCTCGGCGATCCGCGCCCGCTGCAGCATCGCGGCCATGAAGATGAAGAGCGGGATCGCCAGGTACTCGAAGCTCGACGCGGTGGAGAAGGCCTTGATCGGCAGCATGTTCAGGGCCATCGGGCTCCAGAACACGTAGATCATGCCGATCGACAGGCCGCCGAGCGCGAAGGCGATCGGCACGCCGAGCCCGAGGAACAGCATCATGCCGCCGAACAGGAGCGAGGTGGTCAGGACGGGATCGGCCATCTCTACAGCCCCTCCTCGTGCGTCGCCGATGGCTCCTCGCCGCGCCAGGCGCGGCCGAGATGCGACAGCCAGGCGAGCGCCAGCAGGCACGAGCCGATCGGCATCAGCGCCTTGGCGACCCAGACGGGGCCCGACCAGCCGCCGGTGGCGGAGCGCTCGCCCATCGCGAAGGACTTCATGGCGAACTCGCCGCCGAACCTGATCAGCGCGCCGCAGAACAGGACGAACAGGACCGTCGACAGCGTCGTGTCGAGGATCGCCCGGGTCCGCGGGCCGAAGCGCTCGTAGACGGCGTCGACGCGCACGAAGTTGCCGCGGGCGAGCGCCCAGGGGCCGCCGAGGAAGATCATCGCGACGAGGAGCCAGGAGCTCACGTCGCCGGCCCACGGCATCGAGGTGCCGAAGGCGCCGCGGGCGACCATCTCGAGGATCATCACCGCGATGATGGCGAGGATGGCGAGGGCGGCGAGCCGCCCCAGCCACTCGATGGCCGTGTCGACGACACGGAAGATGCGCTGGAGCATCGGCACGCCCGGGACTTCGGGGAAAGGGCAGGGGCTCCCGCGGCGGAGAGCCCCTGGCGGATCACTTCTGGTCGATCCGGCCGAGATCGGCGAGGAAGTCGTTGAGCATCTTCACGCCGTCGGCGGCCAGGCCGCCCTGGTCGGCGTAAGCCTGCCACAGCTCGCGCGCCTGCGCCTCCATCTTGCTCCACTCCTCCGGAGGAATGGTGGAGACCTCGACGCCCTGCGCCTTCATCTCCTGCATCGCCTTGGCGTCCTTGTTCATGGCGATCGAGACGTAGTCGAGCGAGGAGGCGACGGCGGCCTCCTTGAGGATCGCCTTCAGGTCGTCGGGAAGCTTGTTCCAGGCGTCCATGTTGACGGCGAAGAAGTTGTTCGGCACCGGCATCGGCGAGGGCTGGACGTAGTACTTGGCGACCTCCTGGAACGAGTTGTTCAGGTTGCCGGCCGGGCTCGACCAGCGGGCGGCGTCGATGACGCCCGTGGCGAGGCCCGTGTAGATCTCGCCGCCGCTCATGAACACCGGCGTCGCGCCCATCTTCTTGTACCAGTCGGCCTCGAGGCCGAAGGAGCGGATCTTCAGGCCCTTGAAGTCGTCCATCGAGGTGATGGGCTTCGTCGACATGATGTCCCAGGACGAGGAGAGCTGCGGCCCGAGATAGTAGACGCCGTAGGGCTCGTAGGCCTTGCGGGCGATGTCGATGAAGCCGCGCTTGTAGAAGAAGTTGAAGCGCTCCATCGTCGTGTGCAGCGAGCCGGGCACGCCGCTCTCGAGATTGGCGATCGGCCCGAGCTTGCCGGCATAGTAGCCGCCCGTCAGCACCGCCATCTCGGTGACGCCGGAGCCGACGCCCTCGAGGCCGTCGGCCACGGGATAGAGCGCGCCCACGGGATAGAGCTCGAAGGTGATGCGGCCGCCGGACATCTCGGTGGCGAGGTCGGCGAACTTCTCC
>CAWFLD010000007.1:7500-250000 GCA_963816555.1 uncultured Alphaproteobacteria bacterium | reverse complement strand
CACCAGCCGGGCGTGGTGGAGCGAGCGGAACAGTGTCTGGTTGAGGAGTTCGTCGCGCAGCCGGCCGATGAAGCTCTCCGCGAAGGCGTTCTGCACCGGCTTGCCAGGCTGGATGTATTCCCAGACGACGCCGCTTTCGTCGGCCCAGCACAGGAGCGCATTCGACGTGAACTCGGTGCCGTTGTCGGAGACGATGGCGGCGGGACGGCCTCGGTCTCCGACGATCACATCGAGCTCGCGTGCCACGCGGGCGCCGGTGATCGAGGTGTCCGGCACGAGCCCCAGGCACTCCCGCGTGCAGTCGTCGACGACCACGAGGATCGGGAACCGGCGCCCATCCGTCATCTGGTCATGCACGAAGTCGAGCGGCCATCGGGCGTTCGGCCGGTCGGGCACTGCCATCGGCGCCCGCGTTCCGAGTGCCGGCTTGCGGCCGCCGCTGCGACGCACCTGGAGCTTCTCCTCGACGTAGATGCGCTGGACACGCTTGCGGTTCACCTGGAAACCCTCCCGCCTCAGAAGCACGTGCAGGCGCCGATAGCCGAACCTCCGGCGCTCCCGCGCCAGCTCGCGCAGCCTGTCACGAAGCGCCGCATCGTCGGGGCGTGTCGCCTCGTAGCGGATGCTCGATCTGTCGGCGCCGATCACCCGGCACGCCCGCCGCTCGCTCATCTCATGCGCCACCATCAGATGAGCGACCGCCTCTCGCCTGTCGGCGGGCGCTACCATTTTCGCGAGAGAAGGTCCTTCAGCGCGGAGTTGTCGAGCATCGCGTCGGCGAGCAACTTCTTCAGCCGGGCGTTCTCGTCCTCTAGCGTCTTCAGCCGCTTGGCGTCCGAAACGTCCATCCCGCCGAACTTCGCCTTCCACGCATAGAAGGTCGCCGACGACATCCCGTGCTTCCGGCAGAGCTCCGCGACGGGCACGCCCGCCTCGTGCTCCTTCAGGACGCCGATGACCTGTTCCTCGCTGAACCTCGATCGCTTCATGTCCGGTCCTCTCTTCATGGCCGGATTCTAGCCTCAACTGGAGGAGTTCGCCGGGGTCACGTCACGCGCGGCAACGAGGCGCCCGGCTTCGGCTCGACTCTCCACCCGTCCTCCGCTTCACGCTATGACTTCTCCCGCGACCGCCGCGGGCAGGGCCGATTCGCCAGGATCCCATCGAGATCCCGCCCGGCGGCAGCGTTCAGCCTGGAGGACCGATGGCGCTCGATCTCATCATCACCAACGCCACCCTGCCCGACGGGCGGACCGGCCAGACGATCGCAGTCGAAGACGGCCGCATCGCCAGTGTCGGCCCGGGCGTTCCCGAGGGCGATCCCGGCGAGACGATCGACGCCGGCGACCGCCTCGTCTCGCCGCCGCTCGTCGACGCGCATTTCCACCTCGACTCGACCCTCGCGCTCGGAACGGGGGGCAAATACAACGAATCCGGCACGCTCGCCGAGGGCATCGCCCTGTGGGACGAGATCCGGCCCGGGCTCTCGGCCGACGATTTCCGCCGCCGCGCGATCGCCTATTGCCGCCTCGCCATCGCGCAGGGGCTGCTCGCGATCCGCACCCATGTCGACGTGACGCCGGCGAACCTCCTGGCCGTCGAGGTGCTGCTCGACGTGAAGCGCGAGATGGCGCCCCATCTCGACCTGCAGCTCGTCGCCTTTCCGCAGATGGGCTTCTTCGGCCACGCCGAGACGCCGGGCAACCTGACGCGGGCGCTCGACATGGGCGTCGAAATCGTCGGCGGCATCCCGCATCTCGAGCCGACCTACGAGCTCGGCCAGGAATCGGTGACGCGGCTGTGCGAGATCGCGGCCGAGCGGGGCCTGATGGTCGACCTGCACTGCGACGAGAACGACGACCCGCAGTCGCGCCACGTGGAGATGCTGGCCTACGAGACGCGGCGGCTCGGCCTGCAGGGCCGCGTCACCGGCTCGCACCTCACCTCGATGCACTCGATGGACAATTTCTACGCGAGCCGGCTGATCACCATGATCGCCCGCGCCGGCATGCACGTGGTCGCGAACCCGCTGATCAACCTGTCGCTGCAGGGCCGCTTCGACACCTATCCCAAGCGCCGCGGCCTGACCCGGATCCCCGAGCTGCTGGCGGCCGGCTGCACCGTGGCGACGGGGCACGACTGCGTGCTCGACCCGTGGTACCCGCTCGGCCGGGCCGACATGCTCGACGTCGCCTTCATGACGGTGCACGCGGCCCACATGTCGAGCCGGCCGGCCATGCGCCAGGCCTTCGATTGCGTGACGGAGGCGCCGGCGCGGATCATGGGGCTCGAGGGCTACGGGCTCGCGCCCGGCTGTCGCGCCGACCTCGTGGTCCACCAGGCGCACCGATCCGATCGAGGCGATCCGGCTGCGGCTGCCGCGTCTCGCCGTCATCCGCCGCGGCAAGGTGATCGCCCGGACGGCGCCAGCCCTCGCCGAGATCGCGATCGGCGAGCCGACCGTCGATCTCGCCGACAGGGGGCTCAACGCACGCGAGCCTTAGCGTCGCGCCCGCAGGCGCGACCTGATATGCCTGCGGAGGTCCATCGGGCGGCCTGGCCGGACGGAGACGGATGACGATCGACGACATGCTCGACCTGCGCGAGGGCCGCGCCGGTGTCCGCCGGCGACGTGCACGTGCGCGAACTCGGCTGGATCGAGCCGGTCGAGGCCGCCGCGCGGCTGCGGCGCCTCGGCTCCCTGGGCTTCCTCGACAGCGCCATGCGGCACGGCACGCTCGGCCGCCACTCCTATGTCGCGGCCGCGCCGTTCGGCCGCTTCGTCGTCGAGGGCGGCTCCGCCTCCTGGAACGGCGAAGCGCTCGAAGGCGCGCCGCTTTGCGTGCCTCGCGCGGCTCATGGCGCGGCTTCCGCCAGGAGCGCCTTCCCGGTCTCCCCCCGTTCCAGGGCGGAGCCGTCGGCCATGTCGGCTACGAGTTCGGCCGGCTGCTCGAGCGCCTGCCGCAGCCTGCGCCGGCAGCGGTCGGGCCCGTGCCCGAAATGGATCTCGCCTTCCACGACGTCGTGGTCGCGTTCGACCACGAGCGGCAGCGGGCCTTCGTCGTGTCGACCGGGCTGCCGGAGATCGACGGCGACGCGCGGGCACGGAGGGCGCGGCACCGGGCCGACGAGATCGAGGCGGCGCTGCGCGCTCCGGCCCCGGCGCCGGGCGCCGCCGCCGCGAATCGCGCGGGACGCGTGGCGGTCGAACTTCACGGCGGAGGCTTACGCGGACGCGGTGCGGCGGGTCGTCGAGTACGTGCTCGACGGCGACATCTTCCAGGCGAACGTCGCGCAGCGCTTCGCCGCCGACCTGCCCGGTGCCTTCGACCCGTGGGCGTTCTACCTGAAGCTTCGCCGGCTCAACGAGGCGACGTTCTGCGCCTATCTCGACCAGGGCGGCCGCATCGTCGCCTCGAGCTCGCCGGAGCGGTTCCTGAAGCTTCAGGCCGGCCACGTCGAGACGCGGCCGATCAAGGGGACCGCGCCGCGCCTGCCCGACCCCGAGGCGGACGCCCGCAGCGCCGAGGCGCTGCTCGCCTCCGAGAAGGACCGGGCGGAGAACCTGATGATCGTCGACCTCCTGCGCAACGACCTGTCGCGGGTCTGCCGGCCGCACAGCGTGACGACGCCCTCGCTCGCCGGGCTCGAGAGCTATGCCGGCGTCCATCATCTCGTGTCGGCCGTCGAGGGGGACCTTGCCGACGGCATGGGGGCGCTCGATCTCCTCGCGGCCTCGTTCCCCGGCGGCTCGATCACCGGCGCGCCGAAGCTGCGGGCGATGGAGATCATCACCGGGATCGAGCGCGAGGCGCGCGGCGTCTATTGCGGGGCGATCGGCTGGCTCGGCTTCACCGGCGACATGGACCTCAACATCGCGATCCGGACCGTGACGTTCCAGGAGGGGACCGCCTCGTTCCACGCCGGCGGCGGCGTCACCGCGCTGTCGGACGGCGAGGCGGAGTACCGCGAGACGCTGGACAAGGCCGAGCGCGTCTTCGCGGCCTTCGAGGCGGAGTGAGGCGGCGATGATCCTGGTGATCGACAACTACGATTCCTTCGTCTTCACGGTCGCCCGCTACCTCGTGGAGCTCGGCGCGGAGACGATCGTCGTGCGCAACGACGCGATCGACCCCGCCGGCGTCCTGGCGATGGCGCCCGACGCCGTGGTGCTGTCGCCCGGGCCGTGCGGGCCGCGCGAGGCCGGGCAGTCCCTGCCGATCGTGCGCGAGCTGACGGGGCGCCTGCCGCTCCTCGGGATCTGCCTCGGCCACCAGTGCATCGGCGAGGCCTTCGGCGGCACGGTCGGCCGCGCCCGCGAGCCGATGCACGGGCGGCCGTCGACGATCCACCATGACGGCAGCGGGGTCTTCCGCGGCCTGCCCGACCCGTTCCGCGCCGGGCGCTACCATTCGCTGGCCGTCGAGATCCCGGCTGGCGTCGAGACGCCGCTCAGGGTCACGGCGCGGAGCGACGGCGGCGAGATCATGGGGCTCGCCCATCGCGACGCGCCGACCTTCGGCGTGCAGTTCCACCCCGAATCGGTGCTGACCGAGCACGGCCACGCGATGCTGGCGAACTTCCTCGCGATCGCCGCGGAGGGAAGGCGCCATGCTGTGGCTTGAGGGAGAGGTCGTCGCGGAGACGGTGGCGCCGTTCGACCTGCGCGACCGCGGGCTCCTGCTGGCGGACGGCCTGTTCGAGACGGTGCTCGTGCTGGGCGGCGTGCCGATCTACGGCGACTTCCACCTCGACCGGCTGATGGCAGGCGCGGCGGCGCTGGGGATCGACGTCGAGCGGGCGCGGGTCGCGGCGGCGCTCGGCGACCTCGCCGCGGCGGCGGAGGGCCACGGCGTCGTGCGCGTGACGGTGACGCGCGGCGCCGGCGCCCGGGGTCTCGCCCCGTCGCCCGGCGCGCGGCCGACGGTCTTCGGCACGCTCTCGCCGTGGAGCCCGCAGGTCGCCTTCGCGCCGGTTGCGCTCGCGACGAGCCAGGTCCGCCGCAACGCGACGTCGCCGGCGTCGCGGCTCAAGACGCTCGCCTATCTCGACAACGTGCTCGCCCTCGACGCGGCGAAGCGGGAGGGCGCCGACGACGCGCTGATCCTCTCGACGAATGGCGGGGTCGCCTGCACCAGCATGGCGAACCTCTTCGCCGTCCTGCAGGACGAACTCGTGACGCCGCCGTGCGTCCGACGGCGTCCTGAACGGCACGGTCCGCGACCGGCTGCTGGCGCTCGCGGCGGATGCGGGGCTCGATCCCGTCGAGCGGTCGTTGTCGCGGGAGGAGCTCGCCGGCGCGGACGCCGTCTTCGCGACGAACAGCGTCCGGCTCGTCTCGCCGGTGACGGCGGTCGACGGGCGCCCGTGCCCGCGGGACGTGCCGGCGGTCGGGCGCCTGGCGGAGCTCCTCTGCGCGGAGATCGCCGCGGCAAGCGGGGTCGATCCCCGCAGCGGCTGAGCGGTCAGCCGCTGTTCCTGAGGCCGGCCGAGATGCCGTTGATGGTGATCTGGATGCCGCGCAGCGTCTGGGCGTCCGAGTCCGCCGTGCGGTGCTTCCTCAGGAGCTCGACCTGCAGGTGGTTGAGCGGGTCGAGATAGGGGAAGCGGTTGCGGATCGAGCGGTCGAGCAGCGGGTTCGTCTGCAGCAGCCTGTCCTGCTCCATGATCGAGAGCAGCGCGTCGACGGAATACTGCCACTCGTGGCGGATGCGCTGGAAGATCGTGCGGCGCAGCTCGGCGTCCGGCACGAGGTCGGCATAGCGCGCCGCGACCGCGATCGAGCTCTTCGCCAGCACCATGTCCATGTTCGACAGGAGGGTGCGGAAGAACGGCCACTCCCGGTACATCTCGCGCAGGAAGGCGAGGCCCTCGTCCGGGTCGCCCTCGAGCCAGCTCTGCACGGCGGTGCCGAAGCCGTACCAGCCGGGCAGCATCAGCCGGCACTGCGCCCAGCTGAACACCCAGGGGATGGCCCGCAGGTCCTCGATGCGCCGCGTCTTCTTCCGCGACGACGGCCGGCTGCCGATGTTGAGCGTCGCGATCTCGGTGATCGGCGTCGACGCCCAGAAATAGTCGGCGAAGCCCGGCGTGTCGTAGACGAGGCCGCGATAGGCCTTGTGGGCGCTGTCCGACAGCACCTCCATGGCGTGCAGGTAGCGGTCGTCCGGCGCGTGGGTGTCGGGCGTCAGCAGCGAGGCCTCGATCGTCGCCGAGGCGAGGATCTCGAGGTTGCGCCGGCCGACCTCGGGGTTCGAGTACTTGCTCGAGACGACCTCGCCCTGCTCGGTGATGCGGATGCGCCCCTGCACCGCGCCGCCCGGCTGCGCCAGGATCGCCTCGTAGCTCGGGCCGCCGCCGCGGCCGACCGAGCCGCCGCGGCCGTGGAACAGCCTGAGCTTCACGCCGTGCTTGCGGGTGACGTCGACCAGGCCGATCTCGGCCTTGTAGAGCTCCCAGCCGGAGGTGACGAAGCCGCCGTCCTTGTTGGAGTCGGAGTAGCCGAGCATCACCTCCTGCACGCCGCCGCGCCGGTCGAGCAGGTCGCGGTAGGCCGGCAGCGACAGCAGCGTGTCCATCAGCCCGCCGCAGGCGCGCAGGTCGTCGATCGTCTCGAACAGCGGCACGACGTTGATCGTGCTGCGCTCGCCCGGCCGCACGAGGCCGACCTCCTTGAGCAGCAGCGCGATTTCCAGCAGGTCCGAGACGGATTCCGTCATCGAGACGATGCAGTTCTCGATCGCGTGCGGCCCGTAGAGCTCGTGGATCCGGGCCGCCGTGCGGAAGATCCGCAGTTCCGACGTCGTCTCCTCCGACCAGTCCATGAAGGCCGAGGTGAGGGGGCGCCGGTTCTGCAGCTCGCGGGCCAGCAGCTCGATCCGCTCGGCCTCGGGCAGATCCGCGTAGCCGGTGCCCGGCGCGACCGCCTCGAGGATCTCCGCCACCGTGCGCTCGTGCACCTCCGAGTTCTGCCGCAGGTCGAGCGTGGCGAGGTGGAAGCCGAAGCAGTCGACGGCGCGGCGCAGCGCCCGCAGGCGGCCCCGCGCCAGGATCCGGGCGCCGTGCGCGGTCAGCGACTGCGACAGCACGTCGAGATCCGCCTTGAAGGGCCGGGGGCCGCGATAGGGCCCGATGGCGCCCTCCGCCTCGTCCCCGTCGCCGTCCGGGCCCGACTGCCGCAGCGCGGCCTCCGTCGCGTCGAGCCGGGCGAGGATCAGCGAGATGGCGAGCCGGTAGGGCTCGTTGCGCCGGTGCGGCGTCCGGTCGGGCGAGGCGTCGGCGAGCGCCCGCAGCTCGTCGCTGACGCCGACCATGAAGTCGCTGACCGGAAGCTCCGCGGCGAGGGCCCGCAGCTCGGCGCGGTAGAAGCCGATCGCCTTGGCGCTCTGCAGGGCGAACGTCTCCCGCAGCACGTCCGCCGTCACGAAGGGGTTGCCGTCGCGGTCGCCGCCGATCCAGCTGCCGATCCGGAAGAAGGGCGGCAGCTCGCGGCGCGAGAACGAGCCGCGGTCGGCTTCGAGCCAGTCCTCGATCCGGCAGTAGAGATGCGGCAGCTCGGGCAGGAAGGCGTGGTCCCAGTGCGACAGGCCGTTGGCCACCTCGTCGGCGACGGTCAGCTTGGTGCGCCGGAGGAGCGGCGTCTGCCAGAGCGCCAGCACGTTGCGGCGCAGGCGCATCTCGCGCTCGGCGCGCTCGTCCTGGGTCAGCTCCGTGCGGTCGAGCTCGTCGAGCAGCCGGGCGATCTCCATCTCGCGGTCGAGCGTCGAGGCGCGGCGCACCTCGGTGGGGTGCGCGGTGATCACCGGGCTCACGAAGCACTCGTCGAAGAAGGCCCGCATCTCGCGGGCGCCGAGGCCGGCGCGCTCGACGTCGCCGAGCGTGTGGTCGAGCGTGCCGGGCTTGGGCGCCGAGCCGGCCAGCGCGTGGGCGCGGTTGCGCCTGATGTGGTGCTGGTCCTCGGCGATGTTGGCGAGATGCGAGAAATAGCTGAAGGCGCGGATGATCAGGATCGCCTGCGCCTGGGTGAGCTCGCCGAGGATGCCCTCGAGCTCGCCGAGCGCGGTCTCGTCCTCGCCGCGGTGCAGCCGGACGGAGGTCTGCCGGATCGCCTCGACGAGATCGTAGGTCGGCTCGCCCTCCTGCTCGCGCACCGTCTCGCCGAGGATGCGGCCGAGCAGGCGGATGTCCTCGCGCAGCGGCAGGTCCTTGGCGGGCTCCGCCTCGTCCCGGGGAACGCTGGCGATCTCGGTCATCTGCTCGACCATGACGGTTCCTGCTCCTGCATGCCGGACGAAATGTGCGGGGGGCGGACGTCGCGCGAGGGGCGACGCACCGCGGTTCCCGCACCTCATCGTCAGGGAAAGATCGCCGTCGCGCAAGCGTGGTATACCAGAGGCGCGCCCGGCGCCGGCCCGTCAGGCCGCCCGAACCGGCGGCGCAGGCCCGCAATAGGCGCGGTACAGCGCCTCCATCATGAGCCGGGCCTCCGCGTCGGCGAGGCGGTAGTAGATCGTCTGGGCCTCCCGCCGCGTCTCCACGAGGCCGCCCTCGCGCAGCTTTCCCAGGTGCTGGCTGAGGGCCGACTGGCTGAGGCCCAGCTCCGCGTGGATCTGGCCCACGGACGCCTCTCCGGCGGCGAGGCGGCACAGGATGACCAGGCGCCTCGGGTTGGCCATCAGCGCGATGCGCGAGGCGACGTAGTCCGCCCGCGCCTCGAGCACGGCGAAATCCTCGGGATCCCGCAGGCTCCCTGCCGGCCGCCGTCCGATGGTCCCGTCTCCGCTGTTCATTTTGTTAGTCTTGACTAATTTAGAAGTAGCTAATATGTAGCGTGCAACGCGGGACGCCGCAACGTGAATGTGCGCGTCGGCGGACGCCCCGCAACCCAACGACTGCCGTCAGGAAGAGGTCTGTCCAACGTGCCTTCCGTCGTCACCCATTTCACCCCCTGGTCCGCGCTCGCCGGCGGCGCGCTGATCGGGCTCTCCTCGGTCCTCGTCATGCTGTTCTTCGGCCGGATCGCCGGCATCGTCGGCATCGTGGCGCGGTCGATCCATGCCGTCGGCGTCCCCGTCTCCGACTGGGCATGGCGCCTCGCCTTCATCGCCGGGCTGGTCGCCGCGCCGGGCCTCGTCTGGCTGGCGACCGGCAGCCCCGTCGAGCAGACGGTCTCCGGCAACCTGCCCGCCATGGGGCTCGCCGGCCTGATGGTCGGCTTCGGAACGGCGCTCGGCTCGGGCTGCACGTCCGGTCACGGCGTGTGCGGCCTCGCCCGCTTCTCGCCGCGCTCGCTCGTCTCGGTCGTCGTCTTCATGGCCGCCGGCGTCGCGACCGTGTTCGTCCTGCGTCACGTCGTCGGGGGAGGCATCTGATGCGCGCGCTCGTCGGCTTCGCAAGCGGCCTGATCTTCGGCGTCGGCCTCGTCGTCTCCGGGATGGCCGACCCGGCCAAGGTCCTGAACTTCCTCGACCTGTTCGGGGCGTGGGACCCCAGCCTCATCCTCGTCATGGGCGGCGCGGTCGTCGTGACGTTCGTCGGCTACCGCCTCGTCTGGCGCAACTCGGTGCCGGTGCTGATGGAGCAGTTCGACCTGCCCGGCACCAGCCTCATCGACCGCCGCCTGCTGGCCGGCGCCCTGATCTTCGGCATCGGCTGGGGCATCGGCGGGCTCTGCCCGGGCCCGGCGATCACCGGCCTGACGCTGCTCGCCCCGGGCACGCTCGTCTTCGTGCCGGCGATGGTGCTCGGCATCCTCGCGGGCGTGAAGGCCCGCGAATCCCGGGCCCTCGCCCACCGCTCCAGCGGAGCCGCGGCATGACCGCCGCGGTTCCCCACCCCCGGCGCGGCTGCCCGCGCCCTTCGGTCGTCTGCTTCTCGAACTGAGGGAGGAAACCATGTCCGAGAGCTTTCCGGTCCAGATGAACAAGCACCCCGACGTCAAGGTCTTCTTCGACGAGCCGACCAACACGTTCTCCTACGTGGTGACCGACCCCGAGACGAAGCACTGCGCCGTCATCGACTCCGTGCTGAACCTCGACTACGCGGCCGGCCGCATCGCCTACGACTCCGCCGACGAGATCGTCGCCTATGTCCGGGACAACGGGCTGACGGTCGACTGGCTGATCGAGACGCACGTGCATGCCGACCACCTGTCGGCGGCGCCGTACATCCAGGAGAAGGTCGGCGGCAAGCTCGGGATCGGCGAGAACATCACGGTCGTCCAGGAGACCTTCGGCAAGGTCTTCAACGAAGGCACCGAGTTCCAGCGCGACGGCTCGCAGTTCGACCGCCTGTTCACGGACGGCGACAGCTACGAGATCGGCTCGATCACGGCGTTCGCGCTGCACACGCCGGGCCATACGCCGGCCTGCATGACGCACGTGATCGGCGACGCCTGCTTCGTCGGCGACACGCTGTTCATGCCGGACAGCGGCACCGCGCGTGCCGACTTCCCCGGCGGCGACGCGCACGACCTCTACCGCTCGACGAAGCGCGTCCTGTCGCTGCCCGACGAGATGCGGCTCTTCATGTGCCACGACTACGGCACCGGCGGCCGCGCGGTGGCGTGGGAGACGACGGTCGGCGAGGAGCGCAAGACGAACATCCACGTGCGCGACGGCATGAGCGAGGACGAGTTCGTGAAGATGCGCGAGGCGCGCGACGCGACGCTCGGCATGCCGAAGCTCATCATCCCGAGCCTGCAGGTGAACATGAAGGGCGGCCGTCTGCCCGATCCCGACTCGGCCGGCCACCGCAACCTGAAGGTTCCGCTGAACACGCTGTGACGCCTGAGGCGCCCGCGGCGATGCGGGCGCCCTTTCCCGGAACGGGAGGAGGGAGGACGAGATGGAAACGAAGAAGATAACGGACCAGCTCTCGGTGTCGGGGCAGATCACCCCGACGGACGTGGCGGAGGCGCGCTCGGCCGGCTTCCGGTCGATCATCGTGAACCGGCCGGACGGCGAGGGGCCGGAGCAGCCGACCTTCGAGGAGATCCGGGCGGCCGCCGAGGCCGCCGGCATGGAAGCGCGCTACGTCCCGGTCGAGACCGGCAAGGTCACCGAGGCGGATGCCGAGACCTTCGGCCGCAGCTTCGAGGAGCTTCCCAAGCCGGTGCTCGCCTTCTGCCGAAGCGGCACGCGCTCGGCGACGCTCTGGGCGCTGTCGCAGGCGGGGCGGATGAAGCTGCCCGACATCCTGGCCCGCACGAAGGGCGCCGGCTACGACCTGTCGGGCGTCGCCCGCCGCATCGCCAATGGCGGCCGCACCCCGACCGACGCGCCCGAGGTGACGCACGACATCCTGATCGTCGGCGGCGGCGCCGGCGGCATCGCCGTGGCGGCGAGCCTCCTGAGCCGCAAGCCCGGCCTCGACATCGCGATCGTCGAGCCCTCCGACACGCACTACTACCAGCCGGGCTGGACGCTCGTCGGCGCCGGCGTCTTCCAGCCGGAGCAGACGATCCGCGTCGAGGACCGGCTGATCCCGGAGGGCGTGACCCGCATCCGCGGCGCCGTGGCGGCCTTCGAGCCCGACGCCAACGTGGTCGTCCTCGATGGCTGCCGGGTGATCGGCTACAAGCGGCTGATCGTCGCCGCGGGCCTGAAGCTCGACTGGGACGCCGTCGAGGGCCTGCCCGAGACGCTCGGCCGCAACGGCGTCACCTCCAACTACCGCTACGACCTCGCCCCCTACACGTGGCGTCTGGTGCAGGAGCTGAAGTCGGGCAAGGCGCTGTTCACCCAGCCGCCGATGCCGATCAAGTGCGCCGGCGCGCCGCAGAAGGCGATGTACCTGTCCTGCGACCACTGGCTGCACCAGGGCCGGCTGAAGGACATCTCGGTCGAGTTCCTCAACGCCGGCGGCGCGCTGTTCGGCGTCGCCGACTACGTGCCGCCGCTGATGGAATACGTGAACCGCTACGGCATCGCGCTGACCTTCAGCCACAACCTGTTCCGGATCGACGGGCCCGGCAAGCGCGCCTGGTTCAGGAAGACCGGGGCCGACGGCGAGAGCGAGGTGGTCGAGCGCACGTTCGACATGATCCACGTCGTGCCGCCGCAGACGGCGCCGGACTTCATCCGCGTCTCGCCGCTGGCGAACCAGGCGGGCTGGGTCGACGTCGACCAGGAGACGCTGCGCCACGCGCGCTTCGAGAACATCTACGCGCTGGGCGACGTGATGAGCGCGCCGAACGCCAAGACCGCGGCGGCCGCCCGCAAGCAGGCGCCGGTCGTGGCGGAGAACGTGCTCAAGGACATGGGGCTCGTGAAGGGCGCGGGCGACGCGATCTACGACGGCTACGGCTCCTGCCCGCTGACGGTCGAGAAGGGCAAGATCGTGCTCGCCGAGTTCGGCTACGGCGGCAAGCGCATCCCCTCCTTCCCGTCCTGGATGATCAACGACGTGAAGCCATCGCGGCTCGCCTGGTACCTCAAGGAGCGCATCCTGCCGCCGATCTACTGGCAGGCGATGCTCAAGGGCCGGGAGCCGCTCGCCAAGCCCGGCCACCGGCCGCGCTGAGCGGGCCACGGGCAACGCCCGGTCGGGCACAGCTGGACCGGCGTTCCCACGCCCTTCGTCGACGCATGATCGCGCCCGGGAGACGCGAAGCTCCCGGGCTCATGCGCCGCGGCCGCCGCGGCGGGCGGCCGGCGAGGGGGCGACTGCGTGCGGCAGGAGAGCTGCCGCGAGACCTTAATGTTCGTCGCGGGGACCGCGGCGCTGAGCGGAGTGAGGCATGATACTGGACGTGGTGGAAGCGATCGGATCGGGCGGGCTCGTCGGATTCGCCCTCGGGCTCGTCGGCGGCGGCGGCTCGATCCTGGCGACGCCGCTCCTTCTCTACGTCGTGGGCGTCTCGCAGCCGCACATCGCGATCGGCACGGGCGCCCTCGCCGTGTCCGTCAACGCCTACGCCAACCTGATCGGCCACGCCCGCCGCGGCCACGTCTGGTGGAAGTGCGCCGTCGTCTTCGCCCTGGTCGGCGCGCTCGGCGCGCTCGGCGGCTCGAGCCTCGGCAAGGCGATCGGCGGCCAGCAGCTTCTCTTCCTGTTCGGCATCCTGATGGTGGTGGTCGGCATCCTCATGCTGCGGCCGCGCAAGGTGTCCGACGGCAGCGCCCGCCATGTCGACACGCGCATGTGCGTGACGACCGGGCTGGTGGCGCTCGTCGCCGGCGGCGCGGCCGGCTTCTTCGGCATCGGCGGCGGCTTCCTGATCGTGCCGGGACTCATCCTCGCGACCGGCATGCCGATGATCAACGCGGTCGGCTCGTCCCTCCTCGCCGTCGGCACGTTCGGCCTCACGACCGCGCTCAACTATGCCTGGTCGGGCCTCGTCGACTGGGGGGTGGCGGCCGAGTTCATCGGCGGCGGCGTGCTCGGCGGCCTCGCGGGCATGGCGCTGGCGACGCGGCTGTCGGCCCAGCGCAACACGCTGAACCGCATCTTCGCCGGGCTGATCTTCGTCGTCGCGGCCTACGTGCTCTATCGCAGCGGCCAGCAGCTCCTCTGAGCGCCGCGGGCGGCGTCTTCGCCGTCGCACTACCCCGTTTGGGGGATGTGTCGCCGGCGGCTTGCGACGAAAGTGCCGGAAAGGGGCGGTCGCGCCTCGTGCTTGCAGCGTCCCTGCCCGAATGGCCGGGACGCCGCGGAGGCTCGCGGCCGCCCGTTGCTCCGGTAGGGGTACCGGGAGAGCCGCCGGCCTCGGCGGACGACTGCTCCGCCGGCGGATCCTGACCTCCGCCGGCGGAATTTCGTTTCGCCTCGGAAACCGGCGCGCCTGGCGCGCCTCAGCCGAACTCCCTGCGATCTTGCGCCTTCCTTTGGCTTTCTTGTCATCGACGGCGCGGACGAGGTTGAGGGCGAAGTGGCGGACGACGGCCATATTGAGGGCGCCATGCCCCTTGCGGAGCCTGGACTGGTCGTCCTTGAAGATGACGTCGAGTGTCCAGTGCAGGCTGTTTTCGATGGCCCAGTGGCCGCGCACGGCCTGGCCAGCGCATTCGGCGGTCAGGAGTCTCGAGGAGACGTAGTAGCGCGTCTCGAAGCGGCTTCTGTCACGGAGCTGGGTGCGCGAGGCGACGCGGATCAGGCAGGCGATTGCGGGGAGACGAAACTCCCCGGCGAAGCGACGGTCGCCGGAGAGCCAGGCGACGTCGTGGGCGACCGTGACGGATCGTTCCTCGATGCGGCCGTGCCCCTTGTCGACATCGACATGAACCTCAAGGCTTCCCTCGGCGGCGTCATCAAAGAAGCGGGCGATGTCGGTGCGCAGCGTCGGTTGGTTCGCCTTCACCGCCAGCAGGTAGTCGGCCCCCGCTTCCAGGATCGCGCCGGCGACGGCCGGATTAGTCACCACGGCGTCGATCGTGACGAGGGCGCCATCGAGCCCGCCGCCGTCGGCAAGGCGCTCGACGAGAGCCGGGATGGCACCACCTCGGCGGATTCTCCGCCACCGCCTCCTGCCAGCACCAGCGCGCGGCGAAGCAGAGACGAGATGGAGCGCTGCCTTGCCCGCCTTGCATCATGCTGCGCCGGGACGTCTTGCCGTCGATGCGACAAGGTCCGACGGTCCGGCCAGGTTTCGCGCACCCAGGCGGTGAAGGCTTCCTCAACAGCGCCGGATCGAGCCGGTTCATCATGATCGTCAGCCAGCGCTCGCCGGAACGCCGTAATCGTAGGCAGTAGCGTCGCAGGAAGTCGAGCCGCTCCTCGCCCCAGGCGGCGATCATCTCGTAGTCGTCGCAGTCGCAGATCGGCCGCACACCAGAACAGGATCTCGTCGAGCCTGTACGCCACCCGCCACGCTCGCGCGCATCCTCGATCTGCCCCAGTATCGAGAAGCACCCTCAGCGCGACTTGGATGGCTCCAGCTCTGCCAGCTCAACACGATATGCGCGCTCATACGGTCTCCAATCTCCTCACAAATCAGCCTCCAACACAGCAACCCTACCCAGTTCGAGCCGTGCTCAGCCGAACCGCCGCTTGCGCGGCGCCTCGCGCGAGCGCAGCGCATGCCGCGCGTGGCGCACGAGGTCGGCGGTCTTGAACGGCTTGGCGATGAAGCCGCTGACCCCGATCCGCTTCATCCTGTCGATCACGTCGAGATTGGCGTAGCCCGAGATGATCAGGAACGGCGGCGTCCTCCATGCCTGGCATGGCGCGGATCCGGGAGAACAGGTCGACCCCGTTCAGCGGCTCCATGCGCAGGTCGGAGATGACGAGGTCGTAGGGCTGCGCACCGACCATGTCGAGCGCCTTGAGCGGCCCGTTCGCCACGTCGACGTTCGAGAAGCCGGCGGAGTTGAGCGCGGTGCGGACGAGCAGCGAGATCTCGCGGTAGTCGTCGACGACGAGGATGGCGTGGTCGCTCGGCTGAACCGTCGTCTCGGCCGGCGGCGCGTTGCGGGTGATCGCGTAGAACGCCTGGTCGGCGTCCGACCACATCACGTTCCAGTAGATCTGCTTGCGCGAGCCGCTCCTGTGCAGGCAGGTGCTCTGGAAGTCGCCGCGCATCTGGCCGCTCGCCACCTTGGCGAGGCTCGACGCGATGGTCGCGGCATCGGCCGGCGCGAGAAGCTCCGATGCGGCGGCCGACGAGCTCGTCCGGCGCGTAGCCCCACACCTCGAGGGCGCGGGCGCCGACCTCGCGCAGCCGCATGGCCTGGTCCATGACGCACAGCACGTCGCTCGAGGCCTCGGCCTTGGCCATGCGGGCCTGCTTTTCCTTCTGCTCGCCCTGGCGCAGCAGGCGCAGCTCGATCTCCCGCCCCACGATGCCCGCGAAGTCGGAGAGCATGCCGATCTCGTCTCCCGTCCACTCCCGCGGACGGTGGTCGATGGCGGCCAGCGTGCCGATCGCCGCGCCGTCCGGCGACTTCACCGGCACGATGGCGCAGGCCGCGGCGTCGAGGCGCAGCTCGGGACGCCCGGTGACCAGCGGGTGCGTCGCCGTTTCCGGTATGACGAGCGGCGCGCGGGACGCCGTCACGAAGGGCTTCAGGCCCCGGCGGAGCCGGCGCTCGTCGAGCTCGACGTTCAGCGTGCCCCAGACGCTCTTGACGTAAACGTCGCGCGTCGCCGACGAGCGCGAAGGTGCGTCACGGGCGCGCGCAGGCCGGCTGCCAGCAGCCGGGTGATGCGGTCGAATTCGGGTTCGGGCTCGGCGTGCGACAGGCCGGCGGCCGCGAGGACTCCTGCGGCTTGGGTGCTGCCATCATGGGCGTGGTCTCCTCGACCGTCGGCGTCTCGCCTGCGGCCGGAAAGCTGAAGGGCGCATGTCTCGACACGTGGATCGGACTCCTGTGATCTCCCCTGGAACGGCATGCGCCGCAAATTTGTGCCGTCACGGGCCAATGGATCGCGAAACTTGCGGTTTCCTGGTAAGGAAAGTCTCACCTCGCGGTCGGCCCGCCCGGAACGGACCTGCATTTTCGCCTCCGGCCCGGGCTGGCTTTCGCGCCGCCGCGCGTTATGAGTAGGCAACTGCCGCGGCGGCCGCGGCCCAGAGCATTTTCGAGCGGTCTACCGGGGGAGGGCCATGCCGGTCACAGACATCGCCAAGCGTGTCCACGACCACAGCTGGAAGCTCGACCCGATCATCCGCAGCCTGCTGGACACCGATTTCTACAAGCTGCTGATGCTCCAGATGATCTGGAGCCTGCATCCGGGCGTGTCGGCGACCTTCTCGGTGATCAACCGGACGACGCGGGTGCGGATCGCCGACGTGATCGACGAGGACGAGCTGCGCGCCCAGCTCGACCACGCCCGGACGCTCCGCCTCACGAAGAAGGAGATGATCTGGCTCGCCGGCAACAGCTTCTACGGACGCTCGCAGATCTTCCAGCCGGATTTCCTCGCCTGGCTGTCGCAGTTCCAGCTGCCGGAATACGAGCTCCGGCGCGTCGAGGGCCAGTACGAGCTGAGCTTCCACGGTCCGTGGATGCACACCACGATGTGGGAGATCCCCGCGCTCGCCATCCTGAGCGAGCTGCGCTCGCGCGCCGCCATGCGCGGCATGGGGCCGTTCGCGCTCGACGTGCTCTACGCCAACGCCAAGGCGAAGCTCTGGACCAAGGTGGAGCGGCTGCGGCGCCTCGAGGGCCTGCGGATCACCGATTTCGGCACGCGCCGCCGGCACAGCTTCCTCTGGCAGCGCTGGTGCGTCGAGGCGCTGAAGGAAGGGCTCGGCGCCTCCTTCATCGGCTCGTCCAACGTGCTGCTGGCGATGGACAGCGACCTCGAGGCGATCGGCACGAACGGCCACGAGCTGCCGATGGTGATGGCCGCGCTCGCCGAGGACGACGAGGCGCTGCTGCAGGCGCCCTACCGCGTGCTCGAGGACTGGGAGAAGCTCTACAGCGGCAACCTGCTCGTCGTGCTGCCGGACACCTACGGCACCGAGGCCTTCCTGCGCCGCGCCCCCGGCTGGGTCGCGGACTGGACCGGCTTCCGCCCGGATTCGGCGCCGCCGATCGCCGTCGGGGAGGCGATCATCGCGTGGTGGCGGTCGCAGGGGCAGGACCCGGCCGGAAAGCTCCTCGTCTTTTCCGACGGCATGGACATCGACACGATCGAGGAGGTCCACCGCCACTTCGCGGGCCGGGTGGCGACGAGCTTCGGCTGGGGCACGCACCTGACGAACGACTTCCGGGGCTGCATGCCGCAGCCGGTCTCGGGCCTCGACCCGATCTCGCTCGTCTGCAAGGTGACGCAGGCGAACGGGCGCCCGGCCGTCAAGCTCTCGGACAACCCGACCAAGGCGAGCGGCGACCCCGCCGAGATCGAGCGCTATCTTCGCGTGTTCGGCGAGAGCACCTATCCGAGGCAGCCTCTTCTGGTGTAGGCGTTGGCGGCGAAGGTGTTGCTCGTGCGCCTCGCATCGTGGACCATCATCGCATGTTCGCGGAACCTCCGGTTGATGGACGAGTTTCCGTGTTTTCGGAGGGCCAAATGACCAAGAAACTGCCGATCGTCTTCGCAATGCTCGTCGCCGCGTCCGGACTCGCCGCCTGCCAGAGCGGAACCCGGATGGCGATGGCTCCCGGAACGGCCATGCCGGCCTCGACCCCGATGGACGGCCGCTGGGCCTCCACGGACGGCATCTTCATCGCCTCGTTCCAGGGCGGCGAGTTCACCTCGGTCGACGCCAAGACGGATGCGGTGCTGGCGCGCGGCACCTACCAGGTCTCGCGCGGCCAGGTCGAGATGAACTGGCTCTCGACGTCCTCCAACGAGCGGCGCTCGGCGACCTGCGGCTTCAGCGGGCGCAACCAGGTGACCTGCACCCAGGCGAGCGGCGCGACGTTCCAGCTCACCCGCGCCTGACGCGGGCGCCCGCCCCGGGCCGCGCCGGACACGGTCGGAGGGGCCGCGAAGCGTCCCCTCCCGCTGCCGCTATGGCATTCCAGTAAAGGAATGGAAGGCTTTTCGCCCCAATACTGCCGCCCACTGCAGCGGAGTACGGGACATGGCGACATCCTTCTGGCGGAATCGAAGCGGCAACGTGGCCCTCATCTTCGGGATCGCGGTCATCCCGCTCGTGCTCGCGGTGGGCGTCGCGGTCGACTATTCCCGCGCCGCCGGCGTGCACGACCATCTCCAGGACATCGCCGACGCCGCCGCGCTCGCGGGAGCGCGCGAGCACTCCGACGACCTCGCCCACGTGACGCAGGTGGCGCGGGCCTATTTCGACGCGCACGTCCAGCCGCACGACCTGCAGGAGCTCGACTCCTTCGAGGTCTCCTTCACCTCCGACGGGTCGGTGCGGGTCGAGGCGAGGGGCAAGGTCGCGACGACCTTCACCGCCATCGCCGGCATCGACACCATGGACGTCGACGTCTCCTCCGAGGTGGTGCGCGGCGTCGAAGGCTCCATCGAGATGGCGCTGGTGCTCGACAACACCGGCTCGATGTCCGGCCGCAAGCTGTCGACGCTGAAGAAGGTCTCCAAGAAGCTGGTCGAGGACGTCGCCGGCACCGACGGGCTCGATTCCAAGTTCGGGCTCGTGCCCTTCGCCGACTACGTCAATGTCGGCAAGTCCAACGTGGCGGCGCCCTGGCTCGACATCGAGGACGATACGGGCAGCGGCCGCGGACGGGCCGCTCCCGGCCGCATGGCCAGCGACGGCGGCGGTGGGAAGCCCGGCAAGCCCGGCAAGACGAGCGACTGGCAGGGCTGCGTCGGCTCGCGCGCCTACCCGCTCAACATCCGCGACGAGAGCTACGACGACAAGATCCCGGCCGTCTCCGGGTCCGGCGTCACCTGCCCGTCCTCGGCGATCCAGCCGCTGACGGACGACGCCGACACGGTGCAGAGCGCGCTGCGCGGCATGAAGGCGAACGGCTGCACCTACATTCCCGGCCGGCCTCGCGTGGGGCTGGCGCGTCCTCTCGCAGAGGTCGCCCTTCACGCAGGCCGACCCCTACGACGCCGAGAACCGCGAGCCGCGCAAGATCATCGTCCTGCTCACCGACGGCGAGAACACGCTGCGGCCGGAGCCGCCGTACCACGTCTACGACAAGAAGTGCGACCAGCGCTTCACCGACGTCTCGAAGTCGAACGACTATCTGAGCGATCTCTGCCAGAACGTGAAGGACGAGAACATCGAGCTCTACACGGTCGCGTTCGAGGTGACGAACACCGAGATCAAGAACATCCTGCAGAGCTGCGCGAGCAACACCTCGCACTTCTTCGACGCCGCCGACGACGACGAGCTGGAGGCGGCCTTCCAGGCGATGACGGCGTCGTTCACGGACCTGCGCATCTCGAAATAGCGCCGGCCGGCGCAGGCGGACCGGCGGCGCGCGAAGCGTCGTCGTCCCGCCGTCATCCGCGCGTGATCAAACCGACATGACCAGCTGATACCCGCCTTGCCGGTGGCCGCCTCGGCCGCCGCGCTGTCCTATTGGAGGGTCAACATGCTGAAGAACGCGCTTGCCTGCGGTGTCGCGCTGGCCGGCCTCGTGGTCGGTTCGTCGGGCGCCTTCGCGCAGACCGAGATCGACTGGTGGCACGCCATGGGCGGCGAGCTCGGCCAGAAGCTCGAGAAGATCGCCAACGACTTCAACGCGATGCAGGACGAGTACAAGGTCGTCCCGACCTACAAGGGCGACTACACCGAGACCATGACCGCCGCCATCGCCGCGTTCCGCGCCGGCGAGCAGCCCGAGATCGTGCAGGTCTTCGAGGTCGGCACCGGCTCGATGATGGCCGCCAAGGGCGCCATCAAGCCCGTCTACAAGGTCATGGAAGACGCCGGCGAGCCGTTCGACCCGAAGGCCTTCCTGCCGGCCGTCGTCGGCTACTACACCGACACCGACGGCAACATGCTCTCCATGCCGTTCAACTCCTCGACGCCGATCCTCTACTACAACAAGGATGCGTTCGAGAAGGCCGGCCTCGACCCGAACCAGCCGCCCAGGACCTGGGGCGAGCTCGAGGCCGACGCGCGGAAGATCCAGGAGGCGGGCGCGGCGCCGTGCGGCTTCACCACCGGCTGGCAGAGCTGGGTGCAGCTGGAGAACTTCTCGGCGCTGCACAACGTGCCGTTCGCCTCGAACGAGAACGGCTTCGCCGGCCTCGACACCGAGCTCGAGTTCAACGGCGACCTGCAGAAGCGCCACATCGCCGACATGGCGAAGTGGCAGAAGTCGAAGATCTTCGACTATGGCGGCCGCCGCTCCGATTCCGCGCCGAAGTTCTATTCGGGCGAGTGCGCGATGTACATGAACTCGTCGGCCTCGCGCGCCGGCGTCGTCGCCAACGCCAAGGACTTCGACGTCGGCTTCGGCATGCTGCCCTATTACGACGACGTGAAGGGCGCGCCGCAGAACTCGATCATCGGCGGCGCCACGCTGTGGGTGCTCGGCGGCCACTCCGACGAGGAGTACAAGGGCGTCGCGAAGTTCTTCTCCTACCTCTCCTCGCCCGAGGTGCAGGCCTGGTGGCACCAGGAGACCGGCTACCTGCCGATCACCGAGGCGGCCTACGAGCTGTCGAAGAAGCAGGGCTACTACGACGAGAACCCGGGCGCCGACGTCGGCATCGAGCAGATGACGCTGAACGAGCCGACGAAGAACTCCAAGGGGCTGCGGCTCGGCAACTTCGTGCAGATCCGCGACGTCATCAACGAGGAGCTCGAGCAGGTGTGGTCCGGCGACAAGTCGGCCTCCGACGCGCTCGACGAGGCGGTGAAGCGCGGCAACGAGCTGCTCCGCCGGTTCGAGGACCAGAACTCCTGACAGTCGGAGGGAGGGCTCCCGTCAGGGAGCCCTCTTTCGTCCAGCACCGCGAGCAGAGATGGCCTCACTCGACGATCTTGACCGACGTCACCTTGTCGATGCCTTCGGCGCCCGAATAGGTGATCACCACCCGCTTGTCGGTGGGGTCCTCCGTGATCAGCTTCGGGTCGACCTCGATCCGGCTCTTGTCCGACAGGACGAGAACCCGGAAGCCCGGGTTCCACTCGACGACACGGCCGGTGATCGTGTCGGCATGGGCGGAGGGTGCCAGCGCCAGGACGGCGCCGGCGGCGAGCGCGACTCTCGGGAGCCACATAGTCTGAGCCTTTCCAGACATATCCTCGCGGCCGGGCGATCACGGGACGGCGCGTTCGCGGCGCCCTCGACCCGGCCGGGACGAGGGCATTCTATGCCGCCGCCGTGTCCGCGCAAAGCGGGAGATGGGGCCGGCCGATGAGCGGCAAGACCGTCGTGTTCCGCGGCCGGGTGCTGCCGGCGCTGCTGACGGCGCCGCAGCTCGCGATCACCTTCGTCTTCTTCCTGTGGCCGGCGAGCCAGGCGGTCTACCAGTCGACGCTGCAGGAGGACCCCTTCGGGCTCTCCACCCGCTTCGTCGGGCTCAAGCACTACGCCCGGCTGCTGCACGACCCGACCTATCTCAACGCCGCGCGCGTGACCGCGGTCTTCTCGGTCTCCGTGACGGTGCTCACGATGGCGCTCGCGCTCCTCTTCGCGGTGGCGGTCGAGAGGGTGGTCCGCGGCGGCCGGGTCTACCAGACGATCGTCATCTGGCCCTACGCGATCGCGCCCGTTCTCGCGGGCGCGCTGTGGTGGCTCATGTTCAACCCCTCGATCGGCATCCTGGCCTACATGCTCTCCGGCGCTCGGGGTGAACTGGAACCACTTCCTGAACGGCGGCCAGGCGCTGGTCTTCGTGGTGATCGCCGCCGCCTGGAAGCAGATCTCGTACAACTTCATCTTCTTCGTCGCCGGTCTCCAGTCGATCCCCCGATCGCTCGACGAGGCCGCGGCGATCGACGGCGCGGGCCCGGTCAAGCGCTTCTTCACGATCATGCTGCCGCTCCTGTCGCCGACGACGTTCTTCCTGCTCGTCATCAACATCGTCTACGTCTTCTTCGAGACCTTCCAGATCATCGACGCCACCACGGCCGGCGGACCCGGCCAGTCGACCACGACGCTCGTCTACAAGGTCTATCGGGACGGCTTCGTCGGGCTCGACCTCGGCTATTCCGCCGCGCAGTCCGTGGTGCTCATGGTCGTCGTGATCGCCCTGACCGTCCTCCAGTTCCGCTACGTCGAGCGGCGCGTGCACTACTGAGGGAGGCCGGAATGGTCGAACATCGCCCCGTCCTCACCTTCCTCGCCCACCTGGTGCTGATCATCGGGCGTCGGCGATCGTGCTCGGTGCCCGTCTGGCTCGCCTTCGTCGCCTCGACCCGGGCCGGCAGCGAGTTCGTCTCCGGCATCGATGCCGCTCCTGGCCGGGCGACCGGATCGATCGAGAACTACGCGCAGGTGCTGTTCCAGGGGCAGTCGTCGTCCGGCGCGCCGCCGATCGGGCTGATGCTCTTCAACAGCCTGTGATGGCGCTCGGCATCGCGCGTCGGCAAGATCGCGATCTCCATCACTCTCCGCCTTCGCCATCGTCTATTTCCGGTTTCCCTTCCGCCGGTCGCCTTCTGGCTGATCTTCGTCACGCTGATGCTGCCGGTGGAGGTCAGCATCGTGCCGACCTACGAGGTGGTGGCGAACCTGCACATGCTGAATTCCTATCCGGGCCTCGTCGTGCCGCTGATCGCCTGCGCGACCGCGACCTTCCTGTTCCGGCAGTTCTTCATGACGATCCCGGACGAGCTGACCGAGGCGGCCCGGATCGACGGCGCCGGCCCGATGAAGTTCTTCTGGGACATCCTGATCCCGCTGTCGCGCACCAACATCGCGGCGCTGTTCGTCATCCTCTTCATCTACGGCTGGAACCAGTATCTCTGGCCGCTGCTGGTGACGACCGACGCGGGCTACTACACGGTCGTGATGGGCATCAAGCGCATGCTGACGGTCGCCGGATTCGCAGCCGCAGTGGCACCTCATCATGGCGACCGCGATCCTCGCCATGCTGCCGCCCGTCGCGGTCGATCCTCGCCATGCAGCGGCTGTTCGTGCAAGGGCCTCATCGAGAGGAGAAATAGACGATGGCCGGGTGTCGATCTGGCCGCGGTCAGGAAGGTCTATCCGGGCGGTGTCGAGGCGGTGAAGGGCGTCGACCTGTCGGTGCCCGACGGCAGCTTCGCGGTGCTCGTCGGCCCCTCCGGCTGCGGCAAGTCCACCCTGCTGCGCATGGTGGCGGGGCTCGAGACGGTGACCGGGGGCAGCGTCCGCATCGGCGGCGAGCGAGGTGAACGGCAGGGAGCCGGCCGAGCGCGACATCGCCATGGTGTTCCAGAACTACGCGCTCTACCCGCATATGAGCGTGCGCGGCAACATGGAGTACGGCCTGAAGAACCGCGGCGTCAGGCGCGACGAGATCGATCGCCGGGTCGGCGAGGCCGCGGCGATCCTCGGCATCGAGCCGCTGCTCGCCCGCAGGCCGCGCCAGCTCTCCGGCGGCCAGCGCCAGCGCGTCGCGATGGGCCGCGCCATCGTGCGCGACCCGAAGGTCTTCCTGTTCGACGAGCCGCTGTCCAACCTCGACGCCAAGCTCCGGGTGCAGATGCGCATCGAGATCCGCCGCCTGCAGCAGCGGCTCAAGGTGACCTCGCTCTACGTGACGCACGACCAGCTCGAAGCGATGACGCTGGCCGACGTGCTGGTCGTCATGAACGAGGGCCGCATCGAGCAGATCGGCACGGCGATCGAGGTCTACGAGCGCCCCGCCACGACCTTCGTCGCGACCTTCATCGGCTCGCCGCCGATGAACGTCCTGCCGGGCGACACGCCCGGCACCGACCCGGCCCTCCTGGGGCTGCCGGACGGGCTCGCGGCCGCCGACGTGCTGCTCGGGGTGCGGCCGGAGGATCTGGCGATAGGCGGCGCTCCGGGCGAAAGCGGCCTCGTGCTCGGCTTCACGGTCGACGGCGTCGAGCCGCTCGGCGCCGAGAGCCTCGTCCACGGCACGGCGGAAAACGGCGCCCCGCTCACGGTGCGGGCGCCCGGCCACCTGCGGCACGCCGCCGGCGCCCGGCTGACCGCGACGGTGCCCTGCGAAAGGCTCCATCTCTTCGCCAGGGCGGACGGCAACCGCCTCCCGCGGGCCGGGGAGGCCGCCCGCAGGAGCGCTTGATCGGTCCTTTCGGAGGCACCATATCCTTGCCTGTCGGCCGCCTGAAACGGGCCGGCGCGTAACCCGGCGGGTGCCTGATCGGACCCGTCCCCAAGGTCGCTTGAGATAAGGATCTTGCGCGTGTCTCGTGTTCCCAGCTTCAACAGCCCCTTCCTCGTCGGCTTCGACGGGCTCGAGCGGCTGCTCGACCGCGCCGTGCGCAATGCCGGCGACGGCTATCCGCCCTACAACATCGAGCGCGTGCGCGGCGGCGACGGAACCGCCGACCGGCTGCGCATCACGCTGGCGGTGGCCGGCTTCTCCCGCGAAGAGCTCGAGGTGACCCTCGAGGACAACCAGCTGACCATCCGCGGCCGCCAGGCCGAGGACGACGGAGACCGCGAGTATCTGCACCGCGGCATCGCCGCGCGGCAGTTCCAGCGCAGCTTCGTGCTGGCGGAGGGCATGGAGGTCGACCGGGCGAGCCTCAACAACGGACTCCTGAACGTCGAGCTCGTCCGGCCGGAACCGCAGCGCGTCGTCAAGCGTATCGACATAACGACGCCCTCGTCATTCGCCGGGAATGGCCAGTAAGGGAGTGACAGACGATGGAACATGCCATCCTTGACGTCGAGCACGAGATGACGGCGGAAGAGCTCGCCAAGCTGGGCGACAGCGAGATCGCCTATCTCAAGCCGATCATGTCGGACCAGCTGAAGGATCTCTTCCCGCAGGCCCCCGAGATGGGCCCCGGCATCCCGCTCTTCGCGCTCCATGCCGCCGACGGGACGCCGATCATGCTGACCGACAGCCGCGAATCCGCGCTGGCCGGGGCGCGGCAGCACGACCTCGACATGCTGAGCGTGCACTGAGCTGAAGGACCGGAGGGCCGCGGTCAGGCGGCGCTCGGCTCCGCCGCCTGGCTGAGCACGGCATAGATCGCGGCGGAGTCGCGCGCGCTGCGCAGCTTCGTCGCGAGGCCCGGCTCCCGCATCAGGCGGGCCACCCGGGCCAGCGCCTTGAGATGGTCGGCGCCCGCCGCCTCCGGCGCCAGGAGCACGAAGACGAGATCGACCGGCTCGTCGTCGATCGCCTCGAAATTGATCGGCTTCTCCAGCCTCGCGAACATCCCGAACAGGCGCTCGATCGCCGGCAGCTTGGCGTGCGGGATCGCCACGCCGTGGCCGATCCCCGTCGAGCCGAGCCGCTCGCGCTGCAGCAGGTGATCGAAGATGTCGCGCGACGGCAGGCCGAGCAGCGGCCCCGCCCGCTCGGAGAGTTCCTGGATCACCTGCTTCTTGGAGCTCGCCTTCAGGGATCCGATCACCGCGTCCTGGCGGATCAGTTCGCCTACATCCATTCGATCGTCACGCGTGACATCGGGACCCCTTCGCCTCGTGCGGGGAAGGCCTCAGTCGCGCGCCTCCTGTTCAGTGGAATGGGGCGGGTCAATCCAACCGACATTGCCGTCGGCGCGACGATACACGACATTCAGGCGGCCGGTCGCCACATTGTGGAAGACGCAGACCGGCGCGTCGCTCAGGTCGAGCGACATCACGGCCATGCCCACCGTCATCGAGCGCAGCGCCGTCTGGCTCTCGGCGATGACGACCGGGTTGTCGCCGGTCTCCGCCTCGTCCTCGAGCTCCTCGTCGGAGGCCGCGATGACGTAGCTCATCGACTGGCCGAGCTCGACGACCTCGCTGCCGCTCTTGTGGTGGTCCTTGAGGCGCCGCTTGTAACGCCTCAGCCGCTTCTCGATCTTGATCGCCGCCTGCTCGAAGCTCTGGTAGGCGTCGCCCGCCTGGCCGGTGCTCTGCAGGTCGATGCCGGAATCGAGATGCACCCGGCAGTCGGTCTTGAAGCCGGTGCGCTCCTTCTCGACGGTCACGTTCACGGACGCTCCGCCGTCGAAGTACTTGCCCAGCGCCTGATCGATGCGGTCCTGCACCTGCATGCGCAGGGCGTCGCCGACATCGATGTTCTTTCCCGTAACGCGAAGCTGCATGTCGTTCCGTCGCAATGGTCAGTGCGGAAGGGGCCTTGCGCTCAACGTCCGACCGCTGAAGATGGATCCTGCCAACAGGGAGCGGCCGCCGGACGATACCCCGGCCCGACGGTGCGGCGGAACCTACGTAGCCTCCCCCGGCAAGTCAATCGCTTCCGGGCGCCCCGCTCACAGCCCCGCCATCTTCTCGCGCCGGCGCTGGACGGAGGACGGAATTCGCAAGGATTCCCGATACTTGGCGACGGTGCGCCGGGCGATGTCGACGCCCATCTCGCGCAGCATCTTCACGATCGTGTCGTCCGAGAGCACGCTCTGCGGCGCCTCGGCGGCGATCAGCTCGCGGATCCGGTCGCGCACCGCCTCGGCGGAATGGGCCTCGCCACCCTCGGTGGCGGCGATCGCCGAGGTGAAGAAGTACTTGAATTCGAAGAGGCCGCGCGGCGTCGACAGGTACTTGTGCGCGGTCACGCGGCTGACCGTCGATTCGTGCAGCTCGACCGCCTCGGCCACCATGCGCAGCGTCAGCGGCTTGAGGTGCCGCACGCCCTGCGACAGGAACGCGTCCTGCTGGCGCACGATCTCGGCCGCCACCTTGAGGATGGTGCGCGAGCGCTGCTCGAGGCTGCGCACCAGCCAGTTCGCCTGCTGCAGGCAGTCGGTGATGTAGGTGCGCTCCCGGTCGTTGCGCGGGCCGCCGGCGACGCGGGTGTAGTAGGTCTGGTCGACGAGCACGCGCGGCATCGTCTCGGGGTTGAGCTCGACGTGCCAGCCGCCGTCCGGGGCCGGCCGGACGATCACGTCGGCGATCGCGGTCTGGATCTGCTCGCTCATGAAGCCGGAGCCGGGCTTCGGGTCGAGCCGGCGCAGCTCGACGATCATCTCCGACAGGTCCTCGTCGTCGACGCCGCAGACCCGCTTGAGGCGCTGCAGGTCGCGCCGGGCGAGAAGCTCCAGATTGTCGAGCAGGGCCTGCATGGCGGGGTCGAGCCGGTCGCGCTCGGCGAGCTGGATCGCCAGGCACTCGCTGAGGTCCCGCGCGCCGATGCCGGAGGGGTCGAAGCCCTGCACGATCGCCAGCGCGGCCAGCACGTCGTCGCGGCTCGCGCCGAGCCGCAGCGCGATCTCGCCGGGATCGTCGCGCATGTAGCCGGTCTCGTCGATCAGGTCGATCAGGTGGCTCGCCAGCGCCCGCTCGCGCGGCAGGCAGCGGACGAGCGCGAGCTGCGCCTTGAGGTGGTCCTGCAGCGAGCCGCGCCCGGCGACGGTCGTCTCGATGAGGTTCTCGTCGCCGTCGCCGCCGCCGCGCTCGTTGCGGATGCCGCTCATGCCGAGGCCGAGCGGGGCGGCGTTCGCCGACCAGGATTCGGCGCCGTCGTAGACGGTGCCCGGATCGCTGTCGAGGTCGGCGGAGACGGTCCCGAGCCCGTCGCCGCTCGCCGCCGTCACGAGGTCGAGCGAATCGGTGTCCCGCGCCGGCGCCTCCGGCTGCTCCTCGCCGGGCACGGCGGGATCGCTCTCCGCCTCCTTGAGCAGGGGATTGCGCTCCAGCTCGTTCTCGACATAGGCGGCGAGATCGAGGCTCGACAGCTGCAGCAGCTTGATCGCCTGCATCAGCTGCGGCGTCATCACCAGCGATTGCGACTGGCGGAGTTGTAGCTTGGGCGAGAGTGCCATCAGCCGGCCATCAGCCCCTCAGAGACGGAATTCGTCGCCGAGATAGTAACGACGCACGTCCTCGTTCGCCACGACCTCCTCGGGCGAGCCTTCCATCAGCACGTGGCCGTCGTGGATGATGTAGGCGCGGTCGATCAGGCCGAGCGTCTCGCGGACGTTGTGGTCGGTGATGAGGACGCCGATGCCGCGGCTCGACAGGTGGCGCACCAGGGCGCGGATGTCGCCGACCGCGATCGGGTCGATGCCGGCGAAGGGCTCGTCGAGCAGCATGAAGGCCGGCCGCGAGGCCAGCGCGCGGGCGATCTCGACGCGCCGCCGCTCGCCGCCCGACAGGGCGATGGCGGGCGAGTTGCGCAGCCGCGCGATGTCGAACTCCTCGAGCAGCGATTCCAGCTCGCGGGCGCGCACCTCGGGGTCGCGCTCGATGATCTCGAGCACGGCGCGGATGTTCTGCTCCGCCGTCAGGCCGCGGAAGATCGAGGCTTCCTGCGGCAGGTAGCCGATGCCGAGCCGGGCGCGGCGATACATCGGCAGCTTCGTGATGTCGTGGCCCTCGAAGGTGATCTCGCCGGAATCGGCGGGGATCAGGCCGGTGATCATGTAGAACACGGTCGTCTTGCCGGCGCCGTTCGGGCCGAGCAGGCCGACGACCTCGCCGCGCCGCACCGACAGGCTCACGTCCTTGACGACGGGACGCTTCTTGAAGCTCTTGCGGATGCCGGAGATGGCGAGCCAGCCCTCGTGCGAGACCGGCTCGGGCGCGTCGCCCCCGTCGCCATGCGCGCCGCCGTCGTGCCCGGACGGGCGGTGCCCGGCGGCTTCCGACTGCGGCTCCTCGTAGACGTGCTCCTCGTGGCGGCGTTCCGCATAGAGATCCGTCTCGTGGCCGTCGACGTCCTGGCGGCGCTCGTAGCGTTCGTGGCTTTCCTGCGCGTAGGTGTCTCGCGCGTAGGTGTCTCGCGCGTATGTCTCGTGCGCGTGGGTGTCGTGCCCGTCCGGCCGGTGGCCATCGGCCCCGGCGCGATCGCGGGGCGGCGCGTAGGGGTCGTGGCGGCGGTCTTCGTGGCTGTAATGCTCGGTGCTGTAACCGTCGGGGCCGTGATCCTCGGCGCCGTAACCGTCGGGCCCGTGGTCCTCGGGCCGCGTGGTACAGCGGCTCGGGCGCGCTGCGGGCGTCGTCGAGATACTGGTCCCAGGGCACGGAGGACCCGTCGTCGTGCTCGGCGGGCGGCGCCGGCTTGGTGCGCCGCCCCGGGAGGCGCAAGAGACGGCTCACCCAGTGACTCCCTGCTCTGAACGGCGAAGCGACACGGCCCGCGGCCGTCCGCTATTGTCCCGCCTTCTTGCCGGCCTGCTTCGCGGCACCCGGCAGGAACATGCCCGAGACGCGGCCGGGCTGGCCGGTCCCGTCGTTTGATACGAGCTTCGAGTGGCCGGTATCAAGGTCGACCGTCAGCTCCGTCCCGCGCAGCACGTTCTTGCCCTGGGTCAGGACGACGTTGCCGGTCAGCGTGACGGTGTTGTCCGCCATCTCGAAGACGGCCTTCTCGCCGGTCGCCTGCTGGTCCCTGGTCGTCACGACGACCTGGCCCTCGGCCTCGAGCCGCTTGATGCGGTCGCCCGGGGCTCCGGGCTTTCCGTCCGCCGCTGCCGGCTGCTGCTGCCCGGCGTCCTTGTCGGTGCCGGTCTGCTTCGCGATCGCGCCGCCGGCATAGTAGACGGTGAGCTTCGTCGTCTGCAGCGTCGTCGGCCCCTGCTTGGCGACGACGTTGCCGGTGAAGACCGCCTGGCCCTGGTCGTCCATCACCTCGAGCACGTCGGCCTCGATGTGCACGGGCTTGTCGGACGACATGTCGAAGCCGCCCGCTGCCCCCTTGCCCTGCTGGGCCGCGGCGTGCGCCCACGGGGCGGTGGAAAGGAGGATGACGAGCGCCGCGGCACAGGACCGCAGGCCCGGCCTATTCGGCCGCAGGAGCTTCATTCGCATTCATCCGGTCTGAGTTGAGGTCGACGACGACGTTGCCGCGCATGAGGATCCGCTTGCCGCCCTCGCTCACGCTCATGGATTTCGCCTCGGCGCGCCCGACGTCCATGTCCATCTGCACCGGCTGGTCCGTGGTCACCGTCTTGTCGGAGAAGTTGACGTGGGCGGACTGCAGCTTGGCGTGCTTGCCGTCCTTCGTGGTCAGTTCGATCTTGTCGTTCAGCTGCAGGGTTTCGGCTTCGGTGTCGAGCACGCCCTTCTCGGCCTTGAGCGACGTCCAGTTGCCGTCGCCCTCGTCCATCCGGCCGTCGATGCCGTTGAGATGGACGACGTTCGGCTTGGTGAGGTTCTGCTTGGCGTTGTCGGCGCTCACCGCGTAGCTCATCCCGTCATTGCCGTAGCCCGTCAGCTTCGGCGCCTGCATGGTCACCATGTCGCCGTCGATGCCGATCGTGCCGAGGTCGACATTGTCGACCGCGGAGGGAATCGTCTGGAACGAGATGAACAGGCCGGCCGCCATCACGGCGCCGATCGCCGGCAGCACGAGGCGCAGGCTGCGCACGACGCGCGAATGCGCCGTCGCGCGCTTCCAAAGCCTGTTGCGCGTCGCCGGCGCGTTGCCGGCGGCACTCTCTCGGCCCCTGCGGCCCGCTGGGTGCTCCAGTCTTCCGTCCGATCTCGGCATGGCGGCATAAAGCCCTACGATTGTGATCGAATCGAGACGGGAATGCTACAGGGACACTGTCAAGAATGTGCGAATATGTCCTCGTCTTCCCATCCCGAAAGATCGAGAAGCGCCCGCGCCGGCAGGAAGTGGAAGCAGGCCTCGGCCAGGTCGACGCGGCCTTCGCGGGCCAGCAGCCCGTCGAGCCGCGCCTTCAGCGCATGCAGGTGCAGGACGTCGGTCGCCGCGTAGTTGAGCTGCGCGTCGGTCAGCGTCTCGGCGCCCCAGTCCGAGCTCTGCTGCTGCTTCGAGATCTCGATGTCGAGCACGTCGCGCAGCAGGTCGCGCAGGCCGTGCCGGTCGGTGTAGGTCCGGGTCAGCCGCGAGGCGATCTTCGTGCAGAAGCAGGGCTGGGCGATGACGCTGAGGTGCCGCGCCAGCATCGCGATGTCGAAGCGGCCGTAGTGGAAGATCTTCGTGACGCCCGAATCGCCGAGCAGCCGCTTGAGGTTCGGGCAGTCGTAGGTCTTCCGGTCGAGCTGCACGAGATGCGCCGTGCCGTCGCCGGCCGACAGCTGCACGAGGCACAGCTTGTCGCGCACCAGGCTCAGGCCGAGCGTCTCGGTGTCGACGGCGACCACGGGACCAAGGTCCAGGTCGGCCGGAAGATCGCCATGATGAAGGGTGATCGTCACGGGTCGGGCCTCCGAATTGGGAATTGAGGCGGCCCGGCGGCGCTATGGCGCCGATGGTGCCCAGGAGAAGACTCGAACTTCCACGCCCTTTCGGGCACTAGCACCTGAAGCTAGCGCGTCTACCAATTCCGCCACCTGGGCAAGTGCGGCAGAGAGTTATTGGCCGCGCCGCGGCTTGTCAATGGGCCTCCGCGCGGATCTGTACAGCCTTGCACCGCTTCGCTATTGAGGGCGCGACCGGCAAGATCGAGGAGAGGACCGTCATGGCGGTGCAGGACGTTCGCTACGAGCTCGTCACGGTTTTCGGGGGCTCAGGCTTCATCGGCCGCTACGTGGTGGGTGCGCTGGCGAAGCGCGGCTACCGCGTTCGCGTCGCCGTGCGCCGCCCGGAGCTCGCTGGCTTCCTGCGCCCGCTCGGCGGCGTCGGCCAGATCCAGCCGATGCTCGCCAATGTCCGCGACGAGGCCTCCGTGCGGCGCGCCGTCGCCGGGGCCGGCGCGGTGGTCAACCTCGTCGGCATCCTCGCCGAGGGCGGCCGGCAGCGCTTCGAGTCGGTGCACGCGAACGGCGCCGGCCTGATCGCCAGGATCGCCGCGGAGGAGGGCGTGGCGCGATTCGCCCACGTCTCCGCGATCGGTGCCGATCCGGACGCGGCCTCCGCCTATGCCCGCAGCAAGGGGCTCGGCGAGCAGGCGGTGCGCGAGGCGATGCCCGGCGCGGCGATCTTCAGGCCCTCCATCGTGTTCGGCGCCGAGGACGAGTTCTTCAACCGCTTCGCCGCGATGGCCCGGATGTCGCCGGTCCTGCCGCTGATCGGCGGCGGCCAGACCCGGTTCCAGCCCGCCTATGTCTGCGACGTCGCCGCGGCGATCGAGAAGGCGGTCGACGAGGGCGCGGCCGCCGGACAGGTCTTCGAGCTCGGCGGCCGGGAGATCCGGACGTTCCGCCAGCTCATGCAGCTCATGCTGATGGTGATCGGCCGCAAGCGCCTGCTGGTGAGCGTGCCCTTCGGCGCGGCCGATTCGCTCGCCTCGGTCCTCGGCGTCCTGCCGGGCGCGCCGCTGACGCGCGACCAGGTCGAGCAGCTGCGCCACGACAACGTCGTCTCGCAGCAGGCGATCGACGACAGGCGCACCTTCGAGGGCCTCGGCATCGAGCCGGACGGCATGGAGGCGATCCTGCCGACCTACCTGCAGCGCTTCCGGCGGACCGGCCAGTTCGCCAATGTCGACATGCCGACGGTGCAGCCCAAGGGCTGACGCCGCCGCTGCAGCGTCTGCGGCCGGCCGGCCGGCGTCCCGCGAGGCCATGGCCGGCGCGGGGCGGCCATGCCGGGCATTTCTGCGGAGGGCGCGAGCATGCCCCTCCGTCCGCCACAATTCGACCGCTCCGGTGTCCTAGGGCCCGCGCCGCGACCTCCTGCGGCGGTCCGGAACAATCGTCGCTAACCGGTTATTCACGGCTTAACGCTCTCTATGGCGGGGGGCCGTGCCCGGTCGCTCGTGGGGGGCGAGGCGCGCGGGGTCCGGGCGCCTTTCGAACCCCTTCGGATGTGGAAACGTTCTGCGCCTCATGCTGACGCTCTACCATCATGCCTTCTGCCCGTTCTCGCGGGCCGTGAGGGTCGCCCTCGGCGAATACGGCCTCCAGGCCAAGCTCGTCGAGGAGCGGACCTGGGAGAAGCGCAAGGAGTTCCTGCTGGTCAATCCGGCGGGCAGCCTGCCCGTGCTGGTCGACAACGGCGCGGGGCAGCCGATCTGCGGCGCGCGCGCCGTCGTCGAGTTCCTCGACGAGACGATCGGCGTGAACGAGGGCAAGCGCCGGCTGATGCCCGAGGACCCCTACGTGCGCGGCGAGGTGCGCCGGCTGCTCGACTGGTTCGACCTGCGCTTCCACGAGGACGTCTCGGCGTTCCTGCTCAAGGAGCGCATCTACAAGCGCTTCATGCGCGCCGAGCACGGCGGCGGCCCGCCCGATTCGACGGCCATCCGCACCGCGCGCGCCAATCTGCGCTACCACATGCACTACATCTCCAAGCTCGCCGAGCGACGCAACTGGCTGGCCGGCAGCAGCCTGAGCCATGCCGACCTCGCCGCGGCGGCGCATCTGTCGTGCATCGACTATCTCGGCGATGTACCCTGGGACGACTATCGCTGGGCCAAGGAGTGGTATGCGCGCGTCAAGTCGCGGCCGTCCTTCCGCCCGCTCCTGGCGGAGAGCGTGCCGGGGATGATGCCGTCTCGCAGCTATGCCGATCTCGACTTCTGAACGACATGCCGACGCGGAGAGCCTGAAGCGGGGCCTGGTCGACGACGCGCTCGCGCAGGGCTTCGACCTCGTGCGCGTGACCCGTGCCGATGCCGTGCCGGAGACGGCCGGGCGCCTCGAGCAGTTCCTCGAGGCCGGCCGGCACGGCGAGATGGAGTGGCTCGCCCGCACCGCCGACCGCCGCCGCCAGCCGCAGGCGCTCTGGGGCGAGGCGCGCTCCGTCGCGATGCTCGGCCTCAACTACGGGCCCGGCCGCGATCCCCTGCCGGAGCTTGAGGCAGCCGGGCGCGGCTACATCTCGGTCTATGCCCGCGGCGACGACTACCACGACCTCGTCAAGAAGAAGCTCAAGGCGGTGGCCCGCGCCTTCGCGGCGCGCGCCGGCGCCGACGTGAAGGTGTTCGTCGACACCGCGCCGGTGATGGAGAAGCCGCTCGCCGCCGCCGCCGGGCTCGGCTGGCAGGGCAAGCACACGAACCTCCTGTCGCGCGAGTTCGGCAACTGGCTGTTCCTCGGCGCGATCTTCACCGACGCCGAGCTGCCGCCCGACGCGGCCGAGCGCGACCATTGCGGCTCGTGCCGCGCCTGCCTCGACGCCTGCCCGACGAACGCCTTCCCGGCGCCCTACCAGCTCGACGCGAGGCGCTGCATCTCCTACCTGACGATCGAGCATCAGGGCCCGATCCCGCGCGAGTTCCGCAGGGCGATGGGCAACCGCATCTATGGCTGCGACGACTGCCTCGCCGTCTGCCCGTGGAACAAGTTCGCCAGGGAAGGCCGCGAGGCGAAGCTCGCCGCGCGCGAGGCGCTGAGCCTGCCGCCGCTGGCGGAGCTCGCCGAGCTCGACGACGCGTCGTTCCGCGCGCTCTTCACGAAGTCGCCGATCAAGCGCAGCGGCGTGAGCCGCTTCCTGCGCAACGTCATGATCGCGATCGGCAACTCCGGCGATCCGTCGCTCGCGCCGTCGGCCGAGCGGCGTCTCGCCGACGACAGCCCGCTCGTGCGCGGCGCGGCGGTCTGGGCGCTGTCGCGGCTTCTGGCGCCCGACGCGTTCGCGGAGCTGGCCGGTCGCCACGAGCCGGGCGAGGCGGACGCGGAGGTGCGCCGGGAGTGGCGCGAGGCGCGGCGCGAGATGGAGGCCACCGCGGCATGAGCAGGCTCTTCGTCTTCGGCCTCGGCTATTCCGCCACCACGCTGGCGCGCCGCCTCGTTTGCGAAGGCTGGCAGGTCGCCGGCACCGTGCGCAGCGCCGAAAAGGCCGCCGCCCTGCGCGCCGAGGGCATCGAGGCGATCGTCTTCGGCGGGCCGCAGGACGTCGCGGCGGTCGCCGCGGCGCTCGCCGGCGCGACGCACCTCCTGAGCTCCGTCGCGCCGGACGAGCAGGGCGACCCGGTGCTGCGCGATGCCCGCGCCGCGATCGAGGCGGCCGCGCCTGCCTTGCGCTGGATCGGCTATCTCTCGACGATCGGCGTCTACGGCGATTCCGGCGGCCAGTGGATCGACGAGGAGACGGTGCCGGCGCCGCCGAACGCGCGCACGCAGCGCCGCGTCGTCGCCGAGGCCGACTGGCTGGCGCTCGGCGCCGGGGCCGGCGTGCCGGCGGCGGTGTTCCGCATCGCCGGCATCTACGGGCCCGGCCGCAACCAGCTGAGGCAGCTCAAGGACGGCACCGCGAAGCGGCTCGTGAAGCCCGGCCAGGTCTTCAACCGCATCCACGTCGAGGACATCGCGAGCCGCCGTCGCGGCCTCCATGGCGCGGCCCGCGCCGGGGCGGATCTACAACCTCGCCGACGACGAGCCGTCGCCGCCGCAGGACGTCGTCGCCTATGCCGCCGGGCTGCTCGGCGTCGAGCCGCCGCCCGAGATCGACTTCGAGACGGCCGAGCTCTCGCCGATGGCGCGCAGCTTCTACGGCGCCTCGAAGCGCGTCTCGAACGCCCGGATCAAGGACGAGCTGGGCGTGGAGCTGAAATACCCGACCTACCGCGAGGGGCTGCGGCGCTGCTCGAGGCCGGCGAGGGAAGCTGAGGCGGACGAGGCGTCCCACCCTCCCTGTGGAGGGGAGGGAAGCAGGGCCGGGCGCAGGCCCGCGCCTGTTCCGGCCGCCCCTTACGAGACCGGCGTCGGCATGTGGTCGCCGCGGATCATCGTGGCGACCGTCTCCAAGCAGCAGCTCGATGTCCTGCTCGCGCGACAGGCGGTGGTCGCCGTCGTGGACGACGCTCAGCGTGACGTCGTCGGCGCCGAGGCGGGAGACGAGCTCGAGGCAGTGCTCGAGCGGCACGTCCTCGTCGTGGCGGCCCTGCAGGATGTGGACGGGGCAGCCGAACTCGATGAGGTCGCGGTCGAGCAGCAGGTGGTTGCGGCCCTCCTCGATCAGGGTGCGGGTGATCGGGTAGGGGCCGTCATATTCCGACGGGCGCATCCAGCGGCCGGTCTCCATGATCTCCGTCCTGATCTCGTCGGAGAACTGGTCCCACATCAGCCGCTCCGTGAAGTCGAGCGCCGGGGCGATCAGCACCATGCCGTGCGGCGGGTGGCCGGCGACGCGCATGCGCAGGGCGAGGAGGGCGGCGATCCAGCCGCCCATCGAGGAGCCGACGAGGAGCGGCGATTCGCCCGCGTACTCGGCGACCACCTCGGCGGCGTCCCGGAGCCAGGTGCCGATCGTGCCGGCCTCGAAGTCGCCCGTGGACCGGCCGTGCCCGGAATAGTCGAAGAGCAGGCAGGCATGGCCGTCCGTCTCCGCCCAGGCGTCCAGCCGCGTCGCCTTGGTGCCGCCCATGTCGGAGCGGAAGCCCCCGAGCCAGACGATCGTCGGGCTCTTGCCGCGCCTCAGGCGCACGGCGATGCGCCGGGCGCTGTCGCCCTCGCCGAGGAGCATCTCATGGTGTTCTGCTTCGGCCACGGCCCTTCCTCCTGTCGTCGCGATCGGCTAACGGTTCATCGCATGACCGAAAGCGTGGCGCCAACCCCGCCGGACCTGACCGGCCGCACCGTCCTGCAGATCGTGCCCGATCTCGAGGCGGGCGGGGCCGAGCGCACGACGGTCGACATCGCCGCCGCGCTGGTCGCCGCCGGCGCCCGCGCGCTGGTCGCGACGACCGGCGGCCGGCTGGTGCCGGAGCTCGAAAGCTTGGGCGGCGAACATATCGCCTTTCCGGCCGCGACGAAGAACCCGGCGCGGATCCTCGCCAACGCCGGCGCGCTCGCCGCGATCATCCGGCGCGAGGGCGTCGACCTGATCCATGCGCGCAGCCGGGCCCCGGCCTGGAGCGCGCTGATCGCGGCGCGCCGCACCGGCATCCCCTTCGTGACGACCTATCACGGCGCCTATCGCAGCGTCGGCCGGCTGAAGAACGCCTATAACGGCGTCATGGCCCGCGGCGACGTCGTCATCGCCAATTCGGGCTTCACCGAGAGGCTGGTCCTCGACCGCCATCCGCAGGCGCGGGGCCGCACCGAGATCGTCTATCGCGGCACGGATCTCTCGCGCTTCGATCCCGAGGCCGTGGACGAGGGCCGCGTCGCGGCGCTGCGCAAGGCCTGGGCGCTGGCCGAGGACCGCAGGATCGTGCTGCTGCCGGCGCGGCTGACGGCGTGGAAGGGCCAGGAGGTGCTGATCGACGCCGCCGGCTATCTCGCGGCGGCCGGCCGGATGGACTTCGACGTGGTGCTCGCCGGCGACGAGCAGGGCCGCACCGGCTACCGCGACCGGCTCGTCGACCGGATGCTGAAGGCCGGGCTCGGCCACCGCGTGCGCATCGTCGGCCATTGCGAGGACGTGCCGGCCGCCATGAAGCTCGCCGACGTGGTCGCCACCCCGTCGACCGAGCCGGAGGCGTTCGGCCGCTCGGCGGCCGAGGCGCAGGCGATGGCGCGGCCGGTCGTGGTCTCCGACATCGGCGCGGTGCGCGAGACGGTGCTTGCGCCGCCCGAGGCGGCGGAAGAGGCCCGCACGGGCTGGCGCGTCCCGCCCGGCGACGCGGTCGCGCTGGCGCGGGCGCTGTCGGCGGCGCTCGACCTGTCGCCGGAGGCGCGCGCCGCCATGGGCGCCCGCGGCCGGGCGCACGTGCTCGAGCGCTTCTCGCTCGAGGCGATGACGTCGCAGACCCTGTCGATCTACGCGCGGCTCCTGTCGGACCGGCCGCGCCGGCGCGCCTGATCCATCGCGATGGGAGGTCGCGTCGCGGCGGCTGGGGATCGTGCGCCGATCCGCGGTGAAAGGCGCCGCACGATCTGCTAGCGTCGCGCGCATGAAGCCCGTGAGTCCCGAAGAGACCGCCGCCACCGAGGAATACGTCGCGCCCGACGACCCGCGCGTGACGCCGATGATGCGCCAGTATCTCGAGATCAAGGCGGCCAATCCCGACTGCCTCCTGTTCTACAGGATGGGCGACTTCTACGAGCTTTTCTTCGAGGACGCCGAGGCCGCGAGCCGCGCGCTCGGCATCACGCTGACGGTGCGCGGCAAGCATGTCGGCCGCGACATCCCGATGTGCGGCGTGCCGCTGCACACCGCCGACGAGTACCTGCAGCGCCTGATCGCCGGCGGCTTCCGCGTCGCCGTGTGCGAGCAGCTGGAGGACCCCGCCGAAGCCAGGAAGCGCGGCGGCAAGTCGGTGGTGAAGCGCGACGTGGTCCGCCTCGTCACGCCCGGCACGCTGACCGAGGAGCGGCTTCTCGATTCGAGCCGCAACAACTTCCTGGCGGCGCTCGGCCGGGTGAAGGGCGGCGCGGAGGACGAGCTGTCGCTCGCCTGGGCCGACATCTCGACCGGGGAGTTCCGCCTGCTCGGCCTCGCCCCCGCCGATCTCGGCGCGACGCTCGCCCGCATCGAGCCGGGCGAGCTTCTCGTCTCCGACGCCGTCTACGACGCGCCGGACTACCGCAAGGCACTGCGCGAGGTGAAGACCTCCGTCACGCCGCTGCCCTCCGCGATGTTCGATTCCACGGCGGCCGAGCGGCGGCTCCTCTCCTTCTTCGGCGTGGCGAGCCTCGACGGCTTCGGCGACCTGTCGCGCGCCGACGTCGCGGCGGCCGGCGCGCTCGTCGCCTATGTCGACCGCACCCAGAAGGGCGGGCGGCCGCCGCTGCGCCCGCCGCTGCGCGAGCCGCGCGGCGCGGTGGTGGCGATCGACCCGGCGACGAGGGCCAATCTCGAGCTGACCCAGACGCTGTCGGGCGAGCGCAAGGGCAGCCTGCTCTGGGCGCTCGACCGCACCGTGACCTCGGCCGGCGCGCGCGAGCTCGCCAGGCGCCTGTCCTCGCCGCTGACGGACCTCGCGGCCATCACGGCGCGGCTCGACGCGGTCGGCCACCTCGTCGGCGCGCGGGAGACGCGCGACGCCCTGCGCGACGCGCTGAAGGCGGCCCCGGACCTCGCCAGGTCGCGGGCCCGCCTCGCCCTGATGCGCGGCGGCCCGCGCGACCTCGCCTGCATCCGCGACGGCGTGGTGGCGGCCGCCGCCCTGGCGCAGATCCTGGCCGGCGAGCAGGACCTGCCGGCGGCGCTCGGCGACGTCGCCCGCCGGCTCGCCTCCTTGAGCGACGACTTGAGGGCGGCGCTCGACGGCGCGCTCGTCGAGCGGCCGCCGGTCAACCGGCGCGAGGGCGGCTTCATCGCCGAGGGCCACAGGCCCGAGCTCGACGAGGCGCGGCGCTTGCGCGACGAGAGCCGCAAGGTGGTGGCCGGCCTGCAGGCGACCTACCAGGAGAAGACGGGCATCCGCTCGCTCAAGGTCAAGCACAACAACGTGCTCGGCTATTTCGTCGAGGTCACCGCGCAGTACGAGGCGAAGATGCGCGGCGAGCCGCTGTCGGCGGAGTTCTTCCACCGCCAGTCGCTCGCCAACCAGATCCGCTTCTCGACCACGGAGCTCGCCGACCTCGAGGGACGCATCGCCAGCGCCGCCGACCGGGCGATGGCGCTCGAGAACGAGATCTACAACGAGCTCTGCGAGGCGATCGCGGCGGAGGGCGAGGCGCTCGACGCGGCCGGCGAGGCGCTGGGCGAGCTCGACGCGCTGTGCTCGCTCGCCGGGATCGCGGCCGAGCGCGACTACGTGCGGCCGGAGGTGATCGACGGCGTGGCCTTCGAGATCGAGGGCGGCCGGCACCCCGTGGTCGAGCAGGCGCTCGACGCGGAGCGGGCCGGCCCGTTCGTCGCCAACGACTGCGACCTCGGCCCCTCCGACGGCCAGGAGGCGGGCCGCCTGCTCGTCATCACCGGCCCGAACATGGGCGGCAAGTCGACCTTCCTGCGGCAGAACGCGCTGATCGCGCTCATGGCGCAGGCCGGATCCTTCGTGCCGGCGGCGAAGGCGACGATCGGCGTCGTCGACCGCCTGTTCAGCCGGGTCGGCGCCGCCGACGACCTCGCCCGCGGCCGCTCGACCTTCATGGTCGAGATGGTCGAGACGGCGGCGATCCTGAACCAGGCGGGGCCGCGCTCGCTCGTCATCCTCGACGAGATCGGCCGCGGCACGGCGACCTTCGACGGGCTGTCGATCGCCTGGGCGGCGATCGAGCACCTGCACGAGGTCAACCGTTGCCGGGCGCTCTTCGCGACCCATTTCCACGAGCTGACGGCGCTCGCCGAGACGCTGCCGCGCGTCTTCAACGCGACGCTCCGCGTCAAGGAGTGGCAGGGCGACGTCGTGTTCCTGCACGAGGTGGTGCCCGGCACCGCCGACCGCTCCTACGGCGTGCAGGTGGCGCGGCTCGCCGGCCTCCCCGAGGCGGTGCTGACGCGGGCCAGGGAGGTGCTGGAGACGCTCGAGGACACCGACCGGAAGTCCGGCTCGGCCGGCCTCGTCTCCGACCTGCCGCTGTTCGCCGTCCATCTCGAGCGCGAGCGTGCGAAGCCGGCGGCGGCGGCACCGGAGGCGAACGCGCTGCGGTCTCGCGTGGCCGGCCTCGATCCCGACGACATGTCGCCGCGCGAAGCCCTCGCGGCGCTCTACGAACTGAAGCGCCTGGCGGAGGAATCGTGACGACGCCGAAACGGATTGCCGACGGACTGCCGTCCCAGGAGGAACTGTTCGAGGCCCTTCGCGCGCTCCACGCCGGCCATGACGGCAAGGTCGCGTACCGCAAGGAGGCGATCGGCTTCCTGAAGCAGGTCCAGGCCGACGGCCGCGCCCTCGCCGAGCGGCAGCTCTCGGAGGACGGGCACGGCCTCGACTGCGCCGAGCGGCTCTGCCACCTGCAGGACGTGGTCGTCGAGGCGCTGTTCCGCTTCGCCGTCGAGGTGCTGCAGCCGGTCGACAACCCGACCTCGGGCGAGAGGCTGTGCGTGGCCGCGGTCGGCGGCTACGGGCGCGGCACGATGGCGCCGGGCTCCGACGTCGATCTCCTGTTCCTCATGCCCTACAAGCAGACGGCCTGGGGCGAGAGCGTCGTCGAGCACGTGCTCTATTTCCTGTGGGACCTCGAGTTCAAGGTCGGCCACGCCGTGCGCTCGATCGACGAGTGCATCCGCCTGTCGCGCGACGACATGACGATCCGCACCGCGATCCTCGACGCCCGCTTCCTGTGCGGCGACCGCCTGCTGTTCGAGGATCTCGACACGCGCTTCGACCAGGAGGTCGTCAAGGGAACCGGGCCGGAGTTCATCGAGGCCAAGCTCGCCGAGCGCGACGCCCGCCACCGGCGCGGCGGCGAGTCGCGCTACGTCGTCGAGCCGAACGTGAAGGAGGGCAAGGGCGGCCTGCGCGACCTGCAGACCCTGTTCTGGATCGGCAAGTACTTCTACCGCGTGAAGAGCCACGCCGACCTCGTGAAGGCGGGCGTCTTCGGGCGCAGCGAATACCGGCTGTTCCGGAAGTGCGAGGACTTCCTGTGGGCGGTCCGCTGCCACCTGCACTTCATGACCGGGCGCGCCGAGGAGCGGCTGACCTTCGACGTGCAGCGCGAGCTCGCCCACCGGCTCGACTACACGCCGCACCCGGGCCAGCGCGACGTCGAGCGCTTCATGAAGCACTACTTCCTGGTCGCCAAGGACGTCGGCGACCTGACGCGCATCTTCTGCGCGACGCTCGAGGTGCAGCACGTCAAGAAGACGCACGCGCTGTCGCGCTTCATGGAGCGGCTGCGGCCGCGCCGGCAGGGCCAGATCGGCGAGAGCGAGGACTTCGTCGTCGAGTCCGGCCGCATCAACGTCGCCGACGAGGAGTCCTTCGAGCGCGACCCGGTCAACCTGATCCGGATCTTCCACCTCGCCGACAAGCACAATCTGTCGTTCCACCCCGACGCGCTGAAGCTCGCCCGGCGCTCGCTCAAGCTGATCGACACGGGCGTGCGCAACGATCCCGAGGCGAACCGCCTGTTCATGCGCGATCCTGACCTCGAAGAACGATCCCGAGGTCGTGCTCCGGCGGATGAACGAGGCCGGCGTCCTCGGCCGCTTCTTCCGCGATTTCGGGCGCATCGTCGCGCTCGTGCAGTTCAACATGTACCACCACTACACGGTGGACGAGCACCTGCTGCGCTCGATCGGCATCCTCGCCGACATCGAGCAGGGCCGCTGCTCCGAGGCGCATCCGCTGGCCGACGAGATCGTCCACACGATCGGCAACCGCGAGGTGCTCTACCTCGCGCTGTTCCTGCACGACATCGCCAAGGGCCGGCCGGAGGACCACTCGATCGCCGGCGCCAAGGTCGCGCGCAGGGTCGCCAAGCGCATGGGCTTCGCCGCCGCCGACGTCGAGACGGTCGCCTGGCTCGTCGAGCACCATCTCGACATGTCGATCACCGCCCAGTCGCGCGACCTCGCCGACCGCAAGACGATCGAGGACTTCGCGGCCACCGTGCAGACGCTGGAGCGGCTGAAGCTCCTGCTCGTGCTCACCGTGTGCGACATCCGCGCCGTCGGCCCCGGCGTCTGGAACGGCTGGAAGGGCCAGCTCCTGCGCACGCTCTATCACGAGACCGAGCCGGTGCTGACCGGCGGCCACGGCCTCGCCCACCGGCCGCTGCGCGTCGCCCAGTCGAGGGAGCTGCTGCGCGAGCGGCTGCCCGACTGGGACCAGGCGACGTTCGACGGGCTGGCCGACCGCCACTACGAGGCCTACTGGCTGCGCACCGACATCGACCGGCAGGTCGAGCACGCGCGCTTCCTCAAGGAGGTCGACGAGACGGGCCAGCGGCTCGCCACGCGCGTGAAGACGGACCGCTTCACCGACGTGACCGAGATCGTCGTCTTCGCGCCCGACCATCCGCGCCTGCTCTCGGTGCTGGCCGGCGCCTGCGCCGCGTGCGACGCCAACATCGTCGACGCGCAGATCTTCACCACGAGCGACGGTTTCGCCCTCGACACGATCTTCATCTCGCGGGAGCTGCCGGAGGCCGAGGACGAGCGGCGGCGCGCCGAGCGCATCGGCAAGACGATCGAGAAGGCGCTCACCGGCGAGGCCTATCTCGGCGACATGGTGAAGCGGCGGCCGCCCTCGGCGAAGCAGCGCCGCATCCGCGCCTTCTCGCTCGAGCCCGACGTCCAGGTGAACAACGCCTGGTCGGACCGCTTCACGGTGATCGAGGTGTCGGGCCTCGACCGGCCGGGCCTGCTGTTCGACCTGACCGGCGTGCTCGCCCGGCTCAACCTCAACATCGCCTCGGCGCACATCGCGACCTTCGGCGAGCGCGCCGTCGACGTCTTCTACGTGACCGATCTCACCGGCCACAAGATCGTCAACGCCAACCGGCAGGCGGCGATGAAGCGCCACCTCCTCGGCGTCTTCTCGGGCGAGAAGGCCGACAAGGCCGCGTGAGCGGCAGCCCCCAGTATCCCCGTGACGGGAGGCGGATCCTGCGCTAGAGCAGGAGGCGAGGCACCAGCCCCTTGCTCCGCTCGTTCCCGCGAAGGCGGGAGCCCAAGGCGTCCCGCAACGACTGGCCGCGCGGCATGGATGCCCGCTTCTTTCGCGGGCATGAGCGGCATCCGGACCCGTTTCACGAAGCTCCCCCATGTCCCTGATTCGCAACTTCATGCTGGTCGGCGGCGGCACCGCCTCGAGCCGCATCCTCGGCTTCGGCCGCGACATGCTGATGGCCGCCGCGCTCGGCGCCGGGCCGGTGGCGGACGCCTTCTTCGTCGCCTTCCGCCTGCCGAACCTGTTCCGCCGGATCTTCGCGGAAGGCGCCTTCAACTCCGCCTTCGTGCCGCTCTTCGCACGCGAGCTCGAAGGCGAGGGCGAGAACGCCGCGCGCGTCTTCGCCGCAGGAGGCGATGACGATGCTCGCGCTGACGCTCGTCGTGCTGACGATCCTCGCCGAGCTCGCCATGCCGCTCGTCATGTACGTGCTGGCGCCGGGCTTCGCCGGCGATCCCGCCAAGTTCGAGCTGTCGATCGACCTGACGCGGATCTGCTTTCCCTACCTGCTCTTCGTGTCGCTCGTCGCGCTGTTCTCGGGCCTGCTGAACGCGCTCGGCCGCTTCGCCGCGGCGGCCTTCGCGCCGACGCTGCTCAACGTCGTGTTCGTCGGCGCCCTCGTGCTGATCCTCTGGTCTGGCCGCGAGGAGACGGCGGCGGCCGGCTTCTGGCTGTCCTGGGCGGTGTTCTTCGGCGGCATCGCGCAGCTCGTCATGCTGGTCGTCGCGGCGGGGCGCGAGAACATGGGGCTGCGGCTCGTCCGGCCGCGCCTGACGCCCGGCGTCAGGCGGCTGATCGCGCTCGCGGTGCCGGGCGTGCTGGCCGGCGGCATCACCCAGATCAACATCGTCGTCGGCACGATGATCGCCTCGATGGCGCCGCAGGCGGTCTCCTACCTCTATTACGCCGACCGCATCTACCAGCTGCCGCTCGGCCTCGTCGGCGTGGCGATCGGCGTCGTGCTGCTGCCCGAGCTGTCGCGCCGGCTGCGCGCCGGCGAGGAGGGCGCGGCGATGCACCAGCAGAACCGCTCGCTCGAGTTCGCGCTGGCGCTCACCGTGCCGGCCGCCGCGGCGCTCGCCGTCGTGCCCGGCGCGATCATCGAGGGCCTGTTCGCCCGCGGCGCCTTCACCGACGCCGACGCCCACGCCACGGCCGGGGCGCTCGCGGCCTTCGGCCTCGGCCTGCCGGGCTTCGTCATGATCAAGGTCTTCCAGCCGGGCTTCTTCGCCCGCGAGGACACCAAGACGCCGATGTGGTTCGCCGGCATCAACGCCGCGATCAACATCGTCCTCAGCCTCGCGCTCTTTCCCTGGCTCGCCCATGTCGGCATCGCGATCGCGACCAGCGTCGGCGGCTGGACGAACGCCATCCTGCTCGCGATCCTGCTGCGCCGCCGCGGCGGCCTCGCCTTCGACGAGCGGCTCGTCTCGCGCATGGCGCGCCTTCTCGGGGTGACGGCCGCGATGGCGGCGGTGCTGTGGGTGGCCGACGTGACGCTGCGGCCGATGCTCGCGGGGCTCGCCTTCGACAAGGCGATCCTGCTCGCCATCCTCGTGACGCTCGGCATCCTCACCTACGGCATCCTGGCGGTGGCGACCGGCGTCCTCGACCGGCGCGAGATCCTCGGCGCGGTGCGGCGCTCCCCCGGGAAAGCTTGAAACAGACCCCCCGATCGGCCATAACGCGCCGGCTTTCTGAGTAGGATCACGAGCGTATGACGAGCTTTCCGCAGCGCGTGTTTTCCGGCGTGCAGCCGACCGGCAACCTGCATCTCGGCAACTATCTCGGCGCCATCAAGCGCTTCGTCGAGTTGCAGAGCGACTTCGAGTGCCTCTACTGCGTGGTCGACCTGCACGCGATCACGGTGTGGCAGGAGCCGGCCGCGCTGCACCGCGCCACGCGCGAGGTGACGGCCGCCTTCATCGCCGCCGGCATCGACCCGCGCGCCCACATCGTGTTCAACCAGAGCCAGGTCTCCGCGCACGCCGAGCTCGCCTGGGTGTTCAACTGCGTCGCCCGCATGGGCTGGCTCAACCGGATGACGCAGTTCAAGGAGAAGGCGGGCAAGCACAAGGAGAACGCCTCCGTGGGGCTGTTCGCCTATCCCGACCTGATGGCCGCCGACATCCTCGCCTACAAGGCGACGCACGTGCCGGTCGGGGAGGACCAGAAGCAGCATCTCGAGCTCACCCGCGACATCGCGCAGAAGTTCAACATGGACTTCGCCGACCAGATCGCCGCGCTCGGCCACGGCGAGCAGTTCTTCCCGCTCACCGAGCCGCTGATCTCCGGCCCCGCGACGCGCGTCATGAGCCTGCGCGACGGCACCAAGAAGATGTCGAAGTCGGACCCCTCCGACTACTCGCGCATCAACCTGATGGACGACGCCGACACGATCGCGCTGAAGATCCGCAAGGCGAAGACCGATCCCGAGCCGCTGCCGAGCGAGGCCGAGGGGCTGGAGAGCCGGCCCGAGGCGGCGAACCTCGTCGGCATCTATGCCGGCCTCGCCGACAGCGACGAGGCGGCGGTGCTCGCCGAGTACGCCGGCCCGTTCTCGCGCTTCAAGCAGGCGCTGGCCGACATCTCGGTGGAGAAGCTGTCGCCGATCACCGGCGGAGATGCGCCGGCTGATGGCCGAGCCCGAGCAGATCGACGCCATTCTCGCCGACGGCGCCGAGCGCGCCCGCGCCATCGCGCAGCCGATCATGGACGACGTGAAGGACGTCGTCGGCTTCGTCCGTTCGACCGTAGACCAGACGAGCGTTGTCGGCGGCATCGGCTGATGGCACGTTGACGTCATGACGAAGATGCGGCGCAGCGCGCAGCCGGGCCACCGGCGCAAGTTCCTGGTGATCATCGACGACACGCCCGAGTGCGAGCGCGCCGTCTATTTCGCCAGCCGCCGCGCGCTGCACACCAACGGCATCGTCGTGATGCTCTACGTCATCGAGCCCGGCGGCTTCCAGCACTGGCTCGGCGTCGAGGCGGTGATGCGGGCCGAGGCGCAGGGCGAGGCGCGCCGCGTGCTCGGCGGCTTCGCCGAGAAGATGCGTCTCTGGACGGGGGCCGAGCCCGAGTTCAAGATCCGCGAAGGCAACCGCTTCGGAGGAGATCCTCGCCGTCATCGAGGAGGACGAGGACATCGCGATCATGGTGCTGGCCGCCGGCACGGGCAAGGAAGGGCCGGGGCCGCTGGTCTCCTCGGTCGCCTCGCGCACGGCGGCGAGCTTCCCGATCCCGATCACCATCGTGCCGGGCTCGATGAGCGACGAGGAGATCGACGCCGTCTCGTGAGGCCCGACGGCCCGGGCGCGACGGCTTGACCTGATGGCGGACATCGCCATCTATTGAACAATTCTAAGGATGGTGCGGCCACGGGCCGCCATCCGCCAGGCCGCACGCCGCAACAGACGGCCTGCGGCACGCATCAGGGAAGGCAGCAATGTTCATCCAGACCGAGGCGACCCCGAACCCGGCGACCTTGAAGTTCATCCCCGGCCGGCCGGTCCTGCCCGGCGAGCCGCTCGACGTGCGCAGCGCGGAGGACGCCGCGGCGTCGCCGCTCGCGGCGCGGCTGTTCGAGGTGCCGGGCGTCACCGGCGTGTTCTTCGGCTCCGACTTCATCGCCGTGACGAAGTCCGAGGGCGGCAACGAGTGGCAGCACCTGAAGCCCGCCGTGCTCGGCGCGATCATGGAGCACTATCTCTCCGGCCAGCCCCTGCTCGTGAACGAGGGCGAGGCGACGGCCGACGCCGAGGACTTCGACGAGGCCGACGCCTCGACGGTCGCCACGATCAAGGAGCTGATCGACACGCGGGTGCGCCCCGCGGTCGCCTCCGACGGCGGCGACATCACCTTCCAGGGCTATCGCGGCGGCGTCGTCTTCCTGCACATGAAGGGCGCCTGCTCCGGCTGCCCGAGCTCGACCGCGACGCTCAAGCACGGCATCGAGAACCTGCTCCGGCACTTCGTGCCGGACGTGCAGGAAGTACGCCCCGTCTGAGCCGAAGCGATCGGCGGGGCCTTCGGGTCCCCGCCGAGGGGACGAGGGTCCGCACCAGATGATCGTCCTGGGTATCGACACGAGCCTGCCTGCCTGCTCGGTCGCGGTCCTCGACCGCGACCACGATCTCGTGCTGGCGGCGGAGAGCGAGCCGATGCCGGTCGGCCACGCCGAGATGCTGATGCCGATGGTCGAGCGCTGCCTCAACGAGGCCGGCATCCAGCTCGTCGACATCGACCTGTTCGCCGCGACCGTCGGCCCCGGCAGCTTCACCGGCGTCCGCGTCGGCGTGGCGACGATCCGCGGCTTCGCGCTCGCGACCGGCCGCCCGGCCGTCGGCGTCACGACGCTTCAGGCGCTGGCCGAGACGGCGCGGGAGGCGGCGACGATCGAGCAGCCCTTCGCCGTGGCGATCGACGCGCGGCGCGACGAGATCTACCTGCAGTGCTTCGCCGCCGACGGCGCCGTGCTGTCGGATCCGGCCGTGCTGCGGCTGGACGAGGCGGTGGCGGCCCTGCCGGCCGGCGTGTCGGCGGTCTTCGGCTCCGGGGCGCGGCTGCTCGCCGATCGCGCCGGCACGGAGCGGCCGCTCGCCGTCATCGGCGAGGCCGTGGCCCCCTCGGCGCGCAGCGTCGCAGCCTGCGCCCGGCCCGACGGCCCCGTGCCGCGACCCTTCTACCTGCGGGCGCCCGACGCCAAGCCGCAGGGCGACAAGATGCTGGCGCGGCGATGACGCAGCGGCCCTTCAGGCTCACCCCCGACGATGCCGGCCTCGCGGCCGCGCTGCACGCCGCGACCATGGAGGCGCCGTGGTCGGAGGAGTCGTTCCGCGAGCTGATGAAGAACCCGATGCTGCTCGCCTTCGGCTATCGCGGCGATCACGGCGGGCTCGACGCGCTCCTCATGATCCGGGCGCTGCCGGGCGAGGCGGAGATCTACACGATCGCCGTGGCCCCCGGGCGCCGGCGCGAGGGCGTGGCCAGCGCGCTCCTCGCCTACGGCCTCGCCGAGGCCGGCGCGCGCGACGTGGAGGCTGTGTTCCTCGAGGTCGACGAGGGCAACGACGCCGCCCGCGCCCTCTATGCCGGCTTCGGCTTCGCCCCGATCGGCCGGCGCAAGGGCTATTACCGGTCGAGCTCCGGCGCCGATGCGATCCTGATGCGGCTCGATCTCCCCCTGTCGAATTCCGCGGCCTGACATGCGATAGGAGCCTGGCGGGATCCGGCCTTTCCGGCCGGGCGCGAGGCGAGGGTTCGGGCGTTCATCCATGGGCAGGCTGAGAGCGGCGATCATCCTGGCGGCGGTCGCCGCGGTGACGGCGGCGTGCATGCCGCTGCAGATGCTCGCCCTGCGGTTCTCGCCGCGCGCGGCGCGGCGCATCCCGGTGCGCTACCACCGCATGCTCCTGGCGCTGCTCGGCGTGCGCCTGCGCGTCGAGGGGCAGGCGGCGCCCGGCCGGCCGCTCCTGCTCGTCTCCAACCACGTCTCCTGGCTCGACATCCCGCTGCTGAGCGCGACGGGGCCGCTCTCCTTCGTCGCCAAGCGCGAGGTCGGCACCTGGCCGGTGGTCAGCACGCTCGCCCGGCTGCAGCGCACGATCTTCGTCGACCGCGAGCGGCGCAGCGCCACCGGCGACACGCGCCGGGAGATCGCCGACCGGCTCGCGGCCGGCGACGTGATGGTGCTGTTCGCGGAAGGAACCTCGAACGACGGCAACCGCGTGCTGCCGTTCAAGACGGCGCTGTTCGGCGCGGTGCCGCTCGGCGCCGACGACGCGCCGCCGCTCCTCGTGCAGCCGGTGAGCCTCGCCTACACGGCGGTCAACGGCGTGGCGATGGGGCGGCAGCACCGCCACCTCGTCGCCTGGCACGGCGACAAGGACCTGGCGCCGCACCTGATGGCGTTCCTCGCCGCCGGCCCCGTCGACGCGGTCGTCCGCTTCGGCGAGCCGATCCCGCTCGGCGAGGGGCGGCAGCGCAAGGCGGTGGCGCGGCAGGCCGAGACGGCCGTGCGCGCCGCCACGCTCGCGGCCCTGAGCGGCGCCGGCATGGGCGCATCCCCTTCCCGAACGGCCGCAAAACCGGTAAACAGGGAAGGGTGACATGGCGCGCCCGGCGTGGCGAAAGACGCGTGCGGCCATCGCATAGACATGGATGCCCGTGACGGGACGAGGCATCCCCACGCAAACGCGATTGTTTCAACCTGCTGATGACAGCTTCCAAGAAGCTCTTTGTGCGGACGTTCGGCTGCCAGATGAACGTCTACGACTCCGGCCGCATGATCGACGTCCTGTCGGCGAGGGGGTACGAGGCGACCGAGACCCCCGAGGACGCCGACCTCGTCATCCTCAACACCTGCCACATCCGCGAGAAGGCCGCCGAGAAGGTCTTCTCCGAGATCGGCCGCATCCGCGCGCTGAAGGACGAGCGCGCGAGCCGCGGCCTGCAGACGATGATCGGCGTCGCCGGCTGCGTCGCGCAGGCCGAGGGCGAGGAGATCGTGCGCCGCGCGCCGGTGGTCGACCTCGTGGTCGGGCCGCAGGCCTATCACCGCCTCCCCGATCTTCTGGACCGGGCGAGCCGCGGCGAGAGCGCCGTCGACACCGATTTCCCGCCGGAGGACAAGTTCACCCGCATGCCGGGCGCGAGCGACAAGCGCGTGCGCTCGGGCGGCGCGACCGCGTTCCTCGCCGTGCAGGAAGGCTGCGACAAGTTCTGCACCTTCTGCGTCGTGCCCTACACGCGCGGCGCCGAGCAGTCGCGGCCGGCCCGGGCGCTGCTCGACGAGGCGCGCCGGCTCGTCGAGCGCGGCGTGCGCGAGATCACCCTGCTCGGCCAGAACGTCAACGCCTATCACGGCGAGGGCCTCGACGGCCGCGAGTGGGGCCTCGCGCGCCTGCTCCACGAGCTGGCGGAAATCGAGGGGCTGGACCGCCTGCGCTACACGACGAGCCACCCGCGCGACATGGACGACGACCTGATCGCCGCGCACCGCGACCTCGACACGCTGATGCCCTATCTCCACCTGCCGGTGCAATCGGGATCGGACAGGCTCTTGGCCGCCATGAACCGCCGTCACACGCGCGACACCTATTTCGAGATCATCGAGCGCGTCAGGGCCGCCCGGCCCGACATCGCGATCTCGGGCGACTTCATCGTCGGCTTCCCGGGCGAGACGGAGGCCGACTTTGACGACACGCTCGATCTCGTGAAGCGCGTCTCCTACGCCCAGGCGTTCTCGTTCAAGTACAGCCCGCGGCCCGGCACGCCGGCCTCCGGCATGGAGGAGCAGGTGCCCGAGCCGGTGAAGGCCGAGCGCCTGCAGATCCTGCAGGCGGCGCTGGCGGAGAGCCAGAAGGCCTTCAACGCGGGCCTCGTCGGCCGCACGGTGCCGGTCCTGTTCGAGAAGCCGGGCCGCCGCGACGGCCAGCTCATCGGCCGCTCGCCCTACCTGCAGCCGGTGCACGCGGAGGTGCCGGCCGACATGATCGGCGAGCTCGCCGAGGTGACGATCGAGAGCGCCGGCCCGAACAGCCTGGGCGGGCGCCTGACGCCTGCGTCGCGCAACGACAGCTCTCTCCTGGCGGAGGCCACTCTTTGAACGAAACGCCACAGGCGGGGCGGTCGCGCTACGGCCGTCGCCAGGACGACCCGGGCCGCACGAGCGAGCGGGTCGTCGGCTTCGAGGACAACCGGCTGGCGAGCGATCTCTACGGGCAGTACGACCAGCACCTGGCGCTGATCGAGCAGCGGCTCGGGATCGAGGCGACGGCGCGCGGCAACTATGTGAGCCTGCGCGGCGACCCTGCCGCCTGCGCCACCGCCGCCGAGGTGCTGGAGGGGCTCTACCAGCGCCTCCTGCGCGGCGAGGAGGTGACGCAGGGCGACGTCGACGGCGCGATCCGCGTGGCGACGGCGGTCAGCGAGCAGCAGGCCGTGCTGCCGGGGCTGTCCTCGCTCGCCCAGATCGGCACGCGCAAGAAGACGGTCACGGCGCGCACGGTGACGCAGGACCGCTACCTGCGGGCGCTCGCCGACCACGACCTCGTCTTCGCCGCCGGCCCGGCCGGCACCGGCAAGACCTATCTCGCCGTCGCCTATGCCGCCGCGCTGCTCGAGAAGGGCGTCGTCGACCGCATCATCCTGTCGCGGCCCGCCGTCGAGGCGGGCGAGCGGCTCGGCTTCCTGCCGGGCGACATGCGCGAGAAGGTCGACCCCTACCTGCGGCCGCTCTACGACGCGCTCTACGACATGATGCCGGCCGACCGCGTCGAGCGGGGCCTGCAGAACCGGGTGATCGAGATCGCGCCGCTCGCCTTCATGCGCGGCCGCACGCTGTCGAACGCCGCCGTCATCCTCGACGAGGCGCAGAACTGCACGACGATGCAGATGAAGATGTTCCTCACGCGCCTCGGCGAGGGCTCGAAGATGATCGTGACGGGCGACCCGAGCCAGGTCGACCTGCCGCCGGGCCAGCAGTCGGGCCTGCGCGAGGCGATCCGCCTGCTCGCCGCGGTCGACGGCGTGGCGCACATCCCGTTCGCCGAGGCCGACGTCATCCGCAACCCGCTCGTGCAGCGCATCGTGCGCGCCTACGAGCAGGGCGAGGCGGAGGCGAGGAAGGCGGCGCCCGGCCATGGCTGACGCGCCGCTCGCGCTCGAGATCGTGGAGCAGGCCGGCGACTGGTCGGGCCTCGAGCCGGAGCGCCTGCTCGCGCCGGTCGCCGCGGCGGTCGCCGCGCGCCAGCCGGCGAGCGGCACGGTCACCGTCGCGCTGGCCGACGACGCGACGGTGCGCGGGCTCAACGCGCAGTTCCGGAACAAGGACAAGCCGACCAACGTGCTGTCCTTTCCGTCGCCGGGCGTTGGCGTTCCGGGCGAGGATCCCCACCTTGGGGACGTCATCCTTGCGCGCGAGACGCTTGCCCGCGAGGCTGCCGAGCAGGGAAAGTCGCCGGAGCACCACTTCATCCATCTGGTGATCCACGGCATACTGCACGTGCTGGGGCACGATCATATCGAAGAGGACGAGGCGGCCCGGATGGAAGCGTTGGAGATCGCGATCCTTGGCGATCTCGGGCTGCCCGACCCATACGCCGAGACGGAGCCGGACCTTCAGGAACAGTCCGGGTGAAACCTGAAATCAGATGTCAGACGAAAGCCGAAGTAGCACCGACGACCCTTCCAGTATCGCCGCCGGCGATCAGTCCAACCTTCACAACGGGTTCTTCGCCCGCCTGAAGGAACTGTTCGCCGGCCGGTCGAACGGCTCGCTGCGCGACGACCTCGAAGGGGTCCTCGACGCGGATGCGCGCCAGCTCGCCAGCGTCCTTTCGCCGAAGGAACGCTCGATGCTGCGCAACGTCCTCTCTCTGCGCGACCTGCGCGTGGAGGACGTGATGGTGCCGCGCGCCGACATCGACGCCGTCGAGGTCGACGTGCCGATCGGCGAGCTCCTGCAGGAATTCCGCGTGGCCGGCCACTCGCGCCTGCCCGTCTACCGCGAGGGCCTCGACGATCCCGCCGGCATGGTCCACATCAAGGACCTGATGGGCTACATCACGCAGCAGGCGCTCGGCACGCCGGCCGACGGCGCCGAGACGCCGGCGATCGAGCCCGGCGGCAATCCCTTCGACAAGGTCGACTTCACGACGCCGCTCAACCGGACGGGCCTCGTCCGCCAGGTCCTCTACGTGCCGCCGTCGATGCCGGCCGGCGACCTGCTGGTGAAGATGCAGGCGACGCGCGTGCACATGGCGATCGTCGTCGACGAGTATGGCGGCACGGACGGCCTCGTCTCGATCGAGGACCTCGTCGAGCAGATCGTCGGCGACATCGAGGACGAGCACGACGAGGCGAGCGCGCCGATGATCGAGCCGACGCCCGACGGCGGCTTCATCGCCGACGCGCGCGCGCCCATCGAGGAGGTGTCGGCCCTGTTCGGCGACGACCTCGAGCTCGGCGACCTCGTCGAGGAGGTCGACACGCTGGCCGGCCTCGTCTTCAACCGCGCCGGCCACGTGCCGGTGCGCGGCGAGCTCGTGCCGTTCGCCGGCGGCTTCGAGTTCGAGATCCTCGACGCCGATCCGCGCCGCATCAAGCGGGTGCGGATCCACCGCCGCAAGGCGGCGGAGCCGGATCGGCCGGGCCAGGCCCTGCGCCAAGACGACCGCTCCGATGCAGCCTGAGCGGGCCCGGCCGCCCGCATGAGCGATCCGGTCGACCGGGCGGCAGGGCGGCTGTCGCTGCTGTGGGGCTGGCGGCGCATGCTCGCCGGCTTCCTGCTCGGCGCCGTCTCGGCGCTGGCGATGGCGCCCTACGACGCCTTCCCCGTCCTCTTCCTCACCTTTCCCGGCCTGATCTGGCTGATCGACGGCACGATCGTCGCGGGGCGGCGGCAGCGTCTGCGCGCCCTCCTGCCGGCGGCGCTCGTCGGCTGGGCCTTCGGCTTCGGCTATTTCCTCGCCGGGCTGTGGTGGATCGGCGCGGCCTTCCTCGTCGAGGCCGACACCTTCGCGTGGATGATCCCCTTCGCGATGCTGCTCCTGCCGGCGGGGCTCGCGCTCTTCACCGCCGCCGGCACCGCCATCGCGCGGCTCCTCTGGTCGCCGGGCCCGGCCCGCGTCTTCGCCTTCGCGTTCGGCATGGGCCTCGCCGAGTTCGCGCGCGGCCACCTGCTGACGGGCTTCCCGTGGAACGGCTTCGGCTACGCCTTCGCGGCTTCCGAGCTGACGATGCAGTCGGCCTCCCTCGTCGGCGCCTACGGGCTCGCGGTGGTCGCCTGCCTCGTCTTCGCCGCGCCGGCCGCGATCAGCGGCGGCGGCGGCCGGATCGTCCGCCTCGGCCTGCCGGTCGCCGGGCTCGCCGTGCTCGCGGCCATGTTCGGCTTCGGAAGCTGGCGGCTGCGGCAGCCGGACGACGGGCCGGCACCGGCCGTGCGGCTGCGCATCGTCCAGCCCTCGGTGCCGCAGGACGAGAAGTGGCTGCCCGCGCGCCGCTCGGCGATCCTGTCGGAATATCTCGAGCTCACCGACCGCGCCGCATCGCCGGACGCGATGGGGGCGGGCGACGCCGACATCGTGATCTGGCCGGAATCGGCCATCCCCTACGTCTTCGACTTCGAGAGCACGGCGCTGCCGGCGATCGCCGCGGTGCTGCCGACCGGCACCTCGCTCGTCACCGGCCTGCAGCGGGTCGAGCGCGACGCGACGAAGGAGAGCGGCTGGCGCGTCTACAACTCGATCTTCGTGATCGACGACGAGGGCCGCATCGGCGACGTCTACGACAAGGTGAAGCTCGTGCCGTTCGGCGAGTTCATGCCGTGGCAGTCGACGCTCGAGGCGCTCGGCCTGCGCCAGCTGACGGACGTGATCGGCGGCTTCGAGGCGGGCTCGGAGCGGCACGCGATGCAGGCCGGCGCCGCGCCGCCCTTCCTGCCGCTGATCTGCTACGAGATCATCTTCCCGGGCCAGGTCCTGCCGGACGGCGTCGCGCGGCCGAGCTGGATCCTCAACGTCACCAACGACGCCTGGTTCGGCGACACGCCCGGGCCCTGGCAGCACCTGCGGCAGGCGCGGGTGCGCGCGGTCGAGGAGGGGCTGCCCGTCATCCGCGCCGCGAACACCGGCATCTCCGCGGTGATCGACGCGAACGGCCGCGTCCTGCGCCGGCTCGGCATCGGCCAGCGCGGCGTCATCGACGCGAGCCTGCCGGCGGCGGCGCCACCCACCTTCTACGCCCGCCACCGCGAGCTTCCCTGGGCGATCATGACGGCGCTCGCCTTCCTGGTCGCGCTCGCCGCGGCGATGCGCCGGCGCCGCGGGTGAGGCGCGCGCGCCCCACGAGGGGTGCTTTGTGCCGTATCTGGTGTATGAAGAATATGCTATTGCCCCGGCACGGCCCTGTCCGTGCGATGCGGATCCCGTGATTTCGAAGCCGACGCCGACATGAACCGAAAAGCGCCAAACCCGATCGATGTCCATGTTGGCGGCCGGGTGCGGCTGCGGCGAATGCTGATCGGCATGAGCCAGGAGAAGCTGGCGGACCAGCTCGGCATCACCTTCCAGCAGGTCCAGAAATACGAGAAGGGCACGAACCGGATCGGGGCGAGCCGGCTCTTCGAGGCATCGCAGATCCTGGGCGTGCCGGTGTCGTTCTTCTACGACGACATGGGCTACGGCGCCGCCGCGGCGCCGGGCCTCGCGGAGGCCGACGGCGAGGACTACGTCGCCGACTTCATCGCCAGCCGCGAGGGGCTGCAGCTGATGAAGGCCTTCCTCGCGATCGAGGACCCGAGCGTGCGCCGACGCATCGTCGACCTCGTGGAGACGCTGGCCCGCAAGGGCGAGTGAGCCGACCGCGTCGCGCCTGCCACACCGCCGAACCTCCCTTCCGCAGAGTCGCCTCGCGGCGCACCTTGGCGCTTGACGCTGGCCGCCCGCGCTGTCAGAAGGCGGATATTGAGATTTCTTTATGTCCTGCGAGGGAACCGTCCGTGGCCAGATCTTCCTATCTCTTCACCAGCGAATCCGTCTCCGAAGGCCACCCGGACAAGGTGTGCGACAAGATCTCGGACGCGATCGTCGACACCTATCTCGCCGCCATGCCGGAGGCGCGCGTCGCCTGCGAGACGCTCGTCACCACGAACAAGATCGTGCTGGCCGGCGAGGTCCGCGGGCCCGAGAGCGTGACGCCCGAGCATCTCGAGGACGTCGCCCGCCGCGTCGTCAAGGAGATCGGCTACGAGCAGGACGGCTTCCACTGGAAGAACGCCGACGTCGAGGTGCTCGTCCACCAGCAGTCCGCCGACATCGCCGTCGGCGTCGACTCCGCCGGCAACAAGGACGAGGGCGCCGGCGACCAGGGCATCATGTTCGGCTTCGCGTGCAAGGACACGCCCGACCTGATGCCGGCGCCGATCTACTACGCGCACGGCATCCTGCAGGCGATGGCCGAGGCGCGCCATTCCGGCGCCCAGCCCGACCTCGAGCCGGACGCCAAGAGCCAGGTCACGCTGCGCTACGAGAACGGCCGGCCGGCCGCGGTGACCTCGGTCGTCGTCTCGACGCAGCACACCGAGCGCGTCTCCACCGAGGAGGTCCGCGAGATCGTGCGGCCCTACGTCCTCGACGTCCTGCCGGACGGCTGGATGTGCCCGGAAGACGAGTTCTACGTGAACCCGACGGGCCGCTTCGTCATCGGCGGCCCCGACGGCGACTGCGGCCTGACCGGCCGCAAGATCATCGTCGACACCTATGGCGGCGCCGCGCCGCACGGCGGCGGCGCGTTCTCGGGCAAGGACCCCACGAAGGTCGACCGCTCGGCCGCCTATGCCTGCCGCTACCTCGCCAAGAACGTGGTCGCCGCGGACCTGGCGGAGAAGTGCACGATCCAGGTCTCCTACGCGATCGGCGTCTCCAAGCCGCTGTCGCTCTACGTCGACTGCCACGGCACGAACGAGGTCGACGAGGAGAAGCTCGAGAAGGTGCTGTACCAGCTCGTGAACCTGTCGCCCCGCGGCATCCGCGAGCACCTGCAGCTCAACCGTCCGATCTACGCGCGCACCGCGGCCTACGGCCATTTCGGCCGCTCGCCCGACCATGACGGCGGCTTCTCCTGGGAGCGCACCGACCTGGTCGACGAGCTCAAGCGCGCCTTCTCGTAAGGCAGCCGGACCGACGTGACGCCCGGGCACGACGAAAGCCGTCAGCGCTTCTACGGGCGCCGCAAGGGACATCCGCTCAGGCAGCGGCAGCAGGATCTGATCGATCACCTGCTGCCGCGGCTCAGGGTCGAGCCGGACGAGGCGCCGGCCGACCTGCGCGGCGCTGTTTCCGCGGCCCGTCCGCGAGGTCCATCTCGAGATCGGCTTCGGCGGCGGGGAGCACCTCGCCCACCGCGCCGCGAGCGAGCCGGAGACCGGCTTCATCGGCTGCGAGCCGTTTCTCAACGGCATGGCCAAGATGCTGGTGGCGGTCGAGGAGCAGGGCCTCGACAACGTGCGGCTCTACGACGCCGACGCCCGCCTCCTGCTCGCCGCGCTGCCGGACGCCTCGCTCGACCGGATCTGGATGCTCTATCCCGACCCCTGGCCGAAGACGCGCCACCGCAAGCGCCGGCTCCTCAACGACGACACCGCGCCGCACATGGCGCGCATCCTCAAGCCCGGCGGCGAGCTGCGCTTCGCCAGCGACATCCCGGACTATGTCGACTGGACGCTGCGCCGCGTCCGCCGCTCCGCGCCCGCCCTCGACTGGACGGCGGAGCGGGCCGACGACTGGCGCACGCCGTTTCCCGGCTGGCCCGGCACACGCTACGAGGCGAAGGCGATCCGCGAGGGGCGCAGGCCCGCCTACCTGACCTTCCGGAAGCGTGGAGCCGGCTCTTGCGCGGACGGGGGGCAAGCGGGTATATAGACGTCATCCGAACCGGTTGGATGGTTCTGATACTCTCTCGGATCGTTCGTGGGGAGTGGGCCTCGGCCCGCTCTTTTTTGTTTGGGGCGACGCCTTGACCGGCGCCGGCCGCAGCCTCGCCACACGATCCCGGTATGAGGCTGTTGAATGATTCAGGAACTCGCCCAGGACGATCCGCGCCTCGTGACGGAGACGGGCGCCGCCGCGCGCGTCGCCGCCGTCGCCGAGCCGGTCGCCGAGGATCTGGGCTTCAGGCTGGTGCGCGTCCGGGTCAGCGCCCGCGACGGCTGCACGGTGCAGATCATGGCGGAGCGGCCCGACGGCACGTTCACGGTCGACGACTGCGAGACCCTGAGCCGCGCCCTGTCGCCGGCGCTCGACGTCGAGGACCCGATCAAGGGCGCCTACAATCTCGAGGTCTCCTCGCCCGGCATCGACCGGCCGCTGGTCAGGCTGTCGGATTTCGTGCGCTGGGCCGGCCACGAGGTGAAGGTCGAGATGGCCGTGCCGGTCGAGGGGCGCAAGCGCTTCCGCGGCCTGATCCGCGGCGTCGAGGGCGAGACGGTGCTCGTCGACATGCCGGAGGGCACGGAGCCCGCGGCCGCGGCGCTGCCGATCGCGGACATCGCCGAGGCGCATCTCGTGATGACGGACGCGCTCATCGAGGAATCCCTGCGCGCCGGCAAGGCGCGCGAGAAGAATGCGCCCGACGCGTGAGGGCCAGGAACGGAAGGCTTGAATAGTATGGCAACGGCTGTCAGCGCCAACAGGCTCGAACTGCTGCAGATCGCCGACGCGGTCGCGCGCGAGAAGGTGATCGACCGGCAGATCGTGATCGCGGCCATGGAGGACGCGATCCAGAAGGCGGCGCGGTCGCGTTACGGCAGCGAGACGAACGTCAAGGCGGAGATCAACCCGAAGTCGGGCGAGATCCGGCTCTACCGGCTTCGCGAGGCCGTCGAGACCGTCGAGAGCCCGATCACCGAGATCTCGCTCGAGGAGGCGCGCGAGCGCAACCCGGCCGCCGAGCTCGGCGACTACATCTCCGAGCCGCTGCCGCCGCTCGACTTCGGCCGCATCGCCGCCCAGTCGGCCAAGCAGGTCATCGTCCAGAAGGTGCGCGACGCCGAGCGCCAGCGCCAGTACGAGGAATTCAAGGACCGCATCGGCGAGGTCGTGAACGGCGTCGTCAAGCGCGTCGAGTACGGCAACGTGATCGTCGATCTCGGCCGCGGCGAGGCGATCATCCGCCGCGACGAGCTCGTGCCGCGCGAGACCTACAGGCCGGGCGACCGGGTGCGCGCCTATATCTACGACGTGCGCTCCGAGCAGCGCGGGCCGCAGATCTTCCTGTCGCGCACGCATCCGCAGTTCATGGCGAAGCTGTTCGCCCAGGAGGTGCCGGAGATCTACGACGGCATCATCGAGATCAAGTCGGTCGCCCGCGACCCGGGCTCGCGCGCCAAGATCGCCGTGATCTCGAAGGATTCCTCGATCGATCCCGTCGGCGCCTGCGTCGGCATGCGCGGCAGCCGCGTCCAGGCGGTCGTCAACGAGCTGCAGGGCGAGAAGATCGACATCATCCCGTGGTCGCCCGACGCCGCGAGCTTCATCGTCAACGCGCTGCAGCCCGCCGAGGTGGTCAAGGTCGTGCTCGACGAGGACGCCAACCGCATCGAGGTCGTGGTGCCGGACGACCAGCTGTCGCTGGCCATCGGCCGCCGCGGCCAGAACGTCCGCCTCGCCTCGCAGCTCACGGGCTGGGATATCGACATCCTGACCGAGCAGGAGGAGTCGGAGCGCCGGCAGAAGGAATTCGCCGAGCGCACCGAAATGTTCATGGAAGGCCTCGACGTCGACGAGGTCGTGGCCCAGCTTCTCGTGTCGGAAGGCTTCTCCTCGATGGAGGAGGTGGCCTACGTGCCGCTCTCCGAGGTCGAGGCGATCGAGGGCTTCGACGAGGAGACGGCCGAGGAGATCCAGGCGCGGGCGCGCGAGTATCTCGAGCGGCTCGAGGCCGAGCTCGACGAGAAGCGCACCGAGCTCGGCGTCTCCGACGATCTCAAGCAGGTCGAGGGCGTGACCACGGCGATGCTCGTGGCGCTCGGCGAGAACGACGTGAAGACGCTCGAGGACCTGGCGGGCTGCGCCACCGACGATCTCGTCGGCTGGACCGAGCGCGTGAACGGCGAGACGCAAGCGGGAGCCCGGCTTCCTCGACGGCTTCGACCTGTCGCGCGACGAGGCCGAGCACATCGTCATGAATGCCCGCCTGAAGGCCGGCTGGGTGACCGAGGAGGAGCTTGCCGCCGCGCAGGCCGCCGACGAGGCCGACGCCGAAGAGAGCGACGACGCGGGAGAAGAGTGACGTCCGAGGCGACCGACACAGACGCGGAACTGGAGACCGACGCGGGCCCGAGGGACCGGCGGCCGCAGCGCCGCTGCATCGTCAGCCGGCAGAGCCGGCCCGCGGACGAGCTCCTGAGATTCGTCCGTGCGCCGGACGGAACGGTGGCGTTCGACATCAAGCGACGGCTGCCCGGACGGGGCGCCTGGGTGGAAGCGCGGCAGGAGTCGGTTGCAATTGCCGCGCGAAAGAACCATTTTTCACGAGCGTTCAAGGCACAGGCCCGCGCGCCGGAAGATTTCGACGTTCAGGTGCGCGACCAGCTGGTGGCGAGCCTGCTCGGAAAGCTCGGACTGGAGCGGCGAGCGGGACGCCTCGCGATCGGCTTTGCCGACTGCGAGGCCTTGCTGAGGAAGGGGCGCGCTGCGCTTCTCCTTCATGCGGCGGATGCCGCCGCGGACGGAATTCGGAAGCTCGACCAGGCAGCGCACAGCGCCGGCGGTGACCTTCCCCACGTCTCGCGGCTGTTTACCGCGCAGGAAATGAGCTTGGCCTTCGGTCGAGGGAATGTGGTACATGCTGCCCTCGAAGTGAGCCCGGGCAGCGAGGCGGTCGTGGCGCGCACCCGCCTGCTTGAAGATTACGTACAACAACGCGGCGTCGCGCGCGATGTCGCAGGACGGACGGAATGACGGATACCAAAGAGCCCGAAGACAAGACCTTGAGCCTGGGATCGCGCAAGACCCTCAGCCTGCGCCGGACCGTCGAGTCCGGCACGGTGCGGCAGAACTTCCCGCGCGGACGCTCGAAGTCCGTCGTGGTCGAGAAGAAGAAGCGCCGTACGCTCATGTCTCCGGGCGAGGCAGGCCAGCAGGCGGCGCCCGCGCCGCAGGCCGAGGAGGCGCCGAAGCCGGCGCCTCAGGCCGAGCCGGCCCCCGCGCCCGAGGCGCGGACGGAGACGGCTGCGCCGGAAGCCGAGGCGCCCGCGCCGCAGGCCGCCGAGACGCCGCAGGCCGCCGAAGCCCCGCAGGCCGAAGCCCCGCAGGCGGAGGCTCCGCAGCAGGCCGAGCCGGCCGCCGCGGCCGAGGAGGCCGCTCCGGCTGCGGAAGCGCAGCCCGCCGAGCCGCAGGCCCCCGAGGCGCCCGCCGCGAAGGCCGAGGCGCCCGCCCAGCCGACCGAGGCGCCGGTGCAGAGCGAGGCCAGGCCGTCGCAGCGCGTCGCCCCGCACGTGCCGGAGCGCGTCCGGCAGACCACCCGTTCGGAGCCGGTGCGCCGGCCCGACCAGGGCCAGGGCCAGGGACGCCGCGGCAACCAGCGCAGCGGCCAGGGCGGCCGCGGCGGCGTCGTGCTCAAGTCGCTGAGCGACGAGGAGAAGGACGCCCGCGCCAAGGCGCTGGCCGAGGCCCGCGTCCGCGAGGTCGAGGAGCGCCGCCAGGCCGAGATCGACGCCAAGCGCCGGGCCGAGGAAGAGGTTCGTCAGGCCCGCGAGCGCGAGGAGGCGGAGCGCCGCCGTCAGGACGAGGAAGCCCGCCGCAAGGCCGAGGACGCCTCGCGCAAGCGCTCCGAGGAGACCGCCCAGAAGCGTCTCACCCGCGAGGCGCCCGCCGCCGCGTCGCCGGCCGACCAGCCGGCCCAGCCCGGCGCCAAGGGCGCACCGACGCCGCGGCCGGCCTCCCGGGCCACCGCGGCCGACGAGGAGAGCGACCGCAAGAAGCGCGGTGCCGAGGCGAAGCCCGGCCGTCGCGGCGACGATCGCCGCCGCGGCAAGCTGACCGTCTCGAACGCCCTGTCGGACGGCGAGGACGCCCGTGGCCGCAGCCTCGCCGCCATGCGGCGGCGCCGCGAGCGTGACCGTCGCGGCGTGCAGAGCGGGCCGCAGGAGAAGATCGTCCGCGAGGTGATCATTCCCGAGACGATCACCATCCAGGAACTTGCCAACCGCATGGCCGAACGTGCGGTGGACGTCATCAAGCTCCTCATGCAGCAGGGGCAGATGATGAAGATCAACGACGTCGTCGACGCCGACACGGCCGAGCTGGTCGTCGCGGAAATGGGCCACACGTCCAAGCGCGTCTCCGAAGCCGACGTCGAGGAGGGTCTCGTGGGCGAAGCCGATCGCGAGGAAGACCTCAAGCCGCGTGCGCCGGTCGTGACCGTCATGGGCCACGTCGACCACGGCAAGACGTCGCTGCTCGACGCCATCCGCAAGGCGAAGGTCGTGCAGGGCGAGGCCGGTGGCATCACCCAGCATATCGGCGCCTACCAGGCGCAGGCGCCGAACGGCGAGACCATCACCTTCATCGACACCCCGGGCCACGCCGCCTTCACCTCGATGCGCGCCCGTGGCGCCAAGGTGACGGACATCGTGATCCTGGTGGTCGCGGCCGACGACGGCGTCATGCCGCAGACGATCGAGGCGATCGACCACGCCAAGGCGGCCGGCGTGCCGATGATCGTGGCGATCAACAAGATCGACAAGCCGGACGCCGACCCGACCCGCGTGCGCAACGATCTGCTGCGCTACGAGGTCGTCACCGAGGCGATGGGCGGCGACACGCAGGAGGTGCAGGTCTCCGCGCTCAAGCACATGGGGCTGGACGAGCTTCTCGAGGCGATCCAGCTGCAGTCCGAGGTGCTCGAGCTCAAGGCCAACCCGAACCGCTCCGCCGAGGGCGTGCTCGTCGAGGCCCAGCTCGACAAGGGCCGCGGCCCGGTCGGCACGGTGCTCGTCCAGCGCGGCACGCTGCGCGTCGGCGACATCGTCGTCGCGGGCGCCGAGTGGGGCAAGGTCCGCGCGCTCGTCAACGACAAGGGCGAGAACGTCAAGGAAGCCGGACCCTCGACCCCGGTCGAGGTGCTCGGCCTCAACGGCACGCCGGAGGCGGGCGACCTGCTCGCCGTCGTCGACAGCGAGGCCCGTGCCCGCGAGATCTCGGACTATCGTCAGCGCAAGCGTCGCGAGCGCCTGCAGGCACGCGGTGCCGGCTCGCGCACGTCGCTCGAGCAGATGATGAGCCAGATCAAGGAGTCGGGCACCAAGGAGTTCCCGCTGGTCGTCAAGGCCGACGTGCAGGGCTCCGCGGAGGCGATCACCGGCGCGCTCGAGGCGCTCGGCAACGACGAGGTCTCGGCCCGCGTGGTGCTGTCGGGCGTCGGTGGCATCACCGAGTCCGACGTGGCGCTGGCGCAGGCGTCGGATTGCGTGATCGTCGGCTTCAACGTCCGCGCCAACCGGCAGGCCCGCGAGGTCGCCGAGCGCGAGGGCATCGAGATCCGCTACTACAACGTCATCTACGACCTCGTGGACGACGTGAAGGCGGCCCTCTCCGGCATGCTCGCGCCGACGCTGCGCGAGACCATGCTCGGCAACGCCGAGATCCTCGAGATCTTCAACGTCTCGAAGGTCGGCAAGGTGGCCGGTTGCCGCGTCACCGACGGCGTGGTCCAGCGCGGCGCCCATGTCCGCCTGATCCGCGACGACGTGGTGATCCACGAGGGCAAGCTTTCGACCCTCAAGCGCTTCAAGGACGAGGTGCGCGAGGTCAATGCCGGCCAGGAATGCGGCATGGCGTTCGAGAGCTACCAGGACATGCGTCCCGGCGACGTGATCGAGTGCTACACCGTCGAGGAAGTGCAGCGCACGCTGTGATCCGAAGGCTCCGGGCAGGCCACGCGCCGCCCGGAGCCGTCACTTTTGAATTTCGAGGTATTTCGTCATGGCAGCACGCAGCCCGCGCGGGGCCGGCGGCAGCCCGAGCCAGCGCCAGTTGCGCGTGGGCGAGATCATGCGCCACGCGCTGGCCGAGATCCTGCAGCGCAACGAGATCCCCGATCCGGTCCTGGAGACGCATCCGGTCACCGTGCCGGAGGTGCGCATGAGCCCGGACCTGAAGCACGCCACCGCCTATGTCATGCCGCTCGGCGGCATGGACCAGAACGCCGTCATCGAGGCGCTGATGCGCCATCGCCGCTACCTGCGCGGCGTGCTGGCGAAGAAGGTCGAGGTGAAGTACATGCCCGACCTCCGCTTCGAGGTCGACCCGAGCTTCGAGGAAGCCAGGCACATCGACGAGCTCCTGCGCTCGCCGGAAGTCGCCCGCGATCTCGACCACGACGAGGACTGAAGGACGGAATGGGACGCCGCGAGAAAGCGACGGTGCATGGCTGGCTCGTGCTCGACAAGCCGGAGGGCCTGACCTCCACGGAGGCGGTGTCGCGCGTGCGCCGGCTGTTCGGGACGCGCAAGGCCGGCCACGCCGGCACGCTCGACCCGCTCGCCTCCGGGTGCCTGCCGATCGCCTTCGGCGAGGCGACCAAGACGGTGCCCTACGTCGTCGACGGCGAGAAGAGCTACCGCTTCTCCGTGAAGTGGGGCGAGGAGACCTCGACCGACGACCGCGAGGGCGAGGTGACGGCGACCGGCGAGGGGATTCCGAGCGACGACGAGATCGACGCCCGCCTCGGCGACTTCGTCGGCCTCGTCGACCAGGTTCCGCCGCAGTTCTCCGCCGTCAAGGTCGCCGGCGCCCGCGCCTACGACCTGGCGCGCGACGGCGAGGTGGTCGAGCTGCGCTCGCGGCAGGTCGAGATCGTGACGCTCGAGCGCACCGGACCGACCGCCGACGGCGTCACCGAGTTCTATTGCGAGTGCGGCAAGGGCACCTATGTCAGGGCCATCGCACGCGACCTCGGGCGCCTGCTCGGCTGCCGCGGCCACGTGGTGGCGCTGCGCCGGCTGAACGTCGGCCCCTTCGCCGAGGACGACATGATTTCTCTGGCGCGGCTCGAGGAGTTGCGCCATAGTGCCGACGGCCAGGAGGATCTGGCCGCTTCCCTCCGACCCGTCGAGACCGCGCTGGACGACATCCCGGCGCTGGCCGTGACGGCCTCGGATGCAGCCCGACTGCGTAACGGACAGTCGGTGCTGTTGCGTGGACGGGATGCGCCCGTTCTCGAAGGCACGGTCTACGCGACGACGGGCGAGAAGCTCGTCGCGCTTGCCGAGGCCGAACGGGGCGAACTGCACCCAAAGCGCGTGTTCAACCTGCCCGGGTAATTCCCGGGCCTTCGACGTTTGGAGACCCAGTCGATGTCGATTACTGCGGAACGCAAGCAGGAGCTGATCAAGGAGTTCGCGCGTGGAAACGCCGACACCGGATCGGCCGACGTTCAGGTCGCGATCCTCACGGAGAGGATCACCAACCTGACCGAGCACTTCAAGACCCACGCCAAGGACAACCATTCCCGGCGTGGCCTCCTCAAGATGGTGAGCCAGCGCCGTCGTCTGCTCGACTACATCAAGCGACACGACGACGCCCGCTATCGCGAGCTTATCGGCCGTCTCGGCATCCGCCGCTGACGGACGCTTCCGGCGCGGTCGAGGGCGACCGCGCCGTTAACTTATGAAGGGGACCCCGCCCGCCATGGGGAGGATAGCCGGCTTCTCCGACGCCCCGGAGAGGCTCGCCATCTTGCCCATGGCTGGTGCTCCTTCCAGATGATGAAGGACTAGCCATGTTCAATATCCAACGCGAAGAGATCGAGTGGGGCGGACGCCCGCTCGTGCTCGAGACGGGCAAGATCGCCCGCCAGGCCAACGGCGCGGTCGTCGCCCAGTATGGCGACACCACCGTTCTGGCGACCGTCGTCGCCTCGCCGGAGCCCAAGCCCGGCCTCGATTTCTTCCCGCTGACGGTCCACTACCAGGAAAAGACCTACGCGGCCGGCAAGATCCCCGGCGGCTACTTCAAGCGCGAGGGCCGGCCGACCGAGAAGGAGACGCTGGTCTCCCGCCTGATCGACCGCCCGATCCGCCCGCTCTTCGTCGACGGCTTCAAGTCGGAGACGCAGGTCATCGCCACGGTGCTGTCGCATGACCTCGAGAACGATCCCGACGTCGTCGCGATGGTCGCCGTCTCGGCGGCCCTGACGATCTCCGGCATCCCCTTCCAGGGCCCGATCGGCGCCGCGCGCGTCGGCTACATCGACGGCGAGTACGTCCTCAACCCGGAAGTCGACTCGCTGCCCGAGTCCAAGCTCGACCTCGTGGTCGCCGGCACGGGCGACGCGGTGCTGATGGTCGAGTCGGAGGCGCACGAGCTGTCCGAGGACGAGATGCTCGGCGCCGTCATGTTCGGCCACAAGGGCTTCCAGCCGGTCATCGACGGGATCATCCGCCTCGCCGAGCGCTGCGCCAAGGAGCCGCGCGAGCTGAAGCTGCCGGACACCGCGGCGATCGAGGAGAAGGTCGCCGAGCTCGCGACCGCCGACCTGAAGGCCGCCTACGGCATCGCCGAGAAGACCCAGCGCCAGGAGGCCGTCGCCGCCGCCAAGAAGAAGGTCAAGGAGGCGCTCTGCCCCGAGGACGGCACGGGCGAGGACCCGCAGCTCGTCTCCGGCGCGCTCAAGAAGCTCGAGAAGAAGATCGTCCGCGGCTCGATCATCGAGACCGGCCGCCGCATCGACGGGCGCGATCTGGAGACCGTGCGGCCGATCGAGGCGCAGGTCGGCTTCCTGCCGCGCACCCACGGCTCGGCGCTGTTCACCCGCGGCGAGACGCAGGCCCTCGTGGTCGCGACGCTCGGCACCGGCGAGGACGAGCAGTTCGTCGACGCGCTGACCGGCACGTACAAGGAGCGCTTCCTGCTCCACTACAACTTCCCGCCCTACTCGGTCGGCGAAGCCGGCCGCATGGCCGGTCCCGGCCGGCGCGAGATCGGCCACGGCAAGCTCGCCTGGCGGGCCATCCGCCCGATGCTGCCGGCGGTCACCGAGTTCCCGTACACGCTGCGCATCGTCTCCGAGATCACCGAGTCGAACGGCTCCTCCTCGATGGCGACCGTCTGCGGCACGTCGCTGGCGCTCATGGATGCCGGCGTGCCGCTCAAGGAATCGGTCGCGGGCATCGCGATGGGCCTGATCCTCGAGGAGGACGGCAAGTTCGCGGTCCTCTCCGACATCCTCGGCGACGAGGACCACCTCGGCGACATGGACTTCAAGGTGGCCGGCACGGCGAACGGCATCACGTCGCTGCAGATGGACATCAAGATCGCCGGCATCACCGAGGAGATCATGAAGCAGGCGCTGAGCCAGGCTCAGGGCGGCCGCATGCATATCCTCGGCGAGATGCGCAAGGGCATTTCCGGCGCCCGCGCCGAGCTCGGCGAGCACGCGCCGCGCATCGAGGTCATCACGATCCCGACCGACAAGATCCGCGACGTCATCGGCTCCGGCGGCAAGGTGATCCGCGAGATCGTCGAGAAGACCGGCGCCAAGATCAACGTCGAGGACGACGGCACCGTCAAGGTCGCCTCGGCCGACGGCAAGGCGATCAAGGCGGCGCTCGACTGGATCAAGTCGATCGTGGCCGAGCCCGAGATCGGCGAGATCTATCGCGGCAAGGTGGTGAAGACCGTCGACTTCGGCGCCTTCGTCAACTTCTTCGGCGCCCGCGACGGCCTCGTGCACATCTCGCAGCTGTCCGACGGCCGGCCGCAGAAGACGACCGACGTCGTCAAGGAAGGCGACGAGGTCTACGTCAAGCTCATGGGCTTCGACGAGCGCGGCAAGGTGCGCCTGTCGATGAAGGTCGTGAACCAGGAGACCGGCGAGGAGATCAAGGGCGAGGCGGCCTGAGCCGACCCCTCTTCACGCTCGACGACGAGGCCCGGAACTTGGCGTTCCGGGCCTTTTTCTTTGCCGGCGCACCGCCGGGCCTTTCTCTGTAACGATCGGGAATTTTAGGCATCTGCTTAAGGCGTCGGGAAACCGCCCCGGGTGACGCTCGCGGCAACCAAGTCCCGCTCCGGAGATACCGATGGCCATAGAGACTGCTCCGAAAGGGGCCGGTGCGATGTCTCTCTACCGGTGGCTCGACCGGTCGGCGTGGCCACGCAGCTATTCCCAGCGCGTCTGGCTCGCCTGCAACATCGTCCTCGTGCTGGTCCTGGCGGCCTGGCTCGCCGTCGCCGTGGAGACCGGGACGTCGCTGATGGTGGTGGCCGTCGCCGTCGTGGCCGGTGGCCTCGCCTCGGGCATCCTCTACCTGGTCCTGCGCACCGCGCTGAGGCCGCTGCAGCTCTCGCTCGAGGCGCTGCGCACCTACAGCGAGGAGGCGCGCGTCCCCGACCTGCCGGCCGGATACGGCGGCGAGGCGGGGCTGCTCATGATGCGGCTGCACGAGACGCTGTCGGAGCTCGAGCGCATGCACGGCGACCTGCGCCGCGACGCCGAGACCGACCACCTGACCGGCATCGGCAACCGCCGGTGGTTCTTCCAGCGTGCGGCCGAGGAGATCAGCCGCTCCCGGCGGAGCGGCGGCGCCTTCGCGCTCATCCTGATCGATCTCGACCGGTTCAAGCAGATCAACGACCGCTTCGGCCATGCGGCCGGCGACCAGGTCCTGCGGGCGATCAGCGCCCTGGTGCGGCGCTCGCTGCGCGGCTACGACTGCTTCGCCAGGCTCGGCGGCGAGGAGTTCGCGGTGCTCCTGCCGGAGGCGGATCTCGCCGGGGCGCTGACCGCCGCGGAGCGGCTTCGCGCGCGCATCGCAGCGCTCGAGATCGCCGCGCTGGGCGGGCAGCGGGTCACGGCGAGCTTCGGCGTGGTGCAGCTCGAGCCGGGCGACGACAAGGTCGAGCAGCTGCTCGACCGCGCGGACCGGGCCCTCTACCGGGCCAAGGAATCCGGCCGCAACCGGGTCATGAAGTCGGACGAAGGCCTCGCCGCGCGGCTGCGCGAGACGGCGCGTGCGGGGGGGCAGCCTCCGTCGCCGGCCGGGCCCGGCGAGGCCGCCGCCGCCGTGGCCTGAGGCGTCCCCGGGAACCGTTCGGCGGCCGACGTTATTTCCCGCATGCCGAGGCCGGAGGGCGTGCGCGAACGCCTTTCCGGGCCGCCAGCCTTTCTTCGTTTTCAGCCCGGGGCGTCTTCAGTGAGTGGTGATATCCAGGCGGAGCTCGATCCCGGGCACGGGATGTGGCTTTACCGGTTCATGTCGCGTTTGCCCGTGACCACGGGCTATGCCCGCAAGATGTTCGCCGTCTGCTTCGTCGGCACCCATCTGCCCCTCGTGGCCTTCATCGTCTATCTCCTGGGCGCGGCGCCGCAGCGCGAGGGGATGCTCGTCCCGGTGATCGTGATGCTCGCGGCGACGCTCGCGGGAACGGCCGTCGCCTTCGCCGGGCTGCGGCATCTCCTCCAGCCGATCGTGCTGTCGCGGATGGCGCTCGAGATGTTCGCGCGCGAAGGCGCGGGAACGCGCCTGCCGGCGGAGTTCCGCGACGAGGCGGGCCAGTTGATGCGCGAGGTGGACGAGGCGATCCGGATGCGCGAGGCGCGCGAGGAGGTGCTGCGCCGGGAGGCCGAGACGGATTCGCTGACCGGGCTGCGCAACCGGCGCGCCTTCGAGGTCCGGCTCGAGCGGGCGGTCGCCGATGCGCGCGAGCGCGGGGCGAGCCTCTCGGTCATCGTCTTCGACATCGACCACTTCAAGGCGATCAACGACACGTACGGGCACCCCGTCGGCGACGAGGTGCTGCGTCTCCTGGCGGAGGTCGTGCGGGCGCAGCTGCGCCCCTCCGACATGCTGTCGCGGATAGGCGGCGAGGAGTTCGCGATCGTCGTCGCCGCGGGGCTCGGCGTCGCCTCGGAGATCGCCGAGCGGCTGCGCGGCGCGGTCGCCGACAAGGTGCGGGGCCTGGAGGGCGGCGAGCACGTGACGGCGAGCTTCGGGGTCGCCACGCTCGAGGCCGACGATGACGGCGTCGCCCCTCTGGTGCGCCGCGCCGACGCGGCCCTCTACGAGGCCAAGCGCAGCGGCCGCAACCGGGTGGTCGGCCGCTGACGTCCGGCGGGGTGCGCCGCCGGCGTCACTGCGCCGCCTTCAGCTCCTCCTGCACCTCGTCGGAGCGCAGGTGCTCGGGCTTCGGCATCGACAGGACGTGGTAGCCCGAATCGACGAAGTGCACCTCGCCCGTCACGCCGCCGGACAGCGGCGAGAGCAGGTAGAGCGCCGCCCCGCCGACATCCTCGAGCGTCGTCGCCCGGCGCAGCGGCGCGTGCTGGCGGTGGTAGGTGTACATGGTGCGGGCGTCGCTGATGCCGGCGCCGGCCAGCGTCCGCACCGGGCCGGCCGAGATCGCGTTGACGCGGATGCCGTCGGGCCCGAAATCGGAGGCGAGGTAGCGCACGCTCGCCTCGAGGCCCGCCTTGGCCACGCCCATCACGTTGTAGTTCGGCATGACGCGGGTCGAGCCGGCATAGGTGAGGGTGAGGAGCGAGCCGCCCGGGTTCATCATGGCGGAGGCGCGCTTGCAGATCTCGGTGAAGGAGAAGCACGAGATCAGCATGGTGCGCGTGAAGTTCTCGCGCGTGGTGTCGGCGTAGCGGCCCTTGAGCTGGCTGCGGTCGGAGAAGGCGACGGCGTGCACGACGAAGTCGATCGTGCCCCACTCGGCCTTCAGCGTGTCGAACACGTTGTCGACCGTGCCGATATCCTCGACGTCGCAGGGCAGGACGATCTCGGCGCCGACGGACTCCGCCAGCGGCTTGACGCGCCGGCCGAAGGCGTCGCCCTGGTAGGTGAAGGCGAGCTGCGCGCCGTGCTCGGCGAGCATCTTGGAGATGCCCCAGGCGATGGAATTGTGGTTGGCCACGCCCATGATCAGGCCGCGCCGGCCCGACATCAACTTCTCAGACATGTTGTCCTCCCCTCGTCCCGCCGTCAGAGGTCGTGCCGGCCGAAGACGAGACTGGCATTTGTGCCGCCGAATCCGAAGCTGTTCGACAGGACGGTGTTGATCTCCACGCCGTCCTGCCGCTCCCGGATGATCGGGACGTCGGCGAAGGCGGGGTCGAGCTCCTCGATGTTGGCCGACTCGCAGATGAAGCCGTGCTGCATCATGAGGAGCGCGTAGATCGCCTCCTGCACGCCCGCCGCGCCGAGGGAATGGCCCGTCAGGGACTTGGTGGCGGAGATCGGCGGGCACTTGTCGCCCGAGCCGAAGATGTTGCGGATCGCCTCGATCTCCGGGCCGTCGCCGGCCTGGGTCGAGGTCGCGTGCGGATTGATGTAGTCGATCTTCGGCCCGACGGTCGACAGGGCCTGGCGCATGCAGCGCTCGCCGCCCTCGCCCGAGGGCGCCACCATGTCGTAGCCGTCCGAGGTCGCGCCGTAGCCCAGCACCTCGGCGTAGATCTTCGCGCCGCGCGCCTTCGCATGCTCGAGCTCCTCGAGCACCAGCACGCCGGCGCCGCCGGCGATGACGAAGCCGTCGCGGTTCACGTCGTAGGCGCGGCTCGCCTTGGTCGGCGTGTCGTTGTAGTGCGACGACATCGCGCCCATCGCGTCGAACAGCATCGAGAGCGACCAGTGCAGCTCCTCGCAGCCGCCGGCGAAGACGATGTCCTGCTTGCCCCACTGGATCTGCTCCGACGCGTTGCCGATGCAGTGCGAGGAGGTCGAGCAGGCCGACGAGATCGAGTAGTTGACGCCCTTGATGCCGAACCAGGTGGCGAGCGTCGCCGAGGCGGTCGACGACATCGCCTTCGGCACGGCGAACGGGCCGATGCGCTTCGGCCCCTTCTCGCGGGCGATGTCGGCGGCCTCGATCAGCGTCTTCGTCGACGGGCCGCCCGAGCCCATGATGATGCCGGTGCGCTCGTTCTTGACGTCGCCTTCCTCGAGGCCCGCATCGGCGATCGCCTGGTCCATGGCGACGTGGTTCCACGCCGTGCCGCCGCCGTGGAAGCGCATGGCGCGGCGGTCCACGCCGGCGGCCGCCTCCTCGTCCGGTGCACCGTGCACCTGGCAGCGGAAGCCGAGCTCGGCATACTTGTCGGCGCGGACGATGCCCGACCGCGCCTCGCGCAGGGAATCCGCGACCTCGTCGACATTGCTGCCGATGCTCGACACGATTCCCATTCCAGTCACAACGACACGTCTCATCGGCGCCTCTCCGTGCGGTCCTGAGGTCTCAATCGCTCCGCGACCCGGTCGAACGATCCGTCAGGCCTTCATCGTCGCCGTCTCGGGCGTGAACAGGCCGACCCGCAGGTCGAGCGCCCGGTAGATCTCCTGGCCATCGACCTTCACCCAGCCGTCGGCGACGCCGAGGGTGAGCTTGCGACGGATCACGCGCTTGAGGTCGACGCCGTACTCCACGAGCTTCGCCGTCGGCAGGACCTGGCCGGTGAACTTCACCTCGCCGACCGCCAGCGCGCGGCCCTGGCCGGCGCCGCCGATCCAGCCGAGGAAGAAGCCGACCATCTGCCACAGCGCGTCGAGGCCGAGGCAGCCGGGCATCACCGGGTCGCCCTTGAAGTGGCAGGGGAAGAACCAGAGGTCGGGCCGGATCTGGAGCTCGGCCCGCACCATGCCCTTCTCGCTCTCGCCGCCCGTCTCCGAGATCGCCGAGATGCGGTCGAACATCAGCATGGGGGGCAGGGGAAGCTGGGCATTGCCCGGGCCGAAGAGCTCGCCCCGGCCGCATGCGAGGAGCTCTTCATACTCGTAGCTCGACTGCCTCTCGCTCATCCGTCCTTCCTTGCCTCGCCTATGCCTGTTCTTGGTGCTCGTGTGTCGGCCGTCCCACCCAAGGTAGGGCGGCCGCGTTAGGTAACATAGCTCCGGGCGCGTCGAAAGAGGGCGAAGGGCGCTCCGCCGGCCGGGCGCGACCGCTTGCCGGCCGCACGCCGCGCGCATATATTCCTGCGGGATAAAGACTTTCCGGGAATGGTCCTCGTTCCGCCGTACGGAGGGCGACGAGGGTTTCCGCTGCGAGGTGACAGTTGACGGGCGCGAACGACACCGACATCACGACGATGCTGCGCGACGCGGGGCTGCGGCCGACCCGGCAGCGCATGGCCCTCGCGGGGCTCCTGTTCACGGGCGAAGACCATCACATGACGGCCGAGCAGCTGCACGAGCTGGCGGTCAAGGCCGAGGTCCCGGTCTCGCTCGCCACGGTCTACAACACGCTGCACCAGTTCACCCGCGCCGGCCTGCTGCGCGAGGTCGCGGTCGACGGCACGAAGTCCTATTTCGACACCGACACCTCCGACCACCACCACTTCTACGTCGAGGACGACAACCACCTGATGGACATCGAGGGCGGCCAGATCGCCGTCTCGGGCGTGCCGGACGCGCCGGCCGGCATGGAGGTGACCTTCGTCGACGTGGTGGTGCGGCTCAGGCGCGCCGGCGGCAAGGCCTCGACGGGCGGCTGATCCGCCTCACGGCTCGATGACCTCGCCGGGGTAGACGCCCCACAGCCGCTCCTGCTCGATCCAGCCCTCGACGTTCTGCACGCCGACGCGGCACCAGCTGCCGTCGCACTCCTTCACGTCGACCTGGACCTCGGGCTCGAGGATCGCGGTCGGCTTCGCGGCGTTGCTGGCGGTGCGGTGCAGCGGCGCGGTGCTCTGCTTGTCCTTGACCCACGGCGTCACGAGCGCCGTCCGCCGGCCCGACAGGAGCGAGTGGAAGACCCAGCCCTCGTCGCCGTCGCTGTCGCGGATCCGCCGCCAGTTGTCGTACTCGGCGACGATCTCCACCGGCAGGCCCTCGCGGCGATAGATCCACACCACCTGGTAGTCCTGGCCCGGGCCGGCGCGCATGTTGATGCGGTTCGACTTGAGGCTCACGAAGCGCGGCAGCGGCAGGCCGCTCGGCCCCGTCCGCACGCCGTTCGCGTCCTGGGCGAAGGTCGGGGCGGCCGGGATCGCGGCGCCGAGCACGAGGCAGGCGAGGGCGAGGACGGCGGCGCAGGCACGGATGCGTGGGGCTAGGTCGGACATCATTCCCGTCTTTGCGGAACCGCCGGGGAGATTGGCCGCAGCCGCCGGCGAAGGGCGGCAGAGCACAGCGTTTTGCGTTCGGATTCCGGTCTGCTAGACAAAGGCGGACACCTCGCGCGGACCATATGAACCAGATAAGCGCGAGTAAGGTAAATGGTGTGTGAACAGCCGGGAGGGGTGCGGCACCGATGGCCAAGTCCAGACCACTCGTCATCGTGACGCGCAAGCTGCCCGATGTCGTGGAGACGCGCATGCGCGAGCTCTTCGACGCGCGGCTCAACCTCGACGACCATCCGCCGACGCAGGAGGAGCTGGTCGCCGCGGCGCGCGAGGCCGACGTCCTCGTGCCGACCGTCACCGACCGGATCGACGCCTCCGTGCTGAGCCAGGCGGGGCCGCGGCTGAAGCTGATCGCCAACTACGGCAACGGCGTCGACAACATCGACGTCGAGACGGCCACGCAGCGCGGCATCGCCGTGACCAACACGCCGGGCGTCCTGACCGAGGACACCGCCGACATGACCATGGCGCTGATCCTGTCGGTCCCGCGCCGGCTGATCGAGGGCGTGCGGGTCGTCGAGGACGGCCAGTGGAAGGGCTGGTCGCCGAGCTGGATGCTGGGCCACCGGATCAACGGCAAGCGGCTCGGCATCGTCGGCATGGGCCGGATCGGCCAGGCCGTGGCGCGGCGCGCCCGCGGCTTCGGCATGCAGGTCCACTACCACAACCGGCGCCGCGTCTCCGCGTCGATCGAGGAGGAGCTCGAGGCGACCTACTGGGACAGCCTCGACCAGATGCTGGCGCGCATGGACGTGATCTCGATCCACTGCCCGCACACGCCGGCGACCTACCATCTGCTCTCGGCGCGGCGGCTGAAGCTCGTGCGGCCGGAGGCCTACATCGTCAACACCGCGCGCGGCGAGGTGATCGACGAGAACGCGCTCGCGCGCATGATCGAGGCGGGCGAGCTCGCCGGGGCCGGGCTCGACGTCTTCGAGCACGAGCCGTCGGTCAACCCCAAGCTCCTGAAGAACGAGCGGGTCGTCCTCCTGCCGCACATGGGCTCGGCGACGATCGAGGGCCGCGTCGACATGGGCGAGAAGGTCATCATCAACATCAAGACCTTCGCCGACGGCCACCGTCCCCCCGACCGGGTCCTGCCCTCCATGCTGTGAGGCCGGGATGCGCCGACGGGGCGGGCTCTTCGGGGCGAGGGCGCGGATCGCCGACCTGCTCGACCTGATCCGGGAGAGCTACTGGTTCTGGCCGACCGCCATGTGCCTGGCGGCGATGGCGACCGCCGTCGTCACCACCTATTTCGACGACATCCGGCAGTTCGACATCCTGACGTCCGCCGGCCTCGCGCCGGCCGTCGGGGCCGACAGCGCCCGCGACGTCCTCTCCACCATCGCCTCGTCGATGCTCGGCGTGGCGGGCGTGTCGTTCTCGATCCTCGTCGCCGCCTTCGTCTTCGCCTCGGGGCAGTTCGGCCCCCGCATCCTGTCGAACTTCATGCGCGACCGCGCCAACCAGGTCGTGCTCGGCATCTTCGCCTCGACCTTCCTCTACTGCACGATCGTGCTGCGCATCATCGGCGACGACTCCGTGCCGGGCCTGTCGGTCACCGTGGCGCTGCTGTCGGCGCTCGTCAGCGTCTTCGCGCTCCTGTTCTTCTTCCATCACGCGCCCGAATCGATCCGGCTGATGCGCATCGTCCACGACACGGGCGGGCAGCTCCTGAAGGAGATCGACCACCTGTTTCCCGAAGGCGGCGAGGAGCGCGACACCGACGTGCCCGCCCGCGACGACGCCGTCGAGGCGGCCGAGGGGCAGCCCTGTCCCGTGCCCGCTCACGGCAACGGATATGTCCGCTTCGTCGATCACGGCTCGCTCATGGAGATCGCCCGGGAGGAGGACCTGACGATCCGCCTCGACCGGCGCTCCGGCGACTTCGTGGTGGACGGCCGGCCGCTCGCCTGGATCTGGCCCGCCGGCCGCGTCGGCAGGTCGCTCGAGAAGGAGGTCCGCGAGTGCTTCACGCTCGGGGCGAGCCGCACGCCGTCGCAGGACGTGGAGTTCCTCTTCGAGCTCCTGATGGACGTCGCCTCGCGCGCCCTGTCGCCCGGCGTCAACGACCCGCGCACCGCGATGATCTGCCTCGACTGGATCACCTCCGGCCTGTCGCGGGCGCTGAGGGGACGGCCGCGCTCGGCGGTGCGCTGCGACGATGACGGCAAGGTGCGGCTGATCCTGCGGGGGCGGCACTTCCAGCACCTCCTGGAGCACGGCTTCGGGCGGCTGCGCCCGTATTTCCAGGCCGACGCGGCCGCCGCCCTGCACATGATGGCGCGGATCGGCGGCCTCATCCTCGAGACCGAGGACGGGCACCACCGCGACCTGCTGCTCGGGATGGCCCGCGACCTGGCGGAGGGCGCCGACAAGAACCTCGAGGTCGACAGCGACCGGCGCAAGGTGCGCGAGCGGCTCGAGATCATCGAGAAGGCGGCGGCGGGCGAGCTCACCCTGTTCGACGCGCGCGGCCGCCACCCCTGGCTGTGACGGGCGGGACGGCCGTTCCTGCGCGCGATACCCTTCTTGCGCGCGATCGCCCGCCACCCAATATCACCTGGAACGAACGGTGAATTCCAGGAGACACTCGACCGTCATGGCCAATGTCGAAGCCGCGCACAGCCGCGCGATCATGGAGTACAACGCCCGCGCGAAATCGGCGCTGCTGGGCTACATCCTGTGGTTCTTTCTCGGCTTTCTCGGTGCCCACCGGCTCTATGCCGGCAGGATCGGGACGGGCCTCTTCCAGCTCGTCCTGCACGCCATCGGCTGGGCGACGACGTGGATCCTCGTCGGCTGGATCTTCCTCGGCCTTTGGGCTCTCTGGTGGGTCATCGACGCCTTCCTGATCCACGGCTGGATCCGCGACTACAATCTCGGGCTGGCGCGCCGCATCGGCGTCTAGGAGCCCAGCGACCCGCCCGGGCGCCGCGCCGCGCGAAAAAAGCGGCGCGCGCCCCCGGCCCGGTCGAAATCGCCCTTCCTCGCGCGACTATAGTGCAGCGGACGCAGGAGCGGACCGCGACACCCGAGGGAACGGCAATGAAGTACATGCTTCTGATCTACCGCGACGAGACCGCCTTCGACGTCGGCAAGACGAGCGGCGCCCATTCGGCGCCGTACCTGGCCTATGCCGAGGCCCTGTCGAGTTCCGGCGTGATGGTCGACGGCGCCCGGCTTCAGCCGTCGAGCCAGGCCGCCACGGTGCGCGTGAGCGAGGCCGGGGCGAAGGTCCTCGACGGCCCCTATTCCGACACCAAGGAGCAGCTCGGCGGCTTCTACGTCATCGACGTGCCCGACCACGACGCGGCGCTGCAATGGGCGGCCCGTTCGCCCGGCGCAAGCCAGGGCGTGATCGAGGTGCGGCCACTCTGGACCAGCTGACCGGAGCGGCGCGGATGGGCGAGGGGCCCGGGCCAGCGCATGCAGCCGTCGAGCGGGTGGCGAGGGAGTCGTATGGCCGGCTCGTCGCCCGCCTCGCCGTCCGCACGCGCGACATCGCCGGCGCCGAGGATGCGCTCGCCGAGGCGTTCGCCGTGGCCCTCTCCGGGTGGCCGCGGGCGGGCGTCCCGGCGAGCCCGGAGGCCTGGATCGCCGCGGTGGCGCAGCGCAGGCTGATCGACGCCGGCCGGCGTCGGAGCACCATCGCCGCGGCGGCCGGCGACCTGCGCCGGGCGGCCGAGGAGATCGAGGCCGAGGCCGCGCAGGAGCGGGGCGTGCCGGACCGGCGCCTCGCCCTGCTCTTCGCCTGCGCGCACCCCGCGGTCGAGCCGGCCATGCGCGCGCCGCTGATGCTCCAGAGCGTGCTCGGCCTGAAGGCGGCCGAGATCGCCGGCGCCTTTCTCGTCTCGCCGGCCGCGATGGGGCAGCGCCTGGTGCGGGCGAAGGCGCGCATCCGGGAGGCTCGCGCCACCTTCGACATCCCCGGGCCCGACGAGCTCGCCGGGCGGCTCGATGCGGTTCTCGACGCCATCTACGCGGCCTTCGGTGAAGGGTGGGCGAGCCCCGCCGGCACCGATGTCCGCCGCCGCGCCCTCGCGGAGGAAGCGATCTGGCTTGCGCGCGTGGTCGCCGATCTCCTGCCCGGCGAGCCGGAGGCGACCGGTCTTCTCTCGCTGATGCTCCATCTCGAGGCCCGCCGCGGCGCCCGTCGGGACGAGGTCGGAGCGTTCGTTCCCCTCGACGATCAGGACGTCTCGCTGTGGGACGCGGCGATGATCGTGGAGGCCGATGCCCTTCTCTGGCGCGCGAGCGCGGCGCACCGCATTGGCCGCTACCAGCTCGAGGCGGCGATCCAGTCGGCCCACGCCGTCCGCCGCTTCGGAGGGCGACCCGACGCGACCGCACTCGAGACGCTTTATCGCGGGTTGCTCGACCTCACCGGCTCGGCGGTGGTGGCGGTGAACCGCGCGATGGTCGTGGCGGACATGCAGGGACCGGCCGCCGGCCTTGCCGCGCTCGACGCGGTGCGGGACGCGCCGCCGCTCGCGGCCTACCAGCCCTACTGGGCGGCGCGGGCGGAGCTCCTGGCCCGGGCCGGTGACGTCGAGGCGGCGGGGCAGGCCTATGACCGGGCGGTCGCGCTCGAGAGCGACCCCGCAGTCATCCGTTTCCTCGAGAACCGCCGGGCGCGGCTCGGGTCATAGCGGCCGGCGGCGCGGCTCAGGCGAAGTCGATCGTCTCGAAGCGCATCGACAGCGCGTCGACGAGGAGCAGGCGCCCCGCGAGGAGGTCGCCCGTGCCGGTGATCAGCTTGATCACCTCCATCGCCTGGATCGAGCCGATGATGCCGGTCAGCGCCCCCAGGATCCCCGCTTCCGCGCAGCTCGGCACCGTCCCCTCGGGCGGCGCCTCGGGGAAGAGGTCGCGGTAGGAGGGCAGCCTGCGGCCGTCCTTCTCCGCGAACGGCATCAGCGTCGTCACCGTGCCGTCGAAGCGGCCGACCGCCCCCGTCACCAGCGGCACGCCTTCCGCCGCGCAGGCATCGGCCACGGCGTAGCGCGTGGCGAAATTGTCGGAGCCGTCGACCACGGCGTCGTGGCCGCGCACGAGGCCGGGCGCGTTCTCCGGCGTCAGCCGCAGCATGTGCGGCTCGACTGTCACGTGCGGGTTGATGCGGTGGAGCGCGGCGGTGGCGCTGTGGATCTTCGGCGCGCCGACCTGCGTCGTGTCGTGGATGATCTGGCGCTGCAGGTTCGACAGCGACACCTCGTCGTCGTCGACGATGCCGAGCGTGCCGAGGCCCGCCGCCGCAAGATACATGAGCACGGGCGCGCCGAGGCCGCCCGCGCCGACGACCAGCACGCGCGCGCGCTTGAGCTTCTGCTGGCCCGCGCCGCCGACCTCCGGCAGCACGAGGTGGCGCGCGTAGCGCTCGATTTCTTCCGGTTCGAATGTCATGGCGCGCAATCTATCGCGTGGCCGGCGCCTTGGCGATCAGTCGGGCAGCCGTCCCGTCACGGCGATGAAGTGGCGGTCCGGCCCCTCGAAGCCCGGCGTGAAGACGCTGACCAGCACGGCCACGCGCTGCGGCGGGAAGCCCGGCACGACGATGCGGCTGAGCCGGTAGGTGATGGGGCAGCCGCGCGAGGCGGGGATCGTGTCGTCTTCGTGCAGCATCGTCCCGTCGCCGCCGCCGAAGGGCGAGATCGTCAGGCGGAAGCCCATGGGGCGGTCGCCGATATAGGTCTCGCAATCCTTGGCTTCCGCCTCGGCGGAGAAGATGTCGAGCCGGGCCTCGTAGCGCGCGGCCGGCTCGGACAGCGGATTGCTCGGGACGACCGGGCCGAAGACGAGGCGCGCCGGGTTCTGCTCGAACTCGCCGAGGGGAGAGTGCGCCAGCGTCACCGCGTCCTGCGGGGCGAAGTCGGCGTCCACGGCGCTCGCAAGCTGCGCTTCGGCCCGGCTGCGGGCGTCCGCGACGCTCGCCGTTTCGTCGTCGAGCCGCACGCGGATCGGCGTGCCGGGCAGCCAGCTGTCGTCGTCGGTGTCGACGACGAAGATGTTGGCGTAGGGAAAGCCCGAGCCGTCCTGGACGCCGTATTCCTCGAACGCGAACAGCCTGCCGTTGTCGGCGAAGCCGAGCACGAGGGCTTCCGCCGTCTCGCCCGCCCGTGCCGGCACGGCGGCCAGTGCGGCGGCGGCGAACAGCGTCGCGATCGGAAAAAGGCGCATGGGCGTGTCCCTCCGCTGGAGGATGAGATCCTAGCAGCGGAGGGCAGGGTGCGGAAACGGGCGTCTCAGAGGCCTTCGAAGAGCGGCGTCGACAGATAGCGCTCGGCGAAGGACGGGATGATGATGACGATGTTCTTGCCGGCCCACTCGTCGCGCTTGCCGACCTTGATCGCGGCGGCGACGGCGGCGCCCGACGAGATGCCGACCGGGATGCCCTCGAGCCGGGCGATCTTGCGCGCCATCTCGAAGCTCTCCTCGTTCGACACCTGGACGACCTCGTCGATCACCGAGCGGTCGAGGATGTCGGGCACGAAGCCGGCGCCGATGCCCTGGATCTTGTGCGGGCCGGGCTCGCCGCCGGACAGGACCGGGCTCGCCTCGGGCTCGACGGCGATCACCTTGAGGTCGGGCTTGCGCGGCTTGAGCACCTGGCCGACGCCGGTGATCGTGCCGCCGGTGCCGACGCCGGAGACGAAGCCGTCGATCTCGCCGCCCGTGTCGGCCCAGATCTCCTCGGCGGTCGTGCGCTTGTGGACCTCGGGGTTCGCCGGGTTCTGGAACTGCTGCGGCATCACCGAGTTCGGGATTTCCGTCAGAAGCTCCTCGGCGCGGGCGATGGCGCCCTTCATGCCCTTGGGGCCTTCCGTCAGCACGAGCTCGGCGCCGAGCAGGGCGAGCATCTTGCGCCGCTCGATCGACATGGTCTCGGGCATCACGAGGATCAGCCGGTAGCCCTTGGCGGCGGCCGTGAAGGCGAGCGCGATGCCGGTGTTGCCCGAGGTCGGCTCGACCAGCGTCGTGTCCTTGTCGATCTTGCCGTCGCGCTCCAGCGCCTCGATCATCGCGACGCCGATGCGGTCCTTCACGCTCGCCAGCGGGTTGAAGAACTCGAGCTTGGCGAGAAGGTTGGCCTTCACGCCCTCGTCCTGCGCGATGCGGTTCAGGCGCACGATCGGCGTGTTGCCCATCGTCTCGGTGATCGAATCGAAGATGCGACCGCGGCTTGGCGTCTCGCTCATGTCGGAGCTCCCATGTCTCTCTTGAGATCACGGCCCCTGAAGCGGTGCAGCCCGGAGCCGTCCAGGCGCTAAGGTAAGGCGGCGCGCGGGCGCTTGCGAGGGGAGGGGCGTGCGATTGGCGCGGCAGGCACGCAATCGCATTCCGCGAAAGGCCGGCAATCCGGAACGGCGTTTCGCGTGAAGCCTCAGCGGCCGGTCGAGCCGAAACCGCCTTCTCCGCGGGCGCTGTCGGACAGCTCGCCCACCTCGGCGATCTCGACGCGCGAGACCGGCGCCACGACGAGCTGCGCGATGCGGTCGCCGCGGCGGATCTCGACCGGCTTGCGGCCGAGATTGACGAGCAGCACCTTCACCTCGCCGCGATAGTCCTCGTCGATCGTGCCGGGCGCGTTCAGCACCGTCACGCCCGACCTGCTGGCGAGGCCCGAGCGCGGCCGCACCTGGCCCTCGTGGTCCTTCGGCAGCGCGATGGCGAGGCCGGTCGGCACCAGCGCCCGGTCGCCCGGGTCGAGGTGGATCTCCTCGCCCTCCAGCACCGCGGCGGCGAGGTCGAGCCCGGCGGCGCCCGCCGTCGCGTAGGACGGCAGGGGCAGGCCCTCGCCGTGCGGCAGGCGCATGATCTGAAGCCGCGTCATCGCCCGGTCTCGTCGACCTGTGCCGCGATGCGGTGGACGAGACGGCGCGCCACCTCGTCCTTGCCGGCCTCGGGCCAGCTCTCCACGCCCTCGGGGGTGACGATGTGCACCGTGTTGCGCTCGCCGCCCATCACGCCGGTCGCGGCCGAGACGTCGTTCGCGACGATCATGTCGCAGCCCTTCCGCTGAAGCTTGGCGCGGGCGTGCTCGATCAGGTTTTCCGTTTCGGCAGCGAAACCGACGACCAGCGGCGGGCGGTGCTTGGCGAGATGCGAGATCGTCGCCAGGATGTCGGGATTCTCGACGAGCTCCAGGCCGGGCGGAGCCGAGCCCGGCCGTTTCTTCATCTTCTGGCCGCCCTCGGCCGCCGGGCGCCAGTCCGCGACGGCGGCGGCGCAGACCGCGATATCCGCCGGCAGCGCCGCCTCGACGGCGTCGAGCATCTGCCGCGCCGTCTCGACGTGGACGGTGCGCACGCCGGCCGGATCGGGTATGGCCACCGGCCCGCTGACCAGCGTCACCTCGGCGCCGGCCCGGGCGGCGGCGGCGGCGACGGCGTGGCCCTGCCGCCCGGAGGAGCGGTTGGCGAGGTAGCGGACGGGATCGATCGGCTCGTGCGTGGGCCCGGAGGTGACGACGACGCGGCGGCCCGCGAGCAGCCGGGGGAAGCCGTCGGCGCCGTCCTCGAGCTCCGCCTCGATCGCCGCCAGGATCTCGGCGGGCTCGGCCATGCGGCCGGTGCCGGGCTCGCCCTTCTCCGCCATCTCGCCGGCATTCGGGCCGACGAAGGCGACGCCGTCCTCCTTCAGCTGCCGCGACGTTGCGCAGCGGTCGCGGGGTGCGCCCACATGCGCGGGTTCATCGCCGGCGCCGCGAGCACCCGCTTGTCGGTCGCCAGCAGCACGGCGGTCGCGAGGTCGTCGGCCAGGCCGTGCGCCATCTTCGCCAGGAGGTCGGCGGTCGCCGGCGCGACGACCACGAGGTCGGCCTCGCGCGACAGGCGGATATGGCCGATCTCCGCCTCGTCGGTCAGCGAGAACAGGTCGGTCGAGACCCGGTTGCGCGACAGGCTGGAGAAGGAGAGGGGGGTGACGAACTCGGTCGCGCCCTTCGTCATGACGACGCGCACGTCGATGCGGCGCTCGACGAGGCGGCGCGTCAGCTCGAGGCACTTGTAGGCGGCGATGCCGCCGCCGACGATCAGAAGGACGCGCTTGCCAGCGCTCATGGCCCGGCTCCTAGAACAGGGATGCGCCGACCGTGATGCCGGCGGCGACGATGACGAGGATCCACAGCGCGATGCGGCCGGAGCGGGCGTAGCGGGCGATCTCCTTGCCGAACTCGGTGGCGCTCTTGGGGTGCAGCTTGACGCCGTTCTCCACGGTGTCGTCGAGGCCCTCGATGAACTCGTCGACGCGCCTGATCGCCTCGGGCAGGCGCTCCGCGAGCTCGATCAGGCCGAGCAGGCCGCCATACGCCTCCTCGATCTTGCGCCGGGGCCCCAGCGTGTCGCGGATGTAGTCGCCGACCACGGGCTCGGCCGCCGTCCACATGTCGAGCTCGGGATCGAGGTCGCGCGCGACGCCCTCGACGATCACCATCGACTTCTGGAGCAGGATCAGCTCGGGCCGCGTCTTCATGTCGAAGAGCTCGGTCACCTCCATCAGCTGCTGCAGCAGGCGGGCCATCGAGATCTCGTTCGCCCGCTTGTCGCGCACCGGCTCGCCGATCGCCCGCAGCGCCTGCGCGAAATCCTCGATGCGGTGGTGGGCCGGCACGTAGCCGGCCTCGAAATGCGCCTTCGCGGTGGCGTAGTAGTCGCGGCGGATGAAGCCCCAGAGGATCTGGGCGAGGATGCGTCGCTCGCGCTTGCCGAGCCGGCCCGTGATGCCGAAATCGACCGCGACCAGCCGGCCCGTCGGGTCGACGAACAGGTTGCCCGGATGCATGTCGGCGTGGAAGAAGCCGTGGTGCAGCGCGTGCTTGAGGAAGCTCTGGATGACGACGCGGCCGAGGCGCTTCAGGTCCTGGCCCTGCCGCTCGAGCACCTCGCGGTCGGCGATGTGGGCGCCCTCGATCCACTCGATCGTCAGGATGCGCTTGCCGGAGCGCGTCCAGTCGACGGCCGGCACGCGGAAATCCTCGTCGTCGGCGGTGTTCTCCGCCATCTCGGAGATCGCCGCGGCCTCCATGCGCAGGTCCATCTCGATCGTGACCGAGCGGGCGAGCGTGTGCACCACGTCGACGGGCCTGAGGCGCTGCGTCATCGGGTCGAGGCGCTCGATCAGCCGCGCCGCGAAATAGAACGTCCTGAGGTCGCGCGCGAAGCGGGCCTCGACGCCGGGCCGCAGGATCTTCACCGCCACGTCGCGGCCGCCCGTGCGCGCCTTGTGCACCTGCGCGATCGAGGCGGCGGCGACGGAGGGTCCGAACCACTCGTAGAGCTCCTCGACCGGCCGGTCGAAGGCGGCCTCGATCTGGCGGCGCGCCACCTCGTCGGGGAAGGGCGGCAGCCGGTCCTGCAGGGCGGAGAGGTCGCGCGCCACGTCCTCGCCGACGACGTCGCGCCGGGTGGCGAGGAACTGGCCGAGCTTGATCCAGCTCGGCCCGAGCCGCTCGAACGCCTTGGCGAGGCCGCCCGGCTCGCTGACCCGGCGCTTGAGCTTGCGCAGGGCGCGGATCGTCAGCGCCGGGCCGGCCGGCAGCTCGCGCGGATCCACGAGGTCGAACGCGCCCTCGCGGCCGAGCACGTAGGCCGCCTTCGCGAGGCGGCCGAGATGGACGAAGGGGCCGATCACGCCGACGCCCCCGGCTTCAAAGCCGCCAGCCGGAGTGCAGGAGCGCGACGCCGCCCGTCATCATGCGGAACGAGACGCGCTCGAAGCCGGCGTCCTCGATCATCTCCGCGAAGGTCTCGCGGTGCGGGAAGCGGCGGATCGACTCCACGAGGTACTGGTAGGGGTCGGGGTCGCCGACGATGCGCTTCCCGATCGCCGGGATCACCCGGTAGGAATAGGTGTCGTAGATGCGGTCGAGCACCGGCGTGTCGACCGGCGAGAACTCGAGGCACATGAAGCGGCCGCCGGGCCTCAGGACGCGGAACGCCTCCGACAGCGCCTCCTCGATCACCGTCACGTTCCGTATGCCGAAGGCGATCGTGTAGGCGTCGAAGCTCCTGTCCGGGAAGGGCAGGGACTGGGCGTTGCCGAGCGCGAAGTCGACGCGGCCCGAGAGCCCCTGCTTCTCCGCGCGCTGCCGCCCGACCGTCAGCATGCTCTCGTTGATGTCGCACACGGTGACGTGGCTGCCCGCAGCCTTCCTGGCGATGCGGAAGGCGATGTCGCCGGTCCCGCCGGCGACGTCGAGCACCTTGAAGGGCCCGCGCCGCGGCGGCGCGAGCCAGGTGATCATCGCGTCCTTCCACAGCCGGTGCATCCCGCCCGACATGAGGTCGTTCATCAGGTCGTAGCGGGCGGCGACGCGGTGGAACACCTCGTCGACGCGGCCCTGCTTCTCCGCGGCCGGAATGGTCTCGAAGCCGAAATGCGTGTGCGGCGCGCCCGCCTGATCGTCGGAATGGCTGGTCATGGCGCGCGGACCATAGCGCAAGCGGGGCCGGGGAGGCTATGTTTCGCGGTGCGAGAACACACGAAATCCCCTCCAAGAAGATAACGGCATGCCCGAACTGCCCGAAGTCGAGACCGTCCGGCGCGGTCTCGCACCCTCGCTGCGCGGCCGGATCGTGGAGCGCGTCGACCTCAGGCGGCCGGACCTGCGCTTTCCCTTCCCGCCGGACTTCGCGATGCGCATCACCGGCCGGCGCATCGCCGCGCTCGGGCGGCGCGCGAAGTACCTGCTCGCCCATCTCGAGGACGGGCCGGTGCTCGTCATGCATCTCGGCATGTCGGGGTCGCTGCGGATCGAGGACGAGATCGCCGCCGCGGACTCCTTCCATTACGCGCGCGCGAAGGACCCCAGGCACGACCACGTCGTCATGCACCTCGAAGGCGGCACGCGGCTCACCTACAACGATCCCCGCCGCTTCGGCTTCATGACGCTGGTCGAGGCCGATGCCCTGGAGGACGCGCCGATGTTCCGCGACCTCGGGCCGGAGCCGCTGGACGAGGCCTTCGAGGCCGCGGCGCTGGCGCGGGCGCTGCGCGGCCGGCAGACGCCGCTCAAGGCGGCGCTGCTCGACCAGCGCGTCGTCGCCGGGCTCGGCAACATCTATGTCTGCGAGGCGCTGCACCGGGCGCGGCTGTCGCCGCAGCGCATCGCGGGAACGCTTGCCCGCCGCGACGGCAGCCCCGGGCAGCGCGCCGAGCGCCTCGTCGCCGCGATCAAGGTCGTGCTCGCCGAGGCGATCGAGGCGGGCGGCTCCTCGCTGCGCGACTACGTCCGCTCCGACGGCACGCTCGGCATGTTCCAGCACGCCTTCCGCGTCTACGACCGGCTCGACGCGCCGTGCCCGACGCCCGGCTGCCGCGGGATCGTCCGCCGCATCGTCCAGGCCGGCCGCTCGACCTTCTACTGCCCGGAGTGCCAGCGCTAGGCGCCATTCCGTCATTGAAAGCGGCAGGGCGCTCCTGTAGCGCTTTGAAAGTGGTTCGGCCGGCACAGCGGGGGCTTCGGCGATGGCTTACGAGACGATCAATGTCGAGACGCGGGGGTCGACGGGGCTGGTCACGCTCCATCGGCCGGCGGCGCTCAACGCGCTCAACGCGCAGCTGATGGACGAGCTCGCGCACGCGATCGACGGCTTCGAGGACGAGCAGCACGTGCGCTGCATCGTCATCACCGGCAGCGAGAAGGCCTTCGCCGCCGGCGCCGACATCAAGGAGATGCAGGACAAGAGCTTCGTCGGCGCCTATCGCGACGATTTCCTCTCCTCGTGGGAGCGCGTCGCGCGGGCGCGCAAGCCGGTGATCGCCGCGGTCGCCGGCTACGCGCTGGGCGGAGGCTGCGAGCTCGCCATGATGTGCGACTTCATCGTCGCCGCCGACACCGCGAAGTTCGGCCAGCCCGAGATCAAGCTCGGCGTCATTCCCGGCGCCGGCGGCACGCAGCGCCTGACGCGGCTCATCGGCAAGGCGAAGGCCATGGACATGGTGCTGACCGGCCGCATGATGGACGCCGAGGAGGCCGAGCGCGCCGGCCTCGTCAGCCGGGTGGTGCCCGCCGACGAGCTGATCGAGCGCACGCTGGAGATCGCCGAGCGCATCGCCGACCTGTCGCAGCCGGCGGTGATGATGGCCAAGGAATCCGTCAACCGCGCCTACGAGACGACGCTGGCGGAGGGCATGCGCTTCGAGCGCCGCATGTTCCAGGCCCTGTTCGCCACGGAAGACCAGAAGGAAGGCATGAAGGCCTTCGTCGAGAAGCGGACCGCGCAGTTCCGCCACCGCTGAGGGCGCGGCGGGCTCCGGCGCGCCTCCATGCGCGCCGGGCCGGCTCCCCGGTTGACGGCGAAAGCACCTCGGCTTATAGGTGCCCGCCACACCCCGGCCGCTCGTCGTGCCGGGACAGGATATTTATTGTTTCGGGTGGAGCGCGGCTCGCGCCGCCCCGGGTCTCTGGAGACAGGCAATGGCCAATACACCGTCCGCAAAGAAGGCGGTGCGTAAGATCGAGCGCCGCACCGCCATCAACAAGACGCGTCGCAGCCGCGTCCGCACCTACCTCCGTCGCGTCGAGGAGGCGATCGCCTCGGGCGACAAGTCTGCCGCCGACGAGGCGCTGCGCGCCGCGCAGCCGGAAATCATGCGCGCCGCGCAGAAGGGCATCTTCCACGGCAATACGGCCTCGCGGAAGATCTCGCGCCTGTCGCACCGCATCAAGTCGATGACGGCCTGACGCAGGTCTCACGACGGTTCTGTGAAGGCCCGGCCATGTGCCGGGCCTTTGTCGTTTCGGGGGCTCGCCGACCCTCTTGCCGACCCCCTCGCCGGCGCGTGCCGGCCGGATCCTGATGAAGTCTGTGGACGGGAATTTCCGGACTCGGATTCGGCTCCGGAGTCGAGTCGGCCAAGCGCAATCATTGCGCTCTGTGGAAAACCCGCGCTTCTTCCGCAGGCAGAATAAACGTATATCAATCAATCGTTTAGGCTAGGGTCGCCGGATCCGTCGCTCCGCTGGGCCACCAGGCGACGAGTCGAAACGCGTCAAGCGAAAAGAGTCTTCGCCAGGGGGCGGCGAAGCGGTGTCGGCGGCGCGAAATCGATTCGCATGAGTCTCCAGAAGCTTGTTCGAGCGACTCGGCGGAACCCCTCCTGGCGGACCCCCGACTGTCACCGTTCTGCAACCAATTCTTAATCATCGTTGGTTGCCTCTCTCGGGGGGGCTGTGTATCTTTCGAAGACGTTCGGGGGCTCGCCCCGGCGGCCAACCTTGAAATTCAGCCAGACGGCGCTTGTTCGCAAGCAACAGGAGAATTTTGTCATGGTCCGTGAGAGTGACGCGCAGGTTTCGGCAAGTTTTTGCTGCGCGTTCTCCTTCGATATTCCGGATCACGCTCTCCACCGAAGCTGCGGCAGCTGACGCCAACGACACAATCAGACGGACATGGGGGCTGCGCAGGTGCGCGCCGCGGGAAGCCGCGCGTCGCACTGCGCGCCGGGAGCTGGAATGAACGAATATGCGGGCGATGCGACGGCGGGGGAGACCTGGCTGGCGCTGGCGGAAGATGCGGACGCGGTGCTGGTCGACGTGCGCACGACGGCGGAGTGGACCTTCGTCGGCGTGCCCGACCTGAGCGCCCTGGGGAAGGAGGTGCTCTTCGTCGAGTGGCAGGCGTTCGGCGGCCAGCCCGACATGGCGGGCTTCGTCGACGCGGTGGGGGCGGCTCTCGAGCGGCAGGGCGTCTCCAGCGAGACGTCCCTCTACTTCCTCTGCCGGTCCGGACAGCGCAGCGCGGCGGCGGCCCGTGCGATGACGGGCGCGGGATACCGGTCCTGCTTCAACGTGGCCGGGGGGTTCGAAGGACGGCTGGACGCGGCGCGGCACCGCGGCTCGGTCGAGGGCTGGAAGGCGGCGGGCCTGCCATGGGTGCAGGCATGAAGGACATAGAAGCGGCGGTTAAGGAGGCAGGAATGGACTTTCGGGAGAGCGGCGGCACTGTGAGCGGGCCCACGCGGGCCACCTTCCGCTGGCCGGTCACCTCGGTCGCGGAAGACCGTGTGGCCGAGCCGGCGGAAGGCTCCACCGGGGACGAGTCCGACGAGGACGACAACGTGGAGGCGGTGTGGGGGCGCATCGTCGAGCGGATCCGCCAGGAGTACGGCGAGGACGTCTACCGGAGCTGGTTCAAGGGCGTGGCGCTCGTCGAGGCCGACGACTTCACCGTCCATCTCTCCGTGCCGACCTCGTTCCTGCGGATGTGGCTGCGCAACAACTACGGCAGCAAGCTCCTGGCGCTGTGGCGCGCGGAGCGGCCCAACGTGCAGCGCGTCGACATCCGGGTGCGCGGCGTCGCGACCTCCCAGCCGTGCGACAAGGCGCCCTCCCGCCAGGAGCCGGCGGGACGCGAGCCGCTCAAGGTCGTCGAGGCCAACGGCGACATGCGCACCCCGCGCGTCGAGGCGGGCGCCGAGGGCACGCTGCTCGAGAGCGCCCCGCTCGACCCGCGCTTCAGGTTCGGCAGCTTCGCGACCGGCGACTCCAACAAGATCGCCCACGACACCGCCTTCGCCGTCGCCAACGCGGCCGCCTCCGGCACGACGATGTTCAACCCGCTCTTCATCCACGGCGGGGTCGGCCGCGGCAAGACGCATCTCCTGCACGCCATCGCCTGGCAGGCCAAGGACATCGCGCCGAAGCACCGCGTGCTGCACCTGTCGGCGGAGCAGTTCGTGTTCCGCTTCGTCGCCGCGCTGCGGGCGGATTCGGCGATCGACTTCAAGGAGCAGCTGCGCCAGGTCGACCTGCTGCTGATCGACGACCTGCAGTTCCTGCAGGGCAAGGCGACGCACCGCGAGTTCAGCCACACGATGAACGCGCTGATCGAGGCGTGCCGCCAGGTGGTGATCGTGGCGGACCGGGCGCCGGGCGAGCTCGACGGCTTCGACGAGCGCACCCGCTCGCGGCTCGCCGGCGGCCTCGTCGTCGAGATCGGCCAGCAGGAGATGGCGCTCAGGCGGCGCATCCTGCAGGCGCGCGCCGTCGCGCTCGGCCGGCAGGGCCAGAAGGTGGACCTGCCCGAGGACGTGCTCGACTACGTCGCGAGGAACGTCGCCTCGAACGGCCGCGAGCTCGAAGGCGCCCTCAACCGGCTGGCCGCCTACCAGTGCTACGCGAACGTGCCGGTGACGCTCGAGCTCGCCGAGAAGGTGATCCGCGATCTCGTCTCGCAGCACGAGCGCCCGCCCGTGCGCATCGAGGAGATCCAGCGCATCGTCTCCTCGCACTACCAGCTGTCGAAGCAGGACCTCCTGTCGAGCCGGCGCAACCGGGCGATCGTCCTGCCGCGCCAGGTGGCGATGTACCTCGCCAAGACGCTGACGCCGCGCTCGCTGCCGGAGATCGGCCGCCGCTTCGGCAACCGCGACCACACGACGGTGCTGCACGCGATACGCAAGATTCAGAAGCTCGTCGCCACCGACGCGACCCTCGCCCGCGAGGTCGAGGCTCTGCGGCGGCGCGTGGAGGACGGCGAGGGGTAGGAATACCCCCCGCGGCGACGTCTCGCGCCATCGATGACCGGCATGCTGCGGGCGCGGCATGCCGGTCTTCGCGTCTGCACTTGAAACTCGGGGGGTTTGACGGCAAGGTCTCCCTCCCTTTTCGCAATAAAGCGAGCCCCGGGCGTCCGGCCCGGCTCCTGCAAGACCCGTCAGGTTTCTCGAAATGCGTGTCACTGTTGAGCGGGCAGCCCTCCTCAAGTCGCTCGGCCGCGTCCACCGTGTGGTGGAGCGCCGCACGACGATCCCGATCCTGTCGAACATCCTGCTGCGCGCCGATGGGGCCTCGCTCCAGCTGAAGGCGACGGATCTCGACATCGAGGTGGTGGAGACGGCGCCGGCGACGGTGCTGCAGGGCGGCGCCACGACCGTGCCCGCGCACGTCGTCTACGACATCGTCCGCAAGCTGCCGGAAGGCTCGGAGATCTCGCTCGACGCGGGCGACGACAGCGGCACGATGATCCTGTCCTCCGGGCGCGCGCGCTTCACGCTGCAGACGCTGCCCGATTCCGACTTCCCCGACATCACCGCCGGCGAGATGAGCCACTCCTTCTCGATCTCCGCCGCGTCGCTGAAGAAGCTCGTCGAGAAGACCCAGTTCGCGATCTCGCTCGAGGAGACGCGCTACTACCTGAACGGCATCTTCCTGCACACGGTCGAGCAGTCGGGCGGGGCCCTGCGCCTGCGCGCCGTGGCGACCGACGGCCACCGCCTGGCGCGGGCCGAGATCGAGGCGCCCGACGGCACCGCCGGCATGCCGGGCATCATCGTGCCGCGCAAGGCGGTGCAGGAGCTGCAGCGGCTCCTGGAATCCGACGACGCCACCGTCGACATCGAGCTGTCGGTCAACAAGATCCGCTTCTCGGTCGGCCCGACCGTGCTGACCTCGAAGCTGATCGACGGCACCTTCCCCGACTACGCCCGCGTCATCCCGTCGGGCAACGACAAGGTGATGAAGGTCGACACCGCCGCCTTCGGCAAGGCCGTCGACCTCGTCTCGACCGTGTCGAGCGAGCGCGGCCGGGCGGTGAAGCTCGCGATCGACCACGACCAGCTCGTGCTCACCGTCAACAACCCGGATTCGGGCAGCGCCACCGAGGAGATCCCGGTCGGCTACGAGGCCGATCCCCTGGAGATCGGCTTCAACGCCCGCTACCTGCTCGACATCACCTCGCAGATCGAGTCGGGCGAGGCGCGCTTCGAGCTCGCCGATCCCGGCTCGCCGACGCTGATCTGCGACGAGGGGGACGAGGCGACGCTCTACGTCCTCATGCCGATGCGCGTGTGAACGAGAGAGCCGCGCCACCACCGGAAGGCCTCTCGATGAACGTCGACGCGGCCGCCCGCCGCATCGCCCTGCGCCGGCTCAGCCTGTCCGACTTCCGCAACTACGACGCCCTGCGCCTCGACCTCGAGGCCGGGCCGGTCGTGCTGACCGGCGCCAACGGCGCAGGCAAGACGAACCTTCTCGAGGCGATCTCCTATCTCGTGCCCGGCCGCGGCCTGCGCGGCGCCCAGCTCGACACGATCTGCCGTCTCGGCCAGACGCGCTGGGCGGTCGCCGCGCGCGTCGAGTGGCCGGCCGGCGAGGCTCAGGTCGGCACCGGCTACACGCTGGGCGAGACCGGCCGCAGCGTGCGCATCGACCACGAGACGGTGCGCTCGACGGCGGCGCTCGGCGAGATCGTGCGCGCTTTGTGGCTGACGCCGTCGATGGACGGGCTGTTCACCGGCCCGGCCGCCGACCGCCGGCGGTTCCTCGACCGGCTCGTGCTGACCGCCGACCCGAGCCACGCCGCGCGGGTCGGCGAGTTCGAGAAGGCGATGCGCCAGCGCAACCGGCTTCTCGAGGGGCGCGGCTCCGACCGGCGCTGGCTCGACGGCATCGAGGCGCAGATGGCGGCCGCGGCGATCGCGGTGGCGGCGGCGCGGGCCGACGTGGTGCGGCGCCTGCGCGACCACCTGGCCGAGCGGCGGGGCGGCGTCTTCCCGGACCCGCTGATCGAGCTCCGCGGCACGCTCGAGGCGGAGATCGCGGAGCGGCCGGCGATCGAGATCGAGCAGGCCTACGCGGAGCGGCTCGCCGCGGCGCGCGCCGAGGATGCCGCCGCCGGGCGCACCCTCGAGGGGCCGCACCGCTCCGACCTCGTCGTCACCCACCTGAACCGCGAGATGCCGGCCGCCCTGTGCTCGACGGGCGAGCAGAAGGCGCTGCTGATCGCGCTCATCCTGGCCCAGGCGCGCCACGTCGCGACGGCCAACGCCGACACCGCGCCGATCCTGCTCCTCGACGAGGTCGCCGCCCATCTCGACGACATGCGCCGCGCCGCCCTGTTCTCCGAGATCAGGGCGCTCGGCGCGCAGGCCTTCATGACCGGCACCGACCGGTCGCTGTTCACCGACGTGGCCGACGAGGCGCAGTGCCTGGAGGTCGCGGCAGGCGGGGTTTCGGCGGGCTGACCCTCGCGGCGGAAATGCCCGGCGCGCCTTGGTTTCGCCCCTCCGGCACCCCATATAGAACTCCATAGTCCGGCCGCGCCCGGACCGGGCGAGACGGCTCGGCATGACGGGCGCTAAAATGTTATCCTGCAAGTGATTCTGCAGGATAGAGCCTGCCGCCTTCCGGGCACTTCCCGTTCCCGCCGCGCGGCGTCCCTAAAGAGTGACCATGAGCATGCAAGAAGCTGGGCCCGAAGCCCGAGCCCCCTCCGAATACGGCGCCGAATCGATCAAGGTCCTGAAGGGCCTCGACGCGGTGCGCAAGCGTCCCGGCATGTATATCGGCGACACGGACGACGGCTCCGGCCTGCACCACATGGTCTACGAGGTCGTCGACAACGCGATCGACGAGGCGCTGGCGGGCTATTGCGACGCGGTCAACGTGTTCCTCAATGCCGACGGCTCGGTGACGGTGACCGACAACGGCCGCGGCATCCCGACCGAGATGCACACCGGCGAGGGCGTGTCGGCGGCCGAGGTCATCATGACCCAGCTGCATGCCGGCGGTAAGTTCGACCAGAACTCCTACAAGGTCTCCGGCGGCCTGCACGGCGTCGGCGTCTCCGTCGTCAACGCGCTGTCCTCGGAGCTGACGCTCCGGATCTGGCGCAACGGCAAGGAGCACGTGCTCAAGTTCGCCCACGGCGTGCCGCAGGGCTCGCTCGAGGTGGTCGGCGACGCCGGGGGCAAGACGGGCACCGAGGTGACCTTCCTGCCGAGCACCGGCACGTTCACGCAGACCGAGTTCTCGTGGTCGACGCTGGAGCACCGGCTGCGCGAGCTCGCCTTCCTCAACTCCGGCGTCAAGATCGCGCTCACCGACCGCCGCGGCGTCGAGGAGAGGCGCGAGGAGATGCACTACGACGGCGGCATCGAGGCCTTCGTCCGCTGGCTCGACCGCACCAAGCAGCCGGTCATCGCGGCGCCGATCGTCGTGCGCGGCGAGCGCGACAACGTCATCGTCGAGGCGGCGATGTGGTGGAACGATTCCTACCACGAGAACGTGCTGCTCTTCACGAACAACATCCCGCAGCGCGACGGCGGCACCCATCTCGCCGGCCTGCGCGCCGCGCTCACCCGGCAGGTCGGCTCCTATGCCGAGCAGAACGGCTCGAGCCGCCGCGAGAAGGTCAGCCTCACCGGCGACGACTGCCGCGAGGGCCTGACCTGCGTGCTGTCGGTCAAGGTGCCGGATCCCAAGTTCTCCTCGCAGACCAAGGACAAGCTCGTGTCCTCCGAGGTGCGCCCGGTCGTCGAGGGCGTGATCAACGAGCAGCTGTCGATCTGGTTCGAGGAGCATCCCGCCGAGGGCAAGGCGATCGTCTCGAAGGTCGTCGAGGCCGCCGCCGCCCGCGAGGCGGCGCGCAAGGCGCGCGAGCTGACGCGCCGCAAGGGCGCGCTCGAGATCGCGAACCTGCCCGGCAAGCTCGCCGACTGCCAGGAGCGCGATCCGAAGAAGTCCGAGATCTTCCTCGTCGAGGGCGACTCGGCCGGCGGCTCGGCCAAGCAGGGCCGCGACCGCGGCTTCCAGGCGGTGCTGCCGCTTGCGCGGCAAGATCCTCAACGTCGAGCGCGCGCGCTTCGACAAGATGCTGTCGTCCGACCAGATCGGCATGATGATCACGGCGTTCGGCACCGGCATCGGCCGCGAGGACTTCGACATCGCGAAGCTCCGCTACCACAAGATCATCATCATGACGGACGCCGACGTCGACGGCGCCCATATCCGCACGCTTCTGCTGACCTTCTTCTACAGGCAGATGCCGGAGCTGATCGAGAACGGCCACATCTACATCGCCGCGCCGCCGCTCTACAAGGTCAAGCGCGGCCAGTCGGAGCGCTACCTGAAGGACGAGCGGGCGCTCGAGGACTACCTGATGGACGGCGGCCTCGAGGACGCGAGCCTGACCCTGTCGAACGGCGAGGTGCGCTCCGGCGAGGACCTGCTGGCCGTGGTGCAGGAGGCGCGCTCGATCGCCAAGACGCTCGACGGGCTGCACTCGCGCTACAACCGCGTCGTCATCGAGCAGGCGGCGATCGCCGGCGCCTTCCGGGCCGACGCCGCCGATTCCGACGAGGAGCGGCAGAAGGCGGCCGAGCGCCTGGCGGAGCGCCTCGACATCCTGTCGGAGGAGACCGAGCGCGGCTGGACCGGCCGCTTCACGGAGGAGGGCTCGTTCGTCTTCGAGCGCGAGGTGCGCGGCGTGCGCGAGGTGGCGACGATCGACCAGGCCTTCCTGCAGTCGGCCGACGCCCGCAAGCTCGCCTCCCGGACCGAGCACCTGCGCGAGATCTATCTCGACCCCTCCGTCTTCCGCCGCAAGGAGACGGCGACCGACATCTACGGCCCGTCGGCGCTCTTCAAGACGGTGATGGACGCCGGCGCCAGGGGGCTGTCGATGCAGCGCTACAAGGGCCTGGGCGAGATGAACCCCGGCCAGCTCTGGGAGACGACGCTCGACCCCAACGACCGCTCGCTCTTCCAGGTGAAGGTCGAGGAGCTCGACGAGGCCGACGACCTCTTCACCAAGCTGATGGGCGACATCGTCGAGCCGCGCCGCGAGTTCATCCAGGAAAACGCCCTCACCGTCGCCAATCTCGACGTCTGAGGCCTTCCTGTTCTCCGCACTCAACGTCGCCTCTGCCCTGGCGGCGTTCGCCATGCTCGGGTAGGAACTCCGGCCCTCGACTTCTGTTGTGATGTACGCCGCTCTGACGTACAGTGGCTCAACACGAAACGAGCAGGAGGCTGCTATGCGGGCTTTCCATGACGAGACGCAGGATGTCGAGGAGCGCAACTCCGAGCGGATGAACTTCCGCACCAAGCCCCGCATCAAGCAGGCCATTCAGCGGGCGGCTGCACTGTCCGGCGTGGATGATTCCGTCTTCACCATGAGCGCGGCTTATCGCTCCGCCGTGGAGACAATCGCTGCCCATGAGCGTACCGAACTCCAGCCGGTCGACCATGCCACCTTCTTCGCGGCCATCGAAAATCCGCCGGAGCCGACCGGCAAACTGCGTGCGGCCTTCGCTCGCCATCGCCGGACCGTCCAGTCGAAGTGAATTCAGCGAATGTCATCGAGCCGCTCGATCCGGAGAAACACGATCGGGCGGCTTTCTCGTGCGGTATCGATCAGGTCGACAACTTCTTCCGGAAGACGGCCAACAAGCTCACCAAGGCGGACAATCTCCGCACCTGGGTGATGGTGGATCCCGATGGACAGCTCGTCGGCTTCTACGCCATGAATGCCCATTCGATCAACTATACCGAACTCCCGAAGAAGTACGCGCGCACACGGCCCGGCCACGGCACCATTCCGGCGGCCTATATTTCCATGATCGGCGTCGACGAGCGCCACCAGGGCAGCGGCTATGGCGGTGACCTGCTGGTGGACTGCCTGAGCCGGATCGCGCTGGCGGCCGACCAGCTTGGCATCGCGGTCGTTATGCTCGACGTGCTCGACTGCGGCAATCCCGGGCTGGTCGAGCGCCGTCAGCGGATCTATGCCGGCTACGGCTTTCAACCGCTACCCTCCAATCCGCTGCGCATGTTCCTGCCGATCGGAACGGTCCGCGAGCTTCTCTGACTTTCACCTCGGCGATCATTGGCCCGACTTGCCCGGTAGGACCTCATCGCCCTTCTTGAGCCTCTTTCCCTCCCACATTTCATCCCTCCGCCGATTCCAATCTTCATCAAGAGTGATGCGCGCCCACTGCCGACGTAACGCCGGGAGGAGCCAGGAAGGCAGAAGAAAGAAGGCGGAAGCGCCCGAAAGAGAGGAGTCAGGCTTATCGTTACGGCAGCGCCATGACGCAGGCTCCCCCGATATTCGAGTCGGACCCTTCCCTGACGGAGGTCTGAGGAAGACCCGGAAACGGGGCGTTCGACGGGCGTCGGCGCCCGGGTCAGGCTTCCATGGAACGCCATACTTCCGCCTGCCGGGCGGCGCGGCCTAGGCGGCGTCGCCGCGGTTCCAGCGCGTCCAGACGAAGCGCCCGATGAAGATGACGACCAGCGCGATGATGGCGTAGTCGAGATAATGGAAGACGGAGCCCAGCACGTCGCTGTTGCTCCAGTTCTTGCCCAGCATGTAGCCGGCATAGCCGAGCAGCAGGCACCAGGGCCACGAGCCGACATAGGTGTAGACGTGGAACCGGCCCTGCGGCATGTGCGAGATGCCGGCCGGCAGGGCGATGAACGTCCGCACCACGGGCAGCATGCGCCCGATCAGCACGGCCGGGCCGCCGAAGCGGTGGAAGAAGCTGTCGGCGACCTCGAGATCGTGCCGGGTGAGAAGGACGTACTTGCCCCAGCGCAGGATCGCGGCCCGGCCGCCCCAGTGACCGAGCCAGTAGGCGCCGAGCGAGCCGATATTGCACCCCAGCGCGCCGAGCGTCGCGATCAGCAGGACGTTCATGTCGGCCTTCGACGCAAGATAGCCGGCGAAGGGCAGGATGATCTCCGACGGCAGCGGGATGCACGCCGACTCCAGCGCCATGAGGGCGATCAGGCCCGCATAGCCGGCCGACTGCAGGATCGTGATGATCGTGCCGGCGATGATGCCCGTGTCCGCCATGGTCCCGCTCTTGTTGCCTGTCCTGCGCTGCTTGCCGGTCCTGCGCTGCCGCCTCGTGCGCAATTTCCGTCCCGGACCGCCCTCGGGCGACGCTTAAGGTAAAGCCGGTCTGGTTGGGCCGGTTCCGCCGCCCCCGCCCTTGGTCCGCCTCCGACGGACCCATGTGATCCCGGCAGATGATGGGGCGGTGGCTTAGGTCGGGGATGAGGGGGAGTCGCTTCGGGCTAGGTGCCCCTCCTTCTCAGGCGGCCATGCCCTGCGTTCGGCGGGGTCATCATCGGCGAGGCCCATTGGAGCCGTGCAGGATCTTCTTGATCCGCGGCCGCCGCCGCGCGAGCATGGGCCTCGCGCCGGGACAGCACGCCCCGTGGCGGGGCCGCGTCCTGCCCGGGCCGCTTCTCCTGCAGCGCCGTCGCTCCGCCGACGGGGCAGCGGCACGGGCGGCATCAGGCGCGGGCAGCCTCCCGGCGGCGGGAGAGCGCCTTTTCCTCTCAAGATAGTATTTTTCCTCCTGCGACAATCTGCCTATAGTCGGCGCTTGGCTCCGCGATCCGAGAGAATCGGGCTCACCCGACGGCGCGGCGCCGGCTTCTTGGGAGCCTTTACGGGAGGAAAGCAATGACGGTGACTACCGAGAGCGGCGTCGGCAGCGCTGCGGCCGGGGTGGGCGAGCTCCACCGCACAATTGGATGGAAGGACGCGTTCTGGATCGCCAGCGGCGTGCCGGCGCTGGTCCTGTTCTCGATCGGCGGCATCGCCGCGACGGTCGGCAACCCCTCGTGGGTCGTCTGGATCCTCTCCGTCTCGTTCGGCTTCATCCAGGCGTTCATCTATGCCGAGATCGCGGGCCTGCTTCCCCAGCAAGTCGGGCGGCGCCTCGGTCTACGGCGCGGCGGCCTGGGTGCGCTACAGCCGGATGATCGCGCCGCTGTCGGTGTGGTGCAACTGGCTCGCCTGGACGCCGGTGCTCGCGATCGGCGCGGGGCTCGCGGCCGGCTACATCCTCAACGTGTTCTTCGACCCGACCTCCGCCGTGCGCACCTGGGAGATCCAGCTCGCCGACCTGTCGATGCTGAAGGAGGGGCTGTCGCTGCGCATCAACGCGACGTTCCTGATCGGCGCGGGGCTGCTGCTCGGCGTCTTCGCGGCCCAGCACCACGGCATCTCGCGCGCCGCCAAGATCCAGACGATCATGGGGCTCGCGGTCATCGTGCCGCTGCTCATCGTCGGCATCGTGCCGCTCCTGAGCGGCGACGTGCTGATGGAGAACCTGCTGCCGCTGCAGCCGCTCGCCTTCGACAGCACCGGCGCCGTGACGGCGGGGCAGTGGGACATCGCCGGCTGGACCCTGTTCCTCGGCGGCCTGTTCATCGCGGCGTGGTCGGCCTACGCCTTCGAGACGGCGATCTGCTACACGAGCGAGTTCCGCAACCCGGCGACCGACACCTGGCGGGCGATCCTCGCGGCGGGCGCTGCTCTGCATCGTCGTCTACACGCTCGTCCCGCTGTCCTTCCAGGGCGTGCTCGGCGTCCAGGGCATGCTGGAGCCCGGCATCGTCGACGGCTCGGCGGTGGCGGGCGCCATGGCCGGCATGGTCGGCGGCGGCGGCTTCGTCTACGGGCTGATGGTCGTGATGCTGCTGCTGGCGCTCATGCTCGCCGTCATGACCTCGATGGCGGGGTCCTCGCGCACGCTCTACCAGGGCTCGGTCGACGGCTGGCTGCCGCGCTATCTCGGCCGCGTCAACGAGCACGGCGCGCCGACCTCGGCGATGTGGACGGATCTGTGCTTCAACCTGATCCTCCTCATGATGTCGGACTACCTGTTCGTGCTGGCGGTCTCGAACTGCTGCTACCTGATCTTCAACTTCCTCAACCTCAACGCCGGCTGGATCCACCGCATCGACAACGCGCAGGTGAAGCGGCCGTGGCGCTGCCCGACGCCGCTGATGGTGGTCGGCGTGGCGCTGAGCTTCGTCAACGCCACCCTGCTCGGCGCCGGCGCGAATGTCTGGGGCGAGGGCACGCTGATGTCCGGCATCATCGCCGCCGCGATGATCATCCCGGTCTTCCTCGTCCGCCACTACCTCATCGACAAGGGGCGGTTCCCCGTCGCGATGCTCGAGGACCTGCACGTCTCGGCCCGCGACATCAACGTGCGCAAGGCGGGCATCCTGCCCTACCTGACGCTGGCCGCGGGCGCGGCCGTCGTGTTCGTCGCGAACATGATCTTCACGCTGTAGCCCGCGGGGGCGGACCAGCGCCCGGCGGCCGGCGGCGGCCGCCATACCGTTTCCCGGCGCGGCGGGGGCTTTCGGGCCTCCGCCGCGTCGCGCTTGACGGCCGGCCCGCAAACCTGCCAGTAGCGATCGAACGATGCCGCGAGACTGCCGGACCGGCAGGCGGACGTGGCGGCATCGACGCGGCTCGCGCCCCGCCTGCAGCGCCCGGACGTGTCCGGCGGCCCGGCGCCGCTGCCCCGGCGAACTGCGCCGCGGCCCGCCCGCGATCATGGAGACGAACGCAGACATGGAGCCCCGCACCGAGCGCATCCGCCGCGCAGGCGACGCCGGCCGCCGCGCCGGTGCGAGGCCCGCGCGCTGCCGCGGGCTGCCCACATGGTGAGATACCGCTTCGGTGCCGACCTGGCGCTGTCCGCGGCGATGCCGAAGCTCGGCCTGCGCAGCCGCGAGACGCTGAAGGTCGGGGTGCTCGCGCCCTTCACGGGCGACGCCGCCTCGTGGGGGCTGCCGGGCCTGCACGCCTGCCTGATGTGGGCGGAGTGGTGCAACCTCGCGGGCGGGCTGCGGCTCGGCTCGCGGCGCTACACCGTCGAGATCAAGGCGTTCGACGACCGCTACGACCCCTCCCGGGCGCTGCGCGGCGCGCGCCACCTCGTGCAGGAGGAGGAGGTGAAGCTCCTCCTCATGCTCGGCGGCGACACCGTGCCGGCGATCGCGCAGTACCTCACGAACACCAGGACGCTGGCGGCGACCCTCCTGCCGAGCGACCTGTCGCCCGACATTCCCTACCTGATCGCCCCTTGCGAGGTGCACCCGATCTACCTCGTGACCGGCGTCGACTGGATCGCCCGCAACCGGCCGGAGCTGAAGCGCGCCGCGATCTGCGCCCAGAAGGACGCGCTCGGCCTGCCCTCGGTCGCGACCTACCGCGCCGCCTTCGAGGTCGCCGGCATCGACATCGTCAAGGAGATCCTGTTTCCCGGCACGCTGCAGGACGTCGACTCGATGCTCGACGTGCTGCTCGAGAACGATCCCGACATCCTGTGCTGGGACACCGCCTACGAGCCCTTCGTGCACGCGCTGACCGAGGCGGCGCACCGGCGCGGCTTCACCGGCCAGCTCCTGTCCTGCACCTGCGACAACTATCCCGCCCTCGTCGCCCGCACGGGCAAGGAGTTCATGGAGGGCTTCCTCTTCCACTTCCCCGATTTCGACGACCCGGAGCTGCAGGGGCCGAGCGTCAATTTCGTCCGGCCCGAGAAGTTCTTCCAGGAGTTCAACCGGCGCTATCCCGGCGAGTGGAGCGCGGTGCCGTGGGAGTATTTCTCGATGCTCGACATGTGGCGCCACGCGGTCGAGAGGGCGCAGACGACGGACACCGCGACCGTGCTCGGCGCGCTGCGCACGGGCGGCATCGGGCGCAACGTGTTCGGCGAGGCGCGGTGGTGGGGGCGCGAGCTGTTCGGCATCGACCATGCGCTCGTCGGCTACTGGCCGGTCGTGCGGATCGAGGACGGCAAGGCGCGGATCGTCGAGTTCGGCTCGATCCTCGACTGGTGGGACCGGCACGGCGACGTGCTGCTCTCCAGCATGCGCGCCTACGGCCAGATGTGGGACCAGCGCTACGAGAGGCTGATGGCCGGCACCGGGACGCCGAGCCGTCAGAAGCCGCCCACCAGCTCCTGATGGAAATCGCCGAGGGCGAGCTTCATGTGCTCGACGGCGGCCTCGACCTCGCGGTTCTCGATGGCCGCGCAGATCGAGCGGTCGTGCAGCTGGTAGTCGCGGATGCGGCCGGGCGACAGCTTGCGGCGCCGCCGTATCGACCATTCCGCGGTGCGGTTGACCTGGTGGATCAGCCGGTAGAAGGCGAGCAGCAGCGGGTTGCGCGCGCCCTTGGCGATGTGCAGGTGCAGCTCGTCCTCGATCTCGGAGAACTTCTCGCCGTCGACGGCGACCCCGGCGAGCCGGCCCTCGATCTCCTTCATCGCCTCGATGTCGCGGCCGGTCATGTTGAGCACGGCGAGGCGGGCGATCTCCGGCTCGATGATGGAGCGCACGACGGCGAGCTCCAGCGGGCTCGTGATCTGCGACAGCTCCGCGAACTCGGCGAGGCCGGCGCCGCCGGGCTCGCTCCCGGCCGGCGGCGGGCGGTAGCGCACGACCGATCCGCTGCCGGCGCGGCGGGCGATGATGCCGTGGCGCTCCAGAAGCTGCAGCGCCTGCCGCACCGTCGCGCGCGAGACGCCGTGCTGCGCCGCCAGCGCCCGCTCCGCCGGCAGCCGCGTGCCGGAGACGAAGCGGCCGGCGATGATCTCCTGGAACAGCAGGTCCGCCAGGCCGCGCGCCGCCGCCGTCATCGGCGCGTCCATGCGCTCTTCCGACGTCCAGGGCGGACTTGCCTGCAGGTTCATGGTCTTCCAGCTGCTCGTCTTGCGGAGAGGGTCGACATATCTCACCCGACCCCTTCCTCACGCAAGCGGCCGCGTCCGTACGGGACACGGCCGCCGCGTCGATTGTCGAAGGGCGGACGCCGCTGCGCCCGCCCGGTGGCTCAGGCGACCGCCGACTTCTGCGGCTCGGTCTGCAGGTAGCTCTCGAGGGAGTTGTCGAGCGCCTCGACCCACGGCGTGTGGTGGGCCGGCGACATCGTCCCCGTCATGAGCGACCGGTAGGAGTGGTTGCGGAAGCCCATGATGTCCTCATGCTTGTGGTGCTCCCACTCCATGAAGGTCTTGTTCACGCCCTCGACGTCGAACTCGGGATAGTCGGTGAGGGAGATCAGCTCCTTCACGTTGTCGCCCTGGAACCAGATCGAATCCTCGTCGGTCTCGAGCTGCTCCTCGCGGGCCCGCCAGGCGGCGCTGTCGGCCTCCATCTCCGCCTTCGACGGCAGCTCGATGCGGCCGAGGATGACGTCGCGCGCGAACCAGGCCTGCGCGTCGAACATGTTGAACGTGTAGAACTGGTCCTGCATGCCGATGTAGAAGAGCTTCGGGTTCCGCTCCCACACCACGCCCTTGTAGAGGCCGAGCGGCCAGAGGCGGTTTTCCGTCACCAGCCGCAGGTCGTCCGGCAGGAACGGGAAGTGGTGCCGGTAGCCGGTGCACAGGATGATCGCGTCGATCTCGCGGCTCGTGCCGTCCTTGAAGTGGGCGGTCTTGTTCTCGACGCGCTGCAGGAGGGGCTTCTCCTCCCAGTTGTCGGGCCAGTGGAAGCCCATCGGCCGGCTGCGATAGGTCGTGGTGACCGAGCGCGCGCCGTATTTCCAGCACTGCGAGCCGATGTCCTCGGCCGAGTAGGAGCGGCCGACGATCAGGATGTCCTTGTCCTTGAACTCGAGCGCGTCGCGGAAGTCGTGCGCGTGCAGGATGCGGCCGTTGAAGTTCGCGAAGCCCGGGAAGGACGGCACGTTCGGCGTCGAGAAGTGGCCCGACGCGACCACCACGTAGTCGAACTCCTCGTCCGTCATGTGGTCGTTGACGAGGTCGTGCGAGCGCACGGTGAACTTGCCGGTCTCCTCGGAATAGCTGACGTCGCGGACCGCCGTGCTGAAGCGGATCCAGTCGCGCACCTTCGCCTTCTCGACGCGGCCCTTGATGTAGTCCCACAGCACCGCGCGCGGCGGGTAGGAGGCGATCGGCTTCCCGAAATGCTCCTCGAACGTGTAGTCGGCGAACTCGAGGCACTCCTTGGGGCCGTTCGACCAGAGGTAGCGGTACATCGAGCCGTGCACCGGCTCGCCGTACTGGTCGAGGCCGGTCCGCCAGGTGTAGTTCCACAGGCCGCCCCAGTCGTCCTGCTTCTCGAAGCAGACGATCTCGGGAATCTCGGCCCCCTTCGCCGCGGCCGACTGGAACGCACGCAGCTGGGCCAGGCCGGACGGGCCGGCTCCGATGACGGCAACTCGCTTCTTCATGATGGTCTCCCTGCCCTGACGGCCATCGCCATGGCCCTGTCACGAAGAGAAAAATCCAATCAGGACCAATTCTCTCCAGTTCACACCACAATTAGCCTAGCAAACGATCTTGCGGCTTCCCAAGAAGAAAATTTGGTTCCTGTGGAGATTTCTTGTCGACATGACCCCGCGGCTTGTTATCGTTCCGTGACTGACGCCGGTCCGTGCGTGGTCCGGCGATTGGTCGCAGAGCGGGTGGAATTGGTTCTATCGAGATAACAGGGGAACGGCCGAATCCACCGGCAACCGATCAGAATGGAGGAGTCGTCGTGTTCAGGAACTTGCTCAGCGGCAGGATCAACCGCCGCCGCTTTCTGCAGTCGTCCGCGTCCGTCGCGGCTGCCGCTGCCGCCAGCACCCGCTTTCCCACCCGCGCCGCGGCCGCGACCGACAAGGTCGTCAAGATTGGCTTCCTCGCGCCGCTGACCGGCGCCGTCGCCGCCTGGGGCAAGCCCGGCCTCGACGGGTGCAGCATCTGGGCCGAGTGGACGAACGCCGATGGCGGCGTCGACATCGGCGGCGACAAGTACACGATCGAGTTCGTGTCCTACGACAACGAGTACGACCCGACCAAGGCGCGCGCCGGCGCGACGCAGCTGATCCTCGAGGACGACGTCAAGTTCATCATGATGCTGGGCGGCGACACCTGGCCGGCCGTGCAGCCGGTGGCCGACCGCACGGGGATGCTCGTATCGACGCTGCTGCCCTCCGACCTGTCGCCCGACACGCCGACGCTGATCGCGCCCGCCGAGGTGCACCCGATCTACAACGTCACCGGCGTGCAGTGGCTGGCGGAGAACAAGCCGGACCTCAAGACGGCGGTGATCTGCGCCCAGGACGACGCGCTCGGCCTGCCGTCGGTCGCGACCTACCTCGCAGCCTTCGAGGCCGCCGGCATCGACATGCTCGACGAGCCGCTGCTGTTCGACCCCGCGACCACCGACTTCGCGCCGGTCGTCACCAAGCTCCTGGCGCAGCAGCCGCAGATCGTCTGCCTCGACACCTGCTACGCCGACTACGTCCACCCGATCTGCGAGCAGCTGTTCCAGCAGGGCTTCAAGGGCCAGATCATCTCCTGCACGGCGGACTTCTACGACAAGATCATCGAGAAGACGTCGAAGGAGTTCATGGAAGGCTTCGTCTTCCAGTTCCCGGACTTCGACGACCCCGCGCTCAACGCCGACAACATCAACTTCAAGCGGCCGAACGAGTTCTACGCCGAGTTCGCCAAGCGCTTCCCCGGCCAGTGGGGCGCCGTGAGCTGGGAGTACGCCTCGATCATGGACCTGTGGCTCGCCGCCGCGCAGAAGGCCGGGTCGGTCGAGCCGGACGACGTGCTGACCGCCATGAAGGACGACGGCAAGGGCATGCACGCCTTCGGCGAGGCGAACTGGTGGGGCAAGGACCTGTTCGGCATCGACAACGCGCTGGTCGGCAACTGGCCGGTGGTGGCGATCGAGAACGGCAAGGCCGTCATCAAGACCTTCGGCAACATCCCCGAGTGGTACGACAAGCACGGCGACCTGCTCGTGAAGCACATGGAGGCCCTCGGCCAGATGTACTACCAGCGCGGCTAGAGCCTCGCTCCGCAAGACAGCCTTCCTCGCATCCGTCCCGGCCGTCCCCGCCCGGAGAAGGGCGGGGACCCACCCGGGGCCCCGGCGGAAACACAGGCCTATTCCGAATGCTGGATCTCTTCGCGCAGACGGCGCTCAACGCCACCTATGCGGCGAGCTACATCGCCCTCGTGGCGGTCGGGCTCGTCCTGATCTTCGGCGTCATGGGCGTCATCAACTTCGCTCACGGCGAGCTCTTCATGGTCGGCGCCTACGTGGTCGTCGCCTGCTACGCCGACCACAACTCCCCTTCTTCCTGACGGTCGCGATCGGCCTCGTCTTCGTCGGCTGCGTCGGCCTGCTGATGGAGCGGGCGCTGTTCCGGCCGCTGCGGGACAACCCGCTCGGCGGGCTCGTCGCCTCGATCGGCTTCCTGCTCATCCTGCAGGCGCTGGCGACGATGATCTTCGGCGTCCGCATGGAGCACATCCCGCCGGTCACGCAGGACGTGATCGTCTTCTCCGAGCGCGTCCGCTTCCCGCTGTCCCGGCTCTACGTCGTGATCGCCGCGATCGTGCTCCTGGCCGCGCTGTGGCTGTTCCTCAAGAAGACGCGCTTCGGATGGGCGCTGCGGGCGAGCGCCCAGGACCCCGAGGCCGCCTCCCTCCAGGGCATCTCGATCAACCAGACCGCGCGCATCGCCATGTTCATCGGCGCGGGGCTGGCGGGCGTCGCCGGCGCGCTCACCGCGCCGCTCGTCTCGGTCAATCCGCTGATGGGCCACTCGGTGATCGTGACGGCGTTCATCGTCATCATCGTCGGCGGCGTCGGCATCGCTCGAGGGCGCGGTGATCGCCGCGGTGGTCTATGCCTTCGTCAACACCATCGTCACCACGATCTACGACGGGGTGATCGCCGACATCGTGGGGCTGTCGCTGATGCTGCTGGTGCTGATCGTCAAGCCGCACGGCCTGTTCGGAGCCGCCGAGCGTGCTTAAGGCGACCACGCGGACCCTCGGATGGCTTGCGCTGGCGGTCATCCTGGTCCTTCTCCCGCACGGTCTCAGCTTCTCGCAGCAGGAGATCCTGGTCTTCCTGACGATCAACGTGCTGCTCGTCACCTCCTACCGGCTGCTGACGCTGACCGGCGAGTGGTCGCTCGGCCACGCCGTGATCATGGGCGTGGGCGCCTACGCCTCGGCGCTGATCACCAAATATACCGGGCTCTTCGTGCCGCTCTGCATGGTGTTCGGCGCGCTGACGGCGGCGGCGGTCGCCTACATCCTCAGCTTCCCGCTGTTCCGCATGAAGGGCTTCTACTTCCTGATCGGCTCGTTCGCGGCCGGCGAGATCATCCGCCTCCTGTGGAAGCGCTTCCGCGTGCCGTTCGGCGGCCCGAAGGGGCTGAAGCGCATCGACCCGCTGCCCAACATCGACCTCGGCCCGCTGCACGTCGATTTCTTCCAGCCCGTCAGCTACTACTATTTCGCGCTGCTCGTGGTCGCCGTCTGCCTGTGGCTGATGTGGCGGGTCGAGCGCTCGCCGATGGGCCTCACCTTCCACGCCGTGCACTGGCAGGACAAGCTGGCCGAGGCCTCCGGCGTCAACGTGCGCGCCTACCGCACGCTCGCCTTCGTCATCGCCTCGGGCTTCGCCGGCCTCTCCGGCGCGCTGCTCGCCCACTATATCGGCACGATCAATCCCGGCAGCTTCGAGGTCGAGCAGATGGTCTTCGTCCTCACCTGGGCGATCGTCGGCGGCACCGCGACCTTCTACGGGCCGATCCTCGGCGTGGTCGTGCTCACCGATCATCAACGAGATCGTGCTGCGCGAAATGGGCTTCGAGCAGGCCCGGCCGCTGATCTACGGCTTCATCCTCATCCTGTCCGTGCTGTTCCTGCCGAACGGGCTGGAGAGCCTCGTGCAGGGCGCCGCCGCGCGCTGGAAGACGATGACGATGCGGCGCCCTGCGCCGGTGAAGCGGGAGAAGCAGGCATGAGCGGCACCATCATCGCGGTCGAGGACCTGACGATGCGCTTCGGCGGCCTGACCGCCGTCGACGACCTGCGCTTCGAGGTCGCCGAGGGCGCCATCCACGGGCTGATCGGCCCGAACGGCGCCGGCAAGACGACGACCTTCAACATGATCTCCGGCTTCTACACGCCGACGAGCGGCCGCATCGTCTTCGACGGCGCGCCGATCTCGGGCCTCGCCATGCACGAGGTGGCGCGGCGCGGCGTGGTGCGCACCTTCCAGCACTCGACGCTGTTCAACGAGCTCAGCGTCATCGAGAACGTGCTGGTCGGCACGCACATGGTCTATCCGCCGAGCCTTCTCGCGGCGATCCTCGGGCGCGACGCCGAGGACCGCGCGGGCGGCGCGCCGGCGGGCGGAGGAATCGCTTGCGTTCTTCGGCCTGCAGCACCTCGCCGACGAGCCGGCCCGCGACCTGCCGCATGGCCACCAGCGGGCGCTCGGCATGGCGATCGCCACCGCCGCGAAGCCGCGCGTCGTGCTGCTCGACGAGCCGTTCACCGGCATGAACGGCGAGGAGACGCGGCGGATGATGGACCTGATGCTGAAGCTCAGGGAGTCCGGCGTGACGATCCTGCTCGTCGAGCACGACATGCAGGCGATCATGGGCCTGTGCGACCGCATCACCGTGATGAGCTTCGGCCGGCTCCTGGCCGAGGGCTCGCCGGCCGAGATCCGGCAGAACCCGAAGGTGATCGAGGCCTATCTGGGGGGCGACGAGCCATGCTGCTTGAGATCGACAGCGTTTCGCTCTCCTACAACAAGGTCTCGGCGATGCGGCAGGTGTCGATGCAGGCGCCGGAGGGCGGCATCGTCACCATCATCGGCGCCAACGGCGCCGGCAAGACCAGCACGCTGCGGGCGATCTCGGGCCTCGCCCGGCCGTCGTCCGGCGAGATCCGCTTCGCCGGCACGCGCATCGATCGCCTGCCGCCGGAGAAGATCGTCGCCCTCGGCATCGCCCACGTGCCGGAAGGCCGCCGCGTCTTCGCCGCGATGACGGTCGAGGAGAACCTGCGCACCGGCGCCTTCCTGCGCCGCGACCGCAGCGGGATCGAAAGCGACCTGACCTCGGTCTACCGGCGCTTTCCCCGGCTCAAGGAGCGGCGCCACCAGCTCGCCAGCACGATGTCGGGCGGCGAGCAGCAGATGCTGGCCATCGGCCGGGCGCTGATGGCGAAGCCGAAGCTCCTCCTGCTCGACGAGCCGTCGATGGGGCTGGCACCGGTGATCGTCGAGGAGATCGCGCGCATCATCAAGGAGATCGCCGCCAGCGGCGTGCCCGTCATCCTCGTCGAGCAGAACGCCGAGCTCGCCCTGTCGCTCGCCGACTACGCCTATGTCCTCGAGACCGGCAGCCTCGCCCTGGAGGGCGCTGCGAAGGAGTTGCACGAGAATGAGCATGTCCGCCGCGCCTATCTCGGCATCTGAGGCCGGGCCCGACCTGGAGATGCGGGCGGCAAGGTCCGCCGGCTGGCGCGCCTGCGACCTGAATTGGGAGCGGCTGCAGGAAGAGGCGGCCGTCGCCTGGGCCGAGGGCCGCCGCGGCGACGCGGTGCGGGCGTGGCGGAAGGCCAGGCGCATCGCGCGCTGGCGCTTCCGGGCCGGCGACCCGCGCATCGCGACGAGCCTCGCCAACGCGGCCTTCGCCGCCCGGCTGGGCGGCCGCGAGGCGAGGGCGAGGCGGCTCTACGACCGGGCGCTCGCCGCGTGGCGCGCCGTGCCGGAGCGGCTCGAGAGCATCGAGATCAAGCCGCGCGCCCGCAGCTCGCTGTTCCATCTGCGCATGGAGGCGCGGCACCGCGACACCTACCGGGCGAACCTGCTCGCCCGGCTCCGCGGCTTCGTGGCCGAGGCCGGCGAGGCGATCGAGGCGGCACGCGACGGCCGGCCGTCGCCGCACCGTCTCTACGCGCGCTGGCGGGGCGAGAAGCCCAACGTGTTCGACGACACGCGCAAGCTTCTCTCCGCCTCGCTCCTGATCTGCGCGGCCGAGCCGCCTCAGGCCGGCTCGTAATTGCCCTTCACCCGCTCCTTCGTGGGATCGAAATGGGGAAAGCGGACGATCTTCGCAGGGATGCGCTTCTGCATGCCGTCGAGCTGGCCGACCTCGACCTCGGTGCCGATCTCGGCATAGGTCGTGTCGAGCCTGGCGAGCGCGATCACCTTGCCGAGGATCGGCGAGCGGATCGCCGAGGTGACCTCGCCGACCTGCGCCCGGCCGATGCGCACGCAGTCGCCGTGGCCGGGCACGAGCCCGCCCTCGAGGTCGAGCCCGACCAGCGTGCGGACGGGATGCGCCTTGCGCTCCTCGAGCGCGGCGCGGCCGATGAAGTCGTCGGGCTTCGACTTGAGCGGCACGGTGAAGCCGATGCCGGCCTCGAACGGGTTCGTCTGGTCGCAGAACTCGTAGCCGGCGAAGACGAGGCCCGCCTCGATGCGCAGGATGTTCGAGGGCGTCGAGGCCGAGCGGCTTGAGGCCGTGCGGCTGGCCCGCCGCCCACACCGCGTCGAACACCGTCCTGGCGTCGCGCGGGTGGCAGAAGATCTCGTAGCCGAGCTCGCCGGTGAAGCCGGTGCGCGAGACGACGACCGGCGTGCCGTCGAAGGCGCCGATGCGGCCGATCGTGAAGCGGAACCAGCCGAGCTCCTCGAGCGAGGGCTGCGTCGGCGGGGTCCAGACGACCTCCTTCAGGATGTCGCGGCTCTTCGGGCCCTGCACGGCGATGTTGTGCAGCTGGTCCGTCGAGGAGCGCACCCAGGCCTGCAGGCCGAGCTTCTCCGCCTGCTCGCGCATCCAGATGCCCGACAGGTCGCTGCCGCCGATCCAGCGGAAATTGTTCTCGCCGAGCCGGAAGACGGTGCCGTCGTCGATCATGCCGCCGTGCTCGTAGGTGACGGCGGTGTAGACGACCTGGCCGACCGAGAGCTTCTTCATGTCGCGGGTGACGCAGGTCTGGATCAGCTTCTCCGCGTCCGGCCCCGTCACCTCGTACTTGCGCAGGGGCGAGAGGTCCATGACGGCGGCGTCGCGCCGGCAGGCCCAGTATTCCTCGATCGCGCCGAGCCCGGTGAACTCCTTCGGCAGCCAGTAGCCGTTGTACTCGACGAAGTTGCGGGTGTGGGCGGCGAAGCTCGACTGGAAGCCCGTCTCCTTCGTCATCTGCAGGTCGGCATCGGCGGTCATGCGGAATCCCTTGGACTTCTTGAAGCGCTCTTTCTCGTCGTAGACGCGGACCTGGATGTCGGTGGGCTCCCACCCGTTGGCGGCGTCGATGTCGGAGGGGCACGCGGTGGAGATGCACACGAGGTCGGTCGTCGCGCGCAGCAGCACGAAGTCGCCCGGCCGGGACCACGGCTCGTCCGACATGAACGCGTTCTCGTGGTCGATCATCGTGTTGTAGAAGAAGTTGGCCGCCGGCCAGCCCGCCCGCGGCTCGAGCCCGTAGGCTTCCATCTCGGCGTTGATGTTGTCGGTGCAGTTCACGTGGCCGGGATAGCCCATGTCGTCGTAGTAGCGGGCAAAGCAGGCGAGCCCGAACGTATCGTGCCGGCCGACCGTGTCCTGGACCACCTCGACGAGCGGCTTCTGGTCCATCGAGAAGTACTTGGCGTGCGTGCCGGGCTCGGGATAGGCCGCGCCCATCAGGCTGCGCGTCGTCGTCGGGTCGATGTCGCAGATCCGGCCCTTCTCGAGCGCGCGCATGTCGAGCGCCTGGAAGTCCGAGCACTCGCGGCCCTGCACGTCGAGGATCTGGATGTACTGCCCGGCCTTCACCTCGTAGGCCTTCGCGAAGCCCGGCAGGATGTTGAGGTCGGCCAGCGGGTCGGCGAGCGGCGCGGTCGGGGCGACCCGGCGCTTCAGCGCCCGCGGGTTCGCCCGGCGGACATAGAGCACGATCTCCGTCGGGGTCGACTGCTCCGCGACGTCCATCGGGCCGCCGGGCGCGGCGACGACGAGCAGCCCGTCCGTGGAGGCGAGGAAGCTCTCGCTGTCGCCCGGCCGCGAGGTTCCGCCCTCGAAGGCGCGGGCGCAGCGCGCCGTGCCGAGATCGAGGCCGCGCCGCGTCAGCGCCGCCTTCACGCGCTCCGCCGACTCCTCGCCGGAGGAGAAGAGCGCCTGCAGGCCGTGCGGCTGGCCGGCGTCGCGGGCGCCGATCATCGCGGGATCCGCCTTGCCGGCCTCGGTGAAGAAGACGAGCTCGCACGCCTGCAGCCCCTCGCGGTCGACGACGGTGATCTCGTCGCCCGCCTCGATCACCACGGTGCGCGAGCCGCCGCCCGGCACGGGATGCCGCTCCATGCCCGGCGGCAGGACCGGGATGCCCGGCGTGTAGACGGAGCCGCGCCCCGTCGGCGTCTCGAAGGTCGGCCGGATGTTCATGTCGGATGGTCCTTCCATGAGCGGCTGATGTCTTGCCGGGAGTCTGCGAGGCGGCGCGTGGCATGTGAAGAAGAATTCTTTGCGCCTTTGCCCCAGGAAAGCTGGCCCATGCTGCGGCAGGGCCGGAGGCGCCGGGGCTGATGGCGACGGACCGCAGGCAGCTTCCGCCGCTCGATTACCTCGTCGCCTTCGAGGCTGCGGCCACGCGCGGCGGCTTCACCGCGGCGGCGGAGCAGCTCAACCTCAGCCAGGCGGCGGTGAGCCGGAAAGTGCGGCTGCTCGAGGCCCATCTGGGATGCGAGCTCTTCGTGCGCGGGCACCGCTCGGTGCATCTCACGCGCGAGGGCCGGGCGCTGCTCGACACGGTGGGGCCGGCGCTCGACGCGATCGCCACCTCGACCGGCGCGCTCCGCGCCGCGCGCGACCGGCCGGCGGTCTCGATCGCCGCGACGAACTCCGTCGCCGCCCTCTGGCTCATGCCGCGCATCCAGGACTTCCGGCGGCTGCACCCGGAGATCGAGATCCGTCTCGTCTCCTCGGACGACGACGCGGAGTGCCTGTCGCCGGAGGTCGATCTGTGCATCCTGCGCGGCGAGGGCGGGTGGCCCGGCCACGAGGGCGGCATGCTGCTCGACGAGGAGATCTTCCCGGTCGCAGCCCCCGCCTATCTCGCCGCCGCCCCGGCGCTCGCCGCGCCGGGCGACCTCGCCGGCCACACGCTGATCGAGGTGGCGAGCCACCACGACGAGTGGCTGCGCTGGCGCGGCTGGCTCGACCGGGTCGGCGCGCGCGAGGGCCTGTCGCCGCGCACGCTGACGGTGAACACCTATCCGCTGGCGATCCAGGCGGCGCGCGACGGGCTCGGCGTGGCGCTCGGCTGGCGCCATCTCGTCGACCGCGAGCTCGCCCGCGGCGCCCTCGTGCGGCCGCTTTCCGAAAGCGTCCGCACGGCGTCGGGCTATTATCTCCTGACGCAGGCGGGCCGTCCGCTGCCGCAGGCCGCGGCGACGCTGCAGGGCTGGCTGCGCCAGTCGCTGTGACCGCACGTCCGGCCGCCTCCGCCGCCTCCGCCGCCTCCAAGGAACATCCATGAACTCCATCCTGCTGGGCACCGCCGCCGCGCTCTCCTGGGGCACGCACGACCTCCTGATCCGCTTTCTCGGCCGCGGCCTCGGCGGCGTGACGGCGCTCCTCTGCGTGCTCGTCGCCGGGGCGGCCGGGCTCGGGGTCCTGGCGGTCGCGGCCGGCGTGCCGGTCGAGCTCGACCCGGCTGCGCTGTGGCTTCCGGCCGCCAGCGGGGTCGCCTACGCGGTGGCGTGCCTCGGCCTCTACCGGGCGATCACGATCGGTCCGTTCGCGCTCGTCGCGCCGATCATCTCGTCCTATCCCGTGCTCTCGGTCGCCTGGGCCGTCGCGCACGGGGCGCGGCCGGCGATCATCGACTGGCTCGCGACGGCGGCGATCGTCGGCGGCGTCGTCATCGTGTCCCGCTTCTCCGCCGAGGAGGAAGGCCAGGAGGGCTCGCCGCACGGCACCCGCGGGCAGGCGATCGTCGCGGCGCTCGTCTCGAGCGCCGGCTTCGCCGTCGCCTTCGCGACCGGGCAGGCGGCCACGGCCGACCAGCACGAGATCGCGGTGACGGCGCTCGCCCGGATCGCGGCCGTCCTTTCGGTGCTGCCGATCTTCCTGCGCCAGCCGCGGGGCGACCGGCTTCCCGCGGGCGGCCGCCGCTACCTGCCGCTGGTGCTGCTCGTCGCGACGCTCGACGTCGCGGCGATCCTGTTCGTCGTCACGGCCGGCGTGATGCCGGCGCCGGAGATGGCGGCGGTGGTCGCCTCGGCCTTCGGCGTCGTCACCATCCTCCTCGCGCGGCTGTTCCTGCGCGAGCCGATCGTGCCGGCCCAGTGGCTCGGCATCGCCATGGTGTTCTCGAGCGTGATGGTGCTGTCCCTGCGCTACTGATCGGCCGGGCCCGGGGATCGCCGGAACGCGAACCGCCGCGTCCCGGGGGAACGCGGCGGCCGGTGGTGCGGATGCGGGTTCGGGACGCGGCGCCTAGCCGTGCGGGTGGGTCTTCTGCCACTTCGCGAAGTCGCGGCTTTCGTGGCGCGTGCCGTACCAGATCGAGCCGACGACCAGTGCCGCCGAAAGGAGCAGCATCACGCCGATGCCGAAGCCGCTGTGGGCGAAGGTGAAGTAGGCCTCGGCGCCGTCCCAGGCGCTCACGGGTGAGGAATGCATGGTCTCGTTCCTTCTTCTGACCGGCCGGCCCGCAGGCCGGATTTCCGGTCGATCAACCGCGGGAAACGGGGCGGCGCGACCGGCGCCGCCCCGCGGGGCTTTGCCGTCACTCGGCGGGAACCGGCTTGGCGGCGCCGAGGCCGGCGAGGTCCGCCTCGGTCTCGGCCGCGGCCCGCCGCGCGAGGCCTTCCGGGTAGGCCTCGATCGGCACCTCGACGGCGTCGAGGCCCATGATCTCGACGTCGTGCGGCACCCGGAGATAGCCGAAGGCCTTCATCACCGCGGAGATCGCGTAGCCCGGCACGAAGCCGAGCGCCGCCATCACCACGAGGCCGACCACCTGGCCGCCCAGCGACACGGCGGGGAAGCCCTCCATGTTGGGGTATCCGGCGCCGAAGAGGCCCATGGCGAGGACGCCCCAGGCGCCGCCGAAGCCGTGCACCGCGACCGCGCCGACGGCGTCGTCGACGCCCCGCTTCTCGAGCCACAGGGCGACCATCGGCGCCATCAGGCCGCCGGCCATGCCGATCGCGAAGGCGAGCGGCGGGTACCAGACGTCGAGGCCGGAGGCCGCCGAGATGATGCCGACGAGGCCGCACGACATCATCCAGAACGGGTCGCGCGTCTTGACCCAGCCGCCGATGATGCCGCCGGCGAAGCCCATCAGCGTGTTGAAGGCGAAGGCCGAGAGGGTCGTCGGCTGGCCGTAGATGTTGGTCCACTGGCCGCTGCCGGAATAGATGATGCAGCCGCCGAGGAAGCCGAAGAAGCCGACGATGATGAGCATCAGGCCGATGACCGTCAGCGGCACGCTGTGGGCCTTGAGGGCGCTGATCGTGCCGTCGGCGTTGTACTTGCCGTAGCGCGGGCCGAGGTTGAGCAGGATGCCGAGCGTGAAGGCGCCGGCGATCAGGTGCACGCAGCCGGCCGCGCCCACGTCGTGGAAGCCGAACCGGGTCGTCAGCCAGCCCGCCGGATGCCAGCCCCAGGCGGCGCCGAGGATCCACACGACGGAGCCGAGGATGATGGCGAGCACGAGGAAGGCGGTCAGCCGCATCCGCTCGATCACCGCGCCCGAGGCGATCGAGGCGGTGGTGGCGGCGAACAGCGCGAAGGCGGCCCAGAACACGCCGGTGGCGTTGTCGGTCAGGTTGGGGCCCATCGAGGCCGACCAGGGCAGCGCGGCCTCCGAGCCCTCGGCGATGGTCAGCCCGCCGGGGAAGGCGTTGTAGATCCACCAGCCGAAGAAGAAGAAGGTCGGCACCACGAAGGCGAAGGCCAGGAGGTTCTTGGTCCCCGCCGCCAGCACGTTCTTGGCGCGCGAGGCGCCCATCTCGTAGGCGAGGAAGCCGGCGTGGATGGTGATCATCAGCGCCGTGCACCACCAGTAGAAGACCTCCATGTTGATGGTGTTCGCCATCGAGGTTTCCGCCTCGAGGGCGGCGACCTTCTGGCTCAGCTCCAGTAGTTGCTGTTCCATACGCGTCTCCATTGTGCCGGTTCAGCCTCGGCGAAGAGCCTATCATTTCTTCGCAGGCGGCTTTCGTGCCTGAGAAGAAACACGCGCGGGAAAGCCAGAAGCGTGCCAGATCAGCCCGATGCGGGCGCAGCACGAGGCGCGGCGTCCGGGCTCGGGTCCGGAGACGGCGGATACGCTCGTGAAGCCAATGGGTTAGGTGGGGCGCGAGGTGTCGTTGCGGGTGGTGCCCGGGCGGCCGGCTGCCGTTACGGCCCCGGAAGGGGTCGACAGGTCTGCCCAATTACCGGGAGGGTGCACAACAATTCGGATGTCGCTGCACGCAATATCGGCAGTCGAGCGTGGAGCCTGCGCAATTGGCCCGGCGGGATGCCAGTATCGGAGCGGAGCCGGGGAAGAAGATCGCGCGGAAGACCCGCCGGCCGCGGCGTGGCCGGCGCCGGATTCACGGGGCGCGGACGCGACAGCGCCGCCGCGGTGGCCCTCGAAGGGCCTCCGCGACGGCGCGTCCGTCTCGTCCGGCAGGGGGCCCGGCAGCAGGCGCCGGGCCGGAGAGCGCTCAGCCCTTGGCCGTGCGCTTCTTCTTGTCCGGGTCGTCGAAGGGCAGCGGGTGCGCCTTCGCCTTGATCGTGCCGCTCTCGTTCTGGACCTCGAGGTCGGTGCCCTCGACCGCGCAGTCGACGTCGAGCCGGGCGATCGCCATCGCGCGCTTGGCGAGCGGCGAATACATGCTGCAGGTCGCCACGCCGACCTTCTTGCCGCCGCGCATGATGGGGGCGCCCTCGTCGGCCGGCTCCTCGCCCTCGAGCAGCACGCCGAAGATCTTGAAGCGCTCCTTGCCCTTCAGCCGGTAGTGCTCCTCGGCGCCGCGGAAGCCGGTCTTGCCGGGGCTGACGGTGAAGTCGAGGCCGAGCTCCCACAGCGTGTCGCCCGGGCCCTCGTTCTCGAAGGGATACATCTGCGAGTTGTCGTAGGGGTAGAAGAGCAGGTAGCTCTCGACCCGCAGCATGTCGAGCGTCGTGAAGCGGCAGGGGATGATGCCCATCTCCTTGCCCTCGTCCAGGATCGTGTCCCAGATCGCCGGGGCGTCCTGGCCGCGGCAGAAGATCTCGTAGCCGCGCTCGCCCGTGTAGCCCGTCCGCGAGATCATCACCGGCAGGCCGAAGAGCCGCGTCTGCATGTGGTGGAAGTAGGGCAGGTCGCGGATGCCCGCGACGTGCTTGGCGAGATAGTCGACCGCCAGCGGCCCCTGCAGCGACAGGTCGTGCATGTTGTCGTCGAACAGGATCGCGACGTCCTTGCCGAGGGCCGCGCGCTGCAGCTCCTCGTGGCCGGTGCCCGAGCCGTGCACGACGAGCCAGGAGTTCGGGCCCGTGCGGTAGAGGATGCAGTCCTCGGTGAACTTGCCGGCCTCGTTCAGCATGCAGGCATAGGCCGACTTGCCGGGATAGATCTTCTCGACGTCGCGCGTCGTGGCGAGGTCCAGGATGTGGCTCGCGTGCGGCCCCACGACGTGGACCTTCTTGAGGCCGGAGACGTCCATCAGGCCCGCCTTGGTGCGGATCGCGATGTACTCCTCGTCCGGGTCCTTGTCGTAGGTCCAGGCCGTGCCCATGCCGTTCCAGTCGCCCAGGTCCGAGCCGAGGGCCCTGTGGCGGTCGCCGAGCGCCGAGAATCTCCAGCTTCTAGTCATTCGTCCGTCCCCGCTTCAGAAGGTTTTCGTTGATGGTCGGCCGAGGCTCCTGTCCTCAGCAGTCGAGCGTGTTGTCGCGCTCCCACTGGGTGAGATGGCGGGAATAGGTGTTCCATTCCTCGGTCTTCAGCTTGAGGAAGGACGGGACGAAGGCGCCGAGCGCCTCGTTGAGCACGCTCGATCCCTCGAGCGCCCGCAGCGCGTCGAGCAGGTTGAGCGGCAGCTTCTTGCCGCCCTCCACCTTGTGGCCCTCGGTGTACATGTTGATGTCGAGCCGCTCGCCGGGATTGCGGCTGTTCGCGATGCCGTCGAGGCCCGCCGCCAGCACGCCGGCCTGCAGCAGGTAGGGGTTCACCGCGCCGTCGGCGAGGCGCAGCTCGAAGCGGCCGCCCTCGGGAATGCGGATGAGGTGGGTGCGGTTGTTGCCGGACCAGGTGACGGTGTTCGGCGCCCAGGTCGCGCCCGAGGTGGTGCGCGGCGCGTTGATGCGCTTGTAGGAGTTCACCGTCGGGTTGAGGATCGCGGTCAGCGCGTCCGCCGAGTGCAGGATGCCGCCGAGGAAGCTGTAGCCGAGCTTCGAGACGCCGAGCTCGCCGTCGCCGTCCTCGAACAGGTTCTCGTCGCCCTTCCACAGCGAGACGTGGCTGTGGCAGCCGTTGCCGGTCAGGTTGACGAAGGGCTTCGGCATGAAGGTCGCGCGCAGCCCGTGCTTCTCGGCGATGGACTTCGCCATGTACTTGAAGAAGGCGTGCCGGTCGGCGGTGGTGAGGGCGGGGCCGTAGTGCCAGTTCATCTCGAACTGGCCGTTCGCGTCCTCGTGGTCGTTCTGGTAGGGCTGCCAGCCCAGCGACAGCATGGCGTCGCAGATCTCGGAGATCACCTCGTAGCGGCGCATCAGCGCCTGCTGGTCGTAGCAGGGCTTGGCCTGCGTGTCGGCGGTGTCGGAGATGCCGGAGCCGTCCTGGTCGATCAGGAAGAACTCGCACTCGACGCCCGAATGCATCTCGTAGCCCTGCTCGGCGGCGCGGGCGATCATCCTCTTGAGGAGGTTGCGCGGCGCCTGCTCGACCGGCGCGTCGTTCATCACCAGGTCGGCGGCGAGCCAGCCCACCTCGGGCTTCCACGGCAGCTGGATGAGGCTTTCGGGATCCGGGATCGCGAGCAGGTCGGGATCGGCCGGCGTCATGTCGAGCCACGACGCGAACCCCGCGAAGCCCGCGCCGTCCCGGGACATCTTGTCGATGGCGGAGGCCGGTACGAGCTTGGCGCGCTGCACGCCGAAGAGGTCGGTGTAGGAAATCAGGAAGTACTTGATGCCGCGATCCTTGGCGGCCTTGCCCAGTTCACTCATATGGTCTGTTCCCCGTTCTGGCTGGACCGGATGGCGTGCCGCCACAGGCGGAGCTCCGGCTCCTTGTTCGTTCGGACCCGTCTGCCGGGGTCCCTGCGCCGCTTCTCCCTGCGGCGCTTGCGTTCGTTGCCGTCGTGCCGGGAGTGGGCCTCCCTCCGCCTTCCGCATCCGCGCCCCCGGACGATGCGCGGCGGGAGCCGGGCACGTCCGGGACGACGATGAAAGCCGGTGTCACGGCGGCGCGCATGTCCGCGTGGCTGCTCAGAATCCCCCTTGCCCCGGAATCCAGCCCGTGCCCGCGAGCGGCACCCTGGCCATCGCCGCGGATTCCACCGTCAGCGCCACCAGGTCCTCGGGCTCGAGGTTGTGCACGTGGCTCTTGCCGCAGGCGCGGGCGATGGTCTGCGCCTCGAGGGTGAGGACGGCGAGGTAGTTCGCCAGGCGGCGGCCCGCCTTCACCGGATCGAGCCGCGCCTCGAGGTCCGCGCGCTGCGTCGTGATGCCGGCGGGGTCGTTGCCCTCGTGCCAGTCGTCGTAGGCGCCCGCCGTCGTGCCGAGCTTCTCGTACTCGGCCTCGAGCCTGGGATCGTTGTCGCCGAGCGCGATCAGCGCCGCCGTGCCGATCGACACCGCGTCCGCGCCGAGCGCCAGCGCCTTCGCGACGTCGGCGCCGTTGCGGATGCCGCCGGAGACGATGAGCTGCACCTTGCGGTGCATGCCGAGATCCTGCAGCGCCTGCACCGCCGGGCGGATGGCCGACAGGATCGGGATGCCGACATGCTCGATGAAGACTTCCTGGGTGGCCGCCGTGCCGCCCTGCATGCCGTCGAGCACGACGACGTCGGCGCCCGACTTCACGGCGAGCGCGGTGTCGTAATAGGGGCGGCTCGCGCCGACCTTCACGTAGATCGGCTTCTCCCAGTCGGTGATCTCGCGCAGCTCCTCGATCTTGATCTCGAGGTCGTCCGGGCCGGTCCAGTCGGGGTGGCGGCACGCGGAGCGCTGGTCGATGCCTTCCGGCAGCGTGCGCATGGCGGCGACGCGCGGCGAGATCTTCTGGCCGAGCAGCATGCCGCCGCCGCCGGGCTTGGCGCCCTGGCCGATCACCACCTCGATCGCGTCGGCGCGGCGGAGATGGTCGGGGTTCATGCCGTAGCGCGAGGGCAGGTACTGGTAGACGAGGGTCCTGGAGTGGCCGCGCTCCTCCTCCGTCATGCCGCCGTCGCCGGTCGTGGTCGAGGTGCCCATCTTGGAGGCGCCGCGGCCGAGCGCCTCCTTGGCGTGGCCCGACAGCGAGCCGAAGCTCATGCCGGCGATGGTGATCGGGATCTTCAGCTCGATCGGCTTCTTGGCGTAGCGCGTGCCGAGCACGACGTCGGTGCCGCACTTCTCGCGGTAGCCCTCGAGCGGATAGCGGGAGATCGAGGCGCCGAGGAAGAGAAGGTCGTCGAAATGGGGGACCTTGCGCTTCGCGCCGCCGCCGCGGATGTCGTAGATGCCGGTCGCGGCCGCGCGCTCGATCTCGGAGATCGTGTACTGGTCGAAGGTCGCGGAGTAGCGGGGCAGCGTGCGCGGCGTGTGGTGTTGTGGGCTGTGCTCGTTCATGTCCCGCGCCTTCAGTATGCGTCGACGTTGTCGATGTTGAAGTGGTAGAGGCGGCGCTCGGAGCCGTAGAGGCGGAAGTCGTCCGCCGTCACCTCGCCGTCGATGCCCGCCTTCGCGAGCACGGCCTCGAGGGCGTCACGGTCGTCCGGCCCCATCTCCTTCTCGATGCAGTCGGCGCCGAGCCCGTAGACCTTGCCGCGCACGAAGAGCCGCGCCTCGTAGATGGAATCGCCGAGCGCCTCGCCGGCATCGCCGAGCACGACGAGGTTGCCGGCCTGCGCCATGAAGGCGCTCATCGGGCCGATCGAGCCCTTCACGACGATGTCGATGCCCTTCATCGAGATGCCGCAGCGCGCCGAGGCATTGCCCTCGATGACGAGAAGGCCGCCATGGCCGGTCGCGCCGGCCGCCTGGCTGACGTCGCCCTTCACGCGGACCTCGCCGGACATCATGTTCTCCGCGACGCCGACCCCGGCGTTGCCGGAGACGATGACCCGCGCCTCCTTGTTCATGCCGGCGCAGTAGTAGCCGACATGGCCGTCGATCTCGACGACGATCGGCAGGTCGAGCCCGGCCGCGACGGCATGCTTGCCGCCGGGATTGCTGATCCGCCAGTGCGTCTCGTTGGTGTCGGGCTTGAGGGCGTGCAGCGCCGCGTTGAGGTCGCGGACCTCGCGCTCGGCCAGGTCGAAGTCGGGCATCAATGGCGCTCCCATACGTAAACGGTCGCAGGCGCCGGCTCGAACACCCGGGCCTTCTCGACGCCCGGCAGGCCGGCGAGCACCCGGTATTCCGAGCCGAACGCGACGTAGTCGTCGGTCTCGGCCATGACGGCCGGCTTGCACGAGATCGGGTCGCGCAGCACGGCGAAGCCGCTCTCCGTGCCGACGACGAAGGTGTAGAAGCCGTCGAGGTCCTTCAGGCTCGCCTCGAGCGCCTCCTTGAGCGAGGCGCCCTCGCGCATCCGCCAGGTCAGGTAGCCGGCGGCGACCTCGGTGTCGTTCTCGGTCGAGAAGCTGATGCCCTCGCGCTTCAGCATGCGGCGCACGGCGTTGTGGTTCGACAGCGAGCCGTTGTGCACGAGGCACTCGTCGAGCGACGTCGAGAAGGGGTGGGCGCCGCGCGTGGTGACGGCGGACTCCGTCGCCATGCGGGTGTGGCCGATGCCGTGCGTGCCGTGCATCGCGGACAGGCCGAAGCGCTCCGCGACCTTCTCCGGCAGGCCGACCTCCTTGTAGAGCTCCATCCGCGAGCCGATGCCGACGAGCGACAGGCGCTCGTCCTGCTCGACCAGCCGGCGCGCCTCGGCGAGCTTGGCTTCCGGCACGAGAACGACCGCGTGCGTCTCGTGAAGCTGCGGCGACAGCGGCTCCTCGAGCCCGGCGCCGAGATCGGCGAGGCCCGCCTCGAGCGTGTCCGCGTCGACGGCGCTGACCGTCAGCTTGATGCGGCCCGTCTCGCCGGAGCCGTAGACCGCGAAGCCGGCGCTGTCGGGGCCGCGGTCGCTCATCGTCGCCAGCATGCGCGAAAGATGCGCGCCGAGGTCGTTTTCCAATTCGGGGCGCTTCAGGAAGAGCCCGACGATCCCGCACATGGGTGTTTCCTGTCAGTTAAGATACCTGACCAACAGGAATATGCGATCCCGGTTTCCCCGTCAATTTGGGAGAAGGAGAATTTCTTCGCGGGAACGGCCCGGCCGCTCAGACCTGCTCGCGGGCGTAGACGATGATGGAGAGGTAGGTCGAAGGCAGCTCGATCAGCCGCTCCGGGCCGTGCAGCGCGCCGGAATCGAACAGCAGCGCGTCGCCGGGCTCGAGCTCGTAGGTCTGCTCGCCGTGCCGGTAGGCGACCTTGCCGGTCAGCATGTAGATGAACTCGGTGCCCGCGTGCTGGAAGCTCGTATAGGGCATCGCGTCTTCGCGCAGCTCGATCAGGTACGGCTCGACGACGACGGCGTCGCGCAGGCCGTGGCCGAGCAGGTGGTAGAGGTGCCCGGCCTTCGTCCCGCGGCGGTCGATCACCACGCCCTGGTCGGCCTTCACGAAGGAGCAGTCGCGCTGCTCCTCGAACTCGGCGAAGAGCGTCGACATCTGCACGCCCAGCGCCGCGGAGATCAGCTGCAGCGTCGAGAGGGACGGCGAGATCTGGCCGTTCTCGATCTTCGACAGCATGCCGCTGGAGATCCCGGCGGTGGAGGAGAGGTCGGCGATCGAGAGGTCCTTCTGGCGGCGCAGCCGCCTGACATGCGAGCCCAGCGCGCGCTCCAGGCTGCGCTCGGCGCCGCGCGGGGCGCTGGAGCCGGTCGCGAGCTCGTCCGGGTCGTTTGCCTGCGGCTTGGCGGTGTTCTGTGCCATCGTGTTCCTGGGCGTCCCTGCATATCCGGGCCGGCCGGCCCCGCTGGACCGGCGGCGACGGCTGAACACTCGGCCAGAACCCGTTTCAAGTCAAAGCACAAGCCCCTCGCCACCGCCCCCGCGGCGGGGGACGGTGCGAAAGCGCGCGCAGGTCGCGGTGCCGCGGCCTCGCGCCGTCGATGATGCCGGCCGGCCGGCGGCCTCAGTCCGGGCCGAAGCCGGGCGAGGTCGGCGCGCCGTCGTCGTGCTTCGACAGCCACTCGACGGTCGGCCCGCGGTAGTTCGTCAGGCCCTTGTATTCCGCCAGCTCCGGCGGCAGGTCGCGCAGCACGCGGTGCAGGCGGCGCGCCCATTTCGGCTGCGTCACGAGCTCGTTCATCTTGATGAGGTAGCAGCGGATCGAGAAGACGATGGCGTTCGAGCGCGGCAGCCGCCAGAGCGCCTGCAGCTCGACGCGCAGGTGCACCTTGTCGCCGACGTTCTCCGGCGTCACCGTCGTCCGGTCGATGCCCCACTTGTGGTAGTTCTCCGGGCTCGTGTCGAGCCGCGGGTTGACGGTCATCGTCCAGTTGAGCCGGCGGACGGGGCGGCCCTGCTGCAGGTTCAGCAGGAACTTGAGCGCCCGGTCGAAGACGCCGAGGTCGTGCGCCAGCGGCACCGGCCCGTGCCACTCGATGAAGTTCATGCCGAGGTCGAAGTCGAGCGACCAGTCGGCCTGGGTGGTGACGATGCCGGCATCCATCCAGAGATTGTCGTCGCGCTGGTCGAGCAGGCAGAAGTCGCCCTGGCACTGGCGCGTGATGTATTCCATCGGGCCGTAGGGCAGCGTCGCGGGGTCGCCGAACACGAAGTGCTGGTCGATGCCGAGCGGCCGGTTGACCCAGTGCCAGCGGTCGCCGTCCCGGGTCAGGCTGAAATGGTCGGGATAGTGCTTCGCCATCGAGGTCATCAGGAGCTCGACGAGATCCCACTCCGCCGGCAGCATGTGCGGCTGCGACTGGCAGCGCAGCGGGTCCTCCTTCAGCACGAGCGCGCGGTCGTGCATCTCGGCGACGTAGTGCTCGTCGATGTCGATCGGGAACTCCGTCGTCGACTGCACCGGCCCCGGCACGTGCTGCTCGATGTTGACGGCGTACATGTACGCGTCGCGATCGAACGGGAAGGGGAAGCGGCGGATCGCCTCCGGGCTGTTGGAAAAGGTGTAGTCGTCCCGGAAGGTCTCATTCTTGAAGGCGAGGTTCATCCTGGGGTTCCTTCCCGTGTCAGAGGTCGAGGACGAGCTCGCGGCCCTTCAGGCGCGAGACGCAGACCATGATCTTGCGGCCCGACGCCTTCTCCTCGTCGGAGAGGTAGTGGTCGCGATGGTCGAGCTCCCCGTCGGCCTCGACGATCTCCTGCATGCACTCGCCGCAGGCGCCGCCGCGGCAGAGATACGGGGCGTCGACGCCGGCGTCCTCGATCGCCTCGAGCACCGTCTGGTGCTCGCCGACCGTCACCGTGACGTCCGACTGCGCGAGGCGAAGCTGGAAGGGGTCGCCCCCGGCCGGCGAGAGGAAGCGCTCGCAGTGCAGGCTGTCCTCGGGCCATCCGGCCTCGCGCGCGTCGTCGAGCACCGCCTCGATCATCCGCTCGGGCCCGCAGACGTAGAGATGCGTGCCGAGCGGCTGGTGCCTGAGGATCTCGTGCACCTGCAGCCGCTCCTGGCGGCGGCTCATGTAGAGGTGGACCTTCTGGGCGCCGTGTCGCTCGACGAGCTCGTCGGCGAAGGCGCCGTGCGCCTCGTCGCGCATGGCGTAATGCAGCTCGAAGGAGCCGTTCGCCTCGGCGAGCTCCTCCGCCATGGCGGAGATCGGCGTGATGCCGATGCCGCCGGCGACCAGCACGTGGTGGCGGCCGGCCTTGTTCACCGGGAAGAGGTTGACGGGGGCGGACACGGAGATCTCGGCGCCGACCTCGAGCCCTTCGTGGATGAAGGCCGAGCCGCCGCGCGAATCCGGCGTCCGCAGCACCGCCACCTCGTAGGCGCCGCCGGCCATCGTCGAGCCGAGCAGCGAGTAGGAGTTGCGGATCGTCTTCGAGCCGGAGTGCAGCGTCAGCACGGTGTGCGAGCCGGCCGAATAGGGCGGCAGGGCCTCGCCGTTCGTGCTCACCATGCGCAGCCGCCGGATGGTCGGCGTGACCGCCTCCGCCTCGACGATCTCGACGTTGTACTGGATGCCGCCGCTCATCAGTCGAACTCCACCGGCTCGGGCGCCTCGCCCGGGGACTCGGCGTCGATGACGACGCCCATGAAGGCGCCGAGCCGGCGCGAATAGTGGTCGCGCACGAGAAGCGTGATGCCGCAGTGCGAGCAGGTCGTCGGGCTTGCCGTCACGTTGTCGGTGAAGCCCTTGCAGTGCACGCACTGGACGCGGCGCGCCAGCGAGCCGCGGTGCTCGGTCTGGATCGCCTGGCCGTGCATGCCGTGGGAGATCGCCACCGCCGTCGCGCGGCCGACGAACTCCTCGCTGCCGGTCAGGTAGAGCCGCGTCCCCATCGTCGCGGTGGCGAGCAGGCCGCCGAGCCGGACGAGCGCCGTCTCGAGCGTCGGCTGCACGTGGAGCGCGTCGAGCCCGAGGCCCGACAGCTTGCCGTCGAGCGCCTGCGGCGCGCTGCCGCGCGGGCAATAGACGACGGTGGTCCGGGAACAGATGTCGGGTGCGCCGCCGAACGCTTCCAGGATGGCGTGCGCGCCCTCGCCCTCGGCCGCCACGATGTGACGCGTCGCGCGCGCCACGGGCTCGAGCTTGCCGTAGAGCGGTCGGCTCTTCGTATCGGATAGCTGCATACTGCCAGTCCACGCGAAATAGGGGCCGCCATGCGACCGGACGGTCTCTGCAACCGCTTCCGCAGCCGGACAGGCGCCGAAACGGCCGGTTCCGCGAGGTTTTCTCCTCACGGAAGGATCATGAGTGGCGGTGGCGGCGATGTCAAAGAAAATTCTTGAGGGGAAAGTTTGTTTCTTAGCCCTGCCCGCAAAATGGGCAGATGCGAAAACGCCGCCGGGCGGAGGGCCCGGCGGCGCGGTCGTTTCGACGAGGCTCGGGCCCGGGAAAGGGCTGGGCAGGGGGCGCCGTCAGCCCTCGGGGCAGTGGGCGCCGGTGGCAGCCCACGCCTTGTAGAGATCGCCGAAGCGCTCCTGCGTGCCCGGCACCGGCTCGCGGCCCTCGCCCGGGTGCCAGCCCCAGCCGACGAGGTCGTCCTCGGCCATGTGCTTCACCAGCTCGTCGAGGCTCTTGCCGCCGTTGCGCTCGGGATCCTTCATCTGCCGGCAGATCTCGCCGAGCGACTTGCCGACCCACGCCATCTCGATCGGCGCGAGGCGCCAGGCGGGGTTGCCGGGAATGCTCTTGATCGTCTCCGACTGCGCCACGACCGGCGTGTTCTCGGCGCGGTGGCAGGTGTTGCACTCCATGCCGGCGAGGCCGAAATCCGCGGGCCCCCGGAAGACGGGCGGCTCGTGCAGGTGCATGTCCATGCCCTGGCGCGGCCGGTCGCCGGCGGGGTGGCAGTTCAGGCAGCGCGGGTGCTGCAGGACCTTGCCGGTCTCCTCGAAGATCGCGACGGAGCGGTCCGTCTCGTTCGCGATGGACTCGAAGGCCGACACCGGCCGCAGGCCGTCGGCCGATTGCGCCTGGTCCTGCGCCCCGGAGCCCTGTGCGTCGCCGCTGGCCGGCGACAGGACGAGGCCGAGCGCGAGGGCGGTGCCGGCGGCGAGGCCGGCAAGTGCGGTGATCGATCTCACGGTTTCGTCCCCCTACGACGTCGCTTTGCTGACGATCGGCAGCCGGCGCACCGGGCTGCCGGTGAGCCGGCGCCAGGCATTGGCGACGGCCGGGCCGATCGGCGGCGTGCCGGGCTCGCCGACGCCGGTCGGCGGCTCGGTCGACGGGATGATCGCGACCTCGACATGCGGCATCTCGTTGATGCGCAGCGAGCGGTAGTCGTTGAAGTTCGACTGCATCACCCTGCCGCCCTCGCCGAGCGTGATCTCGTCGAACAGGATCGCGCCGAGGCCGAAGCCGATGCCGCCCTCCATCTGCGCGCGGATCAGGTTCGGGTTGACCGGGACGCCGCAATCGACCGCGCACCACACCTTGTGGACGCGCGGCGTGCCGCCCTCGCCGACGGAGACCTCGGCGATCTCGGCGACATAGGTGTTGAAGCTCTTGTGCACGGCGACGCCGCGCTTGCGGCCCTCGGGCACCGGGCCGGCATCGTCGGCAAGTTCCGCGACCTTCTTCAGGACGCCCGTCTCGCGGGGATGGTCCTTGAGGAGGGCGAGGCGGCCGTCGACCGGGTCCTTGCCCGCCTTCTCGAGCAGCTCGTCGAGGAAGGTCTCGACGGTGAAGCCCGTATGGGTGTGGCCGACCGAGCGCCACCACAGCACCGGCACGCCGACGTCGGTGTTGTAGCCGAAGACGCGCAGGTTCGGGATCGCGTAGGGCAGGTCGGAGGCGCCCTCGACGCTCGTCTCGTCGAGCTCGGTCTTCTTCATGATCGACTGCCCGGCGATCAGCTGGTCCCAGGCGAGGATCTCGCCGTCGGGCCCGATCGCGCCCTTCAGGCGATGCACGTAGATCGGCCGGTAGAAGCCGCCGCGAATGTCGTCCTCGCGGGTCCACATGTGCTTGACCGGCCGCTCCATGCCGGACGCCTTGAAGACCGCCGCGGCCTCGCGCATGTAGGGCGAGCCGAACTGGGCGCGGCGGCCGAACGAGCCGCCGGCGAGCTGCACGTTGACGCTGACATTCGCCGCGTCGACGCCGCACACCTCGGCGATCGCCTGCTTGTCCTGGCCCGGGAACTGCGAGCCGTTGTAGCAGTCGATGCCGCCCTGCTCGTTGCGCACGAGCACCGCGTCGAGCGGCTCCATCGGCGCGTGCGCGAGGTAGGGGAAGACGTATTCCGCCTCGTGCATGGTGACGCCGTCGCCGGCCATCGCGCCCTCGACGTCGCCCGTGTCCGTCGCCTTCAGACCGTCCGTGTCGAACAGCTTGCGGTAGTCGGAGACGATCTCGGCGCTCGAGCGGGTCTCGGCCTTGGAGAGATCCCATTCGACCTTCAGCGCCGCCCGGCCCTTGAGGGCCGCGAAGGTGTTCTCCGCGTAGACGGCCACGCCCTGCGGCACCTGCTGCACGTCGACGACGCCGTCGACCTTGCGGGTCTCCGTGTCGTCGAACGACTTCACGGTGGCGCCGAAGCGGTCGGGATGCTGCACCATGGCGACCAGCATGCCGTCGACGAGGACGTCGAGCGTGAAGACGGCCTTGCCGTTCGTCTTCTCCGGCGTGTCGAGCCGGTGCACGTCGGTGCCGATCAGGCGGAAGTCCTTCGGGTCCTTGAGCTTCACGTCCGCCGGCGGCTCCATCGTCGCCGCCTTGTCGGCGAAGGCGCCGAAGCCGTCCTCCTTGCCGGAGGCGGCGTGGCGGATGCGGCCCTTTTCGACCGTGATCTCGCCCTCCGGCACGCCCCATTCCTCGGCCGCCGCGGCGACCAGCATGGCGCGGGCGGTGGCGCCGGCCTTGCGCATCTGCTCGTAGGAGTTGGCGATCGAGGTCGAGCCGCCCGTGCCCTGCAGGCCGAAGGCGAGGTTCTTGTAGAGCTCGTCGTTGGCCGGCGCGGCCGCGACGCGCATCTGGTCCCAGTCGGCGTCCATCTCCTCGGCGACGAGCGTCGTCAGGCCGGTATAGGGGCCCTGGCCCATCTCGAGATGCTTCGACAGCACCGTGACCGAGCCGTCGGGCGACACCCGCACGAAGGCGTTGAGGTCCTTGTGCGGCGTCTGCACGTCGGCCGGATCGCCCTGCACGAGCCCCTTCGCGGCGAAGGCCCGCGGCGCCAGCGCCACGCCGATGACGAGGCCGGAGCCGGCGAGAAAGGCGCGGCGGCTCGCGCGCATGTTGTGGATCGTCATGCTCAGCCCTCCAGCGTGTCGGCGGCGTCGTGGATCGCCTGGCGGATGCGCTGATAGGTGGCGCAGCGACAGATGTTGCCGGCCATCGCGCCGTCGATGTCGGCGTCCGTCGGCTTCGGCTTCATCTGCAGCAGCGACACCGCGGTCATGATCTGGCCGGACTGGCAGTAGCCGCACTGCGGCACGTCGATGGCCGTCCACGCCTCCTGCACCGCCTTCGCCTCGGGGCCGTCGAGGCCCTCGACCGTCGTCACGGCGAAGCCGTCCACCGTCGAGACGGGGGTCACGCAGGAGCGCTGCGTCATCCCGTTGACGTGCACGGTGCAGGCGCCGCACTGGGCGATGCCGCAGCCATACTTGGTTCCGGTGAGCTTCTCGGCGTCGCGGATGACCCACAGGAGCGGCGTGTCGGGATCGCCGTCGAAGGTCGTGTCCTTGCCGTTCAGGGTGAAATTGACCAAAGCGCGCCCTCCTTCGCCATTGATCCATGGCCGAGGCGCGGCCGGGGCGCCGGCCTCTGGCTTGCCACCGGGAGCTAGAGCGGCAGCTTCCGCCAGACAGGGGCGGCTCGTCATTTATTCGTGAATGACCGAACATCGACGCGCCCGGCCGGCGGAGGCGGGCTGCGGCGGCGGCTTTGTCTTCGCGGCCGCCGGATGCTTAGCTTGGGCCGAGGCCGGGGAGGGCGCCGCTCTTCCGCAACACGGGGGCCCGAACGCGGGGAGACGGCATGAAATCACTTCTTCTGTCCTGGCAGGTCTGGGCGCTCCTCTCCGCCGGCTTCGCGGCGCTGACGGCGATCTTCGCCAAGGTCGGCGTGGAGAACGTCGCCTCCGACTTCGCGACCTTCATCCGCACGATCGTGATCATCGCGGCGCTGGCGCTGATCCTCACCGCGACGGGGGAGTGGCAGAGCCTGGCCACGATCTCGCCGCGCTCGGCGGTCTTCCTCACCCTGTCGGGCCTCGCGACCGGCGCCTCGTGGGTCTGCTACTTCCGGGCGCTGAAGCTCGGCGACGCGGCGCGGGTGCAGCCCATCGACAAGCTCAGCGTCGTGCTGGTGGCGGTCTTCGGCGTCGTCTTCCTCGGCGAGAAGCTGTCCATGCCGAACTGGCTCGGCATCGGCCTGATCGCCGCCGGCGCGGTCCTCGTCGCCTACCGCGGCTAGCGGGTCACGCGGCCGCGGCCTTGCGCTCGCGGACGAAGACGTAGAGCCCGGCGCAGACGATGATCGCGGTGCCGAGCCAGCTCAGCGCGTCGGGAAAGTCCTGGAATACGACGTAGCCGAGCAGCGTCGCGCTGATGATCTCGAGATACTGGAACGGCGCGAGCTGGCTCGCCGGCGCCTGGGTGAAGGCGAAGGCGATCATCACGTGGCCGAGCGCCGAGATCGCGCCGAGGGCCACGAGCCAGGCCCATTCGTGCGGCGCCGGCCACTCGAGGGTGAGCGGCTCGACGCCGGCGAGCGAGCCTCCGGCCAGCAGCAGGCCGAGAAAGATCGCGCCGAAGAGGCCCGCCCAGAGCTGCAGCGCGATGGCGTCCTCGTTGGCGCCGGACCGCCGCGTCAGGGCGAGATAGGCGGCGAAGAGGGTGGCGGCGCCGAGGGGCAGGAGCGAGGCCGGCCCGAACTCCGCCCAGTTCGGCCGGATCACGACCATGGCGCCGAGGAGCCCGACGAGCACCGCGACCAGCCGGCGCGGCCCGAACCTCTCGCCCAGCGCCACGAAGGACAGGAGCGTCAGGATCAGCGGCTCGACGAAGAAGATCGCGATCGCGTTCGCCAGGGGCAGGTACTTGAGCGCCGAGAAGAAGAAGATCATCGCGCCGCCCATCAGGATGCCGCGCGCCGCGTGCAGCCGCCACTGGCTCGTGCGCAGCCGGCCGCCGACGACGAGCGACAGCGGCAGCAGCACCGCCGTCTGCAGCACGAAGCGCAGGAACGCGATCTCGATCGGCGGCATGTCGCGCGCGAGGAATTTCGCGATGGCGTCCATGGCGGGCACGATCAGCATCGCCGCCGCCATGGTGATCATGCCCATCTCCGCCCGCGACCGCGCGGCGGCGGCGGTCGATCCACCAGAAGGGTTCACGCGCTTGCTCCCGATGCGGGCCGAGGCCCGGACAGGCCCGCCCGGTAGCACGCGGCGGCGGCCGCTCCAAGCGCCGGTTCGACGCGGCCGCCGGCGACGGCGACCGCGTGTCGCTGCCATTCGGGGCTTCTCGGGTGCTGACAGCGTGAAAACTTCGTTTATGGTCCGCTCCCAATCGGAAAAGGCAAAGAATGTCGGTCGGACCGCAGTTCTTGAGTTTCAGCGTGGCGGGCGCCTTCGGCTTCGTCGCCGACGTGGGCGTGCTGTGGGGGCTCCACCTCCTCGGCGTGCCCCTCGTCCTGGGCCGCATCCCGGCGATCCTGGCGGCGGTGACCGTGACGTGGGTCCTCAACCGCCGCTTCACCTTCAAGACGCGCGACCCGCACCGCTTCCGGGAATATCTGCGCACGCTGACGGCCAACGGCTTCGGCGTCGCCGCGAACTTCGCCACGTTCTGGTTCGTGCTGCACCAGGTGCCGGATGTCGGCACGGTCGGCGCCTTCCTGGCCGGCTCGCTGGTCGCCTTCGCCATCAACTTCGTCGGCAGCCGCCACTTCGCCTTTCGCTGGCGCTAGGGCATGGCCTTGTCCTGCCGGACATTGGAGCGCCGATCTGACTGAATCAGATCGGACCGCGCTATAGGCGCCCCGCGGAAGCGTCAGCCGGGTCGCAGCGCGGCCTCGATCGCCTTGGCGGCGACCACGCCGTCGCCGAGCGCCGTGGCGACGCAGGGGTGGCTGCGGCCGCTCAGCTCGCCGACCGCGTAGAGGCCCGGCACGCTCGTCTCGGCCGTCAGCGGGTTCGTCGCCGGCACGCCCCGCGCCTGCAGCGCGAGCGGCAGGTCGACGAGGGAGAGATCCGGCCGGAAGCCGTACATCACCAGCAGGCGGTCGTAGCGCCGGCCGTTCACGGCGAGGCCGTCGCCGTCGCCGCCGACCTCGTAGGGCCCCTGCCGCACGTCCTCCGGCGGGACGGCGGCCACGAAATCGGGCCGCGCGCGCACCGTCCGGGCGTAGACGTGGACGGTGCGGGCCCCCTTGCCGCGCACGAAGGCGGCGTTCTCGAAGCCGTTGTCGCCGCCGCCGAGGACGGCCACGTCGAGGCCGGCGAAGTCGTGGTGGAAGACGTGCGCGCCCGGCCCGACGAGGATGCGCGGGTCGTCCGGCAGGCCGCCCGCCTCGGCGACGCAGCCGGCCGCCAGCACGACGTGCCGGGCGAGGATCGGCGCCCCGCCCTCCGGCGTCTCGACCGCGAAGACGCCGCCGCTCTTCGCGATCCGCCCCACCCGCGTGCCGAAGCGCACGTCGACGCCGGCCCGCTCGAGGCTCGTGCCGATCTGGCGCGCGAGCTCCTCGCCCGTCGCCGAGGGCGAGGTGGCGAGCCACTCGTTGCGGTAGGGGCTCCTGGCGGTGGCGCCGCCGGGGCTGTGCGTCGCCTCGATCACGACCGGCCGGAAGCCCAGCCGGGCGAGCCAGATGGCGCACGAGGCGCCGGACGGGCCGGCACCGACGATCGCGGCGTCGATAGGTTCGGGATTCACGGCGGACATGGCCCCTTCTGCGTCGCTTCCGGGGCTTGATACGTCAAGACCCCGGCAGAACGATCACGGTGCGTCGCCGGGGCAGGGTGCCGAAGGAGACGGAGATCGACGGCGAGCCGCGCATGTCGATCTCGTAGCCTTCCTGCCGCGCCCGGGCGACGAAGCGCTGCAGGGTCGCGGGGCCGAAATAGTGCATGGGGACGACGACCGGGGCGCCGATCTTCGCCAGCGTCTCGAACAGGCCGTCCTGGTCGAGCGTGTAGGAGCCGTCGACCGGCGCGAGCACGATGTCGATGCGGCCGAGCGCGTCGAGATGGGCCTGCGTCGGCACGTGGTGCAGGTGGCCGAGATGGGCGATGCAGAGCCGCGCCACCTCGAAGACGAAGATCGAGTTGCGGTCGCGCTCGGTCTCGCCCCAGCCGCGCAGGTTGGTCGTGACGTTGCGCACCCAGACGTCGTCGACCGTCAGGTCGTAGTGCGCCGGGCCGCTCTCGTCGCCCCAGCCGGGCAGCAGGTACTCGATCGCCGGGTCGGGATGCGAGGTGTTGTGGGAGGAATGGGCGATGTTCATCGTCGCGATGGTCGGCGTGCGCGGCAGCCTCACCCAGTCGCTGTAGTCGGTGACGATCGCCACGCCGGCCGGGCTCTCGATCCAGAAGCTCGCATGGCCGAGGAAGCTCAGGCCGACGATGTCCTCGGCCTGCGCGACGCGCATCGACACCTGCTCGAGATAGGGCACGGCCGGGCCGGCCACGAGCCTCGGGCACTTCTCCGGGCGATACTGCGACTGGGCCGCGGCCGGGACGGCCATCGCGGCGAGGAGGAGCAGGCCCCCGAACAGGCTCGCACGGCGCTTCATCGGCTTCCGCCTCCTCCCGGATCGGACAGATGCCCAAGATTCTGCCATGCACGGTGAAGATGCACCAGCGGCCCCGGTTCACGAAACCGTTGGAGATGCCGGTCGCCCGGCCGCGGCGGCGCCCGCGCCTTGTGGCGCGTCGGCAACAGAGGATTCTGCAGGAATTGTCGTCGTTTTCTCAACCTTAACCCGCCCTTAAGGGGCCGCATTTAGGTTGCGTCTTCGCGGGGACCGGCGGTTCGCGCCCAATTTTCGGACCACTCGAGGTGGCACCTTCGGGTGGAAGACGTGGGCCGCCAGCGCCGCTGACGGGATTCGAGGTATAGCGTCGTCCCGGAGGCGCGATCGGTCGATGGTCGAAAAACGAAAGCGCGCGAGACGAGCGCGAGCCGCCGGAACCCGGATGAACAACAGCGATCTGCGCCTTACCGACGACGACCGAATCTCGGGCTCCGGCCCGCGGAGATCACGCTCCGGCGGCGGTGGCGGCCGGCGCAAGCCGCCCAAGGCGCCGCGCGGCGGCGGCAATGGCGGCGGTCGTCGGCCGCGGCGCAAGCGCAGCTTCCTCTTCCACGTCGTCCGCCTCGGCATCGTCATGTGCTTCTGGGGCGGCGTCGGCGTGCTCGGCCTCGTCGGCTACTACGCCATGCAGATGCCCTCGCTGGAGGAGCTCTCCGTGCCGAAGCGGCCGGCCAACGTCATGGTCGTCGCCGCCGACGGCAGCCTGATCGGCAATCGCGGCGAGACGGGCGGCGAGGCGGTGCGGCTGTTCGAGCTGCCGCCCTACGTGCCCGAGGCGGTGGTCGCCATCGAGGACCGCCGCTTCTACGACCATTTCGGCGTCGACGTGCTGGGCCTCGCCCGCGCCATGATCACCAACCTGCGCGCCGGCGGCGTCGTCGAGGGCGGCTCGACGCTGACCCAGCAGCTCGCCAAGAACCTCTTCCTCGAGCCCGACCGGACGATCGAGCGCAAGGTCCAGGAGGTGCTGCTCGCCCTGTGGCTGGAGCACAAGTACACCAAGGACCAGATCCTCGAGATGTACCTCAACCGCGTCTATCTCGGCGCCGGCGCGACCGGCATCGAGGCGGCGGCGCGCACCTATTACGACAAGTCGGCCCGCGACCTGACGCTGGCCGAGGCGGCGACGATCGCCGGCCTGCTCAAGGCGCCCTCGCGGCTCGCGCCGACGAACAACCCCGACCTCGCCGAGGCGCGCTCGAAGCTCGTGCTCAACGCCATGGTCGAGGAGGGCTTCATCACCGAGCAGAAGGCCTCGGACGCGCTCGCCCACCCCGCCGAGGTGCGGGCGACCAAGAAGGGCGACAGCCGCGGCTACGTCGCCGACTGGGTCATGGACCTCGTGCCGTCCTATATCGGCAAGGTGAACAAGGACATCGTCGTCGAGACGACGATCGACGCGGGCGTGCAGCTGACCGCCGAGGCGGCGCTCAAGAAGACGCTCGACGAGAACGGCAAGAAGCGCAAGGTCGACCAGGGCGCGGTCGTGGTGATGACGCCGGAAGGCGCCGTGAAGGCGCTGGTCGGCGGCCGCGACTACGTGAAGAGCCAGTTCAACCGCGCCGTCGCCGCCAAGCGGCAGCCGGGCTCGGCGTTCAAGCCGTTCGTCTATCTCGCCGCGATGGAGGCCGGGCTGACGCCGGACACGCTGCGCCGCGACGCGCCGATCTCCTACGGCAACTGGACGCCCTCGAACTACGCCAACAAGTATCGCGGTCCCGTCAGCCTCACCGAGGGGCTGAAGGATTCGATCAACACGGTCGCGGTCCAGCTCGCCTCCGAGGTCGGGCCCGACAAGGTCATCGAGACGGCGCGCCGGCTCGGCATCAAGGACAAGCTCGAGCCGAACCTGTCGATCGCGCTGGGCACCTCCGAGGTCACGCCGCTCGACCTCGTCTCGGCCTACGCGCCCTTCGCCAATGGCGGCATGGGCGTGGTGCCGCACGTCATCACCCGCATCCGCACGACCGACGGCGACGTGCTCTACGAGCGCCAGGGCTCGGGCCCCGGCCGGGTGATCTCGCAGGAGGCGCTCGGCGAGATGAACTACATGATGCGCCAGACGGTCGCCTCCGGCACCGGCCACAACGCCGCCTTCGGCGACTGGCCGGCCGCCGGCAAGACCGGCACCAGCCAGGACTTCCGCGACGCCTGGTTCGTCGGCTTCACCGCCCACATGGTCGGCGCCGTCTGGATGGGCAACGACGATTCGAGCTCGACCGGGCGCGTCACGGGCGGCTCGCTGCCGGCCGAGGTGTGGCACACCGTGATGGCGAAGGCGCACGAGGGCGTGCCGGTGACCGACCTGCCGGGCTCCTACACGCCGCACGCCGAGCGGCCCGAGGTCATGGTCGACAACTCGCTGCCCTGGCTGCAGAACAACGGCGACCAGCCGCAGCCGGCGACCTCGCGGCCCGCCGACGACCCCTCGCGCCAGGTGCGGCCGCAGCCGGCCAACGACAATGGCGGCTTCTTCAACATCGACCGCGGCTTCCTGCACCGCATCTTCGGCGGCTGACGCGCCGGCGCGGCGCTTAACGAAGCGTTCACCATCGGGGACATGGCGGCGGCCCGCGCCGCCGCCTCCGGGGCCTCGCGGGACCGCTAAAAACCGCTCCTTAAGACTCATCGCCTAGAAACTCTCCCCAAAGAGAGGTTCAGCGATGCGTATCTTGTTTCTCGTTGCTCTCGTTGCCCTCCTGCCGCTCGGCGGCTGCGCGTCCGCACCGGACCACATCGGCAACAGCTGCGCGATCTTCGCCCAGCGCGACGGCCTGTTCAGCAGCTGGCGGGGCGCCGCCGAGCGCGCCGAGCGGCGCTACGGCGTGCCGGTGCCGGTCCTCATGGCGACGATGTACGTGGAATCGGGCTTCGACCCCCGTGCGCGGCCGCCGCGCACCAAGCTGTTCGGCTTCATCCCGTGGAAGCGGACGTCGAGCGCCTACGGCTTCGCGCAGGCGCTGGACGGCACGTGGGACCGCTACCGCCGCGAGACGGGCAACTGGAGCGCCCGGCGCAACTCCTTCGCCGACGCGATCGACTTCATCGGCTGGTACCACTACACGAGCCACGTCGCGAACGGCATTCCGCTGAACGACCCCTACAGCCTGTATCTGGCCTACTATTCCGGCCAGAGCGGCTACGCCAAGGGCAGCTGGCGGTCGAACTCGCACGTGAAGAAGGCGGCGAGCCGCTTCGCCAACATCGCCAACACCTACGCCCAGCAGCTGCGCTCCTGCCCGGGCTGAGCGGGGCGCCTCAGTAGTGCGGCGGCCGGTTGACCGGCACGCCGCCCGCGCCGGAGGTGCTCTCGACGTCGTCGATCCGCTCGCCGAGCTGCATGAGCTGGCGCTTCAGCGCCTCGATTTCCCGCCACTGCGCGGCGATCGCCCCGTTCAGGTCCTCGATCGTCTGCTCGTGATGGGCGATCGTCTCCTCGAGCGCGTCGCAGCGCCCGGCGAGCCCTTCCGCGTCAGTCATCGGCCTGCGCTCCCCTGTCCTCGGTGACGTAGCGGTGCAGCGTGTGGCCGTGCGCCTTGAGCCAGGCCTCGGCCGCGTCCGTGCCGGGATCGAGCCGCTTCACCAGCCGCCAGAAGCCCGCGCCGTGGTTCATCTCCTGCAGATGCGCCACCTCGTGCGCCGCCAGATAGTGCAGCACGTGCGGCGGCGCCATGATCAGCCGCCAGGAGAAGGACAGGCCGCCGCGCGACGAGCACGAGCCCCAGCGCGTGCGCGGATCGCGCAGCGTCACGCGCCGCGCCTCGAGGCCGCTCGCCGCGCAGTGCGTCTCGACCGCCTTCGTCAGGTCGGCGCGGGCCTGCGCCTTCAGCCAGGCGACCGTGCGGCGCGGCAGGGCCGGGCGCTCGCCGGGGATGACCAGCGCCGGCATGTCGTCCGCGGGCTCGATCCGCACGTGGCCGCGCAGGCCGCCGTGGCGCAGCACGTGCGGCACCCCGCGCACCGGCACGACGGCGCCCTCGGCGATCGGCACGCGGTCGCCGAGCCGCCGGAAGGCGCGGTCGAGGAAGGCGCCCTGCCGTGCGGCGAACTCGAGCGCGCGCCGGGTGCTGGCCGTGCGGGGCACGGTCAGGAGCGGCACCCCGGTCGCGGCGGGGACGGACAGCGTGATGCGGCGCGCCCGCGCGGAGCGGCGCAGCCTGATGCGCACGCGCTTGCCGCCGATCTCGATCTCGACGTCGTCCTCTTCGGCGGCGAGGGGCGGGCGGCGGGTGCGGAGGAGCGATTCGGCCATGGCGGGCATTATGCGGCGCGGCGCCGCCCACGCAAAAGGGGCGCGGGATGAACCCGCGCCCCCTCAGGTGACGGTCGCGTCGCGCGCCTTCAGTAGGCGGGGGCGGCGTTGTTGCCGTCCGGCGCCTCGTGCGTGCCCCGCTCGCGGCGCTCGCGCATGAAGCGCTCGAACTCCTCGCGGTCGCGGGCCTTGCGCAGCTCGCGCATGTGCGTCTCGAACTCGCGCGCCTCGTCCTCGAGGCGGTTGCGCTCGCGCTGCAGCCGCTCGAGCTCGTTGCGGCGATACTCTTCGAACGCCTCGTTGCCGGTGGAGCTCATCGGCTGGAAGGGCCGCGACATGCGGCTGCAGCCGGTCCTGAAACCGGACCGGTTGTTCTCCCACCAGTCGACCATCTGCTCGCCCCAGCAGATCCAGGCGAGCATGGCCAGGCCCAGCGGCCAGAAGATGATGAAGCCGAGCACCATCAGCGCGATGCTGAGCGGCGTCCACGCCGGTTTGATCGGATAGTTGTGCTTCAAGGCGAGCCTCCAGAATGTCTTGCCTTCCGTTCTTCTTACCGGGAAGTGGGGGGTCGCCCGGCGCCCTTCAAGATCTCCCGCGGCTCCGCACGGCGATCACTCGACCGGCTCGGCCAGCCCCTTCGCCTGCGCCACCCACTTCTCCCGGCCGATCTTGCCGGCGAAGCCGAGGCTCTTCTCGATCGCCTTCGTCGTCTCGGCGTCGAGCTCGGCGATCTGCCAGAAGTGATAGATGCCGAGGTCGTTGAGGCGGGTCGCGACCTTCGGCCCCACGCCCTTGATCCGGGTCAGGTCGTCCGGCTCGCCGTGCGGCGCGTCGAGGATGACGCCGCGCTTGGCGTGCCGGGCCGCGGCGGCCGGCGCCGGCTGCGGCGGGTGCCGGGGCCTTCGCCTCCGCTTCCGGGATCGTCGCCTCGGGGATCGTCGCCTCGGTCTTCGGCGCCTTCGGCCGCGCGGCGTTCTGCGCCATCGCCTGGTGCGAGCGCATGAAGTCGGCGATGCGCGGCAGGATCTCGGAGCGGAAGCGCGAGCCGTTGAAGACGCCGTAGTGGCCGACCTTCGGCTGCATGTAGTGCATCTTCATCTCGTCGGAGAGATTGCTGCACAGGCGGTGCGCCGCCCTGGTCTGGCCGAGCCCGGAGATGTCGTCGCGCTCGCCCTCGACGGTCAGCAGCGCGACGTTGCGGATCTTCGAGCAGTCGACGAGGTGGCCGCGATGCGTCATCTCGCCCTTGGGCAGCGAGTGCTCGATGAACACCGTCTCGACGGTCTGCAGGTAGAACTCCGCCGTCAGGTCCATCACGGCGAGATACTCGTCGTAGAAGTCGCGGTGCTTCTCCGCGGAATCGCCGTCGCCGTCGACGAGATGGCGGAACAGGTCGCGGTGGGCGGTGATGTGGCGGTCGAGGTTCATGCTCATGAAGCCCGACAGCTGCAGGAAGCCCGGATAGACGTCGCGCATCATGCCGGGATGCGGGAAGGGCACCTGCATCACGACGTTGCGGCGGAACCAGTCGAGGTCGTGGCTCTCGGCGAGCTCGTTCACGGCGGTCGGGTTGGCGCGCGTGTCGATCGGGCCGCCCATCAGCGTCATGGTGTGCGGCACGTAGGGGTCGCCGCGCTCTTCCATCAGCGCCACCGCCGCCAGCACCGGCACCGACGGCTGGCACACGGCGACGACGTGGCAGTCGCCGCCGAGATAGTGGAAGATGTTGGTGACGTAGTCGATGTAGTCGTCGAGGTCGAACCGGCCCTCGGCGTAGGGCACCATGCGGGCGTCGGTCCAGTCGGTGATGTAGACGTCGTGGTCGGGCAGGAAGGCCTCGACCGTGCCGCGCAGCAGCGTCGCGTAGTGGCCGGACATCGGCGCCACGAGCACGACCTTCGGGCCGGGCCTGCGGCCGGGCGAGAGGGCCTTGCGGAAGTGCACGAGGCTGCAGAACGGCCGCTCCCAGACGACCTCCTCGATCACCTTGACGCGCTCGCCGCCGTCCAGCGTCGTCGCCAGCCCGAACTCGGGCTTGCCGTAGCGGCGCGTCACGCGCTCGAACACTTCGAGCGAGGCGGCCATGCTCTTGCCGAACGCGGTCTGCGACAGCGGGTTCAACGGGTTCTTGTAGTAGAGCCTCGTCGCGTCCGCCATCACCCGCGCCGGGCTCAGTGCGGCGTGCGTGAACTCGTACCAATGATACGGGGAGGTGAAATCCACCATGCGCTGCCCTCCGGTTCTGGCAGGTCAGGCTCGCGCGGAGGCGCAGCCGATGACGCAGCGCACAAGGCTAGGCGCGCGACTGCGAAAAAACAAGGCAGCCGGCGCAATCGGACGGCAGGGCGCTCAGTGGCGCTCCTCGCGATAGATCTGCCGCGTCGCCTCGTCGCTGCGGCTGTCCAGCTCGGGCGAGCGGCGCCGGGTGCGCATCATGCCGTAGGCCATCACGATTCCCAGTACGATCACCGCGATTCCGATGACGGCCCAGAGAGTTTGACTGACGAACATCGGTCTTTTCCTTTCTTTTCTGCGTCCGCCGGCAAGGCTGGCGGACGCTTGGGAAACGGGGAGTGCGGCCCGAAGGTTTCGGCGCGGCTTCGGGCGCAAGGCGCCTCGCCGCGGTCCGGCGGCGCTCCGCCGCGACCTTTCGCCATTGACTGCGGCGCCCGCGGGAGCGAATCAGGCGGACCCGGATGATTGGCTTTCACACCCCCGAAGACGGAGGCAGGGAAGCGGGCCCGATGGAGAGGGAACTGCCGGAAGACTTCGTTCTCGGCTCCGCGCGGCTCAGGCTGCGCACGCTGGTGCGCCTGCGCTGGATCGCCGTGCTGGGGCAGTCCGCGGCGATCCTGTTCGTCTACGGCGTCCTCGGCTACGAGCTCCTGCTCGGCCTGTGCTTCGTGCCGATCGCGCTGTCGGCGTGGCTCAACATCTTCCTGCGCATCCGCTACGCCGCCGGCGAGGAGCTGTCGCCGGGGCTCGCCACCACGCAGCTCGCCTACGACGTGGCGCAGCTCGGCGTGCTGCTCGGCCTGACCGGCGGGCTCGTCAACCCGTTCTCGCTGCTCTTCCTCGTGCCGGTCGTCGTCTCCGCCGGCGCGCTGCCGCTCGCCAACACCGTCTTCCTCGGCATTTTCGCCCTGGCGGTCTCGTCGGTGATCGCCTTCTTCCACCTGCCGCTGCCGTGGGCCGGAAGCGACGCGCCGCCGCTGCCGGCGCTCTATATCGGCGGCATCTGGCTGGCGCATGCCTGCGGCATCGCCTTCATGATCACCTACGTGTTCCGCGTCGCCGCGGAGAGCCGGCAGACGGTGGATGCGCTGGCGGCCGTCGAGCTCGTGCTGGCGCGCGAGCAGCATCTCTCCGCCCTCGACGGCCTCGCCGCCGCCGCCGCGCACGAGCTCGGCACGCCGCTGGCGACGATCGCGCTCGTCTCGCGCGAGCTGCAGCGCGACCTGCCCGACGACAGCCCGCAGGCGGAGGACGTGAAGCTCCTGCGCGAGCAGGTCGAGCGCTGCCGCGGCATCCTCAAGGAGCTCGGCTCCCTCGGCTCGATGCCGGAAGGCCCGCTCGCCCGGCTCGGCCTGCACGAGCTGCTCGACGAGGTCGCCGACCCGCACCGGGCGATGACGGCGATCGCGATCCGGCTCGACGGCGAGGCGCCGGAGCCGAGCTGCCCCCGCAACCCCGCCATGCTCTACGGCCTCGGCAATCTCGTCGAGAACGCCGCCGACTTCGCCCGGCACGAGGTCGTGCTGACGGCGACCTGGAGCCGCTCGGAGGTGCGCATCGAGATCGCCGACGACGGGCCGGGCTTCTCGCCGGACGTGCTGGGCAAGGCGGGCGAGCCCTATGTCACGACGCGGCGGCGGCGCGGCGACGCGCTCGAAAGCGGGCTCGGCCTCGGCCTGTTCATCGCCAAGACGTTCCTGCAGCGCACCGGCGCGCAGGTCTCCGTGGCCAACGGGCCCGGCGGCGGCGCACGCATTTCCTTGACTTGGCGGCGCGCGGTGTTTGAAGGAGGACAGACACAGGCCTATACAGGCTCCCTGTTGGGGGTGCTTTAGGCGACGGCGCCGCACAGGCGGCGCCGCGACGGAGGTATAGCGGTGGCATGCAGTCGATGACCGAGAGCTACGAAGACGAGATCAAGTCTCTCGACGACCGCTCGCTCCTGATACTGGACGACGACCGGCCCTTTCGCAGCCGCCTCGCCCGGGCGATGGAGAAGCGCGGTTTCGATGTGATCGAGGCGGAGACGGCCGCCGAGGGCGCCGCCGCCGTGGCGGCCGCCCCGCCCGCCTTCGCCGTGGTCGACATGCGCCTCGAGGACGGCAGCGGCCTCGACGTGCTGCGCGAGCTCAAGGAGAAGCGGCCGGACGTCCGGGCGATCATCCTGACCGGCTACGGCAACATCACCACGGCGGTCAGCGCCGTGAAGCTCGGCGCGGTCGACTATCTCGCCAAGCCCGCCGACGCCGACGAGATCCTCAGCGCGCTGTTCTCCGGCCCCGACGGGCGGCCCGAGGCGCCGGAGAACCCGATGTCGGCCGACCGCGTGCGCTGGGAGCACATCCAGCGGGTCTACGAGCTGTGCGGCCGCAACGTGTCCGAGACGGCGCGCCGCCTCAACATGCACCGCAGGACGCTGCAGCGCATCCTCGCCAAGCGCGCGCCCAAGTAGGGAAGTCGGTCAGGCGCGTCGCTCAGGCGATCTCGCCGAGGCCGGCGCCGGGGTCGCACAGGCCGTGCAGCCGGCTCGCCGCCATGCGGCCGAAGCGCAGCGTCACGGCCCGCCGCGTCGCCGGCGCGAGCCGGTGCTCGGGCGCCTCGCGGACGATGCCGGCGCCGTAGGCGTCGGCCAGGATGAGGCCCGCGTCCTCCGGGAAGATCTCCTGCGGCACCTCCGTCGTGCAGGCGAAGAACAGCCGGTCGCAGTGGCGCCGGTAGTCCGGCCACTTGCGGTCCGAGCGGTAGTCGGCGACGCAGGACTTGATCTCGACGATCCACACCGAGGCATCCGCCCCGAGCGCCACGATGTCGGCGCGCCGGCCCGAGGCGAGCGGCATCTCCGTCAGCACCGCCATGCCGAGCCCGTGCAGCAGCCGCCCGACGCCGCGCTGCACGAGGAGCGCGGTCTCCGACTGCCGGCCGTCGATCGGCGCGAGGCGGCGGCGGCGGCCGCCCTCATTTTCCGCCCAGCCCGTCGAGATAGGCGAGAAGGTCGTCGATCTCCTCGGGATCGAGCTCGAACTGCGGCATCTCGGCGTCGTGGCCGACCATGATGCCCTCGGCCAGCGCCTCCTGCAGGTCGTCGACCGGGTAGCGCTTCACCACCTCGCGGAAGGGCGGCGACTGCGGGTTGGGGCTGTCGCCGGTCTCGCCGACCGCGTGGCACGGCGCGCAGAGGCGTTCGGCGATCCTGCGCCCCTCGGCGGGGTCGCCTGGACGGTCGGAGCCGGCCGCGAGCGCGGGCGCGGCGGAGAGCGCGGCAAAGGCGCGGCATGGGCCGCGACGGCGAAGCCGAAGATGAGCAACCGCATCGGGATCTTCCTGCGAACCGGGGGAGCGCCCACTCTATGCGAGTCGGCGCGCGGCAGGGCCACAGCGGCGGGGTGCGACCCGTTGCGCCGGTCGCCGCCGTCGGTCCCGATGCGTACCGGAGCGCCGTCACGCCATGTGGCGGAGGCACGCCGGAGCGTTGCCGATCCGCCGCAGCTCCAAGGTTCCGTCCGGCCGCATCTGGACGCGCGCAGCAGTATAGGGATCAATCGTCGCCATGAGGGCGATGATCTACGTACAGCATCTTCTTGGCAGCGGGCCCGCGGTGCGCGCCGCCGCGCTGGCGGCTGCCTTGAGCGAGGAAGGCGTCGAGACGGCGCTGGTCACCGGCAACCGGCTGCCGCCCTTCGCGCGCGACGGCGCCTACGAGATCTTCGAGCTGCCCTTCGCCCGCGCCCGCAACGCCTCCGTCTCCTCCGTGGTCGACGACCGCGGCACGCAGATCGACGAGCGCTGGCTCGCCCGCCGGGCGGCGCGTCTCCAGCAGATCCACGAGGATTTCCGGCCCGACATCCTGATCACCGAGACGTGGCCCTTCGGCTCGCGCTTCTTCGACCGGGAGCTCGACGGGCTCCTGGCCGCCGCCCGCGAGGCCGAGGCCGCGCCGGCGATCGTCTGCCTGCTGCGCGACGTCGTGGCCCGCGAGGGCGACGCGGCGGCCGAGCGCGGCGTGGCCGAGCGCCTGCGCCGCGACTACGACCTCGTCCTCGTCAACGGCGACCCCGACTACCTGCCGCTCGAGGCGAGCTTCGGCGCGGTGGACGAGATCGCCGACCTCGTCCGCTACACGGGCTACCTGCATGCCGTCGAGGAGGCGCCCGAGCCGCCGGCCGGCGAAGGCCGCGACGAGGTGATCGTCTCCTGCGGCGGCGGCGCGGTGGGCGACCTGCTTCTGATGCGGGCCGTCCAGGCGCGCGAGCTGTCGGCGGCGCGCGATCTCGTCTGGCGGGTCCTCGTCGGCCACGACATGGACGACATGCTGCTGAGCCGGCTCGCCAGCGAGGCCGACACCGGCGTCGTGGTCGAGCGGGCGCGGCCGGACTTCCCGAACCTCGTGCGGAGGGCCCGGCTGTCGATCAGCCAGGGCGGCTACAACACGCTCGCCGACGTGCTGGCGGCCGGCTGTCCCGCCGTCTTCGTGCCCTTCGCGCGGGCCGGCGGCACCGAGCAGACGCAGCGCGTGACGCCGCTCGCCGAGCGCGGCGGGGCCGTGGTCGTGCCGGAGCTCGACCTGACGCCGGAGCGGCTGGCCGGGGCGGTCGACGCGGCGCTGGCCCTGCCGGCGGGCCCGCGCGGCGTCGATCTCGGCGGTGCCGGGGAGAGCGTGCGCCGGATCCTCGACCTCGCGGCGGCCCGCGCGCCCGCGGCCACCGTGTGATCCGTGGCCCCCGCCGGGACGTAAGCTAGCCTCGACCGCCACCAACGGCCGGAGGCCACCCCCAACATGCGCGTCGCCGTCATCGGCTCCGGGATTTCCGGCCTGTCCGCAGCCTGGCTCCTGTCCCGCAGCGCAGCCGTCACGCTGTTCGAGCGGGAGGACCGCTTCGGCGGCCACTCCAACACGCTCGACGTCCCGACCGCCGACGGCGGCGTGGCGGTGGACACCGGCTTCATCGTCTACAACGAGCCGGCCTACCCCAACCTCACCGCCCTGTTCGGCCATCTCGGCGTGCCGACGCAGGCGAGCCACATGAGCTTCGCGGTGTCCTTCGACCGCGGCGGCTACGAATATGCCGGCAGCCTCGGCGCGTTCTTCGGCCAGTGGGGCAACCTCGCCCGTCCCGGCCACTGGTCGCTGCTGCGCGACATACTGCGCTTCTTCCGCGAGGGCAGGTCGCGGCAGCCCGCCGACGAGGCGATGCCGCTCGGCGAGTATCTCGCGGCGCGCGGCTTCTCCCGGGACTTCGTCGACCGCCACCTCCTGCCGATGGGGGCCGCGATCTGGTCGACGCCGGTGTCGCGCATGCTCGACTATCCCGCGGCGGCCTTCCTGCGCTTCTTCGAGAATCACGGCCTCCTGAACCTCGCCGGCCGGCCCGTCTGGCGCACCGTCTCCGGCGGCTCGCGCGAATACGTGGCGCGGCTCCTGCGCGACGGCGCGGTCGAGCGGCGTGCCGGCGCGGCGGTCACCTCCGTCGCCCGCCGCGAGGGCGGCGTCGAGATCGCCACCGCCGACGGCGTGTCGCATGTCTTCGACCAGGTGGTCTTCGCCTGCCATGCCGACCAGGCGCTCGCCCTGCTCGCCGACCCGACCGACCACGAGCGCGAGCTTCTCGGCGCCTTCTTCTATTCGCTCAACCGCGCCGTGCTGCACGAGGACGTTTCCTTCATGCCGCGCCGGCGGCGGATCTGGTCGAGCTGGAACTACGTTGCCGACGACGAGCGGCATCACGACGAGACCAGCGTGACCTACTGGATGAACAGCCTGCAGCGCCTGCCGACGAAGACCGACCTGTTCGTGACGCTCAACCCGCCGCGGCGGCCCGCGCGCGTGCACGCCGAGATCGACTACCACCACCCCGTCTTCGACGCCGGCGCGATCGCGGCGCGGCGCCGCCTGTGGGAGCTGCAGGGGCAGAACCGCAGCTGGTTCTGCGGCAGCTATTTCGGCGACGGCTTCCACGAGGACGGCCTGCAGAGCGGCCTCGCCGTCGCCGAGGCGCTCGGCGGCGCGCGCCGGCCGTGGCGGGTGGCGAACGAATCCGGCCGCATCCACCTGCCGCACTCCGAGGCGCCGCTCCTGCGCGAGGCCGCGGAATGAGCGAGGCGGGCGCCCTCTACGGCACGACCGTGGTGCACCGGCGCTTCGTGCCGGTGGTCCACGAGCTGCGCTACCGGGTGACGTATCTCTTCGCCGACATCGACCGGCTCGACGAGCTGTCGCGGTCCCTGCGCCTCCTCGGCCGCCGCGGCGGCCCCTTCGCGGTGCGCGACCGCGACCTCGGGCCGGAAGGAGCGGAGGCGCTGCCGGACAGGCTGCGCCGGCTCCTGCGCGACCACGGGCAGGAGCGGCACGTCTCCCGGATCATGATGCTCTGCCTGCCGCGCACGCTCGGCTACGCCTTCAACCCGCTGACCACCTATTACGGCTACGACGGCGCCGGTATCCTCCGGGTCATGGTCTACGAGGTTTCCAACACGTTCGGCGAGCGCCGCCACTACGTGCTGCCGGTCGAGGCGGCCCGCGGCGACCGGCGGCGCCAGGCCTGCGACAAGACGCTCTACGTCTCGCCGTTCAACGAGGCGGACGGGCACTACGACTTCACCTTCATGGCGCCCGACGAGCGGCTGCGCCTCACCGTCTCGCTGTCGCGCGGGGGCACGCGCATCCTCTCCGCCTGGATGACGGGCGAGCGGCGGCCGCTGAGCGACCGCGAGATCCTCGCCGCGCTGCTGCGCCGCCCGTGGCAGGGCTACGGCGTGACCGCCGGCATCCACTGGGAGGCGCTGAAGCTGTGGCGCAAGGGCCTGCGGCTGCGCCCGCGGCCGCGCGGCGACGAGGCGCCGGCGCGCCCCGGCGTGCGGGAGGCGGCGTGACCGGCATGCGCGAGATCGATCGGGTGCCCCCGCGCCGGCCGGGCGTCGGCGGCCGCCTCTCCTCGGACCTGATGGTCGCCGGCGGCACCAGGCTTCTGCGCGACTTCGCGCCGATCGGCCGGCTCGACGTCGAGGTGCCGGACGGGCGGCGGTTCCGCTTCGAGGGCGAGAAGGACCTCGAGGTCGCCATCGCCTTCCGCTCGCTGAAGCCGCTCTTCACCGGCATGCGCCGCGGCGCGATCGGCTTCGCGCAGTCCTATATCGACGGCGACGTCGAGGTCGACGACCTCACGGACTTCCTGCGCTTCTTCCTGCGCAACGAGCAGCGCTTCGCCGCGCTCGGCCGCGGCGCCTTCCGCGAGCGCCTGCCGGATCGCGTCTGGCACCTCATGCGCGACAACTCGAAGCCCGGCGCGAGGCGCAACATCGAGGCGCATTACGACCTGTCGAACGCGTTCTACGCGCGCTGGCTCGACCCCGGCATGACCTATTCGAGCGCCTATTACGAGGCCGGCGCCAACGACCTCGAGACGGCGCAGCGCGACAAGTATCGCCGCATCGTCGAGGCGGCCGGGCTGCGGGAAGGCCACGAGGTGCTCGAGATCGGCTGCGGCTGGGGCGGCTTCGCGGAGATCGCCGCCGGCGAGCACGGCGCCCGGCTGCGCGGCATCACCCTGTCGCCGGCGCAGCTCGAATACGCCAGGCGGCGCATCGCCTCGGCCGGCCTCGCCGACGCGGCCGGGCTCCACCTCGAGGACTACCGCGACACGCGCCGGCACGTTCGACCGCATCGTCTCGATCGAGATGATCGAGGCGGTCGGCGAGGCCCACTGGCCGGTCTATTTCCGCACGCTGGCCGACCGGCTGCGGCAGCGCGGCACCGCCGCGATCCAGGCGATCACCATCGCCGAGCCGGTCTTCGAGCGCTACCGCAAGGGCGTCGACTTCATCCAGCGCTACATCTTCCCCGGCGGCATGCTGCCGACCGCCGGCATCATCGCCCGCGAGGCCGAGCGCGCGGGGCTCGCCGTCGACGGGGTCGAGACGTTCGGGCTCTCCTACGCCAAGACCCTGCGCGAATGGCGCGAGCGCTTCGACGCGACCTGGCCGGAGATCGCGCGCCTCGGCTTCGACGAGAGCTTCCGCCGCAAGTGGGCCTACTACCTCTCCTACTGCGAGGCGGGCTTCCGCGAGGGCACGATCGACGTCGGCATCTACCGGCTGGTCAAGCCGTAGGCTCCTCCGCCGTCCCCGTGTCCGGCGCGTCCCAGCGCAGCCGGCCGCTGCGCACGTGCTCGCCGACCCGGTCGAGGATCAGCTGGCGGATCGCCGACTGGCCGCGCGACAGGAGCTCGCCGCGCGGCGCGTTGAGGTAGAGCGTGCGGGACAGCTCCGGCTCGTCGAGCGCGCGGGCCGCGACGAGCCCTTCCTCCACCTCCCCGGCGAAGAGGGCGTAGGGCGTGATCGTCGCCCGGCTGCCGCGCACCACGATCTCGCGGCGGATGGTGATCGAAATCGACCTCGACGACGTGGCGCAGCCGCGCCCCGCGCTGCGCCGACAGCGCGTCGAGCCGCCGCCGCAGCTCCGTCACGTGGCTGTCGAGCGCGAGCGGCAGGTCGACGACGTCGCCGATGCGCAGCGGCTCCGGCAGGTCCGACAGCATCGCCGGCACGCCGATCAGGTACATGCGCTCGCCGAACAGGGCGTCGGACGCGAATCGCGGGTCGGAGGCGGGCTCGGCGGAGAAGGTGAGGTCGATGCGGCCCGCCCGCAGGTCGCGGTCGAGCTGCTCGCCGAAGCCCTGCACGAGGCTCAGCTCGATGTCCGGCATCAGGTCGAGGCTGCGCTCCAGGATCTCCGGCGCCAGCGCCCGCCCGACCGACGGCGTGATGCCGAGCCGGATATGGCCGCTCGGCGCCTGCCGGAAGCGCTGCAGCTCGTCGCGGGCCACGTCGATGCGGCGCATGATGATGCTCGCGTGCTCCGCGAGCACCGTGCCGGCCTCGGTGGCGTAGGCGCCGCGCGAATGGCGCACCAGCAGGGCGACGCCCAGCTCCTCCTCGAGCTTGCGGATCTGCATGCCGAGGGCCGGCTGCGAGACGTTCAGCGTCTCGGCCGCGGCGGTGAAGCTCTCGAGCTCCACGACCTTCGCGAAATATCGAAGCTGGCGCAGGTCCAAGGCCGGTCGCTCCCTCGTCTGGCCCCGCCGCTATAGCATCGCCGCGCCCTCCGGCGAACAGGCGCCGCGCGTGCCGGCGCCTCCGCGAGCGTTAACGATGTGCTAAGATCGCGCCGCAGGTTGCGCCGATCTGGCACGGGCCGCGCATCCCCGGCCCCGTGCGGCGGAGGAGCGTCGCACCTGTCTCGGAGCGGCACATGTTTTCACTGCTGAACATCGCCTTCTGGCTCGTCCTGCCGCCGTCGCTCCTCGTGGCCTACGGCCACGTCGGCGCCGTGCCCGTCTATTACGGCGTCCTGAACGTCTATTTCGGCTACCTGTTCTGGCGCCACCGGACGGCACGGGTGACGGTCGTCATGTGCTACCTCCTGTCCGGCATGTTCCTGTTCAAGTTCCTGGTCGACCCGCTGCAGGTCTCGGCGCTGCCGCCGCTCCCGGCGCCGCCGCCGATGCTGCTCGCCGGGACGCCGCACGAGCAGGCGGCCGTCGGGGCGAGCGGCGGCAGCCGGTGGACCGACTGGATGCGCGCGGAGCCCGCGCGGCGGCCGCTGCCGCAACGAAAAGAGGCCGCGACGGGTCGCGGCCTCTGAACGTTTCTCGGCGTGGAGCCGGCGGATTACCCGCCGATCTCGCCCGTCACCCAGTAGTGCACCCGGGCCTGGTGGTTCTTGATGTACTTGTCGACCGCCTCCTCGTAGGAGGTGTCCTGCGCGTCGGCCATGGCCGTCTGCAGCTCGTCGAGCGGCAGCCACATGCGCATCAGCATCTTCGCGACCTTCGGGTGGTCGCCCTGGAAGCCCTTGCGCGACAGCGCATAGACGCGCTCGGTGCCGCCGAGCGTGCCCTTCGGGTCCTTCAGGTAGCGCAGGTCGTACTTGCCGAACATCCAGTGCGGGCTCCAGCCCGTCACCACGATCCACTCGTTCTTGCGGATCGCGCGGTCGAGCGCGGCGGTCATCGCGGCGCCCGAGGCGGAGACCAGCTGGTAGTCGTCGAGGCCGTACTCGTCGATCGTCTTGTCCGAGAGGCGCATCAGGCCGGCGCCCGGGTCGATGCCCTGGATCTTGTCGTCCAGCTTGTCGGCCACGTCCGCGTTCTTGAGGTCGGAGATGGAGGAGAGCTGGTCCTCCGGGACGTAGTTCGGCACGACCCAGCCGAGCTTGGCGTCGGTGTAGAGCACGCCGAGCTCGACGACGTCGTTGCCGACGCGCTCCATGTAGTCGGCATGCGTCTGCGGCAGCCACGCCATCAGCATCAGGTCGATGTCGCCCTGGGCGATGCCCTGGTACTGCGGGGCGATGTCGGTCTGCACGAGCTCGACGTCCTGGCCGAGATCGTCGGTGATGATCTGCTGGGCCATCTTGGTCATGAACTCGGCGTCGGACCAGGCGGTCCAGCCGATCTTGATCGCCTCGCCGTCCTGCGCGGAGGCGGGGCCGACGGCAGCCGTGGCCAGCACGGCCGCTGCGGCGAAGGTGCGGAACATCTTCGTCATGGAGTCTCCTTTGCGATTTGCATCGGAGTGGGTTTGTGCCGTCCCCGGTGACGGGGACGGCGGCGGAAAGTGGTGTCCGGGCGCCCGGTGGCGCCCTAGGAAGCCTTCTCGTCGGTGGAGGGCGCCGGCTCGCCGGGCTTCGTCCGGCCCAGCATCGAGCGCAGGCGGGAGAAGCCGCCGCCCTTGTCGAGGCTCTGGGTGATCCGGTCGAGCACGATGGCGAGCAGCACCACCGCGAGGCCGCCCTCGAAGCCGAGGCCCACGTCGAGGCGCTGGATGCCCGTCAGGACGGTGTTGCCGAGGCCGCCGGCGCCGATCATCGAGGCGATGACGACCATCGAGAGGGCGAGCATCACGGTCTGGTTGACGCCCGCCATGATCGAGGGGAGGGCGAGCGGCACCTGCACCTTGAACAGGAGCTGCCGGTCGGTGCAGCCGAAGGCGAGGCCCGCCTCGACGAACTCCCGCTCGACCTGCCGGATGCCGAGATTGGTCAGGCGCACCGCCGGCGGCATCGCGAAGATGACGGTGGCGATCGTGCCGGGCACGGCGCCGATGCCGAAGAACATGGCGGCCGGGATCAGGTAGACGAAGGCCGGCATGGTCTGCATCAGGTCGAGGACCGGCCGGATGAAGGTCGCGACGGCCTCGCTCTTGGCCATGGCGATGCCGGCGGGAATGCCGATCACGATCGCGATGAACGTGGCCGCCAGCACGATGCCCAGCGTCTGGATCATCTGGTCCCACAGCTCCATCTGCAGCACCAGGAAGAGCGCGACGATCGTGAAGATCGCGAAGCGCCAGCCGACCCGCCACAGCGACAGGAGCACGATGACCGGCGCGAGGATCCAGATCGGCACGGCCAGGAGGCCGGCCGTGATGCCGTCGACGACGTAGCCGATGGCGTTGGCGATGCCGTCGAGCGCCGGCTCGAAATTGTCGAGCACGTAGTTGACGACCGCGTTGGCCCAGCCGCCGATGTCGATGAAGTTCCAGTCCATCATGAACTCCCTTGAGGGTCCTGCCCGCGATCAGCTGTTGCGATCGAGCGTGGCGAGGAGCGATGATTTCGAGATCGTGCCGATGTAGCGGCCGTCCTCGTCGACGACGGGCACCGGCAGCGGCTCTTCCGCCACGCGGCGCATCACGTCGGTGAGCGGCGTGGCGGCCGAGATCGGCTCGACCTGCCTCGTCTCGACCTCGCCGGTCGTGGCGCCGGCCGTCGCCTCGGCGAGGGCTTCCGGCGTCGCCACGCCCTGCAGCCGCTCCTCGGCGTCGACCACGATCGCGACCTCGGCCGGGCCGCCCGCCACTTCGGCCGCGGCGGCGTCCACGTCGCCGTGGCCGGGGCCGATCACCGGCGCCTCGTCGGTGCGGGCGACGTGCTCGGAACGGAAGACCTGGGCGACGTCGACGTTGCGGAAGAAGGAGCGCACGTAGTCGTTCGCCGGGTTGATGACGATCTCCTCGGGCGTGCCGACCTGGACGACCGAGCCGCCCTGCATGATGGCGATGCGGTCGCCGATGCGGATCGCCTCGTCGAGGTCGTGGCTGACGAAGATGACGGTGCGGCTCGATTCGCGCTGCAGCCGGATCAGCTCGTCCTGCATCTCGGTGCGGATCAGCGGGTCGAGGGCGGAGAAGGCCTCGTCCATCAGCAGGATCGTCGGCTCGCTGGCGAGCGCGCGGGCGAGGCCGACGCGCTGCTTCATGCCGCCGGACAGCTCGTCGGGATGGCTGCGGGCGTTGGCGTGCAGGCCGACCGCCTCGAGCGCGGCCAGCGCCTTCTTCTCGCGCTCCTCCTTCGCCACGCCCGCGACCTCGAGGCCGAAGGCGGCGTTGTCGAGGACGTTGCGGTTGGGCAGCAGGGCGAAGGACTGGAAGACCATGCTCATGTCGCGGCGGCGCAGCTCGATCAGCTCGCGCTTCGACATCTTCGTCACGTCGTGGCCGTCGACCAGGATCTCGCCCATGGTCGGCTCGATCAGCCGGTTGATCAGTCGCAGCAGGGTCGACTTGCCGGAGCCCGACAGCCCCATGACGACGAAGATCTCGCCCTCGCGAATGTCGAAGGTGGCGTCGTTCACGCCGACCGTGGCGTTCGTCTCCTCGAAGATCTCGTCCTTGCTCTTGCCCTGGTTCACGAGGTCGATCGCCTCGTCCACGCGCTCGCCGAAGATCTTGTAGACGTGCTTCAGCTCGACCTTCGTCCGTGCGGGATCGGCCGCTGCTGCGGTGCCCTGGTTCTCGGACATGCTCACCTTCTCGTTTGTGTCGCCGTCGGCATCCGGGGCTGTGCTGCGTGCGCAACGGCGGCGCCGCGCCGGCCCCTTCGGATCGACGGGAACGGATGCCGCCTCGGGGGGCGCGCCCGCGGCCGGGAAGCCGCGGCGAGGGCGCCCCGCTACGAGCCCTACTTAAGCCGCAATTTCTGCCATGCCAACCCTTCGAGTTCAAATAATTGTCCGGAGGCGTGCCGACGCGCCGCGTGATCCGCGGCGTTTGCCAAACCGTACTGCCCGTGCTTATCAGGATGGAGCCGTAACCGGATGTACCTGGGCCTCGGATCGAGCAGAATGGCAGGAGCCGACCCGCGCTCAGCGGTGGCGATCGACGAAATGTCCGAGCTGATCGCACGGATTGCGGAGGATCGCGACCGCCAGGCCTTCCAGACGCTGTTCCTGCATTACGGGCCGCGGGTGAAGGGGCTGCTCCTGAGAAAGGGCGCCGATCAGGACCTCGCCGAGGACCTGATGCAGGAGACCATGCTGGCCGTCTGGAACAAGGCGTCGCTCTATCATCCGGGGCGGGGCTCGGTGGCCACGTGGGTCTTCACCATCGCCCGCAACCTGCGCATCGACCGGCTCCGCAAGGAGGCGTCGAGGCATTTCGAAGACATAGACGGCATGGAGATCGGCGAGGGCGACGTGCCCGGCGGCAACGACCATCTGTCGCAGGACGACCAGGTGATCGCCCGGCAGGAGGGCGAGCGCGTCGGCGAGGCCATGGCGGACCTGCCGCCGGAGCAGGCCGCCATCCTGCGGCTCGCCTTCATCGAGGACCTGTCGCAGCGCGAGATCGCCGAACAGCTCGGCCTGCCGCTCGGGACCGTCAAGTCGCGGATGCGCCTCGCCTACCGCAAGCTGAAGCTGGCACTGGAGAACCGGCTTTGATCACCCACCACGTTTCTGAAGCGACGTTGATCTCCTACGCCGGGGGCAGCCTCGGCGAAGCGCTGTCGCTCGTCACCGCGTCGCACCTCGCCCTGTGCCCGGAATGCCGGCTGCGGCTGCGCGCCGCGGCGGCGGCGGGCGGCGCCATGCTGGAGAGCGTCGAGGCGGCGCCGCTGCGCGAGGGCTCGCTCGAGCACATGATGGCCCGGCTCGAGCTCGAGACCGAGCGCTCGCGGCGGGCGCCGCCGCCTGCGCCCCGCCCGGAGGTCCGCGACATGCGGCTGCCGCAGCCGCTGGCCAGCCGGCTGGCGGTCGGCCATCTCGACGAGATCCGCTGGCGCTGGATCGGGCCCGGCGTGCGCACCCACCTCATCGACACGCCGAAGAGCGGCGGCACGCTGCGGCTTCTCAAGATCGCGCCCGGCGTCGCCATGCCCGAGCACGGCCACGGCGGGACCGAGCTGACGCTGGTGCTCGCCGGCGCCTATGCCGACGAGACGGGCCACTACGGCGCCGGCGACATCGCCGATCTCGACGAGGAGGCCGAGCACACGCCGAAGGCCGAGGCCGGCGAGGACTGCATCTGCCTCGTCGCGACCGAGGCGCCGACCCGCTTCAAGGGGCTGGTCGGCCGGCTGATGCAGCCGATCATCGGGTTCTGAGCCGAGGGCCCGGCCGCCCTACCAGCCGCCGCCGCCCCCGCCGCCGCTGCCGCCACCGCTGAAACCGCCGCCGCCGCTGCCGCTGCTCGACTGGCTCACGGTCGCCGCGGCGAGCGCGGTGCTCATGGCGGGCCCGAGGCGGCCGACGTCGGAGACGCTGGAGAAGCCGCCGCCGTAGCGGCCGCGATACCAGCGCGGCCGCAGGTAGGGATCGTGGTCGGGATCGGCCTGCGCGGCGTCGATCTCGGCCCGGAACTGCTCCGTCCACGCCGTCTCCACGCCGAGCGCCAGCGCGTAGGGAAGAAGCTCGTGGAAGTGCTCGGGCGTCCTGTCCGGCGGGCTCTGGAACCTGATGCGGTCCGTCTCGGCGACCGTCATGTAGAGCCGCGTCCCCTCGATCTCGTCGAGCGCCTCGCGGCCGATCGCCGTCGGCGCCCGCAGCAGGAAGAAGAAGACGATGTTGAGGACGACGATCGCCGCGACCGCCGCGATCGGGACGGCGCCGTAGGAGAGCATCCGCATGGCGAGGCCGCCGAGCTCGGAGCCGCCGGCGCCCCAGAAGGACACGAAGAAGAACACGAAGAACGCGACCGGCAGGACGAGCCCGAGCACCGCCCCGAAGCGGCGCGCCCGGAACGCGGTGAGGGCCCGCCGCGCCATGCCGAAGAACGCGACGCCGAAGACGCCGACGAAGACGAGCGGGAAGGCGGCCGCGATGACCAGCGGCGCGCTCGCCGGCGCCAGGAGGACGACGCCGACCGCGCCGATGGCCGTGATCAGCGCGCCGCCCATGAACCACAGCAGGTTCGTGTTGAAGTAGACCTTGTTGAATTTGGCGTCGAACCGCCGCTTCAGGGCCGCGGTCGCCGCGCGCAGCCGCGTCCGCTCGCCGCGGCCGACCTCGACCTCGTCGCCGCCCGAGAACAGCGCCTCGAGCAGGGCCCGCTCGCCGTCGGAGACCGGCGTCTTCACCTCCGGCTCGTCGTTGACCCGGATCAGCACCGTCGTGCCGTCACGGTCCTCGATGCGCAGCCGCCCCTTCACGGCGAGCGAGACGAGGGCCGCCGACATGCAGATGTTGTCGAAGCCCATGCGCTCGATGTAGCGCATCGCCGCCGGCGGCAGCTCCGGATGGTAGACGGGGATGATGGTGCCGCGCTCGGGGTCGCGGCCGACGCGCATCCACGCGAAGGCGTAGTAGGCGACAAGGAGCGCGATCGTGACGAGGCCGGCGAGCCAGCTGCCGTTGCGGCCGAGCCAGGCCGCGATGCGCTCGCCCCACGAGGGCGGGTCGACATAGCCCTTCGGCCAGGCCACCGCCACCGTGATGCCCTCGCCGGCGCGCAGCGGCCGCGTCGTCGTGAAGACCGGGTTGCCCTGGTCGGTCGTGCCGGTCGCGGCGTTGTCGCCGCGCGCCCCGAACCCGCCGGTGTAGACGGAAGTCTGCTCCACCGGCGCGCCGTCCGGCGGCACGACGACGACCCGCGCTTCGGCGATGTCGAAGGCCCAGTCGTTGCCGGTGGCGTTCCAGTAGACCTCGTCATAGGCGTCGAAATGCCGGACGACGTGCGTCATCCGGTAGGTGATCGTGTAGCGGTAGGTGCCGGGCGAGAGGAAGGTGCCGGCGTCGCCGAGATAGATGCGGACGACGTTGCCGTTGCGCTCGGTGTGCGAGGGCTCCGGCCGGCCGTCGCGGGTCGTGGAGAGAAGCTCGAAGCCGTTGCCGCCGATCGCCAGCAGGCCCGCGCCGCCGAGCGGCACGTCGCGGTAGATGCCGCGCTTGATGCGCTGGCCGAGCGCGTCGACGGTGATCGTCTCGGTGACCGTGACCGAGTTGTCGCGATGGACCTCGACCCGCGAGAGATACTGCGCGATCTCCTCGCGCGCCGGCTGGGCGCCGGCCGGCGCGGCCAGAAGCGCCGCGAGGCAGGCGAGAACCGGCGCGAGGGCCAGCGCGCGGGCGAGGCGAAGCCCCATCGCCGCCACCCCGCCGCTCAGCGGCCGAAGGAGACGGGCACGGGCCGCGAGGCGGCGGCGGCCTCCTCGTCGTCGAGCTCGAAGAACTCGCGCTTGGAGAAGCCGAACTGGCCGGCCACGAGGTTCGAGGGGAACTGCTCGACCATCACGTTCAGGTCGCGCACCGAGCCGTTGTAGTAGCGGCGCGACATCTTGATCCGGTTCTCGGTGTCGGTCAGCTCGGCCTGGAGCTGCGAGAAGTTCTGGTTCGCCTTGAGGTCGGGATAGGCCTCGGCGAGCGCGAAGAGCTGGCGCAGCGCGCCCTGCAGCATGTTCTCCGACTGCGCCTGGTGCTCGGGCGAGCCGGTGTCGGCCATCGCCCGGTTGCGCGCCTCGACGACGGCCTCGAGCGTGCCGGCCTCGTGGGCGGCATAGCCCTTCACCGTCTCAACGAGGTTCGGGATCAGGTCGTAGCGGCGCTTCATCTGCACCTGGATGTCCGACCACGCCTCGTCGGTGCGCGTGCGCAGGCTGACGAGCCTGTTGTAGGCGTAGACCACGTAGGCGGCGGCCGCCGCCACGATCACCAGGACAATCCACACGATCGACAATTCGCCTTCCCCCAAAGGTGCCGGAGGGGAAGCTACAGCCCTTGCCGCCGCTTGGAAAGGGCGGGGCCGCCTCGCGGCCGGTTGCGCCGCGGGCGATCCGCCGCGAGCCTCGCCGCGTAGGCAATCGGGCGGGCAGGTTTTCCGGGAGCGGGCATGAGCGAGAGATGGCAGACGGCGTGGGTGACCGGCGCGACCTCGGGAATAGGCCGCGAGATCGCGCTCGAGCTCGCGCGCGGCGGCACGCGGGTCGCGGGCTCCGGCCGCCGCGAGGAGGAGCTCCACGCGCTGCGTGACGAGAGCGGCGGCATGGTCGTGCCCCATCCCCTCGACGTGACGGACGACGCCGCCGTCGCCGCCTGCGTCGAGGCGGTGGAGGCCGGGACCGGGCCGATCGACCTCGCCGTGCTGTCGGCCGGCGTGTGGACGCCGTTCTCGATGCGCGACTGGAAGGTCGAGAACTTCGCCCGCAGCATGGACGTGAACTATCTCGGCGTCGTGCGGGCGCTGGCGGTCCTCGTGCCGCGCATGACCGCGCGCGGCCGCGGCCACATCGCGATCGTCGCCTCGGTCGCCGGCTATGTGGGCCTCGTCAAGGCGGAGACCTACGGGCCGACGAAGGCGGCGCTGATCAACCTGGCGGAGGGGCTCGCGACGGAGCTGAAGGGCACGGGCGTCACCGTCAGCCTGATCAACCCGGGCTTCGTCGACACGCCGATGACCCGCACCAACAGCTTCCCGATGCCGTTCCTGCTGGCGCCCGACGTGGCGGCGAAGCGCGCGGTGGCGGGCCTGCGGACGGGGCGGTTCGAGGTCGTCTTCCCGCGCCGCCTCGCCTACGCGCTGAAGCTCGTCAGGCTCCTGCCCTACCAGCTCTTCTTTCCCCTGATGTCGAGAACCGTGGGACGACGCCGATGACAGATCCCCGCCAGGTCGTCGAGGACTACGCGCAGGCGCTGCAGACGCTGGCGCCGGGGTCGATCGACGCGCTCGTCGCGCGCTGCACGCCGGACGTGCACTTCGCCGACCCGTTCAACGACGTGACCGGCCGCGACGCGATGGCGCATGTCTTCCGCGACATGTTCGAGAAGCTCGACGAGGTCGGCTTCGAGGTGCGCGAGGTCGTCGGGTCGGGCGAGCGCTGGGCGCTGCTGTTCGACTTCACGGCGTCCGGCCGGATGATCGGCCGGCTCGACGTGCCGGGCATCACCTATGTCCGGCTCGGCGGCGACGGCCTCGTCGCCGAGCACATGGATTTCTGGGACGGCGGGACCCTCTACGAGCGCATGCCCGTGCTCGGCCCCGCGGTCCGCGCGGTCAAGCGGCGCATCGCCGCCTGACGCAGGGGCGCCGGCGTCAGCCCAGCGTGTCCTTCAGCGCCTCGGCGGTCACCGCGACGACCTTGTCGGCCTCCTCGCGGCTGAGGCAGAGCGGCGGCGCGTAGCCGATGATGTCGCCCTGCGGCATGGCGCGGGCGATCACGCCCTTCTTCGCCATCGCGCCGACGACGGCGCCGGCGGTCTTGCCGGCCGGCTCGAAGAACTTGCGCGACGCCTTGTTCTCCACGAGCTCGACGGCGCACAGCATGCCCTCGCCGCGCACCTCGCCGACATGGGCGTGGTCGCCCACCGCCTCCTTCATCCGGCTCACGAAGTAGGCGCCGGTGTCCTTGGCGTTCTCGACCAGGCCGAGCTCGTCGAGCAGCTTGAGGTTCGCGACGCCGGCCGCCGCGCCGATCGGGTGGGCCGAGTAGGTCCAGCCGTGGCCGATCGGGCCGAGCTGGTCGGTGCCCTGCATCAGCACCTGCCACATCCGGTCGGAGACGATCGAGCCCGACAGCGGCGCGTAGGCCGAGGTCAGGCCCTTGGCGATCGTCATCAGGTCGGGCTTCAGGCCGTAGTGGTGCGAGCCGAACATCGAGCCGAGCCGGCCGAAGCCCGTCACCACCTCGTCGACGATCAGCAGGATGTCGTGCTTCTCAAGGATCTCCTGCACCGCGTCCCAGTAGCCGGCCGGCGGCGGCACGATGCCGCCGGTGCCGAGCACCGGCTCGCCGATGAAGGCGGCGATCGTCTCCGGGCCCTCGCGCAGGATCATCGCCTCGAGCTCGCCGGCGAGATAGGCGGTGAACTCCTGCTCCGTCATGTCCGGGTCGGGGCGGCGATAGAAATACGGCGCCTCGGTGTGCTTCACCGTGTCGAAGGGCAGGTCGAACTTGTTGTGGAAGGTCGCAAGCCCCGTCAGCGAGCCCGACATCAGGCCCGAGCCGTGATAGCCGCGCTGGCGCGAGATGATCTTCTTCTTCTCGGGCCGCCCGAGGATGTTGTTGTAGTACCAGACGAGCTTGACGTTCGTCTCGTTGGCGTCGGAGCCGCCGAGGCCGAAATAGACCTTCGACATGTGATCGGGCGCGCGCTCCATCACCATGTGGGCCAGCGTGATCGAGGCCTCGGTGCCGTGGCCGACATAGGCGTGGTAGTAGGCGAGCTCGTGCGCCTGCTTCGAGATCGCGTCGGCGACCTCCTGGCGGCCGTAGCCGATGTTGACGCAGTAGAGCCCGGCGAAGGCGTCGAGCAGGCGGTTGCCGTCGCGGTCGGAGATGTAGACGCCCTCGGCGCCGGTGACGATGCGGTTCGGCAGCTCGCCGCGCGCGAACTGGGCGAGATGGGTGGAGGGGTGGAAGAAGCTCTCGCGGTCCCACTGGTCGAGCTGGTCGTTCCTGAGCATGTCCTTCACCTCCGTGTCGTGGATGCGGCCGCGCCGGCCGGCGCGGCCCTCGCCAGCGACCTAGCACGGCGCGCAGCCGGAGGAAAAGCTGTGCCCCCGGGGCACGCCGTCGCGCCGGTCGCTCGGTGGCCAGCCATTGACGCGTCCCGGCCAGTGCCCTCCATTCACGCAAGGGACTATGGTCCTTCTGGTGCCGGCCGGGTCGCGAGGCCGGCGTTCCCCGAACACGGAGCTTGGTGACAGTGCCGGAAGGTGTGACGCTGCCGTTCAGCCGCGAGGAGTATGCGGGCAGGCTCGCCCGGACGCGGAAGGCGATGGAGGAGCTCGGCGTCGAGGTCCTCGTCGTCTGCGACCCCTCCAACATGGCCTGGCTCACCGGCTATGACGGCTGGAGCTTCTACGTCCACCAGGCGGTGCTGGTCTTCCACGACCAGGACCCGATCTGGTGGGGCAGGCGGCAGGACGCGAACGGCGCCAGGCGCCGCGTCTACATGTCCGACGACCGCATCATCGGCTATCCCGACATCTACGTGCAGGCGCGCGACCGCCACCCGATGGACCATCTGGGCGGCGTGCTCGCCGCGCGCGGCTTCGACACGGCGCGCATCGGGCTCGAGCTCGAGAACTACTATTTCTCGGCCGCCGCCTATCTCGCCCTCGACCGGATCCTGCCGAACGCGAAGGGCGTCGACGCCACCGGCCTCGTCAACTGGCAGCGCGGCATCAAGTCGCCGGCCGAGATCGTCTTCATGCGCCGCGCCGCGCGCATCGTGGAGCGGATGATGCGGGCGGCGATGGACAAGATCGAGGTCGGCCTGCCGAAGAACGAGCTCGTCGGCGAGATCTACCGCGTCGGCATCGAGGGCGCGGCGGAGGCCGACGGCGCCAAATTCGGCGGCGACTATCCCGCGATCGCGCCGCTCCTGCCGTCGGGCACCGACGCGGCGGCGCCGCACCTGACCTGGGACGACAAGCCGTTCCGCGAGGGGGAGGGGACGTTCTTCGAGATCGCCGGCTGCTACTGGCGCTACCACGCGCCGCTGTGCCGCACCGTGTTCCTCGGCAAGCCGCCGGAGACGATCCGCAACGGCGAGAAGGCGCTGATCGAGGGGCTCGAGGCCGGGCTCGACAAGGCGCGCGCCGGCAACCGCGCCTGCGACGTGGCGAACGCGCTGGCCGACGTGCTCAAGCGCTACGGCATCGAGCGCTCGGACCGCTGCGGCTACCCGATCGGCCTGTCCTATCCGCCCGACTGGGGCGAGCGCACGATCTCGTTCCGCGAGAGCGACGAGACGGTGCTCCAGCCCGGCATGACGTTCCACTTCATGCCCGGCCTGTGGATGGACGACTGGGGCATCGAGATCACCGAGAGCATCCTGATCCGCGACGAGGGGCCGGCCGAGTGCCTCGCCTCCTATCCGCGCGAGATCTTCGTCAAGGACTGACCCCGGCCCGGGAGCCGTTTCCGACATGAGCCTGGCCGATGCCCGCCGGATCCTCGCCGACCTGATCGGCTTCCCGACCCTGTCCGGCGAGAACAATCTCGAGCTCGTCGCCTATGCGGCGGCGCAGCTCGACGCGCTGGGCGCCCGCACGCGCACCACGGTCGACCCGAACGGCACGCAGGCGAACCTCTTCGCGACGTTCGGGCCCGACATCGACGGCGGCGTGATCCTGTCCGGCCACACCGACGTCGTGCCCGCCGAGGGGACGTGGTCGCACGACCCGTTCGACGCGTGGGAGGCCGACGGCCGGGTCTACGGCCGCGGCGCCTGCGACATGAAGGCGTTCATCGCCTGCGCCCTCGCCATGGCGCCGGTCTTCGCGCGAGGCCCGCTGAAGCGGCCCGTCCACTTCGCCTTCACCTACGACGAGGAGGTCGGCTGCTTCGGCGCGCAGGCGCTGATGAAGGCGTTGGCCGAGTGGGAGGTGCGGCCGGCGGTCTGCATCATCGGCGAGCCGACCGGCATGCGCATCATCGAGGGCCACAAGGGCTGCAACGAGTACACGACGACCTTCACCGGCGTCGCCGGCCACGCCTCGGAGCCCGAGCGCGGCGTCAACGCCATCGCCTTCGCCAGCCGCTTCGTCGCGAGGCTCGGCGAGATCGGCGAGGAGATGAAGGCGCGGGCGCCCGCCGGCAGCCCGTTCACCCCGCCCTGGACGACGCTGCAGGCGGGGATGATCGCGGGCGGCGCGGCGCGCAACATCATTCCCGAGCACTGTGCCGTCGAATGGGAGTCGCGGCCGATCTCGGCAGCGGACGCCGAATATGTCCGCGAGGCGGTACGCCGCTGCGTCGACGAGGAGATCGGGCCGGAGATGGCGCGGCTCGATGCCCGCGCGGGCGCGCAGAACGGTGGTGATCGGCGAGACGGACGGGCTCGAGCCGGTCTCCGATTCCGAGGCGGTGGCGCTCGTCAGGGAGCTGACCGGCGCGAACGAGACGGAGGTCGTGGCCTTCGGCACGGAGGCCGGGCCTCTTCCAGAAGGCCGGGATCTCGACCGTCGTCTGCGGCCCGGGCTTCATCGAGCAGGCGCACCGGCCCGACGAGTTCGTGGCCTTCGACCAGCTCGAGCGCTGCCTCGCCATGATGGACAGGCTCGCGGCCAGGCTTTCGGCCGGCGCTGACGATCTCCCGGGCGGCCTCAGTCCGCCGCGCTGATCCGCTCGACCTCGACCGTCGTGCCCTGCATGCACATCGACATGTCGGCGATCGCGCCGCTGACGAGGACGTCGTCGCCGGGCCCGAAGCCGTCGGTCTTGCCGGCCAGCGAGTAGAGCGTGCCGTCGCTGCTGCGCAGGACCGGGCACTCCGCGCCCTCGTCGGTCAGCCGGCCGGCGACCTCGACCTCGTCGCCCGGGTCGGGGCTGTACTCGGCCTCGGCGCCGTCGGAGACCTCCGCCGCCACGAGGTCGTCGTCCTTGGCGATCAGCGCCTGGACCGGCACGCCGGCGCGCTCGGCCATCCGCGCGAGCGCCGAGACGCGGCTGTAGGGGGTGGGGCGCGAGGCGCTCTTGGCCACGCTCGTCGCGCCGCCGCTGGTCGGCATGGCGATGCGCATGCCGACCCGCATCTGCGTCGGGTCGAGACGGGGATTGGCCTCCTGCAGCGCCTCGACGGTGGTGCCGCAGCGCTGCGCGATGCCGAACAGGGTGTCGCCGCGCTCGACGAACTCCGACGGCCCGCACGGCGACAGGGCGCTGGCCGATCCGGCCGCGACTCCGGCCACCGTCAGAAACGTCGCCAGGAAGACGAGAGGCCGGCGTTCCAGATCCCGGAACATGGGCGTCCCTCCGTAGTCTGCTAGCCCCCGCGAAGGAAGCCGGACGGGCCGGCGGCGGTTCCGCATTCAGGGGCACAAGATCTCGAGCACCGTGGCGAGGTCCCGGGCTGGCAGCGGCAGCGCGTTCCGCAGGTCGCGGTCGGGCGCTGCCACGGTGTCGCGTTCCATCAGGGCGACCTGCCCGGCGTCGATGGGCGACCGTGGCAGAATCCGCCCCGCCATGGCAAGGCCCCGCCAGGCGGCGAACGGCATCGGCACGAGCGCCGGGCGCGTGCCGCAGCGTCGCGCCGCCTCCTCGACGAGCTGCCGGTAGGTCAGGACGCGCGGGCCGCCGATCTCCGAGACCGCCGGGCCGCCCTGCCGGACGAGCGCCGCGATCGCCGCGGCGACGTCCTCCACGTGCACCGGCTGCATCCTGGTGCCGCCGCGGCCGAAGAGCGGGATCACCTTCATGCGCTTCACGAGGTCGACGATCGTCGTCAGGAGCGCGTCGTCCGGCCCGACCATGGCGGCCGAGCGCAGGACGATGGCGTCCGGGTCGGCCTGCCGCACCGCCTCCTCGCCGCGCCCGCGGGCCCGGACATAGGCGTTCCGCGCGTGCGGGTCCGCGCCGATGCCGGACATGTGCACAAGCCGCAGGCGGCCCTCCGCGGCGATCGCCGCGACGTTGGCGGCGCCGGCCACGTGGATGTCGTGGAAGCTCGTCCCGCCGCTTTCGACGTAGAGGGACACGGCGTTGACGATCGCCCTGGCGCCGTCGGCCGCGGCGCGCAGCGAGGCCTCGTCGGTCACGTCGGCGCGGCGGATCCCGGCGCGCCCGCCGAAGAGGTCGTGCGCGCGGTCGGCGTCGCGGACGCCGACGCGGACCGGCTCATCCGCGGCGAGCAGCGCCTCGACGACGCGGCGGCCGAGGAAGCCCGAGCCGCCGAGCACGAGGACGGGGCGGTCGTCGGGCGGGGAGGGGGCGGCCACGGCCCCTGCTCAGCGCGTCTGGCCGAAGACGGCGATGCCGATCTTCTTGCCCTGCCCGTCGGCGGCCACGGCGATGCCGAGCCGGCTGAAGTCGGACGAGGTCAGCGTCTTCTTCTGTCGCGAATTGCCGAGCCACTGGTCGACGAAGTCGCGGATGTCGGCGGTGGTCGGCTTCGTGCCGCAGCCGCCGCAGATGCCGATCGCCGTGGAGAAGCGCGAATACTCCGCCCGGGCGTCCGCCGGCAGGGCGGAGGTGAAATCCTGCATCGTGCCCGGCGCGAAGCTCGAGGCGTCCTTTTCCGGCATCATGCCCCGCGCGCCCGTCGAGAGGGCGTCGCTCAGGGTCAGCGGCTCGACGCCCGCCTCGCGGCGCGCCTCGTTGATCGCCTTCAGCCCGGCCTGCCCGATCTCGCTCCGGGTGGCCGCCGTCTCCTGGCCGTCTTCGGACGAGCCCGGGCCGGAGAAGGTCTGCACGGCATAGACGCGGCCGTTCTCGCCGGCGATGCCGTAGCCGAACCTCTCGATCCCCTGGCGCAGGATGTTGGCGCGGTGGCCGGGGCTGTGCATCCAGCCGGTCTCGAGGCGCTTCACCTCGTCGCGCGACACCTCGCAGCCGGTGCAGGTCGCGATGTTCTCCTCGACGAGGCGCCATTTGTTGCCGCCGGCGGCGATGTAGCGGTCCTGCACGTCCTTCCCCTCGGGCGAGACGTGGCCGTAATAGTCGCGGGCCAGCTGGTCGGAGGCGTGGTTCTGCGCGATCTCGTCGAGCGTGTCGTCGGAGGCGAGCTTCGGCAGGCCGTGCTCGGCCCGGTCCTGGTTGACGAGGTCGAGCGCCAGGTTCCGCAGCGTCGCCGAGATCCTGCGGCCGGCCGGCCTGGCCGGACCCTTGCGCGAACGAGATGCACGCGGTGAGGCTGCCGAGCACGGCGGCGACGGCGACGGCCGCAAGGCTGCGCGAGATGCGCCGGGCGCCGGCGGATTCCTGGAGGCTCATCGTCTCGCTCCCTTGGCTGTGCGGTCTTCGGCGGAACGGCGGGTGCGGGGCGCGGTTCCGCGGCCTCTCGCCGCGGCCGCGGCCGGGTCAGGCATGGCCGCCCGCGGCGAGCGCGCCGGCGAGCATCAGCCCGCCGAACAGGACGATGACGAGCGCGGCGGCGATCTCGACGCCGCGCATGAGCCGCGGCAGGAGCCGCGACCCTTCGCCGAGGAAGCGGCGGGCGGCGCCGCGCGCGAACACCGCCGTCGCGGCGAGCAGCGAGACGGTGAGGCCGGTGCCGAGCGCCATCGCCAGCGTCGCGGCGACCCCGTGGGCGAACAGGCCCTGCGACAGCGCGAAGACGAGAACGATCAGCGCCCCCGAACACGGCCGTATGCCGACCGCGGTGACGGCCGCGGCGGCGCGGCGCCAGTCGAACGGGCCGGCGAGCGTCGCGGGATCGGCCACGTGGTCGTGGCCGCAGCCGCAGGCCTCGTCGTGGCCGTGGTGGCCGGCCGCCCCGTGCGCATGACCGTGATGGCCCTGCGGGACGGCCACGGCGGCCGACAGCGGCACGGCGGCCGCGAGCGCAGGGCGCATCGCCTTCCGCCACAGGAGCACGAGGCCGAGCAGGGTGATCAGCGCGTAGCTCGCCACCTCGATGCCGTCCGTCACCCTGCCGATCGTCATGGCGGTGACGCCGAGGAGGACGGTGAAGATCGTGACGATCGCGATCGCCGAGGCCGCCTGGAGGAGCGCCGCGGCGAAGCTGATGACGATGCCGCGGCGAAGCGTCTCGCCGGTCGCCAGCAGGTAGGAGGTGACGACCGCCTTGCCGTGGCCCGGCCCGACCGCGTGGAAGACGCCGTAGAGGAACGACAGGCCGACGAGCAGCCAGCCGGCGGCCGGATCCGCCGCGACGCTGCGCAGCGCCGCCGTCAGCTCGCGGTAGAAGGTCGACTGCCAGGCCGCGGACCAGGCCACGAGGCCGGAGAACGGGCCGGCGAAGCTCGTCGCGGCCGGCGTGTCGGGCGTGGCGACGCCGAACGGCCCGCCGGCCGCCTGCGCCGCGACGCAGGAAAGGGCGAGGAACGCGGCCGCGAGCAATGGCGGCGGCATGTGCCGGCACGTCGAAATCGCCCTGCGCACGGCCAGCTCTCCCCTCGCGCCGTGTCCCAGGGACCAGATCCCCCGCAAAGCCGGCCGAAATAGGGCCTCGGGCGCGCTTGCCGAGCGCGTCAGGCGTGCGCGGCGACGCTGAGCAGGGCCTCGACCTTGTCGGGGTTCGCCAGAAGGTTCGCGGAGGTGTCGCGCAGCACGACGGTGCCGCGCTCCAGCACCACGGCCTCCGTGGTCATCGACAGGACCTTCCTGGCGTTCTGCTCGACGACGATGGCCGACTGCCCCTCGTCGCGCACGATGCGGCCGAGCGCCGCGCTCAGCTCGTCGACGATGATCGGGGCGAGGCCCTCGAACGGCTCGTCGAGCAGCAGGAGCTTGGGGTTGAGCGCCAGGGCCCGCCCGATCGCCAGCATCTGCTGCTCGCCGCCGGAGAGCTGGTTGCCCATGTTGCGCCGGCGTTCGTGCAGGCGCGGGAACATCTCGTAGATGCGCTGGAGCGTCCACGGGCCGGGACGCGCGATCGCGGTGACGTTCTCCTCGACCGTCAGCGACTTGAAGATGTTGCGCTCCTGCGGCACCCAGCCGACGCCGACGGCGGCGCGCTTCTCCGGCGCGCAGGCGGGTGATGTCCTGCCCGTCGAGCCGGATGCGGCCGCCGCGCATGCGGGTCAGGCCGACGATCGTGTTGATCAGCGTCGTCTTGCCGACGCCGTTGCGGCCGAGCACGGCCAGCGCCTGCCCCGCCGGCATCGAGAGGTCGATGCCGCGCAGCACGATCGACTGGCCGTAGCCGGCCGAGACGCCCTCGAGGCCCAGGAGCTCAGACATCGAGGCTCTCCCCGAGATAGGCTTCCTTCACCCGGCGGTCGTTGCCACCTCGTCCGGCGTGCCCTCGGTCAGGAGGGCGCCGCCGACGAGCACGGCGATGCGCTCGGCGAAGCGGAAGACGAGGTCCATGTCGTGCTCGATCAGCATGATGGCGACGCTGCGCGGCAGCTGCGCCACGACGTCCATGATCTCCTTGCGCTCGTGCTCCGGCACGCCGGCGGCCGGCTCGTCGAGCAGCAGCAGGCGCGGCCGGCAGGCCAGCGCCACGCAGATTTCCAGAAGCCGGCGGCGGCCGTAGGAGATCTCGGAGGTCACGACCTCCATCTCGTCGGCGAGGCCGAGCCGGGCCAGGAGGCCCGCCGCCTCGTCGAGCACGTCGTGATGCGCCGAGAGCGGCTTCCACAGGCGCTCCGCTTGGCCCTCGCGCTCGAGGATCGCCAGCGCCACCGCCTCGAGCGGCGTCATCTCGTCGAACAGCTGGTTGATCTGGAAGGTGCGCACGATGCCGCGGCGGACGCGGCCCTCCGGCGGCAGCTTCGTCACGTCCTGGCCGAGGAAGCGGATGCGCCCGGAGGAGGCCGGGATGACGCCGGTCAGCAGGTTGATGAAGGTCGTCTTGCCGGCGCCGTTCGGGCCGATCAGCGCCTGGCGCGCCCCTTCCTGAAGCTGGAAGGTGACGTCGCTGACCGCGCGCAGGCCGCCGAAGCGGCGCGTCAGGCCTTCGGTTTCCAGGAGCGCGCTCATTCGCCCTTCTCCCCGCCGGTGCCGCGCACCCGGTCCATGGAGGCCCGGTAGAGGCCGATCAGCCCGCCGCGCGCGAAGAGCACGAGCAGGACGAGCGCCGCGCCGAGCCAGAACTGCCAGTACTGCGGCGTGATGCCCGACAGCCATTCCTGGAATATCTTGAAGACGACCGCGCCGATGACGCCGCCATAGACGGCGCCGGAGCCGCCGATCACCAGCACGAGCAGCCCGTCGGCCGAGCGCGCGAAGCTGAGCACGTCGAGCGAGACGAACTGCGTCGCCTGGGCGAGCAGCGCGCCGGCGATTCCGGCGAAGCCCGCGCCGATCGTGAAGGCGATCACGAGGTGGCGGTTGACCGGCGCGCCCACCGCCCGCATGCGCAGCGGGTTGCCCTTCACGCCGCGGAGAGCGGTGCCGAACGGCGCGTTGACGATCGTCCGGATGATCACGAAGCAGACGAACAGGACGACCATCGCGTACCAGTAGGCGGTGTAGCCGTAGAGGTCGAACTCGAAGATGCCGAAGATCGGCCACAGCGTGACGCCGTAGAGGCCGTCCGCGCCGCCGGTCAGCCAGGCCATCTGGTTCGCCGCCTCGAGCAGCATCATCGAGATGCCGAGCGTCACCATCAGCCGCGTCAGGTCGGAGCCGCGCAGCACGAGGAAGCTCGACAGGAAGCCCGCCACCGTCGCCACGGCGCCGCCGGCCAGCAGGCCGGTGATCGGCTCGCCCCAGCCGTGCACCGCGAGGATGCCGGCGGTGTAGGCGCCGACGCCGAAGAAGGCGGCATGGCCGAGCGAGACGATGCCCGCATAGCCGAGCAGGAGGTCGAGCGACAGCGCGAACAGCGCCAGCACCGCGATCTCGGTGAAGAAGGCGAGGCGCAGCGGGAACAGGAAGAACAGCGGGATCGGCAGCAGCCAGAAGGCGATCTCGAGCCACGACCAGCGCGTGCGCCGGCGCAGCGAGGCGCCCGGCCGCTCCGTACGGGCCTGTCCGGCGCGCGCGGTCTCGTTCGTTTCGACGCGGCTCATCTCAGGTCCCCCGGCTCGCGAACAGACCCTGCGGCCGGATGACGAGGATGACCACCATCATCGTGTAGATCATGAAGGATCCGAATTCGGGGAGATAGTATTTCCCGGCGACGTCGCCGATGCCGAGGATGAGCGAGGCGACGAACGGGCCGGCGATCGAGCTCGTGCCGCCGACGACCACCACGACCAGGAAGTAGATCATGAACCTGATCGGGAAGGACGGGTCGAGGCCGAGCACCTCGATGCCGAGCGCGCCGCCGAGGCCGGCGAGGCCCGAGCCGACCGCGAAGGTCGCGGCGAAGACGAGGCCGACATTGATGCCGAGGCCGCGCGCCGCCGGCGCGTCGTCGACCGCGGCGCGCAGCCGGCTGCCGAAGCGCGTGCGGCTGAGGATGAGCTGCAGCGCGACCGCGAGCACGGCGCAGATGGCGATGATGAAGAGGCGGTAGACGCCGATCGAGGCGCCGAGGAAATGGACCTGGCCGCGCAGGAAGTCCGGCAGCGTGATGAGCTGCTGCCGGGCCCCCATGAAGTAGTCGACGCCGGCCATCGCCATGAAGACGAGGCCGATGGAGAAGAGCACCTGGTCGAGGTGGCTCTTGTCGTAGAGCTGGCGGTAGAGCGTGCGCTCGAGCACCAGGCCGATCGCCGCCGCGACGAGGAAGGCGATCGGCAGGCACAGGAGGAAGGGAACGCCCCAGGCGTTCACCAGCACCACCGTGACGTAGCCCCCCGCCATGGCGAAGGCGCCATGGGCGAGGTTCACGAAGTTCATCAGGCCGAGCGTGACCGACAGACCGCAGGCCAGCACGAAGAGCAGCATGCCGTAGGCGATGCCATCGAGGAGAACGGTCAGCACGGGGAACGCTCGGCCTTCTTGTCCTGCGGTCTTACTTCCAGCCGGCCTTCACCGGGTCCTTGACCTGGTCGAAGGTGTCGATCTCCACGTTGTAGAGCTCGCCGTCCTTCTTCTCGACCTTGCGGATGTAGATGTTCTGGATCATGTCGCGGGTCTCGGGATCGATCGTCACGGGTCCGCGCGGGCTGTCCCAGCTCATCCCCTTCATGGCGTCGACCAGCTTCTGGCCGTCCGTCGCGCCGTCGGTCTTCTTCAGCGCCTCGTAGATGAGGTGCATGCCGTCATAGCCGCCGACGGCCATGAAGTTCGGGCGGCTGCCGCCGTTGGCGTCCTTGAACTCCTTGACGAACTTCTCGTTCTCGGCCGAGTCGTGCGCCGCCGAGTAGTGGTGCGAGGTGATCGCGCCGACCGCGACGTCGCCCATCTGGTTGAGGATGTCGTCGTCCGTCACGTCGCCGGTGGCGATCAGCTTGATGCCGGCGTCGGCGAGGCCGCGCTCGTCGAACTGCTTCATCAGGAGCGAACCGACGCCCGACGGCACGAAGACGAACAGGCCCTGCGGCTTGGCGTCCTTGATGCGCTGCAGGAACGGCGCGAAGTCCGGATCCTTGAGCGGCACGGAGACCTGCTCGACGACCTTGCCGCCCTCCTGCTCGAACACCTTCTTGAAGGCGTCCGCGGCGTCGTGGCCCGGCGCGTAGTCGCTGACCAGCGTGGCGGCGGTGTCGATGCCGTTCTGCCTGGCCCACTTGGCGATGCCGAGCGAGGCCTCGGGCAGCGCGAAGCTCGAGCGCACGATGAACGGCGACTTCTCGGTGATCGACGAGGTGGCGGCGGCCATCACGATCATCGGCACCTTGGCCTGCGAGGCGATCGGCGCGGTCGCCATGGCGAGCGGCGTCAGGCCGAAGCCGGCGAGGAAGTCGGCGCCTTCGCGCACGACGAGCTCCTGCGCGATGCGCTTGGTCTGGTCGGCGACGCCGCCGTCGTCCTTGACGATCAGCTCGACCTTCTTGCCGGCGACGGTGTCGCCGTGCTGCTGCATGTAGAGCTTGGCGCCGGCCTCGACCTGGCGGCCGGTGGAGGCGAACGGGCCGGTCATCGGCAGGATCAGGCCGACCTGGACGGAATCCTGTGCCTGGGCCGTCGAGACGGCGCCGAGCAGGGCGGCCGCGGCCGCCAGCGTGCTAAGTCCCTTGAGCATTCTTCTTCCTTCCCTGTTCGGTTGCGGCGAACAATACCGACGCCGCAAGAGCTATCAACCCGGCGGAGACCCGGGAGCTTGCGGCTGGCCCCGCCGGCGCTGGCGTGCTCGGAGACGATCGCTGAAATCGCACCGGCGGCTGGCCCGAGGGTGGCGCCGAAGCCCGGGCAGCGCCTGCGCCTCTGCCGGCTTCGGTGACGCCGCCGCATCCCGGAGCTTGCATACAAGACCTCCGCCCGCGGCGCCATATGCCCGGTATTTGCGCCGGATTCTCATCGGGTGTGGCCGAAGGTCAAGGGAAAACGTATACAGGCGCCCGATGGGACGGGGCGTCGGCCCGGTCCCACCTTCCGCTGCCGCGGCGACGCGCCGCGCAGCATCAACGCACCGCAAGGGAGGCATCATGAGCCAAGAACGAGCACCCTTCCGCGCCGACATCGTCGGCAGCTTCCTGCGTCCGGAGCAGCTGAAGACGGCCCGCGCCGACTTCGCTGCCGGCAAGATCGGCAAGGACGAGCTGAAGAAGGTCGAGGACGACTGCATCCGCGACGCCGTCCAGAAGCAGGAGGCCGTCGGCCTGAAGGCCGTCACCGACGGCGAGTTCCGCCGCTCCTGGTGGCACTTCGACTTCCTCGGCATGCTCGACGGCGTCGACCTCGTCGAGGGCGGCACGGGCATCCAGTTCCAGGGCGTGACGACGAAGTCGCAGACGCTCAAGGTCAACGGCAAGGTCGGCTTCAGCGACCATCCGATGATCGAGCACTTCAAGTTCCTGAAGGGCGTCACCAAGGTGATGCCGAAGATGACGATCCCGTCGCCCAGCGTGCTGCACTTCCGCGGCGGCCGCGACGCGATCTCGAAGGACGTCTATCCCGACATGGACTCCTTCTTCGCCGACACGGCCGAGGCGTACGCGCAGGCGGTGAAGGCCTTCTACGACGCCGGCTGCCGCTACCTGCAGTTCGACGACACGGTCTGGGCCTATCTCTGCTCCGACGCCGAGAAGCAGAAGGTGCGCGACCGCGGCGAGGATGCCGACGCGCTCGAGGGCATCTACCGCGACATGATCAAGCATGCGCTGAAGGCCAAGCCCGCCGACATGTTCATCACGACGCATGTCTGCCGCGGCAACTTCCGCTCGACCTGGATCTCCGAGGGCGGCTACGAGCCGGTCGCGGAGACGCTGCTCGCCAACATCCCGTACGACGGCTTCTTCCTCGAGTACGACTCGCAGCGGGCCGGCGGCTTCGAGCCGCTGCGCTTCCTGCCGAAGGGCGACCAGCGCGTGGTCCTCGGGCTCGTGACGTCGAAGTCGGGCGACCTCGAGACGAAGGAGGACATCCTGAAGCGCCTCGAGGAGGCCTCGAAGTTCGCGCCGATGGACCAGTTCTGCCTCAGCCCGCAGTGCGGCTTCGCCTCGACCGAGGAGGGCAACGTCCTCACCGAGGAGGCCCAGTGGAACAAGCTGCGGCTGATCGTCGACATCGCCAAGGAGACCTGGGGCTTCTGAGGCCCGGTCTCCTTCGGAATGCAAGCACCGAAAGGCGGGCCTCGGCCCGCCTTTCCTCGTTTCGGGCGGCCGTCGCGCCCCGGCCGGCGATGTGCGCTATCATCGGGCCGCCGTCCGGCCGGCGAGGTCCGGCGGCGCCGTGCATCGACGGCTTCGGAAGGGGGCTCCGGGCGCCATGGAGTGGGTGGTCTCGATCGTCGTGGTGGCCGCGATGGCCGTCGCCGTGGCGCAGATCGCCGGCGATCCGAAGTCGCGCCGGCACATTTTCGTCGTGCTCGGCCTGTACGTCGCCTATCTCGCGGCGGGCGTCGGGGCGCTGCTGATCCTGCCGCTCGACCGGATCGGCGGACCGGCGCTGATGTCCGCGATCGCGGCGATCCTCGCCTGGATCGCGCTCGGCGCGCTGTGGATCCTGCGCACGACGCCGAGCGGCCGGCCGCCGCCGGCCTTCCTCCTCAGGCGCTGGTCGGTCCTCGACTGGGGACTGATCGCCGTCGTGGTCGCCGGCGCGGTGCTCGCCGTTGCGCTGCGCAGCGGCTGAGCGAGGCGCCCCGCGTTTCCCCCTTCAGGCCTCCGCCGGGGCCGGCGCCATCAGGCCGCGCTGCCTGAGGAGCGCGCCCGGCGCCGGCGTGCGGCCGCGGAAGGCCCGGTAGGCCTCTTCCGGGTCGCGCCGGAAGCCCGCGGAATAGACGAACTCCTTGAGCCGCTTGGCGAGCCCCGGGTCGAACGGGTCGCCCGCCTCCTCGAAGGCCTCGTAGCCGTCCGAATCGAGCACCTCCGACCACATGTAGCTGTAGTAGGCGGCGGAGTAGCCGTCGCCGGCGAAGACGTGGGCGAAGTGCGGCAGGCGGTGGCGCAGCACGATCGCGTCCGGCATGCCGAGCTCGGCGCGCAAGGCCCGCTCGAACGCGGCGAAGTCGATGCCTTCGGCGTCGGGCTTCAGGTGCAGCTCGAGATCGGCGATCGCCGAGCCGAGATATTCGCTCGTCGCGAAGCCCTGGTTGAAGCTGCGCGCCGCGACCAGCCGGTCGAACAGCGCGTCCGGCATCGCCTGTCCCGGTCCTGTAGTGGACGGCGAAGCGCTTCAGGACCTGCGGCTCCTCCAGCCAGTGCTCGAAGAGCTGCGAGGGGAACTCCACGAAGTCGCGGCTGACGCTCGTGCCGGAGATCGCGGGATAGGTGACGTCCGACAGGAGGCCGTGCAGGGCGTGGCCGAACTCGTGGAACAGCGTGCGCGCGTCGTCGAAGCTCAGGAGCGTCGGGGCGGATCCCGAGGCCTTGGAGAAGTTCATGACGTTGACGACGATCGGCCGCACCTCGCCGTCGAGCTTGTGCTGCGGCCTGATCTGGCCCATCCACGCGCCGGAGCGCTTCGAGGGCCGGGCGAAATAGTCGCCGAGGAAGAGCCCGACATGGCCTCCGTCGGCGTCGCTGACCTCGAAGACGCGGACGTCGGGATGGTAGCCCTTCAGGTCCGGGCGCTCCGCGAAGGTCAGGCCGAACAGCCGGTTCGCGGTGTGGAACGCCGCCTCGATCATCCGGTCGAGCTGGAAGAAGGGCTTGATCTCCTCCTCGTCGAGATCGAACTCGGCCTTGCGGCGCTTCTCCGCGTAGTAGCGCCAGTCCCACGGCGCGATCTCGAAATTGCCGCCCTCGGCCGCCGCCAGCGCCTGCAGGGCGCCGGCCTCCTCGATGGCGCGCGCCCTGGCGGGGCCCCACACCGAGCGCAGCAGGCCGAGCGCGGCGTCCGGCGTCTTCGCCATCTCGTCGGCGAGGCGGAACGCGGCGAAGCTGTCGTAGCCGAGGAGCTTCGCCTTCTCCGCCCGCAGGCCCACCATCTCCGCCATGATCGCCGTGTTGTCGGTCTCGCCGCCGCCCTCGCCGCGCGAGGCCCACGCCCGGAACGCCTGCTCGCGCAGGTCGCGGCGCGCGGAGAACTGCAGGAAGGGCTCGATCGAGGAGCGCGACAGCGTGACGACGTGCTTGCCGTCGAGGCCGCGGGCGCTCGCCGCATCGGCGGCCGCGTCGCGCACGAAGTCGGGCAGGCCGGCGAGGTCCTCCTCGCTCTCGAGCACCAGCCTGTAGCCCTTCTCGTCGGCCAGCACGTTCTGCGCGAACTGCGTGCCGAGCGTCGCCAGCCGCTCCGCGATCTCGGCGAGCCGCGCCTTCGCGCCGGCGGAGAGGCCCGCGCCGCTGCGGGTGAAGGCGGTGTGGTAGCGCTCCAGAACCCGCGCCTGCTCGTCGTCGAGCTCGAGGGAATCCCGCCGGGCCCAGAGGTCGTCGATCCGGGCAAACAGCGCCTCGTTCAGGTACATCGCCGTGCGGTGCCGGGCGAGGCGCGGCGAGATCTCGCGCTCGATCGCCTGCAGCTCGTCGTTCGTGTCCGCCCCCGTCAGCGCGAAGAAGACGCTCGAGACGCGCCGCAGCATGGCGCCGGAGCGCTCGAGCGCCTCGACCGTGTTCACGAATTCGGGAGCGGCGTCCGAGTCCGCGATGGCGGCGATCTCCTCGCGGTGCGCGGCGAGGGCGGCGTCGAACGCGGGGCGGAAGTCGCCGGGCTCGACCCGGTCGAACGCCGGCAGCCGGAACGGCGTGTCCCAATCCTGCAGAAACGGATTGCCGGATGCCGTGCCGGCTTCGGTGATCGTCGGATTCCCCACCATGTCGTTCCTTTCCTTCGGATTCCGCCTCGGCGGTCGACGTGACCATAGGCCCGTCGCGAGATCGTGTCGCCGTCCGCCTCATGCAAGGCGCATCTGCCGTGCCGGCGCGATGGTGAGCGTCGCCAACGGATTGCTCTTTGTCCGATTCCGGCGCTACGCTCTCGCGAAGGGGCCGACGGTGGCCTGCCGCGCCGGTGCGCGGCATGCCGCCGCCACAGCTCGTGATCCGGAAGCCGGTTGCGGAGATGCCGGATGCTGGACGTCGCGTTCCGGTCTGTCCTGGCACGCGGGCTTGCGGCCCTCGCGGTGCTTTGTGCCGTCTCCGTCGCCCACGCCGCAGACTACCCCGACCACCCCCTCGAAATCGTCGTGCCCTGGTCGCCCGGCGGCAGCAGCGACACGCTGATGCGGATCGTGGCGGAGGAGGTCGAGCCCTATCTCGGGGAGCCGGTGAAGGTGGTCAACGTGCCGGGCGTCAGCGGCACGCTGGCCCTGCGCCAGGTGTCCGAGAAGAAGGCCGACGGCTACACCGTCGTCCAGCTCCACGAGGGGCTGCCGGTCGCCTACAAGACCGGCCTCACCGACCTCCAGTGGAGCGACTTCAAGCCGGTGGCCCTGCTCACCTGCTCGCCGCAGTTCCTCGTCGTCAGCGCCGACAGCCCGTGGCGGAGCGTGGCCGACTTCGTCGCCTACGCGAAGCTCCACCCGGACGAGGTGCGCATGGGCGTCACCTTCGGCGGCGTGCCGCATCTGCATGCCGCGATGATCGAGGACGCCATGGGCGTCGACTTCGCCTATGTCGGCTACGAGGGGGCGGCCCAGCGCATCAAGGCGTTGCGCGAGGGCAGGATCGACGTCGCGCTCGGCGACATTCCCTCGGCCCTGAAATATGTCCGCAGCGGCGAGCTCCGCTTCCTTGCCGCCGGGTCCGGAGCGCGGCTGGCGGAGACGCCGGACGTTCCGACCCTGAAGGAGCTCGGATACGACCTCGAACTCGAGGTCTCCCGCGGCATCGCCATGCCCGCGGGCGCGCCCGACGCGGCGAGGGACACGCTGGAGGCAGCGCTTCGCCGGCTGTCCCGCGACGACCGCTACAGGGCGAGGCTGGAAGCCGCCGGCGCGGTGCCCGACTTCCGCGGCCACGAAGCGTATCGCGACTACCTGCGCTCCCTCGACACCACGATCGACCGGCTGATCGGCCGCCTCAACCGGTAGGTCCCGCACAAAGCTGTCTCGTGGCGGTGGTTCGATCTCGAACCATTCCGGTCGCCGCGCGTTTGAGGATCTTCAGCAGCAGAGACGCGGCATGAGGTCGCAGGGCCGGGGACGAGCGCCCGGCCGGAAAGGGAAAGGGGATCAGATGACCGATCAGGTTCACGTGGGCCGTCTGGGGATCTTTCCCCGCGTCAGCAGGCCCGTCTTCTCCGTCTCGGCGATCCTGATCCTCGGCTTCATCTTCTTCGGGGCCGTCTTCACGCAGACCGCGAGCGACGTGTTCACCGGCGCGCAGGCGTTCCTGACCACCTATTTCGGGTGGTTCTTCATCCTCAGCGTCAACCTGATCCTGCTCCTGTGCATCTATCTCGCCATGGGCCGCTTCGCCGACGTGCGGCTCGGCGAGCAGACGGAGCAGCCGGAATACGGCCTGTTCTCCTGGGCGGCGATGCTGTTCAGCGCCGGCATCGGCATCGGCCTGCTCTACTGGGGCACCGCGGAGCCGCTCTACCACTATTTCGCGCCGCCGCTGGCGCCGGCGGAATCGCAGGAGGCGGCCTCCCAGGCGATGGTCTTCGCGTTCCTGCACTGGGGCTTGCACGGCTGGGCGATCTACCTGCTCGTCGCCATGTCGCTTGCGTATTTCCACTTCCGCAAGGGCCTGCCGCTGTCGATCCGCTCATGCCTCTATCCGCTGATCGGCGACCGGATCTACGGCTGGATGGGCCACACCGTCGACATCCTGGCGGTCTTCGGCACGATGTTCGGCATCGTGACGAGCCTCGGCCTCGGCGTGATGCAGGTGTCGATCGGCCTGAACCGGGTGTTCGGCACGCCCGACACGATGTGGATGCAGCTCATCCTGATCGCGGTCATCACCGCCTTCGCCACGGTCTCGGTCTTCCTCGGCCTCGACAAGGGCATCAAGCGGATCTCGAACTTCAACATCTGGCTGAGCATCGCCATGCTCGCCTTCGTCTGCATCGTCGGGCCGACGCTGTTCATCATCGACAGCTTCGTCGAGAACCTCGGCAATTACTTCAAGGGCCTGATCAACATATCGTTCTGGAACGAGGCCTATACGGGCGGCGACTGGCAGAACTCGTGGACGATCTTCTACTGGGCGTGGTGGGTGTCGTGGAGCCCGTTCGTCGGCATCTTCATCGCCCGCATCTCGCGCGGCCGCACGATCCGCGAGTTCGTGGTCGGCGTGTTCCTGATCCCGAGCTTCATCCTGTTCTTCTGGTTCACCGCGTTCGGCGGCACCGCGATCCACATGGAGATGATGGGCGATCCCGGGCTGATCGAGGCGACCAAGCAGGACTACGGCAACGCCGTCTTCGAGCTGATGAACTTCTTCCCGTTCTCGGGCCTCCTGACGATCGTGATCGTCGTGATGATCATCATCTGGTTCGTCACCTCCTCCGACTCCGGCAGCTTCGTCATCGACATGCTGACGGCGGGCGGGGACCCCGATCCGCCCAAGATCCAGCGCATCTTCTGGGCGGTCACGGAGGGCTGCGTCGCCGCCGTGCTGCTGGTCGCGGGCGGGCTGAAGGCGCTGCAGGCCGCGGCCGTGGTGGCAGGCTTCCCCTTCGCCTTCGTGCTCATCATCATGTCCTACTCGCTGCTGCGGGCGCTCGGGCGCGACAAGCTCATCCTCTACCGGCAGGAGCAGCGCTTCCGGTCCGACGAGGAGCTGGACGCCAACACGCCGTCCGCCATCAAGCACTGGGAGGACGAGGACCTCGAGCCGGCGACGTCGTCGCTCGGGCCGCGCGCTGGACTGAACCGGCGCGAGCCTCGCGAAAGACGGGCGGCGGGCGTTTGACGCCCGCCGCCGCCGCTCTCATATTGGTGCCCATCCAGGGGGAGTCCCGCTCGAAGGGGCTGAGAGGCCATAGGCGCCGGCGAACGGCGCGGCATGGCGACCCCAAGAACCTGATCCAGGTCACGCTGGCGAAGGGATGGGGCCGTTCTTCACCGGACATCGCGCTCCCTTCCCCCGCCGCCGACCGGATCGACGAGCGGATGGAGACCGAGCCATGAAGGTCGCCGTCATCGGGGCGGGCGTCGCCGGACTGACGAGCGCGCTCGCCCTGTCGGAACGCGATCCGGCCGCCGAGATCGAGATTTTCGAGCGCGGCGAGGCGGTCGGCAGCGAGGCCTGCTCGCGCTTCGCCGGCGGCATGCTCGCGCCGTGGTGCGAGGGCGAGAGCGCCGAGCCGCTCGTCGTCTCGCTCGGCCGCGAGGCGCTCGACTGGTGGCCGCGCCTGTCCTCCTCCGCCGTCACGGCCGGAACCCTCGTCGTCGCGCAGCGGCGCGACCAGGCGGAGCTGTCGCGCTTCTCACGCCGCACCGAGGCGCACGAGGCCGTGGGCGCGGACGCGCGTGGCCGAGCTCGAGCCGGCGCCTCGGCGGCCGCTTCGCGCGCGGCCTGTTCTTTCCCCGCGAGGCCCATCTCGACCCGCGCCGGACGCTCGCCGAGCTCGCCGACCGGCTTCGCGAGCGCGGCGTCGCGATCCGCCTCGGCTGCGAAGCGCGGGCTGCGGATCTCGACGCCGACGTCGTGCTCGACTGCCGCGGCCTCGCCGCCCGCGACGAGCTTTCCGACCTGCGCGGCGTGAAGGGCGAGATGCTGATCCTGCGCGCGCCGGAGGTTGCGCTGAACCGCCCGGTGCGGCTTCTCCACCCGCGGTTTCCCCTCTACGTCGTGCCGCGCGGCGACGGCGTCCACATGGTCGGCGCGACCCAGATCGAGAGCGGCGAGCGCGGCCGCATCTCCGCGCGCTCGATGGTCGAGCTCCTCAACGCCGCCTATGCGCTCGACCCGGCCTTCGCGGACGCCGAGATCCTCGAGACCGGCTGCGACGCGCGCCCCGCCTTCCCCGACAACCTGCCGCGGATCCGCCGGCGCGGCCGCACGGTGTTCCGTCAACGGCCTCTACCGGCACGGCTTCCTGCTTTCGCCCGCGCTCGCCCGCATGGCGGCCGGCGCGATCCTCGACAACGCATTCTTTCCGGAGGTGATGGATGAAGATCATCGTCAACGGCGAACCGCGTGACGTCTCCGGCGCCGCGCTCGCAGAAGTGCTCGACGAACTCGGCTACGGCGACGCGATCGTCGCCACCGCCGTCAACCGGCGCTTCGTGCCGACCGAGAACCGCCAGGAACTCGCCCTCTCCGACGGCGACAGGATCGAGATCCTGGCGCCGATGCAGGGAGGGTGAGGCCATGCGCGTCTACGACACGGAGCTCGGCTCGCGGCTGATGCTCGGCACCGCGCAATATCCCTCGCCGGCGATCATGGCCGAGGCGGTGAAGGCGTCGGCCTGCGAGGTCGTGACGGTCTCGCTCAGGCGGGAATCCGGGCGGCGAGCGCGCGGGCCAGGCCTTCTGGCAGATCATCCGCGACCTGGGGCTCAGGGTGCTGCCGAACACGGCCGGCTGCCATTCCGCCCGCGAGGCGGTCACCACGGCCGAGATGGCGCGCGAGGTGTTCGGCACGCCGTGGGTGAAGCTCGAGGTGATCGCCGACCACGACACGCTGCAGCCCGACGTGTTCGGCCTCGTCGAGGCGGCGCGCGAGCTGACCGCCCAGGGCTTCAGGGTCTTTCCCTACACGACGGAGGATCTCGGCACGGCCGACCGGCTGCTCGAGGCCGGCTGCGAGGTGCTGATGCCGTGGGGGGCGCCGATCGGCTCCGGCCGCGGCCTCAACAACGTGCTCGGCCTCAAGTCGCTGCGCGCCCGGTATCCCGAGGTGCCGATGGTGGTGGACGCCGGCATCGGCACGCCGTCGCACGCCGCGCATGCCATGGAGCTCGGCTACGACGCCGTGCTCCTCAACACCGCCGTCGCCAGGGCCGGCGACCCCGTCATCATGGCCGGGGCCTTCAGGCAGGCGGTGGAGGCCGGCCGCGCGTGCTATCTTGCCGATCCGATCGATGCGCGCGACATGGCCGCGCCCTCGACGCCGGTCTTCGGCATGGCCTTCCAGGAGTAGCGACGCGGAATGCTCGATCCCTTCTACCTGATCGTCGACGACGCGGCCTGGCTCGAGCGGCTGCTGCCGCAGGGCCTGAGGCTCGTCCAGCTGCGCCTCAAGGACAGGCCCGAGGACGACATGCGGGAGCAGATCCGCCATGCCAAGGCGCTCTGCGACCTCGAGGGCGCGCGGCTCGTCGTCAACGACCACTGGCGGCTGGCGATCGAGGAGGGCTGCGACTTCGTCCATCTCGGCCAGGAGGATCTCGAGACGGCCGATCTCGGCGCGATCCGCGACGCGGGCCTGAGGCTCGGCGTCAGCACGCACGACCACGCCGAGCTCGACAGGGCGCTCGCGGTCACGCCGGACTACGTGGCGCTCGGCCCGGTCTATCCGACGGTGCTCAAGGAGATGAAGTGGGCGCCGCAGGGGCTCGAGCGGCTCGGCGAGTGGAAGCGGCTGATCGGCGAGATCCCGCTGGTGGCGATCGGCGGCCTGACCCCGGAGCGGGGCCGCGCGGCGCTCGAGCAGGGCGCCGACATCGTCTGCGTCGTTACGGACGTGCTGCGCCACGAGGATCCCGAGGCGCGCACGCGCGAGTGGATCGCGGCGACGAGGCCCTGACAGGCGGCGCGTGGCCGCCGTCCAGGTGGTCGCGGACCTTCCTGCGGTCTCAGGCCTTCCGGTCGAGAAGCTGGCCGATGCCGTCGGACCTGGCCACGGATTTGGCCGCGTCGGCCGCGTCGTCGAGCATCATGTTGGCCGACAGCGACAGATCGCCGGGCGACCGCATCGCGCGGACCTGCGCGGCGCGCTGCATGACGATCTCCTTCAGGAGCATCAGGCCGGTGGCGGATGTCGGTTCCATCGCTCCTCCTCCTCAGAGGACGCCCGGCAGAGGCGCCGAGGGTCGCAGACGGATGTGAACGAAGGGTTGGGCTGCCGTGAAGGCCGCTGCCTCAGACACGCCGGTTGGTGATCGCGCCGATGCCCTCGTCCTGCCGGACGGAGCGTTCCTCGTTCTCGCCCATCCTGATGGCGGTGAGCTGCATCTCCTGCTGGACCCTCAGGGTGGCGATCGCCGCCCTGTGGTGGATTTCCGCCTGCTTGAGAGATGCGATGCTGCTGGCGCTGACGCTGTTCATGTCCCTGTCCTCCGATGGGGCGAGGATAGGGGGCGCCGCTTGAACGAAGCGTTGGCGGAATCGCGCGCCTTCGCGTCGAAGTTTACCGATCGTTAAGCCGGCCTCAGGCGGTCTTGTCGACCATCGTGCCCTGGCCGGGCTGCGGCGCGGCCTTGGCGACCTCGGCGATCATGTTGGCCAGCGACATGTCCGCCTGATGCTGCTGCTTGAGCATCGACAGCTGCGCGGTCTGCCGGGTCTGCGCCTGCTGGCTGGCGACGGCGGCGGTGGCGAGCGTGGGATCCATTGTCGTACCTGGTTCTTCAGAAGCCGGTGGCGCAACCCTGCACCGGCCGTGGTAAAGAGTCCGTTGCGCCGGCAGGCCCTCCGGCGACGATCCGATGGAGAAACGACCGCCGATGACGAGCCCGAGCGCGCCTTCCACGCAAGAACTTCCGCAGGAGACCGAGATCGTGGTGATCGGCGGCGGCGTCGCCGGCGTCTCCGCGGCCTATTACCTGGCGAAGGCGGGCGTGCCGGTCGTGCTGTGCGAGAAGGGCCGCATCGCCGGCGAGCAGTCGTCGCGCAACTGGGGCTGGGTCCGGAAGCAGGGCCGCGACCCGCGCGAGCTGCCGCTGGCGATCGATGCGCTTCGGCGCTGGGGCGAGATCGCCCGCGAGCTGCCGCGCGACATCGGCTTCCATGTCGGCGGCATCGCCTATCTCGGCGAGACCGACGAGGAGATGGCCGGCCACGCGGCCTGGCTCGAGCACGCCCGGGCGCATGGCCTCGACTCCAGGCTCCTGTCCTCGGCCGAGGTCGACGAGATGCTCGGCCAGGGCGAGCGCCGCTTCAAGGGCGCGCTCTTCACGCCCTCCGACGCCCGGGCCGAGCCGGCGCTCGCCGTGCCCGCCCTCGCGGAGGCGGCCCGTGCGGCAGGCGCCGTGGTCCTCGAGCGCACGGCGGTGCGGGCGGTCGAGGAGAGCGGCGGGCGGCTGACCGGCGTCGTCACCGAGCACGGCCGCATCGCCTGCCGCGGCGCGCTCCTGGCCGGCGGCGCGTGGTCGCGGGCCTTCCTCGAGAACATGGGCGGCAGCCTGCCGCAGCTCGCGGTGAAGTCGTCGGTGCAGCGCACCGCGCAGGCGCCGCTGATCACGCAGAGCGCGGTCGGCGGCGCGAAGGTCGCGATGCGCCGGCGGCAGGACGGCGGCTACACGCTGGCGCGCAGCTCGGCGGCGACGTTCGACATCGTCCCCGCCGCCTTCCGGCACTTCCGCGCCTTCTTCCCGGTGCTGCGCGAGCAGTGGCAGATGATGACGCTGCGCTTCGGCAAGCCGTTCTTCGACGCGCTCGGCCAGCGCCGCTGGGGGCCCGACCAGATGAGCCCGTTCGAGCAGGCGCGGGTGCTCGATCCCGACCCCGACGTGAAGCTCCTCGACGACGTGCTCGCCGCCGCCCGGGACTACTTTCCTCAGCTGGAGGGGATACGCAGCGTGGAGCGCTGGGCCGGCATGATCGACGTCACGCCCGACGAGATCCCGGTGCTGGGCGCCGTGCCGGGCCACGAGGGGCTGTTCGTCTCGACGGGCTTCTCCGGCCACGGCTTCGGCATCGGGCCGGGCGCGGGCTACGCGATGGCGGAGCTTCTCATGGGGCGGGAGCCCACGATCGACATCTCGGACTTCCGCATGTCGCGCTTCAGGGAGAAGGGGGGCGTGTGGCGTCCGAAGGCGCCGCTCCCGGTGTGACGCGGGAGGATCGGCCGGCCGACGCGCGCCCGGTCGAGTCCCCCGCTTTGGCCGTGCTGTCCGTCATCTTCGCCTCGAGATCCAGCGCCCAGGAGGCGGCCGGCGATCCCGGATAGTCGCGGACGAAGGCGTCGAGCGCCTCCTGCGTGCCCTTCCTGCGGGCCTCCTGGAAGGCCTGCATCACGCCGGGCTTGCGGGGATCGTAGGTCTGCCAGCCCACGCCGTCGCAGCTATAGGCGCTGCAGGCCGCCGCGGGCGTGGCGGCGAGGCCGGCGGCGATCACGGTGGCGGCCCAGGCTTTCCACGGCTGCAAGGGGGCTGTCTCCCGGTGGGGGCGCGGAGAGGTGCGATCCGACGTTTCTAGCACGATGCCCGGAGCAGCCGGAATGCCCGGCGCTGCGGTACGCCGGCGACGAGGCTAGTGGGCCGACAGGACGACGCGGTGGCCGAACGGCCCGGCGAACACGACATAGGCGCCGAACGCGATCAGCGCGAAGCCGACGACGTGGTTCAGCGTCAGGTCCTCCTTGAGATAGACGACCGAGAAGCCGGCGAAGACGGTCAGCGTCACCACCTCCTGGATCGTCTTGAGCTGCGCGCCGGAATAGACGCCGTAGCCGATCCGGTTCGCCGGCACCGCGAGGCAGTACTCGAAGAAGGCGAGCGCCCAGCTCACCACGATCACCATGAGGAGCGGCCGCGTCTCGAACTTGAGGTGGCCGTACCATGCGGTGGTCATCACGATGTTCGATCCGAAGAGCATCAGAATCGGCAGGACAAGACGGGTGCTCTCTGGCATGACGATGGGGGCCTTCTCGAGAGGGAAACGCCGGTGGGGCGGCGGGAGACCCGGAAAGTAGCGCCAAAGGGGGAGAGGTTCACGATGTCTCTGTCGCCGTTGCTCGACGCCGGGTTCGCGATCCGATGGCACGCCTTCGCCGCCATGGCGGCCCTCGTGCTCGGCACCGTCCAGATCCTCGGTCCCAAGGGCACCGTGCCGCACCGGGTGCTCGGCTACGGCTGGGCGCTCCTGATGCTGTGGGTCGCGGCGACGAGCCTCGGCATCCACGAGCTGCGCGTGTTCGGGGAGTGGAGCCCGATCCACCTCCTGTCGCTCATCGTCCTCGTCAGCGTGCCGCTCGCCGTGTGGCACGCGCGCACCCACCGCGTCGCCCGGCACCGCTCGGCGATGATCTCCCTCTTCGTCTTCGCGCTGATCGTCGCCGGCATGTTCACCTTCCTGCCCGGCCGCATCATGCACCAGGTGGCGTTCGGCTCCTGACGCTCCGGCCCGCGGCCGGCGGGAACATCGCCGGTTGACCCTGCGTTCGGTGGCGGGCCTATCGTGGGCCGCCCCCGCGATTCGCCCGCGCCCGCAAATCCCGAGCCGAAAGGCCCGCCCGAAGATGCGCTCGCTTCTTCTCTCCGTTTCGGCGCTGATCCTCAGCCTGTTCGTGCTGCTGGCCGGAAACTCGATGCAGTTCGTCATCCTCGGCCTGCGCGCGGATGCCGAGGGCTTCTCGACCTTCACGATCGGCCTCCTGGCGGCGGCCTACTATGTCGGCTACGCGCTCGGCACCTTCCAGGCGCCGGGCTTCGTCCGGCGGATCGGCCACATACGCGCCTTCGCGGGGGTGGGGACGGTCATCTCCGCGGTGGTGCTGGCGCACGCCCTCTGGGTCGAGCCGGTCTTCTGGATGGTGCTGCGCTTCCTGACGGGCATGAGCTTCGCCGTGCTCGCCACCGTCACCGAGAGCTGGATCAACGCCCGCGCCACGCGCGACGTGCGCGGCCAGCTCCTGGCCGTCGCCTCGATCGCCATCATCCTCGGCTATGCCGTCGGGCCGCTGCTCGTCAGCCTCGCCTCGGTCGGCGGCTACGTCCTGTTCGTCGTCGCCTCGATCCTGATGTCGATCGGCATCGTGCCGGTGCTCGTCACGCGGATCGGCCCGCCGCAGCTGCCGACGGACGATCTCGGCGAGGGCTACACGCTCGCGCGCCTCTACCGCGAGACGCCGCTCGGCCTCGTCGGCACGATGGTCATCGGCGCGGCGCAGGGCTCGTTCCTCGGCCTCGGCGCCGTCTTCGCCAACCGCGCGGGCCTCAGCGACGCCGGCGCCTCGTTCTTCATGACGGCGGCGCTCTTCGCCGGCATGATCGTGCAGTATCCGCTGGGCTGGCTCTCCGACCGGTTCGACCGGCGCCAGGTGATCCTGGCGACGACGCTGCTGCTCGGCGCCGGCGCGACGGCCGCGACGCTGATGATGGCGGCGGTCGGGCCCACGCTGGCCGTGCTCGGCCTGTCGGCCGCCGTCGCGGGCATCGCGGCGATGCCGCTCTACGCGGTGATCGTCGCCTACGCCAACGACCGCCTGCCGGAGAACACGATCGTGCCGGCAGCGGCGACGCTCATCCTCTCCTTCTCGATCGGCTCGGCCATCGCCGGCCCGGCGGCTTCGTGGTCGATGGAGGCCTTCGGGCCGCAGGGGCTCATGGGATTCCTCGCGGTGGCGCTGCTCGCGCTCGCCGGCTTCACCATCCTGCGCATGTCGGTGCGCGAGGAGGTGCCGGAGGAGACGCCGGACGGCGAGGAGAGCGCCGGCTACGAGCCGAGCGTCTTCGCGGCGAGCTCCATGCTGCGCCCGATGGACTGGACGCCGGAGGAGGAGCAGCTCGAGTTCGACTTCAGCTTCGGAGAGCAGACGGCCGAGACGGAGGCCGAGGACGAGCGGCTGGCGGCCTGAGGTGACGAGCGAGGACCTGCTCTGCCGGGCGATCCGCGAGCGGCGCCTCGTCAGCTTCGTCTACGAAGGGACGTCGCCGTCGCGGCGCACGGTCGAGCCGCACATAATCGGCCGCAGCCGCGAGGGGCATTTGCTGCTCAGCGGCTGGCAGCGGACGGGCGGCAGCGGCGAAGGGTGGCGCAACTACCACGTGCCGACGATGTCGGACCTCGCCGCGAGCGACGAGCGCTTCGCGGGCCCGCGGCCCGGCTACAACCCGGACGACGACACCTTCGCCCGGATCCTCTGCGGGCTGTGATGTGGCGCCGTCGGGGGCGGCGCCGCGGCACCGCCCCACCCCGCCCAGCTACGAGGACACGCTGCAGCCTACTGGCTGCCGCCGGACGCCTTCTCGACGACGCCGCAGGCGATGCGGTTGCCGGCGTCGCCGGCCGGGTCGGACTTGTAGTCGTCCGTGCCCGAATGGATCATGAAGGCGGCCCCGTCGTCGTCGAGCAGGGCGTTGTCGCCGCCCGATACCGACACGTCCGCGACGAACACGTCGACCCGCGCCTTGCCGTCGTCGCCGACGAAGATGTTCGGCATGTCGCCGGCGTGCGGCCCGCCCTCGCTCAGGATGCCGTGCTTGGCGTCGGCAGGGTTGAAGTGGCCGCCGGCCGACTTGAAGTCCGGCGCGTCGCACTTCCCGGTCGTGTGGATGTGGAAGCCGTGCCCGCCCTGCGGCAGGCCCATGGCGTCGAGCTGGACGAGAAGGCCGTGCGGCGTCTCGAAGACGTCCACGGTGCCGACGTCCTTGCCGTCGGAGCTCTTCAGGCTGGCGGTGGCCGCGGGCGTCCCCATGTCGCCCTGGGCGACGGCGGGGGCGGCGGCGAACGCCGCAAGCGCGGCGCCGGCCGCGACGGCGGCGATCGTTTTGGTGGCTCTCATGGCTTTCCTCCCTTGGCAGGACCATCGTGTTCCTGCCGAGGGGGAATGGGCGCCGGGTGCCGGCGTTCCGCCGCTCTCCGAAACGTGTTCGGAGAAGCCTCAGGCGCCGCCCGCGTTGCGCCGGGCCGCCTGCGCCACGGTTTCCAGCGGGTCGTCCTCCGAGCGCCAGTGGCACTCGCTGCGGTCGGCCGCGCACAGATAGATCTCGTGGCCGGGGTGCTCCGTCACGCGGAAGCCGGCGCTCCTGAGCATCGCCTCGATCGCCGCGTGGTTCGGCACCCACCAGTTGGTCGGGTCCTCGCAGAACGTCGTCTCGATGAACGCCATGTTCGGCCAGGCGGGATCGTCGAACCGGTCGCGGTGCTGGAAGTCGATGTCCTGCCGGGCATCCGGCGCCACCTGCTCGTCGCCGTGGGTCAGGGTCTGGAACACCAGGAGCTTCGGCGCGATGCGGCCGAGCAGGTCGAGCGCCAGCAGCGGGTGGCGCAGGTGGTAGAGCACGCCCATGAAGACGACGAGGTCGAACGCGCCGAACGTGTCGACCTCGTAGACCGAGCCCTTTCGGAACTCCGTCTTCTCGGCGCCGATCACCTCGCGCGCCCACTGCGCCTGCTTGAGGTAGTGCTCGTCGGTGTCGATGCCGAGCACCGAGGCGCCGCGCGCGGCGAGCGCGAAGCTGTAGTAGCCGGCGTTGCAGCCGATATCGAGCACCCGCCAGCCGGTCAGGTCCTCGGGGATGTGGGGCGAGATCTCGGCCCACTTGAAGTGCGGGAAGTCGCCGAGCGGATGCGCCGGCGCCGTCTCGATGCCGCCTGGCAAATGGAGATTGTGAAACCAGGGCCCGAGGCCCTCGATCTCGGCATGGATGTCGGTGGTCTTCTTGTGTCTGGTAAAGTTCATACTGCCGAACGTACCTGGTTGAGGGACGTGCGCGATCTCGCTTCCGCGAGCCAGTCTTCGAGCTGCTCGGCGCGCCGCGTCGAGGAATGGTCGGCAAGGATGCGCCTGCGCGCCGCCTCGCCGGTCCGTGCCGTATCAACGGACTTAACGCCCGAAAGTGCCTGCGTCACGTCCCCGGCGCGCTCCGCGAGCAAGATTTCCTCACCGGGCGTGAAGAACGTGTCGATGCCGTTCCACGGGTCCGAGATGATCGTGGCGCCGCAGGAGGCGGCCTCGAACATCCGCACGCTGGGGCTGAAGCCGACCTTCACCATCTCCGCCCGCGTCACGTTGAGGGCGAATCTCAGGCTCGAGTAGAACTCCGCGTGGTCGGCGGGGCCGACATGGTCGATGCGGTCGACGTTGTCGGGCCAGGCGATGTCGTCGGGATATTGCGGGCCGGCGACGACGAAGCGCATGTGCGGCAGCTGCCGCGCCGGCTCGATCAGAAGGCGCTCGAGCGGGTCCTGCCGGTCGGGGCTGTAGGTGCCGAGATAGCCGAGATCCCAGCGCTTTTCGACGTCGAGCGGCCGGTAGAGCTCCGTGTCGACCGCGCAGTAGAGCGGCCGGGCATGGCGGGCGCCGTAGGTTTCCGTCAGCGTCTGCAGCGCCGGGCCGCCGCTGAACGACAGGTAGAGGTCGAAGCGGGGGATCAGCCCGGGCGTCAGGTACTCGTGGTCCCCGCGCTCGAGCTTGCCGAGCGTCACGGGCGTGTCGATGTCGTAGAAGGCGAGCGGCTTGAGCTCCATCGCCAGGAGCTTCTCCGCCAGCGCCACGCCGTCCGGGACGTAGGAGCCGAGGACCACGGCGTCGGCGGCGGCGAGCTCGTCGGCCATCGCGTCGACGTCGTCGAGCGAGCCGTAGAGCCGCAGGTCGCAGTACTCGCACTCCGTGAAGTCGCGATGCGCCGCGTACCACGGCACGTCGCGCTCGTAGAAGGTCACGTCGTGGCCGCGGGCCGTGAGCGCCCGCGTCAGCGCCCTGTAGGTCGTCGCGTGGCCGTTGCCCCAGGACGAGGACAGGCTCAGTCCGAAGATCGCGAGTTTCATGCGCTCATCCGCTCCTCTCGGCTGCGAGCCTGCCGCAGCGACCTGAAGATGCCGTCCACCTGCTCGGCGCGGCGGGCGTAGGTGTGCTCGGCCATGACGCGGGCGCGGCCGGCGCGGCCGATCTCCTCGGCCCGGCGGCGCGCCAGCCCGTCGAGGAGGCGCGCCACGTCCTCGCCGCTCTCGGCGACCAGCACCTCCTTGTCCGGCTCGAGGAAGAGCTCGACGCCCTTCCAGTGGTCGGTGATCAGGCAGCCGCCGGCGCCGGCCGCCTCGAAGACGCGGGTGGCCGGCGAGAAGCCGATCCTCGCCATGGAGTCGCGGGCGACGTTCAGCACGGCGAGCGGCGTGGTGTTGAAGGCGTTGTGATCGCGCGTCGAGACGTGGCCGATATAGCGCACGTTCTCCGGCAGCTCGTGCGCGTTCCAGCCGGAACCGCCGAGCAGGAAGCGCCGCTCCGGCAGCAGCCGCGCCGCCTTGAAGAAGAACTCGTGCACCCGGGCCTCGCGGTCCGGCAGGCGGTTGCCGAGGAAGGCGAGGTCGGCCTCGAAGCGCTCGTCGTGCGGCACGGGATGGTGCGTCTCGGGGTCGAGCGCGTTGTAGACGGGCGTGCAGTGGCGCGCGCCGAAGCCGCGATAGGCCTCGACCACCGGGTCGCCGCCGCCATAGGTCAGCACCGTGTCGAGCCGCGGCAGGATCTCGTGCAGCATGTGCCGCGGATCTTCCGACATCTCGGCGAGCGTCGCGGGCGCGTCGACGTCCCAGAACACCCTGAGCGCGCCCGGGCGCGACCGCTCCACGATGCCGCGCAGGAGCTCGTCGTCGAACACGCCGACGCCGCTCGCCTTCACCACGATGTCGGCTTCGGCGGCCTGCGACAGGACCCCCTCGAGGCCCTCCGGCGTCGCGTCGTAGACCACGACCTTCGCCCAGTCGGGCGGGTCCATGTCCCGGTTCTGCTGCCGGTCGTAGGCGTCGGGCTCGTAGAAGGTGATCTCGTAGCCGTGCTCGGCGAGGTTGCGGATCAGCCCGCGATAATAGGTGGCCGCTCCGTTCCAGTAGGCGGAGACGAGGCTCGATCCGTAGAAGGCGATGCGCATCACGCAACCTCCTGCGCGCGTGCCGCAGGGCTGTCGAGCCGCTCCAGGATGGCCATCAGCTCGTCGACGCGGTGGTGGCAGGCGTGCCGGGCGCGGATCGTCTCGAGCCCGCTCGCGGCGAGCCCCGCCCGCAATTCTCCGTCGTTCATCACGGCCCTCAGGTGAGCGCGCATGTCCTCTCCGTCGTTGGCGATCAGGTAGTCCGTCCCCGGCCTGAACAGGTTCTCCGCGTCCGACCACGGCGCGGACAGAAGCGGGATGCCGCAGGCCAGCGCCTCGAACACGCGGATGGTCGGGATGCCGGGCAGCAGGTCGACATAGAGCCGGCGTGGAACGTGTACCGTCGCCGCGTGCAGCGCGAACACGTTCGGCACGGCGGCATTCGGCAGCCAGCCGTGGTAGTCGGCGCCGCGGGCGGCCAGCGTCTGAAGCGCCGTCTCGGGGTAGCGCACGCCGTAGACCGTCGGCGGCACGCCCTCCCGCTGGGCCGGCCCGAACAGGAACTCGTCGAGCTCCGCCGTCCGCTCGCCGTCGCCCCAGTTGCCGATCCAGACGAGCCCGTCGCGCTCGCCCTCGACCGCCGGCGGGTGGAACAGCGAGGTGTCGGCGGCCTCGTGCCAGGTGAAGACGCGGTCGCCCCAGCCCCAGCCGCGATAGACCTCCGAGAGGCTCTCGCCGAAGGCCAGCACGCCGTCATAGTCGGCGATGTCGAGGCCGCGCATCGACTCCGGGTCGCTGACCGCGCGGTGGTGCGTGTCGTGGAACAGGAGCGTGAACCGGCCGCCGTCGCGCCGCGCCCGGCCCAGCGCCGCCACGAGCGCCGGCTCCGTCCATTCGTGCACGATCACCACGTCGGCGTCGTCGACCGCCGCCGCGGGATCGAGATCTTCGCCGTAGGTCACCGTCGTGAGGTCGGGAAAGATCTCGGCGAAATCCTGCAGCGGCCCCGCGCCGTGGTCGCGGGTGAGGTTTTCCCGGCTCCAGCCCCCGGCCGGCTCCCAGGCGACCGCCTCGTGCCCGCGGCGCGTCAGGTCGCGCAGGATGCCGCGCAGGAAGTGTGCGTTGCCGTGGTTCCAGCAGGAGGCGAGCGAGTGGGTGAAATAGACGAGCTTCATGCGGCCCCTCTCTGGCGGCCGTCGCGGAGCGCCTCCGCGTAGACCGACATGGTGCGCATGCCCATGCGCGCGGTGGTGTAGCGGGCGGCGCGTTCGCGGGCCGCGTCGGCGAGGCGGCGGCGCATGTCGTCGTCCTGCGAGATCGCCTGGAGCGCGCGCGCGATCGAGCCGGGGTCGTGCGGGTCGACGAACATGGCCGCCCCGTTCCACAGCTCGCGGAAGCTCTCGATGTCCGACAGCACGAGGGCGCAGCCGGATTGCGCGGCCTCCAGCACGCCGAGGCCGAACGGCTCGTAGAGCGCCGCGGAGACGTAGATCGCGCTGCCGGCGAGGCGCTGCCGCACCTTGACGTTCGGCAGCGAGCCGAGAAGGTGCAGGTGCGGGAACAGCTGGGCGACCCCGTGCGGCCCTTCGAGCGGGCCGGCGGCGAAGACCGGGAACCCGATCTCGCGCGCCGCGAGGTCGATGGCCCGCACGTTCTTCGCCTCGTCCCACAGCCGGCCCGTCGTGATCGCGCCGAGCCGCGGCAGGTCGAGCGCGGCGAAGGCCGTCTCGTCGCGGCCGTTGTGGATCACCCGGAAGTCGAGCCCGCCATAGACGCGCGAGGCGGCGCGCGCGAAGGCGCCGGTCGGCGCCGTCACGATGTCGACGCAGCGCAGGCCGGCGCTGATGCAGTCGGTGCGCCAGCGGAAGTCCTGCGGCATCGGCTCGTCCGGCCGCATCGCCTGCCACCACGTGCCGACGCAGGAATGCAGCGTGCCGACGACGGGCATGCCCCAGTCGCTGCCGGCGGCGAGAGCGGGGTTGCTGAGATGGGCGACGTCGGCGCCGCTGTCGGCGGCGAGCTTCGACAGCGCCCGCGCAGCCTGCGTCACCTGCTCCGCCGTCTCCGTCATCCATTCGAGCGGCAGGCCCGTGTCGAGCATCTCGAGGCCCGGCACCAGCGCCGCCTCCGCGGCCTTGTCGTGCGAGGGGGAGGGACCGAGAACCGCCAGCACGACCTCGATGCCGTGGCTGCGGTAGAAGCGGGCGAGGTCGAGCGTGTACTGCCAGACGCCGCCGACCGTGTCGGTGGTGAGGAAGACCCGGTTCACGGGCAGGTGCATGGCTGCAGACATGCCGCCTCCTGATGCTTGCGCATGTGTGCGCCGGCGCGGGCACGGCGCCATTCCGTCGCGGCCGGGGGCATCACTGCGCCTCGGCCGATCGCAGGTCGGCGGGCGCGTCGGGCAGGTCTGTCCTGTTGGCGCGGAGCCAGGCCGCCAGCCGCCGCACGCCGGTCTGCCAGTCGAGCTGCTCGGCGAGGCCGAACGTCTCCCGCGCGCGCCGCATGTCGGCGACGAAATAGCGCTGGTCGCCCGACCGCCAGTCCTCGAAGGCGAGGTCGAGCGGGCGCCCGACGAGCGTCTCGATGTAGCCGAGCACCTGGCGCAGGCTGACGGCGTTCTTCGGCCCGCCGCCGAGGTTGAACACCTGCCCCGAGGCCCGGCCGATGTCGGCCAGCGCCGCGAGGTAGGCGCTCACCGTGTCGTCGACCCACATGATGTCGCGCACCTGCTGGCCGTCGCCGAACAGCGTGATGCGCTCGCCCTTGAGCGCCCGGATCAGGAAGTGCGCGACCCAGCCCTGGTCCTCCGTGCCGAACTGGCGCGGCCCGTAGATGCAGCTCATGCGCATGACGCAGGCGGGCACGCCGAAGCTCCGGGCGTAGTCGAGGACGTACTGGTCGGCGCCGCCCTTCGAGCAGCCATACGGGGTGTGGAAGGAGATCGGCCGGTCCTCGCCGATGCCGGCCGCGCGCAGGGCGGGGTCGGCCGGCAGCCAGGCGCCGTCGTGCAGGGCCAGCTCGATGTCGGCGAGGTCGCCGTAGACCTTGTTCGTGCTGGCGAAGACGATCGGCGCGGGGCGCTCGCGGCGCCGCAGCGCCTCGAGCACGTTGATCGTGCCGCGCAGGTTGATCTCGAAGTCCTCGAGCGGGTTGTCGAGGCTCGACGTGACGGCGACCTGCGAGGCCATGTGGAAGACGGCGTCGGCATCGCGTGCGGCGTCCGCCACGGCGTCGCCGTCGCGGATGTCGGTGAGCTGCACGGAGAGCTTGTGGCCGTGCCGCTCCTTCAGCCAGGCGAGGTTCTGCTCCACGCCGGGCCGCGACAGCGCGTCGAGGACGCAGACGTGGCGGCCCTCCGCGCACAGCCGGTCGGCGAGGTTCGAGCCGATGAAGCCCGCGCCGCCGGTGACCAGCACCGGCTTCACGCCCGTGACGGCAGGGGCGGGACGGGCGAGCTCCAGCACCTCGCGCACCGTCCCGGTGCCGCCGTGCTGGAGGAGCCGCGCCAGGAGCTTGGCGCTGCCGTCGTGCTCGTAGAGGCCCATGTGATAGTGGCGCTCGTCGAAGCGATGGCCCTCCTGCACCGCCACCTCGGGCTGCAGGTCCTGCAGGGCGTACCAGTAGAGCCGGTCGGCCGGCGCCTTCACCGCGTCGAGGAAGCGCTGCGCCTGGGTCGCGGCGTCGCGCCGCCAGGTGGCATAGCCGCCCTCGGTGATCCAGATCTCCGCCCGGTCGTTGAACGGGCGTATGGTCTCGCGCACCGTCTCGACCAGGTCGCCCCAGCCGGTCCAGACGCCTTCCTCGGAATCCCACGTGCCGGGGAAGCCGTGCACGCCGACCACGTCGACGACGCCGAGCACCCCGCGCTCGCCCATCAGCTTCAGCCAGTTCATGTCGGCGGGACAGGGGCCGCCCAGCACCACCGTCTTGCCGCGCTCCTGCGCCCAGTGGGCGGCGGAGCCGATCATCGTGCAGAACTTCAGCCAGTCGGGATCGACCCGCCAGTCCCAGTCGAGCAGGTTGTTCGGCTCGTTCCAGAGCTCGATGGCCGTGAAATGGGCGCCGTAGCGGTCGATCACCTCGTCGACGAAGGCGGCGAGCGCCTCGAGGTCGCGCGGCGGGCCGCTCGTGCGGCCGGTCTCGGAGATCGAGGGCGGGGTGTAGAGGATCGACGGCAGGAGGTCGACCTCGCCGGCGAGCTTCGGGATCAGCCAGTCGTACCAGTCGCGCCCGCCCTCGGCGTGATACTCCGCCCAGGACAGGTGGGTGCGCAGCCGCGAGCAGCCGACGGCGCGAAGCCGCTCGAGGCTCGCCTCGACCCGCTCGTGCTCGCCTGGCGCGAACCACTCGACCAGGCCGAACTCGTCGCTCCGTCCGCGCCTCACGACACGAGCCCCCGCGCTTCGAGCTCCCGGCGCGCCTCGGCCACCCGGTCGTGGGCGGTCTGCTCGGCCAGCCACTGCGTCAGCTCGGCCAGCGCCTCGTCGAACTCGCGCACCGGCATGTAGCCGAGCACCTCCTTCGCCTTCGAGACGTCGGCGAAGCAGTGGCGGATGTCGCCGGCGCGGAACTTCCCGGTGATCTCCGGCGTCAGGTCCTCGCGGTCCATCGCCTTGAGGAGCCGGCTCGCCACCTGCGAGATCGAGATGTCGCGGCCGCTGCCGATGTTGAACGTCTCGCCGGAGGCCTCCGGCACCTCGAAGGCGCGGGCGAACGCTTCGGCGACGTCGCTGACATGCACGAAGTCGCGGCGCTGCTCGCCGTCCTCGAAGACCATCGGCGGCTGCCCGTTGAGGACGCGCGAGGCGAAGATCGCGAGGACGCCCGTGTAGGGGTTCGACAGCGCCTGGCCGGGGCCGAACACGTTGAAGAGCCGCAGGCAGACCGCCTCCATCCCGTAGGCCGGCGCGGCGATCAGCGTCATCTGCTCCTGCGCGTACTTGTTGAGCGCGTAGACCGACGACAGGCTCGGCCGCTTGCTCTCAGGCGTCGCCACGGGGCGCAGCGGGCGGCCCTCGGCGTCGGCTGGATCCCAGACGCCGCCGAAGTCGCCGGCCCGGCGGCGGGCGTTCTCGACCAGCGTGCCGTCGACCGTCTCGTAGAGGCCCTCGCCGTAGATGCTCATCGAGGACGCGGTCACGACGCGCTCCACCGGCTGCTCGATCAGCTTCTGGAAGAGAACCGACGTGCCGTACTCGTTGACGCCGGTGTAGCGGTCGATCTCGTACATCGACTGCCCGACGCCGACCTCCGCCGCGAGATGGGCGACCCAGTCGACCCCCTCGATCGCGCTGGCGACGGCGTCGCCGTCGCGGATGTCGGCCTCGATGATCTCGCAGTCGGCGAGCACGGCCGGCAGCTCGGGCTCCTCGCCGTGGATCTGCTCGTGGAAATTGTCGAGGATCCGGACCTCGCAGCCGCGCTTGAGCAGCGTTTCGGCCACGTGCCGACCGATGAACCCGGCGCCGCCGGTGACGAGAACTCTGCGGGACATGCTCGTGAAATCGCCTGTTCGTTGCGGGAGGGGGAGGGCTGGACGGAAAAGCGGGTCTTAGCCGTTGTCCTCCCTGCTCACGAACTTGCAGAAGCGGCTCGTCGAGCCGTCGTCGGTCTTCTCCTGATAGAGGAAGGCGAGCTTGTTCTCCTCGAAGACGCTGAAGAACTCATCCCAGGAGAGCGGCTCGAGCGACTGATCGGGCTCGGCGAAGTCGATGCGCAGGATGCCGTCTTCCTTGCTGTCGCCGGTCGCCTTGACCTTGCTCGGCGTTCCGCCTCGTGCCTCCACCCAGCTCTTGATGGTCTTGTGGTTGGTGGTCGTTTCCGCGGAACTCATGACGCGACACCTCTTCTTCGGACGGGAGGTTGAACCTTCGGCCCAACGCTCCGTCCGTTCCAAGGTTCCGATTGTGCGGTACCGCGCACAACGAGACGTGGCCGCAGACCCCCTTGCGGGGGCGCGGCCACGGTTGCCGGTCGGTGCCGGTTCAGAAGCGGTTGGCGGGAATCTTGAAGTAGCTGTTGCCGTCGCCCTCGGGCTCCGGCAGCCGGCCGCCGCGCAGGTTGACCTGCAGGGCGTAGAGGATGCGGTCGGGCAGCGGCAGGCCCGCGTCGCGCTCGTCGCGCACCTTCATGAAGTCCTCGCGGCTGACGCCGCCCTTGAGGTGGATGTTCGTCGCCTTGTGCTCGGCGACCGTCGCCTCCCACTGCGGCTCGCGGCCGCCCTTGCAGTAGTCGTGGCCGACGAAGAGCCGCGTCTCGTCGGGCAGCGAGAGGATCGCCTGCAGCGTGTCGTAGAGGACGCTCGAGCTGCCGCCGGGAAAGTCGCAGCGCGACGTGCCGCTGTCGGGATACATCAGCGTGTCGTGCACGAAGGCGGCGTCGCTGCCGACGACATAGGTGATCGAGCCCAGCGTGTGGCCGGGCGAGAACATGACCCGCACCGGCAGGTCGCCGATCCGGAACGTGTCGCCGTCGGCGAACAGGCGGTCGAAGGTCGCGTCGACGTCGAAGGCGTTCGGCATGTTGTAGTAGTCGCGCCAGAGCTCGGCGATCTCGCGCACCTTCTCGCCGATGCCCTGCGGCGCGCCGAGCTTTTCCTTCAGATAGGAGGTCGCCATGAGGTGGTCGGCGTGCGGATGCGTGTCGAGCAGCCACTCGACCTCGAGCTTCTCCGCCTCGACGTGGGCGAGAATCTCGTCGGCGGCCTCGCGGCTCGTGCGCGCGCTGTTGCGGGTCGAAGTTCCACACGGCGTCGATGATCGCCGCCTTCTTCGTCGCCGGGTCGGACACCACGTACTGGATCGAGCCGGTGTCGGGCTCGTAGAACCCGGTCACCACCGGCGAGCCTGCGCCGCGCGAGGGGCTCGTTCGGATGGTCGTCATGAATACCTCTTTCGTTGCTCGGTGTCGGTCGGCGGACGTCCGGCGCGCGGGCGCGAAACCCGCGCCCGTGCCGCCGCGTCGGGCCGCTTGCCGCCGTGCCCCGGGGGCGCTACTTGCTTCAGGCCTGGCGGCGCTTCGTGCCGCAGGTCGAGATCCCGAACACGCTGTAGAGCGGGCAGACCCTGAGCAGTGCCGTCCCCAGCGCCACCACGCCGGCCACGATGGCGACCCAGCTCCACGCGCCCGGCAGCGTGGCGAAGCCGATGGCGATGAGCACGATGCCGAGCACGGCCCGTGCCGCGCGATCGGCGGTCCCGACATTTGCGGTGTTGAACATGTTGCGCCCCTCCTGGCTGTTCCGTCGCGGCGGAGCGCGGGGCAATCCCGCGGCGACCGCCTTGGACGTCCGTCAGGAAGGGTATATATGAGACTGGTCTAATTTAGCAATACCTAATGGAATACCGAATGGCATCGATCGTCGAAATGGCGGGACTGGAAGCGCGCGCAGCCGAGGTTGCGGCGCTGCTCCGCCTGATCTCCAACGAGAAGCGGCTGCTCATCCTCTGCCTCCTCAGCACCGAAGGGGAGATGACGGTGACGAACCTCGCCGCCGCGGTGGGGCTGAGCCAGTCGGCGCTGTCGCAGCACCTCGCGAAGATGCGGGGCGACGGCCTCGTGTCGACGCGGCGGCAGGCCCAGATGCTGTTCTACAGCATCGCCGACCCGCGCGTCGAAACGCTGCTCGGCGCCATGGCGGAGATCTTCTGCCCGGAGCTCGGCCGCCCGGCCTAGCCGGATTGCTGCTTATGCGAAAAAGATACTGCGGCGCAGCAAAAACGGATCGAATACTTCGCCGCCGCAACAAGACGAGCCGGGTGTCCGGCAATTGGGCCAAAGTCTTATAGAGGGCCCCCTGCTTTCCCTATACAGTCTCTACCGCCGATAGAGCGATGGCGGCACGTCTTTCCTCGTCCTTTTCGGGCGATGGCTCGAGATGTCGCCTTAAAACCCAAAGCGGGAGGGAATGAATGACCCACGACATCAAGCGCCCGAGCCGGCGCGGACTCCTCAAGGCCGGCGCGGCCGGCACGTTCGCACTGGCGGCGCCTAGCTTCTTCATTCGCAACGCCTGGGCGCAGCAGGAAGCGATCGGCAACTTCCCCGCCGCGACCGAAGGCTCGTCCGTCAAGTTCGGCTTCATCGTGCCGCAGACCGGCCCCTATGCCGACGAGGGCGCCGACGAGCTCCGCGCCTACCAGCTCGCCGTCAAGCACATCAACGAGGGCGGCGGCATGCTCGAGACCATGAAGCCGCTGTCGCTCAAGGGCGACGGCGTGCTCGGCAAGAAGGTCGAGTACGTCACCGGCGACACCCAGACGAACCCGGACGCGGCCCGCACGGCGGCCAGCCGCGCCATCGAGCGCGACGGCGTCATCATGTTCTCCGGCGGCTCCTCGTCGGCCGTCGCGGTCGCGCAGCAGTATCTCGCCCAGGAGCGCGGCGTCGTCTTCATGGACGCCCTGACGCACTCCAACGACACGACCGGCAAGGACCGGCGGCGCTACGGCTTCCGCCACTTCTTCAACGCCTACATGTCGGGCATCGCGCTCGGCCCGATCCTCGCCAACGAGTACGGCAAGGACCGCCGCGCCTTCCACCTCACGGCCGACTACACCTGGGGCCACACCCAGTACCAGTCGATCAAGGAGGCGACGGAGAAGCAGGGCTGGACGACCGTCAACAACATCATGACGCCGCTCGGCACGCCGGACTTCTCGCAGTTCCTCACCGCCGTGCTCAACTCCGACGCCGACGTGCTGGTCCTGAACCACTACGGCAAGGACATGGTGAACTCGCTGACGCAGGCCGTGCAGTTCGGCATGAAGGACATGCAGAAGAACGGCAAGCAGATGCAGATCGTCGTGCCGCTCTACTCCGAGCTGATGGCGAAGGGCGCCGGCGACAACATCGAGGGCGTGCTCGGCACCACGAACTGGAACGAGAAGCTCGACGATCCGGGCTCCCAGGCCTTCGTCAAGGCGTTCACCGGCGAGTACGACCGCCCGCCGTCGCAGGCGGCCCAGACGGCCTACGTCCAGACGCTGATGTACGCGAACGCCGTGGCGCGCGCCGGCACCTTCTATCCGCCGGAGATGATCAAGGCGCTCGAGGACTTCGAGTTCGAGGGCATGGGCCCGGGCAAGGGCCTCTACCGCGGCGCCGACCACCAGGCCTTCCACGACATCCTCGTGGTGAAGGGCAAGGCGCCGGGTGACCGGGCGGACGAGTACGACCTGCTCGAGATCGTCAAGCAGATCCCGCGCGACGACATCATGTACGAGCCGGACATCGAGGCGTTCGGCGGTCCTTCCGCGGAGCTCGGCCCCTACAAGCCGGCCTCCTGACATCCGGATCGGGCGCCGCCCGCGGCGGCGGCGCTCATGCCTCCTGGCTCTGGCGGGACGACAATCGTCCCGCCACCCACCCTCCTGAAGAGTCATACCGGCCGATGAACGCGTTCATCCTCCAATTCATCACCGGCCTCCAGCTCGGCGCCGTCTACGGCCTGATCGCGCTCGGCCTCACCCTCATCTTCGGCACGCTCGGCGTCGTCAACTTCGCCCATGGCGCGCTCTACATCGTCGCCGCCTATGCGGCGGTGCTGCTGGCCCAGCACACGAGCTTCCTCGTCGCGATCTTCCTCGTGCCGATCCTGCTGTTCGCCTTCGGCATCGTGCTCGAGCGCGGACTGATCCGATATTTCTACGACCGGCCGCACACGGACCAGATCCTCGTGACCTTCGGCCTCGCCATCGTCATCCAGGAAGCCCTGAAATGGGCCTTCGGCGCGAACAACATCCCGTTCCCGCTGCCGTCCTGGGGCACCGGCAACACGATCCTGCACGGCTTCGGCGCGAAGGTGCCCGAGGCGATCCCGGGCTTTCGCATCCCGGTGCCGCTGGTCGAGGGCTTCATCTTCTACCCGACCTGGCGCCTCCTGCTCGTCATCGTGGCGACGGCGACGGTGATCGGCCTGTTCGCGCTCCTGCGCTTCACCACCTTCGGCCTCGTCGTCCGGGCCGGCATGCGCGAGCCGGAGATGCTGCGCTTCCTCGGCGTGAACATCACCCAGCGCTTCGCCATCGTCTTCGGCCTCGGCTCGCTGATCGCCGGCATCGCCGGCGTGTTCGGCGGCCCGATCACCCAGGTGGCGCCGGAGGTCGGCATGTCGCTTCTCGTGCCCTCCTTCCTCGTCGTCGTGATCGGCGGCATGGGCTCGCTGCTCGGCGCGGTCGTGGCGGCGCTGCTGCTCGGCATGTCGCTCAGCTTCACGGCGGAGCTGGCGGCGCTGCAGCAGATCATCGTCTATCTCCTGGCCGTCGTCGTGCTGCTGGTGCGGCCGCGCGGGCTGTTCGGACAGAAGGGCGTCTTCGAATGAGCGAGGAGACCATGCCGGCAAGCTCCGCGGCCCGGTCGGCGTCGAAGGATGCCGCGCATCGCGGCCGGAACGTCGTCTTCACCGGCCGCGACATGATCGTCACGGCGGTCTTCGCCCTCGTGATCCTGACGCTGCCGTGGTGGCTCGTCGCGATCGGCGGCTACGAGGCGCTCGCGACCAAGATCGTCATCTGGGCGATCTTCGCCCTCGGCTTCGACATCCTGCTCGGCTTCACCGGCTACCTGTCGTTCGGCCACGCCGCCTTCTTCGGCACCGCCGCCTACGTCACCGGCATGTCGCTCAGGAGCTTCTCGCCGGACATCCTGCCGGCGCTGGCGTTCACGCTGGTGGCGACGGTGGTGCTGGCGGCCTTCATCGGCTTCCTGACGCTCCGGCGCTCGGGCATCTACTTCTCGATCCTGACGCTCGCCTTCGCCGAGATGCTGCACGCCGCGGCGCTGTCGATCTTCCAGCAGTACACGGGCGGCGACAACGGCCTGACCATGGCGACGAAGCCGCAGCTCCTCGGCATGTCGATGGACGGGCTCAACGTCTTCTGGCTGGCGGCCGTCATCCTGATCGTCGGCTTCGTCGTCGCGCGCAAGATCCAGCGCTCGCCGCTCGGCCTGATGCTGCGCTCGATCAAGGAGAACCCGATGCGGCTCGAATACACGGGCTGCAACGTGTGGGCCTACAAGATGGCCGCCTACATGATCTCGGCGATGTACGCCGGCATGGCGGGCTTCCTCATGGTCGTCTCGGAGCCCTACGTGGCGACCAAGTTCCTGCACTGGTCGACCTCGGGCACGGTCGTGATCATGTCGGTCATCGGCGGCGTCGGCACGCTGTTCGGGCCGATGCTCGGGGCGGGCTTCATGCTCTACTTCGAGAACGTGATCCAGTCGGAGATCGGCGAGCAGTGGTACCTCGTGCTCGGCCTCATCTTCATGTTCATGGTCATCTTCGTGCCGGGCGGGTTTGTCGACATCGGGCGCATGGTCTGGAAGCGGACGGGGCACAAGGTGCGCGGCCGCCGCCACAACGTGCCGGACATGGCGTTGTCGGCCGACCAGGACCGCCGCCACGTGCGGGCCGACTGGGGCGACGAGGAAGGCGAGCAGGGCCGGTAGAGATGGCGAACCCGATACTCGAAGTGCGCGGCGTGTCGAAGAGCTTCGGCGGCCTCAAGGCGCTCAACGACGTCAACCTGACGGTGGAGGAGGGCTCGATCCACGCGATCATCGGCCCCAACGGCGCCGGCAAGTCGACGCTCCTCAACGTGCTGATCGGCCTGCTCCGGGCCGACGAGGGCTCGATCACCTATGCCGGCGAGGCGCTCGGCGGCCTGTCGCCGCACACGATCATCCAGAAGGGCATCGCCCGCGTCTTCCAGACGCCGCAGATCTTCCCGGCGCTGCAGCCTCGTCGAGAACGTGGCGATCGCGGCGCTGGCCAAGCGCGACGGGCAGTTCTCGTTCCACGTCATGGAGACGCTGCGGCCCGGCCACCCGATGATCGAGGAGGCGTCCGAGATCCTGCGCGACGTCGGCCTCGCCGACCACCTGAACGTCGAGGCGCAGCACCTGTCGCGCGGCGACAAGCGGCGGCTCGAGCTCGCCCTGTGCCTCGCCGCCAAGCCGCGCCTCCTCCTGCTCGACGAGCCGACGGCCGGCATGTCGCGCCACGACACCAACCGCACGATCGACCTCCTGCAGCAGCTCTCCGGCCGCGGCATGACGAAGATCGTCATCGAGCACGACATGCACGTCGTGTTCTCGCTGTCGCAGCGCATCAGCGTGCTGGCGCAGGGCCACGTGATCGCCGAGGGCAGGCCCGACGAGGTGCGCGGCAATCCCAAGGTCCAGGAAGCCTATCTCGGGGGAGCGCACCACGAATGAGCGCCGCACACGACATCGCAGGAAGCCCCGCGCCCAGGGCGAGCGCCGACGCCTATTTCTCCTGCCGCGACGTGCACGCCTATTACGGCGAGAGCTACATCGTGCAGGGCGTCGACTTCGAGGTGAAGGAGAAGGAGATCGTCGCGCTGCTCGGCCGCAACGGCGCCGGCAAGACCTCCACCCTGCGCACCATCGCCCGCGCCCACTTCCCCTCGCTGAAGCAGGGGGAGATCTGGCTCAACGGCATCGCCCTGCACAAGATGGAGGCCCACCAGGCGGCGCAGAACGGCGTGCAGCTCGTCCCGGAGGACCGGCGCATCATCCCCGGCCTGACGGTGGAGCAGAACCTCATCGTCTCGCAGGTCGCGCGGCCGAAGGGCTGGGAGCTCGATCGGATCTACAGCCACTTCCCGCGGCTCGCCGAGCGCCGCCGCCAGGAGGCGATCACCCTGTCGGGCGGCGAGCAGCAGATGCTCGCGGTGGCCCGGGCGCTCGCCCGCGAGGTCAAGCTCCTGCTGCTCGACGAGCCCTACGAGGGCCTCGCTCCCACGATCGTTCGGGAGATCGAGCAGATCCTGTTCGAGGTGAAGAAGCTCGGCATCACGACGATCATCGTCGAGCAGAACGCGCTCGCCGCGCTCGCCATCGCCGACAGCGCCGTGATCCTCGACATGGGCTCGGTGGCCTATCGCGGCACCGCCAAGGAGGTGCTCGACAACAGCGATCTCAGGAACGAATACCTCGCGATCTGACGCGGGCGGCATAGCCATCCGCCGCCTCCTGCCGCGCCGCCCGTGCCAGGGCGCGACCCGGTCCGGTCGAGCCGGATCGGGCGCCCAGATGCCTGGCCGGGGCGCATGGTCTCGAAAAGTCTGCGACTTTCGGGGACCATGCTCTAGCGTGGATGCGAATCGAATCGCTGGGGGGCGGGCATGATTTCGCTGAACTACATCGCCGAGGCTCTGGCGAGCGGCGAGACGACGAGCGAGGCTCTGACGCTCGAGGCGCTCGACCGGGCGCTCGACCCGCAGGGCGAGGGCGGCCGGACCTTTCTCAAGCTCTACGAGGACACGGCCCCCGTCGTCGCGCGGGCGAGCGACATGGTGCGGCAGGCCGGCGTCCCGCAGGGGCCGCTGGCGGGCCTGCCCATCTCGGTCAAGGACCTGTTCGACGTCGAGGGCGAGGTGACGACGGCGGGCTCGCGCGTGCTCGCCGACGCGGCTCCCGCCACGGCGGATGCGCCGGCGGTGCGGCGCCTGCGGACGGCCGGCGCGGTGCTCGTCGGGCGCACCAACATGACCGAGTTCGCCTTCTCCGGCCTCGGCCTCAACCCCCATTACGGCACGCCGCTCAACCCCTGGGACAGGGAGACGGGCCGCATTCCCGGCGGCTCGTCGTCGGGCGCCGCCGTCTCGGTCGCCGAGGGGATGGCGGTCGCGGCGATCGGATCCGACACCGGCGGCTCGGTCAGGATCCCGGCGGCGATGTGCGGCCTGACCGGCTTCAAGCCGACCGCCCGGCGGGTGCCGACGGACGGCACCGCGCCGCTCTCCTGGGCGCTCGATTCGATCGGCGCGCTCGCCCCGACGGTCGCCTGCTGCACGCTCATGGACGCGGTGCTCGCCGGCGAGGAGCCGGCGCCGCCGCCGCGCGTCTCGGCCGACGGCCTGCGCCTCGCCGTGTCGCAGACGCTTCTCCTCGACGGTCTCGACGAGACCGTGGCGCGCAGCTTCGGCCGTGCCGCCCGGCTGATCTCCGACGCCGGGGCGCGACTCTTCGAGACGCCGCTCGAGGCCCTCGGCGAGATCGCCGGGGCGAACGCGCTCGGCGGCTATCCCGGCGCCGAGTCCTACGCCTGGCACCGGCCGCTGATCCTCGACCGGCCGGACGAGTACGACCCCCGCGTCGCCGCCCGCATCACGCGCGGCGCCGAGCAGACGGCGGCCGACTATCTCGACCTCCAGGCCTTCCGCAAGGACTACATGTCGCGGGTCGAGCGCGAGATCGCGCCCTACGACGCGGTGATCTGCCCGACCGTGCCGATCGTCGCGCCGGAGCTGCAGCCGCTGATCGACGACGACGAGCTGTTCACGAAGACGAACCTGCTCGTGCTGCGCAACCCGACGGTGGTGAACATGCTCGACGGCTGCGCCATCTCGATCCCCTGCCACCGCCTCGGCGAGCCGCCCGTCGGCCTGATGCTCTTCGCGCCGGCGATGCACGACCGGCGGCTCCTCGGGATCGCCGCGGCGATCGAGCGCGTTCTCCGGCCGCTGCGGGAGGAATGGGCGCCCGCCGCCGATTGACTTCGAGGCGCGCCTCCGTATATTCCGCCCATTCGACGTGCGGGCCTTCGAGGCCCGCGCGATAATCACGCTGTCCGAGGCTCAACGGCGTCCCGCAGGCAAGGCCCGCGGCGATCCGCCGTCACAAGAAAGTCCGCGAACCGCCGGTCGGGGATGCGGCGCCACAGGGCGCGACGACAATGGAACGAATTGGGATGTACGCAGTCATCAAGACGGGCGGCAAGCAGTACCGCGTTGCCGCCAACGACGTGATCAAGATCGAGAGGCTGCCTGGCGAGGCAGGCGACACGATCACGTTCGAAGAGGTTCTTTTCGTCGGCGACGGCGACAACGTCACGGTCGGCGCGCCGTTCATCGAGGGCGCCACCGTCGCGGGCGAGCTCGTCGAGCAGGCGCGCGGTCCGAAGGTCCGCATCTTCAAGAAGCGCCGCCGCAAGCACTATCAGCGCTCGGCCGGCCACCGGCAGGACCTGACGGTCGTCAAGATCACCGACATCGCCACCGGCGGCGCCAAGAAGGCGGCCTCCAAGGCGAAGGCGAAGACGAAGTCGGACGCGCCCGCCGAGGCGGACGCCGGCTCCGAGCAGGCATAAGGAGACACGGGTCATGGCTCATAAGAAGGCAGGCGGTTCGTCCCGCAACGGTCGCGACACGATCGGCCGTCGTCTCGGCGTGAAGAAGTTCGGCGGCGAGAACGTGATCGCCGGCAACATCATCGTCCGGCAGCGCGGCACGCGCTGGCATCCCGGCGAGAATGTCGGCATCGGCAAGGACCACACGCTGTTCGCGCTGACCGACGGCCAGGTCTCGTTCCGCACCCGCGCGGGCGGCCGCCAGTTCGTTTCGGTCAAGCTGCCGGAGGCGGCCGAGTAAGGCAGCCCCGCTGACGCCGCCGCGGCCTTGCCCGGCGGTCGACCAGATCGGTTCAGGGGAGGCGGGGCACCGCCTCCCCTTTTCTTTCCAACGCCGGTGCCGTTCGTCATGGATCAGATCTCGGAGCACGAGGCGATGGGCCTCGACCTGCCCGTCCTGCGCGGCGACAGGCTGGTGCTGCGCACCGCCGGGCCCGGCGACGTCGACGCGCTGTACGCCCAGATCAACGACTGGGACGTCGTGCGCATGCTGGCCCGCGTGCCGTGGCCGGTGCCGAAGTCGAGCCTGGAGCGCTTCCTGGAGAAGACGCAGGAGCGCGCGCTGCGCGGCGAGGCCTTCGAGCTCGCCATCCTGGCCGGCGGCCGGGAGCCCTGCGGCATCGTCGGCCTCGACTATCTCGCCGGCGAGGTGCATCTCGGCTACTGGATCGGCAGGCCGTTCTGGGGCCGCGGCGTGATGACGGACGCGGTGCGCCTGGCGCTCGCCCACGTCTTCGCGCAGAACCCGACGACCCGCGTCGTCTCCGGCGTGTTCTCCGACAACCCCGCCTCGCTGCGCGTGCAGGAGAAGCTCGGCTTCTCCGTCATCGGCGGCCACATGCGCTGGTGCGAGGCGCGCCGGGCCGACGTACGGCACATCGACACCGCGCTGACGCGCGACCAGTTCCGCCAGGATGCAAGATGAAGTTCCTCGACCAGGCCAAGGTCTACGTGAAGGCCGGCGACGGCGGAAACGGCTGCGTCGCGTTCCGGCGCGAGAAGTTCGTCGAGTTCGGCGGCCCCAACGGCGGTGACGGCGGCCGCGGCGGCGACGTCGTCGTCGAGTGCGTCGACGGCCTCAACACGCTGATCGACTTCCGCTACCAGCAGCACTTCAAGGCCAAGCGCGGCGAGCACGGCATGGGCTCGAACCGGACCGGGGCCGGCGGCGCCGACGTCGTGCTGCGGGTGCCGGTCGGCACGCAGATCCTCGACGAGGAGCAGGAGGAGGTGCTGGCCGACATGACCGAGGTCGGGCAGCGCGTCACGATCGCCCATGGCGGCAATGGCGGCTTCGGCAACGCGCGCTTCAAGTCCTCGATCAACCAGGCGCCGCGGCGCGCCAATCCCGGCCTCGAGGGCGAGGAGCGCTGGATCTGGCTGCGCCTCAAGCTGATCGCCGACGCCGGCCTCGTCGGCCTGCCGAACGCCGGCAAGTCGACCTTCCTCGCCGCGGTCACGGCGGCGAAGCCGAAGATCGCCGACTATCCCTTCACGACGCTGCACCCCAATCTCGGCGTCGTGCGGCTCGACGACCGCGAGTTCGTCCTCGCCGACATCCCCGGCCTCATCGAGGGCGCGCACGAGGGCGTCGGCATCGGCGACCGCTTCCTCGGCCATGTCGAGCGCTGCGGCGTGCTGCTGCACCTCGTCTCGGCCGTCGAGGAGGACGTGGCGCAGGCCTACGAGGTCGTGCGCGGCGAGCTCGACGCCTACGGGGCGGGTCTCGAGGACAAGCCGGAGATCGTCGCGCTGTCGCAGTGCGACACGCAAGGCGACGACGCGCTCGAGGAGAAGCGGCAGGCCCTTGCCGAGGCGTGCGGCCACGACGTGCTGCTCGTCTCCTCGGCGACGAGCCGGGGCGTGCGCGAGGCGCTTTCGGCGATCGTGCACGAGCTCGACGCGCGCCCGCGAGGTCGAGGCGCGGCAGGCGGAGATCGCCGCGCGCGGCGAGGACGGCTGGCAACCCTGAGCCCATGCAGAAGCGCCTGTCCTGCCATCGCCGGATCGTCGTGAAGATCGGCTCCTCGCTCCTCGTCGACCGGGCGAGCGGCCTGAAGACGGACTGGCTGCAGGCGCTGTGCGCCGACATCGCGGCGCTCGCCGCGGAGGGGGCCGAGGTGCTCGTCGTCTCCTCCGGCGCGATCGCCATGGGCCGCACCGTGCTCGGCATTCCGCCCGGCCGGCTGAAGCTCGAGGAAGGCCAGGCCGCGGCCGCCGTCGGCCAGATCGCGCTGGCGCGCGCCTGGTCGGAGGCGCTTTCGGCGCAGGGGCTCGTCGCCGGCCAGATCCTCCTGACGCTCGGCGACACGGAGGAGCGGCGCCGCTACCTCAACGCCCGCTCGACGGTTTCGACCCTGCTCGCCATGAAGGCCGTGCCGGTCATCAACGAGAACGACACGGTGGCGACGAGCGAGATCCGCTACGGCGACAACGACCGGCTGGCCGCCCGCGTCGCCACCATGGCGAGCGCCGACTGCCTCGTCCTCCTGTCGGACGTCGACGGGCTCTACACCGCGCCGCCGCATCTCGACCCGGCCGCAACCTTCGTCGAGGAGGTCGAGCGCGTCACGCCGGAGATCGAGGCGATGGCGGGGGCCGCGGCCTCCGAGCTGTCGCGCGGCGGCATGGCGACGAAGATCGAGGCCGCCAAGATGGCGACCGACGCGGGAACCCGCATGGTCATCGGCTCCGGCACCGTCATGAATCCGCTTGCCAGGATCGACGCCGGCGGCCGGGCCACCTGGTTCCGCGCCAGCGGCAACCCGGTGACCGCCCGCAAGCGCTGGATCGGCGGCTCGATCGAGCCGCGCGGCACCGTCCTCGTCGATGCCGGCGCGGCGCGCGCGCTGAAATCCGGCAAGAGCCTGCTGCCGGCCGGCGTCGTCGGCATCGAGGGCCAGTTCACGCGCGGCGACGCGGTGGTCATCAGGGAGCGCGGCGGGCGCATCCTCGGCCGCGGCCTCTCCGCCTACGATTCCGCCGACGCGCTGAAGATCATGGGCCGCAACTCCGGCGCGATCGAGGAGATCCTCGGCTATTCCGGGCGCGCCGAGATCATCCACCGCGACGACATGGCGCTGCGGGAGGCCTGACCGCGGCCCCTCGCGGACGGTGCTTTCTGGCGGGTCGCGCCTGACTGGCATATATTGCCATTCAGCAACGGAGGATCGAATGGCAACCCGCAACGTCGTCCTCACCGACGCCCAGTCCAGGTTCGTCGACGATCTCGTCGCCTCGGGGCGCTACCAGAACGCCAGCGAGGCGCTGCGCGCCGGCCTCCGGCTCCTCGAGGAAGAGGAGATGGAGCTTCAGGCCCTGCGGGAGCGGTTGGCCCTCGGGATCGAACAGGCGGAAGCTGGCGATCTTTGCCGAGGGCACCGGTGAAGAGGCCATGCGAGGTGTCTTTGCGAAGGCTCTGGGCCGGGACGGGGAGTGATGGCAAAGCCGTGGCGGCTGACGCCGCGGGCTCGCTCATCCTTCGCCGACATTGTGGACTGGACCCGGGAAACCTTCGGAAGCCGCCAGGCCCGAAATTATGGCGAGAGCCTCATCGAAGGGTGCGCCGCCATCGCCGCCGGGCGCGCCCACGTGAGGGACTGCAGCGGTCTTGTGCGCCGCGGAACGTACGGCAAGTTCAAGTTCGCCCGTGTGGGAGAACATTTCGTCGTATTCATGGACAGCGATATGGCCATCGTCGTGATCGACTTCCTGCACGTCCGCAGCGACGTCTCCAGGGCCCTCGCGCGAATCTTCGTGAGACCGACAGGAATCCCTGAATCCCCCTCACGCCACCTCCGTCCCGCGCTCCCTGATCGCCGCGATCAGCCGCTGCGCGTCGAACGGGGCGCAGCTCTTCTGGTCGTTGTCGAAGTAGCAGAAGACGTTCCTGCCCTCGCCGCACCAGGCGGCGATCGGTCCGGCCATGCCCGCGATCTGCTCGTCGGAGTAGCTGCCCTCGTAGCGGCCGCCGGGGCCGTGGGGGCGGACATAGACGTGGTCGGCCGTCGCCTCCCACGGCGCGGGGGCGTGCTGGTGGTCGGAGACGCACAAGGAGACGCCGGCATCGCGCAGGAGGCGGAAGGTCGCCGCCTCGTACCAGCCGGGGTCGCGGAACTCGACCGCGTGCAGGCGGTCCTTCGGCAGCATGTCGAGGAAGGACCCGAGGCGGTCGTGGTCGGGCTTCTGCTGCGGCGGCAGCTGCCAGAGGACGGGGCCGAACCTGTCGCCGAGCGGCGCCATGCGGCCGACGACATAGGCGATGGAGTCCTCGACGTCCCTCAGCCGCTTGAAGTGGGTGATGAAGCGCGAGGCCTTCCACGCGAAGAGGAAGCCCTCGGGCGCCGTCGCGGCCCAGTTCGCCACCGCCGTCTCGCTCGGCACGCGGTAGAACGAGGCGTTGATCTCGGTCGTGGAGAAGTGCCGCGCATAGACCTCGAGCAGGCGCTTCTTCGGCGTCTTCTCGGGATAGAAGGCGCCGATCCAGCCCTCGTAGTGCCAGCCCGACGTGCCGATGCGTGCGCTGCCCATCTGCGCGCCCCCGCGATTGATTGGTGCCCGGCAATGTGCCACATCCCGGAGTCTTGGACGTTTGTGATGCCGGAGTGCTCTCCATGAATGCCCCCAGCGTGGCTGCGGTTCGCGACGCGACGCGGGCGCCGCAGGATGTGGCGGACCTGATGCAGGATATCGGGCGCCGGGCGCGGGCCGCCTCGCGCGTGCTGGCGCTCGCGCCGACGGGGCAGAAGGACGAGGCGCTGGCGGCGATGGCGGCGGCGCTGCGCCGGGCGGAAGGCGAGATCCTCGCCGGCAACGAGGACGACCTCGCCGCCGCCCGCGAGGCGGGCCGGGCACCCGCCTTCATCGACCGGCTGACGCTCGACATCGCCCGCGTCGAGGCGATGGCCCGCGGCATCGAGGACATCGCCGCGCTGCCCGATCCGGTCGGCAACGTCATCGCGGCGTGGGAGCGGCCGAACGGGCTGAAGATCGAGCGCGTGCGCACGCCGCTCGGCGTCATCGGCGTGATCTACGAAAGCCGCCCCAACGTCACCTCCGATGCCGGCGCGCTGTGCCTCAAGGCCGGCAACGCCGTCATCCTGCGCGGCGGCTCCGAAAGCTTCCACTCCACGCGGGCGATCCACGCGGCGCTGGCGGCGGGGCTGAAGCAGGCGGGCCTGCCGGAGGATGCGGTGCAGCTCGTGCCGACCACCGACCGGGCGGCGGTCGGCGAGATGCTGGCGGGGCTCGGCGGCAACGTCGACGTCATCGTGCCGCGCGGCGGCAGGAGCCTCGTGGAGCGCGTGCAGAGCGAGGCGCGCGTGCCGGTGTTCGCGCATCTCGAAGGCATCTGCCACGTCTATGTCGACAAGGCCGCCGACCTGGCGATGGCGGAGGAGATCGTCGTCAACTCCAAGATGCGCCGCACGGGCATCTGCGGCGCGGCGGAGACGCTGCTCGTCGACCGGGCGGCGGCGGAGACCCATCTGGGGCCGCTCGTGCGGGCGCTGATCGGGGCCGGCTGCGAGGTGCGCGGCGAGGAGCCGGTGCAGGCCGTCGACGAGCGGGTGACGCCCGCGACCTCGATGGATTTCGGCTGCGAGTTCCTCGACGCGATCATCGCGGTGAAGCTCGTCGACGGCGTCGACGGCGCGATGGCGCACATCGCCGCGCACGGCTCGCAGCACACCGAGGCGATCGTCACGGGCGACGAGGCCGTCGCGGCCCGCTTCCTCGTCCGAGGTCGACGCCGCGATCGTGCTGCACAACGCCTCGACGCAGTTCGCCGACGGCGGCGAATTCGGCATGGGCGCCGAGATCGGCATCGCCACGGGCCGCATGCACGCGCGCGGCCCGGTCGGGGTGGAGCAGCTGACGAGCTTCAACTACCGCGTGCGCGGCACCGGCCAGACGCGTCCGTGAGGTCCGGCTCCATCTGGCCGAAGCTGCCTCCGGTCGGGCAGGGGCAATCGGTCGGGCTGCTCGGCGGCTCGTTCAACCCGCCGCATCTCGGCCACGTCCACATCAGCCGTCTGGCGATGATGCGGCTCGGCCTCGACCAGGTCTGGTGGCTCGTCACGCCGGGCAACCCGCTCAAGGACCACGGCGAGCTCGGCTCGCTCGAGGCACGGCTCGCGGCGTGCCGCGACCTCGCCGCGCTCGTGCCGGGCATCCGCGTCACCTCCGTCGAGGCCGATATCGGCCTGAGCCGCACGCGCGACACGCTGCGCTTCCTGACGCGGCGCTGCCGGGGGATCCGGCTCGTCTGGCTGATGGGCGCCGACAACATGGCGAGCTTTCATCGCTGGCATGCCTGGCAGGAAATCGCTCGGATGGTGCCGATCGGTGTGATAGACAGGCCGGGATCGACCCTGAAGGCGGCCTCCGGCGCATTCGCGTCGCGCTTTTCCGCCGCTCGGCTCGCCGAGAGCGACGCGCGGCTCCTGCCCGCCATGACGCCGCCGGCCTGGGTGGTGGTGCACGGTCCGAGGTCGGACCTGTCGTCCACCGAGATCAGGCGGGCCGGGCTCTGGCCGCAAAATTCGAGCGAATTCTTGAATCGGTCATGATTCATACCTTATCTTGTGTCCTGGTACTGCGTGCTGACATGGCCGCCGTGCCAGGTTCGCAAAAGGGATGACCAAGAGGAAGTTACCCTGACACTCGCGAAGTCTTTCGAGGTCGGCGCCAGCGCCGTCCCTCATCTCGAGATCGTTGGAGCTGAAGACGCACCGGACGATCTCCACCGCACCGTCCTCGAAGCCCTGGATGATGGCAAAGCCGAGGATGTGGTCGCTATCGATCTTTCCGGAAAATCCGCGCTCGCCGATACGATGATCGTCGCATCGGGCCGGTCGGACCGCCACGTCGGCTCCATCGCCGACCGCGTGGTCCGTTCGCTCAAGGAGCACGGCTTCGGCCGCGCCTCCGTCGAGGGGCGGGAGACCTGCGACTGGGTGCTGATCGACGCCGGCAACGTCGTCGTGCACCTGTTCCGGCCGGAAGTCCGCAGCTTCTACAATCTGGAGAAGATGTGGTCGAGCGAGGCCCCCGAGGCCCCGGTCGAGCGGCTGCACGGCTGATCGCCTGACGGTTCGGGCAGCCGGCGGAGATGCGTGTCACCGTTCTCGCCGTCGGCCGCCTGAAGTCCGGGCCCGAGACGGATCTTGTCGCGCGCTACACGAAGCGCGCGGACGCGGCCGGCCGTGGCGTCGGCGTCACCGGGCTCGACCTCGTCGAGCTTCCGGAAGCGCGCGGCCAGACGGCCGCGGAGCGCTGTCGCGCCGAGGCCGACCAGCTTCTGGCGAAGCTCCCGGACGGCGCCTTCCTGGTGCTGCTCGACGAGCACGGCCGCGACCTTTCCAGCGACGCCCTCGCCGAGCGCATGCGGGATCTCGCCGATTCCGGCCGCAAGGATCTCGTCTTCGCGATCGGCGGCCCGGACGGCCACGGCGAGGCCATGCGGGCGCGCGCCGACCTCGTCCTGTCCTTCGGCAAGGCGACGTGGCCGCACCAGCTCGTGCGGGCGATGCTCGTCGAGCAGATCTACCGCGCCGTCACCATCCTGGCCGGCCATCCCTACCACCGGGCATGATTCCGCCACACCGTCCCCGCATGGTTGACGGCGCCTTAACCTGCGGCTCGCAATTCTGGACCGCATGAAAGCCGATCATGCCTTCGCCCGCGCCTGCTGTGTGCTCGCCTTGACCGCTGCGGTTCTCGCACCGGCCGGTGTGCCCTTCGGCGCGCGTGCGCAGGACGATCCCGTCGCCGCCGAGCGGAAGGCGCACGAGCAGAAGCTCGAGGAGATCAATCGCGGCGTCGAGGCGGGCCGCGAGCGCGAGCAGGAACTGGCGGCCGAGCTCGAGGAGCTGAAGCACGACCGGGCGAAGCTCAACGAGCGGCTGATCGCCATCGCCTCCGAGGTGCAGCAGAGCGAGGCCGCGATCAGCGCCGCCGAGGACAGCCTGCAGGACATCGACAAGCGCCAGGACGAGGTGCGCGCCTCGCTGCGCTCGCGCCGCGGGCTGCTGATCGAGCTCCTGGCGGCGCTCGAGCGGATGGGCCGCCAGCCGCCGCCGGCCGTGCTCGTGTCGCCGGAGGACGCGCTGAAGGCCGTGCGCTCGGCCATGCTGCTCGGCGCCGTGCTGCCGGACGTGCGGGTCGAGACCGAGGCGCTGGTCTCCGATCTCGAGGAATTGAACAGGCTGAAGACGGACGCGGCCGGCGAGCGCCAGCGCCTGATGGCGCGGACGGAGGAGCTGCGGCGCCAGCACGAGGAGCTGGCCGGGCTGATGGAGGCCAAGCGCGCCTCGATCGCCGAGAACGAGGGCGAGCTGGACGCGACGCGCAAGCGCGTCAAGGAGCTCGCCGACAAGGCGCAGGGCGTGCAGGAGCTGATCGCGACGCTCGACCAGGAGCTGAAGATCGCCAGCGCCGAGAGCGAGAGCCGCGAACACCGGCCGGGCGATGACGCCGCAGGAGGCGCGCAAGGCGCTCGGCAACACGGCCCGCCTTGCTCCCGCCATACCTTTCCCGCAAGCGGTAGGGTTGTTGCCCATGCCGGTGGCGGGGCCGGTCGTACGCGAGTTCGGCCAGACGGACGACTACGGCGACGTCAGCCAGGGCATCACCGTCGCGACCCGCTCGGCCGCGCAGGTGGTCTCGCCGACCGACGGTCACGTGGTCTTCGCCGGGCCTTTCCGGACGTATGGGCAGCTCTTGATACTGGACGCGGGCGACGGATATCATGTCCTCTTGGCTGGCATGAACAAGATCGGTGTCGATGTCGGGCAGTTCGTCCTGGCCGGCGAGCCGGTAGGGGCAATGGGCGAGCTTCGGCTCGCCAGCGCCGAGGAAACGAGTGTCGGCCGGAAACAGCCGGTGCTCTACATCGAATTTCGTAAGGACGGACGGTCCATCGATCCGACCCCATGGTGGTCGGACGGCGGCACAGGAGTTGGCGGATAATGCGGAAGGCTACGCTTCTCGTACTGGGAATTATCTTGGGAGGCTCCGGCAGCCTTCTCATCACGCAACCACAGCTGGTGGGCGGCGCGGCGAATGCGGCGAGCTCCGAAACCTATCGCCAGCTCAACCTGTTCGGCGACGTCTTCGAGCGCGTGCGCGCCGACTATGTCGAGCAGCCCGACGACTCGAAGCTCATCGAATCAGCGATCAACGGCATGCTCGCCGGCCTCGATCCGCATTCGAGCTACCTGTCCCCGAAGAACTTCCGCGACATGCAGGTGCAGACGCGCGGCGAGTTCGGCGGCCTCGGCATCGAGGTCACCATGGAGGACGGCGTCGTGAAGGTCGTCGCGCCGATCGACGACACCCCGGCGGCCGAGGCCGGCATCCTGCCGAACGACCTCATCACCGAGCTCGACGGCGAGCCGGTGCAGGGCCTGACCCTGTCCGAGGCGGTCGAGAAGATGCGCGGCCGCATCGACACGCCGATCGAGCTGACGATCGTCCGCGAGGGCGTCGACAAGCCGATCAAGAAGACCGTCGTCCGCGACACGATCCGCATCAAGTCGGTCAAGTGGAACGCCGAGGACGACGTCGGCTACGTCCGCATCACGCAGTTCAACGAGCAGACCTTCGACAACCTGCGCAAGGCGGCGACCGACCTCGAGCAGGAGATCGGCAAGGACAAGCTCAAGGGCTTCGTGCTCGACCTGCGCAACAACCCGGGCGGCCTGCTCGACCAGGCCATCGCGGTCTCCGACGCCTTCCTCGAGCACGGCGAGATCGTCTCGACCCGTGGCCGCGAGGCGGCCGACACCCAGCGCTACAACGCCAGGGCCGGCGACCTCTTCGGCGAGAAGCCGGTGATCGTGCTGGTCAACGGCGGCTCGGCCTCGGCCTCCGAGATCGTGGCGGGCGCGCTGCAGGACCATCGCCGGGCGACGATCCTCGGCACGCGGTCCTTCGGCAAGGGCTCGGTGCAGACGATCATCCCGCTCGGCACCAACGGCGCGCTGCGCCTGACGACGGCGCGCTACTACACGCCGTCCGGCCGCTCGATCCAGGCGCTCGGCATCACGCCGGACATCCGGGTCGAGGAGCCGCTGCCCGACGACATGAAGGGCGAGAACATCGAGCCGCGGGGCGAGTCCTCGCTGCGCGGGCATCTCTCCGCCTCCGACGGCGAGGAGAAGTCCGGCTCGCTGGCCTACGTGCCGCAGGACAAGGACAAGGACGTGCAGCTGCACTACGCCCTGGACCTGATCCGCGGCACCAAGACCGAGGCGGGCTTCCCGCCGAACCCGCAGGAAGCTGCGGCCAACTGACGCGACGGCGGCGCGCCCGGCAGGTCCGGGCGCGCCGTCTTCCGATTCGGGGGCTCTCGAGGGGGCGGACATGGCAGGTGGCAATCTCCGCAGCGGCGGCGGGGAGGGCGCAGGGAGCCGGCGGGCATCGCCGGTGACGTGGCTCGGTATCGCCTGCATCGTGCTGCTGGCCAGCGCCGGCCTCTACCTCCTGACGGTCGACGACCCTTCCGGCGGCGAGCCGGTGACGGTCGCGAAGATCTCCTCCGCACCCGCCAAGAAGCAGGACGGCGAGCCGGGCTTCCGGCCGAGCATCGACAAGGACGAGGGCGCCGACCCGCTGCCGCGCGGCCAGCAGCTCGCCGCCGGCCGATATCGTCATCAGCGACCCGATGTCGGCCAACCAGGTGCAGGCCGACAGGGCCGGCCCGGTCGCCTCCGAGCTCTCCGAGCCGGGGCCGCACGGGCCGCTGCCGAAGATCGGGCCCGACGGCCTGACGCCGGCCGCCGCCTACGCCGCGCCCGCGCCGTCCGGCAGCAGCAACATGCACCGAATCGCGATCCTCGTCGGCGGCATGGGCCTCTCCACCGCGGCGACGGAGAAGGCGATCTCCCTCCTGCCCCAGGCCGTCACGCTGGCCTTCGCACCCTATGGGCGCGACGTCGACCGCCTCGCCGACCTCGCCCGTTCCGAAGGGCACGAGATCATGCTGCAGGTGCCGATGGAGCCCTACGACTTCCCCGACAACGACCCGGGCCCCCAGACGCTGCTGACCGGCCTCGGCGCGCAGCAGAACAAGGACCGCCTGTACTGGTCGATGGGCCGGTTCGGCGGCTATGTCGGCGTCACGAACTACATGGGCGCCCGCTTCACCGGCGTCGAGGACGGCATGCGCAACTTCCTCGGCGAGCTGAAGGAGCGCGGCCTCCTCTATGTCGAGGACGGCAGCTCGCAGCGCAGCCTGGCGCCGCAGATCGCGCACGAGATCCAGCTTCCGAGCAAGGTCGCCGACGTCGTCCTCGACGCGACGCCGGACAAGGACGCGATCCGCCAGGCGCTCTCCGGGCTCGAGGCGGCGGCGGCCGAGCAGGGCACGGCGATCGGCGTCGCCACCGGCCTGCCCGTCAGCGTCGAGACGATCGCGGAGTGGGCGAAGGACCTGAAGGACCGCGGCGCGGTGCTCGTGCCGATCACCGCGGCCGTCGGCGTCACCGGCAGCTGACGGCGTCCGAGCGCCGGCCGCGTTGACAGCGGCCGCGTCTGGCCCACATTGCTTGCTCCCGCCCATTCCCCGCCCGAAGGAGCATGCCGTGGCCACCGTCGAACCGGAGCAACTTCCCTACCGTCCCTGCGTCGGCGCGATGGTCGTCAATGCCGAGGGTCTCGTCCTGATCGGTCACCGGGCGGACGGGCCCGAGGAGCCGGAAGGCCCCGGCACGTGGTGGCAGATGCCGCAGGGCGGAATCGACGAGGGCGAGGACCCGAGGGAAGCGGTCTTCCGCGAGCTCTACGAGGAGACCTCGATCAAATCCGTGCGCATCGTCGCCGAATCGGACGGCTGGTTCGTCTACGACCTGCCCGACGAGATGATCGGCAAGGCCTGGGGCGGGCGCTATCGCGGGCAGAAGCAGAAATGGTACGCGCTGCGCTTCGAGGGCGACGAGAGCGAGATCGACGTCGTCAACGTGCCGGACGGGCACAAGCCCGAGTTCGACAGGTGGGAGTGGATCGAGCCGGGGCGCATGCTCGACTTCGTGGTGCCGTTCAAGCACCAGGTCTACCGCCGGATCGTCGACGAGCTGGTGCCGCTGATCAGGTAGGGGAGGGGCGCTGGCGTGCCCAGTCGCGACGCGACACGCCGTCGGCCCCTCGATCCCTGGCTGAAAACCGGGGTCACCCCACCGGCCAGTCCCGCTCCTTGTGCGCGCTGTCCCAGAACATCCACTCGAGCTGCGTCGCGCGCGTGAAGGCGAGGTGCATGGCGGCAAGCGTCTCGTCGGTCTGCCGGGCCGCCACCTCGTCGGTCGTCGCGATCACGGCGCGCACGGCGGCGTGGAAGTCCTCGCCGGCATAGGTGTCGATCCACGCCCGGTAGGGATTGCCGGGCGCGGCCCTCGCGTGGATGTCCCTGCCGATCTCGGCATAGATCCAGAAGCAGGGCAGGAGGGCGGCGAGCGCGACCGGGTAGGGCTCGGCCCAGCAGGTGGCGATCAGGAAGCTCGCATAATGGTGGCAGGCGGGCGAGGGCGGCGTTGCCGCGACGGTCCCGGCGTCGATGCCGAACCTCGCGAAAAACGCCTCGTGAAGCTCGCGTTCGTCGATGATCGCGACCTTGGCGGCCTCGGCGAACTGCACGATCGCATCGGACGTGTCGGCCTTGGCCGCGGCGACGGCGAGGCCGCGGCCGAACGCCTCGAGATAATGGGCGTCCTGGATCATGTAGTGCCGGAACGCCGAGAGCCGCAGCGTGCCGGCCGCAAGCTCCTCGTTGAAGCCCATCGTCCGGATCGTCTCGTAGAGCCCGGCATTGGCGGCCCAGGCCGTCTCGCTGAACGACGCCATCGTTCCTCCCTCGTGAAGTCGCGCCCGCAAACGAAAACAGCCGCCCCGGGGAGGGGCGGCTGTCGAACCATGTCAGGCGTGGCGGCGGCTCAGACGTGGCCGGAGGCGCGCAGCACCTCGTTGACCTCGCGCAGCCGGGCGAGGTTCTGCTCGGCCCTGACCTTCGCCTCGCCCTCGGGGGCGTCCGCGACGTCCTCCTCGGCATCCTTGATGTGCTGGTCGAGCTGGGCCTGGTCGATCTCGGAGACCGGAACCGCCTGCTCGGCGAGCACGATCAGCTGGTCGGGCCGGACCTCGGCGAAGCCGCCGCGCACGAAGATCTCGTGCTTGGGCTGGCCGTTCTCGCGCACCACGAGGATGCCGGCGCGGAGCGACGAGACGAGCGGCATGTGCTGGGCGAGCACGCCGAAGTCGCCCTCGGCGCCCGGCACGTCAACCTGCTCGACGTCCTCGGAGATGAGGAGCCGCTCCGGCGCGACGAGCTCGAAATGGAAGTTCTCGGCCATCTTGCTTCAAGCCTTCCTCAGGCCGCCTCGGCCAGACGCTGGGCCTTCTCGATCGCCTCCTCGATGGTGCCGACCATGTAGAAGGCGGCCTCGGGAAGGTGGTCGTACTCGCCCTCGACCAGGCCCTTGAAGCCCTTGATGGTGTCGGCGAGGTCGACGAGCTTGCCCGGCGAGCCGGTGAACACCTCGGCGACGAAGAAGGGCTGCGACAGGAAGCGCTCGATCTTGCGGGCGCGGGCCACCGTCAGCTTGTCCTCTTCCGAGAGCTCGTCCATGCCCAGGATCGCGATGATGTCCTGCAGCGCCTTGTAGCGCTGCAGCGTCTCCTGGACGCGGCGGGCGACGTCGTAGTGCTCGTCGCCGATGATGCGGGCGTCGAGCATGCGCGAGGTCGAGTCGAGCGGGTCGACGGCGGGGTAGATGCCCTTCTCGGCGATCGAGCGCGACAGCACGGTCGTCGCGTCGAGATGCGCGAAGGAGGTCGCCGGCGCCGGGTCGGTCAGGTCGTCGGCCGGCACGTAGATGGCCTGCACCGAGGTGATCGAGCCCTTGGTCGTCGTCGTGATGCGCTCCTGCAGCGCGCCCATGTCGGTGGCGAGCGTCGGCTGATAGCCCACCGCCGAGGGGATGCGGCCGAGAAGCGCCGACACCTCGGAGCCCGCCTGCGTGAAGCGGAAGATGTTGTCGACGAAGAACAGCACGTCCTGGCCCTGGTCGCGGAAGTACTCGGCGACCGTCAGGCCCGACAGCGCGACGCGGGCGCGGGCGCCGGGCGGCTCGTTCATCTGGCCGTAGACGAGCGCGGCCTTCGAGCCCTCGCCGCCGCCTTCCTTGTTCACGCCGGAGTCGATCATCTCGTGGTAGAGATCGTTGCCCTCGCGCGTGCGCTCGCCGACGCCGGCGAACACGGAATAGCCGCCGTGCGCCTTCGCGACGTTGTTGATGAGCTCCATGATGAGCACGGTCTTGCCCACGCCGGCGCCGCCGAACAGGCCGATCTTGCCGCCTCGGGCGTACGGGGCGAGCAGGTCGACGACCTTGATGCCCGTGATGAGGATCTCGGCCTCGGTCGACTGGTCGACGTAGGACGGGGCCGGCTGGTGGATCGCCCGGCGCTCCTGCGTCTTGATCGGCTCGCCTTCGTCGACGACCTCGCCGATCACGTTCATGATCCGGCCGAGCGTCTCCTCGCCGACCGGCATCATGATCGGCGAGCCGGTGTCGGTGACGTCCTGGCCGCGGACGAGACCTTCGGTCGCGTCCATGGCGATGGTGCGGACCGTGTTCTCGCCGAGATGCTGCGCCACCTCGAGCACCAGGCGGTTGCCGTGGTTGTCGGTCTCGAGCGCGTTCTGGATCTCCGGCAGGTGATCGTCGAACGTCACGTCGACGACGGCGCCCGTCACCTGGGCGATGCGGCCGACCGGGCGGCTCTCGGTGCTGGAGGGATTGGCTGCCATGTTCGTCTACCCTGTTTGGATCTGGTCGCGAGCGCCCTCAGAGGGCTTCGGCGCCCGAAATGATTTCCGTAAGCTCGGTCGTGATCTGCGCCTGGCGCGTCCGGTTGTACTCGAGCGACAGCTTGTCGATGAGCTCGCCGGCGTTGCGGGTGGCGGAGTCCATGGCGCTCATGCGTGCGCCCTGCTCGGAGGCGCCGTTTTCCAGCAGCGCCCTGAAGACCTGGACCGAGACGTTGCGCGGCAGGAGATCGTCGAGGATCTCCTCCTCGTCCGGCTCGTACTCGTAGAGCGCGCCGCCGGTCGCCTCCTGCTGGCCCTCGCCCTCCTCGGTCTCGGCGATCTCCGCCGGGACGAGGCGCTGGGCCGTCGGGATCTGGCTGATCACCGACTTGTAGCGGGAGTAGAACATCGTCGCGACGTCGAACTCGCCCTCGTTGAACATGGCGAGGACGCGGTCGCCGACCTCCCGGGCCTGCGCGAAGCCGATGTTCTTCACGTCGCGGAACGAGATCGTGTCGATGATCTTGTCGCGATGCTGGCGGCGCAGCTGATCGGCGCCCTTGCGGCCGACGCAGAGGATCTTGACCTCCTTGCCCTCGCCGATCAGGCGGTTGATGTGCTCGCGCGCCAGCCGGACGATCGACGAGTTGAACGCGCCGCACAGGCCGCGGTCCGCCGTCATGACGACGAGCAGGTGCACGTCCTCCTTGCCGGTGCCGGCAAGGAGGGGCGAGGTGCCCGGCGCCCCGCGGGTCGATGCCGCGAGGCCGGCGAGCACTTCGTCCATGCGCTCCGCATAAGGCCGGGCCGCTTCGGCCGCCGCCTCGGCACGGCGCAGCTTCGCCGCGGCCACCATCTGCATGGCCTTGGTGATCTTCTGCGTCGCCTTCACCGAGGCGATGCGGTTTCTGAGGTCCTTGAGGCTGGCCATCTAAGCCGTCTCTCCCTTCGCTGCCTGGCTGGCGATCAGGCGGTGAAGTTCTTGGAGAAGGCGTCGACGGCCTGCTTCACGCGCTCGTTCGTCTCGTCCGACAGCGCCTTCTCGGTCCGGATGGTCTCGAGAAGGTCCTGGTGCTTGTCGCGCACGAAGCGAAGCAGCTCCGCCTCGAAGCGGTTCACGGCCGAGACCGGGATCGCGTCGAGATAGCCGTTCACGCCGGCGAACAGGACGATGACCTGCTCCTCCATCTTGAGCGGCGAGAACTGCGGCTGCTTCAGGAGCTCCGTCAGGCGCGCGCCGCGGTTGAGGAGACGCTGGGTCGTCGCGTCGAGGTCCGAGCCGAACTGCGCGAAGGACGCCATCTCGCGGTACTGGGCGAGCTCGCCCTTGATCTTGCCCGCGACCTGCTTCATCGCCTTGGTCTGCGCCGCCGAGCCGACGCGGCTCACCGACAGGCCGACGTTCAGCGCCGGGCGGACGCCCTGGTAGAACAGGTCGGTCTCGAGGAAGATCTGGCCGTCGGTGATCGAGATCACGTTGGTCGGGATGTAGGCCGAGACGTCGTTCGCCTGCGTCTCGATGATCGGCAGGGCCGTCAGCGAGCCGGAGCCGCGCTCGTCGCTCATCTTGGCCGAGCGCTCGAGCAGGCGGGAATGCAGGTAGAACACGTCGCCCGGATAGGCCTCGCGGCCGGGCGGACGGCGGAGAAGCAGCGACATCTGGCGGTAGGCGACGGCCTGCTTGGACAGATCGTCATAGGCGATCACGGCATGCATGCCGTTGTCGCGGAAATACTCGCCCATCGTGCAGCCGGCGAACGGCGCCAGGTACTGCATCGGCGCCGGGTCGGAGGCGGTCGCCGCGACGACGATCGAGTACTCGAGCGCGCCGCGCTCCTCGAGGGTCTTCACGAACTGCGCCACCGTCGAGCGCTTCTGGCCGATCGCGACGTAGACGCAGTAGAGCTTCTGCTTCTCGTCGCCGGTCGCGTTGATCGGCTTCTGGTTGAGGAACGTGTCGAGCACGATCGCGGTCTTGCCGGTCTGGCGGTCGCCGATGATCAGCTCGCGCTGGCCGCGGCCGACCGGGATCAGCGCGTCGATCGCCTTGAGGCCGGTGGCCATCGGCTCGTGCACCGACTTGCGCGGGATGATGCCCGGCGCCTTCACGTCGACGAACTTCTGCTCCTCGGACTCGATCGGGCCCTTGCCGTCGATCGGGTTGCCGAGGCCGTCGACGACGCGGCCGAGCAGGCCCTTGCCGACCGGCACGGAGACGATGTCGCCCGTGCGCTTGACCGTGTCGCCTTCCTTGATCTCGCGGTCGGAACCGAAGATCACGACGCCGACATTGTCGCGCTCGAGGTTGAGCGCCATGCCCATGATGCCGTTGGGAAACTCGACCATCTCGCCGGCCTGGACGTTGTCCAGCCCGTAGACGCGGGCGATGCCGTCACCGACGGACAGCACCTGGCCGACTTCCGAGACTTCGACTTCCTTGCCGAAATTCTTGATCTGATCCTTGAGGATCGCGGAGATTTCTGCGGCCCGAATGTCCATCAGCCGACCTCTTTCATCGCGAGACGTAGCCCGTTCAGTTTCGTTTTAAGGGATGTGTCGATCATGCGGCTGCCGACACGCACGACCATGCCCCCGATCAGGGAGGCGTCGACCTTGCGGGAGAGCGTGACGTCGCGGCCGACGGCTTCCTTCAGCGCGGCCTTGAGCGACGTCGCCTGCTCCTCCGAGAGCTCCTGCGCCGAGACGACCTCGGCGGAGATCTCGCCGCGATGCTTCGCGACGAGCTGGCGGAACGCCGCGCACCATCTCCGGCAGCGCGAAGAGGCGCCGGTTGCGGGCCGTCAGGCTCACGAAGTTGCGGGTGATGCCGCCGGTGCCCGCCTTGTCCAGGACCGCGTCGAAGGCGCGGACCTGGTCTTCGGCCGAGTAGACGGGGCTGCGCACGAGACGCAGGAGATCCTCGCTCTCGACGAGCATCTGGCCGATTTCGTTCATGTCCGACGCAACCTGATCGATGGCGCCTTCCTCGGCCGCCAGATCAAACAGCGCCGTGGCGTAACGACCGGCCACGCCGGATACGAGAGTGTCTTCTCCGTTCACCCGTTCTGCTCTCTGATGCGCTTTCGGACGTGACCCATCAAACGGCGTAGGATGCGCACGGTCCGAAAGATGAATTTCTTAGATTGACCAGAGGGCTCGGCACTGCCTTGAAGGCCCCCCGAGACCGCCGGAGCACCTATCACACTCCCCAGACCCGCGCAACATAGGCCAAAGGTAGGGCAGGCGAGTCCCGCAAGCCGCCCGTGGCGGGCTCCGCGCGCGGCGCGGGGAGGGGCTGCCGCGCCGTCACGCTCCCGTCACGAGGCGGTCGCGGCGGGACGACGACAGGCCTCACAGGAAGCTCACGGGATCGACGTCGACGGCGATCCGCACGTTGCCGCGGGGCTTGGGCGACGCCGAAAGCCACGCCCGCAGGAAGGCCGGCAGGTCGAAGCCGCGCGGCGCCTTGACGAGGAAGCGCAGCCGGTGCCGCCCGCGCACCACGGCGAGCGGGGCGTCGGCCGGGCCCAGCACCCGCGCCTCGCCGCGCGGCACGGCGCGGGCCATGGCCTTGGCGTGCGCCACCGCCTGCTCGCGCGCATTGGCAGAGACGATGACGGCGGCGAGCCGGCCGAAGGGCGGCAGGCCCTGCCGCTCGCGGCTTTCGAGCTCCCGGGCGTAGAAGCCCTCCTTGTCGCCCGAGACGATCGCCGCCATCACCGGGTGCGAGGGATCGAAGGTCTGCACGAAGGCGCGGCCCTCGTGCAGCCCGCGGCCGGCGCGGCCGGTCACCTGCTGCAGGAGCTGGAAGGTGCGCTCGGCGGCGCGCGGGTCGGCGGTGGCGAGGCCGAGGTCGCCGTCGATCACCCCGACGACCGAGAGGTGGGGGAAGTTGTGACCCTTCGCCACGAGCTGCGTGCCGATGACGATGTCGGCCTCGCCGCGCTCCACCGCCGCGAAGCGCGCCCGCAGGTCGGCGAGGCTCGTGACGACGTCGCTCGACAATATGAGGATGCGCCGGTCGGGAAACAGCGAGGCCGCCTCCTCGGCCACGCGCTCGACGCCCGGGCCGCAGGCGACGAGGCTGTTTTCCGCCTCGCAGCTCGGGCACTTCGTCGGCGTCGAGGTCTCGAAGCCGCAATGGTGGCAGGCGAGGGTGCGCCGGAAGCGGTGCTCGACGAGCCAGGCCGAGCAGTTCGGGCACTCGAAGCGATAGCCGCACTTGCGGCACAGCGTCAGCGGCGCGTAGCCGCGGCGGTTGAGGAAGAGCAGCGCCTGGCGGCCCTGGCCGGTCTCCTCGGCGATCGCCTTCACGAGGCGCGGCGCCAGCCAGTGGTCGCGCTCCGGCCCCTCGCTGCGCATGTCGATCGCCGCGATCTCGGGCATCGGCATGGCGTAGCGCTCGGCCAGGACGACGTGGCGGTAGCGCCCCTTGATCGCGTTGGCCCGGCTCTCGACCGACGGCGTCGCCGAGGACAGGATCACGGGGATGTCGGAGAGCTTCGCCCGCACCACCGCCATGTCGCGCGCGTGGTAGATCGCGCCCTCCTCCTGCTTGTAGGCGGGGTCGTGCTCCTCGTCGACGATGATCAGGCCGAGCTCGCGGAAGGGCAGGAAGAGCGCCGAGCGCGCCCCCGCCACGGCGCGGACCTCGCCCGAGGCGATGCCGCGCCAGGTGCGCTCGCGCGCCTTCGGCGTCGCGTCGGAGTGCCATTCCGCCGGCGGCGCCCCGAAGCGCTCCTCGAAGCGCTCGAGGAACTGGCCCGTCAGCGAGATTTCCGGCACGAGGACGAGAACCTGCCGTCCGTCGCGCAGCGCCTCGGCGACGGCCTCGAAATAGACCTCCGTCTTGCCGGAGCCGGTGACGCCCTCGAGCAGGGTCACCTCGAAGCCGCCGTGGCGCACCCGGTCGCGCAGGTGCTCCGCGGCCTCGCCCTGCGTCTCGCTCAGCTCCTTGGTCGGGCGGTCGGGGTCCGGCGCCGCGACGATGGGGGGCGGCGCGAGCTCCACCGCCTCGAGCGTGCCGGCGGCGACGAGCCCCTCGACCACCGAGGCGCCGACGCCGGCGGCCGAGGCGAGCTCGCCCTTGCCGTGGGCGGCGCCGTCCGCGGCCGCGTCGAGCACCCGCCGGCGCGCCTCCGTCATCCGCCCGGGCGGAGGGCCCGCGAGGCGCAGCGCATGGACCGGCTTCTCCGGCGCGAAGGCGGCCGGCACGCGGACGACCATGCGCATGACCTGGCCGATCGGCGTCACCGTGTACTCGGCGACCCACGCGACGAAGCGGCGCATGGTGAGGTCGACGTGGCCGTCGAGCTTCTCCTCGAGGAAGCGCAGCTTCTTCGGCTCGACCTCGTCGGGCTCGCCCTCCCAGACGACGCCGATCATCAGGCGCGGCCCGAAGGGCGCGACGACCACGTCGCCGGGCACCACGTCCATGCCGTCGGGCACCGCATAGGTGTAGGCGCGGTCGAGCACGACGGGCAGGACCACGTTGACCGTGTGGGGGCGCGCGGGTGCGCGTTCGGCGGGACTGTCAAGCACGGCAAAGTGCGTTAAAGAGGGCGCCACGAATGTTCAAGCCACGTCTCCCGAAGGGACAGGAAACCCGATGAAGTTCTTCGTAGACACCGCGGACGTCGAGGAGATCCGTTCGCTCTCCGAGATCGGCCTGATCGACGGCGTCACCACCAACCCCTCGCTCGTCGCCAAGAGCGGTCGCAACTTCCTCGAGGTGGTCGAGGAGATCTGCGACATCATCGACGGCCCCGTCTCGGCCGAGGTGACGGCGCTCGAGGCGGACAGGATGGTGGAGGAGGGGCTGAAGCTCGCCGACATCGCCGAGAACGTCGTGGTGAAGGTGCCGCTGACGCTCGACGGCCTGCGCGCCTGCGCCAGGCTGCGCGAGAGCGACATCGACGTGAACGTGACGCTGTGCTTCTCCGCCAACCAGGCGCTGCTCGCCGCCAAGGCGGGGGCGAGCTACATCTCGCCCTTCATCGGCCGCATCGACGATATCGGCCTCGACGGCATGGAGCTGATCGCCGAGATCCGCCAGATCTACGACAATTACGGCTTCGAGACCGAGCTGCTGGCCGCCTCGATCCGCACCGTCAACCACGTCAAGCAGTGCGCGCTGCTCGGCGCCGACGTCGCGACCGTGCCGCCGGCGACGATCCGCGCCCTCGTCAAGCATCCGCTGACCGACAAGGGCATCGAATCGTTCCTCGCCGACTGGAAGAAGACCGGCCAGACGATCCTCTGAGAAACCGGCGCGGGGCCCGCTGCGGCGCGGCCCCGCCGCCTATCCCGTGCAGGAGCCGCCGCCGAGCACGCAGAACTTCGCGCAGTGCGGGTGGCAGAGCTTGACCGCGCCGTCGGCGAACATGCCGCCGTCGGCGCCTGCCGCCTCGGCGAGCGTGCCGCCCATCTCGAACGCCTCGTCGTAGGGCAGGAGCGTGCAGGGCAGCACGGCCGGGCGCTCCGCCCCCTTGCGCTTCACCACCATCCGGCTCGAGGCGCACATCATCGCCGCGGGGCTCACGTCCAGGATGCCCCAGCAGGCGGTGGTGATCTCCGGCACGTCGACCCGCTCGTCCATCTCCGGGAAGAGCACGAGCGCCTGTCCGTCCTGCGCGTCGACCGGCCAGCCGCGCTCGTCGAACAGGCGCTGGTAGCCGGCGCGTTCGTCCGCCTCGCTCTCGCCCCACACCGTGCGGCCGGCCACCGCCAGCCGGAAGCCGTGCCGCGCCAGCCAGTCCGTGCCCTGGACCGTCTTGGCGAAGGCGCCGGCGCCGCGCTCGGCGTCGTGATGGATGGCGGAATGGTGGTCGATGCTGATGCGCAGCGTCAGGCGGTCGCCGTGCCGCTCGCGGATGGCGAGCAGGCGCTCCTTCACGCCCTTCCGCTGCATCGGCTGCATCGCGTTCGTCAGCACCAGCACCTCGAAGCCGCGGCCGAGCGCGTCCTCCACCATGTCGAGGAAGCCCGGGTTCATGAAGGGCTCGCCGCCGGTGAAGGCGATCTCGCGCGTCGGCCTTCCCGAGGCCTCGATCTCGTCGAGGAACGCCGCGACCTCGGCCGCCGTGATGTATTCCAGCCGGTCGTTCGTCGGGCTCGAACTCGATGTAGCAGTTGCGGCAGGCGATGTTGCAGAGCGTGCCGGTGTTGATCCACAGCGTGTCGAGCGAGGTCAGCTCGACGGAGGCGCGCGCCTCGCCCCTGGCGGTGACGTCCGGGTCGCGGAACTTCTGCGGGTCGAGCGGGCGAAAATCGGCCGGAACGCTCATTTCATTCATGGGACGGAGCACCTTCGGCTGACGTGAGGCTCGAAACATAGCGCGAAGGGGCTACGCGATTAAGATGCCAGCCGATCACCGCGGCTTCACGATCCTCTCACCGCCGCCGCGGCGGCCGCCGCCCGCCGCAACAGCTTGACAAGGCCCCTGCCCGCGTATGATCTCTTGCCCCGACGCGGGCGTAGTTCAGTGGTAGAACGTCAGCTTCCCAAGCTGAATGTCGTCGGTTCGATCCCGATCGCCCGCTCCAATTTCCCACCCCTTTGCCGGCGTCTGACCGGCCGTCGCGCCGGGAGCGCCGCGGACGCCGTGGCGCCGCGTGCGTACGGCCGGCGACCGTGCGGCGGCCGGTCGGTGCTGCGGCCGGACGCTCTTGATCTCGGCGTCTCCCGCGGGGTTTAACACTCCCACCAATCTTCGCGAGCCGCCGGCCCCTGCGCCGGGGCGAATAACGACATGACGGGAGGAAGATCGTGCTCTCACTCACCAGGCGCGGGCTGATGGCCCTGGTCGCGGGCGGCGTGGTCGCGGCGGGAACGCTCGCGGCGGGGCCTGCCTCGGCGGCCGACAAGATCACCGTCGGCGCGCTGCGCCTCACCTCGCACGCGCCGAGCTTCGTCGCCTACGAGCGCGGCTATTTCGAGGAGCAGGGGCTCGACGTCGAGTTCAAGTTCTTCCAGGCGGCCCAGCCGATGGCGGTCGCGATCGCCTCCGGCGACGTCGACTTCGGCGTCACCGCGATCACCGGCGGCCTCGTGAACCTCGCGCAGAAGGGCGCGGTGAAGGTCATCGGCGGCGCGCTGCAGGAGGAGCCGGGCATCGACGGCCAGGTCATCCTCGCCTCGAACGAGGCCTACGAGAACGGCCTGAAGACGCCGGCCGACCTCGCCGGCCACACCTTCGGCATCACCCAGGCGGGCTCGTCCTTCCACTACATGGCCCACAAGATCGCCGACGGCGAGAACATCCCGCGCGACGAGATCCACCTGAAGCCGCTGCAGAAGGTGGGCGCGGTGATCGGCGCCCTGAAGTCGAACCAGATCGACGCCTGGGCCATCGTGCCCCATATCGGCAAGGCGCTCGACGCCTCCGGCGGCGCCAAGATCATCGGCCAGGTCTCCGACTACCTGCCGGACTACCAGGTGACGACGGTCTTCACCTCCTCGGAGCACGCCAAGAACGACAAGGACCTCGTGAAGCGCTTCCTCGCCGCCTTCTCGAAGGGCGCCGCCGACTTCAACGCGGCGCTCGTCGACAAGAGCGCGGGCGACGAGGCGGCCGACAAGATGGTCGAGCTGATCCACAAATACGTCTACGCCGACGAGCCGCTGGAGAAAGCCGCGCCCTCGATCCGAAACGGCGCCATGCGGTCGAACGCCGACGCGAAGCTCAACCTGACGAGCGTCAAGGACCAGCTCGAGTGGTTCAAGTCGGAGAACCTCGTGCCGGGCGACGTGACGGTGGACGATCTCGTCGACACGAGCTTCGTCGAGACCTACTGAAGACCGGCGCGCCGGGCCATCCCGGCGCCGCCCTGCTTGAGCCCCCGGCCGGAGCGCGGACATGGACCTGAGGATTGCCGGGCTCGGCCATGCCTACGGCTCGACCGAGGTCCTGCGCGACATCGACCTCGACATCGGCCGCGGCGAGATCGTCTGCATCGTCGGGCCGTCGGGATGCGGCAAGTCGACGTTCCTCCGCTTCCTCGGGGGGCTCGAACGGCCCGATGCGGGCGAGGTCAGGCTCGTCGGCGATCCACCCGCCGACAGCCTCAACCCGCTGACCTACGTCTTCCAGGACTTCGCGCTGCTGCCCTGGCGGACGGTCGAGGGGAACGTGTCGCTGGTGCTGGAGGACCACCGTCTCCCGGCCGCGCAGCGCGCGGAGATCGTCGCCGACGTGCTGGCGAGGACCAACCTGACGGAGTTCCGGACGGCGTTGCCGCGACAGCTTTCCGGCGGCATGAAGCAGCGCGTGGCGATCGCCCGCGCCCTGAGCGTGAAGCCTGCCGTCATGCTGATGGACGAGCCGCTGTCGGCGCTGGACGCCCAGACGCGCGAGCTCCTGATGGACGACCTCGTCCAGCTCTGGAGCCGCGAGCGCTTCACCGCCTGCTACGTCACCCACAACCTCGCCGAGGCGGTGCGGCTCGGCCACCGCATCGTGCTCCTGTCCCGCCGGCCCGGGCGGATCCGCGAGATCGTCGAGATCGACATGCCGCTTTCCGAGCGCGCCGACCGCATGGCGGAGCTCGAGAGCCGGCAGCACCATCTGTGGAGCCTGATGCGCGACGAGGCCAAGGCTGCCGACCGCGAGCTTTCCGATGCCTGAGGTGTCCGAGGCGGCGCGCGCGGCCGCCGGGTCCCGGACGGTGCCCTATCGCGGCGGCGGCTTCCGGCCGCGCTCGGTGCGCTTCGTCGCGCCGCTCGTCTTCGTCGCCCTGATCGCCCTCTGGGAAGCGGGCTCGCGCACCGGGGTGATCAGCGCGCTCGTCCTGCCGGCGCCGTCGGAGGCCTTCGGGGCCTTCATGGACCTCGTGCACAGCGGCCGGCTGTGGCTCCACCTCTCCGCCTCGCTGCAGCGCCTCGTCCTCGGCTGGACCTGCGGCACGATCCTGGGCGTGACCGTCGGGCTCATGATCGGCCTGTTCTCGCTCGCCCGCTCGGCGCTGCTGCCGCTCGTCTCCGCCATCTTCCCGATCCCGAAGATCGCGCTCCTGCCGCTCTTCATCATCTGGTTCGGCATCGGCGAGGGCTCCAAGGTCGCGACCATCCTCTTCGGCACGTTCTTCCCGACGGTCATCGCCACCTATGGCGGGGTCGACAATGTCGACCGCAACCTCATCCGCATGGCCCAGTCCTTCGGCCTGCCGTGGCGGTCGATCGTGCGCAAGATCGTCATTCCCGGCGCCATGCCCGCCATCCTGTCGGGCTGCCGGATCTCCGCCTCGATCGCGATCATCCTGCTCGTCGCGGCCGAGATGATCGGCGCCGAATACGGCATCGGCGCCTACATCCTGATGGCCGGCAGCCTGATGGCGACCGACCAGCTGATCGCCGGCGTCGCCATCCTGTCCGCCATCGGCCTGGCGGTGAGCTGGCTCATCGGCCAGGTGGAGCGCCGCGTCCTCAGGTGGCGCGGCTGAGGGCGCGTGACGGAGCGCCGGGAGGGCGGGGGCCGGAGACCGGCCGGCCATCTTCCTTCCTGCTCCGCCTAGCCTACTTCTACCCCTTCGTGTAGCGGTTGCCCCCGATTCGGGCGGGGCGGCACGGCTGTGCATCGCTCGCCACCACATGCGGACGGCAGCCAGATGGAGACCATGTCGGAAACCTATCCCACGATCTCGACGGGGATCCCCGGCCTCGACGAAGTGCTCCAGGGCGGCTACCCGATCTCGAACATCTACGTCCTCAAGGGCGTGCCCGGCTCGGGCAAGACCACCGCCGCGCTGCAGTTCCTCCGCGAGGGCGTGGCGCGCGGCGAGCGGTGCCTCTATGTCAGCCTGTCCCAGAGCAAGGCCGAGCTCGACCAGATCGCCCGCTCGCACGGCTGGACGCTCGACGGCATCGACGTCGAGGAGCTGACCGCCGGGGAGGGGGCCGCGTCCCACGTCGAGCAGTCGATCTTCCAGACCGCCGAGCTCCGGCTCGACGAGACGCGCCAGGCGATCATCGAGTCGATCGGCCGCCACCAGCCGCGACGCATCGTCTACGATTCCCTCCTCGAGGTCCGGGTCCTGACGGGCGACGACGCGCGCTTCCGCCGCGAGCTGATCGGCCTCAAGAGCATCCTGTCGGCGCGGCGCATCACCGCCCTCCTGATCGACACCGATCTCGGCCACGGACGATCCCGCGAGGACGAGATCGAGGCGATCGCGCACGGCGTCGTCCGGCTGGACAAGACGCTGCCGGACTACGGCATCGCCCGCCGCCGCATCGAGGTGTCGAAGATGCGCGGCACGGCGGTGGCCGACGGCTACCACGACATGGCGATCCGGCAGGGCGAGGGCGTCGTCGTCTTCCCCCGCATCGTGCCCCGCGTCGTGATGGAGCACACGAAGTCGCTCGAGCTGATCAAGTCGGGCGTCACCAATCTCGACGACATGCTGGGCGGCGGCCAGGAGGCGGGGACCACGACGCTGGTCATCGGCCAGGCCGGCACCGGCAAGTCGACCATGGCCTCGCTCTACGCCACGGCCGCGCTCGCCCGCGGCGAGCACGTCGCGCTGTTCCTGTTCGAGGAGAGGCAGGAGACGTTCTTCCGCCGCTCCGAGGGGCTCGGCATGAACCTGCGCGGGCACTCGGAGACGGGCAAGCTCCTGATCCGGGACTTCAACCCGGGCGAGATCTCGGCCGGGGAGTTCGGCCAGATCGTCCAGGCGGCGGTCGCCCGGGACAAGACCCGCGTCGTCGTCATCGACAGCTTCACCGGCTACCTGAACGCGCTGCCGAACCGGGACCAGGCGGTCCAGGACATCCAGTCGCTGCTCAAGTTCCTGACGCGGCGCGGCGTGCTCACCATGCTGATCGTCGCGCAGCACGGGCTGATCGGCGAGAACGTGTCGATCGACGTCGACGTCAGCTTTCTCGGCGACACGGTGCTTCTCCTGCGCATCGACGAGGAGGGAAGCACCCTCAAGCGCTCGATCACGGCGGTGAAGAAGCGGCACGGTCCGCACGCGATGAGCGTGCACGAGCTGACGATCGCCCCGGAGGGCGTGAGCGTCAGCCCCGCGCCGCTCGACGCGCCGCGATCACCAGACACGCTCGCATAGGCGGGGGGACGCGATCACCGACCTCGAGGACATCCTGATCTGCGCGCCGTTCCGGCGCGACGCCCAGATGCTGGCGAGCCTGCTCGAGACGCGGGGCGTCGGCCGTGCGGTGTGCGCGGACGAGGCGTCGCTCGGAACCGTCCTCGAGGAGGCGTTGCCGGGGGCGCTGCTCGTGACGCAGGAGGCGCTGACGGAGGCGACGGTGGCGCTGATACGCCGTCATCTCGATCGCCAGCCGGAATGGTCGGAGCTCTCGATCATCGTGATCGTCGAGAGCGACGCTGTCCGCTCCAACCTGCCGCAGCGCCTCGCCGAGAGGTGGCCGGGCTCGCGCCAGGTCTTCTACCAGCGGCCGCTGACGGCGATCGAGCTGGTGAGCGGGGTGCAGTCGGCGCTGCTCGCGAGGCTCCGCCAGCGCGACGTGCGCGACCACCTGCGGCTGGAGCGCGAGCTGCGCCACGAGCTCAACCACCGCGTCAAGAACATCCTCGCCAGCGTCAACTCGATCTTCCAGATGTCGGCGCGCAACAGCGCCGACGTCGACGAGCTGAAGGCCAATTTCGGCGGCCGGCTGACGGCGCTCGGCAGCGTCCACGCCGCCCTGTTCGAGGCCGGCGGCGAGGCGCTGGACCTCGAGAAGCTGATCTCCCTCGTCCTCGCCCCCTACACCGGTGACGGCGGCACGAGCTTCAGGCTCGAGGGCGACGGCATCGCCCTGAACAAGGACGCGACCGCGGCCTTCGGCCTCGTCGTCCACGAGCTCGCGACCAACGCCACGAAATACGGCGCGTGGTCGGTGCCCGACGGCGAGATCCACGTCCGGTGGCGCGTGGAGGGCGGGCGCTTCTGCTTCGAATGGCGCGAGAGCGGCGGTCCCCGGCCGGAGCAGTCGGGGCGGTCCGGCTACGGCACCCGCTACATCCGCACCGCCCTGCAGGGCCAGCTCGGCGAGCCTCCCGAGATCGACCTGACCCCGCAGGGGCTTCGATTGCGGGCGACGGGCGACGTCGATCGCGTGGAAACGACGCAAAGCCCGGATCGATCTCCCGCTCGTGCCGTTGATCCCGTCCGGTGAAGCGAACGGGCGATTCATGCGTATCTACTGCCTGGAAGACAATGCGCTCGTGGTCATGCACCTCGAGATGGTGATCGAGGATGCGGGCCACGAGCTGGCCGGCTCGGCGGCGAGCTTCGACGAGGCCGTCCGGGCGTGGGAGGACACCCCGTTCGACCTCGCCCTGGTCGACATCGACCTCGCGGACGGCAAGACGGGGATCGATGCCGCGCGCTGGCTCAACGAGCGCGGCCACCTGGCGGCCTTCGTGACCGGGCAGGCGAGCCTTGCGGCCTCTCACGAGGATCTCGTGATGGCGGTGCTCCACAAGCCGATCGACGAGACCTGCCTCAAGGACCTGCTGAGTGCCGCCGAGGCCCGGCTCCTCGAGCGCGCCAATCGCTAGCGGCCCTTCCGGCCGCTGCCTCGTCCCGCCGGCCCGTCACGCCCTGATCGCCATCTCCAGCCCGAGGGAATCGCGCGGCGGCGGGTCTGGGTAGATCGCGGCCTCGCCGCGCAGGATGCGGCGGGCGCTCCAGGCGCAGGCCGCGGCGTCGAGCACGTCGTCGCCCCCGGCGCCCCGCGGCGGCGCGGCGACCGCGGTGGCGACGCCATCCGGCAGGCCGGCCGCGGCGAGGAGCGCGAGGCGCTCGCTGAGGCCGTCCGGGTTCGGCCGGCTCCGGACCTTCTTCGGAAGCGACGCCGGGCGGCCGCCGTTCATCTCGAGGAAGGCGACCTCCGGATGGGTCTCGAAGACCACGTCGCGGAGCTCCGGGCGCGCGATCAGCAGCGCGTCGATCTCTCGGATCCGGGGAAACAGCATGAAGCACTGCTTGGCGACCTTGCGCGGCGGCGTCGAGGTCGCGAGCGCCCGCTCGCAGGCCGCCCGGTAGTCCTCCTCCATCACCGCCGCGCGCGAGGGAACGGAGAAGACGCTCGACTGGCGCTGGCCGAGGCGCGGCCGCACCGCCATCTCGCACGGCCGTCCGGTCCCCTCGATCCGGTCCGGCAGGCCGATGGGCATGTCGACGGAGACGGCCTGCGGCCGCTCCGGCGCGTCGACGACCTCGGCGATGTCGCCGACGATGCGGAAGGTGAGGGCCGACAGGTCGTCGCGCAGGAAGCAGGCGATCCAGCCGGCGCGGCAGGCGTCGACGCCGGCGACGCAGCCCGCGCTCACACCGGGTGCACGGTGGCCGCGCTCTTCGGCGCGACCAGCAGGTCCTGCGCGGCGACGAGCGTCATCTCGTCGCCGTCGACGCGCGCGGTCAGCTCGAGCACGTCGTGGACGATCGCCGCCGCCGCGGCGGTCGCGTCGACCACCCCGCGCCCCGAGGCGAGCTCGGAGAGGATGATGCCGGCCAGGAGGTCGCCCGTGCCGTGGACCTTGCAGGGCAGGCGCGGCGTCTCGATGCGCCATGCGCCGTCGGCCGTCACCAGCAGGTTCGCCACCCGGTCGCGGCTGCGCGTCGGGGCCGACGTCACGACGACGGTCGGCACGCCCAGCGCCCGCGCCCGCTCGAGCGCCTCGGCCTCGCCCATCTCCGGCGCCTCGGACACCGACTCGGGGTCCGACAGCGCCGCGAGCTCGGTGAGGTTCGGCACGATCACGTCGGCCATGGGCAGCATGTGGGTCACGATCTCGCCGATCACCGCGGGGTCGACGTAGAGCTCGCCCTCGTCGCCCATGATCGGGTCGACGACGAGCGGGATGCCGGCCTTCTGCGCCCGCGCCTGGGCGACGATGCCGGCGATGTTCACCGCCTGCGGCGCCAGCGCGACATAGCCGACGAGGATGCCGTCGACGGGATGCGGCGCCGGGCTCAGGAGCACGTCGGAGCCCATCTCCAGAAGCGACACGACGTCGGTCCGCGTCGGGTTCGGCGCGTGGCCCGGATGGTGCGCCAGCACGACCGTCGGCAGGCTGACCACCTCGTGCCCGCGGCGCATCAGCGGAAAGGTCGTCGCGGAGTTGCCGACATGGCCGCGGGCGACCCATGAGGAGATCGTCAGAAGCTTCGCCATTCGTCTCGCCCCCTTGCCCTACGAAGGGCCGCGAGACTGGCACAACGGCCCGCGAGCGGCTAGGCTCCGGCCCCGAATTGCATCTTCCTGGACATGCGAGGCCCATGACGACCGACATCCGCCCGCGCCGCAGCGCGCTGTACATGCCGGGCTCGAACCCGCGCGTGATCGAGAAGGCGAAGACGCTGCCGGCCGACGTCGTGATCATCGATCTCGAGGACGCGGTGGCGCCCGACGCCAAGGAGAGCGCGAGGCGCCAGGTCTGCGACGCCGTGAAGGCCGGCGGCTTCGGCGACCGCGAGGTGGTGATCCGCGTCAACGCGCTCGGCACGCCGTGGGGCCGCGACGACCTCGAGGCGGCGGTCGCCGCCGGCCCGGACGCGGTGCTCGTGACCAAGGTGTCGCGACCCGAGACCGTCGACGAGGCGCGCGACCTCGCCGAGCGCGGCGGGGCGGGCGACAAGGTCGCGCTCTGGGCGATGATCGAGACGCCGCTGGCGCTCCTGAACCTGCACGCCATCGCGGCGAAGGTCGAGGAATCCGGCCCGCGCTTCTCCTGCTTCGTGCTCGGCACCAACGATCTCGCCAAGGAGACCGGCGCCCGGCAGACGCGCGGCCGCGCGGCGATGGTGCCGATGATCTCGCAATGCGTGGTCGCCGCCCGCGCCTACGGCCTGGCGGTGCTCGACGGCGTCTGCAACGACTTCCGCAACGACGAGGCGCTCGTCGAGGAGTGCCGGCAGGGCCGCGAGATGGGGCTCGACGGCAAGACGCTGATCCATCCCTCGCAGATCGGCCCGGCGAACGAGATCTTCGCGCCGAGCAGCGAGGAGGTCGCCGAGGCGCGCGAGATCATCGCGGCCTTCGACCTGCCGGAGAACCAGGGCAAGGGGGCGATCAGCCTGAACGGCCGGATGGTCGAGATCCTGCACGCCGACATCGCCCGGCGCACCATCGCCATGGCCGACGCCATCGCCGGGAAGACGTCGGCATGACGAAGTGGAACAAGTCCCTGCCGGGGCACTTCTTCGAGGACTTCGCGATCGGCCAGGTGATGCGCCACGCGACGCCGCGCACCGTCACCGCCGGCGACGTCTCGCTCTACACCGCGCTCTACGGCTCGCGCTTCGCCGTGCAGTCGTCGGACGCCTTCGCCCGCGCGGTCGGCTATGCCCACGCGCCGGTCGACGACCTGCTCGTCTTCCACATCGTGTTCGGCAAGACGGTGCCCGACGTCTCCCTCAACGCCGTCGCCAATCTCGGCTATGCCGGCTGCCGCTTCCTCAAGGCGGTGTTCCCCGGCGACACGCTGTCGGCGGTGTCCGAGGTGATCGGCCTCAAGGAGAACTCGAACGGCCAGCACCGGCGTCGTCCACGTGCGCACCCAGGGGCTCAACCAGTACGGCGAGACGGTGCTCGACTACGTGCGCTGGGTCATGGTGAGCAAGCGCGACGAGGCTTCGCCCGCGCCGGAGCCGGTGGTGCCGGACGTGCCGGCCGCGCTGTCGGCCGACTCGCTGGGCGACGCCGCGCCGTATATCGACACCGAGGAGTGGGACGGCCACCTCTCCGGCTCGCGCTACCGCCACGGCGACTACCATATCGGCGAGCGCATCGACCACGTCGACGGCATGACGGTGGAGGAGGCCGAGCACCAGCTCGCGACGAGGCTCTACCAGAACACGGCCCGGGTGCACTTCAACCAGCACAGCGAGGGCAAGGGCCGCTTCGGCCGGCGGCTCGTCTACGGCGGCCACGTGATCAGCCTCGCGCGGGCGCTTTCGTTCAACGGCCTGCAGAACGCCTTCCACCTGGCCGCGATCAACGCCGGCCGGCACGTCGCGCCGCTCTTCGCCGGCGACACCGTCTATGCCTGGAGCGAGGTGCTGGACAGCGCCCGGCTGGCGGGCCGCGACGACCTCGGGGCGCTGCGGCTCCGGCTCGTCGCGACGAAGGACCTGCCGTGCCACGACTTCCCGTACACCAATGCCGACGGCACCTATGCCGAGGGCGTGATCCTCGATCTCGACTGCTGGGTGCTGATGCCCCGCTAGGATGCGACGGCGGACGGGCGCCGGCCGATCCCGGCCGCCTGGCGGGCGCGGTGCGTCGCTGCCGCTGCTGCCACCTGCGGGCATGGAAGCCATGCTTCCGCCACCGTTTCGCGCCTGCGAATTGCGTCCGCCCGCGCCGCGCGCTAGAAGAGCGGCACGAATGGGCCCTGTCGCCCCCGCCCCGTTCACGAGATTCCGCGTCCATCCATGGCAACGCCCGCAATCGACCAGAAACGCCCCCTTTCGCCGCATCTTTCGGTCTTCCGGCCGATCATCACCATGGTGATGTCGATCGTGCACCGGATCACCGGCGGAGCGCTCTATTTCGGCACGATCCTGCTCGTCGTCTGGCTCGTCGCCGCCGCGAGCGGCCCGGGCGCCTTCGACCCGGTGAACTGGTTCTTCGGCTCGATCGTCGGCCAGATCATCCTGTTCCTCTACACCTGGACGCTGCTGCACCACATGCTGGGCGGCATCAGGCACTTCGTCTGGGACTTCCAGCTGGCGATGGATCCGCCGAACGCCAGCCGTCTCGCCTGGGCGACGCTCGTCGGCTCGGTCACGCTCACGGTCCTGATCTGGATCGTGGCCTATATCGTAATGTGAGGCGGCCATGACGAAATCGATACGCACCCCCGGCGCACGCGTCCGCGGATACGGCGCCGCCCACGAAGGCACCGGCGACTTCCTGCTGCAGCGGATGACCGGCTTCGCGCAGGTGTTCCTCCTGTCCTTCTTCATCGTCATGGTGGCGAGCTTCGCCGGCGACGACCACGCCACCGTCGTCGCGAAGATGCAGAACCCGCTGATCGCCATTCCCTTCGTCCTCGCCGTGATCTCCGTGACGCTGCACATGCGCGTCGGCATGCAGGTGATCATCGAGGACTACGTCCACACCGAGGGCCTGAAGGTCCTGGCCGTGATCGGCAACAACTTCTTCTGTGCCGTGATCGGGCTGGCTGCCACCTTCTCGATCCTCAAGATGTCCTTCGGAGGCTGACCCTGATGGCCCAGAACGGCAGCAACGGAAACGGCGCCCCCGGCGTCAACGGCCGCGCCTATTCCTTCGTCGACCACACCTACGACGTCGTGGTGGTGGGCGCCGGCGGCGCGGGGCTCCGCGCGACGCTCGGCTGCGCCCAGGCGGGGCTTCGCACCGCCTGCATCACCAAGGTCTTCCCGACCCGCTCGCACACCGTCGCCGCGCAGGGCGGCATCTCCGCCGCGCTCGGCAACATGGGCGAGGACGACTGGCGCTACCACATGTACGACACCGTGAAGGGGTCGGACTGGCTCGGCGACCAGGACTCCATCGAGTATCTCGTGCGCAACGCGCCGGCCGCGGTCTACGAGCTCGAGCATTTCGGCGTGCCGTTCTCGCGCACCGAGGAAGGCAAGATCTACCAGCGGCCGTTCGGCGGCATGACGACCCGCTACGGCGAGGGCACGGCGCAGCGCACCTGCGCCGCCGCCGACCGCACGGGCCACGCCATCCTGCACACGCTCTACGGCCAGGCGGTGCGCCACCAGTCCGAGTTCTTCATCGAGTACTTCGCGATCGACCTCATCATGGACGAGGAGGGCGCCTGCCGCGGCGTCGTCGCGCTGTGCCTCGAGGACGGCACGCTGCACCGCTTCCGCGCACGCCGCACGATCCTGGCGACCGGCGGCTACGGCCGCGCCTACTTCTCCTGCACCTCCGCCCACACCTGCACCGGCGACGGCAACGCCATGGTGCTGCGCGCCGGCCTGCCGCTGCAGGACATGGAGTTCGTGCAGTTCCACCCGACCGGCATCTACGGCGCGGGCTGCCTGATCACCGAAGGCGCGCGCGGCGAGGGCGGCTATCTCGTCAACTCCGAGGGCGAGCGCTTCATGGAGCGCTATGCGCCGACGGCGAAGGACCTCGCCTCGCGCGACGTCGTCAGCCGCGCCATGACGATCGAGATCCGCGAGGGCAGCGGCGTCGGCCGCAACAAGGACCACATCCACCTGCATCTCGACCATCTCGACCCGGCCGTCCTGCACGAGCGGCTGCCCGGCATCTCGGAATCGGCGCGCATCTTCTCCGGCGTCGACGTGACGAAGGAGCCGATCCCGGTGCTGCCGACCGTGCACTACAACATGGGCGGCATCCCGACGAACTTCCACGGCGAGGTGCTGACGCTGAAGGACGGCAACCCCGACCACGTGGTGCCGGGACTGATGGCGATCGGCGAGGCGGCCTGCGTCTCGGTGCACGGCGCCAACCGGCTGGGCTCGAACTCGCTGATCGACCTCGTGGTGTTCGGCCGCGCCGCCGGCCTGCGCTGCGGCGAGGTGCTGAGCCCCGGCGACAGCCAGCCGGAGCTGCCGGCCGGCGCCGGCGACAACTCGCTCGACCGGCTCGACCGCTTCCGCCATGCCGACGGCGACACCCCGACCGCCAAGCTGCGCCTCGACATGCAGCGCGTGATGCAGACGAACTGCGCCGTCTTCCGCACCGGCGAGATCCTCGAGGAAGGCCACAAGCTGATCAACGACGTGTGGAACGCCGCGCGCGACATCAAGGTGACCGACCGCTCGCTCGTCTGGAACACCGATCTCGTCGAGACGCTCGAGTTCGACAACCTGATCAGCCAGGCCGTGGTGACCATGGACGGCGCGGTGAACCGCACCGAGAGCCGCGGCGCCCACGCCCGCGAGGACTACCCGGACCGCGACGACCAGGAGTGGATGAAGCACACGCTCGCCTGGGCGGACCCCGTGAGCCACGAGGTGAAGATCGACTACAGGCCGGTGCACGCCTACACGATGTCGAACGACATCGCCTATATCGAGCCGAAGGCCCGCGTCTACTGACGCGCCGCGCCGTTCGACGAGCCTGAGGGAACGGGCCGGTGCCAGCGCACCGGCCTTTTTCTTTGTCCGGGAGGACCCCGCCGGGCGCCACAAGCTCTTGCCGCCTGTACGTAACCGCGTACAATAGCTCCATGCGCACCAAGTCATACAGCGAGCTGCGGCGCAACTTGGCGGCCGAGCTCGATTCCGTCACCGCCGACCACGAGCCGGTCATCATCACCCGTGACCGCGGCAAGCCCGCGGCCGTCCTGATGTCTCTGGAGGACTTCGCGGCCTATGAGGAGAGTCGCTACCTCCTGCAGAGCCCTCGTAACGCCGAGCGGCTGTTGCAGGCCGTCGACGAACTCGAACGCGGGGACGGCAAGGTGAGGACGCTCGAGGAGTGAGGCTCGTCTTCCACGAGACGGCGTGGGAAGACTACCTGCACTGGCAGCAGACGGACCCCAAGCTCCTCAAGCGCCTGAACGCCCTGATACGCGAGTGCGCGCGCACGCCGTTCGAGGGAACCGGCAAGCCGGAGCCTCTCCGCGGATCGCTCTCCGGATGGTGGTCGCGGCGGCTGACGCGGGAGCACCGGCTGGTCTACCGCGTCGACGGCGACAGCCTGCTCATCGCCCAGTGCCGCTACCACTACTGATGCGGATCGAAACGATCTTCGGCTTCCGGGCGTTTCGCCTTGGCCAGCTCGGGCGGGAGGCAGGATGCATATCAGCTTCAACAAGCAGGCGCGCAGCACCTTGAGCCGCGCCGAGGGCGTGTGGGACCGCACGCGCTTCGCGATCAAGAACCGGCTCGGCTTCGTCGAGCCGCCGGCCGTGATGCCCTATCGCGGCTTCGGCGACGCGTCGCGCTACTGGGTGAAGGGCCGCGTGCTCGAGGGCCGCGGCATGCCGGAGGAGGGGCCGCACTCGCTGCGCCGCAACCTGTGGCTGACCTACAAGCGCTACGAGACCGACGAGGTGCCGGATGCGCGGCTGACCTGGCGCTTCGGCGGCCTCAGCGGCGAGGCGGTGACGGACGACGAGGGCTATTTCGAGTTCACCTTCGAGCCCGGCGACGCGCACGAGCTCGGCGAGCCGTGGCAGCACGTGGAGATCGAACTCGTGGAGAGCCCGGTCCGGCCGACCGAGCGCCGCCGCGAGACCGCGCTGGTGCGCACGCCGACGCCGGAGGCGCGCCTCGGCATCATCTCCGACATCGACGACACGATCATCGAGACCGGCGCGACGAGCCTGAGCAAGCACTGGCGCACCGTGATCGCCAACTCGGCGGAGACGCGCGTCGCCTTTCCCGGCCTCTCCGCCTTCTATCGCGGGCTCGTGGGGGAGGACGAGAGGAACCCGGTCTTCTACGTCTCGTCGAGCCCGTGGAACCTGTTCGACCTGTTCGAGCGCTTCCTCGCGGTGCACGACATCCCGCTCGGCCCGATGCTGCTCAAGGATTTCGGCCTGACGGAGAACCGCTGGCTCACGGGCGACCACCACGGCCACAAGACCCGGATGATCGAGGGCATCCTGGAGGCCTTTCCGAGGCTGAACTTCGTGCTGATCGGCGATTCCGGCCAGAAGGACGCCTTCGTCTACCGCGACCTCGCCAAGGCGCACCCGGGGCGCATCGCCGCGATCTATCTCCGCGAGATCAAGGGCGGCACGCTGCACGCCCGCGTCGAGGAGGCGCTGTCGGAGGCCCGCGAGCACGGCGCCGACACCGCCTGCGGCCCGGACCTGTGGGTCGCGGCCGAGCACGCCGCGCAGCGCGGCTGGCTGAGCGAGGCCGATCTCGAGGCTGTCCGCCGCGACGTGCGCCGCGACGAGGGCGAGTGATCGCCCCGCGCCGCCCGTGCGTACCAGCCATGCATCCGGCGTGGGCACCGCGGCGCCGGGGGTGACAGCGGCAGTGCGGCGTGCGAAAGAAGGTCGGACGACACCCCTTTTGCGGATGCAGCATCCGCCTTCGCGAACGCGGCATCCTCCCAAGCTCCAGGGACAGCGATGGTTCAGCTCACCCTTCCCAAGAACTCCAAGATCTCCAAGGGCAAGACCTGGCCGAAGCCCGAAGGGGCGAAGGCCACCCGCGAGTTCCGCGTCTATCGCTGGAACCCGGACGACGGCCAGAACCCGCATGTCGACACCTTCCACGTCGACACGGAAGATTGCGGGCCGATGGTCCTCGACGCGCTGCTGTGGATCAAGAACAACGTCGATTCCACGCTGACCCTGCGCCGCTCGTGCCGCGAGGGCGTGTGCGGCTCCTGCGCGATGAACATCGACGGCATGAACACGCTCGCCTGCACCAAGGGCATGGACGAGATCGACGGCGCCGTGAAGGTCTACCCGCTGCCGCACATGCCGGTGGTCAAGGACCTCGTGCCCGACCTCTCGATGTTCTACGCGCAGCAGGCCTTCATCGAGCCGTGGCTGCAGACCGAGACGCCGGCGCCGGAGAAGGAGTGGCGGCAGAGCCACGAGGACCGCGAGAAGCTCGACGGCCTCTACGAGTGCATCCTCTGCGCCTGCTGCTCGACGGCCTGCCCGTCCTACTGGTGGAACTCCGAGCGCTATCTCGGGCCCGCCGCGCTGCTGCAGGCGCGGCGCTGGCTCGTCGACAGCCGCGACGAGGCGACCGGCGAACGGCTCGACAAGCTCGAGGATCCGTTCCGCCTCTATCGCTGCCACACGATCATGAACTGCGCGCAGACCTGCCCGAAGGGCCTGAACCCCGCCAAGGCGATCGCCGAGATCAAGGAAATGATGGTCTCGCGCCGCATGTGACCGGCGGGCACTGCGCACCGCTCCAAGGCCCGTGCCCCCGGCACGGGCCTTTTTCGTGTCTGCGGGAAGGGCGGGGCCGCGGCGGCCGGATGCCGATCGCGGAAGAGAGCCTCAGGAGCCGCCGACGGCGGCGACGCGGGTCGAGGCGGGGGCGCGGTTCATCAGCGCGTCGATGCGCGCCTTCTCCTTCTCGAACGAGGCGAGCACGCGCCCGTCGAGCACGCGGCCGCGCGGCAGGCGGATGCGCATCGGGTCGACGAAGCGGCCGTTCACCTTCACCTCGAAGTGGCAGTGCGGCCCGGTCGAGCCGCCCGTCGAGCCGACCTTGCCGA
>CAWFLD010000006.1:0-210536 GCA_963816555.1 uncultured Alphaproteobacteria bacterium | reverse complement strand
CGATCGGCTTCGGCATGCGGATCGTCACCCCGCTGACCCGGCACATCCGCGGTTTTGTCGGCGCGCATGGCGATGCGTTTGAACTCTTTGAGCTTGCAGAAGAAATTCTTGATGAGATGACGCCATTTATACATTTCGGCATCGAGTGGCAGAGGTTTGGCGCGGCGGGGGTGTTGCGAGATGACAATCTTGGCGCCGCGCTCGTTGAGATCGTCGATGATAGTGTTGCTGTCGAAGGCCTTGTCGGCGATCAGCGCGTCGAAAGAGACGCCATCGATGAGCGGGGCACGCCGACCGTGTCGAAGCGATGGCCGGGCAGGAGCACGAAGCGTACCAGATTGCCGAGCGCGTCGGTCAGCGCGAGGATTTTGGTGGTCATGCCGCCCTTGGAACGGCCGATGGCTTGGCTCTGAGTCCCCCTTTTGCGCCCTGGCCGTGGCGGTGGACCTTGACGATCGTGGCATCGACCATGGCGTATTCCATGTCCGGCTGGTCCGAACAGGCTTCGAAAAGCCGAGCGAAAACATCGGCTTTTACCCAGTCGCGGTATCGCTTGAAAACGGTGTTCCAGTTGCCGAAAAAGGCCGGCAGGTCACGCCACGGACTTCCCGTGCGCACGATCCACAGCACCGCTTCGACGAACCGGCGGTTGTCGCCGCCGCTGCGTCCAGGGTCGATCTGCTTCCCAAGACAATGCGGCTCCATCTTCGCCCACTGGGCGTCCGTCAGTACAAATCGTTCCATTCGAAGCTTGAATCACGTTCAAGCCATCGGTCCAACCCTGAACCTCAACAGGCCTTAGCCCGACATGATCTCTCGCGGCAGCCATGTCGCGATTTCGGGCCAGACAACCAGGAGGACTATCGCAAGAACCAGCATCATGAAGAACGGCAGGGTCGCGCGGGCGACGTACAAGATGTTGCGCCCGGTCAGCGACTGCACGACGAACAGGTTGAAGCCGACTGGCGGGGTGATTTGCGAAATTTCCACGACCAGCACCATGTAAATCCCAAACCAGAGCAGGTCGATGCCCGCAGCCTGCACCATCGGCAGGATGATCGAGATCGTTAGCACGATGATCGAAATGCCGTCGAGGAAGCAGCCCAGTACAAGGAACATTAGCGTCAGCGCGGCGATCAGCGGATAGGCGGACAGGCCAAACTCGTTAATCCAGCCGGCCAGCGCCCGTGGCACCCCCGTATAGCCCATGACCGTCGTCAGGAAGGCCGCGGAGCCGATGATGAAGCAGATCATGCACGAGGTACGTGTCGCGCCGAACAGACTATCCCGAAATGCAGCCCAACTCAGGCCGCCGGTAACGCCTGCAATGACCAGTGCGCCAACCACGCCGAGGGCGGCGGCCTCTGTCGGGGTGGCGTAGCCGGCATAGATGGAGCCGATGACGGCGGTGATCAGCAGCACGACCGGCAGGAGAAGGCCTAGTCGGCGGAGGCGCTCTCCCCACGACATTCTGTCGATCGCCTCGGGCATGCGCGACGGGTTGTATATGGACCAAACGGCAATGTAGCCCATCAGAAGTGACACCAACATCAGGCCCGGCAGGATGCCTGCGATGAAGAGGCGAGCGATCGAGACATTGGCCGACACGCCGTAGACGATCATCATGATCGACGGGGGAATGAGCAGGCCCAGCGTCCCGGAAGCCGCGAGCGAACCGAGAGCCATCTTCTCATCGTAACCGCGTTGCTGCAGCTCGGGCAGCGACATCTTTCCGACGGTGGCCGCGGTCGCGGCCGACGATCCACTGACCGCGGCGAACACGGCGCACCCGAGAACGTTGACGTGAAGCAGGCGCCCCGGCAGCCGCGTCACCCAAGGCGCGAGCCCGCGAAACAAATCGTCCGATAGGCGCGACCGAAACAGGATCTCGCCCATCCACACGAACAGCGGCAGGGCGGTCAGCGTCCACCCGCTGAGGGCGCTCCAGTAACTCTGCGGCATGACCAGCGTGATCGGCGCGCTGGTGAACAGGTACATGCCGATCAGCGCCCCAGACAGGAGTGAGATCGCGACCCAGACGCTGCTCGCCAGCAGCGCCAGCAGGGCAAGGGCGATGATCGGGCTGAAGGTGATCGGATCCATCACCTACTCGCTTCCGGCGGCGGTGACCCCCGCCTCCTCGTCCTCGAAACGACGGTAAGTCGGCTCTTCCCCGCGTGCCACGAGAGCGAGCTGTTCCACAAGCGCCACCGTCAGCAGAACGGTGCCGAAGGCCATCGAGAGTTGGGGGATCCAGATCGGCACCGGCACGAGGCCGACCGATACATCTCCGAACCTATAGGAGTCCCACGTCATCAGGACCGCCGAATAGGAGAGAACGCCGGTCGCGGCGATGGCAATGAGAAGACAGAAGGCCTCCACCCATCGCCGCAGCCGCCTTTGGGCCTTCTGAACGAAGAGCGTGACGCGGATGTGCCCACCAGACCGCAAAGTCCACGCGAGCGCGAGAAACGTCGACGCTGCCATGCAGAACCCGGCGAACTCCGTCCCCGTCGAGACGAGGTAGCCCAGCGCGCGTCCGACGATTTGGACGAGCGTCAGGACCGCGATGCTGGCCAGCAGAAGGGCGGCCAAGATGGCCGCCACCCGGTAGATGGCGTCGAGCGCCCTCATGTCCCCCCTCCTGCTTCGAGAATCACTTCATCTCGTTGTAGCGGTCGATGATCGCCTGGCCGGTCTCGCCTGCGTCGTCGAGCCACTCCTGCAGCATCTTGTCACCGATCTCGCGCAGTTGCGTCCGCAGCTCCTCGCTCGGCTGCTCGACCTTCATGCCCTTGTCGGCAAGCGTCGCGATCTGCTCGCTCGTGACGTCCGGAGCTTTCGCCCAAGCCCGCTCCTCGGCGGCCTCGGCCGCGGCCGTGACGGCCTGCTTGGTCTCCTCGTCGAGGGCGTCGAACACGTTCTGGTTGATGACGACGATATTCCAGGTGATGAAGGCCTTCACGTCGTAGAAATAGTCGACGAAATCCCACGCCTGGGTGTCGATTCCGGTCGTCGGCGATGTGATCATGCCCTCGATGACGCCGGTCGAGAACGCTTGCGGCACCTCCGACTGCTGAACGGTCACGGGAGTGGCGCCGAGCAGCTCGGCGATGCGCGCCGTGTTCGGGTTGTAGGCGCGCATCTTGACGCCCGAGAAGTCGTCCAGGGTCTTGATCTCGCGGTCGGTGTAGATCGACTGGAACGGCCAGGACTGGATGAACAGCAGCTTCAGGTTGCGTTTGGCCAGCACTTCCTCAATCGCCGGCCGCGCCGCCTTGGCGAGCTTGCGGTTCTGCTCGTAGCTCGTCGCAAGGAAGGGGATAGAGTCGACGGCGAAGATCGGGCTCTGATTGCTCTGCATCGACATCAGGTACTCGCCGAGCTCGACCTGCTGGGTCTGCACGGCGCGCATCACGTCGGGCTGCTTCACCAGCGCGTCTTCCGGATGGATCGTGATCGTGAGTTCGCCGTCGGTCTTCGAGGCAACATCCTCGGCGAACTTCTCGATGTTCTGCGTCATGTAGTTCGACGTGTTCGACCGGACCGGCATGTTCCACGTCTCGGCGAGGGCCGCCGAGGACAGGCTGATCAGGCCGGCCACGCCGACCGCCGCAGTTCTTGTCCAGACGTTCATGCACTTTCCCTTCGTGTGGTGGGTTGGACTATGGGTGGGCCTAGCGCCGGCCGCTAAACGGCGAGTTCGGCGCGGGCGAGGTCAAACAGCAGGCGGTAGATGCCAGTCGACACGTGGGCGAGACCCGCGTCCGACCACCGGGTGGGCGCAAGCCGCTCCACGGCCGCGTTGGCGGCCTCCTGTCCCGTGGCATCGATGAGCACGTACCAGTCGCCGGCGCCCGATGTGTCGGCCTCGGCGGCCAGCGGCACCGAGAGCGAGGGGTCGCTCTCGATCAAATGCGCCGAGACCACGCCGTCGAGCCCGACTAGCGCTGCTAGCGCCTCCCTCATTCGCTCGGCCGCGGGCCCCGCGCCCTCAACCGGCCGGAACCGCACAAAGCCGAGGGCGGAGCCGCGCCCTTCTCCCACGCTGGCGCTGACGTTGGCGCAGACGCGGGTCGCGTCCCGGAACTTGGCGAGGTTGCGGAGCGACCAGGGCGTTTGGTTCGCGAGCCGATGGCGGTAGGCTTCGCTGTCCAGCACATCGAGGGTCTCGGTGGTATAAGTGCCGAGATACTTCTGCGGGGCGTCGATGGCGACGTAGCGGCGTGCCTCCAGGAAGCCTGGGATCGCCACGCGCTCGGCCAGATGCTCTTTATTATACCACCGGTTGAAATCGTCCTCGCCCGCTGCGTCCACGTTCATGAAGTTGGCAAGCATGCCTTTGCCGGAAAGAGGCATCTACGGTCGTGTCCTGTGGTGAGGGAATGAAGGTCGGGTGGGAGGATGAGTACGACACCGGGTGAACTGCGCGGACGGGTGCGGCAGAGATTGCGCAATCAGCCCTGCGCAGTCAATGTCGAGGCCCATTGGTTTTGACTTATGTTTCACTCGAATCGCGCCCCGAGAACGCATCGGTCACGCCGCTGATCAGGTTTTTATCCAGTAGTTTCTCGCTCCACAGGGTGCGCGGATCAATTATCACCGGCTTAATGCTTGCCAGCTGCCGCTCCCAGCTTGCGGCGGCCTCCCTCCGCGCGTGCTCGGCCGCCTCGACGGACACGGCCTCGAATTGGATGGCCTGGCCTGGCCTCATCCGCCCCACGGCGGGAAGATCAGCCGAAATGACTGTCGCGATCTTGGGATAGCCGCCGACCGTCTGCCGGTCCGCCAGGAGGAGGATCGGCTGCCCGTCGCCTGGCACCTGGATGGCCCCGGTCGCGATCCCGTCGGAGACGATGTTGAAGCCTTTGGCGTGGGCGATCCGGCGGCCGGACAAACGCAGCCCCATGCGATCGGCATTCGTCGTGATCTCGAAGGAACCGCTGAGGAACAGGGCGAGCGCCGCCTCGTCAAAATAGTCGTCCTGCGGGCCGAGCACGACGCGGATTCGATCCGGCGGGGTGAGGGGCAGAGGCGTGGCCACCTGCACGTCGACACGGGCGGCCGCTGCGGCGCGATGGAGGGCCAGCCGGTTTCCCGGGGCGAGCCGGCGGCCCTCAAATCCCCCGATGCCGCCGCGCGCATAGGTGGCGCGGCTGCCGAGCACCTCGGGCGCGTCGAACCCGCCGCCGACGGCGATGTAGGCGGTCGAGGATTCGCGGCATGTGCCCGCGCGGAAGACGGTGCCGCGCTCGAGCGTCACGCTGCGCCAGCCCGGAACGCTCCGGCGCTCCGGAGCGAGTATCTCGAGCGTGCCGCCGGTGCCGGCAAGCGCCACGCAGACAGAATGGGCCTCCACCCGGAGCGTCGGGCCTATGAGGCGGATCTCAAGGGCTGCCTCGCCCTCGGCATTGCCGACGAGACGGTTGGCAAGGCCCAGCGAATACGGGTCGAGCGCGCCGGATACGGGCACCCCGAGCGCCTGGTAACCGAAACGTCCCAGGTCCTGAAGCGTGGTCGACAGGCCTGGATCCTCGACGAGCAGGGCCGCGCTCATGACGGCTGATCCGCTTCGATCACGTACTCCCCCGCGTCCACGGCCGCGGCGATCCGCTCGAAGCCGGCCGCATCGATACGCTCGAAGCGGACCGTGTCGCCGGGCGCCAGCAGGGCCGGCGGCGTGCGCTCGGGCGCGAACAGCCTGACCGGCGTCCGCCCGATCGCGTACCAGCCGGACGGGCTGGCGAATGGATAGATGACGCTGAGGCCGACCGCGATGGCGAGCGTGCCAGCCGGAACCTCCGCCCGCGGCGTCTGTCGGCGCGGCAGCGTCAGCTCTTCCGGCAGGTCGCCCAGATAGGGGTGTCCGGGCGCAAAGCCGATCATGTAGACGTAGTGGTCGATCCCGGCGTGGCGGTGCACCACCTCGTCCGCCGCCAGTCCAGTCGCCGCCGCGACCTCGTCGAGGTCGGGAGCGAAGGGTCGTTCATAGCAGACGGGCAGGCGCAGCACCCGCCCCTCGACGGGTGCAAACGAGAGCGAGCCCGACAATACTTCAATGTGCGCGATCAGCGCCGCCCGCGGCAGCCGCAGCGGATCGTAGTGGATTGTCAGCGAGCGGGAGGTCGGGACGCTTTCGATCATTCCCTCGGGCCGCGCGCCGTTCAGCGCGACGTGCAGGCTCATCACACGCCGGCTCAGCTCCCGGTCGACGACGTCGCCAAACTCGACCGTGAGGGCGCAGTCTCCGAGCGAAAGATATCGCGGCGGCACGCTAGCCTCTCGTCCCGCCGACGATCTCCGTCATCGGCCGGATCTCCACGCCGCGCTCCTCGAGCGCTGTCCGGATCGCGCCGGCCATCTCGACCGCCGAGCGATTGTCGCCGTGGACGCAGATTGCTATCGAACTCCAGCGCCAGGCGCTTGCCGGTAATGGTGGTTACCTCCTGCTCCTCGACCATGCGGACAATGCGTGGCACCGCGACGGTGGGGTCGTGAATCACCGCGCCGTCCACCTTGCGAGAGACGAGGTTGCCGTTGTCGTCGTAGGCGCGGTCGGCATAGGCCTCGCGGGCGACCTTCAGCCCCGCGGCCAGGGCGGCCTTCTCCGTCTCGCTGCCAGGCAGGACCACGAAGATTATCGTCGGGTCCGTCGCCTACCACTGCCCGGACACAGGCGGCCGCGATGGCCGGATCGACCCAGGCCATGTTGTTGAGGGTGCCATGCGGCTTGCAGTGCGTGACCGGCACGCCGACGCTCCGCGCGATCGCCTGCAACGCGCCGATCTGGTAGATCAGGATGCGCTCGATGTCGTCGGGATCCTCGCCCTCGATGCGCCGCCGGCCGAAGCCCCACGGGTCGATTTGGCTGGGATGCGGCGCCGACGCCCACCCCGTTGTCACGCGCCCAGAGCAGGGTCTCGGTGCATGACCAGCGGATCCCCACCATGGAAGCCACAGGCGACGTTGGCGGAGGAGACGATCCGAAGCATCTCCCCATCGTTGCCCATCACGTAGGCGCCGAAGCTTTCCCCGAGATCCGAGTTCAGGTCGACCGCACGCATGCCTCGCTCCTCTGTGCCGTGCCGAGCACCGGTAGCGCCGCCGCGCCGGATGTGCAATCTCCCGTGCTCGACCGAAGTAGGGCGAACGGCGGATCAAACCCTTCCGGCTGGCCGGGCGCTCCCTGAATAGATGTGGATCGAGCATGGAAACGCGTAGAAAAGCAGTCGTGGTCGGTGGGCTCGGGGTGATTGGCCGCTACGTCGTAGAAAAGCTCGAGGCCGAGGGGATGGGAGGTCGTCGGCCTGCTCGCGCCGCGCCGCGCGAGAATCACGGCCGGCGGTGCGCTACGTCTCGGTCGATTTGCTCGACGAAGCGCCATCCGGCCACGGCGCTTCGCGACGTCGCGGGCGTCGACGCATGTCTTCTATGCGGCGTTCCAGGGCAAGCCCGGCGCGGCGTCGGGCTATGCCGCCAATGTGGCGCCGAACCTGACATGCTCGCCAACTCCGTTTCGGCGATCGAGGCGAACAGTCCAGGCCTCGAGCGCGTGGTGCTCGTCACCGGCACCAAGACCTACGGCGTGCATCTGGGGCCCTACAAGACGCCGGCGCGCGAGAGCGACCCGCGCCATATGCCGCCGAACTACTACTTCGATCAGGTCGACTGGCTCGTCGAGCGGCAAAGCGGCAAGAGCTGGAGCTGGACGGAGCTGCGCCCGCAGACGCTCTGCGGATTCGCGCCGGGCACGCCGATGAGCATCGTGCCCGGTGATCGCAGTCTACGCGGCGTTCTGTCGCGAGCTGGGCCTGCCGTTTCGCTTCCCTGGCTCGCCCGGTGGCTATGCGACGATCTACCAGGCGACTGACTCCGCCCATTTCGCCGCGGCCTGCCACTGGGCCGCGCTCGAGCCCCGCTGCGAAAACCAAGCCTACAACGTCACGAACGGCGACTATTTCCGCTGGCGAATTTGTGGCCGCGTCTTCGCAGACCATTTCCGCCTCGACTATGCGCCACGCCGCAGACGATCTCACTGACCGAGATGATGGCCGATAAGGAATGGTCTCGTGGAACCGCTCGTCGAACGCCACGGCCTGCGTGCATTTGCGGTTGACGACATCGCCGCCTGGCCGTTCGGCGATTACGTGTTCGAACCGACTGGGACGTCATGTCGAACGTCACCAAGTCGCGCCAGCACGGCTTTCACGAGGTCGTCGATAGCGAGGAGATGTTTCTCCGTCTCTTCCGGCGCCTCGAAGACGAGCGCATTGTCCCTGCGGGCCATTAGGCGAGGGACGCGGCTCCGTCGAATCCCGAGATGTCCGGCAGCGATGGGCGGCCCAGCAGCCCCTCGACCGCCAGGCACACCGAAAGAAGCTCAAGCTCCCGGCCGGCAACGGTCAGCAGTTGCAGCCCGGCCGGCAGCCCATGTCCCTGCATCGGCAGCGGCAAGCTGGCCGCGGTCAGGTCGAGATAGTTCGCCGGCTGCGTGTTGCGCGTCATCCCGAGCGCTTGCGTGAGCGCCGCTTCGGGATCGTCCAACTCGGCGACGGGCGCCGCGACCGCCGCCGTCGTTGGGGTAATCCAGGCATCAAATCCCGCGAAACGGCGGCGCGCGCGGGCCATGCTCGCCTGGCGCCGCTGCTCGAGAGCTAGGTAGTCGATCCCCTTGACGTCGAGGCCGCTCACTATCCGCTTGCCGATCACAGGGTCAAAGCGGTTCATCCCCGCCTGCACTCGTTCGGTGCCAAGATTGGCGACGAGCGAGACGGGCAACGCCAGCGGGAAATATGCTTCGCGCTCGGGCGCCTCCGGCATCTCCACGTCCTCGAGGCGCGCGCCGGCCTCCTGCAGCATGCGGAGAGCGGCACTCACCCGCTCGTCGATGTCCTCCGTCAAGCCGTCGAAGAAATACGCTGACGGGCGGCCGAGGCGCAGCCGGGCAACGGCTGCCGCATCCGGCCTCCTGTATCCCGATATGCATGCGAAGGCGATGGCGGCATCCTCGGCCGACCGCGTCAGCAAGCCGATAGTGTCAAGGTGCGGCGCCAGCGCGAAGGCGCCCTCATTCGACCACGTCCCGAAGCTCGTCTTCAGACCGAAGATGCCGTTGAGCGCCGCCGGCACTCGCACGGATCCACCGGTGTCCGAACCGATCGCGAAGGCGCACAGGCCCGCAGCCGTCGCGACCGCCGAGCCCGAACTCGAGCCGCCGGGCAGCCGTCGTTCGGCGGGATCCCAGGGATTGACTGGCGTTCCGCGGGGTGCCGACACGCCGGTGATCCCAAGCGCGAACTCGACAGTCTTTGTCTTGCCGAGGATGATGCAGCCGGCGCGGCGCAGTGACGCCACCACTGGTCCTTCCGGACCAATCAAATCGTCCACATCGATCCGCGTTCCCGCCAAGGCGGGCATGCCGTCGACTCGGATCAGGTCCTTCACAGCCACCGGCACGCCCATAAGTGGGCCCAGATCAGTACCACTGGCGAGCAGCGCGTCGATCGCTCGGGCCGCGGCGAGAGCCTGATCTCCTGCGACGTACTCGTATGCGCCGAGCGTAGGATCAATCGAAGAGATGCGGTCGAGATAGGCCGCAGTAGCTGCCTCGCTCGTGATCTCGCCGGTACGCAGTGCTGCAGCGAATGACGCAAGGCCGCCAAGGCCAATCGGATCGGGAGTCATTCCTTCAAACTTGTTTAGGCGAGCTGGTTCGGGCCGTTTTCGTCAGAAATCGGGGCAAACTCGCAACTTCGAGAAAAGAAGGCAAAGCGAAAATCAGTGCTCGCTTTCGACGGGACGGCACCGGCCGGCGGTGGACACATCCCGACATCGAATACTACGACCGCCTTTTCCAGAACGCGCTGACAGGCGCTCATCGCAAGCATGACGGCATTGGCACGGCTAGTTGCGCCGGCCCTATCGCCGAGCTCCGTCGGCGGCGCGACAAGTGCTTCCTTGTAGCTGGCGAAGAGCGGCAAGCAACCAAAAGACGTGAGGGGGAGGGACTCGATGGACACCGGACCAGAGATGACGGGCACCATGGCGTTGGTTCCGACTTGGCCGGGGCCTGCGACGTCAAGGTGACGCACTGCAGGGCGAACGGCGGTGATGCATTCCTGCCCGGCGAAATCGGCTGAGGTCAAGGTCGGCGGCCGGAAATTTTCTCGTCGAAGCGACAGTCCTGCCACCGGTGCCCGAGTACGCGGGGGCCGCAGTCTTGCCGATGACCCTAGCGGAGTTTGGCCGGAGCGATGCTGGATCGCCAGGGCGTGGGGGCACCAACGGCCGGCTCCGGCAAGACGCACCTCGTCATCGGAGTCCTCCGGGTGTCTTAAAATTTGGAACGGCATCTTTCCATATCGTCGATTCGGAACCCGGGCGGACCGCTTGCGGCCAGCTCCGCCCATTCCGGCTTGCGCCCGCTACTGCCGTTCCACTGGCCGGAGCTCCCGCTGGAAAGCCGACATTCAGGACGCTGCCGTCGCCGACTGTTGGACGGATCGCTCGAGGGGCTTTCCGCTCATCCCATGAGGATCGGACGGATGAGGTCGAGCCTCTCGATGGTGATCGTGTACTGAGTCTTCTGCAAAAGCTGGCTTGGCAAGGCGGGCGGTCATGGCACGCTGGTGATGTTCAACGTCACCAGGCCCTTGGAGGGGATGCATGCCATGACCAGGAAGCAGGGTAAGACGGCGACGATCGACGTCCAAGCGCTGCTGGATGGGGACGAAGACTATCTTCGGACGATGGTCCAGACGGTGGTCGAGGCGACGCTGGAAGCGGAGATGACGGCGGCGCTCGGCGCCGACAAGAGCGAGCGGACGGCGGAGCGGCTCGGCTACCGCTCCGGCTACTACACCCGCTCGCTGGTAACCCGGGTTGGCACGCTGGAGCTGCGGGTGCCGCAGGACCGGGAAGGGCGCTTCTCGACGCGTCTGTTCGAGCGCTACCAGCGTTCGGAGAAAGCGCTGGTCGGGGCGCTGGCGGAGATGTACGTGCAGGGCGTGTCGACGCGGAAGGTGAAGGCGATCACGGAGGAGCTGTGCGGTCACAGCTTCTCGGCCTCGGCGATCAGCGGGATCAACAAGCGCCTCGACGCCGAGCTTGCCGCCTTCGCCTGTCGGCGGCTGGAGGAGCCCTTCCCCTACCTGATCCTCGACGCGCGCTACGAGAAGATCCGGGAGGCCGGCGTGATCGCCAGCCAGGCGGTACTCGTGGCGATCGGCATCGACCTCGAGGGCCGCCGCAACGTGCTCGGCGTCGACCTCGCCAACCGTGAGAGCCAGTCGAGCTGGAAGGACTTCCTCCTGGCACTCAGGAAGCGCGGTCTTCACGGCGTCGAGTACGTCGTCTCCGACGACCATGCCGGCCTCAAGGCGGCGATCAGGGAGGTGCTGCCGGAGGCGGCGTGGCAGCGCTGTTACGTGCACTTCCTGAGGAACGCGCTCGACTACGTGCCGCGCAAGGTCGACGACGACTGCCTGCAGGAGCTCAGGTGGTTCTACGACCGCCGCAACATCGACGAGGTGCGCCAGGATCTCGCGCGCTGGCTCGACAGGTGGCAGGGCAAGTATCCCAGGCTCACCGATTGGGTGGAGGCCAATATCGAGGAGACGCTGACCTACTACCGGCTGCCGCTCGCCCACCACAAGCACATGAAGAGCACCAACATGCTCGAGCGTCTGAACCAGGAGCTGAAGCGGCGCACTCACGTCGTCCGGATCTTCCCGAACGCCGAGAGCTGCCTGCGGCTCATCCGGGCCCTCGCCGTCGAGACCCACGAGAACTGGCTCGAGGCCACGCGTTACCTCAACATGGCGCACCTGGCCGAGCACAAGAAGGAGGCGCTACGCAGGATCGAGCAGGCGGAGGCCGCCTGAAGCCAACATCAGCGGCCATGACCAATTTGCAGAAGAAGCTGGACACAACTCTCGATGGTGAAGTCGAAGAAGGTGCGGATGCGAGGAGTCTGGCGGAGTTCGGGGTGGGTGAGGATGTACCATCCTCTCGACAGCTCCTGCACCGGCGGCAGCACCTGAACCAGATCGTCGTGCGTGTCGGCGATGGTCGTGGGGAGCGGCGCGATGCCGAGGCCCGACTTCACGGCGTGAAGGACGCCGAGGACGCTGTTGTTGCGGGTCGCGATCCTCGCGTTCGGCGCCACGACGGCGAGCCACTTGGCTGCCCGATGGTTGCTCAGCATGCCGTCAAAGCCGACGAGCGTATGCTGTTCCAGATCTTCGAGCCGCTCGGGACGGGCATGGTGTTGCAGATAGATCCGGCTCGCATAGGCGGCCCAGACGGAGTCAGCGATCTTTCTGCCGACGAGCGTCTCGTCGTCGGGCTCGCCCGAGCGCAGGGCGACTTCCGCCTCGCCCTTAGACAGGTCGAGGTAGCGGTCGCTCATGACGAACTCGACCCGCAGTTCGGGGTATGTCGTGTGGAACTCCGCCAGGAAGCGGGATTGCGCCATCCGCTCGACCAGAGGCTCCGGGCAGGTGAGCCGGATCGTCCCCGAGAGCTCGGTGCCATAGGCGGTCAACCTCCCGCTCGAGGGAGAGGATCGCCGCCTCTACCCTCTCCGCCGCCGGCAGCAGCGCTTCGCCGAACGCGGTCAGGCGGTAGCCGGAGCTGTGGCGCGTCACTAGCGGATGGCCGAGCCGTCTCTCGAGCTCCGCCAAGCGTCGGTGGACCGTCGACTGGTTCACTCCGAGCGCCTTTGCGGCGGCGAGCGTGCTTCCGCACCGCGCCACCGCGAGAAGGTACTTGAGGTCGTTCCAGTCGAACATGCTTCGTTATGCGCTTCTGCCCGGCCTTCCCGCAATCTTGCTGCTCCCGGGGAGCTCCCGCGGTGCCTATCGTGCTGATGGACAAGAACTCGTCAGATGGAGAACGACCATGCACGAGACACGAGAGGTCGGGGCGGCGATCGAGGAACTGGCGGTCGGGGTGGTGACCTCGGCACAGGACGCCGGGATGGCGAAGCTCAAGGTCCTGCATCGTGAGGTCATGTCGGGCATGCCGACCGTTGTCGAGCAAGAGGTGCGGACGCTGCTCGCCGTGCTGGAACCGGGCGACCGGACGCCCCGCCATTTTCATCGCCATCCCGTGACGGTCTACATGCTCAACGGCGCCTTCACCCTTGAGCTCGACGGCCGGGAACCGGTCACGATCCGTGCGGGCGAGACCTTCGTCGAGCCGGCGCACGTGAACATGACCGGGCGCAATCTCAGCGTCGACGGGGCGGCCCGCATGGTCCTCTTCTACGTCAGCGAGCCTGGTGCCCCCTTTGCGGACCCGGTGGGCTGATCGGCCTTCACGCTTGCGGCGACAGGCGCCGACGGCCGCACCGCCGGTCCCGAGGCAGTGCTCGCCTATCTGTCGCGCTACACGCACCGGGTCGCCATCTCGAACCGCCGGCTCGTCGCCTTCGACGGGACTGGCGTCACCTTCCGCTACAAGGACTACCGGCGCGACGGCCCCGACCGCCAGCGCACCATGACACTCGCCGCCGACGAGTTCATCCGGCGCTTCCTCACCCACGTCCTGCCGAAGGGCTTCCACCGGATCCGCCACTACGGTCTGCTCGCCAGCGCCGGCCGCAGGGTCAACATCGCCCGTGCCCGCGAACTGCTCGCCGCGCCGATGCCGGCCGCGGCGGAGGAACCGGCGTCGCTCCCCGAGCGCCCGCCATGCCCGTGCTGCGGCGGCCGCAGGGTCGTCGTCGAGATCATCGAGGGGCTCGCCCGCTCACGCGCATCGCCCGCCTCGTGCCGGCCCACCGGAATGGTGCCACCATGATCCCGCGCAGTCCCTCGAGCGTCGAAGACGACCTGCTTCGGCCGCCGGGCAAGATGCGCCTCCGACCGGCCGGAAGCCATCCTCGCAGCCCCGATCGCGGCCAGACCCGTCGCCTTGCTGCCGCCGAACCCTCCAGCCGGCGCGACCAAGGCACCTCAGTCCGCCTTGCCACCGATCACAACTGCGACGTCGAGGTCGTCGGCCCGGCCATCCCGCCACGCCGGAATCCCGCAATCCCCATAGCGCCTCGCCTCGGGCCCGCGCGTTCGTACATGGGCGGCTTCCGGACGCCGACCCTCGTCCAGACGCACGGTCGGCGTCTCGAAACCCTTCACCACTCACGCCGTTCAACGCCTCATTCGAGGGTTTCGGAAGCAGACGTTCGGGCCCGACGTGTGACCGACCGAAATGGCAGTCGCCGGAGACGCGGCGCCCATCGCGTTCCCGTTCGTACGTGTCCGGCGGCTACCGCGCCAACCGCGTCGCACCCGTCGGTCCCACGCCGGTCGGCACGGGGACGTCCGTGTCGCCGTAGTTCGCGTTGATCACGAGTTCGGGACCGGCATCGAGGTCAATGCCGAGCGCCACGATCGCGGTGTAGGCGGAGCGGTCGGCGACGGGACTATCGGAATCGACCACCAGCCGTCCTCGCGGCAGGTAGATCGTCCCCACCAGCGTGCGGGTGTAGTCGCTGGATATCGTGAACTTCTGCTGGCTCACCGCCTCACGGTCCTGCCAGAACAGGATGCCCGCCATCGGCCCGTGCTTCGGCGCCCAGAGGTCGACCGTGGCCTCCTTCGTGAAGCTGAAGGAGGACGCGTTCCCCGTGAAGTAGAAGCCGACATACTGGCCCCAGAGCGTGGCGGTGCCGTCGACCTTCAGCTTGCCGTCCTTGATCACATACTCGCCGGGCTGCAGCGTCACCCTGGCGCTGCCGCCGATGGCGATGCCACCGCAATAGGTGCCGGGGCCGAGCGTCGTCGTCGTGTCGCGGATCATCAGGTTCGTTGCGGTGCAGTTGCCGACTTCCGGCGCCGGCCGGCTCTCGAGCGGGTCGGGCAGCGGCGGACAATCGGTCAGTGGCTCGGGCGAATAGTTGGCGAGCATCCCGCCATAGCCGCCCGCCGTGCAGATGGACTGGGCCACGAGCCTCGACGTGTCCCTCGCGTCGATGCTCTCGCGCAACGTCGAATTGGAATAGACCGAGCAGTCCACTGCGGTGACCTGCGACCTCCTGTTGAGGTTGATCGCCTTGTTCACCCTGTCGCCGAGCGCGATGACGCAGACCTTCTCGCCCAGCGTCGCCGCCGTGGCCGTGGCGAAGACCTCATCCGGCACGGCCGTCACGAGAGTCGCGAAATAGGTCACGGTGGGTTCGGTGAGGTCGACCTTGACGCCTTTGCCGTCCGGGGTTGGCGACGGCACGATGGCGGCCGACTTGCCCTCCGGCAAATTGGCGCGAGCGACCGCCAACACGACCTCGCTCACCCGGTCGCCGAAACGTCCTGCGAAGGCCAGTTCGCGGGCCCCCGCGATCGCCGCGGCATCGGCCGCCGCCTGCAGCGAGGCCTGCTGGCTCGACGCCATCGAGTAGTCGATCGCCGCCCCTGCCGCCATGGACAGCACTGGCGCCGCGAGGCCGAAGACCAGCGCGACGTTCCCGCGCACATCCGAAAGGAAGGATCTTCTGCCCCCCCTGGAAAACCAAACCATAGCCCACCGTCGCTCACGTCCTGTGATCGCGGGTGAGATTCCACATCGCGAACCTTTACGCGATCTTGCCCGGTTCCATGACATGGCGAGTTTCGCGGCGCACCGTGAGGCAAACCTTTCCCGCTTCGCCCGAATGCAATCAAAGTGATCAAGGTCTTGAGGCTCAGCAGGGCAGTTGTCTCTTTTTAAGACGGCTGATCTGCCGCAAGGCCGCTTCCTTCGCGATGAAAGCTGCTGCTTCACCTAAGCGCCAGGGACGCGATTCCGGGTCGCGCCAAGCCTGCCGCTCGAGCGGTTGAAGGCCGCAATTGTTAGCGGAAGCTGTCGGTGTTCCCGATAGCTCGCGCGATCGCAGTAGATCCGACGAGCAGGAAGGGCGGCCGCTGCCGCTGTGGCCTGTGCTGCGTGGCACCGGAGAGACTCTGCAGTGCAAAACGCTCCCGTTCCTCTACTAGAGGTCGATCGTCCCGGCTGCGCCACGCTGGCTGAGGGGCTACCGTCACGGCCCTCGCAGGATGAACAACACGGGCAAGGGGGAAGAAGATGAATAAGGCCGATCTGATCGCGCAGGTGTCGCAGGAGGCCAATGTGTCGAAAGCGCAGGCTGCCGCGGCCGTCGACGCCGTGTTCGACACCATCACGGCGGCGCTCAAGACGGGCGAGGAGGTCAAGATGCCCGGCTTCGGCAGCTTCGTTGTCGCCGCCCGCGCTGCGTCCAAGGGCCGAAACCCGAAGACGGGGGAGGCCATCGACATCCCGGCGTCCAAGCTGCCGAAGTTCAAAGCGGGCAAAGGGCTGCGTGAGGCCGTTAAGTGACCCATGCCTACAATCCGTGGCGGATGATCGTGGCAGATGCCGAGGATCGCCTCCATGACCCTGAACTTTCAGCTCGAGGTCTCACCTGTGGTGGATCTCGAACCTCCAGAGTGACGGCCTGTTCGGCGAGGAGTTGCCTGTAGAGCCGACGGAAGCCGGCCTACTGCTCCGCGCCCGTCTCATACCGCTGAGCTTATGAGCTGACCTCACTGATCCAGGGGTAGTTGCAGAGCGAGATGATGCGGTCGCAGTTTCCGGTGGCGTGGTTCCACGCCTGGCAGCAGGCGTCGATGATGGCGTCCTTGTCCGGAAAGACCCGCAGGCTGAGACAGGTCTCCTTGAGATAGAGCCAGAGACGCTCCACCGGATTGAGTTCGGGGCTGTAGGCCGGCAGTGGCACCAGGGTGATGGCGTCCGGCACGTCGAGCGCGGCCTTGCCGTGCCAGCCGGCGCCGTCGAGGACCATGACGACGTGGACGTCGTCGGGAATGGTCTTGGCGAACTCGGCCAGGTAGAGGTTCATCATCTCCTTGTTGGCGAAGGGCAGGACAAGGGCGAAGGATTGTCCGGTCGCCGGGGCGACCGCGCCGAAGATGTAGGTCCACTCGTAGCGCTGATCGCAACGGCCGGGCGGGCGCTGTCCGCGGGTCCACCAGCGATGGCAGAGCCGACCCTTCTGGCCGACCCGTGCCTCGTCTCTCGAACCTTCTCGAGGGTCGCCTTCTTCTGCATCGTACTATCCCATCGTATTGGTACGGTCTGTCGGTACAGTCCTGTCGGTAGCCATCTCACCCGGGCCCACAGCGACCGTGTGAGGACGCTGCGGCCATTGCCAGAAAGTATCCAGACGCCCGCCGCATTTTTCCCGCGAGAGGCCTGTCGAAACCCCTCTCAGCCTTCTTTTTCGCCCACTTTGTCGGGCGCTCTTGTTCTATGCGACGGCTGCCCGGATCCTGATCGTGGATGCGAGATGGAGCGGCGAGATGTCGATCAAGGGCGAGTACAAACGAGAGTATCTGACGCGGCAGCAGATCGCGGAGCAGTACCCGATCAGCGCGGCCAAGCTGGCTGCGCTGGCGAATGATCCCCGCGGTCCGCGCTTCTACAAGCCGGTCGACAAGGCCCTCTATCGCCGCGACGAGTTCGAGGCGTGGATCGAAAGCGCCGTCGTCCAGCCGGGTGCCGACGCCGGGATCCAGCACCGCGGCCGAGGACGCCGTGGCAACGCCATCTCGACGTCGCCGAAGAAGCCGGCCGTGTCCCGCCGTCTCAAGAGCCTCACCCCCTCCAAGCACTCCTCGCTCCTCCAGAGCGGGGGCGACGAGTAGTCGCTTCTCCGCTCCCATCACGCGACCACCCGCAGCCCGCGGCGGCGCTCCGGCCGCTTCGCCTCCATCTCGCGGAGCTGGTTCACGCGCTGGTCGACGTCCGCGTGGCGATAGCGCTCAAGTGACTTCCGATCGACATGTCCGCTGAAGTCCATCACCGCCTCGGTCGTCCAGCCGTCGTCGAAGCAGCGTGAGATCGCCTCGTGGCGGAAATCGTGCCAGCGCCAGTGCACCATGCCCGCCCGCTTGCGGGCCCGGCGATACGGGCGCTTGAGCTTCTCGGCGTCGGTCTTGAAGATGAGCCCGCCCTCGTCGCGGCCCGGCAGCGCCTCGAGGATCGCCTGCGCCTTGAGGGTCAGAAGGATGTGGCGCCCGCGTCCGTTCTTCGCGTCGTGCAGGTAGACGGTGCCGCCTTTCGGGTCGAAGTCGCGCCAGTCGATGCGCAGGAGTTCGCTCCGCCGGCAGCCGGTCTCGAGCGCGAATTCGGCGGCCGGCAGAACCCACGGGTCGTCTTCCTTGGCGATCTCGTCGAACAGGCACTGCTCCTGGTCGCCGACGAACCGCGCGACCCTCTCGTCCTGTACGGAAGGGTTCTCGACGTAGTCGAGCGGCGAGCGCGGCAGATGGAGGCGCCGGGCGGCATCACGCAGGATGGGGCGGATCTGGCGCAACTCGCGGAGGACGGTGCCCGGCTTCACCTCCTCGAGGCGCTGGTCGATCCAGTCCTCCATCATGTTGTCGTCGAGGACCGACATGGCAGTGGCGCACAGCGCGCTCTCGCGGCGGAGGAAGGCGCGGAGACGATAGAGTTCCTCCGACTTGCCCTTCACGTCGCGCTTGCCCTCTTCGAGGCGCTTGATCTCGTGACGGAACACGTCACCCAGGGTTTCGCGCTCGGCGAGGAGGCGGCTCTTCCGCAGGCCCTGGGAGCGATCGACCGTCGCCTGGGCGACGGCGATCTTCGCCTCTTCCAGGTCGTCGAAGGTCTTCGTGTACGGCGGATAGCCCTTGCGGCGCACCTTGACCTGATAGCCGGTCAGGCGGCCATCGGGACTGATCCGCTCGTAGATGTAGTCGTGGTTCTTCAGCTTCTTCAGAGGCATTCGGGGACGTCCGGTCTGGGCGACTTGTCCCAGAATTGTCCCCGAAACGTAGCAAAGACAGAAGTGAAGTGTGCCGAAAGCCTTGGAAAGGCTGGCGCACCCGACAGGATTCGAACCTGTGACCTCTGCCTTCGGAGGGCACCCACCCCGGAACAAACGCGCAACTTCCCCGACCGCTGCGGCACCGGCTTCAGCCGAAATTCTCGTTCACGCTTAATATCTTAAAACAGGATTGCCCTGTTCTCACCGACGACGCTAGGACGCCGTTGCAGCGCACGGCTGCCACCCATGTGCCACCCAGCGGGAGCGTCGAATGAGCGGCAGGAGATACGAAAAGCTGACCACGGCGGCTCTGAACCGCATGGCCAAGGAACCGCCTGCCGGCGATGTCTGGGACACCGAAATTCCCGGCTACCACGTCCGCCCCCGGAGTGGCTGGCTTGCCCTCCGCTACTACTACCGTGGCCTCGATCGTCGCGGTCGCATCCTCACCCTTGGCCGGTATGGTGTCCTAACCGCTGCGCAGGCGCGCGAGCATGCCCGCCAGGCGGCCGCCACAGTCGCTCAGGGAGGCGATCCGCGCGAAGACGAGGCCCAGGCAAGGGCGGAGGCCGTTCGCAGCCTCACGCGCACCGTGGGCGCCTATCTGGAGGATTCCTACCGGCAGTATCAGGAAACCCACAAGCGGGATGGCAAGGCGACCGGCGATCGCATCCGGCGGCAGTTCGCGTCGCTGCTATCGAGGCCGATGAACAGCCTGACCCGCGATGACGTCGTGCAATGGCAGGCTGAGCAGCTTGCTCAGGGTCTCGCATTCAGCACGCTGCGCCGGTCCTATGGCGCGCTCTGCACCATGCTCAATCGAGCGGTGGTGGAGGGATTGATCGACAGCAATCCGCTTGCGGGTATCCACCTGGAGCGGCCGGCGGTTACCACGGCACAACTTGCCACCGCTGGAGGCGAGCGTCGCTTCCTCGAGCCGGCGGAGATTGAAGCCCTCTTTGTTTCCCTTGATCTCTACCAGGAGCGGAAGCGGGCGAAGCGCCGCAGCAGCAGAAGTCACGGCAAGCGCTATCTCGTGGACTTTGACGCCGTTGCCTTCGTCGACTTCGTGCCGGTGTTCGTGCTGACCATGCTCCGAACGGGCTTGAGGCCCAGCGACCTGTTTGGTCTGCGATGGGAGCACCTCAGCTTTAAGCGGCGGCAGATCCGCAAGGTCATCGAGAAGACGGCACATCAGAAGTCCGATCCACAGACTTTTCCGCTCTCAACCGATGCCGTCCATGTGCTGGCGGAATGGCACGAGCAGCAGGGCAAGCCTGGCGAGGGCTACGTCTTCGCCGGAAGGTTCGGTGAGCGCCTGTCCTCATCGGCCATGCGAAAGCCGTGGCGACTCCTGAAGGCGCTCTCCGCCGAACACGTCGCCGTTGAGGGAGGAGCGCCACTCCCTGATGTCGACCTCTACACCCTCCGCCACCACTACGCCTCGGCGCTTCTGCTGTCTGGAGCGGACCTGCTCACCGTCAGCCGGTTGATGGGACATTCGAGTATCGACGTGACCGTTCGGAACTACGGGCATCTTGCCGTGGACCACTCCCGCAAGGTGGTGGAGCGGTACTCTGCGGGCCTGCACTCTCACAGAAAGTCATCAAATATAGATACTTCGAGCGCTGCGTAACACAGTCTCATTCATGCTCATTTATTTATTGTTTACAACAATATAGAGAAGACGATATTCTCCACTGTAACAATACAGAACAACAGAGAACACTGGAGAATAGCTATGAAAGTATTCACGGCCAGCAAGAATCCGGCGGTGCTGGAAGCGATCGAGCTGCTGGAGCAAGGGGCTGACCCCGACCAGATCCTCCTGAAGGAGGGGGACGCGTTCGAACTGCTCCCGTGCGAACAGTCAACGCTGCGGAAGGCACGCTTCACTGGCGTACTCCTGGGCCATCCGGCGCCACCCTTCGTGAAGCTGGGAAAGAATGTCCGCTACCGCCTCAGCGACCTCCTGAGGTGGCGCGACAATGCCGTGAAAGTGGTTCACGCAAACACGGCAGCAGCTGCGACCTGCTAGGTCGTGAAAGCACGATGAGGTCGCTGACCAAAGTCAGTCCGGTCTGGAAGCCGGTTTCTCGGGGAAATGAGCTATCCGCTCCGGTTCTATGGTGCGGTGTGCGATTGGCGCCATGGGCGCACGGCTTTCTCCGGCCGTCTTCCAGCTTTCGTACACCGCACCGCCCCCTGGAAGGGGCACGGAGAAATCATGATGAAGCTCAATCCCGTTCAGCGCGCCGCCCGGCGTGTGCGTCTCACCCAATTATCCCTGTTCGTCGCTTCTGGTGGCCTCCTCGCCATCCAGATGGCCCAGCTCATGCGGGCTGCTGGCGTGTCGTGACGATAGGCTACGAGGGCCAAACAAGAGCAACGGAGGCCAAATATGAGCCAAGTAAGACCCATAAGGCGCACCAAAGAGACTGCGTCCTACATCGGAGTTTCTCTAAGCACGCTCAAGAATCTGAGGAAGCGAGGAGATTTTCCACCAGCAATTCGCTTGTCCGCAAATGCCATTGGCTGGAGAACTGCGGACCTGGATGCATGGCTGGAGACGCGCCGTACCCCAAAATGAAAAAGCCCCAACCTCACTACAGGCCAGGGCTTCTTAATTCACGCCGTTAGCAGCGGCACGAAGAGCACTAAATATATGAGAAACTATACAAGCACGAAAGGAAATATGCAAGCTATACTGCTCATTTCTGACGTAAAACTGCCCTGTTCAGCTAAATGGGTGCGGCCGGGACACTGGCAAGTGCTGCCCGTGTTCGAAGCCTATCCGGGCGAGATCGTCCGCGAGGGGTTCGTCGACGACGATTTCCTCGACACCCTAATCCGTTTCTTCGGCGGCCGCCTCGACGCCGCTCGAATCTGGCGTGCGCTGGGGATGAGCGTGACCTGGCGCAACAGCCTCGGTATCGTCGGTCACGAGGAAGGCTGGCGCCGATATCACCTCGGCAGCGTCGACGGCATTGTCCGCTCAGGCGACCGCCAAGCGCCCACTGTGATGGTGACGCCTCGCAGGCAGGCACTGTTTCAGGCGAGCCCCCGGCACAGAATCCGCCCCCTGAACCGTCTGATCGAACTGGTCGAGGCGGTGGCAGACCTCTGCCCAGAAGCGGCGGAGGTGACAGCATGAGCGTGGTTTCAGAAGCTGTCATTGATACCGCGCGTGGCGATATCGTCGAGATCGTCGGCCGACACGTTGAACTCAAGAAGAAGGGCTCGGAATTTGTCGCCTGCTGCCCCTTCCATGAGGACAAGAGCCCCTCGTTCACCGTCAGCGCAGAGAAGCAATTTTACCACTGCTTCGGGTGCGGGGCTCACGGCGATGCCATCGACTTCGTAGAGAAAGTTGAAGGCGTTGGATTTCGTGAGGCGGTGGAGCGCATTGCTGGCGGTCAAATCTCGAAATCGGCTGCCAGCGTGCGCAAGGCGCCGAGCCAGAAAACTGAACCTTTGTGGAGCCCGGTCGTACCGATACCGGGCAATGCGCCTGCGCCCGACTTTGTCTTCCGCGGCAACCAAGCCACCCGCTCATGGCTTTACCGGGACCCCACCGGAGCGCCGATCGGCTACGTGTGTCGTTTCGACCTGCCTGCCGGTGGCAAGGACGTCATTCCGCTCACTTACTGCGCGAACACCGAGAGTGGCGAGCTATCATGGCGCTGGCTGTCATTCGCCAAGCCTCGCCCAATCTACGGGCTCGATAAGCTGGCAAGCCATCCGCACGCGCAGGTCGTCATCGCCGAAGGTGAAAAGGCGGCTGATGCGGCTCAGGTCCGCTACGAGAAGGCAGGGGTGCCGCGGGATAAGCTCGTGGTCATCTCCTGGCCTGGCGGCGGCAAGGCCGTAAAGTTGACGGACTGGTCGGCTCTGCGCGGCCGGAGAGTCGGTCTTTGGCCAGATGCTGATCAGAAGGACTATCCCGAGGGGCATGCGCACGCTGGACAGCCTATGCCCTTCCTTGAGCAGCCCGGCATCGCCTGCATGCTGGAGATCGCCAGCCAGATCGAGAGTGAAGTCGAGTCTCTGAAGTTCATTATGCCGCCGGAGGATGTGGCGGACGGTTGGGATCTGGCGGACGACCTCCCCGCCGGCTTCGATCTTCTGGAGCACACGAAGGCCGCATCGATGGGCATGGCCGACTTCCGTGCGAAGTACATGCCCAAAGAGGATTCCGCCGATGTTTCTGGTGATGAGCGGGAGCTGATCGATCTGCCAGAAATGGCGCGGGTCACCCTGCTGCAGGACCACGACTTTCCCGACCTGAATAAGAAGCTCAAACCGCTGAACACCGCCCGCAACCTCGCGGCGCTCATGGAGCACAGCGGCATTTCCGCTCGGTACAACGCGGTCTCAAAGGATGTCGAGATCGAAATCCCTGGGCACTACGGGACAATCGAGAACGCCCAAAACGTCAAGCTGACCAAGCTGGGCGACATCGCACTGCGCTGCGGTCTATCGCGGAGCAATATCGCGGAGCATGTAAAGGTTATCGCCGACGTGAACACCTTCAATCCCGTGCTGGAGTGGATCACGTCCAAGCCTTGGGACGGGATAAGTCGGATCGACGCTCTCGCCGACACCGTGAAGTGCAAGGATCACGAATTTTTCCGAACCGTTCTTCTGCGGCGGTGGCTTATTTCGGCAGTCGCCGCAGTTGCTTATGAGGAAATAGTCCCCGAGGGTGAGGACCCTAACTGGCGAACCGGCTTCTGGTCGAAGGGCGTGCTGACCCTTCAGGGTGCCCAGGATCTAGGGAAAACGAGCTGGTTCCGGCGCCTGGCCCCTCCGCACATGAAAGTCTTCCTCGATGGCGAGTCTCTGGACCCGACCAACAAGGATTCCGTGATGCGGTGCGTGTCTCATTGGCTTGTTGAGCTGGGAGAGCTCGATAGCACCCTCAAGCGCGATATCGCCGCGCTAAAGGCCTTTATCACCAAGCGAGAAGACACGCTGCGACGCCCATTTGATCGCCTGGACACCAAGTACCCGCGTCGCACAGTGTTCTGCGCCAGCGTCAATGGCGACAAATTCCTCCGCGATGATACCGGCAACGGTCGCTTTTGGGTCGTGGAGGTAGAGGATCTGGACCACGAGCACGACATTGACGTGCAGCAGGTGTGGGCAGAGGCGCTAGCGCTCTACGCCGCAGGTGAGCAATGGCACCTGAAGCCAGTTGAGAAGGCGCACCTTGATACTGGAAATGAACGGTTCCGCCAGGTCGATCCGATCGAGGAACTGATCATGGCGTCCTACGACTTCAATGCGCCGGTGCAGCGGTGGACCACCGCGACGAAGGTGCTGACCGAGATCGGGTTCGATCGTCCCACGCGGTCACAGGCGACACTGGCCGGGAACGTCCTGAAGCGCCTCGACGTGCCCTCGCGCATGCGGAGTGGCCGGTCGGAGTACAAGGTCCCCGAGAAACTCACCGGCTCCGGCTATTCCTACTAACATCCGCCGGGCGCGCAGGCGCCCAAGGAGACTGCCATGTATCCTTTGAAGGAGCTGCACGCGAGGTACGTCCTGGTGCTCACTCAGAGCACGCGCAAGTATGGTCGGCTCACTTGCCCGTTCTGTGGTGGGGATGGTCTGTGGAATTTCAGCACCGGCATCGGCTGCTGCGACGGTTGTGGTTCGCAGTTCGCCGACACAGGAAGGTCGGATATGAAGGTCCGCGGATCTTGCCTCAGCATCGTAGAAGCTGAGCTCACCGATGACGGCTCCAAGCCGGCCTTCCGGCCCGAGAGAGCGCCACCAGAAGGCGATATTTTCTAACGCACTCTCCGATCCATCTGCCCGGCCACGTGCCGGGTTTTTTGTGTCTGCGCAGGCGAGGCGGTGGACCTTGGTGGACCTCACTGTGATGGTGGACCTTGGTGGACGTCCAATGGTGGACGTTGGTGGACCTTTTCGGCGTTCGTTACCGAGGGCCTTCCGACTTGGTGGACCTATGGTGGACCTATGGTGGACCTTGTTTCGAAGGTCCACCACGCTGAAACGCCCGTGGCACTAGGGCTGTAGCGACATGGTGGACCTAGGTGGACCTATTCCCTAGTAGAGGGGTAAGAAAAAGAGAAGGAATAGATATGGGGTGTATTTTTTACCCCCTCTATAGATTTTTAAGCAAGGTCCACCAGGTCCACCAAGATTTGATATAAATAATTGAATACAAAGAAATTTCGGCGTGGTGGACCTTGTGTAGAAGGTCCACCAAAGGTCCACCAAAAACGAAAAGTGTGGATTTTGATCCTCTGTGTGTGAATGGCGGCCATAGAGGCGACCGCAAACGCTAATCTGTCAAAAAACGCGCGCGCGAGGCAGATGAGGGATGGATACCCGGACAAGACCGCCGACCAGTGTCGGCGAAATGCTGACCATGGAGTTCCTGCGGCCGATGCGGATGAGCAGAGCTGAGCTGGCAGATCGCATGTGCGTAGCCGAGACGGTGGTGGATGATCTTATCTCTGGCGACCAGCGGGTCACTGAGGAGCTGGCGGATAAGCTGGCCGAGGCGTTCGGGAACACGAGTGCCTTCTGGTTGAATTGTCAGGCCGCTACGGACCGATGGCGCGCTGAATTGACGGCCTCCGGCCGAGATTAGATGATGCCTCCCTCGAATCGGGGAGGGGGATATGGGGAAAGCAGTTTCGGCTGCTCTTGTGAGCGTCGCAGCTTTCATGCTGGCTTCGTGTGTGCAGCCGTCGCAATCAACTGTTGCAGGTCCGTCGGGGCAGAAGGTAAACACCGCCAAGTGCAGCGGATCACCAAGCGGATGCTTGCAGACTGCCGCTTCCACCTGCTCGGGGCCATACCAAGTGGTGGACAGCTACAGTAAGGCTGGCGGCCTTGTCGCCGACATCATGCCTGGGCCGGTGACTTGGTACTACATGACCTACCAGTGCGGGCCGTCCGATGGCCGGATGCCCGATTTCCCGTTCCGTGGTCCTCAGTTCCGCGCACCCACCACCACATCCTGCAGAGCTGTCGGAAATCAGGTGAATTGCACGACCTTCTGACGGCGAGGTGACCTTTGACCCATCTTGAACACCGCTTTTGACGAAGTGATTGATATCGCGCGGCAATTCAGGAAATTCAGGCGCGCGTGGCACTATGCCGGGGCCGTCCCCGGCGTTTTGGTTGGACAGGCTCGGGAGCAGGTGGTCTTGGCGGCCCCAGCGCCTGGGCACGGGGCGGCAGGGCAATCCTGAGCGCCTTCAGGACGGAGGATGCCTCGCCGTTCGCTTCGGTGCGGATCGCCCAGGTCTTGCTGCCGTGGTCGACGGTGGCGCTCTGCAGGCGATCGAGATCCCGCAGGAGCTGGGTCCATTCCGGCTTGATGCCGGCCGCCGCGCAGCGGCGCTGCAGCTCCTTGCGCAGGACGAGGGCCAGGAAGGAGCAGAAGACGTGGCCGCGGATCGCCGCGTCCGAGGAGTGATAGATCGGCCGCGTCCGCATCAGCGCCTTGGCCGTGCGGAAGAGCTCCTCCACCTGGAGAAGGTCGCGGTAGCGCAGGACCGCCTGGAGCGGCGTGATCCGGGCATTGGTGCGCAGCACGAAGATGCCGTCGTAGCGGGCCTCGTCGGCGATCTTGCCGGCGTCGATCTCGAAGGCGTCCGGGGCCGTGGTGCGCAGGTAGCGGCGGTAGGCGGAGTTGCCGACGAGCGCCTTGTCGCCCTTCTTCAGCTGGCGGTCGAGCGCCTCGACGATGGCGGCACGGTCGGCCCTGTCCTTCTCGGCCTCGGCCTCGTTGCGGGCGACGATGTAGCGGCGGCCCTCGACGACGACCTCCTTCACGAAGAGCTGCGTCTCGCCGGCGACACGCTCGATCAGCAGCGGCGTGAACGGCGCCTCGTCCTCGAGCACCACCCGGCGCACCAGAACGTCCGTCCTCTCGCGCACGCCGAGGACGTATTCGAGCCCGCGCTCCTCGAGCGCGGCGATCGTGGCAGACGAGATCATGCCGCGGTCGGCGACGACGCAGACCCGGCCGATGCCGAAGCGGTGACGCAGCCGGTCGATGACGGGCACGAGGACGCTGACGTCGGCAGTGTTGCCGGGCCACATCTCCGAGCACACCGGCCGGCCCTCGCCGTCGATGACGACGCCGACGATCATCTGGTTGAGGTCGGGCCGGTGGTCCTTGGAATGGCCGCGGGCGCCGAGCGTCGCGCCGCCGGCGCCTTCGAAGGACAGCGAGGTCGTGTCCATGAACACGACGCTGAGGTCGGTGAAGAGGTTCTTGCGGCGCTCAAACAGCGCCTCCTCGACCTCGTCCTTCACCGTGCGCGGCGCAAAGGGCGTCGCATGCTGCTGGCCAGCCTCCGGCAGCTCCTCGCCGAGCCAGGCCATGGCGCGGTAGAGGTGGTGCAGCGACAGCCCGTCCGTGCAGGGGATGTCGTAGTCGGCCATCCAGCTCTCGCACGCCCTGTCGGAGCCGGAGGTCATGATGCGGTGAAGCACGGCGGTGAACACCGCCCGCTCGACCGGGAACTCGAACTTCCGACTCTCCAGCAGCGTCTCGAGCACCGCACGGCAGCCAGTCTCCTCCCAGAGCCGGCCGAAGGCCAGTGGCGCACCGATCCGCTTCGCCTGAAGCTTCGGCCCCGCCTCGGGATCCTCCAGTGCCGAAAGGAGCATGACCTGGTCGCAGAAGCGGGCACCCGACGCCAGGAGCGAGGCCAGCGCCCCCTTCCTGGCGAGTTCGTCGGCCCGGCCGATCGTCGCGATGACGTACTGCCGCGGCCGGCCGCCCTCCCAGCGGCTCTCGACGATCTGCAGATAGCTCCGCGGTCCGGACTTCTTCAGCCGAAAGTACATGCCCCTCTCCCATGGGAGAGACAGCATGATGCACAGCGAATCACGAGCAGAAAAGCCAAGGACGCTGACCTAACGTGGCACTAGGAATTCGCCGAAGACCCACGCTCAGCGCCAAAAACCCCGCAACATCAATGGCCGGCGCCCGCCGGTTCCCCCGCAACTGTTCAACTTGGGTTTGACCGCCCTCCCTCGATTGCGGCGGCACCAGCGGCGGTGGAAATCGCATGCCAAAGAAACCTACCAGGCGATTCGGCGTGTTCGTCTTTCCAAAGGAGGGCGGCGTCTATCCGAAGTTCGATATCCTGCCGGCCAACAAGGATGAGCAAGAGGTAAGCGTCGTTGAGCGCTTCACGAGAAGGCTTTCCGGGCTCCCGGAGGGCTATGCGGTGGAAGGCCTCGACGAGAACGACCACGACGCCGCAATCGTAACTTCGAGCGGGAACAGGCACGCCACCGTTCAATGCACCGAAGTTTCTATCCATCAATTCGCCAGGCGCCTGTCACAGGAAGAGTACAATCGGGGCAGGAACCCGTTCGTATTCATGCGGGCACCCAACGAGCCTTGGGGCGTCGATCTGGTGAAGGCTCGCTCCGCAATTTGGGACGTGATCCAAAAGAAGCTCAAGAAGCACTACTCGCGCCCCGCGCACGGGGAATTCTGGCTACTGGTCTATTGCGTCGAGCCGCTGCCGGAGATGTACCCTGTCAGTGAGAATGGGCGGCCTCGGCCGGGCGATATCCTGAAGTACGCCCAAGAGAGATTGCAGGAAGAGGGAAGCGACCCCTTCGACCGCGTCTACTTCTTTCCGATGATCATGCCCCCGGTTCGAATTTGGCCGCTGGAGGATCGAGGCGGCAGTTAGTCGGGCACCTCCGCTCTGATGCGCTGCATCAACTTCCGTACGGCCGCCATCGTCCAATCCTTCCCTTCGTTCTGAAGGCCGGCAGCGTTGGCCATGTCGGCGTATTTCTGCGCCGTCTCCCGCTGGCGCTCCCCCCGGTCCAGCTCGGCGAGCATTGAAGCGCCGTAGTGCTCGGCGAGCGCGATGTTGTCCGCCCGCTTCTTTTTGGTGCAGCCGGTTTTCCACATGTGCGAGTAACGGTCGTTGGGAGCCGCTTGGCCGACTTCGCTGGGCGGCGGGCTGCTGCCTTCCCGGTACCGAAGCCCCAGGCGGCCCAGACGCTGCTCAGCGGCCTCGATGACCCATGCAGCGAAAGCCGTGTCGCCTCTCACCTCGTCGATCCTCTGGCGAAGCTGGTGCGGCACACGAATTGGGGTAAGTCTTGATCGTCGGTTGCTCGTGCTCATAGGCGAGCAATAATACAGCAAGAAGTCTGTATATACATCGCGCGGAGATTGTATATACAGTCGCCATGCCAAGTGTATATACAGGAAAATACTTGGTGTATATACACCGATCATGGACGCGGCTGCGGGGTCGTTCGCCGTCAGCTCGCAGGGGCCGTTGACCCAGCGACCCAAGCCCAAATCTCTCTCGGCTGCCCCGATGCCCGTGTGCTGAATTGGGTATAGCTCAAAAATGAGCACTCAATAGCGTGCTGCTATTGCAATATAGGCACTCTAAACAGTACACTTCCTTACCAATACGCCAAAACAATACAAAGGGGGGTTCCTATGTTCACACGCGCCTATCTTCGGGCCAGCACAAATCAGCAGGACGCCGAGCGCGCCCGCGACATGCTCCAGGAGTTCGCTGCCGAGCATGGCCACGCCGTCGCGTCCTGGTACGTCGAGAACGCTTCCGGTGCTTCGTCGCAGCGCCCTGAGCTGCTCCGGCTGCTCGGTGATGCCCAGCCCGGCGACGTCGTACTGGTCGAAGCAATCGACCGACTGTCACGCCTTCCGGCTAATGAGTGGAAGGAGCTCCGCGGAAGGATTGAGGCTAAGGGCCTCCGGATCGTCGCGCTGGACCTGCCGACCAGCCACCAGGGCATGAAGGACACCAGCGGCGACGAGTTCACCGCCAGGATGCTCGATGCTGTCAACGGCATGATGCTCGACATGCTCGCAGCGATCGCGCGTAAGGACTACGAGCAGCGCCGCGAACGCCAGGCCCAAGGCATCGCGAAGGCCAAAACGGAAGGCAAGTACCGGGGCCGGCCGCGCGACGAGAAGAAGCGCGCCCTGATCCGCAAGCTGCTCGAGGGCGGGACCAGCGTGAGGGAGACGGCGAAGCATGCCGGGGCCAGCGCCTACACTGTCCAAAGCGTGAAGGCCGAGATGGCGGCGGCCACCGGGGGGAGCCAATGATGCAGGTGACCATTCGCAGGAAAGCCGGCCCGGACGGCTGGCGAAATGTGGAGATCGACGGCGAGATCGTCGGGCAAGTGCGGACGCTACCGAAGACTAGGCGCGCAAACCCCGACTTCGAGTACCGGCGCCCTGGGATGCATGAGCCGGCGATCATTCCCACCGAGACCATGATCAAGGAACTCGCGCTCGCCGCTCACCGGGACGGTCAGCCCTGATGGCAAACAAACCCAGGGGCGGTCGGAACCCCATGGCGAGAAGATCGAGGAGGACGGGAAGCCTATCTCGGACATGGCCAGCCGCTTTGGTTGTTCGCCAGTCGCCGTTGTAGTGGGCACTGGAAGCCGCAGCGAAGTAGCTGGCGAGTCAGCCTCCAATCGGTGGCTGAACTCTGTATGAAACGGCGAGGAAATCGTCTGCGCCGGACTGCATCCGGTGCCATGCCCGGTTGGCTGTCACATGACAATGTATAGAGAGTTGCCGTCCTACGTGATGCCAATCGATTGGAATTACAAGCTGTGGCGCAGTATCTTCAATTCCAGCCAATCCTTTCATGCATGCCCACTGAATCGTATAGCTTCCGCGGTCGTAGTTTGGGTCAACTTCAATTTCGAGCTTTAAAATCTCGCCGGGCCGTAGGAAAGTTTCGGGGTCTTCGTGAAAGAAAGCGCCAATTCCGCCGTCGTGCACCGGACGCATCTGCTCGCGGTGCATCTCGTTCCCGAACGAGTCGCTGAACCTGAGAATAAGCGGTGCATCGTACTCTTCCTGCATTCCTTGGTCTCGATAAGACCGTTTTAAGCTGTCGATCACGTCTTCGGTGTAGCAGATGACGCGTTTGGCCTGATGAATGCTGATACCGTTCGCGTGGGCAAGGTGGTTTCTTGGCTCGAGGAGCCTGTAGAGAAAGGTGCGAGCCTCTTCATGGCCCTCTGGAAACGCGGTCTGAAGCGCATGGCGGAAGTGGCGGTCGTACAGGCCTGGCTTGCAAAGGATGTCGATGGCCTCGTCGAGCTGAAGGGCATCGACTCGGCGCGGGTACCTGCCGGCCGATCGCCTCATCCTCTGGTCGACGTCGCGTACAATGGCGGTCTTGATCAGGCGGTTGCCGTGCTGGTCAGCGTGGTCAAAGTAGTGTTCGCCGTAAGCGTCAGCCAGCGTCTGGTGAATGAGCCTGCGTAGCCAAAGCTCCAAGGCTTCAAGGCGGGCGCGGCAGTAGCTTCTGAGTTCCTGCTCCGGGAAGTGCTCGATCATCTAGGCCGCCCCTCTCTGCAGCCAGTTGCGGTATTAGTTGGCACCGTACTCACTCGTTCCGCCCACGGTGTTTTGCGCCTCCCACTCCTCGACCATGGCGACGGGGTACAGGACAGCGCCGCCAGCCTTAAAGTATCGGGGGCCGAGGCCTGCGGAGCGCCAATTGGCCAGCGTGCGAGGATTGATGCGCCCTTCGTATCGGGCCGAGAGCTCAGCGGGGGTAAGAAAGCGCTTTCCGGTGGTGTCCATGACTGCATCTCCGTGATTGCCGGTGTAGCCATGGTGATGACGCTGTGCTGACGAGGTGGCAAGAGTATCAGCGGTGCACGAGATTAGTAGTCTCATGATCTTCCGTGAGAATTAGCTGCAGCACGACGCTCAAAAAAAAATCGAGAAATTGCAGGGCGCAGATAGGGCGCACGGGCCGGTGCCGGCTCCGTCAGAGGTCTTTGTAGGCGTCGCCGTCGGCTTCGCTGCGCCATTCCTCGATGTCATCCCAGGTCCGCGGCGATGGCTTCGGTCGCCAGTTCCTCCGTGGTGCGCCCGAGGAGTTCGGCCAGCGCGTCGAGTTCGATCAGGCAGGTCTTTCGGCAGATCCAGTTGCAGCACGTCCTTCCCTCCCGAGCAGGCAAAGAAAAGCCCCCTAAGGCGGGGGCTAATCACTCACGGGAGATAATAGTGTCCTACAGGGTTAGAATTCAATCACGACTACCGAATTGAAATGCATGCGCAGCAGGTTAGCAGCATCTCGCGCCCTATGTGCGCCCTGCGGCGGCAAGGAAAAAAATGTTTTCACGGTATAGCTGGCTTCTGGGAGTGAAGAACACCTGACTCACGGTCTGAAGGTCGGCCGTGCACTTGCGTGATGTGAGCAAATGAGCACGACGTGTTTCCCGTGAGAAACGCCGAACACGGCATAACGACACGGAGAAACCGATGACCGTCTTCCTGACCATAGACGAACTGGTGAAGCGCTGGGGCGGCACCGTCGACAAGCGGACCTTGGCGAACTGGCGATACATTGGAAAGGGGCCGCGCTTTACGAAGTTGGGCGGTCGCGTCGTCTACGCCTTGGAGGAGGTCATCGAGTACGAGAGACGGCGTACCGTGCAGTCGACCGTCGAATATGGCAGCGATAGGTTTGCCTAAGGCGACCTGGATGGCGTCTGTGGGCGAGGGCAATTAGATCGGGGGGAAGGCAAGAATGCCAAAAGCTGGGCGTACGATCATATTCAATACGCGGTGGATGACGCACTATGCGGGGCCAGAAGATGACTTGCCTCGGCCCAATTTTAGCTACCTGCGGGAAAACACCGACGAGATCGGCGGCGAGCTTATCAACTTCTTACCTTTCAGGGGGCATTGTCGCGGGTACGTTCAGATAGACAATGATCACATCAATCTTGAGAGGGTAGATCCCTCTGGCGCCGATTCCGATGCGGTCGATGGCGTCCTCGTAGTCTTCACCGCCACACCGGCGGTGGGGAAAACGCGACTAGTCGGCTGGTATGAAGATGCCGTCCTTCACCGGCACAGGAAGGACAGGAGGAAAGGCGAGCCTCCGTTTTCCGCAGACGCGAGGGCCGATCGTTCCTTCCTAATACCTCCTGCCGAGCGCGTGTTCGATATGCGGAAGGGGGAGAAGAGGCATCAGGGGCAACGGCCCGTTTGCTACATCTCGCAGTTGAACCCCGAATTCGATGAGGAGATCGTTCGCTACATCGAATCGGTCAAGGAAAGCGGGCTGCAACCGGTTGGGGCGCTATTTCCAGAGGGGGCGAGTGGCAACCGAAGAGGGCGCGGGCGCCCGCGCAACGCGGACCCAGTCTTGCGGCGAGAGGTCGAAGAGGCAGCTGTAGGTGCGGTGTCGGCTCACTATGAAGAGCGCGGACACGACGTATGGTCGGTGGAGACCGAAAACATCGGATGGGATCTCGAAACGGACCAAGGCATCCGAATTGAGGTAAAGGGTCGCCGGTCGCCGGATCTCGCCGTCGAGCTCACACCGAACGAATACGCCGCTATGTTGCGGGCCGAGAGCGATCCCGACTTCGCCTCTCTCTATCGAGTCGCCGTGGTCACCAACGCCCTAGAGCAGCCGGGAAAGCTGCATTTGTTCGAATTTTCCGACGGCCAGTGGGCTTGCCCAATCACCGGCATTGCGCTCGCTCAGAAGCCGCTCACGGGGGTTCGGTTATCGGCTGCCGAGTCACAGTGATCAATCGAGGTTGCCAGCTTGGTGCGAGGGGCGAGCGACCAGGCAGCAAGTTGCCCGCCCCTGAGCGTCTCCAGAACCGCCATCGGGCAGTCCGGATTCCACCGCTCGGCACGTAGCACCGTATGCAGCCAGCGCTGCCGCTCCTCCTCGGTGGCGCTGGCGACCCACTCCGCCGACCGCTCGGCGAAATGCTCATCCATCCCGATATCCAGACCCGTCCAACCGGCACGTTCCGCATCCTCGATGAAGCGGTAGTAGCTCGGCAGCTGAGCGATTGTCTCGGGCGTCTGGCGCGGCTGCCGCTGGTACTCAGCAATCAAGTCCGCTGCTGATCGCGCGAGGTCTACTTTTTCCATACAAAGCACCTCCGTCGCTCTGTCGTGATGACATCCTATTAACTGGCCTGAACAGGTCAGTAACTGGATTATATCACGGAGAGTAACGAATGAAGACGTCCGAAAAACTCGAAGCCGCCCGCGAAAAGCTGGCGGTGGCACTGCGCGAGGGTGAAGACACCGCCGCGATCCGGAAGGAGATCAAGACCCTCGAAACGAAACTGGCGACCGAGGAAAAGGCACAAGCCGACCGCGATCGCAAGGCCAAGGAAGCGCGCACCGCTGCCGTAGAAGGCGCTGCGGAGAAGATCACCAAAGGCGAGCACGAGGCGGCAAGCGATGCCGCTCATGTGAATGGCCTTGAACAGCTGCTACCCGGTGGCGAAGAGATGGTCGGCGTCGAGAACGATCCCGACCTCGAAGCCGCTGCCCAGGAAGTGGCGCAAGCCCAGGTCGCATTCGACGAGGCAAGGAGCCGATACCAGGCCGCCCACCACGAAGCCGAAAAGCTACAGCAGCGCCTTCAGGAGAAGCAGGCTCGCGAGCATGAGCTCAAACAAGCCCGCCTTTCCGGTGACGAGGACAACGCGGCCGAGTTGCATGCCCTCGCCCTCGACATCGAAGGCCTGAGCGAGCTGCTGGCTGCCGCCCGTCGCGAAGCCGACCAGATCAGCCCGGCACATGAGCAACGCGCCCTGAAGGAAGCGCAGGAGCGCCTGGCGAAGGTTCGCGCCCGTCTGACGGCCCGCGTTCTTGAACAGCGTGCAAGGCAGGCCGAGCAGGTGCTGATCCGCGCTCACAAGCAGCTAATCGATGCGGCGATGGCCGCCGGTGAGGCCAACCGGTTCACGGTCTTCAAGCCAACCCAGGAACTGAAATTCATCTGCTTCGGCACGGTGTGAGGAGGGCGTGATGACGATCAATCGTAAGCGCGGCCTCGAGCCCCATTGGCTTTGCGCTTTCGACGGCGTCCCGGGTCAGCGAGTCTGCCGCCCTTTCCATGGAAGGAAGGGTGCGATGGAGGAGCAGGAGGCGGATCGGCGCAGCGGCTTCGTCGGCCGGATGGAAGTCGTGTCGGGCCGCACCGGCCGGCGCAGCTGGCCGGATGATGTGAAGGCGCGGATCGTCAGCGAGAGCTTCAGGCCGGGCGCCGTGGTCAACGACGTGGCGCGCCGGCACGGGCTGTCGCCCCAGCAACTGACGCACTGGCGCCGGGCGGCGCGGGATGGGCTGCTGGCGCTGCCGGAAGCGTGCGGTCTCGAGACGCCTGCCTTCGTGCCGCTGCAGGTGAGCGAGCCGGAGAGACGACGAGCGGACGCGGCACAGCCGGTCGAGATCGTCGCCGGCGATGTCGTCATCCGGCTGCCGGCGGACGTGTCCGCGGCGCGCATTGCCGATATCGTCGCGGCGCTGGAGGCGCGCCGGTGATCGTCCCCGGCCAGCACATGCCGATCGTGATCGCGACGCGGCCGGTCGACTTCCGGCGCGGCCACGACGGTCTTGCGGCGACGGTGCAGAACGAGCTGGGGCTCGATCCGTATTCCGGGCTGACGGTGATCTTCCGCTCGAAGCGCGGCGACCGCCTGAAGATCCTCGTTTTCGACGGCAGCGGCCTGGTGATGACCTACAAGAGGCTCGAGACGGGCCGCTTCACCTGGCCGCCGGTGCGCGACGGCGTGATGCATCTGTCGCGGGCGCAGTTCGAGGCCCTGTTCGAGGGGCTCGACTGGATTCATGTCGCGCCGCGTCCGGTGGTCCGGCCGGCTGCGACCAATTGATTCAGCCGGGCGTCATCCGGTGTCGCCGGCCGCCCTCGGCGGCTACACTGCAGCCATGTTGGAGAGCGGCCAGAACCCGATCTCGAGAGCCTGTCCGCCGGACGCGCTGCGCGAGCTGATCGGTCGAGCGGCAGCGTGGCGCAGGTCGCCGCGGTCGAGCGCGCGGCGCGGCAGCATCTCCAGTCGGAGAACGCCGAACTCAAGGCCCACGTCGCCCGCCTGGAGCACCTCGTCGAGGAGTTCAAGCGCGCGAGGTTCGGCCGCGCCTCCGAGAAGCTCGACCCCGACCAGATGGCGCTGGCGCTCGAGGATATCGAGGTGGCGATCGGCGAGGCCGAGGAGGCCGAAGCCCAGCGGACGCAAGGCGGCGCGGGAAGCCGCAGGAGCGTCCGAAGCGCAAGCCGCGCAGCCCTGCCGAAGTATCTGCCGCGGATCGAGCGGGTGATCGAGCCCGACAGCATCCGCTGCCCGTGCGGCTGCGGCGACATGGTGCGCATCGGCGAGGATCGCTCGAAGCGCTTCGACATCGTGCCGGCGCAGTACCGGGTGCTCGTCACGGTGCGCCCGCGCTACGCCTGTCCCCACGGCCGCGCCAAGGTCGTGCAGGCGCCGGCCCCGGCGCATCTGATCGAGGGCGGGCTGCCGACCGAGGCGGTGCTCGCGAATGTGATCGTCTCGAAGTACTCCGAGCACTTGCCGCTCTACCGCCAGGCTCAGGTCTTCGCCCGCCATGGCGTCGAGCTCGACCGCTCGACGCTCGCCGACTGGGTCGGCCGGGCCTCCTGGCACCTGTCGCCGGTGGTCGATCGCATGGCGGAGCTCCTCAAGCGCTCCGGCAAGCTCTTCATGGACGAGACCACGGCGCCGGTGCTCGATCCTGGCCGCGGCCGGACCAAGACAGGCTACCTCTGGGCGCTCGCCCGCGACGACCGATCATGGAGTGGCGGCGATCCGCCGGGCGTCGTCTTCCACTACGCGCCCGGACGTGGCGGCAAGCATGCGGAGGAGATCCTCCAGGGCTTCGACGGCATCCTTCAGGTCGACGGCTACAGCGGCTATCGCCGGCTGAGCGAGCCGACGCGCTCGGGCGGCGAGCCCGTGGTGCTCGCCTACTGCTGGGCCCACGCCAGACGCGAGGTCATCAAGGCGACGCCGAAGAACGGCTCGCCGGTCGCCGAGGAGCTCCTGCGTCGCATCGCGAGCCTCTACGCGATCGAGAAGGAGATCCGCGGCCTTGGTCCCGACGAACGTCGTGCCGTGCGGCAGGAGCGGTCGCGCCCGCTCGTCGCCGAGCTCGAGGCATGGCTGCGTGCCCAGCGCGAACGGCTGTCGCGCAAGTCGCCGATGGGCGAGGCGCTCGCCTACTTCACGCGGCACTGGGACGGGCTCTGCGTCTTCCTCGACGACGGCCGTGTCGAGATGGACTCCAACCCTGTCGAGAATCTCATCCGCCCGCTGACCCTAACCGCAAGAACGCGCTCTTCGCAGGCCACGACGAGGGCGGCAGGAGCTGGGCGCGCCTCGCCTCGCTGATCGGCACCTGCAAGCTCAATGGCGTCGAGCCCTATGCCTACATCAAGGCGACCCTCGAGGCGATCGCCGCCGGCCACCCGCAGAGCCGTCTCGACGATCTCCTGCCCTGGAACTTCGTGCCGCAGGACCAGGCTGACTGACCGGCGCCCCCCGGCGACAGCCTTCCAACAAACTTTGCAATGTTTGTTGCAACCGAGCCGGCCGTGGCCCGGAAGCGCAAGACGTCCTTCACGCCCCGTCAAGCCCGAAGGGCAATGCCAGTCGACCATCGCTTACGATCAATCGCAACGAACAGGGCCGCTTTGCCAAAGGCGGCGGCTCACCCAACCCCCACCGCCGGCCAAAGCGCACACCTGAGCAGCGCATGCAGATGCTGATGGAGAAGCGGCTGCCCGCCATGCTCGACCACGCCTTCGACGCGGCGGAACGAAGCGACGAGGTGCTGGCTGGTCTCCTGCACCTGCTGGCGGCCAACCTGCAGGACAAATCCCTGAACACAATGCAGCTCGAGCTTGCACAACTGGCACGCCCCAGCGCGAGCCAGTGAGGAACGACAACATGACTAATGACGATGTTTTGGCCTTGATGCGAAAGGCTTTCCCACCCCGCCGCCAAGTTCTGGTGGCTAAATCCCGCCTGGCTGAGCCTGAGCAGTCGAAAGCGGCAGATGCCGAATTCCGGCCCGGTGGCTGAACCGAAGCCACTGGCAGAAACCAAACCGAAGCCGATGGAGCTTGCGGAGGCGATCGCGCGCATCTCCCGTGCTTGCACGCTGGGCAACATTACCGGCACCGATGCCATGCAGATTCAGCGCGCCCTGGAAGACAAAGGCGACGTCGGCGATGAGGTCGCTGCGTTCCTTCGGGGGGTTAGCTGATGTCTGGCATCAAGATCCCCGTCTCGGCGCAGTTCGATAACAGCGGAGCCGAGCAGCAGATCAAGCAAATGCAGCGCCAGTTCAACGAGCTGGGCAAGGTTGCGGCGTCACTCGGGGACGTAAAGTTCAACCCGATCGACAAGGCCACCCTCGATGACCTGAAGGAGATGACCAAGCGGTTCGAGGCGATCAAGAAGTCCGCGCCCGGCCTGACGAAGCGTCTCCATAATGCAGGGCAGGGCGACAAGAACTGGAACGAGGTCGACTGGAAGCAGGCGTTCCCGCAGGACTACCAGCGCACCCGCTACATGCACACGCTGGTCAACATTCTGCGGGAAGGATCGGCCTCCTATGTCGAAGCCGGCCAGAGTGGCAGCGGTGGACGCAGTCGCCCTAATCAACGACAGCAGCGCCCATTCCGCGATGAAGTTGGGCGTCAGGGGCGCAATATCCTGAACTCCGCCGGTGGCAGCGTTGGTGGTGGCTATGGCGGTGTCGGCAGTGCCGTGACTGACGCGGCTGGCACAGCGTTCTCGATGGGCGCCGGCGCTGGTCTCGCCGGTCTCCTGGGCGGTCTCCTTGCGGTCGGTGTGGGCAAGGCCGTAGGTGCGGCCACGGAAAAGATCGGTGCCGCCGAGGACGACCAGATCGGCTACGACAAACTCAAGCGCGCGATCGGTGAACCGCCCCGGCTTTCCCGGAGACCTCAATTCCTGAGAGAATGGGGTCATCATGACGACGAAGCCGACATCGAAGAGATATTCGCCGGAGGTCCGTGAGCGGGCGGTTCGGATGGTGCGGGAGCATCGGGGCGAGCATGCCTCGCAGTGGGAGGCGATTTCGTCCATCGCGGCCAAGATCGGCTGCTCGGGCGAGACGCTGCGGAAGTGGGTGCGCCAGGCCGAGCGTGATCAGGGCGTTCGTCCCGGACAGACGAGCGAGGAACGCGACCGGATCAAGGCTCTCGAGCGGGAGGTCCGCGAGTTGCGGCAGGCCAACGAGATCCTGCGCAAGGCGTCGGCGTATTTTGCCCAGGCGGAGCTCGACCGCCGGTTCAAGCCATGATGGCGTTCATCGACGACCATCGTGATGTCTACGGGGTCGAGCCGATCTGCCGGGTTCTGCCGATCGCCCCGTCGACCTATCACGAGCACGCTGCTCGCAAACGCGATCCGTCCCGCAGCCCAGCCCGGGACCGCCGCGATGCCGAACTCTGCGAGGAGATCCGCCGCGTCTTCGAGGCGAACTTCGGTGTCTACGGCGTCCGCAAGGTCTGGCGCCAGATGAAGCGCGAGGGCATCGACGTCGCCCGCTGCACGGTCGCCCGGCTGATGAGACGCATGGGCCTGAAGGGCGTCGTTCGCGGCAAGCCGGTGAAGACGACGATCAGCGACAAGGCCACGCCCTGTCCGCTCGACCGGGTGAACCGGCAGTTCCAGGCGCCCCGGCCGAACGCCCTGTGGGTCAGCGACTTCACGTATGTCGCCACATGGCGAGGCTTCGTCTACGTCGCCTTCGTCATCGACACGTTCGCCCGCCGGATCGTCGGCTGGCGCGTCTCGCGGACGGCCCATGCCGACTTCGTCCTCGACGCCCTGGAGCAGGCGCTTCACGATCGGCGGCCCTTCGCCGGCGGCGGCCTCGTGCACCATTCCGACCGTGGGTCGCAATACGTCAGCATTCGCTACACCGAGCGCCTGGCCGAGGCCGGCATCGAGCCTTCCGTCGGCAGTGTCGGCGACTCGTACGACAATGCCCTCGCCGAGACGATCAACGGCCTCTTCAAAGCCGAGGTGATCCATCGTCGCGGACCGTGGCGCAGCCTCGAAGCCGTCGAGTTCGCCACCCTCGAATGGGTGGACTGGTTCAACAACCGCCGGCTGCTCGAGCCGATCGGCAACATCCCGCCCGCCGAGGCGGAAGCCGCCTACTATGCCCAGCTTGAGGCCATGCCGATCGCCGCGTAGGACTCAAACCAACCGGTCTCCGGGAAACCCGGCGCGGTTCACTCCACCGGTTCCGGCCTTTCGCGAGCGCTGGGGCTCGACCCGTCCCAAGGTGTGAACTTCTTAGGCCAGATGCGCGGCATCGGCCTCACCAGCGACGTCAACGACAGCCGACGGCTCGCCCTGCTTATCGGGGAAGCTGTGGGCAAGAGCGACGCCTTTGCGAAGGCAGACGAGGTGATGGAGGCTATCGGCAACTTCGCCACGTCGCAGGCGCGACAGTCGCTCAGCAGCGTGAATCTCGCCGGGTATGCTGGGCTGTTCGCGGGCATGATGGAGTCGAAGACGCCGGGGCTGGACGCCACCGGCACCGCCAACATTATCGCGCAGGTCAGCCGGTCGCTGTCCCGTGGCGGCGCGCATGGTGAAGCCAGCCAGTTCATGAGCGCCGCGATCGGCTCACGACTGGGCATGAACCCTTTCGAGACGCAGATTTGGCAGGAGGGCGGTGCGTTCGCCACGCTGAATGACATGTTCGGCAAGGACAGCATGGCCGCGAAATTCGGAATGGACGGCCCGACCGGCAACAACATGGTGCTCCTCGAGCACCTGAAGGAACTGCGCCGGAATTATGGAGCGCATCCCGCCATGTTGGCTCAGGCCGCGGCCAATCATTTCGATGTGTCGATGAACCAGGCCATGGCCCTGCTGTCGCTAGATCCGAAGAGCATGGGCTCGATCAAAGGCCGGATTGAGAAGCTGGACGGCGTCAACCTGGACGACGTGAACATGTCGAGCTTGGCTACGCTCGGCCGGATCGAGACGGGCGGGCGCGACACATGGGAAGCGGTGGCAGCGGACCTCGAAAGCCGTACGGGCAAAGATGCGCTGTCCGAGAAGCAGCGCAAGGAGATGCGAGATGCCCTCGACAGCGGGAACGCGGAGAAGATCAAGGACGTGCTTTCTCGCCTGGCGGCCACCCGCGATCAGAGCGGCACCCAAGGTAAAGACATTCGCGACTCCAGGGTGGCGCTTGAGAACCTGAAGACCTCGATCGCCGACAAGCTGGTGCCCTACACCCAGGATATCCGCCAAGGCGTCCTGTTCATGGCCGGCAAGGGCGAAATGAGCAGCCGCGAGGTGCTGGAGCATGCGGCCAAGAACGATGCCGAGTACGCCATCCGACGGATCAACGCGAGTGCCGACGAGCGCTTGCAGGCGCTGGACGGAGAGCGTCGCACCGCCATCGGTGATCTGGTCCCGCGAAACGCTTACGACCTTGAGAACCAGCCGTTCCGCAAGGAATACATGGCGAAGATGAAGGCCGGTACCGCGACCGAGACCGACAGGCTGAACTACCAGCGCAAGGCTCGCGAGTGGGAGATCAACCAGATCAACCGATCGTCGGACTGGGGCCGTGAGCAGCTCCAGAACCGGCAGCAGGAGTTCGACTCGCGCCGGCAGACCATCCTAGATGAGCGGCAGGAGGCGATCGAGCGCGCGAAGGCCGCTCTAGAGACCGAGCTGAAGCGTATCGAGGCGAACCAGGACACGATCGACCGGCTCAAGAAGGAAGCCGACGCGCAAGCTGCCGGCAAAGGGAAGGCTCCGTCAGGCACGCCGACCCCTGGCGACCTGCAGAAGGGCTCGTCGCTCCACGGCGATACCCAGGCGCCGGCTGGCAAGCGGGCTGAAGTCCCCGACGACCTGGCTCGCGTCGGAAGCACGCCGATGCCTCAGGACTTGGCTTTTGCCGAACAGGAGCGGCAGCACCGCTATTTGTTCGAAACCCAGGACGTGAACGTGAATGTGAGGAACGAGCGCGGTGAGCCGATTGCGCCACCGCAGGTGCTGGAGACCAACGTACGGCCGATATGGCCGAAACGGCCGGTGGCGTAGAGGAGTAGGGGCCGCTTAGGCGGCCTCTTCCCCGCAGGCTGGGCACTGGCACTGAAGGCGTCCGGCTCGATTGCGGGCACGCAGCACACCACGATGGCAGCTTTCGCATCCGAATGGCTGCCATTCCCACATGCTGCCCAGGTCCGCGGTGGCGTCCGTCATCGACAGCCAGCGGCGGAGGGTGTCAGCGTGCAGGAGTTGCACTGTTTGGCGCACCTCTGCCGGTCTCTCGTCATTTCCGCACGGGCTCAGCTTGATCGCAGCCGACTTGGCCACGGTCTCGCTCAACGGCCGATCTTCGTCGTCGACGTAGTGAAAGCCGTGCTGATCGTCCCAGGCGACCTGTGCCGGGTGCTCCTCGCTTAGGGCGACAGAGCCGCATTCGCGCAGCGCGATCACCAGCGGCTCATGGTCATTCTGCACCTTGAAGCTGACCCAGCGCGCGCTCTCGCCGTCTTCAATCCCTACGTACCGCGCGAACAGCGGCTTAAAATCGACGGGCTTCGTGCCGCGTGCATTCACTCCAATATTGGCCTCGCGTTCCCGGTTGTAGCAGGAGACACAGAGCCTCCGCTTGATCAGGCGCATGCCGCCACGGCTGCAACGCGCGCACACATTGGTGGGGAGAGGCGCGACGCCAATCTCCACCTCTTCGCCGCCGTCGGTGTTGCCGGCTGCGTGGCGCGCTCCGATTGGACAGGAGCGGCAGGCGGAAAACGATTTCGCCACGTCCTGGACGTCGCCAGTTTCATAGCGGGAGGCCTTGCAAGCCTCTTTGTGGCGGGAGGCACAGTGCTCTGGCCTGAGCGTGGCCGAGATGCGCTGGCAGTCGAAGAACATCGCCCCCGGCAGCAGGTCGGGATAGGCCTCGTAGTACGTGATCGGTGTGGACATGAATGAACCCCCTGAGCTCGCTTGTGAAATTCGCGGTAGCCAAGGGGAATTTTGGGTTCACGACAGCGAAGCCTGCCTGGGGCGCTAAGCCATTGGCGCTGCTGAAGTAGTGACTTCAGGTTAGTCCCTGTCAGTGCTGCAGGGAGTTACCGTGGACAGTCAAACCCGATCTGAAGAGCTGGATACGTTGACGGCGAGCGATATCGCCGTAGTCGAGGACGAGGACACAGCGGCCGAGCTGGCCGAGCGGTGTCGTCAGCTATGGGCTGCGGCGCTGGACCTCTACGTCGATGATGCACGGCGTGGCGCGGCAGGTTCCGTAAACGGCCATCATATCCAGGCGGCTCGAGATCTTGCCGGGAACCAGCGGTACCTCACGCACCTATGCGACATGGTGGGGCTGGATGCCGACGCCGTGGCCTGGCGGTTGTTGGACGAGATGACCCGCCCAGGTAGTGACGGCACGGTAGCGGCATGAAGAAACACTTCCTCACCGCGCTTACCATCGTCGCCGTCTTGATTATGGCGAGCAGTGCCTACGTCGCGGGCCGTTTGGACGGGCTTAGTCATTGCATCCGGAGTTCGCTTCCGGACTACGACGTGAAGTTACACTCTGCCGAGTTCCGAACCGCTTCCCGTGTCGTCGACGCCTTTCGCTGTGGGGAGCAGGAGCGAATGGGTAGCCGGAAAGTACTCGCTGGCTAGGTAGTTCACTCGTAGCTGAAACAAGAGGTGCCGCGAGCTTATGCCCACCGGCTGGGCAACGAAATTGATGGACAGGCCCGGAATGAATGGCGCCGGAGCGTCAATCAATGTCCTTCCCTTTATTGGTGTCACGAAGACGCGGAAGAACGGCGCTGCTCGATCGCGGAAAATGTTGCCCATGTCGAAGTCGCAGGAGCTTTCACCTGCTTCCGGATAGCGTGCAGGATCGGTCATCCCGTGCATCATGACCTCCTCCGTACGTCTGAGAGTTCTGAGGTCAATTCGGACAGGATGTAGCCCACCGGGACCGTTCACCACTGCGGCGGCCTTTTTGGGATCGCCGTCGCGCGAGGGATGAATGGTCATGTGAGCTCGTCTCGCCAAAGCCTCCCCTTTCGCAAGCTCAATCGGATCGCTGGTGAAATCCACTCCGCGCGGAGTGATCTCCGCGTCCGTCCTGTACAAGCGGGTTGCGCTCGCCATTGGGTAAGTCAGGAGGTCCCCGTTCTTCTTGTATTTCATCCAGAAGATTTCCCGCCGGACACCCAGTGCATCGACCAGCACGTGTATCGTCTTGCCCGGAGGTATGACCTGGGCAGCATCTGCTTCAGGGACGTAGCCGTGGCGTGGCTTTGGCGGCATCCAGGAACCACTTTTGCTTCTTCCGCCTCATCGCACCCGGAAGGGCATGAGTCCACTTAGTATGCCGCGCCGCGTGCCACCCATATGCCACCCAACGCCACAATGGGGGCTCAGTCGCTGACTGGCGACATTCTCAAGTAGCTGGATTTATTTGGGAATTTGGCGCACCCGATAGGATTCGAACCTATGACCTCTGCCTTCGGAGGGCAGCGCTCTATCCAGCTGAGCTACGGGTGCAGTGCCGGCGCGGCACGCGAGGTGCCGATTGTGCGGCGGACCATAACGGAAGTGCGGGGGCAGGGCAATCGGCGATGGCTCGGTGTGGAGGGCGCTGCTCCTCCTTCAGGCAGAGGTCACAGGTTCGAGCCCTGTCGGGTGCGCCGATGGCGTGCCGGGGGTGGCGCTGGTGTGGCTGTCGGATCAATCAGGAGCGTTTTGCGGCGGCGGCGCTGGCACTGACCATGCTGCGGCCACAGGATCAAGATCGCACTCCGCCTCATCGGTCGAGAAAGACGGCGTCAAAAGTTCGATTAGATATTGATGACGTAGCGTAACTAGTTCTTGGAGCCAAGCGGGCTATACCCTCATTTGCGAACCTGTATCGCCACTCATCGAGGCACTTGAGCGATGTTGGGCCATTTCATGTTTGTTGTGATTTTCGCGTTCCTCTCCTGGGATCTGGCGATGAACGACGGCCACTATGTGCGTGCCATCGGCGCGATCGTGACGTTCGCGGGACGTCAGTTCGGCTTCGTCTGATTGACCAGTGCCGCGGCGCACGAAACTCGCCTGGGCTCGTCCAGCTCTACGTTGACCACTTCTCCAGCTTCACAAGAGCTCACAGGTCGAATTCTGTCGGGTGCGCCGATCGCGTGCCGGGGTGGCGCTGGTGTGGCTAGACGCCTGGGTGTGAACCATGTGGTATCCCCGGAACCTCCGCGACGGAGACGGGAGGAAGATCATACGGTCGACCGGCTTCGCCGATACTGGCCTCACCACGCCGGCCGGCTTGTTTACGTAAGGGAATGTTCGTTATAGGATCGACTGGTTAGCCGTTTCGCCTGTCGCAACCCCGACCGGACGTGACGTGCAGTCATGCCATCGTCCGTTCGGTTCGCTAACCGAAAGGTGACACTGATGTCTGGCACCGATTGGACCATCGAGGGTCTCGAGTTCATCAGCTGCAACTGCGACTACGGCTGTCCCTGCCAGTTCAACAGTCGCCCCACCCATGGAGGCTGCGATGCTGTCCTGGGGGTTGAAATCCAGTCTGGGCGGCATGGAGATACACCGCTGGACGGCCTGAGAATGGCAGCCGTGGTAAGCTGGCCGGGCGCGATCCACGAGGGTCACGGAGAGATCGTGCCGATCGTGGACGAGCGCGCGACGCCGGAGCAACGCGAGGCGATGCTGCGCATCATGAGCGGTGAGGACACGGAGCCTGGCGCCACCTTCTTCCAGGTATTTTCGACTACTTACGAAAAAGTTCATGATCCCGTCTTCGCACCGATCGAGATCGAGGTCGATGTCGACGGGAGGACGGCTCGCCTGCGGGTTCCTGGGATGATCGACGCCCGTGGCGAGCCGATCGTGAACCCGATCACGGGACAGCAGCATCGTGCCCGCATCGAGCTTCCTCACGGCTTCGAATACGCGGTGGCGGAGGTCGGCAGGACCTGGGCAACGACGGACGGGCCAATCCAGCACAATATCGAGGACCGTCACGCGCACTTTGCCCGACTGCACATGAATCAGAGCGGCGTCATCCGCTGACGCGATGTCGACGGCTGGCGTCGAACGGGCATTGCAGCGCGACCGCGTGCTTGTTGTCACCGCTCTGGCGATCGTGATGGCGCTCGCCTGGGTCTATTTGCTCCGGCTCGCCGGCAGGATGGACATGTCCGGCGGCGGAATGACGATGTCGGAAATGACGACGCCGTCAGTTGCCCCGTGGGGCGCGGGCGAGTTCCTCCTGATATGGGTCATGTGGACCGTCATGATGGCGGGGATGATGTTGCCGTCGGTGACACCGATGGTGCTCATCTACAGCCGGGTGGCTCGGCAGGCGCTGGATGGAGGCATGCCTTTCGCCTCGGCGACCTGGTTCCTCGGGGGCTACCTCGTCGCCTGGGTGACGTTCTCGGCGGCCGCGACCGCCGCGCAATGGGGGTTGGAGCAGGCCGCGCTGATGTCTCCAATGACAATGGCGACGGGGCAGCGAGTCGGCGGAGCGATTCTCATCCTCGCCGGCATCTACCAGTGGACGCGACTGAAGGAGAACTGCCTGGCGCAGTGTCAGGCGCCACTCGTTTTCATCCAGCGGCACGGGGGATTCCGTCGGGGCGCCCTTGGGGCCTTGTCGCTGGGGTGGCGCCATGGGCTCTACTGCGTCGGGTGCTGCTGGGCGCTGATGGGCCTGCTGTTTGTTGCCGGCGTCATGAATGTGATCTGGATCGCCCTAATCGCTGTATTCGTCCTGCTTGAGAAGGTGCTGCCCTGGCCGCGCGGCACATCGCGTGTCACCGGCGCTGCCCTCGTGGTGGTGGGGGGGCTCGCCCTGGCCTGATCGCGCCGCCCCTCCTTCAGGCAGAGGTCATAGGTTCGAATCCTATCGGGTGCGCCGAGGCCGTGCCGGGTGTGGCGTTGGTTTGGCTGGTGGTTCGGAATAGGAAAGTGTGGCTTTGGCACGAGGCTGAGCGATCAGCCTCGGCTCGGTTCCCAAGCGTCTGAGAGGGCGTGATCTCCCAACTCATGTGTAAGCGGCGCGAGCGCCACACGGCTTTGCCGGCTTGACGTGCTCTGGTCGCCTGGCGTCAGCGACGGGTGGCGTTGAAGTAGTTGCGGATGTCGACGACGCACCTGCCGACGATCTCGGCGGCCTTGTCCGGCGTGTCGTCCTGGTCGAGCGCCTCGTTCATCGGCTCGATCAGGTAGTGGGCCGGGCCGTTCGGGTTCGTGACCTTGCGCCAGGCCCGTTTGGCGAGCAGGACGCCCTCCATGAAGCCGAGGCGCCAGAAGGCGCCGCCGACGGGAGCCTCCATGAAGATCGGCCGGTAGAGGGCCGGCATGTCGAACAGGGTTCGGCTGACCCGGTTGTAGTGGGCGGCGATCGACTGGATGGCGAGGTACTCGCGGGTTCCTTCGGCGGCCACGAGCGCATTGGCTCCGGCGATGGCGCCGATCCAGTCGCGCGGGTCGATGGACTTCGGGCCGATCATGATGGCGGCGATGTAGCCGTCGAGACCGCTGATGTTGGAGACCGGCGCAACCCGTTCCCGTTCGTTCAGCCACGCCTCGAAGGCCGGCTTCGACAGCATCGGCTTCGGTGGCGGAGGAGCAAGCTTCTCGTTCGGCCCGATCCGCTGCGTCACCCGTTCCAGGCTGGCTCTGGCCGTCATGCCGCCCTCGCCATCGATGCCTCGCGCTCGCCCTGCCAATGCCAGGGCAGCAGGCGGTCGAGCTCGTTGATCTTCACGGCGCCGGAGACGATCCGCTCGAGCACGTCGGACAGCCAGGTGAAGGGATCGAGCCCGTTCAGCTTCGCCGTGTTGATCAGCGAGGCGAGGATCGCCCAACTCTGGCCGCCGCCGGCGGAGCCGGCGAAGAGACTATTGCGCCTTCCCAAGGCAATCGGACGCATGCTCCGCTCCACCACGTTCGTATCCACGCTCAGCCGGCCGTCCTCGAGGAAGGCGACGAGCCCGCTCCAGTGGGCGAGCATGTACCGGATCGCCCGGGCGAGCGAGGACTGCCGGGAGATCTCCACGGAAGCCTTCGTCACGACCGCATGAAGCTCGGCCATGATCGGTCTCGCCTCGGCCTGCCGGACGGCGAGCCTCTCCTCGGCCGTGGCGCCGGCGATGCGCCGCTCGATCTCGTAGACCCTGCGGATGAGGGCAATCACCTCGCCGGCGGTCTCCGAGTTCGTCGTCCTCAAGACCTTCTCGAACTTCCGCCGCGCATGGGCGAGGCAGAAGGCGAGCCGGATCCGGTTGCCCTGGCGGCTCGCCTTCGCGAGCGTCTTGTAGGCCGCGTAGCCGTCGACATGCAGCACGCCGGAGAACGAGGCGAGCTGCGCCTCGACCTCGACCGCACGACGGCCTTCGGCATAGACGTAGCCGACGGCAGGCGGCGACGGACCTCGCCACGGCCGGTGATCGACCGCCTGCGACCAGAGCTGACAGACCTTCGTTCGTCCACGCCCGGGATCGAGACGCCGCAGGGGCGTCTCGTCGCAGAAGATGTACTCCTGCGACCGGATATGACCGAGCAGGCGCTCGTAGAGCGGCCTCAGCCACCAGGCCGCCCGGCGGACCCAGCCGGCCAGCGTCGAGCGATCCAGGTTGACGCCCTGGCCGGCGAACATCTGCGTCTGCCGGTGGAGCGGAAGGTGCCAGGCGAACTTCGCCACGGCCACGTGCGCGACGAGCGCCGTCGAGGCCATGCCGCCGCTCACCACCCGCTCGGGCGCCGGCGCCTGCGTGACGCCGGTCTCGCAGGTGCGGCAGGCATACTTCGGCCGGATCGTGCGGATGACGCGCAGGATCGCCGGGATGACGTCGAGCGCCTCCGAGACGTCCTCGCCGATGCGGTGCAGGCGACCTGCGCAGCACGGGCATTCGGTCGTGTGGGGCTCGATGATGCGCTCGATCCGCGGCAGGTGCTTCGGAAGCGCGCCGACATTGCGCCGGGCCGGCTTGCGGGACCGGGACAACGCCACGGTCTTCTCAGGCGTCACATTGTCGTTGACCGCCTCCGCGACGAGGTGGGACTGTCAGAAATTTCGTGTGAGGCCGGGCTGTTGAACATCAGCCGGCCATGGCCCTGGTGAAGCGGTCGCCGAACAGGACGGCGAACTGCGCCTTGGCCATGGCCCATTCCCGGGGCGGCATTTTCCACTCCTTCTCGGATCGGTTCAAGACCAGGAACAACAGCTTCATCGCGGCCTCGTCGCTCGGAAAATGGCCCGCTGGCCCGGACCGCCCGGCGCAGCTTTGAGTTCAATGCCTCGATGGCATTGGTCGTGTAGAAGATCCGGCGGACCTCCGGATGGAAAGCGTAGAACGGGATGACCTCGCCCCAGGCCCGCCGCCAGCTCTGGCCGATGGCCGCGTATTTGCGGCCCCAGAGGCTCTCCTCGAAAGCCGTGAGCGCGGCCTCGGCGGCCGTCGGCGTCGACGGCCCGGTAGATCTCCTTCAGCGCCGCCGCGACCGCCTTGCGATCCTTGTAGGACACGAAGTCCAGGCTATGGCGCAGCAGATGGACGATGCAGGTCTGGACCGTCGTCTCCGGGAAGACGGCATGTGATGGCGTCGGGAAAGCCCTTCAGCCCGTCGACCACGGCGATGAGGATGTCCTCGACGCCGCGGTTCTTCAGCTCGTTCATGACGCGGAGCCAGAACTTGGCGCCCTCGTTCTGCTCGAGCCACAGGCCGAGGATCTCCTTGCCGCCGTCGGCGCGCACGCCGAGGGCGATGTGCACCGCCTTGTTGCGGACCAGGCCCTCGTCGCGGACCTTGACCCGGAGGGCGTCGAAGAACACCAGCGGATAGGCGGCTCGAGCGGCCGGGTCTGCCAGGCGGCGATCTCCTCGAGCACGGCGTCCGTCACCGCGCTGATCAGGTCGGGCGAAACGTCGATGCCATAAAGATCGCGCAGGTGACCGACGATCTCCCGCGTGCTCATGCCGCGGGCGTACATCGAGATGATCTTGTCGTCGAAGCCGGGAAACCGCCGCTGATACTTGGCGATGAGCTGCGGGTCGAAGCTTGCCTGCCGGTCCCGCGGCACCTCCAGTTCGATCTTGCTCGGTGTCGGTGATCACCGTCTTGCTTGCCGTAGCCGTTGCGGCCGTTGCCGGCCCCGCCTTCGCCGCCCAGATGGTGGTCCATCTCGGCGTTCAGCGCCCGCTCGGCCAGCGCCTTCTTCAGCTCGTCGAGCAGGCCGTTCGGGTCGAACGCCGTCTTCGCATCGGCGCCGGCCAGCAGCTGGTCGAGGATGCCGTCCGGGATCTTCGGTTCTTTGCGTCGCGGCATCTCAGGAGCTCCTTCGCTCCCATTATGCCCGCCCTCACACACGAAAATCCTGACACTCCCCGACGAGTCGCCGAGATCGAGTTCGTTCTGACCCGGATCTGCGGCGACGACACGCTCGGAGCGGGCGCCGAAGACGAGCCTCTCGAAGGCGGCGATACGCTCGGCGAGGTCGGCGTTCTTCGCCTCCAGCTCGAGGACGAGCCGGATCAGGAGGTCGGGATCCCGGGGCAGCGAATCAACGTCGATCGACATGGCTCAGGCTACCTCGCCCGGGCCTCATATCCCAGCAAAAACAACGGCTTCAGGACACGCGAACAGGCCGCCGAACAGCCCGCGGCGAGGCACGTTCCCACTCCAGACCCTCGACCAGAAGGGCGAACTGCGTCGCGCTCAGTTGCACCTTGCCGTTGCGCACCGGCGGCCACGCGAACTTGCCCGTCTCGAGCCACTTCGTCGCCAGAACCATGCCGGTGTGGTCCCAGACGAGGAACTTCAGCCGGTCCGCCCGCTTCGCCCGGAAGATGAAGACGTCGCCGCTGTAGGGATCGGCCTCAAGCGCCTGCGCCACCAGCGCCGAGAGGCCGTTCACGCCCTTGCGGAAGTCGACAGGCTCACTCCAGACCCAGACCTTCGGCGCGCCATCGACCCGGATCACACGCGGCCCCGCAAGGCCGACAGCACCGCCACGGCGAGGGCCGGATCGACGCCGCCGCGGATCGCCACGCGGCCGGCGCGCAGATCGACGTCGATGCTGCCCGGCACCGTCCGCTCAGCCGACACGGCCGAATCCTCGACCTCGACCGGGATGAAGCCGGGCTCGATCGGCGGGGACCACACCACGCCCGCCTGCCGGCGCCACGCTGTCAGCAGTCCCCGGTTCACCCCGTTGCGCCGCGCCACGTCGGAGATGTTCGCCCCGGGCGCCGCGCTCTCGGCGACGATCCGTGCCTTCTCCTCGTGCGACCACGAACGCCGCTGCCGGCGGCCCGTGATCACCTCGATCCGCCGATAACCGCTGACCTCATCCCTGGCTTCAAGCCTGGCATCGCGCCTGACCGCATCCTCCATCCGAACCTCCGAAGCCGAACCGGAGGCCGATGTAGATACCGCTCGTCATCATCAACAAGGTGGGGCGCTCGTGACGCTCACACTCATGTAAAATGCCGCGTGCAACGCTGTAGTCGCACTCGAATAGCTCAGAAGTGGTTATGGTCGTGCCATGTCCAAGCCGAGTGTAGGTCCGAGAGCAGGCGAATTCCCTCAGTGCCTGTTGGGCCTGAGACTCGATGGAGCCGGCCCGCTCAAACTTACGACGATAGCGAATTTGCCAATCACTGGCCCCACCATAGCCGTCACGATTCAAACCGTCGGCGCGATCAGTCGGAGATTTTGAAGTTCCGACCTTGATCAGGTATAATTGCCGGGAAGTGGCGATGTAGACGAATCCAGGTTCCTGATGCCTTTCCCAGCTAGCGATTCCCTGGGGGGAACATTGCATGCAATGTCCCGAACTTAGACGTAAACGCAGCTCATGGCCCTTTCCGCAGGGTTTGTCGACAAGGGCCACAGCTTTGTTTTGAAACTTAAGCTCAGACTGCTATGCCGCTCTACGCATACCTCTGGCGTCCAACACGGATGTAGCAGGAAGTCCATGGTAGCTTAAGAAGCGTAGATGATCCGCAGACAGTTCAGGATTCTGACCGTCCGGCATGATGTTCCCTCTTGATAGTCACCTGCGGATGGGGCGTCTGTCTCATCAATGGACGGCGCCGATACGTGCATGCTCAGCGCGGTGGCAGTTGGCGCACAGGAGTTCAGGTCCTCCAGCCGTGTCTTCTGGTCAGATTGCAGCGTGTGAAGTGGGCGCACGTGATGGCACTCGATCACGCTGGCGCTGTCGCTGCGCTCCCCATATCGCTCTCGCGGATCGAGACCGCACTCCTCGCAAGACAAGTGCCCGTGCTGTGCAACGAATGCCTTCTTCTTCGCAGCGACCAACTTACGTGACCTCTCCCGCTGGACGTGTAGGCGGGTCAGGAGGCGACCCTCCATGGCCTCTTCTATGTCGCCCTGCGACATCGAGGTGGCTGGTATCTGTTCCGATTGCAGTGCTCCGCGGATGGCCATCGCGATCTCTCCGAGGCGCGTCGGGTCATCGGCAAACTCGCTCCATACGACTTCCTCGAGGATCGTGTACTGAGTCTTCTGCAAAAGCCGGCTTGGCAAGGCGGGCGGTCATGGCACGCTGGTGATGTTCAACGTCACCAGGCCCTTGGAGGGGATGCATGCCATGACCAGGAAGCAGGATAAGACGGCGACGATCGACGTCCAAGCGCTGCTGGATGGGGACGAAGACTATCTTCGGACGATGGTCCAGACGGTGGTCGAGGCGACGCTGGAAGCGGAGATGACGGCGGCGCTCGGCGCCGACAAGAGCGAGCGGACGGCGGAGCGGCTCGGCTACCGCTCCGGCTACTACACCCGCTCGCTGGTAACCCGGGTTGGTACGCTGGAGCTGCGGGTGCCGCAGGACCGGGAGGGCGCTTCTCGACGCGTCTGTTCGAGCGCTACCAGCGTTCGGAGAAGGCGCTGGTCGGGGCGCTGGCGGAGATGTACGTGCAGGGCGTGTCGACGCGGAAGGTGAAGGCGATCACGGAGGAGCTGTGCGGTCACAGCTTCTCGGCCTCGGCGATCAGCGGGATCAACAAGCGCCTCGACGCCGAGCTTGCCGCCTTCGCCTGTCGGCGGCTGGAGGAGCCCTTCCCCTACCTGATCCTCGACGCGCGCTACGAGAAGATCCGGGAGGCCGGCGTGATCGCCAGCCAGGCGGTACTCGTGGCGATCGGCATCGACCTCGAGGGCCGCCGCAACGTGCTCGGCGTCGACCTCGCCAACCGTGAGAGCCAGTCGAGCTGGAAGGACTTCCTCCTGGCACTCAGGAAGCGCGGTCTTCACGGCGTCGAGTACGTCGTCTCCGACGACCATGCCGGCCTCAAGGCGGCGATCAGGGAGGTGCTGCCGGAGGCGGCGTGGCAGCGCTGTTACGTGCACTTCCTGAGGAACGCGCTCGACTACGTGCCGCGCAAGGTCGACGACGACTGCCTGCAGGAGCTCAGGTGGTTCTACGACCGCCGCAACATCGACGAGGTGCGCCAGGATCTCGCGCGCTGGCTCGACACCGGGACCGCGACGGCATCGCCTGCGAGCCCTGGCGAGGGCAGCACGTCGCGGGCCGCCCGCTGCGGGTGCCGACGAGGCGGCTCCGCCTGATGATCCGCTGAGATTGCTCATTGCCGGCAGCAAGGCCGACCGGACGTGGAAGGAGCGCTCCTTCATGAACTCGCTGGGACCTATCGCTCTGCTCGTTCTCGGCGCCGCCTATGTCGCCTTGAGCTACGGGCCGCCGATCGTCGGCTGCGACATCAAGGGCAATGTCAGCTCGCACGGCGAGCGCATCTACCACGTGCCGGGGCAGGAATATTACGGGGTGACGAGGGTCCAGCTGCTGCACGGCGAGCGCTGGTTCTGCTCCGAAGCGGGGGCGCGGGACGCCGGCTGGCGCAGGGCCTGGCGGTAGCGGCCGCCGAACGGTGCCCTGCCGAAGCTGCCGTCGCCGCGAGGCTGCCGTCACGCAGCCCGGCGCCGGCGCGTCGCGTCACTGGCGGCGGGCGACCTCCCACCAGGTGCCGATCCGGCCGGCGTGACGCTTCGGGCGCTCCGCGAAGAGGAGGTCGGCGGAGCGCCGTGCCCGGTCGACGAGGCGCGCGCGCAGCTCCTCGCAGCGCCCGATCCAGGCCTCGCGGTCGGCCAGGCGCGACCACGGCTCCTCGTTCGCCTCGAGCAGGTGCTGCAGCATGGCGATGTCGTTGTGGTCGCCGAGATGCTCGCGAAGCGCCTGCAGCTCCTTGACCTCGGCCCTCAGGACCGGCTTCCAGACCGGCGAGACGAGGTCGAGCTGGTAGCGCCAGTTGATGACGCGCTTGCGCGCGTCGTGCAGGTCCTCGGCGGCGCGCGTGTCGAAGCCGTGCTTCAGCGCCTTGCGCGCCTCGCGGTAGCATCGGGCGAGGCCCTCGACGTAAGGCTCCGGCTCGTCCGGCAGGTCGAGGCCCGCGACGAGCTTCGGCAGCGGCGCGATGTGGCGGCGGGCCCGGGCGATCAGCGTCGCGGGATCCTCGCCCGGCGCGGCGGCCCGCGTCTCCGCCATGCGCGCCACCGCCTTGCGCAGCGGCTTCTTGGCGTCGGTCTTCAGGCCGGATTCGGCGACGAGCAGGTCCACCGCCCCGTTCAGCGCGTGGACGTCGCGCAGGCCCGAGATCGTCTGGCCGGCCTTGCGGAGGCTGGAGTTGAGCGTCCTGTAGTCGTCCTTGTGGACGAGGTGGCGGATCAGCCGCGCCAGGCTCCGCGAGGCCTTGAGCTCCTTGCGCGCCTCGTGGATGGCCGTCTCGAGATCGCCGGTGTCGGCCGCCAGGTGGTCCTCGGCCGTCTTGATTCGCTTCCTGAGGATGCCCTTTAGGTCCTGGCCGATCGGGCCGGATACCTTCAGTCTCGGTGCCAAGGCTCGTCCTTTCCCGCAGCGTCGCTCTCAGCCATTCTATCGCGCAGGCCCTGTTTCGCGGCCATGACGGTTTTGTGCCGGGGATATGTCACAAAGAATATCTCCTATGCGCCCTGCGGGGGTTTGCATTCCCGCCCGGCCATTGCTACATAGCCGTCATCGCTCGGGGCGAAGGCGCCCCCGGCGGTCTCTCAAACGACCGGAAACACCGGCTCGTCCCTGGCGCGGGGTGGAGCAGCCCGGTAGCTCGTCAGGCTCATAACCTGAAGGTCGCAGGTTCAAATCCTGCCCCCGCAACCACCGAAGACGCCGTCGATCCCAGGATCGGCGGCGTTTTTCGTTGTGGGTCCGCGCCGTCCTCGCGCAAGGCCGCGGGGTCGGGCAGGTCGCGGATCTCGCGGAACAGCCGGTCGAAGGCGGCAAGCCCGTCGCGGACGCCGCCGTTGAAGAAGGCGACGATCACCGTGCCGTCCGGCTCGCGCACGACGAGGCTGAAGACGCCCGGCATGAAGCCCGCATGCGTCAGCGTCGGGCCGTCCCCGCCGGGCCACACCCGCCAGCTCAGCCCGTAGAAGTCGTCGCCCTCCTTGACGAAGGAGGGGCGCTCGGTCGTCGCGCCGGGCAGGGGCTGCGAGGCCAGCCGGAAATAGTCGGAGACGGTCGCGGTCCAGCCGCCGGCCGGCCCGAGCCGGCGCAGCGTCGCCTCGGCCTCGGCGTCGCGCGGCAGGCGCACGAAGGCTCCGTCGTGCCGGGCGTAATGCCACGCAAGCTCGGCCTCGGGCACGCCGGCCTCGCCGATCCGGAGGCTCGCCAGTCCCAGGGGATCGGCGATCGTGCGGCGGACGTAGCTCTCGTAGTCCGTGCCGGAGCGCGCGCTGACGATCATGCCGAGCCAGCAATAGCCGAGATTCGAGTAGGCCTCGCGCGTGCCGGGCGCGAACTGCAGCGGCCAGGCGAGCATCTTCCGCGCGATCGGGGCGCAGTCGTCGGGAACGTCGCCCGGATCGGGGTAGAGGGTCGCGGGCGCATAGACCGGGTCGAAGCTTTCGACCCGGTCCCAGCCGCCGGCGTGACGCAAAAGGTCGCGCACGGTGATGCGGCGATAGCGGGCGTCCGTCGCGCGCGCGGCCTCGGGGACGATGTCCACGAGGCGCTCGTCGAGGCGCAGCCGGCCCTCCCGCACGAGCGACAGCACCGCGGCGGCGGTGATCGGCTTCGAGAGGCTCGCGATGCGGAAGCGCAGGTCGGTCCGCATCGGCTCGGCGCCGTCCGGGTCGGCGTGGCCGAAGGCGATCAGGCGCGGCTCGCCGCCGGCCTTGCCGACGGCCACGACGGCGCCGGCGATGTGCTCGCGTGCCATGAAGCCCTCGACGACCGATCGCAGGTCGGGCGGCCCTTCGATCGCCCGCGGCAGCCAGGCGGCGAGCATGGTGGCGCAGGCGAGCCCGACGGAGAGGATGGCGGCGCGCCGCGACCGGGTCATCGGGGCAGCCTTCAGCCGGTCCGGGCGCCGGCGCCGGCCGGCTCGGCCCGCTTGCCGCGCCGCCCGAGCGAGGCGAACAGGCCGTGCCCGGCGATCTCGGCGGCATAGGCGCGGTAGACGGGATCCTGCATCAGGTGGCGCTCCTCCATCTTCGCGCGGCCGAAATAGATGAGGTTCACCACGACGAGCATCAGCGACGTCCTGAGCGCCTCCGCCGGGCCGGCGAGCGACAGGAACGGCACGTTGACGAGCCAGAAGAAGACGCTCTTGGCGATGTAGTCGGGGTGCTTGGTGAAGCGGTAGGGGCCGCCGGTGATGATGCCGCGATGCGTCAGGTTCGACCAGCGCAGCCCGAAGGACGAGGTCGCCCAGACCCAGACCGCGAAGCTCGCGACGATCGCGACGCCCCAGGGGATGGCGAGCGCGGGGATGCCGCCGAACCAGTCGTACCAGTAGGTGCCGTCGTCGTAGCGGAAGAGCTGGCCGGTCACCACCGTGTTGAACGGATGGTAGCAGACCAGGGTGACGAGCCAGGCGCCGAGGAAGGGGTTCGGCGAGCGGATGTGCGCGTCGAAGAGCCGGAAGGTGCAGGTGTAGCCGACGCAGACCACGGTGAGCTCGAAGGCGATCGTGTAGTCGGTCAGCCAGCGCACGATGTCGGCGAAGCCGGCCTCGGCAAAGGACACGGCCTCGAGCCGGTCGAGCGCGCCGACGAGATAGACGAACATGATCGGCAGGAAGAAGCCCTTGATCGTCCAGCCGAGGGCGTGCGCCCGAAGCTTCTGCCAGTCGACCTCGCCGTGGCGGCCGAGCAGGAAGCAGCCGGCGTGCCAGTAGCCGTCCTTCGGGTCGGCCATCGCGCGGTCGACGAGGCTGAAATACGGCAGGAGCGCCAGCAGGAAGACCGGCGCCACGAGAAGGCCCGCGAAGCCCGCCATCAGCATGTGCGCGGGATCGTAGAAGCGGATCAGCCAGTGGGCGGCCACGACGGCGGCGAGCGAGCCCGCGAGGCCCGCGAGCTTGACCCTGACGCGGGCGGGATCGGCCGGCCGCCGCGCGGGCAGCGACCAGTCGAGGCCGGTCGAGGCGCGCCGATGCACCTTCTCCACGCCGATCTCGAGGAGCGCGAGCGGAACCGCGTAGGCGACGAGGCAGGCGAAGGCGGCGAGGAAGGGCTGCAGGCGAAGCGCGAGGGCGAGGCCGATCGCGGCGCCCAGCGAGCCGAGGCCGACGAGGTTGATCCACTGGCGGGTGGCCGAAACCGGCATGGCCGATGCGCTCGCTTTCGAAGGATGCCCGGCCGGGACCTTAAGCGCCTGCCCGTCAGCAAATTCTTAAGGGGATCGCGGAACGGCGACGGGAGGCCGCCGCCCGGCCGAATCGGGCCCGGACGTTCCTTCCGAATTGTTTGCGCCAGCGCAAAGCGCCGCCGCGATTCCTCGGGCAAACAGGGCTCACCTTCCCGACGGGCAGGGCGGGCCCGGCCATCGGGACCGCCGCCCGCCAAATTCGCAGGAGTTTTCAGATGATCAGGCAGATCGCAGCGGCCGCGGCCTTCGCCGTCGCCCTGACGGCGGCCCAGGGCGCCTTCGCCGCCGACCACGAGGTCAAGATGCTGAACAAGGGCGAGCGCGGCATGATGGTGTTCGAGCCGGCGTTCCTCAAGATCGCGCCGGGCGACACGGTGCACTTCGTCGCCGCCGACAAGGGCCACTCGACCGAGACCATCAAGGGCATGGTGCCGGAGGGCGGCCAGACCTGGAAGGGCAAGATCAACGAGGAGGTGACGGTCACGCTCGATACGCCGGGCCTCTACGGCTACAAGTGCCTGCCGCACTACGCGCTCGGCATGGTCGGCCTGATCCAGGTCGGCGACGACACCTCGAACCTCGAGGCCGCCGAGGCGGTGAAGAACCCCGGCAAGGCCAAGACCGAGTTCGACCACCTGTTCGACCAGGTCGAGGATTAAGTCCGGGGCAGGGGCCAGAGGCACCGGACCAGGGGGAGGCCGCGCCCGGGGGATTGCGGGGGCGCGGCCTTTCCCGCTTTTCGGGCGGGGAGGGCCATGGCTCTCCTGACGCTGCGGAACAAAGATGATGCCTGGAAGCTTGTCACGGCAGTAGCCGCCGGCAAGCCGCAAAGGAGCCCCACATGAACGGCATCATCTACATTATCGGCCTGATCGTCGTCATCGGAGCCGTCCTGTCCTTCTTCGGCCTCGTCTGAGGCGGGCCACGCCCGACCTACACAGAGGCCGCAGGATTGCCTATGTTCCGGGCAATCCATGGAGCAAGCGCGGGGCGTCACACCCAGGTCCCGCGCGGCAGCGAAAGACGGCCTCAGCATGACCACGATCGACCCCGCCGTCGCGGCACAGCCCGCCACGCGGGTGCCCGCGCAGGATCACTTCGCCAACCGGCGCACCTTCGCGATCATCTCGCACCCCGACGCGGGCAAGACGACGCTCACGGAGAAGCTGCTCTTCGCGTCGGGCGCGATCCGCCTCGCCGGCCACGTCAAGGCGCGCGGCGAGCGTCGCCGGACGCGCTCGGACTGGATGGAGATCGAGCAGAAGCGCGGCATCTCCGTCACCTCGTCCGTGATGACGTTCGAGCAGGACGGCATCACCTTCAACCTGCTCGACACGCCGGGCCACTCGGACTTCTCCGAGGACACCTACCGGACGCTGACGGCGGTCGATTCCGCCATCATGGTGATCGACGCGGCGAGCGGCATCGAGAGCCAGACCCTGAAGCTCTTCGAGGTCTGCCGGATGCGCGACATCCCGATCATCACCTTCGTCAACAAGATCGACCGCGAGGCGCGCGATCCGCTCGAGCTGATGGACGAGATCGCCGAGACGCTGGCGCTCGACGTGACGCCGGCGGTCTGGCCGGTCGGCATGGGCGTCGACTTCAAGGGCGTGCTCGACCTGCAGGAGAAGCGGATGGTCGGCACGGACGGCAACCCGAACGGGCTGACCTGGTCGTCCGTCGACGAGCTGGCCGCGAACGAGACGTGGATGGCCAACCCCGCCTATGCCGGGGCCATCGAGAACCTCGAGCTCGCCCGCGAGGCGCTGCCGGCCTTCGACCTCGAATCCTACCGCGCCGGCCACATGACGCCGATCTTCTTCGGCTCGGCGATCAAGAGCGTCGGCGTGGCGGAGCTCTTGGCGGCCGTGTCGCGCTGGGCGCCGCCGCCGCGCACGCAGCCGGCCGAGCCCGCGCCGGTGACGCCCGAAGGCGAGCAGGTCTCCGGCTTCGTGTTCAAGGTCCAGGCGAACATGGACAAGAACCACCGCGACCGCATCGCCTTCGTGCGGCTGTGCTCGGGCACGTTCAAGCGCGGCATGAAGCTCAAGAACATGCGGCTCGGCAAGGACATCACGGTGGCGAACCCGATGTTCTTCTTCGCCCAGGACCGCGAGACCGCCGACGAGGCGGTGGCCGGCGACGTCGTCGGCATCCCGAACCACGGCACGCTGTCGGTCGGCGACACGCTGACCGAGAAGGACGACATCAAGTTCACCGGCATCCCGAACTTCGCGCCGGAGATCATCCGCCGCGTGCGCCTGTCGGACGCGATGAAGGCCAAGCAGCTCGGCCGCGCGCTGCACGACCTCGCGGAGGAGGGCGTGGCGCAGGTCTTCCGCCCGCTCATCGGCTCGGACTGGTTCGTCGGCGTCGTCGGGCCGCTGCAGCTCGACGTGCTGGGCTCGCGCATCGAGCAGGAATACGGCGTGCCCGTCCGGTTCGAATCCGCCGGCTTCGAGTCCGCGCGCTGGGTGACCGCCGAGGACAAGGCCGAGCTCAAGCGCTTCCTCGACGGCAACCGGGCGCGGCTGGCGGAGGACCGCTACGGCGCCCCGGTCTTCATGGCGCCGTCGCGCTGGGAGCTGCAGCGCACCGAGAAGGACTGGCCGGGCATCCAGTTCCAGGCGACGCGCGAGCGCGGCTAGGCCGCGCGGGGCATCCGCCGTCGCCTTCTCCGGAATTCCCGCGAAGCCGCCCAAGGTGGCATGCCTCAGAAGGTGGCTTGCCCAGAAGGTGACTTGCCGCCTAATTACCTTCCCGCCCGAGCGCCCGGCTCGACGCTCAGCCTCTCCGCTGCGCCGAGAAGGCCCGGAACGCTTCCAGCGTCTCCTCGCTGACGTGGTGCTCGAGGCCTTCGGCGTCGCGCCGCGCGGTCTCGGGGCTGACGCCGAGATCGACGAGGAAGCGCTCGACGGTCTCGTGGCGGCGCCGGCATTCGTGCGCCAGCGTGGTGCCCTCGTCGGTCAGGAAGACGCCGCGATAGGGCCGGCTCTGCACGAGCCCCTCCTGCGCCATGCGCTTGAGCGTGCGCGCGACCGTCGGCTGCGCCACGCCGAGATGGGCGGCGATGTCGACCTGCCGCGCCTCGCCGTTCTCGCGGATCAGGCCGTCGATCAGCTCCGCGTAATCCTCGAACAGCTCGAGCTTCTTGGCCTCCCGCGCCTGGCGGAACGCGGCCGCCTTCTCGTCCGCATCGAGCATCTGCGGCGCCTCGTCCTCGTCCCGTTCGGGCCTGCCCGTCTTCCGGGGCATGCATCTCCTCGCTCTGTCGCACGTTGCAGCTATCTGCACCGGTCCTCGCGACGTCGCGTCGTCGCCGACTCACAGGGGGCTTGACAGCATAGCAAGCCGATCGAAATATAGCACAGGGTATAAATTGAAGCCCGGGCTTACGGAGTGGCACGTGTCGCATGTGATGGCCGAAAAGCGAAATCGACTGAGCGCCGTCACCGAGCGCACGTCCCGCTCGATCCGCGAGGTTCTGGAGGGCCGGCGCACGGGCGTGCGCGCCTTCCTGCCGTTCGTCGGGCCGGCCGTCATCGCCTCGATCGCCTACATGGACCCCGGCAACTTCGCGACGAACATCCAGGCCGGCGCACGCTACGGCTACGCGCTCCTGTGGGTGGTGCTGGGGGCGAACCTCATCGCCATGCTGTTCCAGGCCCTGTCGGCCAAGCTCGGCATCGTCACGGGGATGAGCCTGGCGGAGCTGTGCCGGGAGAAATATCCCCGGCCGCTCGTCTGGGTGATGTGGGCGATCAGCGAGGTGGCGGCGATGGCGACCGACCTCGCGGAGTTCCTCGGCGGGGCGATCGGGCTGTCGCTGCTTTTCGACCTGCCGCTCGTCGTCGGCATGGCGATCACCGCGGTCGTCACCTACGCGATCCTGCTGCTCGAGCGCGGCGGCTTCCGCATGATGGAGATCGTCGTCGGCATCCTCGCCCTCACGATCGGCCTCTGCTACCTCGCGGAGATCCTCATCGCCCCCGTCGACTGGCTCGGTGCCGCGGGCGGCCTCGTGACGCCCTCGATGCCGGACCAGGGCGCGCTCCTCATCGCCGTCGGCATCATCGGCGCCACCGTGATGCCGCACGCGCTGTTCCTGCACTCCGGCCTCACCCAGGCCCGCGTCGAGATCAGGAACGAGGGCGAGCGGCGCACGCTCCTGCGCTATTCGAACCGCGAGGTGGTGATCGCGCTCGCCTTCGCGGGCCTCATCAACATGGCGATGGTCGTGATGGCCGCCGCGGCCTTCCACCTCGGCCACAGCGAGGTGGCCGAGATCGAGACGGCGTATCACACGCTGACGCCGCTCCTCGGCAGCGCCGCCGCGATCATCTTCCTCATCTCGCTCCTGACCTCCGGCGTCTCGAGCTCGGTCGTCGGCACGATGGCGGGCCAGATGATCATGCAGGGCTTCCTGCACTTCCAGATCCCGATCTGGCTCAGGCGCCTCGTCACCATGATCCCCGCCTTCGTGGTGGTCGGGCTCGGCGCGAACGCCACCTCCGCCCTGGTCATCAGCCAGGTGATCCTCAGCTTCGCCCTGCCGGTGCCGATGATCGCGCTCGTCCACTTCACCTCGCGGCGCGACGTGATGGGCGAGTTCGCCACCGGCCCGCTGACGATGGTGGCGGCGGCCGTGGCGGCGGCGCTGGTGCTCGGCCTCAACTTCGTGCTGCTGTTCGCGACGTTCGGCGTGCCGATCCCGGGCGTGCCGGCGCTCTGAGGGCCGCAGCCGGCCGGGTTGTGCCAGCCGCCGCACTTAAGGTGCCGCGGCGTTGTCGCCGATCCCGCGCGGGATTATATTATGTTGCATCGCAGCATGAAGATCGCGGGAGCCGCGTCGTGCAGCATTCGAGCTTGAGCTTTTCGCAGCAGGAGATCGAGGAGGCGCGCCGGATGAACCGGCGTCTCGACTGGATGCCGCGCTTCCATGCGCGCCTGCCGTGGGACCGCCTGCTGGTCCAGGGCATGCTGCACGCGACGCAGACCGTGATGTTCTCGACGGCCGCCGACGTGTCCGTCGCGACGCGCAGCGAGAGCTGGGGCGGCCACCGGTTCCGCCTGCGGGTGATCGAGCCCAAGGAGCCCTCCCGCGGCGTCTATGTCGACTTTCACGGCGGCGGCTGGGCCGTCGGAAACGCCCGGATGGACGACCCGGTCAACGCGCGGATCGCCGAGCGCTGCGGGCTGACCGTCGTCAGCGTCGACTACGAGCTGATCCCGCGCAGCAGGATGCCCGACATCATAGACCAGTGCGCCGCGGCCGCCTCATGGGTGTTCGAGCATGCGGAGGCGGAGTTCGGGGCGCGCGACATCTTCATCGGCGGCGAATCCGCCGGCGCCCATCTCGCCGCCTGCACGACGCTGCGGCTGCGCGACGCGCAGGCCGACTTCCGGCGGCTGAAGGGCGTCGTCCTGTTCTACGGCGCCTTCGACCTCGCGGGCACGGCGAGCGCCCGCGCGGCGGGGCCGGACACCCTCGTGCTGCACGGGCCGTCGATCCGCACGGGATTGCAGAAGCTGACGCCGGACATGACCGACGAAGCAGCGCCGGGATCCCGCGCTGTCGCCGCTCTACGCCGACCTGTCGGGACTGCCGCCGGCGCTCCTCCTCGTCGGCACGCTCGATCCGCTGCTCGACGATTCCAGGATCCTCGCCGAGCGCTGGCAGGCGGCGAGCGGCAATGCCGAGCTGGTGGTCGCGCCGGAGGCGCCGCACGCCTTCAACCGGCTCGGCACGAAGATGGGCCGCCGCACCAACGCCTATGTGCGCCACTGGCTCGACGCGCGGCTGGGCGCGGGCCTGGAGCACGCGGCGGCGGAGTAGGCCCCGCCGCCCGTCGCGCGAACCGTCCTCAGAGCTCGAACTTGATGCCCTGGGCGAGCGGCAGGGCGCCCGAGTAGTTCACCGTCACGGTCTGCCGGCGCATGTAGCCCTTCCAGGCGTCCGAGCCCGACTCGCGGCCGCCGCCCGTGTGCTTCTCGCCGCCGAACGCGCCGCCGATCTCGGCGCCGGAGGGGCCGATATTGACGTTGGCGATGCCGCAGTCGCTGCCGATCGCCGAGACGAACGCCTCGGCCTCGCCGAGATCCTTCGTGAAGACGCAGGAGGACAGGCCCTGCGGCACGCCGTTCTGCAGCGCGATCGCCTCGTCCCACGCCCGGTACGACATGACGTAGAGGATCGGCGCGAACGTCTCCTCGCGCACGATGTCCGTCTGGCCCGGCATCTCCACCAGCGCCGGCTGCACGTAATAGGCCCACGGGCTGTCCTCGGCGAGGACGCGCTCGCCGCCGTGCACGGTGCCGCCCTGCGCCTGCGCCGCCTGCAGCGCCTTCTGCATGTTGTCGAAGGCGTCGCGGTCGATCAGCGGCCCGACGAGGTTCGTCTCGACCATCGGGTCGCCGATGCGGACCTGGGCGTAGGCCTTCTTCAGCCGCTCGACGAGCTCCGCCTTCACGTCCTCGTGGACGATCAGGCGGCGGAGCGTGGTGCAGCGCTGCCCGGCCGTGCCGACGGCGGCGAACAGGATCGCGCGGACCGCGAGGTCGAGGTCGGCCGACGGCGTGACGATCATCGCATTGTTGCCGCCGAGCTCGAGGATCGAGCGGCCGAAGCGGGCGGCGACGCGCGGGCCGACCTGCTGCCCCATGCGCACCGAGCCGGTGGCGCTGACGACGGCGACGCGCGGGTCGTCGGTCAGGACCTCGCCGGCCTCGCGGCCGCCGACCAGCACCTCGAGCAGCCCCGCCGGGGCCTCCTCGCCGAAGCGCTCGACCGCGCGGGCGAAGATCTTGGCGCAGGCGAGCGCCGTCAGCGGCGTCTTCTCGGACGGCTTCCAGACCACGGGGTCGCCGCAGACGATGGCGAGCGTCGCGTTCCACGCCCACGGCGCGACGGGGAAGTTGAAGGCGGTGATGACGCCGCAGACGCCGAGCGGATGCCAGCGCTCGGACATCGCGTGGCCCGGCCGCTCGGAGGCGATGGTCAGGCCGTAGAGCTGGCGCGACAGGCCGACCGCGAAGTCGCAGATGTCGATCATCTCCTGCACCTCGCCCAGGCCCTCCTGGAACGACTTGCCGCATTCGAGCGTCACCAGCCGGCCGAGCGACTGCTTCTCCGCCCGCAAGCCCTCGCCGAGCAGCCGGATCAGCTCGCCGCGGCGCGGCGCGGGCACCTTGCGCCAGGCCTCGAAGGCGGCGGCGGCGCGGCCGACCGCGGCGTCGGCGGCGGCATGGTCGTGCGTGGCGAGGCGGGCGATCACCTGCCCGTCGATCGGGCTCGTGACCTGGAGGTCGCCCGAGGAGAGCTCCGTCTCCTCGAAGCCTGCGGCGGAAAGAACGGCGGTCGAGTCCATGTCGGCTCCATCGATGGCGGTGCGGGTCGTGGGGCTGCCGGCCCGGTCGGCCGCCGTCTTAGCCGACGTTGACCGTCGAGACAAACCATGCTCGGCTTCGGGTCCCAGAGGTGAAAAACCCGAATATCCCGAAGGGAGGAAATCCGACATGAACCGACTGACCAGGCTCGCACTCGCGGGCGGCGTGGCGCTGTTCGCGCTCGCCGGGCCCGCATCCGCGCAGACGACGCTCAAGGCCTCGCACCAGTGGCCGGGCGGCAAGGGCGACGTTCGCGACGAAATGGTGCAGATGATCGCGAAGGACGTGAAGGACGCCGACGTCGGCCTCGACATCCGCGTCTATCCCGGCGCCTCGCTGTTCAAGCCGAAGGAGCAGTGGAACGCGATGGTGAAGGGCCAGCTCGACATCTCGGCCTTCCCCCTCGACTACGCCTCCGGCCGTCATCCGCAGTTCTCGGCGACCCTGATGCCGGGCCTCGTGCGCAACCACGAGCGCGCCAGGCGGCTCAACGACTCGGACTTCATGAAGGACATCAAGAAGATCATCAACGATGCCGGCGTCGTGGTGCTCTCCGACGCGTGGCTCGCCGGCGGCTTCGTCTCCGCGAAGGAGTGCATCACCTCGCCCGACACCGCCAAGGGCCAGACGCTGCGCGCGGCCGGCCCGGCCTTCGAGCAGATGCTGGCGGCGGCCGGCGCCTCGATCCAGTCCATGCCGTCGTCGGAGATCTACACGGCGATGCAGACCGGCGTCCTCGACGGCGCGAACACCTCGTCCGGCTCGCTCGTCTCGTATCGCATCTACGAGCAGTCGAAGTGCCTGACGCCTCCCGGCAAGAACGCGCTGTGGTTCATGTACGAGCCGATCCTCATGTCGAAGAAGAGCTTCGACAAGCTGAACGAGGAGCAGCAGAAGGCGCTGATGGATGCCGGCCAGAAGGCCGAGGACTACTTCTTCGAGGAGGCCAAGAAGCTCGACCAGAAACTGGTCGACGTCTACAAGGAGAACGGCGTCGAGATCAAGGAGATGTCGGAGGACGACTACGACGCCTGGCTCGACGTCGCGAAGAAGTCCGCCTACAAGGAATTCAGCGACAAGGTCGACGGCGGCAAGAAGCTGATCGACGAGGCGCTCGCGGTCGATTGACGGCGACGTGAACAAGGTCCGGGCCGCGCGATCCGCGGCCCGGGCGTCCCAGCGTTTCAGCGCTTCCCCGCGAAGCGCTCCCTCCGGAGCTGCCCTCGACATGAAAGCCTTCGTCCGAGGCATGGATGCGGTGTCCCGCGCCTGCGGCGTCGTCGCGATGGTCCTCCTGGTCTCGGCCGTGCTCGTCGTCTGCGAGATGGTCTTCGTGCGCTACGTGCTGGGCCACTCCACGGTCTGGCAGACGGAGTTCGTGATCTACGCGCTCGTCGCCTCGACCTTCGTCGGCAGCCCCTACGTGCTCCTGCTGCGCGGGCACGTGAACGTCGACCTGCTGCCTCTGGCGCTGCACGATCGCCCGCGCCGCCTGCTCGAGGCGGTCACCGGCTTCCTGTCGCTCGTCTTCGCCTGCCTGCTCGCCTATGCCGGGTGGATCTCCTTCCACGAGGCCTGGGCCAACGACTACACGACCTCCTCGGTCTGGCAGCTGCCGCTCTGGATCCCGCTCCTGCCGCTGCCGTTCGGCATCGGCCTCCTGGCGCTGCAATACGTCGCCGAGCTGTTCCGGCTGTTCGCGATGCCGGACGACGACCTCGTGCTGGCGGACCAGGACCGGCTCTTCAGCGACGTCGGAGGCACCCGATGAGCCCGCTTTCCGAGGGGCTGATGATCCTGGGCGGCCTGATCGCGCTGCTCGCCATCGGCATGCCGATCGCCTTCGCGCTCGGCCTCGTCTCGATCCTCGCCCTGATCCTCACCGAGGGCTTCGATTCCCTCAGCATCATCGGCGACACCTTCTTCGGCGGCCTCGCCTCGTTCGGCCTCGTGTCGATCCCGATGTTCATCCTGATGGGCGCCGCGGTGGCGTCGAGCCCGGCCGGCAAGGACCTCTACGAGGCGCTCGACCGCTGGCTGAACCGCGTGCCGGGCGGCCTCGTCCTGTCCAATCTCGGCGCCTGCTCGATCTTCGCCGCGCTGTCGGGCTCCTCGCCCGCGACCTGCGCGGCGATCGGCAAGATGGGCATCCCCGAGATGCGCGGGCGCGGCTATCCCGACACGATCGCGGCCGGCTCGATCGCGGCCGGCGGCACGCTCGGCATCCTGATCCCGCCGTCGATCACCATGATCGTCTACGGCATCGCGACCGAGACCTCGATCGGCCGGCTGTTCATGGCCGGCGTCCTGCCGGGGCTCATGCTCACGGCGCTGTTCATGGCCTGGACGATCATCTCGTGCCGGATGAAGGGCGTCGGCCTGAGCGAGCTGACGGAGAGCTTCTCGTGGCGCCAGCGCTTCGCCATCCTGCCGCGGGTGCTGCCGTTCCTGCTGCTGATCGCCGGCATCCTCTACGTGCTCTACGGCGGCGTCGCCACGCCGTCCGAGGCCTCCGGCGTCGGCGCGCTGTTCTGCATCCTGCTCGTCGCGGTGATCTACGGCATCTTCTCGCGCTCGTGGTCGATCGGGCGGATGGGCCCGATCTTCCGCGACACGGTGAAGGAGAGCACGATGATCATGATGATCATCGGCGCCTCCGAGCTCTTCTCCTTCGCGCTGTCCTCGATGTTCATCACCCAGTCGATCGCGGGGTGGATCGCCGACCTCGACGTCAACCGCTGGGTTCTGATGGCGGTGATCAACCTGTTCCTGCTGGTCGCCGGCTTCTTCCTGCCGCCGGTGGCGGTGATCCTGATGGCCGCGCCCATCCTGCTGCCGATCATCACGCAGGCGGGCTTCGATCCCTACTGGTTCGCGGTCGTGCTGACGATCAACATGGAGATCGGCCTGATCACGCCGCCGGTCGGGCTCAACCTCTACGTCATCAACGGGATCGCGCCGGAAATCTCGCTGCAGACCATTCTGCGCGGTTCGCTCCCCTATGTGCTGTGCATGGTGCTCGGCATTGTGCTTCTATGCGTGTTCCCCGGCATCGCCACCTGGCTTCCGAACCTCGTGATTGGCTGACCCCCTTGAGCACGTCATTCTTCTTCAACGACCTGCTTTCCACGATCGTCGAGCGCGGTCGCGGCATCATCGAGCGCCGCGAGCGGCGGCCGAGCGGCCGCGACCTCGGCTCGCTCGCCAACGAGCTGCTGGGCGGCCGCGGCGAGGCCTCCGGCATCGCCCTGGCGCGCGACATCCTCGACGGGTACGCGGCGCTCGACTATGCCGGCCGCACCGCCTTCTTCCGCGAGCTGGCCGAGAATTTCGGCGCCGATCCCGAGGCGCTGTCGAAGGCGGCGGCGGCCTATATCGAGAACCCGCGCGAGGTCGGGGCGGCGCAGAAGCTGCACGTCGCCTCCGAGCCGCGCCGGCAGGAGCTGTTCCGCCGCCTCAACCGCGCCCCCGGCGGCACGGCCGCGCTCGTCTCGATGCGCGCCGACCTCGTCGACCGCCTGAAGGCGCACAAGGACTTCGAGATCGTCGACCGCGACTTCGCGCACCTGCTGTCGTCGTGGTTCAACCGCGGCTTCCTCGTTCTCCGGCGCGTCGACTGGTCGATGCCGGCCTCGACGCTGGAGAAGATCATCCGCTACGAGGCGGTGCACGCGATCAACGGCTGGGAGGATCTGCGGCGGCGGATCGACCCGTCGGACCGGCGCCTCTACGCCTTCTTCCACCCGGCCCTCGTCGACGAGCCGCTGATCTTCGTCGAGGTGGCGCTGACGAAGGAGATCCCGGGCGCCATCGCCCCGATCCTCGCCGAGGAGCGCGAGACGATCCGCGGCGAGGAGGCGACGACGGCCGTCTTCTATTCCATCTCGAACTGCCAGAAGGGCCTCAAGGGCATCTCCTTCGGCAACTTCCTGATCAAGCAGGTGGTGGAGGATCTCGAGCGGACCTTCCCCGGCCTCAAGACCTTCGTCACGCTGTCGCCGGTGCCGGGCTTCCGCAGGTGGCTCGACGCCGAGCGCGCCGATCCCGCGACCGCGGCGCTGGCGGAGAGCGACGAGGCGGCGCTGGCGACCCTCGACCAGCCGGCGTGGTGGCAGGACGAGGAGAAGCGCAAGGCCGTGCAGCCGCTTCTGTGCGCGCTCGCGGCGCACTACTTCCTCAAGGCGAAGGACCGGCGCGGCCTGCCGCCCGATCCGGTCGCCCGCTTCCATCTCGGCAACGGCGCCCGGCTCGAGCGCATCGATCCGTTCGGCGACGTGCTCGGAAAAGGGCATGGCGGACGCCGCCGGCCTGATGGTCAACTACCTCTACGATCCCCGCCAGATCGAGAAGAACCACGAAGCCTATGCCAACGAAGGCGCGGTGGCGGCGGCGCCGGCGGTGCGGCGGCTCCTGCGCGCCGTGCCCGAACGAAGGACCCCAGCAGCGACAAATGCCTGACAACCTCTTCGCCGCCCTCGAGCGGGCCGTGCCGGACCAGAACAAGACGCTCTTCTTCCTGCCGGAAGGGGAGGAGATCTCCTATGGCGAGACCTTCGCCCTCGCCGCCCGCTTCGCCGACGCGCTGGCCGGGCTCGGCATAAAGCCGGGCGACCGGGTGGCGGTGCAGGTCGACAAGTCGTGGCAGGCGATCGCCCTGTTCATCGGCACGCTGAAGGCGGGCGCCGTCTACCTGCCGCTCAACATCGGCTACACCGCGTCCGAGATCTCCTACTTCCTGTCGGATGCCGAGGCGGCGCTCTTCGTGTGCCGGCCGGCGGCGCTCGAGGCGGCCGCCAGGGTGGCGCACGAGGCCGGCGTGGCGGCGGTCGCCTCGCTCGGCGCCAAGGGCGAGGGCACCCTCATCGACGCGGCCGAGGGCACGGACGGGGCGAGCGCGCCGGTGCCGCGCAGCGAGGGCGACCTCGCGGCGATCCTCTACACGTCCGGCACGACGGGCCGGTCGAAGGGCGCCATGCTGACGCACGGCAACCTCCTGTCGAACGCGCTGACGCTCGTCGACTACTGGCGCTTCACCGCCGACGACGTGCTGCTCCACGTCCTGCCGATCTTCCACACGCACGGCCTGTTCGTCGCGACCAACACGCTGATGCTGGCCGGCGGCTCGATGATCTTCCTGCCGAAGTTCGACCTCGACGAGGTCATGCGCCTGATGCCGAAGGCGACGAGCATGATGGGCGTGCCGACCTTCTACACGCGCATGCTCGACGACGAGCGCCTGACCCGCGAGGCGACGGCGCACATGCGGCTCTTCACCTCGGGCTCGGCGCCCCTCCTGGCGGAGACGCACAACGAGTTCGAGCGGCGCACCGGCCAGCGCATCCTCGAGCGCTACGGCATGACCGAGACGAACATGAACACCTCGAACCCCTATGACGGCGACCGCCGCGCCGGCACGGTCGGCTTCCCGCTGCCGGGCGTCGAGCTTCGCGTCGCCGACCCGGAGTCGGGCGCGACGCTCGGCACCGACGAGATCGGCATCCTCGAGGTCAGGGGCCCCAACGTCTTCGCCGGCTACTGGCGGATGCCGGAGAAGACGGCCGAGGAGTTCCGCGACGACGGCTTCTTCGTCACCGGCGATCTCGGCAAGGTCGACGCGGCCGGCTACGTCCACATCGTCGGGCGCGAGAAGGACCTGATCATCTCGGGCGGCTACAACGTCTACCCCAAGGAGATCGAGACCGAGATCGACCAGCTCGACGGCGTGCTCGAATCCGCGGTGATCGGCGTGAAGCACCGCGACTTCGGCGAGGGCGTCACCGCCGTCGTCGTGCCGCAGAAGGGCGCCGAGCCGTCCGAGCAGGACGTGATCGCCGCGCTCGACGGCAAGCTCGCCCGCTTCAAGATCCCCAAGCGCGTCCTGTTCGTCGACGAGCTGCCGCGCAACACGATGGGCAAGGTCCAGAAGAACCTGCTGCGCGACAAGTTCTCCGATCTCTACGCCGGCTGATCCTTCGGGGAAGGCCGCTCAGAGCGGCAGCTTGAAGCCGTTGTGGCTCACGACGAAGCCGAGGCGCTCGTAGAAGCGCCTCGCGTCCGTCCGGCTCCTGTCGGAGGAGAGCTGCACGAAGCTGCAGCCGCGCGCGCGGCATTCCTCGATCGCCCAGCGGACGAGAACCTCGCCGAGCCCGCCGCCGCGCCGGCTGGCGGCGATGCGCACGCCCTCGATCTGGCCGCGCCAGGCGCCCCGGCGCGACAGGCCGGGAAGGAACGCGACCTGGAGGCAGCCGACGATCTCGCCCTGATCCTCCATGACCGCCAGGACATGGTTCGGGTCGGCCTCGATCGCGGCGAAGGCCGCGGCATAGGCGGGGTCGGAGGCGTCGGCGCTGTCGCGCTCGCGGCCCAGCACGTCGTCGGCGAGGAGGCCGACGATGGCGGGGAGGTCGTCGCGGGCGGCGCGGCGGATGATGGGGTGCGGCATGGGGCGAAGATGCCCTGCCGGCGGCAGCCCGGCAAGCGCCTCCCGCAGCGCACCATCGGAGGCCCGATCGGGCCGCTCCGCCCTCCCTTTCACGAAGGCGTGACGCCGGGTCCGCCTTGACCGGCACCGCTCATAGGGATTATCTGCACCGACTGGACGGTAATTGTGCGGTGCAATGGCAGGTCGCAAGAGGGTTCGCAATCCGCAAAGCCAGGCGGACATCGTGCTGGCGGCGGAGCGTGTCGTCGCCCGCGAGGGGGCGGCGCATCTGACGCTCGACGCCGTCGCGCGCGAGGCCGGAATCTCCAAGGGCGGGCTGCTCTACAACTTCCCGAACAAGGAAGCGCTCCTGCAGGCGATGGTCACGGCGATGATCGGCCGCCTCGACAGCCACCGGGAGCGGATCGGCGCGGCGGTGGAGGACGGGCCCAACCGGGCGCTGCGCACCTTGCTCGCGCTGAAGAAGGAAGAGGTCGTCGATCACCGAATGGGGCTTGCCATTCTCGCGGCAGGCGCCGAAAACCCTTCACTTCTCGCGCCTCTGCGGGACCGCCTGGCGGAAATGCGCGTCGAGATCGCGGAAACATCCGTCGATCCCCTCGGCGCGTACGTCGTGTGGCTGGCGCGCGACATGCTGATGATGTGGGACGCGCTGGGCCTGACGCCGTTCGGCGACGCGGAGCTCGAGCTGCTTCACACCCGCCTCGCCGAGATGGCCCGCTCCGAGGGCGATCCCGCGGCGAACTGAGACATGGCTGGAACGCGCGGCCCCGGACGGGCCGTGCAGGGAGATGACGTATGCGCCTGGGCCGTCTGCTCATCATGTTGATCATCGTCGGGCTGATCGGGGCCGGCGTGTACTTCTTCATCCAGTTCAAGAACCAGAAGATCGCGGAATACCTGCAGTCGCGGAGGGTGTCGGTCATCCAGGTCGGCGCCGTGAAGGCGGAGGAGCAGACCTGGCGGACGACGGTTCCGGCGGTGGGCACGCTGCGCGCCGGCAACGGCGTCGACGTCACGCCCTCGGTCGCCGGCGTGGTCGAGGAGATCCTCTTCCAGTCCGGCGACAAGGTGAAGGAAGGCGACGTGCTCGTCCGGCTCGACTCCGACATCCAGGAGGCCAACCTCAAGGCGGCGCAGGCCAATCTCGATCTCGCGGAGGCCAACTTCAAGCGCACGAGCTCGCTCAAGGCGGGCGCCGTGGTGTCGCAGGCGACGCTCGACGAGAACAAGTTCCAGCGCAACGCGCAGGCCGCCCAGGTCGCCTCGCTCCAGGCCGAGATCGACAAGAAGACCGTGCACGCGCCGTTCTCCGGCCAGCTCGGCATCCGCCAGGTCGACCTCGGCGCCTACGTCCAGCCGGGCACCGCGATCGTCAACCTCCAGGACCTGAGCCAGCTCAGCGTCGAGTTCTCCGTCGGCCAGCGCAACATCGACGAGATCACGCCGGGCCGGCCGATCCGCGTCACCGCCGACGCCCAGCCCGGGCAGGTGTTCAAGGGCAAGGTGACCTCGCGCGAGCCGAAGGTCGATCCGGGGACGGGCCTCGTGAAGGTCGAGGGCAACGTGCCGAACCCCGACGAGCTCCTGCTGCCCGGCATGTTCGTCAACGTCGAGATCGAGCTCGCCGACGAGCGCAAGGTCGTCGTCATCCCCAACGAGGCGGTCAGCTACAATCTCTACGGCGACTACGTCTACGTGGTCGTGCCGAAGGAGGGCGACGCCGAGCATCCGACGGTGAAGCGGGTGACGGTCGAGACCGGCCAGCGGCGCGACGGCAACGTCGTGATCACCAAGGGCGTCGAGGCCGGCGACACCGTCGTGACGAGCGGCCAGCTCAAGCTGTCGAACGGCACGGCCGTCGAGATCACCGAGGGCGGCATTCCCGCCCCCGACGTCGAAAAATCGAAGTACTGATCACCGGCGAAGGAACTTCGACATGTTCGACATCTTCATTCGCCGGCCGGTCCTGTCGGTGGTGGTCAGCCTGCTGATCTTCTTCGTCGGGCTCTATTCGTATTCGAGCCTGCAGGTGCGGCAGTATCCCGAGCTCGAGAACACCTCGATCTCGATCACCACGACCTTCCCGGGCGCCGACGCGGACCTGATGCAGGGCTTCGTGACGCAGCCGATCGAGAAGTCGGTGGCGAGCGCGGAGGGCGTCGACTACCTCACCTCGCGCAGCGCGCCGGGCCTCAGCGTCGTGACCGTGACGGTGCCGCTCAACTACGACGGCAACGCCGCGATGACGAACGTCACGGCGAAGGTGAACGCGGTGCGCGCGCAGCTGCCGAGCGACGTGAACGACCCCGTGCTCGTCAAGTCGACGGGCCAGAGCTTCGCGGCCGCCTACATCGCCTTCTCCTCGCCCGAACCTGAGCCAGGAGCAGATCACCGAGTACCTGACCAGCGTCGTGCAGCCGCGCCTGTCGGTCGTGCCGGGCGTCGCCTCGTCCGACATCCTCGGCGACCGCACCTTCGCGATGCGCGTGTGGCTCGACCCCACGAAGCTCGCGCAGTTCGGCCTGTCGACCTCCGAGGTCGTGGCCGCGATGCGGGCGAACAACTACTCCGCGGCGGCGGGTGCGACGAAGGGCTATTTCGACGTCATCACCAACCGCGCCCTGACGAACCTCACCTCGGCGGACGAGTTCCGCCAGCTCGTCGTCAAGAACAACGGCACCGAGCTCGTGCGCCTCGGCGACGTCGCCGACATCCAGCTCGGCGCCCAGAGCGCCGACAGCTCCGTCGTCGTCGACGGCAACGAGGCGGTGTTCATCGGCATCCAGGTCGCCTCGGACGCGAACTCGATCGACGTCGTGAAGGCGGTGCGCGACGAGTTGCCCAACATCCAGCGCGACCTGCCCGAGGGCCTCAACTCCAAGGTCGTCTACGACTCCACGACCTTCATCAACTCCTCGATCGAGGAGGTCGTGAAGACGGTGGGCGAGGCCGCGCTCATCGTCATCGTCGTCATCTTCCTGTTCCTCGGCTCGTTCCGCTCGGTCGCGATCCCGATCGTGACGATCCCGCTCTCCCTCGTCGGCGTGGGCACCGCCCTCTTCGCCCTCGGCTTCTCGATCAACCTGATGACGCTGCTGGCGATGGTCCTCGCCATCGGCCTCGTGGTCGACGACGCGATCGTCGTGGTCGAGAACATCCACCGCCACATCGAGGAGGGGCTCACGCCGTTCCAGGCGGCGATCAAGGGCACGCGCGAGATCTCCACGCCCGTCATCTCGATGACGATCACGCTGGCCGCCGTCTACACGCCGATCGCCCTGATGGGCGGGCTGACCGGCGCGCTGTTCTCCGAGTTCGCGCTGACGCTGGCCGGCTCCGTCGTCGTCTCCGGCATCATCGCGCTCACCCTGTCGCCGATGATGAGCTCGCGGATCCTGAAGCACACCGAGGGCCGGGGCGGCTTCGCCGGCTGGCTCGACCGCCGCTTCGACTCCGTGCAGCGGCGCTACGGCAAGATGCTCAAGGGCTCGCTCAACGACCGCTTCACGACGGTGATCTTCGCGATCCTCGTCGTGGCGAGCCTCGTCTGGCTGTTCCCGCAGATCCGCCAGGAGCTCGCCCCCGAGGAGGACCAGGGCGCCCTCCTGACGATGTTCGACGGCCCGTCCAAGGCGAACATCGACTACATGAGCCACTACGCGTCGGACGTGCGCGACGCGTTCGGGTCGGTGCCGGAGGCGGAGACCGTCTTCACCATCTCGGGCTTCCAGAACACGACGAGCAAGGGGCTCGGCATCGGCGTCCTGAAGCCGTGGGACGAGCGCGACCGCTCCGCCCGCGCCATCTCCGGCGACATCCAGGGCGAGCTGAACAAGATTCCCGGCGTGAAGGGATCGGTCTTCTCGCCGCCGGCCCTGCCGTCCTCCGGCGGCGGCTACCCCGTGTCCTTCGTCATCCAGACGACGGCGGACTACAAGCAGCTCAACCAGGTCGCCAACGAGATGGTGGAGGCGGCCCAGAAGAGCGGGCGCTTCCTGTTCGTGCAGTCGGACCTCAACTACGACTCGCCGCAGACCGTCATCCACATCGACCGCGAGAAGGCGGCCTCGCTCGGCGTCACCATGCAGAGCGTCGCCTCGACGCTGGCCAACATGGCGGGCGGCAACTACGTCAACCTGATCAATATCGGCGGCCGGGCCTACCAGGTCATTCCCGAGGCGCCGCGCGCCGAGCGCCTGACGCCGGAGGACCTCGGCCGCTACTACGTGCCGTCGGCCGCCGGCAGCATGGTGCCGCTGTCGAGCCTGATCACGCTCGAGCAGGAGGTCGTGCCGCAGAGCCTCAACCGCTTCAACCAGCTCAACTCGGCGACCATCTCCGGCGTGCCGATGATCGGGCTGACGACGGGCGACGCGCTGAGCTTCCTGCAGGAGCAGGCGCAGAGCATGCCGGCGGGGTTCACGGTCGACTATTCCGGCCAGTCGCGCCAGCAGATCGAGGAGGGCAACGCGCTCTACCTCACCTTCGGCTTCGCCATCATCATCATCTACCTGGTGCTCGCCGCGCAGTACGAGAGCCTGCGCGACCCGCTGGTCATCCTGGTCAGCGTGCCGCTGTCGATCGTCGGCGCGCTCATCCCGCTGGCGATGGGCTTCTCGACGCTCAACATCTACTCGCAGATCGGCCTCGTCACGCTGATCGGGCTGATCACCAAGCACGGCATCCTGATCTGCGAGGTGGCCCGCGAGCAGCAGGAGGAGTTCGGCAAGTCGCGCGCCGAGGCCGTCGAGATCGCGGCCGAGATGAGGCTGAGGCCGATCCTGATGACGACGGCGGCGATGGTCGCCGGCCTCGTGCCGATGCTGCTCGCCTCCGGCGCCGGCGCGGCCAGCCGCATGTCGATCTCGCTCGTCATCGTCGCCGGCATGTCGATCGGCACGCTGTTCACGCTGTTCGTGCTGCCGGTGATCTACACCTTCCTGGCGTCCGACCGCTCCGGCATCCGCGAGCGCCGGCAGCGCGAGGAGGAGGCGATCTCCGCGATCGAGGCCAAGGAAGGCACGCCGCAGGCGGGGTGATGCCCCGCCTGATACAGATTGGCGACATCTTCACAAACATCGGCGACACGTGGGGAGTAGGAGGGAGGCGTTCCCTTCCGAGGAGGATCCATCCGATGCCCGTCAAGACCCAACCTGCCGCCTGGTCGAAGCTCAGCGTGACGCTTCACTGGCTGATCGTGCTTTTCATCGTCGTCCAGTTCGTCGACCACGAATGGATGGTCGACCTGTGGCGCGCCACGCGCCGCGGGACCGAGGTGGACCAGGCCGCCTTCGTCGGCGGCTGGGTCCACATCGTGGTCGGGACGCTGGTGCTCGCCGCCGCCGTTCTGCGGCTGTGGGACCGCTTCTCCCACGGCCGGCCGCCCCATCCCGAGGCGGAGCCGGCCTGGGCGATGTGGCTCGCCAAGGCGACGCATTTCCTGATCTACGCGATCCTGATCGCCATGCCGGTGGCCGGGCTCGTGGCGTGGTTCGGCGGCATCCGCGACGCCGCCGAGGTGCACGAGATCATGTGGACGCCGCTTCTGGTCCTCGTCGGCCTGCACGTGGTCGGCGCGCTCGCCCAGCAGTTCTGGTTCAGGACCGACGCGCTGAAGCGGATCGTCCGGGCCGCCTGACGCCTCGGAGGCGGAGGCTGCCGGCCGGGCAGGCCGGCGCCCCGCTGGGCGTCACTGCTGCGTGGCCGGGGCCTCTCCCGCTTCGCCACCGCCGGTCTCTCCGGCCTCTCCGGCTTCGGTCGATCCCCCGGCCGGAGCCGCGCCCTGTTCCGGGGCGCCCTGCCGCTCGGAGCTCTCGGCGCCCTCCCGCTCCCCGGCCTCGTGCTCTTCGCCGCCGCTGGCCTTCGCCATCGCCTGGTACTCCTCCGGCGACATCTCCGGCAGCTTCTGGAGGAAGGCGACGATCGACCAGAGCTCGTCGTCCTTCTCGACGACGCCGAAGGCCGGCATGCCCGACATCTTGATGCCGTGCTTGATGATCCAGAAGAGCTGTGCGGGATCGAGCTCCTCGGCGGCCTCGGACAGCTCGGGCGGCTCGGGCCGCAGGCCGCGGCCGACCTCGCCGGGCTTCTCGCCGGGGGCGCCGTGGCACATGGCGCAGGTCTCGCTGAAATGGCCCGACCCTTCGCGGACCTGCTCCTCCGTGAAGCTCGCGGGGACCTCGATGCCCTTGGCATGCGAGCGCACGGAGTTCTCCATCGTGGTGTGCAGGATCCAGGCGCCGACGGCCGAGTGCGGCTCCGTCGCGGCGACGTTGTAGGCGCCCGTGTACATGACGGCGAGCCCGATCGCCGCGAGCACCACGAGGCAGGTCACGATTCCGGCCAGGAACTTCATTCTCTCCTCCTCCACTGATCTGTCGCTCCGCAACGGCAACAGGGCCCCGCGAGGCCCGTTCCGGCTCCGTACGGAAGCTGGCGGATGAGCCGCGGCGGCGCGGCGGCGACCTGCGGTTGCGAGTGGAGAGCATCTTCCGGACGCCGTCCGGCGCACCTATCTGGGTGGGGCAAACGCGCGAAAGGATGCGGCGATGATCGACACGAAGGCCCTGCTCGACCGGCTGCTCGCCCATGGCGGCGACAACGCCAGGGGGACCCCGGCGAGGGCCGGGGAGCCGGGCAGCCCGGTTGCACAGCTCCAGGATCTCCTGGGCGGCGGCCGGATTCCCGGCGGCGCGCTGACGGCGGGCCTCGCCGCGATGATGCTCGGCACGAAGGGCGGCCGGCGGCTCGGCCGCTCCGTCATCAAGTGGGGCGGGCTCGCCCTTCTCGGCGGCCTCGCCTACCGCGCCTATGCCGACTGGCAGGCGGGGCACCGCCCCGGCGCCGGGGCCGCGCCGCAGCAGCCGCCGGAAGGCAGCCGCTTCGCAGCGGAGGCGGACCCGGCGGTGCAGGAGGACCGCAGCCGGCTGATGATCCGGGCGATGATCGCGGCGGCCCGCTCGGACGGGCGGATCGACCCGCAGGAGACGGCGCGCCTCGAGGCGGCCCTGCAGAACGCCGATCTCGGCGACGAAGGCCGCTCCTTCCTGATCGAGGCGCTCGGCCGGGCCGACGACATCGAGGCGCTGGCCGGCGAAGCCGACACGCCGGAGCTCGCGGCCGAGACCTGGCTCGCCGCACGCCTCGCCATCGAGCCCGACACGCCGCAGGAGAAGGCCTTCCTGGCGCGGCTGGCCAGCGCGCTGAAGCTCGATCCCGATCTCGTCTCCCACCTCGAGGCGACGGCCGCCACGGCGGGGGATTGATCTTCCCGTCATGATCGTCGTGTCTTTCTGAGCCGTGAGCCCTGGGGCGACGGAGGGGAGACGCGACATTGGCGGGAGAGGAGGCGGGACCGCCACGGCCGGCGGGAAGCGCGGCCGAGGTGTTCTGGGCGTTCCTGAAGCTCGGGCTGACCGCCTTCGGCGGGCCCGTGGCGCATCTGGGCTATTTCCGCGACGAGATCGTCGGCCGCCGCCGCTGGATCACCGAGGCGACCTACGCCGACATCGTGGCGCTGTGCCAGTTCCTGCCGGGGCCGGCCTCGAGCCAGGTCGGCCTGTCGCTCGGCCTGAGCCGCGCCGGGCTGCCCGGCGCCTTCGCCGCCTGGCTCGGCTTCACCATGCCCTCGGCGATCGCCCTGATGCTGTTCGGCCTCGGCGTCGGCGCGTTCGGGACGGGCGAGGGCGGGTGGCTCGCCGGCCTCAAGATCGTCGCCGCCGCGGTCGTCGCGCAGGCGGTGTGGGGCATGGCGAGAAGCCTCGCGACCGGCCGCGGGAAGGCCACCGTCGCCTTTGCCGCGGCGTTTGCGCTGCTCATCTGGCAGACGCCGCTGATGCAGGTCGCCGTCCTCGTCCTCGGTGCCGTCGTCGGCTGGGCCGGCGGCTGGGGGCGGGCGCCCGAAGAGCACGAGCCGCAGCCGATCGCGGTGCCGCGCGCCCTGTCCGTCGCCTGCCTCGCCACGTTCCTCGTCCTGCTCGCCGGCCTGCCGCTCGCGGCGCAGGCGGCCGGCAGCGTGTGGCTCGCCGTCGTCTCGGCGTTCTACAAGGCGGGCTCGCTCGTCTTCGGCGGCGGCCACGTCGTGCTGCCGCTCCTCCAGGCCGAGGTCGTGCCGCCCGGCTGGGTCGGCCGCGACGCCTTCCTCGCGGGCTACGGCGCGGCGCAGGCGGTGCCGGGGCCGCTCTTCACCTTCTCGTCCTATCTCGGCGCGGTCATGGCGCCGCCGGTCGGCGGCGTGGCCGGGGCGGCGCTGGCGCTCGCCATGATCTTCCTGCCGTCCTTCCTGCTGGTGATCGGCATATTGCCGTTCTGGGACGGCCTGCGCCGGCGCGACGCCGTGCAGGCGGCGCTGGCGGGCGTCAACGCCGCGGTGGTCGGCGTGCTGATGGCCGCGCTCTACGATCCCGTCATCACGAGCGCGATCCACAAGCCCCTCGACGCGGCGCTGGCGCTCGCGGCCTTCGCGGCGCTCGTCTTCTGGAAGGTGTCGCCGTGGATCGTGGTCATCGCCATGGCTCTGACCGGCGCGGCGGTCGGCCTCTGAGATGCCTTCGCACGGCGCCGCCCGGTTGCCTCGCCGCACAGGCCGGCGCTAGATATACGTTCCGCATGACGTAGCGGAAACCCATGATGTCCATGAAGACACACACGGGAGGCGAAGATGTATCGAATCTTGTCGTGCTGTGCAGTCTGCGTTCTGGTCTCGGCGCCGGCGCTCGCCCAGGAGAAATCCGACATCCAGAAGCTCAACGATGACTTCGTGGAGGCCTTCGACGGCGGCGACTTCGACAAGATCGCGTCGATGTACACCGAAGACGCCTATCTGCTGCCCGCCGGCGCGCCGATGGTGCATGGCCGCGACGACATCAAGGCGTTCTGGTCGGGCGCGGCAGGGGGCATGACCGACTTCGCGCTGAGCGCGGAGGACGTGAAGTCCCTGGGCGACGGCGCCGCTCGCGAGATCGGCACGTTCAGCCTGACGATGAGGGGCGATCAGCCGCAACACGTCACCGGCAAGTATGTGGTCATCTGGGAGAAGGGCGGCGACGGCTGGCAGCTCGCCACCGACATCTGGAACACCAACCAGTAGGCGAGCCGGCCGCCCCCGAGGCGGCCGGCGCCGGCCTACTCCATAACCTCCATGTGCCCGTCCGACGCCTTGCTCTTCGGTCCCTCGAGCAGGAGCAGCAGCGGTATGACGGCGATGACGATCCACATCATCGCCTGGAAGTCGTCGAGATAGGCGACGGTGGTGGCCTGGAAGGTGACCATCTGGTTGAGCGCGGCGGCGCCCGTCGCCGAGTGCGGGTTCCAGGCCTCCGGCAGCCAGGGCGACTGCATGGCGACGCGGAACGGGTTCAGGAGCGTGGCGAGGCTCGCGTGCATGACCTGGCTGTTCTGGGTCAGGAGCGTGGTCATCACCGAGATGCCGATCGAGGAGCCGATGTTGCGCATCAGCGAGAACATCGCCGTGCCCTCGGTCCGGTAGTGCGGGTTGAGCGTCGCGAAGGTGATCGTCGACAGCGGCACGAAGATGAAGCCGAGCCCGAGCCCCTGGACGATGCCGGTCCCGACGAGCGTGAGCTCGCTGACCTGCGTCGTGAACTGCGACATCTCGTGCAGCGACAGCGCGGTCAGGCAGAGGCCGGCGAAGATGAGGAGCCGCACGTCGACGCGGCCGACCAGCCGGCCGACCATCATCATCGCGAACATGGTGCCGACGCCGCGCGGCGCGAGGATGAAGCCGGCCGTCATGACGGGATAGCCCATCAGGTTCTGCAGGAACGGCGGCAACAGCGCCAGCGTCGCCAGCAGCACGATGCCGACGATGAAGATGAAGCACAGGCCGACCGCGAAGTTGCGGTCCTTGAACAGGCCCGGCTCGAGGAAGGGCGCCTTGGCCGTGAACATGTGGACGAGGAACATGTAGAGGCAGAGGCCGGCCAGCGCCGTCTCGACGATCACCTCGTAGGAGGAGAACCAGTCCTGCGACTCGCCGCGGTCGAGCATCATCTGCAGCGCGCCGATCGCGATGCTGAGAAGCGCGAAGCCGAACCAGTCGAACGGCAGGCCGGGCTTCTTCTCGGTGTCGGAGACGAAGGCCATGATGCCGAGGAAGGCGAGGATGCCGACGGGCAGGTTGATGTAGAAGACCCAGCGCCAGTTGTAGTACTCGGTCAGGTAGCCGCCGAGCGTCGGCCCGAGAATGGGCCCCAGCATCACGCCCATGCCCCACATCGCCATCGCCGAGCCGTGCTTCTCCTTCGGGTAGGTGTCGAGAAGCACCGCCTGCGACAGCGGCACGAGGCCGGCGCCGAACGCGCCCTGGAGCAGGCGGAACAGCACCATCTCCGGCAGCGACGTCGCCGCGCCGCAGAGCATGGAGGCGATGGTGAAGCCGCCGACCGACGCCATGAACAGCTTCTTGCGCCCGAAGCGGGCGGCGAGGAAGCCGGTCGGCGGCGTCATGATCGCCGCCGCCACGATGTACGACGTCAGGACCCAGGAGATCTGGTCCATCGTCGCCGACATCGAGCCCTGCATGTGCGGCAGGGCGACGTTGGCGATCGTGGTGTCGAGCGCCTGCATGATCGTGGCGAGCATGATCGACGCGGTCGTGAGGCCGCGCGACAGCGAGTCCGATCTTGCGGGTGCGGGGGCGACGGCGTCGGTCATCAGCGGGTCTCGGAAGCCGCCGCCTGGGCCACGTCGGTGCCGGCGACGCCGTCGAACCACGACAGGGCGGTCCTGGCGAAGGCCGGCAGCTCGCGCTGGTGGTGGGTGTCGACCTCGACCTCGCTGCTCATGCCGGCGCGCAGCTCGGGGCCGCCCGCGTCGGAATCGACGGCGATGCGCACGGGCACGCGCTGCACGACCTTCACCCAGTTGCCCGTCGCGTTCTGCGCCGGCAGGACGGAGAACTCCGAGCCGGTCGCCGGGCTGATGCTGGCGACGACGCCGTGCCAGGTGTGGTCGGGATAGGTGTCGACGGTGATGTCGACCTCCTGGCCGGGCTTCAGGTAGGTGAGCTGCGTCTCCTTGAAGTTCGCGTCGACCCAGACGTCGTGGTCGGAGACGAGGCTCATCACGGCGGAGCCGGGCGTGACGTACTGGCCGGGCTGCGGCGTGTTGCCGGCGATGCCGTCGAACGGCGCCTCGACCGTGGTGTGGGCGAGGTCGAGCTCCGCCTTCTGCAGCGCCGCCTGGGCCTGCTGGAATTCCGGCGTGCTCTCGACGGGCACGTCGGGGTCGCCGCCGAGCTTGGCGAGCGTCGTCTGCATCGCCTGCTTGGCGACCGCGACGTGGTGGCGCGCGTTCTTCAGCGTGTTCTCGGTCTCGTCGAGGGTCGACTGCGAGACGACCTTGTCCTTGGCGAGGCGCGACTGGCGGTCGTACTGGCGCTGCGCGTAGTCGACGTCGACCTTGGCGAGGTCGAGCTCCTCGGCCTGCTGCTTGTAGCTCGCCTTCAGCGACTGGATGTCCTGGCGCACGGCCGCGATCTTCGCTTTGGCCTCCTCGACGGCGATCTCGTAGGGCCGCTGCTCGATGCGGAACAGGAGGTCGCCCTTCTTGACCTTCGTGTTCTCGTCGACGGCGACGGAGGTGATCGGGCCCGCCACCTCGGCGCTGACGGCCACCTTGTCGGCCTTCACGTAGGCGTTCTCGGTCGACACGTAGCGGCCGCCGGAATAGTAGAACCAGGCGCCGGCGATCACGACCACGAGCGGCCCGCCGATCAGCAGGAGCGGGCGCAGCCAGCGGCGCCGGCGGCGCGGCCGCGGCGCCTTGTTGTCCTTCTTGGCCTCGGCCGGCTTCGCGTCGGCCGCGCCCTTCTCGACTTCGTCGCTCATTCTGCGTTCGCCTCTTCGGTCTCGTCCGCGGCCGGGCAGGCCTTCCGGGCCTCCGCCTCGCGCGCGATCAGGTTGCGGCGCATCTGCTGCAGCGCCTCGATCATCATCTCCTGCGCCTCGGGCGGGATGCCCTGCAGCGCCTCGCCCCTCGTCTCGGCGGCCCGCTCGGACATCTCCCGCACCATCGGGGCGGCCGCCTCCGTCAGGAACAGGCGCACGGCGCGCCGGTCGGAGGGGTCGGGCCGGCGCTCGATGAGGCCCGCCTCCTGCAGCCGGTCGATGAGGCGCGCCAGCGTGATCGGCTGCACCTCCATCAGCTCGGCGAGCGTCGCCTGGTTGATGCCCTCGCGCTTCGAAAGCAGCGCCAGCGCCTGCCACTGCGCCTGCGTCAGGCCCAGGTTGCGGACGCGCCGGTTGAAGTTGCGGCGCATCAGGCGGGAGACGTCGTGCATCAGGAAGCCGATGCTCTGTTCGGGGGACTGGCCGCCGGACACGTAGGGACCTCGCATCTGGTGAGGGAGCGTTATTATAAGCGACATATATAATCACTTCCGCTGCCTTTCCAGCCCCGCCGCCGGGACGACGCGCGGGTTTGGTGGCCGAAAGGTGAATGGCTCCCATGCGCGGGGCGGGACGCGGGGGGGTAGGTAGAAGACCGGAAACGACAGGATCGGCCGCGGCGCGCTATCACCGTCTTCGCAGCCGCAACCGCCGTATCGACCGAGGCACGATGGACAAGTCCTCTCCGCCTGCCGGCGCCGGCCGGACGGAACAGCCCGAATGGTTCGCCATTCCCTCCGGCGAGGTGCTGTCGAGACTGGGCAGCGCCTGGCGCGGGATCCCGGAGGACGAGGCCCGTGCCCGGCTCGAGCGCTACGGCGCCAACAGCCTGCCTGGCGCGCGCGAGCGCAGCGCCCTGCGCCGCTTCCTCGCGCAGTTCCAGAACGTGCTGATCTACGTCCTCGTGGCGGCCGCCGTCGTGACGGCGGCGATCGGCCACCTCAGCGACGCCGCCGTCATCGCCGGCGTGGTGGTGATCAACGCCATCGTCGGCTTCATCCAGGAAGGGCGGGCGGAAAGCGCCCTTGCGGCCATCGGCCAGCTCCTGCAGGCGCATGCGACCGTGATCCGCGACGGCGTGCGCCGCGAGATCGAGGCGACGAAGCTCGTGCCGGGCGACGTCGTCGTGGTGGAAGGCGGCGAGCGGGTGCCCGCGGATCTCCGGCTCTTCGAGGCGCACGGCCTCGAGATCGACGAGGCGGTGCTGACGGGCGAGTCGCTGGCGGTCACCAAGGACGTCGGGCAGCTCGCCGGCGGCATCGCGCTCGGCGACCGCACCAACATGGCCTTCTCCGGGACCATGGTCACGCACGGCCAGGGATCGGGCGTGGTCGTCGCCACCGGCAGCGCGACGGAGATCGGCCGGATCGGCCGGCTGCTCGAATCCGTCGAGACGATCTCGACGCCGCTCCTGCGCAAGATCGACCGTTTCGGCCGGGTTCTGACCTTCGTCATCCTCGCCGCCTCCGTCGCGATCTTCGCCTACGGCATCCTCGTCGCCGGCCTGGCCGCCGACGAGATGCTGCTGGTGACCGTGGGCGTCGCGGTCGCCGCGATCCCCGAAGGGCTGCCGGCGATCCTGACGATCGCCCTCGCCATCGGCGTCGAGCGCATGGCCGGGCGCAACGCGATCGTCCGGCGGTTGCCGGCGGTCGAGACGCTCGGCTCGATCACCGTCATCTGCACCGACAAGACCGGCACGCTGACGCGCAACGAGATGACGGTCGAGCGGGTCGTGACGGCGGACGCGCAGTTCGCGGTCAGCGGCAGCGGCTACCGGCCCTCCGGCGAGGTGAGCCACGTCGCCGAGGCGCCCCTGACCGAGGCGGGGCGCGCGATCCTGGCCGACATCGGCGCGGCGGCCTCGCTCGCCTCGGACGCGCAGATCCACGAGGGCGAGGCCGGCTGGCACGTCGCCGGCGACCCGATGGAGGGGGCGCTGCTCGCCTTCGCCCACAAGGTCGCGGTCGACCCGCACGCGGTGCGCGAGGCGCGCGCCCGCGTCGACGTGATCCCCTTCGATGCCGGCCACGCCTACATGGCGACGCTCAACCATCTCGGCGGGGGCAACCACACGATCCACATCAAGGGCGCGCCGGAGCGGGTCATCGAGCTCTGCCGGCAGGCTCGCACGATCGACGGCGACCGGCCGATCGACCACGCCTACTGGCACGCGCGCGTCGCCGAGCTCGCCGACATGGGCCAGCGCGTGCTCGCCATCGCCGTGCAGCCGGACGCCGCGGGGGGAACGCTCGCCCACGAGCGGCTGGGCGGCGCGGTGCTGCTCGGCCTCGTCGGCATCACCGACCCGCCGCGCGAGGAGGCGCTGGCGGCCGTCGCGCGCTGCCGCGAGGCCGGCATCCGCGTCAAGATGATCACCGGCGACCATGCCGCGACCGCGCGGGCGATCGCCGCGCGCTTCGGCATGGAGAGCGGGCGGGCCCTGACCGGGCCCGAGCTCGACGCGATGAGCGACGAGGCGTTCGCCGAGGCCGTGGGCTCGGTCGACGTCTTCGCCCGCACGACGCCCGAGCACAAGCTGCGCCTCGTCGAGGCGCTGCAGGCCGGCGGCCACGTCGTCGCGATGACCGGCGACGGCGTGAACGACGCGCCCGCCCTGAAGCGCGCCGACGTCGGCGTGGCGATGGGCATGAAGGGCTCGGAGGCCGCCAAGCAGGTCGCCGAGATCGTGCTCGCCGACGACAATTTCGCCTCGATCGGCCACGCGGTGGAGGAGGGGCGCACGGTCTACGCCAACCTGCAGAAGTCGATCGCCTTCATCCTGCCGACCAATGCCGGCGAGTCGATGATCATCCTGTTCGCCCTGTTTGCCGGCTTCGCATTGCCGGTGACGGCGCTGCAGATCCTCTGGATCAACATGGTGACGACGATCACGCTGGCGCTGGCGCTCGCCTTCGAGCCGGGGGAGGCCGCGACGATGCGGCGGCCGCCGCGGGCGCCGGACGCGCCGCTCCTGTCGCGCTTCCTCGTCTGGCGCATCGGCCTCGTCGCGGTCGTCATGACGGTGCTCGCCTTCTCGCTCTTCCTGTGGGGCGAGGGGCAGTACGGCCTGGCGGAGGGCCGCACCATCGCCGTCAACGCCATCGTCGCGATGGAGGCCGCCTACCTCCTCAACAGCCGCTCGCTGCACGGCTCCGTGGTCAGCCGGAACGGGCTGTTCGGCAGCCGCTACGCGGTCGGCGCCATCGTGATGGTGGCGCTGCTGCAGGTCGGCTTCACCGAGATCCCGTGGTCGCAGGAGATCTTCGGCACGGCGGCGCTGTCGTTGCGGGAGTGGGCGCTGGCCTTCTCCGCCGGCGTCGCGCTCTTCGCGGTGGTCGAGATCGAGAAGGTGATCGGGCGGCGGCTCAGGCGCCGGGCTCCTCCGGCCGCCGCCCCTCGCGCACCGGCTGGCGCGCCTCGACGTTGATCGCCTTCACGATCGCGTAGCCGGTCGCGCCGGGCGCGAGCCCCAGCCGGTCGAGCGACAGGTGGGTGATGCGGGCGAGCAGGCGCGTGTCCCCGCAGGCGAGCGAGACGTCGGCGAACGGGCCGGGGTCGCGCCGCACCTCCCGCACCGTCACCGGCAGGATGTTGTTGGCGCTCGTTCCCCGCGGCTCCTCCGTCGCGAGGATCACGTCGCGGGCGCGGATCCTGGCGCGCAGGGCGCTGCCCTCGGGCTCGGGGATCTCCGGCACGAGCAGCGTGCCGCCGGCGAAGGAGAGGCGCGTCATGGCGTTCGCCCGGTCGTGCCCCTCGATCCTGCACTCGACGATGGCGCCCGCCTCGAAGCGGCCGGTCAGCGGGAAGAGGTCGAGCCGCGTCAGGATGTCGGCGACGGGGCCGCAGGCGGCGGACCTTCCCTCCTGCATGACGACGAGCGTGTCGGCGAGGCGGGCGATCTCCTCGACGGAATGGCTGACATAGACCATCGGCACGCGGGCCTGCGCCTTCAGGCGCTCCAGATAGGGCAGGATCTCGTGCCGCCGCGTCGTGTCGAGGGCGGCGAGCGGCTCGTCGAGCAGCAGCACGTCGGGATTGGCGAGCAGCGCCCGGCCGAGCGAGACCCGGCCCTTCTCGCCGCCCGACAGCCGGTGCGGCTTGCGGTCGAGCAGGTGGGCGATGCCGAGCATGCCGATCACCTCGTCGATCTCGGCCTGCGGCAGGCGGCTCGCCGAGCGGCGCCAGCCGAAGAGCAGGTTCGAGCGGACGCTGAGATGCGGGAAGAGCCTGGCGTCCTGGAACACGTAGCCGATGCGCCGCCGCCGCGCCGGCAGGTCGATGCCGGCCGCGGAATCGAACAGCGTGCGGCCTTCCAGCACGATCCGGCCGCGATCGGGCCGGACGAGGCCGGCGATCGCGTTGACGATCGTCGTCTTGCCGGAGCCCGACGGCCCGAACAGGCCGAGCACGCCGCGCGCCGGCGCCTCGAACGAGGCGTCGAGGCCGAAGGCGGGAAAGGCGTGGCCGATCTCGACGAGAAGCGTCATCGGCCGATCATGCGCTCGAGGCGCTTCGAGGCGACCTCCGCCAGCAGGAGCCCCGCGAGCGCCAGCGCGACGGAGATCGTCGCGAGCCGGGCGGCCTGCGCCTCGCCGCCCGGCGACTGGATCGCCGTGTAGATCGCCAGCGGCAGGGTGCGCGTCTCGCCGGGGACGTTCGAGACGAAGGTGATGATCGCGCCGAACTCGCCGAGGCTCGCCGCGAAGGCGGTGATCGCCCCGGCGACGACGCCCGGCAGGGCGAGCGGCAGGGTGATGGAGAAGAAGCGGTCGACCGGGCCCGCCCCCAGCGTCTCGGCGGCGGCGGCGATGTCGCCGTCGATCGCCTCGATGGCGAGCCGTATCGAGCGGACCTGGAAGGGGAAGGTGACGATCGCGGCGGCGAGCGCCGCACCCGTCCACGAGAACACGAAGCGCCAGCCGAACGTGTCGTGCAGGAAGGCGCCGATCGGCGCCCTCGTGCCGAAGGTGACGAGCAGGATGTAGCCGACCACGACCGGCGGCAGGACGAGCGGCATCAGCACGATGCCGTCGAGCAGGGCCCGGCCGCGGAAGCGCCCCCGCGCCAGCAGCGAGGCGACGAGGATCGCCACCGGCAGGGCCGAGAAGACGGCGACGGTCGAGATCCTGAAGCTCAGGAGGAGCGCTTCCGTTTCCGCCTCGGTCAGCATCGCGCCTCAGTTCGCCCGGAAGCCGTATTGCTCGTAGATCTTCAGCGCCGCCTCGCTCGTCAGGAACGCAAACAGCGCGTCGACGTCGTCGCCCTGCGCGTCCTTCACGACGGCGAAGGGATAGCTGATCGGCTTGTGGCTGTCCGCCGGAAAGCGCCCCACCACCTTCACCTCGTCGTCGATCTTCGCGTCGGTGGAGTAGACGATGCCGAGCGGCGCCTCGCCGCGCGCGACGAGGGCGAGCGCCGCGCGCACGTCGTCGGCACGCGCCAGGCGCGGCTCCGTCGCGTCCCACAGGCCGAGGCTCTCGAGCGATTCCCTGGCGTAGATGCCGGCCGGCACGTGCGCGGGATCGCCCACGGCCAGGCGGCCCTCGTCGCCGAGCATCGCGGCGAGGTCGGTGTCGCGCGACACCGTCACGTCCGAGAGGTCGCTGTCGAGCGGGGCGATCAGGACGAGGCCGTTCGAGATCGGGCTCACCCGGCTGTCCTCCTCGATGAGCTGGCGCTCCTGAAGATAGTCCATCCACTGCTCGTTCGCCGAGGCGAAGATGTCGGCGGGGGCGCCGGCTTCGATCTGCCGCGCGAGGGTCGAGGACGAGGCGAAGGAGAAGCGCACGAGGTGCCCCGTCTTCTCCTCGTAGGCCTTGCCCGCCGCCTCCATGGCATCGGTCAGGCTCGCGGCGGCGAAGACGGTCGGCGGCTCCGCCCGGGCGGGCGCGGCGAGCGCGAGGCCGATCGCGAGGGCGGGGAGGGCGAGAAGGCCGAAGCCGCGCATGGGAAACCTCCGGGATTCGTTATAGCCGAATGAACATAACGATTCCGCGGCGCCCGCGTCTACACCGCATCCCTGTCCGAACCCTCGCCCGTGTCGTCGGCCGCCCCCGGCCGGACCTCCCGCGCCAGCGCCTCCATGTCGCCGGCCACGGCCGCGTTGGTGCGGGCCTCCATGCTGCGGTAACGCGCCAGCACCTCCTCGCCGAGCGGGGTCAGCACGGTGCCGCCGCCCGCCCGGCCGCCGGTCGAGGTCTCCACGAGGGGCGTGGTGAAGGTCCGGTTCAGCGTCTCGACGAGCTGCCAGGCGCGCTTGTAGCTCATCTTCATCCGCCGGCCCGCGGCGGAGATCGAGCCGGTGTCGCGGATGCCTTCGAGCAGATCGGCCTTGCCGGGGCCGATCGCGACGCCCGGTGCCAGCACCACCCGCAGCCGGGCGCCGGTGGCACGGTTTCCTGTCTTCATGGCGCGAAGGTGCCCCGGCTGGTGGCCGGGCTCAAGACGCCGCGGAGCCCGAGGCGTCCCCGCCCGGCGCCGCGTCGGCCGGGGGTTTCCCCTTCTTCGGCTTCTTCCCCGTCTCCCCGCCGGCCTCGCGCAGGCCCTTCTCGACCTCGGCCAGGAGCTTGACGAGGCGCTTCCTGTCCTTGTCGCCGAGGCGGCCGAGCGCCTCCTGCTCCAGGGTCTTCCAGCGCTGCTTGAGATCGAGGGCGAGCCCGCGCCCGGCGTCCGTCAGGTGGATCGTCGCGCTGCGGCCGTCGCTGTCGGAGGCGACGCGGCGGACGAGGTCCTGCCCGGCCATGCGCGAGACCATCTTGGTCAGGGTCGGCGGCTTGATCTGCAGCTCGCGGGCGAGCCGCGACATCGGCTGGCCGTCCTCGTCGAGCAGCACCTGCAGCACGTTCTCCTGCCCGGGATGCAGGTTCATGTCGCGCAGCATGGCCTGCGCCCTGGCCCGATGAAGCCGGGCGGCTCGGGTCAAGTGCAACCCGACCGAGTCCTCGTACCACCGCTTCAAGAAGATCGCCCCCGTTTGCGCCAGCATGCCCGACGCTCCGGCGGGCGTCAAAAATTTGTGGTTCGGCCTCCCGAAGCTCTTAAGGATCCGTTTCCGGGCGGCACGGATTGCGCCCGATCAGGCCGGAACCGCCTCGCCGAGCGCCCGCTGGAGGGCCGCCGAGACGCGTCCGCAGGAGGCGGCGTAGGCCGGCGAGGTGCGGAACGCCTCGCCGCGCGGATAGGGCTCGTCGATGGAGAATTCCGCGATCACCCGGCCCGGCCGGGCTCCCATGACGCAGATGCGCTGCGACAGGAAGACGGATTCGAACACCGAGTGCGTGACGAAGACCACCGTCAGCCGCATCGCCTGCCACAGCCGCAGGAGCTCGTCGTTGAGGCGGAAGCGGGTGATCTCGTCGAGCGCGGCGAACGGCTCGTCCATCAGCAGGATCTGCGGTCTCGTCACGAGCGCGCGGGCGATCGACACGCGCATCCGCATGCCTCCCGACAGCTGCCGCGGATAGGCGCCGGCAAAATCGGCGAGCCCGACGCGCGACAGCGCGTCCATCACCTCGTCGCGGGCGTCGCGGCGGGAGACGCCGCGCAGGCGCAGCGGCATGAACACGTTGCCGAAGGCGGTCGCCCACGGCATCAGCGTCGGCTCCTGGAAGACGTAGCCGACCTCGCCCGCGCCGCCGTTGTGCCGGATCGAGCCGGAGGTCGGCTCGTCGAGGCCCGAGACCAGCCGCAGCGCCGTCGACTTGCCGCAGCCGGAGGGGCCGAGCAGGCTCAGGAACTCGCCCTCGCGCACGCCGAGGTCGAAGCCGTCGAGGGCGACCGTGCCGGTGTCGAAGACCTTCGACACGTCGCGCGCGACGATGGCGCTCGCGGCCGTGGCGTCGCCTGCGGTGGTCGTCTGCTGCTGGTTCATCGGGTACTGCCGGTCGGGCTCGCGGTCTCGCGGGTGCCGGCGAGCCTACCACCCGCGTCGGTCCCGGCCAATCTTCGCGGGCTGCCGGCATGTTGCCCGCCCCTGCGGCGGAGGCTAGCTTCGTGCGCCGGGCTGGCCAGGGAGGACGAGGCGTTGCGCATGCCGCCGAAGACACGGTGGGACGAGCTGACCACCGAGGATCTCGCCGAGGGCGACGTCCGCCACTGGATCGCCGTCCTGCCGATCGCCGCCACCGAGCAGCACGGGCCGCATCTGCCGCTCGGCACCGACACGATGATCGGCGACGGCCTGCTCGACCTGGCGCTCGAGAAGGCGGCGCCGGGCCTGCCGGTCGTCGTCCTGCCGACGCTGCCCTTCGGCAAGAGCGACGAGCACCAGGCCTTCCCCGGCACGATCAGCCTGTCGGCCGACGTGCTGACGGCGGTGCTCGTCGAGATCGGCGCCTCGCTCGCCCGCGCCGGCATCCGCAAGCTCGTGATCCTGTCCTCGCACGGCGGCAACAGCGAGGCGATGGGCGTGGCCGGCCGCGCGCTGCGGCTCGAGCACGACATGCTGGTCGTCGCGACGAACTGGATGCGGCTCGGCCAGCCGGACGGGCTGTTCTCCGCGCAGGAGCTGAAGCACGGCATCCACGCCGGCGAGGTCGAGACGTCGCTCATGCTGCGGCTCGAGCCGCAGCTCGTGCGGGAGGACAGGCTCGCCCATTTCACCTCGCTCGGCGAGGAGATGGAGCGCCGCTTCGACATCCTGTCGGGCACCGGCGGCACCGGCATGTCGTGGGCGATCGAGGACCTGAACCCGGCCGGCGCCGTCGGCGCGGCGGCCGAGGGCACGGCCGACAAGGGCGCCCGCTCGGCCGACCATTCCGCGACGCGGCTCGCCAAGCTGTTGAGCGAGATCGCGGAATTCGCGCCGCCCTTCCTCACCGACATCTGACACATATCCGCCATCCTGACGCCGCGGCAGGGGCAGATTTGGGGTTGTCTCGCTCGCCGGTTGCAGCCGACACTGTCGGCCGCGGCCCCGTTCCCCTCGTGCGGAGCAGGGCACACACGCTCAAGACCAAGGCCAGAAAAGGCCGTCGATCCATCGGACTGAAAAGGGAGAGTCATGAAACGATTGGCCATGATGACCGCGGTGGCGGCATTCGCGCTCGGCACCGGCGCTGCGTCCGCGCAGCAGCAATTCGTCTCGATCGGCACGGGCGGCGTCACCGGCGTCTACTACCCGGCCGGCGGCGCCATCTGCCGGCTGATGAACAAGAACCGCAAGGAGACGGGCATCCGCTGCTCCGTCGAGTCGACCGGCGGCTCCGTCTACAACATCAACACGATCGAATCCGGCGAGCTCGAGTTCGGCGTCGCCCAGTCGGACGTGCAGTACAACGCCTATAACGGCAAGGAGCAGTGGGACGGCAAGGCGTTCAAGAACCTGCGCGCCGTGTTCTCGCTGCATCCCGAGCCGGTGACGATCATCGCCCAGGACAACTCGGGCATCGACAACGTGACCGACCTCAAGGGCAAGCGCGTCAACATCGGCAACCCGGGCTCGGGCACCCGCGCCACCTGGGAGGTGCTGGAGAACACGCTCGGCTGGAAGCGCGAGGACCTGAAGCTCGCCGCCGAGCTCAAGTCGTCCGAGCAGGGCCAGGCGCTGTGCGACGACAAGATCGACGCCTTCATGTGGCTCGTCGGCCATCCCAGCGCGAACACGCAGGAGACGCTCGCCACCTGCCCGTCGCACCTCGTGGACGCCTGGACGCCGGAGATCGAGAAGCTCGTCGACGAGCGCCCCTACTACCGCAAGGCGACGATCCCGGCCGGCATGTATCCCGGCCAGGACAAGGACATCCAGACCTACGGCGTCGGCGCGACGCTCGTCACCTCGGCCGACGTGTCGGATGACGTGGTCTACAACCTCGTCAAGGCGGTGTTCGAGAACTTCGACGACTTCAAGCAGCTGCACCCGGCCTTCGCCAACCTGAAGCCGGAGGAGATGGTCAGCGACGTCGCTCTCGGCGCCGCTGCATCCGGGCGCGGAGAAGTACTACAAGGAGAAGGGCTGGATGTAATCCGGCCTGACGGAGGGGCGGCCGGCGGCCGCCCCTCCCCGTTCGGGACTGCCGGGCGGCGCGCCCGGCAGGCGCGGCGTTCTGAAGGGGGCGAGGGCTGACATGAGCGAAGCTGGCGAGGGGCGCGGCGCCCAGGACATCGTCGCCGAAGTCGATACCGGTGCGCGCTCGGTGCACGGGCCGGTCGGCTGGATCGTCGCGGGCACGGCCTTCCTGTGGTCGCTGTTCCAGCTCTACGTCGCCTCGGGCGTGCCGTTCTGGCTGTCGGAAGCGGTCGGGATCAACCTGATCTTCAACAACACCGACATCCGCGTCGTCCATCTCGCCTTCGCGCTGGCGCTCGCCGCCTTCGCCTATCCGCTGTGGTCCGGCGCGCCGCGCGCACAGCATCCCCTGGTACGACTGGCTGCTCGCCGCGCTCGGCGTCGCCGCCTGCCTCTACCTCATGGTCTTCGCCGACGAGATCGCCAACCGGTCGGGCCTGCCGACCACGTCCGACCTCGTCGTCTCGACGATCGGCCTCGCCGTGCTCGGCGTCGCCGTCTACCGCGTCGCTCGGCCTGCCGCTCGTCGTCGTCGCCGCCGTCTTCCTCGCCTACGTCTTCTTCGGCCACGCCTCCTGGCTGCCCTACGCGATCCAGTGGAAGGGCGCCTCCTACGGCAAGGCGATGTGGCACTTCTGGATGCAGACGGAGGGCGTGTTCGGCGTCGCGCTCGGCGTCTCCGCGTCGATGATCTTCCTGTTCGTGCTGTTCGGCTCGCTGCTCGAGAAGGCGGGCGCCGGCAACTACTTCATCCAGCTCGCCTTCGCGCTGCTCGGCCATCTCCGCGGCGGCCCCGCCAAGGCGGCCGTCGTCGCCTCGGGCCTGTCGGGCCTCTATTCCGGCTCGTCGATCGCCAACGTCGTGACGACCGGCACCTTCACCATCCCGCTGATGAAGCGCACGGGCTTCTCGGCCGAGAAGGCGGGCGCCGTCGAGGTCGCGTCCTCGACCAACGGCCAGCTGACGCCGCCGGTCATGGGCGCCGCCGCCTTCCTGATCTCCGAGTTCACGGGCGTCCCGTACACCGACATCATCCGCCACGCCTTCGTGCCGGCGATCATCTCCTACATCGCGCTCGTCTACATCGTGCACCTCGAGGCGCTGAAGATGGGGCTCGAAGGGCATCGAGAAGCCGCCGTCCAAGCGCACCCTGCCGCAGACGCTGCTCGGCGTGCTGACCGGCTTCGTCGGCATGATGGTGCTCGCGGCGGCCGTCTATTACGGGCTCGGCTGGATCAAGGTCGCCTTCCCGGACATGACCTTCTGGGCGGTGCTCGTCCTCTTCCTCGTCGCCTATGTCGGGCTTCTCTTCATCGCCTCGCGGCACGACGACCTGCCGATGGACGATCCCGAGGAGGAGCTCACGCATCTGCCGCGGCCGGGCGAGGTGGCGATCACCGGGCTCTACTTCATCATCCCGATCGTGGTGCTCATCTGGTGCATCCTGATCGAGCGCTTCTCGCCGGGCCTGTCGGCCTACTACGCGACGCTGTCGATGATGTTCATCGTGCTGACCCAGCACGTGCTGAAGAACATGTTCCGCGGCCGGCCGCAGGTCCTCACCGACCTGAAGACCGGCGTGGTCGACGTGGTCGCCGGCATGATCGGCGGCGCGCGCAACATGATCCCGATCGGCGTCGCCACCGCCGCCGCCGGCATCATCGTCGGCACGATCTCGCTGACCGGCGCTCACCAGGTGGTCGGCGAGTTCGTCGAGTACCTGTCGGGCGGCAACCTGATGCTCATGCTCGTCCTCGTCGCGGTGATGAGCCTGATCCTCGGCCTCGGCCTGCCGACGACGGCGAACTACATCGTCGTCTCGTCGCTGATGGCGCCCGTCGTCGTCACGGTCGGCGCCTCGAACGGCCTCATCGTGCCGCTCGTCGCGGTGCATTTCTTCGTCTTCTATTTCGGCATCCTCGCCGACGACACGCCGCCCGTCGGCCTCGCCGCCTTCGCGGCCGCCGCGATCTCGGGCGGCGACCCGATCAAGACGGGCCTCCAGGGCTTTGGCTACGACATCCGCACCGCGATCCTGCCCTTCCTGTTCATCTTCAACACCGAGCTCCTGCTGATCGACGTGACGCCGGTGAAGGCGGTGTTCATCTTCTGCATCGGCGCGATCGCCATGATGCTGTTCGCGGCGGCGACGCAGGGCTACTTCCTGACGCGCTCGCGCATCTGGGAGAGCGCCCTCCTGCTGCTCGTCGTCTTCACGCTGTTCCGGCCGGGCTTCTGGCTCGACATGGTCCAGCCGCCCTTCGACGACTACAAGGGCGCCGCCGTCCTCGAAGGCGCCGCCTCGGCGCCGGCCGACGAGCCGGTGCGCGTGTGGGTCGAGGGGCCGGACTTCGACTATCCCGACCGGATCTCGGACATGGTGCTGCAGGTCGTGCTGCCGCCGGCCGACAACGCGGTGGCGCGCCTCGACCAGGCGGGGCTGACGGTCGATCCGCAGGGCGACGACGTGGTGCTCGAGGAGCCCATGCCGGGCACGGACTTCCAGCGCAAGCTGCAGGGCTTCGACTTCTACGGCGAGACGCCGGTGACGGTCCGCGAGCTCAAGGTGCCGGCGCAGGGGCGGTGGCCGAAGGAGATCTTCTACATCCCCGCGCTGCTGGTCCTCGGCCTGGTGATCCTCATGCAGCGCCGGCGGCAGACCGTGCCGGCGTTCTAGACGCGCGAACGGGCGCGGGCGCTGCCGGACGCGCCCCGGGGGCGGTGGCCCTCCGGGAGCGCGCCTCAGTGCCGGAAGTGGCGCATGCCGGTGAAGACCATCGCGACGCCGTGCTCGTCGGCGGCGGCGATCACCTCGTCGTCGCGCATCGAGCCGCCCGGCTGGATGACGGCCGTGGCGCCCGCCTCGACCGCCGTCAGCAGGCCGTCGGCGAAGGGGAAGAAGGCGTCGGAGGCGACGACCGAGCCCTTCGTCAGCGGCTCCGGCAGGCCGGCGGCCTCCGCCGCGTCGGCGGCCTTGCGGGCGGCGATGCGCGAGGAATCGACACGGCTCATCTGGCCGGCGCCGATGCCGGCCGTGGCGCCGCCCTTCGCGTAGACGATCGCGTTCGACTTGACGTGCTTGGCGACGCGCCAGGCGAAGATCAGGTCGGCGAGCTCCTGCGCGCTCGGCTCGCGCTTCGTGACGACCTTCAGCGCCTCCGTCTCGACCCGGCCGTTGTCGCGCGACTGCACGAGGAAGCCGCCGGCGACGCTGCGCACGGCGAGGCCCGGCGCCGTCGGGTCGGGCAGGCCGTCGGTGACGAGCAGGCGCAGGTTCTTCTTGGCGGCGACGATCGCCGCCGCCTCGTCGCTCGCGCCCGGCGCGATGATGACCTCGGTGAAGATCTCGGTGATCGCCTCCGCGGCCTCGGCGTCGAGCGGCCGGTTGAGCGCGACGATGCCCCCGAAGGCGGACACCGGATCGGTGAGGAGCGCCTTGCGGTAGGCCTCGACCAGCGTGTCGCCGGTGGCGACGCCGCACGGGTTGGCGTGCTTGACGATGACGACCGCCGGCCGGTCCTCCGGCGCGAACTCGGCGACCGCCTCGAAGGCGGCGTCGGTGTCGAGCAGGTTGTTGTAGGAGAGCGCCTTGCCCTGGAGCTGGCGGGCGGTGCCGACGCCCTGGCGCCCGCCTGCGTTCGACACGTAGAAGCCGGCCTGCTGGTGCGGGTTCTCGCCGTAGCGCAGGGGGCCGGCGCTCGTGCCGCCGAAGGCGCGGTATTTCGGCGTCTCCTCGCCGAGCTGCTGCATCAGCCAGCCCGAGATCGCCGCGTCGTAGGCGGCGGTGCGCGCGAAGGCCTTCGCGGCGAGCCGCCGCCGGAGCGACAGCTTCAGGCCGCCATGCTCCCTCAGCGCCGCGATCACCTCGTCGTAGTCGGCGGGATCGACGACGACGGCGACGGAATCCTGGTTCTTCGCCGCGGCGCGCGTCATGGCCGGGCCGCCGATGTCGATGTTCTCGATCGCCGTGGCGAGGTCGGGGTCGCCGGCGACGGTTCGTTCGAACGGGTAGAGGTTCACCACGAGCAGGTCGATCGGCTCGATGCCGTGCTCCTCGATCGTCCTCATGTGCTCGGGATTGTGCCGGTCGGCGAGGAGCCCGCCATGGACGCGCGGATGCAGCGTCTTGACCCGGCCGTCGAGCATCTCGGGAAAGCCGGTGAGGTCGGCGACGTCCCGCACGCTGGCGCCGGCCTCGGCGATGGCGCGGGCGGTGCCGCCCGTCGAGACGATGTCGATGCCGAGCTCGGACAGGGCGGCGGCGAGCGCGCCCAGTCCCGACTTGTCCGACACCGAGACGAGGGCGCGGCGGACGGGCAGGATCTGGTCGGTCATGTCGGGCATTCCGGCGTTTCGTGGACGGGAGGCCATCGCGTTAGCACGGCCCGCCCCGCCGGTCACGCCCGCGGCAATCCCTACTCGCGCTCCTCGTCGTCGTCCGGCTGCGGCGGCTGGTCGTCCGGCACCTCGCCGCTCTCGCCCGGCACGTTGCGGTCGAAGGTCGGCGGCGGCTGGCGCGGCGCTTGCGGCGCCTCCGCCTCCGCCCCCGCCGGCGGCACGGGCCCGGCGTCCGGCGCGGGTTCGCCCGGCGTGGAGTCGCCCGGGATGTCGAAGGGCAGCTCCGGCACGTCGGAGGCGCGGCGGCTCTGGCGCTTGTGGACGTGCACGCGGTCGAGCCGCCAGCCGACGCGCGGCGTCGCGCCGCAGCGGCCGTAGAGCACGATCTGCTCGGAGCGCCGCGGCAGGTCGACGCCGCCGAGGAAGATCGATTCCTCGAGCGTGGGCGCCACCTCGTTGCAGCTGAACTCCCAGGCGTCGCCGCGCGGCGTCACGAGCAGGATGCTCTCGCCGTCGCGGGTCTGGCTGGCGCGGATCGACGGCGGCAGGTGGAAGCGCACCGCGAACTCCGCGTCGGCGCCGCTGCGCCGGCCGGTCCCGCGGGTGAACGTGTCCTCGCCCTCGAGGCTCGCCCCCATCGCGTCGAGCGTGACGCGGCGCTCGTGGACGATGCCGAACGAGCCGAGATAGCCGTCGTGGCTGGCGGTGACGGACTGCTCCTCGTCCTCGGTGCGGACCACGGAGACGGTCCTGGGGCCGGCCATGACGATCGGCCCGAGGCGGTTCACGAACAGGCGGCCGCTGGCGAAGCGGGCGCTCGACGTGTCGTTGATCGTGGCGGTGGAATGCGCCGCCGTGGAGCGCGCCACGCGCTTCCAGCCGGGCTCGGCGTGGCACGGCATGCCGCAATTGACGATCAGCCGCTCCGTGCCGCTCGAGAACTCGAAGGCGAGGCAGCTCGCCGTCGCCTCGCCGCTGACGATCGGCGGCGGCGGCTTCCCGGTGTCCATGATGAGGACGGAGCCGCGGGTCTGGAGGCGCTGGTAGCCCGAGTGCACGGCGTTGGCGACCGGCGCGCCGAGCGTCTCGTCGTAGGCCAGCAGCGTCGCCAGCACGTCGGCCGGCGTCGCGCCCATGCCGTTGAACTGGGCGAGCGCGCCGTCCGCGTGCCGGAAGAAGCGCAGCATCGGCATCATCCGGTCGATCGAGCGGATCAGCGCCTGCGGCGGCTGCATGTCGCACGCCGTGAAGGTCTGGCGCAGCGGCAGGAGGTCGATGAGCAGGTCGATGACGACGCGCGGGTTGCGGCTGATATGGCCGCCGTCCGGCAGGATCTGCGCCTCGAGCTCCTCGCCGAGCCAGCGGACCGACCGGCGCAGCAGGCGCTGGCGTCCCGACATGCACAGGCCGGCATAGCAGAGGGCGGCGGCGGCGGTGATGCGCGGCGCGCCGGCCCGCGCCTCGGAGCCGGCGCGGTAGAGATAGCGCGCCTGCCGGGCGAGCGAGCGCATGAAGCGGCGGTAGAGCGCCTGGTCGGCGCCCTGGAGGATCAGCGGCGAGTGGCAGAGCCAGGAGACGAGCCGCCGCGCGACGACCTCGGGCTCCCAGGCCACGGGATGATAGCCGCCATAGTCCGAGATCCAGTCGGAGACGAGGGTGCGGGCGTTCGAGCGGGCGAGCTCGGTGTCGGCGGCGCGCAGGTGGCGGAGCCAGCCGAAGCCGTGCAGCTCCGCGGCCCATTCCGGCGACGGGGGCGCGACGGCGAAGGGCGAGCGGCCCTCGGTCTCGCCGACCCGTCCGGCCAGCGAGAAGCGGCCGGAATAGATCTCCTCCGCGACCGTGGGATCGGCGGTGCGCAGATCCTGCGGCGCGACCGTCAGGCGATCGGCGGCGCCGCCGGAGAAGCGCCAGCGATAGAGGGGGCTCGTGTAGATGGCGGCGAGGGTCGAGCGGAATTCCTGCCCGGCGAGCAGCGCGCCGAGTCTCAGCCGGTCATTGAAGGCTATCCTGGCCATTGTCGCCACAGCCCCGGCGGCTCCCCCCGCAACACAGAATCATTCTTGGTTTCCCGAGTGTTAATGGGAAAGGCGAATGAATGGTAAACGGAAAGGCCGGGGGCGGAACGATTTCAGCCGAGGCGGCGCAGCCGGACGGCATAAGAACCCGTCCATGCCGCCGTCCGCGCCGGGGGAGCGGCACGGCAGCGTCCTGAGCTCGCCCTGCGGCGTCAGGCAGTCGGCGAGGCCGCCGATCTCCTCCGCCCTGATCGGCAGGCGCTCGACCCGGCCGCCGGCCAGCGCCCGCTCCGCCTGGCGCTCGCCTTCCTCGGGCTCGAGCGAGCAGGTGGCGTAGACGATCGTGCCGCCGGGCTTCGTGAGGGAGATCGCCTGGTCGAGCAGCGCCGCCTGCAGGTCGGCGAGCTGGCCCACGTCGGCGGGCCGGCGCTGCCACGGGATGTCGGGGTGGCGCCGCACCGTGCCGGTGGCGGTGCAGGGCGCGTCGAGCAGCACCGCGTCGAACGGCTCGTCCGGGCGGTAGCCCAGCAAGTCGGCGGTCACGGTCGCGGCGGCGAGCTTCAGGCGCTCGAGGTTCTCCGACAGGCGGGCCATGCGCGTCTCGTCGCGGTCGACCGCCGTCACCGAGGCGCCGGCGGCGGCGAGCTGCGCCGTCTTGCCGCCCGGCGCGGCGCAGAGGTCGGCCACCCGCTTGCCCGCGACGTCGCCCAGGAGCTTCGCGGGCAGGGCGGCGGCTGCGTCCTGCACCCACCACGCGCCGTCCTCGAAGCCCGGCAGCGCCGTCACGTCGCCCGAGCGCGCGAGGCGGATCGAGCCGGTGGCCGTCAGCGTGCCCTCGAGCCGCCCGGCCCAGCCGGCCGCGTCGTCCTTCGCGGTGATGTCGAGCGGGGCGTCGTGGAGGTGCGCCGCCGCGATCTCGCGGGCGGTGTCGGCGCCGTAGGCCTTGCTCCAGCGCTCGAAGAGCCAGGCCGGCGTGTTCGCCTCCTCGCCGATCTCCGCCAGAAGCTCCTCGCGGCTGTCGGCGACCCGGCGGAGCACCGCGTTGATCAGCCCCTTGCAGCGCGCCGTGTCGCGGGCCTCGCCGGCGAGGCGGACGGAGGAATCGACGGCGGCGTGCGGCGGCGTGTCGAGGAACAGGATCTGGCAGGCGCCGATCGCCAGCAGCGCCTCGAGGCGGCTGCCCTTGTGCGGCGGCTTCGACATGAAGCGCTTCAGCGCGATGCGGATCTGGCCGAGGCGGCGCAGCGTCTGCGCGGAGAGATGCTTGACGAAGGCGCGGTCGCGCGGCTCGAGGCGCGACGGCAGGGCCGCCTCGCCGATCTCGTCGAAGGCGTGCTCGCCGAGCGCCCGGTGGACGAGCGACAGCGCCGCGCGCCGCGCGGCGACGCCCGAGGCCTCGGGCCCGCCGTCGCCCCTGGGCACTCCGTTGCTTTTCGGGGCGTCCGGCCGGCCCTTGCGTGCGGTGCGCGCCATCAGCCCCAGGGACCCTTGCGCGGCGCCTCGCCGGTCGCGCCGTGCGACCACGGGCCGCTGCGGACGGCGCCGGCCGGGTCGGCCGACCAGGGGCCGCCCATCGCGGCGCCGCTGTCGACGGAGCCGCCGGCCATCTCGCGCAGCCGGGCGATCCGGTTCTCGGTCGCAGGGTGGGTCGAGAACAGGCTGTCGGCGCCGCGCCCCGACAGCGGATTGATGATGAACAGGTGCGCCGTCGCCGGGTTGCGCTCGGCGGTCTCGTTGGGGATGCGCTGCGCGCCGGACGCGATCTTGCCGAGCGCCGAGGCGAGCCACATCGGGTGGCCGCAGATCTCGGCGCCCATGCGGTCGGCCTCGTATTCCCGCGAGCGGCTGATCGCCATCTGCACGATCATCGCCGCGATCGGCGCGACGATCGCGATCAGCAGCGTGCCGACGAAGCCGAGGGGATTGTTGCGGTTGCCGCCGAAGAAGAAGGCGAAGTTGGCGAGCATGGAGATGGCGCCGGCGATCGTCGCGGTGATCGTCATGATCAGCGTGTCGCGGTGCTTCACGTGCGAAAGCTCGTGCGCCATCACGCCGGCCAGCTCCTCGTAGGAGAGCGCCTGCAGGATGCCGGTCGTCGCGGCGACGGCGGCGTGCTCGGGGTCGCGGCCGGTGGCGAAGGCGTTCGGCTGCGGGTTGTCGATGATGTAGACCTTCGGCATCGGCAGCCCGGCGTTGCGGGCGAGGTCGGCGACCATGCCGTAGAGCTGCGGCGCCGTGTGGGCGTCGACCTCGCGCGCACGGTGCATCGAGAGCACGACCTTGTCGGCGTTCCAGTAGCTGAAGGCGTTCATGCCGAGCGCGACGACGAAGGCGATCATCATGCCGCCCGTGCCGCCGATCAGGTAGCCGACGCCCATGAACAGGGCGGTCAGCCCCGCCAGCAGGATCGCTGTCTTGAAGTAGCCGGACATCTCTCTCTTCCGAACCTCTGCAATGAGGGATCTCGCGGCTATATGTTGGAGATCGAGGACGGTTCTACAAGAAAGGCGGGATGTCGGCACCATGGCGGACGAGACGAACGGCCGGGCGGCGAACGAGGCGAACAGCGAAACGGCTGACGAGGCGGTGCGCAGGCGGCGGGCGGAGGCGGCGCAGCGGGCGCTGGCCGAGGCGGCCGAGCGCCGGGCCCGGGAGGCCGGCGGCGAGCGGCCGAAGGAGGTCAACGGCCCCCGCGGCCCGGAGCCCACGCGCTACGGCGACTGGGAGAAGAAAGGCATACTCAGCGATTTCTGAAAATATTATCCGTGTCGCCTAAAGAAGATGTTGCTGCTCTTGCCGGGATGCAGCGTTCGCCATGAGTATCCTGCCGAATTAGCGGTTGCTTCTGGAGGTGTTCCGAAGTTTCTCGCTCCGGTACACTTTCGCACAGGGCCGTAATTCGGCCCTTATATCGCCTCCGATCGGAACAGAGCCGGGGGGAGAAACCTTCCCTCGCCATGGCAGCCGACGAGACCCGGGCCCACCGGGCAGCGGCCAACCGAAGCCAACCGACAGGAGAGAGCGACATGAAACGCACGACCCTTCTCGTGGCCGCGCTGGCGGGCAGCACCGCGCTGGCCCCCGCAGCCTTCGCGCAGTCGCAGGGCGACGCGCAGGCGCAGAACCAGAACGCCGGCCTGAACCGCCAGATGCAGCAGCAGCTGAAGAACCAGCCCTGCTCGCTGCTCGTCGATTTCGTCGGCGCGCATGAGGACCAGGTCGACATGACCACGGACCGCGCGCAGACCATCGCGGACGAGGGCAACGACCAGCAGTGCCGGACGCGCTTCCAGCGCATCACCGCGAATTTCTCGACCGACGACCAGGGCAACCTGCGCGACTCGTCGGGCAACATCATCGTGACGACGCCCGAGCCGAAGGTGACGGTCGACCAGCCGCAGCCGAAGGTGACGGTCAACCAGCCGGAGCCGACGGTCAACGTCAGCCAGCCGCGCCCGCAGATCATCGTGCGCCAGGCCAAGCCGACGGTGTCGTTCTCGATGCCGAAGCCGACCATCACGATCGACCAGCCGCAGCCTGAGATCGTCGTGCGGATGCCGTCGCCGAACGTCAACGTCGACACGCCGCAGCCGCAGGTCAGCGTGAACCAGGCGCAGCCGCAGGTCCGCGTCCAGCAGCCGAAGCCGCAGGTTCGCGTCGAGATGCAGAAGCCCGAGGTCGCCGTCCGCGACCGCGACCAGGCGCAGGTCGACGTCAACCAGGCGCAGCCGGTCGTGAAGATGCAGGACAACGGCGACCAGCAGGCCGACGTGAACGTCGACCGTGCGGAAGGCGCCGACGTGAAGTACCAGTCGGCCCAGCCGAACGTGAAGTACGACGCGCCGCAGCAGGCGAACGTCCAGTATCGCCAGTCGGGCAAGCCGAACATCCGCTTCGAGCAGATGAGCGACAAGGAGACGCGCCAGCAGATGCAGGCGCAGAACCAGGGCCAGCAGAACGACCAGCAGGCCCGCAACGACCAGTCGCAGAACCAGGACCGGCAGAACGGCCAGACCGATCAGCAGGCCGCCAACCGGCAGCAGAACCAGCAGCAGGCCGCCAACCAGCAGCAGAACGGCCAGCAGCAGAACGGCCAGCAGGGCGACCGCTATGCGGCGCTGCGCCAGACCGGCCAGAAGGTCGCGGTGGGCGATGCCAGCCCGGTCAACGTGAGCCGGCTGGTCGACCAGGACGTCGTCAACCTGAACGGTGACGATCTCGGCGAGGTCGACCAGGTCGTCAGCCAGAACGGCCGCAACTACATCGTGATCAGCCATGGCGGCTTCCTGGGCATCGGCCAGGATCAGGTCGCGGTGCCGCTGCGCCGGGTGTCGCTGCGCGGTGACCAGGTCGTTCTCCGCGGCATGACCGATCGCGAGATCGAGAACATGCCGAACTACGACTTCAACAACGACCAGGAGCTGGCCTCCGACGACCAGGTCAACGTCTCCACCATGCAGTAAGGCTTCGCCCCGCGCGAAAGTCGAAGGGCCGGCGGATTTCCGCCGGCCCTTTTTCGTTGCGTCCGTGTCGCGGGAGGCCGTCGCCCCGTCAGGCGTTCGCCTTCTTGTTCTGGCGGTTGCCGATCAGGTCGTCGACGACGCCCGGGTCGGCGAGCGTCGAGGTGTCGCCGAGATTGTCGAAGGAATCCTCGGCGATCTTGCGCAGGATGCGGCGCATGATCTTGCCCGAGCGGGTCTTCGGCAGGCCGGGCGAGAACTGGATGAGATCCGGCGTCGCGATCGGGCCGATCTCCTTCCTCACCCACTGCACGAGCTCCTTCTTGAGCTCCTCCGACGGCTCGACGTCGCTCATCAGCGTGACGTAGGCGTAGATGCCCTGGCCCTTGAGCTCGTGCGGGTAGCCGACGACGGCGGCCTCGGACACCTTGGGATGGGCGACGAGCGCCGATTCCACCTCGGCGGTGCCCATGCGGTGGCCCGAGACGTTGATCACGTCGTCGACGCGGCCGGTGATCCAGTAGTAGCCGTCCTCGTCGCGCCGGCAGCCGTCGCCGGTGAAGTAGTTGCCCTTGTAGGCGGAGAAGTAGGTCTGCACGAAGCGGTCGTGGTCGCCGTAGACCGTGCGCATCTGCCCGGGCCAGGAGTCGGTGATGATCAGGTTGCCCTCGCAGGCGCCCTTGAGCTCGCTGCCCTCGGCGTCGACGACGGCCGGCTGGATGCCGAAGAAGGGCAGGGTGGCCGAGCCCGGCTTCTGGTCGATGGCGCCGGGCAGCGGCGTGATCATGATGCCGCCCGTCTCGGTCTGCCACCAGGTGTCCATGATCGGGCAGCGGCTGTCGCCGGCCACCTTGTAGTACCAGAGCCAGGCCTCGGGGTTGATCGGCTCGCCGACCGAGCCGAGCAGCCGCAGCGAGGCGCGGCTCGTCTTCTTCACGTGCTCCTCGCCGGCGCCCATCAGGGCGCGGATCGCCGTCGGCGCCGTGTACAGGATGTTGACCTTGTGCTTGTCGACGACCTCCCAGATGCGCGAGGCGGACGGCCAGTTCGGCACGCCCTCGTACATCAGCGTCGTCGCGCCGTTCGCCAGCGGGCCGTAGACGATGTAGCTGTGGCCCGTGACCCAGCCGACATCGGCGGCGCACCAGTAGATGTCGCCGTCGTGGTAGTCGAAGACGTACTGGTGGGTCATCGAGGCGTAGACGAGATAGCCGCCGGAGGTGTGCATCACGCCCTTCGGCTTGCCGGTCGAGCCGGAGGTGTAGAGGATGAAGAGCGGGTCCTCCGCGTTCATCTCCTCCGGCGGGCAGTCGGCGGAGACCTTCTCCATCTCCTCGTGCAGCCAGACGTCGCGGTCGGCGTTCCAGGCGACGTCGCCGCCGGTGCGCTTCACGACGATCACCTTCTTCGCGCTCGGCGACTTGTCGCAGGCCGCGTCGGTGTTCGCCTTGAGCGGGATCTTGCGGCCGCCGCGCACGCCCTCGTCGGCGGTGATCACGCAGTTGGAATCGCAGTCCTGGATGCGGCCGGCGAGCGAATCCGGCGAGAAGCCGGCGAAGACCACCGAATGGATCGCGCCGATGCGCGCGCAGGCGAGCATCGCGTAGGCGGCCTCCGGGATCATCGGCAGGTAGATCGTGACCCGGTCGCCCTTCCTGATGCCCTGGTCCTTGAGCACGTTGGCGAAGCGGCTGACCTTCTCGTGCAGCTCGCGGTAGGTGACGGTGGTGTCCTGCTTGGGGTCGTCGCCCTCCCAGATGATCGCCACCTGGTCGCCGCGCGTCTCGAGGTGCCGGTCGATGCAGTTCGCGGCGACGTTCAGGCTGCCGTCCTCGAACCACTTGATGGAGACGTTGTGGGGGTCGAAGGAGGTGTGCTTGACCTTCGAGAACGGCTTGATCCAGTCGACGCGCTTGCCGTGCTCGGCCCAGAAGCCTTCGGGGTCGCTGATCGAGCGCTGGTACATCTCGTTGTACTTGGCGCTGTCGACATAGGCGCGCGTCTTCCATTCCGGCGCGACGGGAAACACGTTCTCCGACATCTTTCCTCCCTTCCGTCCGTTGATCCCGGACGATCTGATTATCGTTCTCGACTATGCGCCACAGCCGGCGGCCGCTTCAACTGAAGGGGCCTCCGACCTTGGTCGCATGCGGCGGGCGGGGTCAGGCGCCCCCGCTGAACAGGCCGATCGTCGCCCCCATCAGGACGAGGACGACGAGCCAGTGGCCGGCGTCGATCAGCGTGAGGGTGACCGGCGAGCCGGCGAACGAGTCGTTGACCGCGATCGAGGTCGCGACGAAGCCCAGCCAGACGAGCGCGCCGACGACGATGCCGCCCTCCATCGTCACAGCGCCCGCGTCGCCGACCAGCGCGCCGAGCACGTAGGCCATGACGAACAGGGCGATGACCGCGACGATATAGGCGCCCGGCTTCGTCTTCGCCGAGTCGGTGCGCCCGAGCGCCATCCGCCATGGCGTCGAGAAGGCGCGGTACCACACGAGGCTCGCCGCGAATCCGACGAGGGTGGCGAGAATGACGGCGACGATGCTGGTATTGGCAATGGCCATGGAGTGCCTCTTCCGACTCGAAATCGGGGGGACGCTAGCATGTGTGGCCGTGTTGCAGCGAGGCAGTGGAATGACGGATGTGAGGGCGGTGCCGAGGCCGATGGCCGCAGCGGATCTGAGGCGGTGCTGGCGCTCAACGACGCCAATGTCGAGGCGACGGGCGAGATCGGCCTGGCGGACCTGCAGGGCCTCGTCGCCGCCGCGTTCTCGGCGACGGTGATCGGCGCGCCCGGGCGGCCGGAGGCCTTCCTGATCACCTTCGACCAGGATGCCGGTTACGGCAGCCCGAACTTCCTGTGGTTCAAGGCGCGCCATGCGCGCTTCGCCTATGTCGACCGGATCGTCGTCGCCGGCGAAGCCCGCGGCAGGGGACATGCCCGCGCGCTCTACGAGGACTTCTTCGCCCGTGCCCGCGCCGCCGGCCACGACCTGGCCGCCTGCGAGGTCAATCTCGACCCGCCGAACCCCGTCTCGCACGCCTTCCACGCGGCGCTCGGCTTCGAGCCGGCGGGCGAGGCGTCGCTGCCGAACGGCAAGACCGTGCGCTATTACGTCCGCCCGCTAGGGCCGGCCGTCGCTTCCCCCACCGAATAGGCGCTCGAGGAAAAGCTTCACGGCCTCGTGGGCGGCGGTCGCCGCGGCGTCGTTGTATTGCGCCGCGGGGCCGTATTCCACGCAGGCGTCGGCGTAGCTGAAGGGCTTGCCCGTCGCGGCGTTGATGAGCCGGAAGTCGACCTCGCGACGCATGCAGTTGCGCGACGACTGGGCGTCGGGATCGCTGAAATAGGCGGGCGTGTTCACGTTGTCGAAGGCGTGCCGCGCGCCGGGATACTCGGTCATCACGGCATCGGCTCCGGCCGCGCGCAGCCGGGCGAAGTAGCCCCGGCAGACCGCCGGCGGGGTCCAGTCGTCCTCGGATCCGTGGAATTCGCGGATCGGCGCGTTCACCACATCCTGCTCGCCGGCCAGCTCGAAGTTGCAGGCGGGATAGAACGCCAGATAGGCCGCGATGGTCGCATGGCGGGGGCCGAAGGCCTCGTGGAACCGGCTGAGCGCGCCGTAGAGAGCCGCCGTTCCGCCACGGGAGAAGCCCATGAGCACGATATGCGACCCGTCTATGTCGGGCCGCTGCGCCAGCGCGTCGGCGGCGCGGTATGCGTCGTAGATCTGGGTGAACTGGCCGAACGACCCCTGGTCGGTGGACGCCTGCTCGATGCCGCGCCCCGTGTAGCTGTCCACGCGGAAGGTCGCCACCCCGATCCCGTTCAGGAAGTTCCGCCATGTGCCTGCCGCACCGCTTCTGGGCCCGTCCGTGCCGTGAAGGAGTATGACGACCGGGAAGGGCCCCTTGCCGTCGCCGCCGGTCAGCCGGCCCGACAGCGTCACGTCCGTTCCGCCGCTGTCCTCGCCGCGCAGCATCTGCTCGTCGGTCAGCGTGCGCGAGGAGAAGGCCACGTCCTCGTCGAAGGCGGCCGCGGCGGACACCGGCAGCAAGGCGGCCGAGGTGACGGCGAGAGCGACGGCGAGCACGATCCAACGAGACGGCACGGCAGCACCTCCACGCGGTCGAGGCCGGCCCGCAGGCCCGGCGGACGACGCCATCCTGCACGAAAGCCGCGGCAGCGTCGCGTGGGAAGAACGGGCTATGCGCCGGGTCCGCGAAGCGTCGGCCCGTCCCCGTCCGGCGGCGCATCCCGGCCCGCGCCCATCGCATCAGACCATCGTCGTATGTAGGTTTGCGGAGCTTGCAAAGCCGCGGGGGCAGGCGAAAACTCGCCTGCGATCGCGACAAGAAAGAAGAGCGAAGGGAGGTCAGCCGATGACGAGCCGCTATCCGCAGGTCTACGCCGCATGGCAGCAGGACCCGGAAGGGTTCTGGGCGGAGGTCGCGAAGGACATCGTCTGGACGAAGCCGTGGGAGAAGGTGTTCGACCCCGACAGCGGCCCCTGCGGGCGCTGGTTCGCGGGGGCGGAGTGCAACACCGCCTACAACTGCCTCGACCGCCACGTCCATGCCGGCCGCGCCGGCCAGGCCGCGCTGATCTACGACAGCCCCGTCACCGACACGAAGAAGACCTACAGCTTCGCCGAGCTGACCGACGAGGTGGCGACGCTCGCCGCCGTGCTGCGCCGGATGGGCGTGGAGAAGGGCGACCGGGTCATCGTCTACATGCCGATGGTGCCCGAGGCCGTGATGTCGATGCTCGCCTGCGCCCGGCTCGGCGCGATCCATTCCGTCGTCTTCGGCGGCTTCGCGGCGAAGGAGCTCGCGACCCGCATCGACGACGCCAGGCCGAAGGTCATCATGTCGGCCTCCTGCGGCATCGAGGGCAAGCGGATCGTCGAGTACAAGCCGCTGCTCGACAAGGCGATCGAGATGGCGAGCGAGAAGCCGTCGGCGTGCCTGATCCTGAAGCGCCCGATGGCCGAGGCGCCGCTCGTCGAGGGCCGCGACCTCGACTGGGAGAGCCGCGGTCGCCGAGGCGAGGACGGCCGGCGACAGGGCCGACTGCGTCCCGGTCGCGGCGACCGACCCGCTCTACATCCTCTACACCTCGGGCACGACGGGCCAGCCGAAGGGCGTGGTGCGCGACAATGGCGGCCACATGGTCGCGCTCAAGTGGTCGATGGCGAACGTCTACGGCGTCGAGCCGGGCGAGGTCTTCTGGGCCGCCTCCGACGTCGGCTGGGTCGTCGGCCACTCCTACATCGTCTACGCGCCGCTCCTGCACGGCTGCACCACGGTGCTGTACGAGGGCAAGCCGGTCGGCACGCCGGACGCCGGCGCGTTCTGGCGGGTGATCGCCGAGCACAAGGTCGCCGCCTTCTTCACCGCGCCGACCGCCTTCCGCGCCATCAAGAAGGAGGACCCGAAGGCGACGCTGCTCGCGCAGTACGACATGAAGCACCTGCGCACGCTGTTCCTCGCCGGCGAGAGGGCCGACCCCGACACGGTCACCTGGGCGGGCGAGATCCTCGGCGTGCCGGTCGTCGACCACTGGTGGCAGACCGAGACCGCGTGGACGATCTGCGGCAATCCGGTCGGCCTCGGCATGCTGCCGGTCAAGCTCGGCTCGCCGAGCGTGCCGATGCCCGGCTACGCCGTCCGCGTGCTCGACGAGAGCGGCCACACCGTCGGCAACGGCAAGATGGGCTCGATCTGCATCGAGCTGCCGCTGCCGCCCGGCTGCTTCCCGACGCTGTGGAACGCCGAGGAGCGCTTCCGCAAGGCGTATCTCGACGACTTTCCCGGCTATTACCGGTCGGGGGACGCCGGGTTCATCGACGAGGACGGCTACGTCTTCATCATGTCGCGCACCGACGACATCATCAACGTCGCCGGCCACCGCCTGTCGACCGGCGCGATGGAGGAGGTCCTGTCGAGCCACCCGGACGTCGCGGAGTGCGCCGTGGTGGGCGTCGCCGACCCGATGAAGGGGCAGGTGCCGGCCGGCTTCGTCGTGCTCAAGTCGGGCGTGACGCGGGAGATCGCCGAGATCGAGGGCGAGCTCGTCGCGCTGGTGCGCGAGCGCATCGGGCCGGTCGCCGCCTTCCGCCTCGCGGTCACGGTCGACCGCCTGCCGAAGACGCGATCGGGCAAGATCCTGCGCGCCACGATCCGCTCGATCGCCGACGGCCAGGACACCGCCGTGCCGCCGACGATTGACGACCCGGCCATCCTCGACGAGATTTCAGGGGCGCTGCGGGCGAGAGGTCTCGCCAACCGGAGCTGAAACCAGGCGTCCGCGCCGAAAGGGGCAACATGCGATTCGACGGCAAGGTTGCCATCGTCACCGGCGGTGCCCGCGGCATAGGGCGCGCCTGCGCCCTGCGCCTGGCGGAGGAGGGCGCGCACGTCGTCATCGCCGACACGCTGGAGCGCGACGGCGCGCAGACCGCCAGCGAGTGCGGCGCCGAGGACGGCAAGGCGCGCTACATCTACTGCGACGTCGGCGAGCGGCTCGACGTGCGCAACATGCTCACCGAGACGATGGAGTATTTCGGTCGGGTCGACGTGCTGGTCGCCAATGCCGGCATCCTCAAGCCCGCGCCGTTCCTCGAGGTGACCGAGGCCGACTTCGACAAGACGATGTGCATCAACGTGAAGGGCACCTTCCTCGCCGGCCAGGCGGTGGCGCGCCAGATGGTCGAGCAGGTGAAGGCCGGCGACGAGCCGGGCGCGATCGTCAACATGTCGTCGATCAACAGCGTCGTCGCGCTGCCGGACGCGGCGGCCTACTCGGCCTCGAAGGGCGCGATCACCCAGCTCACCCGCTCCATGGCGCTGGCGCTCGCCGCCTGGGGCATCCGCGTCAACGCGGTCGGGCCCGGCAGCGTCGACACGGACATGCTGTCCGGCTCCGACGACCCCGCGACGCGGCGCAAGATCCTGGCGCGGACGCCGCTCGGCCGCATCGCCGCGCCGCGCGAGATCGCCGCCGCGGTGGCCTTCCTCGCCTCCGACGACGCGAGCTACTTCACCGGCCAGACGATCTATCCCGACGGCGGCCGGCTGGCCCTCAACGGCGTCGTGCCGGCGCCCGAGGAGTAGGCGGCGGCCGCAGGCCACGGCGCGGCCGGCGCGGCGCGTCGGCCGGCACGGGCGTCAGTGCCGGTGCTCCGGCGGCGCGAACAGGATGAGCTCGACGCGCTCCTCGCCGTCCACGTAGCCGTCATGCCCGGGCGGGATCTCGAAGAAGTCGCCGGGACCGATGCGCGTCTCGGCGCCCGTCTCGATCATCCGCACCACGAGCCTGCCGGCGATGCAGTAGCCGGTGTGGTGCATCGGGCACGAGGGCGGCGACCCCAGGAGCGGCTTCTCGTCCGCCTCCCAGGTCCAGCCGGGCTCGAAGACGGCGTGCATCCCGGTCGCGCCTTCGTTCGTCTGGAGGATCGAGATCCGGCCGTGCTCCTTCATGTCGAGGAGCTGGTCGGGGGTCTCGAACCTGCGCACTTCGATGTGACAGGCCATGGCACGAACCCTCCCTGCGATATCCTGGCTTTCAGAATTCTCGGCTGTTCGAAGAGAGCCGGCGGCCGCCTGGTGCCGCCGGCCGGCGGCCTACACCGTCTCGGGAGCCCCGGCGGACTGCATCGCCCTGACGTCGGCGGCGGTGATGCCCTTGCCGCCGATGCCCCATTCGCCGCTCGCGAGCTCCTGGATGCGCACCCAGGTCACGCCGCGCATGGCCTCGCCCTCGATCGCCACCATGGCGTCGGTGACGGTCTCGATCATCCGCTTCTTCTGCTCGGGCGAGAAGACGCCCTCGATGAGCTGTATGTCGACGAGCGGCATGTCGCTCTCCCTGTCCTTGAACCGGCCCCCGGCACCAAGCCGGGGCCAGTCCCATGGATAGCGCCACGCCGCCCCGCATGCTTGGAGCCGGGCTGGAGAGGAGCCGGAGATTTCGTGGAGACGTGCTACACTGCGTGGTCGTCCTGCGATGCCCGCGGGGTGCGGAGATGCGCTACGTATTCGGTCCCTATGTCGTCGAGCCGGCCAAGGGGGAACTGCGCCGCGACGGCACCGTCCTGCCGGTGGAGCCGCAGGTCCTCGCGCTGATCGAGCTTCTCCTCGAGAACTCGGAGCGCATCGTCTCGAAGGACGAGATCGTCCGGAAGATCTGGGACGGCCGGGCCGTTTCGGAGGCCGCCATCTCGAGCCGCGTCAAGTCGGCCCGGCGGGCGCTCGGCGACGACGGGCGGGACCAGCGCTACATCCGGACGCTGCACGGCCGCGGCCTGCGCTTCGTCGGCGAGGTTCGCGTCGAGCTCTCGGGACCGGCGTGCGAGGCGGCGCCCGGCCCGCCGCCCGGCTCCGCTCCGATGCCGGCCGAGGCCGCGCGGCCGTCGATCGCCGTCCTGCCGTTCCTGCAGCTCGGCTCCACCGATCCGCCGACCGCCATGGGCGATGCGATCGCGCACGACCTGATCGCCTCGCTGTCGCGGCTGCGCTGGCTGTTCGTGATCGCCCGCGGCTCGGCCTTCCGCTTCCGCGGGCCCGATCTCGACGTCTGCGAGATCGGCCGGCTCCTCGGCGTCGACTATTGCCTGTCCGGCCTCGTGGAGGTGTTCGAGCGGACGGCCACCGTGATCGTCGAGCTGACCGACATCCGCACCGGCGGCGTCCTGTGGGGCGATCGCCACGAGGTGCGGATGGATGACGTCCATGCGGTCCGGGCGCGCGTGATCGCGGCGATCATCGCGGCGCTCGAGATCCAGATACCGCTCAACGAGGCGCAGCTCGCCTCGGTCGCGGATCCCGAGAGCCTCGACGCCTGGTCGATCTACCATCTGGGCCTGCAGCACCTCTACCGCTTCAACGAGCGCGACAATGCCGCGGCGGTGGAGCTGTTCCGGCGCGCCACGGAGCTCGAGCCGGGCTTCGCCCGCGCCCATGCCGGCCTGTCGTCGGCCCATTTCCAGAACGCCTTCATGCGCTACACGGACGCGCCCGGGCAGGACGTCCTGCAGGCGCGGCGCTGCGCGGAGCGCGGCATCGAGCTCGATCCCGTCGATCCCTTCGCGAACTTCACGCTGGGGCGGGCCTTCTGGCTGACGAGCGACATCGAGGCGAGCCTCTCGTGGCTCGAGCGCTGCACCATGCTGAGCCCGAACTATGCCCAGGGCTTCTACGCCCGGGCATGGGCCGACACGGTGTCGGAGCGCGGGCTCGACGGCGAGGAGAACGTGAACGTGGCGATGGCGCTGAGCCCGCTCGATCCGTTCCGCTACGCCATGCTGGGCACGCGGGCGCTGATCTGCCTCGGCCGGGGCGACACCGCCGGGGCGGCGGAGTGGGGCGAGAGGGCGGCGCGCTCGCCGGGCGCGCACGTGCTGATCGCGATGATCGCGCTCGTCGCCCACGCGCTGAACCGGGACCAGGAGCGGGCGGAGGGCTGGGCGCGGGAGGCGAGGAGCCGCCGGCCCGACCTGTCCCAGGCGCATTTCCTCGCCTCATTCCCGTTCAAGGAGGGACGGCTGAGGCGGGACATGGGGCGGGTGCTGGACCGGTTCGGCTTCTAGGGCAGGCTGCCCCGGCTCGGGACATCGGAGCGCGCGGCCGCCGGGCGCCCGCGGTGCGGCCTCGGCCTTATTCCTCGTCCTCGTCCTCGGCCGGCCGCGGCGCGTTGAGGCGGGCGAAGACGGCGTTCGGGTCGTAGGTCTCCTCGCGCTCCTCCTCCTCGTACTGCGCCCTGCGCTCGGCGGCCTCCTCGGCGAGGCTCTCCTCCGGCGTGAGCAGGCGCGGCCCCTCGGGCTGCATGTCGGCGGGCCGGTCCTTGGCGGCCTTCTGCACCTCCATGTCGAGCTCGAGCTGCGAGCACAGGCCGAGCGTCACCGGGTCCGACGGCTGCAGGTTCGCCGCGTTCCAGTGGGTGCGCTCCTTGATCGACATGATCGTCGCCTTCGTCGTGCCGACGAGGCGCATGATCTGCGCGTCCTTGAGCTCGGGATGGTTGCGGATCAGCCAGAGGATGGCGTTCGGCCGGTCCTGGCGGCGCGACACCGGCGTGTAGCGCGGGCCGCGCCGCTTCTTCGGCTGCGGCAGGCGGACCTTCGGCTCGGCGAGCTTCAGCCTGTGCTTGGGATCCTGCTGCGCCCGCTCGATCTCCTCGCGCGTGAGCTGGCCGGTCGTCACCGGGTCGAGGCCCTTGATGCCCTGCGCCGCCTCGCCGTCGGCGATGGCCGCGACCTCGAGCTCGTGCAGGCCGCAGAATTCGGCGATCTGCTTGAACGAGAGCGAAGTGTTGTCCACCAGCCAGATGGCGGTGGCCTTCGGCATCAGCAGTGTTCCGGACATAAATTTCTCCTTTGCGCGCCGCCTCGTCTCTGGCGGCGCACCCCGTTCGCGCTCAGGGTGTCATGGAATCTGCTGCCCTATATAACGCTTCGGAAGCCGGCCGCAAAGCGCAGATCAGTCCGCAACCGTCAGAACCACCTTGCCGATGTGATCGGCGTCGAGGCGCGCGTGGGCGGCGGCGGCCTCGGCCAGCGGGAAGGTCGAATCCATGATCACCCTGGCGGTTCCCGCCGACAGGAGCGGCCACACGCGCTCCTCGAGCTCGCGGGCGATCGCGGCCTTGTCCTCGACCGAGCGCGAGCGCAGCGTCGAGCCGGTGTGGTGCAGGCGCTTGAGCATCAGCCGGGTGAAGTCGACCTCGACCTTCGAGCCCTTGAGGAAGGCGATCTGGACGATGCGGCCTTCCGGCGCCGCGGCCGCGTAGTTCTTCTCGATGTAGTCGCCGCCGACCATGTCCAGGATGACGTCGACGCCGCCGCCCGCGAAGTCCTTGGCGGCCTTCACCCAGTCCTCCTCGCGGTAGTTGATCGCCAGGTCGGCGCCGAGCTCGCGGCAGGACTCGCACTTGTCGGCGGAGCCGGCGGTGGCGATGACGCGCGCGCCGAAGATCTTGGCGAGCTGGATCGCGGTCGTGCCGATGCCGCTCGTGCCGCCATGCACCATGAAGCTCTCGCCCGACTTCAGCCCGCCGCGCTGGAAGACGTTGTGCCACACCGTGAAGTAGGTCTCGCAGACGCCGGCGGCCTCGACCGGCGAGAGGCCCGCGGGGGCAGGCAGCGCGTTCGTCTCGTGCACGACGGCGTATTCGGCGTAGCCGCCGCCCGGCAGCAGCGCGACGACCTCGTCACCCTCGTCGTAGCGCGACGCGCCCGGACCGCTCGCGACAACGGTGCCGGAGATCTCGAGGCCCGGCCACTCCGGCGCGCCCTTCGGGGGCGGATAGCCGCCGCTGCGCTGGATGACGTCGGGACGGTTCACCCCGGCGGCCCTGACGCGGACGAGGATCTCGTTGTCCTTCGGCTGCGGCACCGGGCGCTCCTCGACGACGAGGACGTCGGGTCCGCCCGGCTCGCGGATGGCGACGACCTTCATGTTTGCGGGGGTGCTCATTCTTGTCTCCTTGCGTTGCCTCTGGCATTGGCCTTGGAATAGCTGCACGCGCCGGCCGGTGACAATGCCGGCCGCCGGGCACCAGCAACCAATGGAGGCAGGAGATATGGCCAACGACTGGGATGAAAGCCAGGCCAAGAAGCCGCAGACCCACCAGGTCGGCGAGGATCTGACGCACATGTCGGCCGACGAGCTGCGCCACCGCCTCGACCTGCTGGGGAGCGAGATCGAGCGGCTGCGTGGGGAGCTCAACCACAAGGAGACGTCGCTCGCGGCCGCCGAGAACGTCTTCACAGGCCGCGGTGGAAATTAACCTTTCGCTAACTTTTCTAGCGTAAACAGGGAGTTATCCAGTCTTCTGGATGTCGAGTGGTTTCCTGTCCACTCTGTTTGACGCCTCCCTGTTAACCAAACTGAGCCGTCTCCTAGGCGGCTCTTTCTTTTTGGCGTTGCATCCTGCGCTCCCGATCTCCAGAATCCATCCCGAAAGGGCCGGCGGATTCGTACCGCCGTCCGGCACGCGACATGCAACGGCGTTGGGCGCCGCTTCTACCCTGTACCGTTTTGAGCCAACCATGCGGTCCGGGGCGCGGCGAGGCAACAAGCCGTCCCACAGGTGGAATTGGAAGACGACACAGATGACAGGGCAGGGCGCTGAGAGACTGAACACCGATGCCGCCGCCATCTCGTTCGCCGAGAGGCTGGCGAGCTCGGAAGGCTTCGCGACGCTGTTCCGCGAGGGCATGGCGCTGCTCGAGCAGACCGCCGACTATCTCGACGGCCCCGGCCGCGAGGCGTCGCGCAACCTGAGCCGGCTCGGCAGCCTCGCCTACGCGACCGAGAGCATGAAGCTGACGACCAGGCTGATGCAGGTCGCCTCGTGGCTGCTCCTGCAGCGCGCCGTCAACGACGGCGAGATGTCGGCCGACCAGGCCGCCGAGGAGAAGAGCAAGGTCCGGCTCGAGCAGCCGGAGGACCAGGAGCGCTCGACCGCCTACGACGAGCTGCCCGGCGACCTGGTCGAGCTGATCGAGCGCTCGCTGCGGCTGCAGTCGCGGGTGCGCCATCTCGACCGCCAGCTCAATGCCGGTCCCCAGGCGCCGCGCGAGGCGGCCAACCCCGTCTCCGCCCACCTCGACCGCCTGCAGCAGAACTTCGGCGGCTTCGCCAGCTAGCTGCCCTCGGGCCGCGCCTGTGCGGTCACCGCAAGATTTGTGATGCGTGGGCGCGGCGACACTCTCGCCGGCCCGGTCCGTCGCCGCGTGCGGCGCGATGACGCAGACCGCCGCATCATGGCGCCCGGCCAGCCGGAACAGTGCGGGATCACACGCTGCGCAGCGCCTCGGCCGGCAGCATGCGCACCGCCCGCCACGCCGGATAGGCCGCGCCGAGGACGCAGAGCGGCAGGGCGAGCGCCAGCGGCAGGGCGAGGTCGGCCAGCCGCGGCGTGAACTCGATGAGGTCGCCGAGCGCCGGGATCTGGCTGAACAGCGACGACGAGCCGATGCCCAGGGCGACGCCGCCGACGCAGCCCAGAACGCCCATGATGAGCCCTTCGGTCATGATGAGCGAGACGACCTGGCCGTCGCTCCAGCCCATCGCGGTCATCATGCCGATCTCCCGCGTGCGCTCCTGCACCGACAGGAGCAGCGTGCCGAGCAGGCTCAGCGCCCCCATGACGAGCGCGACGGCCGAGATCGCCGTCGAGACGGCCTGCAGGATCTCGACGTTGCGGTCGCCGTTGAGGACCTCCTCGGTCTTCGAGACCATCACCGGCAGGTCCGCCGCGATCCTTGCGCGCACCGCCTGCGCCGCCGCCTCGTCGAGATCGGGATCGAGCCGGACGGAGTAGAACGTCACCTGTCCCTCGCGCAGCGCCGCCTCCTGCAGCACCGAAAGCGGCATGACCACGAGGCCGCGGTTCATCGCCGTGTCGTAGCCGGTGACGCCGGCCACCGTGAAGGTGTCGTCGAAGATATCGACCGTGTCGCCCACCTCGAGGCCGAGCGTCGCCGCCACCACGTCGCCGACGAGGATCTCCCTCTCGCCCGGCCGCGGCAGGCGGCCCGCCGTCAGCGGCACGCGGCGCCAGGCGGGCGCGTCGGCCGACCAGCCGGTCGTCAGCACGTGGTGGCCGTCGACCACGGCGAAGGCGTAGAGGACGCCCGACACCTCGGCCACGCCGCCGATCCGCACAGCTCCTGCCCGACCGACTCCGGCAGCCGCGCCGTCGTCACGTCGGTCGCGTTGCGCGGGCCCACGACCAGCTCCGCACCCTGCTCGTCGAGGCCGCGCGAGATGGAGTCCGTGATGCCGCGCCCCAGCGCCAGGAGCGCCACCGCGGTGCCGATCGCCAGCGCGACGCCGAGGATCGTCAGGATCGTCCGCGCCGGGCGGCGCGTCAGGTTCGAGACGGCGAACTCCCACAGCGTCATGCGGCCTGCCCCGGCATCAGCCGATCCTCGACCACCCGCCCGTCCGACAGCGAGACGACGCGGGCGCACCGCTCCGCGAACGTCCCGTCGTGCGTCACGAGGATCAGCGCCATGTCGCGCTCGGCGTGCAGCTCGAAGAGCAGGTGCTCGATCGCCTCGGCGTTCCCGCTGTCGAGATTGCCCGTCGGCTCGTCGGCGAACAGCGCCGCCGGCTCGCGGACGAGCGCCCGCGCGATGGCGACACGCTGGCGCTCGCCGCCGGACAGCTCCGACGGCAGCTGGTGCTCCCGCGCCCCGAGCCCCACGCGCTCGAGGGCTGCGGCCGCGCGGCGGCGCTGCTCGGCCCGGTCGTGGCGGCCGCCCATCAGCGCCAGCTCGACGTTCTGCTGCGCCGTCAGGGTGGGCAGCAGGTGGAATTCCTGGAAGACGATGCCGATCTCGGTGCGGCGCAGCCGCGCCCATTCCTGGCGGCTGGCGACCTCCCGCCCCTCCCACAGGACGCGGCCGTCGTCCGGCCGGTCGAGGCCGGTGGCGACGTTGAGCAGGCACGACTTGCCGCTGCCGCTGCGGCCGACGATGGCGACGCTCTCGCTGCGGTCGAAGGCGAGGTCGACGCCGTCGAGCGCGACGATGCTGCCGTGGTCGAAGCCGCGGCGCACGTGCTCGAGGCGCAGGAGATGGCGCCCGGTCATCGCGAGGCCCCCGCGGCGAACGCGTCCATCGCCGCCTCCACGTGGCCGCCCTGCGCCGTCAGCAGGGCCTCGAGGTCGCCGTGCAGGGTCGCGACGACGCCGCGGCCGTCGATCGAGAGATCGGTCGCCCGCCATCCGAGCGGCCCGCCCGGCGCGAGGCTCCACACGAAGACGGAGCCGGGTCCGGACGCGGTCTGCAGCTGGGCGGTGACGCGGACGCCGTCCGGGGTCTGCCGCACCCGCCGCACCGAGACCTCGCCGCGCTCGGGACGGTCCAGCAGGTTCGTGCACTCGCCCGCGAGGCGTCGGCCGACCGCGTCGGCGAAGCCGCGCCGCGCCGCCGCGCCGGCCATCGTCCAGCTCTCGCCGGCGGCCGCGCGGGCCACGGCGGGCGCGTCGAAGGCGTCGGCGACGAGCGCCGCGCAGGCCTGCCGCCGCGCCGTTGCGCCGGCCAGCGACCGCGCCGCCTCGATCCGCGCCTGCGTCCGGGCGACGAAGCTTTCCGGGGCCGGGGCGGCCGAAAGCCATCCGGGGCAGAGGAAGCAGAGGAGAAGGAGGATCGGGAGGGTCTTCAACAAGCCTGGCGCTTCGGTTCTGGAATGCGTCTGCCGCGACGGCCAAGGCCTTCGCGGCTCGAAGCCCTCAGGGGCACACGCCGGCGGCGCGGATGTAGCGGCCATGGACCCAGCCGCTCGGGCTCGGGTCGCCCCACAGCGGCCGGTTGCAGCGGCCGGACATGCAGGTCACCGCAAGCCAGCTGCCGCGCCGATCATAGACCGAGACCTCGTCGCCGGCATAGAGCTCGCCGGTCTGCCGGTAGTTCGAGCCGGGGCCGGTGCGCACGGCGAGATAGCCGTTGCCCGCCGCGTGGTTGTACTGGCTGATCGGCCGCACGCCGACGACGTGGCCGGTGCAGTCGCCGGCCGCGGCCGGGACGGCGGCGGCGAGCGCGAGGCAGATGGTCGTGGCGGAGACCGCCGCAAATGTCCGCAAGCTTGCCATGACGGCCTCCGGGACGCTGGTGGAATGGCTACGAGGCGTGCTCGTCGCCGGCAGCAGGCCCGTTCGCGGCGTCTTCGACATTGACGTGCGTCAAGCCGGGCCGCGGTCGCCTCCGGAACACAAAAAGCCCCGGGGGCTGCCCGGGGCCTTCAAGTTCGCGCGAGACGGGCTTCTCAGATGAAGCCTTCGAACTTCTTCTTGAACCGGCTGACGCGGCCGCCGCGGTCGGTCAGCTGCTGGCTGCCGCCCGTCCAGGCCGGGTGCGTCTTGGGGTCGATGTCGAGCGTCAAAGTGTCGCCCTCCGCCCCGTAGCACGAGCGCGTCTCGTATTCGGTGCCGTCGGTCATCACCACCTTCACGGTGTGATAATCGGGGTGAATGTCCTTCTTCATGGTCGCATGCCCTTCGCCGCTCCCGCCGTCCGTACGACCGCGTAGCGACCCATAATGTCGTTGACGTGGAGTTTCGCAGGGGTATAGCCCGGAACACCGGAACAGACAAGACGCCCTCGTGGGCGCTCGCCCCATCAATTGCCCGGGAAGCTGCATCGTGGCTCGTCGTAGAAGAGATGCCGGTGGCGTCGGAGAGGAACGCGCCGCCAGGCGCCGCCCTCTGAAGCCGTTGGCCATGCTCGGCCCGTATCTCGCCCGCTACCGCGGACGGGCGCTGCTCGCCATCCTGTCGCTGGTCGTCGCCGCCGCTGCGACACTCGCCGTCCCCCAAGCCGTGCGCCGCATGATCGACTACGGCTTCGGCGGCGGCGACACGCAGTTCATCAACCAGTATTTCGGGATGATGATCGTGGTCGTGCTGGTGCTCGCCCTGGCGAGCGCGGCGCGCTACTACCTCGTCACCTGGCTCGGCGAGCGCATCGTCACCGACCTGCGCTCCGACGTCTTCCGCCACGTGATGACGCTCGGCGCCGATTTCTTCGACCGCGGCCGGTCGGGCGAGATCCTGTCGCGGCTGACCGCCGACACGACGCAGATCAAGGCCGCCGTCGGCGCCTCCGCCTCGATCGCCCTCAGGAACCTCGTGCTCGGCTTCGGCGCCGTCGTCATGATGTTCCTGACGAGCCCCCGCCTGTCGGCGCTCGTGCTGCTCGCGATCCCGCTCATCGTCCTGCCGCTCGTCGGCTTCGGCCGCTCCGTGCGCCGCCGCTCGCGCGCCGCGCAGGACACGCTCGCCGAGGCGACCGCCTTCGCCGGCGAGAACATCTCCGCGACCCGCACCATCCAGGCCTACAACAACGAGGACTTCGTGGCCGGGCGCTATGGCGGCGACGTCGAGCAGGCCTTCACCGCCGCCAAGACGAGCGCCAAGGCGCGCGCGTTCCTCACGGCGGTCGCGCTCTTCCTCGTCTTCGCCTCGATCGTCGCGGTCCTCTGGTACGGCGCCCACGACGTGCTGGCCGGCCGCATGACGGCGGGCCTCCTGTCGCAGTTCGTGCTCTACGCCGTCTTCGCCGCCGGCGCGCTCGGCCAGCTCTCCGAGGTCTGGGGCGAGGTGCAGCAGGCCGCCGGCGCCGCCGAGCGGCTCGACGAGCTGAAGCAGACCGAGCCGTCGATCCGGGCGCCGGCGCGGCCGGTCGCGATGCCGAGCCCCGCGCAGGGGCGGCTCGCCTTCGAGGGCGTGTCCTTCGCCTATCCCACGCGCGGCGACGAGCGCGCCGTGCAGGCCATCAGCTTCACCGCGGAGCCCGGCGAGACGGTCGCGATCGTCGGCCCCTCGGGAGCCGGCAAGTCGACGCTCTTCCACCTCGCCCTGCGCTTCTACGATCCCGTCTCGGGCCGCATCCTGATCGACGATGTCGCGCTGCCGGATGCCGATCCTTCCGAGGTGCGCGCCCGCATCGCGCTCGTGCCGCAGGACGCGGTGCTGTTCTCCGGCACGGTCGAGGAGAACATCCGCTACGGCAAGCCGGACGCGAGCGAGGCGGAGGTCATGGCCGCGGCCGCCGCCGCGCGGGTCGACGAGTTCGCCTCCCGCCTGCCCGACGGCTACCGCACGCAGGTCGGCGAGCGCGGCGTGTCGCTGTCGGGCGGCCAGCGCCAGCGCCTGGCGATCGCCCGGGCGATCCTGCGCGACGCGCCGATCCTGCTCCTCGACGAGGCGACGAGCGCGCTCGACGCCGAGAGCGAGGCGCTGGTGCAGGAGGCGCTCGACAAGCTGATGGTCGGCCGCACCACGCTCGTCATCGCCCACCGCCTCGCCACCGTCCTCAACGCCGACAGGATCGTCGTGATGGAGGAGGGCCACATCGTGGAGGAGGGCACGCACGAGACGCTGATCCGCCGCGGCGGCCTCTATGCCCGCCTCGCCCGGCTGCAGTTCGAGCAGCGCCGCGGCGAGGAGGTCACCGAGGAGGAGGTGCGGGCCGCGGAATGACGCCGCCCGTGCGATCCGCGCGATGAGTGCCGACCTGCCGGACCTGCCCGACCTGCCGGAGACGCTGCGGCGCCAGCTCGCCTTCCTCGGCGAGCTCGACCGCCTGAAGACCGTCCTGCGCCAGACCAGGCTGACCGACCTCAGCCGCCGCGAGAACACGGCGGAGCATTCCTGGCACCTGGCGATGTTCGCGCTGGTCCTCGCCGAGCACGGCGACGGCGTCGACGCGCTGCACGTCGTCAGGCTGCTGCTCGTGCACGACGTCGTCGAGATCGACGCCGGCGACGTGCCGATCCACGATCCCGGCCGCGACGAGGCGGCGATCGCCGCCCTCGAGGCCGCCGCCGCCGAGCGCATCTTCGGCCTGCTGCCCGACGGGCAGGGCGAGGAGCTGCACGCCCTGTGGCGCGAGTTCGAGGCGGGCGAGACGCGGGAAGCCCGCTTCGCCAGGGCGCTCGACCGGCTGCAGCCGGTCCTCATGAACCTGATGGGCGGCGGCGCGACCTGGGCCGAGAACGGCGTCACCGAGGCGCAGATCCGCGCCCGCATCGGCCCGCCCGTCGAGCGTGGCGCGCCGCAGCTGTGGCAGGCCGCCTCGGCGCTCATCCGGGCGCATTTCGCCGGCAAGCGCGAGGACTGAGTTCCTCCGGCGCGGGCTCGCGAGCCTAGTCCCGCGTCTCCTCCTCCAGCGCGTGCCGCAGGCGGCGGACGATGACGCCGCGCGCCCGCTCGTCGGCGGCCGCCTCCACCGTCTCGCTGATCTCGATGAGCAGCTTCGACAGGTCGTTGTGCCAGTCGAGCCGGCCGACCTGCGCCGGCAGGATGCGCCGCTTGCCCTCGCGCGGCAGCGCCCGTGCGCCGTGCCGGGTCAGCTCGAACACGTCGTCGAGCGCGGGAACGGCGATGCGCTCCTCCGGCACGTGGCGGCTTGCGCGCTCCTTCAGGCCGGCGAGCGCCGCCTCCTCGCCGTGCACGAGGAACAGCGCCTGGCGGATCGGCAGGCGCGCGGCGATCCAGGCCTCGAGCTGCGGCGCGTCGGCGTGGCCGGAATAGACGTCGAGCGTGCGCACGCGGGCGCGCACCTCGACCTCCTCGCCCATGATGCGCACGCGCTCGGCGCCCGACTGCAGGATGCGCCCCAGCGTGCCCTGCGCCTGGTAGCCGACGATGAGGACCGTCGCGTCGCGCCGCCACAGCCGCGACTTCAGGTGATGGCGGATGCGGCCGGCCTCGCACATGCCGCTCGCCGAGATGACGATGTGGAAGCCCGACATGCGGTCGAGCGCCTTGCTCTGCTCGACGCTTTCGGTGAAGCGCACGTTCGGCGCGTTCATCGCCCGCCGCAGGAGGTCGCCGTCCTCGATCTCGCGCGCGTGCGCCTCGAAGATCTCGCTCGCCTTCGTCGCCAGCGGCGAGTCGATGAAGATCTCGGCCGTCGGCACGTCGCCGCGGTGCATCAGGTCGACGAGATCGGTCAGCAGCTCCTGCGTGCGCTCGACCGCGAAGGAGGGGATGACGAGCGCGCCGCCGCGCTTCGCCGCGGCCTCGACCTCCGCCGCCAGCAGCCGGCGCCGCCGCTCCGGCCGCACGTCGCGCCGGTCCTCGTCGCCATAGGTCGATTCGCAGATCACGTAGTCCCAGCCCTCCGGCGCCTCCGGGTCGAACTGCAGCAGCTTGTGGTCCGGCCCGATGTCGCCGGAGAACAGGAGGCGCACCGGCTTGCCGCCGTCCTCCGCCTCGACCTCGACGGAGGCCGAGCCGAGGAGGTGGCCGGCGTTCCAGAAGCGCGCGCGAACGCCTTCGGCGACGTCGACCCACGTCTCGTAGTCCGCCGGGGCGAACTGCAGCAGCGCCAGCCCCGCGTCGTCGGCGGTGTAGATCGGCTCGACCTGCGGCCGGCCGCGCCGCGCGTTGCGCCGGTTGAGCTGCTCGACCTCCATCTCCTGGATGAAGCCCGAATCCGGCAGCATCACCGAGCACAGGTCGCGCGTCGCCCGGGTCGCATGGATGCGGCCCTCGAAGCCCGCCTTCACGAGCTTCGGCACGAGGCCGCTGTGGTCGATATGGGCGTGGGTGAGGAGCAGCGCGTCGACCTTCGCCGCCCGGAACGGGAAGGGCCGGTAGTTCAGCTCCTTCTCCGTCTTGGAGCCCTGGAACATGCCGCAGTCGACGAGCACCCGCGCCCTGTCGGTGACGAGGGAGAAGCAGGAGCCGGTCACGGTGCCGGCGGCGCCGTGGAAGCGAAGCTGGATGGGCATGGAGCTCGGGATCCCCGTGGCGAGGTGGAAGGATGGCAGCCGCGACACGCTAGCGGGACCGGCGGCGGGTGCGCCTTGATCGAGGTCAGTCCGGCGGGTGAGGCGGGCTCCCGGTCCTGGCGGCTTCGACCGCCCGGCCGCTGCGGCCGCTCTCCCGGCCGGCGTCGAGCACCCGCATCACCGCCAGCGCCTCCTCCGGCGTGACGGGTGCGGCACCGCCGTGCCGGACCGCGTCGCGCACGCCCTCGTAGAAGGCGCGGTAGTCGCCCGGCACTCGCGCCACGCGCTCCTCTCCCTCCGCGGTGACGAGCCGGCCGTCCGGCGCGCCGAGGCCGAAGCCCGGATCGCCCGGCGCAGCGCCGTCCTTGAGCTGCGCCTCCTGCGGATCGAGGCCGGCCACCACGAAGGAGCCTTCCGTGCCGTGCAGCGCGAAGCGCGGCCCCCCGGCGGCGGCGAGCGTCGTCGCGTGCAGCACGACCTCAAGCCGCTCGTAGCGCAGCACCGCGTGGAAGTGGTCGTCGGTGACGGCGCCGTCGCGCAGGCAGGCGAGGTCGGCGAACACGTCGCGCGGGGGTCCGAAGAGCTGCAGCGCCTGGTCGACGAGATGCGGCCCGAGGTCGTACCACAGGCCGCTGCCCGGGCCCGGCCGGTCGCGCCAGCGCACGGGCACGGCGGGGCGGAAGCGGTCGAAATGGGAGTGGAGCGCGACCGGCCGGCCGATCCGGCCGGAGCGGAGGATCCGGGCGAGCGTCAGGAAGTCGCCGTCCCAGCGCCGGTTCTGGAAGACGGTCAGCACGAGGCCGCGGTCCCGCGCGAGCCCGAGCAGGCGCTCCGCCTCGGCCGCGTCGAGCGCGAAGGGCTTGTCGACCACCACGTGCCGGCCGGCGTCGAGCGCCGTCTCGGCGAGGGCTGCGTGCGTGTCGTTCGGCGTCGGGATCACGACGAGGTCGAGATCGGGGTCGCGGCACAGCGACATCGCGTCCGCATGGACCCGGACCTGCGGCAGGGCCTCCCGCACGGCGTCCGGCCGGCTCGACGCCACCGCCCGGAGCGAAAGGCCGGGCGTCGCGCGCACGAGCGGCACGTGGAAGGTGCGCGCCGCCATGCCGAAGGCGGCGATCCCCACCCGCAGGGGCGGCGCCGATCCCGTGTCGTCGTCCTCGTCCATCCCGGCTCTTCCCGCGTCGCGACGTCGGCGCCGAGGCACGTTCCGCCTCACTCGAAGTGGTAGACGACGTCCTCGAAGCGGTGACCGGGGAAGAAATAGAGGATGCGAAGCTTCGTGTCGCCGGTGTTGCGCGTCTCGTGCCAGGCGTCGGGCGGCACGGCGGCGGTGGTGCCCGGCCGCAGCGCGTGGACCTCGCCGGCGATCTCCACCTCGCCGCCGCCCGAGATCACGTGGTAGATCTCCGGCGGCGCGTGGTGGTGGCACGGCAGCACGCCGCCGGGCTCGAGCTCGACGATGCCGACCCCCGGGTTCTCGTCCTCCGCGAAGACCGACGCCCAGCGCACCTTGTCGTCGCGGCCGTGGAACTGGTCGTGCCACGACCGCCAGGTGACGGCGTCGAGCTCGATGCTTCGTCCGGCCATGCGGCTCCTCCATGCTCGTTTCGCGCACGGGGAACGCACGGAACCGGGGTCCGGATCGGGGGCGGCTCTCGGGCGACGCGTCGGCGGGCGCGCGCGGGGCCTATTCCTCGCCGAGATAGCGGAAGCGGGCGGCCCGCCACCAGTCGCCCTGGACGATGGCGAGCAGGGCGCGGTCGATCGGCTCGCGCAGGTCGCTGCCGTTCGGCAGGGCCATCGCGTAGCCCTGGCGGGCGAAGAGGGCGGGCAGCACCTCCACGCCGTCGCCGGTGTCGCGGCCGGCGAGATACTGCAGCAGCGGCCGGTCGTAGACGAAGGCGTCGATCTCGCCCCCGCGCAGCGCCTCGATGCCCGCCGCCGGCGTCTCGTAGTCGCGCGCGACGATCTGCCGGCCGTCGAGATACTGCGCGCTCGACGAGCCGGCGACGGTGCCGACGCGGGCGGCGTCGAGATCGTCCGGCCCCGAGACGACGCCCTGCAGCTGCGCCGTCGTCAGCGCCGTGGTGATGCCGGCGGTGACGCCCGAAATGATGATGACCGAGGCGAACATCCAGCCGATCGCGACGGCGCGCCCGGCCGGCGTGGTCGGCGCCTTGTCGCCGTAGCCGACCGTCGTCATCGTCACGGCCGACCACCAGAAGGCCGAGCCGAGGCCGCGGACGACGCCGCCGCCGAACTGCTCGTTGCGGCGGCGCTCGACGAGCCACAGCACGAGGCCGACGACGAGCAGCAGCGCGGCGAGGCCGAGCACCGCCTTGACGAAGGCGAGCGAGAACACCGCGCGCACGAGCGACCAGACGCCGGCGCCCGAGCGCTCCGGCGTCGCGATGCCGAGGCCCGTCATCAAGTAGGGCTGGGTGAAGTCGATCGCCTTCTCGCGCTCGGCGGTGACGGTGAGCGCGGCGATCGCGCCGTCGAGCCGGCCGGCCGCGGTGCCGTCGATCATCTCCTGGAGCGGGACCTCCTTGAAGCTGTAGTCGATGCCGAGCTGGTCGGCGATCCGCTCCCACAGCTCGATGCTGAGGCCCGTCCACTCGCCGTCGGCGTTCTTCATCGCGAAGGGCGGCGCCACCTTCGTGCCGATGACGAGCGTCCTGCCGGCGACGGGGGCGGCGGTCGCGGGGGCCTGCTGCTGGGCGGCGGCGGGTGGGCCGGAGAGGGCGAGGATCGCGGCCGCGACCACCAGCATCGCCCGCACCTGAAATCCGTTCGCCTGCCCCTGCCGAGCCCTCATGCCCGTCTCCTCTGCCGTTGCGCCCGCTGAGGCTAACGAAGCCCGGACGCGGCCGGTTCACCGCTCGTCCCGCGGCCGGCCAGCGCCCGCGGCACATTCCGCTTCACGCCGGCAGCCTCCGGTCGTAGCCTTTCGCCGAAGGCCGGCAGGCACTGCAGGGGGGAAGCCCATGCCGGGCGCGAACGGGGAGCCGGGGGACGGCGGAGCCGCCGGGGCTCCCGCCGTGTGGCGCTATGCGACCGGCCAGCGCGTCGTCGCGTCGGGCGGGGCGGCCCTCATCGCCCTGCTCGCCATGCCGCCCGTCGTGCTGTTCGCCCTCGCCGCCTTCGGCCTGCACCCCAACGGCCTCGTCACCGCGGGCATCATGTACCTGCCGGTGTCGCTCCTGATCCTGCCGCTGGCCATCGCGGCCGTGCGCCAGGCGGCGATCGAGTTCGGCTTCCGCCTCTCCCTCGACGGGGAGGGGCTCGAGTACGCCGTGCCGGAGCGGTGGATGAGCGCGCGGCCAGGCCTGCGCTTCAGGCGCGGGCGCATCGCGCTCGCCGACATCGTCTCCGTCGACCGCCGCGACGAGGTGGTGCGCTTCCTGCGCCTGCCGGGCACGCTCAACGCCCTGTCGATCGTCGGGGCCGACGGGCGGCGCCTCGAGCTGGTGCGCTGCCAGCCGGGGCCGCAGGTGCTGCCGGTCGACGAGATCGCCGGCCGCATCGCCGACGCCGCCGGGCTCGCGGTGACGGATCTCGGCACCGTGGAGGCCGGCTCGAGCCTCGGCAACATGCTGCGCGGCCGCAGCGTGCCGTGGGCGGGGGAGGGCGCGCCGCAGCGGCTGAGCCCGAAACGCCTGCGCTCGGTGCGCTCGGTGGAGCGGGTGCTGGCGACGCTCGTCGGGCTGTCGGGCGCGCTCGTCCTCCTCGCCCATGCCTGCTCGCGCTGAGGCGCCGTGGCCGCGCTCCAACGATCGACGACGCTCTAGCGCTCGGTCAGCTTGAGCTCGATGCGGCGGTTCTGCCGGTAGGCTTCCTCGGTGTCGCCCTCGACGAGCGGGTAGTTGTCGGCGAAGCCGGCGGCCACGAGGTGCTGCGGCGAGACGCCCTGGTCGATGAGGTAGCGCACGACGGAGATGGCGCGGGCGGCCGAGAGCTCCCAGTTCGACTGGAAGCGCGAGGAGTTGATCGGCCGGGAGTCGGTGTGGCCGTCGACCCGGATCACCCAGTTGATCTCGTCGGGGATCTCGCCCTCGAGCTCCTTGATCGCGTTGGCGAGCTTGTCGAGCTCGCCGCGGCCGGCGGGCTGGATCAGGTCGGAGCCGGAGGGAAACAGCACCTCCGACTGGAAGACGAAGCGGTCGCCGACGACGCGGATGTCGGAGCGCTGGCTGAGGATCTCGCGCAGGCGGCCGAAGAAGTCCGAGCGGTAGCGCGACAGCTCCTGCACCTTCTGGGCGAGCGCGACGTTCAGCCGCCGGCCGAGGTCGGCGATCTTGGCCTTGCTCTTCTGGTCCTCCTGCTCGGAGGCGTCGAGGGCGGTCTCGAGCGCCGCGATCTGCCGCCTCAGCGCGGAGATCTGCTGGTTCAGGAGCTCGACCTGCGCCAGCGCGCGCTGCGACACCTGCTGCTCGTCGGCGAGCTGCGACTTGAGCGCCGAGACCTGGCCGCCGGCCGTCTCGGCGTCCTCGGACTGGCTGGAGAGCAGGCCCTGCAGCCGCTCCTGCTCGGACTGCGCGGCCGACAGGCTGTCGCGCAGCGAGGAGAGCTGGTCCTCCATCGAGCGGTTGCTCGCCCGCTCCATCGCCAGGAGCTCGGTCAGCTCGGCGATCTGCGAGTTCAGGCGGTTGAGGACGGTGTCCTTGCCCGAGATCTCCTGGCTCAGGAAGAACTGCGCCAGCATGAAGATCGACAGGAGGAAGATGATGACGAGCAGCAGCGTCGCCATCGCGTCGACGAAGCCCGGCCAGTAGTTGGTGCCGCCGCCGATCCGGCGCGAGCGGGAGAGCGTGGCCATGGCGGTGCTACACCTGCTCGCGCTCTTCCGACGTCGCCTGCTGGGTCAGCTGCGTCAGGAGGTCCCGGATCTCGTTCTGCCGGTCGGCCTGCGATTCGACCCACTCGCGGATCAGCTTCTGCTCGGAGCGCATGTGCTGCACGAGCCCCTGGATGCCCTCGGCGAGGTCGGCCATGGCCGCCGTGGCGGCGCGGTTCGAGGTGCCGTCGGAGAGCGCGTGGTTGATGTTCTCGAGGCTCGAGCGGATCTCCGCGAGGCCCGGGGCCGGCGCCGTCGCCTCCAGCGCCTCGATCGCGCCGGTCTCGATCGGCCGGATCTCGTTCGTCAGGTCGGTCACCGAGGACAGCCAGTCCTCGAGGTCGTTGTAGAAGCGGTTCTGCGCCTGGCTCGCCTGCAGGTCGAGGAAGCCGAGGATCAGCGAGCCGGCGAGGCCGAACAGCGACGAGGAGAAGGCCGTGCCCATGCCCGACAGCGGCGCCTCGAGGCCGCTCTTCAGGTCCTCGAAGATGACGCCGGCGTCGGCCGCGCCGACGTCGAGCGACTGGATCGTGCCGGCGACCGAGCTGACGGTCTGCAGCAGGCCCCAGAACGTGCCGAGCAGGCCGAGGAAGACCAGCAGGCCCGTCATGTAGCGCATCATCTCGCGCGACTCGTCGAGCCGCATCGCGATGGAATCGAGGATCGAGCGCATGGTCTGCGCCGAGATCGACATGCGGCCGACGCGGTCGCGCAGGAGCGCCGCCATCGGCGCCAGCAGCACCGGCGGCTGGCTGACCTCGAGGCCGGGGTCGGCGAGCCGGAAGTCGTTGACCCAGTTGACCTCCCGGAACAGGCGGAAGACCTGGATGATGGCCAGCGCGATGCCGATCGCCAGCACGCCGAGGATCAGCCCGTTCAGGCCGGGGTTCGACATGAACGCCGAATAGACCTGCGGCGACAGGATGGCCGCGATGAAGCCCGCCAGGATCAGGAACACCACCATCCGGACGAGGAAGACGCGCGGGCTTGAGAGCTTGTGTGGGTCCTGCTTGCGGGCCATCGTCTGCCTGGATCTGCTGCGCCGAATTTGGCCCGCGCTCGGGGCCGGTACGCTTCCGGAAACTAACCTTGCGGCGGGATCATGTCCAAAGTTTAAGCCGTCGCGGCGGCTTTCGCCGTGTTCAGGGCCTGGGCCAGCTGCGGGTGCAGGTCGGGATTGGCGGCGAGCACGTCGCCGGTGCCGGCGGGCGAGCCCTTGCCGGAGATGTCGGTCGCGTAGCCGCCCGCCTCGGTCACGATCAGGATGCCGGCGGCGATGTCCCAGTAGCTGAGGCCGCGCTCGAAGAACGCGTCGAACCGGCCGGCGGCGACCCAGGCGAGGTCGAGCGCGGCGGACCCGGTGCGCCGCAGGCCCGCGGTCTGCGTCATCAGCGGCCGCGCGTCGGCGACGAACTGGCCGGGATTGCCGCGTCCCTGGTGGGGAATGCCGCAGGTGACGACCGACTGGCCGAGCTCGCGGCGCTGCGCGACGCGGATGCGGCGGTCGTTCATGAACGCGCCCGAGCCGCGCTCGGCGGTGAAGAGCTCGTCCATGACCGGGTTGTAGATCACGCCGGCGACGATCTCGCCCTGGCGCTCGAGCGCGATCGACACCGCGAAGAGCGGGATCGAGTGCAGGAAGTTCGTGGTGCCGTCGAGCGGGTCGACGATCCAGCGGTGCAGCGGGTCGGTGCCGGCGGTCTCGCCGGACTCCTCCATCAGCAGGCCGTAGCCGGGCCGCACGCGCTCGAGCTCCTTGCGCAGCGTCGTCTCGGCCTTGAGATCGGCCTGCGACACGAAGTCGCCGGGGCCTTTCATCGAGACCTGCAGGTTCGACACCTCGCCGAAGTCGCGCGCCAGGCCGCGGCCGGCCTTGATGGCCGCCTGCACCATGACGTTCATGAGGGCTGAACGGGGCATGTTCTCTCTATTCAGTCCGCGCGGCGGACGTACGTGATCTCTTCGGTGTCGACGACGACGCGCTCGCCCGACGCGATGAACGGCGGCACCATGACGCGGACGCCGTTCTCGAGGACGGCGGGCTTGTAGGAGGAGGCGGCGGTCTGGCCCTTGACGACCGGATCGGCCTCGGAAATCTGCAGCGTCACCTGCTGCGGCAGGGTGATGCCGATCGGGCGGCCCTCGTACATCTCGACCGTCACGGTCATGCCGTCCTGCAGGAAGGCGGCGCGGTCGCCGACCCAGTCCTTCGCCAGCTCGAGCTGCTCGTAGGTGTCGGTGTCCATGAAGACGAGGTTCTCGCCCTCGGCGTAGAGGAACTGGAAGTCCTTCTGGTCGAGGCGCACGCGCTCGACCGTCTCGGAGGCGCGGAAGCGCTCGTTGAGCTTCGTGCCGTTGATCAGGTTCTTGAGCTCGACCTGGGCGAAGGCGCCGCCCTTGCCGGGCTTCACCGCCTGGGTCTTGACCGCGACCCACAGGCCGCCGTCGTGCTCGATCACGTTGCCGGGCCGGATTTCGTTGCCGTTGATCTTCATGTTTCGCAACAATCTTCTTCGATGTCCGGCGGGGCCGGAAGGTGATTCACGTCCAGGGGCGCATCGCCGCGGCGAGGGCGGCGCGCCCGATCTTCGATCCAGTGGGGATTTGACGGCCAAATCCCGGCAGGTCAAGCCGAAAGCCGATCAGAAGTCCAGGCCGGCGAGCCCGCCGATGAGGCCGTTGAACCAGTTGCCGGCGCGCTTCTGGGCCTCCGAGCGCTCCTCGTCGGTCAGCGAGGCGACGAAGGCGTCGAGCCAGGGGTCGCTCGCGCCGCTGTCGCGCGCGAGATAGTGCCACTTGGCCGCCTCGATCGAGTTCTGCTTCACGCCCCGGCCTTCCGCGTAGAGCCGCGCCAGCCGGTTCTGCGCCACCGGGTTGCCGCGCTCGGCCGCGCTGCGGAAGACCTCGGCCGCCTTCGCCTCGTCGGCGGGCATGCCCTCGCCGCGGAACAGCATGAGCCCGTACTCGACCTCGGCGATCGGCAGGTTCTGCTCCGCCGCCTGGCGCATCAGGTCGGCCGCCTTGGCGAGGTCGCGCGGCACGCCCTGCCCGGCGGCGTAGAGCTGGGCCAGGTTGTACTGCGATTCCGGGTGCCCGCGGTCGGCGGCGAACTTGAACAGCTCGGCGGCCTTGGCCACGTCGTGCGGCCGCACGTCGCCCTCGAGATAGAGCAGGGCGAGGTTGTAGTGCGCCTCGATGTGGCCCTTGGCCGCGGCCGCCTCGAACCAGCCTGCGGCCTTCTCCTTGTCCTTGGCCGTGCCCTCGCCGCGGACGAGCGCCAGGCCGAGCGCGAACTGCGCCTCGCGGTTGCCGGCGACGGCGGCCTGGCTGTACCACCAGACCGCCTGGCTCTTGTCCATCGGGATGCCGAGGCCGCGCCAGTAGAGCTCGCCGAGCAGCGTCTGCGCCGCGTCGTCGCCCTTCTGGGCGCTCTCGAGCGCGGCGCGGAAGGCGGTCAGGTACTGGCCGCGCTGGAAGGCGGCATAGGGGATGTCGGCGCCCGCCTCGGCTGCGGCCGGGCGGACGAGTGCGGGGGCGAGCGCGGCCGCGAGGGCGATGGCGAGGAGAGCCTGCGGCCTCATGCGGCGCTGACGCTCTGGCCCGGCAGCAGGGCCCGGGCGCGCTCCAGCGCCTTCTCGGGTCCCCGCGCATCGGCCCAGACGAGGTTGCGCAGCGCGATGAAGTCCGCGCCGGCCTTCACGAGGCGGTCGAAGTCGCCCCAGTCGTCGGCCGCCATCGCCACGCACGGCACCTCGAACAGCTCGATCCACCACTCGACCAGCGACGGCGTCGCCGTCACGTCCTCGTCGTCGAGACGGCCGAGGAAGACGTAGTCGGGGGAGGTCTCGCCGACCGTCATCGCGGTGTGGCGCATCGTGCAGTCGCCGGCGCCGACGATCAGGTCGGGCTTGAGAAGGCGCTCGGCCGCCACGATCTCGGCGGGCTCGCCGCTGACATGGGCGCCGTCGGCGCCGAGCTCGTGGACGAGGTCGGGCCGGCCGCGCAGCAGGAGCGGGGCGCCGGCGGCGTGGGCCACGGGCAGAAGCGCGCCGGCCGCGGCCGTCCAGGCGGCCGTGTCGTCGGCTGCGAGGTCGAGCACCACCGCCGCGATGTCCGCGCTCTCCAGAGCTGCGGCGAGGACCGGGGCGAAGCTCTCCGGGTCCAGGCGCTGAGGCGTAACGAGTACGAGCCGCGTCGCCGCGTCATTCATCGGGCTTACACCTTCGTCGATTGGAAGATCCCTCTGGGTGGGCATTTAGCGAAGGAATGGGGCGAAAGCTTGAAAAAGAATGAACGGGCGGAGGGCCGCCCGTTCGCAGGTCGTTGCCGATGGGGGCCGTCTCAGGCCGCCTGCTTCTCGAGATCGCTCGAGTAGGTGCCCTTGGCGGCGAGGCCGTTCATCTTGGCGCGGTGCGCGAAGGCCTTGCGCGCGGCCTCGACGTTCTCCGCCTTGCCGCCCCACGCCTGCAGCGCGGCGGCCTGCAGGGCGCGGCCGTAGGAGAAGGTGAGCTTCCACGGCAGGCCGCCCATCGCGTTCATCAGCGACAGGTTGTGCGTCGCCTGCTCGTCCGACTGGCCGCCCGACAGGAAGGCGATGCCCGGCACGAGGCTCGGCACGGTGGCCTTGAGGACCTTCACGGTCTTCTCCGCGACTTCCTCCGCGCTCGCCTGGCGGCTCGCGTTCTTGCCGGCGATCACCATGTTCGGCTTCAGGATCATGCCCTCGAGGTCGACGCGGGCGAGGTAGAGCTCGTCGAAGACCGCGTTGAGGGTCCACTCCGTGACCTCGTAGCAGCGGTCGATGTCGTGCGCCGCGACCGGCCCGTCCATCAGCACCTCGGGCTCGACGATCGGGACGATGTCGTTCTCCTGGCAGAGCGCGGCGTAGCGGGCGAGCGCATGGGCGTTCGCGTGCACGCAGCCCCAGGTCGGCAGGCCGTCGGCGATGTCGATCACGGCGCGCCACTTGGCGAAGCGGGCGCCGAGCCGGTGGTACTCCTTGAGGCGCTCGCGGAGGCCGTCGAGGCCTTCCGTGATCTTCTCGCCGGGATGGAACGGCATGTCCTTGGCGCCGGCGTCGACCTTGATGCCGGGGATCGAGCCCGACTTGCGGATGAGATCGACGAGCGGCGTGCCGTCCGCCGCCTTCTGGCGGATCGTCTCGTCGTACAGGATGACGCCGGAGATGTGGTTCTTCATCGCCTCCTCGGCGCCGAACAGCATCTCGCGGTAGTCGCGGCGCGCGTCCTCGGTCGACTGGAGGCCGATCGTGTCGAAGCGCTTCTTGATGGTGCCGGTGCTTTCGTCGGCGGCCAGAATGCCCTTGCCCTCGGCCACCATGGCCTGGGCGATGTCGGAGAGCTTCTCGCTCATTGCCTGATCCTCGTCGTTTCTCTCATCGGTGCCGTCGCCGAACCAGGCAGACGGCGGCATGTCGGGCGCCAGCGCGCCCGCGGTGAAGCTATTTTCTCAGAACGGCGACGCCCGGCAAGGTCTTCCCCTCGAGCCATTCGAGGAACGCGCCGCCCGCCGTCGACACGAACGTCATGTCGTCGGCGACGCCCGCCGCGTTGAGCGCGGCGACCGTGTCGCCGCCGCCGGCCACCGAGACGATCGTCCCGTCGCGCGTCAGGCGCCGCGACCCGCCGCGCCACCGACATCGTGCCGGCGTCGAAGGGCTCGAGCTCGAAGGCGCCGAACGGGCCGTTCCAGACCACGGTCTTGACCGTCGCCAGGCGCTTCTCGAGCGCCTCGACGGTGCCGGGGCCGATGTCGAGGATCATCTCGTCGTCCGCCACCTCGTCGAGCCGGCAGACGCGGTGCGGCGCATTCGCCTCGAAGGCCTTGGCCGCGACGACGTCGCTCGGCAGCACGATCTCGCAGCCGCGCTCGCCGGCCTTCTTCTCGATCTCGCGCGCCGTCTCCAGCCGGTCGGCCTCGTGCAGCGACGTGCCGATCGGATGTCCGTCGGCGGCGAGGAAGGTGTTGGCCATGCCGCCGCCGATGACGAGCACGTCGACCTTGTCGATGAGGTTGCCGAGCAGGTCGATCTTGGTCGACACCTTGGCGCCGCCGACGATCGCCAGCACCGGCCGCTCCGGGTGCTCGAGCGCCCGCTCGAGCGCCTGGATCTCGGCCTCCATGGTCCGGCCGGCCGCCGAGGGGAGGAGGTGCGCGATGCCCTCGGTGGAGGCGTGCGCCCGGTGGGCGGCGGAGAACGCGTCGTTCACGTAGCAGTCGCCGAGCGAGGCGAGGAGCCTGGCGAACTCGGGGTCGTTCTTTTCCTCGCCGGGATGGAAGCGCGTGTTGTCGCACAGCACGACCGTGCCCGGCTGGGCGTCGGCGCAGGCCTTCTCGGCCTCGCCGTCGCGCCAGTCGGTGCGCACGAACTTCACCGGCCTGCCGACCGCCCGCTCGAGCGTCGCCAGGACGGGCTCGAGCGACATGTCGCCGACGAACTTGCCCTTGGGTCGCCCGAAATGGGACAGCACGATCACCGCGGCGCCCTTGTCGAGCAGCTCGCGGATCGTGTCGGCGGCGCGCTCCACGCGGGTCGCGTCGGTGACGCGGCCGCCGGAGAGAGGGACGTTGAGGTCGGCCCGGAGGACGACCTTCTTACCCTCGACGTCCAGATCGTCGATCGTCCGGAAGGTCGCCATCGGGTCCTCTCAGCCGAGCTTGCCCATCGCGACGGCGGTGTCCGCCATGCGGTTGGAGAAGCCCCACTCGTTGTCGTACCAGGACATGACGCGCACGAGCGTGCCTTCCATGACCTTGGTCTGCGGCCCGGCGAAGGTGGAGGAGGCCGGGTCGTGGTTGAGGTCCGACGAGACGAGGGGATCCTCGTTGTAGGCCAGGATGCCCTTCAGCGCGTTCGACTTCGACGCCGCCTTCATCGCCTCGTTGACCTCTTCGACGCTCGTCTCGCGCTTGGCGACGAACTTGAAGTCGATGACGGAGACGTTCGGGGTCGGCACGCGGATCGACACGCCGTCGAGCTTGCCGTTGAGCTCAGGCAGGACGAGGCCGACGGCCTTCGCGGCGCCGGTCGAGGTCGGGATCATCGACAGCGCCGCAGCGCGGGCGCGGTAGAGATCCTTGTGCATCGTGTCGAGCGTCGGCTGGTCGCCCGTGTAGGAGTGGATCGTCGTCATGAAGCCCTTCTCGATGCCGATGGCATCGTGCAGGACCTTGGCGACGGGGGCGAGGCAGTTGGTCGTGCACGAGGCGTTCGACACGATCGTGTGCTCGGCCTTGAGCTCCTCGTGGTTCACGCCGTAGACGACCGTCAGGTCGGCGCCCGTCGCGGGGGCGGAGACGAGCACGCGCTTGGCGCCCGCCTCGATGTGCATCGCCGCCTTCTCCCTGGCGGTGAAGATGCCGGTGCACTCGAGCGCGACGTCGACGCCGAGCTCGCCCCAGGGCAGCTCGCGCGGGTCCTTGATCGCGGTGACGCGGATCGGGCCGCGGCCGGCGTCCATCGTGTCGCCGTTCACCGTCACCTCGTGCGGGAAGCGGCCGTGCACGCTGTCGTAGCGCAGCAGGTGGGCATTGGTCTCGACCGGGCCGAGGTCGTTCACGGCCACGACCTCGATGTCGTTGCGGCCCGATTCGACGATGGCACGAAGCACGAGCCGGCCGATCCGTCCGAAGCCGTTGATGGCTACTTTCACCGCCATAGTTCTGGGTCTCCCTGCGACGCCTGCGAGATCAACGCGAGGTTTAGCCCCGCGTTTCACCCTCTTCCTTGTCCTTGGTCAAAAGTCGTGCCTGCACCGCCTCGACGACGGCCTGGGGCGTGATGCCGAACTTCTCGTAGAGCGTCTGGTACGGCGCGCTCTGGCCGAAGCCCGTCATGCCGATGAAGATGCCGTCGTCGCCGATCAGGCGCCGCCAGCCCATCTCGATGGCCGCCTCGATGCCGACGCGCACCTCGCAGCCCTCGGTCAGCGAGCGCTGGTATTCCTTCGACTGGCGGAGGAACAGCTCGAAGCACGGCACCGACACGACCCGCGTCGGCACGCCCTGGCGCTCGAGCACGGCGCGCGCGTCGAGGCCGATCTCGACCTCGGAGCCGGAGGCGAAGATCGTCACCCGCGCGTCGCCGGCGGCCGGCGCCACCTCGTAGGCGCCGCGGGCGCAGAGATTGGCCTCTTCGTAGCTGGTGCGGACGGCGCGCAGGTTCTGCCGGGTCAGCGCGATGGCGCTCGGCTTGTCCCTCGACTCCAGCGCCAGCTGCCAGCACTCCGCCGTCTCGGTCGCGTCCGCGGGGCGGAACACCTGGACGTTCGGGATCGCCCGGAGCGCCGCCAGGTGCTCGACCGGCTGGTGCGTGGGGCCGTCCTCGCCGAGGCCGATCGAATCGTGCGTCAGGACGTGGATCACCCGCCGCGCCATGATCGCGGCGAGCCGGATGGCCGGCCGCGAGTAGTCGGAGAACACGAGGAACGTGCCGCTGTAGGGGATGACGCCGCCGTGCAGCGCCATGCCGTTCATCGCGGCCGCCATGCCGTGCTCGCGGATGCCGTAGTGGACGAAGCGCCCGCCATAGCTCGCCGCGGAGTAGACGCCGAGATCGGCGGTCTTGGTGTTGTTCGAGCCGGTCAGGTCGGCGGAGCCGCCGATCGTCTCCGGCACCACCGCGTTGATGACCTCGAGCACGTTCTGCGAGGCCTTGCGGGTGGCGATCTTCGGCTGCTCGTCGGCGAGCTGGCGCTTGTAGTCGGCGATGGCCGGCGTGAGGCCGACCGTCAGGTCGCCGCGCACGCGCCGCTCGAACTCGGCCCTGAGCTCGCGGTCGAGCTCGGACAGCCGCGTCTCCCAGGCGCGCCGCGCCTGGCCGGAGCGCAGGCCGGCGATGCGCCAGGCGTCGCGGATCTCGGCGGGAATCTCGAAGGCCTCGTGCGGCCAGCCGAGCGCCTCGCGCGTCGCCGCCACCTCGTCGGGGCCGAGGGCCGCGCCGTGGGCGGCGGAGGTGCCCTGCTTCTTCGGGGCGCCGTAGCCGATCGTCGTGCGGCAGGCGATCAGCGACGGCCGGTCGCTCTTCTTCGCGGCCTCGAGAGCCTCGAGGATCGCTTCGGGGTCGTGGCCGTCGACGCGCACCGCCTCCCAGCCCGCCGCCTCGAAGCGGACGATCTGGTCACCGCTCTCGGACAGGTTGAGCGGGCCGTCGATCGAGATCTCGTTGTCGTCCCAGAGCACGATCAGCCGGTTGAGCCGGAGGTGCCCGGCGAGCGAGATCGCCTCGTGGCTGATACCCTCCATGAGGTCGCCGTCGGAGGCGATCACGTAGGTGTGGTGGTCGACGATCTCGTCGCCGAAGGCCGCGTTGAGCGAGCGCTCCGCCATCGCCATGCCGACGGCGGTGGCGAGCCCCTGGCCGAGCGGCCCGGTCGTCGTCTCGACGCCCGGCGTGTGGTTGACCTCGGGGTGGCCCGGCGTCTTCGAGCCCCACTGGCGGAAGCTCTTGATCTCGTCGAGGGTCATGCCCTCGTAGCCGAGAAGATGCAGCAGCGAGTAGAGCAGCATCGAGCCGTGGCCGGCCGACAGCACGAATCGGTCGCGATCCGGCCAGTGCGGCGCCTTGGGGTCGAACTTCATGACCCTGGTGAACAGCACCGTCGCCATGTCGGCGGCGCCCATGGGCATTCCGGGATGGCCGGAACCGGCCGCCTCCACCGCGTCCATGGCGAGGGCGCGGATGGCGTTGGCCATGGCGGCGTGGTCGACCCGATCGGTTGTAGATGTCATCTAGGAAATTGCTTCGCTCTGCCGTGGCGATACGTGCCTGGGAACCGGTGCCGACGCCCCGAGCCGGTCGCGAGTGTTGCCGGCGGTGCCGGATCGGCTTGGCGCCTGGAGCGCGCAGATGAATAGCACCTCGACATGCCGAGTCAATCGCGGTCGCCCGCGTGCGCGAGGCGGGACGGAAAGCGGTTGACCGGTCTTTGCAGCGGCGTCTAACCTTCAGCTGCTAATCCACTCAGGGCGGTGGAGTTTCCGGCACCGACGCTGTCGCTGGTCATCCCAGGCGACGGGGTGGCGGTCGCGCGCGGGGCAGGGGCGTGTCCAGTCGGAGGCGTGGTGAAGAGGCAATCGAACGCGGCCGACGAGGCCAGGGACAGGCTGGGGCGGGCGCTCGACATGCTCGAGGCGCGCATCGGACGTCACCTGTCCGCCAGCCGCTCCGCCGATAGCCTCGAGCACGAGGTCGAGACGCTGGCGGCCGACCGCTCGCGCCTCGCCCAGGATCTCGACCGGGCGCAGGCCCATGCCGCGCGGCTCGACGCCGCCGCGGGTCATGCCGAGGAGCGCGTCAGCGCCGCCATCGGCACGATCCAGAGCCTCCTCGGGGACCGCTAGCCGATGCCGCAGGTCAACGTCACCATCGCCGGCCGCAGCTACCGCATGGGCTGCGACGAGGGGCAGGAGGACGCGCTCGTCGCGCTCGCCGCCGACCTCGACGGGCGGATCGAGACCTTCCGCGAGCATTTCGGCGAGATCGGCGACATGCGTCTCCTGATCATGACCGCGCTCGCCATCGCCGACGAGCTGCAGGAGGCGAGGGGCCGGCTCGCCGCGGCCGAGCGCGACGCGGCGGCGGCGCGCGAGGAGGCACGCGAGGCGCTGGAGCGCATCGAGGGCGTGGAACGCCAGCACGCGGCCGCCCTCGACGAGGCGGCGACGCGGGTCGAGCGGCTCACCCGGGCACTGTCCACCGGGGAAATGGATGGCTGAGAAACTTGCCTCTGGCGGAGCGCCCCGGCGCGACCTACATTGCCTCCTCAGTCGGGGCTGCGCGGTTCGACAGGAAACACGCATCCCCGGGGCCTTATCGATCCGAACGGGAGCTGTACCTCTCCTTGTCCGTGGACTTGGGGACACGGCGCCCACCTACATGTGTAGGTTCCCGGGATCGAAACTTCCACCGGCCGCCGCGGCTCCGACCTCCACTCCCTCCTGTCTCCCGGCACGATGACCGACGCAGCCGAGAAAGCCCGCCTCCGGCGCCTCGCCTCGCGGCGCCGCGGGCGCATTCCGCCGGCCGCCCGGCGCGACAAGGCGCTGGCGATCGCCCGGCAGGCCGGCCTCGTGCGGCAGCTCGCGCGCGGCGGCGTCGTCTCGTGCTTCTCGACCTTCGGCAACGAGCTCGACACCGGCCCGCTGGTCGCCGCGCTCGACCGGCTGGGCTGCCGGCTCGCGCTGCCCGTGGTCGGCCGCAAGGGGCATCCGCTCCTGTTCCGGCCCTGGAAGCCCGGCGACGAGATGAAGCCCGGGCCCTTCGGCATCCTCCAGCCGCTGCCCGAGAAGGGCAACGTCGTGCCGGACCTCTTCCTGACGCCGCTCCTCCTGTTCGACCGCGACGGCTACCGCCTCGGCTATGGCGGCGGCTTCTACGACCGGACGCTGGCCGCGGCGCGGGCGAAGAAGAAGATCCTGGCGATCGGGCTCGGCTTCGAGGACCAGGCCTTCCCGCGCGTGCCGCGGGAGAGCTTCGACGAGCGCCTCGACGGGGTCATGACCGAGGAGGGGCTCATCCGGTGCAACGGAGGCGGCATTGCGCATTCTCTTCCTTGGTGACGTGGTCGGCCGCAGCGGCCGCCGCGCCGTGCTCGACCGCCTGCCGCAGCTGATCGCCGAGCTCGAGCCGGACTTCGTCGCCGTCAACGGCGAGAACGCCGCCGGCGGCTTCGGCATCAACGAGCAGATCCTCGACGACCTGCTCGGCGCCGGCGCCGACGTCGTCACCACCGGCAACCACGTCTGGGACCAGCGCGAGGCGCTCGTCTTCATCGAGCGGCGGCGCGAGATGCTGCGGCCGCTGAACTTCCCGCCCGGCACGCCCGGCTCCGGCGCCGGCCTGTTCGAGGCGAGGAACGGCGGCCGCGTGCTCGTCGTGAACGCCATGGCGCGCGTCTTCATGCAGTCGCTCGACGACCCCTTCGCGGCGCTCGAGAAGGAGCTCAACGCCTGCCCGCTCGGCATCGGCGCCGACGCGATCATCGTCGACTTCCACGGCGAGGCGACGAGCGAGAAGCAGGCGATGGGACACTTCCTCGACGGCCGGGCGAGCCTCGTCGTCGGCACCCACACCCACGTCCCGACGGCCGACCACCAGGTCCTGCCGGGCGGCACCGCCTACCTGACCGACCTCGGCATGTGCGGCGACTACGATTCGGTGATCGGCATGGAGAAGGAGGAGCCGCTGCGGCGCTTCCTCACGGCGCTGCCGTCCGGCCGCTTCGAGCCGGCCTCGGGCGAGGCGACGGTGACCGGGATCGTCGTCGACCTCGAGCCGAACGGCCTCGCGCGGGCGATCTGGCCGCTGCGCGACGGCGGCCGGCTGTCGCAGGCCATGCCGCCGGCGCGCCGCGGCGGCGCCTCCTCATGACCTGAGGTGCGCGACGATCCATCCCGCCGTGCCGACGAGGACGCTGCCGGCGCCGAGGCCGATGGCCATGCCCCAGAGGAAGCCCGCGGTGCCGGCGAGCCAGTGGCCGACGAGGCCGCCGGCCACCAGCAGTATCAGCGGGGCGAGGCATCCGATCGCGATCATGCGGGAGGGTCCTTCTCGACTGGTCGTGCCGGTGCGTCGCAGGGCTCGCGGCGAAGGCGGCCCCGGCGCCGCCGAAACGGCGGGGCGGGCCCAAGCTCTCCCGGCCCGTCCGCATCCGCACCGGCCGGGGCGGGGTTGCATGGGGCGCCCGCGCGGGAGCAACGCGCACGGTGGATTTCCGGCGTGCGAAGCCCTATAAGCGGCCGATCAGGCACAGCCACGTTTTGAGGTCAATGACGGCTCCCGCGGAGCCGCGAGGTTCGCCATGGCAGGACATTCACAGTTCAAGAACATCATGTACCGGAAGGGAGCCCAGGACGCGAAGCGTTCGAAGCTCTTCTCCAAGCTCGCCAAGGAGATCACCGTCGCCGCCAAGATGGGCGGCGCGGACGTCGACGGCAATCCGCGCCTGCGGCTGGCGATCCAGAACGCCAAGGCGCAGTCGATGCCGAAGGACAATATCGAGCGGGCGATCAAGAAGGCCGAGGGCGGCGACACCGAGAGCTACGAGGCCATCCGCTACGAGGGCTACGCCCCGGGCGGCGTCGCGGTGATCGTCGAGGCGCTGACCGACAACCGCAACCGCACGGCGAGCGCGGTGCGCTCGTACTTCTCCAAGTCCGGCGGCGCCCTCGGCGAGACGGGCTCGGTCTCCTTCATGTTCGACCATGTCGGCGAGATCGTCTATCCGGCCTCCGCCGGTGACGCCGAGACGATCCTCGAGGCGGCGATCGAGGCGGGCGCGCAGGACGTGCAGTCCGACGAGGAGCGCCACCTCATCACCTGCGAGTTCGAGGACATGGGCGACGTGTCGAAGGCGCTCGAGGCGCAGCTCGGCGAGGCCGAGAGCGTGCGCGCCGCCTGGCGCCCGCAGAACAACACGCCGGTCGACGAGGACAAGGCCCAGTCGGTGATGAAGCTCATCGGCACGCTCGAGGACGACGACGACGTGCAGAACGTCTACGCGAACTTCGAGGTGTCCGAAGAGGTGCTGCAGAAGCTCACCGCGGCGTGAGGCGGCGCGGGGCAGGCTATTCGGCCGGGCCCCGCCCCTCCCGGCGCGTCTTGCCGTCGTTGCGGGAGATGTAGAGACCGAACAGGCCGAGAGCGATCGCGCCGATCACCGGCATGAACATCGCTAGCGTCTCCATCCAGCTCATGGCTTCAACTTCCCGAGGGTCCGCCTCGCCGCATAATGTAGGCCGGCGGACAGGCAGAAGCAAAGCACGCTGACCAGGACCGTCCGGCTCCAGTCTGCCGGTGCCTGCGCGTAGGTCCCCGACAGCGGCGGGGCAAGGCCGCCGACCGCGACCATGGCGATGGAAACCCCGTTGAGCCAGTTCGCGGTCAGCTTGATCTGCTCGTTCTCGACCACCGACCGTCACCTCCCCCCGATGCTTGCTGGCATTCTATTGCGCTGCGCCCGCCCGGACTACCTCAGCCAGGGGTCGAGCAGCGGCATCGAGACGAGCGCCGCGAAGGCGATGATGAGGTAGGCGAGGCCGCGATAGCCGGCGACGGTGGAGCGGCCGAAGACGCGGGCGCCGGCGATGAGGCCCACGGCATAGGCCGGCGTCAGCACGAGGATCAGCCGCCCCACCTCGGCCGTGAACAGGCCCCGCGACAGGTAGGCGGCGAAGGTCGCGAGGCTCGACAGCGCGAAATAGGTGATGAGGTTGGCGCGGATGACGCGCGGCTCGTGCGGCCCGCTCATCCAGTAGGCGATGACCGGCGGCCCCGCGACCTGGGCGATGCCGCCGAGAATGCCGGAGACCGCGCCGACCCCGATCGAGGCGCCGACATGCGGCTCTCCCTGGTAACGCACGCCCGAGACGATCAGCCCGAGCAGCCCGAGCACGATGCCGCACAGGCCCCAGCGCAGCGCCAGCGGGTCCGCCGTGGCGAGGATCCACGCGCCGACCGGCACGGTGCAGGCGGCGGCCGCGACGGTCGGCACGACGATCCGCCAGCGCGCCAGCGGCAGGGCCCGCACGACGATCGGTATCGTGAGCACGAAATTGAGGACCAGGAAGGCCGCCGCCGCCACCTTCGGCCCGACGGCCGCGGCGGCGATGGGCATGAACACCATCGCGCCGCCGAAGCCGGCGAAGCCGCTGACGAAGCCGGACAGGAGCGCGGCGCCGATCGCGGCGAAGAGGGAAGGGTCGGGCAACACGTGTCGAGCATCCGGCGCTGGCGTGGGGGGCACCCGGTCGGGCCCCTGCTGCTACCGCCGCGGGCTCGCGAAATCCACCGCCTTCCTGCCGGACGGACGAGTTGCGGCCGCGGGACGACGCCCGGCTAGGCAATGTTAGGGATCACCGGTTAAACCGGAACGATGAAGGAACATCCGATTCGCATCATCGGCATCGATCCCGGCCTGAGACGCACCGGCTGGGGCGTGATCGAGGCCCAGGGCACGCGGCTGAGCTTCGTGGCGGCCGGCACCGTGACGTCCGAAGGGGCCGACGAGCTGTGCGACCGGCTCTACGACCTCCACCGCGGCCTGATCGGCGTGTTCGACGCGCAGGAGCCGCACGAGGCCGCCATCGAGGACGTCTTCGTCAACAAGGACGCCCGGGCCACGCTGAAGCTCGGCCAGGCGCGCGGCGTGGCGATGCTGGTGCCGGCGAGCCTGCGCCTGCCGGTCGCGGAATACGCGCCGAACCTCGTGAAGAAGACGGTGGTCGGCACCGGCCACGCCGAGAAGGGGCAGATCCGCATGATGGTGAAGGTGCTGATGCCGCGCGCGACCTTCGACACCGACGACGCCGCCGACGCGCTCGCCATCGCCATCACCCACGCCCATCACCGCACCAGCCGCCGCCTCGCCGCGGCCGCCGCCGCGAGGGTCGGCGCATGATCTCCAAGCTCAGGGGCCTCGTCGATTCCACCGGCCTCGACTGGGTGGTCGTCGACGTCAACGGCGTCGGCTACCACGTCGTGTGCTCGTCGCGCACGCTGCAGGCGCTGCCGGCGCGTCGGCGAGCCGGCGACGCTGTTCGTCGACACCTTCATCCGCGAGGACCACATCCGGCTCTACGGCTTCTCGAGCGACGCCGAGCGCGAGTGGTTCCGCCTGCTGCAGACCGTGCAGGGCGTCGGCGTCGCGCGTCGCGCTGGCGGTGCTGAGCACGCTGTCGGTCGCCGAGCTGCAGAGCGCGATCTCGATGCAGGACAAGGCGATGGTCTCGCGCGCGCCGGGCGTCGGCGCGAAGGTCGCCGCGCGCATCGTCGCCGAGCTCAAGGACAAGGCCGCCGGCATCGCGCTCGGCGATCCCGCCCATGCGCGGCTGGCCGGCGAGATCGGCGGCGCGAAGCCCAGCGCCGGCAGCGACGCGGTGTCGGCGCTCGTCAATCTCGGCTACGGTCAGTCGCAGGCCGGCACGGCCGTGGCCGCCGCTCTCGCCGAGGTCGGCGAGGAGGCCACGACCGAGCGCCTCATCCGTCTCGCACTGAGGGAGCTCGCGAAATGAGCGATCGCCTGCTCGACGCAGAGCCGCGCGCCGAGGACGAGGTGGCCGCCAGCCTGCGGCCGCAGACCCTCGACGAGTTCGTCGGCCAGAAGAAGCCGCGCGAGAACCTCAAGATCTTCATCGAGGCGGCGAAGGCGCGCGGCGAGGCGCTCGACCACGTGCTGTTCGCCGGCCCGCCCGGGCTCGGCAAGACGACGCTCGCCCAGATCATGGCGCGCGAGCTCGGCGTCAGCTTCAAGGCGACCTCCGGGCCGGTCATCGCCAAGGCGGGCGACCTCGCGGCGCTCCTCACCAACCTCGAGGAGCGCGACGTCCTGTTCATCGACGAGATCCACCGGCTCAACCCGGCGGTCGAGGAGGTCCTCTATCCCGCGATGGAGGACTTCCAGCTCGACCTGATCATCGGCGAGGGGCCGGCGGCGCGCTCGGTGCGCATCGAGCTGGCGAAGTTCACCCTCGTCGGCGCGACCACGCGCTCGGGCCTGCTGACGACGCCGCTGCGCGACCGCTTCGGCATCCCGGTGCGGCTCGACTTCTACACGCAGGACGAGCTCGAGCTGATCGTCCGGCGCGGCGCGCGGCTCCTCGGCATGGGCATCTCCGACGACGGCGCCAGCGAGATCGCGCGGCGCTCGCGCGGCACGCCGCGCATCGCCGGCCGGCTCCTCAGGCGCGTGCGCGACTTCGCCGCGGTCGCCGGCGCCGGCACGATCGACCGCAGGATCGCCGACCGCGCGCTCCTGGCGCTCGACGTCGACAGCGTCGGGCTCGACGGGCTCGACCGCCGCTACCTCTCCTGCATCGCCGAGAAGTTCGGCGGCGGCCCCGTCGGCGTCGAGACGATCGCCGCCGCCCTGTCGGAGCCGCGCGACGCGATCGAGGAGATCATCGAGCCGTTCCTCATCCAGAAGGGCTTCGTGCAGCGCACGCCGCGCGGCCGGCTGCTGACGCCGCACGCCTTCCGGCACATGGGCTTCGCGGTGCCGGAGGGGCCGGCGGCCGCGCAGATGGGCCTGTGGGGCGGCGCCCCCGATGAGTGAGGCCTGGCCCGATCTCGCGGGGCGGCTCGTCGAGGGCGCCCACGTGCTGCCCGTGCGCGTCTATTTCGAGGACACCGACTTCTCCGGCGTCGTCTACCACGCGAGCTACCTGCGCTTCATGGAGCGCGGCCGCTCCGACTTCATGCGGCTGGCGGGCGCCGACCACGCGGCGCTGTTCGCGGGCGAGGAGAGCGTCGCCTTCGCGGTGCGCCGCATGACGATCGACTTCCGGCGCGCGGCGAGGATCGACGACGTGCTGCAGGTCCTGACGCGCGTTCAGGAGATGCGCGGCGCCTCGATGCATCTCGCCCAGGAGGTGCGCCGCGGCGATGAACTCCTCGTGAGCGCCACGGTGCAGGTCGCGCTCGTCTCGGCGACCGGAAAGGCGCGGCGGATCCCTGCCGCGCTGCGCGCCGTGCTGGGCCAGCCGGAGGCGCCGGAGTGATGCCCGAACGGACTCCCGAAGTGACTCCCGAAGTGACGCCGTAACCCGGCGTTAACCAAGCCGGCGTTTCATCTCACGCGGCAGGCTCGGCGCAAAAGCCCTCAATTCGACACATTCCCCAGCAGTTTTGCCCGGGATTTCAAGCCGCTGCCTGTCCGCGGACGGCGGTCGCGATGCGCGCGGTCGCCCAAGGCACTTGCGGATGCCCGAGGCCCAGTTTCACGAGTTGTCGCGAATGGACGCTACCACCCTGGCTGCCCCGACCGGGGACATCTCGATCCTCGGTCTCTTCTGGCACGCCCACATCGTCGTCAAGCTGGTCATGCTGGGGCTGCTCGCCGCATCGGTGTGGTGCTGGGCGATCATCTTCGAGAAGATCGTCATGTACCGGCGCGCCCGGCGGCGCATGGACCGGTTCGAGCAGACCTTCTGGTCCGGCCAGTCGCTGGAGGAGCTCTACCAGCAGCTCTCCGGCCGCACGAACTCCGGCATGGCCGCCGTCTTCGTCGCGGCGATGCGCGAGTGGCGGCGCAGCCACGACGCGGGCGCCTTGTCGCGCGCCGGCGTCCAGTCGCGCGTCGAGAAGGTGCTCGACGTGACCGTCACCCGCGAGGCCTCGCAGCTCGAGAGCCGCCTCCTGTTCCTCGCCACGGTCGGCTCGGCGGCGCCGTTCATCGGCCTGTTCGGCACGGTGTGGGGCATCATGACGGCCTTCACCTCGATCGCCGCCACCAAGAGCACGAACCTCGCCGTCGTCGCGCCGGGCATCGCCGAGGCGCTGTTCGCCACCGCGCTGGGGCTGCTCGCCGCCATCCCCGCGGTCATCGCCTACAACAAGCTTTCCAACGACGTGGCGCGCATCGTCGAGCGCCTGGACGCCTTCGCGGACGAGTTCACAGCCATACTTTCGCGGCAATTGGATGAGCGGAGTTAGGTGCGATGGGAGCCGGCGTCGCAACATCTGGAAGCGGGGGCGGACGGCGCCGTTCGAGGCGTCGCCACCGCCCGATGAGCGAGATCAACGTCACGCCCTTCGTGGACGTGATGCTCGTCCTCCTCATCGTGTTCATGGTCTCCGCGCCGCTCCTCACGGTCGGGGTTCCGATCGAACTGCCCGAGACGCGGGCCAACGCGCTTGAATCCGACAAGGAGCCATTGACCGTGAGCGTGAATGCGGAAGGCCAGGTCTTCCTGCAGGACACTCAGATCCCGATCGACGAGCTCGTCCCCAAGCTCAAGGCGATCGCCCAGCAGGGCACGCAGGAGCGGGTCTTCGTGCGCGCCGACCGGGGCGTGGGCTATGGCGAGGTCATGCGCGTCATGGGCCGGCTGAACGAGGCGGGCTTCAACCGCATCGGCCTCGTGACGGACATCGAGCAGTCGCAGAGGTGAGGACGACGCCATGCGCGCCGCTTTGACCGCCTCTGCCGTCGGGCATGCCCTGATCATCGGATGGGGGCTGTTCTCGCTGCCGTTCAGCGAGCCGCTTCCCTCGCTCGAGAAGCCGCTGCCCGTCGACCTCGTGTCGGTCGCCGAGTTCACCAAGATCACCCAGGGCGAGGAGAAGGCCAAGCCGAAGGAGGTGCCGGCGCCGCCGAAGCCGAAGCCGGACGTGGCCAAGGCCGAGCACGAGACGGAGAAGCCGCAGGCCGCCAAGGCGCAGAGCACCGCCCCCGAGATCGCCGACGCGCCCAAGCCCGAGCCGGCGCCCAAGCCCGAGCCGGCGCCGAAGCCCGAGCCGAAGCCGGCCGAGCTGCGCACCGCCTCGATCCCGCCGGAGCCGAAACCCGCTCCCGAGCCGCCCAAGGCGAAGCCCGAGCCGGCCCCCGCGCCTGCGCCCGCTCCGGAGCCCGCGCCCGAGAAGGCCGAGGCGCCCGAGCCGCCAGCCGACCGACGTGCCGGTCCCGCCGGCCAAGCCGAAGATCGCGGAGCGGCCGAAGCCGCCGGAGCCCAAGCCTGAGCAGAAGCCGAGCAGAAGCCCGAGCCGAAGCAGCAGGTCGCCGAGGCGCCGAAGCCGAAGCCCGAGCCGCCGGCGCCGGCCAAGCCGAAGGGCGGCTTCGACGCCGACAAGATCGCGGCGCTCCTCAACAAGGTGCCGCAATCCGGCGGCGCCGTGAGCGGCACCGGCACCACGCAGGCCGGGCAGGGCCTGTCGAGCGGCACCGACATGACGCTGTCGATCAGCGAGATCGACGCGCTGCGCCGTCAGATCGCCCAGTGCTGGAGCCCGCCGATCGGCGTGCTCGACGCCGGCGCGATGGTCGTCAAGCTCGACATCGCCTTCAATCCCGACGGCACCCTGACCCGCAATCCCGAGCTCCTGAACCCCAGCGGCCAGGAGATCTTCATGATCGCCGCCGAGGCGGCGATCCGCGCCGTCATTTCCTGCCAGCCCTACAGCCTCCCGCCGGAGAAATACGATCTCTGGCAGGAGGTCCACGTCAACTTCGATCCACGGGAGATGCTCGGCGGTTGACGCCGGCTCCCAGCAGTCCCCGAGTGGTTGCCATGAAGCGATTTATGACCGCCGCGCTCGTGCTTGCGAGCATGTTCGTGTCCCAACGGGCGCACGCCGTGCTCGAGCTCGACGTGACGCAGGGCAGGGTCCAGCCCCTGCCGATTGCCATCACGCGCTTCGCCGATCCGGCGGGCGACCCGCAGCTCGGCTCCCAGGTCGCCGACGTCGTGACGAGCGACCTGCGGCGCTCCGGCCTGTTCCAGCCGATCGATCCCGCCGCCTTCATCGAGGCCGGGCTCGGCGTCGACGCGGTGCCGAACTTCGGCAGCTGGCGGACGATCAACGCCCAGGCGCTGGTCACCGGCCGCGTCATGGCGCAGCCCGACGGGCGGCTCAAGGCGGAGTTCCGCCTGTGGGACGTGGCCTCCGGGCAGCAGATGATCGGCCAGCAATATTTCGCCGGCGCCGACAACATCCGCCGCATCGGCCACATCATCGCCGACGCCGTCTACGAGCGGCTGACCGGCGAGCAGGGCTACTTCGACACGCGCATCGTCTTCGTGGAGGAGAGCGGCCCGAAGGACAACCGCATGCGGCGGCTGGCGATCATGGACCAGGACGGCGCCAACGTGCGCTACCTCACCAACCAGCCCAACGAGATCGTGCGCAGCCCGCGCTTCTCGCCGTCGCGCCAGGAGATCACCTACGTCTCGCAGCCGCTGGGCGAGACGCCGCGCGTCTATCTGCTCAACATCGAGACCGGGCAGCGCGAGGTCCTCGGCAACTTCCCCGGCATGAGCTTCGCGCCGCGCTTCTCGCCGGACGGCCAGCGCGTCATCCTCAGCCTGCAGCAGGGCGGCAACGCCAACATCTACGAGATGGACCTGCGCAGCCGCGCCACGCAGCGGCTGACCAACACCGCGGCGATCGACACGAGCCCGTCCTATTCGCCCGACGGCGGCCAGGTCGTCTTCGAGTCCGACCGCGGCGGCTCGCAGCAGGTCTACGTGATGGGCGCGGGCGGCGGCAATCCGCAGCGCATCAGCTTCGGCGACGGCCGCTACGGGCAGCCGGCGTGGTCGCCGCGCGGCGACCTCGTCGCCTTCACGAAGCTGTCGGGCGGCCAGTTCATGATCGGCGTCATGCGGCCGGACGGCTCGGGCGAGCGCATCCTGGCGACCAGCTCCGACGTCATCGAGAGCCCGACCTGGGCGCCCAACGGCCGCATCCTGATGTACACGCGCGAGACGCCCGGCGCCTCCGGCGGCCCGAGCCTCTGGACGGTCGACATCACCGGCTACAACGAGCAGCGTGTGCAGACGCCGGGCTTCGCCGCCGACCCCGCCTGGTCCCCGCCGCTCGATTGACGGGGACCGCCCAGGCCATCAACGCCGTTAACCACGTTCGCCAACGGGCGGTTAAGGAAAACGGCCTATTGATCGGATGAATAGAATCCGGTCGTGTTTCGAGGAGTTCCGGAATGTCGAGTTTCTCCGTGGGCCGCGCAGTGCGGGTGCTGGCCGTCCTGGCGCTGGCATCGTTTGCCGCGGCATGCGCCCAGAACAAGCAGCTTGACCAGCAGCAGGCTGGTCTCGCTGGCAATGCCGCGCCCGGCAGCCAGCAGGACTTCACCGTCAATGTCGGCGATCGCGTCTTCTTCGAGACCGACTCGACGAACCTGACGCCGCAGGCGCGGGAGACGCTGAACCGGCAGGCGCAGTGGCTGAACCAGTATCCCAAGTACCAGATCACCATCGAGGGCCACGCCGACGAGCGCGGCACGCGCGAGTACAACCTGGCGCTCGGCCAGCGCCGCGCCGAGGTGACGCGCGAGTATCTCGCCTCGCTCGGCGTGCCCGCCACGCGGATGCGGACGATCTCCTACGGCAAGGAGCGCCCCGTCGCGGTCTGCGACGACATCTCCTGCTGGTCGCAGAACCGGCGTGCCGTCACGGTGCTGAACTGATATGTCCCGGGCGGCGTCGGGGCGATCCCGCGCCGCCCGGCCTCACTTTGGTCGAACTCGACCGCCATGTGACCGGGTGATCTCCTGCAAACCCGACACGATAGAGCGGTGACAACATGCCATCCTTCGCGAAGGCGATGCTTCGGCCGGCGCTTCTCTGCATGCTCGTCCTCGGCGCCGCGGCGCTGCCCGCCGCCGCCCAGAGCGGCGCCGACCTCTCGCTGAGGGTCTCGACCCTCGAGGAGCAGATCCGGCAGCTCAACGGACAGGTCGAGACGCTCAACCACCGGCTGCGCATTCTCGAGCAGCAGCTCGGCGCGGCCCAGGGCGCGGGCAGCTCGGCGACCTACAACGGCACGCCCGGCGGCGCCGCCCCGATGGACATGAGCGGCGACTACGCCCCCGGCCAGCAGGGCCAGGCCGGCCCCGGCGCGCCGCCGAAGGTCCTCGGCCAGCTGCCCGGCGAGGGCCAGGGGCTCGACCTGTCCGGCGCGTTCGGCGGCGACCCGAGCTCCGTCCGGCCCGACCAGAACGGCAACATCTCGATCCTCGAGGGCGACGGCCAGAACGCCGGCACGGGCCCGGCCGGCGGTTCCGGCCAGGGCTCGCAGGCGATGCTGTCGCCGAGCGGCGACCCGCGCGACGACTACGACGCCGCCTACGACTACATCCTGCGCGGCGAGTTCGGCGCGGCGCAGCAGGCGTTCCGCCAGTTCCTGAAGCGTCACCCCAAGGACGACCTCGCCGGCAACGCGCAGTACTGGCTGGGCGAGGCGCTGTTCGCGCAGGGGCAGTACCGCGACGCCGCCGACGCCTTCCTCGCCGGCTACACCGACTATCCCAAGAGCGCCAAGGCGCCCGACAGCCTCTACAAGCTCGGCATGTCGCTGAAGGAGCTCGGCCAGACCGAGGCGGCCTGCGCCACCTTCTCCGAGATCTCCAACACCTTCCCCGACGCGCCGCAGACGGTGCTCGAGCGGACGCGCAGCGAGATGGAGAAGAGTGGCTGCTCCTGACCAGGGCGCCGGGCCCGTCGGGGCCGCGGAGGCCGATGTCCTCCTCGGCGGCCTGACGGAGGCGCGCGGCGTCGCGCTCGCCGTCTCCGGCGGGGCGGACAGCGTCGCGCTGATGCGGCTCGTCGCCGCCTGGCGGCAGCGCCGTGCGCCGGCGCTTCCGCTCGTCGTCCTGACGGTCGACCACGGGCTGCGGCCCGACGCCGCGGACGAGGCCCGGGCCGTGGCCGGCTGGGCCGCCTGCGCCGGGCTGCCGCACGAGACGCTGCGCTGGACCGGCCCGAAGCCGGCGGGAAACCTGCAGGCCGCCGCCCGCGAGGCGCGCTACAGGCTGCTGCTCGAAGCCTGCCGCCGCCACGGCGCGGACCATCTCCTGACCGCCCACCATCTCGACGACCAGGCCGAGACCTTCCTCCTCAGGCTCGCCCGCGGCTCCGGCGTCGACGGGCTGGCGGGGATGGCGCCGCGGACGCAGCGCGGCGACGTCGTCCACCTCCGGCCGCTCCTCGATGTCGGCAAGGCGCGCCTGCGGGCGACGCTGCGGGAGCTGGGGCAGGACTGGATCGAGGACCCGAGCAACGGCTCCGCGCGCTTCGCCCGCGCCAGGCTGCGCGCCCTGATGCCGCTGCTGGCGGAGGAGGGCCTCGACGCCCGGCGCCTGGCGGAGACGGCGGCCCGCATGGGCCGCGCGCGGCAGGCGCTCGAGGCGGCCGCCCGGGCGCTCGAGGCCGAGGCGGTCGACGCCTCGCCGGCGGGCTGCGCGGTCCTCGGCATCGAGCGGCTCGCGGCCGCCGACGAGGAGGTCGCGCTGCGCGTCCTGTCGCGCATGCTCATGAGCGTCGGCGGCGGCGGCTTTCCGCCGCGGCTCGAGCGGCTCGAGCGGTTATGGCAGGATCTGAAGGCACCCGGCTTCAGGGGCGCGACGCTCGCCGGCTGCGAGCTTCACCCGCATCCGCTCGGCTGTCTTGCGTGCCGCGAGTGGGGCCGCGACGGCCTGCCGCGGGCGACGCTTGCGCCGGGCGCGAGCCTCCTCTGGGACAGCCGCTTCAGGGTCCGCAACGGCGGACGCTCCGAGGTCGAGGTCGGCGCCCTCGGCGGCGCGGCGCTGCCGGTGCGGCCGCCGCTGCCGCGGCCGGCCATGCGCACCATTCCGGCCGCCTTCGTCGGGGGCACGCCCGTCGCCGCGCCGCTGGCCGGCTGGCCGGGGCCCGCCTCCGAGGGCCGCTCGATCGACTTCCGCTTCGTGGAACTCGATCAGCGGCCGGTTTTTTCGGACTGGTAGGGCATGTCGCATTTACGTGAATGGCCGGGTCTTCTTGGCAAGGCGGGGGCCACCCCTTATCTTAGGCCGGATAGGACACCGCCCGGCGCCGGCGGCATCCCACGTCGAGCCGCGCAGGGACGAGAAGGAAGGGTATGAACGCCAATTTCCGAAATTTCGCGCTGTGGGTCATCATAGGCCTGCTGCTCATCGCGCTGTTCAATCTCTTCCAGAGTCCCGGACAGCGCGGCGCGCCCAACGAGATGAGCTACACCCAGCTCCTCAACCAGGTCGACCAGGGCCAGGTGCGCTCCGTCACCATCTCCGGCCAGCAGGTCACCGGCACGCTGGGCGACGGCCGCGTGTTCCAGACCTACGTCCCCAATGACCCGAACTTCGTGCAGAAGCTCGAGAAGTCCGGCGTCACCATCTCGGCCAAGCCCGAGGCGGAGGACGTGCCCTCGCTTCTCGGCGTTCTCGTCTCCTGGTTCCCGATGCTGCTCCTCATCGCCGTGTGGATCTTCTTCATGCGGCAGATGCAGGGCGCCGGCGGCAAGGCGATGGGCTTCGGCAAGTCGAAGGCCAAGCTCCTGACCGAGCAGCACGGCCGCGTCGTGTTCGACGACGTCGCTGGCGTCGACGAGGCGAAGGAGGATCTCGAGGAGATCGTCGAGTTCCTGCGCGACCCGCAGAAGTTCCAGCGCCTCGGCGGCCGCATCCCGCGCGGCGTCCTGCTCGTCGGCCCTCCCGGCACCGGCAAGACGCTCATCGCGCGCGCCGTCGCGGGCGAGGCGAACGTGCCGTTCTTCACGATCTCGGGCTCCGACTTCGTCGAGATGTTCGTCGGCGTCGGCGCGAGCCGCGTGCGCGACATGTTCGAGCAGGCCAAGAAGAACGCGCCCTGCATCATCTTCATCGACGAGATCGACGCGGTCGGCCGTCACCGTGGCGCCGGCCTCGGCGGCGGCAACGACGAGCGCGAGCAGACGCTGAACCAGCTGCTCGTCGAGATGGACGGCTTCGAGGCGAACGAGGGCGTCATCATCATCGCCGCGACCAACCGTCCCGACGTGCTCGACCCCGCGCTCCTCCGGCCGGGCCGCTTCGACCGGCAGATCGTCGTGCCGAACCCGGACGTCACCGGCCGCGAGAAGATCCTCAAGGTCCACGCCCGCAAGGTGCCGCTGGCGCCGGACGTGGATCTGCGGACCTCCGCCCGCGGCACGCCCGGCTTCTCCGGCGCCGATCTCGCCAACCTCGTCAACGAGGCCGCCCTGCTCGCCGCCCGCCGCGGCAAGCGCCTCGTCACCATGGCCGAGTTCGAGGACGCCAAGGACAAGGTGATGATGGGTGCCGAGCGCCGCACGCTGGCGCTCACCGAGGAAGAGAAGAAGCTGACCGCCTATCACGAGGCGGGCCATGCCCTCGTCGCGCTGCACCAGCCGGCCTCCGACCCGATCCACAAGGCGACCATCATCCCGCGCGGCCGCGCGCTCGGCATGGTGATGCGCCTGCCGGAGCGGGACCAGGTGTCGCTGACCCGCGCCAAGTGCCACGCCGACCTCGCGGTCGCCATGGGCGGGCGCGTGGCCGAGGAGCTGATCTTCGGGCACGAGAAGGTGACCTCGGGCGCCGCCGCCGACATCCGCATGGCGACGAAGCTCTCCAAGGCGATGGCGACGCAGTTCGGCATGTCCGACAAGCTCGGGCCGCTGATGTACGGCGAGAACGAGGAGGAGGTCTTCCTCGGCCACTCCGTCGCCCGCCAGCAGCACGTCTCGGACGAGACGCAGAAGCTCGTCGACGAGGAGATCAAGTCCTTCGTCAACCAGGGCTACAACGCCGCCCGGGAGATCCTGACGGAGCATCTCGACGACCTGCACACGATCGCCAACGGCCTGCTCGAGTACGAGACGCTGTCGGGCGACGAGATCCGCAACCTGCTCGACGGCAAGCCGCCGGTGCGCGACACCAGCGTCTCCGAGCCCTCGAAGCCGCGGCAGTCGGCGGTCCCGACGACCGGCAGGCCGAAGGACCGTCCGAGCGACGAGCCCGACGGGGGCCTCGAGCCGCAGACGCCCTGAGGGCGGGACGAACGACGGACAAACGAATTGGGCCGTCCCCGGATGCCGGGGGCGGCCCGATTCGTCCGTGCGCCCTGTGCGTCAGATGTTGAGGACGAAGCGGCTGTCCTGCTGGGACGGCGCCAGGTATTCGCGGCGGTTGTCGGCGTGGCTGATATAGGTGCGGCCGTCCTCGGGATCGATCAGCATCGACTCGCTGCGCCGCTCGCAGCCGAGATAGTTGGCCATCGCGCCGCGCCGCCGGTCCGGACCGAAATAGGTGGGGACGTGGACGAAGCCGCGCCGCTCGTGGACGATCGAATGGATCCGGTCGTAGAGGTTCTTCGGCGTGAAGGGGATGGCGAGGAACTCGTCCATGCCGGCGTCGCGCGCCGCGACGACCTTGTCGCGCTTCACGTTCGACAGCATGATCACCATCGGCAGGAACGGGAAGGGGAAGGTGTCGGGATCGCGCACGACGCGCGCGAACTGCAGGGGGTCGTTCCGGGTGCCGCACCAGTTCAGGAGCACCATGTCCGGCTTGCGGTCCTGCACGATGTCGAGCAGCGCCTCCTTGTTGGAGGCATAGATCTTCGTCTTGGTGATGTCCCACATGGCGAGCGTCGAGCGCAGCACGGGGGCGATCGTCGTGTCGTTGTCGACGATCGCGACCTGCAGGTCCCGGAAGCCTGCGGTTCGTGCTTGAGAGGACAATCTGTCCTGGTAATTCAAGGCGCTCTCCACACTGCTCCCGCGCCGGGGCATCGTCCCGAACTGGCCGGCTCTGCACGATCCGGCCGATGCTCCGCCCGGAAGGCAACAGGCGTCACGCATCAAGCTACAGCCGTCCGGATTAACAAGACGTGAGACATGAGGGGGCGTCTCTCAGTGTCCGCAAGCGCTCACAAGGGGTTGCCGCGAGCGAGCGGATGCACCGGCCGGCGGCGGGTAACAGTCGCTTACAATTGTTGAAGGTTCGAAGGGTAGTATCGGGATGGAAATCCGGCCAAATGGATCGGCTCCAGCAGAGAGGGAAGGCTAGATGGCGCGCTCTTATTTCGGGACCGACGGTATTCGCGGCCTCGCCAACAAACACCCGATCACGCCGGAGATCGCGCTCAAGGTCGGCATGGCCGCCGGCATATCGAACCGGCGCGGCAACCACCGCCACCGGGTGGTCATCGGCAAGGACACCCGCCTGTCCGGCTACATGATCGAATCCGCCATGGTCGCGGGCTTCACCTCGGTCGGCATGGACGTGTTCCAGCTCGGGCCGATGCCGACGCCGGCCGTCGCCATGCTGACGCGCAGCCTGCGCGCCGATCTCGGCGTGATGATCTCCGCCTCGCACAACCCGTACCAGGACAACGGCATCAAGCTGTTCGACGCGGACGGCTACAAGCTGTCGAACGACGCCGAGGAGCAGATCGAGCAGCTCGTCGATTCCGACCTCACCGAGTTCCTCGCCGGTTCCTCGGCCCTCGGCCGCGCCAAGCGCATCGAAGGCGTCCACGCCCGCTACATCGAGTTCGCCAAGCGCACCCTGCCGCGCGAGATGAAGCTCGGCGGCCTGCGCATCGTCATCGACTGCGCCAACGGCGCCGCCTACAAGGTCGCGCCCGACGCGCTGTGGGAGCTCGGCGCCGAGGTCGTGCCGCTGGGCGTCGAGCCGAACGGCCTCAACATCAACAAGGAGTGCGGCTCGACCTCGACCGACGCCCTCTGCAACAAGGTGCGCGAGGTTCGCGCCGACATCGGCATCGCGCTCGACGGCGACGCCGACCGGGTGATCGTCGTGGACGAGAAGGGCGAGGTCGTCGACGGCGACCAGCTGATGGCCGTGGTGGCGCAGTCCTGGCACGAGGACGGCCGGCTCGCGGTTCCCGGCATCGTCGCGACCGTGATGTCCAATCTCGGCCTCGAGCGCTACCTGGCGAGCCTCGGCCTCGGCCTCGTCCGCACCGCCGTCGGCGACCGCCACGTGCTCGAGGCGATGCGCGAGCAGGGCTACAATCTCGGCGGCGAGCAGTCGGGCCACATCATCCTGTCCGACTACACCACGACCGGGGACGGCCTCGTCGCGGCGCTGCAGCTCCTCGCCGTCGTCTCGCGCTCCGGCAAGCGGGTGAGCGAGGTCTGCCACCGCTTCGAGCCGCTGCCGCAGGTCCTCAAGAACGTCCGGTTCCGCGAGGGCAAGCCGCTCGAATCCTCGACCGTGCAGGCGGCGATCGAGGACGGGCGCGAGCGGCTGGGCGCCACCGGCCGCCTCGTCATCCGTCCCTCCGGCACCGAGCCCGTGATCCGGGTGATGGCCGAGGGCGAGGACACCCGCCTCGTCAACGCCGTGGTCGGCGAGATCATCGACGCGCTCGAGCGCGAGACGGCCTGACGCCGGCGGGCGCCTCGCGGCCCGGCGGCCGCGGGGCCTTCCTCAGAGCGCCGCCTTCAGCGCCTCGAACAGGCGCTCGACGTCTTCCCCGTCATTGTAGAGGTGCGGCGTGACGCGGACCGAGGAACCGCGCACGCTGACGAAGACGTTGCGCTCCTTCAGCCGGTCCAGCAGCGTCGCCGGGACCCCGCCCGGCAGGCGCAGCCCCAGGAAATGCGGCGCGCGCGCCGCTTGCGGCGGGGCCTCGAAGCCGAGCGGCTCCGCCCGCTCCGCGATCGCCCGCGTCTTCTCCCCGATCGCCTGCGCGATCCGCGGCACCTGCCAGTCGAGGATCTGGCGCAGCGAGGCGAGCGCCATCGGCATGAGGTGGAAGTTCGAGCGCTCGCCCATGTCGAAGCGGCGCGCGCCCGGCTGGTAGTCGGGGCTGTAGTCGGCGAGGCCGGCGAAGTTCTCCGACCCGGCGCGGGTGAGCCAGTTCTCCTCCAGCGGGACCCCGCCCTGGCGGTGCGGCGCGACGTAGAGGAAGCCGAGCGAATAGGGGCCGAGCATCCACTTGTAGCAGGCGGCGACGACGTAGTCGGGCTTCAGCGCCGCCACGTCCACCGGCAGCGCGCCGATCGACTGCGCGAGGTCGAGCACGAGCGCCGCCCCATGCCGCCGCCCCTTCTCCGCCACCCGGTCGAGATCGACCAGCGAGCCGTCGCTCCAGTGGCAGTTGGGGACGGCCACGACGGCGGTGCGGTCGTCGATCAGGTCGCAGATCGCCGCCGCCCAGTCGCCGTCGGACGGCCGCCGCGCGGTCAGGACCTCGGCGCTCTCCTCCTCGGCCTTGCGCCGCCAGCTGAAGACGTTCGAGGGGAACTGCTCCTCCATCAGGACGATCGTCTGGCCCGGCGCGACCCGGATGTTCCGCGCGGCCGTGGCGATGCCGTAGGAGGTCGACGGCACGACCGCCACGTCGTCGCCCGCCGCCCCGATCAGCCGGCCGAACAGGCCCCGCGCCTCCTCGGAGTCGGTGAAGAAGTCGACCGGCGAGATCGTCCACGGCTCGGACTTGCGGCGGATCGCGGCCTCGCCCGCCTGCCGCGCGCTCCTCGGCAGCGGCGACATGTAGGCGCAGTTGAGCCAGGCGATCTCGCGCGGCAGGTCGAAGAGGTGCCGCTGGTCGCCGATCGGCCCGGTCGTGGCCGGGCTCCCGCCATGTTGCTCTTTCATCACACGTCTCTCGTCTTTGTCGAAATGTCCCGAATATTTCGCGGGGCCCATAGTTAACCGGTCTGGTTAAGAAAGCTGGTTAAAGGCTGTTTAACCAATCCCGCCGAAGATCCTTAACCATCACGAAGCTTGCTCCCCGTTTTCGAGGCGGGCCGGGCTGCATGGACGGGGGAAGGATCGAAGGTGATGAAAAGCCTCAAGACGACGCTTATGACGGCGGGACTGGCGGTCGCGGCGGCCACGGGTGCCCACGCGGCCGATATCTACCAGCCGCAGCCGCAGATGATCGAGCCCCTTCCGATGAAGGAGGACTTCGGCTCGAAGTGGTATCTGCGCGGCTATGTCGGCATGAGCAACCAGCAGGTCGACGAGCTGTCCGACGCCGCGACGGCTGCGGCCGGCAACGTCACCACGCTCGACAGCGGCTTCGACAGCGCGCCGATCGTCGGCGCGGCGATCGGCTACCGGCTCAACAGCTGGCTGCGCGGCGACATCTCCGGCGAGTATCGCGGCGGCGCGACGTTCCACGGCCTGCAGACCTACACCGACGCCACCGGCACCTATGACGACAACTACTCCGGCACCAAGTCCGAGTGGCTCGTCATGGCCAACGCCTATGTCGACCTCGGCTCCTGGCACGGCATCTCGCCCTATGTCGGCGCGGGTATCGGCGGCGCCTACACCTCGATCGACAATTTCCGCGACATCGGCGTCGCCAACGCCGCCGTCGGATACGCCAACGCGGATCCGAGCTTCGACCTCGCCTGGGCGCTCTATGCCGGCGTCGGCTACGAGGTCGCGCCGAACCTGACGATGGAGCTCGGCTACCGCTACGTGAGCCTCGGCGATGCCAAGACCAAGGACATGTACTCCTACAACAGCCCGACCAATCCCGGGACCTTCAATCCCTACACCTTCAAGGACCTGACGTCGCACGACGTCTTCCTCGGCTTCCGCTACGCGATGTGACCACGGGCGGGCCGTCGGCGACGGCCGCCTCTCGAACGATCGAGGTATGATGATGAAGAACTTTGCTGGACTGGCGCTGGCAGCCGCCGGCGTGGTGCTCGGGGCGGTCGGTCCGGCCGCCGCGGCGGACATCTGGACGCCGCCGGTGCAGGCTCCCGTGGTGGAGCCGGTGCCGGTCGAGTTCGGCTCGAACTGGTACCTGCGCGGCGACGTCGGCTACCGCGCGAACACCACGCCCGACGCGAGCTATGTCGGTGCGTGCGGCGTCTGCGCCTATAACGACGAGAAGCTCGACGACGGCTGGATGGTCGGCGTCGGCGCCGGCTACAAGTTCAACCCGTGGTTCCGCGCCGACGTGACGACGAGCTATTCGCCCGACACCGCGTTCGATGCCCCCTTCTATCTCGAGCACGGCGACATCTCGTCGTGGACGGTGATGGCCAACGCCTACGTCGACCTCGGCACGTGGAAGCGCATCACGCCGTATGTCGGCGCCGGCATCGGCGGCGCTTACAACACGCTGTCGAACTACCAGAACGACCTCCTGCCGAACGACTTCTTCGAGGAGAGCTCGAGCAAGTGGAACCTGGCCTGGGCCGTGATGGCGGGCGTGTCCTACGACATGACCCCCAACCTGGCGGTCGACGTCGGCTACCGCTACCTGCATCTCGGCGAGGTCGACGCGCACGACACCTGGGGTCTTGGCGAGTCGATCCAGATCAAGGACCTCAACGCGCACGAGGCGCGTGTCGGCATCCGCTACATGCTCAACTGAGCGGTTCCCGAACGAGGGCAACGGTTTGGCGGCGGGCTTCGGCCCGCCGCTTGCTTTTGTGCCGCACGGCCGCCCCCGATGGCGCGTTGACAGGGTCTGCGGTTGGACGTACCCCAATCGGTGGGACACGCCTCCCCAACGAGGCGCGACTATCTGTGAGGGTAGCTATCATGACCACGACCAAACCGGCCATGCGGCCGGGCAATCCGCGATTCTCGTCCGGCCCCTGCGCCAAGCGGCCCGGCTGGTCGCTCGAGGCGCTCCAGGACGCAATCCTCGGCCGCTCCCACCGCTCCAAGCCCGGCAAGGCGCGCCTGAAAGAGGCGATCGACCTGACGCGCGAGGTGCTGCAGGTCCCCGACGACCACCGCATCGGCATCGTTCCGGCCTCCGACACGGGCGCCGTCGAGATGGCGATCTGGTCGCTGCTCGGCGAGCGCGGCGTCGACGTGCTGGCCTGGGAAAGCTTCGGCCAGGGCTGGGTCACCGACATCGTCAAGCAGCTCAAGCTCGGCGACGTCCGCAAGATCGAGGCGCCCTACGGCGAGCTGCCCGATCTCTCCACCGTCGACACCGACCGCGACGTCGTCTTCACCTGGAACGGCACGACCTCCGGCGTGCGCGTGCCGGACGGCGACTGGATCAAGGCCGACCGCAAGGGCCTGACGATCTGCGACGCGACCTCGGCCGCCTTCGCGCAGGACCTGCCGTGGTCGAAGCTCGACGTCGTCACCTTCTCCTGGCAGAAGGTGATGGGCGGCGAGGCGGCGCACGGCATGCTGATCCTCGGCCCCCGCGCCGTCGAGCGGCTGGAGAGCTACACGCCGTCCTGGCCGCTGCCGAAGATCTTCCGCATGACCAAGGGCGGCAAGCTCAACGAGGGCATCTTCAAGGGCGAGACGATCAACACGCCCTCGATGCTCTGCGTCGAGGACTACGTCGACGCGCTGAAGTGGGGCCGCAGCGTCGGCGGCCTGCAGGGGCTCGTCGGCCGCGCCGACGCCAACGCCGACGCGCTGGCGCGCTGGGTCGACGCGACGGCGTGGGTCGACTTCCTGGCCGGCGACCCGAAGGTCCGCTCCAACACCTCGGTCTGCCTCAGGATCGCCGATCCGGACGTGGCCGCGCAGGGCGAGGAGGCCGAGACGACGGTCGCCAAGCGCATCGTCGCGCTGCTCGACCAGGAGGGCGTCGCCCTCGACATCGGCCACTACCGCGACGCGCCGGCCGGCCTGCGGATCTGGTGCGGCTCGACGGTCGAGACCGCCGACGTCCAGGCGCTGACGCCCTGGCTCGACTGGGCCTTCGCCACCGCCAAGGGCGAGCTCGCCAAGGCCGCGTGAGGCCGCCCGCGGCCGCGACAGGTTCCCCCGGGGCTACTCTCTCGCGCGCCCCGGGGCCTCGCCTTCGTCCCGTTTTCCCCTTCGTGACGTGCGCGCCCAGGGCGGGCGCGCCGCAATCCCCATGAGGTACGAGCCATGGCTCCCCGTGTACTGATTTCCGACAAGCTGTCTCCCGCCGCCGTGAAGATCTTCCAGGACCGCGGCATCGAGGTCGACTACGAGCCCGACCTCGGGCCCGACAAGGAGAAGCTCGCCGCGCGCATCGGCGACTATGACGGCCTCGCCGTCCGCTCGGCCACCAAGGTGACCGAGAAGATCATCGCCAACGCGGGCAGGCTGAAGGTGATCGGCCGCGCCGGCATCGGCGTCGACAACATCGACATCCCCGAGGCGACGAAGAAGGGCATCATCGTGATGAACACGCCCTTCGGGAACTCGATCACGACTGCGGAGCATGCGATCGCGCTCATGTTCGCGCTCGCCCGGCAGATCCCGCAGGCCGACGCCTCGACCCAGGCCGGCAAGTGGGAGAAGAACAGGTTCGTCGGCACCGAGATCACCGCCAAGACGCTCGGCGTCATCGGCTGCGGCAATATCGGCTCGATCGCGGCGAGCCGGGCGATCGGCCTCAGGATGCGCGTCATCGCCTTCGACCCCTTCCTCTCCGAGGAGCGGGCGCTGGAGCTCGGCGTGGAGAAGGTCGACCTCGACACGCTGCTCGCCCGCGCCGACTTCATCACGCTGCACACGCCGCTGACGGAGAAGACGAAGAACATCCTGGGCCGCGAGGCGCTGGCGAAGGCCAAGAAGGGCGTGCGCATCATCAACTGCGCCCGCGGCGGCCTCGTCGACGAGGAGGCGCTGCGCGAGGCGCTCGACTCCGGCCAGGTCGGCGGCGCCGCCTTCGACGTCTTCGTGACGGAGCCGGCGAAGGAGAACCCGCTGTTCGGCCACCCCAACGTCGTCTGCACGCCGCATCTGGGCGCCTCGACCACCGAGGCGCAGGAGAACGTCGCGCTGCAGGTCGCCGAGCAGATGGCCGACTACCTGCTCGACGGCGCCGTGACGAACGCGCTCAACATGCCCTCGATCACCGCCGAGGAGGCGCCGCGCCTGACGCCCTTCGTCAAGCTCGCCGAGCAGCTCGGCTCCTTCGCCGGCCAGCTCACCGAGACCTCGGTCAAGGGCCTGAGGATCGAGTACGAGGGCGACGTCGCGGAGATGAACGTCAAGCCGATGACGGCCGCCGCCGTCACCGGCCTGCTGCGGCCGATGCTGCAGGACGTCAACATGGTCTCCGCCCCCGTCATGGCGCGCGAGCGCGGCATCCACGTCGAGGAGGTGCGCCGCGAGCAGCAGGGCGCCTACGAGAACTACATCCGCCTGACGGTCATCACGGAGCGGCAGGAGCGCTCCGTCGCCGGCACGCTCTTCGCCGACGGCCGGCCGCGCATCATCCAGGTCAAGGGCATCAACATGGAGGCCGAGCTCGGCCCCCACATGCTCTACGTGACCAACGAGGACCGGCCGGGCTTCATCGGCGCGCTCGGCACGCTGCTCGGCCAGATGGAGGTCAACATCGCGACCTTCGCGCTCGGCCGCCTCGCCCGCGGCGCCGACGCGATCGCGCTCATCGAGGTCGACACCGAGCTGAGCGAGGGCATGCTGAACCGGATCAACGAGCTGCCGCACGTGCGCCAGGTGAAGGCGCTGGAGTTCTGAGCGGCACCGAAACAGGCCGCAGCGCCCGGTCCGGCCGAACCCGGCCTGGCGCCCGCACGCCTTCCCGCCGCACGGTCTTCACCGAAATCCCTGCAACTTTTCGGGACCATGCCCTAGATTGACGGGGGCGGCGGCCGCGAGGCGCCGCCCTTTTCGATTCCTATGACGGCAGATCCGACGTGGACAATTCCCCAGGCGCGGGCAACCGCGCGCAGATCGACAACCCCGCCTTCCGCCTCGCCTCGCTCGACCCCGACTTCCTGCTCTCAAACGAGATGCGGGGCGTGCGCTTCCTGCTCGAATACGCCAAGGCGCAGCTGACGCTCGAGCGCTTCAAGATCCGCTCGACGGTCATCGTCTACGGCTCCGCGCGCGCCGTCGCGGGCGGCTCCGCGCCGCTCGACCGCTACTACGACGAGGCCCGCGCCTTCGGCCGCATCGCATCCGAGCGCGGCGGCGCGCTGCTCGCCCCCGACGGCGAGCGCCACAACGTCATCGCCACCGGCGGCGGCCCGGGCATCATGGAGGCGGCCAACCGCGGCGCCAGCGACGCCGGCGCCATCACCATCGGCTTCAACATCACCCTGCCGCACGAGCAGCTGCCCAATCCCTACACGACGCCGGACCTGACCTTCCGCTTCCACTATTTCGCGATGCGCAAGATGCACCTCGCGATGCGCGCCAACGCGCTCGTCGTCTTCCCCGGCGGCTTCGGCACGCTCGACGAATTGTTCGAGATCCTGACGCTCGTGCAGACCGGCAAGGCGCCGGGCGTGCCGATCGTGCTGTTCGACGAGGCCTACTGGCGCTCGCTGATCAATTTCGACCGGCTCGTCGAGATGGGGACGATCGCCGCCAGGGACCTCGACCTCTTCGCCTTCGCCGACGACGCCGAGAGCGCCTGGACCTGCCTCACCGAGCGCGGCCTGCAGGCCAAGGAGGCCGAGGGGCCGACGACGTGAGGGGAGGGGGCGCGCGCCCCGCGGGCGGGCATGCCGTGTCCCGCCCCGGCGTGATGCTGCCGTCATGCACGCCCCAAAGAGCCGGACGCGAGCGTCCGGGGGCCGTGCGGGACGCTGGGGGCTGCCGGCACCACGGCCCTGCGCGCGATGGGTTTTTGGCGCACGGGAGGTGAATCCCGCGCCGGACAATCGCCGGGGAGGCCTCAGGGCTCAGCGAGCAACAGATCGGCCCAGGCTTTCGCGACTTTCTGCTCTCCGCCGCCGCCGATGTGGCAGTCATCGTAGCGATCCACCTCGTCGAGCAGCGCGTCGATGTTCACTCCTCGCCTGAGCCCCTCCGCCGCCATCGTCGACAACTCCATCTGGGCACGAGAGACCGGGTTGTCCGAAGCATGGCTCTTGAAACCGCCATTGCTCGGCTCGAGGCATTTGGTGGCGATGGAGACATAGACGGGGGCCGTGACCTTCTGAGCGCGCAGCGTGTCGACCAGGGACAGAAATCGCTGCTTGTAGGCATCAGTGCCGGTGCCCTCGACGTAATCTGCCTCGCCCTGCACCCAAAAGACATGCGTGACGCGATAGGAACTCTGTTCAAGCTGCCTGGTGGTTTCGATCAGGAGTTGATTGATGTCGCCGCCTTCCGCCCATCGCGACACTTCGGAGCCGGTGATTGCCAAGGGGGCGATGACTATGTCGTCGAACCTCCCCGAAGCAACCAGCAGGTTCGCCAGACGAGTCCAGTACTCGCCTTTCGCACCGGTTGATCCAAGCAGTGGTGACTGGGCGATAAAGCATCGGCCGACGAAGAAGTTGAGAATGTGCGTCCCGTGTTCCGACCGGAATTGCTGGCCGCCGTGGTTCGCCGCATTGGACTGGCCGAGGACCAGCAGGACGGCTGTTCGATCCGACTGGGGGGGACAGGCGGCCGATTTCTTCGTCTCGTCGGACGCCAGGCGGCCGCTACTGTCGAACACGTATCGGCTTTCCGGGGGCGCTTCCTGCTCGGAGAAGTGATGTTTGAGGGCCAGCATCTGCGGCCATGGGAAGATATTATGCCGCTCGCTCCATCCACCCGCGAGGTAGGTGACCAGAATCGCCAGGATCGCGAAAAAGAAATTTCTTCGCATTTAAGATAAACTCCGGTCTTTCCCGCACAAAGAGAGATCTCAGTGCCGGCAAGCCCGGCGGGATCAACATCACGAAGACCTCTGTCCACCGGCAAGTGGGGTCACGGAAAAGTTGATCCTGCGATTTCGGCAATATTAAGTCGCCCTCGATCGCGCAACAGGACGACGTCCTCGGCGATCCTGCGCAGTGGCATGCGCGGCAGAGGCGCGCGGCGATGCGAAGGCCGAACACGGCCTGATCCGCTCGTTGCGGGGGGCATCCCCGCCGGATACGCGCACAGCCTGCGCACCGACGCAGCGCAATGGGATAAGGGATGAAGGGAACGCGAGTGAGAACTCGGGCCCGGCCTGAATGAGCCCCAGGCTGCCGGTGACGAGGGGCGCCGTCACAGCAACACCCGATCCTGGCCGAAAGGGACCCCCTTCCGGTCCTCCCGCCGGCCCTCACACCCAGAGGTCGTTCGCCGCCGTCCGCTCGCCGCCGGCGTCGCCGGTGTTCACCACGCCGCGCGGCTCGACCAGCAGCGCCTTCACCTCGGCCGCCGCGTGCGGCCGGTGCTCGACGCCCTTCGGCACGACGAACATCTCGCCCGCCTTCACCGTGACGGCTCCGTCGCGGAAGTCGATGCGCAGCTCGCCCTCGATCACGACGAAGGCCTCGTCCGTGTCCGGATGGCTGTGCCAGACGAAGTCGCCCCGGAGCTTCACGAGCTTGAACTGGTAGTCGTTGAGCTCGGCCACCACGCGGGGCTGCCAGGGCTCCGGGATGAGGCCGAGCTTCTCGGCGAAGTTGATCGGTGCGTATTCGGTGTCGGGCATGGCGCGGTTCCTCCTGCGGGGGAAAGAGGTGCACGGGGCTGCGCGCGGGGCAAGCCGGGGGTGGTGCGCAAGGTGGCGCGGCGGAGCAAGCGGCTCTGGATCCCGGCCTTCGCCGGGATGAGCGGCTGTGGGGAGGCCCTTCGTCTTCCGCCCGGTCCTGCGCAAGCAGGAATCCACGGCCGCACGCCGGGCCGTGCCGCGTGGATCCCGGCTTTCGCGGGGATGAGCGGCGCGAGGGGAGGGCGCTTCCTCGCTACCGCACGATGACGTTCCGGAACTGCCAGGGGTCGTCCTCGTCGATGTCCTCGGGGAAGAGGTGGCCGCGGTCGACGAGGGGGGTCCAGTCGGTGTAGTGGCCGGTGACGGGGCCGAGATAGCGGCGCTGCACCTGAAGGCACCGGGCGAAGTCCATCTCGTCGGCCTCGACGATGCCGGCCTCTGGGTTCTCGAGCGCCCAGACCATGCCGGCCAGCACGGCCGAGGTGACCTGCAGCCCCGTCGCGTTCTGGTAGGGCGCGAGGGACCGCGCCTCCTCGATGGAGAGCTGCGAGCCGTACCAGTAGGCGTTCTTTTCGTGGCCGTAGAGCAGGACGCCGAGCTCGTCGATGCCGTCGAGCACCTCGTCCTCGTGCAGGATCCGCCACTTGTTCTGCGGCTGCCACTGGCGGCCGGCCATCTCGTGCAGCGACAGGATGGCGTCGTCGCAGGGGTGGTAGGCGTAGTGGCAGGTCGGCCGGTAGGCGACGGCGTCGCCCTCGCGCAGCGTGAAGTAGTCGGAGATCGAGATCGCCTCGTTGTGGGTGATCAGGAAGCCGTGCTGCGCCTTTGCGGTCGGCGTCCAGCTGCGCACGTTGGTGCCGGCGCCCGGCCGCATCAGGTAGATCGCCGCGCCCGAGCCGAACTCGTGCTCGCGGCCGTCGACCGGCATGCGCTTCTCGTGCGTGCCCCAGCCGAGCTCGGCCGGCTGCAGCCCTTCCGAGATGAAGCCCTCGACGGACCATGTGTTGACGAAGACGCCGCGCGGCTTGGGCTGCTTCGCGCGCTGCGTGTCGCGCTCGGCGATGTGGATGCCCTTGATGCCGAGGTCACGGGCGAGCCGCGCCCAGCCCTCCCGCGTCGTCGGCGCCTGCGTCTCGTGCCCCGTGTCGCGGGCGACGTCGAGCATCGCCTGCTTGACGAACCACGAGACCATGCCGGGATTGGCGCCGCAGCAGGAGACGGCGGTCGGGCCGCCGGGGCGGCGCGAGCGGAGGTCGAGCACGCGCTGCCGCAGCGCGTAGTTGGAGCGCTCGGAGGGGGACTTCGATTCGTCGGTGTAGAAGCCGAGCCACGGCTCGGCGACCGTGTCGATGTAGAGGGCGCCGAGGTCCTTGCAGAGGTCCATCATCGCGACGGACGAGACGTCGACGGAGAGGTTGACCAGGAAGCCGCGGCTGCCGTCGTCGCTCGACAGGAGCGGGCCGACCACGTCGCGGTGGTTGTCGGGCGTCAGCCGCTCCTTCACGAAGCGTATGCCGTGGCGCTCGGCGATGTCCCTGTTGGCCTCGCTCGGGTCGACGATCACGATGCGCGAATGGTCGCAATCGATGTGGCGCAGGATCAGGGGCAGCGTGCCCGCGCCGATCGACCCGAAGCCGATGATGACGACGGGCCCTTCCACGCGGCCCAGGATCTCGTGGTCGGACATCAGGAACTCCCTTCGAGGGCGGCCTTGCGTGGTGCCGCCGGTCTTTCCTCTCGCTTCGGGTCGAGCCGCGCTCTCTTCAGAGCGCGGCGGCGATGATCGGGTGCTGGCCGAGCGGGGCCTGGGCGCCGGCGCCCGCGGGCAGGCCGGTGCCGGTGACGAGGCCACGCGCGCCGGCCAGCGCGCCCGCCGTCAGTTCAAGCCCGAGAAAGCGGTCGGGATCAACCGGTCCCGGCAGCTGAAGGTCGAGCGTGTGCCGCCGGGCGAAGCCGAAGCGGCCGTAATAGGGCGCGTCGCCGACGAGGATGACGGCGCCGTGGCCGAGCGCCTCGGCGCGCTTCAGCGACGTCTCGATCAGCGCGGCCCCGATGCCGCGGCCCTGCCACTGGCAGCGCACGCAGACGGGCCCGAGCATGAGCGCGGGGACGCCGCCGGCGTCGACGTGCCAGAGCCGGATCGTGCCGACGAGGCGCACCCCGTCGCGCGCGACGAGGGCGAGCCCGTCGGCCGGCATGCGGCCCTCGCGCAGGCGCTCGGCGGTCTTCATGCGGCGCTCGACGCCGAAGGAATTGTCGAGCAGGGTCTCGATCGCCGGGGCATCCCCCGGCGCTTCGGGCAGGATCTCGATCATCTAGAGCTCCGTCAGATGACGAAGGAAGCCAGGGGCGCGAACCCGTTGAAGCCGACGGCCGAGTAGGTCGTCGTGTAGGCGCCGGTCGACTCGATCAGCACCTCGTCGCCGATCTCGAGCGAGATCGGCAGCGCGTAGGGCGCCTTCTCGTAGAGCACGTCGGCGCTGTCGCAGGTCGGGCCGGCGATGATGCAGTCCTCGGTCCGCTCGCCGTCGTGGCGGGTGCGGATGGGGTAGCGGATCGCCTCGTCCATCGTCTCGGCGAGGCCGCCGAACTTGCCGATGTCGAGATAGACCCAGCGCTTGTCGTCCTCGGCGCTCTTCTTGGAGATCAGCACGACCTCGGAGCGGATGACGCCGGCATTGCCGACCATGCCGCGGCCGGGCTCGACGATCGTCTCCGGCAGGCGGTTGCCGAAATGCTTGCGCAGGGCGCCGAAGATCGCGCCGGCATAGTCCATCACGCCGGGGATGTCCTTGAGGTAGCGGGCCGGGAAGCCGCCGCCCATGTTGACCATCGACAGGCGGATGCCGCGCTCGGCGAGCGCGTGGAAGACGTAGGCCGACAGCTCGAGCGCCTTGTCCCAGGCGCCGAGGTCGTTCTGCTGCGAGCCGACGTGGAAGGACACGCCGCGCGCCTCGAGGCCGAGCCGGTGGGCGTGCTCGAGCACGCGAATCGCCATGTCGGCCGAGCAGCCGAACTTGCGCGACAGCGGCCACTCGGCGCCCTCGCCGTCGGTCAGCACGCGGCAGAAGACGCGGGCGCCGGGGGCGGCGCGGGCGACCTTCTCGACCTCCTCGACCGCGTCGACGGCGAAGAGGGTGACGCCGAGCTCGAAGGCGCGCGCGATGTCGCGCTCCTTCTTGATCGTGTTGCCGTAGGAGATGCGCTCGGGGCCAGCGCCCGCGGCCAGCGCCTGCTGGATCTCGGTGACGCTGGCGGTGTCGAAGGACGAGCCGAGCTCGGCCAGGAGCGACAGGATCTCGGGCGCCGGGTTCGCCTTGACCGCATAGAAGATGCGGGTGTCGGGCAGGGCGCGCGCGAAGGCCTCGTAGTTCTCGCGCACGACCTCGCGGTCGACGACGACGACGGGGCCGTCGAATCGTCGGGTGTCGAGAAACTGGCGAATGCGATCAGTCAGCATCGGGGGAAACTCCCGTTCCAAAAGGTGGCGAACCTTCCGGTGCCCGTGCGAGCGAAGCCTCCCGGGCGGTGGAGCTCCCGGAAGTCGCGCACAAGGGCGCCAGCTGATGCCCCGCTTTCGGCGTCAGGATGCGGCTGGGCGCACCCTCGGCCTGGGGCGGAGCGTGGTGATGCCATGGATTGGAACGGGGATCCCGTCCGCACGTCCGGCAATGATGGTGTGCCTCTTCAGTGACCCCGGCTTTTGGAACAGCCGGCAGAGACCAAGGAAGCCCGAACCGTCGTTGCTTTAAGCCGCCGTCCCTCCACCGAATCCGTTGGGTGAGGGCTGCCCGGCGACCACAGGCACGTGCGCTTGATGGGCAAGCGGGTAGATACGAGAATCGCCCTTTCGATTCAAGGGGAGATTTTGCGGAAGGCGCAAAAAGTGCACTTCGCGGAATCGATGGCCCGGCGTCGGCCGCCGCTGTGGCGTTTCAGCCACGGGATGCGGCGGCCGGGGCGGCCCGGTTGCCGCGGCGCGCGGCGATCGTGATGCCGCAGAAGATCAGGGCGAAGCTCGCGAGATGGTAGAGGTGCAGCTCCTCGCCGAGAATCACGATCGCGAACACGGTGCCGAACAGGGGCACCAGATGCAGGAACGGGCCGGTGCGGTTCGGGCCGATCAGCTGCACGCCGCGCGTGTAGCAGAGGAAGGAGCCGATCGAGGGAAAGATCGCGACGTAGAGGCCGATCAGCACGGTGGTGCCGTCGAGCGTGACGGTGCGGCCCTGCGCGAGCTCCCACGCGCAGAACGGCAGCAGGGTGACGAGGCCGACCGCGAAGGTGACGGCGAGGAACGACGCCCAGTGCAGCGAGGGGGCGCGGCGCAGGAGCGCGGAGTAGAGCGCGTAGGCCGCGGCGCCGGCGAAGACGAGGAGGTCGCCGCCGTTGAGGTCGAGCGAGAGGAGCGCCTGCGGCGACCATTCCGTGACGATGCCGATCACGCCGAGCGAGGAGATCGCGATGCCGAGGAACTGCCGGCCGGTCAGCACCTGGGAGAACAGCACGAACGACCAGAGGCCGATCAGCAGGGGCTGGCTCGACTGCAGGAGCGCCGCCTTGATGGCGGTCGTCTGCTCGAGGCCCAGATAGACGAGGCCGTTGAAGGCGGCGATGCCGGTCGTGCCCAGCAGCACGAGATACGGCATGTGCCGGCGGATCGTCGGCCAGTCGCGCCTGAGATGCGGCCAGGCGAACGGCAGGATGAGCGCGATCGCGATCGTCCAGCGGATGACGGCCAGCGTGATCGGCGGCACGTGGCCGACGGCGGCCCGGCCGGCCACCATATTGCCGCCCCAAAAGAATGATGCGAGGACGAGCAGAAGATAGGCTTGGCCGTACAGCCAGCCGGCGATGCGACGCGACATTACTGGCTCATGGCCTTGCGATTTCCCAGGCATGCCACTAGCCCCCGCAGGTGAAGTCTGTAAAGTCGCGCGCTTGCCACCGCTTTCGCCAGGACGCCGCCCATCGGGGCGTCCGGCGCTCGCGGCGGACGGTCATGAAGAGAGCTTGTGAAAATGTCGAATGTGGTCGTGGTCGGCTCGCAGTGGGGCGACGAGGGGAAGGGAAAGGTCGTCGACTGGCTGTCGGAACGCGCCGACGTCGTGGTGCGGTTCCAGGGCGGACATAATGCGGGCCACACGCTCGTCGTCGACGGCACGACCTACAAGCTGAGCCTGCTGCCCTCCGGCATCGTGCGTCCCGGCAAGCTGTCGGTGATCGGCAACGGCGTCGTCGTCGACCCCTGGGCGCTGGCCGACGAGGTCGCGCGCATCCAGGCGCTCGGCGTGGCGATCGGCCGCGACACGCTGCGCGTCGCCGACAACGCGACGCTCATCCTGCCGCTGCACCGCGAGCTCGACGCCTTCCGCGAGGAGGCCGCCGGCGCGGGCAAGATCGGCACGACGAAGCGCGGCATCGGCCCCGCCTACGAGGACAAGGTCGGGCGCCGGGCGATCCGCGTCTCCGACCTCGCGGAGCCGGATTCGCTGCGCGACAAGATCGAGCGGCTGCTCGTCCACCACAACGCGCTGCGCCGCGGCCTCGACAAGCCGGAGTGCGACGGCGGGGAGCTCGAGCAGGCGCTGAAGGAGATCGCGCCGAAGGTGCTGCCCTACGCCGACACGGTGTGGAGCCTGCTCGACCGCGAGCGCCGCGCCGGCAAGCGCATGCTCTTCGAGGGCGCGCAAGGGGCGCTGCTCGACGTCGACCACGGCACCTATCCCTTCGTCACCTCCTCCAACACGGTGGCGGCGCAGGCGGCGGCCGGCTCCGGCATGGGCCCCGGCACGCTCGGCTACGTGCTGGGCATCACCAAGGCCTACACGACCCGCGTCGGCAGCGGCCCGTTCCCGACGGAGCAGGACAACCCGACCGGCGACCGGCTCGGCGAGCGCGGCCGCGAGTTCGGCACCGTCACCGGGCGCAAGCGCCGCTGCGGCTGGTTCGACGCCGTGCTGGTGCGCCAGGCGGTGAAGACCGGCGGCATCGACGGCATCGCCCTGACGAAGCTCGACGTGCTCGACGGCTTCGACGAGATCCAGGTCTGCGTCGAGTACCGGCTCGACGGCGAGACGATCGACCATCTTCCTGCCTCGCCGTCGGCGCAGGCTCGTGTCGAGGCGGTCTACGAGACCATCGAAGGCTGGTCGGAAAGCACGGAAGGGGCGCGGTCGTGGGTCGATCTGCCGGCGCAGGCGGTCAAGTATGTCCGGCGGATCGAGGAGCTGATCGGCGCGCCGGTCGCGCTCCTGTCCACAAGCCCGCGCCGCGAGGACACCATTCTTGTCCACGATCCCTTTGAGGATTAAAGGCTACTTACCCTGACAGATAAAAAAGCGCAGACATGGCGGATTTCGTAGCGGTCCTTCGCCGGGCCATCGACAGTCTCGAGACGAACACGCCGGAAACGCGTGCCGCGCTCTACGACAAGGCGCGCGCCGCCCTGATGGCGCAGCTGCGCGCGCTCGACCCGCCGCTGTCGGACGACGAGCTGGCGCAGCAGGCCGAGGGGCTCGACCTGGCCATCGCCAGGCTCGAGGAGGATTATGCCGGGTCCTCCGAGGCCGACAGGCCCGACGAGACGCCGCCGAGCGAGCCGCCGGGCGTCGAGGAGGAGCTCGAGGAGTCGATCGCCGAGGAGGCCTCCGAAGACGCGGCCGCCGCGGCCCTCGACGAGGCCTCCTTCGACGAGGAAGAGGCCGAGCCGGCCGCTCCCGAACACGCCGCCGCCGAGCCCGCCGCCCCGCGCGAGGAGCGGCCCGCCCGCGACGCCGCCGCTGCGGCCACGGCTGCCGCCGCCGCCGGAGCCGCCGCCGCTCCCCGCCAGGGCCCGCCCGAGGGGCAGCCGAGGCGGCCGCAGGATCAGCGCCCGCAGGAACGACGCCCGCAGGACCAGCGCCCCCGTCCGGCGCGTCCCTCGCCAGCCGGCCGCCGCGGCGGAGCCGCAGGACCGCGCGCGCGACGGCCGTGCCGCCGGCGAGGAGGCCGCGGCCCGCAGCCGCGCCGCAGCCGCCGCCTACGAGGCCGAGACCGCCACGCCGCCGCGCCGGCGCAGCCGCCGCCCCCTGATCTGGGGCGTCGCCGCGCTCGTCGTCGTCGTGCTGGCGCTCGTCGGGCTGTGGCAGAGCGACCTGATCTTCTCCACGGCCGACCGGACGCTCGACCAGATCGCCGGCGACGAGACGAAGATCGGCGACCGCCTGCCCGGCGACGAAGGCCAGGCGCCGACGCCGCAATCGCAGTACCAGGCGCCGGAAGGCCAGCCGGCGCAGGAGCAGGCTCCGGCCGCCCAGCCGTCCGAGGCCGCGCCGCAGCAGCCGCAGGAGCAGGTCGTGCCGCCCGCCGCGTCGGAGGAGCAGCCGACGCTGACCGACCAGCCGACGCCGCCCGGCGCCTCGGCGCAGGCGCTCCTCATCGAGGAGGCGAGCGGCGGCTCCGGCAGCGCCAACACGCTCGGCGGCAGCGTCCAGTGGGAGCTGGCCGACGAGGACGGCGCGCAGGGGCCCGGCAAGGTGATCTCCGGCACCGTCACCGTGCCGGACCGCAACCTCAGCCTGATGATCACCATCCGCCGCAACACCGATCCCGACCTGCCGGCCAGCCACACGGTCGAGCTCGTGTTCGACCTGCCCAAGGACTTCCCGGGCGGCGGCATCGCCAACGTGCCGGGCATGATCATGAAGGCGACGCCGCGCTCGACGGGGCAGCCGCTGGTCGGCGCCGTGGTGCCGGTGACCGACAATTTCTTCCTCGTCGGGCTGTCGGAGGGCGACCTCGACCGCGAGCGCAACGTCAGCGAGCTGAAGTCGCGCGACTTCATCGACATCCCGCTCGTCTACGAGAACGGCGGCCGCGCCGTGCTCTCCATCGCCAAGGGCGAGGAGGGACAGCAGGTGTTCAGCCAGGCCTTCGAGGCCTGGCAGAAGTGAGCCCTTGCCAGGCCGCACGGCCCGGTGTCAGTATGAGCGCATTCCGAGGGGTGCTCCCGACAGGGAGCTGAGATGGGCCCGGCGAGGTCCGAACCCTTAGAACCTGATCCGGGTCATGCCGGCGAAGGGACGGGAAACGCTCCAGCCCCAGCCTTATGACGTCCCGGATCTCCGACCTGACGCGAGGAGATCCAATGTCCTGTTTCGACTGCCTGCCGTCATCGCCGCCCGTCCGCCGCTCCGCGCGCTGACGGCATCGCCATGACGTCCAGCTCGACGTCCGCCCTGACGTCCAACTTGCCGCGCCGCGTGCTGCGGGCCGCCATCGCCGGCGCGATCATCGTCGCGCTGTGGCAGCTCGCCATCACCGCCTTCGGCCTCGAGCCCTACATCCTGCCGACGCCGGCGCGGGTCGCGGCGACGCTCGTGCGCGACGCCGGCTATCTCGGCACCAACGCCCTGATCACGCTCGCGGAGATCCTGCTCGGCCTCGTCCTCGGCGGCGGCATGGGCGTCGCGACGGCGCTGGCCGTCAGCCTGTTCCCGGCGGCCGGCGCGGTGCTGCTGCCGGTCATGGTGGCGAGCCAGGCGCTGCCGGTCTTCGCCATCGCGCCCCTCCTCGTCATCTGGTTCGGCTACGGCCTCGCCTCGAAGGTCGTGATGGCGATGCTGATCATCTTCTTTCCCGTCGCCTCCTCGTTCCTCGACGGCCTGCGGCGCACCGACCAGGGCCTGCTCGACATCGCGCGGCTGAACGGCGCCAGCACCTTCCGGACGCTGATGCTCATCCGGCTGCCCTCGGCGCTGCCGGGCCTCGCCTCCGGCCTGCGCGTCGCCGCCGCCGTGGCGCCGATCGGCGCGGTGGTCGGCGAGTGGGTCGGCGCGTCCGGCGGCCTCGGCTACGTCATGCTGCAGGCCAACGCCCGCGTGCAGACCGACCGCGTCTTCGCCGCGCTCTTCATCCTCGCCCTCGCGGCCATCCTCGTGCGCGCCCTCGTGGAGTGGGTGACGCGCGCCATGGTGCCGTGGGCGGCGGAACGCTGACACTCGACCTCAAGGGAGACACGTGATGAGACTGCTCGCACTTCTCGCCGCCGCCGCCGCCACCGCCGTCCTGGCCGCGACGCCGGCCGCGGCGCAGGCGCCCGCCGCGTCCGAGGCACCGGCCGCGGCGTCGGCCAATACGCCGACCAGGACGCACGACAAGCTGACCGTGCTGCTCGACTGGTTCGTCAATCCCGACCACGCGCCGCTGGTGATCGCGCAGGAGAAGGGCTTCTTCGCCGAAGAGGGCCTGACGGTCGACCTCGTGGCGCCGTCCGATCCGAGCGCGCCGCCCCGGCTCGTCGCCGCCGGCGAGGCGGACGTCGCGATCTCCTACCAGCCGAACCTCAACCTGCAGGTCAAGGAGGGGCTGCCGCTCACCCGCATCGGCACGCTGGTCGAGACGCCCCTCAACTCGCTCGTCGTGCTGAAGGACAGCGGCATCGAGAGCCTGAAGGACCTCAAGGGCAAGACGGTCGGCTTCTCCGTCGGCGGCTTCGAGGACGCGCTGCTCGGCATGATGCTCGAAAGCGCCGGCCTGACGCTCGACGACGTGACGCTCGTCAACGTCAACTTCTCGCTGTCGCCCTCGCTCTACGCGCACCGGGTGGACGCGGTGATCGGCGCCTTCCGCAACTTCGAGCTCAACCAGATGGAGGTCGACGGCCAGCCCGGCCGCGCCTTCTACCCGGAAGAGCACGGCGTGCCGGTCTATGACGAGCTGATCCTCGAGACGCGCAAGGACATGGCGGGCGACCCGCGCCTGCCGCGCTTCCTGAAGGCGATCGAGAGGGCGGCGATCTGGATCACCAACCACCCGAAGGAGGGCTGGCAGATCTTCGTGAAGGCCCATCCCGACCTCGACGACGAGCTGAACCGGCGCGCCTGGTTCGACTCCATCCCGCGCTTCGCCAAGCGGCCGGCGGCGCTCGACCGCGGGCGCTACGACGCCTTCGCGACGTTCATGAAGGATCGCGGCCTGATCGACGAGGTGCCGCCGGTCGACGACTACGCGACCGTCGTGCGCTGACGCTCGACGCGGGGGCAGGGGCGACCTAGATTTGCGGTCGATCCCTCCCTTCCGCGCGGGGGCCCCCCGCGCCAATCCCCGACGAGGCAGCCCACGATGATCGATCTCTACACCTGGACGACGCCCAACGGCCGCAAGGCGTCGATCGCCCTCGAGGAGATGGGCCTTCCCTACGAGGTCCACGAGATCGACATCACCAAGGACGACCAGTTCGACCCGGCGTTCCTGCAGATCAGCCCCAACAACAAGATCCCCGCCATCGTCGACCGCGACACCCACGTCGCGCTGATGGAATTGGGCGCGATCCTCATGTACCTCGCCGAGAAGACCGGCAAGCTGATGCCCGAGGGGTCGGAAGGCCGCTGGCGCGCCATGGAGTGGCTGATGTGGCAGATGGGCGGCTTCGGCCCGATGCTCGGCCAGGCGCACCACTTCCTGCAGTTCAACCCGGGCAAGGCGCCCTATGCCGAGGAGCGCTACGGCAAGGAGGCGAAGCGGCTCTGGTCGGTGCTCGACAAGCGGCTGCAGGGCCGCGACTTCGTGGCCGACGAGTACTCGATCGCCGACATCGCGATCTGGCCCTGGGCCTCGCGCTGGCAGTGGCAGGGCGTCTCGATGGACGACTACCCGAGCGCCAGGGCCTGGTACGTGCGCATCGCCGAGCGCCCGGCCGTGCAGAAGGGCTACGACGTGCCGGGCCGCGGCGCCGAGATCCCGATGCCCTGAAGCGCCCCGCGCGCGCAGCGTCTACGCAATGGTGCGTAGGAATGACGCCTTTTCCGCGTCGCGCGACCTGATAGATTGGCCCGCGTGATCACGGGCAAGAGACATAGCGGCATCAACCGGGCCCTGTGGCGCGAGCGCCATCCGCTCGCGCTCGTCGCCGTCCTGCTTGTCCTGCTGCCGGCGCTGATGGCGCCGGTGCTCGCGGCCTCCGCCCCCGCCGGCGTCTTCGGCATCTGCTCGGCGACGGGCCTCGTCGCCAAGCCGAACGTGCCGGGGCAGGGCGGCCACGGCCCGCATGACGGCCTCGCCTGCTGCGGCACGCTGTGCGCGCACGCCACGGCGGTGGTCGCCGACGCCGGCGCCGCCCGCGGCTTCGCCCGCGTCGGGCATCGCTTCACCCATCACCTGCCGCGCGCGCTGATGCGCGAGGCGTTCTTCTCCGGCTCGTCGCGCTCGATCCGCGCGCCGCCGGTCGCGGTGGCCTGACAGTTCCAGTTCCAGCCACCGATCGACCACACGGGACGCGACGACGCGTGCCCATACGGAGACGACCCACATGATCCGCTACGCTTTCGCCGCGGCGCTTCTCGCCGCCTTCGCCCTTCCTGCCGCCCTCGCGCTTCCCGCCGCCGCGCAGGACGCCACCGCCGGCGACATCGTCGTCAAGCAGCCCTGGGCGCGCGCCATGCCGCCCATGAGCAAGGTCGGCGCCGGCTACATGACGCTGACCAACGACGGCGACGCCGCCGACCGCCTCGTCTCGGTGGAGAGCCCGCGCTCGCCCGACGTCCAGATCCACGAGATGAAGATGGAGGGAGACGTCGCGAAGATGCGCGAGCTCAACGACGGGCTCGAGATTCCCGCGCACAGCACCGTGACGCTGAAGCCCGGCAGCTACCACCTGATGTTCACCGGCGTGAGCGACGGCTTCGAGGAGGGCGAGACGGTTCCGGCGACGCTGACCTTCGAGAAGGCCGGCAAGGTCGACGTCGGCTTCGAGGTGGCGCCTGTCGGCGCGCCGGCACCGGCCGGCGGCATGAAGATGGACGGGGCCGACGGCGCGATGAAGATGGACCACTCGGACATGAAGGCCGAGCCCGGCCAGAAGACGGAGTAACCGATGCGGACAGTCCGCTGGATCGCATGGGGCCTGGTGGTGGTGCTCGTCGGCGCCACCATCGCCCTCTATGCGAGCGATGCCTTCCGCCAGCAGGTGGCGGGCAGTTCGCCGCGCGCCGCCATCGGCGGCGACTTCACCATGGTCAACGACGAGGGCAAGACGGTCACGGAGGCCGATTTCCTCGGCAAGCCGACCGTCTACTTCTTCGGCTACACGCACTGTCCCGACGTCTGCCCGACCACCCTGTTCGAGCTGACGAACCGGATGGAGACGATGGGCGCCGACGCCGACAAGATGAACGCCGTCTTCGTCAGCGTCGACCCCGCCCGCGACACGCCGGAGGAGATGCACCGCTACCTGCAGGCCTTCGACGACCGCATCGTCGGCCTCACCGGCTCCAAGGAGCAGGTGCAGGAGATGATGAAGCAGTGGCGCGTCTATGCCGCGAAGGTCCCGACCGAGAACGGCGACTACACGATGGACCACAGCGCCACGCTCTACCTGATGGACGAGAACGGCGACTTCGTCGGCACGATCGCCCCGCAGGAGGACGACGAGACGGCGGTGAACAAGCTGGAGAAGCTCGTCAGCTGAGACCGGCCCGCGCGGCCGCGGGGCCGGTCATTCCGGCGCCCCCGCGGCCGTGAGCGCGTCGTTGGCGGGCCGGGCGAAGTCCGTCATTTCGCAGGGGAAGAAAGGGGCGACAGGCGGCATCGCCTGCCGCCTCTACACCGCTGGGGGCGCGCGGGCCGTCGCGTCAGGTGCGGTCGCGCACCGGCATGCCGCCCTCGCCGAGGTCGCCGGCCTGGCCGGCCAGCGTCTCGATCTCGTCGCCGGACCAGCTCGCCGCTTCGGCGCCGGCCCCGGCCGTGATCGTCACCTCGTCCCAGTGCTCGCGCGGCACGAAGTGCACGACATAGGCGAGGCACTCGCGAAGCGTCTCGCCCTCGACCGGCGGCGCGGGCACGTCGTGGCCGGGGATCATGGCCGGCACCATCACCATTGCCGGCTGGTTGAAGTCTGGCTCCGCCATCTCGTCGCGTCTCCTCGTCTTGCCTCGCGAAAGCCCCATTCAACGCCCATATGCTGGCGGCGTGGCGCGGGAACGGGCGCCGGCCGAGGCAGCGGCCCGCCGTGGACGGCGCGGCCGCCTCGAGGCTTCGCCGGGGCGTTCGCGGGAGGACAATCCGCCGCGCCGGACGGCGGTTCCCGTCCGGACGCGCCCGATTTGCCGCTTCCCTCGAAGGCTCAACTCGGGCAAGAGGTTGTCGCCCTCGCCGGGTGCGCGCGGCCGCCAGGCCGGCGTGCCCGGACGGCAGGCGGCGCGGGACGAAGGGTCAGGATTCTTCTTTCTTCATGTGGCTCGACTTGGACACGCGGATACGCGCCATCAATCCCGGGCGGGCCTTCGGCGCGGCCGTGATGATCGCCATCCTGATCGCCGCGGTCTTCATCCTGCGGCGCGAGCTCGCCTCGGTCGACGTCAAGGCGGTGCGCGCGACCATGGCGGCCGTGCCGTGGCCGATCCTCGTCTCGGCGGCGGCCCACGTCGCCGTCGCCTACCTCATGCTCATCACCTATGACTGGCTGTCGATCCGGCTGCTGACGAAGTCCGTGCCCTTCGGCAAGGCGGCGCTGACGGCGTTCGTCGCCTTCGCCTTCTCCAACAACCTGGGCTTCGCGGTGGTGACGGGCGGCAGCCTGCGCTATCGCGGCTACCGGCCGCTCGGCTTCTCGGCCGGCGACGTGGCCGTCGTCACGCTCTACTCGCATGTCTGCTTCTTCGTCGGCTCGGGCGTCGTGCTGGCGGCCGCGACGCTGGGCGACGGCAGCGCGCTGAGCACCGCGCTCAGCCTGCCGCTGTGGGTCGTGTGGACGATCGGCGTCGGCTCGGGCGCCTTCGTGGTGGCCTATCTCGTCCTCGCCGCCCGGGTCGGCAAGCCGGTGCGGCTGTGGCGCTTCGACCTGCCGATCCCGCGCCTGCCGATCGCGATCGGCCAGCTCGTCGCCTCGACGATCGACGTGCTGGCGATGGCGGGCGGGCTCTACCTGCTGCTGCCGCAGCCCTTTCCGCTCGACTTCCTGACCTTCGCGGGCGTCACCATCGCCGCCGTCGGCGCGGGCGCGGCGAGCCACGTGCCGGGCGGCCTCGGCGTCATCGAGGCGGTGCTGCTCGTTTCCGTGCCGGCGGATTCCAAGGCCTCGCTGCTGGCGGCGATCCTGATGTTCCGCGTGCTCTACTATCTCGCGCCGCTCGGCCTCGCGACGCTGCTCATCGTCGTCGACATGGCGACCAACGGCCGCCACTGGCTGTCGCGCGCCAAGCCGCCCGCCTGAGGCCCCGGGACGCCACCCGCGCGCCCGGACACGAAAAAGGGCGCCCGCGGCGCCCTTCCCGTCGACAGTCGCATCGGGAGGCGGCGGCTCAGGCCGCGTCCTCCTCCTCGGCCTCGTGGCCCGCCTCCGCGTTGGCCGCCAGCATCGCCTGCTGGACCTTCTCGAAGGCGCGGACCTCGATCTGCCGCACGCGCTCGCGCGAGACGCCGAACTCGCTCGACAGCTCCTCGAGCGTCAGCGGGTCCTCCTCGAGGCGGCGGGCGGTGAAGATGCGCTTCTCGCGGTCGTTCAGCGTGCCCATCGCATCGACCAGCATCCTGCGCCGCGAATCGAGCTCCTGCTCGTCGCCGAGGCGGCTCTCCTGGTCGGGCTCCTCGTTGACGAGCCAGTCCTGCCACTCGCTGGTCGACTCGCCGTCGCCGCGCAGCGGCGAGTTCAGCGAGGCGTCGCCGGAGAGGCGGCGGTTCATCGAGATCACCTCGTCCTCGGAGACGCCGAGGCGGGTGGCGATGTCGGAGACCTGCTCGGGCTTGAGGTCGCCCTCGTCGATCGCCGCGATCTGGCCCTTCACCTTGCGCAGGTTGAAGAACAGCTTCTTCTGGTTGGCCGTGGTGCCCATCTTCACGAGGCTCCACGAGCGCAGGATGTATTCCTGGATCGAGGCGCGGATCCACCACATCGCGTAGGTCGCGAGGCGGAAGCCCTTCTCGGGCTCGAACCGCTTGACGGCCTGCATCAGGCCGACATTGCCCTCGGAGATGATCTCGCCGACGGGCAGGCCGTAGCCGCGATAGCCCATCGCGATCTTGGCGACGAGGCGGAGATGGCTCGTCACGAGCTGGTGCGCGGCGTCACGGTCGCCGTGCTCGCGCCAGCTCTTGGCCAGCATGTACTCCTTGTCCGGCTCCAGCATGGGGAACCGGCGGATCTCCTCCAGGTAGCGGCTCAAACCGCCTTCCCCCGCAATGGCGGGCAGAGAGACGTTTGCCATGATCTTGTCCTTTCCCTCTAAAGGCACCCTCGCCGGCCCCCTTTGCGGGCGACGCGGCATTGAAGGCCCCAAATCAGCCGACCATCTTCGGTCTGCCGACCCAACAGTCCCATTCTGTCAAGAAAACGGCCACACCCGCCTTACGGTCCGGCCAACGCCGTACGCAACGCCTCGAGTTCCGGCGGCAGCGCCGACTGGAACCGCAACAATTCGCCTGAGACAGGGTGAGACACTTGCAGAATATAGGCGTGAAGTGCCTGTCTGGCAAGGGTTTCCACCCTTTCGCGCGCGGCCTCCGGCAGCCGCTTCGCCTTGGTCCTGAAGCCGCTGCCATAGGTCTGGTCGCCGATCAGCGGGTGGCCGAGATGGGCCATGTGCACGCGGATTTGATGTGTTCGGCCGGTCTCGAGGCGGCATTCGACGAGGCTGGCGAGCGGCGCCTCGCCCGGTTCCCCGTACGTCTCGAGCGTCCGGTAGTGGGTGATCGCCTCGCGGCCGCCCTCGCCGACCTCCTGCTTCTCGGGGTTTCGCCGCGAGCGGCGCAAGGGGGCGTCGACCGTGCCGCGGCGCGGCGAGGGGACGCCCCAGACGAAGGCGAGATAGGCGCGCTCGAGCGGGCCCTGGCGGCCGTGATCGGCGAACTGCGCCGACAGCGCCCGGTGGGCGACTTCCGTCTTCGCCACCACGATGAGGCCCGAGGTGTCCTTGTCGAGCCGGTGCACGATGCCCGGCCGCTCGACGCCGCCGATCCCCGGCAGGTCGCCCCTGGCGTGGTGCAGCAGCGCGTTGACGAGCGTGCCGTCGGGCGTGCCGGCGCCGGGATGCACGACGAGGCCGGCCGGCTTGTCGACGACGAGGAGCTGGTCGTCCTCGAAGACCACCTCGAGCGGGATCTCCTGCGCCCGCGGCGCCGCCGGCACGGGCGGCGGCACCTCGAGCGTGATCGGCTCGCCCGAATTGACCCTGTGGCGGGGCTCCACTATCGTCCGCCCGCCCACGCTGACATGGCCCTCCCTGATGAGGGCCTGGAGGCGCGAGCGGCTCATGTCGTCCACCAGCGCGGCCAGCACACGGTCGAGGCGGTCGCCTGCGGCCTCCTCGGGCGCCCGAAGCTCTATCGTCCGAAAATCGTCCATGGCTGACAAAGACACGTCCGAGGCCTATCCGTCCAGCTGGTCGCCGCGCGCCACCCGCATCCTGCAGGTCGCCGTCGTGGTGATGGGCATCCTGATCGTCGCCGGCTTCATCGTCGTCGTCGTCACGATCGTCTCGCGCATGGGCGGCGAGGGCGCGGCCGACGCGCCCGCCAGGGTCGAGATGGCGACGCCCGAGATCGCCGCCATGCTCGGCCCCGACGCGGAGGTGATTTCCACCGAGACGGACGCCGGCCGGCTCGCCGTCGTCGTCAAGACGGCGCAGGGCCCGCGCGTCCTCCTGATCGACATGCGGTCGGGTCACGTGATTTCCGTCATCGGAGCGCAATGAGCCGCTTGCGAAGCGGCGCGCGACTCGTTATATCCCCGCCCACACCCGACGCGGACACCGCGTCGCTGGCGCGCCGCTCCCTTCGTCTAGCGGTCTAGGACGCCGCCCTCTCACGGCGGAAACAGGGGTTCGAGTCCCCTAGGGAGCGCCATTTATCCCCCCCCCCCATGCAGCCCGGTTTCCAGGACGCCGCGAATCGGGTTTTGCAATCCGCGGCGGCCGTTCGTAGCGGGGTCACACCGTAACCGCCTCTTCGACATGCTCATCGCGTGGGGGTGACGCGGAGGCTCGGGGGTGTCGGTCGAGAGTTCGAGGCGGGGGTAGGTCAGGCTGGCCGCCTTCGCTGCCGGCAATCGGGTGCCTGGTCGGTCGGCGACGCGGTGCCGGACGACTAGGCGGCCTTGGCGCTACCAGACCCGGCCGCCGCCGGCGGTCACCGGCAGCCAGCGCAGGACGGACGCGCCCTCGCACAGGGCGAGGCGGCTTGCGAGGTTGGCGACCACGCAGGCGTGATTGGGATAGATCCGGATGCGGCTGCCCGGCGGGAGCCGGCGGCCGCCGTGCTCGATGAAGGCGTGCTCCTCCGACAGCTTGGCGACCGGAAGGCCCTGCGCGGGATCCTCCGGCTCCTCGTCGAGGCCGAAGGCCCGGCCGTAGCCCGTCAGGACCGAGGTTCCGTGCGCGCCGGCATCCGAGCTCAGGACCTTGGACCCTGCATCGGCGATCAGGTAGCGGTCGTTCGCGCTCACCACGGTCGCCACCACGCTGAGCGCCACCTGGGCGAGCCGTGCCACGCCCAGCGCCACCTGAGTCAGGTCGAGGAAGACGTAGTTCCCCGGGCGAATCTCGGTCACGCCCTCGAAGCCGTCATGGCTGAGCACCGTGGGCGTGCTCCCGACCGAGATCTCCGGCACGTCGAGCCCCTTTCGCGAGCAGGCGAGGCGGAGGCGGGCCAAAAGCTGGCGCTCGTGCGCGGCGATCGCGCGGATGGCGTCGGGGCCCGGCGCGCCGTAGGCGTGGCCGGCATGGGAGAGGAGGCCGCGAAAGGCGAGGCGCGGCGAGGCCGCGGCGCGGGCCGCCAGGTCGGGGCCCTCCTCGCCGTCGGGATCGACCCCGCAGCGGCCGAGGCCGACATCGACCTTGACGAAGATGCCGACCGCCTCGGCGCCGCGCTCGCAGGCCGCCTGCTCGATGGCGGCGAGACCGGCCGGGCTGTCCACGATGAAGCGCGCTTCCGCCCCGTGCTCCTGCGCCGCCGCGAGCACCCGCGCGACCTTGCGGGGATCGACGAGCGGGTAGGCGACGGTGAGCGAGCGCACGCCGCCGGCGATGAAGGCGGCGGCCTCCTGGCTCTTCGAGGCCGTGAGGCCGACGGCGCCGGCCTCAGCCTGCAGCGCGGCGATCACGTCCGACTTGTGCGTCTTGCCGTGCGGCCGCACGGACGGGCCGCCGCGCGCCATCGCCGCGACCCGACCGATATTGCCCGCCAGGCGGGCCCGGTCGACCGTGACGGTCGGCGTCTCGACGTCGTCCAGGGTGCCGGTCGCCTCCGCCTCGCCAAGGATATTCATCGGGGCCTGCCTTCGTCGGGTTGGGGCGCTGCCCGGTCGGGCGACCACGGCGGCAGCTCGTCCTGCCGGTGACACCGCACGGCGCGTTCGCCGGCGCTCTCCAGCGCCTGCGGCCTTTCGCAGCCGGCCGCGGCGTGCGGGCAGCGGTCGCGGAAGAAGCAGCCTTGCGGCAGCGTCAAATTGCTCGGAAGCTCGCCATGCCCTGGCGCTGCGGCCAGCGCGGTGCGGGCGGTGAGCTTCGGCACGGCCGAGAGCAGCGTGCGCGTGTACGGATGGCGCGGCGCCTCGAGCACCGCGGCGACCGGCCCCAGCTCCACCACCTGGCCGAGATACATCACCGCCACCCGGTCCGCCATGTGGCGCACCACCGAGACGTCGTGCGTGATGAACAGGTAGGTCAGGCCGAATTCGCGCTGCAGGCGCAGGAGAAGGTTCAGGATCTGCGCCTGCACCGAGACGTCGAGCGCGCTCGTCGGCTCGTCGAGCACGAGGAGGTCGGGCTGCAGCGCGAGCGCGCGGGCGATGGCGATGCGCTGGCGCTGGCCGCCGGAGAACTCGTGCGGGTAGCGGTCGAGATGCTCCGCGTTCAGGCCGACGCGCCCGGCGAGCTCCGCGGCGCGCTCCCGGCGCCGCCGGCGCGACAGCCCTTCGGCGACGAGGAGCGGCTCGGTGATCGCCTTCCACACCGGCATGCGGGGATTGAGCGAGGACTGCGGGTCCTGGAACACCACCTGATACCGCCGCCGCAGGGCCCGCGCCTCGGCCGGCGGCAGTTCGGTGACGTTTCGACCGGCGAACACGACGCGGCCTCCGCTCGGGGCCACCAGCCCCATGACGGCCTGGCCGAACGTCGACTTGCCGCAGCCGGATTCGCCGACGATGCCGAGCGTCTCCCCCTTGCGAAGCACGAGGTCGATGCCGTTCAGCGCATGCACCACGCCCTGCGGCCGGCCGCGCCAGTCGACGCCGACGGGGAAGCCGACCTCGAGATCTTCCACCTCCAGGAGCGGCGTGTCGGAGGGCGTCGGCGGGGCCGGCAGGTCGCCCGGCCGTATGGCCTCCTGTCCGCGGGCGCGGGCCGCCTCGCGTTCCGGGTTGCGCGGATCGAGCAGCCAGCAGCGGGCGAGCCGTCCCTCCGCATCGGCCGGAAACATGCCCGGCATCTCCTCGCACTGCCCGTGCGCGAAATGGCAGCGGTCGCGGAAGCGGCAGCCGGCCGGCGGGTCGATCAGGCTCGGCACCGTGCCGCCGATCGTCGCCAGCGGCTGGCGCGGCTCGGCGAGCTCCGGCAGCGAGCGCAGCAGGGCCTCCGTGTAGGGGTGCTTGGGGTCGTAGAGCACCTCGTCGGTGCGCCCGGTCTCCACCACCTGGCCCGCGTACATGACGTAGACCCGGTCGCAGAGCTGCGCCACCACGGCCATGTCGTGGGTGATGAAGAGCACCGAGGAGCCGGTCTCGCGCGCCTTGCGCTGCATCAGGGCGAGCACCTGCGCCTGGATCGTCACGTCGAGCGCGGTGGTCGGCTCGTCGGCGATCAGCACGTCCGGCTGGCAGGAGAAGGCCATGGCCAGGAGCACGCGCTGGCGCATGCCCCCGGAGAGCTCGAAGGGATAGTCCTGCATGATCCGCGCCGGGTCGGCGATGCGCATGTCGCGCAGAAGGTCTTCCGCCATGCCCGTCGCCTCCGCCTCGGAGACGTCCTGGTGGCGGCGGATGACCTGGCGGATCTGGTCGCCGATGCGCATCGTGGGATTGAGCGCGTTCATCGGCTCCTGGAAGACCATGGCGACCTCGTCGCCGCGGACCGACTGGAGCTCGCCCTCGCCCATCTTCAGCATGTCGTGGCCGAGGACGGAGATCCGCCCGCCGACGACGCGCTGGCTGTCGGGCGGCAGCAGGCGGATGACCGACATGGCCGTGACGGACTTGCCGCAGCCGGATTCGCCGACGAGGCCGACGATCTCGCCGCGCCCGACCTCGATCGACACGCCGTCGATCGCCCGGACGGCGCCGTGGTAGGTGGGGAACTCCAGCCGCAGGTCGTCGATCGAGACGGCGGCCGTCGTGTCGATGCGTGGCTCGTTCATCTCTATCGCGCCCTCACGCGGGGATCGAGCAGGTCGCGCAGGCCGTCGCCGAGCAGGTTGAAGCCGCTTGCCGTGAGCAGGATCGCAAGGCCGGGAAAGGTCGGGTACCACCACTGGTCGAGCAGGAACTGCCGGCCGGTCGAGACCATCGCGCCCCACTCGGCGGTCGGCTGCTGGGCGCCGAGGCCGATGAAGCTGAGCGCCGACGCGGTGAGGATGGCGAGGCCGATGTCGAGCGTCGCCTGCACGATGATCGGCGACAGGGCGTTCGGCAGGATGTGGCGCCAGACGATGCCGAGCGGCCGCGCCCCGAAGGTCACCGCCGCGCGCACATAGGGGCGCTCGCGCAGGCCGAGCGCCTGGCCGCGGGAGAGCCGCACGTAGAACGGGATGCGCACGACCGCGATGGCCAGCATGGCGTTGAACAGGCTCGGGCCGAGCGCGGCGGCCAGCGCCATCGCCATGACCAGCGGGGGAAGGAGAGGAGCACGTCCATCACGCGCATGATGACGGTGTCGGTGCGCCCGCCCGCGAGGCCGGAGAAGGCGCCGACCGCCGATCCGGTGATCATGGAGATCGCGACGATCGACAGGCCCACCCCGACGGAGGCGCGGGCGCCGAAGATCACGCGCGAGAGGAGGTCGCGGCCGACCTCGTCGGTGCCGAAGGGATGGACGAGCGACGGCGCGGCGAGCCGCGAGGTCAGGTTGATCGCGTTCGGGTCGTACGGGGCGAGCCACGGCGCGAAGGCGGTGCAGGCGAGCATCGCCAGGATGATGAGCGTGCCGGCCGCCGTCAGGGGGCTGCGCCGCACCTGGTACCAGACATAGCCGGCGTCGAGCAGGCCGCCCTTTCGTGCCGCCGCCATCAGCCGACGCCCCGGATCTGCGGGTCGAGGAACATGTAGGTCAGGTCGACCAGCAGGTTGATCAGCACGTAGGCGACCGAGGCGACGACGGTGAAGCCCATGATGGCGGGGAAGTCGAGCGCGTGGATCGACTGGACGACGTAGTTGCCCATGCCCGGCCAGGCGAACACCGTCTCGGTCAGCACCGCGCCGTAGAGCAGGTCGCCGAAGGCGAGGCCGATCATCGTGACCGACGGGATGAGGGCGTTGCGCAGCGCGTGGCCGAAGATGATCTGGGCGCGCGACAGGCCGCCCGCCTTGGCGGTGCGCACGTAGTCCTCCTGCATCACCTCGAGCATGGAGGAGCGGATCTGCCGCGTGACCACGCCGAGATGGACGAAGCCGAGCGTGAAGGCGGGCAGGACGAGATGCGCGACCGCGCTGCCGAAGGCGCGCAGGTCGCCGGCCAGGAGCGTGTCGACCAGCATGAAGCCGGTGACCGGGGGCGGGGCGGTGACGCCGCCGCCGAGCCGGCCCGAGGCCGGGAACCAGCCGAAACGGCCGTAGAACACGAGGATCAGCAGGAGGCCCAGCCAGAAGGCCGGCGTCGAGATGCCGGTCACCGACACGGTGCGCGCGACCTGGTCGATCCAGCGGTCCTTGTAGACCGCCGACGCCACGCCGAGCGGCACGCCCGCCAGGATCGAGAAGGCGAGGGCGACGATGGAGAGCTCGATCGTCGCGGGGAAGAAGCGGATCAGGTCCTCGGCCACCGTCCGGCCGGTGCGGATCGAGGTGCCGAAATCGCCGTGCAGCAGGTCGCCGACATAGCCGAGATACTGCGTGTAGAGCGGCTGGTCGAGGCCGAGCCGCTGGCGCATGTTCGCGACGATCTCCGGCGTGGCGCGGTCGCCCGCCATCAGGCGCGCCGGGTCGCCCGGGATCATGTGCGAGATCGTGAAGGTGACGAGGGTGACGCCGATCACCACCAGGAGGAGGAGGACCAGGCGGCGTCGGATGACATAGAGAAAGGACATCGGCGTCCCGGGGCTGTGGCTGGTCCGCGTGGAAGCGGCGGCCGGGCACGCCTGGCGCGCCCGGCCGCCTCGGGCGCTACTTCTTGCTCATCGTGCCGATGTTGTAGATGTCGAGCAGCATCGGGTTGTAGACGTACCCCTCGACGTTGTCGCGCATCGGCAGCTGGTAGTTCTTCTGGAAGAGGTAGACGTAGGCGTTCTCGTCGACGACGATCTTCTGCGCCTCCTGGTAGAGCTTCTCGCGCTCCGCCTGGTCGGAGATGCGCGCGGCCTTGCGGATAAGCTCGTCGACCTTCTCGTTGGTGTAGAACGAGCGGTCGCCGGCGAGGCCGTGCCGCTTGCTGTCGAACCAGTAGTTCATGAACATGTACGGGTCGGAGAAGTCCGGCGTCCAGTTGCCGACCGCGATGTCGAACTCGCCGCGGTCGAGGCGGTCGCGCATCGTCGCGTAGGCGAGCTGCTCCATCTCGACCTTCAGCCCGGCCTGCTGCAGGTTGGCCTGCACGGTCAGCCCGATCGGCTCCCAGTTCGGATCGTTCGTCGCGTAGAGGTAGCTGATCGAGGTGCCGTCGACCTTGGCTTCGTCGAGCAGCTGCTTCGCCTTGTCGAGATCCTGATGGTACTGCATCAGCTCGTCGTCATGGCCCCACATCCCCTGGGGGATCGGCCCGCGCATCTGCGTCGCGTTGCCGAGCAGGATGCCGTCGATGATGCCCTTGTAGTCGATCGCGTAGGAGACCGCCTCGCGCACCTTCTCGTTGTCGAGCGGGGCGCGCTCGTTGTTGAGATAGAGATAGGTGACGCTGAAGCTCGGCCACTCGCCGACCTCGACCCCGTCGGTGCTCTTCAGCGCGTCGATCTGGTCGACCGGCAGGTACTCGGCGATGTCGAGGTCGCCGTTCTCGAGCTGCAGGCGCCGCGCCGAGGCCTCCTTGATCATGCGGATCTCGACCCGCTTGAACGCCGGCTTGTCTCCCGCGTAGTTCGGGTTCGGCGTCATCACGATCTGCTGCCCCTTCTCCCAGGAATCGACCTGGAAGGCGCCCGAGCCGAGCGTGTGGCCGGAGAGATATCCCTGGCCCTGGTCGCCGTCCTTCTCGTGCTCCATCACCTTCGGGTTGACGATGGCGGCGCCGTTGTTGGCGAGCGTGTAGAGGAAGGGCGCGAAGGGCTCCTTCAGGGTGAACTTCACCGTGTGGTCGTCCACGGCCTCGACGGATTCCACCGAGGGAAAGGCGCCGGACGGGCCTTGGCCCATGTCGAGCAGGCGCTGGAAGGAGAACGCCACCGCCTTGGCGTCGACCGGGCTGCCGTCGGCGAAGGTGTGGCCGTCCTCGAGCTCGAAGGTCCAGGTCAGGTTGTCGTCGCTGACCTCCCACGACTTCGCGACCTCGCCCTCGACCTCGGTCGAGCCCTTGCCGTCCTCGACCTTGTAGGTCACGAGACGCTCGTAGGCGGGATAGGTGACGCTCCAGGCGTTGTTGCTCATCGTGACGGCGGGATCGAGCGTGCGCGGATCCTCCGCCTTGCCGATCACCAGCACGTCGGTCGGCGTCTCCGCCTGCGCCGAGAACTGCGGCGCGAGTCCCATGCCGAGCAGGACGCCGCCTGCGACCGCGGCGATGCGCCGGGCTCCATTTCGCATTCGCATTCGTCTTCTCCCTCTCTGGATAGTCCCGTTGCCCCTGATGGCCCGGCCGCTTCGGCGAAGCGGCCGGCTCCCTGCCCCCTTTCGGGCCGTTGGCCGCCTCGATCAGAGGAGGCGCGTTCCGGCCTCTTCGTCGGTCAGCAGGGGATGGTTGCGCGCGTCGGGCAGCTGGTAGTGCCACCACTCGTGCGGGTTGTGGCCCCATCCTGCGGCCGTCATCAGGCCGAGAAGGACGAAGCGATTGCGCTGCGCCTCGGGCGGGATGTCCGTGGCGCCGTGATAGGAGGCCTTCTCGAAGGCGTCGAAGCCGGTGCCCATGTCGAGCGGCTGCCCGGACGCATCGATGAGCGTCAGGTCGATGGCGGCGCCGCGCGAGTGGTCCGAGCCGCGCGCGGGATCGGCGACGAACTCCGGGTCCGGCCGCGCCGCCCAGAGCTGGTCGTGCGCCTCCCGCGGCCGGAAGGCGTCGTAGATCCGGAACCTCAGGCCGAGCGCGGCGGCGAGCTCGCAGGCCCGCGCCAGTCGCGAGGCGGCCTCCGCGTTGAGGAAGGCGGCCTCCCGCGCATAGACCGGCCGGCCGGCGAGATTGTCGGGCGTGGCGTAGGCCAGTGCCAGCTCCACGTCATAGGCTTTCGGCTCGATCTCGATGAGGCGCGTCATGTTCCTGCGGTGATCTCCGTTGTGGGTCGCTGGTGGTGGCGCCGGAGACCAGGCCGATCCGGCGCGAAAGTGTGGGCCAGGGGCACGACCTTCCGCAACCCGCGGGGCGAATTTCTGCCATCGAGGCGGGCCGCGGGGTCAACCGTCATGGGCGGGGCGAGGGCGAAAGCGCGTCGGCCAGCGACGGACGGGCCCGCCCGCCCCGGCCGGTCGTCGCGGTGGCGGAGAGGAGGGCGTTCAGCACGGCCTCCTGCGTCGCCTCGGCGGCCGCCCGGAACAGCGTGTCGAGGCAGTCCTCCCGGAGGGTCGCGGCGGGGATGACGATGCGGGGCTCGTCGTGCCGCACGATGGTCGCGGTGGAGAAGCCGACGGCGATGTCGCCGCTGCCGTGGCCCCAGACGGAGCCGAGGCGGGCGAGCCCGGCGCCCGTGCGCCGGATGACGCGCGCGAGCTGGCGGTGGGCGAGCGGCGCGTCCGTGCCGAGGACGATGATGACCGAGCCCTGCTCGGGGGCCTGCTCCTCCTGCGCGGCCCCGGGCCGGCGCCCGTCCGGCAGGACGAGATCGCCCTTCGCGCCGAAATTGCACAGGACCAGCACGCCGAGATGGAAGGCGTGCTCGCCGAGCGCCAGCCGGCGCGACGAGCTGCCGATGCCGCCCTTGTAGCCGAAGCAGGTCATGCCCGTGCCGGCGCCGACGGAGCCCTGGAGCACCGGCCCCTGCGCCGCGGTCTCGATCGCCCGGAGCGCGTGGTCCTCGGTGACGGCCAGCGCCTGGATGTCGTTGAGCGGCCCGTCATTGCACTCGCCGACCACCGGATTGACGGTGGACGTGCGCCGGCCGATGTCCGGGTTGGCGGCGACCGCGTGGCGCACCAGCGCCGTCGCGCAGGTGCCGACCGACAGCGTGTTGGTCAGGAGGATCGGCGTCTCGATCGTGCCGAGCTCGTCGATCTGGACGAGGCCGACGCTCTTGCCGAAGCCGTTGATGACGTGGCTCGCGGCCAGCACCTTGTCGCGGAACAGGTTGCCGCCGTGCGGCAGGATCGCCGTGACGCCCGTGTTGACGTCGCCGTCGCGCAGGGTGCAGTGGCCGACCCGCACCCCCGGCACGTCGCAGATGTCGTTGGCCGCTCCCGCGGGAAGCGTGCCGCAGGCGAGGCCGAGCTCGCGCGCCACCGGCATGGCCTTGCCCTCCTACAGCCGCCCGGCGTCGACGATGCGCTTGAGGAAGGCGCGGGTGCGCTCGCCCTCCGGCGCGCCGAAGATCTGTTCCGGCGGTCCCTGCTCGTAGACGATGCCACCCTGCAGGAAGCAGACCTTGTCCGCCACCTCGCGCGCGAAGCCCATCTCGTGCGTGGCGAGCACCATGGTCATGCCCTTGGCGGCGAGGTCGCGCACGATGTCGAGCACCTCGGAGACGAGCTCGGGGTCGAGCGCCGAGGTGATCTCGTCGAGCAGGAGGAGCGCGGGGTCCATCATCAGCGCCCGCACGATCGCGACGCGCTGCTGCTGCCCGCCGGACAGCCTGTCCGGATAGTCGTGCGCCTTCTCGGCGAGCCCGATGCGGGTGAGCAGCGCCATGCCCTTCTCGACGGCCTCCGCCCGGGGCATGCCGAGCACCTTGACGGGCGCGAGCGTGACGTTGCCGATGACCGACATGTGCGGAAACAGGTTGTAGCCCTGGAAGACGATGCCGATCTCCCGGCGCAGCATGTCGAGGTCGACGCCCGGGCCGGTGACGCGGTCGCCGTGCAGGCGGATCTCGCCGTCCTGGATCGTCTCGAGCCTGTTGATGCAGCGAAGGAGGGTGGACTTGCCGCAGCCCGACGGGCCGATCAGGCAGACGACCTGGTGCTCGTCGATGTCGAGGTCGAGGCCGGACAGGACCTCCACCTCGCCGTAGCGCTTGGTGGCTTTGTCTATTTCGACCAGTGGCATTGCCTGCTCCTTCAGGCGCCGGAGCGGATGCGGCGGCGGTCCCGCTCGATCAGGCGGTCGACGAAGCGCGCCTGCGGGATGGTGATCAGGATGAAGAGGATCGCGACCGTCGTCACCGCCGACAGGTTGAACCAGTTGCTGGCGATGATCTTGGCCTGGTTGAAGGCGTCGATCGTGCCGATGATGTTCACGAGCGCGGTGTCCTTCTGCAGGCTGATGAAGTTGTTGAGGAGCGGCGGCACGATGCCGCGCACCGCCAGCGGCAGCACGACGTAGCGCATCGTCTTGAAGTAGGAGAGCCCGAGCGACCGGGCGGCGGCCACCTGGCTCTGGTGCACGCCCTCGATGCCGGCGCGATAGACCTCCGAGGTGTAGGCGCCGTAGGTCAGCGTCAGCGCGATGATGGCGTAGGTGTTGGAGTTCAGGTCGCTGACGAAGGGCAGGCCGGTCAGCGGCAGGCCGAAGCCCACGAGATAGATCGTGATGATCGCCGGCAGGCCGCGGAACAGGTCGGAATAGATGATCGCCAGCGTGCGGATGGGCCGGCCGGCCTTGCCCGGCAGCGTGCGCGCGATGGCGATGACGAGCGCCCAGAGCAGGATGAGCGCGCCGGAGACGAGGAAGATGTAGATGTTGGTGCCGAACGCCCACAGCACGAGGCCGGCCGAGCTCAGGATCAGGCCGACGTCGAAGAAGGTGCGGCTGACCGCGGCGTCGTTGACGATCAGGAACCACGCGAACAGGCAGACGACGAGGATCGCGCCGGAATAGGCGAGCGAGCGCCATGCGAGGTCGGAGGCGTCGGCCCCGAGGCCGCGGGCGTCGTAGGTGTCGCGGCTGGCCCGGGCCCGGGCCGACAGGCGCGCCGCCCGCCAGCCCGCGGCGAGCGCCACGAGGGCCGTCGCGGTGGCGAGTATCGCCGCCGCGACGACCGGCACAGGAGGCCAGCCCTCGACGATCACGTAGCCGGCCACCTGCGCGGCCGTGTAGGCGGTGAAGCCGAGGGTGAGGAGCGCGACGAGAAACGCTCCCGCCGTGCGCGGCCCGTAGCTGCGCGTCGTGTTCGAGGCGAGCCAGCGCGCCGCCCGCTCCCGGTGCAGTTCCTGTGCCGGTGCCGTCATGGCCGGGTCGCGCTTACGGCTTCCAGAACGGCACGTCGGCGGGGGACATGCCCCACTTCGGCACCAGATAGACGTCCTCGAGCTTGCGCAGCGTGCCGTCGGACTTCATCTCCTTGAGGATCTTGTCGATCACCGGGCCGGCCTCCGATCCCTTGGGATAGACCGCGGCGGTGGTCTGGCCGGTCGCGTACTGGGCGACGATCTCGAGGCGGCCGTTCGAGTTGGCGACCTGGCCGAGCACGATCGGCGTGCTGGTGATCACCGCGTCGACGCGGCCGGCGGCGAGCGCGGTGAACATCGAGGAGGTGTCGGGGAACACCTCGACGCTTTCCGGATGGAGCGTGTTCTGCGCGAAGTCGATCATCGTCGTGCCGGACTGGACGCCGACCTTGCCGGACTTGATCGACTCTTCCGTCACGTCGGTGCCGGCCTTGATCGCCACGCCGTAGTCGGAGGTCTGGTAGGGCTCGGAGAAGTCGACGACCTTCTTGCGCGGCTCGGTCACCGAGATCTGCGCGAGCGCCAGGTCGTAGTTCTTCGTCTGGCCGGCGACGATGGCGTCGAAGGCCACGTTGACGAGCTTCAGCTCGTCGAGGCCGAGCCGGTGGGCGATGTTGGCGGCGATGCAGTACTCGAAGCCGCTCTTCACGGTCTCCGGCGTGTCGCCGTCGAAATTGCCGACCGCCGGGAGGTTGATCTCCACCGTCAGCTTGCCGGGATTCGCCGGCTCGATGGAGTAGCTGCCCTTCTCGCCGCCGAGCGGGCACTCGCCGAACTTACCGTCCGCCGCCTGCGCCGGCACGGAGAGCGCGACGCCGCAGACGAATGCGGCCCCGAGCATGTAGCGTGCCAGGTGTTTCAGATCCCTCATGTCGTTCCTCCAATGGATTGTGCGGGCGGATGCCCCTGGTGTTTCCCGCTCGTCTGGGCGAGTTCGAGATAGAGAGCCTGCAGGCGGCGCGTGACGGCCCCGGGCGTGCCGGCCCCGATCGGCCTGTCGTCGATCGCGATGACGGGGGTGACGAGGCTCGACGCGCTCGTCAGGAAGACTTCGCGTGCCGACAGGGCCTCCTCGACCGTGAAGGGCCGCTCGACGACCGCGATGCCGTGTGCGGCGGCCCCGTCCAGGAGGATGCCGCGCGTGCAGCCGGGCAGGATCGCGTGCGAGCGCGGCCGGGTGACGATCGCGCCGTCGGGGCCGACGATGAACGCCGAGGAGGAGGCCCCCTCGGTCACGTAGCCGTCCTCGACGAGCCAGGCTTCCCGGCAGCCGCGCGCCTTCGCTTCGCGCTTCGCCAGCACCTGCGGAAGAAGCATGGTCGTCTTGATGTCGCGCCGCGCCCAGCGCATGTCGGGCACCGTGGCGACCCGGATGCCGTCGCGGATCGACGGGCTGTCGGTGATGTTCTTGGACTGCGTGAAGGCGAAGAGGCAGGGGCGGATGTCGTCGGCATAGCCGAAGTCCCGGTCGGCCGCCCCGCGGGTCACCTGCAGGTAGACGACGCCCTGGTCGAGGCGGTTGCGCGCGACCAGCTCGTGCTGCACCTCGCGGATCCGCTCCGCCGGCAGCGGCATCTCGATGTCGATCTCGCGAAGCGAGCGCTCGAGGCGGGCGAGGTGGCTGTCATTGTCGAGCAGCCGGCCGGCGATGACGGCGCTGACCTCGTAGATGCTGTCCCCGAAGAGCAGGCCGCGGTCGAAGATCGAGATGCGGGCCTCGTCCTCTCCGACGAAGGCTCCGTCGATGTAAACCTGCCGCACCACGCTTGCCCCATCCCGCTCGTTTTCCCCGCAAAAACGGTAGGTCGCGAAATGGCGGCTTGGCCAATACCTTGTTCCGATTTAACTATGCAAATTCTGCATAGCGTATCGGGGGAGCGGCGCGGTGGATCTCAAGTGGCTGGAGGACTTCATCTGCCTTGCCACGACGAGGTCGTTCTCCCGGGCCGCGGACATTCGCGGCGTCTCGCAGCCGGCGTTCAGCCGCCGCATCAAGCAGCTCGAGCACTGGCTGGGCGTGCCGCTGGTCAACCGCGCGACCTACCCGCCGCAGCTCACCCGCGAGGGGCGCGCGTTCCTGCTGACGGCGCAGGAGACCGCGCACGCCTTCTACGCCGCGCGTGAGGAGCTGCGGCCGGTGGGCGGCCAGAGGGACCGGTCGCTGAACCTGCTCGCCCTGCAGACCCTGACCGTCACCTTCTTTCCCGGCTGGCTGCGCAAGATCGAGGCGGAGGTGGGCGATTTCCGCTCGCGGCTGGTTCCGGACCGGGGCGGCATCGGCGAGAACATCGGCATGCTGGTCGACGGGATGGTCGACTTCCTGCTGACCTACGCCCATCCATGGGTGCCGCTGCTGCTCGAGGAGGGCGAGTTCCCGCATTGCGTGCTCGGCCACGAGCGGCTCGTTCCCGTGGCCGCGCCGGATCCCGCCGGCCCCCTGCTCGACCGTGCCGTGCGCGAGGGAACGGAGATCCCGTTCCTGAGCTACGGCGACCTCTCCTTCTTCGACATGGCGCTGTCGCGCCTCTTCGCCGACGCGCCGCGCCTCCGGCGGCGCGTGGTGCACGAGAACACGATCTCGATCGGGCTGAAGAGCATGGCGCTCGCCGGCTGGGGGGTGGCATGGCTGCCCGAAAGCCTCGTCTGCGAGGAGCTGGCGGCAGGCAGGCTGGCGGCGGCGAGCGAGGATCCCTCCTGGACCCTGACGACCGAGATCCGCATCTACCGGCACGCCCATTCCACGCGCAGCTTCGTCGAGAAGGTGTGGCAGGCGATCCGCGGGATGGAGGCGGCCGGCGCCCCGGCGTGAGGTCGCCGGGACCTGCAGCCTCAGATCGAGCTCAGGAGGATGCTCGTCTCGCTGTTCAGCACGCCGTCGATCATCCGCACCTCGCGCAGCACCCTGTCGAACTCCGCCAGGCTCGGCGCACGCAGCTCCGCCACGAGATCCCATGCGCCGTTCGTGGTGTGCAGCACGTGCAGCTCCGGCAGGCTGTGCAGGCGCCGGATCACCTGCGTGGTCGAGCGGCCGGTGACCTCGATCATCATCACGGCGCGGATCGCGTCGTCCTCGTGGTCCTCGCGCACCCGCACGGTGAAGCCGAGGATCGCGCCGGTCTCCAGCATCCGGTCGAGCCGGTTCTGCACGGTGCCGCGCGACACGCCGAGGATCTCGGCGAGCTTGGAGACCGAGGCGCGGCCGTCCCGCCGCAGCGCCGCGACGAGGGCGCGGTCGAGCTCGTCGAAATGGTGCTTGGCGGTGGGGGCAGGGCGGCTCAGGGTGGTTCTCGCTTGGCAAATCGCCAGATCCGTCACGCAATATTAGCGTGACGGCCGGCAAACTGCCAGCAAGATTGCCATTCTGGATGGCATCGCCGCGGCCCTAGCATTTTTGCTCCTTCACCCGAACGGAGCCTTCCGATGCGCCGCGCCGAGAGCCTGCCCCTCAACACCGTGCCCTTCGTCAGCGTGGAGAACATGATGCGGCTGGTGCTCGACATCGGGGTCGAGCGGATGCTCGCGGAGCTGGCCGGGTACATCGAGGACGACTTCCGGCAGTGGGAGAGCTTCGACAAGTGCCCGCGCGTCGCCTCGCATTCGCCCGGCGGCGTGATCGAGCTGATGCCGACCAGCAACGGGCGCCAGTACGGCTTCAAGTACGTCAACGGCCACCCCGGCAACATGAAGGCCGGCCGCCAGACCGTCACGGCCTTCGGGGTCCTGTCCGACGTCGCGACGGGCTATCCGGTGCTCATCACGGAGATGACGATCCTGACCGCGCTGCGCACCGCCGCCACCTCGGCTCTCGCCGCGCGGCACCTGGCGCCGCGGGGCAGCACGACGATGGCCATCATCGGCAACGGCGCGCAGGCCGAGTTCCAGGCGCTCGCCTTCGCGGAGATCTGCGGCATCGGCGCGGTGCGGCTCTTCGACGTCGATCCCGCCGCGACGCGCAAGTGCATGGCGAACCTCGCCGGCTCCGGCCTCGCGCTCACCGCCTGCGACAGCGCGGAGGAGTGCGTCCAGGGCGCGCAGATCGTCACCACCGTCACGGCGGACAAGCAGTTCGCCACGATCCTCACCGACAACATGATCGGCGCCGGAATCCACATCAACGCGGTCGGCGGCGACTGCCCGGGCAAGACCGAGCTTCACCGCGACATCCTCCTGCGCTCGGACATCTTCGTGGAGTTTCCGCCGCAGACCCGCATCGAAGGCGAAATCCAGCAGCTCGAGCCGGACCATCCGGTGACGGAGCTCTGGCGCGTCATCGCCGGAACGGCGCCGGGGCGGCGCGATGCCGGCCGGATCACGCTGTTCGACAGCGTCGGCTTCGCCATCGAGGACTTCTCGGCCCTGCGCTACCTCAAGGACAGGCTGCAGGCCTCGAACAGCTACGAGATGCTCGACATGATCGCCGATCCCGACGAGCCGCGCGATCTCTTCGGCATGATCCTCCGGGCCGGCAAGGGCGCCCAGCCGAGCCGGCCACAGGCGTAGCGAGAGCCGGCGGCGCCCGCGCAGGCCCGTGGCGCCGGCGCCGCGCAGCTTTCGCCGCTCAGGCCGCCGGCGCGCGCAGCAATGCCGCCAGCTCGGCCGGGTGGGTCAATGCCAGCATGTGCGGCGCATCGGCGACGACATCCATGCGGCTTGCGGGAATGCACGCCATGCCTTCCATCACACGCGGCGGCGTCGAGGCGTCCCGTTCGCCCGCGACGATGCGGGTCGGCACCGCGATGCGCGGCAGGTCCTCGGCCATGCTCAGCGTATGGAGCGCGTTCCAGCCCGCGGTCCACCCGGACAGCTCCGCACGGTCCACGCAGTCGCGCGCATAGCGTACCGCCCAGCCGTTGCACGCAAGGTCTTCGCTGCGAAACCAGCGCGTCAGGCTGGGCGCGATCTGCGCGGCCACCCCGTCGCGCTCCGCGGCCTCCTTCCGCTCGCCGAAGGCGGGAAAGGACCAGGCCGTCGCCGCGACGACCGACAGGCTCGCAAGCAGCTCGGGCCGCTCGATAGCCAGCTGCAGCGCGATCGTGCCGCCCAGCGACAGGCCGGCGAGATGAACCGGGCCGCTGCCCAGCGTCTCGATCAGCGCGGCCAGGTCGGCGGCGTAGTCCGCGATTCCCGTCGCGGCCCGGGCCATCGCGGCGCTGCCGAACCCGCGCAGGTCGAACGCGATCACGCGGTGGCGACCCGCCAGGTGCGGGATCACGTCGCGCCACATGCGCCAGTCGAGGCCGAGCGCGTGAACGAGCACGAGCACCGGTCCGTCGCCGCCGCTGTCGAACAGGGTCGTCTCCATGTCGCGCAGACGAGACGGGGCGCAGCGTTCCCCGCGGCATCCGCCCCGTCCGCTCGAGGACGGCGCGCAGGCCGCGCAGCATGTTCAGGGCGCGCGGATAGCCGGCATAGACCGAGAGATGCTCGACGAGCGCGATCAGCTCGTCGCGGTCGGCCCCGACCCGCAGGGCCGCCTCGAGGTGCAGGTCGAGCTGCGGCTCGCAGCCGCCGATGGCGGCCAGCACCGCGACGGAGGCCATCTCCCGCTCGCGCCGGGAGAGGGCGGTGCGCGCGAAGACGCTGCCGAAGGCATGCTCGATCAGCGCGTCGGCCAGGAGCGGCGAGATCTCGCGCACCGTCTGCTCCGTTTCCGCGCCGCGCGGGCCGTCGATGGCGGCCAGCTCGCGCCGGCCGATGGAGTGGAGGGACATGATTTTCCTCTGGGCTTTCACGTGGAGCCGGCGGCGCCCGGCCACCCGCCGTGGCTGCCGGCCGTCTCCTCGGGGGCAGTTATCGCCGCTCCGGGCCTTCACGGGAATGGAACTGGAAGGAACTGCGTTTTCCAGTTATGGAAGCTGCATGGACTGGAACGACCTGCGCTTCTTCACCGCGATCCACGGCACGGGCAGCCTGACGGGCGCGGCCCGGCTGCTGGGCGTCAGCGTCCAGACCGTCGGCCGCCGCATCGCCGCGCTGGAGGAGGCGCTGGGGACGACCCTGTTCATTCGCCATTCGAGCGGATACCTGCCCACTCCGGACGCTGAAGCGCTGATCGCCGATGCCGAGCGTGTCGAGGAAGCCGTCGCCGCGTTCCGGGCCAGCGCGGGCGGCAAGGGCGGAGGGATCAGGGGCGTGGTGCGGCTGGCCGCGCCGGAGACGATCGCGACGCATCTGCTGTTGCCCGCGATGGGTCCCTTGCTGGAGCGCCATCCGCAGCTCGAGCTCGAACTGCTGACCGGCATCGCCCCCGTCGGCATCGCGCGCGGCGAGGCGGATCTCGCGCTGCGCCTGGTCGCGCCCGAACGCGGTGCGCTGACGGTGCGCAGGGTCGGAACCATGCGCCACGGATTGTACGCGGCAAGCAGCCTGCAGGCCGACCTTGCGACGAGCCGCCTGGTCGGCTGGACCGCCGCGCACGATCTGCCCGCAACGCGCTGGTTGCGGCGACTGACGGGGCGCGAGACGGAGATCCGCCTCAACAGCATGGATGCCCATCGCGCCGCCATCGCGGCGGGGCTCGGCATCGGCATCCTGCCCTGCTTCCTCGGCGAGGGGCTGGTGCGCCTGCCCGTCGACCTCGTCATGGAAGAGCCCTTGTGGCTGGTCGGGCACGCCACCGCGGAGATGCCCCCGCGCGTGAGGCTGGTGAACGAGGAGATCGTCTCGATCCTCGCGGCCTGCGCCGGCCGTCTTTCCGGCCGCGCCTAGAGGCGGTGGGCGCGGCCCGGCCGCCCGGCCGTCACATGAAGCGCCAAGCTCCGTGCGGCGGACCTGCGCCGTCGACAGCGGCAGCGCGGAGCGGTAGGCCTTCCGGTGCAACCCACACGGAGTGCCCATGACCCCGCCGCTTCGACCCGCGCCGACCGAGCCCGAGATCCTCGCGTTTCAGGAGAGGGTCGACGGCCACTATCCGCCCGACGCGGCCTCGGCGCCGGTCGGGCAGCAGCGCGCGTGGTACGACGCGCTGTGCCGGGCCTTCGACGTGGAGCGGCCGGAGGGCGTCTCGGTCTCGGACGCGCCGGCGGGGCAGGCAGGCATCCCGACGCGGCGCTACGTTCCGGCCCACCCGTTCGCGCCGACGCGGGTGCTCTGGCTGCACGGCGGCGGCTTCGTCCTCGGCTCGCTCGACAGCCATGACGGCATCTGCGCCGAGCTCTGCGCGGCGACCGGGCTCGAGGTGGTCGCGGTCGACTATCGCCTGGCTCCCGAGCATCCCGCGCCGGCCGCCTTCGAGGACGCCGCCGCCGTGCTGGAGGCCCTGCTCGAGGACGGCCGTCCGGTGATCGTCGCCGGCGACAGCGCCGGCGCGACCCTCGCCGCCGGCCTCGCCCTCCTGGCGCGGGCGGAGGGGCGTTCGGGCGTCGTCGGCCAGGCCCTCGTCTATCCCGGCCTCGGCGGCGACCTGACGCGCGGCTCCTACCTGGAGATGGCGGAGGCGCCCGGCCTGACGACGAAGGACGTCGCCGCCTACCGCGCGCTCTACGGCGCGGGCGACGACGATGTCTACGCCTATCCGCTGCGGGCCGGCGACCTCACGGGCCTTCCTCCGGCCTTCGTCGCCGCGGCTCATTTCGACCCGCTGCGCGACGACGGGCGCGACTATGCCGCCCGGCTCGCCACGGCCGGCGTCGACGTGATCTTCCGGGAGGATCCGCAGATGGTCCACGGCTGGCTCAGGGCCAGGCATTCGAGCCCCGGCGCGCGCAAGGGCTTCGCCGCGATCGCCGCCGGCATCGCCTGGCTGTCGGGCCTCGCGTGAGCCTGCCTCACATGAAGTCGCGGGGGAACTGCCTGTCCCAGTCCTTGCGGTGGATCTCGGCGCTGCCCTCGTAGGCGATCACCGAGGCCAGCACGTTCCAGTGGGTGCGCGTGCACGACATCGTGACGTAGCTCTCCGTGCGCACCGACCAGCCCTGCCGCGACATCTCCGTCGTCCAGTGCGTCTCGCCCCGCGCCGACTGCGGGTCGTCGGGCTCGACGCTCCAGGTCTCGCGGCGCACCTGCCGGGTCGTCAGGCCGGTGTCGGGATGCTCGTAGGCGCCGGTGTCCTCGAGGATGCGGAACGTGGTCAGGCTCGAGGTCAGGTTCCGCTCGACCGTGCGCCGCGACACGCGGGGCCTTGTGCTCGATGTAGCTCGGCAGGGGATCCGGATTGGCCGGCTCCGCGACCTCGATCTCCTCCGCCGTCTCCGGCAGCAGCGGCAGGCCGAGCTCGAGGCTTTCGCCGGCGAGCGCGATGCCCTGGCTGCCGGCGGCCGGCCAGATCATCGGCCAGTAGGCGTTCGACAGCGACAGGCGGATGCGGTGGCCGGGCGCGAAGCGGTAGCCGCAGGCATCGAGCTCGAGCCGGATCGTGACGGGCTCGCCGGCCGGCATGGCTTCCGGCTCGCCGTCGCCGTCGCGGTGGGAGAGGTTGAGCACGCCGAAGCTGACGCGCGTCGCGGCGCCGTCCGGATGCACGTCGACGAGGCGGGCGGCGAGGTTCTGCGGGTCCGTCGTCGTCACGGTCACGGTCGAGCACCGGCCGGCCGAGGATCTCGACCGCCTCGTCGAGCGGCGCCGTCTCGAGGACGACGCGACGCCCCGTCGTCGTAGCGCTGGTCGCCGGCGATCTCCGCGTCGGGCTTCAGCGTGAACCATTCGCCGGCCGTCGTGCCGGTGTCCTGCGGGCACTCGAGGCGGATCTCGCCCGGCGCCTCGGCCGGCCGCCCGGCGGCGAGGCTGCCGTGCCCGCCGGCGAAGAGGCGCAGGAACGTCGGCGCCGTCCAGCGATCGAGCGCCACCCACCGGCCGGGTCGAACTCGCGGCGCGGCGACGGGCGCGGCCCGTCGAGCACGTAGGCGCGCACCTGCGGCTGCGCCTCGGCGCCGTTCTCGGTCGCCCTTGAGCCAGCGATCCCACCAGCGGATCGCTTCGGCATGGAAGTCGGCGCGCGGCTTCGGCCAGGCGAAATGGGGGTATTTGTGGACCCAGGGGCCGAGGATCGCCTTGGCCCGGTCGCCCAGCCCCTCGACCGCTTTCAGCGGGGTGTTGCGGTAGCCGTCCGCCCAGCCGGCGATGACGAGGACGGGAGCCTCGACGGCCGAGAAGTCCTCGCAGATCGAGCCGTGCTCCCAGAACTCGTCGCGGCGCTGGTGGGCGAGCCAGTCCTCGAGCATCAGCGGCTCGTTCTCGAGGCGCTCCATCCACATCTCGCGCCACCTCTCGCCGACCAGCGCCGGGTCCGGCGGCCGCGACTGGTAGGCGGCGACGGTCGCCGCCCAGGAGAGGTTGGCGGCGAGCTGGCAGCCGCCCTTGTAGTGGATGTCGTCGTTGTAGCGGTCGACGGTCGAGGCGATCGAGATGACGGCCTTCAGCGGCGCCGGCCGGAGCGCTGCGACCTGCAGCGAATTGAAGCCGCCCCACGAGATGCCCATCATGCCGACCGCGCCGGAGCACCAGGGCTGCGCCGCGATCCAGTCGATGACCTCGCAGGCGTCCGACAGCTCCTGCGGGCTGTACTCGCCGTCGATCACGTCCTCGGACTCGCCGGAGCCGCGCATGTCGACGCGCACCCCGGCATAGCCGGCGGCGGCGAAGACGGGATAGGTCGACTCGTCGCGCTGGCTCGTGCCGTCGCGCTTGCGGTAGGGCAGGAACTCGAGCACCGCCGGCACCGGCTCGTCCTCGGCGCCCTCCGGCATCCAGATCCGCGCCGCCAGCCTCTTGCCGTCGGCGAGCGTGATCCATTCGTTGTCGATGACAGAGAAGTCCCTGTCCGCCATTGCGTCTCCGCCTTCGTTCGCGTGGGGCCGCCGTCAGTGGCCGCCGCTCTCCATGCGCCGCGTCTCCAGGACGCGCTCGAGCCAGCCGACCTCCATCTCGGGCACCGACTTGAGGAGCAGGTCGGTGTAGTCGTCGAAGGGCGGCGAGAGCACCTGCGACTTCGGCCCGAAGCGCACGACCTGGCCGAGATACATGACGGCCACCGAATCGGCGATCGCGCGCACCGTCGCGATGTCGTGGGTGATGAAGAGGTAGGAGACCTGCGTCTCCGACTGCAGCCGCGTCAGCAGCGTCAGGATGCCGTCGGCGACCAGCGGGTCGAGCGCCGAGGTCGGCTCGTCGCACAGGATCAGCTCGGGCTCGGCGGCGAGCGCCCGGGCGATCGCGACGCGCTGCTTCTGGCCCCCCGACAGCTCCGCCGGGTAGCGGTCGGCGAAGCCGGTGCCGAGCTCGATCTGCTCGAGCAGCTCCTGCACGCGCTGTCTTCTTCTTGTCGCCGCGCATGCCGAAATAGAAGGTCAGCGGCCGGCCGATGATCTGGCGCATGGTCTGGCGCGGGTTCATCGCCGTGTCGGCCATCTGGTAGATCATCTGGATCTTGCGCAGCTGGTCGCGCGAGCGGCTCGGCAGGGCGGCGGGCAGCGCCTCGTCCTTGAACAGGATGCTTCCGCTCTCCGGCGGCAGGAGGCCGGTGATGACGCGCGCCAGCGTCGACTTGCCCGAGCCCGACTCGCCGACGATCGCCAGCGTCTGGCCGCGCGGCACGTGCAGCGACACGTCCTCGAGGATCATGCGGCCCGCCGGAATAGCGGGCGCTCGACGTGGTCGACCCTGAGCAGCGCGTCGCTCTGGTCCTCCGCCTCCTTGCGCTTGACCTGGCGCACCGAGACGAGCTCGCGCGTGTACTGCTCCTTCGGCGCCTCGAGGATCTGCCGCGTCTCGCCGTACTCGACCGTCTTGCCGTTCCGCAGCACCATGATGTCGTCGGCGACCTGCGCGACCACGGCGAGGTCGTGGGTGATGTAGAGCGCGGCGGTGTTCGTCTCGTCGATCGCCCGCTTGATGGCGACCAGGACGTCGATCTGGGTCGTCACGTCGAGCGCCGTCGTCGGCTCGTCGAAGACGATGAGGTCGGGCGAGGGCAGGAGCGCCATCGCCGTCATCGCGCGCTGCAGCTGGCCGCCCGAGACCTGGTGCGGGTAGCGCTTGCCGAACGTCTCGGGGTCGGGCAGGCCCAGCACGTCGAACAGGTATCGCGCCCGCTCGTGCGCCTCGTGCCGCGACAGCGTGCCGTGGCGCAGCGCCGCCTCGACCACCTGGTCGCCGAGCCGGTGGGCGGGGTTGAAGGCGGCCGCCGCCGACTGCGCGACGTAGCAGACCCTGGCCCCGCGCACCCGCCTGATGCCGCGCGGCGACAGCTTCAGGATGTCGGTGCCGTCGAGGTCGACCTCGCCGCCGGTGATGCGCACGCCGCCGCGCCCGTAGGCGAGGGCGGCGAGGCCGATGGTCGACTTGCCGGCGCCGGATTCGCCGATCAGCCCGAGCACCCTGCCGCGCTCCAGCTGGAACGACACGTTGTCGACGATCGTCACGTCGTGCGGCGGCTCGCTCTCGGGGTAGACCGTCGCCTCGATCTTCAGGTTCCTGACGTCGAGCAGGTCAGCCATCGCCGCGCGCTCCCTTGAGGCTCGAGGTGCGGTTCAGGAGCCAGTCGACGACGAGGTTGACGCAGACCGCGAGCAGCGCGATCGCGCCGCCCGGTATCAGCGCCGCCGGGATCCCGAAGATGATGCCGTCCTTGTTGTCCTTCACCATGCCGCCCCAGTCGGCCTCCGGCGGCTGGATGCCGAGGCCCAGGAAGGAGAGGGTGGAGAGGAACAGCACCGCGAAGGCGAAGCGCAGGCCGAACTCGGCCAGCAGCGGCGTCAGCGCGTTGGGCAGGATCTCGCGGAAGATGATCCAGACGTTGCCTTCGCCGCGCAGCCGCGCCGCCTCGACGAAGTCCATGACGGCGATGTCGATCGCCACGGCGCGGCCGAGCCGGAAGACGCGGGTGGAATCGAGCACCGCCATGACGAGGATCAGGATCCACAGCTTCTGCGGCAGCACGGCGAGCACGACGAGGGCGAAGATCAGCGTCGGGATCGCCATCATCAGGTCGTTGAGCCGCGACAGGCCCTGGTCCGTCCAGCCGCGCACGGTCGCCGCCGTGAACGACAGGATGACGCCGAGCGTGAAGGACAGGACGGTCGCGCAGGCGGCCACGAAGATCGTCGTCTGCGCGCCGTAGATCAGCCGCGAGAGCAGGTCGCGGCCGAGATTGTCGGTGCCGAGGATGAACTCTCCGCCGATCGGCTGCCAGATGTCGCCGACGACCTCGCGCTCGCCATAGGGGGCGAGCCATGGCGCGAACAGCGCGCAGATCAGGGCGAGCGCGATGCCGGCGAGGCCGATCCACGCGCTGACCGGTATCGAGCGCCACCTCATCGCGGATGCCTCAGCCTGGGATTGGCGACGATGCCGAGAATGTCGGCGATCATGTTGAGCACGATGTAGACGGCCGCGAAGATCAGGCCGCAGGCCTGCACGACCGGCATGTCGCGCACCGTCACGGCGTCGACCATGTACTGGCCCATGCCGGGATAGACGAACACCACCTCGACCACGACCACGCCGACGACGAGATAGGCGAGGTTGAGGGCGACGACGTTGATGATCGGCGCCACGGAGTTGGGCGCGGCGTGCTTGGCGATGATGCGGAAGGCGTCGAGGCCCTTCAGCTGCGCCGTCTCGATATAGGCCGACGACATGACGTTGAGGATCGCCGCCCGCGTCATGCGCATCATGTGGGCGAGCACGACCATGACGAGCGTGAAGCCGGGCAGGAGGATCGCCTCGAGCCGCGCCCCGAACGGCATGCCGTCATAGACGGTCGAGGGGAAGGTGACCCAGCCCCATTTCACCGCGAAGAAGAGGATCAAGAGGTAGCCGACGAAGAATTCGGGCAGCGAGATCGCCGCGAGCGAGAAGGCGTTGATCAGCCTGTCCGGTATGCGGTTGCGGTAGAGCACCGCCACCATGCCGAGCCCCACCGCGAGCGGCACCGCGATGAGCGCGGCGAACGCCGCCAGCAGCAGCGTGTTGCCGAGCCGCCGGCCGATCTGCTTGGCGATCGAGTTGCCGCTCGCCCAGGAGGTGCCGAAGTCGCCGTGCACGACGCCGCCCAGCCATTCGAGGTAGCGGGTCGTCGCGGGACGGTCGAGGCCGAGCTCCTGCCGGATGTTGGCGACCGCCTGCGGCGTCGCCGACTGGCCGAGATAGGTCTGCGCGAAGTCGCCCGGCAGCGCCTCGACGCCGACGAAGATCAGAAGCGACACCGCGAACAGCAGCAGCACGCTCAGGCCCAGCCGCTGCAGGATCAGCGTCGCCAGGGGGCCGCGCAGCCAGTGCCGCGCCTCCTCCTGCGCCGCCCATTCCTCGGCGCGCTCGGCGGCGCCGACCTCGGCGGCCGCCGGCGACATTCCCGACTGTGACGGCGGGAGCTGGTCCCCCGCCGTCTCGTCGTTTCCGCCGGTCCCTTCGGAACCGCCGGGACCGGTCGACGCCATCACTCCGTCAGCCAGACGCGCACGCCGACGAAGCCGTTCGACATGTCGTTGCCGATGTCGTGGACGTAGCCCTCGACCTTGTTGGAGGTCGCGTTCACGAAGTCGTTGAACATCGGCAGGATGAGGCCGCCCTCGTCGCGCACCATCACCGCCATGTCGTGGTAGAGCTGCTTGCGCTTGTCCTTGTCGAGCTCGGCGCGCGCCTCGAGCAGCATCTTGTCGAAGTCGGGACGGAAGAAGCGCGTGTCGTTCCAGTCGGCCTTCGAGTAGTAGGCCGTCGTGTACATCTGGTCCTGCGTCGGCCGGCCGCCCCAGTAGGAGGTGCAGAACGGCTTCACGTTCCACACGTTCGACCAGTAGCCGTCGCCCGGCTCGCGCTGGATGTTGATGTCGATGCCGGCTTCCTTGGCGCTCGCCTGGTAGAGCACGGCGGCGTCCACCGCGCCCGGGAAGGCGACGTCGGAGGTGCGCAGCAGCACCGGGCCGTCATGGCCGGACTTCTTGAAGTGGAACTTCGCCTTGTCCGGGTCGTAGACGCGCTGCTCGATGTCGTCGGGCGCCAGCGCGTAGGTCTCGTTGATCGGGTAGTCGTTGCCGACCTTGCCGAAGCCGCGCAGGATGGTCTCGACCATCTTCTCGCGGTCCATGGCGTATTTCAGCGCCAGGCGCAGGTCGTTGTTGTCGAACGGCGCCGTCGTTGCAGTGCATGATGAAGACGTAGTGGCCGCGGCCCGAGGTCGACTGGATGTTGACGGTCGGCGCGCGCTGCAGCAGCGACACCGTCTTGGGGTCGACGCGGTTGATGAAGTGCACCTGGCCGGAGGACAGCGCCGCCGTGCGGGCCGTGCCGTCGTTGATCACGACGATCTCGATCGAGTCGACGTGGCCGCGGTCCGGGTTCCAGTGGTCCTCGAACTTCTTGAAGGTCAGGCGCACGCCCGGCTCGAAGCTCTCGACCGTGTAGGGGCCCGTGCCGATCGCGGCGTTGGGGTCGTCCATGCCGCCGCCCGGCTGGATGATCAGGTGGTAGTCGGAGAGCAGCAGCGGCAGGTCGGCGTTGCCGTTCTCGAGCGTGACGACGAGCTTGCCGTCCTCGGCCTTCACGTCGCTGATCGTCTTCATGACGCCGAGCGCGCCCGACTCGGAATCCTTGTCGGAGTGGCGCTTCAGCGTGGCGACGACGTCGTCGACCGTCATCTCCTTGCCGTTGTGGAACTGCACGCCCTTGCGGATCGTGAAGGTCCAGGTCTTGGCGTCCTCGGAGGTGTCCCAGGACTCCGCCAGCGCCGGCACGGGCAGGCCGGTCTTGGGGTCGCTCTCGACCAGCGTGTCGCCCCAGTTGCGGCCGGTGACGAAGCAGACCTGCGAGGTGCACTTGGCCGGGTCGAGCACGTCGGTCGCCGCGCCGCCCTCGAGGCCGAGCTTGAGGTGGCCGCCCTTGCGCGGCGCCTGCGCCATGACGCTGGTGGAGAGCAGCGTTCCGGCCGCCGAGGCCGTCAGCCCCAGTGCCGCGGCCCTGCCCATGAACTCGCGACGGCTCATCCGGCCCAAGGCCGCCTCACGGCTGAGGAACTTGAGATAATCGGTCATCTGGTCTCTCTGGATTTGTTTTTTTGCGTCGGTGGTTGGCTCAACAATGCCTCCAACCATGCGGGCGGGCAAGACCGGTCAGGCTGCAGAAGAAGAAGTCCGGCGGCCGGCGGCCCGCGCGGCCCGCGCGGCCGCGTCTGCGTTGCCGCGCGCCCACCGCGTCGACAAGCCTTGCGCCCCGAACCTGCCGACGCCGCGGGTCCAGATCCCCGGCGCCCGGAGGGTGCGACGTCCGGAAGCCGGTTGAGCCGTATCAAGGCACCTCCTCCGAGGTGGCGCGAGCATCGTCCCACTGGCGTTCGGGGAGGATGCGTCCTCCTCGGACCGACGAACACTCGAAGGCGCCGATTGCAGGCCCTCGCACGCATGAGCGCGGTTCGATGCGCGATCCAAGGGAAGGACGGAACATGAAACGGCTCGCCATCGCCCTCTTCGCCGCGCTGCTCCCCGCGGCCGCTGCCCGGGCCGATCTCCTGACGGTTCAGGACGTCGCCCCTGGGATCTGGGCCATCGAAGGGCCGGCGACGCAGCGCGACCCGGAGAACCTCGGCAACAACGCGACGTTCGGCCTGATCGAGACGACGGACGGCGCGGTGCTCGTGGACCCGGGCGGCAGCTGGCAAGGCGCCGCGGCGCTGCACGAGGTGGTGCGCGGGCTGACCGATCGGCCCGTGACGCACGTCATCGACACGGGCGGGCAGGATCACCGCTGGCTCGGCAACGGATACTGGCGCGCCCGGGGCGCGACGATCATCGCGTCGGACGCGGCCGTCGCCGACCAGCACGCGAGGGCTTCGATGCAGATGACCATGCTGTCGCAGCTCGTGGGCGACGGCCTGGACGGCACCGAGCCCGCCTATGCGGACGTGGTCTTCGCCGACGCCTACGATCTCGATCTCGGCGGCCGGCACATCGAGATCCGCCACCCGGGCCCGGCCCACACGCCCGGCGACAGCTTCGTCTGGCTGCCGGCCGAGCGCGTCGTCTTCACCGGCGACATCGTGTTCGTCGGGCGCGTCCTGGGCGTGATGGATTTCTCCGACAGCGCCTCGTGGCTCGACGCATTCCACGAGGTCGAGGCGCTGGATCCCCGAACCGTCGTGCCGGGGCACGGTCCCGCGACCACGCTCGCCCGGGCCCGCGCCGACACCCGCGACTATCTCGCAAACCTGCGCGAGCGCATGCGGGCGTATATCGACGCGGGCGGCGACATCATCGGCTCGGTCGAGGTCGACCAGTCCGCCTTCAGCGGCCTCGACCAGTTCGAGGCGCTGGCCAAGCGCAACGCGCAGGCCGTGTTCCAGGAAATGGAGTGGGAATGAGCGGCATGCGCCCTGTTGCCCCGCCTCCTCACCC